>CALOBN010000001.1:0-297552 GCA_942491555.1 uncultured Gammaproteobacteria bacterium
TGCATTTCGGTTTGCGCGCGACGCAGGTATAGCGGCCGTGCAGGATCATCCAGTGATGCGCGTGCAGCTGGTATTCGGCCGGAACGTGGTCTTCGATGGCGCGCTCGACCGCGTCGACATCGCGGCCCGGCGCGATGCCCGCGCGATTGCCAAGGCGAAAGATATGCGTATCGACCGCCTGCGCCGGGAACCGCCACCACATGTTCAGCACCACATTGGCGGTCTTGCGCCCCACCCCTGGCAACGATTGCAGCGCGGCGCGCGAAGATGGCACCTCGCCGCCATACTCCTCGACCAGTTTGCGGCTCAGCTTGATGACATTCTTCGCCTTGTTGCGGAACAGCCCGATGGTCTTGATATGTTCGGTCACGCCCTCCTCGCCCAAGGCCAGCATTTTCTCGGGCGTGTCGGCGATCTCGAACAGGCGCCTGGTCGCCTTGTTCACCCCCGCATCGGTCGCCTGCGCCGACAGCGCGACGGCCACCACCAGCGTGAAGGCGTTGGTATGATGCAATTCACCCTTAGGCTCGGGCTCTGCGGCCTGAAAGCGCGCAAAGATCTCGCGCATCACGGGATAGGGCGAATTGCTTGACCATGTCGGTCTATGCCCTGCCCGGCCTTTCGGGCAAGGCCCAGGCGTCGCGGCGCGGCGCGGCAAGCGCGTTTTGGCGCAAGTTCCGGGTCGCGGCCCCGCCCCTGTGCGGGCTAATGTCGCGCCATGACCGAAGACAGTACATACCACTACCACGTGATCCGCCGCGCCATCGACACCATCGACAGCGCCGAGGCACCGCTCGGCCTGGAAGATCTGGCTGCACGCATGCAGATGAGCCCGGCGCATTTCCAGCGCGTCTTTTCGCGTTGGGTCGGCGTCAGCCCGAAACGCTACCAGCAATACCTGGCGTTGGATCACGCGCGCGCGCTGTTGCGCGACAGGTTCACCACCCTCGAAACCGCGCAGGCCGTGGGCCTGTCAGGGGGCGGGCGCCTGCATGATCTGTTCGTCACGTGGGAGGCGATGGCACCGGGCGATTACGCACGCGGCGGCGCCGGCCTGACGATCCGCTGGGCTTGGTTCGACAGCCCCTTTGGCCCCGCGCTCGTTATGGGCACCGACCGTGGCCTCTGCGGCCTGGCCTTCGCCGCCGAAACCGGGGCCGAGCCAACCATGGCCGATCTGCGATCCCGCTGGCCCGAGGCGACTTTTATCGAGGATGAGGCCGCGCTGGCCCAGATGGTCACGGCGGCCTTTGGCGGCGGCAATGCGGGCGCGGCGCGGCTGCACCTGATTGGCGCGCCATTCCAGATCAAGGTCTGGGAGGCGCTGCTGGCGATCCCCTCGGGTCATGTGACCACCTATTCCGAGATCGCCCAGGCCATTGGCAGCCCGCGTGCCGTGCGCGCCGTGGGCACGGCGGTCGGGCGCAACCCGATCAGCTGGCTCATCCCCTGTCACCGGGCCTTGCGCAAATCGGGCGGTTTGGGGGGCTATCACTGGGGCCTGCCGGTCAAACGCGCCATGCTCGCCCGCGAGGCCGCGCGGGTCGATGCCTGACCGACTGCGGGATTGATCACGATCGCGGGACTATGCGCGAAATTTTCCCACTGCATCGGCGCGCGCGCCGCTGTTGGGAGGGAACATACTGCCTGCGTTATAACCATTTATCCGGCCCGAACCGGATACAGACGTAGCATAAAGGCACCCCATGATGATCCCCGGCAAAATCACTCCTCATGCTGGCAACGGTATCGGCGGTGGCAGCTCACGGCTGCAGTGGGCAATACCGGCATGGGCGACACCGATGGGCGAAGCGCAACACGCGCAGCGGCGCCATCGTCGGCGGGATGCTGGTGCGCCGCGGCCGGTGCGTTGGTCAATGACAGCAACCCGCAGGCGTGGGCGCGGTCGGGGGCATTCTGCAGGTGCCATGGCGGGCGGCGCCATCGGCGCAGCAACCTCGATCAGCAGGACGCGCGACCTGCGCGCGCATCTGGGCAATGACGATATCCGCATCCAGAACACCGGCGAAGAACTGATCGTGACCATGCCGGAGGACATCTTGTTCGACATCGACAGCGCCGCGATCCGCGCCAGCCTGCAATCGGACCTGCGCGCGCTGGCGCGCAACTTGCAGCAATATCCCAACACCACCGTCGACGTGATCGGCCATACCGACAACACCGGCAGCGCCCAGCTACAATCAGGCCCTGTCCGCGCGTCGCGCGCAGGCCGTGGCGGGCGTCTTGATCAGTTCCGGTGTTCTGAGCGACCGTATCCGCACCTTCGGCGCGGGCGAAGATCAGCCCATCGCATCGAACCTGACACCGGAAGGCCGGGCACAGAACCGTCGCGTCGAGATCGTGATCGTTCCCAACAGCTGATCCGCAAGGACAGGCTGACCGAACAGACAACGCCCCGCCTGATCGGCGGGGCGTTTTGTATGATGCAGGCCGGGTTTCGGCGTGCCTGACATGGCCACGTGCAACCGATCACAGCCTCTGTGCGCCAGCATGACTTGCCCTGCTGGCGCGCTGGGTTAGGTGTCAGGCAACGTCTGAAACTTTTGAAGGTATCCTCAATGTCGCAACCTGTTCTTCTGGGATTGTCCGGCTCGCTGCGCGCCGGATCGTTCAACCGCAAACTTCTGGCCGAAGCCGCGCGCCTGTTCGGGGACGCCACCTATATCGAGGGGGATCTGAACCTCCCCCTCTATAATGGCGATCTGGAGGAAGCCGAGGGTATCCCCGCCGCCGTGCAGACGCTGGCAGACCAGATCGCTGCGGCCGATGCGGTGCTGATCTCGACGCCCGAATACAACAAGGGCATTTCGGGTGTGATGAAGAACGCTCTGGATTGGGTCAGCCGGACCAAGGGCGCGCCGTGGGCGGGCAAGCCGGTTGCGATCCTGTCGGCCACTGCGGGCCGTGCGGGGGGTGAACGCGCGCAGGTGATGCTGCGCAACTGCATGGTCGCCTTCCGGCCCCGCATCCTGCAAGGCCCCGAGATGCTGCTGGCGCAGACATCGGATCAGTTCGACGAGAACGGGCATCTGACGGGCGAAATCTATGTCAAGACACTGACGGATCTGATGACATCGCTGCGTGCCGAGATCGGGCGCGGCTGAGCGGCAGACCCGGCGGCAGGATCAGCGATCCTGCGAGCGCCGATCTGCTTCGCGCTTGATATCGAACAGGCGCGCGGCCATAGATGTGCCGGTCTGCATCTCGCCCAGCACGACAGTCGTGCTGTTGCCCGCGTCGTCGTTGATGATCCATTGGCGCAATTGCACGGGGTTGCCGGTGAAGACCAGCTGGATGTTTCCGTATTCCGGATTTTGCGGGTCCTGCGCCATGACGGTCGTGGCCGTTCCGTCATAGGTGTGGCCCACAACCATGCGCGCCTGCCCCAGATCGACGCGATCAGCGAGGATGATCGACAGCGGCGTGCGTGACAGCGGATAGGTCTCCGGCCCCGTGTTCGATTTGGGATCGAAGATCGCCACGCTGCCGGCACTTGCCAGAACCAGCGTGTTGTCGGGCGCGCCATATTCAAAACGGATCCGGCCCGGACGGCTGATATAGATCGTCCCGGTCGAGATCGTGCCATCCCCGTTGATCTGGGTAAAGGCACCGGTCGCGGTGCGCAGCCCGTTCAGATAGCTTGAGATTTCACCAAGCGGCAGTTTCTCCGCCGCCGCCGGAAGGGCCATCGCCATCGCAAGGACAGGGGCCAGAAGAAAGCGCATCATGGTCATGTCACACATATACTCTGCCTTGGTCCGTTCCGCACCCGGCCTTGCGTCACAAAATCGAGACACCGCCGAGAGCCATGCGTGATCCGACGGATCGAAAGGTGCCGGATCAGTGTTCCGGCACCAGAACTTCGCGTTTACCCACATGGTTGGCGGGGCTGACGACGCCCTGCTCTTCCATCTGTTCGACCAGCCGCGCAGCCTTGTTGTACCCGATCGCCAGTTTGCGCTGGATATAGGAGGTGGAGCATTTGCGGTCCTTGACGACAATCGCCACGGCCGTGTCGTAAAGCGCGTCCTCCAGATCGGTATTGCCGCCGCTGGCCAGACCCAGAACCGCGTCGATATCAGCCTCGCGGTCCTCGTCCGGGCCGTCGAGCACCGAGTTCATGTATTTCGGCGGACCGAAGGCCTTGAGATGGTTCACGATCTCTTCGACCTCTTCGTCGCTGACGAAGGGGCCGTGGCAGCGGGTGATCTTGGCGCCGCCCGCCATGTAGAGCATGTCGCCCATGCCCAAAAGCTGCTCGGCGCCCATTTCACCAAGGATGGTGCGGCTGTCGATCTTGGAGGTCACCTGGAACGAGATCCGCGTCGGGAAGTTCGCCTTGATCGTGCCGGTGATCACATCCACCGACGGCCGCTGCGTCGCCATGATCAGGTGAATACCCGAGGCCCGCGCCATCTGCGCCAGACGCTGGATGCAGGCTTCGATCTCCTTGCCCGCGACCATCATCAGGTCGGCCATCTCGTCGACGATGACGACGATATAGGGCATCTTTTCGGGCATGATTTCCTCGGTCTCGAACATCGGCTCGCCGGTCTCGTCGTCAAAGCCGGTCTGGACCGTGCGGCTGAACATCTCGCCCTTGGCCAGCGCATCCGCCACGCGGCTGTTGTAGCCGTCGATGTTGCGCACGCCCATCTTGGACATCTTGCGATAGCGTTCCTCCATCTCGCCCACGACCCATTTCAGGGCGACGACCGCCTTTTTCGGGTCGGTGACGACGGGGGACAGCAGGTGCGGGATGCCGTCATAAACGCTGAGTTCCAGCATCTTGGGGTCGATCATGATCATCCGGCATTCCTCCGGCGTCAGGCGATAGAGCAGCGACAGGATCATCGTATTGATCGCCACGGATTTACCCGAACCGGTGGTCCCCGCGATCAGCAGGTGAGGCATCTTGGCCAGGTTCGCCACGATCGGGTCGCCACCGATATCCTTGCCCAGCGCCAGCGGCAGACGCATGCGTTCCGTCGCCGTAGTCCCTGGCCGACAGAATCTCGCGCAGAACCACTTTTTCGCGGTTCTCGTTCGGCAGTTCGATCCCGATCACGGTGCGGCCGGGCACGGTCGAAACACGTGCCGACAGGGCCGACATGGAGCGCGCGATATCATCCGCCAGACCGATGACCCGGCTGGCCTTGAGACCCGGCGCCGGTTCCAGTTCATACATGGTCACCACGGGACCGGGGCGGACCGAAACGATATCGCCTTTGACGCCATAGTCATCCAGCACGGATTCCAGCATCCTTGCGTTCTGTTCCAGCGCCTCGTCACTCAGGTGATGCCGCTGGATCAGCGCGGGGTTGGACAGAAGCGACAGGGGCGGCAGTTCGTAAACTGCCTCTTCCGGGTCGAATTTCAGCGTCGGTTGCGCTTCGGCCTTGGCGCGGGTCGAGGGCTGCACAGGCTTGCGCGGCGGGTGTTGCACCACACTGCGAGGCTGCGCGACCGGAATCTGCATCGGCTCGGGCTGGGTCGCAAACTCCGTCTCGGCCTGATAGGCAAAGGCGTCATATTCATCCGGATACGCGTCATCCATTTGGTCATATGGCGCGTCATAGGCCGGATCGAAATCAGGATCATAGGCATCGTCGAAAATGTTGTCGTCATGCGACGTTGCAGCCTGCGATGGCGCGGCATAGGCCGACGGGCTCGCAGCAGCGGCAACAGGAGACATGGCCGCAGAAGCAGCGGCTGCGACGACACCTTTGTGGGCGGCCGTCAGCGGCGGTTCGGCCTTGAGCGCTGTCCGGGTTGGATTGAACACCAAAGGATCAGGCCCGCGCCCGCGACCACGGGTCAACGGCGCATGTTGCGCGGGTGCCATCGGCGGGACCGGGCGCACGCGGGACTTGATCACATCTGCGATCTTGGCGCGGATGCGGTCTTCACCGGGGGCAAGGTCATACTGTGCATAGGCATCAGCGGGGTATTGCTCGACCAGTTCCGGCTCCGGCATAGCCTCGGCGCGGCGGCCAAAACCGGGAACGCGAGCCAATAGACCGGACTTGATCTTGCCGATCGGGCCGGGGATCGGCTCTTGCCATGCGGCCTCATCCTGCCAGTCGTCCTCTTCCTCCCACTGCGTCGGGGCGGGTGGGGCCGGTGGCAGATCATTGCGGCGCGCCACCAGAGGTGACCGTTCCGACAGTGCCATGGGTGCGGCGACAGACTGCATGGACTGAGTCGCGGCCCAGGCTGCGGCCTCTTCGGCCTCACGTGCACGGGTCAATCGACGCTCGGCCGCGCGGGCCTGCAACCCTTGCGCCATCTGCACGGTGCCCGACGCGCCACGCCCCATCATCTGCATCAGACGCGCATAGGACAGGATCAGACCGACCAGGAGGAACCGCCCGATCCGTGTCAACTCGATCCGCGTGAAACCTAGCACGAACGCGCCCAGCGCCAGCATCGCCACCGCCAGCACCAGTGAGGCCAGCTTGATCCCGACAGCCGTACCCAAGGGCACGATAGACAGGAACATGCCCATGATCATGTCACCGAAAACACCACCCAGACCGAAATGGTGCATGTCGCGCCAGACGTCACCGGGGTTAAGCGTCGCCGCATAGACCGAGCAGAGTGCAACAGCGATAGGCGCGAAGATCAGGCGGCCCATCGCGCGCTCTTCACCGCGGTGCAGCGCAAAGCGCACACCCCAGGCGAACAACACGATGGCCACAGCCCAGCTGCCCCAGCCTGCGATCATGAACAGAGGCGCGGCGATCGTGGCGCCCAGCCGGCCCATCCAGTTCTGCACGGGGGCATCGGTGGCCGAGAGGAAGGACGGATCCTCGGGGTGATACGAAATGACCATCGCCGCCGCGGCACAGCCCAGAACGATCAGTACCAACCCCAGCAGTTCCTTGCCGCGTTTTTCAATCGCTGCCTGAACGTCGCTGTCGAATAGCGGATCGCGTCCACGGGTCTGATATGCCATGCCTGCCCTCGTCCTCTTACCCATAGATGCAGTCGCGCAGAGCGATCAGCCCTGCCTGCATTTCATTGATTGGGGCCACCATCGCGACCCGGATATAGCCTTTGCCGGGGTTGTCCCCGTTCACATCACGGCTGAGATAGGCGCCGGGCAGAACCCGCACGCCGGTCTGTTGCCACAGCTTCAGCGCGGCCTCCTCGCCATCCTCGACGGGCAGCCACAGAAAAAACCCGGCCTCGGGTCCCATGTAGCTGTTCACACCCGCAAAGACCGCATCGGCGGCCTTGTATTTCTCGCCGTAAAGACGCCGGTTTTCGATCACATGCGCCTCATCGGCCCAGACCGTTTCCGACACTCGCTGCAAAGGCAACGGGATCGGTGCCCCGGAATAGGCGCGCAACTGGCGCGCCCGGGCGATACTCTGCGGACCGCCTGCCATGAAACCCGACCGCAGCCCCGGCAGATTCGAGCGTTTGGACAGCGAATGAAAGATCACCACACGTTCGGGATCGGCCCCCATCTCGACCGCAACCTCCAGCGCGCCCACGGGCGGCGTATCGCGGTAGATCTCGGCATAGCATTCATCAGCGAAGATCTTGAAATCATACCGCTCGGCCAGCGCCATCAGGTCGCGCCAGTAGTCGCGGCTTGCCACGGCCCCCTGCGGGTTCGCCGGCGAGCAGACATAGGCCGCCGTGGTGCGGTTCAACACATCCGCTGGAAGCGCCGTATAGTCGGGCAGGTAGCCGCCGTCACGCGTGGCCGGCACGAAGACAGGTTCCGCCGCCACCGAAATCGCGCCGATCATATATACCTGATAGAAGGGGTTGGGCATCAGGATGACAGGCTTCGTCCCGGCCTTCTGTTCCGGCACCAGCGCCATGCAGGCGTTGTAGAGCCCCTCACGCGTGCCGTTCAGCGTCATCACCTGCTTTTGCGCATCAAGGCTGACGCCATAACGACGCGTGATCCAGCCGCCGATGGTCTCCAGCAATTCGGGCGTACCCTCATTCGGCGGATAGCGACCGAAATCGGCGACATTCTCGGCCAGAACGCTAGCGATCCAGTCGGGAAAGGCGTGCTTGGGTTCGCCGATGGTCATGTGCACGACCGGACCACCGGGCGCATGCGCGTCCAGAAGCGCCCGCAAACGCGGGAACGCATAGGCCGGTAGGTTCGAGAACCGCTCGGGGAACATGCTTTTACTGCCTCAATCATCGGGATCATGACGCCCCGTTTGGTTGCAAACTATCCAACTGCAGGGCGCCAGTCCAGAAAAAGCATCTGGATTCCGGCCTCTTGTGGCATTTCAGCAAGAATGTTGCGGCAATCAGGGCCCGCGTCAGATCAAACCTACTTATGCCAACGCAGTTTCAGCAGCTGCCGCCAGCCGCAACAGACGCTCCTCGGCCATTGGCGCGCCCATTAGCATGATGCCGCAACTGGGCGTTCCTGTTGGCAGGGTCACGGCGCTGAGGCCCATCAGATTGGCAGCGCGGGTGTTGCGCAGGGTCAGCAGGTTTTCGGTGACGAAATAGTCATGATCGCTCATTAGCCGGTCGAAATTGGGCGGCACGTTGGGCGCGGTCGGGCAGATCACGGCGTCATATCCGGCCATCCGCGCATGCCAGACACGCCGCCCCGCCTCGAGTGTGCGCCATGCGGCCACGTAGTCCGCAGCGCCGACATTGGCCCCACCCCTGAACCGTTCAAGGATCTGGTCGAACATCAGGTGCGGCGCGGCCTCTATCGTGTCACGCCAGATGCCATAGGCCTCGGCGGTGAAGAGGATCGGCGCAAAGCTCATGGCGGTGGTCAGTTCGGGGGCGTCAACCTCCTCGATCCGGGCACCTGCAGCCTCCAACCGACGCACCGCATCTGCAAAGGCGCTGGCGGGGGCATCGCGCAGGCCATCCATCACCACGGTCTTGAGGATCGCAAGCCGACGCCCCTTCAGGCTGACGCCCCTCAGGTCGGCCGCGCGACCGCCCTCGAGCGCGGCCAGCATGAGGGTGGCATCCTCGACCGACCGGCACAGCGGGCCAATGGTATCGAACTTTTCGCATAGCGGGACGACGCCCTCGCACGAGACCCGCCCCGCGGTGGTTTTCAAACCCACCAAGTCGTTCCAGGCGGCAGGGATACGCACGGATCCACCGGTATCAGAGCCGATCCCGCAAGGTGCCAGCCCGAAAGCGACCGAGGCCGCAGCCCCCGAACTGGAGCCACCGGGCACCGCATCGTGATCATTCACGCAAGGCGGCGTTGTCGTAACCGGGTTCAGGCCAAGCCCGCTGAAGGCCAGTTCGGTCATATGGGTCTTGCCAAGGCAGACCAGTCCGGCGGCCGTCGCGTTGCGCAGCACTTCGGCATCGCGATCCGGCACGCGACCTTTCAGAAGCGCCGAGCCTGCTTCAGTCACCACACCTGCGGTATCGAACAGATCCTTCCAGCTGATCGGCACACCATCCAGTGGGGACAGGCGCTGTCCTGTCTGCGCGCGCAACCGGGCGGCCCCGGCCTCGGCCAAGGCCCGTTCAGGAGTGGTGCGGGCGTAGATGCGATCCGCCATCGGATGCGCGGCGATGGCCTCCAGATAGGCCTGCGCCAGATCGACCGGGTCAAGATCACCCGCGCCAATGGCCCGCCCCTGATCCGCTGCCGTGCGGCCCAGCCAGTCCTGCATTCCCGACCCCTTCCCGATCCCGCTGTCGCGTGGACGGTAGCGGCAGACAGGCGCATGGACAATCCCATCCGTTCCCCCATATTTGCGCCATGACATATGACAGCGATATCCTGATTGTGGGCGGCGGGTTGAATGGCCCGATGCTTGCCCTTGCCCTGGCCCGGTCCGGCGTGACCTCGACCGTGATCGACACCCAGCCCGCAGCGACGCTTGCGGCCACGGGATTTGACGGGCGGTCCTATGCGCTGGCGCTGGCCTCTGTGCGGCTGTTGCAGCGGCTGGGGTTGTGGGACGGGCTGGCGGATGAGGCCCAGCCGATGCTGGAGATCAAGGTCAGCGATGGCCGCGCTGGCGAAGGCCGCCTCGCCCTTCTTCCTGCATTTCGACCATGCCGAGATCGAGGAAGGCCCGATGGGCCATATGGTCGAAGACCGCCACCTGCGCCGAGCCGTGCTGGAGGCGATTGCGGACAATCCTTTGATTTCAAAGCTGAACGGCGAAACCGTTGTCGCGCAGGACGCAGGCCCGCAGGGGGTCACCGTCACGCTTACATCTGGTCAGACCCTGACGGGACGTGTTCTTGTGGGGGCCGATGGTCGCCGTTCCGGCACGGCGGAACGCGCCGGGATCACCCGGACCGGATGGGACTACGGCCAGACCGCGATGGTCTGCGCCATCGAACATGACCTGCCGCATCACGGGATCGCGCATCAGTTCTTCATGCCGCCGGGGCCGCTGGCCATCCTGCCGCTGAAGGGCAACCGCAGCTCGATTGTGTGGTCGGAAACCCATGCCAACGCCGCCGCCTTCAACGCGCTGTCGGATGAGGATTATCTGGCGATGCTTCGCCCGCGGTTCGGTGATTTCCTGGGCGAGATCCGGCTGGCAGGGGCGCGCTACACCTATCCGCTGAACTTGACGCTGGCCAAAAGCTTCATCGCCCCGCGCGTGGCGCTGGTGGGTGATGCCGCCCATGGTGTGCATCCCATTGCCGGACAGGGCCTGAACGCGGGTCTGCGCGACATCGCGGCGCTGGCGCAGGTGGTGTCGGAGGCCCGGCAACGCGGCGAGGATATCGCCTCGGATCTGGTGTTGGAGCGGTATCAGCAATGGCGGCGCTTTGATACGGCAACGCTGGCGCTGGCCACGGACCTGACAAATCGCATCTTCGCCAGCGACAACCCCCTGCTGCGGCTGGGGCGCGATATCGGCATGGGCGTAGTAAATGCCATCCCCGGCCTGCGACGCGGCTTCATCCGCGAAGCGGCGGGCCTGACAGGGGATTTGCCGGCATTGATGCGCGGCTGATCCTCTGCGTCAGTCGCCCAGCTTGGCGTGCACTTCGTCCAGGTCGATCTCGCCCAGGGCATCTTGTTGGCGGGGTTTTCGAAATCGTATTTGAACAGCTCGAAATCGCGTTTGTAGATCTCGTAGACCAGATGCATCGACAGGTCGTCGAAGTAATCCTCGACCGGGTGCAGACGCTTGGGCCCGTGCCCCTCGGACTCGTTGAAGCGCGGGATCTTGGCCAGATCGACCTTGTGCGGCGTCTCGATCGCATCAAGAACCTTCTGCATCCCGTCATTGAAGGCTTCGGTCCAGAAGATGCTGTCGTATGTGCCACCGTTCACGATGAAGGTGGAGACATGGCCCGACATGGCCGACCAGTGGATGTCGGGCTCCATCGGGCGGCGCCAGCGGATGGTGTCGCGGGCGAACAGCAGGAACCGGCGGAAGCTGCGATCTGGTCGAACTCGCCCTTGCCGTCGTCGCCGCCGACCTCGATCCCGTATTTCTGGATCAGAAGCGGCACCAGGTTGCCGCGATAGCGTTTGCCGTTGCGCTGGATGCCGCAGATCTTGTCGAAGAACGACGACAGGATGCGCGTGTAGGGATTGCGCACGCAGGTGAAGGCATAGGATTTGTGCCCCTTCACGTTCGCCGTGATGAGGGGCTGGCTATCCTCGAACGCCCATTTGTGCATGCCCGACTGGGCATCATGGATGTCGCCATCAAAGAAGTCGCCGTGATCCGAATAATACATGATCTGCCCGATGGTCGAGCAGGCGCATTTCGGCACCACGCGGTAGACCACGCTTTCGCTTTCCGTCATCCAGGTGCCGGGAAACCCCATCTGCCCCGCCTCCAAACCAAGCGTCTTTTTTATGCGACGCTATATACCAACTTTGCAAAATCGAAAGAAACCGTGTTTATTCATTCGTTCAGGGTAGATAACACTCTACCCCATATCCTTAACCAGAGGCTTTCGGTTTCCTGAATGGCGAAAATTGCCTTCATTCTGCTGTGCCACAAGGACCCGGAGGCGATCATCGCGACAGGCGCAGCGGCTGACGGCGGCGGGCGACTACATGGCGATCCATTTCGATGCGCCGCGCCAGCCGAGCACATTACGCGGATGATCCGTGAGGCCCTGGGCGACAATCCCAACGTCACCTTCGCGAAACGGCGGATCAAATGCGGCTGGGGCGAGTGGTCGCTGGTGCAGGCGACGCTGAACGCGGTGCGTGCGGCGGTGGACGCGTTCCCGCGCGCCACGCATTTCTACATGCTGTCGGGCGACTGCATGGCGATCAAGTCGGCGGAATACGCGCATGATTTTCTGGACGCGGCACGATGCGGACTACATCGAGAGCTTCGATTTCTTCGAAAGCGACTGGATCAAGACCGGCATGAAAGAGGACCGTTTGATCTATCGGCACTTTTTCAACGAACGTAAAAACAAGACGCTCTTTTATAACGCGATGGCAATACAGCAAAAGACTGGGATTGCAGCGCGAATTGCCAAAAGACCTAGAGATGCGGATCGGCAGCCAATGGTGGTGCCTGCGCCGCCGCACGATCGAGAAGTTGCTCGATTTCGTGCCGCCAGCGCCGCGACGTGGTGCGCTTTTTCCGCACCACCTGGATCCCGGACGAGACGTTCTTCCAGACCCTGGTGCGCCACCTCGTCCCCGAGGCCGAGATCAATACGCGCTCGCTGACGTTCCTTTTGTTTTCCGACTACGGGATGCCGGTGACGTTCTACAACGATCACTACGATCTGCTGCTGAGCCAGGATTTCCTGTTCGCGCGCAAGATCAGCCCCGAGGCGGTCGAGCTGAAACAGCGTCTGGGCGCGCTGTATTCCGATGATCGGGCCAAGTTCAGGATTTCCAACGAGGGCCGCAGCCTGTTCAAGTTCCTGACCGGGCGTGGCCGGATCGGGCGGCGTTTTGCCAGCCGGTTCTGGGAAACCGAAAGCACGCTGGGGCGCGAGCGTGAACTGCTGATCCTTGTCTGCAAGAAATGGCATGTGGCCAAGCGCCTGCTCTACCGTATCCGGCAGGTGACCAATGTGCCCGTGATCGAATACCTGTTCAACGAGGAAAGCACCTATCTGCCCGATCTGGGGGGTATCCAGTCCACCCTGGGCAAGCGCACCCGCCACCGCCGCGCGCTGATGCGGATGCTGTTCGACTATTACGAAACCGACCGGTTGATCGTCTGCATGGACCCCGGCAATCTTGACCTGTTGCAGGATTTCTGCGGGGACCGCTCGACCACCCGCCTGCTCGAAGTCGAGTGCCAGTTTTCCGACGACTACCTGATCGGCCATGCCAAGCGCGTGGGACTTGCAGGCGAACAGACGCCGCCTGACACGCTGGCGCGCCTGTTGCCGACGATCCGCAATGACATGACCTTTGAAAGTGACCGCATCCGCGATCAGAATTTCGAGCATCATCACCGCATCCGCGAGATCGACCCGGTCGAGGAGAACACCAAGAAACTGTCGCAGTTTCTTGCCATTCCATCCGACAAGGCGCATGAAATCGCGGCAACCGACTATCTCTTCGCTGACTGAGGTGCCCGATGGCCTATGCCTATGACGACCAGAACATCTTCGCCAAAATCCTGCGCGGCGAGATCCCGAACCACACCGTGACCGAGACCGAGCATACGCTGGCCTTCGACGATATCTTACCCGCAGGCCCCGGTCCATGTGCTGGTGATCCCCAAGGGCCCCTATGTGACCTATGATCACTTCGCGCAGGCCGCCTCTGACGCCGAGATCGTGGATTTCACCCGCGCCATCGGCGAGGTTTGCAAGATCATGGGCGTTCAACCCGGAATGGGCGGTGGCGGGTTCCGCGCCATTTCGAACGCGGGCGACGCAGGCGTGCAGGAAGTGCCGCATCTGCATGTGCATATCCTTGGCGGGCGCGTTCTGGGCCGGATGCTGCAACGCGCCGAATGAGCGCGTCCCGTTGCTTCTTGCCTGAAATATCCTCGCCGGAGGCGAAGCGACCCTCAGGCAGAGCGTGTCAGGTTGAGGAAAACATCCTGCAAATCCGCCTGTTCCGTCTTTACGTCACGGATCGAGACACCGGCATCGTGCACGGCTTGCAGGACCTGCTCGGCCGTGGTCTGGCCGGTGTGATAGCTGATCGCCAGTGATCCGTCCGCCCGCGACGTGACCTCCAGCCCCGGCCCCTCGGGCAGGCGATCCGTGGGGGTGGCGGGGTGGATGACCATCGTCTTGCGGTCCATCTGGCCCAGAAGCGCCGCCGTGCTGTCGCGGGCCACGACCTCACCCTGGTTGATGATGGCGATCTGGTCGCACATCTCCTCGGCTTCTTCCAGATAGTGGGTCGTCAGGATGATCGTCATGCCGTCCTGATTGAGCTTGCGGATATTTTCCCACAGCATCTGGCGCAGTTCGATATCCACCCCGGCGGTCGGTTCATCCAGCACGAGGATATTCGGATGATGCACCAGCGCCTTGCCCAGCAAAAGCCGCCGCCGCATCCCTCCCGACAGGGTGCGGGCATAGGCCTCGGCCTTGTCCTCGAGGCCGACGAGTTTCAGGATCTCGTCCGAGCGGCGCTCGGATTTCGGCACGCCGTAGAGGCCTGCCTGCACCTCGAGGGCGGCGCGCGGGGTGAAGAACGGATCGAGGTTCAGTTCCTGCGGCATCACGCCGATGGCCGCGCGCGACTGGCGCGGGTTCACATCTTGGTCAAAGCCCCAGATCCGCACCTGCCCGGCCGTCTTGACCACCAGCCCGGCGAGGATGTTGATCAGCGTGGATTTGCCCGCCCCGTTCGGCCCCAGAAGGCCGAAGACGGACCCGGTGGGGACATCCAAATCAATCCCGCGCAGCGCCTGTTTTTCCGGCTGGCCCTTGGACCCGCCATAGGTTTTCACCAGCCCCCGGATTTCGATCGCATTGCCGCTCATGGTCTACTTGCCCCTGCCCGTCTCATCGCTCATAACGGACCTAATCCAGTTGACCGGAAAAGGGAATGTCCCGAGATGACGATCGAGGCGCCAGAGACAAAGCTTGTCGATACCTACCGCGTGGCCTGTGACGGGGGCGAAGGCGCCTTGGGCCACCCGCGCGTCTGGCTTCAGATACCGCACGAGCAGGGCTGGGTCGAATGCCCCTATTGCGACTGCAAATACGTGCACCGCGATTTCGAGGGCAAGGTCTGAGCGCTGGCGGTGTTCTGACTGAACGGACGGATGCCTCCGGCGGGGATATTTTAAGCAAGAAGAAGCAGCGGGCCCGAGGCCTGCGAAAGGGGCGCGCATGACATTCGGCAAGGGTTGCCACCTGCATCTGATCGACGGCTCGGCCTTCATCTTCCGCGCCTATCACGCGCTGCCGCCGCTGACGCGCAAATCGGACGGGCTGCCCATCGGGGCGGTGTCGGGGTTCTGCAACATGCTGCAGCGCTATGTCGAAGGGAATGCCGGCCCCGATGCGCCGACCCATGTGGCGGTGATCTTCGACAAGGGCAGCCACACCTTCCGCAACGACCTGTATGACCTCTACAAGGCCAACCGCGAGGCGATGCCCGAGGACCTGCGCCCGCAGATCCCGCTGACCCGCGAGGCCACGCGAGGCCTTCAACATCGCCTGCATCGAACTGGAGGGTTTCGAGGCCGACGACATCATCGCCACGCTGGCGCGCCAGGCGCGCGAGGCGGGCGGGCGCGTCACCATCATCAGTTCCGACAAGGACCTGATGCAGCTGGTCGGCGACGGGGTCGAGATGCTGGACCCGATGAAGAACAACCGCATCGACCGCGAGGGCGTGATCGAGAAAGTTCGGCGTCGGTCCCGAACAGGTGGTCGATGTGCAGGCGCTGGCGGGCGATTCGGTCGACAACGTCCCCGGCGCGCCCGGCATCGGGATCAAGACGGCGGCCCTGCTGATCAACGAATTCGGCGATCTGGAGGCGCTGCTGGACCGCGCCGAGGAGATCAAGCAACCCAAGCGCCGCGAAGTGTTGCAACAGCACCGCGCGCAGATCGAGCTGTCCAAGAAGCTGGTGCAGCTGGATTGCGACATGACGCTGGACTTCACGCTGGACGATCTGGAGGTGCGCGACCCGGACCCCGAAAAGCTGCTGGATTTCCTTGCCGAGATGGAGTTCCGCACGCTGACCAAGCGCATCGCCGACGCTGGGGGTCGAGGCGCCGGTCATCCCCGACACCGATCCGGCCGGGGCCGCACCTGTGGGTGACGAGGCCACGGCAGGGGCGGCGCCTGCGGATTCGATCCCCAAGACCTACGAGCGTGTGTCCGACATGGCCGCGCTGGACCGCTGGATCGCTTTGATCCGCGACCGGGGCTATGTGGCCGTGGACACCGAAACCACCAGTCTTGACGAGATTCGCGCCGAATTGGTGGGCGTCTCGCTTTGTGTCGAGGCGGGCAGTGCCTGCTATATCCCGCTGGGCCACAAGGCGGGGGCTGCGGATGATCTGTTCGGGTCGGATGCGCTGGCCGAGGGGCAGATGCCGATGGAACAGGCGCTGGCGCTGCTCGGGCCGGTGCTGGAGGATCCCGAGATCCTCAAGATCGGGCAGAACATGAAATACGACGCCAAGATCCTTGCCCGTCACGGGATCGAGGTGGCCCCGATCGACGACACGATGCTGATGTCCTATGCGCTGAACGCGGGTCTGCATGGACATGGCATGGACGCGCTGTCCGAGCGGTATCTGGGGCATGAGCCGATTGCGATCAAGACACTGCTGGGTGGCGGTAAATCGGCGATCACCTTTGACCGGGTGCCGATCGACGAGGCGACGAAATATGCCGCCGAGGATGCCGATATCACTCTGCGCCTGGCGCAACTTTTCCAGCCGCAACTGCACCGCGCGCAGGTGACGACGGTTTACGAGACGCTGGAACGCCCGCTGGTGCCGGTGCTGGCGCGGATGGAAATGGCGCGGCATCAAGGTGGACCGCGACACGCTCAGCCGCATGTCCAATGCCTTCGCGCAGAAAATGGCGGGGCTGGAGGCCGAGATCCACGAACTGGCGGGCGAGACGTTCAACGTCGGCAGCCCTGCGCAACTGGGCGAGATCCTGTTCGACAAGATGGGCCTGGAGGGCGGCAAGAAGGGCAAGACCGGGGCCTATGCCACCGGCGCCGATGTGCTGGAGGATCTGGCGACCGAGCATGACCTGCCCGGCCGCGTGCTGGACTGGCGGCAGTTGTCCAAGCTGAAATCGACCTATACCGATGCGTTGCAGGACCACATCAACCCCGAAACGGGGCGGGTGCACACGTCCTATGTGATCACCGGCGCGATCACCGGGCGGCTGGCCTCGACCGATCCGAACCTGCAGAACATCCCCGTGCGCACCGAGGAAGGCCGCCGCATCCGCGAGGCCTTCGTCGCGGAGGCCGGCAACGTGCTGGTGAGCCTCGACTACAGCCAGATCGAGCTGCGCATCCTGGCGCATGTCGCCGACATTCGACGCGCTGAAACAGGCGTTCCGCGAGGGGCAGGACATCCACGCCATGACCGCCTCCGAAATGTTCGATGTGCCTCTGGACGAGATGACGCCCGATGTGCGCAGGCAGGCAAAAGCGATCAATTTTGGGGTGATCTACGGCATTTCCGGCTTTGGCCTTGCGCGTAACCTGCGCATTCCGCGCAATGAGGCGCAAGGTTTCATCGACCGCTATTTCGAGCGCTTCCCCGGTATCCGCGCCTATATGGACGACACCAAGGCCTTCGCCAAGGAACACGGCTATGTCCAGACCCTGTTCGGCCGCAAGATCCACACGCCCGAGATCAACGCCAAGGGCCCGCGCGCAGGCTTTGCCAAGCGCGCCGCGATCAACGCGCCGATCCAGGGCACGGCCGCCGACATCATCCGCCGCGCGATGATCCGGATGCCCGCCGCCATCGCCGGGATGCCGGTGACGATGCTGTTGCAGGTCCATGACGAACTGATCTTCGAGGTCGATGAGGGGGCGGCAGACAAGCTGATCGACACCGCCCGCGAGGTCATGCAGTCGGCCTGCGAGCCTGTGGTGAAGCTGGACGTGCCGCTGATCGTCGATGGTGGAACAGGGCATAACTGGGCCGAAGCGCATTGACCCATAGCGCGCGACCCCGACCCAAGGGATATCGCCATGCCGCATGATCATGAACACCAGCGCAGCCTGCCGCAGGATGACGGCAAGGTCGTGGCTGCGGTATCGGTCAATCTGGGCCTGACCATCGTGCAGATCGTGGCCGGGGTCGTGTCGGGCAGTTTGGCCATGATCGCGGATGCGATCCACAACCTGTCGGACGCCATTTCGCTGATAATCGCCTTGGCCGCCCGCAAGTTGGCGCGCCGCCCGGCGGATGCATCCATGACCTTCGGCTATGGCCGGATCGAGGTGGTAGCAGCGCTGGTCAACTACACAACACTGATCGTGATCGCGCTCTGGCTTTTGCCGAAGGGGTCCAACGCCTGTTCAACCCGGTCGAGGTGCAGGGCTGGATCGTGGTGGTCGTCGCAACGGTCGCGCTGGTGGTCGATCTGGTGACAGCGCTGCTGATCTTCCGCCTCAGTCGCGACAGCATGAACATCCGCGCGGCCTTTCTGCACAATCTGGCCGATGCCATGAGCTCTGTGGCGGTGATCTTCGGCGGCGTGGTGATCCTGCTGTTCGACTGGCGGCTGATCGACCCGATCCTGACCCTGTTGATCGCCGGATACATCCTGTGGCATGCGAGTCAGGGCATGCTTCCCGCGATCCGCCTGCTCATGTTGGGCAGCCCGGAGAGCCCCACCCTGCCGGATGTGGTCGCTGCCCTGCGCGCCATCCCCGGCGTGGCGGACCTGCATCACATGCACCTGTGGCGGATGCAGGAACATGACAGCTCGCTAGAGGCGCATTTCGTTTTGGATGACACCCGTTCGCCCGCTGAAGTCAGGGCCGCGATCAAGGCTCTGTTGCATGACAAGTTCGCCATCTCGCACAGCACGATCTAGCTGGAGAGTGCGCCCGAGGCTTGCCGCAACGCGCCCTTGATCGGTCACTGACGCCGTAACTTCACGCGCGGCTGGGTCTTGCACTTGGCCGCGTTTTCCCTTCCCCTTGCGGCAGACCTGCCCAAAGGAACCGACCGGATGACCGATACGCCGCCCCGCCCCACGGACCAGCAACTGGCCGACAGTCTTGCCCGCGTCCTGACCGTGGAACGGATCGAGGAAGATTTCTATCGCGGTATCGCCACCCCGCAGGGGCGTGGCCGCAGCTTCGGGGGGCAGGTTATCGGGCAGGCGCTGATGGCGGCGACGATGACAGTGGACTCTTCGCGACCCAACCATTCGCTGCATGGCTATTTCATGCGTCCGGGCGATGCGACGCAGCCTGTGCTTTACCGCGTGGAACGGGACCGCGATGGCGGCAGTTTCGCCACCCGCCGCGTGGTGGCGATCCAGCATGGCAAGCCGATCTTGAACCTCGCCGCGTCGTTTCATGACCCTGAACCGGGTCTGAGCCATCAGGACAGTATGCCCGATGTGCCCGGACCCGAGGACCTTGAGACAGAAGAGGCGATGGCTGCCCGCATGGGCGATGCTCTGCCCGAGGCATTTCGCAACTGGCTGAAAACACCGCGTCCGGTCGAGATGCGGTCGATCACGCCGCGTCCGCCCTTTGACCGTAGCCCGCGCGAGCCGGTGCAGAACATCTGGATCAGGGTGCGTGGCAGCATATCGGATGATCCGGCGATGCATCGCGCTGCCCTGGCCTTTGCCTCGGATATGGGGCTGCTTGGCACCTCGATGATGCCCCATGGCAAGACCTTCACCGACCCGGACATGCAGTTTGCCAGCCTCGATCATGCACTCTGGGTGCATGACGAGTTCCGCATGGATGATTGGCTGCTCTACACGATGGACAGCCCCTGGGCCGGAGGCGCGCGCGGGTTCAACCGGGGCCGGGTCTTCACCCGCGACGGGCGACTGGTCGCGAATGTGGCGCAGGAGGGTCTCGTGCAGTGGTCACACCCGCGCGGGGTGACCCCGGTCACGATCACTGCGGCAGACGGTTCGACACCTCGATCAGATTCGCGTCGGGATCGCGCAGATAGATCGACATGATAGGCCCTTCGGCCCCTGTGCGGCGCAGGGGGCCTTCTTCGATGGAGATGCCCAAGGTCGCAAGATGCGTTTGCCACGCCTCAAGCGGCGTATCGCTGAGAAAGCAGAGATCGGCGGACCCTGCCTGCACATGGCCGGCATGGGGGCGGAACTCCGCCGGTTGTTCTAAGCCTTGCAGTCCTGACTTGAAGGGGTTTGATGAAGAATCTTGTAGTAAACCTTTGCAGTACAGCTCTTATGTTCGTAAAGCAGTCGTCGAAAAAATGGTTGCATTGGGGGGTGGAAGTGAGCCGATTGATGGTGAGTACATTGATACGGTAACCCGCTTATTTGGCGATGCGATGCTCGCGACTAGCAGTTACAAGGGATTTCTCTTATCACAACGAGACCGGGATCTTGATACCAGTGAGCTCCACCGACTTTTTGCGGACGGACCTCGACCAGACTCAATTTGATGTAATCCTGAGTTTCGCTCCTGGTAATATCACAAAAAGTGAGCTGCTGGAGAAGGTCAAGAACGGTCTAGCGCCCGGCATTTCCCAACCGCATCCGAATTTTCCATAATGAAGCTGGCTGTTTTCAACACTCTTATATGGCTTGTTTTACTATTGATTTTTGGGTCTATTTCCAATTCTGGGGAAAGTCTCGTGTCTGATCAAAATGCGTTAGTCGTTAACATTTTCATTGTTCCGTTCCTATTGGGAGTGATTGGAAGCTGGATATTGAAACCGCCAACCTATCTTAAGGTCGCATTACTTACTGCAATTCCACTAATCGATTTTTTGAACTTTGAAAAGGATCTGGCTAAGCCTTTTGACATCTTTGTCGTCTATGTAATGTGGGTGCCTTTGGTGTGGTATCGGATTTTATTATTTAGTTAATTGGCTCAGGAGAACCCTTGATAAAAAGCAGCCAAAACAAATTGAATAGTCGTAAGGCTTCTCCTGGAGGAACAATAAAGACCGGACACCCACAACCCATCTTCGCGTTTCTCCCAATATTCAGGGTCAGAGTAAAAACTCGTCCTGCTCTAAGTTCCTGAAAGGTATTCGACGGGTAGCGATTTACATGTCGCTAGCCACGTTTGCGTATGTGGCTTTCACAATACAAGCGACACTTGCGTTTAGTGACCTTGATCAAACCTTTATTTTAGTAACCGAGCTAAAAGCTTCTGAGGCGGCTCAGCTTTCTGAGCACCAGGTGCACGTCACGGGCGCTGAGATGTGGTGCATTGTTACGGTCCAACGATCGCGGATTTCAACGATCTTGTATCCTCTCACCCGGTTGATATAAACTCCTTCGGGACCAATCCTACCTAGTGCTGAAATTATTGACTTCTTGGCTTCATACGTCTTCAGCATGTTGATATAACTTCGAGATTTGTCGATCTTTCAAGGTCTTGGATAACTTTTTGAGATTCAATTGATTGCTGTACTTGTCGATATTTGCCTTGATCAATATTGTTGTCTCATTTTAGAGTTCGCTGAGCTTCCATTTCTCGAGCCTGTTCGTTTTCCGTCCACCAAGGAGTAAAACCATAATTTGTCCCGGAAGTCCAGTTCCGTAAAGATTAATGTGTAAACATCAAAATGACGAAAAAAAGACCAGCAAAAGACCGGACACCCACAAAGCTCCGATCTCGGGCACCTCCAAAGGTAAATTTCCGTGTGTCCCCAATCTCTCGGAGCCAAGTTATCTTTGCTCTATGCCCTAACCGCGCAAAAGACTGCTTTCCCTCGTGGCCACCGCCTACTACCACTCCATCTCCCGCGTATACGCCGCGCATTCGGTGGCTCAAACGGGCTTTGACTTCAGCCATACACAGGGCTGGATCGTCGAGCCTATTAAACAGCTCACTAATAATTCCAGTTATCAGAGTCAAGTGCCAGAATTCTAGTGCATCAGTGTGCTCACTAAGTGTCCACTTGTTGGCGGAAATCCTGAGTACCCAACACCAGACCAGCATTCACGCAATGGCGGATTTTGCTTGTCAGGTCACCATCCACTTCACTGAAAAGGGCTCGCATGGGGTCGGTCCGGAAAAAGGGGTCGGATGCAATTTCCGCAAAGGAGTTCCTCTAGGGGGAGAGAACCCTTCAAGTCCCAAATTGAGCATCAATTGAAGATCAAGCTGGGAGAAGGAAAGGTCGGCAGACCGCCTATGTCATTTTAATTGGATCCGACCCCATTATTGTATTGGAGGAATCTGACAAGGCCATGGGCCTGTTGGACGCCCCGGGAGGTGCGCCGTAGACGCCCTGGCTCGCCCCGCGGCAAGGATTGATTCCAAGGTTGTTATTACACGCGTAATTACACTACAATGGCGGCCAACGACGGTTTACTGAAACGGAGCCAAACATGACCACACACCGCAAAGCAGATAGAGAAGAAAGCCCGCGAGGCCTGCGGATGTGGGCATTAAGCCTCAAGCCTTGAGGGCGAAGGATGACACCGAAAAAGCATTGGTCCGCGAGGTTCAGGGAGGGGCGAATAAGAAAATTGTGGATCAAAATGCAACGATTGACATTTCGACTCGTTCCCACGGTCCTTCCAAGGTCGCCAAGCAGGGCAACAGCACCTATGTGCGGCTGACCAAGGACATCACTGACCGGTATCACTTGGAACCCGGCGACGAGGTGCACGCTGTCGAGACGCCTGACGGGCTGATGCTGCGGCAGTATGACCCCGAGTTCAGCCGCAAGCTGAAGGCTTACCAGCGCACTGCCAAGAAGTTCAGGAACACCCTCCGGGAACTGGCGAAATAATCCATGCCCCAGTGGCTGGATGAGGCCTACGTGCTACAACTCCACCATGCTCAGATTGATGAGCACGGTGGCTCTTATGGCGTGCTCAACAGCGGGGCGCTGGATTCCACCCTCTACCGGCCGATACGTAAGCTAGAGTACGAGCCTGAATCCACGCTCTTTGAACTGGCGGCCAGCTACGGGTTTGGCTTTGCCAGGAACCACTGTTTCAAGGACGGCAACAAACGCATCGCGCTGGTTGTCACAGACGTATTTCTTATACTGAACGGCTGGGAACTCGAGGCCGACGAACTTGAAACCACGGATGTGATGCTCCGACTTGCCAAAGGGGAGTTGGATGAAGCTGAGTTTGCTGCCTGGGTCGAGATGAAAGCTGTAGCGTTCGAGGTGGACGCCCGTTAGCTTACCCTTCTTTGTTACATGTCGTAACTGGAGCTTTTTGCCATGATGACCGCCATGGTGGCGATGGCCCATCCATTTTGAATTGGGTTGCTTAACTACAAAAGTGGTCACTTAAAATGTAATCACTTTTGTAGACACGCTGAAATGGAGAAGTGCGATATGGCTATTGTGTTGAAACTGAGGAAGATCGGGAACTCTGTGGGCTTCACTGTCCCCAGCGAAGAGTTGGCCCGCCTGAACCTTGGCGCTGGTGATGAGGTGTACCTTACGCCGGAGCGCGACGGTATGCGCATCGAAGCCTACGACCCCGACTTCGCCAAGAAACTGCGGGTCTACGAGGCAGGTGCCAAGCAGTACCGCAACGCCCTGCGCGAGTTGGCCAAGTAAGAATGCTCTGGCTGACAGCCAGGGACATTCTGGTCATCCACCGCGCTCAGTTGGCTGAGCACGGTGGACTTCCCGGCATCAAGGATGAGAACGCCCTGGAGTCCACCCTGGCCCGTCCGCAACAAGTACTCCACTACAACCCCGAAGCGAAGCTCTTTGAGTTGGGGGCATCGCTTGGCTATGGCTTTGCCAAGAACCACGTGTTCAACGATGGCAACAAGCGCGTTGCCTTCATGTCCATGTTTACGTTTCTCGGCGCCAACGACTGGCGGTTGAACGTCCCTGAGCCGGAGGCCGTATCGATCACGCTTGGTGTGGCCGCCTCGGAGATCAGCGAGATAGAACTCACCGCATGGCTGCATGAGCGTTGCCAGCCGTGGGTGGACTGAGCGCTGTCGGGACACCCACAACCCATCCGGCTCTGTCCTGAACCCGGGTATGCCAGCACGGCAATCCAGCACCGCATTATGAAAAGCCAACAATCCCCAGCAATCTACGACCCACCGAAGTTCGCTGCCAAAATCAGTGATACGGATCACAAAAATTCTTGTATGCGGCGAAATTTAAAAGGAGTAAAATCCTGACTGTGGCAGGCGCTCAAGCGTGAGCTGCCCCACATTCTCTGGAGAGAAAAATGGCTATGTCTAAAGGCGCCAAACCCGCTGCTAAACCTGCCAAATCTGGCAAGGCACCGGCGAAACCTGCGCAAGGCAAACCCGCCTCTGGCAACAAGCTGAGCGGCAAAAAGTAACACCCCGGTCCTGATGGGCCGGACGAAGGGGCGCCCAGCAGGGCGCCCCTTTTTGTTTGTGGAGGTGATCAGGCAGGCCAGCAAACACACGGAGCCAGTACCCATACCCCCGGGCCAACCGGCAAAAGCTGGAACTGCCTCGAGATTATGAAAGGCTCCAACCTCTGAGCGGATAGAGCCATAAACCCGGTCTTTTCCCCAAATTTCCCGCGATTAGCTCTACGCCAAAACGGCCGACACCATCCCCAGGTGGTGCCCATTGTCACATCAGTGACATAATGCGTACCTGCCGACTGAAGAGAGCGCGCCCTAATGCATGAATTCATCTTCACTTTTGATTCCCGCATTCGAGATGTGGACCTTCTGGATCGCGGTGGTTGCCCGCTTACAGGTTTCCTTCTGGCTGGTCTTTTCATCGTTACGCGCCCGCAGGACGAGGTGGTGGGTCACCCCTAGGGACTGTTTGTCCTGTTTTCTGGCCAAAATGTGGGAGCGATTCTCCTATTACGGCATGCGCGCCCTGCTGATCTTCTACCTTGTTCAGCATTGGCTTTTTTCAGACAGTGAAGCATCGATTATTTATGGCGCCTACACGGCGCTGGTTTATATCACGCCTGTACTGGGTGGTTACCTGGCGGACCGGTACCTCGGACAGCGCAAAGCCGTGCTGTTTGGCGCCATACTGCTGACCTTTGGTCATTTCCTCATGGCCTTTGAGGGTGGCGGTGGCCAGAACGACCCCATGATCAATATTTTCTGGCTGGCGCTGGCGCTGATTATCGTGGGCTCCGGTTTCCTGAAGGCCAATATTTCGGTCATTGTCGGACAGCTTTATTCACGTACCGATGTGCGCCGTGACCCGGCCTACACCATCTTTTACATGGGCATTAATGTGGGCGCCGCGACCGCGTCCATTATCTGTGGCTACCTGGGCCAGACCTATGGCTGGGAGTACGGCTTTGGCCTGGCCGGGTTCGGTATGCTGATCGGGCTGATCTTTTTTGTGATGGGCAAGCCGCTGCTGCTCGGCAATGGCGAGCCAAAGGACCCTGCCAAGCTTAAAGGCGGTCGCGAGTTTGGCATCTATGGCATCGGCCTGGCCATGGTCGGCCTGTGCTGGCTCGCGGTTCAATACCAGGAGCTGGTTGGGTATGTGCTGGGCGCCTTTGGTGGCGGCCTGGTGCTTTATGTGCTGTTCACCGCGGTTACGAAGCTGCCCTCGCAGGAGCGCGATCGTATCTTTGCGGCCATGTTCCTGATTCTCGTCTCGATCGTGTTCTGGGCATTGTTTGAGCAGGCCGGTTCATCCCTGAACCTGTTCACCGACCGTCATGTCGATACGCAGGGCGTTAATGCCTCCATGTTCCAGTCCATTAACGCGATCTATATCGTCTTGCTGGCACCGCTCTTTGCCATGCTGTGGCAAGGGCTGGGCAGCAGAGGCATGGAGCCATCGGCACCCATGAAATTCGGGGTGGCGGTTATCCAGGTTGGCCTGGGCTTCCTGGTGCTGGTGTGGGGCGCTGAGAGCGCTGGTATCAGTGTGCCAACGCCGGTGATTTTCATCTTCCTGATTTACCTGTTGCACACCACCGGCGAGCTTTGCCTGTCGCCGGTCGGGCTCTCGGCCATGAACCGCCTGAGTCCTGCACATATGGCATCGCTGATCATGGGTACCTGGTTCTTTGCCTCCGCCACCGGTAACTTTGCAGCCGGCCTGATCGCCGCGGCAACCGGTGCCGAGAGTGTCGGTGAGGATGCGGGCAAGCAGCTCGTACTTGATGTGTATTCAACGGTCGGTTGGTATGCGGTGGCCATCGGTGTCGGCGTCATGGTGATCAGCCCGTTGGTTAAAAAGCTCATGCATCTCGATACCCTCAAAGATGACGATGATGACCTTGCAGGATCAGCCGAAGCCGGCCTGGAAGCCCAGGAAGGCGGCGTGCATCCGGCATCCCGTTCCTAGAACCAAAGGGTCAGGCGATACAGAAGGGGTCGGATAACATTCACTAGGTAATGGTTCCGGCCCCTTTATTCCCTTTATTCCGTTCAGGGTAAGCCAGGTTGAAAATTGAGCTGATCCTGCTCACTCCAGCACAAAGATCTCGTCGACGTGTTTGTCAAAGACTTTGGCAATGCGCAGCGCACTTTCCAGGGAGGGACAAAAGCGCCCCTGTTCGATGGCGATAATGGTTTGGCGGGCAACGCCAACTTCTTCGGCCAGCGCCTGCTGTGTCATGTTGCCAGCGCCCTCGCGTAATTTGCGCAGCCGGTTGGAGACATGGCTCTTCTTCTTGACCATCAGGCGTTGCCGAAGCGGTAGTAATAGACAACCGACAGGTAGTAGAACAGCTCGGAAAGCATCAGCACGGTGAACCAGCCAATTAGCAGCAACGATACCGATTGCTCAAACAGCACCATCACCGGCAAGGACCAGAATCCGATAAACAGCAGGTAATAGGCGTTGCGTGAACTGAGCAGGGCGATACGCCGGTCACGTTCATCCGGCGAAGAATTGACTTCGCTGTTGGGTGCGTGAAAGAGGGCGATGATGGCATGACCGGCAATCATGACGGCGATAAATACGCCCAGCGACTGCAGGAAAGCCCTCGCGGCTACCTCGGGTTCGGCATTCCAGCTGCGCAGGATGAATGAACCGTAAACGAGGATCAGCGTAGCCAGCACCAGCCACGCGCTCTTTTCCGGGAAGTTCAGTATTGATGGCTTGCCGGAGATCCGCTGCCTGCGGATCCGAAACGCCGCAGCGAACAGCAGTACAGCGGCGAGCGCCTGGATGCCGCCGCCGAAGAATGATGCGCTGCCGCTTAACTCCCGAACAATCACCCACATCAGCGGTGCGATACCGAGAAGCAGGGTTCCGGTCAGGACGAATGCCCGTTCGGGACCGGGGCCGGATACCAGGCGGCGGTGGTAGATGATGTAAGCGGCGGTCAACGCCACGGCCAGCCAGGCCACAACCGTGCCGATTACCGGATAGGAAACAGAAAACATGGCGCTACCTCAGATGTCATATAAACATTACATCCAAGTGTGCGGCGATTGATCATGTAATGTCAAGTTTATTTAACATCCGGAAGCGCCCGCCTCCCCGGTGCTTGACTCTCATCCTCCTGCTCTGCAATCTAGCAACTCCTGAATATCTCAACCCCGGGAGGGCATCATGAGCAAGCAAACATCCATTCCAGCCATCATTGGCGTGGTGACCGTCCTGGCGGCATCATTCGCCCTGAGCGGTTGCCAGAGCAACGCGCAAATCATGGCAAACGAGGAAAAAATCGCCATTGACACGGCCGTCCGCCGCGGTCAATTCGAACTTGACTGCCCGACCGCAACCGGGGAGATGCTTACCAGCGACATGTTGCAGCCGGTGCTGTGGCGGGGTGTTGAACGGGCCGAGTACTCCATCGGTGTGGCGGGCTGCGGCAAGCGCTCAACCTATACGGTGATCTGCCCGCTGGATTCGAGTGACTGCGTTTCCACGTCCGGCCAGGATATGACCACCGACAACTGAGTCGTTGAGGGCGTCAGCTTGAGGGACAGAGTGCGTCACTCTGTCCCTCAACCCTGGTCCCGGTTTTCACTCTATCGCCTCCGGCTTAAAACCTTTCCGGGTGCATGGCCTGCTGGTGTGCCTGGAATTCGTCTGCGTTGATACATCCGTCTCCATCGGTATCCAGATCAGCAAAAGAGGGCATCTTCCTGCCCTTCTTCATTCCCTGGCCTTTGCCCTGTCCTGGCATGGGTGAGTGATGCTGTGTCTGGAACACAATAATCTCAGCCTCACTCAAGCTGCCGTTTGCATCCGTGTCGATCACTTCGAATTGCGGAATGTTTGCTGCGTTTTTCATTGCGCGACCTGCTGCCGCATTGGCAGCCATCCGATCGGCGATGGCCTGGTTGAATTCCGCCTCATCCACCGTGCCGTTGCCATCGGCATCAAATGTTTCAAAGGGGATGGGGCCGCTATTGGGGCCAGGCCCGCCCTGGGCAGACAACGGCAAGGGCAAGGACATCAGGGCGGCAAGACCAGTCGCCAGAACGATCGAAGCCGGAATACGAAAACATGGTGATTTCATGACGATTCCTCTGCATGGGGTCTTCATTTTCGACTGATGTTTCCGATGCCTCATTGATCCAGAGCAAGATTGCTGAAGTTTATGACAAAGGCGTGCTGTCCGAAGATAACAAAAACGCTCTTTCCCCATCTGCCAATCTAAAGCGGTATGGCCAGCGTTAACCAGGCATTCCAGCCCTCAGGCCGATTTTTCGCGCCGAACTCCCAGTATCCTTTCAGGTTCAGGTAGGCCTGCCCGCTGCCCATGGGAAAGAAATAACCAACCTGGGGACCAATTCCATAAACGCGCGACTTGAAATCGCCCAGCTGCGCTCCGTTGCCACTGTCACCGGTAATCTGGTTGAACAAATAGCCGACCGCGCCAACATGCCATTGATCGGACAGAAACTGCGAGGCACCCCAATCCAGGTGCGCATCGATACCGTTCTGGTAGTCCGTGTCCGGGTTCTCAAAATTGTAGGTCAGCCCCGCGGCGACAGAAAATTCACGGCCACTTTCCTGATTGAAGTAGGTGTATCCACCGCCAAAGTCTGCTGCCCAGTGGTTGGATCCCACGTTGGCCAGTCGCTCTGCCTCATAGCTGCCGACCGGCACGCCCCACATGGTGTACACCATGGTGTTGTGCACGCCGTTATTCCACTTGACCGTGAATGACGGAAACAGGTCGCCGCCCGAGGTAAGCGAATCCCGCTCACTCCCCGAGATCTCCCCACCGCCGGGTGCGGTCAGGGTGGCGTCAACCGAAACATCAACGCGGCCGTATACTGCAGCAACGGCGATCGAAGCTTGCCCACCCCAAACCGGCTCGGTAAACACGTAGGTTGGTACGGCCAACACCAGGTCTGTGCCTGCATCCACACCAAGTGTGATCCGGCCATCGCTGGGAAATTCCCTGCTTCCATTGGCGTCCATGGTGAGTGGTAGTAAATCACCGGCAATGACCAGCCGGGGTCTCCCAACACGGCGACCAGGCTCGGCGGGAAGTCCCCCAAGACGGGTGGAATCGGGGTGGGTCGATGCTTGTGTCTGACCGGTTTAGCAAGCAGGCTGACTTTAAACATAAGCGGGGCTTTCGAAACGCATGCCGGCGGTGGAAGACTTACTGGGTGTACCACTGCAGTCGCAATGAAAAGATCAGAGGGTCAGCGCCGTCGAATTCGCTCCCAGGTCGGTCAATATTTACGACTTTCACCAGATTGGTCATCACTCGCCATTGCGCCGAAAGATACCAGTTCAGTCCAAGGGTCAGGTTCAACTGTTCACCGCCAAACACAAGGCGATCATTGAGATCCACGTAGCTGGCACGGGCGGCGAATTCAAAAGCACCCCATCCGTCCTTGCCAAACTTGTTTAATGGGGTGACCGTGAGAAAGCGCCCACTAATGGGATCGTAGCTCCGTGACTCTCCTGTAAGAAACCAGCTGGCGAAAACATAACCACCCCAGAAATTCAGTGTGCCCGGTTTTTCGCGACTAACCTGAGCACCTATCAATTCCATTTGCCAGGATAGCGGGCCGGATACCTTGCTGGCTTCAAGCCCGAGTCGAATAATGTCCCGCGCTCCCGCGATAGCGCCGGTGTCAACCGTAAAGTAGTCCACCGTACCAACTTCCGGCCGCGAACGAAACTCGGTGCTCGGCCCCTCTGCGCCGCGTCGATAGGACAAAGATCCACCGATCCAGATATCCCGGCCACCGAATACTGCGCCAGGTTTTCGTTGCGCGAGTGGTGAGTGAACATAGTGCAATACCAGTGCCTGCCCTGATTGGGATTGGCCCTGGTAATCCGGATTGGTTAAGAAAAGCCCCGCATTCATGATTGCATTGGGGGTGCGCCGCAGCCAGCCAACACCGCCACCGCGCCGCTCTGACAGTGCTTCCACTACAAGAGCACGTTCCATGAACGTTGAGCCTGCTCGCTTGCTGACCTTTTCGAGACTGAAAGGTGGATCAAAAACACCTATCGTTCCCGTCTGGTTTTTCCAGCCGGTATACACCGCATAGTTGTTGCCCAGTTCAAAGTTATGGTCGTTGGAATAATTGACCTGAAACCTCAAAGTCCAGTTTTCTGTCAACGATTTCCTATAGGACAGCTTGGCTTGGCGAAGCGTGGTCGAGGCATCGGCCGGCTGACCATTCAGCGGAATATCGTAGAGCAACAACCCTCCCCAGTGCAGGCCGAGTAAGGGAGCCTCCTGATCCAGGAGGATGGATTTTATCGGGCGATAGTCTTCACTGAGAATATATTGAAGTAAGCGTTCGTCGTTGGCTGACGGTTGTTTAACTGGAGTCGCCGGTGCCTCAGCATTCTGCGGCTTAACCTCAACGTCTTCTGTCTGCGCGGAAACATCGACAACAGGCAGCACCAGCAGCAAAAAGCCGCAAACAAAAACCGTTGCGTACTGCGCTTCCATCAGGCGCGGGTTACGGCGCGCGAGCAGCCCGCTTCGGCATCAAGCAACCGGTACGCCACAACGGACGCCCGCCGCCGGAAAATCACAGCCCGGCAAGGCCGGACCAGCGGTGGCTGAGCACACGGGCGCATGGCTCAGCCAAGTTTTTTAAAGTCAGTATGCACCCAGCTCTCGCAGATCTGTCAGTTTCATCAGGTTCTCCTTGGTACTGTTGTTCGGAAGATGGACGGCAATGATGTCTGCCGCTTCGAGTTGCTTTATTCGTGCCTTCCGGCGCTGGACAGGCCTTGGCCCAGTGGATTAGCGTCCTCTTCACGCCCAACAACAGCACGGCAAAAACACTGATCCGGCAGTCTTGAAGTCGCCCTGACGTTCATTTTCCGTTGTTCTACAGCGGTATGGCCAGCGTTAACCAGGCATTCCAGCCCTCAGGCCGGTTTTTCGCGCCGAACTCCCAGTATCCTTTCAGGTTCAGGTAGGCCTGCCCGCTGCCCATGGGAAAGAAATAACCAACCTGGGGACCAATTCCATAAACGCGCGACTTGAAATCGCCCAGCTGCGCTCCGCTGCCGCTGTCACCGGTAATCTGGTTGAACAAATAGCCGACCGCGCCAACATGCCATTGATCTGAGAGAAACTGCGAGGCACCCCAATCCAGGTGCGCATCGATACCGTTCTGGTAGTCCGTGTCCGGGTTCTCAAAATTGTAGGTCAGCCCCGCGGCGACAGAAAATTCACGGCCACTTTCCTGATTGAAGTAGGTGTATCCACCGCCAAAGTCTGCTGCCCAGTGATTGCTACCCAGATTCGCCAGTCGCTCTGCCTCATAGCTGCCGATCGGCACGCCCCACATGGTGTACACCATGGTGTTGTGAACGCCGTTATTCCACTTCACCGTGAAAGATGGATACAAATCTCCACCAGAGGTGAGTGTGTCACGTTCACTTCCGGAGATCTCCCCGCCCCCGGGCCCCACCAGTGTTGCATCAACATTGACGGCCAGGCGGCCGTAGATACCAGCGACGCTGATTGACGCCTGACCACCCCAAACGGGCTGTGTAAATACATAGGTCGGTACTGCGAGTACCAGGTCTGAATTCACATCCAGGCCCAGGGTAATCCTGCCATCGCTGGGAAATTCCCTGCTTCCATCGGCGTCCATGGTCGAGTGGAAGTAAATCACCGGCAATGACCAGCCGGGGTCTCCCGGCAGGGCGACCAGGCTGCCATACTGACCTGGCAGCCAGAAGCTTGTTCCGCCCTCATCGGCGAACACCTTAAAGGTGGACAGTGCAATGATGCTGAGCGAGAGAAGAGACTTAAAAAGGATTTTGGTCGTTTTCACTGGCGCTGCCCTCGTCGGTTTATTTGACCTGGTGCCTGCCGTGGTGCGGCACTCATAAACCAATGTTAAGCGCGAGATCTTATTGAGGGACCCCCCGTATGGGGTGGTATTGGAGGGGGTTGCTTCAGCGCTCGCTTATGATTCCAAGTTCAAGCGAACGTTGAACTGCCTCGCGTCTGTTGTTCACATCGAGTTTTTGATAAATATGCTTCAGATGATCTTTGACGGTATGCAGGGAAATAAACAGGCGGCTGGCTATTTCCTTGTTGTGAAGACGTTCTGCCAGCAGTTCGAGTATGTCCATTTCCCGGTTGGTTAGCTCATTTAAACCGTGAACGGTTTCACGGTTGTCGGCCGTGGCGCTGGCTATTTGCGCCTGTGCCTGGTCTGCGACCCGCTGCGTGCTGAAGTTAACCAGGGAATCAACAAACTTTTGTTCTTCCACGGTTAATCTCAGTTGTGATAACAACGCCTGCAAAGGCTGGCCCGGCTCGATAAACGAGCGGCGCCACCCACCCGGCAGAGCAAGTCCGATGGCCTGGGTCAGTGACTCCCTGGCTGCAGGTTCTTCGCCTAAACGGTCCAAAGCCAATGCCTCGAGAACGAGCAATTCGATGTACTTGCAGTCATTGTTCAAGCGTTGAATTTCCGGCTTTAAGGCCCGAATCGATTCCAATGCGCTGCGAATTTGCGCATCGTGGCCGGCGGTAATCAGAACGCGTGCCCGGGTAATAGAAGGAACCTCGAGCCAGCAGAACAACTCGGTAGGTGACTGCACTTCCGGTTCCGCCTCGGCCCAGGCCAGGGCCAGCGTCGGTTCGTCGGTTAACAAGGCCAGCCGGGCACGGCTGGATGCCGCGACTGCCTCGCAATGACTGTCATTACTGCGTTCTGCAAAGGCCCTTTGGCGTTCGCTGAATTTTAGCGCCTCACCCATGTTGCCGGACAAAGCTTCTGCCAGGACCTGAGTGGCGAAATTGTCGATTGCTGCAACCTTTTCGATTAGCTCATGCTGTTCTGCGGCGCTTGTGGTGCTCACGAGTGACTGCTCGAGCTCCATGGTTTGAAGAAGGCCTAGTCCCCGCAGATAGTGGGCCCATCCAACGGCATTCAGAGATCCAGCGGATTCTCCGCAGCGCTGGAGCTGTCGAGTATCCTCGACGACCAGGTCCGGCCTTGCGGCCATTATGTGGACAAAGGCCCTGGCGGCGTGCTGGCGGGTGCGCATGATGGGTTCATTGGCTGAACTGGATTTGAGCCTCTGATTAAGAAATTCCATGGCCGCTGCCAGTCCATCACTCGCCTGAAGTCCCAGCGCATGATAAAGAACCATTTCTGCGAGAATAACTCCGGGCTCCCGCCGGGTCAGCTGCAGAGACTTGCCTGTCTGTGTCACCGCTTTTGAAACATCACCTGACCAATAGGACACCACACCCTTCAGATAATGAAGTTCCGCCTGATACTCCAGTGTCATTGTCGTGTCAGCGTTGTTTTCTTCAATCATCCGGATGCAGTTGGCTATCGTTTGCAGATCAAACCCCAGGTGGGCGAGGTGTCCGCGTATCATTAACAGTTCCGGGCGTAAAACAATCACTGTCTCAGGCAAGCGTCTGAGCCAACGCTCCATGACAAACCACTCATCGTTCTCAAGGGTCTGGGTCCGGCCGTGAACAACTGCCTCGCCTGCTTCCTGTTCCTGTCCGGCCGCAAGGTGGTGCTTGATAGCCTCGTCAATCAGGCCGGCATCCTCAAACCATTGAGCAGACCGCGCGTGCATATTCCTGATCTCATCTGCCGAGTATTCCTGCTGTAACTGCTCGCTCAGAATGCTCTGAAACAGGTGGTGATAGCGACACCATTCACCAAACGGATCAATATCAATCAAGAAAAGATTGCTGGTCTTAAGGTAATTAAAAAAATCGAGCGCGCTGTGGTCTTTTCGAGTTACCGAATCCGGTTCGAAAGCGCTCCTTACCAGGTCCGGGCACATGCGATCCAGAATGGAAGTCTCCAAAAGATATTCGCGGATCCAGTGAGGCAGCCCAGACAGAACTTCTTTAACCAGGTATTCGCGGACATGAGGCAGGCCACCCTGGATACGGGACAGCAGCCGTTCCGGATTTTTCCGGTTTCGAGTGGCCATTTCAAACAACCGCAAGCCAACCGCCCAACCTTCAATTTCACGATCCAGAACGAGTAATCCTTGCTCGCTGATGCCTGAACTCCCGTCGGCTTCAAGAAGTTGACTGGTCTCTTCAACATTGAATCGCAGCTCCTGCAGGCGAATCTCCAGCAGCTGATTCAGCGCGCGATAACGATGGATCGGCAGGGGTGGATCCCGGCGCGTGACCAGCACAATGTGGATATTTTCGGGTGGATGTTCAAGTATCCAGCCAAGGAGTTGATGAACCTCCGATTCCGCACTGATTTGGTGGTAATCGTCCAGGATGATTGTGCATGGTTGCTCAAGTGAACCAAGTTCATTCAGCAGGTGACTCGCGATGACAGGGGTTTTAGTGGTCTCGGGCAGTTTCAGTAATGATCGGGTTACAGGAAACCCGCCAGGGAACTGCTGCTCCAGGGCTTCCAGAAAATAGGCCATGAAATCAGAGACATCACTTTCGCCAGGGTCCAGGGACAGCCATACAACCGGGGTCTTTTGTTGGCGGGCCCACTGACTGACCAAAACGCTTTTTCCATAGCCGGCGGGTGCTGACACAAGCGTTATGGGTAGTTCGAATGACTGGTCCAGAAGGCGTGTCAGTCGCTCGCGCGAGACGATGTCGGTCGTCGAGCCTGGAATAGACAGTTTCGTTCGCAGGAGCGGAAGGGCGTTTGTTGCGGAACTCATTGATTTGCTTTTGTTCCGTGCAGCCTCGGTGCGTTTACTATCCCCCTGAACTATAGAGGAATTGCGAGTGGCATGACAGGACCTGGGTTGCGTTTACCAAAGCAGCCACTGCAGGTTTTTTGGCTTGGCGCCGTCGGTTTCGCTGTCGACTATTACCGGCGGTGAATTATCATTTTTCATATAGTTCTCCTCAGTAGCTCCAGCCCAGGCCCGTTGACACGCCATAGTCAGAATCAGAGCCGCTTGTGCTCTGGTTGTCATAGGTATACCAGCCGTTTATATCCCAATAGAGGTCCTCGACCAGCTCCCAGCTCAGCCGAATGTCACCATTACCGCGCCAGCGGCCGCTTTCAGTGATGCCCGGATAAATAGAAAGATTGGTCTCCAGGTCAATTTCAGGGGTGTCAAATCGCCACAGCACGTAACTGGCGCCAAGCACACCTTCTACGCTATTTAGCCGTTCAGCAGGAACTCCAGTGTCGGTCTGGTCGAGCTCTGTAGCGCCCTGTATGCCAACAAAGCCCAACAGCGATTGTCGATTGTTGTCAATTAACGCCTTTCCAAGCCCGAAACCAAGCGTGTATCGATAGTCAAGATCGAGTTCATCGTTGGTCGCGTAACTTCCAGAAAGCCATCGCACGACATTGGGTCGTTTCGTCCAGAATTGACGTGACAGGTTGTACTGACTGCTTCTGACGGTGCCCAGCGTTTGCTCCGTGCGGTTGCTTAGACCGGTTAACGAGGTTATGCCTCTCTCGTCCTCGTAACCCCCGCTAAAGTTGAGCGTGTACGTGTTTACGTCACTGGCTTTATCGAAAGACAAGCCCAGGCTTATGCGAAAGTCGAACCGGTCGGCAAACGTTCTCTTGATTGGGCGAAGCTCAACTACATCAAGCACGGCGACCCTGCTGGGTTCTCCACGCTCATCAAGCACGCGAAGGTGGCCTTCCTCTGTCTCCTGGATCATGCTGCCGTAGAGTCGACTTCCACCGTCAAGGCGGACTTCGAAATTAAAATCGCTGCGTACGAACAGGATATCCTCCCATTCAATTGTGATCGTGCCCATGGAATCGGTAGAAAAGCGAAGCTTTCCCTGCAGAAGCTCCTTGATTTCACCATTGATCACGTTGCCGTTTATCAGTGTAATCTCGTCTGTTTTGCTCCGTGCCTGACCAGTTGTTGGCAGAAAAAACAGTGCCAGAGTAAGGCACACAAGCCCAGCGACAGGAAAGAAACGGCGTTCAGCCGGCTTTTTCCGCTTTGAACCCGATCCGGACTGGAAATCATCGGCGCGCTTTGGCTGCTTAGCGAAGGCCGGGCTGCAACTACTGTGTTCATTTGCTATGGCTCCGGAACCCCGGAGGTACACTGCAGAAAAACACCCGAACAGAAACCTCGATTCACCGGTTTTCATAGACTCGTCCAGCAACACGTTTGGAAAATTTCGCCCGAGCGATTGGCTCAATCGAACGTCTCGAAATCATTAAGCACCCAGGCATTGTCAATGCAGCCTTGCACGGTTCGGCGTGCTTTTACTTTTTTGCAGGCACGTAAGGATCAGGCGTACCCGGTTTGATGGGTGGCTCTTCAGCCAGCGACTTCTTATGCTCTACCAGAATCGGCCCAGTCCCCCAACGTAGCCATAATTTACCTCCCAGTGCTTTGGTTACGGGATATTCTTCTTTAGGGTCAACATAGAGGTCGTAAAAGTGAGGCATCGGGAACACGTTCAGTTTCCCAGTACCCAGCCCTCCTTCAAACTCCATGAACATCATCTTGTAGTTATGCCACTTTACGCCGTGAATATCGTTACCGACATAGACGACAAAGCCGTCCCGACCGGACTCCTCTAAAGGCTTTGGTGGTCTTGTTTCACGTCACCCTTGGTAAGTTTGACCTTGCCGGATCCGAAAGCGCCCTTTAGATCAATTATGCTCAGAAAGAGTTCGCTCCAGGTATTCGAGTTTTGTCATGTATGCTGCGCCAAGGATAATCCCCGGCGCAGCATAAAATGCTTTTTTGCCCCCGTTACTTCGCAAATTTTGTCATGCTGAAGGCTGGTGGATTGGGATATTTTTCCAGTGACTTCTGGTATTCGCCCACAATCTGCATATACGGTCCGAGCACAAAGGCAGAGACTGCAGTCTGGTTCCATTGTTCCCGTGGATCACGGGCAATGTTGTAGACAGAAGGATACCCCATCCCCTCGGCACGATAGGCGCCCACGCCCATCAGGGACGGGTTGCCCTCAGAGGCAACGAATTGCTTTGGATAAATCCGCCACTGCTTCCAGCGCACTGCAGCAACCTCGCCTTCCATGAACGTGATCAGGCTTTCGCGCGCTGACTGCTTGTTTTTGCCCAGGAAGAAATCACCCTGATCGACGCCATCAATGGCACGGTCAGTGGGTACTTTGGCCCCGATAATGTTGGCCAATGTAGGGTAGAAGTCGTGGATAGCTACCATCTCGTTGCTCTTTGCCGGTTTGATCTTACCCGGCCATTTGATCATGCCCGGAACGCGCAGTGACCCCTCAAGTGCATCGCCAACCTCTCCACGGAACGGTCCGGCTGAACTGCCCAGGAAATCGTTGTTGGACCCCTGGGTTGTAGCCGGCCCATTGTCGGAAAGCCATATGACGATGGTGTTGTCTTCAATGCCGGCCTCCTTAATGGCGTCAAGCACCTGTCCTGTCCGGTAGTCAAGTTCCATCACTGCATCACCAAAAAGCCCGGCACTCGATTTCCCTTCAAAGTCGGGATGAGGCAAGGCCGGATAATGCACATGTGACCATCCCACATAGAGAAAGAACGGTTTCTTTGCTTTTGCCTGTTCTTTGATGTACTCCGCGGAGGCTTGCGCTATGTCACCTTCGATATGCCGTCTGTATTCAAGATCGTAGGGACGGACCTTTTTCACCACGTCCTTTCCGGGTTCTGATTCCCAGATAGCGGTTTGCGATTTGGCAATTGCTTCTTCCGAAAAACCGCTTCTACGCATACCATCCGGATACAAAACACCGTCGGTGGTTTGTAAAATCCCAACATGCCATTCATCAAAGCCCTGGTTAATGGGCAGACTTTGCTTTTCTTCACCCAGATGCCATTTACCCACAATGGCAGTGGCGTAGTCTTTTGATTTGAACAGTTCGGCCAGCGTCACCTCACTATCCTGCAGAGTACTCGGTGTACCGGCAATAATAATGCTCCCCAACCCTGCACGTTGAGAATATCTGCCTGTCAGCAAAGCCGCGCGGGTCGGTGTGCAACCCTGCTCCACGAAAAACTGAGTGAGCATCATCCCTTCACTTGCCAGCTGATCGATGCGCGGCGTGGGCATACCACGAAGTTCACCACCGCTGCCGTAGACGCCTAAGTCACCGTAGCCCATGTTGTCTGACAGCATCAGAACGACGTTGGGCTTATCGGCGGCGAGTGCATTGCTCATTGTCGCAATCGTGACGAGCAGAGCCAGGCACGATCTTACGATTGAAGTAGCTCCCATGATTTTTGCCTCACTTCTGTTGTTTAACGGCTACGTGTCGGATACACGTAGCAAAACTCAAAGTCATACGTTGTCTGACAGCACAATTACTGCATTGGGCTTACCGGCCGCAACAGCGGAAGATATCAGCGCGGTTTCCAGCAGTCCTGCCAGTAGGGTTCGGATAGTAATTTTGTTTTTCGGAGTATCTTTCCGCCTTCTTTCAATTTTGATCAACGATCAGGCTGAGTATTACGGGTCGGACAAAGACGCGCATCCCTCTAAAAGGGGGGATAACGGGGGACGTCAACGTCGCCCTCACCGGGATAGCACTTTATGGCGTGAACCAGATCAGGCTGGTGTAGGTTCGCTCCTGGAGTGTCGGTGGTACGCCCTCGGGGGGCATATATGCCTCTGAATTCAATCCTGGCCGCCCACCTAAATTCTGGTAGTCCGCAATCGGCTACCAGCAGTCGTGCGACACGGTTGCTGCCTGTGCAAATCAATCAGGTTGTTTGGATTCCTCAAAAGAGAAAATACGCTGCCAATCATTTTTCATGCTGACCACGTGCCATCCTCCGGATTCGGCCGCATCAAGTGACGCGTTGTCCGGTTCAGCATAGGCAAACTCGCGTACCTCGTCGTCGTGATTGATGAGAAGCTGGAAGTTCGGCAACTCATTCGTCTGGCTATACGTGAGCTGACCAATGTCTCCCCCCGTACGAATATTTCCGCCAACAAAAATCGGGATGCGTCCGATGCGCAACTTGATACCTACCGGCTTGGTCAGAGCATCATGCAGGAACATGTTCTTCGCACTTTTAACGATCTTCCATTCGCCATCGACCTGCTCGAATGAGTTAATCGCGAAGGTTCCAATCACATTCTCTGGAACAATGCCGTAGGTATCCATCGCGATAACTCTCATAAAGTCAACGCCACCACCCGAACTGATGTAGGTCTTGAATCCGTTATTGCGAAGATACGCCAACAGCTCCAGCATCGGCTGATAGGCTGTCTGGATTGTACATTTGCTTGAATTTCGGATGCTGTTCAGCTGTTGAAGAACTCACGTACCTCCTCGTCGAACTCTTGTAACGTCATCCCGGCATGAGCCGCCAAAAGCATTTCGTGCAATCCCTTTCCATGATTTTTCTTATGATCGTTGATCAGGTACTCTTTATCACCTTCAAGTATTGCCTTATAAGGCTCCTGAGTCTTCCACTCCGGATGTTGACCTGACATTTTCTTGATTTGATAGGTGACGAATTCGAGCTGCGGCACGGGCTGCTCAACCCAAAGCGTACCGTCATTGTCAAACGCGGCGATGCGTTGTGCAGAAGGGACGAAGTCTGGGCTTCCTTCTGTTGTGACATTCGTGACGAAATTAGTAATTGCCGTCTTAGTCTCGCCTTCGTTCCAGGATGGCAGCGGATCGGCTATTTGCTCGGCAACTACAACAACCTCTTCCGCAGTTGCGTTTTCTTTTGGCGCATTGTCGCAACCCGCAAGCACCATGCTTAACAAGGTCAGGCCGATAAAAGTCAGTTTAGTTTGGGTCATTTGCCCATCTCCAAATATAGGTTGCGTTTGGAAAATTTCGCCCGAGCGATTGGCTCAATCGAGCCTCTCGAAATCATTAAGCACCCAGGCCTTGTCAATGCAGCCTTGCAAGGGATACGCGGCCTTCGGCCATGTATCTTTCCGCCTTCTTTCAATTTTGATCAACGATCAGGTTGAGTATTACGGGTCGGACAAAGACGCGCATCCCTCTAAAAGGGGGGATAACGGGGGACGTCAACGTCGCCCTCACCGGGATAGCCTTTTATGGCGTGAACCAGATCAGGCTGGTGTAGGTTCGCTCCTGGAGTGTAGGTGGTACGCCGTCGGGGGCACATATGCCTCTGAATTCAATCCTGGCCGCCCCACGTCAAATCATTGAATTACGCGGCAGAACAGACGCGCACCCGGAAAGCAAAATGAGTGATTCCGCCATCATGCCGAAAAACCTGCGTTCAAATGTGATCGACACTTTGGTCCGGCATCACTCAGTAAGCGGTTGCATGCGTATTTCCAGTGGCCGGCTCGTATCCAGGTGAACATCGCGTTGCGGAAACGCTATGGAAATACCCGCCTCCGCAAATTTCGCGTTAATCAAATTGTGCAATTCGCTCATCGTTGTCAATCGCTTCTCAAGCGACGGCAAGTAGGCGCGCAGACCCAGGTTGAGCGAGTTATTGCCGAATCCCTCGAAGATTACGAAAGGCGCCGGGTCGTCCAGAACCTCCTTGTGTTCCCGTGCAGATTCTTCGACGAGTTTCATCGCTTGCATTAAGTCAGTGCCATAGGCCACGCCGACTGTGATCAAAAGGCGTGTCGTTTCATCTGTCAGGGTCCAATTAAGCAACCGGCCAGTGATGAGCTCCTTATTGGGCACGAGCAATTCCCGGCGATCCCAATCGCGAATGGTCGTCGCCCGTATTTGTATTCGGGTAACCACGCCGCTGGTGTCCCCAACCGTGACCGTATCTCCTACCCGAATTGGGCGTTCAAACAGCAGCACCAGGCCACTGATGAAATTGGCGACGATTTCCTGCAGGCCAAAGCCTATTCCCACGCCAAGTGCGGCTACGAGCCACTGGGCCTTCGACCAACTGATGCCCAGCAAGCCGATAACGACAATTGCACCAACGGCAACAATGGCGTAGCGCAATAAGGTTGTGGCGGTGTAACGACCGCCCTCCGTCACATTGGTGCGCTGCATCAATACGAGTTCTAGCAAGGCAGGCATGCCTTTGGCCGCGGCACCGGTCGCGATACCTATGAGCACGGCTAATAACAGATCGCTCAGGGTGACAGGAATCTGCAGCAACTCACCGTTAATCACGCTGGTTCGGGACCATAAAGCGAATTCACCCATGATACTGAGAGCGGGAACAATCGGCGTCCATATGATCCATAGCCAGAACATCGCCACCAAGCCTATTGTTGTTTTCAACAGGAGCCGACCATCACTGTTGAGCTCCGCGAAATCAACCTGGGTTTCTTCAACGTCGTAATCGGCATTCTCTCCCGACACTGTCTCTTGCCCGGCTTCTTTCGCGGCTCGCCGTGCCGCACGTGCAGCGTCCCTTCTCTCAATGGCGGCTTTGAGCTCCAGACGCTGGTAACCAAGCATCAGCCAACGTGCCAGGAGGCCTTGAAGAATCATCAGCCACAGCAAAAGCCAGAATGAAAACATGAAACTGACTGCAATTGCGTTGCCCGTGTAGTTGTATCCGGCCAACCACAGGACAATAAGAAAGGGCAAAACAGCGATAATTGCGCCTACCCATATGGGACGGGTTTGGGCCAGCAGGCTGTTGGGACGGTTCCTCAGGAACGGCTCAAGAATACCGCCCTGTGGTGTGAATAAGCGATAAATCAGGATGCCCAATGCTGTGGCCGCAACGACAGAGCCCAGAACTGCCAGACCACCGGGGTTTCCACCAGCATCAAGCAGAAAGCTTGCATCTCCAATCAGTCGCGCGATAGGGAAAATCAACACGAACCAACTTAACTCTCCGCGCAACCTGCTAACCGTCGTTTCAGTCCAGCCACAGTGAGTGATTAAAAGCCCCTTTTCGCGACAGGCATCAATGAAGAACATAATGATCAGGATGTCAGTACCGAAGGCGACTAAAGATTCAGCAAGAGAACGCGAGAATGGGGCCGCTGCCACATTGGAGTTGATTGCTAAGCCAATCAATACCAGCGTGAGCGGCAAAGGTATTGCTGCAAGCGCCGTATAGAGCAGGGATTGAATTGAGTACCCGAATTGATCCTTTGAGACTTGCCCGATGTACCGGGCAGTACGATCAATTTGATTCAGGAAACGTGATCGCGACAAACCTAAGACAAGCGATGCCAGCAATAGAAGTACAAACAGTTTACTCTCACGCAGGCCGGCTGCCAGGTCACGCACAAGCTGATGCCAACTTGATATGGAAAATAGCCTGCTTAAATCAGCCGGAATGCTTGACAGAAAGGCTTTTTGGATTGGTGAAGTATTTCTGACCCATAGCAATTTTCTGTTCAGGAATTTGGTATAAACGTCGACGGAGTCCAACAGCTGTTGCTGTGCCAAGTCGAGCTCCTCCAAGACCTGCAAATAGCGGGTGCCGTGTTCAACTGATTTTTCGACAAGCCCAACTCGGCTTTCAAGCAATAAGTTCAAATCCGCTTGCAGGCCTTCAACTTCTCCCGCGGACAGGCCCTCGGTCAGTTTTTCTATGTAGCCGTCGACATCACGGAGAACCAGGCGCTGTTGGCTCAAATCCAATTGCTCCAGACCTGCATCCGCGATCTGGCGCTTGCGCTGATGGATCTGCTTTTGCAGGGAGTGGATATCCGGCAGTGCACGCCTTTGGTCGACCAGCAATTGGCCCAAAGCCTGGTTCACGCCAGCGATGGCCAACTTTTTGCGTGTTAAATCCAGTTCAGCCTGGAGTTGCGAAAGCTTTTGCCAGGTTATATCTCTCTGGTCGCTCGTGGTCTGAATGACCTTGCTGCGTTCAGCGAGTCGGCCACCGAGGTCGACGTTTATCGCGGCTTGCTGTCGAACCAGGGAGTGCTGTCCTGCCAATTTCTGCTGCGCCGACTCAGCTTCCTGACGCACCCTTTCTGCTTCCGCCTCGCGCCTTTCGCCAATGGCGTCTTCCAGCATCCGCGCACGGGTTCGAGCGCGCTCAAGGTCAAGGTCCGCATTCTCCTGCCTGGCTTCCAATAATTCCAGACGCGCGTCCCGGGTCAGTAATTCCTGCTCAAGTTTACGCATTTCTCCCGTCAGCCTTTGCGCCCGGGCCTCGAGATGCCAACGGCGCGCCTCGGTGATCTGGGCAGGCTCGTCGAGCAGGGCCGGTGCACTCGCCTCTGTTAATGCCGCGTCGCGTTCTTTTCTGGCCTGGCTGAGTCTCTCTTGCGCCAGTTCCGGCCTGGTCACTTCACGCGCATACTGCTCTCGCAGGTCAGCAACCCGTGTTTCCGCAGCGCTCAACGCCGCCCGTTCATCAGACAAGGCTTCTTCAAGGCCAGAAAGATCAGTCCCGAACGCCGGGTCAAGGGTATTTATGGCGGTTGAATCTCGCAGGTCTTTCATTGCCCGTTGGATACGTTCAAGCTCACCCGTTGCCGTTTTGCCGGCCTCTGCAAATGCAGCAGCACTGGTCAGTTCAACCCGTCCAAGCTCCAGGTTTGTCAGGGTTCGGCGGTACAACTCAATAAGGGTTCCCGCCGTCTGATCATCGAGGGTTGTGGATGCCTCTACCTCGGCAATTTTTAGCTTGAGCACTTCCGGATCGACACGGTTCACAGACGATGCCGGTTCATCCTGAGCCATTGTGGAATAGGAAATAAGAATCATCACCAGCAGATACAGAATGGCTATGGGGGATTTGCCTGGATACTGGTGTCTCATAAAAGAAACTTCACTCCGAGTGGCGAGGCACTGAATGCCCGTGTTTCTGTTTAACGATCTTGACTAGACCACGTACCCCTCCCTCGAAGGGATTTTTGAATAAAGTACCCGGCCACTTATGTTGCGTTTGGAAAATTTCGCCCGAGCGATTGGCTCAATCGAGCGTCTCGAAATCATTAAGCACCCAGGTCTTGTCGATGTAGCCTTGCAAGGGACCGTAGAACCGGAAGACCACAAAAACACCTTTGTCAGGATCGGTCGGCACCCAGTTGTTTTCCATTCCTTCAGGTGCCTCGGGGCCCAGGTATACGTCCACTGTGCCGTCAGGGTTGGTCTTTGGGTTGTTCCGGCTGCCGACGGATTGGTTCAGGCCATTGCCGGCATTCAGAAGGCTGCGGGTGAACGGGTCGTAGGCCGTGACTGCCCAGAAGTTCTTTGCCGGCGGGTTGGCTGGCACCGTCAGTTTGTAGGTTTTGCTGCCGTCCAGGTAGTTGCCCTCCTGATCCCGAAATGCACCCAGGTAGGCGGTTCCGGCCCCCGGAGTGGTTGAAATCAGATTGGGGGAAACCACGATGGCCTGGTAGTGCCACAGGGTTCGCGCATCGATATCAGCAACACCTTCGCGTTCAAACGTGGTGTTGTGCAGGAACATATTTTCCCAATGCCGGTCCGGCCAGTACCTGATGTCAGGATCGCGCGAGGCATAAACGATGGCCCGCGCCATCGCGGTGCCCTGTTTGGCACCCTGGTCCAGGATCTGGCTCATGCGTGCATCAGGATTGAAGGGCTTGCCCGGATATATACCCAGTGTTGCCAGGCGGCCAAGTTGTTCGGCACCGAACAATTCTTTCGGTTCGTACTGCACGATCTCATTAAGCATCTCAAACGCTGCGCCGTCCTCCGGCGCCAGCGAATTAATCCCAAGGCCATTGGTATTAACCACCTTGTGCTCCCGCGGGCCGGAAGAAAGCGGGTAAACCTTTAACCTTTCCTCGAACCAGTCAACCGCGTCATCGCCCGTGCCGACATCACCCCAGCCGCGCATCATGGCCCAGATCCGGTAGCTGGGCGACTCGATGACAAAATAGCCGTCCGGGATATCTCCGGTGTAACCGGGTGGGAGGAACAGGTACTTGCCGCCCTTGCCCTTGTCCGGGCCCACCACGCCAAAGTCCACCAGGAATTTGAACAGCGCGTCGTTCGCCGTGCCGAGCATGCCGGGCGGAATATCCACCACGGTCGGGCCATCGACGTTCAGGTCGAGCGAGGCGACCGCATACACCGTCGCATTATTGCCGGTCAGGTACAGCTCAGTGGGCGTCAGGCCCGGTCCGGGCATGACCCCGATATCGGATGACGAGGTAAAACCGAAATCCCTGATCTGTCCCTTGACGATTCCATAAACGGACAGCGCTGGCATGAAGTCCATATAGGCCTGGGTCGCTCGCTGCAGGTCCATTTCGTCATAGACCATCTGCACCGTTTCCTCGGTCGGGTAGGCACCGAGTTCAAACTCCAGCGTGCCAAAATTTGTCTCGATAACGTCCGGTGCCGGTTGAAAGTCCGAGGCGTTCTGTTTGCCACCCGAGGAATTGAACAGGTTCTTTGATTGCTCACCGCTATCTGCCTGAACCGCCAGGCCGAGGCCAACGGTGAGTAACCCCGTTACTGCGAGATAAACCGTTCTTTCTACATTCATCGTCCTGAGCTCCTTCAGATTTGTCCCCGGTGTTCGAGAGGCAGATTGACTATTTAGGGAATAGCAGAACCATCATGTAGCGCAATTGCCACTCAGGGCCGCCGTCCGGGCCCGTGGCATACCAGCCGGCCCCAACCTGGTTGCTCACCGTCTGCGTCCCCCACGTTGAGACCTTGCTGTACAAGACATTGATAGGGACGCTCCATTCATTGGTCTTCCAGTTGTACGTACTTTCCGCTTGTACAGACAAAGTCCTGCCTTTACCAAGCCCCTTTGCCAGGAAGGGTTGAACGAACATTGAACTGATATCGCTGTCGCCACCGATATCCCAGAGTTGATTGATCAGCATGCCGTAGGTCCAGAAACCCTGCTGTTTCAGAACAATGGCTGTGGGCCCGAGCGCCCAGGTGTCAGCGCCAATACTGTTCGTGCCGGTCGGAATGAGTGCCGCCGGTCCAACACCCCAGATCAACCCTGACGAGGTGGGCTCTTTTGGTGAGAACCAGAAACTCTGGGTGGTGTCACCGAAGCCAAACTGGGTTCTGTTGGGTTGAACGTTTTTTTGCTGGACAATCGGGATAATGGTTCGGGAAATCAGGTTCCAGTCTTCCGAGATGGAAATTGGAATCACCGGCTGAATATTCAGCAGATTTCTGTATCCATCGTCACCGAATGTGCGCGCATAGTTGTATTGGAATGGAACGCTGATCATCGCTGCTATTGGATTGGCGAGCTTCTGGGCCAGTTCATCGGCGTTGCTGGCAACATGGGCCGCCATCACAGTGCCTGATTTTGCAACTGGCGCGTCGGCCTCTGCCTCTTTATCGGTTTCTGACTTTTCCCCGGCTACTGCAGGCTCTTCAGCTGCTGCTTGTTCTGCGGCTGATGTCACGCAGCTGAAGCCCAGCGTCAAGGCGATGAGCAGGGCATAGACGAATTTACTGGTTTTCATTTTCGGTTCCTTCGCAAAGTGGTCCAGTCAGGATTTCACCAACCTAGTTCACCAGTTCAATTTCACCAGGACGCCAGCTTTGGTCGATCCATGGTTCGAGTGGGCCGTACATGCGCAGGGCGATAAACCAGCTCTTGCCGGGGATCGTCTGCAGCCAGTTGCTCTCCTGGCCCTTGGGGGCTTCTGGTGAAAAGTAGATGTCGATGGAACCATCGGCATTCAGTTTCATACCTTCCCGGTAGCTGTCCAGGGTCGGAAACTGCTGATCGGTTTGCAGTTGCGAGCGGGTCTGGGTGTCATACATCGTGACCGCCCAGAAGTCCTTAACCGGAATACTGGCCGGCATGCGTAACTTGTAGGTTCTGGATCCATCCAGCGCCTGCTTGTTGGAATCGACCATGGCCATGGCGTAGTCGGAGCCCTTGCCGGGAATGGTCACGGCCATCGCGGGTGACACACAAATATAGCCAAAGTGGAATAAGACTCTGGGGTCCAGGCGATAGGCACCGTCGCGGGTGAAGGTGGTGTCTTTGTCGGCATAGGCCGTAACCCAGGCGCTGTCGGGGCCATAGGTCATATTGCCGGGATCACGCGGGTAATAACTGATGGCACGGGCTGCGGCGTTAGCGATGGCTGCTGCATCCACGAGAATATTTTTCATTCTGGCATCGGGAGCGAAGGGCTTGCCTTTTTCAATCCCGATCGCCGCCATCATGCCTTTGGCTTCAGGCCCCAGGTATGAATCCGGCTCGGTCTGAATCAGTTCATGTAATCCTTCGAACAGGCTGAAATCATTCGGTACCACCACCTCCATGCTCTTGCCGGAAACATTCACAAACTCCATTTTTGGCGGGTTGGTCTTACTGGCAAGGGGATACACCTTCAGATTGTTGCGGATGTTTTCAGAAGCGGCCTTGATACCGTTGTCCAGGTAGCCACGCATGAATACCCACACGCCATTGGTATTGGATGGCACCACAAAATAGCCGTCCGGCACATCGCCGTCATAGCCCGGCGGGAGCACCAGGAATTTTCCACCCTTGCCCTGGTCGGGCCCGGCAACACCGAGGTCGACCATGTATTTGAATTCCATATCATCCAGGATGCCGAGCATTTTGGGTGGCAGGTCGATAACGGTCGGGCCTTCTTTGGCGAGATCCAGAAAGCCCACCGCGTACATGGTCGATGTGTTGCCGGTCAGCAACACGGTTGTGGAGTCCATCAAAGTATCCCAGATGCAGATCTGGTTGCTGGCGGCGCAGCCGGCTTTGGCCTGGCCTTTACGAAGTGATGCAACAGACATGGCGGGGATGGAATTGAGGAATACATTCACCGCACGGGAGCGATCCAGGTAGTCGTAGACACTATCGACCGTTTCAGGCATTGGAACGCCATCAAAAAAATCGAGCTCGCCTATTGAAGTCTCCACCGTATCCGCTGCCGTAAGGGAGCCAGGAATATCGGTTGTCATCTTCATTTTTGGCGCTTCGTCGGCCAGCAAGGTGAGTGGTGCGACGGCCATGATTCCGGCTGTAGCGAGTGCGAACAGATGTGTCGATTTCATTAAATTCTCCAGGGCACTTTTGTTCAGAAAAAGGGCGGCAGAGGTATCTGCCGCCCAGTCAATGTGGTCAGGGGTCTATTTGACCATCTCGATTTCACCTGGGCGCCAGGTGCGGTCGTACCAGACCTGGGTCGGGCCGTAGATACGCCACAACATGTTCCAGCCTTTGCTTGGATCGGTCTGAATCCAGTTAACTTCTCCAGCGGGCTTTTCCGGGCCGATATAGACGTCATAAGAGCCATCAGAATTCTGCACAATGGCCGGGTCGATACTGGTGGAGCCAGGGTAGGGCGAGTCAGTCTGCAGCAGGGAGCGGGTCTGGTTGTCGTAGACCGTGATATCCCAGAAGCGCTCGGCCGGCACATTCGGTGGAATGTGAATCTGATAGGTCTTGCTGCCGTCCAGCGCGTTGCCTTCCGAATCACGCAGACCGATCACGTACTGTGAACCCGCACCAACCGGCGGCTTGACCATCGCGGGCGTAATACCGGTCGCGTAGAAGTGGAACCGCACACGCGAGTTGATAAGGCTGACGCCATCATTGAGAAACTCGTAACTGCCGCCGGCAAATCCGAGTTCCCAGCTTTTGCTTCCGGGCCAGATGACGACATTTTCGTCACGGTTACGGAACAGAATGGTGCGCTGCGCCGCGGTGCCTACAGCGGCTGCCTCAGCGAGGATTTTCTGCATGCGGGCATCCGGCGCAAAGGGTTTGCCTTTCTGGATGCCGATGGAAGCCAGCAGCCCGAGGATCTCCGGATCTTCCGCTGAATTGGGCTCTTCCTGAACGGTGATGTTGACCTCCTCAAAGAAGGTCGCATCCTGCGCGTGCAGCGTATTGAAATCCTGCATGGCCGTGTTGACCCAGTTCACTTCCTTCGGTGCACTGCCCAGCGGGTAGAGGCGGAAGTATTTCTTCATGTTCGCAACCACCGGGTCGGGGTCAAAGTCCGTCATGAAGCCACGCATGGCCAGCCAGTGTCCGTAGGTTTTGGACTTCTTGATGAAGTAGCCTTCGGCAGGCAGATCGCCGTCGTAGTCTGGCGGCACCAGCAGGAATTTTCCGCCCTTGCCTTTGTCCGGACCGGCATTACCGAAGTCGGTGACGTAGTGGAACCACGCATCGTCAATGATCCCCAGCACGTTGGGTGGTGTTTCCATGACCATGGGGCCGTCTTTGAGATCGATCCACATAAAGGTGTACACCACCGTGGTATTACCGGTGAGCAGCAGGCCCTTGGAGTCCAGGCGTCCGCCCCAGTAAATCATGGTCTCATTGTCGGGGCCCCACTTCTGAATGCCTTTACGAAACCCCTGCAGTGAGGCAGTGGGAGTGGTCATGATCATGGACTCTACCGCACGGGAAAAGTCCATTTGATCCCAGACCAATTGCGCGGTCTCCTCGGTGGGAAAACCATCAACAAATTCCAGCGTGCCGATGCGCGTTTCAGTGCTGTCCGGTGTCACGACGTTGGCCGGTATTTCGGTCGAATACTTCATATCCGCCAGCGCCGACGCGGACGCCCCCGCGATGACCAGGCCGGTGAAAACCAGTGCCCACTCTGTCAGTGTCTTTTGTATCGTGCGTTTCATGAAAATACCCTCTCGTTGGAGCCTCAATGTTAGGGGGCAGGTCAGCCCACTACATCCCACATAGAGGAGGGTTTTTGGGGGGGGTAGGGGGAGTTGGGGACAGGAGGATAAGGAGCCAGGAAACCAGGCGGGATAATTCCCGCCCGGTATCCATCCGTACAATTTTGCAGGAGTGCCACGAAGGGCCGGGAATCGCTTAAAGCTGGTCTTCCGGGGCGATCTTCTGAATCCAGGCACTGAAACGCCGCCACGCGGATGTCTGTGGCTCCTTGGTTTCAACGACCGTTTTTCCATCAATGGTCGCGTGCCAGCTCAATTTGCCTTTATCGTTCAGCTGGACCCGATAGGCGATTCTCGGGATTCGCTCACGCGATGAATCACTGAGTTCAGCGCCCAGCTCCGATGAATCAATAAGCAGACCCATCTCGGTGTTGATATCGATAGAGCGTGGGTCAAGGTTCAGAGAGCCCACAAAAATACGCTTGCGATCAATGAGAATGCCCTTCGTATGCAGGGTCAGCTGTTCCATCTCAGTGTCACCCGCCTCATTGACCACCATTGCGGCATCTTTGCGTGCCTCCCACAACTCCACACCGGCATTGAGCAGGTCTTTGCGATAAGACATGTAAGCCGAGTGCACGGCCGTATGGTTGTTGGTGGCGAGCGAGTTTGTCACCACGGTGACGCTAATGCCTTTCTCATTCAGCTCACGGAGAAACGCAATGCCCTCCTTTCGTGGGATGAAATAAGGGGTAAAAACAATGATCTCCTGCTCCGCCGCCGCCAGCACAGAGCGCAGGTCGTTCACCACGACCTGTTGCTCGGGAGAAATGTTCGTCAACAGCTTTTCCGGCGAATCCGTCAGAAGCTGGGCATTGGCGATGTAGGGTGCCAACTCCTGGCTTTCCAGCTGTTTGATCACCGGGGTGCTGATGGCCTCGGCATAGATTGTCTCCCCGGCCTCGGCCATTTCAGCATCCAGTGAGGTACGTGCCTGGACTATTTTATTGCTGTCCTTCAGCTGAAATATGACCGCCATGGGCACTGCCAGCTGATGGTTCCAATAAAGATCGAATTGATCAGACACCTGGTTGACGATCGGTCCGACGCTGAGCATGTCAAAATCGATAAACTCGCCGTTGGACTCCAGCTGATAATACTCATCAGCAATGTTACGTCCGCCCACGATGGCAACCTGGTTGTCCACCGTGAAAGACTTGTTGTGCATGCGTCGATTCGAAAGCTTGAAGTTTCCCACGTAGTTGAGAAAGTCGACACCCTTGCGCGACGTCGGGTTGAAAATACGGATCTGGATGTTCGGGTGATCATCCAGCATCGCAAGATCAATATCCTCCACGGTCGTAAAGACATCATCCAGCAGCAACCTCACCCTGACGCCACGGTCAGCCGCCTGTAGAAGCTTGCCTGCGAAAACCAGGCCGGCGTAATCCGGCTTCATCAGGAAATACTGGGCATCGATGCTGTACTCGGCTTCTGCTATCAAAGCGAGGCGTGCACCGAAAGCATCAAAACCCTGCATGAGCGGATAAAACCCATCCAGGTCAGGGTTGCCACCCGTCCACGAGGTCACTTCCCGGGCCTGCAGCCCACCCGCCGTATCAGTCATCGCATAGCTGGGCTCTTTTGGCACATCCAGGGGCACTGCGGCGCACCCAGATAAGAACAGCACCAGCGCGATTACAACGGGAATCCTGACTTCCATAGGTTTTATCCTGGCCATCTGGCTGTGGAAACTGCCCGGTCAAGCTGAATTGACCGGGCGTTTGCGATCCACCAGCTCAACTTCACCGGGGCGCCAGGTGTTGTCGAGCCAGGGTTCGAGCGGACCGTAAAGGCGGAACAGACTGTGCCTAACCTTTCCGGGGATGGTGTGCAGCCAATTAACGTGACCTTTACTGCACCAGTTCCACGTCATTGGGCACCCAGGTCTTGTCGTTGAACGCATTGAGCGGCCCGTAGTAACGGATGTAGGTAAAGAAGCCCTGGTCCGGCAGCGTCCTGACCCAATTCTCATCGGCGATGCCGTCCGGCTTGACCGTGGAGAAATAGATGTCAATGGAGCCATCCTTGTTGGTCTTTGGCGGTGGGTCCTGCTGGCTGCTGATGCTGGGGTAGGGCTGGCTCTGGAGTTCCGAACGGGTCCACGGGTCATAAAGCGTCACGGCCCAGAACAGCGCGACGGGTACATTCGGCAACATGTGCAGCTTGTAGGTCTTGTTGCCGTCCAGGGGTCGGCCTTCGCTGTCTTTGTAGGTCGTCTGGTAGCGGGAACCCTGCCCCTCGGGCATTTGCGCGGCCATGGCCGGCGTGATGCCATCGGCGGTGAAATGAAACGCGGTGCGCGCTCCAAGGTTGATGTAATCGTTCTGGTAGAACGTCGAGTTATTGGTGATGTAGGGGCTTTCCCACTGCCGGTTTGGGTAAACCTTGGCGTTGGGATCACGGCTGTCAAAGGCGATAACGCGCGACATGGCAACGCCTTCTGCGGCCGCCTGGGAAAAAATCTTCTGCATGCGGGCATCAGGCTCGAAAGGTTTGCCGTTCTCGATGCCCAGAGAAGCGAGTTGACCCAGTAGTTCTTTGCCAAAGGCTTCCGCCGGTTCATAGTTGATAATTTCGTGCATCCATTCGAATGCTTCAGCGTTCTCAGGTACCAGCGTGTTGCTGGGCACACCCGTAATGTTCATTACCGTGGGCGCCCGGGGTTCAGAGTTCAGGGGGTAAATCCTTGCGTTATCCCGGTAGAACTTCAGCGCTTTTTCACCTGTCCCCACGACCTCAGCGTTCGCGCGGAGAAACGAAAAGTTCATGTAGGTCTTTGAGCGCGCGACAAAGTAACCTTCAGGCACTTCTCCCTTGTAGTCCGGCGGCAGGAGAAGGTATTTCCCACCCTTACCCTGGTCCTGACCGGTCGGTCCGACATCTGCGACAAACAGGAAGTTGTGATCGTCGATCGGGCCCATGACGCCAGGGGGAACCTGGAATACCAGCGGACCCGTCTTCTTCAGATCCATGACCATTAACGAATAGAGACTCTCGGTATTACCGGTCAGAATCAACGGTACCGAATCCAGGCGATCTGCAGATACCGCAATGGTTGAACTATCGGTAAATCCATAGTCACGCACCCAGCCTTTCATGAGGCCATGGGCCGACAGCGCCGGATACATTTCCAGGTACAACTGCGTGGCGCGTTGCAGATCCAGCTCTTCGTAGACCTTACTTACGGTCTCTTCGGTGGGATAACCACCGGGAAACTCGAGCGTTCCGAACCGGGCGTTGATGGCCTCCGGTGCCGGCTTGAATTCTCCGGGCAGGTATTTTGGTTCACTTGCCGCCTGCTCAAAGAAATCCTGTTGCGAATACGCAGGGCCAGTCAGTGCGCTGAGGCCTGCTATCGCCAAAGTTGTAATCAGTTTCATGTCATGCTCCATCATGATTGATCGGGAAGTCCTGCCTCATTGGCAGGTTCCCAGGATTAATTCAGTCAACCAGTTCGATCTCACCAGGACGCCAGGTCTTGTCGAGCCAGGGCTCGAGAGGACCGTAAGCGCGGAAGATGATGAACCAGCTTTTGTTCGGAATCGTCTGAATCCAGTTGGCTTCATTGCCTGCCGGCGCCTCGGGCGCAAAGTAGATATCAACGGAGCCATCGGCATTGGTGTCCAGGCTTTCGCCCAGGCTGTTCACGCCGGCAAAAGGCTGATCCGTCTGCAGCATTGAGCGGGTCTGCGTGTCATAAATGGTCACGGACCAGTTGTCTTTGACGGGTACATTCGCCGGCACGTGCAAGCGGTAACTGTTGCTGCCATTTGGGGCCTTGTGCTCTGAATCCAGGCCCGCGATCAGGTAGTCTGAACCCGCGCCAGGCTTGGTCAGCGCCATCGCCGGGGTGACCACAACCGCGTTGTAATGCATCCACAGCCGCGAATCGAAGCGCCGCGCACCATCCTTGAGGAAATAGGAGTCCTTGTCGGCAAAGGCCATGACCCATTCACTGTCTGTACCCTTGTAGACACGATGTCCGGGATCGCGCGGGTAAACCGTGTTCGCCCTTGCGTAGGCGTTACCGATCGCAACCGCGTCGGTCAGGATCTCCTTCATCCGCGCGTCAGGGTTAAACGGTTTGCCCTTGACGATGCCAATGGCAGCCAGCAAGCCGCGTGTCTCCGGGTCGAGAAACTCAATGGGTTCTTCCTGGATCAGTTTGTTCAGGCTGACATAGAAGTCGAAATCGTTGGGCATGATGGTCTGGTATTCACCCAGCCCTGTCATGTTGGTGAACTCCATCGCAGGCGGATTGTCTTGCTGCGCAAGTGGATAGACCTTCAGGTTGCCCTTGATGCGTTTGACCGCTGCGTCCACACCCTGTTCGACATAGCCGCGCATGAAGTTCCAGACCCCATAGGTCTGTGATTGCACCACGAAATAGCCCTCGGGGATGTCGCCGTCGTAGCCCGGCGGCAACACGAGGTACTTGCCGCCTTTGCCCTTGTCCGGTCCAGCGGCGCCGAGATCGGTCATGTAGCGAAAGTACATATCATTGAGCACCCCAAGCACACCGGGTGGTAACTCGATAACGGTTGGGCCGTCTTTCTCGAGGTCCAGGAAGCCCCAGGTATAAAGCGACGTGTTGTTCCAGGTAAGAATCAGCGGCTTGGAGTCGCCCAGTTCTTCGGCCAGCACGATCTGGTTCGACCGGGTGAGGCCGATGTCGTACATGCCCTGCCGCAGGTGATACATCGATACCGCTGGCGTCAAATTGATAAAGACCTCCACCGCACGGGCACGATCAACATAGTCGTACACTGCATCCACCGTGTCTTTGGTGGGCACGCCGTCGAAAAACTCGAGTTCGCCAATCGATGTTGTTACTTCATCCGCTGTGGTTACAGACACGGGAATATCGGTTGTCTGTGTGTAGCTTGGCGTTGCGGCCCAAACCATAGGAGCCATCGCCAGGGCAGGCAGCAGCAATGCAATATTACGTTTCAGTCTCATCTCAAAATCTCCTGAAAAATTAGGCGGGGTTTGTTGCTACAGACGCGCGATCTGTGCGTATCTAAAATTCTATTCGTCATTGACCTGTTCCACGCGGACAATTGACAAGTGCAGGCTATGCAAAACCTCCAGTATTCCGGCCAACTCTGCCTGGTCTTTGATTATCCCTGTTAAATGGGTTCGAACCCGTTCGTCCGCGGCCGTGTCGTGGGTTATAACCATGCCGCCCAATCGATCGCTCCAGCTCCCATCCAGTTGCCCCTGCACGATGATTTGGTAAGTGGCGGGGCCACCAAAACTCAGGGCCTTCTCTTTGTGGGTGACGGGCATGTGTTCGGTCCTTTGACTGGAAGCGCTGGATTAAGAGCTGCAAGCGTCACTGAAAACCTTCAATGAGCTATCACAGGTTATTCTGACGGGAGGATGCAAGAAACGAATCCCCCGGAACGTGGGAAAAAGGAGGGGGCTATGTCGGCTGACCGGGCGTCAGCGGGGCCGGGGCATGCCAATGCAGGCATGACGCGATAAGACACACTGAATAACCAGGCAGGTAAAGATTGTCGCCATTCCGATGATGAAACTGAACAGCATCAGTCTTGCCTGGTCCGCCGGATAATCACGCGTCAGAACCGAAATTTGATTCCGGCATACGGGCCGCTCAGGGACAGGTCCCTGACCAGGGTATCGTTGCCAAAATCCCAATCCATGTAGGCATAACCCAGCGTCAGGTCGACTTTGCTGAATCGATAGTTAATCCCGGCTAGCGCCTGCCAGGTCAGGTCAGAATCACCGGTCCCGACATCGGCGTAATAGTGGATGTACCATTTTTGGCTTAGGTCAGTCCGGCCCCGCGCACCGACAATGAAGTCCAGGTTGCTCTCAGATATGGAGTCCCGGCCGCTTATCGAGGGTGGAATGCTGTAGTCCAGATCAAGGTCAACGGAGAGATAGCGTCCACCTGCAAGCAGACTCAGGCTGCTTCGGTCAGATCTTGCCACCTCGTAACCCGCACCAAATGTGGAAATAAACTGTTTAAGGTCCACGTTAAGATCAGCCTGCGCTGCCATGGGCTGGTTCAAAGGGATGCTGGCCTGGTCACCAAGATCCACGTAAATGAAATCCGCAAAAAGGGTCCATTTATCTTTTCGGGCAGCGAGTGAGCCCATGAAGCCAAAGTCCAGGCTGTCGAGCACATCATGCAGGGGTACATCGATATCTTCTCCTGTGGCAGCAGTTCCATCGACACTGGCCCCAAGGGCAAATAGTTCTCCTGCAAATTGCCACTTGCCAGGGTCTGCAGGCTCTTCGGCGACCGCACAAGTGCAGCCAATGCACAGCAAGGCAGGATAGATGGCGCGAAGCTGTCTTATGTTCATATCAAAGTCTCCTTCATGTACCGAGTGTCAAAGGACCCTTCTGCTTGTGGGCATCTCAGAACGTGTCCATCAATCGCAGCCTGACCCGACTCTGCCGGTGAGCCCGGAAGACCGCTGTTGTACTCAAGACGAAGTATCTGATCTGCCTTTCGCTGCAACATCCCTCAAAAAGAGGGGGATTGGGGGGGTAGGGCGATAAATGCCGCCGCCGGAGTTCCCGAATTGATCAGCTCTGCGCTATTCGGATAATTTTTACTTCGGGGCGTTGCCATGCGCGGGGGTTTCTGACATAATCGTCCGGCTAACGTAATCAATCTTCTCAAAAGAGAAGCCGTGCGGTGGCGGAAGGGCACCAGGCGTTCAGGCCTACAACCTGATCTTTGCCCAAAGTGTCCGCCCAAAGACCGAAACGGAAAGCCAATGTCGCCGACGCGTGGGTCGGACTCATTAGGCGCTCAATCCTTTCTTTATTTAAGAAAAGGGTTGGGCGTTTGACATTGCAGGAAGGGTACGCAAGAATGCGCGCCCCTCGACAGCGAAGGCCAACAGAGAGCCCGTTGTCGTTTTTTATTTTTCCAGGGTAAAAAAATATGTCGACAGTCAATCAACTGGTACGCAAGCCGCGCAAGCCGAAGCTTGAAAAAAGCAATGTGCCGGCGCTGGAAGGGTGCCCGCAGAAGCGTGGTGTGTGCACGCGTGTTTACACAACCACCCCGAAGAAGCCGAACTCGGCGCTTCGCAAGGTGGCCCGTGTACGCCTGACCAACGGTTTCGAAGTGACCTCCTACATCGGTGGTGAGGGTCACAACCTGCAGGAGCACAGTGTGGTGCTGATCCGCGGCGGTCGTGTTAAAGACCTTCCCGGTGTGCGTTACCACACGGTTCGCGGCAGCCTGGACACGGCCGGTGTACCGGATCGTCGCCAGGGTCGTTCCAAGTATGGCGCCAAGAAGCCCAAAAGCTGATCGGCTCCCAGCTGATAGCCACTGAATCGAGACGGATAGATTAATGTCAAGAAAACACAGTAATTTCACGCGGGACATTCTGCCGGACCCCAAGTTTGGCAGTGAAGTGATTTCGCGCTTCATCAACATGGTGATGCAGAGCGGCAAAAAGTCCGTCGCCGAGCGCATCGTGTACGGCGCCATCGACACCATCGAGGAACGCAACAAGAGCGCGACCCCCGAGGAGCTGATCGAGCAGGCCCTGGATAACGTCAGCCCCATGGTGGAAGTTAAATCCCGCCGTGTTGGTGGCGCGACCTACCAGGTGCCCGTGGAAGTGCGTCCGAAGCGTCGTCAGGCCCTGGCCATGCGCTGGATCATTGATGCGGCTCGCGCGCGCAGTGAGAAGACCATGCCCCAGCGCCTCGCCGGCGAACTGCTGGAAGCGATGGATCAACGCGGCGCAGCCGTGAAGAAACGTGAAGACGTTCACCGCATGGCAGAAGCGAACAAGGCATTTTCTCACTACCGCTGGTAAAGCGTTAGCGGGACCCGGATCAGAGTCGTGGCCAGAACCACACCCATCGATCGGTATCGGAACATTGGCATCATGGCGCACATTGATGCCGGTAAGACGACTACCACCGAGCGCATCCTGTTTTACACAGGTGTGTCTCACAAGATCGGCGAGGTGCATGACGGCAACGCGACGATGGACTGGATGGAGCAGGAGCAGGAGCGGGGTATCACGATCACCTCGGCGGCCACAACCTGCTTCTGGAAGGGAATGGATGGACAGTTCCCGGAGCACCGTATCAACATTATTGATACGCCCGGGCACGTAGATTTCACGATCGAAGTCGAGCGCTCATTGCGGGTGCTTGACGGGACGGTAGCCGTATTTTGCGCCGTCGGCGGTGTGCAGCCCCAGTCCGAGACGGTCTGGCGCCAGGCAACCCGGTACGGGGTTCCGCGCATGGCGTTCGTGAACAAGATGGATCGTACCGGTGCAGACTTCGGTCGCGTCGTGGAGCAAATCCGGAATCGCCTCGGAGCCAGGCCGGTAGCCATACAGCTACCCATAGGCTTCGAAGAGAACTTTGCAGGCGTGATCGATTTGATCCGCATGAAGGCGATTTACTGGAGCAACGAGGATATGGGCGTGACGTTTGACGCCCGTGATATTCCCGAAGAGCTCCGGGCCGAGGCTGACGCGGCCCGGGAAGTGATGGTAGAGGCCGCCGCCGAGGCCAGTGAGGCGCTGATGGAAGCGTATCTTGAGACCGGCGAGCTGAGCACAGAGCAGCTGATCGAAGGGCTGCGGATTGGCACGATCAGTAACGACATCGTGCTTTGTCTGTGCGGTACGGCTTTCAAGAACAAAGGCGTGCAGGCGCTACTCGATGCGGTTGTCGAGTTCATGCCATCGCCCAGGGATGTGCCACCCATCAAGGGTGTGCTTGAAGACGACAAGCTGGCGGAACGCCCCAGCGATGATAGTGCGCCTTTTGCGGCACTGGCGTTCAAGATCGCTACCGATCCCTTTGTGGGTTCGCTGACGTTCTTCCGGGTTTACTCCGGTGTACTCGCCACGGGCGACACGGTGTACAACCCGGTGAAAGGCAAGAAAGAGCGGGTAGGGCGCATTTTGCAGATGCACTCCAACAGCCGCGAAGAGATTAAGGAGGTGCACGCCGGCGATATTGCGGCTGCCGTGGGCCTGAAAGACGTGACCACCGGAGACACGCTGTGCGATGTCAAAGAGGTCATCACGCTGGAGCGAATGGAGTTTCCTGACCCGGTAATTTCCGTGGCAGTTGAACCCCGCACCAAAGCGGACCAGGAAAAGATGGGCGTGGCGCTGGGCAAGTTGGCGCAGGAAGACCCTTCCTTCCGTGTACACACGGACGAGGAGTCAGGCCAGACGATCATTTCCGGAATGGGCGAGCTTCACCTGGACATCCTGGTGGACCGCATGCGCCGGGAGTTCAGCGTCGAGGCCAACGTGGGTCGCCCCCAGGTCGCTTACCGCGAGACGATTCGCAAAAGCGTGGAAGCCGAAGGCAAGTTTATCCGGCAGTCCGGCGGTCGTGGACAGTATGGCCACGTGAAGATCCGCCTTGAGCCGCTTGCCAATGGTGAAGGTTTTGAGTTTGAAAACGCCATCGTAGGTGGCGTGGTGCCCCGGGAATATATCAACTCGGTTGATAAGGGCATCCAGGAACAGATGACCAATGGTGTTATCGCCGGTTACCCGGTGGTGGATTGTAAGGTCACGCTGATCGACGGGTCTTACCACGAGGTTGACTCCTCGGAGATGGCCTTCAAGATTGCCGGCTCCATGGCGTTCCGGAATGCGGCAGTGATTGCCGACCCGGTCCTCCTCGAGCCGATGATGAAGGTCGAGGTGGTAACACCCGAAGATTACATGGGTGATGTGATGGGCGACTTAAACCGTCGTCGAGGCATCGTTCAGGGCATGGAAGACACGCCCGCGGGCAAGGTAGTAGATGCCCACGTGCCACTGTCAGAAATGTTTGGGTACTCCACGGATCTGCGGTCACAGACCCAGGGCCGGGCGACCTACACAATGGAATTCGATCACTACGCCGAGTCACCAAACAGCGTAGCGGAAACGATAATTCAGAAGACCGCTTAAAGCGGAATACGACATAGAGGAAAGCATCCATGTCCAAGGAAAAGTTCGAACGTAATAAGCCCCACGTGAACGTAGGCACGATTGGTCACGTGGACCACGGTAAGACGACGCTGACGGCGGCACTGACGAAGGTGTGTGCAGACGCGCGCGGTGGTGTGAGCAAGGCGTATGACCAGATTGACAACGCTCCTGAAGAGCGTGAGCGCGGCATTACGATTGCCACGGCGCACGTTGAGTATGAGACGGACGGTCGTCATTACGCGCACGTAGATTGCCCGGGACACGCTGATTATGTGAAGAACATGATCACGGGTGCGGCGCAGATGGACGGTGCGATCCTGGTGGTAAGTGCTGCTGACGGTCCGATGCCGCAGACGCGCGAGCACATTCTGCTGGCCCGTCAGGTGGGTGTTCCGTACATCCTGGTGTACATGAACAAGGCTGACCAGGTTGACGACGAAGAGCTGTTGGAACTGGTGGAGATGGAGATTCGCGAACTGCTGTCTTCGTATGACTTCCCGGGTGATGACACGCCGATCGTAACCGGTTCTGCGCTCAAGGCGCTGGAAGGCGACGCTTCAGAGATTGGCGTTCCGTCGGTATTGAAGTTGCTGGACGAGATGGACGCATACATTCCTGAGCCGGTACGTGATACGGACAAGCCGTTTTTGCTGCCGATTGAGGACGTGTTCTCAATTTCTGGTCGCGGCACGGTGGTAACCGGACGTGTTGAGCGTGGTGTTGTGAAGGTGGGTGAAGAGATCGAGATCGTTGGTATCAAGGATACCGTGACCACGACCTGTACCGGTGTTGAGATGTTCCGCAAGCTGCTGGACGAAGGTCGGGCGGGTGACAACGTGGGCGTACTGCTGCGTGGCACCAAGCGTGATGACGTGGAGCGTGGCCAGGTACTGGCGCACAAGGGCACGATCAAGCCGCACACCACTTTTGAGGCGGAGGTTTACATTCTGTCGAAAGAAGAGGGTGGTCGTCATACGCCGTTTTTCAAGGGCTACCGTCCGCAGTTTTACTTCCGTACCACGGACGTAACGGGTGCGTGCGAACTGCCGGAAGGTGTTGAGATGGTCATGCCGGGTGACAACGTGCAGATGAAAGTCACGTTGATTAACCCGATTGCGATGGAAGAAGGATTGCGTTTCGCGATTCGCGAGGGTGGTCGCACGGTTGGTGCGGGCGTTGTCGCCAAGATCTTCGAGTAAAGCAAGGCCGCTGAAGAGGCGCTTCTTTTATCGCTGCGCGATAAAAACCGCCCCTCCTCAGCAACGTAATTAGATTCGCTCTGGCGCTTTGCGCCAACCGCGAAGGAAGAGATATAACCCTGGCGTTCGCGCCGGGGTGAATAAAGAGAGACCTGGATAATCCGGGTCGATTAAAGAGACTGAGTGAGCAATAGACATGGCTGACCAAAGAATACGCATTCGGCTGAAGGCTTTCGATCATCGTTTGATCGACCGTTCAGCACAGGAAATCGTGGAAACTGCGAAACGGACCGGCGCCCAGGTGCGCGGACCGATTCCGCTTCCCACGCGTATCGAGCGGCATACTGTGCTGACCTCGCCGCACGTTAATAAAGACGCGCGCGATCAGTATGAAACCCGCACGCACAAGCGGCTGATGGACATCGTGGATCCCAACGACAAGACCGTTGATTCCCTGATGAAGCTCGACCTTGCGGCCGGCGTTGACGTACAGATCAAACTGTACTGATCCACTGAGCAAGACTGACGAGAGACAGAACAATGGCGATTGGAATAATTGGACGCAAAGCCGGAATGACCCGGGTTTTCACCGAAGCGGGCGCAAGTATCCCCGTGACCGTGATTGAGGCAACGCCGAACCGCGTTACCCAGGTTAAAACCGACGACAACGACGGCTATCGTTCGCTGCAGGTAACCACCGGCAGCAAACGCAGCAACCTGGTGAGCAAGCCCAGCGCCGGGCACTTCGCGAAAGCGGGTGTTGAGGCGGGCAAGGGCCTGTGGGAACTGCGCCTGGAAGACGAAGAAGGTACAGACCTCGAAGCAGGCGCCGAGCTCAAGGTTGAGCAGTTTGAAGCCGGACAGTTCGTGGACGTCACCGGTGTGAGCAAAGGTAAGGGTTTCGCCGGTACGGTGAAGCGCCACAACTTCCACATGCAGGATGCCACGCACGGTAACTCGCTGTCGCATCGTGCGCCGGGTTCCATTGGTCAGTGTCAAACGCCGGGTCGTGTCTTTAAAGGCAAGAAAATGGCGGGTCACATGGGTGACGAGCGTGTAACCACGCAGAATCTCGAAGTGATACGGGTGGATGTTGAACGCAACCTGCTGCTGATCAAGGGTGCTGTCCCTGGCGCACCGGGCGGTACGGTCACTGTTCGTCTGTCCGTCAAGAAGCACTGAGGATTTAGAACATGAAACTTAATGTTGCAGGCGGAAAAGACATCCAGGTATCGGAAGCGACCTTTGGTCGTGATTTCTCCGAGGCCCTGGTTCACCAGGTGGTAACCGCCTACCTGGCCGGCGCGCGTTCCGGCACCAAGGCGCAGAAGAATCGTGCAGCTGTGAGCGGTGGTGGCAAGAAGCCATGGCGCCAGAAAGGCACCGGCCGGGCCCGTGCGGGTACCAGCCGTGGACCAATCTGGACCGGCGGTGGCGTGACGTTTGCCGCTTCACCCCGCGACCACTCGCAGAAAGTGAACCGCAAGATGTACCGCGGAGCGCTGCAGGCCATTTTCTCTGAGCTGGTCCGAAAAGATGCGCTGGTGGTTATTGATGAGATCAAGCTCGACAAGCCGAGCACCAAGGATCTTATCGCGCAACTTGCTGAAGTGGGTGTCCAGAAAGGTTTGATTATTACCGCAGAGGTTAACGAAGGCCTGTACCTGTCCGCGCGGAACATCATCGGTGTGAGCGTTGTTGACGTGGCCGGAATTGATCCAGTCAGCCTGGTGTCCACTGACAAAGTGATCGTGACCGTGGATGCGGTCGCCAAGATCCAGGAGTGGTTAGGATGAACAGCGAACGCATTTTCAAGGTGCTGCTTGCACCGCGTGTGACGGAAAAGACCGCCCGCGTTGGTGAGCAGGGTAACCAGTACGTATTTCAGGTCGCCACCGATTCCACCAAAGCGGAAATCCGCGATGCAGTGGAAGCGTTGTTTGAAGTGAACGTTGAGTCTGTTCAGGTCGTCAACATGAAAGGCAAGACCAAAGCTTTCAAGGCGCGCAAAGGCAAGCGCGCGGACTGGAAAAAGGCCTACGTTCGTGTCCAGGAAGGGCAGGTCATCAACCTTCTCGACGAATCGGCATAAGGATTTAAGTCATGGCAATTGTTAAGGCAAAACCGACATCGCCTGGCCGCCGCGGAGTGGTCCGTGTACGTCACGACCACCTCCACAAGGGAGCGCCACATGCGCCCCTGCTGGAGAAGCAGTCCAAGAGCGGTGGCCGGAACAACAACGGTCGTATCACCACCCGTCATATTGGTGGAGGTCACAAGCAGCACTATCGCGTGATCGACTTCAAACGTGACAAGGATGGGATTCCGGCCAAGGTGGAGCGTATTGAATACGATCCTAACCGCAGCGCGCACATCGCTTTGGTGCTGTACGCGGATGGCGAACGTCGCTACATCATTGCGGCCAAGGCACTGCGTTCCGGTGATCCGGTAATGAGTGGACGCGAGGCTGCTATTAAGCCGGGCAACACACTGCCGCTGACCAACATTCCGGTCGGTACAGTGGTGCATTGCGTCGAGCTCAAGCCGGGTAAAGGTGCCCAGTTGGCACGCAGCGCTGGCGCTGCGGTTCAGTTGGTTGCCCGCGAAGGCCAGTACGCGACCCTGCGTTTGCGTTCCGGCGAAATGCGCAAGGTTTCTAATCGCTGCCGCGCGACCATCGGTGAAGTGTCCAACTCCGAGCACAACCTCGAGAAGCTGGGCAAGGCCGGTGCGAAACGCTGGCGCGGTGTCCGCCCAACGGTACGTGGCGTGGCCATGAACCCGGTCGATCACCCGCACGGTGGTGGTGAAGGTAAAACTTCCGGTGGTCGTCATCCGGTGTCCCCCTGGGGTCAACCGACGAAGGGTCACAAGACCCGTAGCAACAAGCGCACGGACAAGTACATTGCCCGTAAGCGCTCTGGTAAGTAACGGGACAGAACGATGCCAAGATCAATTAAGAAAGGCCCTTTTATCGATCATCACCTGGTTACCAAGGTGGAGAATGCGCTTGAGACGAATAACAAGCGCCCGATTCGCACCTGGTCACGCCGGTCGATGATCACTCCGGAAATGGTGGGGTTGACGATTGCCGTGCATAACGGCCGCCAGCATGTGCCGATTCTTGTGAACGAGCAGATGATTGGACACAAGCTTGGTGAATTTTCAGCCACGCGCACGTTTAAGGGTCACTCCGGTGACCGGAAAACCAAGTAAGGACGCAGAGCCATGCAGGTAACAGCGAAATTAAACGGCGCCCGCATCTCGGCGCAAAAAGTCCGCCTTGTTGCGGACCAGGTCCGCGGCATGCCCGTGGAGAAGGCCGAGCAATTGCTGGCCTTCAGCCCGAAGAAAGCGGCACATATCGTCAAGAAAGTGCTCTTGTCAGCTATTGCCAACGCCGAGCACAACGAAGGCGCTGACATCGACGAGCTGACCATCAAGACGATTACCGTTGATGAGGGTCCGACGATGAAGCGAGGCCGGGCCCGCGCGAAGGGTCGCGGTACGCAGATTTTGAAACGCACCAGTCACATTACCGTGACGGTCGCGGACAGCGAATAACAGGACCAGGAAAAGATTATGGGTCAGAAGGTACATCCGATAGGTATCCGCCTTGGTATTTCCAAGGACTGGAATTCAACCTGGTACGCCGAAAAGGGTCTTTACGCAGAACAGCTCGAGTCTGATCTGGAAGTGCGTGAATACCTCCGCAAACGCCTCAAGCAGGCGGCGGTCAGCCGTATCCAGATTGAGCGTCCGGCGAAGTCCGCACGCATCACGATTCATACGGCTCGTCCGGGCATCGTGATCGGCAAGAAAGGCGAAGACATCGAGCGCCTGCGCCGTGACGTAAGCCAACAGATGGGGGTTCCGACCCACATCACGGTCGCCGAAATCCGCAAGCCGGAACTCGACGCACAGCTCGTGGCCGAGGGCATTGCCCAGCAGCTCGAGCGACGCATCATGTTCCGTCGCGCCATGAAGCGTGCCGTGGGCAATTCAATGCGGTTGGGTGCGCTCGGCATCAAGGTGCAGGTATCCGGTCGTCTGAACGGCGCCGACATTGCCCGCACCGAATGGTACCGGGAAGGCCAGGTTCCGCTGCACACATTACGCGCGGATATTGATTACGGATTCGTTGAAGCCGAAACCACCTATGGAGTGCTCGGGGTGAAAGTCTGGATCTACAAGGGCGAGGTCTTCGACCTGCATGCCCAGCAGAACCAGAACACCAAGAGCAACCAGAAGGGCGCTAGCTAGGAGAGTCAGCCATGCTGCAGCCAAAACGCACAAAATTCAGAAAAACACAGAAGGGCCGTAACCGCGGTCTGGCGCAGGTCAACAACCGCGTCAGCTTTGGTGAATACGGTCTGAAGGCCACGACTCGCGGATTTATTACTGCGCGTCAGATCGAGGCTGCCCGTCGTTCCATCACCCGTTACGTGAAACGCGGCGGAAAACTGTGGATCCGGGTGTTCCCGGACAAGCCCATTACCAAGAAGCCCGTGGAAGTACGTATGGGTAAAGGCAAAGGTAATGTCGAATATTGGGTGGCCCCGATTCAGCCCGGCCGCGTCCTGTATGAAATCCAGGGTGTAACCGAAGAACAGGCACGTGAAGCATTCCGCCTGGCTTCTGCCAAGCTGTCGGTGCAGACCACCTTTGTGACCCGGTCGGTGATGTGATGAATGCACAGGATTTGAGAACGAAAACAGACGCGGAACTGCGTGAGGAACTCACCGGTCTGCTGCGTGAACAGTTCAACCTCAGGATGCAGCGTGGCACAGGCTCTTTGGGCCAGCCTAGTGAGCTTCGGCGTGTACGGCGCGACATCGCGCGTGTGCAAACCGTCCTGACTGAGAAAGCAAAGGAAGGTAGCGCGGCATGAGTACTGCAGCAGAACAGGTTAACACTGAGGTAAAACGCAGCCAGGTCGGCCGTGTGGTCAGCGACAAGATGGATAAGACTGTCACGGTCATGCTGGAACGCAAGGTCAAACATGCCCTGTATGGCAAATACATCAAGCGCTCAACGAAAGTGAAAGCGCACGATGAAGAAAACAATTGCGCCGAAGGCGACACCGTCAGGATTGAACAATGCCGTCCGCTCTCCAAGAACAAGAGCTGGCGCGTGGTCGAAGTCCTGGAACGTGCCGTCTAGGTTGCCGGCAGAGTCGAGGAAATAACAATGATTCAGATGCAGAGCATGCTTTCTGCCGCGGACAACAGCGGCGCTCGCCAGGTGATGTGCATCAAGGTGCTGGGCGGTTCCAAACGCCGTTATGCGCAGATTGGTGATGTGATCAAGGTGACCGTGAAAGACGCGATCCCGCGAGGCAAGGTTAAGAAGGGTGAGGTCTACAACGCACTGGTTGTGCGCACCCGTCATGGTGTTCGTCGTCCGGATGGCTCCAAAATCCGTTTCGATGGTAACGCCGCTGTGTTGCTAAACCAAAAACTGGAGCCCGTGGGAACGCGCATCTTTGGACCGGTCACCCGCGAATTGCGTGGTGAAAAGTTCATGAAGATCGTGTCCCTCGCGCCGGAAGTGCTGTAAGCGAGGCTGAACGATGAAACGCATTAAAAAAGGTGACGAGGTTCTCGTTACAACCGGTCGCAGCAAAGGCCAGAAAGGCCAGGTGCTGCAGATACTGGAACGCGACCGCCTGTTGGTGGAAAACGTGAACATGGTCAAGAAGCACACCAAGCCTGATCCGAATCGTGGCACTCAGGGTGGCATCATCGAGCGCGAAGCGCCGATCCATGCCTCCAATGTGCAGCTCTATAACCCGGCAACGGGTAAGGGCGATCGCGTGGGTTTCAAAACGCTCGGTGATGGCAAAAAGGTTCGCGTGTTTCGTTCCAACGGCGAGGCCGTCGATATTTAGCCGCCCGGCGGGCGCTTCTTTCATCGCTTGGCGATGAAAACCGCACCCACCAGGCAACATTGAATGATTTGCTCTGGCGCTGGCGCGCCAACCGCAAAGCTGGAAAAGGCGCGTTAGTGCCAATTGAACGAGGTAGGGCCCGATGGCCAGATTGAACGAGTATTACAGAGAGACGCTGGTGCCGCAGCTTATGAAAGAGCTGGGTATTGAGAACGTCATGGCGGTACCGAAAATCACCAAGATCACCCTGAACATGGGTGTGGGTGAGGCGGCGACCGATAAAAAGGTAATGGACAAAGCCGTTGCCGACCTGGCTGCTATTACCGGTCAGTCACCGATCGTGACAAAGGCACGCAAATCCGTTGCCTCGTTCAAGATTCGCGACGGTTGGCCGATTGGTTGCAAGGTGACGCTGCGCCGCGAACATATGTATGAGTTCCTGGACCGCCTGGTCAACGTGGCGATCCCGCGGGTGCGTGACTTCCGTGGCCTGAACCCAAAATCTTTTGATGGTCGTGGAAACTACTCCATGGGCATTAAGGAACAGATTGTGTTCCCGGAAATCAATTTTGACGAGGTGGATGCGATTCGCGGCATGGATATCACCATTACGACGACCGCAGCCAACAACGAGGAAGGCAAGGCGCTTTTGAAAGCGTTCAACTTTCCCTTTAAAGATAAGTAAGGCAGGACTTTAGCATGGCCAAAAAGAGCATGATCAATCGCGAAAAGCGTCGCGAGAAACTGGTAAAGCGTTACGCCGCCAAGCGTGCCGAACTAAAGGCAGTAATCGCTGACGCGGACGTGGGTTTCGAAGAGAAGCAGGTAGCGGTTTTTGCCTTGCAGAAACTGCCGCGCGATTCGAGCCCGGCACGCCAGCGCAACCGCTGCGCCCTTTCTGGTCGACCACGCGGTTTTTACCGCAAGTTCGGCCTGAGTCGCAACAAGCTGCGTGAAGCCGCCATGCGTGGTGACGTACCGGGCCTGCGTAAGGCCAGCTGGTAATCCGGGCCTGAAGGCTTCCGGACCGACTTGATACAGGAATAAAGCAATGAGCATGAGTGACCCGATTTCGGATATGTTGACCCGCATCCGTAATGCACAGGCGACCAATAAGGTCAGCACAACCATGCCGTCTTCCAAGGTGAAGGTGGGCATCGCTGCTGTGCTGAAGGACGAAGGTTTCATCAACGACTTTGAGGTGATGCCGAACGATGGCAAGCCGCAACTTAAAGTGACTCTGCGTTACTTCGAGGGCAAGGGCGTTATTGACATGGTCAAGCGCGTAAGCCGTCCTGGTCTGCGTCAGTACCGTGGCAAAGACGATCTGCCACGAATTTTTGACGGGCTCGGTATTGCGATTGTCAGCACGTCGCAGGGCATCATGACCGACGCTTCGGCACGATCGGCAGGACAGGGCGGTGAAGTCCTGTGCGTTGTCGCCTAAGCATCAGGAGAGAGAGCAATGTCACGTATCGCAAAAAGTCCCATTGAGATCCCGCAGGGCGTTGATGTCAATTTCAACGACGAGCAGGTTACGGTCAAGGGCCCCAAAGGCAATTTGCAGATGGACATTCATCCGGCGATTAAATTCGCGATGGAAGATGGTGTCTGCAATGTGAAATGGGCCGAGGCCAAGGACGTCGCCATGGCGGGGACCTTCCGGGCGCTGCTGAACAATATGATCACGGGTGTCAATGAAGGTTTTGAGAAGAAACTACTCCTGCAAGGTGTTGGTTATCGCGCCCAGGCTCAGGGTCAGAAGCTCAACCTGCAGTTGGGATTCTCACATGAAGTGAATTACGAAGTTCCGGAAGGCGTGTCGGTAGAGACGCCGAGCCAGACGGAAATCATCGTCAAAGGCTGCGACAAGCAGAGTGTTGGCCAGGCCGCTGCGGAAATCCGTGCGTTCCGTCCGCCGGAGCCCTACAAGGGTAAAGGTGTGCGTTATGCGGATGAGCGTGTCGTGCGGAAAGAGGCCAAGAAGGCGTAAGCCTGCTGGCCCTGAGGAAGAAAATTATGAACAAGAAGACTTCGAGACTGCGCCGTGCACGCAAAAACCGTGCCCGGATTCGTCGCACCGGCATGCCGCGTTTGACCGTGCATCGCAGTGGTCAGCACATTTATGCCCAGGTGATCGATGCTGAGAAGGTCGTGGCAGTTGCATCAACCGTGCAGAAAGACGTGGCCAAGGGCCTCGACAGCACCAGCAATATGGCGGCTGCCGCCGCGGTTGGCAAAGCCGTCGCGGAACGCGCGAAAGCAGCCGGTGTGGAAGAAGTAGCCTTCGACCGCAGTGGATTCAAATACCACGGACGGGTGAAGACGCTCGCCGATGCTGCTCGCGAGAGCGGCCTGAAATTCTGAACAGGACGAACTGATGTCAAATATCGACAGAGACAATGGCGACGGCATGCTCGAGAAGTTGGTGGCCGTCAACCGTGTGGCCAAAGTGGTCAAGGGTGGTCGCATCTTCGGCTTCACCGCGCTGAGCGTGGTGGGAGATGGCAACGGCAAAGTGGGTTTTGGTTATGGCAAGGCGCGTGAAGTGCCGATTGCTATCCAGAAGTCCATGGAAAAAGCCCGCGCAAACATGGTGACCATCCCGTTGAATGGCGGAACCCTTTGGCATCCGGTCAAAGCATCACACTGTGGGTCACGCATATACATGCAGCCTGCATCGGAAGGTACCGGTGTAATTGCTGGTGGCGCGATGCGTGCGGTACTGGAAGCGGTTGGCGTGCACAACGTGCTGGCCAAGAGCCTTGGTTCAAACGCGCCAATTAACCTGGTGCGGGCGACGATCAAGGGTCTCCAGAAAATGTACAGCCCGGAATCCATTGCTGCCAAGCGCGGTAAATCCGTGGACGAAATTAAAGCGAACCTGGGATAAGACCATGGCCAAGGCAAAAAAATCTGACAAGACCATAAAAGTCACCCTGACGCGCTCGCCGATTGGCACCTTGCCGCGTCATCGTGAGTGCGTTCGTGGCCTGGGCCTCAAGCGTATGCACCAGACGGTCGAGCTGGAAGACACACCATCCGTGCGCGGAATGGTAAACAAAATTAACTACATGGTACGAGTGGAAGAGGCCTGAGCCCTAACGGGGTGAGGGAAGGGGTCAGAGTAAAAGCCCCTTCACCTGTTCTGCGAACCGAGACACTGCACGGGTTTTTACTCTGACCCCGGCGTTTAAGGAAAGTACGACAATGAAACTGAATGATCTGCGCCCCGCTGAGGGCAGTAAAAAGAATCGCAAGAGAGCCGGTCGTGGTATCGGTTCCGGCCTGGGTAAGACCGGCGGACGTGGCCACAAAGGTCAGAAATCCCGCTCCGGCGGCTTTCATAAAGTCGGTTTTGAAGGTGGACAAATGCCCCTTCAGCGTCGTCTGCCAAAGCGCGGATTTGCTTCGCGCACAGCGCGCTACAACGCCGAAGTGCGTCTGTACCAGCTCGGTTCCGTGAAAGAAGATACGATCGACCTGGCTGCGCTTAAGGCGGCAGGTGTTGTGTCAGCTGAAATTCGCAAGGTTAAAGTCATCAATACAGGTGATATCGACCGCGCAATTACGCTGAAAGGTGTGGGCGTGACCAAAGGTGCACAAGCTGCCATCGAGGCAGCAGGCGGCAAGGTCGAGTAATGTCCCGATCGCCTTCACAAATGGCGGATACCCTGGGCGGCATTGGTCGCCTGACGGAATTGCGGCAGCGTTTGCTGTTCGTGTTCGTGGCGCTGATTATTTACCGGATCGGTACCTTTATTCCGGTTCCCGGGGTTAACCCGCAGGCGCTGATGGGTTTTATGAACTCCCAGCAGGGCACGATCATTGACGTGTTCAACCTGTTTACCGGCGGCGCTCTGGAACGTTTCAGCCTGTTCGCTCTGGGCGTGATGCCGTACATTTCCGCGTCGATCATCATTCAGTTGATGTCGAGCACTGTGCCGCAGTTGCAGGCGTTGAAAAAGGAAGGCTCGAGCGGACGCCAGAAAATAACCCAGTACACCCGGATCTTTACGGTAGTGCTGGCAGCATTTCAGGCCGGAGGCGTCGCGTTTGCCTTGCAGGGTCAGCAGGGTATTGTGTTTGCGCCTGGGTTTGGCTTCCTGTTTACCGCGGTCGTAACCCTGACGGCCGGCACGGTTTTCCTGATGTGGCTGGGTGAGCAGATAACCGAGCGCGGCGTGGGCAACGGTATTTCCTTAATTATCTTTGCCGGTATCGTGGCCGGTTTGCCGCGCGCGATCGCAGGCACCCTGGAACTGGTCAACACCGGTCAGTTGGGTATTGCTGCGGCGCTCATCATTGGGGTGTTCATTCTTGCGGTGATTTACTTCATCGTGAAGGTTGAACGGGGTCAGCGGCGCATTACCGTGAACTATGCACAGCGGCAGGGTCGGGTGGCTTACCAGAACCAGCAGACACATCTGCCGCTGAAGCTGAACATGTCTGGTGTTATTCCAGCCATCTTCGCCTCAAGTATTGTGATTTTCCCGGCTACATTGGCGTCGTGGTTCAGTACAACGCCGCAACTGTCGTTCATGACGGACATTGCGGCCTCGCTGGCGCCGGGTAACTTGCCATATACCGTGTTGTTCTCAGGCCTGATTATCTTCTTCTGCTTTTTCTACACGGCGATCGTGTTCAATTCGAAGGAGACGGCGGATAACCTGAAAAAGTCTGGCGCATTTATCCCGGGTATTCGTCCGGGGCGCCATACGGCTGATTATATCGATACCGTTCTGACTCGCTTGACCATGGTCGGCTCGTTGTATCTGGTACTGGTCTGCCTGTTACCGGATCTGCTGCAAGTGATCTGGAACGTACCATTTTATTTCGGCGGTACTTCGGTGCTGATCGTGGTGGTCGTGATTATGGACTTTATCGCCCAGGTCCAGGCCCACCTTGTATCGCACAAGTACGACAGCCTGATGAAGAAGGCCAATCTGAAGTCCTATGGACGATCAGGTGTGGTCAAACGTTAACGCTTTTTCCCGGCTGAACCTGGCGGCGACGCCGGATCCAGTCGAATGAGTAAGGAGAGCTGCCATGAAAGTGCAAGCTTCAGTAAAGAAAATTTGTCGTAACTGCAAGATCGTGCGTCGTAATGGCGTGGTGTTTGTGATCTGCAGCGATAAAAAGCATAAGCAACGTCAGGGTTAAGCCCCTCGTTGCAGGGATGATTTTCTGTCTTTCATCGGCAGCAATGATTAGCTATAATGGACTGTTTGACCAATCGTTAATTGGGCGGTCCGAAACTTTGAGCAGGAGTACGTGATATGGCTCGCATAGCGGGTGTCAACTTGCCAACCCAGAAACACACCTGGGTGGCCTTGACTCACATTTACGGAATTGGCCGCACGCGCGCTTTGCAGATTTGCGAAGTCGCCGGTATTGAACCCTCCACCAAGGTCCGTGACCTTACGGAGCCGGAAATCGAAAATGTGCGCAGTGCCATTGGCAACATCAACGTTGAAGGTGATCTTCGCCGTGAAGTTGCAATGAACATCAAGCGCCTGATGGATCTCGGTTGTTACCGTGGCCTGCGGCACCGTCGCGGCCTGCCTGTTCGTGGGCAACGGACCAAGACCAACGCGCGCACCCGCAAGGGCCCGCGTCGCCCCATCAAACGTTAAGGACGGATTGAGTTATGGCTAAGCCAAGCACGAAAGGCAGCAAAGGCAAGAAGAAGGTAAAACGCACTGTGGTCGATGGTATCGCCCATATTCATGCGTCCTTCAACAACACCATCATCACCCTCAGTGATCGTCAGGGCAATGTATTGTCCTGGGCCACGTCCGGCGGTGCCGGTTTCCGTGGATCACGCAAAAGCACGCCCTTCGCCGCCCAGGTGGCAGCGGATACGGCGGGTCGCAGCGCACAGGATTATGGCCTGAAGAACCTGGAAGTCCGGGTTAAAGGTCCGGGTCCCGGTCGCGAGTCGTCCGTTCGTGCTTTGCACTCACTGGGTTACAAGATCACTAACATCGTGGACGTGACGCCCATCCCGCACAACGGATGTCGTCCGCCGAAAAAGCGCCGCGTCTAGGAGCAATACAATGGCACGATATACTGGACCAACCTGTAAACTGGCCCGTCGCGAAGGCACGGATCTGGGACTTAAAAGCCCGGCCCGTGGCCTGGAATCAAAATGCAAGCTGGGCCAGGTGCCCGGTCAGCACGGAGCCGGAGGAGGACGTCGTCAGCGACTGTCTGACTACGCCCTGCAGCTGCGTGAAAAGCAAAAAGTACGCCGTATGTATGGTGTGCTTGAGAAGCAATTCCGCAATTACTACAAGAAAGCTGCCGGACAGAAAGGCTCAACCGGTGAAAACCTGCTCAACCTGCTGGAAGGCCGGCTCGACAACGTGGTCTACCGTATGGGTTTTGCAGTCACCCGCGCCCAGGCGCGCCAGCTGGTATCCCACAAGGCCATCATGGTAAACGACGGCAAGGTCAACATTCCGTCTTACCAGGTGAAGGTTGGGGACAAGATTTCCCTGACGCCAAAGGCAAAAGAGCAACTGCGTGTAAAAGAGGCAGTGACGCTTAATAACGAACTCGACCGGGTTGCTACCTGGCTTGATGTGAATGGCGATAAGGGTGAAGGCGAATTTAAACGCTTCCCGGATCGCGATGAACTTCCGGCTGAGATCAACGAACAGCTGATCGTCGAGCTCTACTCCAAGTAACAGGACCTTCCGGCCTCTCGAGGCCGGAGCGTCATTCAGAAAACCTGCGAGGTACTCATCCCATGATGGATGCGATTGAAAAAATGCTTAAGCCCAAAGCGGTGGGCGTGGACCAGATCAACCCCAACCGCGCACGTATTGCGCTCGAGCCACTGGAACGTGGTTTTGGCCACACGCTGGGTAATGCCCTGCGTCGCGTGCTGCTGTCCTCTATTCCGGGCTGCGCCATTGTCGAAGCGGAAATTGACGGTGTGCTGCATGAATACACCGCAGTGGAAGGCTTGCAGGAAGACATCATCGAGGTGCTGCTGAACCTGAAAGGTGTAGCACTGAACATGCACGGCAAGGAAGAGGCAATCCTGACGCTCAGCAAAAAAGGTACCGGACCGGTTACCGCTGGCGACATCACGGTCGACCATGACATCGAAGTGGTTAACCCGGATCACGTGATCTGTAACCTGACCAAGGACGGCAGCATCAACATGCAGCTGAAGGTTACCCGTGGTGTTGGCTACCAGCCGGCCAACCAGATCACCATCGGTGACCAGGAAAGCCGTCCCATTGGCCGCCTGCAGTTGGATGCATCCTTCTGCCCCGTGCGCCGGGTGTCCTACAGTGTTGAATCTGCGCGTGTTGAGCAGCGTACCAACCTGGACAAGCTGATTCTGGACATCGAAACCAACGGCACCATGGATTGTGAGGCAGCTGTCAAGCTTGCCGCCAATATCCTGGCTGATCAGCTGTCTGTGTTTGTTGACTTCACCGCCCGCAAGGAGTCGGTTAAGGAAGAGAAATCACAGGACATTGACCCGATCCTGCTGCGTCCGATCGATGATCTTGAGCTGACCGTGCGTTCAGCCAACTGCCTCAAAGCAGAGAGCATTCTGTACATTGGCGACCTGGTGCAGCGCACCGAGGTGGAGCTGCTTAAGACCCCGAACCTTGGGAAGAAGTCCCTGACCGAAATCAAGGACGTTCTGGCCCAGCACGAGCTGTCTCTGGGCATGAAATTAGAAAACTGGCCACCGGCCGCTCTGGCAACTACCTGAGTCGCGAGTCTCGGTAAGCAGAAAAGATAACTAGGAAAAGATCATGCGTCACCAAAAATCAGGACGTAAACTGAACCGGAATTCATCGCACCGTAAAGCGATGTTCCGCAACATGTCCAACAGCCTTATCAAGCACGAGCTCATCAAGACCACTTTGCCCAAGGCAAAGGAACTGCGTCGCGTGGCCGAGCCCCTGATCACCCTGGCCAAAGAAGACAGCGTGGCACATCGCCGGACTGCTTTTGACCGCCTGCGTGACAAGGAAACGGTTGGCAAGCTGTTTGAAGAGCTGGGTCCCCGTTACCAGGGCCGTCCAGGTGGTTACCTGCGTATCCTCAAGTGCGGTCACCGTGCCGGTGACAATGCCATGATGGCGTATGTTGAGCTGGTCGACCGCCCACGTGCCGACGATGAGGCGACAGACGACTGAGTTTACGCCAAGCCTGTAAAGGAAAAAGCCCGGCCAGCGCCGGGCTTTTTTGTGGGGTTTCATGGCCCTGCGTGCGGAATGCATGATGGTCAGAAGCGATAGTGGGCCCACAGGGTATGGCTCATGATGTCGCGATCACCGAAGGGACTGCCCCATTGGTTCATGTAGCCCAGTTCCAGTCTATGTCCCCGGGTCAAGGGCAGGCTGGCGCCCAACATCGTGCGATTTTGATTCCAGCCGTTTTCAACCCAACTGAGGGTCCGCAAATCATAAAAAGGCTCTACCGAGAACATCCAGTTCGCCCCTGGCCTGGCCTTTAGCGGCCATTCAAGCTGCGCCTGAAGCCTTAGTCGGACACCGGTGCCTTCAAAACCCTCGAGCCAGCGCTCCTCAAGAATGCCTCTCAGTTTCAGGGTTGTGATTCCGGGGCCATCGCCCGCCCAGTTAACCACCTGCTGCAGGCGGTTTTCTCTGAAAGCACCGAGTTCTTGCGTGTCCGTATGGTGGTAGTCATAACGCAGCCAGACTGAGAAGCCCCGCGGCAACTGGTAGCCGACACCGGTCCTTCCCACCGCCTGGCGCGTTCCTTCCAGGGCGTTGAACAGACGATATTCGCCGTGGAACATGTAGCGCCATAAGGTTTGCTGCGTTTTGCCCAGCTCACCCGATGTCGAGGCGCTCAGCCATAGGGCATAGTCATCATCAACCCCGTACACGTGTTGAGCCGGAAGCCATAATGCACCAAGTAAAGTCAGCAGACTGAGCAGAGGGGTAGTCCCTGCAGAATTATTGGTGTTCTTATTCATGCAAAGCAAAGGTCTTCCAGCGATGGCTGTCGAATGTCCGGCGGCACAATCATGGTTACTAATCTTTGTTCACCGGTTCGTATCGGTAATGTCGCTCTTACCAACCTCTGCTGCCCGGCGAACCCTTCCAGGGACCGGTGATTTCGTCAGTCACCCAGCCACCATAAAAATTGCCGCCCTGCGGCCGGACTCTTTCACCGTCCAGCAAGCAGGTGACCCGGCCGGGATAAAACGACAGCCATCCGCGGATCTCGGCGAAACCGGGTGATGGGTCCGGGTAACTCCAGCCTATGGCCTGCAGAGTGTCGTCTCCGGCCAGTCCCCAGTACTGGGCCTGACCCTTCCATTCACAGAAGCTCTGGCCCGGCACAGGCCGCAGTAAGGCACTAACCACCGCTTCGGGAGGCACATAAACCGTTGGTGGGCTCGCGGTTTCCAGGACCCGCATGGCGTTTTCGGAATAGGCCAGGCGCCGTTCGGATACCAACACCTCTACCGCCCGGCGTTCCGGTACCAGGACCGGCGGGCGTGGATAGTCCCAGACTGATTCCTGACCCGGACCGGGTTCCTCGGCAAAGGGTGGACGTTGCTGGCCGCGGTGCTTCCACATAGCCGCGGCCTACAGACGACTGCCAATCTGGAAGACGAGCAGGGCACCGAGATAGGCGACGCCGGTCATGTATGTCCAGGCAAAAATGGGCCAGCGCCAGGTGTTCGTTTCCCGGCGAATTACGGCGACGGTCGCCGCGCATTGCAGGCACCAGGCGTAAAACACCATCAGGCCCAGCACCATGGGCAGGGTAAAAACCAATCTGCCGTCCGGCCAGGTGGCTGCGCGCAGACTGGCGGCCAGGCTTTTTTCGTCTGCCTCCGAGCCAACGGCGTAGAGCGTGCCCAGGACGGCGACCACGACCTCGCGGGCAGGAAAGCCGGCTATCACAGCGGATGAGACTTTCCAGTCCCAGCCCAGGGGCCGGAAGACCGGCTCAATCTCCTTGCCGATCCGGCCCAGCGCGGATTGCTCCAGCTGAGCGGCCGCGAGCTGATTCTCCGGGCTGAGTGTGCTCTGGGTAACCGGTACGAAGTCATCGGTGCTCATGCGCGGAAAATACGCCAGGCCCCAGACAATGATCGCCACGGTGAAAATCACGGTACCGGCACGTTTCAGGAAGATGCGCGTCCTGTCCCACAGCTTAAGCAGGACGGTTTGCAGGTTTGGCTTGCGAAAGTCAGGCAGTGCCATTGCGAACGGAGGTTTGGGCCCGCGCAGGGCGGTGCGTTTGATGATCAGGGCGGTTACCAGGCCGCCAAGAATACCAAGCAGGTACAGCCCGAACAGCACCAGCCCCTGCAGATTGAACCAGCCGATAGAGTTGGCCGGCACAAAGGCCGCGATGAGCAACGCATAAATGGGCAGCCGGGCCGAGCAGGTCATGAAAGGCGCGGCGAGAATGGTGGCGATACGATCACGCCGGTCCGGAATGACGCGGGTGGCCATGATTGACGGCACCGCGCAGGCAAAACTGGACAGCATCGGTATGACGGACTGACCGGACAGGCCTACCTTGCGCATGGCTTTGTCCATGAGAAAGGCAGCGCGCGCCAGGTAACCAGTGTCTTCCAGCACAATGATGAACAGGAACAGGATGAGGATTTGCGGCAGGAAGATCACCACGCTTCCCACGCCGGCAATCACTCCGTCCGCCAGGAAGCTGCTCAGCATCCCGCCACCCGTGAGCCTGCGGACTGCATCGGCCAGCGCCACGCTGCTCCCGTCAATCAAGTCCATTAACGGCGTCGCCCAGGAAAATACGGCCTGGAAGACGAGTATCAGGGTCATAAAAAACATCGCGGTAGCCGGCCAGGGACGGTCCAGGAACGCCAGGAGCCCTGCGCCCAGCCGCTTGACGACGGGTGCCTGCTGTTGCGCCTCGTCGACGACGCCGCGAGCCCAGCGGTAGCGTGCACGCGCTTCCTGGGCTTGAGGGAGGTCATTCCCGAACAAGGCCAGACGGGCTGCCTCGATGCGGGCGGTACCCAGCAGCGTTGCCAGTTTTTGCCCTTCAGCGCTTTGCGGGTACATCAGGCCCTGGATGACATCGATCCGGCTGAGCTGCCCGTCACTCTCCCGCACCATGGATTCCGCGGTTTCACTCAGTTCCGGCCAGGAAGCGGGCAGGAAGGGCGGTGTTTGATCCGGCAGCCGGCTAAGGGCCTCGCGCAAGGTGTCGATGCCTTGCCCGCTGGTGGTGGCTACCGGACATACCGGTACGCCGCCCAGGGCGCTGCTGAGAACCTCCGGATCTATGACAATGCCTTGTGCCAGTGCGGCATCAACCATGGTCAGGGCGACCAGGGTGGGACGTTGTAATTCGAGCAACTGTTCCAGCAGGTAGAGACCCTGGTACAGATGGGTGGCATCTATGACCACCAGCAGCCCGTCAGGTTGAGGTTGACCTTCAAGCCGCCCGAGAATGGCTTCTACGGCGATGCGCTCATCAGTCGACTGACCGCTCAACGAATAGATGCCGGGCAGGTCTTCAAGCGCCATGGCCGTATCGCCCACCTGCATGACACCGGTGTGGCGTTCCACGGTAACGCCGGGAAAGTTGCCGGTTGTCTGGCGCAGTCCCGTCAGGCGGTTGAACAAGGTGCTTTTGCCGGCGTTGGGCGTACCGATTATCGCGATGTGGGAACGGGCTTTGCGGCGGATTCCGATACGCTCAATATCAACGCCAACAACCTTTGGTTCACTCACGGGGCTGACTCAATTCCACCTGGAAAAAGCGCGCCTGTTCAAGACGCAAGGAGACGGCCGCACCCATGACGTCAACCTCTATCGGATCGCCACCGATTGCTGCCTGAACGAAACGCACCGGCGTGCCTTCAACCAGCCCGAGAATCATCAGGCGCAGGACTCCCGCACCGTTGCTGTCGACGGCGAGAATTCTTGCGGGTTGACCTGCTTGCAGTTCAGCGAGCGTCATAAATGCCTCAAAGCCCGGGACGAATGACGACCAGGCATCAATTGATAGTGATTCTCATTTAATTGTATCTCTCCCGACGTCATGGTGACAGTCTGGCGTGTCATTCCCGGCCTTGATTTGTCACCATTGACCCCGCATCATCAACACAGAACATAGCATCCATTTGACGGTCCAATAATCAATCCAGCTGCGCCCGGACCCTGTTCGGGCGCAGGTTTGCCCTTTTCAACACGCCAGGTAAAAACGAAACGGAATTTCATGTTTGACAGACTCTCACTCAGAACCTGGTACATCCTCGTGTTTTTGGCCTGCGTTGGCCTGATGGCTTATGCCCTGTATGCCCAGCACAAGATGTTTCTGGACCCATGCCCGCTGTGTATTTTCCAGCGCGTCGCATTTATCTGGATTGGTGCGTGGGCACTGCTCGCGGCCATCCACAATCCGGTCAGCCGCGGCGGGCGCTGGTTTTACGGTATTGTCGTAGACCTGGGGTGCACGGCAGGTGCATTAATTGCCTGGCGTCATATCACGCTGCAGAATCTGCCGCCGGACCAGGTTCCCGATTGCGGTCCCGGGCTGTCCTACATGATGGATACCATGCCGTTTATGGACGCCATGAGCGCAGTGTTGACCGGTGACGGCAGCTGCGCTGACATTCAATGGAATTTCCTGGGTCTTAGCATGCCCGGGTGGACCCTGGTCTGGTACCTTGGTATCGGCTTCATTACTTTATTGCTGCTCGCAATCAAAACCCGTACGTCGGGGAACCAATTATGAAATCCAACGACTTTCTGAAGGTGGCAAAGGCTGAACAGGACGACTGGCTGCCGGATAGCTGGCAGTCTTTTGAAGCGGCCCAGCAGGCGACGTACCCGGACCAGGCGGCTTTGCAGAAAGCCCTGCAACGTCTGGCACAGTTACCCCCCCTGGTAACCTCCTGGGAGGTACTGGCACTCAAACAGCAAATTGCCGAGGCGCAACGTGGAGAGCGTTTCCTGCTGCAGGGCGGAGACTGCGCGGAGAACTTTGCCGAGTGTTCCTCGGAAGTCATCACCAATCGACTGAAAGTACTGCTCCAGATGAGCCTTATCCTGGTGCATGGTCTGCAAATGCCCGTGGTCCGTATTGGCCGCTTCGCCGGGCAATATGCGAAGCCCCGTTCCTCGGATACGGAAACCCGCGACGGCGTGACCTTGCCCAGCTATCGCGGTGATATCGTCAATTCACCGGAATTTACCCCGGAGTCACGCATCCCGGATCCGGATCGTCTTTTGCAGGCCCACTCATTGTCGTCGCTGACCATGAACTTTACGCGCGCGCTCGTCGATGGCGGTTTTGCCGACCTGCACCACCCCGAATACTGGGACCTGGGTTGGGTTGAGCATTCGCCGCTGGCGGTGGAGTTTCATCGCCTGGCAGAAAGCATCGGCCGTTCCGTCAATTTTATGGAGACCATTTCCGGGCAGGCGGCAGGCAGCCTCAAGCGCGTGGACTTCTACACGTCTCACGAGGCGCTGCATCTTAACTATGAGCAGGCGCTAACGCGTAAGGTGCCCCGTCAGGAAGGCTGGTTCAACCTGTCCACCCATTTCCCCTGGATCGGTATGCGAACCGCCTCCATGAACGATGCACATGTTGAATACATGCGCGGCATCCGCAACCCGATGGGTTTGAAGGTTGGTCCCTCGGTACAGCCGCAGGCGCTTCTCGACCTGATTAATGTTCTGAACCCGGAGCGGGAAGAGGGAAGGCTGGTGCTGATCCACCGCATGGGGGCCAGTCATATTGAAGAAAAGTTACCCAGGCTGATTCGGGCGGTGCAGGATTCCGGATCTCCGGTGTTGTGGATTTCCGATGCCATGCATGGCAATACCGAATCCACGGCCGAGGGCATCAAGACCCGCCGTTTCCGCAATATCATGAAAGAGATGGAGCTGGCTTTTGAGGTGCACCGCGCCAACGGCTCACGCCTGGGCGGCGTGCACCTGGAGTTAACCGGCGAAAACGTCACGGAGTGCACCGGCGGTGCCCGCGACCTGCTCGATACTGATCTCAGCCGCGCCTACAAATCGACCGTTGATCCGAGGTTGAACTACGAACAGGCACTTGAGTTGGCCATGTTGATCGTGCGTAAGCACAACCAACCCTGATCTTCCCGGTCGGCAGAGCCACCGCCGGTACGGACGCCTGGGTGCGGGCTTTGAGCCCGCCTGAAATCGCTCAGGGAAGGCAGCAAATGCCGTTACTCGGCCGCTTTCTTGGCCGTGCGTTCCGCTACCCTTCGTTCGTGTTCCTTCAGGTACAGCTTGCGGATGCGGATGCCTTCCGGGGTTACTTCGACCAACTCGTCGTCTTCAATAAACTCCAGCGCCTGTTCCAGGGTCATTTCCTGTTGCGCAGACAGCACGGTTGCCTCGTCCTTCATCACGGTGCGAATATTGGTCAGCTGCTTGGCTTTGAGCGGGTTGACGGTCAGGTCGTTGCCGCGGTTATGCAGTCCGATCACCTGGCCCTCGTAGATGTCTTCGCCGCCCTTGATGATCAGGCGGCCACGCTCCTGCAGGCTGAACAGGGCGTATGCGACTGATTTGCCTGTGCCGTTGGAGATGAGTACGCCATTGTTACGGGTACTGATGGGCGCCGGGTTGTGGTCACCGTAGTGATCAAAGACGTGGAACAACAGGCCGGTACCGGCGGTTAACGTCTTGAATTCAGACTGGAAACCGATCAGGCCCCGGGCCGGGATCAGGTAGTCCAGACGGACCCTGCCACGACCATCCGGTTGCATGTCCTGCAGCACGCCGCGGCGTTCACCGATGCGCTCCATAACCGCGCCCTGGTAGTCTGAGGCCAGGTCAACCACCAGGCTTTCGTAGGGTTCCTGGAGCTTGCCATCCACCTCGTGCAGAATCACTTCGGGGCGCGAAATGGCCAACTCATAGCCTTCCCGGCGCATGGTTTCGATCAGGATGGACAGGTGCAGTTCGCCCCGGCCGGAAACGCGGAATTGATCCGGATCGGCCATCTCTTCGATACGCAGTGCCACGTTGTGACTGGCCTCGCGCAGCAGGCGTTCGCGAATCTGGCGGCTGGTCAGAAACTTGCCTTCTTTACCGGCAAAGGGTGAATTATTGACCCGGAAGGTCATGCTGATGGTGGGTTCGTCCACGGTCAGCGCGGGCAGGGCTTCCGGCGCTTCCCGGTCGCAAAGCGTATCGGAGATGCGCAAGCCCTCCACACCGGTGATGGCAATAATATCGCCGGCCTTGGCTTGCGGAACCTCCACCCGGTCCAGCCCGTGAAAGCCGAGGACCTGGAGAATCTTGCCATTGCGCTGGTTGCCGTCCCGGTCAATCACGGCGATGCGCTGGTTGGTTGCGACCGTACCGCGTTGTACACGACCGATTCCAATGACCCCGACATAGGTGTTGTAGGCCAGGGTGGTAATGCGCATCTGGAAGGGTCCGTCCTCATCCACCTTGGGCGGCGAGACTTCCTTGACGATGGTCTTGAACAGGGGCTGCATATCGCCTTCGCGGACGGAATCTTCCAGGCCGGCATAGCCGCGCAACGCGGAGGCGTATACCACCGGAAAATCCAGTTGCTCGTCGGTCGCACCGAGGCGGTCGAACAGTTCGAAAGTCTGATCCAGTACCCAGTCCGGACGTGCGCCATCGCGATCAACCTTGTTGATCACCACGATCGGCTTAAAGCCCATTTCAAAGGCTTTCTGGGTAACAAAGCGGGTCTGGGGCATGGGACCGTCCACCGCGTCCACCAGCAGCAGTACCGAGTCCACCATGCTGAGAATACGCTCTACCTCACCACCGAAGTCAGCATGGCCGGGGGTGTCCACAATGTTGATGTGGTACTCCTGATCACCGTCTTTCCAGCGAATTGCCGTGTTTTTCGACAAAATCGTGATGCCGCGTTCTTTTTCCAGCTCATTGGAGTCCATGACACGGTCAGGCGTGTCTGCCCGTTCACCGAGAGTGCCGGATTGCTGCAGGAGCTGGTCAACCAGCGTGGTTTTGCCGTGGTCGACGTGGGCGATGATGGCAATGTTACGAATTTTTTCAATCATGGAAGGCAGAGCCGGAAAAAGGTCGCGCATTCTAACGTTTTTATGCCGTAATAGCAGCCCTTGGCGCAGGATGGCCAAAGAATGGACTGATAATCAGGGTATGGTTCTAAAGCCCAGCGACCGTAAAGTAACCCCGGTCTGGTTATCCGCGACGGACACTGCCAGGCGATTAAACTCGTGTCGCGGCGCATGCGCGCGCCGCAGTGCATCGAAACTGGCGGCACCATCGAGCCGCGCCGAGCGCATTCGTGCATCATCCTGCGCCACGTGCGTGGCGCGGATAATCGTGTCATCAAGTGCTGCGCCTAAACGGATGTCCCCACTCGCGGGCTGAGGAATCGCTGCTGGCTGGTCGTCGGCCACGCCAGTGCGCTCAAGGCCTGGGGACTGACCACGCCAGGCCATAAAGGCTGCAAAGATCATATCTGTACCGCGACGTTTGCCCTCAACACTGGAGCCGGCAACGTGGGGTGTGGCAACGGTTGTGGCGGCCAGCAGCACGGGATTGACGCATGGCTCTGCGGGCCACACGTCCAGGGCCGCATACAGGCGGCCGGCAGACAATTCATCCATCAGTGCGCCTTCCTGTACCACCCCACCGCGCGAGGCATTGATCAGCAGGGCGCCCGTTCTCATCTGCGCCAGGGTGCTGCTGTTGAGCATGTGATGGGTAGGGTGGGCGCCGCCTCGCTGCAGGGGAACGTGCAGGCTGATGATATCGGCCTGCAGCGCCTCAGCCAGGGTGAGGCTTTGCAGCTGACCGCTCTCTTCCAGGGGCGGGTCGCAAACCAAGACCGCAACGCCCAGTGAGTCGAGCAGTTTGTGCAGCCGGCTGCCTACATTGCCGTGTCCGACGATGGCGACCTTTTGATCGGCCGCCTGTTTACCGAGACGCTGCATGGCCAGCAGCAACATGCCAAGCGTGTACTGGGCGGCTGCATCGGCATTGCACCCGGGTGCGCTGGCCCAGGCAATCCCCGCCTGGTCCAGCCACCGGGTGTCCAGGTGATCGGTGCCGATGGTCGCGGTGCCAACGAAACGCACTTGGCTGCCTCTCAGCAGTGAAGCGTCCACGGTTGTGACCGAACGCACCAGCAGGACTTCCGCATCACCCAGGTCGGCCCGGGTCAAAGAGCGACCGTCAAAAGACACCAGGTTTCCCTGCCGGCCAAAGGTCTCTTCCAGACCGCTCATGTTGTTGTCAGCGAGGATTTGCATGCCGTATTTCACGCCGGATTTTCCGAAATTTTAATAATTTGAATGCGAAATCAGGGCTTATGATCCAGCTGCACCCAAGATTCTGCTGCGAATCGGTTACAATAGTACAGCTAAGTTACGTGTTATTTATTGAGCTATTTTTTGATTGGCTGGCCGCCGCAGAACGACCCTGGTACATCATCCTGAAGGTCGCGCCGGAACCCGCTGTATTCCAAGGAGCAATTAATGAAACAACCCGTCCGTGTCGCTATTACCGGGGCTGCCGGCCAGATTGGCTACCAACTCTGCTTCCGCATCGCTGCAGGCGATATGCTGGGTAAAGACCAGCCGGTCATTCTCCAGCTTCTGGAAATCACCCCCGCTCTGGGCGCCCTGCAAGGCGTGGCAATGGAGTTGAAGGATGCAGCCTTCCCGTTGCTTGATGATGTCGTCGTTACCGATGATGCCAATGTGGCCTTTCAGGACACTGATTTTGCTTTGCTCGTTGGCGCCAGACCCCGCGGACCGGGCATGGAGCGTGGCGACTTGCTCACCGAGAACGGCAAGATTTTTGGCCCGCAGGGTAAAGCGCTCAATGATCACGCCAGCCGTGATGTGAAGGTGCTGGTGGTCGGCAATCCGGCCAATACCAATGCCCTGATCGCACGGGCCGCAGCGCCGGATCTGAATCCGCGTAACTTCACCGCGATGACCCGCCTGGATCACAACCGGGCGCTGGCGCAAATGTCCGAGAAGACCGGTAAACACCATCGCGAGATTCAAAAAATGATTATCTGGGGCAATCACTCTGCCACGCAGTACCCGGATATCCGGTTTACTGCAACGCAGGATGGTGGCCTGGCGGCTGATGTTGCGCAGGACTGGTACCGGGATACCTTTATTCCTACGGTGCAGCAGCGTGGCGCGGCGATCATCAAGGCCCGTGGTGCCTCCAGCGCGGCCTCGGCAGCCTCGGCGGCGATCGACCATATGCGCAGCTGGGCACTGGGTACCCCTGATGGTGACTGGGTGTCCATGGCCGTGCCGTCCACCGGCGCTTATGGCATTGAACCCGGAATTATCTACTCCTATCCCTGTACCTGCGTGGATGGTGATTACACCATCGTTGAAGGACTGGAAATTGACGCGTTCAGCCGGGAAAAGATGGATGCCACGGAGGCGGAGCTTCGCGAAGAACGTGCCGCTGTTGCGCACCTGCTCTGAGCGGAGAGAGATATGACCCATTCCAGTCCCGGCGCCCGTTTTCGCCAGGCGGTTGCCGAGCAGGCACCCTTGCAGGTGGTCGGCACCATTAACGCCTATACCGCCCGCATGGCCGAGGCCATTGGTCACCAGGCCATTTATCTGTCCGGCGGCGGTGTGGCGGCCAACTCGCTCGGCGTCCCCGACCTGGGTATCAGTACTCTGGACGATATTCTGACCGACATACGCCGCATTACCGCAGTGTGTGATCTGCCCTTGTTGGTCGATGTGGATACGGGGTTCGGGGGCGCTTTCAATATCGAGCGAACCGTTAAGTCATTGATTCGCGATGGTGCGGCTGCCATGCATATGGAAGATCAGGTGGGACAGAAGCGTTGTGGCCACCGGCCGGGCAAAGCCATTGTCAGTCAGCAAGAAATGGTCGACCGTATCAAGGCCGCCGTGGATGCGCGCAGTGATGAAGATTTCGTCATCATGGCGCGCACAGATGCACTCGCCGTTGAAGGTATGGGCCCGGCGGTGGAGCGCGCTGTGGCTTGTGTGGAGGCTGGTGCAGACATGGTCTTTCCCGAAGCGGTCCAGACCCTGGAGCAGTACCGCGTATTTCGTGATGCAGTCGGCGTGCCTATCCTGGCAAATATCACGGAATTCGGACACACGCCGTTGTATACCACCGACGAGCTCGGCGAGGTTGGCGTGGACATCGTGCTGTACTGCTGTTCTGCCTATCGCGCGATGAATCGCGCTGCTGAGCTTGTCTATCAGGGCCTGCTGGAACAGGGGCATCAGAAAAATCTGATTGATATCATGCAATCCCGGGATTCGCTGTATGACTACCTGGGCTACCACGACTACGAGCAGAAGCTTGATGCTCTGTTCGCGCAAAACGAGGAAAAAGACCATGAGTGAAGAGGCTCCCGTGCAGAAAAAAACCGGCGCCGGCCTGCGTGGGCAGTCCGCCGGGGAGACAACCATTTGTACCGTCGGCGCCGAGGGCAACAGCCTGCGCTACCGCGGTTATGACGTCGTGGAGCTTGCAGAATACTCAACATTTTATGAAGTCGCCTACCTGTTGCTGAAGGGAGAGCTGCCAACGCAGGCGCAGCTGGATGCCTGGACGGCTAAGCTTTTGCCCTTACGCGAGCTGCCGCAGCCTCTGCTGGAGGTGCTCGAGCGGATTCCCGCCGATACGCATCCGATGGACGTCATGCGCACGGGCTGTTCATTCCTGGGGAACCTGGAGCCGGAGAAGGACTTCAGTGAAGAACAGGATGTTGCCGACCGCTTGCTGGCAGCCTTTCCGGCCATTGTTACCTACTGGTACCGTTTCACGCATGATGGTGTGCGAATCAATACCTTTACCGATGAGCCGAGCCTTGGCGGGCACTTTCTGAGATTACTCAGGGGCGAGTCGCCGACCGAAATGGAAGCCCGCGTGATGGATGTTTCCCTGATCCTCTACGCGGAACACGAATTTAATGCATCGACTTTTGCCGCCCGGGTGTGCGCATCGACGCTGTCCGATCAGTATTCCTGCATCACGGCGGCCATCGGGACCCTGCGCGGACCATTGCATGGCGGTGCCAACGAGGCGGCGATGGCCATGATCGAGCAATACGATTCGCCAGAGGCGGCGGTGGACGACGTCTTGCGCAAGCTGAGTGTGAAGGAGTTGATTATGGGCTTCGGCCATGCGGTATACCGCAAGCGGGACCCGCGCAACGCGATCATCAAGGATTGGTCAAAGCAGCTGTCCGAGCTCAAGGGCGACACGGTGTTATATGCGGTTTCCGAGGCGGTTGAGCGCACCATGAAAGAAGAGAAGGGCATGTTCGCAAATGCCGACTTCTTCCACGCCTCTAGCTATCACTTCATGGGCATCCCCACCAAGTTGTTCACGCCGATCTTCGTGATGTCCAGACTTACCGGCTGGTCTGCCCACGTTTTTGAACAAAGGGCCAATAACCGTATTATCCGTCCGTCTGCGGACTACACGGGTCCTGCGGCACGCGCTTACCTGCCTATCGAAGATCGCTAGAAGGAAGGGGTCAGATTCAAGTGCCAGAGCGTTTCACTCTGGCACTTGAATCTGACCCCTTATGACAGTGGCCGAAGATCAGTCGACGTGCTGATCAATTAATACGGGGTTTCCATCCGGGTCGATAAGGACGAAGCTGTCCGGCCCGGTGCCATCCTCGTCTGCCTCTTCGCTGAAGGTCATGCCGGCAGCCTTCAGTTGTTTTTGCAGTTCGCGAATGTCGGTGAACTTGTCCAGAGTCTCTGCTTGCTGGTTCCAGCCCGGGTTAAAGGTCAGGATGTTGTCGTTGAACATGCCCTGGAACAGGCCGATGACGGTATCGCCATTCCTCATCATCTGAAAATGCTCACCGTCGCCTCCGGCCGGTTCGAACCCGAGCTTGGCGTAAAACTCTTTTGATCGTTTCAGGTTGTTGACTGCCAGGCTTATGGAAAATGCACCCAGTTGCATAACATCACTCCTTTGTTTCGCTGAATTCTCATAACACTTGGATCGGGATTACTGCGCTAATCTGACCTTAAGCCTAAACCATGGGCCAGACAAAGCGCTTTTTCCCGTGAGTCACGATGGGAGCACCCATGCAAAGATGATTGGAGCGAAGTGGCTTTGCAGCCGGGTGGGCTAGCGCAGGGTGGCGACCATGATGCCGTTTTCGACGTTCAGTACCTGGCTGTCCCAGGCATCACTGGCCTCGATATAGGGCACCAGGGTGCGTCCCTTGTCGGCCCACAGCACATCATCCACAACCAGGCAGGCGCCCGGTGCGAAATTTGATTCTATTGCTTTAAATTCATTGAAGATGTGGTCGCCGTCGTTGGCGGAGTCGAGGAACGCGAAGTCGATCTGTGCCAGGCGCCCGTCGGCCACGGCGGCTTTGAGGTTGGCGACCGAGTCGCCTTCCACGTAGTTTACGAACCGATCTGCTTCGCCGCAGCATTGCCTACTGATCTCGATGTGCTCGGGTCGTAACTCAAAGGAATAGAACGTGCCGCGATCGCGCATCAGTGAGGCAATGGTCAGGGTACTTTCCGTGCCCTCATCCAGCTTGCGGATACAGCCTGTTTCCAGGGCAACCGGCTGCTCAGTCCTGGCGAGCAGCTTTTCCACCTGATCCCTGAGTATGCGTTTATGACTTCTCTCGGCGCCAAAGTATTTGCGCTTGATGCGGCCCCAGGTTTTTTTTAAACGAAGTGCCATAGAGATTCGCCTGCTAGCGCTTCATGAAGTTGAAGAACTCGTCATTGGACTTGGTCGCCTTGAGCTTGTCGAGCATGAACTCGATGGCCTGAATCTCGTCCATGGGATGCAGCAATTTGCGCAGAATCCACACCTTCTGGATGATGTCCTGGTTCACCATCAACTCCTCGCGGCGTGTGCCGGATCGATTGATGTCAATGGCCGGGTACACGCGCTTTTCCGCGATTCGCCGCGAAAGGTGCACTTCCATGTTGCCCGTGCCTTTGAATTCCTCGTAGATTACCTCGTCCATCTTCGAACCGGTATCCACCAGGCAGGTTGCGATGATGGTCAGCGAGCCGCCTTCAGTCACGTTACGGGCAGCACCGAAAAAACGTTTTGGTCGCTGCAGCGCGTTGGCATCTACACCACCGGTCAGTACCTTGCCTGAAGAGGGTGCAACGGTGTTGTAGGCACGCGCCAGGCGGGTGATGGAGTCGAGCAGGATGACCACCTCGTGTTTGTGTTCAACCAGGCGCTTGGCGCGTTCAATCACCATTTCGGCGACCTGGACATGGCGCGAAGCCGGCTCATCAAAGGTGGACGATATGACCTCTGCATCCACGGAGCGTTGCATCTCTGTCACTTCCTCCGGGCGCTCATCGATCAGCATGATGATCATTTTCGCTTCCGGGTGGTTGGCGCGAATGCTTGTTGCTATGTTCTGCAACATGATCGTCTTGCCGGCCTTGGGCGGTGACACGATCAGGCCGCGCTGACCGAACCCGATCGGTGCGACCAGGTCGATGATTCTTGCGGTGATGTCCTCTGTGCTGCCGTTGCCACGCTCCAGTTTGGCTTGCGTGGTTGGAAACTCCGCGGTCAGGTTTTCGAACAGGATCTTGTTCTTGGCCTTGTCCGGAGTTTCATAGTTGAGCGTTTCTACCTTGAGCAGCGCGAAATAACGTTCGCTGTCTTTCGGCGGGCGAATCTTGCCTTCGAGCATATCCCCGGTGCGCAAATTAAAACGCCGGATCTGGCTGGGCGAGACGTAGATGTCATCGGGCCCGGCCAGATAGGACGAGTCCGCCGAGCGCAGAAAGCCGAAGCCGTCCTGCAGTATCTCGAGGACACCTTGTCCGTAAATGCTCTCGCCGCTTTTGGCATGCGCCTTGAGGATTGAGAAAATGATGTCCTGCTTGCGGGAGCGGGCAACATTTTCCAGGCCCATCTCGTTGGCGATATCCAACAGCTTTGCAATGGGTTTTTGCTTCAGTTCGGTTAGGTTCATAGAGGCTTCGTTTACATAGCGCGGGCACACGCCCGCCAGGGAATGGAATTAATCTGTTTTCAGATCAGTTGGTGTGGAAACTGGTATGGCCAGTGTTTGTCCGTAGTGGTTTTGTTGTTTGCTTGGGTCGGGCTTATGCGAAATTACGACGCTTTTTCGCGTCTTGTTGTATTTCGGGATGCTCGGCCGGGGTGGGACACCCACTGGAGATAAGGTCAAATTAGCATGGAATCGGGCCAGCGTCCAGCATGGATTCAATGGCCTGGATTTCCACTCCGGACACCGCTTGCAGGCGCAAGCGGTGTCCGTAATGCCCAGAGGCTTACGATCTTTTAAATATTCTCTTCCACAAAGGTCTGCAAAGCGCCCTTGGGAATGCCGCCGACCTTCATGGCCTGGATGTTGCCGTCTTTAAACACCATCAGGGTTGGAATGCCACGCACGCCATACTGGTTTGGTGTGACCGGGCTGGAATCCACATCCATCTTGGCGATGGTGATCTTGCCCTCAAACTCATCGGCGAGCTGGTCCAGTGCAGGTGCAATCATTTTGCAGGGTCCGCACCATTCAGCCCAGAAGTCGACGAGTACAGGGCCGTCGGCTTTCAGTACTTTTTCTTCAAAGTCACCATCGGTGACGTGGATAATATGTTCGCTCACTGTGCTTCTCCTGTTTGTTTCGCGTACCCGGCTGGTGCAAGGGCGCTGGCAAAGCTAAAATAAGGGATTGGGGTCCGGCAGGTTCACGTACCGCTTAAGAACCGTCAGGCCATTCACCAGGATCCACCATTCCAAGTTGGACTGCCAAACGAAATGAAGGCAGCCTCCCGGGTTTTCAAGTCCTGCAGTCTCAAAAGCCCCGCTGAGCGGGAGCAAGGATTTCCATGTCCGAAAGTACAACTAAAAACCCACTCTCCGATGTAACGTTTGCGAGCCTTGGGCTTGAGCCGACCATCATGGAGGGCATCGCCGCTGCCGGCTTTACCCACTGTACGCCGATTCAGGCACTAACGCTCCCTCCGGCGCTTGAAGGCAAGGATGTTGCCGGCCAGGCACAGACCGGCACGGGCAAGACCGCTGCTTTTGTGTTGGTCATCCTTCAACAGCTGTTACAAAAAGATACGCGGGCTGAGCGCGGTCATCATCCGGGCGCCATTGTCATCGCACCAACCCGGGAGCTTGCCCTGCAGATTCATAAGGATGCAGTCACGCTCAGCCAGGCCACGGGCCTGACCCTGGGACTGGCTTACGGCGGCATTGACTACGAAAAGCAGCGCCAGGAACTTAAGGATGGTGTCGACATCCTGATCGGCACCCCGGGGCGCATGATTGATTACTACAAGCAGCGCGTGTTCTCCATGGAGCACGTTCAGGTGGCCGTGCTTGATGAGGCAGACCGCATGTTCGATCTCGGTTTCATCAAGGATATTCGTTATCTCTTCAATGGTATGCCACCGGTGGCCGAGCGCCAGACGCTCATGTTCAGCGCGACCTTGTCCCACCGGGTGATGGAATTGGCCTACGTCCACATGAACGAACCGGAAACGCTCAAGGTCGAGGCCGACCAGGTTACGGCGGACAACGTTGTCCAGCGCGTGTACTACCCGGCTAATACCGAAAAGCTGCCCATGCTCGTGCAAATACTGCGTGCGAAGGACAACGGGCGGGTCATTGTCTTCACCAACACCCGTGAGGGCGCAGACCGGATTGGACGCACGCTGAATGCCAATGGCCTTGAGTCCGCGGTTATTTCAGGCCGTGTTCATCAGAAAAAGCGCCAGTCCTTGCTGCGTCGCTTCCACGATGGGGAGATTCGTATTCTCGTGGCCACCGATGTCGCTGCGCGGGGACTGCATATTCCGAAAGTGACGCATGTAGTCAACTTTGATCTGCCCCAGGATGCACCGGATTACGTGCACCGGATTGGCCGTACGGCCAGGCTCGGCGCCAAGGGCGAGGCGATCAGCTTCGCCTGCGAGGATTTCGCGTTTTCCTTACCGGAGATCGAAGAATATATTGGCTACTCCATACCCATGGAGCAGCTTGATCCGGACGGTTTGCCGGAAATTATTCATCCGCCCCGGCCACCCCGGAAACCCCGGCATGGCAAGCATGGTGGGCGCAGCGGTGGTGGTCGTAGTCAAGGGCGGAGGAGATAGCCGGCGTTGAAATGATCCGCTTTGACAGGGTCAGTAAGCGTTATTCGAGCGGGACGACTGCACTGCAGGAGTTGAGCTTCGAAATCATGCGCGGCGAGATGGTGTTTCTTACCGGGCACTCCGGTGCGGGTAAAAGCACCTTGCTGCGTCTGCTGCTCATGCTTGAGCGGGCCACCCGCGGGCAGGTCGTCCTCGGCGACCGCAATCTGACCCAGACACCGGATCGGCAGGCACCTGCTGTCCGCCAGGGTCTGGGCATGATCTTTCAGGACCATAAACTGCTCGCAGACAAAACCGTGTTTGACAACGTTGCTTTGCCGCTGGTCATCGCCGGCGTGCGCTATGCGGACATTGGCAAGCGCGTACGCGGTGCACTGAAGCTGGTCGGGCTGGATGACCGGGAGCGTTCCTGGCCGCTGGAACTGTCCGGTGGGGAACAGCAGCGCGTCGGAGTGGCCCGCGCCATCGTCAACATGCCGCCGGTGCTGCTGGCTGATGAGCCCACAGGCAACCTCGATCCGGAGCTGTCCTGGGAGCTCTTTAGCCTGTTCAAGAAACTCAATGATCGCGGTGTGACCGTTCTTATCGCCAGCCACGATCTCGAATTGGTTCGTCGCATGGGTCGCCGGGTGCTGGTGCTGTCCGAGGGCCGGCTGGTGGATGATGTAACTCCGGCGGGCAGGTCATGAGCCGGTCAATAGGGATTCAGCAGCGCATTCGCGGCTGGTCACATCGGCACAGCTACAGCTTTTTTTCCAGTCTTGGTGCTTTGCTGTCAAACCGGGTAGGCACCCTGATGACGGTTATGGTGCTCGGCATCGCCATGCTGCTGCCGCTCGGACTGCACCTGACTTTGGTCAATCTCGGGCAGCTGGATCTCGAGGAAGAGCAGTGGGGAGCACTCACGGTATTTCTTGTTGCCGGTGTGCCCCCGGAACAGGTCACGTCATTGGCGGCGGAGCTGGAACAGCTCGATACGGTTTCCGCTATCGAGGTGATCTCCCCGGAGCAGGGTCTCGCCGAGTTCACCGAGGCATCGGGTTTCGGTGATTCGCTGGAGCTGCTCGATACCAATCCTTTGCCCTGGGTCATCAGCCTGCTGCCCACCCCCGGCGAGGGGCTCGAGGGCCGCGTTACGGCCCTGTCCGATGCCGTGGCCGGCAGAGACGTTGTTGAGCGTGTTGAATATGACCGCAAATGGCTCGAGCGACTGGCCCGATTGCTGGAGCTCGGCCGGGCAGCGGTGACCATTCTTGGACTGCTGTTCGCTCTGGCGGTGGTGGTGGTGGTGGCCAATACGATACGCCTGGATGTGGCCGCCAGGGCAAGTGAGATCGAGGTGCTGACCCTGGTGGGTGCGTGGCCGTCATTCGTACGCCAGCCGTTTCTTTACACAGGGTTCTGGTACGGGCTGCTGGGCGGGCTCGTGTCCATGATTCTCGTGAATCTGGGTCTTGAATACCTGAACGGCCCTCTGGGTCGTTTGCTGGCGAGTTATGGCACAAACCTCCAGTTGCTCGGTCTTGGTATTTGGCAGACGCTGGGATTGCTGCTTTTTGGCGGTTTGCTGGGCCTGTTGGGTGCCTGGATTGCGGTGCAGCGACATCTTCGTCAGCTTCGTGAAACGGGTCGTCTTGGAAGGACCTAAGATATTGTTTTATAAGAATAAATAATATTCACGGCTCGTTGAACTAACGCTCTGTAAACTGGTCTTAGTAGGTAGATACGGCGGGTCTTCAAAACTGATGATCCGCGCTTACGTCGCACCACCAGTCAGCCTCGTTTCGGTGACAAAATCTGTTACAATGGTGCGCTTAATTTTAGGAGGTTCGATGAGCACTGCACTCGTTCCAAGCCATCTGCTGGCCCCGGCCGGCACCGGCAACCTGGATGCTTACATCCAGGAAGTCTACAAAATTCCCGTCCTGACGCTTGAAGAAGAACAGGACCTGGCCCTTCGTTACCGCGACGAGGAAGACATCGACGCTGCACGTCGCCTGGTTCTGGCGCACCTGCGCTTCGTTGTGCATGTGGCGAAAGGCTACTCCGGTTACGGGCTCAACCTGGGCGATCTCGTCCAGGAAGGCAATATCGGATTGATGAAGGCCGTCAAGCGTTTCGATCCGGACCGTGAAGTGCGGCTGGTATCGTTCGCTGTGCACTGGATCCGTGCGGAGATGCACGAGTTCATTCTGCGTAACTGGCGCATCGTCAAGGTCGCCACGACCAAGGCTCAGCGTAAATTGTTCTTCAACCTGCGCAAAAACAAAAAGCGTCTGGGTTGGCTGAGCATGGCCGAAGTTAACCGGGTCGCTGAAGACCTGGGTGTGAAGCCTGAAACGGTTCTCGAGATGGAATCGAGATTGTCCGGTCAGGACATCGGCTTTGACCTCACGGCCGCTGACGATGAAGACAAGCCCCAGGTCGCACCGGCTGCCTACCTGGAGACGCATGTCGCGGATCCCGAGATCCACGCGACCGATGCAGACGAGTCCGAGCACAACAACGGCCTCCTGTACCAGGGCCTGGGTGAGCTCGACGAACGCAGTCAGGATATTATTCGCCGCCGCTGGTTGAGCGAAGACAAGTCCACCCTGCAGGAACTCGCCGACGTCTACGGTGTGTCTGCCGAACGTATTCGCCAGCTAGAAGCTAACGCAATGAAAAAACTGCGCGCCAGCCTCGCTGCCTGACGCTCTCAGCAAGACAAGTACGAAAAAGCCTCCGTTCAGGAGGCTTTTTTTTTAATGCTTGTTTATGTATTGCCTGTATTTCTGAGCTTCCCTGAGGTTCAAAGGCCTGGTTGACCGGGGTGGTCGCTGGTGTGTCGGGAGCCGGGCCTGCCCAGCCAGAACCGGGCACCGCACCTCAACCGCCAACAACCCCCGAGTCAACCAGACCAGGGCCTTACGTTAAGCAGCTTCGTCTTCGTCCATCCATACAGATAAGGGCGGGCATGAGCAGATCAGGTTGCGGTCTCCGGCGACGTTGTCCACGCGCGTAACGAAGGGCCAGAATTTGCCTTCGCGGGTGGCCTCGGTTGGAAACAGCGCGTCACTGCGGCTATAGGGATGATTCCAATCCCTGATCAGGTCAGTGGCGTTGTGGGGTGCATTGACCAGCGGGTTGTCTTCCATTGGCTGTTCGCCACGTGCCACAGTGTCGATTTCTGAGCGTATGGCGAGCATCGCATCGCAGAAACGGTCCAGTTCAGTGAGGGATTCGCTTTCCGTGGGTTCGATCATGAGTGTGCCGGGTACCGGGAAGCTCATGGTCGGTGCGTGGAAGCCGTAGTCAATGAGGCGTTTGGCCACGTCTTCTTCGGTAATGCCACACAGTGCTTTAAAAGGCCGCAGATCGATAATGCATTCATGGGCAACGCGTCCGTTGCGGCCCGCATACAGTACATTGAAGGCACCTTCGAGGCGTTTGGCAATGTAGTTGGCACCCAGGATAGCCACCTGGGTAGCCCGCTTCATTCCATCGGGACCCATCATGGCGATATACATCCAGGAAATTGGCAGGATGCTGGCGCTGCCATAGGGCGCCGCGGCTATGGCGCCGTTGCCGGCGTGGGGGCCGTCCAGATCAACCAGGCGATGTCCGGGCAGAAAGGGGGCCAGGTGCGCTCCGCAGCACAAGGGTCCGACGCCCGGTCCGCCGCCACCGTGCGGAATGCAGAAGGTTTTGTGAAGGTTGAGGTGGGAGCAATCAGCGCCAAATTGGCCCGGCCCGGCGAGGCCGACCAGGGCATTAAGGTTCGCGCCGTCCAGATATACCTGTCCGCCGTGCTCATGAACGATATCGCAAATTTCCCTGACGCGTTCCTCGTAAACGCCGTGGGTAGACGGATAGGTGATCATCAGCGCCGCCAGCGTATCGTTGTATTGTTCGGCTTTGGCGCGCAGGTCTTCAACATCCACGTTGCCACTCTCGTCACAGCCAACCACCACGATGGTCATGCCGGCCATGGCGGCACTTGCCGGATTGGTGCCGTGCGCAGAGGAGGGTATCAGGCAGACTTTGCGCTGTTGATCACCTCGTGAGTCATGGTATCCGCGAATGGCCAGCAACCCGGCGTATTCGCCCTGCGAACCAGCGTTGGGCTGCAGAGAGACAGCGTCATAACCGGTACAGCTGACCAGCATTTTTTCCAGCTCATCGATCATCTTGCGATAGCCCCTGGTCTGGGCAGCCGGGGCAAAAGGATGCATGCGCCCGAACTCCGGCCAGGTAACCGGAATCATCTCGGCGGTGGCATTGAGCTTCATGGTGCACGAACCCAGCGGGATCATGGCGTGAGCGAGGGAAAGATCACGATTTTCCAGACGCTTGAGGTAACGCAAAAGCTCCGTTTCCGAATGGTGCAGGCTGAAAATTTCATGATTCAAAGGCGGCGTTGTGCGCTGCAGGACAGCCGGAACGGCACAGAACTCAGGGTCAAGTTGCTCATCCAGCGAGTCAATGTCCGGCGCCGCCTTACCACGGGCAAAAACCGTCAGCAGGTCGTCGATATGCTTGCGGGTCGTGCTTTCGCCAACACTGATACCGAGGTGTTCATCGTCTACGCGGCGAAGGTTAATGCCGGCCTCATCGGCAGCCGTCAGCAAGCGGTCTGTGTCGGCACCGCTTTGGACGCACAAGGTGTCAAAAAAGTGCTGATGTCTCAAGGTGAGACCAAGCTGGCCGAGGCCGCTGGCGAGTAAGCCTGTGAGCCGGTGAATACGCTGCGCGATCCGCTGCAGCCCACCCGGGCCGTGATACACCGCATACATACTGGCCATAACGGCCAGCAGTGCCTGTGCGGTGCAGATATTACTGGTCGCTTTATCCCGCCGAATGTGCTGCTCGCGGGTTTGCAAAGCCATGCGCAGTGCAGGCTTGCCGTGACGGTCGCTGGACACGCCAATCACGCGACCGGGCATGGTACGTTTGTGTTCATCACGTGTCGCGTAGAAAGCCGCGTGAGGGCCGCCGAAGCCCATGGGCACGCCAAAGCGCTGCGATGAACCCACCACGATGTCGACGTCCCAGGTGCCGGGCGGGGTCAGAATCACCAGGCTAAGCAAGTCCGCGGCGACCACGGTGAGTGCGTTCGCTTCCCTGGCCCTGGCCACGAGGGGCCCGAGATCGCGTACTTCGCCCTGTTCACCGGGGTACTGCAAAAGGATGCCGAAGTATTCACCATCATCCAGCAGGGTTGCCGGATCGCCTACGACCAGCTCGAAACCAAAATGCTCGGCGCGAACGCGGAGTACATCGAGGGTCTGGGGCAAGACCTGCTCATCCACCAGGAATCTCATGCTCTTGTTACGCCGGTTTATGCGCTTGATCTGGGCCATGGCTTCCGCAGCTGCCGTGGCCTCGTCCAACAGTGAGGCATTGGCCAGTTCCATGCCCGTCAGCTCGATGATCATGGTCTGAAAGTTAAGTAATGCCTCCAGACGTCCCTGCGAGATTTCTGCCTGGTAGGGTGTGTAAGCCGTATACCAACCCGGGTTTTCAAGAACGTTTCTTTGAATAACCGCGGGTGTCAGGGTCTCTGAATAGCCCAGGCCAATCATGTTGTGGCGCAGTTCATTCATGCTTGCAATGCCGGCCAGTCGCTCCAGCGCCGCACTTTCAGACAGCGGGGGGTCCAGTGCCAGGGGTTTCTGGTCCGCGATTGCCGGGGGCAGTGTGGTGTCAGTCAGTTCATCCAGGGAAGCCGCGCCGACCAGCTTCAGCATGGTCTCGATTTCAGCCTCTGAAGGGCCGATGTGGCGTGCGATGAACTCGCCCTGATTTTCCAGAGCGACGAGTGGTGTGTTGTCCTTCGACACCCGTGATGCGTTATTCATGGGTAAGAAGCCTCAAAAAGAGTGAGTATCAGCCCGGGATCAGGGCCATGAAATAGTGATCTACCACCAGAAAAGCGAACAGGACCATCAGGTAGGTGATGGAGTAGCCAAAAGTCTGCATGGGTAACTGCACATCATCACTGCGCAACAACCGCCAGGCATACCAGAGAAAACCCATGTTCAAAACCGATACCCCGCCGAGATAAAGCAAGCCGCTCATGCCGGAGAGATAGGGCAGTATGGTGGTGATAACCATCAAAATGGTATAGAAAAAAATGTGCCAGCGCGTGAAATTCACCCCATGCGTGACCGGCAACATGGGAATGTCTACTGCCGCGTAATCGGCTCTGCGAAAAATGGCCAGTGCCCAGAAGTGTGGCGGCGTCCAGGCAAAGATAATCAGGAACAGCAACAGTGCGTCAGGCTCAACCTGGCCGGTAATTGCAGTCCAACCCAATACGGGTGGTGCAGCCCCGGCGGCCCCGCCAATGACGATATTCTGGGGTGTGGCGCGCTTGAGCCATGCGGTATAGATAATGGCGTAGCCAATCAGCGATGCGAAGGTCAGCACAGCGGTGAGCACGTTTACCAATGCCACCAGAATCAACATCGACAGCATCGCCATCGCCACTGCAAAAATGAGCACCCGCGCCTCGGAAAGGTGTCCCGAGGGCAGCGGCCGGTCCCGCGTACGCATCATCACCGCATCGATCCGTTGGTCGAGCAGGTGATTGATGGCGGCTGCAGACGCCGAGGCCAGGCCGATTCCCAGGGTACCGGCGACAAACGGCACGAGCGGCGGCAGACCGGGCACGGCCAGCAGCATGCCCACGATGGCCGTAAACACGATCAGCATGACCACCTTGGGCTTGGTTAGCTCAACGTAGTCCCGCCAGCTGTCCTGGCTCAATACTATGTTTGGGGAACTGTGCGGTTCAGCAGCCATACCATGATCACGATGAGTAATGCAGCGACGCCATTATGCGCTACTGCGTTGGGGAGGGGCAGTTGCAGGACAATATTAAGTATGCCGAGAGTGAACTGCACGCATACACCCAGCAATAGCAAGTTCGCACCCGTTCTCATACTCGGCACGCTCCTGGTGATCCAGGCGGTGCTGAGCAGAACCAGGAGCGTCACAATGGCGCCGATTCGATGAGTCAGGTGAATCGTGGCGCGTGCGGAGTGGTCAAGCACACCGCCCTCGTAATCTACGCCAATTTCCCTGACCAGCGTGAAAGCCTCTTTGAAGTCAGTGTCCGGCCACCACTGGCCCGTGCACTGGGGAAAATCCGGACAACTCAGGGCCGCGTAGTTGGCGCTGGTCCAGCCGCCAAGGGCGATCTGGCACACCAGGATTAACAGGGCGAAAATCACCAGCGGACGTTTGTTACGTGCCTTGAGCGGCACCGGCTCCAGCTGGCCGAAGGGTGCCGGTCTGGATCGAAAGCTCAACCAGGACAGCAGGGCCAGGGTTGTCATACCCCCCATCAGATGGGCCATGACGATGACCGGTTTGAGCTTGAGTGTCACCGTCCACATTCCCAGCGCGGCCTGGAACAGGATGATGCCCAGGATCAGGCCGGCGATACCACGAAATCTCCGGGTCGCCTCACCGCCGCGCCAGGCCACCCAGTTAATGGCCACAACGAGCAGGATCAGGGCGCCGGCAAGATAGCGGTGCACCATTTCTTTCCAGGCTTTGTCGATTTCTACCGGTCGCTCGGGAAACGCCTCATTGGCCACTGTTATTTCTGTGGCCTGACCAGGCCAGGTCAGCTTGCCATAGCATCCGGGCCAGTCAGGACACCCAAGTCCCGCGTGAGAAAGCCGAACCCAGGCGCCGAGCACGATGACGCACAGGGTCACAACGACCGCGATTTGAGCAATACGATGAAGACGTTTTTGCATGTTCAGCTTACCTTCCAGACCACTTGAGCAACTTGCGCAGGTCCTTGTTGATGTTCGCAGGCGGGTAGTCCGGGTCATAGCGCAACATGATGTTACCCTCCGGGTCCGCAATAAATGATGAGCCCCTTGCCGGGCCGGTTCCATTGCTGGCTTTGGCAAGGGCTGCCATTGTCCGGCCGTCCGGGTCGCTGGCGATAACAAAACGGTCATAAATCGCTTCGAGTTCAGCTTGCAGAGAAGCATTAACCGTGCCCTGCGCCAGCAACAGGATCGCGACCGCTTCCTGGTGGCGCCCGGTGCCTATATGAATCTGGCGCAGATCGGTAACCTCTTTGATACACGCGGTATCACAGCCATCAACCAGCGGATGGATCAAGACCCAGCGACCGGTCAGTTCATCTTGCGCAGACCGGGTGCCATCGCGCTTTAATTGGCCGTTCAGAGGTACGGGTGGCTCTACCAGGGTACCGAGGTTGACGGTTGCTTCGGGTTTGTACTGCACCCATTTTGAACTGAGGATCACGGCCGCGAGCAGCGGAATGAAAAACAGCACAAAAATAGCGATGAGGGCAATTCGGTTGCGATTACGCGTATTACTCATTTTGCCGACCTCCTGCCGGCGTTGAAACCCAGGATGAGCCAGGTGATGAATGCGGTCAGTGCAAAGGTAAACCATTGCAGCGCATAGCCACGGTGGCGATCCGGGCCCATCGTGAACGGGGTCCAGTTTCGATCTTCGAAGCCAGCGTCGCTGGCGGCGTCCAGGTAGAGCACCTGTCGGTATAGCTGCAGATCCAGGGCACGCTCCATGCGGCCCCAATCCGGATACACAATAAGTTGGGGCCAAACATTCTGTTGCAAGGTTTGTGGCGTGCCGATTTGGACCCCGGGTTGACTGAGTGGACCCAATCGGCCACCAAGCTCCAGGAGGGTAGCAGGCGTTGGAATATCGGGCAGTGAACTGCGGTCCGATGGCAGGGGTAACCAGCCCCGGTTCACCAGCACAGCCGTGCCATCATTCAGGATCATTGGTGTCAGCACGTGCACACCCGCGCGTCCCTGGAAAATCTTGTTTTCCAGCAGCAGATGCCGCTCCGGATCCAGCTGGCCGTAAAGCCTGGCGGTAGTCCATTCAGGCAGCTTATCCCGCAACTGGGTGATCGTGGCGCTGGTATCAAACTGTTCCTGAATCAGGGTTTTCTGCGCGGCGCGTTCAAGCTGCCAGTTCCCAAGCCACAGAAACACCGCGGCCAGTGCCACCAGCAGGGCCGTCAGACTCCAATTGGTTTTAAACTTCATGAGGTCTTGAACTTCTCGGGTCATCCCGCCAAGCTAGTTGCCGGTGACGCAGCGATGCCGCGCCTTGAATCGACGTTTTCTGGAGAAAGCCTGTGCTGTCCAAGATCATTATCATCGTATTTCTGCTGGCCATTCTCTACACGCTGGCCTCGTCGTTTTACTTCATGGTGAAGGACCAGGGTGAGGGCAAACGCACTGTGCGAAGGCTTACCTGGCGGATCGGCCTGTCCCTGTTTCTGTTCCTGATGCTTTACGTCTTTTTCCGGCTTGGCTGGATTGAGCCTTCGTCGAGAGGCCCTATCGGCGCGCAAGCCCAGCTCGAGCAAAACACTGGAGATTAGCTGACCTTGGTTTGTCAGAACGACAGCGCCGCCCGGAAGGCGGCGCCGCTGGATCCCTGAAGGCTCTGCGCTCTGTGTCAGAGCACATAAACGAAGATAAACAGCCCCAGCCAGACCACGTCCACAAAATGCCAGTACCAGGCAACGGCCTCGAACCCGAAATGCTTGTCCGAAGTGAAGTGACCCCGCATGCAGCGAACCATGATGACAAACAGCATGATGGCCCCGAGGGTGACGTGCAGACCATGAAAGCCGGTAAGCAGGAAAAAGGTTGAACCATAAATTCCAGAGCCCAGGGTGAGACCGAGATCCTGGTAAGCGTGCATGTACTCCTCAAACTGAAAAAACAGGAAGATCGCACCAAGAATGACGGTCGCGGCCAGCCAGGCAACCAGTTGCTGGCGCTTGTCATCTTTTAAAGCGTGGTGCGCCAGGGTGAGCGTGACGCCGGAAGAGAGCAGGATGAGCGTATTGAGAAATGGAATGCCAAACGCCGGGATCGTGCCGAAATCCCCGCCGACTTCACCGGGACCGTTGGTCGGCCAGGTTGCGTTGAAACCCTGCCAAATAAATTCGTTGGTGGCGGCGTTGTTGCCCTCGCCACCCAGCCAGGGTACGGCTAAAGCGCGCGCATAGAAGAGGGCACCAAAAAACACCACGAAAAACATGACTTCCGACAAAATGAACCAGGCCATTCCCATGCGGAACGAAGTGTCCACCTGGTCGTTGTACATTCCTGACTCGCTCTCGCGAATCACCTGGCCAAACCAGCCAAAGACCATAAAGATGATGATCGCGACCCCGAGGTAAAACGTGTACATCGCGATTTCGGAACCGTTGAGCCAGTTTGCGGCACTCACCAGCATGGTAGCGAGGCCTATGGAGCCGGTTATTGGCCATTTGGTACCGTGCGGTACGTAATAGGCGCCTTCAGAATGCTGTGCCATGGTCAGATCTCTCTGCGTGTCCGGTCAGGGCGTGCTTTGCGCCACTTTCGGATCGTCGTTATTGAAAAAGGTATAGGAAAGCGTGAGTTCAGTGATGTCGTCCGGAATGTCAGGTTGAATAAAGAAGTACACGGGCATTTCGCGTCGCTCACCGCCCGCCAGTACCTGCCGTGAAAAGCAGAAACACTCCACCTTGACGAAGTAAAGCGCTGCAACGGCCGGAGCCACATTGAACGTGGCCATGCCGGCAACATCAACGTCTTCAAGATTTTCCGCAAAGTACAAAGCTTCTGCCGGCGCGCCAACAGGCACTTCCATCGTCCGCTGCACCGGTCCAAAATCCCAGTTCAGCGCCGAATTGGTGCTCGCATCAAAAAGGATCTTGACCGTTCGATCCTGTGCCGCACCGTCCGGAGTCGCGCTCGATACCCTGATACCGGCCTGATTAAGTCCCGTGAGCTCACAAAATGTTTCGTACATCGGAGGCATAACAAATACGCCGAAGCCAAACATGGCCACGGAAACCCCCAGCAGCTTGATCAGCAACTTGCCGTTTTTGTTCTGCGAGCTCATGCTCAGACCCGCCCGATGATACCGGTCATCAGAAAGGTCACGAAAACGGCGAGCGACACGGCAGCCAGAATGAGGGCAGTGCGCCTGGCCTTGCTGCGGCGCTCACGCAGGGCTTCCTGGTCGGCGTCCGCCGCGTTTTGCCGGTCAGTCATGTCCTGACTCACTTACTTCTCCTCGGCGTGGGCGACCATGCTGGCGGTGACCACCGGCGGGGTATCCCAGGTATGGTGCGGCGCGGGCGAAGGCACTTCCCATTCGAGACCCTTGGCGCCTTCCCATACCTGTGCGGTGGCTTTGTTCTTGCTGAACCACACACAGTGAATAACCACACCCACAAAAATCAGCTGGCTGGCCCCAAAGGCGAATCCGCCGATGGAGGACCACATATTGAAGTCGGCAAACTGCGGTGCGTAATCCGGAATGCGTCGCGGCATGCCGGCCAGGCCCAGATAGTGCTGCGGGAAAAACAACAGGTTGACGAAGATGGCCGAGGTCCAGAAGTGGATCTTGCCCCACCGCTCCGAGTACATATTGCCGCTCCACTTGGGCAGCCAGTAATACGCGCCGGCCATCAGCGTGAACACCGCCCCGGGCACCAGCACGTAGTGGAAATGCGCCACCACGAAATAGGTATCGTGGTACTGCAGGTCAGCTGCGGTGATCGCGAGCATCAAGCCGGACAGTCCGCCAATGGTGAACAGCACCACAAAGCCGATGGAAAACAGCATGGGCGTCTCGAAGGTCATCGAGCCGCGCCACATCGTACTGACCCAGTTAAATACCTTCACGCCGGTCGGTACGGCGATGAGCATCGTGGCATACATGAAAAACAGCTCGGCTTGCAGCGGCATGCCGACCGTGAACATGTGATGAGCCCAGACAATAAATGACAGGAATGCAATAGATGCCGTGGCGTAAACCATGGCGGCGTAGCCGAACAGCGGCTTGCGGCTGAAGGTAGGGAGAATCTCCGAAACCACACCGAACGCCGGCAGAATCATGATGTATACCTCGGGATGCCCGAAGAACCAGAAAATATGCTGGAACAGCACCGGGTCGCCGCCGCCGGCGGCGTTAAAGAAGCTGGTGCCGAAGAAGTGGTCGGTCAGGAGCATGGTGACCGCCCCGGCCAGAACCGGCATCACCAGGATCAGCAGGTAGGCGGTAATCAGCCAGGCCCAGACAAACAGCGGCATGCGCAGCAAAGTCATTCCCGGCGCGCGCATGTTCACGATAGTGGCGATGATGTTGATGGCGCCCATGATGGAAGAGATGCCCATCATGTGAATCGCAAAAACCACAAAAGCAAAACTGTCGCCACCCTGCAAACTGAGCGGTGGGTAAAGCGTCCACCCGGCTGCCGGACCACCTGAATCCATGAACAATGTGCTCAGGAGCATGGTGAAGGCAAACGGCAGAATCCAGAAGCTCCAGTTGTTCATGCGGGGCAGGGCCATGTCCGGCGCACCGATCATGAGCGGAATCATCCAGTTTGCAAAGCCCACCCAGGCCGGCATGACCGCGCCGAATACCATGATCAGCGCGTGCATGGTCGTCATCTGGTTAAAGAAGTCCGGTTGTACCAGCTGCAGTCCGGGCATAAACAGCTCGGCGCGAATAATCATCGCCATGCTGCCGCCGACAAAAAACATGATCAGTGCAAACACCAGGTACAGCGTACCGATGTCTTTGTGGTTGGTGGTAAAGACCCAACGCGCCAGGAATCCCTCGGGCTTATCGTCGTGGTCGTCGTGAGCGTGGTCGTGGCCGAACGCAATATCGTCTGGTGTGATGCTGCTCATGCGCTTATCCCTTGTTCATGTCGTAGACGTCGGCAGGCTGGACCAGGTCACCGGTCTGGTTGCCGAAGGCGTTGCGGGTGTAGGTGAGGGCAGCGGCGATGTCCGCTGGCGTCAAAAGGTCTGCAAAGGCCTGCATGGCAGTGCCATCGCGGCCTTCAAGGACAACGCGGATATGCGCTTCCAGTGGACCGGTCGCAATCTGACTGCCGGCCAGGGCCGGGAAGGCGGGCGCGAGGCCCTGGCCATCCGGCTGGTGACAGGTGGCGCACTGCTGCGCATACACGGACTCGCCGCGCGCCATCAGATCTTCAAAGCCCCAATCCCGCTGAGTTTCTTCAATGGCGGCGATTTTGGCGACGGTCTGGCTGTCGACCCAGGCGGCATATTCATCCTGCTCCACCGCCTCGACGACGATGGGCATGAAACCATGGTCCTGGCCGCAGAGTTCCGCACACTGACCGCGGTAGGTGCCCGGCTCGTCAATCGTCACCCAGGCCTGATTGATGAAACCGGGAATGGCGTCACGCTTCCAGCCAAAATCCGGAACCCACCAGGCGTGGATCACGTCGTCAGCAGTGATCAGGAAGCGAATCTTTTTACCAACCGGTAGAACCAGCGGGCGGTCAACGTCCAGCAGGTAATTCGGCACGGTGTTCGGGTCAATGCCTGAACCCAGCTGGCGGGCCGCGTTGGAATCATTGGCCAGCGCGCTCACGAAGGCGATATCGGAATCCAGGTACTCATATTTCCATTTCCACTGGAAGCCGGTGATTTTCACCGTCATCTCAGCGCCATCGGGTGATTCCATCTTGATCAGGGCCGTCGTTGCCGGGATGGCCATGGCGATCAGGATCAATACCGGGATAATCGTCCAGGCAATTTCCGCCTTGGTGCTGTGCGAAAACTGCGCAGCCTCATGCCCCTTGGACTTGCGATGTAAAACGATGGAGGTGAACATCGCGGTGAACACCAGAATCCCAATCACGACGCAGATCCAGAGGATGGTCATGTGCAGGTCATAGTGGGTGTTGGCCAGAGATGAAACACCGCGGGTCATGTTGATCTCATTGCCGGTAAGACCCGGGGCGATGAGCAACAGCCAGAAGGCGATGCAGATAGCCACAAAGACGGCCAGGCTGACAATAAACGTGTTTTGCTTTTTCATGCGGTACATTGCCTCGGGCAACCGGTCCGGTTGCGCTTGGTGTATTTCCTCTCGTTTTGCCCGGGTATGCGGCGCAACCTCTGTTTTGCGCTGCTTACGGTAGCCTGGGAAGTTTCACTGATGTGATTGTTGTGGTCCCGGCTTGGCGTCCGGAGAGGGTTTGTTTGGAATCGCTGAGCTTGAAAGAACGAGCCGGTATGTATTGTAAGTTCCGCCCGACATTGGGGCAAGACCGGACATGATGTTTGGTGGATAAAAGTGCCAAACATGTGACTTGGCGAAAATCAGGTGGATGACTACACTGTGAGCCCCCGTTTTCGTCGGTCGAGGCGGGACCTTACCAGGAGACCCAGTCATGAGCCGATCCGCATGAAGACGACCGCCGGTTATCGTTTCCTTGTCGCGCAAAAACCTGCGCGTGACCCGCTTCGCGATGCCCTGAATGAGTCCTGGGACGATGACGAAAATGCGCTTATTGACCGCCTTCTTCAGTCCGCAGAGCTTGAGCCGGCAGCGCGCCGGACCGTCCAGCTTCGCGCCGGGCGACTCGTCAGTGCCGTCCGTGCGCAAAAAGACGAGCAGGGTGCCCTTGACGCCTTCATGCAGGAGTACGACCTGTCTTCCGAGGAGGGCGTGGTGCTCATGTGCCTGGCCGAGGCCTTGCTGCGCATTCCAGACAAGGAGACTGCGGAGAAACTGATTGCCGATAAATTGCATTCGGCAAACTGGGAATCGCATCTGGGAAACAGCACCTCCCTGTTCGTCAATGCCTCCACATGGGGGCTGATGCTGACCGGAAATATGGTCAAGCTGGGGCGCGAAACCCGCAAAGACTTCCGTTCGGCCCTCAAGCGTCTGGTCAATCGTGGTGGTGAACCAGTGGTGCGCACAGCGATCCGGCAGTCAATGCGCATCATGGGTTACCAGTACGTTATGGGCCGCACGATCAAGGAAGCCCTCGAGCGGGCCGACAAGAAGAAAAACCGCAACTATCGCTACTCGTTTGACATGCTCGGCGAGGCGGCGCTGACCTGGCCGGATGCTGAGCGCTACCTGCAGGCTTACCGCAAAGGTATCGAAACCGTCGGCGCACAGCGGCGCGGTGATGATATTTTTGCGGCGCCCAGCATCTCGGTTAAGTTGTCCGCCTTGCATCCGCGCTATGAATTTGGCCAGCGTGAGCGGGTACTGACAGAGCTCACACCGCGTGTTCTGGATCTTGCGCGGCTGGCGCGCGAGCACGATACAGCCCTGACGATGGACGCGGAGGAAGCCGACCGCCTGCTGTTGTCATTGGATGTTTTCGCCGGGGTGCTGAGCCACCCGGACCTGGCAGGCTGGGATGGATTTGGCCTGGCACTGCAGGCTTATGGCAAAAGAGCGCCTGCGGCGATCGACTGGTTGGCCGATCTGGCCAAACGCACCGGTCACCGGATTCCAATCCGCCTGGTTAAGGGGGCGTACTGGGATACTGAGATCAAACACGCTCAGGTAGAAGGCTTCAGCGGTTACCCGGTTTATACGCGCAAGGTGAACACGGACGTGGCCTACATCGCCTGTGCCCGGCAACTATTGGGCTTGCGCCAGCAGTTCTATCCGCAGTTCGCCACCCACAATGCACACACGATCTCGATTATTACCGAGCTTGCGCAGGATCGGCTCGATTTCGAGTTTCAGCGTTTGCATGGCATGGGCGAAGACCTCTATGCGGAGGTACAGCGCAGCCCGGAGTTCAATCCCGCTTGCCGGGTGTATGCGCCGGTGGGCAGTCACGAGGACCTGTTGCCATACCTGGTACGGCGCTTGCTGGAGAACGGAGCGAATACCTCTTTCGTTAATCGAATCGTGGATGAGCGGCTACCGGTGGAGCAGGTGGCCGAGGATCCGGTCGCCAAAGCCAAGCGCAATCAACCGCGAGCCAACCCGGCAATACCCATGCCGGCTGACATCTACGGCCAGCAGCGCCAGAACTCGCGCGGAGTAAACACTGCCAATGAGCTGGATCTTGCCGCCCTGGGTGATGCCATGGAGCCATTTGCCCGCTCGCAATGGCGGACCGTCCCCCTGCTGGCCAATCAGGCCGGTGGCGAGGCACCGCCCCTGCCGGTTTTTGATCCCACGCAGCCCATGGAAGTCACCGGTGAGGTGGTCAATGCGACCGCAGCGCAGGTGGATGAGGCGGTGACCGCCGCCGCGGCTTTCGCGCCCGGGTGGGACGCAACGCCGGTGGCGGATCGTGCGGGCGCCCTCGAGCGGGCGGCTGATGCCTTTGAGACACATATGCCCGAATTGCTCGCTCTGTGCACGCGGGAGGCCGGCAAAACCATCAATGATGGCATTGCCGAAGTTCGTGAAGCTATTGATTTTCTTCGGTATTATGCGAATGAAGCCAGGCAGCGTTTTGGTGAGCCGATCCATTTGCCAGGACCGACCGGTGAAACCAACCAACTCAGCCTGCATGGTCGTGGCGTTTTTGCCTGCATCAGTCCATGGAATTTCCCCCTGGCGATTTTTATCGGCCAGGTCAGTGCCGCGTTGGCAGCGGGTAACACGGTATTGGCCAAACCGGCAGAACAGACCCCGTTAATCGCCGGCCGTGCCACAGAGCTGATGCACCAGGCAGGTATTCCGCGGGCTGCCTTGCAGTTATTGCCCGGTGATGGCGCCGTGGTGGGTGCCCGGCTCAGCAGTCACCCGCTCATTAACGGCGTGGCCTTCACCGGCTCCACGGAGGTTGCGCGCCTGATCAGTCAGTCCCTGGCACAAAGGGATGCGCCGCTGGCGGCTTTGGTCGCGGAGACGGGTGGCCAGAACGCCATGATCGTGGACAGTTCGGCCCTGCCTGAACAGGTTGTGCAGGACATTATTGGCAGCGCATTTATCAGCGCCGGGCAGCGTTGTTCCGCATTGCGGGTGGTATTCCTGCAAGAGGAGATTGCCGACCACGTGATTCGGATGCTTAATGGCGCCATGCAGGAGTTGGTGCTCGGTGATCCGGGTTTGCTGACCACCGACGTCGGCCCGGTCATTGATGGCGAGGCCCTGGCCCAGCTTCTGGCCCACGCCGGCCAGTTGGAAGGCGAAGGCCGTTTGCTGGCCCGGTCACCCATGCCGGAAGGTTTCGAGGGCTATTTCTTTGCCCCTTGCGCGTTTGCCATTGACGGTATTGCCCAACTTGAGCGCGAAGTCTTTGGCCCGATCCTGCACGTGGTACGGTATCGCTCGCGTGACCTGGACAAGGTGCTCGATAGCATTAACCAAACCGGCTACGGCCTGACCCTCGGGATTCACAGCCGTATTGAGACACTGCAACGTTACATTGCAGGCCGGGTCAGGGTTGGCAATTGCTATGTCAACCGCACCATGACGGGCGCCGTGGTTGGCGTGCAGCCCTTCGGTGGCGAGGGGCTTTCGGGAACCGGACCGAAAGCTGGTGGTCCACATTACCTGTTGAAGTTCGCCACAGAACGAACGCTCACGGTCAACACAACAGCGGTCGGCGGCAATGCAAGCCTGCTGGCCCTGGAAGATTGACCCATGAAGGACTGTCCCCTGGGAAATTGACTTGTACCTGAATTATTACGGCCTGCAAGAGGCACCGTTCTCCATTACGCCGGATCCGGGTTTTATGTACCTGAGCGGGCGTCACCGGGATGCCCTGGCGCACCTGCTGTACGGCGTGGGTCAATCGGGGAGTGGTGGCTTTGTACAATTGACCGGCGAGGTGGGTACCGGCAAAACCACCCTGTGCCGCGCGCTATTGGAGCAGGTGCCTGCGGAAACCCAGATTGCACTGATTCTCAACCCTTTGATGAACCCGATTGAAATGCTCGAGGCCATCTGTGAGGAGCTGGGTATTTCCACGGTTGGCGTTGAGGGCAGCTCCAAGGGCCTGGTAGACCGCCTGAATGGTTATCTGCTGCACACCCATGCGCAGGGCGGAAGGGTTGTGCTGCTGATCGATGAGGCGCAAAACCTGAGTATCGAATCACTGGAGCAGGTGCGGCTCCTGACCAACCTGGAGACCAGCAAGGAAAAGCTCCTGCAGATTATTCTGCTCGGTCAGCCGGAGCTCCGCGAGTTGCTGCAGCGGCGAAGCCTGCGCCAGCTCGCCCAGAGAATTACTGCCCGCTATCACCTGACGCCGCTGGGCCCGGAAGATACCGCGCGTTATGTGGGACATCGCCTGGCGGTGGCCGGTGCCAGCCGCAATCCCTTTTCCAGATCCGGTCTCAAAGCCCTTTATCAGCGCTCCCAGGGCGTTCCACGGCTGGTTAATATCATTGCAGACCGGTCGCTGGCAGCGGGTTTTGCCGGCGAAAAGGAACGTATTGATGCGGCGCTGGTCAATGCGGCCGCCGATGAGATTCAGCTTGGTGAGCCGGGTGTCGGCGCGCTCCGCTGGCGCCGTTATGCAGGGCTGGGAATCGCCGCGGTGCTGGTCCTTGCCCTTGGCCTGGCCGCCGGGCAATGGCTCACGCAAGGTGAGCAGGCAGACGGCGTGGCCGATATTCAGGCGGGAAATGAGGCAAAACCGTTTGTGCGCAGCACGCCGGAGACAGCGCCTGATCAACGCGATCAGCCGGCACTTGCCGGAGACACATCGCCGGTGGCTCCCGCGGTGCGGACAGCTGCGGCAACGCGCGAAACAGAGCCCGACACCCTTGTGCAGGATCCGCCATCCACCCCAACGGATTCGGCGCCGGGCAATGGTGTGGTCATTAATGTGCAAGAAGGATCACCCGCAGTGGACCCCGCCGGGATGTCTTATGCGGCGCAGACAGTTGCGCTGGAAGCTGAATCAGAACCGGAATTGATACCGGGGCAGGAGTGGTTCGAGGAACAGGACCTGCGCGCCTGGCAAGGCCTGGCCGACCTCTGGGGACGCAGCGCTGATGCAGCCCTGTTGCAGGCGACTTGCCAGGGCCGTGACGGCCTGGGGTTTGCCTGTGTCGAGGATCAGGGCAACTGGTTGCGTATTCGTCAGCTTGGGCTGCCTGTTATCCTTATTCTCCAGGGCGCGGGGAGTCCGCTGGAAAAATCCCATCTTTTGCTCACCGGTATGCAAGCAGAGCGCTTACTGGTCGGTGTCGATACGGCGCGCAGCGTGGTCAGGCGTGATGATATCGAGGCGCACTGGTATGGCGATTTCCTGGTGGCCTGGCCCCAGGCTGCTGACTGGCCACGGGAGATTGGCCTGGGTGACAGCGGTGAGCCGGTCGAGCGGGTAGTTCAGCTCGCTACAAGGACGCCGGAGCCATTCGTCGGAGGGACTCAATTTGATGAAGCTTTTGAACGGTGGCTCGTCCAATTTCAGGGCCGCAACGGGCTGGATGCAGATGGTATTGTTGGCCCGAAGACCTTGCTCTACCTGATGCGTTATTCCATCCAGGAACCACGTTTGCTTACGGACGTGGAAGGGGAGGGCTGAGCATGTCGATACTGCTGGATGCCCTGCGTAAATCCGAGCAACAGAAAAAGCTTGGCACCGCCCCGGATATTCACGGCGCGGAACCGATGATTTACGAGCCGCGACGTCCAGGCTGGCTTTTGCCAGCGGTCGTTGCCGGCATAATTGTGCTGCTGGTGACGGGAAGCTACATGGCGTGGCGTACTTTTCTGCAGGACGGGCAGGAACCGCCAGTTACGGGTGTGAATAGCACGGCGCAGACATCATCCGGGCAGACATCACAAACCGGGGTTGTGCCCAGCGAGGCCCCGCCGGATCTGTCAGGGACGCCAGCGGTCGGCCCGCTGAGTCCGGTTGATGAGGTTGCCAGCGAGGCGAACACGGCTGGTGCCTTGAGCGGGGCCGGGGCAAAGCCAGCGCCACGGGCGGATACCCGGCCACGTTCGCCGGTTGAGTCCCTGAGCGGTTATCGACCCTATCAGGCAGCCTCTGGCGCAGCGGTTCCGGCAGCAGCGGCTGATCCGGCAGCAAGCTCTCCCCCGGTCGCTGGCTCCCCGCCGGGTGCTGCCACAACCGATGCAGGGACCATAAGTGATTCCTCATCAGCCCGGTCGCCATTGCCATCGCCGGCTGAAAAGACTGTCGCCGAACCGGTCAGCGTCCAGAACAGCACTGCGCCAGCAACGGGCGATACGCGCGATGACAATGGCGTTATCAGCTACTGGCAATTACCGGAGACGGTGCGCAACCAGCTGCCGCAATTCAAAATCACCGTGCTGGTTTATGACGAGGTACCCGCAAACCGTTTCATACTGATGGGCGGCAAGCGCTATAAGGTTGGCGATATGTTTGGCAACGACGTTCGCTTGCTGACGATTCTGCGGGATCGGGCAATCTTCCGATACAACGCCTATCGCTTTTTCGTTACCCAGCGCTGAGCGGCTTCGCCCACCAGCCCGGTGAACACCAGCCCGATCACTCATCCTGACAGCACCCGGGCGGGCTTCCCGTGGATGACCCTGACGCTGTGCTGCGTGTGTCTTGTGATCGGCGTCCTGTTTGCCTTTCTCGATACCCAGCGCCAGGTCGTTATTATTGAAGTCATTGGTGCGAATCCCGCACATATCGCCAGCCTGTTGGCCGGGACCCGGCAGGAGGGATGGCTGGCCCTGGCTGGATCCCTGTTATTTCATTCAAGCTGGCTGCATTTGATTGGCAACCTGGCCTATCTCTGGGTGTTTGGTATGCCAGTTGAGCGGCGCACCGGACCGCTCTCGCTTGCCGTGGTGTTCTTCGGTGGCGGCATCCTGGCACACCTGATTCTGGCCCTGCGCCTGCCAGACGTCGATCTGCCGGTGATCGGTGCCAGTGGCGCGGTCTCCGCCGTGGTTGGGGCCTGCGCAGGCCTGTATCCGGCCCGGCGAATCGGCCTTTATTTGCCGCTTGGCCTGATTGTCGAATTCGTGCGTCTGCCAACCTTGCTGGTGGTCGGTTCCTGGTTCGCGCTGCAGTTGCTTTATTCGCTGTTCGGCCCCATTTCTGGTGCCATGGCGTGGTGGACTCACCTGGCAGGTTTTGCTCTCGGTCTGAGCTATGCGTTGTTGGCGCGTGCCCTGATGGCAGCGCGGTCAGGTTCCAGAGAGGTTCATGGACGCTCCGGAAACTGAGGTTTGCCGATGCGCCCCTTAATTTAAACCGCTTCCTTTGGGTCCCTGACAAAGACCCGTACTGCGGGCAGGAGTTTGGACAAAAAATGGCCAAGGATATTCTTTACAGGGTAGCGTTTCATAATCACGGCAGGGTGTATGAGGTGTTCTGCAGCTCAGTCAGCACCAGTTCACTGTGGGGCTTTCTTGAAATTTCCGGGATGATTTTCGACAGTGGTGATGCCGTGGTGGTTGACCCTACAGAAGAAAAAATTCGCGAGGAGTTTGCCGACGTTGAGGTGTTGCACGTCCCCCTGCATGGTGTATTGCGTGTCGAGCAGGTGCGTCACAAGGGCAAAGCCATCATCAGAGACCGCGAGAGTGGTGAGAAGGTCACGCCGTTCCCGCTGACCCCGCCGGCGCGCCCAAATATCTGAGATGTATTTGCAGCGCTGCAGCGTGCCCGCCACCTGAACGCGAAGACCGGCTCAGGGCGCTGCCGCCGCAAGCGGTTGTGCCAGCCCTGGCGCGAGACCGTCGCGAATTAGTTCCAGTGCCCGCTGAACGCCGGCATCGTCGTCTGGATCCTCGGCGTCAAAATCCGGGTCCTCGAGAACGATGTCGGGTGTGATGCCGGTCTGATCAAAGCTGCGGCCGGCAGCTGTGTAATAGCGTGCAGTGGTCAATTTCAGACCTGAGCCATTGCGTAAATGCAGAAGGGATTGAACGGTTCCTTTGCCGAAGGTCTCGCTGCCGACAATGAGGGCGCGGCGATGGTCCTGCAGGGCCCCGGCGAGGATTTCCGAGGCCGACGCGCTGGCGCCGTTGACCAGGATCACCAGCGGCAACGGCGAAACCCACTGCCCGGGTTCGGCAAAATACTCCATCTGGCTGGCGGCATAGCGCCCTTGGGTATAAACGACCAGACCGGACTCAAGGAATCCATCGGCGATCAGCGTGGCGGCCTGGACCAACCCGCCGCCATTATTGCGCAAGTCAATAATCGCGCCGCTCAATGCACCGCCGGACTCCTCCATGATCTGCAAAAGCGCCACTTCGGTCTCATCCGCCGTGCGCAGGTTAAAACCAGTGATCTGCAGCAGCGCAATGTCTTTATCGATCAGGCTGCCCTGAACGCTGGGCGTGGGAATGTTCGCGCGCGTGAGCTCCACATCCCGCGGCCGGTCCATGCCGCTGCGCACCTTCACAGTGACACGGCTTCCTGGCGCGCCCAGTAGTGCATTCATGGACTCGGTCAGGGCGCGCCCCTTAACCGCTTGCGCGTCGACTTCCAGAATCAAGTCACCGTTCTTGATGCCACCGGCCCAGGCAGGGCCGTCCTCGACTACGTCTTCGACGATCAACCGTTGCTGGCGAACCTCGAGCGTGACACCAATCCCGCCATATTGGCCGCTGGCGTCCTCATTAAAACGCTGAAGCTCGTCCGGGCTGAGGTAGCTGGAATACTTATCCAGATCCTGCACCATGCCGCGCAGGGCATCATCAAGCAGGTCTGCATCAGAAACCGGATCCACATAATTGCGGCGCACGGCATTGTAGACATCGCTGAAGGTGCGCAACTCGTCGAGGCTAAGTGCGGGCGTTGCCGGGGTTCCGGCAGATTCATCGGCGCTCACAAGCGTGCCGGCCAGTCCGGTATACAGCACAGCAACGGCGGCAAGACGCAGAAAAAAGTACGCCGCCCGGGGTGGGCAGCTCGGTTTAAACATGGCACGTTCTCCTGTTGCTCAACGCTTGATCCAGCCCGCCGGGTCAACCGCCTTGCCCTTCCGGCGCAGTTCGAAATACAGCCCTTGCCGCCGGTCGGTACCTGTGCCGATGGTCGAAATTACCTCTCCGGGCTCCACCCAGTCGCCGACATCGGCCCGTAAGCTCTCGTTCTGACCGTACAGGCTCATAAAGCCATCACCATGATCCACAATCAACAGAAGTCCATAACCACGTAACCAGTCTGCATAGGCCACGCGGCCATAAGCGATGGCCTGGACAGTCTGTCCCGCGGGTGCCCCAATCAACCAACCCTGCCAGGTCATTCCGGCAGCGCGTTGCTGGCCAAAAGCCTGCAGTACGCGCCCCTGGGTAGGCATGGCAAGCTGCCCGCGCAGCTCGGCAGGGTGCTTTCTGGTACCCATATCACTGGGAATATCGGCCAGCGCATCATCGAGCTGCTCAAGCAGGGTCTCAAGATCGGCCCGGTTCTGCTCCAGTTCCTCAAGACGTGCTGCGTCCCCGGAAATGTCCTGCTCCAGTTGGGCCAGCAGGTCGGACCGCTCGTCACGTTGCTCGCTGAGTGCCAAACGCTCTTCTTCAAAGCGTTCTTTGACGCCGGCAAGCGTCGCAAGTTCAAGATCGATGTCGGCCCGCATGCGATCAAGCTGCACCAGGGCGTCCCGAAGCTCGCGAATCTGATCGCCCTGGGCCTGCCCAAGATAATCATAGTAAGCCAGCAGGCGCCCCAGCCTTGCGGGGTCATCCTGGTTCAGGATCAATTTGAGGCGCGACTCGCGCCCCAGGCGCCAGGCTGCGAGCACCTGGCGGGAAAGCGCATCTTCGCGGCGTTCCAGTTGTTGCAGGAAAGCGGCCTGCTCTGACTCCAGGCGCCGCACTTGCGCTTCCTGGGTTTGCACCGCTTCAGCAGCCTGCGCCAGGCTTCGGGCATTGGTCTGAATGTCCAGGTCGAGCGCTCGCAAGGCCTGCAGTTCACGTGACAGGTCGCCCCGGTTCTGTTCCAGGACGGCCTGTAGTTGACTGATCTCCTCGCTTAACTCTTTTAATCGGCTTTCTGCGTCGCTGCGCTCGTCTGCCGCAAGCGGGGCGCTGCTGATCATCATCAGCAGCAGGACCCAGCGTCCAAAGTTCGCGTACCGGGGGTGTTTCAGGTTCTGCTTCAGTGTGGTTCCGCCAGCACAAGCAAGGGTTTTCCGGTCATGGCGACAGGCTGCCCGATACCCAGCAGCAGCAGCATGGTCGGTGCCAGGTCTTGCAGGCTGCCATCCTTGATGCGTTCTATGTCACGGCCGCGGAATACGAACGGAACCGGGTTGGTGGTGTGTGCAGTGTGTGCCTGGCCGCTTTCGATATCAGCCATTTGCTCCACATTACCGTGGTCTGCCGTGATCAATAACTCGCCGCCGACCGCGTCGAGCGCGTCGCAAACCGCGGCCAGGCACTGGTCCACAGCCTCAACGGCGCTGATGGCTGCCGCAAGGCTGCCGGTGTGGCCCACCATGTCCGGGTTCGCCACGTTGCACAGGATGACATCAAAATCGCCCGAGCCGATGGCTTCGACGAGCTGGCGGGTCAACTCCGGCGCACTCATCTGTGGTTGCAGATCATAGGTTGCGACCTGCGGTGAGGGAATCAGGCGGCGCTCTTCACCCGCAAAAGGCTTTTCAACACCGCCGTTCATGAAAAAAGTCACATGCGCGTATTTCTCGGTTTCGGCGATGCGCAGTTGACGCAGGCCCGCCCGCGCCACCATCTCGCCAAACAGGTCGGGAAGCGTGTCTGGCGCGAAGGCCACGTTCATGGGCAAACCAGCCAGGTACTCGGTCATGCCGGTAAAGGCGGCAAGGGCGGGAGCCTGCCGTGGAAAGCCTGCAAAGTCGGGCTCAACGAAGGCCCGGCTGAGTTCGCGGGCCCGATCGGCCCGGAAATTCACGAATATGACGCTGTCACCATCTTGCATGCCCGTGAAATTGCCAACGACACTGGGGCTGACGAATTCATCGTTCTCACCGCGTGCATAAGCGGCATTGAGTGCTTCGAGGGCATTTTCATAGTGGTATTCAGCCCGCCCGTTCACCAGGGCATTCCAGGCCCGTTCAACCCGGTCCCAGCGTTCATCCCTGTCCATGGCGAAATAGCGACCGCACAGGGTGGCAAATTCAGCATCTTCAATTGAATCCAGCAAGGCTCCCATTGCCTGCAGCGATTCAGTCGCGCTGCGTGGTGGAGTGTCGCGGCCATCCAGAAAGGCATGGACGCGGATGGGCCCCGGCGCTCGACCGGCCGCCAGCCGCACCATGGCCTGAAAGTGTTCATCGTGACTGTGGACACCGCCAGGGGACAGAAGGCCCATGATGTGGACGGTGCCCCCTTTAGCGCGGGCCCGGTCGACCGATTCGCAAAGCACCGGATTGTCGAAGAACTCACCGGTCTCGATGGCCCGGGAGATGCGCGTGAACTCCTGGTAGACGATACGTCCGGCACCGATATTCATATGCCCGACCTCGGAATTCCCCATCTGTCCGGGCGGCAAGCCCACAGCCGCGCCCGAGGTTTCCAGCAGACTGTGGGGCTGTTCGCTCCAGAGTCGGTCCCAGGTGGGTGTGTTTGCCAGGCTGATTGCGTTATCCGGGCCGGGTTCGCGATGGCCCCAGCCATCGAGGATCATGAGAAGAAGGGGTTTGCGTTGCATGTGGCTCTCTGGGTGACCTGGTCTTCGTGACCCGTTTATAACCCGGGTTAAGTGGCTATTGGCGACTTGAATTCCCAACTTGCGCCACCACCTTAGCAGGCGACGCAAGCCGACAGCGCATTATCACAGAGGTACCTGCATGCAGCAATTCGTGGAGTTCGCCGGAAACCATTTCCTGCTGGTGGCAGGTTTTGTGGCTGTTGCCCTGACCCTGTTGGTGACGGAGTTCACCCGTCGCGGCCAGGGCTTCAAAATGCTCTCGCCCAACGAGGCAGTCGCGTTTATCAATCAGAATGGGGCGGCCATCGTGGATGTGTCGCCGGCTGCAGACTTTAGTAAGGGTCATATTCTGAATGCGCGTAACATTGCCCTGTCACGTTTTAAAGATCCTGACCCGGACGTGGTTAAGCTTATCAGCAAGCCTGTTCTGGTTGCGTGCAAGACGGGCCAGACCGCCGGCCAGGCGGCTACGGCCCTGGTTAAGCAGGGCGCTGAGAACGTGGCAGTGCTGCGTGGCGGCATGGCCCAGTGGGTCAGCGATAATTTTCCCGTGACCCGTCGCTAGGGCGACTGGTTGCAATCGGGGTCAAGTGCGATACTTAGCGGCCATGGCGATGCGTTCGTCCCGGCAGTGACTGATCTCACTGGCTATTTTCCCAACTGAACTGAGAAAGCCAATATGTCTGATAAAGAGAACGAAGTTCCCGGTGCCAGCGAAGCACCAGCTGCAGCAGCAGCGCCTGAGGCGACCAACGCCCGTTTCCAACTGCAAAAAATATACGTTAAGGATGTGTCTTTCGAACTCCCTAACGCGCCACAGGTCTTCAAGGAAGACGGTGCAGCGGAAATTAAGATGAACCTCGCGCAGCGGGTTAACAACATTGAAGACGAACTCTTCGAAGTGGTTCTGACGGTCACCGTGACTGCGACTTCCGGAGAGAAGACGGCCTATCTGGCTGAAGTGCACCAGGCGGGAATTTTCGCGATTGGTGGATTGGAAGCTGCGCAGCAGCAGGCTGTGCTCAATACGCTCTGTCCGCACACCTTGTTCCCGTATGCGGCGAAAACCATCACCGGTCTGGTTGCTGATGGCGGTTTCCCGCCACTGGTTCTGCAGCCGATCAATTTCGATCAGGTATACCAGCAGCGTCTGCGTGAAGCCCAGGCCCAACAGGGACAGGGCGACATGGAAGTACAGGGTAACGCCTGACTCTGATGCCTGATTCGCGGCGCACCATCGCGGTGCTCGGTGCCGGTTCCTGGGGAACGGCGCTGGCCATGCAGTTGGCGCGAAATGGTAATCAATGCCTGCTCTGGGCGCGCAGCCCGGAACAGGTAGATGACATGCAGGCCCGGGGTGAAAACCAACGTTTTCTCCCGGGCCTTGCTTTTCCTGTAGGTCTCCAGGTCGTTAGTGATCTGAGCGAAGCGATTGCCGCCAGCGATTACGTGCTGATCGCCACCCCCAGTCATGCCTTTGGTTCACTGCTCGAATCCATTGCCCCGCAAATGCGTCACCAACCCGGCGTTGCCTGGGCCTGCAAGGGTTTTGAACCGGGTACCGGACGCCTTCTGCACGAGGTTGCAGCGGGTTTGCTGGGTCCTGAGAAAGGGCTCGCCGCGGTGACCGGTCCTTCCTTCGCCAAAGAGGTCGCCAGAAATCTGCCGACTGCGGTGACGGTGGCTTCAAACAGTGAAGCCTTCGGTGATTTGGTTGCCCGCACTCTGCATGGAGGCAGCTTTCGTGCTTACACGAGCTCTGATCTGGTCGGTGCGGAACTGGGCGGTGCGGTTAAAAACGTGCTCGCCGTGGCCACCGGAATCTCCGATGGCATGGAACTGGGAGACAACTGCCGAGCGGCATTGGTCACCCGGGGGCTGGCCGAGATGATGCGCCTGGGCGAAGCCATGGGCGCACAGCCCGAAACGCTTACCGGCCTGGCCGGGATGGGCGACCTGGTGCTGACGTGTACCGGTGATGCGTCGAGAAATCGCCGCCTGGGGCTTGCCCTGGGTCGTGGCTCCGGTGTGCAGGAGGCTGTGGATGAAATCGGCCAGGTTGTTGAAGGGGTAGGAACAGCCGCCGAAGTTCATCGCCTGGCAGGGCAGTTCAAGGTGAGCATGCCTATCTCCGAGGAGGTCTACGGGATCATCCACGAGGGCTGGGATCCCGTCGAAGGAGTCAAACGCTTACTCGCCCGGCAGCAGAAGCCGGAAACGGACTGACGCCTCGAAGAATAACCTTCCGGTCGGGCGTTGTGGGCTTATTGCAGTCCGGGAAATGAATTCTGACGTAATGCTTCAAACAAGGTCACCGCAACCGCGTTGGACAGGTTAAGGCTGCGGCTTTCCGCTTGCATGGGAAGCCTGAGTTTTTCGGTAATGCTTGCACTGGACAGCAGCGCATCAGGAAGCCCGCGTGTTTCCGGCCCAAATAACAGGACATCCTCACCTTCAAAGCGCACGTCGCTGTAGCGTCGAGTGGCCCTGGTGGTCATGGCAAACACGCGTTTGCCCGGTAACGCCTGCAGCAGTGCATCCCAGTTTTCATGCAGTGTGACCACGGCCTGATCGCGGTAATCCAGCCCGGCGCGCCTGAGTGCTTTTTCCGTGAGACTGAAACCAAGCGGCTTGACCAGGTGAAGTCTGGCGCCGGTGTTGGCACACAGGCGCATGATATTGCCCGTGTTCGGGGGGATTTCCGGCTCAAAAAGTACGACGTGAAACATCGCGAAAGCGTAGCCCAACCACGCCATGAATAAAAATGCGATAAAGCGAAGGCCCGCCAGGCAGGGCTTTTACGCCCGGATACGGGTACTTCGTCCGGAAGAAAAGCCTCGCATTGCTACTTAAGCCGCCGATTTTAGGCGCGAATTCCGCCTCAATATCCATCCCCGAGGCATGCAGCTGAACCATTTGACACACCCGGGACTCGCGCGTAATCTTGGGCGGCGCTGACACAACATCTTGTGTCCAGTTAGGGGTCAAGGCACAATGACTTGTGCATTGAAGATAAATAAAACCATACAATTACGTGAGAGAGTTCATGAGCAGCGTCCAAGTTGAGGCCTCACTATCTGATTCGACTGCAATTCCCATGCAGGATGCGTCCCTGGATATCTGGGACAAAAAATACCGCCTGAAATCAAAAATCGGCGAGATCATCGATAAGGATATCGATGACACTTACCAGCGTGTCGCGCGAGCGATTGCAAATGTGGAAAAAACCAAGGAACTGCGCGAAGAGTGGCATGAGAAGTTTCTCTGGGCCCTGCGTCGCGGCGCGATTCCGGCCGGCCGGATTACCTCCAATGCCGGCGCCCAGGAGCACAAACCTGCTACCTCGACCATCAACTGCACGGTTTCGGGAACCATTACGGACTCCATGAACGGCATCCTGGACAAGGTTCATGAAGCGGGCCTGACCCTGAAGGCCGGCTGCGGCATCGGCTACGAATTCTCCACGCTGCGTCCGAAAGGTGCGTATGTGTCAGGTGCCGGGGCCTACACCTCCGGTCCGCTGAGCTTTATGGATATCTACGACAAGATGTGTTTCACCGTGTCCTCCGCCGGCGGTCGCCGCGGTGCCCAGATGGCGACCTTCGAAGTCGGTCATCCGGATGTCATGGAATTCATTCGGGCCAAGCGTGAAGATGGCCGGCTGCGCCAGTTCAACTGCTCACTGCTGATTACCGACGAGTTCATGGCGGCGGTTCGCGATGGCGATGACTGGCCACTGGCATTTCCGGTGTCGGCTGCCGAAGCAGACGAAGTCGACCTGGAGGATCCGCTTCAGGTCCAGTGGCGCGAATGGCCGCTGAGTGAAGATTACGTGACCCGCGAAGACGGCCTCGTTGCGTGTCGCATCTTCAAAACGATACCGGCGCGCCGCGTGTGGGACATGATCATGAGTTCCACCTACGATTTTGCCGAACCCGGTTTTATCCTGGTTGACCGGATCAACGAAATGAACAACAACTGGTTCTGCGAAAACATCCGCGCGACCAATCCCTGTGGTGAACAACCACTGCCCCCTTACGGCGCTTGCCTGCTGGGCTCGGTGAACCTGTCACGGTTTGTCGAGCACCCGTTTACTGATGAAGCGCGGTTTGACTGGGATGAGTACCGCAAGGTGGTCAAGATTTTCACCCGCATGCTGGATAATGTTGTTGAAATCAATGGCCTGCCCCTGGGTAAGCAGCGCGATGAGATAGCGCGTAAACGGCGCCATGGCATGGGCTTTCTGGGGCTGGGTTCGACCATGACCCTGCTGGGTATGAAGTACGGCTCGGAAGAATCCGTCACCTTCACCGATCAGGTTGCCCGCGAAATGGCGATTGCCGGCTGGGAAGAGGCCCTGGAACTGTCCCGGGAGAAAGGTCCGGCGCCCATCATGGAAGAATCATTCGAGGTTACGGGCGAAATGCTCCGTAAGCGACCCGAGATGCAGGCTGATGGCTATAAGGTCGGTGACCAGATTCCCGGCCGGGTGCTGCACGCCAAGTACAGTCGCTATATGCAGCGTATTGCCGAGGTTGTACCTGGACTGGTGGAAGCCCTGGCGGAAACCGGTGCCCGGTTTACGCACCACACCTCTATTGCGCCTACCGGAACGATTTCCCTGTCTCTGGCGAACAATGTTTCTAACGGTATTGAGCCCAGTTTTGCGCATCACTACAGTCGCAATGTGATTCGCGAGGGCCGCAAGACCAAAGAGAAGGTTGAGGTTTTCAGCTTCGAATTGCTCGCCTACCGTCACCTGGTCAATCCGGATTCCATGCCGTTTTCAGAAGATCCGGCAGCCGGGTTACCGGAATACTTCGTCGCAGCAGATGACGTTTCACCAAAGCAGCACGTGGATATCCAGGCTGCGGCGCAGCGCTGGGTGGATTCCAGTATTTCGAAAACGGCCAATGTGCCCACCGAATATCCCTACGAAGACTTCAAGGATATCTATACCTACGCCCACAGCATGGGGCTCAAGGGGTGCACAACCTTCCGCTTTAACCCGGAGGCCTTCCAGGGTGTCCTGGTCAAAGAACAGGACCTGGAAAACACGACCTACCGATTCGTACTGGATGACGGCAAGGTGGTGGAGGTTAAGGGCAACGAGGAGATCGAGTACGACGGTGAGACCCATACCGCGGCCAATCTTTACGATGCACTGAAAGAAGGCTATTACGGCAAATTCTAGACCGCGTTAAAAAGGTTCTTAACCATCACGTGACCGCAAAACGATCAGGGCCGGATACCACGGCCTAATAGAGAGCAACACAATGTCCATAAAAATCAATTCGAAAATCGTTGGTTATGAAGTCTCCAAGGGAGGCGAGAGCGCCAAGGAAAAGTCGCCACCGGCCGGGGGCCGTACTTCGGCAAAAGTGATCCGCATGACCGAGCAGGTGCAACGACCTGAGGGTTACGATGCGCTGGAAGGCTCTACCTACAAGATCAAGACGCCGCTGGATGATCACGCCATGTATGTGACCATCAACGACATTATTCTGAACCAGGGGACCGAGCACGAGCAGCGTCGTCCCTTCGAGATATTCATCAACTCGAAGAACATGGATCACTTTCAGTGGATTGTGGCCCTGACCCGGCTGATGTCGGCCGTGTTCCGCAAGGGTGGTGATGTTACTTTCCTGTCTGAGGAACTGCAGGCGGTGTTCGATCCAAAGGGCGGATACTTCAAGCCCGGGGGCAAGTTCATGCCGTCGATCATTGCAGAGATCGGTGCGGTTATCGAACACCATCTGCAAAAAATCGGCCTCATGGAAAAAGAGGAAATGTCGGAACAGCAGCAACTGCTGCTCGATCAAAAGCGTGCCGAGGCCGTGGCCTTCGCAGAAAAAACGCTGACAGACGCAGGTCCGTCGGCCGGAGAGGAATCCGGGTACCCGGCCTCGGCAACGCTTTGTCACAAGTGCAGCACAAAGGCCGTGGTGGTCATGGATAACTGCGCCACCTGCCTTTCCTGCGGTTACAGCAAATGTGGATAGTCCATTAATCCCCGGGGGTGTCTGACGATTGCAGGAGTTTGTCGACACTCTTGGTGAACGGTGTGCCAATAGCCTAAAATCTTACATCGTTCATGGGGGAGTCCCCAAGTGGTCCAATTAATTCTCCGCCTGACGGCCTATGGCCTGTTGGCAAGTGCCCTGGCGCATCTGGCCTTGTTTGAGGCGGTGACGATGGGTACCTATGAAAAGTTTACCGAGCTCGGCTACGTCGAAATTTCGCATACCACTTTGCTGACGCTGTGCGTGCTGATCCTGGCGTACGCTGCCTGGCGTTATCCTCAGTGGCGTGTGCTGGCCGGCGCCATGTCAATTGCCTTTGCGGGCCTGATGATCCGTGAAAACGATCAGATCCTCGAGATGTGGCTACCGCATGGTTTCTGGAAATGGCCGGTATCTGTCCTGGCTGCCGGCCTGGTGTGGATACTCATACGCCATCGTGAAACGCTCATTCAGCAGGCTGGACGCGTTGCGCATACGCTGCCGATGGGCATTCTGATCGCTGGAATTACCGCCATGGCCTTTTCTCGGTTTTTTGGCCGGACCAGTTTCTGGCAAGCGGTGATGGAAGAGAGGTACATGCGGGTAGTGAAGACGGCGGCGGAAGAAAGTACGGAGCTGTTTGGTATCGGCCTCCTGACCGCCGGTGTCATCGAGTTGTTCCTGGTTTTCCGTAAGCGCCCGGCTGTGGTCGAATGAGCGGCATGCCAAGCCTGGTGGTCCACGGCGACGCCAATTAACCCCCTGGTCCGCACTGTCGCTCTGCGTGCTGCCGGGTTAACAATATCCCGCCGGCCGGGAACAGCAAAAATTGTGATAGACCGCCCATGAATCCAGTTGAAATCATTCGCTGCAAACGTGACGGCGGCGTCATCGATCGCGATGGTTTGCGGGCATTTATCAATGGGGTTGCGCAGGGGACGGTTGACGACGCGCAGCTCGGTGCATTTTTAATGGCGGTTTATTGTCGCGGCATGAACACGCGCGAGCAGACCGACCTGACCCTGGCAATGCGTGACTCCGGAACTGTCCTTGAATGGCCCGATTTGCCGGGTCCGGTGCTCGACAAGCATTCCACGGGCGGTGTCGGCGACCTGGTGAGTCTTGTTTTGGCGCCACTCATGGCAGCCTGCGGTGCCTACATACCCATGATATCGGGCCGCGGCCTCGGTCATACCGGGGGGACCCTGGACAAGCTTGAGAGCATTCCGGGCTTTGATGTCAATCCACCCCGTGAGTTGGTTGAGCGCTGTGTACGCGAGACCGGTTTTGTCATGATCGGGCAGGGTGCTGGTCTGGCACCGGCAGACCAGAGAATGTACGCGACCCGCGATGTGACCGCCACGGTAAGCTGCCAGCCTTTAATCGTGGCATCCATCCTGTCGAAAAAACTCGCGGAAGGTCTTGATGGTCTGGTGATGGACATCAAAACCGGTAATGGTGCTATTTTGAAGGACAGTGACGAGGCCGCCGCGTTGGGCCAGGCTATTGTCGATGTTGCTGAAAAAGCCGGACTCGGCTGCACAGCGCTGCTGACTGACATGAATCAGCCGCTGGCAAGTTCAGCCGGTAATGCGCTGGAGGTGGCCGAGGCGATCGCGTTTTTGCGGGGAGAGCAACCGAATCCACGTCTTGCCGAGGTGATTTTTGGTTTATGCGTTGAGCTGCTGGCAATCGGTGGTCTGGAAAAAGAGCCCTTGCGTGCCCATGAACGGCTAGAACAGGCCCTGCATTCCGGCGAGGCGGCAGAACGGTTTGCGCGGCTTGTTGCTTTGCAGGGCGGCCCGGCTGACATCGTGGAGCGGCCGGACTATTACCTGGCCGAAGCCGCCGAGCAACATTTCGTTGAGGCTCCAGTCCCGGGATTCGTCACCACCATCGACACGCGGGCACTGGGGCGTATTGTTGGTCAGCTTGGCGGGGGAAGAGTGCGCGCGGATCAAACGATCAATCCTGCTGTGGGCTTGAGTAAATTACCCTGCCTTGGCCAGCGGCTTGAGGCGGGTGAACCGTTAGCCCTGGTACACGCGGCATCACCAGCCGATGCCGCGCTCGCCATACAGGGCGTCCTTGGCGCGGTAGAGATTACCGGGCAGCCGCCAGGCCAGTTGCCGCCCACGATTCACCGGCGGCTCACGAGCGGTTAAGCTAGCCGGCAGCCATTGAGAGCTTTAGCCCATGACAACACCTCATATCGAAGCGAATCCCGGAGACTTTGCCGAGTTGGTCCTGATGCCGGGAGATCCCCTGCGCGCCCAGGCCCTGGCTAAGAGCGCCCTGGACGATGTCCGCCAGGTCAACTCGGTTCGCAACATGCTCGCGTTTACCGGATCCTGGAGAGGCAAGCCGGTTTCCATCATGGGTTCGGGGATGGGCATGCCTTCCATCAGCATTTATGCCCACGAACTGTTTGCTGATTTCGGTGTTCAACGAATTGTACGCGTTGGTACCTGTGGCGCCTTGCATGAACATATGCAGCTGGGTGACCTGGTCCTGGCCACTGCGGCGAGTACAGACTCGTCAATGAACCGGCAGCGTTTTGGCGGTTGGGATTATGCCCCGGCAGGGGATTTTGACATGTTGCAGGCCGTGCATGCGAAGGCCCGGGCCGGCGGTCTGACGGTACACACCGGCGATGTGTTTTCGACAGATTATTTTTACCATCCGGACAAGGATTTTACGGCCCGGCTGACAGGCCTGGGTGTACTGGCCCTGGATATGGAGACGGCCGCACTGTACGCCCTGGCACGCGAGCACGGACGTCGCGCTGCGACCCTGTTGACGGTCAGTGATGTACTGCCGAGCGCACTGCATTTCAGTCCCGCACAGCGTCAGGCCGCGTTTGGCGAAGTCGCCCATATTGTTCTGGATGCACTCCTCGGTGAGGCGGCATCGGCGTGACCGTACCCCCGGAAACCAAATCCATCCTCAAACAGCTGGGTCCGGCTGCTCGTGCAGTCAGTGCGCATGCACATGCGCCCTTCAGTGGTTTTCATGTCGGTGCGGCCCTGGCGACCGGCCGTGGGGCCGAGTTTGCAGGCTGTAATCTTGAGAGTGCTTCCTACGGGCTCACCCAGTGCGCGGAACGCAACGCCCTGGGTTCGGCAGTCGCGGCGGGCATCAAGCCAGGTGAAGTAAACCGCCTCGTAATTTACCTGGCCGGCGAGCAACCGCTGCCGCCCTGTGGCGCCTGTCGCCAGGTCATGGTTGAACTCATGCATGCTGACGCTGTGGTGGTGTCGTTTTGTGATTCGGACGAGGTGCTTTCCTGGACTGTTCAGGAGTTGATGCCACAGCCTTTCCTGGGCCGCTGATATTCCTTCCGGGTTAATGAGCTCCCGTCTTGGTAAACCCAGTCCACGCAAACCGGGCATTTTCAAGTCCAGTACTTTTAAACTTGAGCCTGCTGTTATGCTGACTAACCAACACGAGGGACGTGCATGAGAAATTCCGGTGAGCCGAAAATGGATGATGTCGAAAACGATGCGCGGCGGGCCTTTCTCAAAGCAGCGGGCTTGATTGCGGGCGGCGCACTGGCTGCCTGGCCATTCAGCAAGATCGCGTTGGCGGCCGAGCATGCCCATGAACAGCAGAAAACCCGGGCGTCGCTGGCCCACATCACGGCATCACAGGCGTTGACCCTGGGCGCCATGGCAGATCAGATCTATCCGCCGGATGATACGCCGGGCGCCCGGGAACTCGGCGCCGTTTATTTTATGGATTTCGCAGCGGGCAGTTTCATGTCCGAAGCATGGCCCATGATCGAGGCGGGTACGGTCGATCTGAACGAGCGCGCCGGGCTTGCATTTGGCAAGTCATTTCATGATCTGGACTTTGCAGCGCAGACCGGGCTACTCGAGGAAATTGAATCCTCACCTTTCTTTGGGATGGTGCATTTTCTGACCCTGATGGGCTGTTTCTCCTTGCCCAGCTACGGCGGCAACATTGACCAGGGTGGATGGGCGCAAATCGGTTTCGAAAGCCGCCACGCCTGGCAGCCTCCGTTTGGCTACTACGACGCCTTGTACGATGAGGAGGCGTTCTCGTGAGTGCTGCTGAGGCCACCAAGCGTTACCCGACGCGTGAGCCGGTTGATTTTGTGATCGTTGGTTCCGGGGCGTCCGGAGGCGTGCTGGCCAGGGAGCTGTCACAGGCCGGCTTTGCCGTGGTCGTCCTCGAGCAGGGACCGTATCGCACCGCCGCAGACTTTGGCCATGACGAGGTCAAGAACATGATGCTGGGTGATCTGACCTCGCACCCGGGATGGGCTGATCCCCAGTCGTTCCGCCATGATCCCACCGAGACAGCCCAGGTCGGTAATGGCGGTTTGCCGGCGGCACTCTATGCGCGCACCGTGGGTGGCTCCAGTGTGCATTTCTCCGGCAATTACTGGCGCATGCGGCCCCTGGACTTCAAGGAACGCAGCTTGCTTGGGCCCATGTCGGGCACTGGTTTCGCCGATTGGCCGCTGACCTATGAAGAGCTTGAGCCCTATTACACGCGAGCCGAATATGAAATCGGCGTGTCGGGTGCACCAGGGCCTTTTGATGCGCCGCGCTCGCGACCATTTCCGATGCCGCCGATGCCCGTGAAGTCCTCGGGCGTTTTACTGGAAAAAGGAGCGTTGGCCATGGGCTGGCATCCGCAGCCGGCGCCCATGGCGATTCTGTCGCAGCCCTACCGGGGTCGTCCGCCATGCAGTCACTGCGGCTTCTGCATCGGATTTGGCTGCGAGATGAATGCCAAATCATCCACCCTGGCGACCATGATTCCCGAGGCGGTGGCCACCGGCCGTTGCGAAATTCGCCCTCTGTCCACCGTGTACCGGATTGAGACCGGTAAAAGCGGTCGGGTAGAAGAGGTTTTGTATGTGGATGCCGACGGTCAGCAGCAAGCTCAGAAAGCCCGCGCGGTTGTGCTGGCGGCGAATGGTGCGGAAACGCCACGCCTGTTGTTAATGTCGGACGGCCCGAACCACCCGGACGGGCTGTCGAACGGTTCCGGGCTGGTGGGTAAATACCTGATGGGTAATGGCCACTCCTTCATTCACGGATATTTCGAGCACGAGCTGAACGATTGGAAAAGCATCCAGGTCACACGCATCGTGCACGACTTTTATGCCACCGACCCGCAACGTGGTTTCTATGGCGGTGGTGGCATGGACGGCCGTCCGCTGGTGAACTCCATGCCGGTCCTGAATGCCCTGGTCGAGGCGGGCGGCTACCCCCCGCGCTGGGGTGCGCAGTTCAAGCGTGATGTGCGTCATGGCTTTAACCGGCATATGGGCATTCTTTCCAGCACCACCTCGGTGCCTGTGGAACGCAACAACATCACGCTCGACCCGTCGGCGAAAGATGCCATCGGGCGTCCGCTGGTGCGGATGACTTACCGCGACCATGATGATGATCTGGCCATGATGCAGTTTCTGCAGGATCGGGGAAACGAGATTCTGGACGCCGCTGGCGCCCAGCGTATCTGGCGGGAGCCGGTGGAGCCCCAGTCGGCACATGCGCACCTGCTAGGAACCTGTCGCATGGGCACCGACCCGGCAAGTTCGGTGGTGGATCCTTACCATCGCAGCCACGAGGTGGAGAACCTGTTTATTTGTGACGGTTCAAGCATGGTGTCTTCCGGCCGCGGACAGCCGACGCTGACCATCCAGGCACTGGCATTTCGCGCTGCTGAGCATATAGCCAGGGCTGCCCGTCAGGGCGAAATCTGAAGTCCTGATCTTGAAGCGACATGATTGTAAATTGACATGATCTGAAATTGAGGAAAGCAACATGACTCACTCGAAAAAACTGTTATTGCTGGCCGCTTGTGTCGCTGGTGTCCTCGCCGGGTCACCGGTAACGGCTTCCGACCATGCGCCTGAGTATCTCGGCGCTAATCCGGACATGCCTTTTTCTGATGCAGTCCGCACCGGCAATACGCTGTACCTGGCCGGTAAGCTGGGTGTTGTACCTGGTACCCGGGCGCTTGCTGAGGGCGGTATTGGTCCGGAAACCCGTCAGACCATGGAAAACATCAAGGCATCCCTTGAGCGCCATGGTTCATCTCTGGAACAGGTCGTCAAATGCACTGTTTTTCTGGCGGATATTGACGAATGGGCAGCCATGAACGAGGTCTATAAGACCTATTTCCCGGTCAACAAGCCCGCCCGTAGCGCGGTCGGGGTGAACGGGCTGGCGCTTGATGGACGGGTGGAAATCGAGTGTATTGCGGTGGTGGACTGAAAACTGAAGTGACCGGGTTCACTCCCGGTCAAGATTGCCCAGCTTTTCTTTGACCTGGGCCAGTTCATTTTCTGCGAGCCGGGCGATTTCACTGAGCACCTCGTAGTTTTCCAGTTGTATGGCCTGTTCCGCCGAGTCCGCATCCAGGCCGCCCGCCATGTCTTTGCGAATGGCCTCGAGGCGTTTTTCCAACTCGGTCTGACGCGCCTTTAGTGCGTCCGCTGCTGCTGTCGTATCATTCATTGATGGCATCCTTTTGGAAATTCCTGATGCGCGTCAACAGTGACAATCTGCGCATCGCCTATGATCAAAGTAGCATAAAACACGAGGTGTGATGATGAGCGAATACACAAAGGTTCTGGTGGCAGTAGATCTCAGTGACGAGTCAGGGGTCATTATTGACCGGGCCCTTGCCATTTGCAGGCCCGGAGCGGAAGTGCACCTGGCCTATGTCCAGGAGCCCATGGAAGCCGTCTATATGGGTGTGGTGCCGTATGGTCCGGTTTTTGTCGGTATGGACCAGGTGGAAGCGCGTTTGCACAAGGAGTTGCAAGCCAAGCTCGAGTCCTGGGGCGAGGCCCATGGCATTGGCGCGGATCATACGCATTTTCTCAGTGGTTCACCCGCCCGTGAGTTACATCGTTTTGCCGAGGAGAACGGCGTTGAGCTCATCGTACTGGGCACGCATGGCCAAAAGGGTGTGCAGCTGCTGCTGGGCTCCACAGCCAATGCGGTTTTGCATGGTGCAACGTGTGATGTGCTGGCGGTCAGGGTCAACAAGGACGACTGATGCGCGGGACGGAGCCGGGCAAAGTACAGAGAGTGGCCTTATGAGGTCAGAGCAGACCTTGTGAGTTCATTGCGGCTTTCGCCCTGGGTGCTCGCCTGGCTCGCTGTGTTCTTCGTGGTGCTGGGCTGGTCTGCTATCGATCCGTACGACCGGCTTACCTGGTGGCTGGAGGTGATGCCCGCCCTGTTGGGGCTGGTTTTACTTACGCTGACCCGGCAACGGTTTCCACTGACCACGCTGGTGTACGTCCTGATCCTGATTCATTGCCTGATCCTGATGGTGGGTGGTCATTACACCTATGCCGAAGTGCCGGCAGGTGACTGGTTACGGGATATGACTGGCGGGACCCGCAACAACTACGACAAGCTGGGCCACCTGGCGCAGGGCTTCGTGCCTGCAATGGTGGCACGTGAGTTGTTTATCCGCTTGCACGTGGTCGCCCGGCGGGGCTGGCTGGGTTTTCTGGTGGTGTGTGTATGCCTGGCATTCAGCGCGTTCTATGAACTGATTGAGTGGGGGGCCGCGCTGCTCAGCGCAACGGCTGCGGAGTCTTTCCTTGGGACCCAGGGTTACGTCTGGGATACGCAGTCAGACATGCTCTGGGCGCTGTGCGGCGCAATTCTGGCTTTGTTTAGCCTGTCCCGGCTGCATGACCGGCAGTTGGCCCGTCTGGAGCCTGCTTCCCGGTGACGCTACCACCAGGCTTCGATTACCGGCCCGCCTACCTGGAGGCGCCGGACCGCACATTCATTGCGCTGCGTGACGGGCTCCAATGGCGTCAGCAGGCGATAAGGATGTTTGGTCGGAAAGTGATGCAGCCCCGGCTGATTGACTGGTATGCAGATCCAGGGGTGCGCTACAGCTACAGCGGTATCACGCTGGAGGCAACGCCGTGGCCGGCAGTCTTGCAGGATTTACGGGCCCGCCTGGAAGCGGAGCTTGGAGAGCGCTTTAACTCGGTATTGTGCAATCTGTACCGGGATGGTCGCGATGCCATGGGCTGGCACGCAGATGATGAGCCGGAGCTTGGCCCCCGGCCCGTAATCGCATCATTAAGCGTAGGCGCCCCAAGACGCTTTCGCATTCGGCCCCGGTCCGGGGGCCAGTCCCTTGGCATAGACCTGCTGCCGGGCAGCCTTCTGCTGATGCGGGGCAGCAGCCAGAGTGACTACCAGCATGCGGTGACCAGAACCAGGCAGCCAGTCGGGCCGCGCATTAATCTGACCTTCAGAAAGGTGCTGACCCCGCTCTGACCAGGTTATTAGGCAATTCTGACCTCGTTCAGGCGGACGCACTTCTGGGCTGAGCACCCAGGCCCAGGGCTGCCATTCGCTCCTGAACCCGCCGGGCAATACCTTCAGCATCCAGCCCTGCCTCGGCCAGGCATTCTTCGCGGCTGGCATGCTCGAGGTAGCTGTCGCCAAGCCCCAGGTTCAACAAAGGTACGGCCTTGCCGGCGGCTGCCAGGACTTCGTTCACGCCGCTTCCGGCACCGCCCATGACGGCGTTCTCTTCAATGGTTACGATCAGGTCGTGGGTTTCTGCGAGCGCTTCGATCAGCTCCTTGTCCAGGGGTTTTACGAAGCGCATGTTTACCAGTGTGGCGTCAATTTGTTCGGCGAACTCGCGGCAGGGTTCTACCATGCTGCCGAAAGCGAGCAGGGCGACCCGGTGCCCCTTGCGCAGCGTTTCAGCCTTGCCCAGGGGTATAGCCGTCATTTCGGTAGCGGGCATGAGCCCCGGTCCCTTGCCGCGCGGATAGCGCACCGCCGCCGGACCCTCGTGCTGGTAACCGGTGAAGAGCATTTGCCGGCATTCGTCCTCGTTGGACGGTGTCATGATGACCATATTCGGTACGCAGCGCATATAGGAAAGATCGAAGGAACCGGCATGCGTCGGGCCGTCGGGTCCTACCAGGCCGGCCCGGTCGATGGCGAACAGCACCGGTAAATTCTGCAATGCCACGTCGTGCAGCATCTGGTCATAGGCGCGCTGTAAAAACGTGCTGTATATCGCGACCACGGGGTGCATGTCCTCACAGGCCATCCCGGCGGCCAGGGTGACCGCATGCTGCTCCGCGATGCCCACATCGAAATAGCGTTCCGGGAAACGTTGCTCAAATTCGACCATGCCCGACCCCTCACGCATCGCCGGGGTGATGGCCAGCAGCCGCTGGTCTTGCTCGGCCATGTCGCAGAGCCATTTGCCGAAGACCTGGGTGTAGGTCGGTGACGGTGGCTCAGCAGGCGGGGCCTTGGGCACGACACCTTTGTCGCGATCGAAAGGGCTGACCGCGTGGTATTTGACCGGGTCGGCCTCAGCCGGCGCATAGCCTTTGCCTTTGCGCGTAATGATATGCAGCAGGTTAGGCCCGTCCACGGATTGCGCGGTGCGCATGGCTCTGAGCAAGGCGTCCAGATCATGACCGTCGATGGGGCCCAGGTAATTGAAGCCCAGTTCTTCGAAGAGCGTACTGGGCACCACCATGCCTTTAACGTGCTCCTCCCAGCGGCTCATAAAGCGCCAGGTCCGGGAGTCGCGCTGCATGAGGCGCTTGCTTCGTTCGCGGATGCCAGTCACCGTCGGGCCGCTCATGAGGCGGCCCAGTACTTTTGTCATCCCCCCCACATTCGGGCTGATCGACATGCTGTTCTCGTTGAGAACCACCAGTATGTTGGGATCGATGTCGCCGCCATGGTTGAGGGCCTCAAAGGCCATGCCGGCCGTCATGGCGCCGTCACCGATGACCGACACAACGCGCCGCGGTTTACCCGCCCGGTCGGCCGCCAGGGCCATACCCAGACCCGCGCTGACCGAGGTTGATGAATGACCAACGCCAAAGGTGTCGTATTCGCTTTCAGCACGCTTTGGAAATGGCGCGAGGCCGCCTTTTTTCTTGATGGACGTGATTTGCTCGCGACGGCCGGTCAGCATTTTGTGAGGGTAAGCCTGGTGGCCTACATCCCAGATAATGCGGTCATAGGGCGTGTCGTACAGATAGTGCAGGGCGACAGTCAGTTCGACGCAGCCCAGGCCGGCGCCAAAGTGCCCGCCGGCACTGGACACGGAGTCAATCAGGGACTGGCGCAATTCCTCGGCAAACTCCGGCAAGCGGTTTTCGTCGATTTTGCGCAGATCTGCAGGGGTCTTAACGCTGTCGAGCAGCGGGGTATTCGATGCCATGGTCGTCGTTCCTTAACTGATCCGGTGGATGGCATAGCCTGCCAACCACTGAAGAATTGTCGTATCACCCTCAAAGCCCCACAAGGCATCAAGCGCTTCCTGGCAGAGCGCCTCGGCACGTTCCCGTGAGGCATCGATACCGATGACTGACGGAAAGGCCGGCTTGTTGCGTGCTGCATCGGCATGACAGGGTTTGCCGGTTTGCTGACTGCTGGCGGTAACGTCAAGCACATCATCGTGAATCTGGAAAGCCAGACCCACCCGGTCACCATAAAGCGCCAGGCGTTCCATTTGCCCTTCGTCCGCACTGGCTACATGCCCCGGAGCTGTCGCTGACACGCGGATCAGGGCGCCGGTTTTCATGCGGTGCATGGTTTCCAGCTCGATATTACTTATGTTCTGGTCAATCGCGGCGAGATCAAGGACCTGGCCACCCGCCATGCCCCCGGCGCCACAGGCGCGCGCGATGTCGCGAATGATTCGAACCTGGGCCGCCGGCTGTTCTGACAGTGCCGGATCCGCTGCCAGCACTTCGAAGGCCAGGGCCTGCAGGGCATCGCCGGCAAGAATGGCGGTGGCTTCATCGAACTGACAATGATTGGTTGGACGACCGCGGCGCAGGTCGTCATCGTCCATCGCCGGAAGATCATCATGGATCAGGGAATAGGTGTGAATAATTTCGATGGCCAGCGCGATCGCATGCAGGGATGCCATGGGAACGCCCAGGGCCAGACCAGAGGCGTAGACCAGCATTGGCCGTATACGCTTGCCGCCGTCCAGCGTCGAATAACGCATGGACTCGAGCAGTTTGCCCGGAGAGCTATCACCGGCATCCAGGACACGTTGCAGCTCGGCGTTGAAGACGAGCTGCCATGCCTCGATGGTCTGCCGTGGGTCAGGATTCGGGTTTGAAGGGTTGGCCTGAGGCGTCATCATCCACATTCATCAGTTGTTCGACGCTCAATTGCGCCTTGTCCAATACATCCTGGCAGTGACGGGTTAATTCAACGCCACGTTTGAATTCATCCAGGGATTCGTCGAGCGGCATATCTCCTGATTCGAGCTTGCGAACCAGGGATTCAAGCTCTTTTAACGCATCCTCGAAATCCGGAGTTTCAGCATCTGCGTTGGTCTTCTGATCTTCAGCCATAGGGTGTCCATTTCAGGTCAACAGCGGCTCTTGGAAGCCGAAAATCATTCTACCTGTAGCCAGCGGCGCCTGCACTCCTGCCAGGCCCATTCGAGCTGCGGATCTGCCGCTTGCCAGGCAATTGTGCCGTGCTGCCCCGACAGGTGCGTCTCCAGTGCCCGATCCAGAACGATATCGCCCACGGCCAGCAGGCGGTCTTCCTCAAGCAACAAGGGTACGCAGTCGCGATACCAGGGCGGCAAACCATGCTCGTTGAACCATTGTTTCAATGTACGGCGTGGCCTGTCCGGCGCGCGCCGGAAGTGTTCGCCACCCTGGCGGGGAGCCACCCGCAAGGGCGCTGCAAAATCAGCTGGTTCAATGCGCAGAACGCCGCTGGTCGGACCACAATCGATGGTACCGTCCTGCCAGGTATCGCTGGCCGCACACGCCACCGGCGCCTTGTCTGCCAACCAGAGCCGGTTTTGCGCGTGATAAAGGTGCTGCCCCTGCCATTGGAAGTGGATATTCCTGTCCTGTCCGGCCAACCCGAGTTGCCGGACCAGGTCGTCCATCCGGGCCCGCGGCAGGGGTTGTGCGCCGCGGCGGCGCAGCCATTGTCTGATCACCAGGGCCAGGGCTTCTGCTTGTCCGGTCAGGCCACCCAGCTCAAGGACACCCGGGAACGGTTCCCGACCCGCCAGGGCGATGGCGCCTTCATCGGCCAGCAGGCGGCTGAGTTGGGCAAATAATCCGGCGCTGGTGGCGAGAGATTGCTCTGCAGCCGGCCATCGCCGGTTCAATACGGGCATGACTTCATGGCGCAGATAGTTTCGGTCCAGGCGCGTGTCGCGATTAGCGGGGTCCTCGATAAACGCTACGCCTTGCTGTTCCACAAAGCGACGCAACCTTGCGCGGGGCAGATTCAGAAAAGGGCGTGCCAGGCGACCCTTGCCAAGGGCTCTGACCAGCGGCATGGCGGCCAGACCTTGTGGACCGCTGCTGCGCAGCAGTGCCAGGAGCAGACTCTCAGCCTGATCCTGTTGGTGATGGGCGGTGCACACCACGTCCTGTTCGCCCAGCAGTCCTTCAAAGGCCTGCAGCCGCCAGTAACGCCATTGTGCTTCGGGGCTGTCGTTGGGCAAGGGGTCTGCCGGCGGCGGTACCAGCGTCAGGGGGAGGTCCAGGGAATCACAAATGTTCTGACAGTGCTCAGCCCAGGTATTCGCGGCGGGATGGGCGCCGTGATTGACATGAATGGCATGGAGGGGAATGGCAAGCCGTGTGCGCAACTGTGCCAGCGCCAGGAGCAGTGCGGTGGAGTCCAGTCCGCCGCTGAAGCCAATATGGAGCGTACCGCGGCAGTCCAGCGCCTTCACGAAGTCCAGCAGGTCCTCCGGCGCTAGCGCGGCGTCCGGCTGTCCCACGTGGCTCAGTCCTTGTATCGGCCGAAGGACAGCAGGCGTTCATAACGCTGCTCAATCAGGTCGTCCCGGCTCAGCTTGTCCAATTCCGCCAGCTGCTTTTGCAGGCAATCGGCGATGTTGTCTGCCACGGCCTGGGGGTCTTTGTGGGCGCCGCCGAGCGGCTCCGCAATCACTTTATCCACCAGCCCCAGTTTGAACAGCCGGTCCGAGGTAATTCCCAGGGCAGCCGCCGCTTCTTGGGCGTTGGCCGCGTCTTTCCACAAAATTGAGGCGCAGCCCTCCGGCGAAATCACCGAGTAGGTGCTGTACTGGAGCATATTGACCCGGTCGCCAACGCCAATGGCCAGGGCGCCGCCGGAGCCGCCTTCACCGACAATTGTGCAAATCACCGGGGTGGCCAGCTTGGACATCTCCGCCAGATTACGCGCAATCGCTTCAGACTGGCCGCGTTCCTCGGCACCCACGCCGGGGTAGGCGCCGGGTGTGTCGATAAAGGTCAGGACGGGCAGGCTGAAGCGTTCAGCCATTTTGAGAAGACGCAGCGCTTTGCGATAGCCCTCCGGGCGCGGCATGCCAAAATTTCTGAACACCTTGGCCTTGGTATCACGTCCCTTCTGGTGGCCGATAAGCATAACAGCGCGCCCGCGGAACCGGGCCAGGCCGCCAACGATAGCGTGATCATCTGCAAAGGCCCGGTCACCATGAAGTTCGTGAAACTCGTCAAACATCAGGTCAACGTAGTCAAGCGTGTAGGGTCGCAGAGGATGACGACTGAGCTGTGAGACCTGCCAGGCATCAAGATTATTGAAGATGCTGGCGACCTTCTGTTCCATTTTCGCCTGCAGGCGCTGGATTTCTTCTTCCAGGTTAATGGCATTGTCTGAACCCACATTTCGCAGTTCGTCGATTTTTTCCTGAAGTTCGGCGATGGGCTGTTCGAAGTCGAGGTAGTTAGGATTCACAATCGCAAGGCTCTGGTGGCGTTTGCGAAAGTATAACGGTTCATCGGCCGGGCCGGAATCGGTGACTTAAGTGGTAGGGATACGCGACACATCCCAATGGGTCAATGCCCAGGCCCAGCGTTGCTCCAAATCACGGTGGGGCGGGGGCTTATGACCCAGAAAGCCGAGTGCCTCGCCGAGTGCTTCCAGAGTGGATTTCTCGCTGACCGGGTCGGCGCCGAACCGTTTGCTTAGCTTGCGGCCGGTCTCATCCTTTACCACGGGCAGGTGCATATAGTCAGGCTGTGGCAGCCCCAGCAGCCGCTGAAGATGAATCTGGCGGGGCGTGGAGTCCAGCAGGTCTGCACCACGAACCACTTCGGTGACTCCCTGCCAGGCGTCGTCTGTCACGACCGCGAGCTGGTAAGCCGGCAGGCCATCGGCGCGTTTTACGACGAAGTCGCCGCTGGTGAGCGCAAGATTCTCGGTGATTGTGCCCTGCACCCGGTCTTTGAATTCAATGGGCGCATCAGCGACCCGGACCCGCAGGCTGCGGCCCTCGGTACCCGTTGGCAGGCCGTTGCGGCAGGTGCCGGGGTAAGGCCCGGAGGGAAGCTCGCTGCGGGTGCAGGCGCAGGCGAACAGCTGTCCTTGCCGGGTCAGCTGCGCAATGGCAGTGACATAGGCCCGGTCACGCCGGGACTGGTATTGGACCGGCCGGTCGGGCCGCATGCCGAAACGCGCCAGGTCGTCCAGGATGCGCGCCGCGCTGCCGGGAACCACCCGTGGCGGGTCGAGGTCATCAATACGAACCAGCCACGTTCCATCTTGATGGCGGGCCTGCAAAAAGCTGCCAACCGCCGCGACGAGTGAGCCGAAATGCAGTTCGCCGGTGGGCGAGGGTGCAAAGCGCCCAACGTAACCGCTTGGGGGGTTGTTGGATAAGTTTTTATCGGACACGCACTTATTAGACCAGAGTAGGCCCAATCAAGAATAGCGGGCAATCACTACTCGCTGGCAATCAGGTACAACCGGGTGATTTCACTTACTGACCGATGACCCGGGGTGTCTCCTGAATAAACTGACCGGAAACCAGTTTGACGCCGCCGCGCCAGAGCATGGCGAGGTCGGCTGATGTGCCCACGTCACTTGCGACAGTCAGAATATCTTTGCCCGAAGTCGCTCTCACCACTTCACTAATGGCATCGAGGCAGCTCGGATTACCCTGTAAATCGTTGGTCAGCGTCTTGTCCAGGGTGACCATTTGCAACGGGAGCTCTTCGAGCAGCTCGAGGGTTTTCGCGTCATTGTTAAAATCCGACACCGAGAACTGCAAGCCCAGGGGCGACAATTCTTCGATCAGCCGGTGCGCCGCGCGAAGCTGTTCCCTGGCGGCCCATGCCGGCCATTGCAGAACAATCCGTTCGCCCGGAATTCTTGTTTCCTGCAAGGTCCGCTGGAACCACGCTGGAAAACTGAAGTCCTGCAAAGAATTTCCACTAATATCAATTATTTGACGCTCTTTTCCGCCGGACACTGCACGCAGCAGGCCGGGTATGATCAGGCGGTCAATCTGGCTCGCAAGTTGATTGCTCTCAGCAGCGGCAAGATAGTCTGCGGCTGGAACATCATTGTTGTCTTCGTGCAGGAAGGTGCGATTCTCCATCAGTCCTTCAAGGTCTCCATCGAGATTCATGATGGAGTGCTGAACGGTGAAGAAGTCCTCGTTATTCAGCGCGTAGCGCAGCCGCTCACGCCAGTGTGCTTCTTCATCATCGGACAGTCCGGCAGCGCGGGCGGGCTTGTAACGCAACACGGCGTTACCCTCTCTGGCAGCCAGCCGGCAGGCCTCGCGGGCATACTGCACTGTGCTGTCAGGGTCATGGTCCTGTGGATCCAGCAAAACCATGCCAATGCTGCAGGTTCCCGGCATGGGCTCACCCGGATGCTCCTGGGCCTGGCGTTCGATGCTGGCGCAAAGTTTATCGGCCAGGCTCTTGAGCGCCGATTTGTCGGCGCGCAGTGCAAAAATGACAAACGATGCATCGTCAAAGCGACACACCTCGTCATCGTCGCTGAGACAGGTCAGAATTTCATTCGCGGTCGAGCGGACATAGCGGTCCATATCCGCAACCTTCAGTTCGCCCAGCTGCTCGGTAGCGCTGTCGTTGCGCAGGAAGTAGACACCGCCGCGCTGGTGGTCGGGCATATTGCTGAGTCGTTCACTCAGGCGTGTCATAAACGGGCCACGCCACAGCATTCCGGTCATGAAATCTGTGCTGGCGTCGCTGTTGGACCGAGGTTGTGCGGGCGGCACCTGTGGCGCCACCGGCTCCGGCGTTTGATCCTGTGCAACCGGGGCAGGGGATGGTTCCGTTTCAGGTGTTTCCTGGACCGGGGGCGCGGGTGGAGCTGCCGGTTCCGGTGCCGGCTGGCTTATCGTCGCGGAATCCGCCTGGGTGTCATTGGCGCTGGTTTCACCTGCGCGAACCACCAATTGGACACAGTGCTCTCCATCGTAGGTCACCGGTGCAAATGTGAGATCCACCTCCTGCGGCTCTCCCCCGGGGGGACGAAGGCGAAACCGTTCTCCGGCTTGCGGGTATTCATCGCGACTGAAGCCGCGTACCAGGGCTTTGAGGTCGGTGGCGTCCTTTTCCAGTATTTCGAGCAGCGACACCATGGCCAGCTCATCAAAGGATTCAATGCCCATAAATTGCAGATAGGCATCGTTGGCCGCCACGTGCAGGCCCTCATGGAAGTAGGCGATCGGCTCACTGGTACTGTTCATGAGCAGGTCAAGCCGGCTCTCCAGTTCCGCCTCCTGGGCCTTGAGGCGATCCTGCTCGCGCGATGCCTGGCCGATTCCGGCGAGACGATGAGTCAGATCTGACAATTGCTCCTCGTCGCCGATCCCGATACAGGCAAAGGAGTGGGCAGCCTCGAGGAACAGCTCTGTTGAGCCTTCAATCATGCTGATGGCCAGAAAGACCCCGTGCTCTTCGGCGATACGTACCGCTTCGGAGACCGGAAACCGTTCGGCGCTGTCAGGCAAGTAATAGATAAGATAGGGAGAGAACTCACGAACCAGTCGTTCAGTTTCACCGCTATTGTCCGCATGTAATACGCGAATATTTATTCCGGTATTTCTAAGCAGGCTATTGACACGGGCAGCCGCCTCCGGATTCGGGTCGATAACCAGCAGCAACGGTTGTTCAGCAGCCATGGGCCTGCTCCAATCGTTCCTGGATTTTATTCGGTTGTGTAGAGAATATTTTCAAAGTATTAGGATGATATCCCAGAAATTACATAAAGTCACAAACTGCGCAATGAACCCCGATTATGGTTCCGGCTGGCGTTGACCAACCGCTGCTGGTGAACCGCAGGCCGGTTCACGCTATCATGCGCAGATTCCCAAAGGACACACGGCGCTCATTCCCAGTCGTGGCGTCTGCCGGCAGATAATTCAAGCGGAGCGAACATGGCCTCATACACTACCAACGAATTTCGCAGTGGTTTAAAGATCATTCTTGATGGCGATCCCTACAATATTATTGAGAACGAATTCGTCAAACCTGGCAAAGGTCAGGCATTCAGCCGCGTAAAGATACGCAATCTGATCAGTGGCCGCACCATCGAGCGCACCTTTAAGTCCGGCGAGTCAGTTGAAGCCGCAGATGTTTTCGAGACCGAGGTGCAGTATCTGTACAACGATGGCGACGATTGGCACTTCATGCATCCAACCAGCTTTGAGCAATACGCCTGCAACAAGGACATGGTCGGCGATGGCGCGCAGTGGATGAAAGAAGAAGACATGTGCCAGATGACGCTGCTCGATGGACAACCGCTGAGCATTCTCCCACCAAACTTTACCGAAATGAAGATCGTCGAGACCGATCCGGGGCTGCGTGGCGATACCTCGGGCAGTGGCGGCAAGCCCGCAACGCTGGAGTCTGGTGCGGTGGTGCGAATTCCCCTCTTCGTACAGGAAGGCGAGGTGATCAAGGTTGATACCCGGACCGGTGAATACGTGTCCCGCGTAAAAGACTGAGTAGCCCTGGTGAACACCGAGGCGACGCTCTTGCGCGCCGCGCATGTTTTGCCCATCAGGCCGGCAAAAACCTGGCTTAGAAATCATGCGGTACGCGTTGTGGACGGGTTGATCGACGATGTCCTGCCTGATGACCAGGCTGTGTCGAAATATCCGGAAGACAGGCAGGTGTGCCTGGACCGGCATATTTTGCTACCCGGTCTGATCAATGCCCATACCCATTCGGCCATGACATTGCTGCGAGGTTATGCGGATGATTTACCCCTGGACCAATGGCTGCGGGCGCACATCTGGCCTGCCGAGCAGCGCTGGCTGAGTACCCGGTTTGTCGAGGATGGCACCCGGCTGGCCCTTGCCGAAATGATCCGCGCCGGCACTACATTCATCAATGAGATGTACTTTTTTCCCGAGGTCATAGGGCAGGCGGTTGAGGCCGCCGGCACACGCGCCCTGTTGGGTGCGCCGATCATTGATGTGCGCACTCCGTGGGCCGCAAATATTGATGAAGGTCTCAGTAAAGCGCATGCCCTGATCAAGGATCTGGCCGGTCATGAACGGCTCACCGTGGCCCTGGCGCCTCATGCGCCTTACACCGTGAACGATCATGGGCTGCGGGCCGTCGCGAAAATGTCCGCAGATATGGATGTCCGGGTCAATATGCATGTGCTTGAGGCAGCCTGGGAGCGTGCTGATTCCATCGCGCAATACGGTATGGACCCGCTCGAACGTCTGCAGGCGCATGAACTTTTAGGTCCGGATTTCATGACTGTGCACATGGTGCATCTGCGGGAGCAGGATTTTGAGCGCCTGTCCGAAACAGGCACGCATGTGATTCATTGTCCCGAGTCGAATATGAAGCTCGGTAACGGCGTCTGTCCCACGAGCAAGCTGATCGCCGCGGGAATAAACGTGGCCCTTGGTACCGACGGTGCGGCGTCTAATAACGACCTGGACCTGTTTGCTGAATCACGCATGGCGGCCTTGCTTGCCAAGGGCAGCACCGGCAGGGCGGATGTTCTGGATGCCTGGCAGGTGCTGGATATGATGACCATCTGCGGTGCGCGGGCCGTTGGCCAGGAAACCAGACTCGGTAGCATCGAGGTGGGCAAAGCTGCAGACTTGTGTGCCGTCAATGTGGACTGTCCGGAAATGCAACCGCTGCACAACGCAGCATCACAACTCGTCTACACGGCCGCCTCACGCCAGGTGAGTCATGTTTGGGTTGGTGGCAGAGTGTTGCTGGACCAGGGTGAACTGCTCACCCTGGATCTGGAGCAGATACTTGGAACCACCCGCGATTGGCGTTCCCGCATGGCTGTGGCCTGAACGGCAAAGGCAACATTGAAGAGAGCTTAGTGATGAATATCGAAACCAATATCGAGTCCACCGCTCAATCCAATATTGATCCGGCGGAACGCGAACGCTTTGACCGGCTGGCGGCAAGCTGGTGGGATGCTGAAGGCGAATCCCGCCCCCTGCATGAACTCAATCCCGCCCGCTTGCGCTTCGTCAGAGAGCGGTGTGAACTGCGGGGAGCCACGGTTATCGATGTCGGTTGTGGTGGGGGAATTCTTTCCGAGGCGCTGGCGGCTGCCGGAGCCGAGGTTACCGGCCTGGATGTTGCCTCGCGCGCCCTGGCGGTGGCCCGCCTGCATCTGCACGAGTCCGGACTCGAGGTTCGCTACCTGGAGTCGACCGCGGAGGCGTTTGCCGGGCAGGAACCGGCCTCGGCCGATGTTGTAACCTGCATGGAGATGCTCGAGCACGTACCCGAGCCGCAAGCCGTGATTGAAGCCATTGCGCGAATGCTTAAGCCCGGCGGTCATGCTTTTTTCAGCACGCTGAACCGCACACCCATGGCCTTCGCCCTGGCCATCGTCGGTGCCGAACACATTGCCCGTTTGCTGCCGGTTGGCACGCATCGTTATGACCGCTTTATCCGTCCCTCGGAACTGGCGGCGGGGTTGCGCAAAGCAGGTCTGAATCTGCGCAGCTGCAAGGGTCTGCAATACAACCCTGTGACGCGCACAGCCCGTCTGGGCGGCGGTGTCGGCGTCAATTACCTGGTGCATGCAACGCTCGACGAAGTCACGCTGTGACCGCACGGCCTGTTCGCGCCGTGCTGTTCGACCTGGACGGTACCCTGCTGGATACCGCGCCGGACCTGGTGGCTGCCCTGAACCATCTGCGTAATCTTGAGAAGCTGGCGCCGGTCAGGGTTGCTGACTATGCGCAGTACGTTTCGCGCGGTGCCCTCGGCCTGATTCGCGAGGGTCTTCCTGGTGCCGGGCCGGAACAGGAAGCTGAGTGGAAGGCAGAGTTTCTGGCCTATTATGCGGAACATCTTTTCGAGGGCACCCGGCTTTATCCCGGGGTGGACACGGTTCTGAACCACCTTGAAACGAGTGGCATTGCCTGGGGCCTGGTGACCAACAAGCCCGAATTTCTGACCCTGCCGATTATCGACAAACTGGGCTGGCAGCAACGCGCAGCCTTCGTGGTGTGCGGTGACACGCTGGCGGTCAACAAGCCGGATCCGGCACCGGTGCTGCTTGCCTGTGAACTGGCCGGCGTTGCACCGGATGAGGCGATCATGATCGGTGATGATCCCCGCGATCTGGATGCCGGGGAGGCAGCCGGAACCGTTGCTGCCCTGGCCGCTTATGGTTATGGCGCAGCGGAAGTCCTTGGCTCCGGACGTCCACTGACGCATGCTTTTAAGCGCATCGAGGATTTGCTGCCCATCCTGGCCAACGCTTCAGCCAGCGGTGTATGACCGTGGGTACCCCCGAACGCACGGCCTGCGAGGAACTGGCATGTACGCCACGTGGCGAATTTGCCGGCGTTCAGCGCTTTATCCCCGCCGTCCATGAACCTCAACTGCTGGCATTTGAAGCACTGTTCTGCTCACTCCGCGATATCCCTGTGTCTGTCAGTGATCCGTCCGTTGGGCTGGCGAAGCTTGGCTGGTGGCAAAAGGAGCTGGCGCAGGCGGCCACCGGCGGTTCCCAGCACCCGGTGGTCAGGGCCATGATTGAGACCGGCGCGCTCGACCGGCTGGACCCGGACTGCTTCAACGCGTACCTGCATGGCTTAATGATGCAGCTGCACGATAATTGCCTGAATACGACGGCCGAGCTGGAGGCTACCCTGCGCGACACGGCCGGTAAGGAGGCGCAGCTGCTGATGGGTTCAACGCCGCCAGCGGCAATGACGGGTGCTGCCTGTGCGGCGCGGCTGCTCGAATTGTTACGTGCCCTGTCTGATACGGATCGTGAACATGTATGGCTGCCGATGGATCTGATGGCCCGGCATAGCGTGTCCCGGACTGCCGGTGGCGCTGACGATTCACGAGCTGCACTGGTGCACGACCTGGCAGAGCTGGCCGGCCAATGGCGGAACGCGGATCAGGTCCTGCGACAGTGCACTGATAACAAAGGTGCCGGTTGTGCTTTTATCGCTTTGCGGGACGGCCTGGTTGCAAAACGCCTGGGACAGGCCATGCAAATGCCAGCCGGGTTTCTGACGCAGGATCATCGGCCCCGGTTTGGCGAAGTGCTGGCAACCTGGAACAGGGCCCGGCAGTTGCTGCGGGATGACTGTTGGGGACCGTGAGGGACAAGCCTGAATCTTCTTCCAGCCATCACTGCGAGGGTGGTTGTCATTGTGGCCGGGTTCGTTTCCGGATCCGTATACCCGCCGGGATAAAGGTCATTATTTGCAATTGTAGTATTTGCCGGATGAGCGCTTACCAGCATCTGAATGTTGCGCATGCGGACTTCGAACTGTTGCGTGGTGAGTCTGAGTTAAAGGAGTACCGGTTCAATACCGGTCAGGCACAGCATCTTTTTTGCCGGCATTGCGGCATAAAATCCTTTTATCAGCCAAGGTCGCATCCGGACGATTGGAGCGTCAACCTGAGCTGCATTCAATTACCTGTAAGCGTGAGAATAGAAAAGATAGCCTTCGATGGCGCGAACTTTGAAGGCAGTATTGATGACCTCCATCAACAGATACCCTGAGCCGCGAGGATGAAGAACTGGAATGATTACTTGTCTGTAATGATGTCCGGCCCTTCACCGACGGTCTTTTCGTAAACGCCTTTTTCAAGTTTCTTGTATTGCGTAAAGCCCTTCTTGCCGATGTTTTGCTCGGAAAGGTCCGGGGTGGGGCGGGTTAGATTGGGCGCGGTGATGACCCGCCGCACGGGGCTGCCGCATTCCGGGCACGTCTCCAGGCGCGCGGCCTCCAGCCGTTGCCGGCGCTCAAATGTGTTCATGCAATAGCGGCAATGCTCATCGCCGCTGGGTCCATAAATGTAAATAGGCATACGCTTATTATCCCAAAAACGGCATCGCGCGTGTCTGAATCTTGTCGATCACGTAGAATTCGCGTCCAGAACGGAGGCTGAACATGACAAACAACAATGCTAATCGCACCATCCTGATCACCGGCGCCAGTGGCGGACTTGGAAGCGCCGTGGCCCTGGCCTGTGCGGCTAAAGGTGCGCAGCTGGTCCTGATGGGACGCAAAGCCAGGCCGCTGGAGCAGTTGTGTGACCAGGTCGAGGCACTGGGAGCGCCGGCCCCCGGTTACTGCGCACTGGATCTGGCCAAGGCCGGCCCTGCTGAGATCGAAGAACTTATTAGCGGACTAATTGAGGCCTACGGCGGGATCCACGGATTGGTGCATTGTGCTGCGCGCTTCGAGGGCTTACGGCCGTTTGAGCAGGTGCAGCCCATGGACTGGTTGCTGGATCTGCAAGTGAATACCAATGCTGCCTGGCTGATCAGCCGGACCTGTCTGCCCAGTTTGCGCGAATCCGGGGGGACCATCGTGTTCTTTGAGGATCGTAACGCGGTGGGTGATGCGTATTGGGGGGGATATGGTGTTGCCAAGGCGGCCACCAGTGCCCTGGCGGACATGTTGGCCGAAGAGCTTGAGGACGGTCCTTGTAAGGTACTTAAGCTGGCGCCCGGCCCGATGCGGACCGGGCTGCGTGCCGCGGCTTATCTGGCGGAAGACCCCAACACCGTGCCGGAACCCACAGCGGTTGCGCAGCAGGTGGCAAAAGCATTGTTAGGTTAATACCTTAGCCGCCCTGAGTCGAAATTTGGCTGCCCGGCAGATTGCCGGTGGCCTCCATGCCGATCATCAGCTGTTTGGTGTGTAATCCCCATCGGTACCCTCCCAGGGCGCCGCTGCTCGTGATGACCCGGTGGCAGGGAATCAGCCAGGCAATGGGGTTGCGCCCAACAGCCGTGCCCACGGCGCGGCTGGCATTGTCCTTGCCAACCCATCGCGCCAGCTGGCCGTAGCTGACGTGGTGATCCGGCGGTATGCGCAGTAATGCTTCCCAGATCTTGAGCTGAAACGGGCTGCCGCGCAGCCAGATGCGCAGCGGTTGTCTTTGCGTGTCGTCAAAAATGGCGTTCAGGCGTTTGGCGGCCCCGCTGTTGTCGCGCGAGAGCGTGGCGTCCGGCCATTGCTGTGCCAGGTGTTCAATGAGTGGTTCCTCGAAGGCGTTGGTGGCAAAACCTAAAAACGAAATACCCCGCTCTGACCAGGCCAGCATGGCCTTGCCGAAGGGTGTGCTGCCGAAACCAAAGTCCATGGCAACCCCCTCGCCACGCCGCCGTGCCTCACCGGGTGTCATTGCCTCGGTTCGAATCAGCAGGTCGTGCAGGCGCCCGGGGCCGGATAAACCACTGTTGAGTGCCGCATCCAGAACGGTTTCACCGCGCCGCAGTCGCTTCATGGCCTCATCGCGGGTTAACAGGCTGAGAAACTGTTTCGGCGAGAGCCCGACATTGGCCTGAAATGTCTTCTGGACATGAGCCTCGCTCAAGCCGAGATGGGCTGCGAGTGATTGCAGGGACGGTTTCGCTTCCCTTTGCTCAATGAGCCAGTGGATTGCCCGGGCGGCCATGTCTTGAGAAGTCGTCATGAGGGAATTCTAACGCCGCCAGTCGCGGCCGCCACCCGTTTCCTGTGCCCCTGTTCTGTACAGGCTGAAGGGTAGGGTAGACTCTGGCTTTTTCGCGGGGAGCGCGCCAGTATGTCTGAAGACTTGTTTTTGAAAATTATTGAGCGGGAGATTCCGTCAGATATCGTCTATGAGACAGACGAGGTCCTGGCATTCCGTGATATTAATCCGGCAGCGCCGGTCCACATTCTGATCATTCCCAAGCTGCATATTCGCACGGTGAATGACATTCATCCGGATCAGGAGCTCCTGATCGGCAAGTTATTCACCGCCGCCAGAACGATTGCTGCCCAGGAAGGGCTTAGCGAGGATGGTTATCGCCTGGTCATGAACTGTGGTGAACAGGCCGGTCAAACCGTATTCCATATTCACCTGCACCTGCTTGGCGGTCGCGCACTTCGCTGGCCGCCAGGCTGAAGCGTGTTAGCGGGAAGTCTGACTTCCTGCTGACGACACATCAGCGTCTTATACCCCAAAAACGGCTTTGCTTAGCGAGAAAGGCCCCCGCCCGAAGGCGGGGGCAAAACTCGTTGGTATTACTTAAGCAACCGATGGGTGAAGTCGGCGTTTTACTGTTCGCCCTGGTACGGACGGAAGATCGGTGCCGTACCTGCGCTGACACCCACACCACCGAAGCCGGCAGCGCTACCACAGTTGTTGGTTGCGCCCTGGACTTCAATGCCATCGAAGTTGATCACTTCATAGCCAGTCGTGTCGAGGATGTAGACCGTAGCAACACCACAGCTCATGACAATTTCCATCGCCAGGTCAGTGCCATCCGGCAGGGTGATTGCAACAGCTTCTGAGCCGGTGCCGCCGCCAGCTATCAACAGCTGGTTACCCGTGCCACCGCCGGCGATTTGAACACCCGTACCACCACCAGCGATTTGAGCACCTGTTCCGCCACCGGCGATCTGAGTACCTGTTCCGCCACCGGCGATCTGAGTACCTGTGCCACCACCAGCGATCTGGGTACCTGTTCCGCCACCGGCGATCTGAGTACCTGTGCCACCGCCAGCGATCTGCGTGCCGGTGCCACCACCAGCGATCTGGGTACCGGTACCACCACCGGCGATCTGAGTACCTGTGCCACCACCAGCGATCTGCGTGCCGGTGCCACCACCAGCGATCTGGGTACCTGTACCGCCACCGGCGATCTGAGTACCTGTGCCACCACCAGCGATCTGCGTGCCGGTGCCACCACCAGCGATCTGAGTACCTGTACCGCCACCGGCGATCTGAGTACCTGTGCCACCACCAGCGATCTGCGTGCCGGTGCCACCACCAGCGATCTGAGTACCGGTACCGCCACCGGCGATCTGAGTACCAGTGCCACCACCAGCGATTTGAGTACCTGTACCGCCACCGGCGATTTTAGTGCCTGTGCCACCACCGGCGATTTGAGTACCTGTGCCACCACCAGCGATTTTGGTGCCTGTGCCACCACCGGCGATTTGAACACCCGTACCACCACCAGCGATTTGAGCACCCGTGCCGCCACCAGCGATCTGAGTACCCGTGCCGCCACCAGCGATTTCAACACCCGTTCCGCCACCTGCAATCTGTGTGGAATCTAAACCACGAGTTACTTCCATCAGGCGTACATTGGCATAGCCATCAGTCATGTTGCCGAAGCCGAGAAAAACACTTTCGTCAAACATCCAGGTCACATTCAGGTTGCCGTTTTCGGTAACCGCCAGTGACACACTGCCAAGTCCATCGTTCGCGTTTGCAGCACTGGAGAACACGGCCGCAGCCAATGAACATGCCAGCAGTCCTCTGCGCAGTCCGGTGCCCGATTTCTCAATACCGGTGCCGGATTTTTCAATGCCAGTGCCGCTTTTTTCAATGCCTGTGCCGGACTTTTCAATGCCTGTGCCAGACTTTTCAATGCCAGTTCCGTTTTTTTCAATGTTCCAACGAGTCATTTCATTTCTCCTGTTTCATCAGTTTCATGGCCGCCCCACTGGTACCACCCGATACCGACGGTAAGTTGGCCTGGTTGCTTTTTAACTTCTTCAAACTTTTCTAATAATTGTTCGCCTTCCTTAATCTGCTTCTCCAGCAGGTCTCGCGCTTCCATGCGAAACTTGAGGTAGTTTTCCGGGGCAAGCCGGTATGTCCACCGACCCTGCTGAGGAACTCTGAGCTCTCTGTTTGTTTGCATGTTGTGCATGGCAGCACTGAGAACTCTTGACGACTCCACATAGGCGATGTCAGTCATCTTTGCGACGTCGTCAGAAATGGGTGAGAAAAATGGTGAAAGCATTTCGACTTTCTCAATCGCACCGGAGTGGACCTTGACATTATCTGATGCGATGAGGCGGTCTAATACGGTTTTTACCGTGATATTTCTGCCCACGGACTTCAGAATTAGACCTTGGAACGTTCTACCGCTACCTTCGACCGGGAAGAATGGCGGGTTCACCAGTTTCTTGATCCTGAAAGAATGGGTCGTCTGGTCCACATATCAAGCAATGCGTTTTCCGCAATCATATGAGCTGGTTCTAATTTGACGTCAAACCGGGTGTTAAGGACGGCGGATACGACCCTCGTATCAAGGCCGGTCATCAAGGGCAAGCGCACTTTTCGTTGGACCGAACCTTCCCGAGAGAGATAGCTTTCGTTTCCGCTTCTTCTACGTAGATGAGGCGGAGCATGTCGGCCACGCAGGGTAGGACACGGTTCCGACTATAAGCCGAACTATGCGTCGAATACTAAGCGAACTGCGTCCGAAACGGTCGCGGGATCGCCGGTTTGTGAAATTCTATTTTCCAGTGGTCTGCCCGATTCTGGTTGCTACACACAAAAAAATCCCTCTTACAGTCGTGAACGCTTATGCCCGAGCGCAACGCCTTCACTGGCGCGCGATCGTGCTTCACGACCGAAGTCCTTTTCGTGCATGCCCTGGCTCCGCAGACCACCAAGGTAGGATTAGTGAAAACAAAGAAGCCCGGTAAATCCGCTGTGAACTTCTTCGTCTACCCAAAAGGATAGTCACTTAATCAACTGCTTGCACGTCGTACTTCAGGGGCTTTCGCCCAACCTTCCTTGTTCAATGCACCTGGCTTTCCGCTGAGAACACCCAGGTACATCTTTTTTAAGAGGTGCCCACACTCCATGTAGGCACCTTCCGCAGAGCGGGGATAACGAGATCTCCGCAATTCGTCGAGCGTCCCTGCTCGTGTGACGGACTTCCTGTCCGACATTGCTTACTCATTGTTTACTTAACACTTATCGAAACCTGGCTGACCGGGGTCTGTCTCCGAGACCTTGTTAGTACGCATCCATGCGTGCCTGCCGAGCTGTCCTGTTTCGAGTCTTGCAACTTCGGGCGGTATACGTCCTGTTCCGCCGCTTTCGACAACCAATCCCTGGTGTCTGACTGCTTGAGTCCTTTCCGTAAAAATTCCGGAGGGTTTAAGCAGCTTGGAACGAATGCTAACAGACATAGCCACCCGCGTCTATAGCCAATTATGTACTTAGACAAATAGGCGTTTAGACAGATTCTGGTATAGCCAAAAAGGTATTTAGACAAATTTGTAAATAGACACTTGTGCTTTTAGCCAGAGTTGGCTATAGTACGTTTCAACAAGGGACGAAAAGGGCACGGATTGGCCTTTTTCATAGGCAGAAGGACCTGCCGGTTAGCAGAAGGATCTGCGGAGCGAACGGAATCGCTTTTACCTTGTAGCAAGGAAGCACTTAGCGGGTGGCGACACGTCCGCAGGGCGGCTCGGAACATCAAGGATGATGTTCCAGCCGCTTTTTTTTTGCGCGTCCGAAATACAAACCGATCAGCAATCACCTCGATAAAAGATGCCCTTCGCTGCTGCGCGTCTCCTGGGTAGTTTGACTCTCTGATGTTTTTGTTTGACCAATGTCAGTGTTCTTTTGACCGGGGCGGGCACAGGTGTGCCTGCTGCCGGGCCTGGCTCTCGGCCTACCCCTTACCCTGCCGTCTGGACGGACCCGCTCCCTCTCCCGGGCTGTCGGGAAGAAAGGAATTTACCTGCCTTCTTCCCACGTAAGGAGCAGGCGGCACGTGGCTAACGGATCAACCGTTCTGATGGAGCAGGTCACAGCCGTGCCGTTCGGCGCCCGGGTATTGGAGGTGAGGGCACGGGCCTGCAGGGGGTAAGGTGAAGGCAAAACCGATCACCGCATTGATTGAGGGGAAGGGAGCATCCCGCGGCCCTGATGCAGGTTGTGGTGGGGTGCCCGGTTCTGGCCGGCCAATAAGGGCTTGAGCCGAGAGAGATGGAGCGACTGGGGTTATTTCGCCAGGGAGGGCGAAATAAGGTCACCCAAATCAGGATGATTTGTGTGACCGACCCCACCAAGCGTAATCGAACGAGGGAAGCCGCAGGCCGAAAGCCCGGCCGGCCAGAACCGGGCACCCCACCACAACCGTCAACAAGGCCGATCTAGAAGTCAGCTCGACCTCGAACCCTCGGGAAGGGAATCACATCACGGATATTGCTCATGCCGGTCACATAATTGACCAGGCGCTCAAAGCCCAGCCCAAATCCGGCATGCGGCACCGTGCCATAGCGACGCAGGTCGATATACCAGTCGTAGGTTTCCGTATCGAGGTTCATCTCTTTCATGCGGCGCTCAAGAACGTCCAGCCGCTCCTCGCGTTGCGCACCGCCGATGATCTCGCCAATTCCGGGTGCCAGAACATCCATGGCCGCGACCGTCTTGCCATCGTCGCTCAAGCGCATATAAAAGGCCTTGATTTCGGTCGGGTAGTTCTTGACGATCACCGGCGCCTTGAAGTGTTCTTCTGTCAGGTACCGTTCATGCTCGGTCTGCAAATCCAGGCCCCACTCCGGGCGAAACTCAAATTTACGACCCGAGGCCACGAGGATATCGATTGCCTCCGCGTAGTCGATGCGCACGAAGTTGGAGCTGATAACGCTTTCCAGTCGCTCGATGGCCTGCGGTTCAATGCGCTCAGCGAAAAAGGCCATATCATCCGGGCATTCTGCAAGCACAGCCCTGAATATGTACTTGAGAAAGTCCTCGGCCAGGTTGGCAAGGTCATTGAGGTCTGCAAAAGCTATTTCCGGCTCGACCATCCAGAACTCCGCCAGGTGCCGTGAGGTGTTGGAGTTTTCAGCACGGAAAGTCGGCCCGAAGGTGTACACATTGGTCATGGCCAGGCAGTAGGCTTCCACGTTGAGCTGGCCGGATACCGTGAGAAACGCTTCACGACCGAAAAAGTCCTCGGCGTAATCCACATTGCCTGCATCGTTCAGTGGCAGGTTGGCCATATCCAGGGTGCTTACCCTGAACATGTGACCGGCACCCTCGGCATCCGAGGTGGTAATGATGGGTGTGTTAATCCAATAAAAGCCGCGCTCGTGGTAATACCGGTGAATAGCCTGCGCGCAGGCGTTACGAACCCGGGTTACCGCGCCGAAAGTATTGGTGCGGGGTCGCAGGTGGCCTACCTCGCGCAGAAACTCGAAGCTGTGCTGCTTGGGTTGAATCGGATAGGTGTCCGGATCACTCACCCAGCCAAGTACTTCAACGGCGCTTGCCTGAATCTCGAATGCCTGGCCGCGTCCGCGGGACTCAACCAGCGTGCCGGTGCAACGCACCGAGCAACCTGCAGTCAGTTTCTGGACTTCACTGGCGTAATTGTCCAGGTCGCTTGGGGCGACCACCTGAATGGGGTGAAAACAGGACCCGTCCGATACGTTAATAAATGAGAATCCGGCTTTCGAGTCGCGGCGAGTGCGCACCCAGCCTTCAATTGTGATGTCGGCACCCACCGGTATTTTGCCGGCAAGGCATTGTTTAATGCTGCTGGAGGACATGATTGTTGTTAGAATCAGTTGGTAACGACCGCCGATGATAAAGCACCGGATCAGGTGAGTCAGCAAGAGTCGGTAGTCCGGGCCGAATCAGGCCTGTATCAGTGCGAACATATCAGGCATATCAGGAGATCAGAATGTCCATCAGTCTTACCAACGTTGCCGCCGAGCGCGTGCATCGATTCCTCGAACAGGAGGGCGGTGTGGCCTTGCGTGTGGGCGTTAAAAAGACGGGCTGCTCAGGTTGGGCCTACGTGGTCACCCTGGCAGACGCTATTTCCCCCGACGACCACCTGTTTGAAGACCACGGGGTCAAAGTGGTGGTCGACCCCGCGAGCCTGCCGGTCATTGAAGGCTCTACCATCGATTTCGTGACCGAGGGACTGAACCGCACCTTCCAGTTCTCGAATCCCAATGCCAAGGAAGCGTGCGGCTGCGGGGAAAGCTTTACCATCCAGTAAGTCCGGGTCATCGTGAGCGAACAGCCCGAGCCTGCCTTGCACAGCCCCAACGAGATCACGCGCGAGTCGCTGGTTCGAATCCTGGAAATCATGCACCGCCTGGCCTCTCCGGAGGCCATGCCGGAACTGCTGCGCGAAATCATTGAGGTAGGAAAAGTAGCGATTGTCGCTGATGCAGGCGTGCTCTGGTTGCGCGACCGCACCTCGGATGAGTTCAAAATGGTTGTGCCTTCGCGTCCGGAGCCACAGGTGCTGGCGCTCGGTGAGGGCTTGGCCGGTTATTGCGCGCAGACAGGCGAGCTGCACAACATTCCGCGCTGCCTGGATGATGAGCGGTTTCAACGCTGGCCGGTCCATGTTGAGGATTTCGAGACACGCTCCATACTGAACGTTCCTGTTGTTGGTCAGGACAATGAGGTGCTCGCTGTGATGCAGTGGCTCGGGGCAGCGGAGGGTCAGTTTGATGAACATGATGAGTGGGTTGGCCCGGCCCTGGCGGCGCAAGCGGCGGTTGCCATTCAGCATGCCTACATGACCGACGAATTACTTGCCAATGCCATTCTGGCCCGCGAGGTGGCCGTCGCGCGCCAGATTCAGCAAAGTACCCTGCCAGCCTGTATGCCCGAGGTACCCGGATACGATCTGTGCGGACGTTTTCTGCCCACGGACCATACCGGCGGCGACCTGTATGACCTGGTCATGCTGGACGACAAGCTGTTCTTGCTGCTCGGCGATGCCACCGGTCATGGATTTGGTCCGGCACTTTCAGCCACGCAGTTGCAAGCCATGCTGCGGGTGGCATTTCGCCTGGGGGCCGGTTTGGATGACGCCTTTAAACAGGTCAATAACCAGATGGCCGAAGACCTGCCCGACGATCGCTTCATCACCGCGTTCATGGGTTTTCTGGACCCGCAAAGTCATCGTGTGGACTATCACTCGGCGGGGCAGGGCCCCATCCTGCATTATGTTGCCGCGCAGAAAACCTGTCATTGGCATAAGCCAAGCACATTCCCGGTAGGTATCATGGAAATGGAACAGGCGCAAAGCGCCTTGCAGCTTGACCTGGCAGCCGGAGATATTCTGGCCCTGATTTCCGATGGCATTTACGAGTATGCCGATGCCGCAGGCCGGCAGTTTGGCGAGTCCGGTGTTGAAGCGGTATTCAGCCGGCATCACGGCGCGCCGATGGCGGAGCTATCCGACCGGCTGATTGAGGCCGCCTTCGATTTTGGCGGGGACGTAAGGCAAGCGGACGATATTACGCTGGTACTCATACGTCGCCTGCCCTGATTTAGGTTTGTTCTGATCGCCCTTGAGTGTTTACACTGCGTCGGTGGCGTAAGCAACCCGAGCTACCCGGGGTTAATCAGGACGGTATCGGGAGCGAGGGAGCATGGAACAGAAATTCCAGCGTAGTTTCAATGAGCTGAGCAAAATTGTCGCTTTCAGTGATACATTTTTTGCGAGCGAACCCGTAGATCCTTCATTGCGCAATATCATTGAGCTGTGCGTCGAGGAGTTGTTCGTTAATCTGGTGACCTACAACCGCGAAACCAGGGAAGAGATCCTTATTACGCTTGAATCAAACGGCAAGGATGAGGGCCGGGGTGAGGGCGTGCGCGTGAGCCTGACGGATTATAATGTTGATCGCTTTGATCCCCGCTCGGCACCGTCACCCAATGTCGAAGCACCGCTGGAGGAGCGAACGCCTGGTGGTCTTGGCCTTTACCTGGTGATGAAAATGGCCGATGCGATTCAGTATGAGTATCTGGACCGCACCAGTAAAATCACTTTTGTCAAAAACGGAAACAGCCAACATGTTTGAAATCGCCCATTCCGGCGATGGCCGGATTCGTATCGCCGGCCGGCTGGATGCTGCCAAGGCGCCCCGCGCCCAGGAGTTTCTGGATCAGCTCACCGGTCCCTGCATGATTGATCTGGGGGGGCTGGAGTACATATCCAGCGCCGGGCTCGGCGTCCTGCTGAAAACCCACAAGCGTCTGATGGGCGCTGGTGAGGGCCTGCGCCTGGTCAATGTGAATTCACATATCAATGATATTTTTACCTACTCTGGTTTCGATCGCCTTTTTGATATTCAGGCTGCCGCTGCAACTGAATGATTTTTACCGGTCCTGACAACTCATCTGTCCCGGTTGGTAAAGGTTTAACTGTGCGTCCATCCATCAACTTTTCTGACGGTACCCGGTAATCATGCATAAGGACCGTGATCTTGCGCTGATTGAGGATTGCAAAAAGGGTGACCAGCAGGCGCTGGCTTCACTGGTCAGGCGTTACGAGCGGCCGGTTTACAATGTGGCCTATCGAATGCTGGGGACCGCGGATGAAGCGGCGGATGTTTCTCAAACGACCTTTTTGAAGGCGTTTGAAAACCTCAACCGCTACAACCCGGAATATAAGTTTTTCAGTTGGATTTACCGCATTGCGGTTAATGAGTCGATCAACCAGCTCAACCGGCGTAAACGTCTCGGCGAGTTGGGTGGTGACGAGGTAGCGCCAGGCGATGGACCGGATGCGTCCGTGGATATGGACATGCTGAGTGTTCAGATTCAGGCAGCGCTTGCGGGATTAAGCCAGGATCATCGAGCGGTTGTTGTACTTCGTCATTTCAGCGAACACAGCTACCGCGACATAGCGATGATGCTGCAGATTCCGGAGAAAACAGTTAAATCGAGACTGTTTTCAGCCCGGAAAGCCATGAAAGTACAGCTGGAAGGCAAAGGGGTAACCCTGTGATGAATAATGATCAATTAGAGCTGATACAGGCCGGCGCGGACGGTGAACTTGATGCGGCCGGACAGGCCGAGCTGGCCACGTTAATGGAAAATTCGGCAGATGCACGTGAACAGTACGCGGCGCTGTTGCGGCTGAATGCATTTCTGGACCAGGTGCCGCCGCTGGATCCGCCAGAATCACTACATGGCCGGATTGTCGACGCAATCAGCCTGCCAAAGCCGGCGGGTGGCGGCCTGGCCGGGCGTTTCAGCTTCATGCCCGGCCTGCTTCGTTATGGTTTCGCAGCGGGCCTTGCCGTGGTGGTGACCATGGCGGTCTACCAGGGCGGTAGCCAGCTCAATGGCGTTGACTACGACAAACTGGTTGGGACTATTTCCTCCAGAGGCGCCGAGTTGGATCGTTTTGAATTCAGCCAGCCGGGCGCCCAGGGTAGTGTCCGTTTGCTCGAACGTGGTGATCAGTTCGCACTGGAGTTTGATCTTGAGGCTGACGGGCCGATTCGCTTTGACGTGAACTTTACGCAAAGCGGTTTGCGCTTTGATGCCTTTGCCCAGGCGGATCTGAACCTGGATGAGATGTCGCTCACCAAAACCAGCCTGGTTGGACGTACCGAGGGTTCGCAGCGTTTTGTGGTGCTGATGCGCCCGGATGCGACTGCTGATGCGTCCAACGGCCAAATCAGTCTTGAGTTTTTTCAGGCAGATACATCACTCGGACGCGTCCAGCTGACCACGCGGCCTTAGCTCTGCAGCCAAATTCATTCAGCGCAACGCTGAACGGCTGCCACACAGCGAGTGATGCGCTGAAATTAACTGAGCTACTTGAGAAAGACCGAGTCCTTCGGGCAAGATAGTCGCTTTCTGCCAAGGGGGCGTTTACCGCATTGATTTCCGCAGACCTACTTCTGCTGGCCCCTCTGGCTCTGTTGCCCGTATTGCTTTATCTGCTCTTTCTGCTGTACCTGGACTCCTACAAACTGGTGTCCCTGCGCGAGGTGTTGCTGGTCATTCTTGCCGGGGCCGGATGCAGCCTCGTGGCTTATTTCGTCAATACGGAGCTGCGCCAGCTGCTTGACCTGTCCCTGATAACGTTTTCCCGCTACGTGGCCCCGGCCATAGAGGACATTCTCAAGGCTCTGGTTCTGGTCTATCTTTTTCGTACTCACCGGATCGGCTTTCTTATCGACGGTGCGATTCTGGGGTTTGCGGTTGGCGCAGGTTTCGCGCTTGCCGAGAACCTGTTTTACCTGTCGATGGACAGCGATCTGAATTTTGCCGTGTGGCTTGTACGGGGATTTGGGACTGCCATCATGCATGGTGCTGTGACCGCCATCTTCGCGATGGTCACGCAGGCCCTGACCGAGCGAAACATGAAGTCCAATCCGCTGCTGTATCTGCCCGGACTGGTCCTGTCGATAGTCCTGCACTCCATCTATAACCACTTTCCTTTCCATCCGATCACAATGACGCTGGCGGTTATGGTCATCGTGCCGCCGGTGGTGCACATTATCTTTCGCCTGAGTGCGGCGCGGGTTCACCGTTGGCTGGAGCTGGATTTTGATGCGGATGCACTGTTGCTTCAGCAGATCAACTCGGCTGAATTCTCGCACAGCCGGATCGGTCGCTTTCTGGGTGACCTGCGCCAGGCATTTGCGGGGCCGGTAGTGGTCGATATGCTGTGTTATCTGCGGCTTTATACCGAACTGGCGATGCGAGCCAAGGGGCTTCTCATGATGCGTGAGGCGGGTTTTGACGTCCCGGTAGGCGAGCGTACGCGGGATAAGTTCCAGGAGTTGCAATACCTCGAACGAAGCATCGGCAAGACGGGCATCCTGGCCATGAGGCCCTTCCTCCACATGGAAAGGAAGGACCTCTGGCAACTCAATGTGCTGGGTAAATAAGCCGCTCCTGCGGCTTACAGAGGCTCAGCCTGCAACAGTTCGATCTGCGCGTCCCTGACGGCCTTGCGCAGGGCGGCGAGTTCACCGGTCAGGTAACTGTTGAGCTGCGTAATACCCTTGTCCAGGCTGGCTTCGGCATCGCGCATGTAGGTCTCAGCAGTGGGCGAAGGGGCCTGGAACGCTGAACCAACATACCATCCGGCCAGGCCAATGCGGGTCATGACTTTATCGTCATCGTAGTTAATGCCCTTGGTCTCCGGTGGCACGCGGAAAACCTTTTCCAGCGCATTCAGAGATTTGGTCGCATTGCTGGCAGACTCCTTAAGCGCGGCGAGCGCTTCCGGGTCTGGCTGCTGGGCGATCAGGCCCTGGATGGTGACAATATCCTTGCGTGCCCGGTCAATGCGCTCCAGCGCGCTAACCGCCTGTTCCTGCATGGCCTGAATCTGCAGCATCGCGGCAAAGCGGGCTTCCAGCGCCTGTTGACTGACGTTCACGCGCGGATCCAGGGCCGTATTGACATCAATGCTGTCGCTCACATCATCCAGCTCGACGACCACCCGGTAGTCGCCAGGTGGCACTTCCGGCCCGGCCGGCAGGTCGGCCTCCGGGTCCGGTGCTTCCGGGCCGGGTGCCGGCCGCACACCGTCGGTACTCATGTCCCAGTACAGCCGGTTGATGCCCTGTTGCACGGGATGGGTGAAGTGGCGCAGCGCCTCACCGGTGCTGCTATAAACGGTAACTTTAACTTTGGGATCTTTGGCCGCCTCGTCGTCATCCCCGGAATCGTTTTGGGAGTCGTTCTCTGGCGCATTCTGGCGTTGCTCAATACGTCGCTGCCGGTCTTTGTCCTCATCGGGATGGGGCAGGTCTGTACCGGAGGCCAGGAAGGTCACCGCTACGCCATAAGGCTCGTTGGGACCACGATATTCTCCGGAGCCGGTAAAGCGGGTCGAGGCGGTTGGACCTTCCATGTAGTGCAGGCCGGTGCTGGCGGATTTCACAGCCAACCGTGCCGCCAGGTCGTCATCGTCAAGGTTGCGCAGCACGCTGTAATCATCAATCACGAAAATGGAGCGTCCATGGGTGCCGAGTACCAGGTCGGTTTCGCGTTGTTGAATGGCCATATCCATCACCGAGACGGTGGGCACGCCAGCGCGGAACGGTATCCATTCCTGGCCTGCGTTGGTCGACAGGAACAACCCGAATTCAGTGCCGGCAAACAGCAGGTCGGGGTCGACCGGATCCTGGAGAATGCTCAGTGCATAGCCTGACAAGCCATCCGGGCCAAGCCGGGTCCATCGCTGGCCGAAGTTTTCCACCCGAAACAGATAGGGCGCCATGTCCGAGCGCCGGTGGTCATCGACGGCCACGAAAGCAGTCCCTGCCTCATGTGGTGAGGGCGCAATCATTGCGATCCAGGCACCTTCAGGTACGCCTCTTTGCTGGTCGATGCGTGTCCAGTTCCCGCCGCCGTCCCGGGTGACATGCACCCGGCCATCGTCCGTACCCACCCAGAGAATGCCGCGCTCTAGTTCACTGGCTGCAAGAGCGACGATTGAGGTGTAGTTCTCAGCGGCGGTAACGTCCGGAGTCAGGCCGCCGCTTTCACGGGATTTAAGTCCGACAGGGTCATTACTGGTCAGGTCGCCGCTGATAATGGACCAGCTGTCACCACGGTCTGTGGATTTATGCACGAACTGGCTGCCGTAATAAATGGTTCCGGGTTCGAAGGGGTCCAGGGAGAAACCGGCATTCCAGTTGAAGCGTAACTGCGTTCCATCCGCGGGCGGGGCGGGGCGGACCATGCGCATTTCACCCGTGTCGAGGTCATACCGGCTCAGGTAACCACCCTGCGACATGGCATAGCCGGCCTGGGCGTTTTGCGGATCTGGAATGGTGTCAAAACCGTCACCAAAACCAACCTCGCGCCAATGCAGGTTGCGAATGCCGCCCGGGACGCGGACCTCGGACGGTCCGCGCCAGGAACCGTTGTCTTGCAGTCCGCCGTAAATATTGTAGGGCGTCTCGTTGTCCACACGCACGTGATAGAACTGCGCCAACGGCAGATTTCTGACAAAGCGCCAGGTCTCGCCGCGGTCACGTGAAATGGCAATACCACCGTCGTTACCGATCACCAGGTGCTGAGGATCAGCAGGGTTTATCCAGAAGGCATGACTATCAATGTGAATCGTATTGCCCGGCGCACAACAATCGATAACCGGGTTGTATGCAAAATTTTTGCCCCCGTCGATGGACACGCGCAGACGCGTGGCCATGTTGTAAACCCGGTCCGGGTTTTGCGGGTCGGCGATAATTTCGGAGTAGTAGAACGGCCGGTCGGCGACGTTGTATTCCTCGTTTACCGCTACCCAGCTGTCGCCGCCATCATCGGAGCGCAGCAGCGCACTGTTTTCGGCTTCGACCAGCGCATAGACCCGCGAGGAGTCGGCGGCGGAAAAGCTGCTTGTGATCCGTCCCAGCTTGCCTTTCGGCAAGCCATCTTCTTCAGTTTTTCGCGTCCAGCTCGCACCTCCGTCATGGGACAGGTACAGGCCTGATCCGGGCCCGCCGGAGTTAAAGTAATAAGGCCAGCGACGAAACTGCCACATGGATGCGATCAGTTTGTCGGGGTTGGCCGGGTCCATCTTGACGTCTGTGCCGCCGGTGGTTTCATCGACAAACAGGATATTTTCCCAGCTCACACCGCCGTCCGTGGTCTTGTAAATACCGCGTTCGGTATTGGGGCCCCAGAGCGTTCCAAGTGCTGCCACGTAGGCGATGGCCTGGTTCGTGGGATGCAAGGCAATCCGGTTGATTCGTTCGCTGTTTGCCAGCCCCATCAGTTGCCAGCTTTGACCGCCGTCGATAGATTTGTACAGCCCGCCGCCGATAGAAGTCGAATTTCGCGTATTTCCTTCTCCGGTGCCCACCCAGATTATGTCCGGGTTCTGCTGGTTGATGGCCACGGCGCCGATGGACGCAACCGGCTGATCGTCAAATACAGGATCCCAGGTCAGACCGCCGTTGTGCGTGATCCAGACGCCCCCCGTGGCGGCACCGATGACCATATGCCTGGGATCGTGATTAACAACGTCGATGGCCGCGATGCGCCCGCCAACGGCTGCCGGGCCGATGGCGCGCGCCTCAAGCCCGGCAAGAAGATCAGGGTCAAGGCCCGGATTGCTGATTGCCGCGGTAGAAAAGGTCGCCGCGAGCAGCAGGGTGGTTACAGTGATCAACGAAAAACGCATGGCATATCCCTCAATTAAGCGGCTCAAGACTCACGTTTTGGAAGGGCCAAGTCAACCGTTGTTGTTGACCGTTATTCGCTCATAAAAAAAGGCCGGGGCTGACCCCGGCCTTTTTATTGTCATGCCCTGACCCTGAAGGTCAGGCGACTGCCATGCGCTTTAACCGCGCAGGTAGTTCAGCATGGTGTTGACATCACTGACTTCAAACGGGTCGGTGGGGCAGTCATCTTCTTTGCCTGCTTCGGCGAAGAGCTCTACCACTTTGCCGTCATCGACAAGCATGGAGTAGCGCCATGAGCGCAAACCAAAGCCCAGGTTGTCTTTCTTGACGAGCATGCCCATCGCACGGCTGAAGTCGCCGCTGCCATCCGGGAGCAGTTTGACGTTCTTAACGCCCTGGTGCTGGCCCCACTGGTACATGGTGAATGCGTCGTTAACACTCAGGCAGTAAACCTCATCAACGCCGAGCGCCTTGAGCTCATCATAATGTTCCTCGTATCCGGGCAGGTGCGTGCTGGAGCAGGTCGGGGTGAATGCGCCAGGCAGCGCGAAAACGACAACTTTCTTGCCTGCGAAAATGTCGTTGCTGGTCACATCTTCCCAGCGAAACGGGTTGGGGCCGCCGACAGATTCGTCGCGGACACGGGTTTTAAAGGTAACATCTGGCACACGAACTTCCATAACTCACTCCTGGTTTTGTTGATCGTAGAATGCAGTACTGCGTTTCGGCTAGGTGGGGCGCTTGCCTTGTTTTTTCAAGCGCTGCCCCCGCTTCCGTGGGCCGGTATTCAGGGCCGCATGCACAGCGTGGGCGCATTCTGGCAAGCATCCGTCAATTTGAGAAATCGATTGTTATGATTAAAGCGATAGAAAATATTGATCAGACCAGCGCAAGGGTTAACACCCCGGGTGTCAGTCCTGATCTGCCCCTGCTTGAATTGCACCGGCATCTGGACGGTGCCATCCGCGTCTCGACGATTCTTGACCTGGGCCGGCAACACGGCCTTGACCTGCCTGCCGACACGGTTGAGGGCCTGACACCGTTTGTGCACATCGACGGGTCAGAGCCGGGCTTGCTCGCCTTCCTGGAGCGGTTTCGCTACCTGGTTGAGGTTCTGGTTGATGAGGCGGCCTGCCGTCGCGTGGCCTTTGAAAACGTTGAGGATGCGTATCGTGAGGGGCTTGACCATGTCGAACTGCGGTTCAGTCCATGGTTTATGGCGCAGCGCCATGGCCTCGACCCACAGGGTGTCGTCGAGGCCTGTGTTGCAGGTGCCGCGGACGCGTCGGCCAAATATGATATTGGTGTCGGTTTAATCGGTATTTTGAGCCGGACCTATGGTCCGGAACTTTGCCAGCAGGAGCTCAATGCACTGCTGACCTGCCGCAAAGACCTCGTGGGTATTGACCTGGCGGGTGATGAGGCCGGCTTTCCGGCCGCATTGTTCAAAAAACATTTCAAGCAGGTTCGTGACGCCGGGCTAAATGTAACGGTGCATGCCGGCGAGGCTGACGGGCCGCAGAGCGTCTGGTCTGCGATCCATGACCTGGGCGCGGACCGGATCGGTCACGGGTTTCGCGCCGCTGAAGACCCGGCGCTGGTGGATTACCTGGCTGACCGGCAAATCGGGCTTGAATGCTGTCCGACCTCGAACCTGCACACCAGCACAGTCGCCAGCTATGCCGGGCACCCCATTCGCCATCTGGCGCAAGCAGGTGTGCGTTTCTGTCTGAATACAGATGACCCGGGTATCAGCGGGATTACGATCGCTCATGAATACGCCATTGCGGCGCCCGCATGCGGCCTGGACGGGGGCGACATCCGTTCAGCGCAGCGGGCAGCACTGGAAATGTCTTTCACCGATGAATCGCAAAAGGCTGCGCTGTTGGCGAAGTATGCGACCGCTGCGCCGGCGTCCTGATCATCCCAAATATGCGAACCAATCAGGGCGATGCCTCAAGTCTGGAGCACGAACGGCCCCAGGTTCGGGCGTTGCAGCCAGTTCTCCGCTGCCCAATGCGACCTGCCATCGGCCACATGCAGCGTCAGTGCCGTGCGTGAACGTGATGACTGGTTGGCGGTGCTGGCGTGTGGCAGGTGATCGCTGAAAAATACCGCGCTGCCTGCCTTGACCTCCAACATTTCAACGCCCGACTCTCCGGGCCAGCTTGCTGATTCATCGATAGTTTCCAGCTCTCCCTTGCGGCTCGCCCAGTCCACTCGATAGCGTTCGCGCAGAGGCTGCCGGTGCTGTCCCGGCGCGACCATCAGGCAGCCGTTGTTCCGGTCCGCATCTTCCAGGGCGACCCACAGACCAATAACACTGGCCGGTTGCGTGTGCAGATAACTTGCGTCCTGGTGCCAGCGGACTTCACCACCGATATCCGGCTGTTTGAAAATCACCATGGTTTGCCACAGCTGCGGGTCTTGCACACCCAGGGCGCGAAATGCCTGAGCGAGATGCTGTTGGCGACAGAACTGTCCAATCGCTGGCACATGGTCGTGTAGCGCATGCCCAATCTTGTTGATCGCCTTATCAAGGCTCCGGTTCAATTGGCCTCCGGCATTTACGGCGCCTTCTTCGAGAAAGTACTCGACCGTCTCTGCGGAGCGGAAAAACACCTCGTCGCGACCCCTGTCTTTATCGCCGGTTGTGAAGATGCTCTGGTGCTGCTGCGGATCAAATTCGTTCACGGTCTCATTAATCGACTGCCGCAAAGCAGCAATATCCGCCGCTGTGAACGCCTCGTTGATCACGACAAAGCCGTTCTGATCAAAATATTGTGCATGTTCAGGGGTGAGCATGGTCTGCTTATAAAACCTCCGAAAGGTTTGCCAGGGCTGGGCCTCATTGAGGGGCCTTTGATGCATTTAGTGCCTGCTGAATTGAATTCTAACGGCTCGATCATTATGCCGCAGCGGCCGCTGCTCCTTTTGCTATGATGAAACCATTCAGGGAGGGGCCTTTTGAACCGCTTAAGCAAAAGCATCTTGTTGGCTGTATTTACTGTCGCGTGGTTCGCCGCAGCGTTTATCTATGTGAGGAGCATGAACATCATCGGCCATCAGTACGTGCCCGATGTGCGGCAACTGGTCGCGGTAACCGATGCGGATTCACTACAGAAGGGTGAGCGCCTCGCACGTGTTTATGGATGTTTTGATGCCTGCCACAACGAACGTATGGGCGGACAGGTGATTTATGATCACCCATTAAATGGCCGGCTGGTGGCGCCGAACCTCACGCGTGCTGTTCGCGAGCATACCCTGCCCGAGCTTGAAGCCATAATCCGCCAGGGCATCGGGCCTGACGGTACATCCATATTCGTCATGCCTTCGGCTTCTTTTGCTGCCATGACCGACCAGGACCTGTCAGCGATCCTGGCCTATATCCGCAGTTATCCGCAACAAATGGATCGTCAGCCGGAACCCGAATATGGCCTGCTGACGCGCTACCAGATGGTGACCGGGCAACTGCCGGCCCAGGCCACCATGGGCTTTCAGCAACCCTGGCGGGACACATTTCGGGCCAATGAAGCCCGTCTCGGCGAATACATTGCGACGATTGCGTGCACGCAATGTCACGGGCTTGATTTCGAAGGTGGCAAAGATGCGCCCAGCCTGCGAGTCATGAATGACTATGATCGATTCGAGTTTGTAAAACTGATGCGTGAGGGCGTTGGGCCCGGCGACCGGTCCTTGGGCAACAAGCCTGAGATGGCAGGAAACCGCTATAAATTTCTCACTGAAGAGGAAATTAACGCCCTGTTCCTGTTTCTGACAACGCGGCCCTGAGCGGCTTGCAGGGCCGGTTGTTTCCCTCTCTTTATGCCGAGCGAAGTACGTTGATCGGCGGTGCGCTGATCACTTTGCGGGTGGCAATAAGTCCGGCGAAGCCCACGAAAAGCGCGCCGGCAACCGGTCCAGCCAAAGTGACTGCGAGGTTGAACTGAAACTCCAGGTTGTAGACGCGTGTCGCAAGAAAATAACTGGCCACAGTCGCGCCCGCCGTGGCGAGCACCCCGGCCAGGGCCCCGATAGTAAGAAATTCCGTGGCCACGCCAGCCAGCACGCGCCGCCGTGACGCGCCCATCGAGCGCAGCATCGCGCTCTCAAACTCACGCTCGTCGCGGGTGGCATTCACGGCCGCCCAGAGCACGGCGAGACCGGCGAGCAGGGTGAAAATAAACACGGCCTGAACCGCGAAGGCCGCGTTATCCATAACATCTCTGACTTGTCCCAGAATGGCGTCCAGATCAATAACGGTGACCGAAGGGAACTGACGCATTAACCCCAGGGTTGCCGCCTCCCGGCCATCAGGCAGATACAGACTGTTGAGATAGGTGCCGGGATAGTCCTGTAGGGCCGCCGGTGTCATCACCATGAAAAAGTTGGGTTTGAAAGAGTCCCAGGCCACGTTTCTGAAACTGGTCACGGTTACTTCCAATGGCTCGCCGGCGATGTCGAAGGACAGCACGTCGCCCATTTCCAGGCCCAGCTCGCTGGCAAAGTCTTCCTCGACGGATACCTCATTGGTCCGGGTGTCTGGCGCCCACCATTCACCCCGCGTGATCGTGTAGGTGGGTTGAGGCTCAGCCGCAAAAGTCAGATTGGCCTCGCGTCGCGCCCAGCGCTCTCCCTGCGGATCTTCAAAACTGATCTGCGTGACATCTTCACCGTTCAGATGGGTCATGCGTGCGCGCACCATGGGCACGAAGGGGTCAACTTTCAGGTTTTGCCCGGCCAGGTATGCGGCGATTGGATCAACTTCCTGGGGTTGAATATTGATCAGGAATCGATTCGGCGCATCGGCCGGCAAGCTGGCCTGCCAGCTGTTCATCAGGTCGGTTCTGACCAGGGTCAGGACCAGCAGGACCATGATTCCCAGGCCAAAGGCTACGACCTGCACGATACTTTCCCGCCCGCGTCGCGACAGGTTGGCGAGGCCATAGCGAAATGCCCCCCCGGCTGCGCCGCGAAAGTTCTGCATGAGTTTCACAAGCAACCCTCCGGCCAGGCCCAGGATCGCGAAGGTGAGCAGCGTGCCAAGGGCGACGGCAGTGACAAGCCCTGCGTCACGGATCATCCAGCCCAGTAAGGCAATGACGGCCAGGAAGGCGATGATCATGCCCAGGCCGTAACGCAGCGGCGGGGGCTCGATATCCTGGCGCAGTACGCGCAACGGTGGTGTGCGACCCATCTGCATCAGGTCGGGAAGGGCAAATCCACCCAGGATGCACCCCGAAGTCACCAGGCCCAGCCAGACCGGCGCCATGCCCGGCCATGGCAGCGCTTCGCCAATAAAATCACGCAGCAGGAACGACAGACCCTGCTGGCCGAGAAAGCCAAAGGCCACGCCTATGGCCCCGCCGAGCAGGGCCAGCAACAACAACTGAATGGCATTGGTCCGGTTGACATAGCGCTGGGAGGCGCCAAGACACTTCATAAGTGCCACGCGGTCCCGGTGGCGGTGCGAATAACGCCGGGCCGCCATGGCTACTGCGATGGCCGACAGCAGCACGCTGATCAGGGATGCCAGGTTCAAAAAGCGTCCCGCACGGTCCATGGCGCCTTTTATCTGCGGGCTGGAGTCTTCGATGTCCCGCAACCGCTCCCCGCGCGATAAACCTTCTTCAAGGGCCCCGCGAAACCTGCCAAGTGCCTGCCTCTCGCCAGCAAAAAGCTGCTGATAGCCAACCCTGCTGCCCGGCTGAATCAAGCCGGTCGCTGCAAGGTCTGCATCGTTGATTAACAGCGTGGGTGCCAGATCTACAAAACTGAAACCCTCATCCGGACGAAAATCGAGCACCCGGGTAATTCTCAAACGCGTGCGTCCGAGCTCTACTTCATCGCCAACATCCGCGCCGAGGCGCGCGAGTAAATTGGCTGCGCCCCAGGCCTCACCCGGGGCCGGAATCGCGTAGGTTTCGGACGCCGGGGCGAGCAGGCGTTCGGCGGTCTTGAGTGTGCCACGCAGGGGATAGTTGCTGGTGACCGCCCGAACCGATGCAAGTGTATTGACGTCGTTAACGAAAACAACACTTGGCATGGAGGTCAGCAGCGCAGTTTCGATACCCTCGCCGGCAGCCAGTTCAAGATAGCTCTCGTCCAGCGGTGCGCTGGAGGACAGACGCAGGTCAGCAGCCAGGGAGGCCGATGCACGCATTGATACGGCTTGCCCGATGCGGTCCGTCAAAAATCCGACCGCGGTCAGCGCGGTTACCGCGATGACGAGCGCGATCATGAGCACCAGCAGCTCGCCGGAGCGCCAGTCGCGCCCCAGCAGCCGCAAGGCGAGGCGCCATGAGCTGGTACTTTGCGTCATGAGCTCATCACCCGGTTGTCTGGCAGCCGCTCAGACCGGGCAGGTGTGCCTTGCTCTTCCCGCTCGAGTTTGCCGGCTTCCATGTACAGGACGCGGTTGCAGCGCCGGGCAAGGTCCAGGTCATGGGTAACCAGAACCAGTGTCGCACCGGTTTCCCGGTTCAGCTGAAACAATAATTCGATAATGGTTTCGCCGGTACGCGCGTCAAGATTACCGGTGGGCTCATCAGCGAACAGCACTTCAGGATTGATTACAAATGCCCTGGCGATCGCGACACGCTGTTTTTCACCGCCGGACAGTTGCCGAGGATAATGCCCTTTGCGCGGTCCAAGGCCGACCTTTTCAAGGGCTGCTGTGGCCGTCTGCACAGGTTGTGCATGTCCGGCAAGCTCAAGCGGCAACATGACATTTTCCAGCGCGGTCAGAGCGGGAATCAGGTGAAAGGACTGGAAAACGAAACCGACATGGTCAGCGCGCACCGCGGCCCGTCCATCCTCGTCCATTTGTGACAGGTCATGGTTTTGCAGGACAACCCGTCCACTGCTGGGAACATCCAACCCCGCCAGCAGTCCGAGCAGGGTAGACTTGCCTGCGCCGGATACGCCGACCACGGCAATGGTCTCGCCGAGGCTGACGTCAAAACTGACGTCGTCGAGGATCGTCAGCAGGCCTTCAGGGCTGGTGACCTGCTTGCTGAGGTTGTGGGCGCTCAGTACTGTTGCACGCGGTTCACTATTGGTTTTGTTATTTGAGGTATTCATGATTTCCATTGCACGCCTTTCCAAATGTTATGCCTGTGTTCTCACCCTGCTGCTTTCAATGCCGGCTTTCGGCGCTGACAAGCCGGTCTTGCTCGTTATTGGCGACAGTCTGAGTGCTGCCTACAACATGGGGCTGGATGAAGCCTGGCCCAGCTTGCTCGAGGAAAGACTGGAAACCAGCGGCTCTCCCATGCAGGTTGTCAACGCCAGCATTACCGGCGATACCACCCAGGGCGGCGCGACCCGCTTGCCACGCCTTCTCGAACGACACCAGCCTGCCTGGGTCATCATCGAGCTCGGCGGTAATGACGGACTCCGCGGATTTTCCCTGGATGTAACCCGGGGAAATCTTGAATCCATGATCATGCAGAGTCAGGACGCCGGGGCGAATGTTCTGCTGACCGGTATCATGCTGCCGCCCAACTACGGTCAAAGCTATACCGAGCAATTTTCTTCACTTTATGGCCAGCTTGCGGAAACCCATGACACTTTACTCGTGCCATTCTTCATGGATGGCGTTGCCCTGGTAGAGGGCATGATGCAAGACGACGGGATTCACCCCAGTGTGCTGGCACAACCGGTCCTGCTCGAAAATGTCTGGACGGTTCTCGCACCGGCCATATCGAAGGAACAATAGGTTCCGGGCCGTGATTCAACTGTGAATCAGGGCATCAGTCTGCCCCGGGTTTTTTGATGCGGCGGTATTCACGGGTACTTGAGTGTATTGAGGAGTAGAATATGCCCCCCAATAATTACAACAAGTGTGGTGGCCGTGAGAGTACTCCTGTTAACCGGACTGTTAATCCTTTCGCCGGTGCTTATGGCGCAGGGTCCGGGCGACGCGCCCGCGGTGGTCGTAGCCCCTGCGACAATTTCCTCATTTCCTCTCTCTGTTGAGGCGCTGGGCAATGCCCGGGCGAACGAGTCCATCGAATTACGCCCGGTCATCACTGCGACTTTGATGAGCGTAAATTTTGACGAGGGGCAGTACGTGGAAGCAGGTTCGGTGTTAGCCGAGCTGGAAAATGTCGAGCCATTGGCCGAGCTGGCGGCCGCACGAGCGAGCCTGGCCGAATCCGATGCGCAGTATCAGCGCCTCGCAAAACTGTACAAGACCAACGTGGTCGCCCAGTCCGAAGTGTCCGAAGTGGATGCGCGCCGGCAAGCCGATATCGCAGCCGTTGACGCGGCCGAGGCACGCCTGGCGCACACGGTGGTCGCCGCCCCTTTTTCCGGCCGCCTTGGGCTGCGGCGGGTCAGTCCGGGCAGCCTGGTCGGTCCCGATACGGTCATCACCACGCTGGATGACACCTCCCTGATCAAGCTGGATTTTGATATTCCCGAGGTGTTTCTGGCCCTGCTGGAACCGGGGCTGGAATTGACCGCACGCAGCGCAGCCTATTCTGACCGGGTATTCCGGGGCACGGTCAGCTCAGTCGATACCCGCATTGATCCGGTCAGCCGGACAGTTATCGTCCGTTCGATCGTGGATAACCGGGAAGGGTTATTGTTTCCCGGCATGTTTTTGACTGTAAGCCTGCTGCGCCAGGATCTTGAGGTTCTTATGATTCCGGAGCAGGCCATTGTGCCGGAGCGCAGCCAGCAATTCGTGTGGGTGGTGGATTCGGCCGGCATTGCCAATTTACGTGAGGTACGGACGGGCAGACGCCGTCCGGGAGAAGTCGAAATTCTGGATGGTCTCTCAGCAGGTGACACCGTGATCATTGAGGGAACACAGAAGGCGCGCGAGGGGCAGTTGGTCACCATTCGGGAATCCACCGCATGATGATCTCCGAGCATTCGGTACGCCGTCCGGTCTTTGCTACCGTTATCTCCCTGCTGCTGGTCATTCTCGGCCTGGCGGCGATGTCCAAATTGCCTGTGCGTCAGTATCCCGACATTGATGCACCTGTGGTGTCTGTCGAGGTCAGTTACCGCGGCGCATCAGCAGAGGTCGTTGAAACCAAGGTTACCCAGGTCCTCGAAGACGCGGTATCCGGCATCGAGGGTATCGAAAAACTCACTTCCACCAGCCGTGATGAACGCTCGGATGTGCGTATCGAGTTTGCCATGGACCGCGACATCGACGCCGCGGCCAATGATGTGCGCGACCGCGTCTCGCGCGTTGTAGATCAGCTGCCCTCCGAGGCTGATGCGCCCGAGATCGCCAAGGCAGACAGCAATACGCAGTCAGTCATGTGGTTGAACCTCAGCTCGGATCGCATGGGCGGCTTAGAGATTACCGATTTTGCCGACCGTTTCCTGGTGGATCGTTTTTCGACGGTGTCCGGGGTGGCCCGGGTGCGTATTTCCGGGGCGCGCCGATATGCGATGCGTATCTGGCTGGATCGTGAAAGTCTTGCTGCGCGGGGACTGACGGTTGGTGATGTTGAGGCAGCCCTGCGTGCCGAAAACGTGGAGTTGCCTGCGGGTCGCCTGGAGTCCACCGAGCGGGAATTCACCCTGCGCACCGATACCGGATTCGCCACCGAAGCTGACTTCAAGAAACTTGTGATCGGTCGCGGGGTTGGTGGCCAGCTGGTGCGACTTGGTGAGGTTGCGGATGTCCGGATCGGCGCAGAAAATGAACGCTCGATCGCGCGGTCCAACTCGGTCCCGGCCGTCTCGCTGGGTATAGAACAATTGTCCAAAGCCAACAGTGTGCTGGTCTCAAGGGCCGTGCGTGACGAGCTCGAACGCGCCCAGGCTGACCTGCCGGAAGGCATGGTGCTGTCGGTAAACTATGACCGCTCCGAGTTTATCGAAGCCTCAATGAACGAGGTATACAAGGCGCTCGCGGTGGCCCTGATTCTCGTTCTGGTGGTGATTTACGCGTTCCTTGGCTCGCTACGCGCCACCCTGATTCCCGCGATCGTCGTCCCTGTTTCTGTGGTGGCCACCTTCATTGTGATGGGCGCCATGGGTTACACCATCAACATCCTCACGCTGCTGGGCCTGGTGCTTGCGATCGGCCTGGTGGTGGATGATGCCATCGTTGTGCTGGAAAACATCTACCGGCGAATCGAGGAGGGCCAGAAGCCCCTGCTCGCAGCGCTGGATGGTTCGCGGGAAATCGGCTTTGCGGTTATTGCCACGACCCTGGTTCTGGTGGCCGTGTTCGTACCCTTGTCATTTATTGAAGGCAATGTAGGTCGCCTGTTCCGGGAGTTCGGTATCACCCTGGCTGCAGCGGTCATTTTCTCCAGCGTGGTTGCGCTCACATTGACCCCGATGCTGTGTTCCAAGCTGCTGCGCGGCAGTGAACTTCGCCGCGGCCTCGCGAAGACCGTCGACACATTTTTTGTGCGGCTCATGGGGGTCTACCGCAAAGCCCTTGGGCGTGTGCTGGAGGTGCCCTGGCTGGTCGTGATCAGTGCGGCCGCGCTCACGTTTGTATCGCTCTGGCTGGCGACTCATCTGCCCTCAGAATACGCCCCCAGCGAGGATCGCGGTTCCATATGGATCGGCTTGCGCGCGCCGGAAGGTGCCAGCATGGAATACACCGACCGTTTCACCCGCGAGATGGAAGCGATCGTGGCGCAGGAAACCGGGGAAGGCAAACCGGTGAAACGTTACCTCACACGTCTGCCTGGTGGCTGGGGCAGCGCGTCGGTTAACAGTTCGCGTTTGATCGTATTGTTGGAGCATTGGGACGATCGCGATGAGTCAGACCTCGAGCTGGCTGCGCGACTGAACGCACAACTTTCCGGCATCGCGGGTGCCCGGGCCTTTGGGCGCACCTCGCGTGCGCTGGGTGTGAGCAGTGGCGGCTCGCCGATTGAGCTGGTGCTGGGCGGGCCTGACTACGCCACCCTGAAAGAATGGCGCGACATACTCCTTGCAGAAATGGAGCAGATGCCCGAGCTCAAGGATCCCGACAGCAACTACCAGGAGCGCACGCCGCAGATGAACATCAGCGTCGATCGTGACCGGGCAGGCGCGCTGGGTGTCTCGCTGTCTGCTATCGGCCGCACGCTCGAGACCATGCTGGGCTCACGGGTGGTCACCACCTACGTTGACCGGGGGCGCGAATATGATGTGATTCTGCAGGGCCAGGATGCAGACCGGTCCAGCACTGAGGATCTCACCAACCTGTATGTACGTTCAGAGGTGACCGGCGAGCTGGTGCCGCTGTCCAACCTGGTGCGCATTGATGAAAATGCCGGTCCCGGTGAGCTCAACCGCTTTGACCGCATGCGGGCCATTACGCTGACTGCGGACCTGGCCGAGGGCGTTCGCCTTGGCGAGGCAATCGAGCGCCTGACCGAGGTTGCAGAGCAGTCCTTGCCGGTCAGCGCCCGGCTTAACTGGGACGGCGAGAGTAAGGACTTTCTGGAATCCGGATTTTCACTGTATCTGACCTTCGCGCTCGCCCTGCTGATCGTGTTCCTGGTGTTGTCAGCGCAATTTGAGAGCTTTGTGAACCCCCTGATCATTCTGGTTACCGTCCCCCTGGGCCTGTCGGGCGCCTTGCTCGGTCTGTGGGTGATGGGTGGGACGATCAACGTGTTCAGCCAGATTGGTGCCATCCTGCTGATCGGGCTGTCGGCGAAAAACGGCGTGCTGATTGTTGAGTTTGCCAACCAGTTGCGCGACCGCGGCATGGGGCTGCGTGAATCGGTGCTCGAAGCGTCATCGGTGCGACTGCGGCCGATTCTGATGACCAGTGCCTGTACGACTTTTGGAGCTCTGCCTTTACTCCTGGCCAGCGGTGCCGGTGCTGAATCACGTGAGCCGATTGGAATCGTGGTGGTTTATGGCGTGACCTTATCAGCGGCATTCACCTTGTTCGTGATTCCGGCTTTGTATCTGCTGTTTGCCCGTAATACGCGCTCACCGCAGCATGTCTCGCGGATGATCGATAACCTTCGCGACCGGGTTGCGGAGGCTGGCAAGGTGCCGGGGTCAGAAACCGCGGTCACACGCGAGACCGGCAAGTGAGCGGCGGCCTGAATTTTTATAATGTCCTAATCCAACTGGAGAACAAAACATGATCAAGTGTCTACTGACGGCCAGCCTCGTCCTTGGTGCAGCCGCCGTGAATGCCGATGACAGCTATACCGATCGCGTAGCCGCAGCTTCAGTGGGTGAACACCGCTCGGCGGCCAACCGGGCGCGCAATGAGTACCGCCACCCAACCCAGACGCTTGACTTTTTTGGCTTCGAAGATGGCATGACCGTGCTTGAAATCTGGCCGGGTGGCGGCTGGTATACCGAAATTCTGGCACCTGCCATTCGCGACCATGGCCAGTTCGTGATTGCCAGCTGGGATCAGGACATTGAAGGTCAGCCTGATTATCGCTATCGCCTTCCAGCGCAGTTACAGAGCAAGTTTGATGCGCGGCCCGATCTCTATGACCAGGTTGAGGTGGTTGCCTATACGCCACCCCAATCGCCCTCGCTGGGCGAGGCGGCAAGCTATGACCGGATCCTGACGTTCCGTAATGTTCATGGCTGGGTCGGTGAAGGCCTTGCAGAAGATGTGTTTGCGGAGTTCGTGCGGGTTCTGAAACCCGGCGGGGTACTGGGTGTGGTTCAGCACCGGGCACCTGCCGGCAGCGATCCAATGGTGAGCGCTGAAATGGGCTATGTCCCTGAGCGTTTCGTCATTGCGCTGGCGGAAGCCGCAGGGCTTGAGTTTGCCGGCTCCAGTGAGGTTAACAGCAACCCCCTGGATACAGCCGATCACGCCGAGGGTGTGTGGACGCTGCCCCCGGGCTTTGCCCTGGGTGACCAGGACCGCGACCGCTATCTTGCCATTGGTGAGTCGGACCGGATGACACTGAAATTCGTTAAGCCGGCGGAGTAATTAACGCAGCGCCCATGTCTGAAATGTCGTCTTCAATGCCGATTGCCACCAATACCGCGCTCCAGGGTGTCAGTTATGAAATCCGGGGCGAGCTGGCACTGCGGGCCCAGGAGCTCGAGCGCCAGGGATTCGAAATCATCCAGCTCAATATCGGTAACGTTGGCCTGTTTGGCTTTCGGGCACCGGAGACGCTGCGCCTTGCCATGATCGAAAACCTGGGCCAGTCCGAGGCTTATTGTCATCAGAAGGGCGTATTTCCCGCGCGTGAGGCCGTGGTCATGCAGCAGCAAAGCCGCGGTGTGATGGATGTCAGCGTGGACGAGGTGTTTATCGGTAACGGTGTCAGCGAGTTGATCGAGCTGTGCCTGCGCGCCCTGCTTAACGGGGGTGATGAGGTCCTGCTGCCGAGCCCGGATTACCCGCTATGGAGCGCCTCAACCGTACTCAACCGCGCGCGACCGGTGTATTACCCCTGTGAACCGGAACGCGGCTTTGAGCCCGACCCGCAAGCCATTGAAAAGCTCATTACCGCCCGCACCCGGGCGATCGTCGTGATCAATCCGAACAACCCCACCGGCGCCGTTTACAGCGAGGACACATTACGCGCTATTGCTGCGCTGGCGGAACGCCACGGACTGGTTGTGCTCAGCGATGAAATCTATGACCAGATGCTGTTCGATGATGCCCGCTTCGTGCCGATGGCAAGCCTGGTCAGGGATACCCTGTGTGTAACCCTGAGTGGTCTGTCCAAGGTTTATCGTGCCTGCGGATATCGCATTGGCTGGGCAGTGTTCAGTGGAGATCGTTCCGGCGCAGGGGATTATTTGCAGGCGGTTGAAACGCTTGCCTCGTTGCGTTTGTGTGCCAATGTGCCAGGACAGTGGGCTGTGCAGACCGCGCTCGGCGGGCATCAGAGTATTCACAATCTGACGGCACCAGGGGGGCGTTTGTACGAGTCACGCCAGGCCATGATCGAGGGCGTTGGCCGCAGCAAATTCCTCTCGATCGTGGCGCCACGCGGGGCGATGTATGGTTTCGTGCGTGTTGATACGGACCTGGTGCCTGGCTTTGACGACAAGGCTTTCGCCATGTCGCTGCTGGAAAACCACCATGTATTGCTGACCCCGGGCAGCAGCTTTAACGTGCCGTACCGGGATCATTTCCGAATTACGACGCTGCCGGAGCCGGGCCAGTACGTGCGGGTGTTTGAGCGCATTGAAGCTGAACTCACCGCGATGGCGGCAGCGAGCTCACGTTGACACCAAATCCGGCGCCGCGCCCGTGACGGGCTGACGCCATCTTGTTCCGAAGCTAGTCCTTTACGCCCAGGCGCTCGTGCATGATCGGGCTCGTGGTGGTGTACTGCAAATGAACTTTGCGCTCCGGATTCAACCGGTGCTTGATGGCAAACGCGGCCAGTGCCGCCTCGTGGAAGCCACTGAGAATCAGCTTTTTCTTGCCGGGGTAGGTGTTGATGTCGCCGACGGCGTATACACCGGGTATGGAGGTCTGGAATTTTTCCGTATCGACGGGAATCTGGCGCTTGTCGATCTCCAGTCCCCAGTCCGCAATGGGTCCGAGGTTGGGTGACAGCCCGTAAAAAACATAGGCCGCATCGGCCGTCAGTTCATGGGTTTCACCGTCGCTGTCGGCTACTTTCAAACCCCGGAACACATCACCCTGAACGAGTATTTCCCTGACCATGCCGTGCAGTTCGCGGACTTTACCCCCGGTCACCAGTTCCTGCATACGATTAACCGAGGCGGGTGCCGCACGGTATTCCGGGCGCCGGTGCACCAGCGTCATGCTGCGTACCTTGTCGTGTAATTCGATAACCCAGTCCAGTGCCGAGTCTCCGCCACCGAGAATCAGAATATCCTGATCTGCCAGTTGCTCCGGGTCGCGAATGCGATAATGGACCTGGCTGTCTTCAAAGGCCTCCGCACCCTTGAGTTTGCGCGGCTGAAAGGCGCCCAGGCCGGCGGCGATGACGACCGCGGCAGTGTCAAATTCGGTGCCGGTGGACGTGCGCAGGAAGAACCGGCCGTCCTCGCGGGGCTCAAAATCTGTCACGGTCTGGCCCAGGTGAAACTCCGCACCGAACGGTTTGATCTGCTCCATCAGCCGGTCAACAAGCTCCTGTGCGCCGACCACCGGCAGCGCCGGGATGTCATAGATCGGCTTGTCCGGATACAGCTCGGTGCATTGACCACCCACCTGGGGGAGTGCATCCACCACGTGGGCGTGCACATCAAGCAGTCCAAGCTCAAAAACCTGGAACAGACCACAAGGGCCTGCGCCGATAATGACAACATCGGTTTGAATGGGCATATTCTTCCTTGGGTTCAGTCATACTTCGTGGATGTGTACTGACATGCTAACTTGGGCTGAACCGACTGATTTCAAGCCACTATGAGCAGCAAAGACGAACATACGGCACGTCCTGTAAAGCTGGCGTCATCCTGGTTGAGCCGGCTGGGGCCGGAGTTTGATCAGGAGTACATGGTTGCCCTGCGCGCCTTTCTGCTCGAACGCCATGAGTCGGGCGCAACCCTTTATCCTCCGCCCGCCCAGTGGTTCAATGCTCTGAACAGTACTGCTTTTGAGAAGGTGCGAGTCGTGATTCTCGGGCAGGATCCCTATCATGGCCCCCGGCAGGCGCATGGCCTGTGCTTCTCGGTACAACCCGGGCTACCCGTGCCACCGTCACTGCGAAATATCTTCAAGGAGCGCGAACAGGATCTGGGTCTGCCCGCGCCGGATGACGGCTGTCTGCAGGCCTGGGCTGAACGCGGGGTACTGCTGCTCAATGCTGTCTTGACGGTCGAACGTGGCTCTGCCGGTGCCCATCAGGGTAAAGGCTGGGAGCGGTTTACCGACGTTGTCATCCGGGTACTGAATGCTGAACGGGAGGGTCTGGTGTTCATGCTGTGGGGTGGCTACGCCCTGAAAAAAGGCTCGATTATTGACCGGAATCGACATTGCGTGCTGACCGCGCCACATCCCTCGCCCCTGTCAGCACACCGGGGTTTTCTGGGTTGCCGGCACTTTTCCAGGGCCAACGAATATCTGCAAAGCCGCGGGTTTGAAAAACAGGACTGGTCGTTGCCGCAGGACCGTTCTTAGTTGTCAGTCTCACGGGGTCTAACTGTCCGGCAAATCGCTCCTCAGTGGATAATAATGAGCCAGCCCAGGCGCATCCAGAGAGCCAGCAGTGCGATCGTGCTGCAGGCGAACAGGTAAAAACGGTGCATGACCGCGTTATAGGTCACATGAACCAGCGCGTGGAGAATACGCAGCGAGACAAACGCCCAAGCCATCGCCGCCAGTAAAGGGTCGCGCAGCAGCAAGGTAATGGCGAGCAGTATGGCCACAAAAAACAGCACCGGCAGTTCGAACTGGTTCTGGAAATTATCTGCAGCGGATGCCGATTCAGTGAGTTGTTCACGGACGTGGGCGCGCGTTGGGGTCATTTGAGGATCTATTCGCTTTTTGCCAAATTCCGCAACGCGTTTAATAAACATGATACAGAGTACGGCGAAGGTAAGCGCCACCTGGATCAACAGGGGATAGAGCAGAGGCTCATAGAACATGGTCGCCGGTTACCTCAAGAAAAATGAGCGCGCATTCTAGCAGAGCCTGATCGCTCTGCTCCCGTCGCCTGATTTCGCGGGTGCATCTAACAGCCGGGGTCCCGACTGGCCACGGCAGCGAGCGCAGAGCCGTCCAGGCGAAACCGGACCCACTCCTGCAACTCGCGGGCACCGAGGTTCCGGTAGAACGTGAGTGAGGGTTCATTCCAGTCCAGGCAGGACCAGTCCAGGCGACCCTGGCCGGTGGCCAGGGCATGCTGAGCCAGGTGAATCAGCAAGGCCGTGCCGATCCCTTTGCCGCGGCAGGCAGGGTTAACATAAAGGTCTTCAAGGTAGATGCCCGGGCGGGCCATGAACGTGGAGTACATGCCGTGATACAAGGCGAAGCCAACCGGCTCGCCGTGCAGTTCGGCCATGATCACCGCGGCTGCCGGCGACGCACCGAACAGCGTGTCATGAATTGAGGCCTCGTCAGCGGTTACCTCATGCAGCAGGCGTTCGTAGTCGGCCAGCTCACGGATGAATTTGAGAATGACCGGCACATCAGAAGCTTCGGCGGGTCGTAAAACCAGGCCCGGTATTTTGCCCATATGAAAAACTCCGGTTGGGCGCCCCAGTATAAGGGTGCCCTCCCGGAGTGTGCATCAGTGCATCAGGCGTAGTAACGCCGCTCCCGCCAGCGTTCGCGCTCCGGTGGTTCATAGAGCGCCGCATCAATGATGGACCAGAGGTGAATGACCCAGCCCAGGAGAATGAGCCATAACGCCATGGTCATGAGGAACATGAAGCCGGCCAGCAGCCAGCGCCCCTGCAGGAGCTGCCCCAGTCCGGGGATAAAGAAGCTGGCCAGGGCGGCCAGCACGTTGCCGCAGGATCCTCTGCTCATTACCGTTACTCCTTACTGATTGGTGACAGTATGAGTAATGCATAAAATATGCCAATAAATTATACTATTAAATACAGGGAGTTATGATTCAGTTTGGGGTTTGGCCCTCGGTCAAATTCGCTAATTATTGCGCCAACCCTGTTTACCCGACCGTTTCCCACCACCGCCACAACGGTGCACCATCATGGGCATTTGCAGCCAGGGCCGAAAATCGTCGACGGCCTCTTGCCGCCCGCAGTAGGTGTTGCCATCCGGGGAGCGGAAAACCACCCGATGTGCGCCACCTGGCTCCAACCAGCGGTCTACGACCTCAACGCTTGATGGTGCCGTCATGCCGTCGAACTCATTGGCCTGCATCGCAATGAGCGGGCGGTAGAGCGCCTCGAGCGTTGCCGACGATGTTGATCGTGCCAGCTCTGGCGGCTGTCCTGAATCCTGATCGGTTTGTGCCGGGGACCGGTCCCACTCCATGCGCGTAATCGCATCAAGCAGTTGCGCGCGGGAAAGCGTGGGGAGCGGTGTTGTTTCTGCTGACTGATCGGGCACCGGCGATATCTCCGGACGATCATCAATGTCGTTTGGCGGCATTGCTTCCACGACGATTTGCTCTCCAGGGATGGCTTTTTCGTCCAACACCACTGGTTCGGTTGGCGCCAGCGGCGTGACCGGTTGCGCTGTCTGTGGTTCAGGTGCCACGACTTCTGGTGCCGGGCTGAACTCCAGGGCAACCTCCAGGGTCGGTGTGGCAACCGGTTTTTGAACACCTGGCAGCATTAGTACGGGCAAATGAAGCACAACGGCGAGCAGGATGACCCGCAGTGGCAAACGCGAACGACGGATCGTGACATCGCTGAACAGTGGTTCATTGTTGGTCATCATGCTCACGACGATAATGATGCCAGTTTGAGTTTAAAACCTTGTTAAGGCCGTTAAGGTTTTTGCGGTTTAGGTCGCGTCTCGGGGCCGGACCCATATACACTGGGGGATTATCTGCTCAGCCTGGACCAAGCGCATGCCAGTCCCCTTTGAAGCCATTGCCGAATGCATCGCCATGGACGAACCCCGCGAAAAATGCGCCGCCGTGCAGGCACTGTGGTCGCGTGTGCAGGATGAAGGGCTGGCCGAGGTTCCCGCCACACCGGCACCACCCATCAGCGCGCCGGGACGCCCGCTGCAGCCGCAGCTGGTTGCCCCGCAAGAGGTGCCGCGGCGGCGGCTCGGCAGCCGGGACGGACGGGCGGCCCTGGTTCATGCCATCGCGCACATTGAGTTCAACGCCATCAACCTTGCCCTGGATGCTGCCTGGCGATTTCGTGATTTGCCGACAGAATTCACGCTGGACTGGCTGTCAGTGGCGGCCGATGAAGCGCGCCACTTTTGCCTTCTGGACACGCGCCTGGCAGAGCTGGATGCGGTCTATGGCGATTATCCTGCCCACAATGGCCTGTGGGATATGGCCGTGCGCACGGCTGACGACTGCCTGGAGCGGATGGCCCTGGTTCCGCGCGTGCTGGAGGCGCGCGGGCTGGATGTAACGCCCGGCATGATCGAGCGTCTGCGCCAGGCGGGAGATAAGCAGACCATCGCCGCGCTGGAAGTGATCCTTGCCGAGGAAGTCCGGCATGTGGAAATTGGCACGCGCTGGTTTCATTTCTGTTGTGAGCGTGCCGGTGTGGATCCCGATGAAACCTTCCTGCGACTGCTCGAAGAGTGCTTTAATGGCGGCCTGCGTGGTCCATTTAATGTTGCCGCCCGCACCACGGCGGGCTTTTCTGAGCGGGAACTGGAGGCGATTGGTGCGCTCTGAGATGAGCGTCGAGACATCATGATGGCATTCAAGGATCATTTCTCCGGTCATGCCGGCGAGTACTCCAAAGCGCGTCCGGGTTATCCGGCAGCACTGTTCGAGTGGCTTGCTGAGAATGCGCCCGGAAACGATCTGGCCTGGGATGTGGGCACCGGCAACGGTCAGGCGGCCCGTCCTCTGGCGCAACACTTTAACCACGTACATGCTACCGATGCCAGCCGCGCCCAGCTGTCGCACACCACCGGATCCTCGCGCGTTACCTTTCGCGTGGAAGCGGCCGAATCCTGCTCGCTCAAGGATGCCAGTGTTGATCTGGTGACCATTGCACAGGCGCTGCACTGGTTTGATTTACCCGCGTTTTACGGCGAGGCCCGGCGGGTATTGCGGCCTGGAGGCTTGTTGGTCGCCTGGACCTATCAGCTCAATCGTATTGATCCTGTCGTCGACGCGCTGGTGGAGGCTTTTTATGACCAGGTGATCGGCGCTTACTGGCCCCCGGAACGGGTGCATGTGGAGCAGGGTTACCAGGATTTGCCATTCCCTTTTGAGGAGATCGAGGTGCCGGACATGCCCCTGGTAAGCATCATGTCGCTTGATGATTACCTGGCGTACCTGGATACCTGGTCGGCAGTGCGCCGGTATCGCGCGGCCAATGGTGAAGACCCGCTGAAACTGCTCAAGGAGCCACTCAAGGCTGCCTGGGGCGAGGGCATTTACAACCGCAGGGTCACCTGGCCATTGGTGGCCCGTGCCGGACGTCGCCCGGCTGACGATTAGTCACCGGCAAAGGGCAGGGCGTCAAGACTCAGACCGTCAGACGACACGCTCAGAACACTGCCTTGCTCATACCAGTCGCCCAGCACGACACGTTGTGACCCGGCAACCTCATGAACGGCGGGCCGGTGCGTGTGGCCATGGATCATGTGCGTAACGTTGTTGCGGGAAAGCGCGGCGTTTACGGCTTCCTGGTTGACATCCATGATATCCATGCCCACCCCTTCTTTATGATCAGCACTCATCTCGCGGGCTTTCATGGCCCAGGCCACCCGCTCCTGCGGTGACTTGCTCAGAAAGTCCTTTTGCCAGGCTGGATCGCGCAGCATGGTGCGGATTTCCTGGTAAACAATATCGTCCGTGCACAGGGAATCACCATGCAGTAACAAGGTTGGGGCCCCATAAAGATCGACGACGGTTTCTTCGGGCAGCAGGGTTATCCCGGCGGCAGTGGCAAAAGCTTCTCCCAGCAGGAAATCCCGGTTGCCATGAGCGAAATAAATGGCGACCCCGCTGTCGGACAATTGCCGCAGTGCCGCTGCCACGGTCTGTCCGACAGGTGTGGGCGCATCATCGCCCAGCCAGTATTCAAACAGGTCGCCAAGAATGTAGAGCGCGTCAGCACCGTCTGCATCGCGCTGCAGAAACGTGACAAATGCTGCGGTTGACTCTGGCCGCCGGTCATCCAGATGCAGGTCGGAAATAAACAGTGTGCTCACGGGTTCACAGTACCTCGACTGAGGTAATCACCACCGGCACAACAGGCACATCGCCGGGGCCGGTTTGAACAAAGCGGATGCTGTCGACCACGTCCATACCGTCCACCACGTGTCCGAACACCGTGTAGCCCCAATTACGGGAATTGCTGGTGTCTCTGTGATCGAGTTCAGGATTGGCCTCGACATTGATAAAAAATTGCGAGGTTGCCGAATGAGGTTCACCGGTGCGTGCCATGGCGACCGTGCCGCGCAGGTTCTTCAGGCCGTTATTCGCTTCATTCTGAATGGCCTTGCGGGTTTCCTTCGTCACCAGGTCCTCGGTCAGGCCGCCGCCCTGAATCATGAAGTGACTGATCACGCGGTGGAAGGTGGTGCCTTCGTAAAAACCCTCGTTGGCATATTGCAGAAAGTTCTCCACCGTTCCGGGTGCCTGGGCGGGGTACAACTCCAGCGTAAAGGCGCCTTTGGTAGTGGTAATCACCACGCGGGGCTTTTCACTGTCCTGTGCGGCCAGCGATCCGCTGAATGCCAAAGCGAGCAGCGCAATGAGAAGCACCAGGGCTTTAATCTTTGGGGTCATGACTTATTCCGTCCAATGATAGAAAGCGCTCATCATACCGGCGCTGCCGCCGGGATTAAACGGCCCAAAAAATATGTCGGCGCCAGACAGAAACATATTGCCTGGCGATGATGTTGGAGCGCCTCGTGAAAAAGACGTTTGTGGTACAATTGCTCGCTTGATTACCCGCCTTCCCGGTGTCGATTTTTCGGCGCCCGGGGAGGTCGAAAAAAACATAGAAAACAATAATCTGGATACCAATCGGAGAAGTGCTGCCCATGGCTGAACTCGCCAAGGAAATTCTGCAGGTAAACCTCGAAGACGAGATGCGTCAGTCCTACCTCGATTACGCGATGAGCGTGATTGTCGGCAGGGCGTTGCCGGATGTCCGCGATGGACTCAAACCGGTCCACCGGCGTGTGCTTTTCGCCATGAGCGTGTTGAACAACGATTGGAATAAGCCTTACAAGAAATCGGCCCGCGTGGTTGGTGATGTGATTGGTAAATACCATCCACACGGCGACTCCGCGGTCTACGACACCATTGTTCGTATGGCCCAGCCCTTTGCCATGCGCTACATGCTGGTCGACGGGCAGGGTAACTTTGGCTCAGTCGATGGCGACGCCCCGGCCGCGATGCGTTACACCGAGGTGCGTATGTCGCGCCTGGCCCACGAGATTCTCGCTGATATTGATCGCGAAACGGTGGATTTCGGGCCCAACTACGATGAAACTGAAAATGAGCCTCTGGTCATGCCCACGCGGGTGCCGACCTTGCTCATCAACGGCTCTGCCGGTATTGCCGTGGGCATGGCGACCAACATTCCGCCGCACAACCTGGGTGAGGTCATCGGGGCCACCATCGCGCTGATTGAAAATCCTGAGCTCGACATTGACGGCATTATGCAAATCATGCCCGGGCCGGACTTTCCAACCTGCGGAATGATAAACGGCGCCCTCGGAATTCATGAGGCGTACCACACAGGTCGTGGCAGAATTTATTTGCGTGCCCGCACCCACGTTGAAGTGGACGAGAGCAACGGCAAGCCAAGCATTATTTGCACCGAGTTGCCCTACCAGGTCAACAAGGCGCGCCTGCTGGAAAAGATTGCCGAACTGGTCAAGGAGAAGAAGCTCGACGGCATCACCGAGCTGCGTGACGAGTCTGACAAGGACGGCATGCGGGTGGTGATTGAGCTGCGTCGTGGCGAGGTGCCCGAGGTCATGCTGAACAACCTGTTCAAGCACACGGCCATGCAAAACGTGTTCGGCATTAACATGGTGGCGCTGGTTAACGGCCAGCCGCGTTTGCTGAATATCAAGGAAGTCCTGGTTGCGTTTATCGGCCACCGGCGGGATGTCGTTACCCGCCGCACGCTGTTTGACCTGCGCAAGGCACGGGCGCGCGCTCACGTGCTGGAAGGCCTGACCGTCGCGCTGGCCAATCTGGACGAGATGATTGATCTGATCAAGGCATCACCCACACCTGCCGATGCGCGCGAGGCACTGATTGCCCGCCGCTGGGCCCCAGGCCTGGTGGCAGCGATGCTGGAACAGGGTGGTGGCGAGGTTTCACGCCCCGAAGATATTGATCCAAACGTTGGTCTGCATCCTGACGGGTATCAATTGTCTGAAATCCAGACCCAGGAGATTCTTAACATGCGCCTGCACCGCCTTACCGGGCTGGAGCAGGAAAAGCTGACCAGAGAGTACGAGGAAATTCTCGGCGTTGTGCGCGAGCTGCTGGCTATTCTTTCCGATCCTGAGCGCCTCATGCAGGTTATCCGGGAAGAGCTTGAAGAGATCCGTGAAAATTACGATGACGAGCGGCGCACCGAAATTCTCGAACATCGTCTCGACCTGAGCCTGGAAGACCTGATCACCGAGGAAGATGTGGTCGTCACGATCTCCCATGGTGGCTACGTCAAGTCCCAGACCCTCGACCGTTACCAGTCACAGCGACGCGGCGGAAAGGGCAAGAAGGCGACCAAGGTCAAAGAAGAAGACTTTATCGATCAGCTGTTCGTGGCCAATACGCATGACACCATGCTGTGCTTTACGAGCCGTGGCAAGATTCATTGGCTGAAGGTCTATGAATTACCTCAGGCCAGCCACGCCTCGCGGGGCAAGCCGATTGTTAACCTGTTGCCGCTTGAGAAAGATGAGCGCGTCAACGCGGTGCTGCCGGTCCGTGAGTACCAGGAAGGGCATTACGTGTTCTTCGCGACACGCAAGGGGATCGTCAAGAAGACCCCGCTGCAGGACTACTCACGACCGCGTGCCTCCGGCATCTGGGCCATCAGCCTGGACGACGATGACGAGCTGGTAAACGTCGCGATTACGGACGGCGAGCAGGACATCATGTTGTTCTCTTCCAGTGGCAAGTGCATCCGTTTTGCCGAGAAGGACGTGCGCTCCATGGGGCGGCAAACGCGCGGTGTTATAGGTATTCGGGTCAACAAGGACGAGCGGGTTGTCTCAATGCTCGTGCTGGACGAGGGCGATGTCCTGACAGCTACTGAGCGTGGTTACGGCAAGCGCACCCGGGTCGAGGAACACAGCCCGCAGGGACGCGGTGGTCAGGGCGTGATTGGTATTCAGACCTCGGAGCGCAATGGCGCACTGGTCAGAGCGCTGCAAGTGACCGACGAGAATGACATTATGCTGATCTCCGACGGCGGTACGCTGGTCAGAACACGCACCGATGAAATTTCCGTGCTTGGACGTAATACCCAGGGTGTTACGCTCATTCGCCTGGCGAAGAACGAGAAGTTGGTTGGTATGGCGCGGATCGAAGCTGAGGGCGACGGCGACGAGGCCGGGGAATCCGCTGACAGCGAAGACTAAAGCCCGGGACGGCTTTGCAACGGTCTTGCCAGCCCGCGATATAGCGCAAGCGGTTTAAAGTCTTTGAGACGTCCTCCGGCCCGTTACAGGGCCGGAGGACGGATAAACCTCAGAGTTGCTCGAGCACGTATTCGGCACTGCTGACCTTGAAGTCACCACCGTCTTCAACAAACAGGTGCGTCACCACGCCATCGTCGGCCACCAGCGCAAAACGCTGGCCGCGTTTGCCCATGCCAAAACCTGTAGCGTCCAGCTCAAGCCCCATGGCCGAAACCCACTCGGCATTGCCGTCGGCCAGCATGTCGACTGCACCCGCATCGGCGCTTTCTTTCCACGCGTTCATGACAAATATATCGTTGACCGCCGTGCAGGCGATCGCATCCACGCCTTTGCCCTTGATGGCTTCTGCCAGTTCAACAAAGCCGGGCAGATGGCGGGCGGAGCAGGTGGGGGTGAAGGCTCCGGGGACTGAAAACAGCACCACGCGACGACCCGCGAAGAAGTCTTTGCTGGCGACCGGGGTCGGGCCAGTTTCAGACATCGTTGTTACAACCGAATGGGGAATTTGATCACCGACCTTTATGGACATTTTGGACTCCTGATTGTTTTGCTGATGGGTTAGGTACCGGGGCACTGACCATGCAACTGTCAGTATGAAAAATCACAATTTGATGGCAGGAATTATAGGCTTTTGGTGTCAGCAGGACGTGACGTTGACGAACGTAATCAAGCGTAGATGTGGAAATGCTCAGGGGAAATGTTTGGGGGGCAGAAAACCGCACGTCGCTGGACGCGTCACGCGACTTGGCAGCCTGAGCGAGTCAGGCTGCGAAGATTTTATCTATCGCCAGGTCGAGTTGCCCGGAACTTACGGGCTTGGTCACGTAGCCGGCTGCGCCGAGTCGCATTCCCCAGATCTTGTCGCTGTCCGCACTGCGCGAACTGACGAAGATCACCGGGATCCGCGTGGTTGAGGGATCACGAGCCAGGGATCGCTTGGCTTCGTACCCACTCATGCCCGGCATCACGATATCCATCAGGATGACGTCGGGCTGTTCCTCTCTGGCTAGCTGGAGTGCCTCTTCACCGTTGTTGGCGGTGAGGGCCTCGTGGCCTTTGGCTTCGACCAGTTTCCTCAGTTTGAAGCGATAAATCTGCGAATCATCGACTATCAATACTTTGGCCATATTCGAGCCTTTTGTTGTAATACTTACAGGGGTAGGGTGAGTATGCCCTACATTTCAGTCATTTGGAAGAACTTTCGCTAAATCACATTACAATAGTTTTACGATGGTTCTTCCCATGGTGTTGCCGCCGAGCATGTCATTAAACGTTTCCGGCAGCTCCTCGAGTGAAAGTTCCTTTTTGCAGATGGTGTCGAGGTTTCTGGGTTTCCACGGTCCCGCTAACCGTTCCCAGAGCTTAACACGGATATCCTTTGGGCAATTCTCGGAAGATACACCCACAAGGCTGACCCCGCGAAGGATCAAGGGCAGTACAGTGGTCTGTAAACCAATTCCACCGGCCATTCCACAGCAGGCAATGTTGCCGTAAAAATCGATGACCCGGGTCAGGCCGCTGAGCATGTCACCCCCGACGTTGTCGAAGGCACCCGCCCAACGGGCTTTTTCGAGGGGTTTCTGGCCCCAGTGCAGGTCGTGGCGCGATATACACTGGGTAGCGCCCAGGCTCTCAAGATAATCAAACTCCTCAACCTTGCCGCTGATGGCATGCACTTCATAGCCCGCAGCGGTAAAGATATCGATGGCGAAACTGCCCACGCCGCCGCTCGCGCCAGTGACCAGGATCGGTCCCATATCCGGTCTCTGGCCGTTGGCCTCCATACGGTACAGGCCCTGGGCTGCACTGAATCCGGCGGTGCCGATAATCATGGCCTCGCGTGGCGTGAGACCGGAAGGAATGGGGATGGTACTGTCCGCCTCCAACCTCAGGTATTCGCTATAGCCGCCATCACGTTGCTGGGACTGGCGACAACCCGTGACGAGCACCGGTTCACCAATCATGAAATCGTCAGAATCGGAGGCCACAACCTCGCCGGCTACATCGATACCGCCATTAACGGGAAATACACTGGCGATTTTTCCCTTGCCGGTGCCGGCAAGCGCGTCCTTGTAATTGACACTCGAGTAATGCACCCGGATGGTGACATCGCCCGGGCTCAGGTCATTGAGGGACACCGTTTCCACACCTGAGCGATAGCCGTCGCTGTCATTATGGATTCTGAAAGCCTGAAACTCGTCAGGTATCGATGTGGTGGTCTGGGACATGAGCGCTCCGCAATCGTAACAGCGCTAGATGATATCAGCTGATTGGTGAATTCGGCATAGCGTGTGGCCTGAATTTCAGACCACACCCATAATTAACAGAACCCGGACGTTGCTTAGTTTGCGCGGTGAATGGCCCGGCCGTCCAGGTGCAGGGCGGCCTCATGAACCGCCTCGGACATGGTCGGGTGAGCATGAACGATACGTGCCAGGTCTTCGGCTGAGCCGTGAAACTCCATGGTGACAACGCACTCTGCGATCAGTTCAGAGGCTGAGGCGCCCACGATATGCACCCCCAGAAGTTCATCGGTTTGCGCCTCACTAATGACCTTGACCATGCCGTCGGTGTTGCCGCTGGCCAGCGCCCGCCCGGTTGCCGCAAACGGGAAGGTGCCGACCTTGTAGTCAACACCTTCGGCTTTAAGCTGGGTTTCAGTCTTGCCCACCCAGGCAATTTCCGGGTCTGTGTAGATGACCCAGGGCACCGTGTCGAAATGGATATGGGCCGGCTTGCCGGCAATCATTTCAGCCACGGCAATGCCTTCTTCAGAGGCTTTGTGGGCAAGCATGGGACCACGCACGCAATCTCCAACGGCCCAGACGTTTTCAGCCGTGGTTTCAGAGTTCTCGTTAACCTCGATCTGGCCACGGTCGGTTAATTTGACACCGCTATCGTCTGCCAGCAAACCGTCCGTATAGGCCCGGCGCCCGACGGCTACCAGGAGGCGGTCAAAGCTGAGTGTGCTCTCGCCGTCCTTGTCTTCAATGGTGACCTCAACCTTGCCCTTTTTGACCTTGGCGCCTTTGACCAGGGTGCCCATGCGGATATCCAGACCCTGCTTTTTGAACAGACGCTGGGACAGCCTGGCAATATCCGGATCGGTCGCAGCCAGGAACTCCGGCAGGGCTTCCAGCAAGGTGACTTTTGAGCCCAGCCAGTTCCACACCGAGCCCAGTTCCAGGCCGATAACGCCGGCACCAATGACACCCAGGGTTTCCGGCGTCTCGGAAAACTCCAGTGCCCCGATGTTGTCAACGATGTATTTGCCGTCAAACTCCACATTCGGTATCGCAATGGGCACGGAACCGGAGGCGAGTATGACGTTCCCGGCTTGCAGCGTGACGGGTTCACCGCCGTCGGCCGGAGCGACCTCGATGCGACGACCCGCGTGCAGGGTGCCGGTGCCATGGAAAGAGGTAATGTTGTTGGCCTTGAACAACATGCTCACGCCACCGGTGAGTTGCTTGACGATGCCATCCTTGCGTTTGAGCATCTGGCCGATGTCCATGTTCACATCAGTGGCGCTGATTCCATGGCTGGCATAGTCATGCTGCACGTGGTGAAAATGCTTGCTCGAATCGAGCAGCGCCTTGGAAGGGATACAACCGACGTTGAGGCAGGTGCCCCCCAGGGCCAGCTTGCCATCTTTGCCGACCCACTTCTCCACGCAGGCGGTTTTCAAACCGAGTTGCGCAGCGCGAATGGCGGCTACGTAGCCACCCGGTCCGCCCCCGATTACTACGACATCAAATTCTTCAGCCATGATTAAGTCCTGCTGTTTGGTTCTGGAGCGCAGCCGGCAACAGGCCGCTTGCGCTCACGAAATGTTCAAAAGCCCCGGATTTAAAAAACCCGGCCTGAAGCAATTCTTAAAGGCTCAAAAGCATGCGCGCAGGGTCCTCCAGCGCGTGCTTGACGGCCATCAGGAACTGCACCGAATCTTTGCCATCAATGATGCGATGGTCGTAGCTCAGGGCCAGGTACATGATGGGGCGCACGACAATATCGCCATCGACCACCACCGGGCGGTCCTTGATGTTATGCATGCCAAGGATGGCACTTTGCGGCGGGTTGATCAGCGGCGTGGAGAGCATCGACCCAAAGGTGCCACCGTTGGTGATTGAGAAGGTTCCACCCTGCAGGTCATCCAGGCTCATGGTGCCCTCGCGGGCCTGGGTCGCATAGTTGCGAATACCGGCTTCGATCTCGGCCAGGCTCATGCTTTCAGCGTTGCGCAGTACCGGCACCATGAGTCCGCGCTCGGTTGAGACAGCAATACCGATATCCATGTAGCCGTGGTAAACAATTTCGTCACCGTCCAGAGAAGCATTGACCACGGGAAACTTCGACAAACCGTCACATACCGCCTTGACGAAGAATGACATGAGTCCCAGTTTGACGCCGTGGGTAGCCTGGAAGTCTTCCTTGTAGCGGGCGCGGAGCGCCTGGACGGCATGCAGGTCAACTTCCTGGAAGGAGGTAAGGATCGCCGCCGTGTTCTGCGCTTCTTTCAGGCGCCTGGCGATCGTCGAACGCAAGCGGGTCATTTTGACGCGCTCTTCCGACCGTGATCCTGTCGGGCCGCCACCTTTGACGTAGTTCACGACATCGCTCTTGGTCAGGCGGCCACCGCGACCGCTCGCTGGAACCTCGGCCGGGTCAACGCCTTCTTCCTCCACAATACGCCGTGTGGCAGGGCTTAGCTTGCTGGTATCGCCCTGGGGTTTGCTTTGCTTCTCAACGGCGTCGCTGGCCGGTTTGGGCTGTTTCGGTTCTGCGTCCGCCGGTTTTTCACTCGCCGCCGGCGCATCCTCTACATCGCCTTCTTCGATGACTCCGAGAACCTCGTCACTGGTAACGGTCGCGCCACTGTCACTGACAATCTCCTTGAGAACACCATTAACCGGTGAAGGCACTTCGAGAACCACCTTGTCGGTTTCCAGGTCTACGAGGTTTTCATCGCGACGTACCGTATCTCCGGGCTTTTTATGCCAGGCCGCAACGGTGGCGTCGGCGACGGATTCCGGCAGGACGGGAACTTTAATCTCTGTGCTCATGGTGATCCTCTGATCGATCGTTACTAAATTAGGTTCTGGAAAACAGGGTTCAGCTGCCCGGCGCTGCTTATTCAGCGCCGGGCAGCAGTGCGTTCATGGCGTTGTATCGGGCAGCATCGTATTAGTCTGCCTGGCCTTTACCGAAGGTGAGTGCGTCATCAACCAGCTTTTCCTGCTCCGCAACATGCACCGAAAAATAGCCTGTTGCCGGAGAAGGCGAGCGACGCCGTCCGACGTAAAAGAGCCTCTTGCCCTTACCCGCCTGCTCCCGGAGGTGATGGCGGATCTGGTACCACGCGCCCTGGTTTTTAGGCTCTTCCTGGCACCAGACAACTTCTTCAAGCGCCGGATATCGGTTCAGCACCTCGAGCAATTCACGATCCGGGAAAGGGTGCAGCTGCTCTACCCGGATCAGGGTTACGTCATCAAGTTTCTTATCATCACGCTGGCTGTCGAGGTCATAAAACACTTTGCCGGCACACAGTACGGCGCGCTTGACGCCTTTGGGTTTCTTAATCTTGCGGTCGTCAATCACCAGCTGGAAGCGGCCGGTTTCGATCAGGTCCAGATCCGAGGTTGACGCCTTATTGCGCAGCAGGCTTTTGGGCATCATCACAACCAGCGGCTTGCGCGTAGGTTGTAACATCTGGCGGCGAATCATGTGAAAAATCTGTGCCGGCGTTGATGGCACGCAGACCTGCAGATTGCCGAAGGAACACAGCTGCAGGAATCGCTCCAGGCGGGCGCTGGAGTGCTCTGGCCCCTGACCCTCATAACCATGCGGCAGGAACAGTGCCAGGCCACATAAACGGCCCCATTTGGTCTCGCCTGCAGCGAGGAACTGGTCAATCACCACCTGGGCGCCGTTGGCAAAGTCACCAAACTGTGCCTCCCAGATAACCAGTGTCTCCGGTGCGGCTGTTGCATAGCCGTACTCGAAGGCCATCACGGCCTCTTCAGAGAGCAGGGAGTCGATGACTGACACATGCGGTTCGGGATTAATGTGCGCCAAAGGCGTATAGGTCCGGCCATCTTCCTGGTTGTGCAATACGGCATGACGGTGGAAAAAGGTGCCGCGACCTGAATCCTGACCGACCAGTCGCAGACTGTGGCCCTGATCGATCAGCGTGGCATAGGCCAGCGTCTCAGCGAATCCCCAGTCCATGAGAAGTTCGCCATCACTCATCTTGCGCCGGTCGTCGATGATACGCTGCACGCGGGCATGGAGCTTGAAGCCGTCTGGCAGTTCCGTCATCCGGCGGGCGAGGCCCACAGCATGGGCTTTGTCGATCCCGGTGTTGGTTTCAGGCACCACGCCATCGATTTGATAGTCGTGCCAGTTCGCTGCGAATGCATTTTTCCGCGCCGTTGAATCCACGTTCGCAACCTGCTCACCGTCATCAAGCCTGGCGCGATACTTGTCCATAAGCTTCTGGGCATGACCCGCCTTGATCAGGCCTTCGCGCTCCAGCTGGTCAGCGTACTTGGCCCGGGTGGTCTTCATGCCGCGGATCTTCTGGTACATCAATGGCTGGGTGGCGGCAGGTTCATCGGCCTCGTTATGGCCGTGCCGGCGATAGCAGACCAGGTCAATCACCACATCCCGCTTGAAGCGTTCGCGGAAGTCACAGGCGATTTTCATGACATGGTGAACCGCCTCAGGATCGTCCCCGTTCACATGGAAAATTGGCGCATGCACCATTTTCGCAATGGCGGTGCAGTACAAGGTTGAGCGGGCGTCATCCGGATTGCTGATGGTGAAGCCAACCTGGTTGTTGATCACGATATGCAGGGTCCCGCCAACGGCAAAGCCGCGGGTCTCGGACATCTGGAACAGCTCCATCACCACACCCTGGCCGGCGAAGGCGGCATCGCCATGCATCATGATGGGCATGACCTGGTCGTGGCTGCTGTCACCGCGGCGCACCTGCCGGGCACGTGCGGAACCCGCCACCACCGGGTTGACGATTTCCAGGTGTGAGGGGTTAAAGGCCATGGCCATGTGGACGTTGCCGCCCGGTGTTTCGATATCCGAGGCAAACCCCAGGTGGTACTTCACATCGCCCGAACGGCGTGGGTCGTAATCATGCTTGCCTTCAAACTCATCAAACAGCATCGCGGGTGATTTGCCGAGAATATTGACCAGCACATTCAGCCGACCCCGGTGCGCCATACCCAGCACAACTTCCTTGACCTTGCGTGATCCGACATGCTGCATCGTTTCATGCAGCAGGGGTATCAGGCTCTCACCGCCTTCCAGGGAGAACCGCTTCTGGCCCACGTAGCGCGTGTGCAGGAACTTCTCGAGCCCCTCGGCCGCGGTCAGCATCTCAAGGATGCGGAGCTTTTCTTCCTGGCTGACCTGGTTTTCCCCCCCGCAGCCTTCCAGCCGCTCTTCCAGCCAGTGGCGCTTGGGGGTGTCGACAATATGCATGAACTCGACACCAATGCTGCCGGTATACACCTTGCGGCAGAGACTGACGATATCGCGCAGTTTCATTCGGTCCGGTGCGGCCATCCAGCCGGTGTTGAATTCCCGGTCCAGGTCACTTTCGTCCAGACCGTGAAAGCCTATTTCCAGATCCGGGACCGGCTCGTGATGGGGTATGCCCAGCGGGTCAATACGGGCATTTTCATGACCGCGTACGCGGTAGGCGCTGATGAGTCGCATGACCCCTGCCTGTTTATAGTCCTCGTAACCATCCAGACCGGCCGGCTGGGCGGGCTGCAGACCGGGTCGAAAATTCCGGTATTGCTCCTGAATCTCCAGATGACCCCGCTCTCCTTCCTGGCGGTCGGGGAGGGATTCGAAGAGTGCACGAAACTGGTCGGGGACCCCGGCCGGGTCATTCAGCCATTCTTCGTAAAAAGCTTCGATGTACGCGGCATTCCCACCATTGAATTGAGAACTGTTGTAGAGATCCTGCAGCTTTGCGCTCACGCTATGACCCGTGTTGTTAAAAGAAAGAGGTTTCTTCCCGCGGGAAGATGCGACACACCCTGTATGGGCTGGGAAGTGGCGCGGGCGGTCATTATAACGGTTTGAAAACAGGAATAAAGAAAAAAGGCCTGTGATATATCACAGATGATTTTCGTGTTTGTGCAATTAACTGCGCAGGTTTCCAGACTTAGTTCTGAATCAGAATTTGACCGCTGCTCAGCAGGGCGGTCATTACCTTCCGGTCCTGATTTGTCAAAGGCGGAGCAATCTTCAGCGTGCCCGGCGCGCAAATACTTTCGGCAAGTAATGGGCTGCATTTGTGGGCCTGCCCGGAGACATAAAGCAGTGCTTGATCATCCGGCTGCCTGACCCAGGCGGCTCTTGCCCATGGGTGACGTTGCAGAGCGATCTCACCGTTCAATGCCAGACTGATCTTTTCCCGCGAGATTGGCGTGGGCCCGGCTGTTGGCTCATGGGCCTGGCGGTAGCGGCTTAGAAATCCGGCAAGAAAGTCTGCAAATTGCGACTCATCATTGAGGCTGCTGGCGACTTGCTCGCGAAACCGATGTTGTTCCCCGGGCGAAATTTCCCCCGCTACCGGCCACGCCTGCAGAGGCGGGTCTGTATAGCGCCCGCCGTTATCATCCCGTTGCGCCAGCCACTCACCCAGCGCCATGGCCAGGTCAGCCGTACCGGGTGCACGGAAACCGATGGAATAGGTCAGGCAGGGGTCCAGTGCAATGCCATGGTGAGCTACGCCGGGCGGAAGGTATAACATGTCGCCTGGTTCCAGCACCCAATCGCGCTCTGCGGCGAAATTACTCAGCATGTCGATGGGTACATCATCGCGGCCAAGCCAGGGACCGTTCTCGGAAATCCACCAATGACGGCGCCCCTCGACCTGCAGCAGAAAAACGTCGTATTGATCGACATGTGGACCAACGGAGCCGCCCGGAGCAGCAAAGGAGACCATCAGGTCGTCCAGTCGCCAGCTGGGCAAAAAGCGGAACCGGTCCAGCAATGCCTGCAATGGCGGGTAGTGTTTTTCGACATCCTGCACCAGCAAGGTCCAGTTGCTGTCACCCAGTCCGGCAAAATCAGATTCGTCGAACGGGCCGTGCGCCAGCGTCCATTGATCGTTCTGGTCCGGGCCGTGGATCAGGCGGGATTCGGCGAGTGGCTCACAAGCCAGCCCGGCGAGATCATCACCGTCCAACGGGGACTCGAAGTCGGCGAGTACGCCGCGCAACAAACACGGCTTACGTTGCCAGTAATCGCGCAGAAATGTCTGAACATCCAGGTCGCCCAGGGGCGTTTGCATGTTCAGGGACGATCCAGCCGTTCAACGAGCTGTTCGGCAAGGCCGGTATAACTCGCCGGAGTCATCTCAAGGAGCGCCTTCCGGACCGGCTCTGGAAGGTCCAGACTGCTCAGAAATTCAGCCAGGGATGCCCGGGTGATTTTCTTGCCCCTGGTAAGTGCCTTGAGTTGTTCATATGGATTTTCGATGCCATGCAGGCGCATGACCGTCTGGATCGGTTCGGCGAGAACTTCCCAGGCATCATCCAGGTCCTCGGCCAGGCGGGCTTCGTTTACCTCGAGCTTGCCCAGACCCTTGAGCAGTGATGCGTGTCCAATGACACCATGACCCAGCGCGGTGCCCAGGGTTCGCAGTACCGTGGAATCGGTCAGATCCCGTTGCCAGCGCGATATGGGCAGCTTCTCAGCCAGGTGCGCCAGCAGGGCATTGGCTACGCCGAAATTGCCCTCGGCGTTTTCAAAGTCGATCGGGTTGACCTTGTGCGGCATGGTGGATGATCCAACCTCGCCCTCTATGGTGCGTTGCCTGAAGTAGCCAATGGAAATGTACGCCCAGATGTCACGGCACAGATCGATCAGAATCGTTTGTTCGCGCAGCAGGGTGTGGCAGTATTCGGCAATCCAGTCGTGCGGCTCAATCTGCGTGGTGAAATCATTCCATGCCAGGCCCAGCGAACCCACAAATTGCTCGCCCAGGGCCGGCCAGTCCAGACCGGGTACGGCAGCGACATGAGCGTTGAAATTACCCACCGCGCCATTGATCTTGCCCAGGATGGGTTGGGCGGCCAATTGCTCTCGCTGGCGGCCAAGCCGGTTAACGACATTGGCCAGTTCTTTGCCGAGCGTGGTCGGCGAGGCAGTCTGTCCGTGGGTCCGTGACAGCATGGGCCGCGCCGCATGCGCGCCGGCCAGCCTGGCCAGTTCACCGAGCAGCCGGTCCATGTCCGGCAGCAGTACCTGCTCCCGTGCATCCCGCAGCATCAGCGCATAGGACAGGTTGTTGATGTCCTCGGAGGTGCAGGCGAAATGCAGAAACTCCGCACCCGCGGCCAGGCCGGGCTGTCTGGCGAATTCTTCCTTGAGGAAGTACTCCACTGCCTTGACGTCATGATTAGTCACTGACTCGATTTCCTTGACGCGCAACGCTTCGCGTTCACCGAAACCATCCAGCAAGTCCTCCAGAAACTGCGTTTCAGCGTCAGTGAGTGCTGGCAGCGCCGGAAAATCAGGGTGTGCGGCCAGGGCCTGGAACCAGCGAATTTCGATAATCGTGCGATACCGGATAAGACCATATTCGCTGCAGATGGGTCGCAATGCTGCGGTTTTTGAGCCATAGCGACCATCAACGGAGGTCACTGCGGTGAGGGAAGAAAGTTCCATTAGTCGCGCCTTTTATCGTCCAGCCGGCGTGGCCGGCCACTGCGGTTCAGGGGCGCCAATCATACACCGCCAGGGTCGGTGCTTCAGCCCCCGGGGGCAGCCAGCATCCCCCGGTCGCGTTTATAATGAAGCCCATCACATTGGAGTATGGAAATGAGCGAACAGCAAGATAGCGCAACCCGGACCGAGCAAGACAGCATGGGCGAACTGCAGGTACCTGCCTGGGCACTGTGGGGCGCGCAGACCCAACGCGCCGTGGAGAACTTCCCGATTAGCGGTTTATGCATGCCGCGGCCTTTCATTCGGGCCCTGGGATTAATCAAGGCGGCCTGCGCCAGGGTAAATTTCGAGCTGGGTCTGCTCGATGAGGCACGTGCTGTTGCCATCATTGCTGCCGCGGAGCGCGTTGCTAATGGCGAGTTCGACAAGCATTTTCCTATCGATATTTTTCAGACCGGTTCGGGTACCAGTTCGAACATGAACGCCAACGAGGTCATTGCCCACCTGGCATCAGCAGATGGCACGGTCCAGGTACACCCCAATGATCATGTCAACATGGGGCAGAGCTCCAACGATGTAATTCCGACGGCAATCCAGGTCAGCGCCTGCCTGGTAGCGAGTGAAGACCTGTTGCCCGCGATGAAACACCTTCGAGGGGTCATTGATGAGAAAGCGGATGCGCTCAGCGAGGTGGTCAAAACGGGTCGAACACACCTCATGGACGCCATGCCGATCACGTTTGGCCAGGAACTGGGAGCCTGGAGCAGCCAGGTCGATTCAGGACGCCGACGAGTGAAAAGTGCGCTTAAACGCGTTCGCCAGTTGCCCCTGGGTGGTACAGCAGTGGGTACAGGCATTAATGCTCATCCGGAATTTGGCCCCAGGGTGGCGCAGGCTCTGCGAGCGTCCACTGGTTTTCACTTTAAGTCAGCCAAAAATTATTTTGAGGGTATCGCTTCACAGGATGCCGCCGTGGAGTTGTCCGGGCAGCTTAAAACCTATGCCTGCAGCCTGATGAAAATTGCCAACGACCTGCGTCTCATGAATTCCGGACCCCTGGCGGGTATCGGCGACATTGAGTTGCCTGCACTGCAGCCGGGTTCTTCGATCATGCCGGGTAAGGTCAATCCGGTGATTCCCGAGGCCACCTGCATGGTCTGCGCCCAGGTGATCGGTAATGATGCGGCCATCACCGTGGGCGGGCAGGCTGGTAACTTTCAGTTGAATGTCATGTTGCCCGTGGTGGCATATAACCTTCTGGAAAGCCTGGGTATTCTGTCCAGTATCAGTGTCGCGCTGGCGGATTCGGCCATTCAGGGCTTCACAGTGCGCGAAGACCGTATCCAGGGCGCGCTGGAACGTAACCCGATTCTGGTCACCGCATTGAATTCTGTGATTGGTTATGAGTTGGGTGCGGCGACCGCCAAGCAAGCCTACAAGGAAGGCCGGCCGATACTGGAAGTCGCGCTGGAGACCACGGGCCTTGATGAGGCCAAGCTCCGGGAACTGCTTGACCCCCTGGATCTGACCCGGGGCGGAATCAAGAAATAGCCGGTCAGTGCAGCGGCCGGTCCGGTTTGCGCACCGGCCGCTGACAGATTGATCGATTGGCTGCCTAGTTATCCGTCGCGCGGGTTCGAAACCAAAGAGCGCCGGCAAGAAACACCGCTGCAATTACCAGCCCGGCCAGCATCTGCTGACTGAACAGGCGGTCGAGCATGTTGCCGATCGTCACTGCACTGTCAAAATCGTTGGTCGTGGGTACGCCCAGGCTGACGATGACCCGTTGGGGTCCTTCGTCGGCCGACAGGATCAGCGGGCTGTTGGCGTACCAGTTGCCAATAATTCCAAACAGGTTTCCACTGAAGGTGAATGTCTCGAGGAACTTTATCCAGATCTGGAGCACCGCAATGATAATCGGCGGCAATACCGCAAACAGCAGGGGAATTCGCGGCGCAAACGAGGACACCAGCAACAACCAGCCGTACAGCGGCAAGGCCCAGATGGAATAGGCAAGCCACGAGGCCAGCACCATAAACCATGCTTTCACTGGTTGACCGAGCGCAATAAAGAGGGTCCAGGGATTCTCACCGGCGTACATGACCATGCCTGAGGCGATCAGCAGAGTGATGATTTGCGTCAGCACATAGACCACCCAGAACACCAGCGGAATGAGGACCATGGCCGTGAGCAGCTTTGACAGCAGCGTGATGGTGTCGGAGGCGGGCAGAGACTTCCAGAACAAAATGGAGCGGTCTTTGCGGTCGTCATAAAGCGCACCCAGCAGGTAGAAGAAAATAACCACGCCCATGACAAAGGTAAACAGCAGCGACCCACCCAGTAAGTTACTTCCGTAGATGATCGCTGCGCGGGTTTCCTCGGGCACCTCTGCCAGCATGCGCACGCCTTCCTTGAAGCTGTACAGGTCATTGTCAAAATGCACGGTTGTCCAGATGGTCATGAGTGCACCGATGATATACAGCGCGCCGATGACGATTGGCGTGGTTCGTATGGCGCCGCGGTTTTCGAAAAATTCGCGCTGGATCAGTGCCACTAAGCGATTCATGCCGACGCTCCCTGGCTCATGGTCGCAACAAACAGGTCGGCGACGCTGGGTGTATGCAGTTCCCCGAGCGCTTCGAGCTGCTCGCGATCGACACCTTTAAACAGGAAGATGTGACGCCCCATGAGTACGCGCTCAAATAAAGGTCCCAAAGCGCGGGCCGCCTCCGCCTGGTCGGCACGCACCATTAATTCGGTGTAGTCCTCCTGGACCTTCTCCATGCTGCAGTCCAGGGCGATTTTGCCGTCCTGGATGAAGATCAGATCACTGAGGATATGCTCAACTTCTTCCACCTGGTGAGTGGTAATCACAATGGTTCGTTCTTCGTCGAAGTAGTCATTGAGCAAATTGGTGTAAAACGACTTCCGGTAAATGATGTCCAGGCCAAGGGTAGGCTCATCAAGAACCAGCAAGCGCGCATCAATCGCCATCACAATGGACAGGTGCAATTGCACTACCATGCCTTTGGAGAGCTGCTTGACCTTGTGGTCCTGGGTGACCTTGGTAGCGGAGAGATATTTGAGGCACTTCTCACGAGAGAATCTCGGGTGAATTTTCTCGGTCAGGTCAATCAGTTCGCTGACCCGGATCCAGCGTGGCAGGACGGCGACATCGGCAATAAAGCAGACATCTTCCATGAGCGCTGCGCGCTGTTTGGAGGGGTCTTTGCCCAGAACCTTCAGTTCACCCTCAAAATTAGCCAGTCCAAGCATGGCTTTTAGGGCCGAGGTTTTGCCGGCGCCGTTGGGGCCGATCAGTCCGACGATGCGACCGGTAGGAATCGCCAGGTCAATATGATCCACGGCCACTGATCTTCCGTATCGTTTAGTCAGGCCGCGGGCTTCGATCACATTAGTCATCGCTGTCATTCTCCTGTTGTCCGGCTTCCCGGGGCAGATCAGCGAGCTTGAGTCCAAGCTGCGTAATCCGTTCCAGCATTGCCGGCCATTCTTCTTGTATGAATTTATGTCGCTCGCTTTCGATCAGTTTCTGGCGCGCGCCATCGCAGACGAACATGCCCAGACCGCGTCGTTTCTCCACGAGCCCCTCATCAACGAGGGCCTGGTAGGATTTTGATACGGTGATGGGATTGAGCTGGAAATCTGAGGCGACGGTGCGCACCGAGGGCAGGGCATCGCCCTCGGCCAGCGTGCCGTCGAGAATCATTGCAATCGTGCGTTCTTTCAATTGCCAATAAATAGGCTGGCTATCATTCCACTGGGTCACCACGGCGCCGGTCAGCCGTGGCGGAACAGAAGGAAACGGGCAGCCAGCGGCTTAACGCTGCCGGTGGCATCGTCCGAGGTCGGGTCATGTTCGACCTTTTTTATCTCGCCGGGCATCGCTGTACTCGGCGCGCCGGGCACGGGATTATCCATCGAGTCATTCAAAGTGCCGCCGACGGCCGTCACAACCAGCACCAGTGCAACGGCGATTGCTGCGCGGTCCGGTATGCGAAGAGTGATGCGTCTTTTCAACTTGGCCATGATCTTGTCCTGGTTCCGTTTCTGACCTGTTCGTCCGGTCTGTGTCATTAGGTGTTGTAGTGAAGTATAACACCATTCAGCATCGTTGCAAGCCCTGTCCAGGATTTTTTACTGGTGTTCTTCGCTTGCGGCGCTACCCGTGGTCTAGGACAATGCGCCACTGCATTCACATAGGAGTACCTTGCTCATGAAACTACAGGTATCTGCCGCTTGGGCAGCCCTGATCCTGGTTGGCGCCACTGGCGTCCAGGCAACGGAATTGGATTCACAGGAAAAGCAGCTGAGCTACATGTTCGGCATGGATATTGGTTCGTCCCTGAAAGCGCAGGAAGAGGCGCTTGATCTGGACGTGCTCTTCGACGGACTGCGTGCGGTTTATGAAGGCAGTGAGACGGCCATGAGCGAGGAAGAAGCAGCGGCTGTGCGCCAGGCTTATATCGCTCAGCGCCAGGAGGCGATGGCCGTTGCGCAGATGGCGGCGGCAGGTGCAAACCTTGCTGCAGCCGAAGCGTTTCTCGCCGAGAATGCGGCCAATGAGGGTGTGATGACCACAGACTCAGGCCTTCAGTACGTGGTCGTTACCCAGGGTGATGGTCCCATGCCGGGTCCCACCGACACAGTCTCGGTTCATTACCGCGGCATGCTGGCTGATGGAACGGAATTCGACAGTTCCTACAGCCGCAACCAGCCACTTTCAATTGGTGTAAACCAGGTTATCCCGGGCTGGACAGAAGGTTTGCAGATGATGACGGTTGGCAGCACCTACACCTTCTTCATTCCGCCGCAACTGGGTTATGGCGAGTCGGGTGGTGGTCCGATTCCTCCCAACGCCGCGCTCGTTTTCGAGGTTGAGTTGCTGGATATTGAGGGCTAGTAATGATTGCCCTCGGGGGCATGAAGCTTTGATCAAACATCGGCCCCGTGGGGCCGATGTGCGTTACGGGCCTGGAGAGGCAAGGAAATGCGTGTAGCGGTTATAGGTGGAGGTTACGTGGGCCTGGTATCGGCAGCCGGTCTGTCCCAGGTCGGACATCACGTGGTGTGCATGGACCAGGATCAGACGCGTGTTGAAGAACTGCGTCGTGGTGAGATTCCCATCTATGAACCCGGGCTGACCCCGATGGTGCAGGAAAATCAGCGCGAAGGGCGCCTGCGATTTACCGCGGACATCAAGGATGTACTACAACACGCAGAGATTGTTCTGATTGCCGTGGGAACCCCTGCCGGAGAAAATGGTTCGGCAGACCTCAGGCAAGTACTTGCCGTGGCTGAGGCCATTGGCGCAAACATTACTGAGCCGCTTTTGGTTGTCACCAAGTCAACGGTTCCGGTGGGTACTGGCGACCGGGTGCGGGAAACCATCCGCTCGCAGATCGAGGCCCGCGGGCTCGACGTGGCGTTTGCCATTGCCTCCAACCCCGAGTTCCTGGCCGTGGGCGTTGCGATTGCCAACTTCATGCGCCCGGACCGTATTGTTATCGGTGTTGACGCGGCGGCTTCTGAAGCAAAACTACGCGAGCTCTATGCTCCGTTTAATCGAAATCATGAAAAGCTGCTGTGTATGGATATCCGCTCAGCGGAGCTCACCAAGTATGCCGCCAACGCGATGCTGGCGACCCGCATCAGCGCCATGAACGAGCTGGCCAACGTGGCTGAGGTTGTGGGCGCTGATATTGAAAAAGTCCGACTTGGAATCGGCTCGGACCCGCGCATCGGCTATTCTTTCATCTATCCCGGCGCAGGGTATGGCGGGAGTTGCTTTCCAAAAGATGTCAGAGCGCTGGCGCTCACGGCGCGCGAAGCCGGTTATGAGACACAAATTCTGGACGCGGTCGAGTCCGTCAACACCCGGCAACGCTGCAAACTCTTCGAGTTACTGGGCCGGCACGCACAGGGTCACCTGGAAGGCCTGACGGTGGCGCTCTGGGGCCTGGCGTTTAAACCCAATACGGACGATATACGCGAGGCGCCTGCACTGGTCCTGCTCGAACAGCTGTTGCAGGCCGGTGTTCAGGTCCGCGCCCATGATCCGCAGGCCATGGATGCCGTGCGCGCGCGGTACGGGCAACATCCGCAGCTGAGTTTGTTTGATGACCCCTATGAAGCCGCCGAGGGCAGCGATGCGATGGTGCTCGTCACCGAATGGCGGCAGTACTGGGCGCCTGATTTTGCGCGCCTGGCCGATCTCATGGGGCAGCCGGTCATATTTGACGGGCGCAATATCTGGCCGCCGGATGTGGTCCGGGCCCGCGGTTTCACCTACTATTCGATCGGTCGCCCGTAACGGGCACGAACCTGTTTTTCGGCCCGGCTGGGCCCCTGAACCTGTAACGCACAATGAGTGACTCCCTACAAGACCAGCTGTTGGCCCTTGGTTTGGCCAAGGAAAAGCCCAAGGCGGCCCCGGGTGGGCGCAAGCAGAAACATCATGCCCGTAAAGCGGGCAATGGGAAGGGCGGGCGAGCCAAACAACGCCAGTCCGAAGTTGATCGCGCCCCGGCCAGCGGCAAGGGCGGTGAAATCTCGCTGGATGCAGCCTACCGGGCCCGGCAAAAAGATGAGAAGACCAGTTCCGAACGGGCCCGTGCCGAGAAACGCGCGCTGGATCTGGAACGGCGCAGAATCAATACGGAAATTGAAAACCTGCTCAAGGACCAGTCACTGAATGACCGCGAAGGCGCCCTGAAACGAAACTTTCTCTACAAGGGAAAAATTCGCAGTGTGCGTGTCAACGAGGCACAGCTCAAGGCGCTGAATGAAGGGGCCCTGGCCCTGGTCTTTCTGCGCGGTGATTACCTGCTGGTCACGCCGGAGCTTGCCGCCAGGGTGGCCCGGTTGTCTCCCGAGCATATTCCGGATCTGGGCGGCGATGCGCCGGAGGAAGAGGAATTTCCCGTACCGGACGACCTGATCTGGTGAACAACGGCTGACGTTACTGGTTCAGCCCTGTTTTAACCCGTATTGGCCGGCAACAGGCGCAGCACATCCTCCACGGATAGCCCTTTGCGTTCTGCATAATCCACGACCTGGTCTTCCAGGATGTCACCGACGACAAAATAATGACTGTGCGGATGAGCAAAGTAATATCCGCTGACCGCGGCGGCCGGTAGCATCGCGAAGCCCTCGGTTAGCGTCATGCGGCTGTTCTCTTCCGCTTGCAACAGGTCAAAGAGCTTGCGCTTTTCGCTGTGCTCCGGGCATGCGGGGTAGCCGGGTGCGGGCCGGATGCCGTTGTAGGCCTCATGAATCAATGCATCATTGCCCAGGGTTTCATCCGCGGCATAGCCCCAGGTAGAACGCCTTACGCGGCAATGAATGGCCTCTGCCAAAGCCTCGGCGAGGCGGTCTGCGAGCGCTTTGAGCAATATCGAGCTGTAATCGTCATTGGCCGCTTCCATCGCGTCGACGTGTGGCTCGATACCCAGTCCCGCGGTCACTGCGAACAGCCCGATATGATCCTCGAGGCCATGGTCTGACGGGGCGATGAAATCTGCCAGGCATAAATTGGCCTTGCCGTCGGCTTTGGCCTTCTGCTGACGCAGGAAACACAGGCGTTCGCGAACACTTGTCCGCGACTCATCCGCATAGATCAAGACGTCATCGCCGGATGCTGCGGCAGGAAAAAGTCCGACCGTGGCGCGGGCTTCCAGCCAGTTTTCCTTGACGATGCGCTCCAGCATGTCCTGCGCGTCCTGGTACAGGCTCCGCGCCGTTGGTCCTTTCTCGGGGTCATCAAGGATCTCGGGAAAACGTCCGGAGAGCTCCCAGGACTGGAAAAACGGTGTCCAGTCAATAAAGGGCACGAGCTCGGCCAGGGGGAAATTTTCAAACACGGTCAAACCGGGTTGTTTAGGTGTGACCGGCTCATAAGCATCCCAGTCCACCTGGAAGGCATTGCGCCGCGCCGCCTCCAAAGCCACCGGTGCTTGCCGTGAACTGCCGGCCGCTCGACGCACGCGCAGCTGTTCATAGTTTGCCGCGGTTTCTTCGTGGAAGGTCGCGCGGGCTGCGCCGTCCACAAGCTTGCGCGCCACACCCACTGCGCGGGATGCATCCTTGACCCAGAACACGCCGTTTTGATATTCCGGTTCGATCCGCAGAGCGGTATGTGTGGGCGAGGTGGTTGCTCCGCCAATCATCAGCGGCAGATTCATATTCCGCCGCTTCATTTCAGCCGCCACCAGGCGCATTTCCTCCAGCGACGGCGTAATCAGACCGGACAGGCCGATGACATCCACATTCTGTTCAATCGCGGCATCAAGAATCCTGTCACCGGGCACCATCACACCAAGGTCAATGACCTCGAAATGATTACAGCGCAGGACCACGCCCACGATGTTTTTGCCAATGTCATGGACGTCACCTTTGACCGTTGCCATGAGGATTCTGGGCTGTTTTTCGCCAGCCTCACCGGCAAGCTTTTCCTGTTCAATGTAGGGCACCAGAACCGCCACCGCCTGTTTCATGACGCGGGCACTTTTGACCACCTGGGGCAGGAACATTTTGCCACTGGCAAACAGGTCGCCGACCACGTTCATGCCATCCATGAGTGGGCCCTCGATGACGTGCAGGGCACGTTCCGCAGCTTGCCGGGCTTCTTCGGTGTCTTCCTCGATAAAAGCGGTAATGCCTTTTACCAGGGCATGACGCAGACGCTCCGCCACCGGCAGCTCACGCCATGCATCTTGTTCTGCCTCGCTTTCGCGATCTCCCTGGAAGCCCTGGGCAATGGTCAGCAGCCGGTCTGAGGCATCTTCGCGCCGGTTGAGAACCACGTCTTCCACGGCCTCGCGCAGTGCCGGTTCGATTTCATCAAACACTTCAAGCTGGCCCGCATTAACAATGCCCATGTCCATGCCGGCGCGGATTGCGTGATACAGAAAAACCGAGTGAATCGCCTCTCGAACCCGGTTTTGCCCGCGAAACGAAAATGAAATATTGCTGACGCCACCGGAAATCAGCGCGCCCGGACAGGCTTCCTTGATCAGGCTGGTGGCCTCAATAAAATCGAGTCCATAGCGGTTGTGTTCCGGAATGCCGGTCGCAATGGCAAAAATATTCGGATCAAAGATGATGTCTTCCGGGGGAAAGCCCACGGTTTCAGTGAGCAGCTTCCAGGCCCGCCGGCAGATGGCCACGCGTCGTTCGAGCGTATCTGCCTGGCCCTGTTCATCAAAGGCCATGACAATCACAGCGGCACCAAACCGAAGTATCGTTCGGGCCTGCTCAATAAACGGCGCTTCGCCCTCCTTGAGGCTGATGGAATTCACCACGCCTTTGCCCTGCAGGCAGGCCAGGCCCGCTTCCAGAACGTCCCAGCGCGACGAGTCGATCATGACCGGGACACGGGCAATGTCCGGCTCCGAGGCAATCTGGTTCAGAAACCGCACCATGACGGCCTTGCTGTCCAGCAGACCTTCGTCCATGTTGACATCAATGATCTGGGCGCCGTTATTGACCTGCTCGAGGGCTACTTCCACCGCGGTTTCGAAGTCATCAGCCTCGATCAGTTTCCGGAAGCGTGCCGAGCCGGTGACATTGGTGCGCTCACCAACGTTAATGAAATTAACCTCAGGCGTGATATCAAGCGCTTCGAGTCCGGCGAGGCGGCAGGTCGCCGGAAGGCTTGGGATGCTTCGCGGAGTCGCCCCGGCAACCGCCGCGGTGATCGCCTCAATGTGCTTCGGCGTGGTGCCGCAGCAGCCCCCGACCATATTCACCAGTCCGCCTTGCGCAAACTCTGCAATGACCCCGGCCATGTGTTCCGGCGTATCGTCATACTCGCCCAGTTCATTGGGTAATCCGGCGTTGGGATGGACGCTGACCGGGCAGGTGGCAACCCGGGCGAGCTCCTGGATCCACGGGCGTAACTCTCTGGCGCCCAGCGCACAGTTAAGGCCGACGACCAGGGGGCGGGCATGGCGAATCGAATTCCAGAACGCCTCTACCGTCTGGCCGGAGAGGGTGCGGCCACTGGCATCGGTAATGGTTCCGGAAATCATGACCGGTACCCGCGCTCCGCGCTCGTCGAACAATTCGGCAAGCGCAAACAGGGCGGCCTTGGCGTTCAGCGTGTCGAACACCGTTTCAACCATGATTACATCGCTACCGCCATCCAGCAGCCCACTCGCCGCCTCGGCGTAGGCGGAGCGCAAATCCTCAAAGGTCACATTGCGAAAATCCGGCCGGTTTACGTCCGGCGACATGGACGCCGTCCGGTTGGTTGGTCCCAGAACACCAATCACGTAGCGCGGGCGGTGCGGCGTTTCCTCGCTGACCTCATCGGCGACTGCACGGGCCAAGGACGCGGCGGCTTTGTTAAGTTCAAAGACCGTGTCCTCAAGCCCGTAGTCCGCCTGCGAAATCCGGGTACTGTTAAACGTGTTGGTCTCAATAAAGTCGGCACCGGCGTGGAGAAAGTCGCGGTGGATTCCGGCAATCAGCTCTGGCGCGGTCAGGGTCAGCAGGTCGTTGTTGCCGCGCTGCGGTAAAGGGTGGTCTGCGAAGCGCTCCCCGCGGAAATCTTCTTCGCTGAGCGGGTGCTCCTGGATCATCGTGCCCATGGCGCCGTCCAGCAGGGCAATGCGCTGCCCGAGGAGCGCAACAATGGCTTCGCTGCGGTCTGCGTCTAACCAGGGGAGATCGTGATTCATTGAATACTCTCTGTACGGCTTATGCAGCTGTCGATGATGCCGGGTGACCGGCCAGCAGGGTAATAACGGCAAAATTCGGCGGGCGCTTTTCGACGGTGTCAATGGCGCAATGCCTCACTTCCAGGCCGGCAGATTCGCAAAGCGCGCGCAGTTCCTGTTCCTGAAAGCCAAGGTTTTCATGTCCGTATGGTGCGACCGCTTTTTCATGCCGGTGCTGCGCCAGGGTTACCGCCAGCAACACCCCGTCCTTGCGCAGGACCCGGCGCACTTCACCGAAGACGGCCTCCGGACGGCGGGTATAAGTCAGGGCATGCAGCATCAGTATCGTGTCGATCGATTGGTCTGCGAGGGGCAGTTCGTGCATATCGCCCTGTTCGAAGCGAACGTTCGCAAACCCGGCCAGGCGCTGCTGTCCGGCTTCGACCACCCGCTTACTCAGGTCCAGGCAGGTCACGCTGCGGGCCCGTGGGGCCAGTAACTCGGCAAGAGCGCCATCACCGGAGGCAATGTCCAACACGTCGCCCAGTGACAGGAGTTGGGCCAGCGCTCGGCCGGTGGCTTCCCAGGTCCGGCCCGGAGAGTAATGTCGCTCCATGTCGCCTGCGACCGCGTCAGCCCAGTTACCATCGCCACTGCGTGCCGCCAGAACCTGAGGAATTCGCTCCAGGTCCTGCTCGGCAAGCGGGTCGAGGGTCTGTTCTTTCAGTACCTGCCACAAGTCAGCAAGCGCCTGGTCCTCGGGTTCGCTGACCAGGCGATAGAACACTGAAACGCCGTCGCGACGGTCGTTGACCAGACGTGCCTCTTTCAGGCGTGCCAGGTGCGTTGATACCCGGGGTTGCGCCAGTTGGGTAATGGCAGCCAGCTCAGCCACGCTGAGCTCTTCTTTCTCCAGCAGAAACAGCAGCCGTATCCGGGTGCTGTCAGAGAGCAGACGCAGGTGTTGGGTGGCGATTTGCAAATCCATGCGCGGAGTATATATCCTTTTATCGCGATTGGAAGATATAAGGCTGTGCACTCGTGGCCGGCTTGTAATCGCCGGAGACGGTTTTCACATGCAAGACCGTCCCGCTAACCCTATAATTGCGACCCACGTTGCACGTTGATGAGCTTTTACCGTTATGGATTTTTCCCTTACTGAAGAACAGCAGATGATCCAGGCCGCTGCCCGGGATTTTGCCCAGTCACAAATTGTTCCTGTCGCTGCCGAGCTTGATGCCAGCGGCACATTCCCAAGCGACACCATCGCGCAGATGGGTGAACTGGGTCTTATGGGCATTGAAGTTCCCGAGTCATACGGTGGTGCAGGCATGGACCCGATATCGTATGTCCTTGCGCTCATTGAGGTTTCTGCAGCTGATGCGTCGCATGGGACGATCATGTCGGTGAACAATACGCTCTACTGCCACGGTATTCTCAAGTACGGTACGGAAGAGCAAAAACAAAAATTCGTTGTCCCCATCGCCTCGGGTCAAGCAATCGGGGCCTATGCCCTGACCGAGCCACAATCCGGCTCGGATGCGGTCAACATGCGCACACGGGCGGTGCTGTCCGACGACGGCAGCCATTACGTGATCAACGGCAAAAAATCCTGGATAACTTCCGGGCCCGTCGCACGTTTCATCATGCTGTTTGCACTCACTGACCCGGAGCAGGGTGCGCGCGGCGTTTCGGCGTTTCTGATCGATACGCAGCGTGAAGGGTTTCGCTGCGGAAAAACCGAACCGAAGCTCGGCATCCGGGCTTCGGCAACCTGTGAAATCGAGTTAGAAAACTACCGCTGCCCGGTGGAGGACCGGCTGGGTGAGGAGGGCCGGGGCTTTAGCATGGCCATGGGTGTACTCGATGCAGGGCGTATCGGCATTGCAGCGCAGGCTGTAGGTATCGCGCGTGCCGCCTACGAGGCATCCGTCTCCTACGCGCGGGAGCGCGAAGCCTTTGGCCGGCCGATTGGCGGGTTTCAGATGATCCAGGCCAAACTGGCCGATATGTGCACCCGCCTTGAAGCGGCAACCCAGCTGACCCTGCGCGCCGCCTGGGGCAAACAGCAGGCGATTGGGAGCGACGGACGCTATACCTTGCACGCCAGCATGGCTAAACTGTTTGCGTCGGAAGCGGCCATGTTCATAACCCACAACGCAGTGCAGATTCACGGCGGGATGGGGTACAGCAAGGAACTGCCCGTAGAACGTTACTTCCGGGATGCGAAAATTACCGAAATCTACGAGGGCACGAGCGAAATTCAGCGCATGGTGATAAGCCGGCTCGAGACTGGTCTGCGCTAAGAACGTTCTGCCGCATACCCTGCGACCCATAGGCTCGCGCAGCGGGGAGGGGGCTTTGGCCCGATCATCATGAGCAGTAAAACGGTGTCTGAGGACAAGTCAGTCCTACTGGAAAATGTTCAGCAGCTTCTTGCCGATCATGTATCCCAAGCCCGCGCCGCGCAGGCGCGATATTTTGCCGAGGCGTTCCTGCGCCGGGTACCTGCCGAGGAAATCAGCGGCGTTGATGCGCAGGCGGTCGCTGCATCCCTTGCCGGAATGCTCAAGTTTATCGGGCAGTGTGATCCGGGAACCGCAAAAATTCGTGTTTACAACCCCACCCGGTCCCGCGATGGCTGGACCAGCCCGCACACCATCGTCGACATGGTGCAGGGAGATAAGCCTTTTCTCGTGGACACGGCCAACCTGGTGCTGTCCGAACTCAATATCGGCGTTCATATTATTGTTCATCCGGTAATCCATGCGCTGCGGGATAAAACGGGTCGACTGCGCGGTTTGTATCCCAGTGCTGAGAAAAAAGGCGAACCGGAGTCGGTCATGCACCTGCAGATCGACCGGCAGAATGACCCGAATACGCTCAAGACGATTGAGCAGCAGCTGACGATCGCGATGCGGAATGTTGCGGCCGCGGTTGCGGACTGGAAGCCCATGCGCGAAAGCCTCAGTGAGGCTGCCGAGAAGCTGCCGGAATGGGCTGCCGGCTGTGCGCCGGAACTGCTGCATGAGTGTCAGGATTTCCTGACCTGGTTGCGCGATGATCATTTTATCCTGCTCGGTGCGCGCGACTACGAAGTACAGAGAGGGAAAGGCGGGCAGAACCTGGTGCTTGTTGAAGGCACCGGCCTGGGAATGCTGCGTGAAGAGCCCAAGACCATCCGCAGCCGTCCTATCGCAACGCTGAGTGATGGTGCGCTCAAAGACCGCAAGCAACCCCTGATCATCACCAAAACGCGCGCGCACAGCACAGTGCATCGCAGCGGGTATATGGATTACATCGGTGTCCTGCGTTTCGATAGCAAAGGGCGCGTTGTGGGTGAGCGCCGTTTTATCGGCCTGTTTACGTCTAATGCCTATTTCCGCCGGGTCAGCGACACACCGCTCGTGCGCAAAAAGGTTGAAGACGTCCTCGAGAGGTCTGAGCTGCGCGCCGAGAGCTATGCGCGTAAATCCCTCGTGCACATCATCGAAACCCTGCCCCGGGATGACCTGTTCCAGGCCAGCGTGGAAGAGATCTGGGATATCGCGAATTCGGTTCTTGCGCTCATGGAGCGCCAGCGCGTTCGCTTGCTGGTCCGCCGGGAACATTTCAATCGCTTTTATTCCTGCCTGGTCTATATCCCGCGCGACCGGTTCTCGACTGAGAACCGGGAGAAAATCCAGCAGATCCTGTGCCGGGCATTCCAGGGGGAGCAACTCGATTTCACCGTGCAGATCTCCGCATCGCGACTCGCGCGTTTGCAGTTATTGATTCGACCGCGCCCGGGGGCGCAGCCAAACCCGGATATTCGTGCGCTGGAAAACAAGATTGTCGAGGCGGTCCGTTCCTGGGTTGATGGTTTGAGCGAAATCCTTGTGCAGAAGTTTGGCGAGGAACAGGGCCTGGCCTGGACCAGCCAGATCGGCAAAGCCTTTCCGGCCGCCTACCAGGAAGACGTATCCCCCTGGGTGGCAAGCTTTGACGTGGAGCGCATCGCCGAACTTGGTGATGAATCAGATTTGAAAATGAGCCTTTACCGCCCGCGTGGCAAGGAGTCCGGGCTGCTGCGCTTCAAGCTGTTCAAGCGCGGCCGGCCGATACCGCTGTCCCAGGTGCTGCCCATTCTGGAGAACCTCGGGCTGCGGGTGAGTAATGAGCGGCCCTATCACCTCGAGCTGGGTGATGGGGATTCGGTCTGGGTTCAGGACTACGACATGGTTTATGAGCGTCCGGTGCAGCTGAACCTGGACCTGGTTCGCGATACCTTCATGGAAGCGTTTATCAACACCTGGCGCGGGGTCACCCGCAGCGATGGCTTTAACCGTTTGATTCTGGCTTGCGGCATGGAATGGCGCGAGGTCAAGGTCCTGCGTGCCTACGCGCATTATCTGCAGCAAATCGGTGTGCCCTTTTCACAGGGGTATATGGCAATGACGCTGGCCCGTCATCCGCTGCTGGCCCGTCTGCTCGTGGAGTACTTTGACGCCCTGTTTAACCCGGGCCGGGAAGATGAGACGGAATACCGGGCAGACCTGGCAGCCAGGCGTATTGCGCGTGATCTCGATGCCCTCAGAGGGGATCGCGAAGCGAGCGACAAGGTGTTGGTTGAATATGTGCAACAGCTCATCGATTACCGCTCAAACGGTACTCGCGAGCAGCAGATCAACAGCATCGAGCAGGCCTTCCGTCGTGGCGTGAATGCGATCAGCAGCCTGGATGAAGACCGGATTCTGCACATGTTTTACCGCATGATCTGCTCGACCTTGCGGACCAACTATTACCAGACCGATGAAGAGGGTGTATTCAAGGAATACATCAGCTTTAAGCTCGACTCGCGGACCATTCCCGACCTGCCTGCGCCGCGCCCGTACCGGGAAATCTGGGTCTACTCAACGCGGGTGGAAGGCATTCATTTACGCATGGGCCCCATCGCCCGTGGCGGCCTTCGCTGGTCCGATCGCCGCGCTGATTTCCGCACTGAAGTCCTGGGCCTGATGAAGGCGCAAAACGTCAAAAACACCATGATTGTACCTGTCGGAGCCAAGGGTGGATTCGTACCACTGAACCTGCCGGATGGGGCTGGCCGGGAAGCCATCATGGCTGAAGGAATAGCCTGTTATAAGATATTTATCAATGGCTTATTGGATTTAACAGATAATTTGAAGGAGGAAGATATTATTCCGCCGGAAGACGTGATCCGGCGTGATAATGATGATCCTTACCTGGTCGTTGCAGCGGACAAGGGCACCGCAACGTTTTCCGACACCGCGAATGCGCTGGCGGAAGGTCGTGGCTTCTGGATGGGCGATGCCTTCGCCTCGGGCGGGTCGGTAGGTTATGACCACAAAGGCATGGGTATCACTGCGAAAGGCGCCTGGGAGGGCGTGAAACGTCATTTCCGCGAAATGGGGCGCAATATCCAGAAAGAGCCCTTCACAGTGGTTGGCATTGGCGATATGTCCGGTGATGTCTTCGGCAATGGCATGCTGCTCTCCCGCCAGATCCGGCTGCAGGCAGCCTTTAACCACCTGCATATTTTCCTGGATCCGGACCCGGATCCAGCCAGTTCTTTCAAGGAGCGCAAGCGTTTATTTGCGTTGCCGCGCTCCAGCTGGACGGACTACAACCCGGACCTGATCAGCGCCGGCGGCGGTGTTTTTTCCCGCCAGGAGAAATCCATTCCCCTGAGTAAGCCCGTGCGTGAGTGGCTGGATATAAAAGAAGAGCAACTCACTCCTGACGAGCTGATTTCCCGGCTGTTGATGGCCGAGTCTGATCTGCTCTGGAATGGCGGCATCGGCACCTACGTCAAGGCGTCACGAGAAAGTCACGCCGACGTTGGCGATCTGGCCAACAACGGGCTGCGGGTTAATGGCAATGAGCTGCGCTGCAAGGTGGTCGGGGAGGGCGGCAACCTGGGTCTGACGCAGCTGGGCCGTATTGAGTACGCGCGCAACGGTGGCCGCATCAATACAGATTTTATTGACAACTCTGCCGGCGTTGATTGCTCTGACCACGAGGTCAACATCAAACTGCTGCTTGATCAGGCGATGCACGCGCGCAAACTCACCCGCCCCAAACGCAACGAGCTGCTGGCGCAGATGACGGACGAGGTCGAGGCCCTGGTGTTACGCAGCAACTATTTGCAGACCCAGGCTATTTCCATGATGGAGCGGTTGTCAGGTGCGCGACTGGGTGCCAAACAGCGGTTTATCGATGTGCTGGAGGATGAAGGCCTGCTCGACCGGAACCTGGAATTTTTGCCGGAAGACGACGAGCTCGTCGAGCGCCGCAACCGGGGTGAGGGCCTGTATCGACCGGAGCTTGCTGTCTTGCTGAGCTATAGCAAGATCCGGCTTTATCAGCATTTGCTTGAATCGGACGTGCCGGAAGATCCTTTCCTGTCCTCTGAACTCAGCCGTTACTTTCCCGAACCGTTGCAAACGCGTTATGCCGACCTGATTCCTGAACATCGCCTGCGCCGCGAAATTGTCGCGACCCAGGTCACCAACAGCCTTGTTAACCGCATGGGAATCTCGTTTGTGGTGCGCATGCGTGAGGACACCGGAGCGGGGTCTGCAACCCTGGCGCGTGCCTATACCGTGGCGCGGGAATTGCTCGACGCCCGCGATTTCTGGAGCCGTATCGAGTCCCTGGATTCCCGGGTGCCGGCGCAGCTGCAGACGGATGCGATGTTGGTGATGTGGGGCCAGTTGCGCCAGGTCACGCGCTGGATCGCTAACTTACCCGGTAAGGAATTACAGATTCAGGCCATGATCAGCCGCCTGCAATCCGGCCTGGAACAGGTTCAGAAGAGCCTGGTCAGCAAGTTGGACAGCGTCGAGCGGGCAGCCCTCAAGCACGAGGAGGACCGCTATGTGGATGCGGGCTTCCCGCAACGCCTGGCGCGCCGTATCGCTACCTTGCCCATGGTGTTCCCCTTGCTGGACGTGGTGGAAACCGCGGCGGCGGGTGATCTGGAAGTGCTCCAGGTTGCCTCGGTGTACCGTGGACTGGGCGACTCATTGGGGCTTAGCTGGCTGCGCAAGCAGGTCGAATCACTGCGGGTTGAAGGACAGTGGCATGCTCAGGCACGCGGCAATCTGCGTGATGAACTGTATGCCCACCATCGTGAGTTGGTGGACTCGGCCATTCGCAGCTGCGGTATTGAAGGTGATCCCGTGCTTTGCTGGATTGGCAAAAACGATGACCAGGTCAAACGGGTTGTCGACATGATGGAAGATATGCGCTGCCTGGAGCGCATCGACTATGCGACGGCCTCCGTCGCGGTGCGCTCCCTGGGCCAGTTGCTGGATTCAGCAACCGAATGAAGGCGCCGACGGTTCATTTTCTTGCCAGCCAGTCACCGGCCAGCCAGCAGGCCCTGCTCGACATGACCGAGCAGTACGGCAACACGCCGCTGGAAGCCGCTGACGTGGTGGTGGCCATTGGTGGCGACGGGTTCATGTTAAGAACCCTGCACCGGCTGACCGCACTGTCGCCTCCGGTTTATGGCATGAAGACCGGCAACGTCGGTTTCCTGATGAATCGTTTCGAGGCTGACGGGCTGATGGAACGGCTTGGCGAGGCCACGCAGGTGTCTTTGCACCCCTTGCGCATGGTGGTGGAGACCGAATCCGGAGACACCTCACAGGCACTGGCTATCAACGAGGTTTCCCTGCTCCGCCAGACCAACCAGGCGGCGCACATTCGCATCAGCATCAATGACAATGTGAAAGTGGAAGAGTTGGTTTGTGATGGCGTATTGCTGGCCACCGCTGCGGGCAGCACGGCCTACAACTTTTCCGTGCGCGGGCCGATTTTGCCCCTTGGCACGGATGCGCTGGCGCTGACCCCGATCAGCCCGTTCCGGCCACGGCGCTGGCGCGGTGCGGTTTTGCCGGGCAGTGCGAACGTGGTTTTTGATATTCTCGACCCCCTGAAACGCTCTGTCAGCGCCACTGCGGATGCCTACGAGGTGCGCAACGTGGTACGGGTAACCGTGTACGAGGCACGCGAACTGTCTTTACGCCTGTTGTTCGATCCGGATCATTCACTGGAAGAGCGGATTCTTAACGAACAGTTCCTGTGAGTAGCCGCAGGCCGCCGTTTCCCGGTTTTTGAGAATTGCCTGATGCATGATGACCCCATGAATACTGCTTCTGTTACGCCAATACATCCCCGGCCACTGGTCGTGGCCATCTCCTCGCGCGCCCTGTTTGACCTGCAACAGAGTCACGAGGTGTTTGAAAACGAGGGGCTGGAATCCTATGCCCGCTACCAGTTATCCCGGGAAGATGATGTCCTCGCGCCCGGCGTGGCCTTTCCCCTGGTGCGCAAACTTTTAAAGCTCAATGAGGATGCGGTGGATCATCCGGGTGTCGAGGTGATCCTGGCCTCGCGGAACAGCGCTGACTCGGGACTGCGGATCTTCAACTCCATTGAGCACCACGGCCTGGTCGTTGAGCGGGCCGTATTTACCAATGGTGAGCCGCCCGACCGCTATATGCGCGCGCTTGGCGCAGATTTATTTTTATCCACCCATGACGATGATGTCCGGCGCACGCTCAACGCCGGTTTCGCAGCGGCCAAGATTCTCCCGGGCAGTGCGGCCAGTCCGGAACAGACTCAGCTCAGGCTGGCTTTTGATGGCGACGCCGTGCTCTTCAGCGACGAGGCAGAGCGGGTGTTCCAGGCCGAGGGCCTGGCCGCATTCGCGGCCAGTGAGAAACGTGCTGCGCTGGAACCACTCATGGGAGGGCCTTTTAAAAGGGTGCTACAGGCCCTGCACGATATCCAGTCAGCCTATCCCATCGAGAACAATCCCATTCGCACCGCGTTGGTGACCGCACGTTCGGCCCCGGCGCACAAACGCGTCATTCTTACGCTACGCCACTGGGGTATTCGGATTGATGAGGCCCTGTTTCTGGGCGGCAAGAGCAAAGGTCCGTTTCTGGCGGCATTTGGTGCGGACATCTTTTTTGATGACCAGACCGCGCATTGTGAATCGGCCAGTGAGCATGTAACGACGGGTCACGTACCCCATGGCATCAGTAACGAGTAGTGTTTCGCAGATCCGGATTTGAAGCCCGGGACATCGTTGCTTACCGAACCCCGGGGCTGCTTACTGACCGGGTAATTCGCCGGCCATGCCCTGGCCGATCACGCGCGGCTCATTCTCCAGCGTGATATCGAAACGCTCCCGGACTGAATCGCGGATACGCACGGCCAGTTCCAGCAGCTCCTGTCCCGTGGCGTTGCCGTAGTTGACCAGCACCAGCGCATGGTGCGGCGCCACGCCGGCATCCCCCTCGCGAAAGCCTTTCCAGCCGCAGGCCTCGATCAGCCAACCTGCGCTGCCTTTCCATTGGTTTTCGCCGGCCGGATACAGGGGCAGCTCCGGGTAAGTCGAGCGCAGAACGGCCGCCCTGGCCGCATCAAACACCGGGTTTTTGAAAAAGCTGCCTGCATTACCCAGTTGGGCCGGGTCGGGTAATTTGCGCTGTCGCAGGCGAATAACTGCATCGCTGACATCCCGCGCGCTCGGCCGGGTGGCGTGCATCGCCTCGAGCTCATCCTTGAGACCGGCATAATCAAGCTGAGGCTGAAAGCCTTCCCCGGTGTGCAGGTCAAGTTCCAGGGCCGTTATCAGGTAGCGGCCGGGTTCACCCGATTTAAAGTGACTGTCCCGATAAGCCAGCGCGCAGTCCTGCCGGTCAAAAAAACATGAGCGGCTGGTATGCCAGTCCCAGACTTCTACCCGGTGCAATACCGTGGACAGTTCGACCCCGTAGGCACCAATGTTTTGCAGGGGAGCGGCGCCACACAAGCCGGGTATCAATGACAGATTTTCCAGACCGCACAGGCCCTGGTCGAGGGTCCAGCGCACGGCCTGATGCCAGTTTTCGCCAGCGCCAAGACGCACACGAACCACGTTTTTGACCAGCGGGAAAAGGGCGCGCTCGCGAAACCCGATCTTCAGAACCTGCCCGTCAATATCGCCCGCCAGCAAAATGTTGCTGCCGCCACCGAGGATCAGGTCACACTGCGGGTCAAACTCAAGACCCTTCAATTTTTCGGTGCACTCAAGCTCAAGCAGGCGCTTGCCAAGGGCCGCAACGCCAAAGCTGTTGAACGGCTTTAGTGAAGTGCCGGCGCGGCTTGCACTCAGATTGCGGTTGTCATTCATGCGGCCGGCCGCGCTATTGGTGCGGAGGTTCTCAGTGATCTTCCAGTGCGGCGATCCGGCGTACGCTATCGCGAATCAGGGTCGGGCCCTGGTAGACAAAGCCGGTGTAGAACTGCACCAGGTCTGCACCCAGGCGAATTTTCTCTGCGGCATCATCACCACTCAGAATGCCACCAACACCAATCAGTGCGATGTGAGCGGGCAGGGCGCTGCGAAACTGCACCAGCACCTCATTGGCCCGGGCGAATAGCGGTGCGCCCGACAAGCCCCCGGCTTCGGTGCCATGTGGCAGGTCCGCAACGCCGTCGCGGGCAACCGTGGTGTTGGTGGTGATGACCGCGTCCATGGCATGCTTTATCACCGCTTGTGCAATGAGGGGCACCGCACCGGCTTCAAGATCCGGAGCTACCTTGAGGGCAATGGGTACGCGACGGCCATCCTGGTCGGCGAGACGCTCGCGGGCCTGCGCGATCGGCGACAGCAAGGCATCAAGGGCCTCGGCCCCGTGCAGGTCACGCAGGCCCTTGGTGTTGGGCGATGAGATGTTGAGGGTAACGTAATCGGCTACCGGGTAGACCGCTTCCAGGCAGGTGAGGTAGTCCTCGTGAGCGCGCTCGTTTGGTGTGTCGAAGTTCTTGCCAATATTGATGCCAAGAATCCCGTCAAAAGTCCGCTCGCCGGCACGCTCGACAAGATGGGCTACGCCACGATTATTAAATCCCAGCCGGTTGATCATGGCTTGCGCGGACTCCAGCCGGAACACGCGCGGCCCGGGATTCCCGTCTTGTGGCCGCGGTGTAACCGTTCCTACTTCGATAAACCCGAAGCCGAGGTCGCCCAGCGCATCAATATAGTCACCATTCTTGTCCATGCCGGCCGCCAGCCCGACCGGATTGGGAAAGTCGAGTCCCATCACCCGCACCGGCAAAGACACCCGTCGCGCGGCCAGGCGGGTCGCGCCACAGGCATGCCCCAGCTTGAGGCCTTCCAATGCCAGGTGGTGCGCCGTTTCCGGAGGCGTGGTGAACAGGGCCTTGCGGAGCAGTCCGAACATCAGAGGTCGAACTTGATGCCCTGGGCCAGGGGCAGGTCCGAGCCCCAATTGATCGTGTTGGTCTGACGACGCATGTACGCCTTCCAGGCATCCGAGCCGGACTCACGGCCCCCGCCGGTCTCCTTTTCACCGCCGAAGGCGCCACCGATTTCGGCACCGGAGGTCCCGATGTTGACGTTGGCGATGCCGCAGTCCGAGCCTGTCGCGGACAGGAAGCGCTCGGCACTGCGCAGATCGTTGGTGAATATTGCCGAGGACAAGCCCTGTTTGACGTCATTCTGCATGCCAATTGCCTCGTCCAGATCACTGAACGGAATGACATACAGGATCGGCGCAAAGGTTTCGCTCTGGACTATATCCCAGTGATTCTGAGCCTTGATCACGGTGGGCTGTACAAAGTGCCCCTGCCTGTCGAGACGCGCGCCACCCGTCAGTACCTCGCCACCCTCGGCTTTGGCGCTGGCCACCGCGGCTTCGAAGCGCTGTACGGAGGCCTCATCCGTCAGCGGGCCCATCAGGGTGTCTGCTTGTAAGGGGTCACCAATACGGACCTGGCCGTAGGCGCTGACCAGAACATCGCAAACCTCGCTCATGATGTTTTCATGAACAAACAGGCGCCGTGTTGATGTACAGCGCTGGCCGGCGGTGCCCACCGCGCCGAAAACAATGCCCGGCACGGCCATTTTCAGATCGGCAGTTTCGTCCAGGATAATGGCGTTGTTGCCGCCCAGCTCCAGCAGACTCTTGCCCATACGTTCAGCCACACGCGCGCCGACCTTGCGACCAACCTGCGTGGAGCCGGTAAACGACATCAGGTCAACGCGCGGGTCGTCCACGAACACCTCCGCCAGCTCATGACCCGGTTCAATGAAGCTCAGGAAAATAGGTGGAAACCCGCCTTCGCGAAGGGCTTCGTTACAAATGTTTTGCACGGCCACACAGCACAAAGCACCTTTCGGGGAAGGCTTCCACACGCTGACATTGCCGCAAATGGCCGCGATGAATGCGTTCCATGCCCACACCGCCACGGGAAAGTTAAACGCCGAAATGATGCCGACCACACCCAGGGGATGCCATTGCTCATACATGCGATGCAAGGGTCGTTCGGAGTGCATGGTATTGCCGTAGAGCATGCGTGACTGGCCCACGGCAAAATCGCCGATGTCGATCATTTCCTGGACTTCACCATCGCCTTCGGCCTTGATCTTGCCCATTTCCAGCGTCACCAGGCTGCCCAGCGCATCCTTGTGACGACGCAGGGCCTCGGTGCACAGGCGTACCGCCTCACCACGCTGCGGTGCGGGTACCCTGGCCCACTCTGCGGCAACACGCTGCGCGGTGACAAGCACCCGGTTGTAATCGTCCCGGGACGCGCCGTAGACCTGCGCGATCGTTCCGCCGGTCGCTGGATTGATGCAATCGAGCGTGCCCGCATCCTGCGTGGTGGCGTGTTCGTTGGGGCCAAAACAGGCACCGGGGTTGGTGGCTTCAATGCCAAGCTGCTTGAGGAAATCCATAGTGCGAATCCGTTGCGAATGTAAGCCGGGCATTATCGCATCCCGCGCAAATTCCTGCAGCGTTCTGAGGGAATCATGATTGCCAGCAGGCCATGAGCTTCAGCAGTCACTTGTGGTCCTCACATTGCGCGGGGTTTACCGGGGAACTTGGCGCCAAGTGGCTTGTCATAGCAGGCGAGAAGCTAGCAACAGGATGACATCAATCCAGTGGTGGCCGAGGCAGCACGATCATGCAGAAACCTGCATTCATGAGGGACAACACAATGCTCATGGTAAAATCTATGCAACAGGATTCCAGGAAATGACGGTCGTCGCGATGAGATCGTTGCACAAGGCGCAAGCCGACAAGGATGAGTTCACCATGACGGGTGGTTCACAGGCTGAAGACCAGAGCAGCAATGTTGCCGCTGACGAGCGCATGGGCGAAGCCCAGGTGGACCAGTTGCTGGTCGAGCGGGTGCAAAAGGGCGACAAGGCCGCCTTTGACCTGTTGATCCTCAAATACCAGCATCGAATTGTCAGCCTGGTGTCGCGCTTTGTCTCCGACCATGCCGAAGCCCAGGATGTTGCCCAGGAAGCATTTATCAAAGCCTATCGCGCACTTGCGAACTTTCGCGGTGACAGTGCGTTCTATACCTGGCTTTATCGAATTGCCATCAACACCGCCAAAAACTGGCTGGTGGCGCGCAACCGGCGTCCACCGGCCAGCGATATTGATGCAATGGATGCAGAGCAGTACGACATGGACAGCCGCCTGAAAGAACGCGGTACGCCGGAAAACGAACTATTACGTGAAGAGATCGAAAAGACTGTTCACGACGCAATTGCTGAGCTTCCGGAAGACCTCCGCACAGCCATCATGTTGCGTGAGATGGAAGGCATGAGCTATGAGGACATCGCCACGACCATGGACTGCCCGATCGGAACCGTCCGTTCGCGCATCTTCAGGGCTCGTGAGGCGGTCGATGGGAAGCTGAAACCCCTGCTTGCAGGGCAATAACTCCACGGCGCTGCGCAGAACAGCCCAGGATACGGTACAGAGCAATGACGAAAGATACTTTGGAACATCTCTCCTGCCTCATGGATGGAGAACTATCGGCGGATGCCGGGCGATTTGTGGTCCGACGTGCGGCCTCAGACAACTCGCTGGGTGACACCTGGCAGCGATATCACTTGATTCGCGATTGTCTGCGACGCCCTGGTGAAATGACCACGATGGCAACGCTATCCATCGACCTGGAGCGACTGGATGATGAACCATCCATGGATCAGAAGGCCCCGGCAAATCAAGGGCCTCGCTGGTTGCGACCGGTTGCGGGAGCGGCCATTGCTGCCTCTGTTGCTGCGGTGGCAGTCGCCGTCACACTTAATTTGAAACCAATGGCCACGCCGTCAGAAACGGTGCCGTTTGCCAGCCCGAACAGTGCCGGCCTTGCGCCCGTCTCACAGCCGGCAAGCTTCCAGACAGGTAGCACGGTAAACCAGCAGAGCCTTAACCGATATTTGCTGCGTCATAACCAGGCTGCTGGCGCCGTTGGTCAGCAGGGCTTTGTATCGTTCATTCCCATTGTTGCCACTGCGCCCGTGCAGTTGATCGAGGATCAGCCCGGCATGGCGGAGGAAGCCGTCCCGGGTGAAGCAGTGCCCGTGACACCTGAAAAAGTCCAACCCTGAGTAGCGCAGTATGAACCTCCGCTCCGGCAGGGCACCCCTGGCCCTTTCTCTGCTGCTCCTGTCCTTGCCCCTCTCACTGACCGCGCTTGCTGATTCCTTTGACGACGCGCAAGGCTGGCTGCACCGGATGTCGGTGGCGATGCAGGAGCTCGATTACCAGGGAACGTTCGTCTACGTGCGCGGCAACGATGTCGAAACCATGCGCCTGACCCATGTCCGGATCGGGGATGTGGTGCATGAACGGATGGTAGCCGTCTCGGGCCCGCAAAGGGAAATCATGCGCGATGAGACCGGCGTGCGGGCTATTCTCGGTGGCCAGTCACAGCCGGCGCAGGATCCGATTTTTACCGGTGCAGTGTTTCCGGATATCTCCATGGCCGCCCTGTCAACGGCCCAGGAACGCTATCTGTTCGAAGTGGGCGGGGTCGGCCGCATTGCGGGTCACCAGGGCCGGAAAATCTCAATTGTTCCCCGCGACCAGTACCGCTACGGCTATGAGCTCTGGCTCGAGCAGGAAACCGGTCTGTTGCTGCGCTGGGTACTGTACGACACCGACCGCAGCGCCCTGGCCAAGCTCATGTTTACCGACCTTGCGACCGGCACATCGGTGGATCATGAGGACCTTCAGTCCGACACGCCGCCACAGAGTTTTGTTGTTGTCCAGCAGGCAAGTCCAACCCTTGAAAAACCCACGGCCAAGGTTTCCGGAGCAGATGCGCCTGAGGGCATTCCGCCGGGTTTCCGGCTGGCCGCGCACTCGCGGGTCGAAAATGAATCTGATTTCGAACACCTGGTGTTTAGTGATGGGCTGGCATCGGTATCCGTGTACCTTGAATCGGCCAGCCGGCCCGGGGGTATCGCGCCTGGTTTGACACGCATGGGAACCACCAGTGCCTGGTCAGGGCACGCAGGCTCGTATCGCGTCACCGCGGTCGGCGAGGTGCCGCCGTTGACACTCAAAACGTTTGGTGAGGCCTTTCTGCTGAGTCAGGAAACCGGCGACTGATGCCTGCATTAAGCTGCCTTTCATGATTGAGCAACGTGGCAAAGTCACCGGCGTGGAAGGAGATAACGCCTGGGTACGTATTGGTGGTCAGAGCGGCTGTCCGGCCTGTGATGCAGGTAAGGGATGCGGCGCAGGCCTGTTTGGGCGGTTGCTTAACCGCAGCGATGCGCGCGTCCTGGTGAACAATGAAGCCCTCGCAAAGACTGGCGAGGTCGTGGTTCTTGGCCTGGATGAGCGTGACTATCTCGCCCTGGTTTTGCGGTTATATGGTCTGCCCCTGGTGGCCGGATTGGGCGGCGCACTGCTGGCTGTAGCCTTGCTCGGGCCGTTTTTTCAGAACACTCTGCTGGCGCGCGACCTGATCGCGGCTGCTGCCGGTATTGTGTCAGGCGCCACAGCCCTGCTGATCAGTCGCCGAAATTTGCCGGACCGGTTCACCCGTCTGTCACCAAGAATGCTCAATACTCTGACTGGAAACAATCAATGCCCCGGTCCTGGCCGTCCTGAACAACAATCAGGACCGTGAGCGGAACCATTGTCGCCCTGAGCGGTCCGTACGCTGTACCCGGAAATTGAAGGCACCATGCCATCCGCAAGGGGGCGGTGCGCTTTGCAGTTCAAACAAGAGGTGAGATAACGTGAAAGCCCTGAGAATTATCGGACTTGCCCTGCTGGTTGCGGTCGTGCAACCGGCCATGGCCAAAGTCACCGGCCTGCCTGATTTTACCGAGCTGGTCGAGGTTGCCGCCCCGGCGGTGGTTAATATTCGCGTGACTCAGTATGGCGAGCGCGCGCGCTCAACGCCCGGCTCCGGTGACAATCCTTTTGAAGGACAGATACCGGATGAATTACGTCGCTACTTCGAAGGTCAGAACCAACCCAGGGACCGTCGTGGTGCCGGTTCCGGCTTCATCATTGATAATGATGGTTATGTGGTCACGAACCATCATGTGATTGATGGCGCAGACGAGATCATCGTGCGCCTGGCTGATCGCCGGGAATATGTTGCTCAGCTTATAGGCAGCGATGAGCAAAGCGATATCGCCCTGCTCAAGATTGATGCGGAAGATCTGGCAATGCTGTCGTTTGGTGAGTCAACCGAGCTTAGGCAAGGTGAGTGGGTGATGGCCATTGGCTCACCTTTCAACTTTGATCAGACCGTCACGGCGGGCATCGTCAGCGCCAAGGGCCGGTCCAACAACCGGCAGACCTATGTGCCCTTCATTCAGACCGACGTGGCCATCAACCAGGGTAATTCCGGTGGACCACTGCTCAATATGAACGGTGATGTGGTCGGCGTTAACTCCTGGATCCTTACCTCCGGCGGTGGCTATATCGGACTGTCCTTTGCCATCCCTTCAGAGGTGGTACAAAGCACCATCGCTCAGCTGCGCGAGAATGGACGCGTTGAACGCGGCCTGCTGGGCGTGATGGTGGGTCCTGTTTCCCGTGAAATGGCCGAGGCCATGAATCTGGATCGCCCGACCGGCGCCCTGGTGAATGATGTGTCCGAAGGCGGGTCCGCGCAGCGGGCCGGGATTCAGCCTGGTGACATCATTCTGACGTTTGATGACCAGCCGGTGGAAGAGTCCAGTGATCTGCCGCCACTGGTGGGTGCGAACCCGCCGGGCACGCGCGCGGTCGTTGTGGTCAGCCGCGACGGCGGTCGTGAATCCTTCGAGGTGGTGCTTGATTCTCTGGAGCCGGCTGATGATGACTCACTGGCATCGGCGGATGAAGATCCGGCGCAAAGCAATGCGCTTGGACTGGCGGTTGAATCACTTAGCGCAGAGCGTCGCAGCCAGCTCGAAGCACCGGAGGGCGGCGTCGTAGTGCGCGATATTGAGAGCGATGCAGCGTGGCGGGCCGGTGTACGTCCCGGCGATATCGTACTGATGATCAACAATCAGTCCGTGGAGAATCTCGGCAGCTTTAATGACATTGTCGAAGACATTGAGCCGGGCAGGGCGGTCGCGATTCGCGTCTGGCGCGAGGGTATTACCACCTTTTTCGCCTATACGCCTGGAGATGACGACGTAGGATAGGGTTGCACACGCCCTTATCAGTTATACTCTTCGCCACCTTTTGAGGCCACCCGACCGCCGCGGTCGGGTGGCTTTCTTACGCAAGCTCAGGTACTCAGCCTCAGGCGACCCCATCCGGTTCAGGATTCATGGAACAGCAACGCATTCGTAATTTTTCCATTATTGCCCACGTTGACCATGGCAAGTCGACCCTGGCCGACCGGTTTATCCAGATCTGCGGTGCACTGACCGAGCGGGAAATGTCTGCGCAGGTGCTGGACACCATGGACATTGAGCGCGAGCGGGGTATCACCATCAAGGCCCAGTCGGTGACCCTCAATTACATCGCGAGGGATGGCGAAACCTATCATTTGAATTTTATTGATACCCCGGGCCATGTTGACTTTTCCTACGAGGTGTCGCGTTCCCTGTCCGCCTGTGAAGGTGCGCTGCTGGTGGTTGATGCTGCGCAAGGCGTAGAGGCGCAGAGCGTCGCAAACTGTTACACCGCGGTTGAGCTGGGTCTGGAAGTTATCCCGGTTCTGAACAAAATCGACCTGCCCTCGGCCGAGCCGGAGCGTGTCAAACACCAGATTGAAGACATCATCGGCATCGAGGCGCAAGACGCTCCGGAGGTCAGTGCCAAGACCGGTGTCGGTGTTGTGGATGTTCTCGAGGAACTGGTCAAACGTGTCCCGCCGCCGACAGGCGACCCCACGGCACCGCTTAAAGCCCTGATCATCGACAGCTGGTTCGACAACTACCTGGGCATTGTGTCGCTGGTTCGTATCGTGGACGGCAGTGTTCGCAAGCGGGAAAAAATCAAGATCATGACCACCGGTGAATTGCACCAGGTTGAACAGCTGGGTGTGTTTAACCCGAAGCGTGAAGGCCGCGATTCACTCAGTGCCGGCGAAGTGGGATTCCTGGTAGCCGGCATCAAGGATGTTCATGGCGCCCCGGTGGGCGACACCATTACCAGTGCGGTCAAGCCGGCTGCCGAGCCATTGCCTGGTTTTCAGGCCATGCAGCCACGTGTTTTCGCAGGCCTGTTTCCAACCGACTCCGATGACTTTGCCGACCTGCGCGAGGCACTGGAGAAGCTGCGTCTGAACGACGCGGCCTTGCATTTCGAGCCTGAGACTTCCGAGGCGCTGGGTTTCGGGTTTCGCTGCGGATTTCTTGGTCTGTTGCACATGGATATCGTGCAGGAGCGGCTGGAGCGGGAGTACGGTGTCGAGCTGATCACCACGGCGCCAACCGTAATTTACGAGGTGGTCACAACAGACGGCGCGGTCTTGTCACTGGAGAACCCAGCCGATCTGCCCCCGGTAAACAAGATTGTCGAAATCCGCGAGCCGATTATTCAGGCCAATATACTGGTCCCGCAGGATTATGTCGGCGCTGTTATTGGCCTGTGTGAAGAAAAACGCGGCCGGCAAAAAGGCATGCAATATCTGGGCGGGCAAGTCACGGTCAACTATGAGCTGCCCATGGCTGAAGTGGTTCTCGACTTTTTCGACCGGTTAAAATCGGTCAGCCGGGGCTATGCCTCCTTTGACTATCATTTTTTGCGCTATGAGGCCGGGCCCTTTGTGCGGGTGGATATACTGATTAACGGCGAAAGCGTTGACGCGTTGTCTGTGATCCTGCACCGTGATCAGTCGCAACGCCGCGGTCGCGAACTGGCTGAGCGTATGCGCGAGCTTATCCCGCGGCAGATGTTTGATGTGGCGATTCAGGCGGCGCTTGGTTCACAGATTATTGCCCGGTCTACGGTTAAAGCGCTGCGCAAGAATGTGACCGCAAAGTGTTACGGGGGTGATGCAAGCCGCAAGCGTAAATTGCTGGAAAAGCAAAAGGCCGGCAAAAAACGCATGAAGCAGGTAGGCCGGGTGGAGATCCCGCAGGAAGCGTTCCTGGCTGTACTCCAGCAGGACAAGAAGTAAACCGGCAGTTTCCGGAAAACAATAACAGGCACAGCCCATGACATTTGATTTCGCTCTTATCCTTGTTGTCCTGACGCTCCTGACGGGGCTGATCTGGTTACTTGACCATCTGTTTTTCAAACGCAAGCGTATGGACCGCCTGGCCGGTGCAGGTGATGACCCGGGCCGGGAACCGGTGGCAGTGGAATACTCCCGTTCGCTGTTTCCGGTGTTGTTGATTGTGCTGCTGTTCCGCTCGTTTTTGTTTGAGCCCTTCAAGATCCCGTCCGGTTCAATGATCCCGACGCTGCTGATCGGTGATTTCATTGTCGTGAATAAATTCAGCTATGGGCTTCGCCTGCCCGTGCTGAACACAAAATTTGTAGAGTTTGGTGAGCCGCGGCGTGGTGATGTGGTGGTTTTTCGTTATCCCGTCGACGAATCGGTCAATTTCATCAAGCGGGTCATCGGTCTGCCCGGTGACTCTGTGACTTATCGCAATAAGCAGTTCTTTATCAATGGAGAGTCTATTGAGCTGGTTGCCAGTGCGCCGCTTTTGTCGTCGGAGCTTAAGTGTTCCACGCCACGCAGTGACGCCCTGAGGGTTCGCGAGGATCTGGGCCGGATGCGCCATGATATTCTGCTGCATGAGTCGATTCCCGGTCGCGACGGGCAGTGGGTGGTGCCGGAAGGACACTATTTTATGGTGGGAGACAACCGGGACCGCAGTAATGATTCGCGTGCCTGGGGCTTCGTTCCCGAGGAGAACCTGGTTGGTAAAGCGGTCGGTATCTGGTTAAATCTGGATGTTAACCAGGGTTGTGCAGACTGGGGCAGGATCGCTACCGGAATAGAATAGACGGCGGCGATTAACCGTGTGGCAGCAAATTTTAGCCTGGGGTATCATCCTGACGCATCCTGTTTTATCATAGACTTACATTCAAGCATTGAGAACTGGCATCATGATTGTGCGAAAACAAGAAGGCATGAGCCTTGTGGGGTTTCTCATTGTGCTGTCCCTGGTGGTGTTTGTTGCTTACCTGGGCATGCGCATTGTGCCGATTTACCTTGAGTTTTATTCAGTGAAGAGTGCCATGAACGGCCTGGCGAAGCAGCCTGGCAGTGCGCGGTTTTCACCATTCGACATCAAGTCGAGCATGAGCGATCGGCTCAATATCAATTACGCAGAAGGCAATCTGGAACCGGAAGACATCAAGGTTGTTCGCGCCAACGGTGTCTGGTTGCAGGTGCGCTACGAGGTGCGCAAGCCGGTAATGGGTAACCTGGATGTCATTGCGACGTTCGATGAACGCGTCATGCTGAGTAACTGATCACTTATTTGGGCGTGACCCTTGACGGGTCCCGAAGTTGACATGTCGCGCGTATCCGACCAGCTTCCAGGTATACCGCACCGGTTCAATGATCCGTCCCTGCTCACTGAAGCCTTAACCCATCGCAGTCATTCCAGCAGTAACTACGAGCGTCTTGAGTTTCTGGGCGACGCGGTGCTTAATTTCGTCATTGCCGAGCGTTTGTTCCGGTTGCGCCCCGATGCCAATGAAGGTTCGCTAAGCCGCTTGCGGTCGCGCGTGGTGCGGGGTGAAACCCTGGCCCGCGTTGCCAGAGGCCTGAAACTCGGTGACTCCCTCGTGATGGGTGAGGGGGAGCTCAAATCGGGTGGCTATCTTCGCGACTCTATTCTGGCCGATGCGCTCGAAGCGGTTCTCGGTGCTATCTACCTTGATGCCGGATTTGAGTCAGCTGCCCGCGTTATTCGTGAGATTTTTGAACCGGTGGTCGAACACCTGCCCGATGCCGAGACCCTGAAAGACCCGAAAACCCGGCTTCAGGAATGGTTGCAGGGGCGCGGGCGACCACTTCCGGTTTATGAACTGGTGGCTGAGGAAGGCGCAGAGCACGCCAAACGATTTCATGTAACCTGCCGTCTGGAGGATGCCGAACTTACCGCGACGGCCATTGGCACCAGTCGGCGCAAGGCCGAGCAGGCCGCCGCTGACGAACTGCTGACCCGGTGTCGCGAGAGCAAGTTATGAACGAAGAAACACAAGATTTCCACTTTGGCTATGTCGGTCTGATTGGCCGCCCGAATGTCGGCAAATCTACCCTGATGAATCAGATTCTCGGTCAAAAACTGAGTATCGTGACGTACAAGCCACAGACGACCCGGCAACGTGTTGCCGGAATTAAAACCACCGACAAAGGCCAGGTGGTGTATCTCGATACGCCGGGCATTCATGCCTCCACGGGGCGTGCCCTTAATCAATATATGAACCGGGTTGCCAAGGCGACTTTTCGCGACGTGGAAATCATACTTTTCCTGGTCGAAGCCGGGCGCTTCACGCGTCAGGACAAGGCGATTGCAAAGATGTTAGCGCGCGTCGAGAATCCGGTTTATCTGGTGGTCAACAAGGTCGACACCATCAGTGACAAATCCGAACTGCTCAGTTTTGTCGCTGAGCTGAAAGAGGCGGTCGCCTGTGATGAGGTATTTATGATCTCGGCACTGCGTGGCAATGGTGTCCAGGACCTTGAAGACAAATTGCTCGATGCACTGCCGTTTTCCATGCCTTTCTATGATGAGGATCAGATAACGGATCGCAGCGAACGATTCCTGGCCGGGGAGTTCCTGCGCGAGGCCCTGACCTTGCGGCTCCATCAGGAACTTCCCTATAGCCTTACCGTGGAAATTGAGCGATTCAAACGCGAAGACGGCCTGGTGCGGATTCACGCCATCATCTGGGTGGAGCGTGAAAGTCAGAAGCAGATTGTGATTGGTAAGGGGGGTCAGGTACTCAAGCAGGTCGGTCGCGACGCCCGTCGCAACCTCGAAAACCTGTTCGAAGAAAAAGTCTTCCTCGAGACCTGGGTCAAGGTCTCCCGCGACTGGTCGCGCAGTGAGAAAATGCTTGAGCGCATGGGCTTCGATGACTGAATCTGACGTTTGAATCCCAACGCCTGGTCTGCAGGGCTTGCCCGCCCCCCTTGCTGGTCCTAAGGTGAGCCCATGCAGAAAGTCCAGCTTCAGCCTGCCTATGTTCTTCACGCCCGACCGTTCCGAGAAAGCAGCCAACTGCTGGAGCTGCTGACCCGTGATGCCGGTCGTGTTGGGCTGGTTGCACGTGGCTCGCGCGGTGCAAAATCACGCTTGCGCGGGGTGCTGCAACCCTTTCGTCCGCTGTTGGTAAGCTGGAGCCGTCGCGGTGAACTGGGGACCCTTACCGAGGCCAACCAGGTTGCAGCGCCGCCGCCACTGCAGGGTGAGGCGCTGTTCTGCGGTCTTTACGTTAACGAACTGACCCTGCGCCTGCTGACCCGGGATGATCCGCATCCGGAGGTGTTTGAGCAGTACCGGCAAACATTGGAGGGACTGGTTGATGGTGATGGTCTGCAAACAGTTTTGCGGTTATTTGAAAAGCAGCTATTGGATGCGACCGGTTTCGGCCTGATATTGGATCATGAGCATGGCAGTAAGCAGGCTCTGGATCCGAACGCCTGGTATGACTATCAGCCGGACCGCGGCCCGGTCCGGGTCAGCGCCTCGGGCGCAGGACGGTCCGGAGTGGTGCAGGGCAGTGCGCTGCTGGCCCTGGATGCCGGTGAAGTCTCGCCGGAGCACTGGCGGTCTTTACGCCTGATGATGAGACGGGTGCTGCGCCAACGCCTCGGCGAACGACCGCTGATGAGTGAAGCTTTATATCGTAGCGCCCGACCAGACAAACAAACTCCGGCGAAGCCAGATACGCTCTCCGGTGATGAAGGTGATTGATATGAAAAGCACGCAGCATGACAACACATTGTTGCTGGGGGTCAATATTGACCACATAGCAACAATTCGACAGGCACGTGGTACGGATTACCCTTCGGTACTGCTTGCTGCGGGCGTGGCGGAAGAGGCCGGGGCCGATGCCATTACGGTTCACCTGCGCGAGGACCGGCGACATATCCAGGATGCCGAGGTTGAAGCCCTGTGTCAGCAGGTACGTACCCGGGTGAACCTGGAAATGGCCGTTACCGATGAGATGCTCGCCATCGCCGAACGTAACCATCCGGCAGACGTCTGCCTGGTGCCGGAAAAGCGCCAGGAGCTGACCACCGAAGGTGGGCTGGATGTCATCAGCCAGTTCAGCAAGATTCGTGATGCCTGCGCCCGGCTCGCGGAATCTGATATTCGTGTTTCCCTGTTTATTGACCCTGACCCTGCACAACTCCAGGCGGCCGCTGACTGCGGTGCACCGGTCATTGAGTTGCATACAGGCACCTATGCCGAAGAACAGGGGGCCGCGCAGACGCGTGAGTTACAGCGACTGCAAAGGGCGTCTGAGATTGGCCACGACCTGGGCCTGCAGGTCAACGCCGGGCATGGCCTGCATTACGAAAACGTTCATCCCATCGTTGATATTCCGCAGATTGTTGAGCTCAATATCGGGCACGCCATTGTCGCGCGGGCCCTGTTTGTCGGCCTGGGCGAGGCGGTGCGGGAAATGCGCCTGCTTATGCATCGCGGGCCTGTGAGCTGATGCCCGGACCTGCAGGGCGCGCGAACTGATGGGCCGTAAACGGGCTTCACCGGAGCCGTTCGAGGTTGAAATTACAGGCCTGAACAAAGCCGGTGCCGGGACGACCACACATAAGGACAAGGCCCTGGCCGTGCGCGGAGCCCTGCCGGGTGAACGGGTCATGGCACGTAATCTTTTTGGCCGCCGCGTGCGTGGCCAGGCAGAAACGCTCCAGGTGCTGACGGCATCTGCGCAACGCGTGACGCCACCGTGTTCGCACTTTGGTACCTGCAGCGCCTGCAGTCTTCAGCATATAGCCCCGCAGGCACAATTAGCCATTAAGCAGCAGCAACTCAGTGATGCGCTTTGTGCGGCGGGCGTAAAGCCCGCGACAGAGCTGGCGCCACTGGCGGCTGAACGCTGGCACTACCGGCGCAAGGCGCGCTTGTCGGTACGGCTGGTCAAGGGCAAGGGCAGGGTGCTGGTGGGGTTTCGTGAGCACGACGGTCGCTTTGTGACCGATATGGACAGTTGTGAAACGCTCTACCCGCTGGTGGCTGACGCACTGCCAGCCCTGAGCGCCCTGATTCAGTCGCTTGATGCAGCCGACCGGGTGCCCCAGATTGAAGCAAGTTGCGGCGACGAGGAAGGCGCGCTGGTTATTCGCAACCTTGATCCGCTCGATGCACCCGATCTGGATCGCCTGCGCGCGTTCGAGGAAACTTCCCGGTTACGCATCTATCTGCAGCCCAAGGGCCCTGATACGGTGCACCCTCTGAGCGAAGGCGCTTCCCGCCTGCGCTACACCTTGCCGGAAGAAGGTCTGAGTTTTCGCTTTGAGCCGCTGGATTTTGTGCAGGTCAATAACGCACTCAACGCAAAGATGGTCGCCCAGGCAATGGCGTTACTCGCGCCGCAGCCCTCCGACACGGCATTGGATCTGTTCTGCGGGCTGGGCAACTTCACCTTGCCCCTGGCCAGGCGTTGCAGGGAGGTCACCGGTCTTGAGGTTGCCGATAATCTGCTGGAACGTGCGCGGGCTAATGCCAGGGACAATGGGGTCGTCAATGCGCATTTTCGCGCGGCTGATCTTTACGGGGAGAACATTGCCGGGCATTGGCCCGCCGGTCAGTTTGACCTTGTGATTCTCGATCCGCCAAGATCCGGGGCAGGGCCGGTACTGGCCCATATAGCGGCAAGCGGCGCGCGACGTATCCTGTACGTCTCATGCAACCCGGAAACCCTGGCGCAGGATGCCCGGGTATTGTCTGCTGAACACGGCTATGAGCTGAAGGCTGCCGGGGCCATGGACATGTTTCCCCAGACCACGCACATTGAGGCCATGGCGCTGTTTGAGCGCGACAACGGGAGTCCTGGTGGCGCTTGAAATTGAACATAAGTTTCTTCTCGATAACGAGACTTGGCGCGCTGAGGTCGAACACTCGGTCAGCATGAAGCAGGCTTATCTGGGTGGCGACGGCGTTTCGATTCGTATTCGTATTGCAGACGAGACGGCCACGATCAATATCAAACAACTGCGCCTGGGTCGTGAGCGGGAAGAATTTGAGTACCCGGTGCCGATGGCTGATGGTCAGCGCCTGTTTGAGCTGGCCGGCGGGGGCAAGGTCGAAAAGATCCGCCACCATGTGCATTTTGAGGGCAAGCTCTGGGAGATCGATGAATTTGGTGGGCGCAACACGGGACTCGTGGTTGCGGAGATTGAGCTGGATCGCGTCGGTGAACCATTCGCAGTGCCGCCCTGGGCTGGCCGTGAAGTCACCGATGAGGACCGCTATTACAACGTGGCGCTCGCGCTGCAGCCCTTTGATACCTGGAAATGAGCATGCAAGAATCACAAGCAGCCCCCGGCCCTGTGCTGATCGGGATTGAGGGTCTTGAGCTTACAAGCCGTGAGCGCATCTGGTTAAACAATCCCCTGGTCGGCGGGGTTGTCCTGTTTACGCGCAACTATGCACATCTTGCCCAGCTGGAAATGCTGGTGGACAACATTCGTTCAGCGGCAGCGGCCCCGATGCTGATCTGCGTTGATCACGAGGGCGGGCGGGTGCAGCGCTTCCGTGATGGATTTACCCGTTTACCGCCGCTGGGCCTGCTCGGCAGAATGTATGCCGACAACCCCGAATTTGCCTGCGATTTCGCCTATCGACATGGCCGGGTGATGGCGACTGAGCTGCTGGTTGCCGGTGTTGATCACAGTTTTGCGCCGGTCCTGGATCTGGATGCAGATAGTTGCGTGATTGGTGACCGTGCCTTCGCCGCAGACTCAGAATCGGTATCGGTTCTTGCCGGGCATTACCTGGCCGGCATGCACGACGCCGGCATGCGAACCTGCGGCAAGCACTTTCCCGGTCATGGTTCGGTGCTTGCCGACTCGCATACCGATGATGTGATTGACGACCGCAGCCTGGCGTCCATCGTTGAGTCCGACCTGGTTCCTTTTCAGGCGCAACTGGCGCAGCTGGATGCCCTGATGATGGCGCATGTGATTTATCCGCAGGTCGACCACAGGCCGGCGGGCTATTCAGCGATCTGGATCCGGGAAAAGCTACGCGCTGAGATGGGTTACCAGGGCGTTGTTCTGTCGGATGACCTCGGCATGCATGCGGCAGGGTACGCTGGTAAGCTTGCCGATCGCATGCGTTTGTCGCTGGATGCCGGTTGTGATGCCGTGCTGGTTTGCCAGCCCGAAGATGTCGCTGTGTTGCTGAAAGAGTGGGGTGATGAGCCGGTACCCGACGGCTCTGTATTGCTGCAACTTCGTGGACGCAATACCGTTACCCGGGCAGAGCTGGCGACCGTTGGCGAGTGGCGCCACTGGCAACAATCCCTGGCAGAACTGGAGCACTCACAATGGGCCTGACTGAATACAAAGGACACCCTGACCCCCAATCCTTGCTCGACCGCTCACGGGTGCTGTTTGATCGCGAAGCCGTCGAAGCCGCGGTAGACCGGCTGGCGGACGCGGTTAACAGCCACTACGGCGATCAGCCGATTGTGTTGGTGGGTGTTATGACCGGTGCCATTTTGCCCATGGCCTGGCTGGCGACGCGTCTGCGCATGCCGCTGGAGATGGATTTCGTCCATGCGACCCGCTATCGAGGCGGTATTCACGGACATGAACTGGAATACCGGGTTCCGCCCCGTTTCGATATGCAGGGTCGGCATGTGCTGATCATTGATGATATTTTCGACGAGGGAAACACCCTGGCGGCGATCAAGGGTTCCGTGGAAAAACGCGGCGCCGCCAGCGTCAAACTCGCCGTGCTGGTGCGTAAAGACCATGACCGGGGTCTACCCCGCGACTACATTGATTTTTGGGGGATGGATGTGCCCGATGTTTACGTCTACGGCTGCGGCATGGACGCCTATGAAGAATGGCGCCATCTCGATTGCATCATGGCATTGGAAGAATCCTGAGCAGCGGTCCATCAGATGATTGATAAAAAGATGGAGTCCTTGTGAGTACGAACGCCTATCCCAGGCTCCTGGAGCCGCTCGATCTCGGTTTTACCGTCCTGCGCAACCGGGTCCTCATGGGCTCGATGCACACCGGGCTGGAGGATCGGGCGAAAAACTTTCCGCGCCTCGCGGCCTATTTCCAGGAGCGTGCCGAAGGCGGTGTGGGACTGATGGTGACCGGTGGCATGGCGCCAACTTTACGTGGCTGGCTCGCCCCGCTGGCCTCCAGCATGGTGAGCCGGCATCAGTTGGCAAGACACCGCCTGGTAACCAATGCAGTGCATGAGTCCGATGGCAAAATCTGCATGCAGATTCTGCACGCCGGCCGCTATGGCTATCATCCGTTTGTTGTTTCCGCCTCTGATCGCAAGTCGCCGATATCACCCTTCAAACCAAAAGCACTCAGTGCGCGCGGTGTGGAGCGTGAGATCCGCGGCTTTGTGCGCGCCGCCAGGCTGGCGCGGGAGGCTGGTTATGACGGCGTTGAGGTAATGGGATCAGAAGGCTATCTGATCAACCAGTTCACCACGGAGCACGTTAACAACCGTGTTGATAACTGGGGTGGAAATACTGAAAAACGCTACCGGATAGCCGAGGAAATTGTGGCGCGTGTGCGCGAGGCGACCGGGCCGGACTTCATTATTATTTACCGCCTGTCCATGCTTGACCTGTTGCCGGATGGTAATCGCTGGGACGAGGTCGTGGCCCAGGCGCGGGCGGTAGAAGCAGCAGGCGCCACGATTATCAACACGGGCATTGGCTGGCACGAAGCGCGTATTCCGACCATCGCCACCATGGTGCCGCGCGGTGCATTTACCTTTGTATCGGCGCGCCTGCGCCCCGAGGTAAGCGTTCCCCTGGTGACCACAAACCGCATCAATACACCGGAAGTGGCCGAGGCGGCACTGGCCCGCGGCGATGCCGACCTGGTGTCCATGGCTCGCCCCTTGCTGGCTGATCCCGAATTTGTGGTCAAGGCAGCGCGCAATGAAGCGCATCGAATCAATACCTGTATCGCCTGCAACCAGGCATGCCTGGACCACACGTTTAAAAACCAGATTGCCAGTTGCCTGGTTAATCCCCGCGCCTGTTTCGAAACCGAACTCAATTTCCCGCCGGCCAGGACGATAAAAAAAGTCGCCGTGGTGGGTGCCGGCCCGGCGGGCCTGGCCTGTGCGACGCTGGCGGCGGAACGCGGACATCGGGTCACGTTATTTGACCTGGCGGATGATATCGGTGGTCAATTCAATATGGCGCGCAAGGTGCCGGGCAAGGAAGAATTTAACGAGACAATTCGCTATTTCCGGCAAAGACTGACCGATACCGGTGTGAAATTGATGCTCGGGACCTATGTCAATGCCGGGATGCTGGAGGAATTCGATGAACGGGTCATTGCGACCGGTGTTACGCCCAGGACGCCAGCCATCGAGGGCATCGATCACCCGAGTGTCCTGAGTTATCTCGAGGTCCTCCGGGACGGTGCACCTGTGGGTGAACGGGTGGCGATTGTCGGTGCCGGCGGGATTGGTTTTGATGTTGCTGAATACCTGGCGCACGATCATGAGCAGCCTTCGCCAAGCCTGTCCATGGATGCTTTTGCCAGGGACTGGGGTATCGACATGACCCTGCAGGCCCGCGGCGGTGTAGCGGGCGTAGCGCCGCAGCCCTTCCAGGCTGTGCGTCAGCTCACCTTGTTGCAACGCAAGGACAGCAAGCCCGGCAAGAATCTGGGCAAAACCACGGGCTGGGTACACCGCATGAACCTCAAACGCCGCGGTATTGAGGCCCTGTCGGGCGTGAGCTACCAAAAAATTGACGACCAGGGGCTGCACATCGAGCAAAACGGACAAACCCGCGTGTTGCCGGTGGACAATGTGGTGATCTGTGCCGGGCAGTTATCCAACCAGGACCTGTTCAAGGAATTGCAGTCCTCAGGTCACCAGGCGCATCTGCTTGGTGGTGCTTTCGAGGCAAGAGAGCTGGACGCCAAACACGCCATTCGGCAAGGCGCGGAACTGGCCGCGCGCTTGTAAACACCGGTTATCAGGGTCGTCACCGGTCTGCCATTTGAAGAATATGTAAACACGAAATACAATTCGCACAAGTCTCCGGCTTTCCGGACGGCATTGGGCAGAATATATGAGTCAATGGACCCTCTTCAGTAATCACGGCCACGTACTGGTGGTGCTTTCGCGTGACCCGGATGCCCGACTCCGGGATGTCGCACAAGTGGTCGGTATTACCGAGCGTGCGGTTCAGAAAATCGTCCGCGATCTGCAGGACGGCGGCATGATCAGCGTGGAAAAGCAGGGCCGCAGAAACCGTTATCACTTACATGGTGATGTTCCGTTGCGCCATGAGCTGGAAGCGCATTGTTCCAGCGGGGCATTGTTGTCGCTGATCAATGCTGGATCAGCAGGCGGGCTGGTCACCGATCAGACCGCAGAGCCTGTGCGCGACACACAGCAGGATGGGCCAGCTGCAGAGGTCGCCCCTGTTGTTGAAGCCAGCCCCTTAGCAGCGAAATCCCGAGCCCGACCCCTGAGCCAGAACCAGAACCACCCGAACCAGAACCAGAACCAGAACCAGAACCCTCAACCGAACGCGAACCGGCTGAAGAGCCTGTCAGCAATGCTCCGGCCCGCAAGCCTCGTCGCAAGAAAACTGCAGACGACGATCCTGCGGACCAGGGCAGCTTGTTTTAGTCCGGCGCGCCGATATGGGCTGGATGATTTATGGCGCCAATGGTTACACCGGCGAACTGATCGCAAGGGAAGCGGTTCGCCGCGGAATGCGACCCGTGCTGGCGGGCCGGAACCGTGAAGCGATCGAGGCACTGGGGCGTGAGCTGAAACTGGAAACCCGGGTCTTTTCCCTCGATGCAGACCTTACCGCCGAGTTGTCCTCGCAGGACCTGGTGCTGCATTGCGCCGGTCCATTCTCGGTGACCAGCGCTCCGATGCTCGAAGGCTGCCTGGCGAGTAAAACCCACTATCTCGACATCACCGGCGAGATCGACGTGTTCGAGCATGCCTGGAAACAGGATGACCGGGGCCGCAAGTCCGACGTGTTGATTTGTCCGGGTGTGGGTTTTGATGTGGTGCCCACGGATTGTCTTGCCGCCGGCCTGGTGGCCAGGCTGCCGGCCGCGACATCGCTGGTGCTCGCATTTGAAGCTGGTGGTGGCCCCAGTCGTGGCACAGCGAGAACCAGTATCGAAGGGCTGGGCAAGGGCGGCCGGGTTCGCGAGGGGGGCGTCATTCGCACGGTCCCCAGCGCCTGGAAGTCGCGTCGTGTGCCGTTTCCTGCGGGTGAACGTACCGCGGTGACCATTCCCTGGGGCGATGTTTTCACGGCCTGGGTATCGACCGGTGTGCCCAATATCGAGGTTTACATGTCGATGTCGCCGGCAGCCATCAACAAAATGAAACGTCTTTCGAGCCTGGGGCCGGTGCTTTCCTGGGGCTGGGTACAGCGTTTCTTGCGTCGCCAGGTCGACCGTCGTATCAGCGGCCCGGACGATGCGCGTCGCGCAGATACCGGCGTCCAGGTCTGGGGCGAGGCCGCCAGCGCGGATGGCCGGCAGGTTCAGGGGACTCTGACCGGCCCCAATGGTTATGACGTAACGGTAACAGCCAGCCTTGGCATTGTTGCCCGCTTGCTGGAGGGCACGGCCGTGGGTGGCTTCACAACCCCATCGTTGTTGATGGGTGCGGACTATGCAGCCTCTTTACCCGGCGTGAAAATGAACTGGAGCCAACCGCTCAGCGGCTAAGCCAGAGTTTGGCCTCGCCGCGACTGAGTTCACGGATCGCGACCCGCAGTGGTTCAATTCGTGCCTGTGGCACCTCCAGATCCAGACGCACACCCTGGTCGTTAAAGGTTTCGCCGAGTTTCCGCGCACCTTCCCGCTCCATGAGCTGGTGCAGCGGACCAGCCAGCGCAAAATCTGCCACGATTTCACAACGGCGCCAGAGAACTTTTTCCTTGAACCGTCCTTGATCCAGGCACTGGGCGGCGGCTCCGCCATAAGCGCGGACCAGGCCGCCGACGCCAAGCTTTATGCCACCGAAATAACGTGTAACCACAACCATGACGCCGTCCAGATCGCGGCCTTCGAGCACGGCCAGTATCGGTCGGCCCGCAGTTCCGCCGGGTTCACCATCATCATTGAAGCGGTGCCGGCCATTTATACGCCAGGCCCAGCAGTTATGGTTCGCAGCCGGCTCGGCCACCCGTTCGAAATACGCCAGTGTTTCGGCCTCGTTGGCCACCGGGCTGGCGTGGGCAATAAAACGGCTGCGTTTGACGACCATTTCCACACTGCACGGGGCGTGTAACTGAAGGCTCATGTGGAGGTCAGCATTATTGGGGGCCGTCATCCGGGTTCAGAAGAGGGTTCAGATCTTCGGGAATAGCCATATCCGGCCACTGTTCCCGTAACCGTGCCAGTTCCCCGGCCGCTTCCTGCACAAGCCCCGCCTCCTGCAGGCGGCGAATCTCTGCCAGCCATTCTGCCGGGTCGGACTGTGGCGTTTCCATGCGCATGCTCTGCAGCGCATCATCCTGATCTTCAGTCGACCGTTGTTTCAAGGCCGGTGCCTGCCTGGCCGCCTCATCCTGCACAGCAGAGATGCCCGATGCCTCGTTGCGGGCTTCCGGCGTGGCGCTGATCACCTGGACGTCCGCGGCACGCGAGCGGCGCAACTGAATTGTTTCAGCGGGTTCATCGGCAGCCTGTGGTGGCGATGCGGCGGGTGTGGCCTGGGTCGCCGTTGGCATAGGTGGCGCCTGTTCAGGTACGGGTATGGATTTTGGAGCCGTCGCCGGGAAAGGGGCTTGCTCGCGCATCTGCAACAACAGCGTCAGGCCCAGCACAATCACAGCAGTGGTCGTTAGTGCATGGAGCCAGCCAAAACTCCAGGGCCGGCTGCTATGCGGCTTGTCTACAGCAGCGCGCGCACGGTTCAGTATGGCCTGGTCGATCAGGTCCGGCGGCTCGGTCATGTCTACCGCATCCAGCCGGGCATAGGATGTGCGGATCGCCTGCGAAACCTCGCTGTCGTCTTGCCCCGGCTTTGCCTCAAAGTCGTCTGATCCGCTCATGACTGCAGCACCTCCTTGAGTTTTCGCGTGGCATAGCGCAATCGGCTTTTCGCAGTTTCAGGGGTGACGCCGGTGGCGGCGGCAAGCTGCTCCAGGCTCAGGCCGCTTTCCATGCGCAGTAAGAAGGCATCCCGCTGATCCCGGGGCAGGGTGGCAATCGCGCTGCGGAAACGACGTAGCCTGGCATCTTCATCCATGCTCTCAGCGGGACGATTCGGATTTGGGTCTTCCAGGTCCGGCGGCAGGGCTGCGGTCTCACGCCCGGCCCGGTAATGATCCACCAGGTGATTGTGTGCAATCCGAAACAACCACGCCCGGAAGGGGGATTGGTCGCGATAGCGTTTACGGGCGGCAATCACTTTCTCCCAGCAACCCTGGTACAGGTCATTGGCGGTGGTAGGGTCTGAAACGTGACGCAGGAAATAGCGATAAAGCGATTTTCGATAGCGCGCATAAAGCACTTCGAATGCTGCGACATCACCTTTTGCGTAGCTGAGCATAAGCGTCTCGTCACTGTCTTCCTTCATATGCGGCAGGCCCGTGGAAAGTCGGTATGCACATGCCCGGCCCCTGCCTGGTTCACCCGATATCGTGTTAAACGTTGCATCAGCGGAATCGGGGTTAATCCTTATCCGGGCTGGAGGGCGCAGCGTTCGGTGTGAGGTCATCGACCACTGCGCTGAAACGGCCATCCGCCAGGTGGGTAATGATGGTTGTCCCCGGGCTCAGCTGCGCAATGGTGCGCACCGTTGCGCCGCTTGCAGCCTCGACGGTGACGCTGTAGCCGCGTTCCAGTGTGGGCAGAGGACTGACCGCATGCAGGGTTCGTGCGAGGGCCGCGAGCCGTTCGCGCCGCCTCGGTAAAAGCTGGTCCAGGGCGGTGGCAAGCCGTTGCTGTAATGGACGAAGACGTCGGCGCTGTTCAGCCACAAAGCGCTCCGCGGTTGCCTGCAGACGGCGCTCAAGGCCGCACAGCTGCTCACGCTGTTGGCCCAGGCGTCGCTCAGGGTGCTGACCCTTAAGCCGCTCCATGAGCTCATCGAGGCGCTGTATGCGATTGTGCAGCTGCCCCTGGACACGGCGTGCCAGCTGGTCGCGCATGGCGTCAAACGCTTGCCGCAGCACTGCGATATCCGGCGTCAGCTGTTCGGCTGCCGCCGAAGGCGTCGGGGCACGAAGGTCTGCAACGAAATCACTGATACTCACATCCGTCTCATGCCCGACTGCCGAGATTACCGGGATTTTCGAAGCGGCAATGGCCCGCGCTACGCTTTCCTCGTTGAAGGCCCAGAGGTCTTCAAGCGAGCCACCGCCGCGCCCGAGAATGATGGCCTGCGCAATGCCATGGCGGTTGACGGCTTCCAGGGCCCGGCAGATGGCCGGCGCTGCGGTATCTCCCTGCACCGGCACCGGGTAGAGCCGCAGCTGCGCGAGCGGCCAGCGTCGTTCGAGAACATGAATAATGTCGCGGATAACCGCGCCGCTGGGAGAGGTAATCACCGCGATATGGCGTGGTGCGCGCGGCAGGGGTTTGCGTCGCTCAGGTCGAAATAACCCTTCTTTTTCGAGGGTTTGTTTGAGGGCTTCAAAGGCCGCTCGCAGGCGTCCTTCGCCGGCCATTTCCATGGCGTCTGCAATGAGCTGGTATTCGCCACGCGCTTCGTACAGCCCCAGGCGGCCACGCAGTTGCACCAACTGTCCGTTTTCGGGTTTGAATGCGAGGCCGCGGGCGTTGCCACGAAACAGTGCGCAACGAATCTGCGCCTGTTCATCTTTCAGGGTGAAGTACAGGTGGCCTGAGGCGGGCCTGGCCAGATTGCTGATTTCGCCCTCTACCCATAGCTGGGGAAAGCCTGCTTCAAGATGCAGACGAACTTCGCGGTTCAGTTCACTGGGTGTATAGACGCTGCGCATTGTCACGATGATAAACTGGCGCCGCTTGGAAGTCCTGCCAGAGGGTATTTTATGTTGCAGTCAGTTGCGTTACGGGGCCATGTGGCCTTGCTGTCCGTTCTTGTTGTCGTGCTTGCCGCGTGTTCGGATCCAGCCGGTGAGGCGAGGTCCGTAGCAGAGGATGTTGCCGTCGTGCAGGGTCCGGGCGTGACACTGTTGACCGGTGGCACCATTCATACCATGAACGACGCCATTCCCCTGGCCACCGGACTGGCATTTGATGACGAGGGTACGATTCTGGCGGTTGGCAGCGATGGCGAGCTTGCCACGCTGTATCCGCAGGCGCGGCAACTGAACATGTCGGGCAAAACCATCATCCCCGGACTGATTGATTCCCATGGCCACCTGCATGGGCTCGCGGCGTCCCTGACCCGTGCGCAGCTGTCGGGAACCGCCAGTATTGATGAAGTGATTGAGCGCCTGAAGGCGCATGAAGCCACTCTGGGTGAGGATGACTGGCTGCTCGGCCGCGGCTGGGACCAGAATGACTGGGCTGTGCAGGAGTTTCCCGGTGCGGCGGACCTGGATGAGCATTTTCCTGACCGGCCGGTATGGTTGCGCAGGGTGGACGGGCATGCGGCCTGGGGCAACAGCGCGGCCCTGGCGCGCGTAGACCGGGATCTCAGTGGTGACTGGCAGATCGACGGTGGCATGATCTACCGGGATGATGCAGGACAGCCAACGGGTATCTTTATCGACCGGTCCATGGGCCTGGTCGAGGCGATTGTTCCGGAGACTTCTGATGAGGTCATGATGGAAGCGATTGACCTGGCATTGGCCCAGCTATTGAGCCTGGGGCTGACGGGCGTTCACGACCCGGGTCTCAGCCTGGCGCAGCTGGATCGTTTCCAGCGTAAGCTGGACGCCGGTGAATTGCACACCCGCTTGTATGCCATGACCAATGGTGCGGGCGAGACGCTTGACTGGCTGTGTGCGAACGGTCCCGTGGCAGATCCTTCCGGTCGCCTGTTCATGCGCAGCACCAAGCTCTATGGCGATGGCGCCCTGGGCAGTCGCGGTGCGGCGCTGCTGGAAGACTACAGCGATGACCCGGGAAACCAGGGCCTGCTGTTTCTGGAAGCCGATGCCATGCAGGAGCAGGTGGATAAGGTCCTGGCTTGCGGATTTCAGGTTGGCATTCACGCGATTGGTGACCGGGCCAACCGGGTCGTGATTGACGCACTGGAGGCCAGCATGGCGGCCAACCCTGGCAACCCGGGCAGGCATCGTGTTGAACACGCGCAGATTCTGCATCCGGATGACCTGGCGCGATTTGCGCCGCTGGATATCATTGCCGCCATGCAGCCCACGCACGCGACCAGCGACATGTACTGGGCAGAAGAACGGGTGGGCCCGGAAAGAATTCTCGGTGGCTATGCCTGGCAATCCCTGTTGAACAGCGGTGCGCGCCTTGCTTTTGGGTCCGATTTCCCGGTCGAACCGGTGGACCCGCGACTTGGCCTGTATGCGGCGGTGACCCGCCAGGACCTTGAGGGCTGGCCCCAGGGAGGCTGGTATCCCGATGAACGGGTTGCGCGCGAAACAGCGCTGCGGGGTTTTACCATCGATGCGGCCTATGCCGGTTTCATGGAAGACCTGGTCGGATCGCTCGAAACGGGTAAGCGTGCCGACTTCGTGGTGCTGGACCGGGACTTCATGGTCATCCCGGCCGAAGACATCCCGCAGATGCAGATTCTCGAAACCTGGCTGGACGGGGAGCGGCTGTTTCCAGGTCAATAATTTACTCATTCAGGCCTGTATCAACACTTCGGCCTCTGGCCCTGATCAGGGTTGGCGCGCTATAATGACCGATTAATCCGACGCCCGGGTCGTCCCGGGCGTCGTTGCATCCAAAGGCCGCCCGGGAGTCCCCGATATGCGCATGATCGGTGAAGCACTGACCTTCGACGACGTATCTCTCGTCCCCGCCTACTCGGACGTTCTGCCCAAGGACGTCAGCCTGGAAACGCGCCTGACCCGCGACCTGATGCTGAATATGCCGCTTATGTCGGCGGCTATGGACACGGTGACTGAAGCCCGCCTGGCCATTGCCATGGCCCAGGAAGGCGGTATCGGTGTGGTTCACAAGAACATGAACATCGAGCAGCAGGTCGAGCAGGTTCGCATTGTCAAAAAATACGAGGCGGGCGTCATCAAGGATCCGATCAACGTCGGCCCGGACACCACGATTCGCGAGGTGCTGGATATTACGCACCGCCACAATATCTCCGGTGTGCCGGTGGTTGATGGTGACGAGTTAGTGGGCATTGTCACAAGCCGCGACATGCGCTTTGAGCGCCGCCTGGATGACCCGGTACGCAACATCATGACCCGCAAGGATGACCTGATCACCGTGCAGGAAGATGCGAGCCAGGATGAGGTGCTGCAGTTGCTGCACAAGCATCGCATCGAAAAAGTGCTGGTCGTCAACAAGAACTTTGAACTGCGCGGCCTGATCACCGTCAAGGACATCCAGAAATCCAGCGATTTCCCCAACGCCGCCAAGGACTCCCAGGAGCGCCTGCTGGTGGCTGCCGCTGTGGGTGTTGGTGGTGATACCGAGGAGCGCATCACGGGCCTGATTGAGGCCGGCGTCGATGTTGTGGTGGTGGATACCGCCCATGGTCATACCCGCGGCGTTCTTGAGCGCGTGGCCTGGGTTAAAAAGCACTTTCCTGATGTGCAGGTGATGGGCGGCAACGTCACCACCGGTGAAGGAGCGTTGGCATTGGTCGAGGCTGGTGCCGATGCCGTCAAGGTGGGGCAGGGCCCGGGCTCGATTTGCACCACGCGGATCGTTGCGGGCGTTGGCGTCCCCCAGATCACTGCCATTGCCAACGTTGCAGATGCGCTAAAGAACACCGGTGTGCCCATGGTCGCCGATGGCGGCATACGTTTCTCCGGTGACCTGGCCAAGGCCATCGCCGCGGGTGCCAATACCGTGATGGTCGGCAGCCTGCTGGCAGGTACCGAGGAGTCACCCGGACAGGTCGAGCTGTTCCAGGGCCGGTCATACAAGTCCTACCGCGGCATGGGTTCCCTGGGTGCGATGGAGCAGGGTTCCAAGGACCGCTACTTCCAGCACGACACCTCGGCCGACAAGCTGGTGCCGGAAGGCATCGAGGGTCGCGTGCCCTATAAAGGATCCCTGTCCGGCGTGGTGCACCAGTTGCTCGGCGGGCTGCGGTCTTCCATGGGCTATATGGGCTGTGAATCCATTGAGCGCTTTCGGACCGAGGCACAGTTTGTGCGGATTACCGGCGCGGGCGTTCGTGAGAGCCATGCGCACGATGTGCAGATCACCAAGGAAGCGCCCAACTACAAGCTGGGTTAAGTGCAAGACTGAATTCCAGACCGACACAACACACCCGAAAACACTGAACAAGGACCGGTAAGGCCATGCAGGACATCCATCTTCATCGCATCCTGATCCTCGATTTCGGGTCCCAGTACACGCAGCTGATCGCGCGGCGCATCCGCGAGATCGGCGTGTACTGTGAAATCTATCCCTGGGACGTGACGGACCAGGAAATCCATGCTTTCAATCCACGCGGCATCATTCTCTCCGGCGGCCCTGAATCGGTCACGACGGATGATGGTCCGCGCGCGCCGCAGTCGGTTTTTGAACTTGCTGTTCCTGTCCTTGGTATTTGTTATGGCTTGCACACCATGGCGGCCCAGCTCGGCGGCCAGGTAGAGCCATCGGAAGAAAAGGAATTCGGTTACGCCCGCGTGCGCCTGGAAGGTGATTGCGCCCTGACGCACGGCATTGAAGACCATGTCGACAATGATGGAATCGCTTCCCTGGACGTCTGGATGAGTCACGGGGACAAAGTGACCCGTCTGCCGGAGGGTTTTGCGCTGATTGGCGCCACCGAATCGGCACCGGTGACGATCATCGCTGATGAGCATCGTCATTACTATGGCATCCAGTTCCATCCGGAAGTAACCCATACGCCGCAGGGCGCTCGCCTGCTTGACCGTTTTGTCGGCAAAATCTGCGGCTGCGAAAAACTGTGGACCGCCGAAAATATCATTCACGACTCGATTGACCGGGTGCGTGACAGCGTGGGTGAAGCCCCGGTGTTGCTCGGCCTGTCCGGTGGCGTGGATTCCAGCGTGGTGGCCGCGCTGCTGCACAAGGCTATCGGCGACCAGTTGACCTGTATTTTCGTCGATACAGGGTTATTGCGCCTGGGCGAGGGTGACCAGGTCATGGCGACGTTTGCCGAGCACATGGGCGTACGCGTGATCCGGGTCAATGCCAGGCAGCGTTTTCTTACCGCACTGGCCGGTGAATCGGATCCGGAGCTGAAGCGCAAGATCATCGGCCGGGTGTTTATCGAGATCTTTGATGAGCAGGCCCGGGCCGTGGGTGATGTGCGCTGGCTGGCGCAGGGTACGATCTACCCGGATGTGATTGAGTCCGCGGGATCGCGCACGGGCAAAGCCCATGTCATTAAATCCCACCATAACGTCGGCGGTTTACCGGAAAAGATGAATTTGGCCCTGGTTGAGCCGCTGCGTGAGCTGTTCAAGGACGAGGTGCGCAAACTGGGTGTGGAGCTCGGCTTGCCCACGGAGATGGTCTTTCGCCATCCCTTTCCGGGTCCCGGACTTGGCGTACGCATTCTCGGTGAAGTGCGCGAGGAATACCTGGAGCCGTTACAGCGGGCCGACGATATTTTCATCAGTGAACTGCGTGCGCACAACCTTTACGACGATGTATCGCAGGCCTTCGCTGTGTTTCTGCCGGTTAAATCCGTCGGGGTGGTCGGTGATCAGCGCCGCTACGAGTGGGTGGTCGCGCTGCGCGCCGTGCAAACCGTGGATTTCATGACGGCCCGCTGGGCACCGCTGCCGCATGAGTTCCTGGCTAAAGTTTCATTAAGGATTATCAATGAGATAGATGGTATATCTCGTGTGGTTTATGATATTTCCGGGAAGCCACCTGCCACCATTGAATGGGAATAAGCGGAGCCCTGTGATGAGCGCCAGACTTGATCAGATGGTCAGCGAGACCACGCTTCAAAGCGTACCCGGGCTGGCCAGGGAATTTGTCAGCGCCCGGCCCTTCAAGCATGTCGCTATCGATAACTTCTTCGCGCCTGAGACGGCCCGACTCCTGGCGGACCATTTCCCCGCGTTTGACGAAAAACTCGCCATGAACGAAAACGGCGTGGTGGGCGGCAAGGCGGTCAATCAAAAGGTTCGCGGCATGGGGAAACCCTGGGCGGCGCTGGACGACCTGGTTAAGGGTGAAGAGTTTCGGCAGTTGATCAGCGATATCACGGGCATTCCGTCGCTGCTGTATGACCCGCATTATTTTGGCGGCGGAACCCATGAGAATCTGCAGGGTCAGGCGCTTGATGCGCACGTGGATTTCAATTTTCATCCGATTACCCGTCAGCACCGCCGTCTGAACATCATCATTTATCTCACCGAAGAATGGCAGGATGAATGGGGTGGTTCCATACAGCTGCATAAAGACCCTTATCTGCCGCCGGAACAGGACGAGATCACCGTGCTGACGCCGCTGTTCAACCGTTGCGTCATTTTCGAAACCAACGAGGTTTCCTGGCATGGTTTTCCGCGTATTGAGCTGCCGGAGGACAAACGTCATATCTCCCGTCGCAGTTTCGCGCTGTATTACTACACTGAATCGCGGCCCCAAGCCGAGTTGGGGCCCGAACACTCGACGATTTATGTGGAGCAGCATTTACCGGCAGACTTCCAGGCCGGTATTACTCTGGATCCGGCCACGGTGCAGCAGGTGCGCAATCTGGTGGCGAGTCGGGACCAGCATCTCCAGCGGCTGTACGGGAATATCAAACAGCTCAATACGGAGCTCAATCATCTCAAGGAGCAGATGGGCCTGCAGGCCCCGCCACTGGTGGCGGATGAGTCCAGCGGTACGCCGGCAACCGGCCAGGTCGGGGCAGATGAAGCAGCTGCTGCCAGGTCCTCCGCAGCGTTCTCGGATACCATGGGGGCGCAGGCATCAAGCGGCGATGAGCTCGATGCAAATATCCGCCGCCGCGACGAACGCATTCGCGCCCTTGAGGCACACATCGCGCATTTGAAACAATCCACGTCCTGGCGCATTACCCGTCCTTTGCGGCAACTCAAGCGGCGCCTGGCGGGTCACAAAGGCTGACCTTGAACGAAGACACCGCCACGGTCAGGGACCAATTCTGGATGCGTGAGGCGCTCAGGCTGGCGCAGCAGGCGGCAGAACATGGCGAGGTTCCGGTGGGCGCGGTGGTGGTTCGCAACGATGAGCTGATTGGCAGCGGATTCAATGCCACCGTCAGTGATCATGATCCCACTGCGCATGCGGAAATTCGCGCATTACGCAGTGCAGGACTTCACCAGAATAACTATCGGCTCCCCGATTGCACGCTGTACGTCACCCTGGAACCATGCGTGATGTGTGCTGGTGCGATTGTGCATGCCAGGCTCCGGCGCCTGGTGTTTGGCGCCTTCGACCCAAAAACAGGCGCCGCAGGCAGTGTGTTCGATCTGCTGCCCGGCACGCAGCACAATCACCAGGTCAACGTCGAGGGTGGCTGCCTGGCCGCGGAGGGTGGTGCCTTGTTACGGTCATTTTTCCGCGCCCGGCGCTAAGCGCCGGCATGGTCTTCAGAATGTCAGGTCGGCCCACAGCCCGGCATTAAAACCGATCGCATTAATACCGGAGCCGTATTCGCGGTAGTCCCGGTCAAACAGGTTGTCCAGGCGCAGGCCAAGCAGCAATGAGCCGCTTGCCTGCCACTGCACATGCAGATTGGCGGTTGCCCATCCCGGCGTGCCATTGGGGTCAATACGCGGATCAAGCTGATCACGTGGGCTGAGCCGGTCCTGACGGCCGGCGAAGAGCATAAAGGGGATCAGTTGCCAGCGCTCCGCGGCCTGCCAGTTGATACCCAGGCGGCCATTGGGGGGTGGAATTCGACTTGCCGGCGCTGTCATGCCGGCATTGTCCTGTTCTTCACCCCAGGTGATATTCAGGCTGGCATCGACGCTCAGTTGTGCAAGCGGTGTCCAGCTGGTCATCATCTCGAAGCCGCGTATTGTCACCTTATCGCGGTTCTCGCTACGCACGATGATGCGTCCGCCGGGCGTCAGGTCACCCGTGGCCACCGAGGTAATCCGGTCCCGGTAATCCAGGACAAACACAAAAGCCTCCAGCTGCCAGTGATCACTGTCCAGCCGCAGTCCGAGATCCACGCTCCACACACTCTCCGAATCCAGTTCAGTATTGGCAATATTGAAGCGGTTGCCCGGTCGCGGGCCAAAAGCGCCGAAATCAAACACATTGGGTGGTCTGAAACCGCGCCCGAGGTTGCTCAGTAGCTGCACTCCGGGCGTTAGCTCGTAGCGCAAGCGCAAATCACCGGTCACATCACCAAGATCGAGATTTACCGGGGCCGTGACGGCCGAGCCGGGTAACTGAACCTTGAAACGGCTGTAACGCAGTCCGGAATCAATCCCCCAGCGGTTTTTCGACCACGCCAGGTTGAGATACGCCGCTTCGCTGTCCATGGTGCTGTTATCGGGGAAGCGCGGAGTGACCGCTAATTCGGGTCCACCATCAATAAGGCGATTCTGCCGCGCGCTGCGCACCGTGTCCCGATAAATTTCAAGGCCACCCACCAGCGTGACCGAGGCCGACGCCTGGCGGATGCCTTGCAGGGTCAGGCCGTTGAGCCGGCTGGTATTCTGCTCGGTACTGACGATGGGGCTGTCGAATTCCTGGATGATCCGGTCATCGTCAATGACCTGTTGGGCCAGGTTGATTTCGGCGCTGTCCAGCCAGGCGTCCGGATTGCTGTGCCGGTAACGGGCATGCACAAGGCTGCGGCGGTTTGGTTCATAGCTGTATTGACTCGCAGACGGTGTGGTCTGCCCAAAACCGGGAACCAGTTCATCGACGCGGGGCGTGGAAGGTTGCTCCAGGGTCTGGCCGGACAACATCCACTCGCCGAAGTCCCCGGCAGCTATCAGGAGCCGGGCATTGCCGGATTGGGCCTCAAAACCGGATGGATTGATCCGTTCGCCACCGCCGATACGCCGGTCATGGCGTTTCTGCCAGCTGATACCCCCCGAGATGCTGCCACGGTCGTTACCGGCCGCACCCTCAAGGCGCGCGAAGGTGCCGCGGTCACCGCTGTCAAAGCTGCCGTAGGCGCGGCCTGTTTGCTCCACTGTACTGTTGTAAAAGTGAATTTCAGGCGTGAACAGCGCGACCACGCCGCCCATTGCGTCGGCCCCGTACAGGCTGCCGGCGGAACCGCGCAGAACTTCCACGCGCTCGATCAAGGCCGGATCGACCAGGCCGAGGTATTGATTGGGCGCGTCCCGGAAAAAAGCATTGTTGACCCTGATGCCATCCACCAGGTGCAGCACCTGTGAGCCAATAAGGCCGCGCACGATCGGAATGCCCTGACCCGGAGTGGTCTGCTGAAAAAAACTGCCGGGCGTACCGCGCAGGACGGCCGCAATCACCTGCGGCGAGTTGCGGCGAATGCGGGCCCCATCTGCCACCGTGACCGCGGCAGCCACGCGTGAGCGGGGCAGTGCCCGGCGCGAGGCCGTGACCACCACGATCTCCAGTGGATCAAGTGCATCCAGCGCCTCGCCGGGCATATCCTGCTGGTCTATGGACTGCGCAAAAAGCGTGCTGCTAAAACCCAGTGCGGCGATACTCGCGAGTCTTAAGATCAATGCTGGTTGTTTTTCTATGAAAATTATTTTTAATCCTGAATATCAATAATATGAATGTATTATTGAGCTATAAAGTCAGGCATTAATTCGCTTCAGTTGAGGTTGTGCCCGGCAGCAAAATACGGCTTGCGACCCCGGCGGGCATTGTGCCACAGGCAGCCACGACAGCCTGAATGTTATGTCTCAACTCTGGCGGGTAATTGGTGCGCTGTCACGGAGGTATAATGAACGACCGACAACGACTGACGGTGACTGTGTCGTGACCAATGTATTTTCTCTGCAGCAACCCGGCGCCCAGGATCATGGCCTGGAACGTAACCCCGGTATGGACTTCCGACCGGAATATTTTGACCGGCTGCGAATCAACCGCAGCGCGGTAGAGCGTCGGGCTGCCAGCCTGCCGGCGCGGCGCGCAATCAAAAAGTCCTACCAGGCTGCCTGGTTGCTGAAAGCCGTCAGCTGTATCGACCTGACCACCCTGGCCGGGGATGACACGCCCGGCAAGGTACGTCGCCTGTGCCAGAAGGCACGCCAGCCGGTGCGCCGCGATCTGTTGCAGGCACTGGGTGTTGAATCGCTGGGTCTCACCACCGGCGCAGTCTGTGTCTATCACAACATGATTCCCACTGCCGTCGCGGCGCTGGAAGGTTCCGGCATTCCGGTCGCCGCCGTATCCACGGGCTTTCCGGCCGGACAAATTCCTCTGGAAATCAAGCTGGCGCAGATTCGCGAGTCGGTGAAGGCCGGGGCGGGTGAGATCGATATTGTTATTTCCCGGGCCAAGGTGCTGACCGGTGACTGGCGGGGCGTGTATGACGAGATGCGCGCCTATCGGGAGGCTTGCGGCGCGGCCCATGTCAAGGCGATCCTGGCGACCGGTGAGCTGGGTACACTGAGCAATGTCGCCAGGGCCAGCTGGGTATGCATGCAGGCCGGCGCTGACTTCATCAAGACCAGCACGGGCAAAGAGTCGGTCAATGCCACATTGCCTTTCAGCCTGGTGATGGTGCGGGCCATTCGCGACTACCACCGGCTTACCGGGTACAAGATTGGCTACAAGCCAGCCGGTGGTATCAGTCATGCCAAACAGGCGCTGGCCTACCTTACCCTGATCAAAGAGGAGCTGGGCCGCCCCTGGCTGGAACCTGAACTGTTCCGGTTTGGTGCCAGCAGCCTGCTCGGCGATATTGAACGCCAGCTGGAACACTTCGTGACGGGCCAGTATTCCGTCGCCTACCGCCACCCGATGGGTTGAGAAACGCATGAGCATCAAGGAAATTTACGAGACGCTGGACTACGGACCGGCGCCCGAGGCGACCGACAACGCGGAAGCCTGGCTGGAAGCGCGCAAGGGCCGTCTGCAGCATTTTATCGGCGGGGCCTGGTGTGACGCCGACAGCGGCGGCTGGTTTGAAACCCGCAGCCCGTCGCGGGACGTGGTACTGGCACAGGTCGCTGATGGAACCCCGGCCGATGTTGACCGGGCAGTGGCCGCCGCGCGCGCGGCGCAGGCGGACTGGGCAGCGCTGGGCGGGCACGGACGGGCACGATTCCTGTATGCCATAGCGCGGCAGGTGCAAAAACACAGCCGGCTGTTCGCAACCCTGGAGTCGCTGGACAACGGCAAACCCATCCGCGAATCGCGGGATATCGATATTCCCCTGGTGGCGCGCCACTTTTATCACCATGCCGGCTGGGCCCAGGTGATGCACCGGGAGCTTGCCGGCTATGAAGCCCTCGGTGTCGCGGGACAGATTATTCCGTGGAACTTCCCGCTGCTGATGGCCGCGTGGAAAGTGGCACCGGCCCTGGCCATGGGTAATACCGTGGTGCTTAAACCGGCAGAATTCACGCCCGCCACCGCGGTGCTGCTGGCCCAGGTATGTGAAGAGGCCGGCCTGCCCGACGGGGTGTTTAACCTGGTCCTGGGTGATCACAAGGCCGGTCAGGCCCTTGTTGAACACGAGGACGTGGACAAAATCGCCTTTACCGGGTCCACCGAGGTCGGGCGCATTCTGCGCGAGTCCACTGCCGGCACCGGCAAGGGTCTGACGCTGGAGCTGGGTGGCAAGTCCCCCTTTATTGTTTATGAGGATGCAGACCTGGACAGCGTGGTTGAGGGCCTGGTGGATGCCATCTGGTTTAACCAGGGGCAGGTTTGTTGCGCTGGCTCGCGCCTGTTGATGCAGGAATCAATCGCCGGGCCGTTACTGGAAAAGGTTCGTGAGCGCATGTCGCGCCTGGTCGTTGGCGACAGCATGGAAAAGGGCGTGGACATCGGCGCGGTGGTTGATTCGGTACAGCTGGAGCGGATCGAAGAGATGGTCGCCCTGGGTAGAGCGGAGGGTGCGACGGTCTGGCAGCCGGCGTGTGACTTTCCTGATCAGGGCTTTTACTACCCGCCGACCCTGCTTACCGATGTGCAACCCGCTGCCACGCTGGCCCAGGAGGAGATCTTTGGCCCGGTGCTGGTCAGCATGACGTTCCGCACGCCGTCCGAGGCGGTGGAGCTGGCCAACAACAGCCGTTACGGCCTGGCCGCCAGCGTCTGGACCGAGAACATCAACCTTGCCCTGGATGTGGCCCCGGCCCTGAAAGCAGGAACCGTGTGGGTCAATTGCACCAATGTTTTTGATGCGGCGGCCGGCTTTGGCGGTTACCGCGAATCCGGTTTTGGCCGCGAAGGCGGCAAAGAAGGTCTCTATGCCTATGTGAAACCCACCTGGCTACGGGCCTTGTCAGATATCCCGGTGTATCCGGGTAAGGAGCCAGCCGGGCCCGGCGCAGTGCAGCCCGGTGCCACAAAGGACGACGCGCTGGTCTCCATCGACCGAACCGCCAAGTTATACATTGGTGGTAAACAGGCCAGGCCCGATGGCGGCTATTCCATCGAGGTTTATGATGCGCAGGGTTTTCCTGCTGGCGAAGTACCTGAAGGCAACCGTAAAGACCTGCGTAATGCCGTGGAGGCCGCTGCGAAGTCGCCGGCCTGGACCAACACCACGGCTCATAACCGGGCCCAGGTGCTCTACTACATTGCTGAAAATCTTGCTGCACGCCGCACGGACTTTGTGCGCCGCATTGCCGCGCTCTCGGGGCAGGACGAGGTTGCCGCGCAGGCCGAGTTCGAACTGTGTATTGAGCGCATATTTACCTATGCAGCCATGGCCGATAAATATGACGGCCAGGTGCATGCCACCCCGCTGCGCAATGTCACCCTGGCGATGCGCGAGGCGCTCGGCGTGATCGGCATCGTGGCACCCGAGGAGGCCGGGTTTATAGGCTTTATATCCACCGTCATGCCGGCGCTGGCCATGGGTAACCGGGTGGTGGTTGTACCCTCGCTGCGCTACGCCTTGCTGGCCACCGATTTCTACCAGGTCCTGGATACCTCGGACCTGCCGGCGGGGGTGCTGAATATTGTCACCGGTCACCAGGATGAACTGTTACCGCACCTGGCCGGGCACTATGGACTGGAAGGTCAGTGGTACTGGGGCAGTGCCGAGGGTAGCCGGCTGGTTGAGGCCGCTGCCGCGCCCACCATGAAACGAACCTGGGTCAGTAATGGCCGCTTTCATGACTGGTTCGATGAGGAGCAGGGTGCCGGTGAGGAATTTCTGCGCCGCGCAGTGGAAATCAAAAACATCTGGATTCCGTACGGGGAGTAGCTGCCGATTGGCCCGTTAAAGACCACTCAGGAAATTATCCAGGGCAACCCGCACCTCAGGTTCATTCATGGTCGGCACATGGCCGCGGTTATGCACGGTGAGGACTTGCAGGTCCGGTTTTATAGCCTGCATCCGGCGAATAATGTCCGCATTGGTAATGTCTGACAGCTCGCCATGTAGCAGCAGGCAAGGCATCGTCACGGCGCGGAAGTTATCCCAGTTATCAAGATTCAGACCCTTCAGGCGCCTGAACCCCAGCTTCCTGAGCCAGCCAATGATTTTTGCCGCCTTAACCCCGTGCAGGACGGCATCACCAATGGCGGGGTCATAGGCGGGCTCGAAATGACCCTGCGCCGCTTCGCGCCAGGTGGCGCGGGATTGTTGTTCCCAGAATTCATCATCCTGGTCCGGATAGGCCAGTTCATAGTTCTTGCGACTCATGGCGACGGCCATGGGCCAATCGGGCGCAGTGGGTGTCTGACCGACGTATTTCAGGAGCCGGGCTATCGCTTCGGGTGGCACCTCGGGACCAATGTCATTGAGTACCAGGCCGCGCAATCGCTGCGGGTGCTGGTCGGCCATGATCATGCCCATTAATCCGCCCAGCGATGTGCCGAGGACCGCTACCTGTTCAATACCCAGTTCATCAAGCAGCTTCCACATGTCCCGGACATAGGTGGGTGGCATGTATTGCTTCCATTGGGGGTCATTATCGGACTGGCCGCGGCCGCGCAAATCCGGGCAGATCACCCGGTACCGTCCGGCCAGGTGTGAGGCAATGCCGTCAAAATCGGCGCTGTTGCGCGTCAGACCAGGCAGGCAAAGGACCACCTGGCCGGCTTGTGGATCGCCGTATTGGCGGTGGTACAGGGACAGGCCGTCAAAGCTGGTGGTGCGGTGCTCGGTATAACTCATGGGTTAATTCTCAATGTTCATGTCAGGATGGCCAGGCACTCGGGGGGTCAGGTCTGATGACTCAGCCAGTCCCGCCAGCGGGTGCGCAGTTCGCGTTTCAGAACCTTGCCGTTCGGGTTGCGGGGTAGTTCTGCGACCACTGCACCGCCGGCCAGGCGCTGATGTTTACCGACCCGTTCATTGGTCCAGGCAACCACGCCGGGCACGTCAATGTTCTCTCCGACCAGCACCGCAAAAGGTGTTTCACCCCAGCGCTCGCTGTCGATGCCGATCACGGCTGTTTCCAGAACCTGTGGATGTTGTAACAGAACCTGCTCAATATCGGCGGGGTAAAGGTTCAGACCCCCGGAAATAATCAGGTCTTTTTTGCGGTCAACAAGATACAGGAAACCCTCCTCGTCCAGGCGGCCGATATCGCCGGTTCGAAGCCAGCGCCGGCCTTTTTCATCGGTCCAGGTGGCCGCCTCGCTGGCATCCGGTCGTGCGTGGTAGCCCGACATGAGGATTCGTCCGCGGCCCACAATTTCTCCGGCTTCACCCGGCGCGCAGGGTTGGTCATGTTCGTCGAGGATCAATAAATCTGTGCCGGTGAGCGGTTTACCAACGCTGGCCAGGCGTCCGGCAGCTTCCTCCGGTTCCAGGGTGGTAATGAGCCCTTCGGTCAGACCATAAAGCTCGATTAAACACGGGGCAATGCGATCCATGATGGACTGTTTCAGCACCGCTCCCAATGGCGACCCACAGCACATAAGGCTCTCCAGGGAGTCGAGATTCGCTGTGTCCATGCCAGGCTCGTCGAGGAGCCGCTGAAACTGGACGGGCACCATGGCGGTCACCGTCACGCGATGCCGCTCAATGCTGGCCAGGCACCGGCCGGCATCGAATTCACGCATGATGACCAGGGTACTCCCGGTAAGCACCATGCAGCCCATGGCCGCCCAGGAAATGTTCGAGAACAGACCGATGCTGCAAAGATTGACCGAGGAACGGTGAATGCGCAGGGCAACGGCAAGATCATAAAACCAGTCCAGGCGCCGTCGGTGTGTGTGCACGATACCCTTGGGTTGGCCGGTGGTGCCGGAGGAGTAGATGATGTTGCACTCATCCTCGTCCGCGAGGGGCACTTGCGGGTCTGTCAGCGCCTGGGACTGTCGCCAGGAGCTGAAATCTGTCCAGTTCTGCGAGGCCGGGCCGACACAATAACGTGCGCTGCTTCTGAGTCGGGAAAGCGCCTGTAAATGATCTTCGAGACGCTCCGCATGATCCCCGGTCACCACCAGCGCGCGGGCCTGGGCGTCCTGCAGCATCGTCAACAGGCCGGCATCACTCACCATGACGTTCAGGGGCACGGCCACGCCACCGGCGCTGAGTATGCCAAACAGCGTGACCATCATCTCGGGGCCATTGCTCATCAACACAGCCACCCGGTCGCCCGGCTTCAGTCCGTCGCTGCGCAGACCATTGGCCACCTGGCAAACCTGTCGATGGAATTCGCGCCAGCTCAGGGTGGTGTCGTCACAGATGATTGCTGGCTTGTCACCGCACCAACGGCCGTTGAGCGCCAGCACCTCCGGCAATAACGGGGCAGGGGCATCGAACCAGGGGTCTTTCATCCTGCTAACCTACTTGGCCGACCAGCCACCGTCCATGGGCAGCACTGAACCGGTTATGGACGCCGCGGCGTCGCGGCACAGGTAAACCGCCAATGCGGCGACCTCCTCAATGGTGACCAGTTTTTTGGTCGGCTGGGCGAGCAGCATCACGTCGCGGAGTACTTCCTCCTCACTCATGCCCCGCGCTCTGGCCGTGTCGGCTACCTGGTTGGCGACCAGGGCCGTCGCTACATACCCCGGGGCAATGGCGTTTGCGGTGACTCCGGCCTCGGCAGCTTCCAGGGCCACGGTTTTGGTCAGGCCGGCGATGCCATGCTTGGCGGCAACATAGGCCGCCTTGTACGGAGAAGCGCGCAGGGCATGCGCAGAGGCAACGTTAATAATCCTGCCCCAGCCCTGTTCTACCATCGCCGGCAGGGCGAGACGGCAGGTGTGAAAGGCGGAAGACAGGTTGACGGCAATGATGGCGTCCCAGCGCTCCGGGGGAAAGTCGTGGATCGGTGCCACGTGCTGGATGCCTGCATTGTTCACCAGGATGTTGATCGTACCGCGCGCCGCGGACGCCTCGCGCATCATCGCCTCGATCTGCTCCGGTTTGCTCATATCCGCCGCATGATGGGCCACGGGGGCGCCGGATCTTGCGGCCAGGTCCTGGCATTGCTCTGCGATATCGGCGGATTCGCCAAAGCCGTTGATAGTCAGGGTACAGCCCTGATCTGCCAATGCCTCGGCAATGCCCTTGCCGATGCCGGCGGTCGAGCCGGTTACCAGCGCATGTTGTCCTTGCAGGAATTTATCACCTGTCATATTTAGTCCTCCCAGTCCCGCTCCAGCCAGCGTGCCGCGAGCAGAAACAACCCGGCGGCCAGCAGGTAGAAGCCGGTTCCGGCGACGATCGAGTAGCGCAGTGAGTCATCGCCATACTGTAATTGCAGGAAATCGGATAGAGCTCCGATCGCCCAGGTGCCAAGCCCGATGCCGAGCAGGTTGTTGAAAAACAGAAACACTGCCGAGGCCGTGGCGCGCATATTGGGCGGTACCAGCTGTTGCACGGTTGCCATCACCGGGCCAACCCAGACCAGGCCCAATGCGACGGGAATCAGCAATACGAAAAAAGCCAGGGTCAGGGTCGGCGTCATGACACCGAGTACATAGGTCGGTACGGAGATCAGGAAGGCCAGCGCAGGAACCGTCACGTAACGCGTTCGTTTAAGTTGACCCAGGCGGTCGCCCAGCCAGCCGCCGGCCCACATGCCGGCCATGCCGCCAAACAGCAGTATCGCCCCGAAAAACAGCGAGGCTTCCAGCAGGGTCAGGCCGTGGCTTCGCACAATGAATGAGGGCATCCAGAAAAACAGGCCATAGCCCATCATCGAAGAACATGAAGCACCCACGGAAAGGAGCCAGAAGCTGGGCTTGCGGGCCAGGGTTGTCATTATGGTCTTCAGGCCCGGTGCCGGCGTGTTCCGGGTTGCCTGATCATAGTGACCGCGCGGGGGTTCTTTGACCAGCAGGCGGAACACCGGTGCGAGCACAATGCCAGCGATCCCGACGGCGAAAAATGCCCAGCGCCAGTCAATCAGGCTGGCGATGACGCCCCCCAGGACAATGCCCAGCGCGCTGCCGATGGGAATGCCAAACGAGTAAATGCTAACCGCCCGCGCTCTTTGGCCGGGCGGGTAATAATCCATCAGCAGGGAATAGGCGGGAGTAACCCCGCCGGCTTCGCCAACACCTACACCAAGCCGGGCAAGGAAGAGGTGCCAGAAGTTTTGCGCCAGGCCGCAGACCGCGGTAAACGCGCTCCATAGCGCCAGGGCAAGCGTGATAATCCAGGTTCGGCTGACCCTGTCTGCCAGCATGGCGATCGGAATGCCCAGGCCCGTATAAAACAGGGCAAAGGCGAGGCCGCCCATCAGGCCCAGCTGGGCATCGGTAAGCCCAAGGTCCGCTTTGATGGGAACGGCAAGGATGCCGACGATCTGCCGGTCTATAAAGTTAAAGGTATAAACCAGCACCAGCATGAACAGGGCGATGCCACGGCCGGGGAGCGGGGCAGGCATGCCTGGTGCATTGCCGCCGCTCAAATCGGCGCGCGGTTTGGGAGAGGGTGATGTGCTCATTGTGCGATTCCGGGCGGTGGCAGTATGCCGGTGATCAAAGCCCGCCGGGCGTTAATGGGGCGGGCAACAGCCCGCCCCATTATGCACTTAGTAGCGGTAGTCGAGCCGCAGGGTCCAGGTGCGTGGATCGCCGTAGTAGGCGGTCTGGATATTACCCACCGCACGGAACTCCTGACCCTCAACCTTGTACAGCTCGTCGGTGGCGTTCTTGATGCCCGCCGTGACGGTCCATACTTCGTCGATGCTGGCCCAGCTGACGAAACCATTGAGTACGTAGAAATCATCAGCGAGCAGCGGTTCGACGTTATCCACGCTGAGCCACATAGAATCACGATAGTTGTAATCGGCACCGAGACGCACGGCGGCACCACTGCTCAGGTCAATCGTATAGATACCGGCAACGCGGACGGTCCATTCCGGAGAGAAGGCCGGTTCGTCCGCAACGCCATCGGCTCCCGTGAATCCGCCAGCACCGTACTTGGCATCCAGATAGCCGATCTGCGTATTGAGCTGCAGCGCATCGGTCACCAGCCACGCCATATCAATTTCTGCACCACTCAGGTCCAGTTCGGCGGCATTAAGGACCGGGAAACTGAAGTCGATGCCGTTGGTTTCCGATACCCGTGCCTGGAAGTCGTCGTACGTACTGGTAAAGATCGCATAGTTGGCCTGAAAACGGCCGTCCGCCATGATGGTCTTGGCGCCGACTTCCGCCGTCCAAACGGTTTCCGGATCAAAACTGGAGGTATCAGCAGGGTTGTTGGCCCGGCCGTTGAAACCACCACTCTTGAAGCCATTGGCCACACGGGCATACAGGTTGACATTGTCATTCACCGTATAGTCCAGGGTGAATGAGGGCGTCCAGTCGCTCCAGCTGTCAGAGTCACTGAACTCATAGGCGGGGTCTGCACTACCCAGGATGTCGCTGAACGTGCTGGTGGTGCGGAAATAGTCCTTTTTCTCATCGGTGTAGCGAATACCCACACCGAGGTTCCAGTTCTCGGCAAACTGCCAGTCCACCTGGCCAAACACGGCCCAGCTCTTGGTGCGCAGATCGTCCATTATGGTGCGCTCAAAGCTGATTGGGATTCCGTTGAACAACAGGAAATCATCGGCGAAAGCGGCCTGGTTGGAAGGCACGTGTTCGTCCAGATAGTACACGCCGGCAACCCAGCTCACGGTGTCAGTGTTGCCCAGCAGTTGAAATTCCTGGCTGAACTGGTCCTGATCCAGGCCGACAAAGACATCGCCCAGTTCCAGGGTGGTTGCATCGATATCAATAAATGAATTGGTTTCCAGTTCACGATAGGCCGTGATGGATTTGAACAACAAGTCATCCTTAATGTCCCAGGCGACAGTGAGGTTGGTGCCCCAGCTTTCAACCTGCTGGCCATCGCCGGACAGGCTGGTGCTGCTGTTGAAGCCCCACGGGCCCGGCGGCGGTACATAGCGGACCACGGCCTGTCCGGTGCCCAGGTCAATACTGGTCAGCGGTGCTTCGGCATTACCCAGCGTCAGGGCAACATCTTCCTTGGTGTAATCTGCCGAGAACAGCACCTGGACGTTTTCACTGGCATCCCAGGCGCCCTTGAAGCGGGCAACCGAGGTGTACTCATCGTTGTATTTCAGGCCGGTGATGGGGTCGGTAACAAATCCGTCCCGCTGGTTGTGCAGGACGCTTAGTCCCAGGGACAGGTTTTCGCTCACGGGTCCGGATAAATATGCGGCGCCCTCGACGCGGTCATAATCGCCGACGATCAGGCTTGCAGCAGCTTCAAACTCATCTCCGGGCGTGCGCGTAATCAGTCGAATTGCACCGCCGGGGGTGTTCTTGCCATACAGGGTACCCTGCGGGCCACGCAAAACCTCGATACGTTCGATGTCATACAGTTTAAACAACGCGCCCTGGATGCGGGATATGTACACATCATCAAGGTAAATGCCCACTGCGGGGTCAAAGGTCTGCAGCGCATCGGGCTGTCCAACACCACGGATGAACACGTTGACGCTGGAAGACGAGCCGCGACCCTGAACCAGGTTAAGGTTGGGAACCGCGCCCTGGATCGAGCCAAGATTATCGGCCTGCAGATCCCGCAGCTGATCGCTGGTGAATGCGCTGATCGCCATCGGAACTTCCTGCAAAGTCTGCTCACGGCGCTGGGCAGTGACGATGACCTCTTCGAGAAGCAATTGCTGTTCCGGACTGTCGTTCTCCTGCGCCAGGGTTGTATGGGGCAGTGCCAGGGCGGCTGCAACAGCGATGCCCAGCAGAGAATACCGGCGGGGTCCGTTCAGGGGGTTGGACGATCCTTTCGAGTTTTGAGTCTGCATGATGATGAGCCTTTGTATTTAGGAATATTTCAACATGTGTTGAATCTTGTTATGGCTGGAATTATTTACCTTTCTTAACAAAATTTCAACAAAAGTTGAAATATTACAGGTCCGCGTGTTCAATGGAGCCCGCAGTTGCCACCCGGGAGATGGGTCATGGCCAGCCAGAAAAGCAGCAAAGATAAAATTCTCGAGATTGCCGAGCGGTTATTTGCACAGCGCGGGTTTCATGGTGTTTCGCTTCGTGAAATTACGAATGAAGCCGGTGTGGACGTCGCACTCATCAAGTATCACTTTGGCAACAAGCAGGGACTTTTTGATGAATTATTGCTGCGCCGTGCCGATGCCATCAATATCGAACGCTCGGCCGCGCTGCAAGAGGTCCTGTCACGGGCAGACCCCGCATCGGTCGAGGATATCGTCGACGCTTTCACCCACACCCTGCTGAACAAGGTGGTCAGCGAAGATCCCGGCTGGCGTAACTACTTCGGTTTGCTGGCGCAGGTCAATAACAATCCCGACTGGGGTGGCCAGGCCATGTCCCGCTACTTTGATCCCCTGGTGCGCCGCTTCCTTGATGCGTTGCGGCGCGCTCTGCCGGGTTGTGATGAGACAGATCTGTACTGGTGTTATCACTTCTGGTCCGGCGCACTGACCCTGACCTTTGCCGATACCAAGCGAATCGACGGCTTGTCCGGTGGTTTGTGTGAATCTTCAGACTTTGAAAGTGTGCATGAACGGCTGGTGCCTTTTATCAGCGCGGGATTGCGTGCCCTGTGTGAGAAAAAGGACGCTACACCATGAACCCATTCCGCTTGCTCACAGCAGCTTCTGCAGTCCTGCTGCTCCTGGCCGCTTGTGATTCCGAGCCGCCATCTGCACCGATGATTGTTGATATGCCACCAATCGATCCGCAAGCGATTACGGTCTCGGGTATTTCTTCCGGCGCAGCGGCGGCGCAGCAGTTACATATTGCCCGGTCCGATCTGTTCGGCGGCTCCGCGGTCATCGCGGGTGTGCCCTTCGGGTGCTCGGAAGGCGACCTTGGCCTGGCGCTGGGACGGTGTATCGGCAAAGAGGACGGCCCGGTGCCGGTCCAACCACTGATCGACGCTGTGGGGCAGGCCGCTGCGGAGGGACGTATTGCCGATCCGGCTGCGCTGGCGGATGACCGGGCCTGGGTGTTCCACGGGACGCTGGACCAGGCGGTCGGGAAAAAGGTCAGTGACGCTACCTTTGCGGTTTACCAGGCATTCCTGCCGGGCGAGTCGGTGGTCTATATCGACGATATTGAAGCCGCTCACCTGTTCCCCACTTTGAATGATGGTACGGAATGTACGTCCAGTATGTCCCCCTGGGTCGGCGCCTGTGACTATGACGCAGCGGGTGAGCTGCTCAGCTTTCTGTATCCGGGGTTGACCCCGCCTGACAGCGCACAACGCCAGTTGATGCCCGTGCTCGAAGTTGTGACGCTGCCGGATGCCGGAAGCGCGGGCCTGGCCGATGAAGCACTGATTTTCAGGCCCCCGGCCTGTCCGGCAGGCGGTTGTCGTCTGCACCTCGTGCTGCATGGTTGCATGCAGAGTCGCGAGCAACTTGGTGATGTGTTTGCCGCTTCATCCGGTTACCTGCCCTGGGCGGAAGCGAACGGCATTGTGCTCGCGTTTCCGCAGGTCAAACCCTCGCCGCGAAATCCCCTGGGCTGTTGGGACTGGTGGGGCTACTCGAGTGATGCTTTTCTCGACCGGGACGGAACACAGATGCGTGTGCTGACCGCCTGGCTCGAATCCATGCTGCAGCCCTGAGCCGGGCTGTCAGGCTGCTGACCGGGCAAGCTCCGGAACCTGGCGGCGTACGCGCAGGTACATGAATGCATAAATCAACATGCCCATGAAGGCGGCACTGCCGCAGAGGTAGAAGACCGCCGGGTAGCCGTAGCCGTGCCCAAGCAAAGAGGCGGCGATATTGGGTCCGACAATCTGGCCCAGGCCCTGCGCGCCAGGCATCAGGGCGGCAAACGTGCCGCGGCGGTCGAGCACCGCCACCGTCCCCATCTGGTACACGTCAATAAAGATCCACAGAAAGTTGAACAGGGCCAGGCTGATCAGGAGTTTTGGATAGCTCAGACCGAAGCCGAGCATGCCCACGCTCAGGGTCATCACCGCCAGTGTAAAGATCAGGGGCCTGGCAAGGCCGAAGCGATTGCTCAGCACGGTCGCGACCAGGCAGCCAACAATGCTGCCAAAAGATACCCCCACCAGCACGCGTCCTATCCACTGTGCATCGATACCGCCGCTCAATGAGGCAAGCTCGATATAGGTCCAGTAGGTACCAATATTGATATAAGTGAAAAATATCGCCAGCAGACATAACCACGGGATAAGACGGGGCACCTTAAGGGAAGGGTCGTTAATCACCGCTTGTGACAAAGGCCTTTCCGGGCCGGGCCGGGCTGGAATCAGGTGCACCAGCGGTGCGCTGATGAGCATCGAAGCAATGAACACCCAATAGATACCATTCATGCTCAACATGGGCAGGACCTGCATTTCCCCGGCCTGGGAAAAAGCAAAAGCGAACAGCATGATGTTGTAGGCCCGTGCCGGCTTGCTGCTGCCCCCCAGGGTGGTGACCGCCACCCCGCAGATCAGGCCACTGCCAACGCCGGCAAGGACGCGCAGCCACAGCACTGTCTCGTAACTGGTGAAATACAGGCAGGCGAAATTGGCGCTGATCGCGATCAGCAGGCCGCTGTAAGCAATCCAGTGACGGTTGATTCGCGCCATTACCAGCGAGGCCATCACCGAACCCAGTGCCAGGCCACCCAGGTCTGCCCCGGCAACCCGGCCAACCTGCTCCTCGGTAAAGCCCAACAGCCCCACCCATGCTGTGCTGATGACCGGGACGCCGACCAGGACAGCGTAGCCGACCAGCGTGAGATACACGGCGATCGCCAGCGTTCGCCAATCGTCGAAGTCTTTTTGCATGGACCTTCCGCTGGTTTTTATAGCGTCACTCCTTTGGCGGAGAACCGCTCAATAACGGGCGCGAGCATGTCTTCATACGCGCGCCATTTATCAACCGAACTGCGATACACCGGTTGCCGGATCTGTAAGCGGCTGGCAGTGGCGACAGAGCGCTTGCTGCGATGCGGCTCCAGCATGGCCGGATCTGGATCAAGATCGAGGAATGTCGTGATGGCAGCGACTTGTCCTGGCAGGTCGGTGACCATCTGCTCATAGGGAAGGGCATACACATGATTGGGCAACCGGGCCTGCCAATGCGCCATGATTTCTCTTTCAGCGATGCTGACCCGGGCAATATTGTCCAGGGCAAATGCCCAGCTTACGCCTGACTGAAAATCCTGCTGGAAACACGACAGGGCGGTATCGAGTGGATGACGCTGGCAGTGAATAAAACGCGCTCCGGGAAACAGCTGATGAATAAGGCCAATTCGCTCAAAGTTCATCGGCAGTTTATCGGTCACCCGGGCGAATTCGGCGTGGTTGACCGGCAATGCGGCAAGGTAGTGACGGCGTTTGTCCTCTTCCCTGGCGGTGGCTTTGCTGTGCAGTTCAATCGCATGCATGGTATTGAGTTCGCCGCAGGCCAGAACCTGCGCATGTGCGCCCACAACCTGCTCTGCCAGGCTGGTTCCCGAGCGGGGCATGCCAACCAGGAACACCAGGTTTGCGCCGACACCCTGGCCCGGTTCACCGAGTGGCACCAGGTCGGCGAATTGTGCGCGTGTCTCGCGCTGCTTGAGCTCCCAGCGATCCATGTTGAAGGGTCGCACGGCGGCGCCAGTCGCATTGGCTTGCAGATAGAGTTCAGCCGCACGCTCACGGTCGCCGGTCCGGTGCTCGTGATCGGCGAGTGCGAACAGGGCGGAACTGCGATCCCAGGATGAATGAGCCTGCTGCGCCACGGTGGTTAATGTTTTGAGCAATGCGGCCTGGGTTGAGTCATCCCGGGTCAGGTCATCAGGCGTTATTCGTGAGAGATCGGCCAGCGATTTGGCATGATCCGGCATAATCGCCAGGGCATCGCCCAGTACTTTTGCAGCCTGGTCAGATTCACCCCGATCTATCAGTATCGAGCCCTCAAGGTGCCAGGCCTCCACCATGTCTGGAGCAAGGGTCTGGCAGCGTCTAACCAGCCTCAGGGCTTGCTCCTGGTCGTCTGTCTGGCGGCAAACGACAGCTGCCTGGTAGAGAACCTGTGGCTGGTCACTGGCCAGTTTGACTGCTGCCAGAGCGTGACGCCTGGCGCTGCGGCGCCTGGCCAGCGACAGGTCAATCCTCGCGGCATTCAGATGCAGCCCCGGTGAACGTGAATTTTTTTTGAGTGCGCGGTCCAGGGTGGCCGAAGCTTCCTGCAGCCGGTCGAGCCCCATCAGGCTCATAGATTTGATGTTGAGAAATTCCTCACGCGGACCAGCCAGGCTGATGAGTTGATTACTCAGACTCAGTGCACTGTCCAGTTGCCTGTTATCAAAGGCCCGGCGGGCTTGCTGGTACAAGGTCTGGAGATGGGCGGTGTTCACGGTTCGCCTTGCGCATTGATCAGGCCGCCTAGTTTAATCACTTTCAGACAGGGTTTATAAATGGTGATTCAATGAGCAGAACCCCGAAGGTGGCCAGCGCTGCAAATCGCTTTTGATCGTCTTCAAGGAACAGTTTCCGGTCGATGATATCTGCGGTAATAATCATGTAAGCGGCCATTAAAAATACCTCACGCCGACTGGGGCTGTTCTTGCAAAGATGTCGCCGCTTTGGCGTTCGTCATTGAAAGGTTCCTGCCGGTGCTGCCTGGGCTTCTTCCATCACCTCCAGGGAGGCTGCCGGTGCGGACTGGTAGAGGATTGCCTGCTTACGGAAAAAGCGCATCAGGCCGGTATCTCCCATGCGCGAACCGCCCATACCGGATAAACAGAAAGAGTTCTTTTCCACATCATGAACCATTGCGGTCAGGCTGGCGTCATTAATCGATATTGCACCACCGACCATGCGTCGGGCGACCGCCTCGCCCTCCTCACGGTCAGCGGCAAACACCGCGCCGGACAGTCCGTAACGGGAATCATTGGCCAGTTCGATGGCATCATCGATATCACTGAAGGACATGACCGGCATAACCGGCCCAAAGGTTTCCTCGCGCATGATGCTCATGGTGTGATCAACACCGCTTATTACAACCGGCCGGCACCACATTCCACCATGGTCCTCGACGCCACCGCAGTGAATGACAGCGCCTGCAGCAACCGCTTCGTCCAGTTGTTGTTTGACCAGCTGAGCCTGCGCCGGAAGGATAAAGGGCCCGATTTGGCCCTTATGTATGTCCGGCCAGTTGATCCGGGCGGCATTGGCTTTCCTGATGAGCATATTCAGTAACGGCTCATAGACGTCCTCGTGCACGTAGATACGTTCAAGCGATTGACAGGCCTGGCCATTCATACCCGCTGCGGAGCGGATGATGGCGTTACTGGCGTTCTCCAGATCGGCTGATGGCAGAACAATGGCGGCATCTTTGCCGCCCAGTTCCAGGAAGGCGGGTATGAAATTGGCCGCAGCCTGCGCGGCCACTTTTCTGCCATTGGTGATGGAGCCGGTAAAGCAGATTGCGTCCACGTTATCGACCAGGGCCTGACCGGTTTCCGCACCGCCGAGGACGATGCGAAACACGGCAGCCAGTTCCGGCACTTCATCCAGCGTGCGCTGCAGCGGTTGCGCGAAACGCGGCGTTACCTCACTGGGTTTAAGCAAAATGGCGGATCCTGCCAGCAGTGCGGGAACCGCATCAATCAGGCCAAGAATCAGGGGCACATTCCACGGGCTGATCACACCGACGACAGGGTAGGGTTTTAACTGATGCTGAAACTTTACCGAGGGTGCCATGACAGAGGCCCCGGGCTCTTGCCGCAGCAGGCCGGGTGCATGGCTGATCCAGTAGTTCATCCACTCCTGCACACTGGCAACTTCAAGTTGGGCCAGAAGATGACGTCCGGTATCAATGCACAGGGCATCGCCAAGTTCTCCGGCATGCCGCGCTATGGCCTTTTGCCAACGCTGCATGGCAGCGCATCGCGCCTCGCTGCCGGCGTCTGCCCAGCCAGATTGGGCCTCGCGCAGGGCTTGTGCTGCAGTGGCGACCTCGGCGCGTTCAGACACATTGATCCTGTAATCTATTTTGCCGGTTCTGGGGTTGGTGACTTCCAGCGTGCTCACATTCATTTCTCCAGCCATGGCCTCCGAGGCGGGCCATGGTCTGCGCAACCGCTGCATACCCGGCCCAATGTCATTCTCAGGGAATACTCATCGTCCGCCTGTTGATTGCCGATGATTGGACATTATCAGACACGGGACTGTTTGAGTCGCCCAAATCTGTTCATAAACATATAACATTCCCATCAGTTTCCACAGCACCCTGACCATGACGCAAGGCCGACACCATGGATAAGACGACCGTCGTCATTATTACCCTGCTGATCTACAAGGTCATTCTGATCGGCATCGGTGTGTGGGCCAGCCGGCGCAATAGCACCGAGGAGGATTTCTTTCTTGGCGGGCGCGGGCTGGGTCCGGTGGTAGCGGCGATCAGCTATTCTTCCAGCGCTTCATCCGCCTGGACTTTGCTGGGCGTGAGCGGTGCGGCGTATGTGTTGGGCTTGCGCGTGGTTTGGATCGCCCTGGGTTCGATCATTGGGATGCTGGTGGCCTGGTACTGGATCGGCCCGCGCCTGATGCGCCATAGCCGCGAGAGGAACCAGCTGACCCTCACGGACTTTCTGGCCGAGGATGCGACCGGACGGGTACGGACCGGAATTGTTCTGGCCAGTTCCATCATCATCATCCTGACCTTCGCTTTCTATGTTGCCGCCCAGTTTCAGGGGGCCGGCAATACCTTTGCCAGCACCTTCGACCTGGGCATGACTGAAAGCATTCTGCTCGGTGCGCTGATCATCACCATCTATACGCTGCTGGGCGGCTTCTGGGCGGTCAGTGTGACCGATACGGTGCAGGGTCTGTTAATGGCATTCACCGCCGTGCTGTTGCCGATTGCAGCGCTCATTGAGGTCGGCGGGTTTGCCGGGTTCGTTGAGGGCCTGCGGGCTGTGAGTTCTCCACAACAGCTCAGCCTTACCGGGGGCAGCGCGGGCCTGGTCATGGTGGGTATCGTGGTGGGCAGCCTGAGTATTGCTTTTGGCACCTTTGGCCAGCCGCACTTGCTGGTGCGGTTTATGGCGCTGCGTGACGCACGGGCATTACGCCAGGCGCGCCTGATCACCATGGTCTGGTATGCGGTGGTATTTACCGGAATGTGTATTGTGGGGCTCGTCGGTCATGTACTGCACGCGGGTCTGGCGAATCCTGAAACGGTCTTTTTTGCCCTTGCCGACAGTCTGTTTACGCCGGTGATCAGTGCCATTTTGCTGGCCGCCGTGCTCTCCGCCATCATGTCCACGGCGGACAGCCAGTTGCTGGTTGCCGCCTCGGCAATTACCCATGACCTGGGCCTGGGTGGGCCAAAGCGGCGTCTGCTGTATTCGCGCCTGGCCATCGTCGGCCTGGTGATGTTCGCGGTGCTGGTTTCGTTGTATCTGCCGGAGGCCATATTCAGTCGCGTTCTGTTCGCCTGGATCGCGTTGGGCTCGGCCTTCGGGCCAGTGCTGTTTTTACGCCTCGCGAATGTGCCACTGAAAGGGGGTGCTGTACTGGTATCGATTCTGACCGGTTTTGTGCTCGCAGTGATTTTCTACCTCATGCCCAATACACCGGGTGACATTCTCGAGCGCCTGGTTCCGTTCTGTGCGGCGCTTGGCGTTCTGCTCCTGGCGGGCAGAGCCACCGCCCGTCCAGGGCCGTGATGCTATGATGATTTGGTCTTAATTTGTCCGGAAAACGATCATTTTGACTGAACCCGCTCTTCCCCATGGTTTTTGATCGTCATCAGGATTCCGTCACGATTGTAGGCGCCGGGCCCTCCGGGCTCGTGTGTGCGCTGTTTCTGGTCCGGGCGGGCGTGCCGGTTACCGTGCTGGAACAAGCTGCCGGGCTACCCGAAGACATGCGCGCTTCAACCTTTCATGCGGCAACCCTTGACCTGTTGCAGGGCACCGGCGTGGTCCGCACCTTGCTCGGCCAGGGTACCCGGGTACCGCGTTGGCAATTTCTGCGCCATGAAACCGGTGACCGGGTGGTGTTTGATCTGGGCGTTCTGGCCGATATCACCGACCACCCCTACCGCTTGCAGGTGGAACAGTTCCGGCTTACCAATGCCATTGTTGAAAGACTGCGGGATGAGCCCTTGTTCCGCTTGCGTCGCCAGGCACGTGTGACCCGTATTGAGCCCGGTGATGATGTGGTGCGCGTTCGCTTTGAGGAACACGGCGAAGAACAGCTTGAGCAATGTCGCTGGCTGATTGCAGCGGACGGTGCCCGCAGCATGATACGCAAGTCCATGGGACTCGCTTTTGAGGGCTCGGTTTTTCCGCGTACCTCGATCACCCTGGTACTGGACCACCGTTTCCAGGACCAGGTGGAAGGCCTGCTTGGGGTCAACTATGTATGGACGGAAGACGACCACTACAGCTTGATGCGGGTCCGCGACTTATGGCGCTTCTCGTTTGCCCCGCGCAACGAGGATGACCCCGTGGAAGCACATGAAACTGCGGCCGCCCAGGCGCGCCTGCAGGCAGTTTTTCCGAACAACAAGCCCTATCGAATCCAGCAATTGAATCACTACACCATTCAGCAACGCTGCCTGGATCGTTTCCGGCACGGGCGCGTACTGTTTTGCGGCGACAGTGCGCACCTGAACAGTCCCGCGGGCGGTATGGGCATGAACAGCGGGGTGCATGATGCGGCATGTCTGGTCGAGCACCTGGTGCCGGTGCTGGAAGGGGCCGATCCAGACCTGCTTGATCGTTATGACCGGCGCCGGCGGCGGGTTGCCCAGGAGGAGGTCCAGCGAATTTCGGCGCGGAGTTACCTGCGCCACCGGGAAACTGACCCGCAGCGACGTGCGCAAATCTGGCAGGAGCTGAAGGATATTGCAGCAGATCCGCAGCGAAACCGTGATTACTTGCTGGAAACATCCATGATTCGTTCCCGGCAGCGCGAGGCGGAGATCTCGTGAAGCGGGAGTCGGGCGCAAGCACCCTGGAAATTCCTGCGCCAATACCCGGCCGGATTGCCGGTGAGTCGGTGACTTTTTCCGGAGACCGTCTGGCGGTGATCAATCCGGCAACCGGGCAGCAGATCGCCTGGTTGTCCTGCGCCAATGGCAGTGAGGTGGATCAGGCCGTGGCGGCCGCGCGCGCGAGTTTTACAGGCGCTGCCTGGCGCCAGATGCCGGTTCGCGAACGGCAACAGGTATTGCGCCGCTGCGCGGCTGCGCTTCGCGAAGAGGCCGGGCTGCTTGCCCGGCTCGAAAGCCTTGCGGCAGGTTTGCCCGTGGCGCATCTCGCCGCGCGTCAGATACCTCGCGCCGCGGAGAACTTTGATTTTTTTGCCGACACGATCGGTCAGATGGCGGGTGAGACCTTTGAGCAGGAGGCGGGTTACCTCACCCTTGTGACCCGCGAACCGGCCGGTGTGGCGGCGCTGTTATCGCCCTGGAATGCCCCGCTGGCCTTGTCCAGTATGCAAATTGCCAGTTGTATTGCTTTTGGTAACAGTTGCGTTGTTAAACCCTCCGAGCACACACCACTGGCCATTGGGCGCATGGTGGAATTGCTCGAAGATGCCGGCCTGCCCGCGGGCGTTGTCAACGTGGTGAATGGGACCGGGCCCATTACGGGTGCAGCCCTGGTGGCGCATCCGGGGATTGACCGAATTGCGTTTACCGGCGGTGCCGATACCGCGCGCCACATCATGCGGGCTGCCGCAGGTAACCTGACACCGGTGCATTTCGAGCTGGGTGGCAAGTCGGCCAATATTGTTTTCGCTGACGCCGATCTTGCCCAGGCCGTGGATGGCTCGCTGGTGAACGCTTTCAGCAACAACGGGCAGATCTGTATTGCCGGCTCGCGCATTCTCGTGCAGAGGTCGGTGGCAGCGGCATTTATTGAGGAGTTTGTGCGACGTACGCGCCAACTGCGCGTTGGTGATCCGCTGGAACCAGCCACGGAAGTCGGCCCACTGGCCTTTGAAGCACATCTGGAACGCGTTCTTGCCTATGCACGGCTGGCCGCCGAGGAGGGCGCGCAAGTGCTCTGCGGTGGTCGCCGGCACCCGGGTTTTGACCAGGGCTATTACATGGAGCCCACGGTGGTACAGGTCGACTCCAATGATCTGCGTATCTGCCAGGAAGAGGTTTTCGGGCCGTTTGTCAGCATTCAGGTGTTCGATGAGGAAGCCGAAGCGCTGTCGATCGCCAATGATTCCCGATTTGGACTCGTGGCCTACGCCTGGACCGCTGACCTGGCGCGAAGTTTGCGTCTTCAGGAAGGCATCGAGGCTGGAACGCTGTGGATTAATACACCGCTGTTGCGGGATTTGCGCGCCCCCTTTGGTGGCTTCAAGCAGTCCGGAATCGGTCGCGACGGCCCGCGGCAAAGTGCAGAATTTTTCACCGAGGAAAAGGCCACCATCGTGCCGCGGCGACCGGTCACTATAAAAAAGTTGGGCAGCGACTAAGGGAGAGGCCTGGTCGCATTAATCTACGTTCTTATGAGACTTGCATGCGACGATCCGCACGCGTCACCGGGGCGCCTTAGCTGTAAACTCCCGTTGTGCCGTCAGCGCTTCATTACCAAGGAAAAACCATGAACAAGCCCTTGCAGGGTGTACGAATTCTGGATCTGACCCACATGCTCTCCGGGCCCTATGGTGCCATGATCATGGCGGACCTCGGTGCTGAAACCATCAAGGTTGAACCCCTGCATGGTGAAGGCACGCGTAAGCTGCTGGCCACAGATCCGGAAAATTCCCTGGACGGCATGGGTGCCTACTACATCACTCTTAACCGCAATAAAAAGAGTGTCGCGATCGATCTGAAAACAGATGCCGGCCGCCAGGTCCTGTATGACCTGGTGCGTGAATCTGATGTGGTGATTTCCAATTTCGGCGTCGGTGTGCCTGAGCGCCTGGGTATCGACTTCGATACCCTCAGCGGCATCAATCCGCGCATTATTACCTGTACGATTACCGGATTTGGTTCTGATGGTCCCAATCCGAAACGTCCGGCGTTTGACCAGGTGGCCCAGGCCATGGGGGGAGGCATGTCGATCACCGGTCCGGATATCGAGAACCAGGTGCGCGCCGGGATTCCGATTGGTGACCTTGGCGGCGGTATGTTTGCCGTCATGGGTGTGCTCTCAGCGCTGGTCGAGCGTGCCAGCAGCGGCAAAGGTCAGCATGTTGATATTTCCATGCTCGATTGCCAGATTTCCATGCTCAACTACATGGCAACCATGCACTTTCTCTCCGGCAAGGATCCTTATCCGATCGGTAACTCGCACTTTGTTCATGTTCCGTACAACACGTTTCGTACCGCGGATGGCTGGATCGTGATTGCGGTGATCTTCGATAATTTCTGGCAGAACCTGAAACAGGTCGTGAACATTCCCGAATTCGATAACCCCAAATATGACGGGCAGCCAGGGCGCTGGGAAGACCAGGACATGATCAACAGCCGCCTGAACGAGGTATTGTCACAGAAAGATTCAGCGCACTGGCTGGCAGCCCTGGAGGAGAAGCGCATTCCCTGCGCGCCGGTTAACCGCTTTAGCCAGGCCCTCAGTGATGAGCAGGTTTTACACCGCAATATGGTGATTGATCTCAAGCACCCGAATGGCAAGTCCACCAAAGGTCCCGGTAACCCGCTAAAATTCTCACGTACAAGCGAGGAAGCCTTCACTGCCGCACCGGAAATTGGTCAGGATACGGATGCCGTGCTCAGTGAGGTATTGGGTTATGACGCGGCACAAATTGCCGAGCTCAAGAAACAGGAGACGATTGGCGGATGAGCGAATCAGTCATTATTAACGACGTGGGTCCACGCGACGGCCTCCAGAACCAGGCCAAGATCCTCGAGCCCAAGGCCAGGATCGCCCTGGTCCGTGCCTTGTTGGCAGCGGGGATGAAATACGTTGAGGTCGCTGCTTTCGTGTCGCCCAAAGCCGTGCCGGCCATGGCGGGCGCGGCGGAAGTGGTGGCCGGCCTTGCCGACGTTGAGGGCGCCAATCTGTCGGTCCTGATACCCAATATGAAAGGTTACGAACTTGCCACGGCAGCGGGTGCCCGCGCGGTTGCCATGGTGCTGTACGCCACCGATGAAATGGCCCAGGCCAACGTCAAGATGACGATGGCGCAGGCCGATGCCGCGACCGAGGCAATATTCGACCGCGCCCGTGCCGATGGTGTGGCAGTCATGGCGACCATCTCAGTATCGTTTGAGTGTCCCTTTGCCGGGCCGGTAGACCCAGGTGTGGTGCGCGCGTCGGCGGAGCGCTTTCTGGAGCTTGGCGTTGATGAATATGTCGTGGCAGATACGATTGGTGCCGCTAACCCGGCTCAGGTGCGTAGCCTGATGGATGCGCTGGTGCGTGATCACGGGCCCGAAAAACTGGCCTGTCATTTTCATGACACCCGTGCCATGGGTCTGGCCAATGTGTTTGCGGCGGTGGAATCCGGCATACGGCGTTTTGACGCATCCATTGGCGGCCTCGGCGGCTGTCCCTTTGCCCCCGGCGCCTCGGGTAACGTGGCCACGGAAGACGTGGTGATGATGCTTGAGCAGATGGGCTTTGTTACCGGCATTGACCTGCCAGCCTTGCTGAAAGCGTCTGATCTGGCCCGTGAACTGACGGGTACAGCGCCGGGTGGCAGGGCAAAACCCTGGATGGACCGGTACCTGGCTGCCTGAGTTAACGAATACCATATGAGGGCATGGACGAGACATCTGTCCATGCGGACCAGCAATCTGCGTTCGTTTTGTAAACGAACGAAATGGAGTGAACTATGAGCTATCGCCTGGGCGTTGATGTGGGCGGGACCTTTACGGACCTGCTGCTTATCAATGAAGAAACTGGCAAGACCTTTACGGCCAAGGTGCCGTCAACCCCGCAGGATTCTTCAATCGGCGTGTTGAACGGTGTGGCACGCATCTGTGACGAATCCGGTGTGGATCCCAGGCAGATTCGTCGCGTGATGCATGGCACGACCGTGGCGACCAATGCGGTTTTGACTGGCAAGGGCGCCAAGGTCGGTCTGGTGACCACCCAGGGCTTCCGGCAAGTACTGCAGGTGGCGCGTTCGTTTTGTCCCGGTGGTCTGGGTGGCTGGGTGAGCTTTGTGAAAAAGCCGCTACTGGCACCGCTGGAACTCACTGTTGAGGCCACGGAGCGTATGGATGCCCGCGGCGAAGTGGTCGAGGGTCTGGACCGCGCGGCACTCAGAACCACGCTGCAGGAACTAAAAGACAAAAACCAGATTGAAGCCTTAACCATCTGTTTTATAAACGCATATGTTAATGGACAGCACGAGCTTGAGGCCCGCGAGGTGGCCCGCGAGGTGTTTGGCGGGCAAATGCCAATCTCCATCTCTTCCGAGGTGGTGCCGGAGATGCAGGAGTACGAACGGACCGAAACCACCGTGGTGAACTCCTACGTCGCACCAGAGGTCGCCTCGTATCTGCGCAACCTGCAGGCCTCGCTGGAAGATCAGCTCGGTGATGATGTGCAGTTGTCGATCCTGCGCTCTGATGGCGGTCTGGCCAGTTCCCGTGCGGCCTCGGATTCACCCGTTAACCTGTTAATGTCCGGCCCTGCCGGTGGGGTTACCGGCGCTCTCTGGTTTGCGTCCCGTGCCGGCTATGACAATGTATTGACCTTCGATATGGGCGGGACATCCACAGATGTTGCGCTGATCCAGGACGGTCGTGCCCGTATTCGTCGCGAAACCCGCGTCGGGGACGTAACGGTTCGCGCGCCATCGGTTGATGTGCGCACGGTGGGCGCCGGTGGTGGTTCCATTGCCTTTGTACCGGAGCTGACCAGGGCCCTGCGTGTGGGGCCCGAGTCCGCCGGTGCTGAACCCGGGCCGGCTGCCTACATGAAGGGCGGTGAAGCACCAACGGTGTGTGATGCCAACGTGGTGCTGGGCTATCTGCCTTCCGACGTCCAGCTGGGCGGCAAGATGGAGATCAGTAAAGCGGCTGCGGAAGCGGCGGTGCAAAAGGCCGCTGATGGCATGGGTATTTCGCTCATGGAAGCCGCCGAGGGCATCGTCAAGATTGTCAATGAATCCATGTTTGGTGCGCTGCGCCTTGTGTCTGTAGAGCAGGGCTTTGATCCGCGTGACTTCGCCCTGGTAGCGTTCGGCGGTGCCGGGCCGCTGCACGGCAATGCCATGGGTCTGCTGACCGATGCCTGGCCGGTGATTGTGCCACCCGGGCCGGGCGTATTGTGCGCTTACGGTGACGCCACCACCCAGGTACAGGACGAGGCCTCGCGCACTTATGTCACCATGGCTTCCGAGCTGACGGTAGAGCAACTCATCGAAGATCTGGGCGCCCTGCGCGAGCGTGCTGCCGAGGTGCTCAACGCCGACGGGATTGCGCAGGACCAGCAGGAAGTGACCTATCAGGCTGATGTGCGCTATGCGGGCCAGGCCTTCCAGATCAGCCTGGAGTTCGATATCGAAGATCTGCAAAACGAGGGCATGGCCCATCTCACCGGCCGCTTCGACAAGGAGCATGAACAGCTGTTTACCTTTGCGCTGGGCAATGACCACGAGCTGGTCATGATCCGCGCGATCGTCAAAGCCAGGGCCCGCGCGCTGGCCCAGGAGACCATCGGCCGTGCCAATGCATCGCTGGACGATGCCCGTATTCATGAATCGGGTATTTACTACGAGGGCGAGGAGTACACGGCGGCCATTTACGACCGCAATGTGCTCGCCGAGGGCATGGTGGTGCCGGGCCCTGCCATCGTTGTGGAAATGGACTCCACCACCCTGATACTGCCGGGTTGCGAGGCCCGCGTAGATGCGATCGGAAACCTTTTGATCAATCCCGTCAATGCCGGGGAGGGCCAGTCATGACTTCGCGTATCAAAGAGAGTAACAACACACCTTTTAAGCGAATTGATGTCGATACCGTGACCGTCGATATTATCGAAAATGCCCTGCGCAACGCCCGCGTTGAAATGGATGCGGTACTGTTCCGAACCGCGATGAGCCCGGGTATTCGTGAGCAGGGTGACTGCTTTCCGATGATTGCCAACAAGGATGGCAAGATGGTCGTGGGCCAGTTCGGTTCCTTCATTCATGGTTTTCTGGAAGCGTTTGATGGTGAGCTGGAGGAGGGTGACATCATCCTTACCAACGATCCTTATATGTGCAATGCGGCGGTGTCGCATTTGCCTGACTGGATCGTGCTGGTGCCGATCTTTAAAGACGGACGCCACATGGCCTGGTCGGCGATGTTCGGGCATATGTCCGACAACGGCGGCATGGTGCCGGGCTCCATCCCCATCAAGGCCGAGAGTATTTTCCAGGAAGGCATCCGCATTCCGCCCACCAAGCTCTACAAGAAGGGCGTGCTGCAGAGCGATCTGCTGGAACTGATCCTGCATAACGTGCGTACCAGGCAGTGGAACCGATTCGATCTCAACGCCCTGGTGGCGGCCTGCAACACCGCCGCCAAGCGCTGCGTTGAGATGGCCGAACGCTTCGGCGATGACATCTTCTATTCGACGATGGAGATCATGCTGGAACGCAACCACATGGCCATGAAGGCGATCATTGAAATGATCGTGCCGGAAGAGCCACGCGTGTTTGAAGATTATGTCTGTGATGACGGCGTGGGGCAGGGCCCCTACAAGATTCGCTGCAAGATGTGGCGCGAGGGCTCCAAGGCGATTTTTGATTTCGAGGGCACCGATCCCCAGGCCAGCAGCTCCATCAATTTTTACCTCAATGAAGACATGTTCAAGATGTTTTTCGGATCCTTCACCATCAACCTGGTGGATCCGCAGATTCTCTTTAACGATGGATTCTATGACCTGGTCGACGTGCGCATTCCGCAGGGCACCTTGCTCAAACCCAATTATCCGGCAGCCCTGTCCGGGCGTACGCATGCGCTGGGCCGCATTTTTGATGTCATGGGCGGCCTGCTCGGACAAAGCGCCCCGGATGCCATGAACGCGGCTGGCTTTTCCGACTCGCCCCACCTGTTTTATTCCGGTTATGACGACAAGGGTGAGTGGTTCCAGTTGTTCCAGATTGGCTTTGGTGGCGTTCCCGGGCGCCCGGTAGGCGACGGCCCGGACGGTCACTCCCTGTGGCCGGGTTTTACCAACGTACCCAACGAGTTTGTCGAGGCGTACTTTCCCTTGCGTATCGAGCAGTACGAGACGATCCCGGATTCCGGTGGCGCCGGCTTGCACCGCGGTGGTAATGGCCTGAGTGTCGCCTATCGTTTTCTCGCCGAGGGCACCATCTCGGTTCACGATGAACGCTGGCTGACCTATCCCTGGGGCGTGCGCGGCGGGGAGCCTGGCATGCGTTCCACCAAACGCCTGGTGCGGGCCGATGGAAGTTCGGAATGGTTGCCATCGAAATGTGAGGGCATCAAGGTGCAGGCTGGCGATTTGCTGTACTTCAACACCTGGGGCGGCGGTGGCTGGGGTGATGCCTGTGAGCGCGACGCGCAACTGGTCGCGGCGGATGTACGTAGTGGACTGGTCACCCGGGAGGGCGCGCGTCGTTATGGTGTGGTCATCGGGCAGGACAATGGCGTCGATGAAGCTGCGACGGCGACTTTACGCGAAGAAATCAAGGCAGCTCGCGGTGAGCCGGAGCTGTTCAACTTTGGCGGTACCATCGAGGAGATCAAGGCGCGTTGCAAAGCAGAAACGCATCTTGATCCACCGGTTCAACCGACCTTTGCCAAAGCCGGCGGCTGATGACCGACCTTGAACGCCGGCATCTGGGCCTGGGCCAACGCCCGGCCCTGGTGCTGGTAGATATGATCAATGGGTTTACCGACCCGGCCTGCCCGCTGGGTTCTGAGGCTGATTCGGTAGTCGCCGCCTGCGCAAGGCTGTTGCAGGCCTTTCGCGAGCAGGGCCTGCCGGTTTATTTTACGACCGTGGTTTATCATGATGAGCAACAGGCACGTGTGTTTCGCGAGCGACTTCCTGCGCTGAACGTGTTGCAGGCCGGGAGTCACTGGGTGCAGATTGATGCGCGGCTTGAGCCGATAGACGGCGAGGAAATTATAGAAAAACAATGGGCAAGCGGGTTTTTTAAAACCTCACTTGACAGCTCGTTGACCGCAGCGGGCGCAGACTCGCTGGTGGTCACGGGATTAACCACCAGCGGCTGCGTGCGCGCTACCGCGGTTGATGGTTTGCAGAATGACTACCCGGTCGTTGTTCCGCGCGAAGCGGTCGGCGATCGTAATGAGCTGGCGCACGCGGCCAACCTGTTCGATATGGATGCGAAGTATGTCGATGTGGTTTCGGTTGAAGACGTGTTAAGGCATTTCAAAGCGCGTTGAGCATGAGGAGTGGCTCGGGTTTGACGTGAATTTCCAAGGTCCGAGGTGGTCAGGAAAAAGCTGCCCAAGGCCTGAAAACGAGGAGAGACCATGAAGCGCACAGTTCTTTACGCCGCGATTGCCGCGGGTTTTGGCAGCTTTGCTGCCCCCAGCAGTAATGTCCTGGCCCAGGTTGAGATGGATGAGCCGGTAACCACCATCGAGGAGGTTTTCGTGACCGCCCGGCGTCGCTCGGAGAGCATTCAGGACGTTCCGGGAACTGTGACTGCCTTGTCACAGGAGACGCTGGACCAGGCCGGCGTGCAAAGAGCAGAGGACTTTATTCGCCTGGTACCCGGCGTGACCCTGGTTGATGCGGCCGAAGTTGGTGATACACAGGTCAATATACGGGGCATCAACGGGGCCCGCGATGCGGAAAACAGCTTCGCCTTCATCCTCGATGGCATCCTTTATACCAACCCGGCTTCGTTCAACCGCGAATACACCGATTTGCGCCAGATCGAGGTCTTTAAGGGCCCTCAGGGCGCTATCTACGGCCGTAATGCGGCCGCCGGCGCGATTATCGTGACCACCAACGGACCGACCAATGAAACCGCGGCGAACGCCCTGATCAGCGTTGCTGAAGACAGCACCTACCTGTTTAAAGGCAGCTACGGCGGTGCCCTGATTCAGGACGAGCTGTACTGGCAGGTATCGGCGGATTACCGCGAATCCGATGGCTACTACCGCAACCAGTTCCAGAACGGTGCGGCCATTGTCGATTCTTATGAAGGCTATAACGTCAATGCGCGGGTTATCTGGGACATTTCCGATAACACCAGCCTGGATACCAAACTGCGCATCGGCTCGACCAGCGCCAACGCGATCTCGTTCAACTCCACGTTTGCCCTGCCGGTTTTTGCCGCAGCGCTGGATAACCCGCCCGCGTTCCAGGATGTGAACGATTTCGACTTCCAGTTTGATGGCAACATCATTTCGGACAATGATCAGGATGCCTTCGAGTTCTCCACCAAGCTGGATCACGATTTCGATACCATGACGCTGACGAGCTGGCTGTTGTACAGCGACATCCAGAATGACCTGATTTCAGACGGTACCTCGGCGGCGTTTGGTTTTTACAATATCGACCCGGTCTGTCAGCAAACGACCTCGGACTTGACCGGCTACCCCCTGTTGCCGCCGCAGTTCATCGGACAAACACCGACCGGCGTTATTTTTGACCCGAACGGCTCGTTCCTGGGCGCGTATACGCCCACCACCTGTGATGGCATTCAGGAGCAGGTGCGCGACCAGAAAGACCTGAGTTTCGAATTGCGGCTGGCCTCGGCCACCGACTCGGCCGTGCAGTGGATGGCGGGTGTCTATTATCTGAATATCGACCGGCAGGTGGGTGTAAGCCTGAACAAGGATGCCGGCACCCCGCCAATCCGCGGACTCTACCAGCCCGAGCCAGGCCCGAATTCAACCGCGGCGCTGGCCTTTGACCAGTTCGATAGCGACGTCTGGGCCATTTTCGGCCAGGTGGAATGGGATGTTACCGATACCTTCGAGCTGTCCTTTGCGCTGCGTTATGACCGCGAGGAGCGCGAAGTGACCAACCTGGTCGATCCGAACGCCCGCCAGAGCTACATCGATCTCAACCAGGATGGCGTGCTTGATGATCCGCTGAACCCTGGCCTGCTGTTCTTCCCTGACGGTATTCCGGACAATGCCAACAACTATTCTGAATGGCAGCCGAAAATCGCTGCACGCTGGGATGCGACGGACAGCACCTCCTTCTTTGCCAGTTATGGCGTGGGCTTTAAAGCCGGCGGCTTCAATAATGGGGGTTCTGCATCAACGGTAGATATCTACATTGACGGCTTTATCAACTGTTTTAACCCGTCCGGCATCTGCTTCGCAGACGAACTCGGCGTGCCTATGCCCATCATCAGAGATGAGTATGACAAGGAAACCTCCGATGCGTTTGAGGTGGGCTTCAACAGCACCTTCCTGGATGGTCGACTGCGTCTGAACGGTTCGTACTACTACACGCAGGTTGATGACATGCAGTTCTTCGAGTTCTTCGTGGGCAGCTTTGGTCTGCTGCGCGTGGTATCGAATATCGACGAAGTGACGATTTCCGGTGTCGAACTGGGCGCGGACTATGTCATGAACGACTACTGGTCGTTCTATGCCGGTTTCAACTTCCTCGATACCGAGATCAAAGCCAACACCTCGCGGCCGGATACGGTGGGCAATAAGGCACCCTACACACCGGACTACACCGCCAACCTGGGTGTGAACTTCAATATTCCGGTTTCGCAAAACTGGGACTTCTTCACCCGTGTAGATGCACGCTGGACCGGCGAGACCTGGTTCCACACTGTGCAGGAAGGCCAGCGGCCGACGATCTTCATGCCGCTGTTTGAGCTTGGCTTCGGTGAGGGAGCGGGTGCCCTGGGTATCGCAGACTACTCGATTGCCCAACGTGATGCCTTTGCCCTGGTTGATCTGCGCCTGGGCCTCGGCAACGACAAGTGGACGGTCACCGCTTTTGCGAGCAACCTGACCGACGAGGCCTATCTTGAAGAAGTGATTCCGGCGCCCGAGTTTGGCGGTAACTTTAACCATCCCGGCACGGAACGTCGTCTCGGACTGGAGCTGAGCTACCGTTACTGAGCGCAGCAGTGGGGAGATGAAACTCACCATCGATGAACTCCAGAGCCTGTCCGGTGAGGGTGGTTTACTCACCGGACAGGATGTTCGCGGCCGCGCCGCGGGTATCTGGAACCCCGACCCCATTGCAGCTGACGCGATTGTGCGTCCGGTCAGCACAGCACAGGTCAGCGCCATCCTTGCTGCGTGCAATGCCAATGACCAGCCCGTGGTACCACATGGCGGTCTCACCGGCCTGGTCGGCGGGGCATTGACCCGGTCGGGTGACATTGCCTTGTCCACCGAGCGCATGAACCGGATTCTCGATCTTGACCCGGTGGGAAGAACCCTGACCGTAGAGGCGGGTGTGACCCTGCAGGCGGCCCAGGAGGCCGCCAATGAGGCAGGCTTGATGCTGGCCATGGACCTGGGCGCCCGCGGCTCCTGCACGATTGGTGGCAACCTGGCTACCAATGCCGGTGGCAATAATGTGATTCGTTACGGTATGGCCCGCGAGCAGGTTCTGGGCCTTGAGGCGGTGCTGGCGGACGGCACAGTGCTCTCGTCCATGAACCAGATGCTCAAGAACAATGCGGCCCTGGATCTCAAGCAATTATTTATTGGTTCCGAGGGAACGCTGGGCGTGATCACCCGTGCCGTCTTGCGGTTGCGGGAGAAGCCTCGCAGCCAATGCACCGCCCTGGCTGCGGCCGGCTCGCTGGACGCCGTGGTGCGCCTGCTCAAACATGTCGATGCAGGACTCGGCGGCACCCTCAGTTCCTTCGAAGTCATGTGGCAGGATTTTTATCGCCTGGTAACCCGCGCAGATACCGGGCGCAGTGCGCCGTTACCTGATGACCAGCCCTACTACGTGCTGGTTGAGGCGCTGGGTGGTGATGCTGAACGTGACCAGGCGACATTCCAGGCTGTGCTGATTCAGGCGCTCGAGGACGGCATGATTTCCGACGCGGTCATCGCCGGTTCAGGGCGGGAGCGCGAGGCCCTGTGGGCCTTACGCGACGATGTCGAGCAGACAAACAGCCAGGGTCCGTCCATAACTTTCGATGTGAGTTTGCGCATCGCCGATATGGAAGCCTATCTGGAGCAGGTTCGTAGCGCACTGGACCGGGTCTTTCCCGGCAATCAAACCTGGGTATTCGGGCACCTGGGCGATGGCAACCTGCATATCGTTGTTGCGGTGGGCAATGCCTTGCCGGACACACGCCATCGCGTCGAGCTGGCTGTTTACACTCCGCTGCAGGCCATTGGTGGCAGTGTTTCAGCGGAGCATGGGATCGGCCTGGAGAAAAAGGCCTGGCTTCACCTGAGCCGCAGTGAGGCAGAGATTGACCTTCTGAAAAGCCTCAAAAAGACCCTGGATCCAAAAGGAATCCTCAACCCCGGCAAGGTTTTTTAAGTCAGCGCAGTCAGGTTTTATTCAGTTCTGCCTCGGCCTCTTCCAGTTCCTCAGAGGTCTGTAGCCAGGTCCACTCTTTGTCTTCGATGGATGCCTTGAGCGCGGCCTGTTTCTGGAGGAGTTTCTGCAGCAGACCGGCATCCCCGTCCGCCCCGTACAGAGCGCCGTCGGCCAGGGCCGTTTCCGTTTCCGCCAACTCAGCGCGGTGCACCTCGAGTTCACGCTCGGTGCGTTGAACCTTACGTTGTAAAGGCATGAGCGTCTGCCGGCGCCTGGCGCCCAGCTGGCGCGCTTCTTTGCGGCTCAGGTTGCTGCTGGTTCCCTTGCCCGCTTCGCCTTGTACCGGCTCCTCGTCACCTTCATCCGCGACAGCACCCGCAGCTTTTTCCCGCTCCCGGAGCCAGGCTGCATAGTGATCCAGGTCTTCATCAAAGTGCTCCAGCTGCCCGTCATGGACGATATACAGATCGTCACAGACACTGCGCAGCAGGTGTCGGTCATGGGCGATCACAACCAGGGCACCGCTGTAATCCATCAACGCCATGCTCAGGGCCTGGCGCATGTCCAGGTCCAGGTGGTTGGTCGGCTCATCGAGCAGCAACAGGTTAGGCCGCTGCAGGACCAGCAGGGCGAGCACCAGCCGGGCCTTCTCACCGCCGGAAAACGGCTGCACCGGTTCGTCGACCCGGTCGCCGGAGAAACCAAAGCGGCCGAGAAAGTTGCGTGCCTGTTGCTCGCTCATGCTTTTATCGCCGCGCTCGATATGCCAGCGGGCACTCTCGACCATGTTCAGCTGGTCCAGTTGATGCTGGGCGAAATAGCCAAGCCGCGTGTGTTGATGCTGGTTGCGTTCACCGCTCAATAGTGTGCTGCCATCGGCCAGGGCTTTAACCAGTGTTGACTTGCCCGCGCCATTGACACCCAGCAGCCCGATGCGGTCACCTTCACGAACCTCGAGCTGGACATCGCTGAGCACGGTTTGCTCGTAACCCAGTTCTGCCCGGTCGAGCGTGATCAGCTGGGCCGGCTGGCGCTCCGGCTCCAGAAAACTGAAGCGAAAGGCCGAGTCGACGTGGGCCGGGGCGATGCGCTCCATACGCTCGAGCATCTTGAGACGACTCTGGGCCTGCTTGGCTTTGCTGGCCTTGTACCGAAAACGATCAACATAAGACTGTATATGTTTGATCTCTTTTTGCTGGCGTGCATGCATGGCCTGCTGCAGAGAGAGCCGTTCTGCACGCATGGATTCAAACTGGCTGTAGTTGCCCGTGTAGCTCTCAATACCCTGGTGCTCAATATGCGCAATATGCGTACACAGGGAATCGAGAAAATCGCGGTCATGGGAGATGATCAGGGCAATGCCGTCATAGCGCCTGATCCAGCGCTCAAGCCACAGGATGGCAGGCAGATCCAGGTGGTTGGTGGGCTCGTCCAGCAGCAGGATATCTGAGCGGCACATGAGCGCCTGCGCCAGGTTGAGGCGCATCCGCCAGCCACCGGAAAAGTCGCTGACCGGGCGTTGGGCGTCTTCGGCGGCAAAGCCCAGGCCGTGTAACAGTCTGCCGGCGCGGGTTTCTGCTGTAAAACCGTCGATTTCCTCTAAGCGTTCGAGCAGTGGCTGCAGTTCGGCCGTGCGGCCTGCGGCTTCCAGTTCCGCGATTCGGTCCAGGGTCTGACGCAACTCCGGGTCGCCATCAATAACCACGTCGATGGCCGGGCGATTGCTTGACGGCGTCTCCTGCCGGACGCTGGCGATAACGCCATGGCGCGGCATATGCACCTCACCGGCATCGGTTTCCAGCTCACCGCGAAGCAGGGCAAACAAGGAGGATTTGCCAGTACCATTGCGCCCGACAAGGCCCAGACGCTGGCCGGCATGCGCCTGCAGGCTGGCCTGCTCAAACAGCAACAGGCGTCCGCGGCGCAGACTGACATTGGCAAGTGAAATCATGTGGGTCGCAGAGAATCAAACAACGCCTTATTCTATCCTGAGCCGTCGCTGGCCGATATCGTTGAGGTGTGATGAGCGTCGAACGGATCTTTTTTGTTTCCCTGATCGTGACCCTGGTGCTGGCCTGGAATCACTGGGAAAAACGTCCCGTGACCCATGGCCCCGGGGTCCTGGTGTCCTATGCCCCGGAACAAAAAGATGTGTTTGAGCAACCGTTCGAATTTAAAGGCTTTGAACTGACCCGGCGGGCCAGCTTCGAACTTCAGGCCCGGGTGCTGTCTCGACTTGATTATCGTTTTGATCCCGGGGCGGCCCTGTCACCTACAGACCTCGCCCTGGGCTGGGGACCCATGTCAGACGAGGCCATACTTGAGCAATTAAGGTTGAGTCAGGGTGGTCGTTTCTTCCAGCTCCGATGGGATCAGCCGCCCTCAATCTCCGAAACTGAAATCATGACTCACTCCAGCAATATGCACATTATTCCTGCTAATGAGACGGTCCATGATGCGCTGGACTCATTGAAAAAGGGTCAGGTGGTGCACTTGCAGGGTTACCTGGTTGATGCGGCCTCCAGCAACGGTTTTCGCTGGAACACATCGCTGAGCCGTACCGACAGAGGCAATGGTGCCTGCGAACTGTTTTTTGTGGAGCGCCTGATAAGCTACTGAGCTAACCGTCCCCGGCCGCCCAGCGCATCGCATCGGCGCGATCTTCCATTGGAAACCGACGGACTTTGGCATGTACGAAGACCGAGACAAGTCGTGGCAGGGCGCTGAGAAACCGGCTTTCGGTCACCAGTGCTACCCGGCCAATCCTATCGATGTGTCCACGTACGAAACCGAGATGGGCACTGAATCCGCCGAAGTCCTCCCAACCAGGAAATTCCCGGGCGACGATAACCACGCCGGCGAGGCCGCCGTAGGTTTCGATAAACGGGTCGACCACGGCGGCGACACGCTCAAAGTCACCCGCTTCGAGTTCATCCTGCGGCTCGAGCACAAGGACCGCATCGTCCTTGTGCAACTTGAAGATCAGTTCCCCGGGTGAGCGGGGTTCATTAATCCATTCCTCGGCATCATCCCGGTCATCGCCTTCATAAACCCGCACTTCACCCGGCAAGGCGAAGCCGAATGCCTTGACCATGTTTCTGATCCAGTCCTTGTCACTGACCACGGCCACGCGCTCAAAATGGGTGAAATGGCGCATGCCAACCTTGGTGTCTTCCCACGCGGCACCCGTGCTGAACCCGGTAAACTCATTACCCATCAGGTAAAGCAGCCGCAGGCGTTTGTGTTTGGCCAGTTTCTCTTCGACCGCCGGTACGAGTACCTGTCGATAGTCCTCTGCGCTGATTTCTCCCGAGGCGCGAATGGCCAGTACGTTGTCCGGGTGATTGTTAATGATCTCAAGCATGATGAAGCCCTCCGATGTCTCTGGCCTGAGTATGCGCCCGGAAGACAGGTGGTTGTTTGATGTCGGTCAACCACAGCGCAACAGGGTTAGGTAAATTGATACCGTCTTATTGGCACCTGCCGGGATCAGGGGAGCGTGCGAAGGCTGCGCAGAAGGGTAAAAATAGATGGGAATAAAGACCAGAGCTGTTACGTATACACAGTAAGCCCGATGGACAATCGAGACATGCAGCAAGATCCGGCCCTCATGACACAACTTGCACAGCTGGGAAATGGCGCCCATGCCTTCGCGATGCGCTTTTTGGGCAGCAGCGCGGATGCCGCGGATGCGGTGCATGATGCGTTTACCACCGCATTGCGCAAGCCGGATGCATTTGACCCAGGCAAGGGCAGTCTCAGGGCATGGTTTCTGGGCATCGTCCGGTTCCGCTGCCTGGACATGTTGCGCCAGCGGCGTGTGGCGGATGGTGACGTGGACAGCCTGGCAGGTGAGGCGCCAGGGCCGGCTGAACTGGCAGAGCGCTCCGAGGATGAGACACGACTTCAGCGGGCCCTGAACAGCCTGCGCAGAGAGCAGCAGGAGATGATTATTCTGCGTGATTTTATGGATTTGACTTACATCGAGATAGCGCAAACGCTGGAACTGCCAGCCGGCACCGTCATGTCACGCCTGCATCGCGCGCGGCTGGCATTGAAAGAGGCATTTGAAAGCAATGAATGAGGACACGGAACGTTTCCATAACAGCCCGCCTGCTGATTCGCACAAGGATTCCGGGGCGGGCGCTCATGTTGGGGAGAAGCTGTCGGGTTATATCGACGGCGAACTGACTCAGCAGCAACGCCAGCAGGTAGAGGTGCATTGCGCACACTGTGCGCAATGCCACAAGGATTTACAGGACCTCCGGGATCTGAGGATACGCATCGCGGGGGCGGCACTCAGCCCGATTGGCACAGATCAGTGGAGAGAGGATATGAATGATTCGTCGGTTGAGACCAGCCGCAATGTGGGCTGGGTTTTGTTTATTCTGGGTACGGTTGCCCTCGGCCTGGTGCTGGTTTTTGGTGTGCTGCTGGATGATGGTATTGCCCTGGGAATAAAAGTCATCCTGTTCGCAATTTATGGGGGTTTGGCGGCGCTGCTCTATTCCGTGCTTCGTCAGCGGCTGATCGAGCGTAAAACAGACAAATACAAAGATGTGGAGATCTGATCATGATGATTGTGACTAGCGAGACAATTACGGGCTACCGGATTACCAGGACCCTGGGGCTGGTACGTGGAAATACGGTCCGCGCCCGCCACGTTGGCAGGGACATAATGGCCAGCCTGCGCAATATCGTCGGTGGCGAGATTCATGAATATGCCAAGCTGATCGCCGAGAGCCGCGAGCAGGCGCTGGACAGAATGGCAACCGAAGCGCAATCACTCGGCGCCAATGCGGTCATAGCCACGCGTCTGACGACATCGGTGATTGCCGGAGGTGCGGCTGAATTGCTGGCGGTGGGCACCGCTGTGCGGATAGAGCCGGTGGTTAGCTGAAGCCGGCTGAATGAACACCTCCCGCAGCACTCTGCCACAGCTTCATACCGATGTCCGGGAAGCAGCCCGCGCCATATTTGATGAGCTCGATGGTCATGTAGTGATGGGCTTGCCACTGGGCCTTGGCAAGCCGGTTCACTTTGCTAACGCCCTGTATCAGCTGGCGGCTGAGGACCCGCAGGTTCACCTGGAAATTTTCACCGCGCTAACCTTGCAGCCCCCGTCGCCGGGCAGTGGTCTGGGCGCGAAGTTTCTTGGCCCCTTGCTGGATCGCCTGTTTGACGGGGTGCCCACACTGGATTACGAACATGATCGGCGGCGAGGCCAATTGCCCCCCAATGTGCGGGTGAGTGAGTTTTATTTCGCGCCGGGCAGCCAGTTGGGCGTCGGCAATGCACAGCGCGAATATGTCTCGGCAAATTACACCCACGTTGCCCGGGACCTGCTGGCGCGGGGTATAAACCTGCTCGCTACCCTGGTGGCGGTCGATGAATCCGGGCCGGAAACCCGTTACAGCCTGTCATGCAATCCTGATCTGACCCTGGACCTGGCCTCGGCGCGTGATACGGGCCGTAACTTACTTGTCGTGGGACAGGTAAACCAGGCGTTGCCCTTCATGCCCAACGATGCGGAAACAGGCGCGGCGTTTTTTGATTACATTCTGCGCAATGAAACGCTCGAGCATCCATTGTTTCCCGTCCTTAACCGTCCCGTCTCGCTGGGTGACTATGCCACCGGCTTACACGTCTCCAGCCTGGTTCCCGACGGCGGGACCCTGCAGATTGGCATTGGTGCACTAGGCGATGCCGTGGTCAACGCGCTGGTTCAGCGCCAACATCACAACGATTCATACAAAGCATTGCTTGATGAACTCATTGATACCGGGCGCCTTGCTTTGCGGCCGCGCGAGGTGGTCGAGAACGAGACGTTCGAGCGTGGCCTGTACGGGGCCAGCGAAATGCTGGTCCACAGTTTCGCGGGGCTGCGTGATGCGGGCATTCTAAAGCGCCAGGTATTTCCTCATTTGGGTATCCAGCGGGCGGTGGATGCAAACGCGGGTGATCACCGGGTCAGTGTTGCCTTGTTGCAGGCCATGATCTCTGCGCAGACGGTCAGCGTGCCACTGGGCCCTGAAGATCTGGATTTATTGAAACGCTTTGCCGGTCTCGATGGCCAGGCACAGTGGACGGCCGGTGAAATTATTCTCGGTGACGGGACAACTCTGCCAAGCGACCTGCGCGATGAAGCGGCCCTGGCGGCCTGGTGTGAGGCTCTGGGCGGCCCGGACCAGCGATCGCTCAGCGGTGGTTACTTTCTCGAGGCAGGATTCTTTTTGGGGCCCAATGGCTTGTATCGCTGGCTGAATGGCTTGAGTGAGGAGGATCGTGCCGGCATCAACATGACCGGCGTCAGCAACGTCAACCAGCTGTATGGCGATGAGTCGTTGCGCCGTCTGCAGCGGCGCAAAGCACGCTTTATCAACGAGGCGATGATGGTGACCCTGACCGGCGCGGTGGTATCAGATGCTCTGGCCGATGCCCAGGTGATCAGCGGAGTAGGGGGGCAGTTTAATTTTGTCGCCATGGCGCACGAACTGGACGATGCCCGGGCGATTATCATGCTGCCGGCAACCCGGCAAAGTGCCGGGGTAACCACATCAAACATTGTCTGGAACTACGCCCACACCACGATCCCACGGCATCTGCGGGACATTGTAGTCACTGAATATGGTGCCGCTGATCTGCGCGGTTTAAGTGACCGGGACGTGATTGTTGCCCTGCTTGGAATCGCCGACAGCCGGTTTCAGCCCGCATTGCTGATTGCTGCCAAGGCCGCGGGAAAAATTGAAGAACACTATGAAATACCTCTGGAGTTGCGCAACAACTATCCGGAACGCATTGAGCAGATATTGCTGAACACAGGCGAAGCGTCCTGGTTCCCCCACTTTCCATGGGGCTCAGACATGACTGACGAAGAGGCTGCGCTGGCCCCTGCACTGGGGTACCTGAAGCAGCACGCGGGAGACTGGAAGGCCACGGCCTCGCTATTGTTAAAAGGGCTGCCAAGGGATGCGCGACAAAACCATGCGTCCAAATTGGACAGGATGGGCCTGGCGCGGCCCATCGGGCTGAAATCCCGACTGATGCAACGTTTGCTGCTGATCGCACTGCAGGAGACCGGGCGGCATGGCCGGCCACTTAAACCGTTATCACCCAAATATGGCGATGGTCCTAGCCTTCCTTGACGGGTGGCTTGGGTGGTGGCTTGTAGTCACCAAGAACGGATTTGAGAGGGCATACCTTGACCATGGCGCACTTCTCGCAACTGGCCACCAGGGCAATCGGACACAATGTCATTACGTTCTCCTTTAACGGCTTTGCCGCGAGCCAGCATGGCTTGCTGCTACAAGCATAAGCCCAATCCCCGGGTGGAGCCAGAGTTTGACGATCCTTGTTGAGGGTATGCCTGAACTACCAGGAGGCTGTAAGGTGCAGGAAGGGTCCTGATCGCTCAAGTTCGGCCGAGCCATCCCAGGTGCTTGAATCAACATCCACATCAAGATCGAAATAGTAGTAATCCAGCCCGATGGCGAAGTGGCGGGTGGCCTGAAAGCTCACCCCGGCGGCCGCATTCACAAGGCTTCCTGAATACTCATCAATATTGGCACTGAACCAGTCCAGGCGGAGGTGGCCGCCCCAACGTTGGTTCCATGCGTAGTAATACCAGGCGCCAATATTGGGCAGTGGTGCTGCGGCTGAGACCTCTTCGCGGCGTTCACCGGTTGATTCGCCGTCAAGAATGAATTCCCCCTCCGTAAACGCACCAATCTCCATATAGTGCAGACCCAGCCCTGCACCAAACTCATGCTTTTCACCTTCATGGAATTTGCGCCCGAAGAACGCACGGTAGACGTCGTTGTAGGTGCCCGCCGTCACGCTGGATCCGGCCTCCAGGGTAAAATCACCCCAGCTCACATCCTGTTCAAGTACGGCGGTGGAGGAAAGGTCCTGGTCAAAGTACTGCAGGGCAAAGTACCACTTCTCACTAAAGCGCCAGTTGAAGGTCCCGGACAGGCGGGACTGGTCGTCACTCAGCCCAAAATCATTATTAAAATCGATATCTGAACCATCAACATCAGCGTTGCCGTTAATGGCCAGGGTGCTGTCTACATCGGCAAAAAATGTACCCAAAGACAGCCTGAAGCGGTCCTCCAGCAGCGGGTTGCGCTCCCAATCGGCGGCCTGTACCGTGGTGGCGTTTAGGCACACGAGGGCTGCTGATATCAGCAGGATGCGGGTTAATGGTTGTGTCATGAGAAGTGCCTTTTGAGGTACAGGTTGATTGTGGGATTCTGCCTGGAGCGCATGTACCGCAATCGTACCTTCTTAGTGATAATTCAACCATGTCAAAAACCGCGTTTAAGGGTCCCCGGTAAAACGAACCGCTGAGACGTCCGCCTTGAAGAAAGGAAAATATTCCCCGGTACCGAAATAATTACCGCCTTCAACCCGGGTTGGAAGCCGGTAGCCTGAAAATGTCCTGAACCCTGACAGGCAGCCACCAAACGGCTGCTCGCGAAAAGTCTTGTCCGCGTTGGCATTACTCCAGCGCTTGATCAACACCCGGGTAGGCTGGCCATCTTCGGCAACCGAGATATCCACTGCCTGCTGGAATGATCCAAAAGAGACAATCGCCCGGGCAGTGGACTGGTCAACAGGTTCCCAGTGCACGAACCGGCCTGGAAGCAGGCTTGCCGGGACCCAGAAGGCACTTTCTGCAACCATCCTTCCGAACGCAGAGCGGTGGTGATCGGCATTGCCACCGGCGCGAACAATCGGCAGCAGCCCCAGCAGCCGAATACGCGTCCACGACGCATCTGGCGTCAGCCCGTCAGAGCCGCGCCAGCCTCAATCGTATACTGAAAGTAGCGCCGGGCCGGTTCGGGAAGATCCCTGACGCTGTCCGGTTCAAAAACCGCCCGTGGCTCACCAGCCAGTGCGAAAAGCGCGCTGGCCGTTTGTTTATCGCAGGCAACATCGCGGGACCGCAGCCGTCCAAGTGCAATAAGACCAGCGACAGTAAGAATCATCAGTACGGAGAACCAGGTCATGATGTAAGACTAGCAAGTCATGATGGGAACACTCTGGCGATGGTGAACCAGCGAACAAGTGGGGCGAACGGAATGTCCTGGCGCATGTAAAAGCAGGTCTAAATCTATCTCGATGCAAAAGAACCCGGCCGCGATAAAGCAGTGCTGCCGGTCAGGTTGAACCCCGGCAACAAGCCATTGGTCCCCGCTCCCGGTCAATTATTCGTATGATTGGTGTCCTGAATATGCGTTTTTCCTTCATCAGCACTGAAATCGACAAACACAGGGATTTGTGAATGAAGATATTGTTTCGCTGGCATTGCATGCGGGCACTCGTGGCCCTGGCGGTTTTGACATCGATGTTTGCGACGCCCGTCCTGGCCGAGACCTGGTTCGTGGCCACCAACGGCAGCGATAGCAACGGTGACGGCAGCAGCGACAACCCCTGGGCGAGCATTACCCATGCTGTGGACAATGCCGGTGACGGTGATGAGGTGATTGTCAGGCCCGGAACCTATAACGGGCGCCAGTCTTTACGCGCGCAGTTCACGGTGCCACTGCTGATCCGGTCCGAGATCCCCTACGCCGCGCGCCTGCGCCACGATGGCGGTGCGGCCCTGATTGTGTATACGGGCCGCAATATCCATGTGGAAGGGTTTGATATTGCGCATGCGCCGGACAACACCGGTGGGCTAGTGGTGCAGATCCAGGACCTGCTGGGCGATTTTAATGGCAGCAATAATGGCACGGATGCGGTGGTGTCGGGCATTGTGTTGCGCAACAACATCATTCATTCCAGTACCAACAACGATCTGCTCAAGATCAACAACGGGGCGGAACGCATACGCGTTGAAAACAACCTGTTTTTCAACCAGCAGGGCTCGGACGAGCATATTGATATCAACAGCGTCATTGATGTCGTGGTGGAGGACAATATTTTCCTGAATACGGCTGAGCGGCCGGATACGAGTTCATTCGTGGTTATCAAGGACTCTAACGCCAACAGCGACACGGTTCTGGGGTCGAGCCAGATTACGGTGCGCCGTAATGTGCTTCTTAGCTGGTATGGCAGCAGCGGGCAAGGCTTTGTGCGCGTGGGCGAGGACGGAACCCCCAATTTCGAAGCATTTGATGTGCTTATTGAGAATAACCTGATGCTGGGTAATTCTTCAGCATTGATGCGCGCTCCGCTGACCATCCAGGGCTCGCGGGATGTGGTGTTTCGGAATAACACGCTGTTGGGCGATATGCCGGCGCGCAGCTTTGCCGGCCGCCTTATCGCCGGGCCCAACAACCAACTCAACCAGGGGCTGATATTTGTAAATAACATCTATGCAGACCCTGGCGGCACCATGGGCAGCGAGGCCTTCAGCGGCGTCGACCTTTTCGATTCGCCTCCTGACCAGACTGCCTCGGCGGTGCTCAACCAGAACCTGTACTTTAACGGTGGTAACGCCATACCACTGGACGCCGGGCAGTTTCTGGACATTAACGACGACAACAATGCAGTTATTGCCGATCCGCAGCTGCCGGCGCTTGACGGCCTCGTTGCCCCGGTCTGGAATGGCAGCAGTTTTGCCGATGGTTCGCTGACTATTCGCGAGGCTTTTGAGCGCCTTGTGATGAGCTATGGTGTGGCGTCCATGGACAGCCCCATCAGCGATGCAGCTGATCCGGCTTCCAGCGCCAGCGAAGATATTCTGGGCCGCAGTCGCGGCGCTGCACCGGATCTGGGTGCGGTTGAGCTTGAGCCGCAGGATCAGGGCGTTTTTGCAGATGGTTTCGAGGCGCCGCGATAATGATGGAATCTGATAAAGAAACTACGCCCCGGCCCAGGGGCTGTTTTTGACCATCACGGCCTGAAACAGGCGAAGTCCCAACAGCTTATCGAGCCAGGCGCACAGGGCGTCCAGGCCCGCGCTGTCGAACCATTGCCGATCAACCATCGCAAACTGACGAATAAAGGGAAACAGTGCAACGTCGGCCAACTGCAGATGCGACCCAAGGAGCCAGGAGTTTTTCTGCAGGTTTTCGTCCAGGCGTTTCAGGAACGGCATCGCTTGCTCGCGATACCACTCGCACGTGTGCTCAGGATGGCGGTCAGCGTATTTGTACCGGTCCAGGTTGGCCTTGAACGGGCCGTCGTTGTGTTCGACTAAGTCGCTGTGTTCCGGCGAACCGGATGCCGTGAGCCAGTTGTCAGGATCTGAATGATCTTGCACGGAGGTGTCCAGGGCCCAGTGCATGATCGCCATACTTTCATCGATCACGTGGCCTCCAGGCAGAACCAGAACCGGAACCGTGCCTTTTGCAGAGGCCTTCAGCATGGCTGCCGGCTTATTTCTTAGCTGAACTTCACGCAACTCGACTGGAATGCGCGCATATGCCAGTGCCATCCGTGCTCGAATCGCGTACGGACAACGCCGGAATGAGTAAAGAATGGGGAGCTCTGACATGGTTAGAGTTTATCCGAAGCGCACGGGTTATTTACTGCTGCACGGCGCTTTCCCGTTCGCCTGACTGATCTCGTTTGTGCTTGGTTATTGATTCTGCCCCTGCACAGAAAGCGGGTCTCCAGGCATTGTGTTTACAGGCAAATTAGCCTCGTCGCCGAGCATGTAGTCGATCATCCACGAATGGAAAGGATTCCAGTGCTGGCGCAGCATGGCCCCGGGCGGGATGCGCAGTACGCCCCGCTCACCGCGCATCGCGATCGACCCCAGGTGAATGGTATCCGGACCGTTCTCCGGCGGCTGTGCACCATACAAAGGGTCTTCCGGCGGAAAGGGCAGGGCAATGTGCGAAAGAGAGTAGATATCGTCAGGCCAGGCAAGGCCCAGCACTTCCTGTGAAGGCTGCGTGCTTCCCGGCGTCCAGCGCCACCAGGAGACCTCTGAGATGTTTGGCATGGTGTTAGCGATCACGCTCAGGGTGAAAGGCCGCTGCGCATCAGCCTCCAGGGGGCCAAGCAGTTGCTGCGGATTCACGCTTAACAGCTTGGTCTCGAGAGCGCGACGATTAACGTCAAACAGGACCAGCTCATAGTGCTCGCCGTTCAGGCGATCAAACAGCGCGCTGATTGACGTCGGCATCACAACCGTGGCGTCCACGGCGGATGAGAAAGCCAGGATCGGCGGCATTCCGGACAGGCTGGATGACGACGCCAGGTTTGCCAGTTTCTCCTGGATATCAACGGTTAAGCGATAGGTTACAACTGCCGCATTAATGGCAAAGGAGTTGTATTTATAAGGATCATACTCAAGCATGATCTCGTTCCAGGCCAGTTTATCCAGGCCCAGGAGCGTTCCAAGTTCAGCCTGCCACTCGGCCAGAACGGCCCCCCGGGCAATACCGATCATTGGAGACAAAAGCACCAGGCGATCCGGCCGCACCAGGGCCAGGTCTGTCAGAGAATCCAGCGTATAGTCCAGCGCCAGCGCGGCGCCATTTGAGTAGCCGACCAGCTGCAGATCGGCACCCGGATTCTGTTTCACTGCATGCGCTATCGCCAGGCGGACGGCCGCGCGCATGTCATCCACGTCCAACTGCACCAGTCCGGATGGAATGGTGCCATGCCCGGGTATGCGAAGACCCAGAACATAGGCGCCACGGTTTGCATATGCTTCCGCGATACTGCGCATGCTGTAGGGTGAGTCTGACATACCATGCATAAGCACCACGGCCTGCGCAGCACCGGGTTGTCCAAGGATAAAGCTGCGATTCCAGTTACGGTCCCAGCGAGCCGGGTCAGCCAGGCTGCCACGATCATAACGCCGCACTATGCTGGTTCCCTCTGCATCGCTGCGGTCGTAGATTTCCTCGTTCAACTCGCGAAACAATCGTTGCTCAAGTGCGAGATACTCAGAAAAATTCGCCAGTTCCGATTCAGCGGTAAATTCCTCGTTCAGCTCCAGGGTGTGCCAAAGACTGAGGTCGTCGCGACTGTCCAGGTACCAGATAAATAGGCCCAGGCCCATGATCATTGCGCCTGCGCAGCCGGCCGCCAGCATCTGAATTATTCGCGTCAAAGCCTTTTTCATAAGAGCTCCAGGTGCCTCCGGGGGAATCAGTCCAGACCACCCAATGATACAGATGCAGGCAGGCGGTAGCCGGGATTCCGAAAAGCCTCAGACTTTACTGTAAGTCTGCGTGCCCTGGCGTAACCGTGTAAATTGGGCCGTCAAAATCTCACCATGAAGCCAGTCTCGAGGGGATCAAGATGCCAATCCATCGTCGCACCATTGGCCAGATAGTTGCCGTTCTCTTCGCCGTGACAGCGTATTGGCCAGCCCATGCCCAGCCTGATTCCGTTGCCGACGCGACTCCCGAGGTCATCGATGAGGGTAAGGCGGGCGACCCCCTGGGCAGAGAGACGCCCAGGGGCAGTTTTGACGGTTTCATCACGGCCGCCGAAGCATTTGAGTGGGAGACGGCAGCCAACTATCTTGATTTGCGCAACTTACCCCAGCAGGTCCGGGGCCTCGAGCCCGGCCTTCTTGCCGAGCAACTGCATTTCATTCTGCAAAGACGGGTTCCCGGTATTGACGGAAGCCTGCTCAGCAACCGCGCCGAAGGCCAGGCTTTTGATAGCCTGCCGGAGTATCGTGATGAGTTGACACGGATCGACACCATGGAAGGTGAGATAACCTTGCTGATGCAACGGGTACCCGGCCCTGATGACGACATGATCTGGAAAATATCCAACGTGACCGTCGCTGCAGTACCCGGGCTACACGATGAATTCAGCTATCCGCACTGGGTCGAGGCGGTTCGGGGCCGGGTGCCCCCTGATAAGAGCTTTGTCGGGGTTGAGCTGTTCAAATGGGTCATCCTCCTGGGCTTTGCGATCATTTTGATTCCCATTGGCTGGCTGATCGCGGTGCTGATTACCCGGTTGCTGTGTAAAAAGGACAGCGATCTTTATGACCCGGTCAGGCACATTCTGGCCGGACCCGTTCTGGCACTTGTGGTGGTTTTTTTCCTGGGCCACCTTCTGCGCGAACTGGGTGTTGGTGCAAGAGCCAACCATATTATGCAGGCCAAAACGCTTGTTACGCTGTTTTCAGTGTGGTTGATCTGGGCGGGCATTGATTTGTGGCGTGCGCGCAGGCGCAGTGCCTATGAACGGCAAGGTCGAACTGATTCGGCGGTTCTGGGCCGGCCATTGGCCAATGCGGTGAAGTTGCTTTCCGTGTTGATTGGCGTGTTGTTCTGGCTGGCTAATGCCGGGGTCGACATTACCGCGCTGCTCGCCGGCCTGGGTGTCGGTGGTGTGGCTCTGGCGCTGGCACTGCAAAAACCCATCGAAGATCTGTTCGGTGCGCTGTCGATTTACTCCCAACAGCCCCTGGCCACGGGTGACCTGTGCAAATACCAGGACCAGGTTGGCCTGGTGGAGGAAGTGGGCCTGCGCTCGACACGCTTCCGTACACTGTCCAATACCGTCGTGCATGTACCGAATTCACAGCTGGCCTATGGCGTGATCGAGAACATCACATCACGCAAAAAAATCATGTACCATCCGGATGTGCCTCTGCGGTATGACACAAGCCGGGAACAGCTGGAGCAAATACTGACCACCACCAGAACCATGCTTACCGAAATGCCTGATATCGAGAATGAAACCATTCGCGTACACGTTGCCGGCTTCACCGAGCACGCGATCACCATGAGGGTGCGCGTATTCGCCACCACCACAAATTTCGACGAGTACGTGCAAGCGGTGGAGCAGGTTAACCTGGCCTTGATTACTATCGTAGAAGAGGCGGGTGCCCACTTCGCCGCGGGTGCCAGAACGGTGTTTCTTGAGCAGGGGCAGCAGTGAAAATCGCCCTGGTTCTTTTGTGCTTTTCGCTTGCTGCAATCGCAAGTGAAAACGAGGTAACTGCAAAAGAGATCTTTCAAAAGGCCAAAAACGAATGCAATAGCCTCGATGATGGGGAGTTTGACTCCACCGGGAAGGCCACCATTTTGCATGACTTGACGGGTGATGGCCGGCCGGAAGAAATCGTTGATGCCTCGCAATTTTCCTGTTCGAGTGCAGCATCGCTGTGGGGCGGAAGCGGTGGGACCTACTTATGGGTCATCGTGGACGGTAAAGCACATGAATTTCTGGCCCACGGGTGGCAAGTCGTCGATATGAATGGAAACAATGTACTCTTGCTGGCCGTCCATTCCTCTGAGTGCGGCGATACGATTGGACCTTGCTACCGGGCAGTGGTCTGGGCTGATGAGGGGTTCAGAACGATACGGT
>CALOBN010000002.1:0-559203 GCA_942491555.1 uncultured Gammaproteobacteria bacterium
GGCCAGGGTGACCAGTACCTGGCGATACTCGCGGGTCCAGTCAATATAGGCTTTGCCGAGTGATTCTGTATCCAGATCGCGCCCGCCGCCCTCGCTGGCCCAAAAATCAAAGGTTTCAAAGCGCGCGATGACACGCTCGCCGTCCCAGCGGAACTGCTGGCCCATGCTGCCGCTGAGCGTTTCGGTAGCCGCGGCCTTCTCAATGGCGGCATCGAGCAATTCCCAGAGCACCGTAAAGCCAAAGTGCTCAAGCTGCAGTTTCAGCATGGCAAGCAGGTCGGTGAGGGTTAAAAAGCGCGCATGGGTCGCGGTAATGCCGAAGGCCGATTCCAGCGCCCGTGCCGACTGTGGTGACAGCTGGCCCTCCTCCATGAAGCGGTGTTCCATCTGTGCTTCGAAAAATGCCAGGTCCTCGGCATCACCGAAGAGCTGCAGCGGGATGAGCTGCAGGATACCCGGCGGCAAGTCAGCCGCGGGCGTCAGGTCCGCGACAGGCATGTGACCCTGGGATGTGCCGATGCTCATCATGGTCGGCTGATCTGCGGGATTGTCTGAACGCCGGCGTCGCCGAAACACTTCCTGCATGGCCCGGAACAGGGGCCAATCGGGTTGCAGGACCTGTGTCTGGTCATACAGGGCGCCGGTCAGGCACACGCTCACCCGCCCTATGTTTGGCAGCAGCTTGCCAAGATCGGCAGCGATGTGCGCAACGATCTGCTCGGCAGCACTGCTGTCGAGTGGTTGCGGTTGCAGGGCCTCTTCCCCGTGATAACGGAGCGGATCAGTTTCCACCGCCACCAGCAGTGGCAGCGCCTGTTGCTTACTCAAGGTTCGGGCCTGCAGATTGCAGGTGCTGTCAGAAGAGCGAGAAGGGTGAGCGACTGCGTCCTTCACCGTTGCCGCGACGCCGGCGCCGGCGCATGCGTGAATGCAGCTGCTTGCGACGTGTTTCCAGCCAGTCCCCGCGCTCGATAGATTCAGAGGCCTCGCCCAGGCGGGCCTGTTCAGCGGCGCGGAACACCACGAAGTCGCGGTAAGCCTGAATTTCATGTTTCAGTTCGCGGCTCACGATTTCGATCATGATGGCGTCGTCAAGAAAGCCGAGGCCTGGAATGTCATCAGGAATCAGATCATCAGCCTCGGAGAAATAAGCCAGCGCTTCCACGACCCGCTGCCGGTCATCGCTAACCAGGCCCCAGGCCTCATCCATGACCATGCCAATCAGTGTTTCGAGCGTATTCATCCGGTCACGAATGAAATCGGAGGTTTCCGAGGCGTTGACCTTTGTCATCAGGTTGCTCGCGGCATCGACGATACTGCGCATGTCCTTATTGCGGGCCGATTCACGGGCCTTGGTCATGACCGCCTTGAAGTGCTCGAGGTCGCTTTCACTGAGTTCAAAGGAAATTCGCATCGTGGGCTGCCCAAATCTGTGATGAAAGGTTATTACGTTAGCCTACCCGCGCGGCGGCGAGGTCGTCAATCAGGGACGCTCGCCGGATGTGCTTTCTAACGAAATTCGCCCGGGCGTCCGGGTACCGTGAAGATGCGTCCGGAGTGCATGAAACGCAGCAGGCCTTCATCCGGACTGTCGACTGCGCCCTCCAGCTGATAGGTCGCGCTGTCTCCACCCGTCAGTGCGTCGAGTAAGACCACGCCGGCACTGGAGGCTGTGGCTTGCAACCGTATGGTCTCAAAACCCCCGGCTGGAATGCTAAGCGCAACGTCTTTCTGTATTTGCGCGAGCGGTACGTTGTCGTCAATGAGGACATTAACTGTCACGCTGGAGAATTCCAGGGTCTCATCATTGACGTTGCGCAGGCGCAGTTCCAGGCTAAGTTTGGAGCCGTCGAGTTGCCAGCTGTTCACCTGTGCAAACGGTGACTCACCTTTCACAGCGCCGGAGCTGCACGCGCCAAGGATCAGCCCTGTACAGAGGATTACAAGAACGCAGAGCAGGTGCTGCCGTGTGGGTACCGGTCTGTTCATATCAGTGTCCCTTCCATTTAGCTGCAACCCCTGTGCCGGTTTGAGGCCGGGCTATGGTTGTCGGGGGTTCGATTCGGATTCATCGCTGAAGCATTCTAAATGATGATCTGTGCTTCCAGGTACAGCGCGCCGTTCCGGCATCGATAGCCGGCAGCGATCATGAACCAGGCGGCAGCGATGCTGAAACACACAGCCCGGACCGGAGTGGCGTTCAGCGAGCCCGGCCCCGGGATCGATCTGCGCGGTGGGTATCGATGGGTCCAGTCGCGGCAGTGCAGCCAGCAACTGACGGGTATAGGGATGCGCAGCGTTCTGGAATACCTGCCCGGCACGCCCCTGCTCAACAATCCTTCCGCGATACATGACGCTCAGCTGTTGGGCATTTTCCCGGAGCAGGGCGAGATCGTGCGAGATCAGCAGGATTCCCATGGCACGCTCCTTGCAAAGACCACGGAGCAGAGCCATGACCTGGGCCTGGACTGAAACGTCCAGGGCGGCCAGGGCCTCATCTGCTACCAGCAGGTCCGGCTCGCAGACCAGCGCGCGGGCAATGGCAATGCGTTGTCGCTGTCCCGAGGAAAACTCCCTTGGTTGACGTCCCAGGGCGCTCGAGTCCAGGCCGACTGCCTTGAGAGCCGCGCCGAGGTGCGCATCGGAATCATCCAGACCAAAATGGCGCGCAGGCTCACGCAGGGTCTGGGCGATGCTGCGGCGCGGACTGAGGGACGTGCCCGGGTCCTGGAATATCAGCTGAATACGCCGTCTGGCCTGACGCTGTGTCAGCGGGTCACTGCCGTGTACCGAAACCCCGTCCAGCTGAATCTCCCCGGCTGAGGGTCTGGCCAGCTGGACCAGGCTGCGTGCGAGGGTGCTTTTTCCGGATCCGGACTCCCCGGCCAGGCCATGAATTTGCCCACGCGTCAGCTCAAGGTCCACGCCCTGTACGGCATGTACCTGTACCTGAGATTTCCCCAAATGCAAAAAATTACGGCTGCCTGCATAGCTGACATGCAGGCCGGAGACCCTTAGCAGCGGCGCTTGTTTCATGGTGCCCGGTCCAGCGAATGCTCCGCGGCATTGTTCAGCGGGTGATGGCAGGCAACACAGGGGCCCGTTGCAGCGCCCAGTGCCGGCACGCTGTCCTGACAAAGCTGCCCGGCCCGCTCACAACGATCTGCAAAAGCGCAGCCCGGGCGTGTCTCCAATACCGATAGGGCGTTTTCCGGAATGGATCTCGCCGGACCATTACCCGTGCTTTGCAGTCGTGGCAGGGCAGCAAGTAACCCGGCGGTATAAGGGTGTGCGGGCTGCCGGTAGAGATCATGTCCGGTGGTACGCTCCACCACGCGTCCGTGGTACATGACCACGACCTCCCGGGCATGACGGGTCAGGAGCCGCAAATCATGCGTGATCAGCAGCACCGCCGTGTCTGATGTCTCCGCAAGGCGCCCAAGCTGCTGCAGAACGATAGACTGCGTGGCTGCATCCAGGGCCGTGGTCGGCTCATCTGCCACCAGGACTTTTGGTTTTAACGCCTGCGCCATCGCAATCAGGCACAGCTGGCGCATGCCGCCGGAGAGCTCATGGGCATTTCGTGTGGCAATCAATTCGGGCCGTGGAAATCCGACATCTGCCAGGGCCTGCAGGCTGCGTTGTTGTGCAGCCGCTCTGCCGACACCGGTCTGGCGTATCAGCGCCCGCCGCAACTGGCTGCCTACCGTGAATACCGGATCCAGGGCTGCCGCCGGATCCTGGAACACCATGGCCAGATCCCTGCCGCGAAAAGGCCGCATTGCACCGGGGTCGGTAAGCGGCAATGCCCGCCCATCAAGTGTTGCCAGATCGCACTGTGTGCGAAATACGCGCGGATCATTGAGCCCAAGCAGTGCCAGTGCGGTCAGCGACTTTCCGCAGCCGGACTCTCCTGCGAGCCCGGTAATGCTGCCTGCTGACAGGTCCAGATCGATGCCGCGCAGTATCGGCCGGTCAGTGCGCTCGTCCTGCGCGCGCCCGGTATCCCGCAGGGATACACGCAGACCACGGATGCTCAGGCGGGCGTTGCTCATCGCGGAATCTCGCGCAGGCTGAAGGTGTCCTGCAGCGCATCGGCAAGCAGGTTCAGGCCCAGCAGGAGCAAAAACAGCAGCAGCGAGGCCGCTGCGAAATTGCCAAAGTGTCCGGCCAGCACATCCTGGGTACTCTCAGCCAGCATCAGGCCCCAGCTTATGCCGTCATGCACACCGATCCCCAGAAAGCTCAGAATGACCTCGGTCTTGATGGCTGCAACAAACGTCAGTGTTGCCTGGACCAGTAAAATATGTACCGTGTTGGGCAACAGGTGGCGCATCAGGATCAACGGCGCCGGCAGACCAATGGCCTCGGCGGCAAGCACGAAATCCTGACCCCGCAGGCGTGCGATTTCTGCGCGGATCAGGCGTGCCGTACTGGTCCAGAAGGATACGATCATTGCCACGTACATGGCCACCTCACCGCCGCCAAACATAAACGCAAAGGCTGCGGCGAGCAGATAAATGGGAACCGAATCGAGAACACCCATCAGGTACAGGATCGCTTCATCCAGCCAGCTGCCGGGTTTCCAGCCGGCCGCCGCGCCCAACGCCGCGCCCAGGAGCAGCGCGCCGGTAGTCACCAGAATGCCGACGCGGAATGCGGTCAGGGTGCCGGCCAGTGCGCGGTCGAGGATGTCCTGGCCCAGGCGGTTGGTGCCGAACCAATGCGCCGCATCTGCCGGTCCCCACTGCACCGCACTGGTATTTGCCCAGTCACCGGCCAGCCAGCCGGCTGCAACGGCCAGCGCCAGCAGGGCCATGCCCGCCAGAATAATTCCGCCTGTGATGCCGGAAGGCATTTGCCAGAAGGTTGTGTCGGTTCCGTGTGTCATTGGTTCTGCAAGCGCGGATCAGCAAGCCGGCAGCCTGCTTCCGCCAGCAGCTGGACAATAACAAACAGGATGGCGGTCAGGGTGACCACGGCGAGCAATACAGGCTGGTCGCCGCTGGTAATCGCATCGAAGGTGACCTTGCCGACACCTGGAATACCAAAATAGGTCTCCAAAAGCAGGCTGCCGGAGACCACCACCAGGGGAACCGAGTACAGCAGCCGTGTAATGATGGGGACCAGCCCGTTACGCAGCGCGTTTCTGAACAGCAGCTCTGCCGGTGTCGCACCAAAGGCCAGTGCCGTGCGAATGTGCTCTCGCCCCAGCTCCTCGAGAATCACCGCCCGGTAAAAGCGCGTGTTGTAGCCGACTGAAACCAGGATCAACGCCAGCGTCGGCACGGCTACATAAAACAGGTAACTCTCCAGCCCGTCCACGCGCCAACCCCGCGCTGGAAACCAGTTCAGCCCGTACGGCGTGCACAGCAAGATTTGCAGAATGATGATAATGACCAGAAAGCTCAGGCTCAGACCCGCCACAGAGCCTGCGAGCACCAGCCGGTCCAGCACGCTGCCCCTGAACCAGGCAGCTGCCATACCCAGCACCAGGCCGAGCAGGTTGCCAAGCACGAAGCCTGGCAGCACCAGCAGCAGGGTGACCGGCAAGGTTCGGGACAGCAGCGTGCTGACGGATTCGCCGTTGCGCGTGGATTGCCCCAGGTCGCCCTGCAGCATGTCGCCCAGCCAGTTGCCGTAACGACTCAGGAATGGGCGGTTGTAGCCCAGCGATTCACGCAATTCTTCAACCTGTGCTGCGCTCGGGTTTTTACCAAGCAGCTCATAGGTCTGGTCAGGGCCGAACCAGACCATCAGGGTAAAACTCAACAGAGACACACCGAGCATCAGGACAAAGCCATAGATCAGGCGCCGTAGAAAATATTGCGCGGTTTTCATGGGCCCACCTTCAATCCATACAGTCGCATAGGCAAGGTCTCATGGATGCGGTCTCTTAACCCACTGCTCATGGGTCAGGCCTCATGGCGCGGTGGGTGGCACCATGTCGACGAAGCGCAGGAAGTAACCGCCTAGAAAGGCCCGGTCAGGCCGCATAATCGCGTCCCGGCTCCACATCAGTATCAGGTGCCGGTTAAGGCCGCTGATGGTTGCACAACTTTCTATCACCCTCTGGTTCATCTGCTCAAACAGCACGGCGCGCTCGGGCGATGGTGGTAACACGGAGGATGCCCGATAGAGCTCATTGAAGGTTTCGTCATTGAAGTTGGAGTTGTTCGAACCGGGGCTCGCGTTGGGTCCGTAAAAGAGCTGCAAGGTGTTCTCGGCATCCGGGTAATCCAGGGTCCAGCCAGCCGTCATCAACATGACTTCCCGCTTGCTGTACGCCTGGGCATAGTCGCCAAAGCTGGCAAAGGCCAAGGGTCGGACCTTATCGCGGGGAAAGCCAATGGTCTCCATGAAGCTGCGGAACTGTTCAAACATCTGCCGTTCGGTGACGCTTGCGGGAAACCCATACTCGAGTACCGGAAGGTTATCCGGCGTCCAGCCATTGGCTGCGAGGAGATCCCTCGCCCCTTGCGGGTCGAATCTGATGCTGCTGTCGTCAAGTTCAGGATCAAACTCCGGCAAGCCGGGTGGTATGACGCCGGGGAATACCTGCCCAATACCCGCGAAGAACTGGTCATTGCGCGTCTGCCAGTCAAAGCCCATGCGGATTGCACAGCGCAATGCAAGATTGCGACGGTCCTGTTCCGGATCTTCATGATGACCGATGCGCGGGTCGGACATATTGAAATTGGTAAACACAAAACCAGCTTCCGGCGCTGCGTCCAGAAAAAACCGTTCGTCCAGGTCCGGCTTGAGCGTGACCGGATCGGTGCTCATCATCAAGGTGTCTGACTGCGAAACGGATGCCTTGAGAAAGTCGCTGCGGCCGGAATAAAAGGTGTTCCAGCGTGCCGCATCCTCGGGGATGAACTCCACTTCTATCCGGTCCGTGAGTGGTGGTATCTGTCCCTCAATAACCTCCAGCCCCCACACGCCATCGCGCTGCGGATCAAAACCCTCGTCGGCAAGGCGGATGGGTTCCGCCCGAAAGTCCGGGTTTCGCTCCAGCACGGCACGCGCACTGTCGAAACTGTCCAGACGATACGGCCCGGAACCGACGGCCCGCGTGCCCAGTTGTTCGCCATAGGCTTCCACCGCCTCGCGGGGGACGATTGCGGCATAACCCTGGGTGAGCGTATGTACAATCTGTGGAAACGGCTGGGTAAGCTGCAGCTGAAGCGTGTAGGGGCCGATGGCCTGCAAGCCCCCGGGCGGAGTGTCGTAGTCGGCACCTGCGGCCTTCCATTCATCGAGACCGGCAATGCGACCTTGCCAGAGCCAGGCGCCCTGGCCACGCATGGCGGGATCAAAATGGCGCAGAATGGAATACACCACATCCGCAGCAACTACCTCACGACCCTGGCCGTCGGGGAAGACGGGGTCGTCGATGAAACGTACGCCGGGCTTCAGTTCGATTGTCAGGGTCAGCCCGTCATCCGAAAACACCGGCATACCGGTGGCCAGGTTTGGCGCCAGCTCATAGGGCCGGGCCAGGTACTGATAGCGGTACAGGGTGTCGTAGAGATTGATGACCAGGAATTTTGAATAGAGTGAAGAGGCCTGGGCCGGGTCCAGTGAGCGTGGCACCCCGTCCATGGAGTGCACATAGACGGAAGGTTCGACAGGTGCCGGCTCAGTTGTCTCACTGCAGGCGGATAGAAACCCGACGGACAGCACGACCAGGATGGGGCGCAGGTTTACCGCTGGTTTCATGCCGATTAATCCTCCAGGTAGGCCTCGTAATCAGGCGTCGGTGGCGCCCCATCATAGATCAGATACTCACGGCGTTGCAGCCAGGCATCGCGAATGAAGACATAAGGGTCGTAGGAATTGAATATGTCCTCGTCCAGTGGCAACAAGGATGCTCTGATCTGCACAAGGTCTGCAAAGATCGGCCAGTAAATTCCTTCTTCACGGGCCGCATAGGATATCGGATGAAAATAACCATAAAAGCTGCGACCCGCTGTGTCACGCAAGGTGGAGGGGCCGAGAAAGGGCAGGACGAAATAGCGGCTGTCATCCCAGCCCCAGCCGGCCAGGGTCTGACCGAAGTCCTCATCGTGATCCGGCATGCCCTCCCGGGTGGCAAGATCAAAAAAGCCGAGCAGCCCAAATATCGTGTTGAATACAAACCGCTCCGTGCTCTCGCCGAACGCACCGAATTTACCCTGTAACAGCTGGTTCAATCCGGTGACCGGGTAGGACAGGTTGCGGAAAAAATTACCGATGCCGCGCTGCAGTGGATCAGGAGTGATCGTGTCGTAGCCCCTGGCCACGGGACGCAGGACGTACTTGTCCATACCCATATTGAACGCATGCATTTTGCGGTTATAACCCTCCCAGGGGTCATTGATCGGGTCTGTGTTGCGGTTCTGTGTGCCTGCGCAAGCGGCCAGAAGCGCGCACAAGGCGATGAGCAGAACGTGTCGCATTATTCGTCCTTGAGCTCCAGCTCGCCGCGCGCCAGGCGTTGCGTGATCGCTTCGATTCCTGACTGCTCCACTTGCGGCATTATCTGGTTCCGATAGGTAGTGACATAGGAAATACCTTCAACGATAACGTCAAAAGCTTTCCAGCCCGAGTCTGTTATGCGGAACATGTAATCGACCGGGATGTAGGCGCCGTTTAATGTCCGCACCCGCGTACGGACGCGGGTGGCGCGGTCGTTCAGCTCACCCCGCAAGGGCATGACTTCAAGCTGCTCCCGGCTGCGGTATTCCAGCATGCCGCTGGCATAGCGCTCAATCAGCACATTCGACATGGCATCTGCGAAGGCGGTGATCTGCGCATCCGTCGCGTCGCGGCCGGCGCGTCCAAGAATAAGGCGTGCAGAGTACTTAACATCCATTGCAGGTAGCAGGTCCGAACGCACGAGATCCTCCAGCAATGCAGGATTGCTGCGGTACTCCTCCTTGTTGTCCTCGATCTTGGACAGCAAAGTGCCGGCGACCTCGCGAATAACCTCTTCAGGATTGGCCTGGGCGGCGGCCAGGGCCGGTAAGCCCAGGCCCAGGGCCAGCAACAGGATAAACAGGCCAGTGCGGACCGGCTGGTGACTCATTGTTCTGTTCCTTCGTCGTCGCCTGCGTTAAACAGGTATTTGCTGATCAGTTGCTCGAGGACCACGGCTGACTGCGTCAATATCAGTTCATCCCCGTCGGCGAGATATTCAAAAGAGCCACCGGGCTCGAGGCCCACGTAGCGGTCACCTAATATGCCGCTGGTAAGGATCGAGGCACTGGTATCAAACGGAATTTCCGCGAACCGCTGGTCAACGCGCATTCTTACGATCGCCTCGAAGGTTACCGGGTCAAGATCAATGCCCTCGACGACACCGACGGCCACACCGCCGATTTTGACCGGTGCGCGTGCCTTGAGATCGGCCACATTGGTGAACCGTGCGGAGATTTCGTAGGTTTCCTCACCCAGGCGACTGCCGTAATCCGTCGCCTGGGTCGACAGCCACAGTAATGCCGCGAGGCCCAGGAGCAGAAACACTCCCGAGGCAAATTCCACTTTGTAATTCGCTCTCATGATGCTGTAGATGCTCTCAGGTCAGGAATGAAGTCATTATGAAGTCAAAAATAAGCACGAGCACGGAACTGACCACGACGGTATTGGTGGTCGCCGTGCCAACGCCCGCACCGGTGGGCCGCGCACTGAAGCCATACCAGACCGCAACCAGGCTCACGATGCCGCCGAATACGATGCTCTTGTACACCCCACCCATGAAGTCCTTGTGGAACAACACGCCGGTCTGGAGCTTGGTCCAGAACACACCCACATCCAGCCCAGCCACGCCAACGGCGTAAATCACCGCACCCAGGATGGCCAGTGCATTAAACATAGCCGTGAGTAGTGGCACCGCCAGGAGCCCGGCCAGGAAGCGTGGCAGGGCAATGCGCCGCACCGGATCAATGGCCATCAGTTCCATGGCATCGATCTGACTGGTGGCCTTCATCAGGCCGATCTCTGCGGCGATCGAAGTTCCGGCGCGCCCGGCAAACAACAGGGCGGTTAGTACCGGGCCGAGTTCGCGAAACAGTGACTTGCCCACCAGCAGGCTTACCTGGTCGGAAGCCCCGAACTGCTGGAGTGCGTTAATGGACTGTAAGGCGAGCACCATGCCGACAAAAAATCCGCAGATCATGATGATGACCAGGGAGCGGGCGCCAATCAGGAACAGCTGTTGCAGCGTTGACTGAAGCAGGCGCCATTCCAGTCGTACACCGCTGAGCATGCGTATCAGGAACATCCCGGCACGCCCCGCCTCGGCCACTGGTGCCAACAGCGTCTGAATCACCGTGAGGCCCCGCTGTGGTCATAGTGGAAGGGGATAGGCCCTTCGACCCGGCCGTTCATGAACTGGGCGACGGACGGATTGCTGCTCTCCCGAAGCTCAAGCGGCGGCCCCTGGCCGGCGACCTGGCCTTCAGCGATGATGTAGCAGTAGTCTGCCAGGCGAATCATCTGTTCCACATCGTGGGTCACCACGATGCTGGTCAACCCAAGCCGGTCATTGGTTTCCCGGATCAGCCGGTTGATCGTACCGACGGCTATCGGGTCCAGGCCGGCCATTGGTTCATCAAACATGACAATCGCCGGATTCAGAACCACGGCCCGCGCCAGCGCAATCCGTCGCGCCATGCCGCCTGACAGTTCATCGGGCATGAGTTGTTCGGTGCCGCGTAGCCCAACGGCCTCGAGCTTTTCACTTACTGCAGACTCGATTTCCGATTCGCTCATCTTGCGATGTTCACGGAGCGGTGTGGCAACGTTTTCAAACACCGTCAGGTCCGTAAACAGGGCGCCATTTTGCAACAGGAAACCCATTTCCTCGCGTACTTTAAATAAGCCGGCGCGATTAAGTTGTGCCACGTCCTGATCGCCGATCATGACGCTACCCGCATCGGGTCGAAGCTGTCCGGCGATCAGTTTGAGAATGGTGGTTTTTCCAACACCGCTGGGGCCCATAATCGCGACCACGGAGCCGCGCGGTATATCCATATCCACCGCATCAAGAATCAACCGTCCCCCCCGCCGGAACGTCAATCCGCGGATCTTGATCAGGATTTCCTGTGTGGTCCCATCGGAATTCATAGCTGGCCAGGGCAATCAAAAATAGTACCGTTATTGTAGTCTCAATGACCGTTGCTGACGGTGAAAAGACTGGCAATCGAGCTCGAATTGGCGGTTGTGGCGGGGTGTCCGGTTGTGGCCGGCCGGGCTTTCGGCCTTCGGCTTCCCTCACTCACCTGCGCTTTGCGGGGTCGGCTGCACAAATCATCCTGATTTGGGCAGCCTCATTTCGCCCTCCCTGGCGAAATGACCCCGGTCGCTCCGGCTCCTTCGGCTCAAGCCCCTAATGGGCCGGCCACAACCGGACACCCCACCACAACCTGCATCACGGCCGCCGGTTATCCGTTCTCCGTCACATCGGCCCATGCCGTGATGGATGTTGTCGTTACCTTACCTGCAGCCCGAAAAATCGCAGAGATCAGTTCAGGTGTTGAGTTAGAGGTACGGAGGCGTGGGCGGTATGGGGTTTAGAGGGTGAGAGGTTTTGTGGTTTTTGGTAAGGCTTTGATTCATTCGATGCAGGGGTGGGCGCTGGTGTGTCGGGTTCCGGGCCATTAAGGCTTGAGCCGAGAGAACCGCAGCGACTGGGGTCATTTCGCCATGGAGAAGGTGAGACCGGGAACCGGTCGAGAGACTGGCCTAGGCCAGGGCGAAATGAGGTGACTCAAATCAGGATGATTTGTGGAGCCGACCCCACCAAGCGCAGGAGAACGAGGGAAGCCGAAGGCCGAAAGCCAGGCCCGGTACCCGACACACCAGCGACCAACCCGGTGAACAATGACGCGGGACCACAATTCTCTTTTATCTCTGGGATGAGACTTCAGGGAAACTAGGTAAATTCTATGTGTCAGTAAGATTTCGCGGGCAAAATAAAAGCGGGGAAAGCTTGCGCCTTCCCCGCCGATGAAAGATTGGAACTCTGTCTGTGGTGGCCTGCATAGCCGCCCAAGCCTTTCCAATTTCGCCCGGTGCCGTCATCGTTCTGCCTGCGGATCCGGTCGCGGGTCTTTCTCCCACCTTTCTTTCTCGACGCCTTGCGGCGTCTATCTCCAAGGATCGCGTGTCCTCTTCGAGCCACCCCTGTGGTACGACCGCTTATTGCAGAACTCCGGTCGGGGCAGCGCGTTCAGTACCACCTGAACACTAGCCGTTTTCTTCCACCCTGACTGCGTTTGGACGGGTCGGTCCTCATGCAACCCCGCTTTCAGTCACTGGTCCACCTTGCGGCTTTCCTGTCCCTTCCAGCGATCCCAACCTTGCGGTTGGTGGGTTTCGTGTAACGGGGGATTCAAATTACTCCCGTGGACCCCGGCTGTCAAAGGGGTGACAGGGAAAGTTATCCACAAAAACTCAGCTCTATTCTCAGGTGCGAAAGACAAGCTTCTGAATTGGCTTAATTCTGCCAATTTTTCAGAATTTATTATTTGCGACAAAGCGAATTTCGCGCGTCGCTCAGTCGATGCGATCTTCGCTCGAAAGAGTTTTGCCCGCGAAATTGAGCGTCGATCGGGTGGCCGCCGGCGGTGAAGCAGGCATAATACGAGTTCATGGTTGTTAATCTGGTACAAACACCCCCTGACGCCCGTAATGCGCTATTGGCCGCTTCACCGCGGCGCAGGGTGGGGCGAAGACCATTGACAGCACAATGGCGGCAGGACACCGGGATCAATGATTGATGATGGATAAACCTCGCGAGCAACAGCAAGGTGTGGATCAGGGTTCGCGCGCCGGCTACGCCGCTCCCGTGGATGCGATCGTTCTGGCGGGCACGCACAATAATCCTGATCGGCTGGTGCGTGGACGCAATAAAGCTTTTCTGGACATCGAAGGACGGGCCCTGGTTCGTCATGTCGTTGATGCGTTAACCGCAGCGCGAACGATCGGCCGGGTATTTGTAGTGGGTCCAAAGCAGGAACTGGAAGCCATTCTGGCCGACTGCCCCAATACGTATTGTGTGCAGCAGGAAGGCAAGCTCGTTCGCAATGGCTGGGCCGGCGTGCATGCCATGGAGGCCGCGGGTCCGGAACTATCCAGGGAGCAACTGCTGGAGCGTCCGGTACTGGTCATCTCCTGCGATCTGCCTTTGATATCCGGCGGTGCCGTGGATGACTTTGTAGGCCGCTGTGCGGCGATAGATGCGGCTTCTCCCGAGAGCCATGCAATGTTTTGCGGTATTGCGGAGAAGGACGGTCTGACACCGTTTTACGGAACTGCGGACCGGCCCGGCGTTGTGCGGCCACTGGTGCAGATGAACGAAGGCCTGGTTCGTCTCTCCAATATTTATGTCTTCAGACCTTACAAGGTCACGCACGCGGAGTTTCTCCAGACCAGCTTCACCCTTCGCAAGGCGAAAGACTGGCACAACGTGGCCAGGCTGGCCTTCTCCGTGTTCAGCCAACCCGGTGGCTGGTTTGCCGCGTGGATGATCTTTCGTCTGCAGCTTACCTACCTGCTCCGCACTGGCCGGGGTGCACTGTACCGGCGTCTGCGCAAAGGCAACACCTTTGCCAAGGTTGAGCATGGCGTGGGCACGGTGCTCGGCGGCAGCATGAAGCTGGTGCAATCACCGTACGGGGGACTCAGCCTGGACGTGGATGATGAAGATGACTACGCCATGTTGCTGGCAAACTACCGGGAATGGATCGAGGTTGTGAATGCACTTGACCGCCCTGACGCCCGCTTAGAGCAGGGCGAGAGTCAACTGCGGCCAGAACGTGATGACCAACACCGTGAGCATCAGCCAGAAAAAGAACGGTAGCGTGGATAAATAGATATCCACGATGGGCCGGTCGAAGCGATAGCCGGCGATGAACAGATTAAGGCCCACCGGCGGGGTGATATACCCCAGTTGCATCGTGGCCAGGAATACGATGCCCAGGTGAATCGGATCCACCCCGAATTGCTGGGCCACTGGCAGCATGAGGGGCACCACCAGAACAATCGCTGAAAAAATATCCAGGATTGCCCCGAGTACCAGCAGGAAACCCAGCAGCGCCAGCAGGAACATCAGGCGACTGTCCACTACGCCGCTAACCCATTCGAGCAGCATTTGCGGGACACCCGCATCGATCATGAAATTAGTCGAGGCACGGGACACGCCCAGAATAATCATGATGCCGCCCACCAGGACCATCGACTCGCGTGTAATCCGTGGCAGGTCCCGCAGCCGTATTTCCCGCAGAATGATGACATCCACAACAACGACATACAGCGCGGTCACGGCAGCTGCCTCGGAGATGGCGAAGTAGCCGCTGTAAATTCCGCCCAGGACAACGATGGGCAGCGGAATTTCCCACATAGCGGCGCGCGCTGCCGTGCGGACTTCCTGCCATGAAAAGTCGCTGAGCGGTGTTCTGATTGCCCGGTTTTTCCAGATACTGTAGCCGGCAAGCACGGCCAGCATCAGAAAGCCCGGCAACAGCCCGGCAATAAACAGGTCCTCGATGGGGACCTCTGCAATCACCCCGTAAAGCACCAGCGGCAGGGACGGTGCAAACAGCAAGCCCAGGCTGCCGGCGGACGTTACCAGTCCAAGGTTGAAACGCTCAGGGTAGCCGGCCTGTTGCATCGCGGGAAACAGGATGGCCCCGAGCGCCACGATGGTCACCCCGGATGCTCCGGTAAAAGCGGTAAAGAACGCACAGGCCACCAGGGCCACGACAGCAAGGCCGGCAGGCATCCAGCCAATCAACGCTGTTGTCAGTCGCACCAGGCGTTGCGGCGCCTGACTTTCACTCAGCAAATAGCCTGCGAAAGTGAACAGCGGGATTGCCAGCAGGATGGGCATTTCGGCAATGCCCCAGAACTCGATGGCGACCACCTGCAGGTCGATCTCCGCCTGGTGAAAGTTCCACAATGCGCCGCCGCCGATCAGCGCAAACAGGGGTGCGCCAATCAAGGCCAGAATTACCAGCAGGACAGTGAACCAGCTCATGAAACCGGGTCTGCCTTGATGCTTGCCTCTGCTGGTTTTTCAGGGTCAATCAGCGCACCTGGAGGCGGCTTGCGCGGCGAATGGCCGGCCAAGGCAAGCAGGGCCAGCAAGGCGTGGCGATAGCACATGATGGCGAAGCCCAGCGGGAGAGGTGCCTGCAGAATCCATGCTGGCGTATCACGCAGAAGCAAGTCCCCGAATTCCCTGCTGACCAGCACAAAGTCCAGGCTGTACCAGGCCAGGAGACCACATACCGCTGAGGTAAAGGCCTGGTTGATGAAACGCACCAGGTTCAGCGTCCAGCCGTTCAGATACCGGTCAATCAGCGCGATTGCAATGTGGCGGTCTGCCCGGCTGGCGGCAACAGCACCGGCGAGCGTCAGCCACAGCACCAAAATGCGCAGGAGCTCATCGCCAATGGCGAGGTTGGTGCCAAAAAAATTTCGACCGAAGATCTGCCACGAGGCAAGACCAATCATGCTCAGGAGAATCCCGCTCAGCAGCAGGTCTTCAGCCCAACGGCCGGCGGCCTCCATGGCCTGCAGCAGGCGCTTCATAAGGCGGAGTCAGGAACAGCTGTCGTCGGTCTGACTGCGAAATGCTTCAAGGTGACATTCAACCCGGGTAAGCAGAGCGGGGTCAAACGTACCTTCTTCGGCAGCGCGCATATTGGATTCCAGAAACAAGGTATCCCACTCGCTGATTTCCGTATCGCTGAGGCTGACAAATTCCAGTCCCTCTGCCCGCAGGGCAAGTAATGCCTCCTGATCGTTGGTGATTCCGTCTGCATCAAAGCCCCGGTAAACACGCGTCAAAACCTCATCAGCGATAAGCTGGTCTTCCGGCGCAATCTTGCTCCAGTAGCGTTTATCAATCAGCAGGCCGGCATAGATATAGGCCAGTGGAAGCTCGCTGACATAGCTCACCGCAGTCTGCCACTGCATGACGATCATGCCGACGGGTGGCCCCATTACCGTGTCGATCAGTTCAGTTTGCAGCCCGGTGAGAACATCCGTTACCGGTAAGCTGACCGGTGAAACGCTCAGGGCTTCGGTGGCAAGCCGGGCGACTTGATCGCCTTCAGGGATCCACATTTTGACCTTGCGCAGGTCCTCGCGTGAGCGAACGGGCTCACGTGATGCGAGCAGAGCGAAGCCGCCTCCTGCGTAGCCAAAGGTGACATAGCCTGCCTCATCCAGGCGGCGGTAAATTTCTTCATCCATACGCTTGCGCACATAGGCAACTTCTTCATAGTTGCGAAACAGGCGTGGCAGACCATAGATCTCGGCATCCTTCTGGAAAGCCCGCAACGCACCGGAGGTAAAGACCCCGCCATGCAGCTGGCCGACGCGCATTTTACGGCGCACCTGGCTGTCGTTGCCCTGGACGCCGCCGGCATAGACCTTGAACTGGACACGCCCTTCGGTGCGTTCCTCGATCTCACTGATACCCTCACGCAAAGTCGCCATCCAGGCGGTGCCGTCCGGTATCACGGTGGCGATTTTCAGGGTTGTCTGGGCCTGTACGGCGCCGGCTAACGCGAGCGCAGCCAGGGCCGCCAATGAAACAAGTGTTTTAGTCAGGGTTCGCATACTTTTACCCGTTTTCAGAAATAGTCATCAGCGGAGAGCAACAGCTCGGCCGCGGCCAGTTGTGCCAACGTGTTGGTCAAGGTCAGGTTGGGCACGACCGGGTCGGAATCGAGAACCTGCTCTAGCAACTGATCGTGCAGATCCCGCTCATAAAGCGTACGCGCGTAGTAGCGCGCAAAGTCCACTTTTACGGACAGGTCCTGACCATCGGTCAGAGCAATGGCGCGTTCAAAGTACGCGCGCCCCTGTTCAAACTGGCCGCCCAGAGCCGGCGGTCTTATCGTCGACAATACACCCAGGTAATGTGCCACGTCCGCTTCGCGGTAGGACGGGTCAAGTACCTCAACCCTGCGCAGGGCGGCCTCGGCGCGTGGCAGTTGGGACATGGCGCTCATGTCACCGGCTCTGGCCTGTATATCGGCCAGCCATGCCAGGCTGAAAGTGTATAGCGCGGCAACGTCCTTTTTGCGCAGGTTTTGCAGAGCGTTCTCATATTCCTTGAAAGGCACGGGTGCAATGCCACAGCCATTTTCGTTGCTCGCGCACAGTGCGCGTTCAGCATAACCTCTTGAACGCTGCGTCAGGCGCCGGGCCCTTTCGGGATCCTCTACAAACAGGACGCCGTAGGCGGCATAAAGTTCAGCGGCTGCGGCCAGCATGGCCGGGTCCTGCGGTGAGGATTCGGCGAATCCATCGAGCATGAGCAGAAAAGCAGGGGCGCCCTCGCGAACCGTTTGCGGGTCATTCTGATTCAGAATCGCCGTGGAAAGGTTGCTGGCCAGGCCGTTGGTGGCCGAGGAGACAACGCTCGCACAGCCGGACAGGAAGCCCAGTGCGGCAAAAAGTACCGGCACAACAAATCGTAATGATATGGGGTTGGCTGATCGCAAAATTTTAAAACCACAGAAACACAAAGGCGGCATTATAGCTTGTACAATGCGGCATTCCTCTTTCAGAAACCGTGTCCTTGCCATGCCCATGAAGCCGCTTGATCCTCTCGATCTGTTTGATGTCCGCTCCCTGTTGTCAGAAGACGAAATTCTTGTGCAGGACACGGTTGCCCGATTCGTGGACAGCGAGGTGCTTCCGATTATTGCCGATTGCTTTGAGCATGGGCGTTTTCCGGCAGAGCTTGTTCCGCAAATTGCGGAGCTTGGACTGCTCGGCAGTTCACTCGATGGCTACGGCTGTGCCGGGCTGAATGCAGTGTCCTATGGGTTGATTTGCCAGGAGCTGGAGCGTGGCGACAGTGGCCTGCGCAGCTTTGTGTCTGTGCAGAGCAGCCTCGTGATGTACCCGATTCATGCTTTCGGATCCGATGCACAGAAAGAGCAATGGCTACCAAAGCTTGCCGCTGGCGAGGCGATTGGCTGCTTCGGATTGACCGAGCCGCACGGCGGGTCTGATCCATCCAATATGAAAACGGTTGCCCGTCGTGACGGCGGTGACTGGGTGATCAACGGTGCCAAGATGTGGATTACCAACGGTTCAATCGCTGATATCGCGGTCGTCTGGGCAATGACTGACGAGGGCATTCGCGGCTTTCTGGTTGAGAAGGGCACGCCGGGCTTCGAAGCTCCGGAGCTTAAACACAAGTTTTCCCTGCGCGCGTCGGTGACTTCGTCCCTGTTTTTTGACAATGTACGGGTGCCCGAAGAAAACATGCTGCCCGGCGTCAAAGGGCTTAAAGGGCCTCTGAGCTGTCTTACCCAGGCACGTTATGGCATCACCTGGGGCGGCATTGGTGCGGCCCAGGCCTGCCTGGCAGAGCTGCTGAGCTACACCGGGACACGCGAACTCTTTGGGCGGTCACTGCACAGCAATCAGGCTATCCAGCTGCGGCTTGCGGATATGGCGCGCCGCATTACCACGGCGCAAATGCTCAGCCTGCAGCTTGGGCGGTTGAAAGATTCGGAGCGCATGCATCCGACCCAGGTATCTCTGGCCAAGTGGAACAACATCCGCATGGCCCTGGATATCGCGCGCGATTGTCGCGATATGCTGGGCGGTGCCGGCATCAGCGTGGAGTACGGTCCGATAAGGCACATGCTGAATCTGGAAAGTGTCATAACGTACGAGGGTACGGAAACCGTCCATCAGCTGGTGGTCGGTAAAGAATTAACGGGTGTCAGCGCGTTCTGAGACCACGCAAGCCGGGGTGACCGGCGGCAGACGGTTGCCGGTGCCGGACAGTTCCCGGATACCTATAATTCGCAATAAGGTCGTTACTGTATCCGCCCGTACGACAATAATTTCAGGGGTACGCCAACAATGACAAAGTTTCTTTCAGCCAAATGGCTGTTGCAGGTCCTCGCCGGGCTCGCGATGTGCTTGCCGGGCCTGGCCCTGGCATCCGGCCCCTCCATGGACCTGGTAACGAATCCTCTGGCGATCACTGCGCTGGTTATTTTCATCCTGGCCTACGCGTTCGTGATCATGGAGGAAACACTGCATCTGCAGAAATCCAAACCGGTCATCGTGGCGGCGGGCCTGATCTGGATGTTGGTGGCGATTACCTACAACGGCCTGGGTGATACGCACACGCCCGAGCTGGTGCTGGAGAACAATCTGCTCGAGTTCGTGGAGTTGTTCCTGTTCCTCCTGGCGGCAATGACCTTCATAAACACGATGGAGGAGCGGGGCGTTTTTGACGCATTGCGCGTGTGGCTGGTCACGCGCGGGTTCACATTGAGACAAATCTTCTGGATCACCGGTCTGGTCGCCTTTTTCCTGTCCCCGGTGGCGGATAACCTCACAACTGCACTGCTTATGGCCACGGTGATTCTGGCCGTGGGCCAGGAGAACACCAAGTTCATCTCCGTCGCCTGTCTCAACATTGTCGTGGCAGCCAATGCGGGCGGCGCCTTCAGCCCCTTTGGTGACATCACAACACTCATGGTCTGGCAGGCCGAGCTGGTCGGGTTTAGTGAGTTTTTTGCGCTGTTCCTGCCCTCGTTGGTGAACTGGGGCGTGACCGCGGTCATTCTCAGTTTTGCGGTCAGCAATGATCATCCCGCGCCCATCAAGGACAAGGCCAAGCTGCATCATGGCGCCTGGTTCGTGGTCGCTTTGTTCTTGTTCACGATTGGCCTTGCGGTCATGTCTCACAACGTGCTGCATCTGCCGCCGGTGCTGGGCATGATGACCGGCCTTGGACTGCTCAAGCTGTTCGGCTACTACCTCAAGATTCGCGAGAAAAGACAGCGCCGGCTTGGCGAGCAGGCCGCCCTGGCCATGGGCAAGGAATTTGTTTACGAGGGAAAGCCCTACGATATCTATAACAATCTGCGTCGCGCCGAGTGGGACACGCTGATGTTTTTCTATGGCGTGATTCTTTGCGTTGGCGGTCTTGGTACCTTTGGCTACCTGGCGGTGGGCTCGCAAATGACCTATCTGGACCTTGGTCCGACCGTGGCCAACATTATCGTCGGGTTTGCCTCGGCCATCGTGGATAACATTCCGGTGATGTTTGCGGTGTTGGAGATGCGACCGGCAATGGATCACGGGCAGTGGCTCCTGGTTACGCTGACTGCCGGGGTGGGCGGCTCGATGCTTTCTATTGGATCAGCTGCCGGCGTTGCGGTCATGGGTCAGGCGCGCGGGGTGTACACCTTCTTCTCACACCTGCGCTGGAGCTGGGCCGTTCTGATCGGCTATTTTGCGAGTATTGGCATGCACTTCCTGGTCAACGGAGACCTGTTCAACGGGATACCCGTTACCTGAACGCCGTACGAGCGCCGGGCCCGGACTTCAAGCCGGGTCGCGTGATGGAAGTAGCGCGGAGATGTCTGGCAGCAGGGTAGTGCCGTGGGGCGCGTTCAGCCCAGGTCTTTTTCGAGCTTGCGATTCAGTGTTTCCCATTCGCCCATGAAGCCGGGCGGAACCGGCGGTGCTTTGTTGAGTCCGATACGTTGCAGAAAACCCTGTTTAACTTCCTGGGGTTTATCCGAGGGGATATGTTTGAAATCGAACATGACAGGCACCCAGGTTGATGCGCTCTGGCGCAGCTTCACGCCTTTCATGAAGTCGTCCACCCCTTTAATCGCATGTTCCTCGCACGCCCTCGCGATCGCTTCGCCGGTTCGCATGAGGTAGCCGGGAATGTGACCATAGCGGTCGCCCAGCTGTTCCAGGGTGATGCCGTCAACGTACTCCTGCAAAAAACACAGACTCGCTTTGCCGTCCTGACCGATGACGCGTAGAGGCTTGGCCGTGTACTTCACCAGGTCCGGGTGTTTTCGAAACGCCCTGTTTTGCATCATTTCATAGACGGCGATGTTCTTATCAAGCTTCTTTCGATACCAACTCGCAGCATTGGACTTGTAGGCTTTCAGGGCGATAACTTCTCCCTGGAACTGAGCCTTGTAGACCGTCGCGGCACGGCCGGAGCCCACCTTCTCCAGGAGTGTGATTCCATCGGGCAGGGTTAGCCCCTCGGCGGCCGGGTCAATGCCCTTGGCCACACGATTTTCGTCGGTTTCGGTCATACGCTAAGCATAAAGAGTTTGCATGTCGCCTTCCAGCCTGTCGTGGGCATCGTGTGGTGATTGATTACGCAGGAAAACGACATAAATAAAACGGACCCCGGACGTCGCCAGCGTAGGGGGGGTACTGGATATAGTCGTACCGGGGTCCGGTAGTAAGGGATTGCAGGCCGGAAAGGTCTGGAGCCGCCACCAAGGGTCGGGACCATTCAGGCCGTTGTTTGAACTGAATTGGAAAGCCATCCGGAAGGATGGCTTTCCTTCTTCTTCTTGTTGTGTGCCCAGTGCGCGGGTTCAATCCGTTCTGGAGTGGTCTCTCCCCATCTCTAGCAGCAAGATCTCCATCAGCAAGAACAGTCAGCTCGTCAACATCAGACGATCACTGCCGTGTTCGCACCTGTCGCTGTGCCCGCGTGGCGGGTCTGAACGCACCCAAAGTGCACCGTGAAAATGTATCTGAAGGCGACTATTCCATGATCGGCTGTCGCGTCGAAATTTGATGGAAGTTTCGACGAAGAAACGCGGATGCGGTAGCATTCGCGCACACACAGGGCGCTTGTCTGAGGCGTGGAGGCATGATCATCGCTACCGAGCATTATCGAATTGGTGGACTGGAGCTCAATGCAGGTACCCAGGAGGTGACCCGCAATGGCGAGCGTGTGCCTCTGCCGCCCTTGTCTTTTGCCCTCCTGCTTACCCTTGTGCGAAACGCACCCAACGTGGTCACGACCCGCCAGCTGGAGGACGAGGTCTGGAGTGGCCTTGTTATCGACCGGGGCACCATCAACAAACGTGTGGTACTGGTACGAAATGCCCTGCGCAGCGCCGGCTGTGAGCAGGACTACATCGCCGTGGTACGTGGTACGGGCTACCGTCTCGCCGTTCCCGTGGAACTCAGGGATGACAGCGATGATGCGGCCGGTACGGCTATTGCAAGCAAACCGGCAATGCCTTCAGCTGTGCCTCCGTTGCTCGGCAGTCTGGGCTGGGTCTCTCTGGCAATACTGGTGGTGCTGGTGGGCTTTTTAATTTCGCAGCGGTTTTTGAACGGTGAGCGGGCCGATCTGATGGTGGAGGGCGCCGCCACCAACATGGAAGCTTGGCGGGGGTTTAACGGTGCGGGCAGCATCGCGGTATTGCCCTTTTCCCAGTCTGGTGATGATGCCGGCAACACTTACTTTGCTGAAGGTATCGCCCGCGAGATTTTACGCCGACTTGACGGGATCAAAGCCCTGGATGTCGCTTCAAGCTCTTCATCATTTGAGTTTCGGGACAGTCAGCTGGCGCCTGCTGAAATCGGCGCTCAGCTCGGCGTGGAAACCCTTCTCACCGGTAGTGTTCACCGTCAATCCGGTCGACTTGTCCTTATGGCGAGTTTGCTCGATGCGCCAAGTGGCCGGGTTATTTGGGCGGACAGCTTTGATCGTCCGCTCGATGAGGTTTTCCAGGTCCAGGACCTGATCGCTGATGAGATAGCCAGCAGTCTGAAAGTGCCGCGCAGCCAAGCGGATGAAAAGGTAGCCAGCGTCTCTACCGCCAACATCGAGGCCTATACGCTGTACCTGAAGGGTCGCAGCTTATTGGATGGCCGCATTAATTCCGGTGCGCCGCCATTGTTTGATGCGTTGGAGAGCTTCCGGTCTGCCGCCAGCCTGGATCCGAATTTCGTACATGCCTATGTGGGTATGGCATCCGCCAGCTTCCTGGTTCCTGCCTATGATGACCAGGTGGATCCACAGCAATGGTTGGAGCGGGCCGAGGCCAGCGCCCGTTATGCGCTCGATCTGGACCCGGATTCACCTGAAGCACTTGGTGTTCTGGCGGCCATCGTCTCCTGGCGCGGGGAGCCGCTGCGAGCTGCCGGCCTGTTCGATCTGGCCCTGGATATGGGCAACCGTGATTCAAATGTGCTGCATTGGCATGCCATGCTGGCCACCAGCATGGGTTATTTTGAGGGCCTGGTTCCGCGTTTGAGTGAAGCCTATCGCCTGGATCCCCTCAACCAGCTACTGGGCTGCTCCCTGGCAGGTTCCCTGAATTTCAGCGGCCAACCGGACCAGGCGCTGAAGGTACTTGGCGGTATGACAAGGTTTTCCCGCCGCGATCTGTCTGCCGCGGTCGCCTACCTGTATGTTGGCGACTGGCTGCAGGCCCGGGAATTATTGCGTGGAATCGAGCTTCGCGCGGGCACGCTGTCGCCGGAATTTGCCGATCTTCTGGTCGATGCGTTTGAAAACCCTCCACGACGTAAATTCGTGGAATCGGCTTTTGTAGAGGGCTCACGGCGCGCAGCGCTGCCAGTGCTCGTTGCCTTTGAGGCGCTGCTGATAATGGGTTCGCCGCGTGCCTTTGACCTGGAGCCGGAGCTGCAGGGCTCATTTTTTGAGCACCGCCTGCCCGAGGCCGTGTGGCACAACTGGGGTATGGAATTACGTCAGGACCCAAGATTTAAAGGCTGGGTGCGTACCCTCGGATATGATCAGCACTGGCGAAAGTACGGCTGGCCGGATCGCTGTCGGCCGACCGGTCTGAATGATTTCGAATGTATTTGAGGCAGGCGTGCGGACTCAGCAGGCCTGCTGCTGCCGCCATAATTCATCAGCTCATTTAAGACGAACGTGCCTATGACAACGCAAACCGGACAGAAACCCTTCTCTGTCGTGCCGGGCGTACTGTTAGCCCTGACCCTCGCAATGCTCGGACATTTTCTGGCCGGGTGGGTGGGTGAGGATCTGATGGGGCTGCCGCGCAGCCCGATCAGCCCGATCATGATGGCCATCGTGCTGGGTATGTTGCTGCGCAACACGGTGGGCCTGCCGTTGTGGAGCGATGCGGGCGTGCGTTTCAGCCTGGTCAGGATACTTCGACTGGGTATTGTTTTGCTGGGAATCCGGCTCAGCCTTGGCGAAGCCGGCGCGATTGGTTTGCAGGCCCTGCCGGTCATTATTGGATGTGTGGCGGTTGCCCTGGTGGTGGTGACATGGGTCAGTCGCCGCCTCGGCCTGTCAGCGCGGTTGGGCACCCTGATCGCCGCAGGGACTGGAATATGCGGTGCGACGGCCATTGTTGCCCTGTCACCCACGATCCGCGCCAAAGACAGCGAAACGGCGTATGCCGTGGCCTGTATCACGGTCTTTGGTATGGCGGCGATGCTGGCCTATCCGTTCGCGGCTCATTGGCTCTTTGATGGTGATGGTTTTCGCGCCGGGTTGTTTCTTGGCACATCCGTGCATGAGACCGCTCAAGTGGCCGGGGCCGGTCTTGTCTACCAGGAGTTTTTTGGCAGCCAGGAGGCACTGGACACCGCAACCGTAACCAAGCTGGTTCGTAACCTGGGTATGCTCGTGGTGATTCCACTGCTGGGTTTTATTTATCACCGCAGCTCCGGTGAGGCAGGCGAGAGTCAGCCGTGGTACCGGATGGTGCCGCTGTTCGTGCTGGGCTTTGCGGCCATGAGCGCTGTGCGCACATTTGGCGACCTGGGCGTGGCCGGGGGTGACAAAGCTTTTGGCTTGCTTGATCCGGCGCAATGGAGCGCCGTTGTGAGCTGGACCAAGCAGGCGGCCGAGGTGTGCCTGGGTGTGGCGATGGCAGCGGTGGGCCTGGGGACCAGTTTTGCCGGTTTGCGCGAGATCGGGCTCAAGCCTTTTGCTGTCGGCCTGCTCTCTGCCTTATTGGTTGGTGTGGTCAGCTATGTGTTGATAATGCTGCTTGTCTGAACAGCCGCCCGGCGCAGAATCCTGGTTCAGATGTCCGGCTTCAGTTCCCGCAGCCGGTTTTCAAGGTAGACCAGCAAGGCCTCCTCATCAGTCTCACGGGCATGTGTGAAATGGCTGATCGACATGCCTTCCATAAGTTGCTGGGTCAGATTCAGGGCGAGATCGAATGCCACGGGGTCTGATTGCCATTCGGGAAAAACCTCGCGCGCCGTATCGTACCAGGCCTGGTCAAACGCTCTCTGGGCGGGGATCAGGATGTCGCGCAGCTCATCGTCGGTGCGTGCTGCCACGGCCAGCTCAAAGATGGCGATGTACAGCGGGTGATTTACATGCTCCCAGTAAGAACGAACGGCCAGGCGAACCCGGTCCTGATCGGCAGGTAGCTCATCCACGGAGCGCCGGAAAGCCTGCAGCCGTTTCTCATGCAGATATTCAACCACGGCCCTTATGATGTCGATCTTGGATGGGAAGTGGTGCAGCATGGCGCCGCGGGACAAGCCGGCTTTTTCAGCGATCTTCATCGTCGTGGTATTGGAGTAGCTGGACTCCACGATGCAGCTGATTGCCGCGCTGATAATCTGATGGCGCGTGGCCTCGCTTTTGCGCGCCTGCCAGCCCATCTCGCCAGGACCTTGCGGATTTTTCCGGGTACTCTTCTCGCTCAAGGCCGATTCCCCCTCGGTCATACTTACTCCGCCATGGCAGAGTAGTGAAAAATCCAGTTTACTGTAGCGTGTTCAAAAAAGTCACACCTGATTGAAACAAGCAGGTGTGATTGTTACGATTCCGCACCCCCCGTTCAGGAAATCATCATGGGTAGAGTTCAAGGAAAAGTCGCATTGATTACCGGTGCTGCATCAGGGCTGGGTAAAGCTGATGCCCGACGCCTGGCTGAGGAGGGTGCCAACGTGGTGCTCACTGACATCAATGATGCCGGGCAGGTGGTCGCCGATGCCATCGCTGCCGAGACCGGTGTTGAAACGCTGTTTCTGCAACATGATGTTACCGATGAAAAACGCTGGCAGGAGGTGATTGCAGCAACCGAAGAGCGCTTCGGTGGTCTGGACGTGCTGATCAACAACGCCGGTATCGTGATCGTTGCAACGCCGGAGACCACGACCCTGGAACAGTTTCGTCTCGCCAACGCGGTTATGAACGAGGGTGTGTTTCTGGGTTGCCAGGCAGCCTTGCCTGCCCTGAAGCGGCGCGGCGGCGGCTCAATCATCAATATGTCCTCGGTGGCATCACACCTGGGTTACCCGGTGTTTTTTGCCTACTCTGCGGCCAAGGGCGCGGTGCGCAGCATGACCAAGTCACTGGCCGTGCATTGCCAGATGAATGGCTATCACATCCGCTGCAATTCCATTCATGCCGGCGCCATCGATACGCCGATGATTCACGATTCTTTCTCGCAACTGGGTATGGATGTACCGGATCCTGATGCCGAGAACCCGGAAGACATGGTTGGCATAGGCAAGCCGGAAGACGTCGCCAACATGGTTCTTTATCTGGCCAGCGATGAATCCCGTTTCATCAACGGTGCCGAGTTGATGGTTGATAACGCCCTGTCAGTGCAGTGAGTATCGAGTTTGTCCGGCCGGTGAATGCGCCACTCTGAAGCGTAAATCCCGAACCCCGAACCTCGCGCCCCGGAATCTGGGTGACCTCTATTCGTCGGGTGCGAGCTCGAGGCTTACACCGTTGTGCTCAGGGTTCAGCGTGAGCTGACAGCTCAGGCGTGACTCGCCGTCCCGGCTGAATTCGAGCATATCAATCAGGTCTTCTTCATCGACATCCATGGCCGGGAACTTGTCCTGGTCGGCATCTGCGATAAAGACGTGACATGTGCCGCAAGAGCACATCCCGCCGCAAATGGCCGCAACGCCCCAGTCAAACTCGCGCAGTGTTTCCATGAGCGTATCGCCATCATTGGCAGTCACTTCATGTTGCTCACCATCACGGTCTTTTACATTGAGTTTTATCACAGTAAATCCTTCAATTCGGTTGTCGGGTCTGCAAGTTGCTCACGGTTCAGCTGGCTTCCTGCGGCAATCAGTTTACGTCCTGCCATGTAATCGCGCGGTGCATTAATGCACTGCAATGCGTTCAGCCGGTCTGTCCCGAGGCTGAGGACAGTCAGGGAGTTGGGGCCGTTCTCGCGAAGCACAAGCTCGTCGCCCGGTTGCGGTAGTCCCGCCATTTGCAGGCGGCAATCATATTGCTCAGACCAGAACCAGGGGGGCTCCTCGTAACTCGCGTCCTGCCCGAGGATCGCTGCAGCGCAGAGCTTACCCTGGCTGACGGCATTCTGGACGGATTCAAGCACCACCGGTTCAGGGTAAAGAACATGACGCGTCTGTGCACAGTCACCGGCCGCAAACACACCCGGCATGTTGGTCCGGCAGCGTTCATCAACCAGTACCCCGCGGTCAACCTCAATCCCGCTGTCTTCAAGCCAGGCAATCTCCGGCTGCACGCCAAGGCCCTTGAGTACCACATCGGCATCCAGCAGCGTGCCATCGTCAAGACTAACCGCCTGGACCTTGCGGCCGCCGTGAATTTCTGTCATCAGATTATTGAAGTAAAAGGTAACGCCCTCGCGGCGGTGCCGGTCTTCGAGAAAGGCTGCAATCGGAGCGAGGGCGGAGCGCTGCATGATGCCTGATTGCGGCTCTACCACGCTTACCTCGCAGCCCATGGCCCGTGCCGACGCTGCAACTTCGAGACCAATGTAGCCTGCACCGGCGACCACCAGCCGGGCGCCGGGCGTGAGCTGTTCGCGCAGTTGCAAGGCATCATCCAGGGTGCGTAGATAATTAACACCGGTCAGCAGTGAGCCGCCCAGTTGGATCCGGTTGAGACGAGAGCCCGTGGCAATTACCAGCGCGTCGTAGTCCACCATTCTGCCCCCTTCAAGGGTCACGGCCTGGCGTTGCGCATCAAGCGCGATCACCTGGCTGTCGGGGCGGAATTCGATCTGCTGGGTGTCCAGGAAGTCCTGTTGCCGCAAGGTGCACTTGTCTTCCGTGAACTCACCCTTGAGAACCTGCTTGGATAACGGTGGGCGCTGGTAAGGAAGGCGCGACTCTGCGCCCAGCAAAATAATGCGCCCTTCGAAGCCGCCTTGACGCAGGGAAATGGCAGCCTGGAGTCCGGCTTGACCGGCTCCCACAATGACGACAGTTTTGATCAAGCTGTTGTTTCTCCGGGCTGCCTGTAAGCGATTGAGCTGTGGATTATGCCAACAAAAAAACAGTCAGGACTGTTTATTTAGGTCTCGGGCTTGAAGTATACTGCGCCTCCGGCCGCATCAAAACCACAGTATGACAAGCCACGCTGAGAATACCGTCCTGGTGATGGGTGCCAGCTCACCTGCCGGCATCGGCGCTGCAATTGCGCGCCGCTTCGCGGCGGCGGGACACCAGGTCCTGGTGTCTGCACGGAATGCCGCAGGGCTGCAGCAGGTGGCCGCAAAGACAGGTGCCAAAGCGCATGCCTGCGACATCACGGATCAGGACAGCTGCGATGCATTGTTTGCCTGGGTCGCAGCGCAGGAAAAACCCCTAGGCACCGCGATCTACGCAACCGGCCTCAATCACTTTACGCCGCTGGCACGTTTCGAACCCGAAGCCGCCAGGGCCTGCGTGGAAACCAACTTCCTTGGCGCTCTGGGTTTTTTGCGCCGGTCTGCAGACATCATGGTGGATGGCGGCGCCATCATTCTCCTTTCCTCGCTGACGGCGACGCGGCCCGCATTCGGCACCGCCGTATATGCCGGCACCAAAGCGGCGCTTGACCAGGCCACGCGGGTCGCTGCCCTTGAACTGGCTGGTCGCCGGATTCGTGTCAATGGCATCGCCCCGGGTATGACCCGCACGGACATGACAGAAATGATGTTCGACAACCCGAACCTGGAACAAGCCGTCCTGCGCGAGATTCCTTTGGGGCGGATGGGTACGGGCGAAGACATCGCGGCAGCCGCCGAGTGGCTGGCCAATCCTGAATGCTTTATGACCGGCGAAATTCTGTCGGTTAATGGCGGCGCGGAACTCCGCCGCGTACCGACTTTTGATGAAATCATGGGCTAAGCCCACACAGTATGGGCATTGCCCAGGAGACTGAACATGGATCTGGAACTCAAGGGCCGCAGCGCCATTATCACTGGCTCAACGCGTGGCATCGGCCGCGCCATCGCTGAAAAGCTCGCTTCTGAGGGTGTGAACGTCGGCATCGGCGCGCGCGATGATGAAGCAACGGCCAAGGCGGGCGATGAAATACGCGAAAAATACGGCGTCAAGGTTTTTGCCAGGCCCTGTAATGTGAAAGATGCCGAAGCGTACAAAGCGTGGCTGGAAGAGGGTATCGAAACGCTGGGTGGTCTGGACATTTTCGTGCCGAACGTCAGCGGTGGTGGCGGCATGGACTCGGAAAAAAACTGGTGGCGCAATTTTGAGATTGACGTATTGCATACCGTGCGCGGTGCGGAAACCTGCCTGCCTGCACTGAAAAAGTCCGGTGCCGGCGCGATCGTGATCATCGGTTCCACCAACGCGGTCGAGACCTTCATGGCGCCCATGGCTTACAACGCCATGAAAGCGGCGCTGGTGACCTACGGCAAGCAGTTGTCCCAGTTTGTTGCCGGCAAGGGTGTGCGCGTCAATACGGTTTCGCCAGGCCCGATCTATTTTGAGGGTGGTGCCTGGGAGATGATCAAGGGCACCATGCCGGATATGTACGAGGGTACGCTGAAGCAGATTCCAACGGGGCGCATGGGCACGCCGGAGGAAGTTGCCAACGTGGTGACGTTCCTGGCCAGCCCTGCCGCCAGCCTGGTGACGGGTATCAACCTGGTTGCCGACAACGGGTTCACCAAGCGCGTTCAGCTATGAGGAAATGACTTGCCTGCACCACTGAAAAGGGTTCACTTCATTTGCGCCGGGCGCTATCACGATTTCGATTTTGTGCGCCTGGAAATGCTCAAGCTGTTTGCCGAGCATGACAATGTTCGTGTCACCGTGGGCTCTGACTATTCCGACAGTGAGACCCTGGCGAACTCCGATGTCCTGGTGACCTACACCAGTGACGTGATTCCGGAGGAAGAACAAATTGACGAGCTCGAGGCATTTCTGCGTGCCGACAAACGCTGGTTCGCCTTGCACGGAACCAATGCCTTGCTGCATTACGAAAAGCATCGGGGTTGGGTGGCACCGCACACTGCACGCCGGTTTTTCGAGATGCTCGGCAGCCAGTTTGTGGCGCATCCGCCGATGAATCCTTTCCTGGTGGAACCCTGTGCGCGCCACCCCCTGGTGAACGGAATCGGCCCCTTCGAGGCTGAAGATGAAATTTATCTGTGCCGCTTTTTTGGCGAGCACGATGCGCTGCTGGAAACCGAGTTCTCGGGTGAAGCGCCAGGCTTTGATGAGTCAAACTGGACTGACCTGGAGCGCGTTCCGCTCATGTATCTGCATCCCTGGGAAGACAACGAGGTGTTGTATCTGAGCCTTGGCCATGCCCGCGGCCACTATGACATGCGGCCACTGATGGACTGGTACAAAAGCCAGGAGAGCGGCAGCTGGAAGCAACCGGCATTTTACGAATTGTTGCGCCGGGGCATTCGCTGGTCGCTTAATGATCCGGAGTATTTCGATGGCTGAAACAGACGATATTGTTAAGGCGAAGCCAGGCATGACACCGCTGGACAAGGCGCCGGACCCGGATATACCGAACGAGATCATCGCCAAGGAGCGCTACACCGATAAAGCGTTTATGCAACTTGAGTGGGAGCGCATGTGGAGCAAGATATGGCTCCTTGGGTGTGTGGAACAGGATATTCCCGAGCCAGGCGACTACGTGGTGACCGATATTGGTCCTGAGTCAATTTTGATTGTGCGCCAGGACAGCGGTGATATCCGCGCTTTTTACAATGTCTGTCAGCACCGCGGTAACCAGCTTCGACCCGAAGGTTCCGGCCACGCAGACTCTTTTCAGTGCGCCTACCATCACTGGGAATATCACCGCGATGGCAGTTTCAAGCGTATTCCGGATTCTGAGACCTTTCCACAGGGCACTCCGTGCACCGGGCTTGAAGAGATTCCCTGTGACACCTGGTCCGGGCTGGTGTTCTTCAGTCTGAACGCCGGGGTCGAGCCGCTGCTGGATTTTCTGGATATGATTCCCGAGCACCTGGACCCCTACCAGTTTCCAAAAATGGCGCGCGACAGGCATGTCACCGTGGAGTGGGATTGCAACTGGAAGACCTCGGTTGATGCGTTTAATGAGTCCTACCATGTGCAGGGTATCCACCCGCAGTTGCTGTGGCATCTTGACGACCTGAACATCCAGATTGACTGCTACGCCCGTCATAATCGCTACATTATCGAATTTGCCACGCTGTCACCGAGGGTCAACCAGCCACCGGAAATCCCCATGGGTATCAAGCACCTCATGAAGGAGGGTGGTATGGATCCGGCGGACTACTACGGCCGGGTCAAAGATGTGCGCCAGGACCTGCAGAATTTCAAACGGGAACATGCGCCTGAACAGGGCAAGGATTATTCGCGCCTGCATGACGCCCAGTTAACCGACGACTTCCACTACCTGATTTTTCCGAACATCACCATGAACGTGCATGCGGATGACTACTGGATCTTCCGCCAGCGTCCGCACGCCACTGATCCGGACAAATGCTATTTCGACATCTGGACCTTCAAGCTGGTGCCAGAGGGTGAGGAGTGGCCGGATTTGCCGGAGTTCAAGCAGTTCAAACACGGCGAGAACAGCATCGGCCTGGTACTCGACCAGGATGCGGCCAACCTGCCCGGAGTCCAGCGGGGCATGCATTCCAAGGGCTTTCGTGGTCTCTGGGTTGGCGACCAGGAATTGCGTATCCGGCATTTCCACAAGGTGCTGGATGACTACATTTATGGTGCAGACGGCAAGCCGGCGGATGCCCCATGACCGGCGGAGAACCCAGGGTATGAGTGCTTACGACCAGGACCTGCTCCTGCGCGCCTACCGGCGCATGAAAACCATCCGTGAGTTCGAGGAACGCCTCAATATCGAGATCCAGAAAGGTGAGATTCCCGGCTTCACGCACCTGTATGCCGGCCAGGAAGCGGTTGCGGTAGGCGTCTGTGAACAGCTGGGCTTTGATGATTACATTGTCAGTACCCACCGTGGCCACGGCCATTGTATTGCCAAGGGCTGCGACGTTATCGGCATGATGAAAGAAATCTACGGCCGCCACGACGGCCTGTGCAAAGGTAAGGGCGGGTCCATGCATATTGCGGATCGCGACGTTGGCATGCTGGGCGCAAACGCTATTGTGGGCGGCGGACCGCCGATTGCGGTGGGTGCGGCGATTGCGACCAAACTGGATGGTAAAGGGCGTGTAACCGCCTCATTTTCAGGTGATGGCTCCAGTAACCAGGGTACGGTTTTCGAGGCCATGAACCTGGCAGTTGTGCTCCAGTTGCCCACGCTGTTTGTTTATGAGAACAACGGCTACAGCGAACATACCGGGGCCGATTATGCGATTGGTGCCAGTGATCTCGCCGCGCGTACGGAAGCCTTCGGTATGCCCGTGGAAAAGGTCGACGGCAATGATTTTTTTGCTGTGTTTGAGGCCACCGGTCGTGCTGTGCAGCGCGCCCGCGAGGGTGGCGGCCCCGGCGCGCTGGATTGCGAGACCACGCGCTTCTTCGGTCACTTTGTCGGCGACCCGCAAAAATACCGGGACAAAAACGAGGTCGCCGAGCACCGCGCGAGCCTTGATTGCCTGGTCAAATTTCGTGACCGCGTCACCGCGGAGGGCTGGCTGGAGCAAGCCGAGCTGGACCAGGTCGACGAGGAGGTCATGGCGCTCATTGAATCTGCAGTTTCCGAGGCCAAGGCCTCACCCCTGCCCGACATTGCCGAGCTCACCACTGATGTGTATGCGAGCTACTGAGGGGCTGAAATGAGCGAGACAATCAAAACATTCCGCGAGGCCCTGAACGAGGCGCTGCGCGAGGAGATGGAGCGCGACTCCAGGGTGATCGTGCTTGGTGAAGATGTGGCCGGCGGCGCCGGTGGCACGGGTGACACGGTTGAGGCGGCCGGTGGTATTTTCGGCGTAACCCAGGGACTGGCGCGAAAGTTTGGTCGTGACCGGGTGATTGATACGCCAATCTCCGAATCTGCCATCATTGGCGCCGCAAACGGTGCGGCCCTGGCCGGCTACCGGCCCATCGCAGAACTCATGTTTGCCGACTTTATCGGCGTGTGCATGGACCAGGTTTACAACCAGGCCGCAAAGTTTCGCTACATGTTCGGCGGCAAGATGTCCTGTCCCATGGTGATCCGCACGGCCATGGGCGCCGGGATGAATATGGGCGCCCAGCATTCCCAGACCATCTACCCGCTGTTGACTTCCGTACCGGGGCTCAAAATTGTCATTCCCAGCAACGCGGCGGATGCCAAGGGCCTGCTGAAGACCGCGATCCGCGACGATGATCCGGTGGTGTTTTTTGAACACAAGGCGCTCTACAACAAGAAAGGCCCGGTACCGGACGGAGACTATGCCATTCCCTTCGGCGAGGGCGACATGACCCGCGAGGGTGATGATGTAACAGTGGTTGCCATGGGCCGCATGGTGTCGTTTGCCGAAAAGGCCATTGACGGGCTGGCGGAGCAGGGCATCAGTGCCGACCTGATTGATCCGCGCACAGTTTCACCGATGGACTGGGACATGATTTTTGAATCCCTCGAGCACACCGGCAGGCTGGTGGTGGTCGATGAGTCGCCACCGCGCTGCAGCCTGGCCTCGGACATTGCCGGGCACGTCGCGCAGGAAGCCTTCGGCAGCCTGCGTGGTCCGGTCAAGCTGGTTACCGCACCGCATGCGCCGGTGCCTTTCTCTCCGGGCCTGGAGCGTTCTTATGTTCCCGGACCGGACCGGATTGCCGCAAGCATTATCGAATGTGTAAAGGGGGCCTGAGATGAGCGCCATTCATCCCGTCACCATCCCCAAGTGGGGCATCGAGATGCAGGAAGGAACGGTCACCGAGTGGCGCTTTGCCGAGGGTGACGCGGTCACGAAGGGTGAGGAGCTCATCGACATCGAGTCGGACAAAATCGTCAACACCATGGAGGCACCGGCCAGCGGTGTCCTGCATCGCATCATTGCGGAGGTGGACAGTACCCTGAAAGTCGGCCAGCTTCTGGGTGTTATCGCAGCGGCGGATACGCCCGCGGACGCGATCGATGAATTTATCGCAGACTTTGTCCCGGCCAATGCGGGCTTCGGGATTGATGATGATTCTGCTGAGCCGGCGGACAGTCCAGCCGCAGGAGCGGCCGCACCAGGTTCTGCCCAGAATACCCCTGACCATGCTGGTGTCGCAGCAAACGGCGAGATCAAGGCCAGCCCGGTCGCAAAACGACTGGCGAAAAAGCTCGGCGTTGACCTGACCGGGGTCAAAGGTACCGGCCGCAACGGTCGTATCTCAACCGCGGACGTTGAAGCTGTTGCCGCTGGAGCACAGACAGAAACAGCCGCTGCTCCGCCCACCACAACAACCCCGGCGGCGCCCGGCGCAGAGGGCGTGCCCCTGTCCAGCCGCGAGCTCGCCGCGGCACGACGCCTGGTGGCCTCGAAGCAGGAAATTCCCCATTTCTACCTGCAACGTGATCTTGATATGCGTCACGCGCTGGTGGCCAAGGAGCGTGATTCCGTGCCGCTTACCGCGCTGCTGATCAAGGCGCTTGGCAATGCGCTGCAGGCGCGTCCCAAACTAAACGCTCACTTGCACAACGACAGGCTGAGCGCACAGGACGGGGTAGCGATCAACGTTGCGGTTGAGACCCCGGACGGGCTGGTTGCACCATTGCTGGGTTCAGTCGATCAACTTGACCCAATCGAGCTGGCTGCCAATTTGAAATCCCTGGCTGCGCGCGCACGTGACAAGGCGCTGGCGGCACCTGACCTGGCCCCCGGTGGCCTGACCCTGAGCAACCTGGGCATGTTTGGTATCACGGCCTTCACCGCTATCATCAACCCGCCACAGGTTGCGATCCTGGCGGCTGGAACCGTCCGGCCACTCGTGCTGCAGGACGGCAGTGATGCGGTTCCGGCAATGACGGTCACCCTGTCCTGTGATCACCGCGCCATTGACGGGGCCGAGGGCGCGCGCTTTCTCGCGGCGCTGCAGGACGCGCTCAACGCACTCTGACAACCACCGCTGAAGGTGCCCATGATGATGTTCACATTACGCCTGCTTGCTGTTTCCGCAACCGCGCTGCTACTCGCCTGCTCACAGGACAGTGTCGATTCAGGGGCTGAACCAGGTGGCCCGGCCACGGGGACAGCGATGGCAGAAAACGTGCATCCCGGTCAGGCTCCCTATGAGGCCAAGTGTGCCGCCTGCCATGACAAGGCGGTTTACAAGGCGCCAAGTCGCCTGTTCCTTGCCATGCTGGGTCCGCAGAATGTTCTGCATGCCATGACCGACGGGCCGATGCGCGCCCAGGCTGCGGGTCTGTCAGAAAAGCAGAAAGAGGCGGTTGCCGAATACCTGACAGGTCAGAGCCTGGCAGATGCAGCAGACCTGCCGCAGGCGCCACTGTGTGAAGACAGCCCTTTCGACGCCAGCATCACCCCGGCCTCGCTGGGCTGGGGCGTGGATGCAGGTAACAGCCGCTTTCAGCCGCTCGAGACGGGTGGCCTGGATCTGGATGCGCTGCGCGATCTTGAAGTGAAATGGGCCTTTGCTTATCCCAATGCCATCCAGGCCAGGTCGCAGCCTGCCAGTGGGGGCGGGGCCATTTATTTTGGCAGCCAGGACGGTACAGTCAGGGCCCTTGATGCCAAGACGGGTTGTCAGCGCTGGTCTTTCAAGGCCGGTGGCGAGGTGCGCAATGCCATCGTAATGTCGCCCTGGGATGCAGGCGAGCTCGAAGCGCCACCCACATTGTATTTTGGCGATATTGTCGCCCGTGTTTACGCGGTTGATGCGCGCACCGGTCAGTTGCGGTGGTCGAAAAAGGTCGGCGAGCATCGTGACGCGACCATGACGGGCGCTGCGGCCCTGCATGACGGCCTGTTGTATGTGCCCCTGTCCTCCCTGGAAGTGGTACCCGCCGCGAATCCCGACTACGCCTGCTGTACTTTCCGCGGCGCGGTGGTTGCACTCAATGCGGCCACCGGCGAGGAGGTATGGCGGACCCATACCATTGACGAAGAGCCCCGCAAAACCGGTACCAACCGCGCCGGCACAGACATTCTTGCGCCCTCCGGTGCGCCGGTGTGGAACAGCCCGACGATCGACCCCGTGCGCGGACGTCTGTACGTCGGCACCGGCGAGAACTATTCCTCGCCGGCGGACGGGAATTCTGACGCCATCATCGCGATGGACCTGGTGACCGGCGAAAAACTCTGGGTTAGTCAGCAAACCGAGGATGATGCCTGGAATACGGCCTGCCTCAGCGACTACACGGACGACGATGCCAATTGCCCGGAGGAAAACGGCCCGGATTATGACTTCGGATCGTCACCCATGCTGCTCACCCTGCCGGATGGCAGCGATGTTGTCGTCGGTGGTCAGAAATCCGGTGGCGTCATGGCGCTCAACCCGGACACCGGTGAGGTGTTGTGGAAGATCCAGGTAGGACGCGGTGGCGTGCAGGGCGGGATTCACTTTGGCATGGCCGCAGAAGGCGCACGCGCCTATATCCCAATCAACGACATGATCTATCCGGAAGATGCCGTGCGCTATGGCGACAAGCGTCCTCCGCGCCCCGGGCTTTACGCGCTTGATGTGACCAATGGAGACATTCTCTGGTCCGCGCCGGCGGTAGATGTCTGTGGTGACCTGGAAAATTGCGACCCCGGTATCTCGCATGCGATTGCGGCAGTTCCCGGTGCTGTCGTGGCCGGTTATCTTGACGGTCGCCTGCGCGTTCATGATGCGAGCGACGGCGCGGTGGTCTGGGAGCTGAACACGCTGCAGGAATTCGACACCGTCTCCGGTGTTAAGGCGAGTGGGGGTTCATTCAGCGGTGGCGGCGGTCTGGTCGCCGACGGCATGATTTACATGAACTCCGGCTACGGCCTGTACGGACATATGCCGGGTAATGTGCTGCTGGCGCTCGGCCCGCGGGACGACTGATCAGCTTGCCGGAAAGCCCCGAAAATCGAATCGAACCTTTCCGTTACTGGGAAGACATCGAGCCGGGCGAACGCTTCACGTCGCGCAGGCAAACCATCACCGAGCAGGAAATCGTAGAGTTCGCGACGCGCTACGACCCCCAGTATTTCCACATGGACCCGGTTGCTGCCCGCAACAGTATTTTTGGCGAGGTGGTGGCCTCCGGCGTGCATAACCTGGCCATCTGGCGTCAGCTCGATCACGAGATTACCGGTGATATCCGCTGGATCTGCGGTGTAGCCTGGGACGATTTTCGGTGGAAGCGTGCGCTGCGGGCAGGGGATACGGTCTTCGTGACAGCCGAGTGCCTGTCCAAGCGACCCTCGCGTTCTGATGAGGGGCGCGGTATTGCCGTCTATCGCTATGCCATGATCAACCAGGATGGAGCGGAAATTTTCCGCATGGACAGCACCAACCTGGTTGAACGGCGGCCCGAAGACTGGTCAGAGAACTGACCGGGCGGCACCAGGCCCGTCAGGCGATGTGCCCAAAAAACTGGAGATCCATCTCACCTTCTACGCAGTCCAGGATCGGTGGTACCAGGGCGTGATGGAAGTCCGCCTCCTGGTGGAATTGGAAAGCAGCCTGGTCAGCGAAGCGGGCATAGACCACGTACTTGTTGCCGTCTTCCGTGTGGCGGATTACGTCGTAAACCAGCAGTCCGGGCTCTTTTTCGTGGGAAATTTCCGAGAGTTCGGTTTGCAGTCGCTCAAAATCCGCCTCGCGCCCCCTGGCTACATTCAATGTCGCAATAAAAACAATCTGGCTCATAGTCCCAGTTCCTCTTTAATCTGATCCTGCAGTCTGAATTTCTGAATCTTGGTGGATGAGGTCGGCCATTCATTGACGAAACGCACGTGCCTGGGCACCTTGAAACCGGCGATGCGTGCTTTGCAGAAGGCGATAAGCTCTGCCTCATCGGTTTGCTTACCGGTTTCGAGTTCGATGAATGCCACGGGCACCTCGATCAGGCGTGGGTCAGGTACCGGCACCACCTGGGCCAGCTTCACGGCCTCGTGTGCCTGCAGGCAGCTTTCGATTTCCACCGCGGCAACATTCTCACCGCCGACCTTGAGCATATCGCGCAGGCGGCCGTGGAACATCAACTGGCCGTCCTCATCGATGGAGACCATATCGCCGGAGTGGAACCAGCCTTCGCTGTCCAGCGCCTCGCCGGTCTTGCCGGGAGACTTGTAGTATTCGCTAAACGTCGAATAGCCCCGAATCCACGCTTCTCCGCGCTCGCCGACGGCACATTCCTTGCCGGTCTCCGGATCCATGGCTTTCACTTCGAGCCCGGAAAGGGGTACACCCAGGCGTTGAAAACGCTGGTCCTCAGAATCATCCAGACGACTGGTTGTCACCGTGCCGGCGGTTTCGGTCATGCCAAACGTACCGACAAACACCGCGTTGGGCAGCGCCTTTTTCATTTTTGCGGCAATTTCCGGTGGCTGAACCGCGAAATTCGCATTCATCAGTTTGACCCGCGACAGGTCGGTTTTCTCGAAATCAGGATGGTCGACCAGGTCGGACATGATCGTCCAGAAGCACGGGTAGGTTGCGGTGACTTGCTCTTCTTCCATCATCCGCAGGGCCTCGCCGGCCTGGAAGTAACCCATGGTGACGTAGGTGCCGTAGCGGCTGAAAATGCTCACCAGTGGCAGGATGGCAGCAATATGAAACATGGGCAGCGGTGACCAGAAACTATCGTCCCGTCCCAACTCGTAGCGTTCGGCCAGGGCAGCACTGTTACGCACGATGGCCTCGTGCGGAATCATGCAGCCCTTGGGGTTTGCGGTGGTCCCGGAGGTGTACAGAATCAGCGCGGTACTGCCCAGGCGCACCTGCAGGCGAGCCAGGTGCAGGGCCGCTGCATCGCCATCGCTGGCGCGGGCCTTGAATTCAGCCTCGCTGAGCATGGCGTCCTGCGCAGAGTCGCCGTGAACAATGATGTTTCTCAGCAGCGGTGCTGCACGCAGTTTCAACGCCTCTGCGTCCTGGCCTGCCAGGTCAGGGAATGCCTGGTTCAGGCGCTCAACAAAATTCACCGCCTCGGCAATTTTATCGGTCGTGATCAGGGCCTTGAGATCCGCATTCTCAACAACATAAGCCAACTCCGGCGGTTGATAACGCGCATTAATCGGCACGGTCACCGCGCCCAGCAGGGCAATGGCAAACATGGATTCGACAAAATCCATACCAGTCGGCAGCAGCAGCCCGACATGATCGCCCGCCCGGATTCCCAGCGCCTGCAGCGCCAGTGCCCTGGTCATGGCGCGATCACGAAGCTCGCCATAGGTTGCCCGCCGGTGCGGCAGGACGATGGCCAGGTGGTCCGGCCGTTCATCGGCGGCATGTAAAAGCAAATCGCCCAGGCTGGTCGCCCGCAAGCGAATATCAGAGATGGCTTTGCTCATGCGTCCGGCTCAGTCGAGGTGTTCAAGAAACTCGCGAACGTAGGTACCGTCCAGGCACTCAACCAGCGGTGGCGCGAGCTCGTGGAAATGCGCTGTGTCGCGGTGCGCTTCTTCTGCTGCAGCATCGACAAACGATTCATAAACCGCATAACCCAGCTCGGTTTCCGGCAAGCGAAAGAACTCGTAGCCCACGCAACCGGGCTCATTGGCGCGAACCTTGTCAGTGAGCGCTTTGGCCAGCCGTTCAAACTCAGCTTCTTTGCCGGGCTTTACCGTCATACGGGCGATGAATGTCATCATGAGCGTTCTCCCAGTGGCGTCTGTGCGCCATACAGCAAGCAATTGGACATGGTAGCACCGGCCCTTTTTTATATAAACAGTCCTGACTGTTTTTTTCTTTGTGCCTCACTGCTAGACTCGCCAATCCGTCAATGAAGAACCCGATTCATGCCTGATTCGTCATTTGTCGATGTCGCCCCCGAGGCCGACATTCCGGAAAAAGGATTCCGCTGCTTCCGCGTGCACGACGTGGCCATTGTGCTGTGCCGCTTTCGCGATGAAGTTTTTGCCTTGGAGAATCTCTGCTCGCACGCCCTCGCGACCTTCGACGAAGGCCGCATGCGAGGCTATCGCCTGATGTGCCCCCTCCACGGAGCCACTTTCGATATCCGCGACGGCTCCGTCACCGGCGCCCCCGCCACCCGCCCCATCAAATCCTTCCCGGTCCGCATCACCAACGGCACCATCTCCGTCGATATCACCGAAGCAGAACCAACCCCGGAATTCTGATTTTCTTTCCGATAGAAATTCGCCTATAGGAAGTATCCCGGCTGGCGCTACCCCCCTGGTCTCAGACCCACGCGCAACGGCTTCATTCACTTACTCCTCGCGCTGCGCGCAAGCCGTGCGCTCATTCCCGCCTGCGCTGTGAATACATCCCTGTAGGCTCGGGTTCGGCATGGCCCAGGCCAGCCTCTCGACCGGTTCCCGGTCTCACCTTCTCCATGCCTCACACGGTCTGAGACCAGGGGGGTAACGCCAGCCTCGGGTCCCTTAGATGGCATCTTTCTCTCTTGCAAGGCTTCCGACATCTAGGTTGTCTCTTATTCGCGAATCGAGCTCACGGTCGCCTCGGGGCTTGGTCTGTTTTTCCTTTGCGAAGAGAGGTTGACGCCCGTTACCCCCTTACCGCGTTTCCTGAATGCTAACGAGGAAAAAAAGTGTGGGAGCGTAGGAAGGTTCCGGGTGCACATAAGGCTTTGGGGAGGTATTTGGTAGGCAGGGTCGTGGTCGTCATGCGGGAGAGGAGGGCGGGTCCGGGCTGATCAGAACCGTGTGAGGCATGGATGCCGAACCCGAGCCTACAGGGACGTATTTACGGCGGGTTCTGATCAGCCCGGACCCGACCGACCCACACTTACAACAAGAGCACTGCTCGCAAAAACCGCTATCAACCCCGTATTGGATCTGAACCATCCCAATCGGCGGCTTTGGATTTCATGTAGTCAAAAGCGCTTCGAGCCCCGGCGTCTACCTCGATGAGTTCCAGCATGGTGCCGTTGTGGAAGATGGTGTCGACGTAGGCGAAGTTGATGCCGGCTGCGGTGCGGCCCTGCTGGACGATTTTTTTGCGCAGATCGTGTTCGTCCAGGGTGGCTTGCAGGTCGTCGATGAGGACGCCCATGTGTTGCAGGCCGGGTTCATTGTTGGCGAGGAATTCGGTGTAGATGCTGGGCGCGTCGTTGTATTGCTGGACAAGTTCGATTTGCTGATCGCCGGTATAGGCGATGGCAACGCCCATGTCGATGTCGACCGGCTCGCCGCGGAATTCGCACCACTCGAATTCGATGTGATCCATCAGGAAGAAGGGGCCGACGCCCATGACGTTGATCCAGTGCCCGGCAGCGGCGCGCCAGTCGTGCACTGCATAGCCGTTTTGCAGGATGGGTCCGAAAAAGCGGCTCATGTCAGGCCCTCTGGTTAAACCGCCGCCCGACCATGGCGCTGGCGATATTTACTTTCTGGATGTCGATAGCGCCACCGGCAATGCCCCAGCCCCAGGCGTCGCGAAAGCGGCGTTCCATGGGGTATTCCTTGGAGTACCCGTAGCCACCCATCAATTGCAGGGCGTTGCCCGTCACCGTGCGCGAAATCTCGTTGGCGAAGCACTTGGCCACGCTGGAATTCATGATGCTCGGAAAGCCCTGCTCCGCGTCGACGGCCGCGCGCCAGATCAGCAGTCGCGAGGCTTCGACCTGCATCTGCATTTCCGCGAGTTTGAGCTGCACGGCCTGGAAATCCACGATGGGTTTGCCAAATTGTTCACGTTCCTGCACATAGCTGGTTACATCTTCCAGGGCCGCGGATGCCTGGGCCAGCGCCATGGTGGCATTGCCGCAGCGCTCCAGATCAAAGGCGCCCATCAGCTTTTTGAACCCCCCGGCGCCAACCACGACATTTTTCACGGGCACGCGAACATTGTCGAAAAACAGGTCGGAGGAGGGAATGCCGCGAAAACCCATCAGGTGCTCCGGGCGCCCGAAGGTCAGGCCTGCGGCATCCTTTTCAACATACACGGCACCGATGGACCGCGCGCCGGGTTCATCACTCATACGGCAGTACACCACGTATCCGTCCGCATGGCCGCCGCCGGAACACCAGCGCTTGGAGCCGTTAAGCACGACTTCATCGCCCTCAATCACGGCGTTGGTTTTCAGATCGGTCAGCGCAGACCCGGCTGCCGGTTCGGACATGGCAATCGCGACCAGTTTCTCACCGCGACATACCTGGGGCACCAGTTCTTCAGCCAGTTCCCGGTTGGCAAATTTTTCAATCGCGCGAATCGGGCCAACACAAGACTCAAAGACCGGAAAGCCCACCGCGGAGGAAACCTTGCCCAGCTCTTCAATGACAAGCAAAGCCTCGATGTTGCCCAGGCCCAGGCCGCCCAGCTCCTCACTGATGTTGATTCCCAGGTAGCCCATATCCGCGAACTCTTTTACCAGTTCATGGCTTGGCGGCTCACCGGTTTCTTCAATGGTTTCAGCCAGGGGCAGGAGTCTTTCGGCCGCATAGCGGCGGACGCTTTCCTGCAGTTCTTTCTGTTCTTCGCTCAGTTGAAAATCCATGCGCTTGAATGAGTTCCAGGTTGGGTTGGGTAAAAACTGTGTCAGAAGCCCCTGTGCAGAACGCGTGGTTCAGCACGGGACGGCGGGTATACTCTTAGCCCGTTCAATTCGGGGTTTTCCTTTTGCAAGATCTTTTGAAGGGTGTTCGGGTCCTGGATTTCGGCCGTTACGTGGCCGGTCCCTATTGTGCCACCTTGCTGGGTTATCTCGGCGCGGATGTGATCCGCGTGGAGCGCGCCGGCGGCGGTGAAGACCGTTTTATTGCGCCCTTCGGGGACAGCCAGACGGGCGGCCTGTTTATGCAAACCGCTTGCAACAAACGCTCCCTCGCGCTGAATTTTCGCGCGCCAGGCGCTGCGGAGGTTGTCAGGCGCCTGGTCAAAACCGCGGATGTCGTCGTGGTTAACCTGCCGCCTGCGGCGCTGAAGCGCATGAATCTTGACTGGGAGCGTGTTCACGCGCTGAACCCACGGGCTGTCCTGTGCACCCAGACCGCCTTTGGCAGCCAGGGCCCTCTGGCAGAAAAGGGCGGCTTTGATGGTGTCGCCCAGGCCATGTCCGGCGCCATGTATATGACCGGAACACCGCAAGAGCCGGTTAAATCGGCGGCCCCCTATGTGGATTTTTCCACCGCGGTGATGAGCGCCATGGGCGTTCTCGCGGCGCTGATGGCGCGCCAGCAGACCGGGCTTGGTCAGCATGTGGAGTCGTCCTTGCTCGGCACGGCCATGGCGGTATTCGGTTCTCACCTGGCGGAGCAGGGCGCCCTGGGCACGAACCGTCAGCCGAGCGGTAACCGCGTGCAGACCTCCGGGCCATCGGATGTTTTTGCCACCCGCGACGGGCACGTGCTGACCCATGTTGTGGGTAATGGACTGTTCCGGCGTTGTGCGGAACTGCTGGAACAGCCGCAGTGGCTTGAGCGTCCCGACCTGCGCAGTGACCAGGGTCGTGGTGATGCGCGCGACGAACTCTGCGAAGCGATGCGGGCGTGGTGTGCGCAGCGCAGTACCGATGAGGCGCTGGAGGCCTTGCAGGCCGCAGGTATACCGGCCGGGCCTGTGCTCGATCTTCAGCAGGCGCTGGATCAGCCGCAAGTGGCCGCCATGGAATTGTTTCAGAACATGAGCTTTCCGGGCTTTGACGGAACCGCGCCGGTGGTTGATATGCCGCTGAAGTTCTCCGCGGGAAAAACGGGCATCAGGCAGCGTCCACCAACCCTCGGTGAACATAACGAGGAGTTGCTCACCGAGCTTGGTTTTAGCATTGATGAGATTAACGCGCTGGCACCTTGAGCCCACGTCGGTCTGCACCATGAAATTACCCGTCAAGGCCTGCATGCGCTACCGGTTTCACTCCTAAAAAAAACAGTCAGGACTGTTTATTTTGGGCCTTCACCTCTTTATAATCAATGCTCACGTTAGTCCCGCGAGCGAATCCCCACCATGGATCAGGGTTTTATCCAAAGCGTTTACTCCCGGCTCGACGCAGAGCGCAGTCGTAAAGGACCTCCCGAGGGTTTTCCCAGTCTTCCACCCATTCCCGGCGGACGCTATACGGATCCGGAGTTTCTTGCTTTGGAGCGCGAGTACCTGTGGAAAAAAAGCTGGCTGTATGCCTGTCACCTCGATGAGTTGCCCGAAGCCGGCAGTTACATTTTGTGGCAGAAAACCGGTTCGCCGATTCTTATCGTGCGCGGCAAGGATGGTGAGGTTCGCGCGTTCTACAACACTTGCCGGCACCGCGGCGGGCCTCTGGTTAAAGACGAGCGCGGTGCGACCCAGGGCGGATTTACCTGCGGCTACCATGGCTGGGCTTATGACCTGGAAGGTAATTTGCGCGGCATGCGTGATCGCCGGGATTTCGTTGACCTCGATTTTTCCTGTCTTGGACTAATCACCGTGCGCTGTGAACGACTGGGTAACTGGATTTTCATTAACGAAGACCCGGATGCGCAGCCTTTGCTGGAATCGCAGGGCCGGATTCCTGAACACATGGCGCAGTTCGACCTCGACAATACGCGGCATATTGCCTCCTACAGCTTCGATGTGGATTGCAACGTCAAGGTGTTGCTGGACGCTTTCCTGGAGGTGTATCACCTCAAGTCGATCCACACCGATACGGTGGACCGCTTTCTGGATCATCGCGGCACGACCATCATGCTCTGGCCACATGGACACTCCCTGATGGTGACGCCCAACCGGCGGCCTGACTGGATCGACCCCGGTACGCTCGGCATGGTGGACTTTCCTGCAGTCACCGAACTTCCGGTCAAGACCAATGTGTCTTACAACATTTACCCCAACCTGGTGACCCCGGTTGCCGGTAACGGGATGCCCTTTATCAATTTCTGGCCGAAAACCGACCGCACCATGGTGATCGAATGCCACTGGTTTTCGCCGGACTGGGGTGATGGTGAGCGGCACGAGTTGTGGGACAAGCGCATCGAAAATTTCGACCGTATTCTGGAAGAGGACACACAGTTTGCTCCGCAGATTCAAAAGTCTGTTGAGTCGCCTGGCTTCAAGGGCATTCAGCTCAATTACCAGGAGCGCCGGATCTACCACTGGCACGAGGAACTCGATCGCCGCATCGGCATAGAGCGTGTGCCGGCTCATCTGCGCGTCAAGCCCATGCTCGCCGGATATATCGAGTAAGCGATGGCTGATGATGCGCCAGGTTTTGGTCTTCTGGCCTGTGAGGGTTACCTGCCGCGTTGGCGGATAGAACGGCGCACCATCACCGAAGCGATCGGTTGGGCACGCGGTCGTGTAAAGCCGGGTCAGGGTACGCGCAGCTTTGCCAACTGGGATGAAGACAGCCTGACCATGGCCGTGGAAGCGGCCCGTAGCGCACTCAATTCGGTACCCGGTTTCGAACCCCCTGGATTCACACTGGCATCGACCAGCATGCCTTTTGCCGAGCGGAGCAATGCCGGCATCGCCCGCGAGGCACTGGTGTTACCTGCGGGGACATCCATCAGCGAGGCGTCCGGTTCCCGGCGCGCCGCGACCACGGTCCTGGGCCAGGCCTGGGAGGCTGGTCAGTCCATTTTGTTGGGAGCCAGTGATTGCGTGGACACCCGGCCCGGCAGCGATGGCGAAACCGAGCTGGGTCATGGTGCCGCTGCGGTCGTTCTTGGTGAAGGTGAGCCGCTGGCGGAGTTGCTGGCATGGCGCAGCCATGCACAGGACTTTGTAGACCGCTATCGCCAGTCCGATCAGAAATTTGACTATCGGCTTGAAGCACGCTGGGTCCGCGATGCAGGCATCAGGAAACCCCTGGCCGCGCTGCTGGCAGAAACCCTGGATGCTGCAGGCGTTTCAGCGCAGGACGTGAATTGGTTTCTGTCACCCTTTAGCGGTCCGGTCACGGCGACGGTTCAGCGTGATGCCGGCTTAAGCAATGCCCGACTTGTGTCCGAACAGGAGGCGAACGCCGGTCTGTGCGGCAACGCTCAACCCTTCTTATTACTCGCGCAAGCGCTGCGCCTTGCTGAGCCGGGTGAGACGATTCTGATGGTCGGAGAGGGGCAGGGCTTTGATGCCTTACTTCTCAAGGTCCGACAAACCGCGCGGCCAGCAGTGCCGGGCCCTGAACCCCGGGTGGAGGTCAGCTACACCCGCTACCTTGGAATTCGCGGCCTGTTGGATATTGACGGAGGTTTGCGCTCCGAGCGCGATAACCGCACTTCCCAGGCCGCAGCTGCACGCCGCCACGAGGAGTTGCATGGCCTGCTCGGCGGGCGCTGTAGCGCCTGTGACAAACTGCAATTCCCGATAACGCAGCGCTGTGTGCACTGTCACGAATCGCACACCCAGCAGGCAGAAAGTATGGCCGCAAGTACCGGCGAGGTGAATTCCTTCACGGAAGACTGGCTGGCCTGGTCGCCGCGACCGCCGTTGATCTTTGGCAATGTTCATTTCCCGGGCCAGGCCAACATCATGATGGAATTTACCGATTTTGATGCCGGCGAACTGGTCACCGGGCAGCCCGTGCGTATGGCCTTTCGCATCAAGGATTTTGATGACCGCCGTGGTTTCCGCCGCTATTTCTGGAAGCCGGCCCCCATGGCTGCCGACTTGCAGCAAGAAGCCGCCGGGGAGCCTGCCCATGGCTGATGGTATTCGGGACAAGGTCGCCATAATTGGTATGGGCTGCAGCCGCTTCGGCGAGCGCTGGGATTGCGGGCCACCGGAGTTGATGCTCGAGGCTTTCGAGGAAGCGCGTGCGGATGCCGGTATTGAGATGGACCAGATTGATGCGGCCTGGCTCGGCGTTTTCTACCAGGAACAGAGCACGGGCAAATCCGGGCTGCCATTGAGCCAGGCATTGCGCCTGCCAAATGTTCCGGTGACGCGCGTTGAAAACCTCTGCGCGACGGGCACCGAGGCCCTGCGCGGCGCCGTTTACGCGGTGGCCGCCGGCGCCTGTGATGTGGCCCTGGCCATGGGCGTGGAGAAACTCAAAGACACCGGTTACGCAGGTCTGCCGGAACGCGCCAAAGGCAGTTTCGAAGATCTGTGGCAGCCCAGCGCTACGCCGCCGGGTTCTTTTGCCCAACTTGCTACGGCCTATGCGCGCAAATACGGCCGGGATATGGATGAGCTGCGTCGTGCCATGGCGCATATTTCCAGGAAAAGCCACGACAATGCCTTGCTCAATCCCAAGGCCCACCTGCGCCGGGCAATTACAGAAGAAGATGTGCTCAATGCACCCATGGTGGCTTATCCCCTCGGTGTTTTGGATTGCTGCGGCGTCAGTGATGGCGCAGCCTGCGCGATCGTGGCCTCGCCCGAATTTGCACGCAAGCTGGGTAAAACCGATATGGTCACGCTCAAGGCCATGCAACTGGCGCCCAGTAATGGCTGGGAGCAAGCCAGCGCTGAATGGGATGGGGCGCATACCATCACCACGCAGCTCGCGGCAAAACGGGCCTATGCCGAGGCCGGTATCAGCGACCCGCTGGCCCAGCTCGACCTGATTGAGGTGCACGACTGCTTCTCCATCACCGAATTGGTGCTGATGGAAGACCTGGGCCTGTCAGCACCCGGGCGGGCGATTAACGACGTGCTGGATGGTCACTATGACATGGATGGCAAATTGCCGTGTCAGCCTGACGGCGGACTGAAATGCTTTGGCCACCCCGTCGGGGCCAGCGGCCTGCGCATGGCTTATGAAATCTACACGCAACTGCTGGGCCGAGCTGGTCCCCGGCAGCTTCACAGCCCGACCCTGGGCCTGACGCATAATCTGGGTGGCGTGCCTAACCGCAATGTCGCCAGTGTCTCTGTGCTCGGTTTGCACGGATAACAGGAAACCTGACCATGGCAAGTTCATTAATAAAAACGAAACCGGAGCAGCTGGAATCCAGCTGGGGGATGAGCGCTGAGGAACTGGCCAGTCACCCCACCGTATTTGCTGACGATCTGCTCAAAGGGCAGGTATTCCTGGTGTCAGGGGGCGGCTCAGGCATGGGCAAAGCCATGACGTTTCTGCTCTCCAGGCTCGGTGCCCAGGTGGTGATTTGCGGACGGCGCGAGCACAAGCTTCAGGAAACCGTGGAGCAGGTCGATAAGCTGCTGGGCAAGACCGTGCATGCCCATGCGATGACGATCCGTGACCCCGAGGCGGTGGCGGCCATGATGGCTGACACCTTTGAGCGATTTGGACGCCTGGATACGCTGGTCAATAACGGTGGTGGTCAATTTCCGCAGGATGCCATCGACTTCAGCGTCAAAGGCTGGAATGCGGTGATTGATACCAACCTGAATGGCAGCTGGTACATGATGCAGGCGGCGGCCCGTCAATGGCGCGACCGCGAGCAACAGGGTCATATCGTCAATATCGTGGCCAATGTCTGGAAAGGCATGCCCCAGGTGGCGCATACCTGTGCGGCGCGTGCCGGCGTGATCTATCTTTCAAAGACCCTGTCCACAGAGTGGGCGCCGCTGGGCATCCGGGTCAATTGCGTGTCGCCTGGAAGTATCGAGACCGAGGGCTTTGATGTTTATCCGCCAGGCGCCGCGGAACGTTTCAAGGATTCGAACCCGATGCGTCGCACCGGCGATGTGTTTGATATCGCCCAGGCTGTGATTTACCTGGCCGCGCCATCGGGTAAATTTATTACCGGCGAAGTGATCGTGGTGGATGGCGGCAACCAGCAATGGGGCGCGGTCTGGCCGGGCGGCAAGCCCGATTACTTCAAGATTGAGGACTAAGTCATGGATTACACTGAAACCAACACCCTGTTCGAACGCGTTGCTCCGGAAGCAATGCCTGAGGGCGCCCGTGCTGCCTTTGAGGCACTGCAGGACCTGACTGGTGACGCGACCTTTGTAGAAGTCTTCGCCAAGGCCCCGGAGTTGCTGAACTTCGTCATGGTCGATTTCTACCAGAAGCTGTTTTTCGAAGGGCGCCTGGATCAGAAGTACATGCAGCTGGCGCGCCTGCGTCTCAGCATGAATCATGGCTGCCGGACCTGTAACCAGCAAAATGTTCCCAGCGTGGCTGCCATGGGCTACAGCGATGCGCAGATTGAAGCGATGTGGGCGCAGGACTACAGCAGTTTTCCCGAAGACGAGCAGGCCGTTATTGAGCTGGCCGATGAAATCGCGCTGAACAACCGCGAAGGTGAGCTAACCCCGGAACTACATGCCAAATTAAGCCGCCACTTCACTGCCGAGCAGATCCTGAACCTGGGTCTGTGCCTGGGCGTGATCGTTGGCCTGGTCAAAATGTCGTTTGCATTTGGGCTGGTGCAAAAAGAGCCTTATTGCGAGTTCGGCGCTAACCAGGCGGCCTGAGCGAGGACAGAGTCATGAGCAAAATGAAACTGAATATTGTTGAAAGCTGGCAAATCGATCCGAACGCCGGGCCCGATAACCTCGAAGCCAAGCAGCCTTATGTAGATAACGGAAATGGGCTGATTCCCTCCGAGCCTTATTACGACCCGAAATACATGGAGCAGGAGTGGGACCGCCTGTGGACCCGGGTGTGGTTGATAGCGGCGATTGAATCGGACCTGCCGGAGCCTGGCGACTATTCCGTGTTTCGTTTACGCCATGAGAGCATCGTCATCGTGCGCCAGGAAGATGACAGCGTGAAAGCCTTCTATAACGTCTGTGCACACCGCGGCAACCGCCTGGTCCACAACGACCGGGGCAGTGTTATGCAGTTCACCTGCTCCTTTCACTCCTGGCGTTACAACCTGGAGGGCGAATGCACCCACGTTACCGACAAGGAAACCTTCAAGGAAGGTGCCCTGTGTCCGAACATCCGCATGACGGAGGTACGCTGCGAACAAAAAGCCGGGCTGATCTTTATTAACCTCGATGACGACGCGCCGCCGCTGGACGAGCGCCTGGGTCTGCCCGAGGGCTACCTGGAAACCTACGAACTCGACAAGATGGTTTGTGTCCGTCACGTGGTGTCCGAATGGGCGGCCAACTGGAAAACCGGTGTGGATGCGTTTTACGAGACCTATCACCTGCATGCGGTCCATCCGGAAACCCAGGACGTGATGGACGATATGGGCGTCCAGGTAGATCTGTATCCGCATGGTTTCAGCCGCATGCTGGTGCCGATTGCGGTCAAGACGCAACGCCAGGAAGACCAGGACTCCATCAACCCAAGCCTGCAATACATGATGGCCGAGGCCAGCATGAAGCCCGGGGATTTTGAGGGTACTGCGCGCGAAGTCAGGGCGGCCATTGCCCGGGCCAAACGCGAGCGGGCGGACCGGGTGGGGCTGGATTACGACCATTTCACCGACGGCCAGCTCACCGATAGCTGGGCAACCGGCGTATTCCCCAATGTGCAGATTGGCATGCATCCGGAGGGTGTATTCCTGATGCGCTTTATGCCGCACCCGACCGATCCCGAAAAATTCTTCTACGACACCATGACCCTGGTCCGGCCGGTCGATGATCCGGACTACTCGGTACCCGGCTGGATGGGTCTCCCGGAAGACGTCGACACCAGCGGTGATTTCCGACCCGATACCGAATACGTCGGCATCGGCGAGCCCGCCAACCTCGGCCTCGTCCTCGACCAGGACGCAGCGCTTCTGCCGGTCGTACAACAAGGCATCCGCTCACGCGGTTTCACCGGCGCAATGCTCAGCGAACAGGAGCAACGCCTGCGTCATTTCCACGTCGAACTGGATCGATATATAAACGGCGAGAAATAACGCGGTTTTCGCGACTCGAGTTCAGAGTCTGGTTGACCGGGGTAGGCGCGGGTGCCTCGGGTGCCGGGCCTGACTAGAGGCCTTCGGCTTCCCTCGTTCGCCTTCGCTTGGTGGGGTCGGTCACACAAATCATCCTGATTTGGGTGACCTTATTTCGCCCTCCCTGGCGAAATAACCCCAGTCGCTCCATCTCTCTCGGCTCCAGCCCTAATGGCCCGGCACCCGAAGCACCCGCGCCCACCCCTGCATCGCAGAAAGCCGAGCTCTACCTCGATACCGCAATACCTCCAACGCACTCATCCCCATACCGCCCACGCCGCCTTACCTCTACCTTCACTTGTGAACTGACCCCTCTTTTTGCCCCGTTACTGTTGCTGCCGTCCACCCGAACTCTCGGAAGGGTGGAGGCTTAGGGGTATTCCCGACCTGCAAGGAAAGGGGAAAGGTAAAACCGTTCTTATGGGGCTTTAGGTGGAGGAAAGGTAAGCCCGGCGGCCTCGATGCAGGTTGTGGCGGGGTGTCAGGTTCTTTTCGGGCAATAAAGGGCTTGAGCCGAACGACCCGCAGCGACCGGGGTCATTTCGCCAGGGAGGGCGAAATGAGGCTGCCCAAATCAGGATGATTTGTGCAGCCGACCCCGCCAAGCGCAGGAGAGTGAGGGAAGCCGAAGGCCGAAAGTCCGCCCGGAAAGAACCTGACACCCCGCCACAACCGCCAACAAAGACGTACGGTTTACTCAGTCACCGGAAGACAAAAAAAGCCGGCTCAAGGCCGGCTTTTTCTGGTTGAGCTTAGTAAGACTTCAGCGGTCGAAGAATACGCCTACTTCCACACCGTAGGTTAACGGTGGAGCGTAGGTTGAGAATGTCCACAGTCCGCCAACGTACTGGGATGCGCTCTTGTAGCGTTCATCCGTCAGGTTTTTGCCATACAGGGATACCCACCAGTCACCTCGTGGCGCTGTCCAGGTAATGTTGGCATCAAGCAGCGTGCGCGCCTCGATAAAGGTATCGAACTGTTCGCCATCACCCGAGTAGTAGAAGGTGTTCTCGTCCTCGTAGTAAACACCACCGAAGGTTCGGAGTTGCGACCCGTTGGACAGGTTGGTGGTCCAGGTCAGGTCGAGTCCGGCAGTCCATTCCGGCGCCCGGGTGACCGGACGGCCGCTCAAGTCCTGATCAGGCGTGCCGTCCAGGTCGAGATCGAGCAGGAACTCGTCGTAGCTGGCATCCAGCCAACCGAGGTTGCCGCGTAACACGAGCTCGTCAGTAATCAGGAATGAACCCTCAAGCTCCAGACCGTAGGCCGGAACTTCCGCGGCGTTGAAGACCACGGTTTCCTGTAAGCCCGCCGCTGTGCTGGCGATGGCTGCGCGCTGCATGTCCTCGTAAGTGACATAGAAGACGGCTGTGTTCAGACGGGCCCGCCCATCCATCAGATCCATTTTCGCGCCAAATTCAAAGGAATCAGCCCCTTCCGGCTGATAGGCCGTTCTGGACAGCGGCACATCCAGTCCTGAGCCTGCCTGGTCTGAGTAGCCCCCGGACTTGAAGCCATGGGCATAGCTGAAATAACCGTACACATTGTCGCTGAACTGATTAGACAACATGATCCGGTAAGTCGGCTCATCCCAGGTCTGTTCGTCCGTTTGACACGGTGTCGTGTCAGTGCACGGGAACTGGTTGATGTTGTTCGGATCAAAGGGGTAGTCGCCCGGTGTCTGGCCATAGAGCACAATCGGTGTGCCGGGACGCGAGAAGAACTTTTTCTCCTCGTGGGTATAGCGAACTCCGCCGGCAATTTGCCAGGTATCGGCAAAGTCGTAGGTCATGTCAAAAAACCCGGCCAGTGATTCCATGTCCTGGTTATTGCTGATGATCAATGGATTGTCGTTATCCAGTACCCCGGGAACGCCAGTGCCAAAAAAGTCGAGAAGGCCCAGGTATTGCAGTACGTTGAAGCTGGTCTTGTCGGTTTGGTAAAAAATACCGGCAACAAAGTTGGTCGGGCCGCTGAAGTAAGAGGCCAGGCGCAATTCCTGCTGGAAGGTCTCCCGCTCATCATCGCGCGTGGCGTCAAATATTGAAGCAAAGCGCTCACCCGTGTAGGTACTCGGAAGCCTGGAATCCTGGTTACGCTGACCGGTGACCGAGCTGAGAATGTAGTCACCAAATTCCCAGTCAATATTGAGGTAGTAACCATCCACGTCAATCTGGTGTCCACCGGTCATATTCAGGCCTGTGGGCTCCGAACCGGGGCCGGCGATAAAGTCGCGGTTTGAGATGCCCGCCTGGTCAAGTGGTTCACCACCGGTAATTCCCGGAAAGCCAATAAAGTTAAAGGCCTGGGGAGAATTGGGATCCGTGGTATTAACCGCGGGCGGTGAATCGCTGCGGTCCTTCAGATATTCGTACTGGAACAACACGGTCAGGTTTTCCGTTGGCTCCCAGAGTAATTTTGCCCGCGCATTCAATACGTCAGTACCGCCAATGCGCTCGTTGGTGGGCTCGGTTACCTGCCCCGGGCTGACCTTGCCGTTGCGGTAGTAGCCGTCGCTGTCCTGGGACATGGCGGCCAGGCGGAAAGCAACGGTATCACCGATCGGCAGGTTGACTGCCAGGCGCGGCTCCAGCACGCCATAGTTACCGACACGCACACGGGCATCCACGGTGGTTTCTTCCAATTGGGGCTTCTTGGTCCTGACAACGACCGCGCCAGCCGTCGTGTTTTTACCAAACAGCGTGCCCTGTGGGCCGCGCAGAACCTCGACGCTTTCAATGTCGAACGGTGCGAGCAGCTGGGTCTGAACCTGCGGTATCACGAAATCATCAACGATAACCCCAACCGGCGGCTCCCAGTAAACCAGGATATCGGTCTGTCCTGCGCCACGAATGGCGAACCCTGCCGCGTTAAACCCGGTGACGCTGGCCGATGAGAAGTTTGGTGTCAGCAGCGCGATATCGCCGATATCCCGCGCGAACAACTGGTCAAGTCCTTCACCGGTAAGCGCTGTGATCGCGATCGGCGTGGTTTGCAGATCGGAAACCCGGCGGTTAGCGGTAACAAGCACTTCTTCTAAAATGGCGTCCGACTGGGCACCTTCACTGCCAATACCCTGGGCTACAGCCAGTGAGCAGGAAAGAGCGAGCGGAAGTGGGAGCAGGCCTTGTAAAACTCTTGCCGTCTTCATCAGGTGGGTTCTCCAAAAGCTTTTCTATGACTGTGAGCGATCATGATTTTGTTTTCGAGCTCTGACATTACAACGTTGTTTTAACAAAAAATCAAGCTGGACTGTTTTTTTTGGAAAAGAGGCGTGAAAGCCAGCGGGTTAATCATTTCGTAGTGTGCCGAATAAACTCCGTGTTCACTTTCGTGCATAAAAAAAGGCGCCCCGCGAGGCGCCCCTGTAAAGCTTGATGGTATTTGCCCCGCTCAGCGCAGATAACCGTGACGCTCCAGGGTAATCAGGATGCGATGCGCGGCGAGGTCGGGTGTCAGTTCGCTGGTGTCGATAACAATCTCGGCATGTTCCGGTGCCTCGTAAGGGTCATCAATACCGGTGAAACCTTTGATGAGGCCGGCCCGGGCTTTGGCGTATAACCCCTTGCGGTCGCGCTGCTCGCAAACCTCGATGGGCGTTGCGACATGGACTTCAAAAAAGCCGCCCAGCGGTTCAATCATTTCCCGGACCTGGCGCCGCGTTTTGGCATAGGGGGCAATCGGTGCACAGATCGCGATGCCACGGTTCTTGGTTATCTCGCTCGCGACATAGCCAATGCGCAGGATATTGAGATCGCGATGTTCGCGGGAGAAAGTCAGTTCGCTGGACAGATTCTGGCGCACCACGTCCCCATCGAGCAGGGTAACCGGACGCCGGCCGTCTTCGAGCAGTTTGACCATTAAGGCATTGGCGATGGTTGATTTGCCTGAGCCTGATAACCCTGTAAAGAACGTAGTGAAACCCTGCTCCGCCTTGGGCGGGTGCGCGTGGCGTAATTCTGCGACCACCTTCGGGTAGGAAAACCACTCGGGAATATCCAGCCCCTCGCGCAAGCGGCGACGAAACTCGGTGCCGGAAAGGTCCAGTACCGTGTCCTCGGGCGAGGTCTCATCGGCAGGCATGTACTCGGCGCGGTTTGCCACGTAGACCATCATTTTGAACGGCACCATGGAAATACCCAGTTCTTCCTCATATTCGCGAAACAGTTCCTGGGCGTCGTAGGGACCATAGAAAGGATTGCCGTCGCGATCATTGCCCGGTCCGGCATGGTCCCGTCCGATAATGAAATGCGTACACCCGTAGTTTTTGCGGATGATGGCGTGCCACAACGCCTCACGCGGGCCGGCCATGCGCATGGCGAGGTTCAGAAGGCTTAGCGTGGTGGTCTGTTCCGGGTATTGCTCAAGAACATGTTCGTAGCAGCGCACGCGGGTAAAGTGATCGATGTCCCCTGGTTTGGTCATGCCCACCACCGGGTGGATCAGCAGATTGGCCTCTACTTCGCGGGCAGCCCGAAAGGTCAGTTCCTGGTGGGCACGGTGCAAGGGATTACGGGTCTGGAAAGCCACGACCTTGCGCCAGCCAAGTTTGGCAAAGCGCGCACGAACCTCGGCAGGCGTCTCGCGCAATGCTTTGAAATCGTAGTAGGTGGGTGCTTCGACACCCCGCAGTTTGCCGCCAAGATAAAACGGCCCTGCGCGATTAAACAGGTAATTGACTGCCGGATGGGTGTCGTCCGTGGTGCCATAGACCTGTTCTGCTTCCTGGTTCTTGTCGGGCTGCCAGATATCAGACACTTCCAGGGTCGCGATCAGCACGCCTTCCGGGTCACGCAGGGCGATGGTCTGGCCGGCTGAAATACTGCCGGCAAACGCCTCGCTGACATCCAGGGTAATCGGAATGGGCCACAGTACACCGCTGGCCAGGCGCATATTGCTGCACACCGAGTCAAAGTCTGCCTTACCAAGAAAACCATCCAGTGGCGAGAACGCGCCATTGAGCAGCAGGTCAAGGTCACAGATCTGTCGCTGGCTCAGGTCCCATGAGGCGTAATCCTTGCTCTTGATTTTTTCCGCCTCGGCGGCCGCTGGTGCGAGATAGAGTTCGGTCAGCTCGCCGCCGTGTGGTTCTTTGAAAGCGCCCATTGCGATATTCCTTTGCGTATTTGATGGTTGGTCAGGCGGTTGTCAGAGACTGCTTGATGCCGGGGTCTGTGTTGCTGGCACAATGCCGTTCAGCAGCAGGTCTGTGACCTTGTTGATAACTTCGAAAACATCCAGCTCCGGGTCACGAACAATCAGTTCACCCCAGGCATTACAGATGCCAATCACGGACTGCGCTGCAAAATGACTGTCCAGTCCCGCCCTAAGTGCGCCGTGTTCGACAGCTTCTTCAAAAATACCTTCGAGCAGCTTGCGGTAGTGGCTGCCGAGCTGTTTGAGCTTCTTACGGCGAATCTCTGACAGATAGAGGCGCTCATCGTTGTGAACCTTGAGTGCCTCGTTCTTCTCCCGGTAACTGGACAGGTGCGAGCTCACTGTCGCCAGCAGCCGGTCTTCGAAAGACTGCTTGCTGACCGCAATCTCTTCCATGCGTTGCACGTACTCACGAATGCCGTAAAGGCATACCTCGGCCAGCGCGTCCTCCTTGGACTTGAAGTAGTAATAGAGGCTGCCCTGCTTGATACCCATCTCGGCTGCAATATCGGTAGTGCTGGCACCATGGAAGCCTTTGCGCGCAAACACCGCAGCAGCAGCACGAATCGCACTGAGTTTTTGCTGCTGGTATTTCGGTGAGTCCGGGTTTTGCATAGGTTCGCCCTGCATGGATTGCAGGCGCGAATTCTATAGGACTATAGAATAATTACAAGTGCCCGGTATATAGCTCTTTTCAAGGCCTTGATACTGATATCCGGACACCAACCCTGCTTCCAGGGCAAACCTGCCGGTGTCTCAGTAGCTCCAGTTGCCAAACTCCATTTCGACCCATACACCAAATCCCAGGGTCAGCTCGCGTTTGTCTTCAGGCTCAAATCGCGGCCAGGTCAAGGACGGGCCATAGGAGATCCATATCCAGTCACGGGTGAGGTTCTGGCGCCAGATAAAGTTAAATCCGGCATCTCTCATCGACACCGGACCGTCCGATTCGCCGGTTGCAAAAGTGAGCAGGGAAAAAGCCCGGCGATCACGCATCAGGTGGTACCAGGTATGCCCGATGTACCATTCCGCGCCGAAAGATTCCTCGGCGTAAGTCACAACACTTTCCAGGCGCAGAACATCCTGCTCATTAAGTGCATGGGTCAGATCGGCCCTGGCCGTTGCGCCAAAACCGTCATCATTACGCCAGAAAAACGTCTGACGAAAGCGCAGGTCTGTTTCCGGGCTGTAGGCGCGGTAGTAGTCCCAGCGAGTGCGAACATAAGGCACCGGTGTGCTGCGCAGTTTGGCGCCGACCGACCAGTCCCAGCCCTTGCGTCCATCCCTCGGACGGCCGCCAAGACCGAGTAAAAGCGAGTCGTCATTCTGACGATTGATCAGACCGGGGTTATAAAACATTTGGCTCTGGGTTTCCGTGTCGGAGATGATCGCATTGTCATCGCCCCGGTCGAGGAGAAGGCTCCAGCGGTTATTCCAGTTTGGCAATGGCATCCGCACGCGGAAGCGAAGACGGCTATCAAACCCCTCGTATTCGTCCCAGGAGCCTCCGGCGGTTACCAGGCCGTTGACGCTTTCTTCCGGGTAATCGATCTCGTCACCGAACAGGCCATCGAACCAACGGACGGTATGGCAGGTAATGCCGCGAAAGAATTCCTGTGTATCTTCCTGCCAATAAGGTTCCGAGTAGTCTGAGTCACACAGGTCCTTATCGCCCTCGTCTTCGGGCAGATCTTTCGTTAACGAACCCTCGTTAAAGGGCTCCTGCACCCGGCGCAGCGCCTCATTCAGCTCCGCTTCGGGGTTGGCGGGGGAGGATGATTGCGACGTTTCGCTGGTGCTGGGTGACTCCAGCTCCTGGGTGCTGTCCGGGGGCTGCACAGGCCCGGCAGGCTCCACGCCCATTACATCGGCCACGCCAAACAGGGTCAGAGCGGTAAAAACCGCAACTCCTGGTGTTCTGTTCAGGCCCCCGATCCTCATGGTGATCCCCAGCTGCGGTCGTTCCCACTTTAAGCCATTGCGGACTTCAGTTCACCGGTAAAACTTTTTCAGGTAGCAATGTAACTTTTGGTTGCTGATGCGCGTCAAAAGGGTAAGGAAGCAGGAAGTAAGGCGTGAAAAATGCCATCGGCGGTCTGAATTTCGGTTTGTCGCCGTCCCGCCAACTCCTGACTTTCGGCCCATGTCTTGCATCGTTGCCTGTGGTCTCATACCCCTGCCCGATGTCGGTCCGAAACCAGAAACGGACCAAAACCAGAAAAAGACACGGGCTTAACTCACAGGGTTGCGGATACCTGTGCTGCCGTTGGCAGCGCGAATGAAGACGGCCGCGTTAAAAAAGCCGGCACATGAACCCGAGGGATTAATGAGATGAGGTCTGTTGTGAAAAAATTGCTGAAAATTTCCGCGCCGTTGCTTGTACTTATATTTGGCGTTTTGGTCGTCAAGGGTCTCGCTTCGGCGCGACCCGAGCCTGAAAAGAAAGACGACGAGACGCGCCTTATTTCTCTCTATGTTGACGAGGCGCGTGCCGACTCTGTGCAGGTAGAGGTGGTCACGCAGGGTGAGGTTAGCCCCAAAACGCAGATTGATGTGATCCCGCAGGTATCCGGTCGCATTGTCAGTCTCTCGGAAAGCTTCAGCTCCGGGGCGGAATTCGCCGCCGGTCAGCTGCTGATGAAAATTGATGACACGGATTATCAGCTTGCCCTGATTCGCGCGCAGGCCGCCGTGGCCCAGGCCCAGACCGAGGTCGAACGGCAACTGGCAACCCGCGATATCAAGGAAAAAGAATGGGCCGGGAAACGCCGTGCCGGTGAGGAGCCAACCGATTTTTCCCTGAATCTCACCCAGGTCGCCCAGGCCGAAGCCATGCTGGCAAGCGCTAAAGCCGATCTGCGCCAGGCCCAACTTAACCTGGAGCGTACCGAGATTCGTCTGCCATTCGACGGACATGTGCGTGACCGCAATGTGGGTATCGGTCAATTTGTGAACGCCGGAGTTTCCCTGGGCACGGTTTTCAGCAGCGACTCTGTTGAAGTCCGCCTGCCCCTGACTGACCTTCAGCTGGCCGAACTCAATCTGCCGATGGGTTACATGGCGCCGAGCTACGAGACTGCACCCCGTGTAAAGCTCACCTCGCGGGTCGGCAATCGCGAATATGCCTGGGACGGGCGCGTCATGCGGGTTAATGCTGCGGTCGATAACGAAACGCGCTTGATCTATGTAACCGCCGAGGTGCGTGACCCTTACGGAGAAGGCGCATCTGATGGCATGCCGATGGCGGTCGGTCTGTTTGTGAATGCGCAGCTCAGCGGCGCTGATTCGCAGGATGTCATCATCATGCCACGCCTGGCTTTGCGCAACGACAACGTGGTCTATGTGATCAATAAGCAAAACCGGCTGGAGATTCGCACCGTTAAGGTGGTTTCCACATCCAGTGATCGCGTGCTGATTGCAGGCGGGGTCAGCGCGGGAGAGCAAGTGGTTACCTCGACCCTTCCGAATGCAGTTGACGGCATGGAAGTTGAACCTATTTTTCGCGAAGCCCAGGGCTGAATCGGCCACCTGAGGGAGATAAGCCATGAATGGCCTGATTGAATGGTGGGTGCGTAACCCGGTTGCTGCCAACCTGCTGATGATCGGAATTATTGTTTCCGGCTTCTTTGGATTCACCTCCATGGAGCGCGAAATGGATCCTCATGTCCGCTTTCCGGGCCTTGAGATCGAGGTGACCTGGCCAGGTGCGGCGCCGCAGGAAGTTGAAGAGCAGATTGTGGCCCGCATCGAAGAAGCGGTAAGTGACCTGGATAACATTGAGTGGGTCCGCTCCACTTCGGCTGAATCCTATGGCGGGGTTTATATTCTTGCCAATCAGAATGCGAACTTCACGCAATTCATGAACGATGTGAAGATTCGCGTGGATTCCATTTCATCCTTTCCGCGTGATATTGAACCGCCCCAGGTTCGCCAGTGGGTAAATCGCAATGAGTTTATCCGGGTTGCCGTCAGCGGCGATCTGGGCGAACGCGAACTCAAGCGCCTTGCCGAGCAATTACGACGCGAGGCAGCAGTCCTGCCGGCCATTTCCATTGTGGAGCTGTTCGGCACACGTCGCGAAGAAGTTTCCATCCAGGTCAGCGAAGAGCAGTTGCGTCGATATGGCATGAGCTTCAACGAGGTGGCAACCGCTATTCGCAACAGCTCTATTAACCAGTCATCCGGCTCGGTCCGGACCGAAGTAGGCACCTACCAGCTCAAGGTTCGCAGCCAGGCAGATACCCAGGCGGATTTCTCGGACATCGTGATTCGCCAGTCTGCCGGTGGCGGCACGATCCGTGTCGGCGATGTTGCTACCGTTCTGGACGGGTTCGAAGACAATCCGATTCTGGCCACGCTTAACGGCGAGCCGGCGGTGCTGCTGCAGGTAATGACCACGGAAACCATGGACATTGTCACTGCCTCCGAGTCCATTCGCGAATGGATTGCCAAACGCAAGGAGAGTTTACCGCCGGGTGCCGAGCTGACGTTATGGACCGATCAGGCGGAAGATTTCAAAGGCCGTATGTCAACCATTGGCAAATCCGCAGGTCTCGGTCTGTTGTTGGTGTTCGTCGTGTTGATGATGACCTTGCGCCCCAAAGTCGCCATCTGGGTTGCGGCGGGTATCGCCACGGCTTATGCCGGTGCCTTCGTGCTGCTGCCGACGGTGGGTGTATCACTGAACATGATTTCCACCTTCGCCTTTCTTTTGGTGCTGGGCATCGTGGTTGATGATGCCATCGTGGTGGGTGAGGGAATTCACTCGGAGTCACACCGCATCGGTGGTGGTGCCGGCGCTGCCATTTCCGGCGCGCAGCTGGTCGCCAAACCGGTAATATTCGCCGTGCTGACGACCATCATTGCCTTTTTGCCCTGGTTGTTCCTGTCCGGCGGGACCAGCGAATTTACCCGACATATCACCTGGGTGGTTATCCTCGCTTTAGGATTTTCCCTGGTCGAGTCCCTGTTTATCCTCCCTTCCCATCTGCGCAATATGCAGCCGCGTGATGATGAGAAGATCGGGCGCTTCGGACATTTCCAGAAGGCTGTGTCTGACGGAATTATCAATTTTGCCAAAAATCACTATCGCGGCATTGGTGAATTCTCGGTCCGTCGGCGGTACCTGACCACGAGCGTGTTTGTTGCGCTGCTCGTCATCAGCTTCGGGTTGATGTCCACCGGTTGGGTCAAGACCGCCTTTATGCCGGAGATTGAATCCGACGAGATCATCGTTAATGTCACCCTGCCTGAAGGTGCACCCTACAGCCGTGCCCTGGAAATACTCGCGCAGCTGCAGGATGCGGAATTGCGTCTTGTCGAGGAGGTAGATGAGCGCACGCAGGGCGAGAAACAGCTGATCGAAAACTGGTACACGCGTTCACGGCGTGATTCGGTGCTGGCGATCGTCAAACTGGCGCCACCGGAAACCCGTGATATGAGCGCCAAGGAAGCCTCCATCCGCCTGCGCGAGTTGATGGGCGATGTGCCCGATGCGAAAGAAGTATCCGTGGATTACACCCAGAATGGTGGCGATCCGGGTTTCGAACTCTCGATTCGGCATTCGGATCTCGACGTTCTGCGCGCGGCCGTTAACGACGTTGAAGCACAGCTGCGGACCTACGAGTCCCTTTACGACGTCCGCAACAACCTGGAAAGTGCTTCGGAAGAGATTCGCATTATCCTCAAGCCCAATGCGCAGAAGCTCGGCCTGACCATGGCCGATGTGACCCGCCAGGTCCGCCAGGCCTACTACGGTGAAGAGGTACAGCGTTTGCCGCGGAACGGCCAGGATGTGCGGGTTATGGTGCACTACCCGATCGAATCACGGCAGTCTATCGAGAGCCTGAAACATTTCCGTGTGCGCACGGCTGATGGTCGCGAGGTTCCCTTGCTGTCGGTAGCAGAGCTCGAGTATGCACCCGGCATCAAGCGGATCCAGCGTTGGAATGGTAATCGTGCGGCGCGCATATCGGCTGACCTGAAAGACGATGTACGCGGCGATATCAATGAGGATCTCGACGAGAACTTCTTCCCGGAATGGGAGAAGCGCTATCCGGGCATTGAGCGCGGTTCTGTTGGTCAGGCCGAAGGTGAAGCGCGTTTCATGCGCGAGTTACGCAACAAGTATGTGATGGCGCTGTTCGCCATGTTCGGGCTGCTCGCCATCGCCTTCCGCAGCTACTTCCAGCCACTACTGATCATGGTCGCGATGCCGTTTGCTTTTGCCGGTGCAATTCTCGGTCACTTTGCGCTGGGCATGAGTATCAACATGTTCAGCTACTTCGGCATTGCGGCGGCTGTTGGTGTCGTGGTGAACGACAACCTGGTGTTGATCGACTACACGAATCGCTTGCGCGCCAAAGGTGAGGATGCGCTGGAGGCGGTAATCAATGCCGGAGTAGCCCGGTTCCGGCCAATACTGCTGACCACGGTTACCACCATTGTTGGCCTGATGCCGATGATGTTCGAACGCTCGATTCAGGCGAAATTCCTGATCCCGATCGTGACCTCCCTGTGTTTTGGTGTGTTTATCGCGTTCTTTGTCACCCTGTTGCTGGTGCCTGCCTTGTATGGCATTGGTGTTGACGTCACGCGACTGTCGGCCAGGGTACGTCGCCGCATCGGCGGCTGGTTTGGACACAAACCAGCCCGGGACGACAGCGGCGACAGTGTGACGCAAACCCACTGAGACTTCCTCTCGGGGCTGGAAACGGCCGGTCAGCCTTGGTGCTGACCGGCCTTTTCTTTTCCGGTTTAACGGCCTTATACAAACCCTGCCTGAATGGCTTCAACAGCGCATGGACTTCGCTATAGTGAGCTCGCCCGGTACATTGACCGGCAGTTTTCACTATTGATCATATGGAGTTAGCCCAATGGAGTTTGCACTGTTTAAAGTTGTGCGGTTTAGCCTGATCGTTTCCGGACTGGTTCTCGCCATGTCTGGGTTGAACGCCTCTGCCTCAGGGGAGTCCGATGGCTGGACCGTGAACGAGCCCGGCGGGGAATGGCGCTCCATCGAAATCAATACGCAGGAAACCACCTGGTCCAATGTGACCGTGTCACCGGACGGGTCAACCATTGTTTTTGACATGCTCGGAGATCTGTACTCCCTGCCGATCACGGGCGGGAATGCTACAGCGCTGACGAATGACATTGCCTGGAACTTCCAGCCGACCTATAGCCCGGATGGTGCGCACATTGCCTTTGTGTCGGATCGCGGCGGTGCGGACAACCTGTGGGTGATGAATGCGGATGGCAGCAATCTTCGCCAGGTAAGTCGCGAGCGCTATGACCTGGTGCACAACCCGGCCTGGAGCCCGGATGGCCGCTACCTGGCTGGCAAGAAGTCGTTTATGGGCAGCCGCAGCATCGCCGCCGGTGAGATCTGGATGTTTCTGGCCGGGGGTGAGGGTGATGGTCTGCAGCTGACTGAACGCCCCTTTGGTGACGAGGACCAGAAGAACCAGGCAGACCCGGCGTTCTCACATGACGGACGTTATGTGTATTTCGCCCAGGACACCACGCCCGGCCGCGTCTGGGAGTACGGCAAGGATGCGACCGGACAGATTTTTGTTATCCAGCGCTATGACCGCCAGGACGGGGAGGTCGATACGTTCGTTTCCGGCCCCGGAGGTGCAGTGCGCCCCGTGCCTTCCCCGGACGGCCGCTATCTCGCCTTCGTGAAGCGACTCGTTGATCTCAAGTCGGCTCTTTATATCAAGGATCTGGAGTCCGGTCTGGAGACCGCAATCTTTACCGATTTTGAACGGGACTTGCAGGAAACTTCCGGCACGGAAGGCAACGCGCCAAACTTCGCCTGGTTGCCGGATGCTTCCGCCATTGTGTTCTGGTCGGGAGGGCAGTTGCATCGCATCGATGTGGCAAGCCGGGAAGTGAGCAACATTCCCCTGCAGATCAACACTACCCGCAAGGTGCAAGCGGTGTTACGTGAGAAGGTAGAGGTAGCCGCGGACAGCTTTCCGGTGCGCATGCCCCGCTGGCCCGTGGTGTCTCCGGATGGCGAAACCGTGGTCTTTGAAGCCCTCGGCGTGCTTTGGCGCCGCGACCTGCCAAGCGGCGTGGCTCAGCGCCTGACCGACAGCGAAGATGTTTTCGAGAGCTGGCCGGCTTTTTCTGCGGATGGCAAAAAGGTGGTTTACACGACCTGGTCAGACAGTCAGCAGGGCCAGGTACGGGTGGCCACCCTGCGCAGTGGTCGCAGCCGTGCGGTGACCAGTGAGCGGGGTAATTACGTGGAGCCGGCCTTTTCGCCAGATGGCGAAGAGATTGTATTTCGTCGCATCGGTGGTGGCTATTTGCTATCGCCACTGTGGTCGCTGAAACCGGGCATTTATATCGCTTCTGAAGATGGTGAAAGTGTTCGACAGATATCCGGGGAAGGCAGTATGCCGGGCTTCAGCGCCGATGGTGAGCGAATCTGGTATGTCACCGGCGGCGGCAGTGGTTTGCAGCTCAATAGCATGGATCGTCGCGGTCAGGACAGACGGACCCATGTCGAGGGCAAGAAAATGGTCGCCATGACGCCTTCACCCGACGGTCGCTGGGTGGCATTTATCGAGGCGCACAATGTGTACGTGGCGCCACTGATAGAAACCGGCAAGGTAACGCAGTTGTCCGCTTCAGCCGAAGCGCTGCCGGTACGGCAGCTCTCAGCCCGTGCCGGTGGTTTTCTCGCCTGGCAGGATTCGGATACGGTGACCTGGAGTCGCGGCCCCATACTTTACGACAGCCGTCTGGATGAGGCATTCGAGTTTCTCGGTGACGCCAATGAGCCGCGCCCGGAGGATGCGGGTATCGATATCGGCTTTGAGGCATCCGGCAGCAATCATGGGGATACCATGGCGTTTGTCGGTGCGCGTGTTGTAACGATGCGTGATGCCTGGAGCGGTACGCGCGAAGTGATCGAAGACGGCACGGTCGTCGTGGAGGGCAACCGGATCCTTGCCGCAGGCCCCCGCATCAGCACGGCGGTTCCTGCCGGTGCGACCGTGGTTGATGCCGCTGGCAAGACCATCCTGCCCGGCTTTTTTGATGCACATGCCCACGGCGGTATGGCGCGTGACGGGCTGATCCCACAGCAGAACTGGATGCAGTATTCAAACCTGGCTTTCGGGGTGACCACCATCCATGACCCGAGCAATAACACCACCGACATCTTTGCCGCCAGCGAGTATCAAAAGGCAGGCAAAATCGTGGCGCCACGAATTTTCTCTACCGGCACGATTTTGTACGGCGCCCGCAGCAACCGGGCCAATACCAGGGTTGGTGACCAGGATGAGGCGTTGTTTCACATGCAGCGCATGCAGGACGTCGGTGCCATTTCGGTAAAGAGTTATCAACTGCCGCGGCGTGACTCACGGCAGATGCTGGTCGCGGCCGGACACGAACTGGGTGTGATGGTAGTGCCCGAAGGCGGCATGAAGTTCCAGCACAACATGAATGAAATCGTGGACGGTCACACCACCATCGAGCATTCGATGACCATCAAGCATATCTACGATGATGTCTTGCAGCTCTGGTCTCAGACAGAAACCGCTTACACGCCCACACTGGGTGTTTCCTTTGGTGGGATGGAAGGCGAGCGCTTCTGGTATGACCGGACCGAGGTCTGGAAGAACGAACGGCTACTTCGTTATACGCCGAAATCACGTGTAGAGCCGCGTTCGATACGTCGTCAGACTGCGCCTGATTCGCACTATAACCATATCCATGTGGCTTCTTCTGCGAAGCAACTCAATGACCTGGGTGTGAAGGTCAACACGGGCGCTCACGGACAGCGCGAAGGCCTCGCCTTGCACTGGGAGATGTGGATGCTGGAGCAGGGTGGCTTCACCCCCTGGGAAGCATTACGTTCGGCGACCTACAACGGTGCCTGGACCTTCGGCATGCTGGACGATATCGGCTCCATCGAGGCGGGCAAGCTCGCAGATCTGGTAGTGATAGACGGCAACCCGCTTGAGGACCTGCGGCGCAGCGAATACGTGCACGCCACCATGATCAACGGCGCTCTCTATGAAGCGGCGACCATGAATCAGACCTGGCCGGAGCAGATTCAACGCCAGCCTTTTTTCTGGGAGCTGGAAGGTGGCGATACGATCCACCCGGACACCATCAGCTGGGCGGCAGAGCGCGCCGCGCGGCATGATTGTAAACACTGACGGATTGCAAATATGGAAGATGCGGCCCGGCGGACGATTGTTTGACGCCCGCTTCTCCGCTGGATTTCCAGGGCTTCAGTCCGCTTCAGTCTGCTTCGCGGCTGCGGAGGTTTTGTATGCATGAGCGGATTGTTGATTCAAAATCTTTGGCAAAACCCTGACCGTCAGTAACCGGTGAGCCGGCCATCTGCCCGCGGAGTATTTCCCGGGTTTGCGTCAGGGTGGTGATGTCCGTCGCCAGCCCGGCGGCCACGGCACGATATTCTTCCTCGCTGTCGGCCACCCACGAAGCCCTTCCCATGGCCACAAGCACGCTGGCAACCATGCGTGAGGCATGGCTCTGACCCTGCAGGGTGACAACCGGCACGCCGGCCCACAGGGCATGGCACGCCATCGTGTGACCCGACCAGGGAAAGCAGTCGAGGTAGATATCAATTTCTGCCCAGAACTCCTGGAAGCTGCCACCTGACTCATGCGCCGGCATCAGCTCGACGCGCTCCTCACCGATATCATGGGCGCGGAACTGACCAAGAAGCCGCCGGCGATGCCAGGGGTCCAGCTGGTCGCGGACCATCAACAGCCGGGTATTGGGTAGATCATTCAACAACTGCGCCCAGCACGCCACCACGTCTTCATTGATTTTCTCCAGCCGGTGCAGCGAGCCGAAGGTGACAAAGCCGCGCTCCAAAGCCGGGGGCGGGACAATGGCCGGGGTGGAGTGTTTTGGCTGGAAGCAGGCAAAAATGTTCCGCAGCGGTAGTAAGCCCCGGCCGGCATCGGTACCGGCGAGCCTTTCAATCGTATAGTCACTGACCAGCTGTGCATCAATCGCTTCGAGTCCAGGATGTGCGGGGTAACCCAGCCAACCCAGCTGCACCGGGGCAGGACGCCGGGCCAGAACTGCGAGCCGGTTGCCTTTGGTATGCCCTGCCAGATCGATGAGCACATCGATCTTGTCGGCCCGAATTCGTTCGGCCAGCTCCTGGTCATCCAGGCCCCGGCAGTCCAGCCAATGGTCTGCCAGGCCCTGCAGGCGGGCCGTTACATCATCCTGTTGCTCTGTGTCGCTGTAGCAGCTGATATGAAACTGATCGCGGTCATGGTGGCTGAGCAACGGCTCGAAGAAGTGGTTCACCGCGTGCCGGCGAAAATCAGCCGACAGGTAAGCGACACGCAGCCTGCCTTGCGGCTCCAGCACAGGTCTGGCGGTGCTCGAGCCATACACCATGGCGCTGATGCGCCGATGCTCCCGGGCGATGTGTTGCGGGTCCTGGTGCGGTGCCAGGTTCAGCGTGTAAAGAAGGCTGGACGCGGCAGTGGCATAGCGGGTCCGATTGAGCAGTGCGCGATTAAACGCCTCGATAGCCTGCGGCAATTCAACCCGGTCCAGCAGGAACAAGCCCAGGTTAAACCAGGCTTCAGCGCGTTTCGGATCCAGTTCAACGGACTCGAGTGCATGCTGCAGGGCGCTCTCGCGGTCACCCAGGTCTGCGTAAACCGCGGCCAGGTTCATATGGGCACCGGCATAGTCTTCCTGCAGTTCCAGGGCCTTTTGCAACTGCCCTGCTGCGGCCACCAGGGTGCCGGCCTTGTGCATGGCCAGGCCCAGGTTGTTGCGCAGCACCGGATGATCGGGAACCAGGTCAACGGCCTTTTGAATGAGCAGCACCGCATCGTCAACCTTGCCGAGCTGCATCGAGGCAAGGCCTGACAGTTGCAGCGCATCAGGGTTTTCCGGAGACCCGGCGAGGATCTCCGTGTAGCGGGCTTTGGCACCGGCCAGGTCGCCCTGCCGCTGCAGTTCCATGGCCTCACGGATTTGTTCCTGAGTGGTTTTTCTCACGAATGATTTCCTGCTGGCGGAGTAAATCAGGCGCTAGCGGCCGTAGGCGGTGCGCCACTGGTGGGTGTCTGTGTACTGCTGGAAACCGGTGATCTTGCCTTCGAGGATAGTCCAGATATGGGCAAATTGCGCATCGAGTTCTATGCCGGTCGCATTGACCGTGCCCCGATAGCGCCCCTGGGCGGTCACGGTAAGTGAATCGCCGGATAACTGTTCAACGTTAACCGTGAAGTTTTCGATTTCGCCTGCCAGGCGCATGAAAATACCCTCTGCCACCGCCATTGGACCGAGATAGGGGTTGGCTTCAGCCAGCGGGCCGGACTCGGCCTCCAGCCACTGGATTTGTGCATCAAAAATACCCAGTATCACAGGCACATCGCCGGCGACGAATGCGGCGTATAAGGCCTTAATAGTTTCCAGTGAATCGGCCATAGTCAGTCTCCTTCGGGCACGTGTTGCAATTTGTGGCAGACTTTAGCATCTACATGCAGCGGATGCTGCGCGTAACGGCGCACCGCGGGAGAGGTCCAAAAATATGTCTGAATCAACAGCGCCGGAAGGGCTGGCGCATGCATTGGTGCTTGACGGCCAGGGCGGCGCCCGGACGATTGCCTGGGACAAGATCGAGGACTGGACTCCGGAGCAGGGCTGTCTCTGGCTGCACTTCAACTTTACCGACCCGGCGGTACAGGCCTGGATACGGGATGAGAGTGGCCTTAATGAGATCGCCGCCGGCGCGCTATTGTCCGATGAAACCCGTCCACGAACGATTACCCGGGGAGACAACCTGCTGCTGTCCCTGCGCGGGCTTAACCTGACCGATGGCGATCATCCGGAGGACATGGTTTCGGTGCGCATCTGGACCAACGGGGAAAAGGTAATCAGTACGCGGCGCCGGCGCCTGCTTTCTACCGAGGACCTGCTTGCCGCCCTGGAGGAAGGTCATGGTCCAGTCGATGCCGCAGATATTCTGGTGACCTGGGTGGAACGCATCATTACCCGTATGAACGAGACCATCGAAAGTTTCGATGACCGGGTTCTGGCTTTGGAAGAAAAGGTTCTGGAAGGTGAGACCAAAGGCATCCGCTTGCAGCTTGCACAACTCCGCCGGCAAAGCATTACCATCCGGCGTTATCTGGCTCCGCAGCGTGAAGCCATGAACCGCCTGGCTGCAGAGAAGTTAAGCTGGCTGCATGATATGAATCGCCTCGAGCTGCGCGAAGCCAACGACCGTTTGATTCGCTATATCGAGGACATCGACGAGGTTCGTGATCGCGCGGCCCTGGCCCAGGAAGAACTGCTCTCCCGCGTTTCTGAAGAGCTCAACAAGCGCTCCTATGTGTTCACCGTGGTGGCCACCATCTTTTTGCCGCTGGGCTTTTTTACCGGCTTGATGGGCATCAATGTTGGCGGCATGCCCGGCGTTAACAGCGAGGACTCATTCTGGATTGTGGTGGCCATCTGCGTCGGCGCCGTCGGTTTGCTCGGCGTATTTTTTCGCTTCAAGCGCTGGTTATAAGCCGCTGATCGTCAGCGTGATAAGCCCCTGGTGCTTACATCGTGGTGCGCGCGAGAACGAACTTGGCCAACTGGTAGATGAGTGGCAAGCCAACAACGATGGCAATGGCATACATCCAGACCAGGGCTCTACCGGATTTTTCATCCTGACCCCTGGTTTCAGAACGATTGGCGCTCATGTCCGCCGATGACTCGTCGGTGTTTTTATTATGATCATTCACGGTTCGATAGCCTCTCATTGGCGGCAGGGCGCGGCTCACGTATGGCATTTCGATTATCGCGCAGGTAAACGATTAAAAACCAGTGCATGAGTGATGATCAGCCCGATCAAAGCAAGACCAAAAATCTCCTGCACAGCCCTGATCAGCTGGCTTCGCTGCGGTACTTGATCTGCAGACCCTGCAAAAAATTGCGCAGTACCTGGTCCTGGCATTTCCGGAAATGCTTGTGCTCGGGCTTGCGAAAGAAAGCACTGAGTTCATGCTTGCTGATCTTGAAATCACTCAGTGCAAGGATCGCCAGGGTATCTTCGGCCTGGAGCTTGAAGGCGATTTTCAGCTTCATGAAAACCATATTGTTGGTCAGCCGCTGTTCCGGCGTGGCCTGTGCGCCCTCTTTTTTGCCGCGCTTTTCAACAATCAGGCCATTGAGAAAGGTCGCCAGCTCCACGTCCGCAATTTGCGCTTGTTCCGGGTCATCATCTTTTTTAAGCCATGCGCTGACCTGGGCCCGCGTGACCTCGGCACCACCGAGCTCAAAAATGGACATCATTTTCGAGTCATCCAGGTCAAGGATGTAGCGTACGCGCCGTAAAATATCATTTTGATTCATGGCTGCATCCTGATTCAAAACCCCCATGCAAGCAAGCGTCTGATTTTCGAAGCCATTTTTCGGAGCACCTTCATTAGCTGATAGTATTCCGTTCCATGAAACTACTCGTCCGCAATCTCGCCCGAACCACCACCGAGGTGGAGCTCCGCGCAATGTTCGAGGCGCAGGGCAAAGTACAGTCCTGCACTGTGGTTTTGGATAAAAATACGGGTTTGTCCAAGGGCTTTGGTTTTGTTGAGATGCCGCTGGCCGGAGAAGCCAAGGCAGCCATGAGGACTCTGAATGGCGCCAATATTGGCGGCAATAAGATTCGGGTGAAGAAGGCCGAGCCCAAACCCCAGACTAAACCCCAGACTAAACCCCAGAGCAGTGAATAGGCGGGCTGGCTATCAGCATACGGCGGTTAGCATGACGGCCAGGCGACTCTATTCTGCGACGATAGCACTCACCGCGGCCGTTCTGCTCAGTGCATGCGATTTCTGGCCAAAGGACCTGGACCCGCTGGCCGGGTCGATTACCCGGAGCGGGGCCGGCGAGACAACGGCCTTGCTTCTGGGCGGCGACGTCGTGGTCATCATTGTGGAAAGCTCGCCGCTGTTCGAAAGTTCCCAGTCAGATCTGGAGATTGCCGCGACAGCAATCGCGGACCAGGCGATAGAGTTTTCCCCGGTTTTACCCGAAAGTATTGTTGTCACTTTTTATAAGGATCAAATCCTCGACGATGCGAACAGCGCGCGCGAGTTTATTTTCCTGTTGGAGGACAACCGTCCGGTGCTGCAGCCATCGATGGACTTTGACGCCGCGGGTCCGTTGATGCGGGAAGAATTCGAGACGCAATATATTGATCGCCTGGGTGATGCCCTGACCCCGAGTCAAAGAGAGTGCGTTCTGCGGGCATCAGAAAAACGTGCCGTGACCGCTGGCGACCCCGAAACCGTGGACCCTGCGAGTGTGGCATTTCTCTCCCCTGAAACCTGGAACGACCTGGACGCCTTCGGAAGGCGTTTGATCCTGGGCCAGGCAATCGTGACCGAGGCCTTATTTGACTGCGCTCAGACCCCTGACGCGTAGGGTCCTGCGCCAATTGCCGTCCACGTGCGGCCATCGAAGAGCCCTGGCCTGTGTCGGCCAATGCCGGCTCAAACATCATCCCCTATCGAGCTGGAGCCATACCCATGAAACGCATTGATCTTGCAAACTCGCTTCACGCCCTGGCCAACCTGGGCGTCATCATCGGCATTGCGTTCCTGGTGGTTGAGCTCAGCCAGAACAATGAGCTCCTGGAGCTGGAAGCGAAAACCACCATGGTCGACAACCTGCAGGTGGGCTGGCAGAACATTGCCAGCGATCCGGAGCTTGTCGAACTGTTCCTCAAGGACCGCAAGGACGAGCCCCTGACAGAATCCGAGGAGTTTCGCCTCAATGCCTACTGGATGGGCTTCCTGATCAGGTTGGAATGGGAATACCAGCACTTTCCTGATTCTTCATACAGAATCAGTTCATCCAAACGACTCTACGACTCGTATGGATCGCTGCGGCGAACCTGGGATGGCGAGGGTTCCGGATCCCGCGCGGCGGGCAAGGACAACTTTTCACCAAAATTTATCGCCTTTCTCGACCAGGAGATTTTCGTTACGCCTTGATGCCTGATAATTGGGGTCAATGATAATTGGGGTCAGAGTAAAACGACTAGCCAGGGACAGTGACAACCATTCCGATTGGTTTTTCGGAACGCTGGCGCAGTTCCGAAATGAATGGTTCGGCACCGGGCGCGGTTTTCGGAACAATCGCGGTCTCCGTGCCCATGGACAGGAAGTAATGAGTATCCGTCTCGCCGATATCTGAAATCTCAGACACATTGTGAACGTATGTCCCGTCCGGGGCGGTATAAACCAGCTTGTCATTTTCAAATTGCAGCGTTGCCAGTCCGAGATGCTTGCCATCCGGATCGTTGCGAATATAGCGAAGACGCCGAATCTCTCCCCATTGGGAAATGCGGGCTATCAACAGGTACGAGGGCACCATGATCACCAGGGGCCACCACCAAACTGGCGAGTCGCCCAGAAAATTGAGGCCTGCCAGAAAAATACAATAGCCGCTTACCACCCATCGGCCACGGTTGTAACCCTTCAACTGCCCGGGTGTAGTCGCCTGGAAGCGAAACAGGGCATCGTAGTCTGCCTGTGTTAATTCGTATTGAAGTCTGGATGATGCCAAATGTTAATCCATCAATCACTAGGCAATAACCATACAATCCAGGTAGATATCCGGCAATCCTTAACGGCTTAATGTTAATTCACTGCTGCCAAGTTCCATCCAAAGGGTTGGCGAGCAGGTGTTTGCCGGACAGAGCAAGCGAATGTTCAGAATTGAACTTATATTGGATAGATGGCCCTGATCATTCACTGAGAAATTATGAAAACCAAAATTTGGCGGACCCTGGCCGAAATCATCGGTGTACTGAGTATTGTTACGGGACTTCTCCTGGTCGCATGGGAAATCCGGCAGGCCAATAAAATTGCGCGGGCCGAGATCGTGCAGACCCTCTCTCAGCAATACAACGAATTCAACCAGGCCCGCTTTGAAAGTGCCGAAGTCGCCGAACTGAGCCTGATGCTGATGAGGCCGGAGGATTATTCATTAAGCGAAATTGACAAGTCCAGGATTAGCGGAGTGGCCTGGCATTTTGGAAATATATTCTGGTCTGCCCAGGTTGCCCATGACAGTGGATTGTTAAGTCGCCAGGACTTGATGATTTATCAATCGCAGCTAGCCTGGATGCTCAAAAACATGCCTGGGCTCACAGAAGAGTTCAGATTTATGTGGAACACATCGGATGACATGCATGAAGCGCCCGTGTTCATCCCCTTGAAGCAGTACTTAGAAAATTCGCCAGAAAACGTTAACACCAGTAATTGAACAGCTTTCCATACCGAAAACGACGCTTTAGCGGCGAAAGAAGCGCCTTGGAATTAAGGGGTCAGAGCCCTTTTACCAGAGGTTTATCAGGCCAACTCACTTATTTTTCCCTTCCATCAAAATGCCGTGCAATTCCACCTCCAAGTTCCTGACGAGCTTTGAGTAGCAGTTCTATAATCTGGCCAAAATAAAGAACCTCTTGTCGAATTCTTTCACTTTGGTCATCAAGAAACTTGGATGCTTCGAGAAGACTCGCAACTGACCGATGATCAACTCGGTCAAGAAAATGATGCACCAATTCATTTCTTTCTGAAACCAGATTCCTGAGCGTCGCTTTCCTTTCATCCCACTCTTCGTAACTATCGTAAGCTACGAAATTGAATCCAAGATAGGCTTCAACGACATCTTCTGGTGGCTTGAAATCGAGATCGTAGTTAGGGTGGTTTCTTTCAAAAAACTCGCCGGTGACACTTCCCAATGTTTGTTTGGAAACGAATTGTTTTCGCTCAATTTGGCTGGCTTGAATTTTCGCAACAGGCCCGGCGAACTCCCCCTCGATCACAAGGAGTTTAAGGTGCCTTTCCAACTGCTGAAAAAGCAGGACATTGCGGCCAACCCTTAACGCCAACGCATCTTTCGCTTCTGTAAGTTTCATACGATTTCTATTTGCAAACGTTAAGTCTTCAAATTCAACCATTGCAGCAAGGATATGAGAGACACAATCAGTAGCCAACCCCGAGGTCGCAAATGTCGTTCATTCAGGAAAGCGGAGAGCACGGTGCGGTTTACGACGCTTTAGCGGCGTAAGAAGCGCCGTGCGGGTAGGATGGTGCCCGGGGGCGGAATCGAACCACCGACACGCGGATTTTCAATCCGCTGCTCTACCAACTGAGCTACCCGGGCAAACAGGTGAGGCGCGGTATTAAACCTGCTGGTGCCTGCCAAGTCAACAAGCCATGACGGCAGTATGACCCGCGCCTGGGTATAACTATAGCCACAATCAAAAGCCATCGTGAGCCGGAAAGCCCGGCTTAACGTCCCTTCATCATCCGCAGGAGCCAGTGTTTATGAACGCCACAGCGATTTATGATCTTTCCAGCCTCGAAGACCGCGTCCCGGCACACGCCCTGGTTGCCGGCGTCGACCTGGTGGTAATTCGCTATGACGACCAGGTCAGCGTTCTTTATGGCCGTTGTGCCCACCGTGGCGCGCTGATGTCTGACGGCTACATCGACGGTGACAACCTGATGTGCGGCCTGCATGGCTGGGATTACCGATTCGATACCGGGGTGAGTGAATACAATAATTCAGAAGCGTTGCCCAAGTTCGAGGCCTGGGTAGAGGATGGCGAGGTCTTCGTTGACGAGGACCAGGTCCGCGAGTGGAAGCGCGATCACCCCCAACCCTACGATCGCGACAGTTACCAGGGCGCTTACCAGGACCCGACCGGGACGGCCGATGAACCGCACGTGGGGCTCATCCGCAAACTGGCCAGTGACGGCCTGGACAAGGTCGGCCACCATGGTCCCTCCTCTGCGATGGGTGTACCCCGCGACCAGTTGCCAAAATGGGATGATCTGCAGTTCGTGGTTGCCCAGCTGGCGACGCTGCCGCTACTGGATGAGGAAGAGGTGGGTACTGAACTGGTCATTGGCCCGCGGGCGGCGAAACCCCTGCATCTGGATATCCCGCTATTTGTTTCTGACATGAGCTTCGGCGCCTTGTCTGCCGAGGCAAAGGTGGCCCTGGCCAAAGGCGCGGAGCTGGCTGGTACCGGCATTTGTTCCGGTGAGGGCGGCATGCTGCCCGAGGAGCAGGCGGCGAATTCGCGCTACTTCTACGAGCTGGCATCGGGGCGTTTCGGTTTTTCCTGGGACAAGGTTCTTAAAACCCAGGCCTTCCACTTCAAGGGCGGCCAGGGCGCCAAGACCGGCACGGGCGGGCACCTGCCCGGCGCGAAGGTCAATGCCAAGATTGCCGAGGTACGCGGCCTGAAGGAGGGCGAGACCGCCGTCTCTCCGGCGCGCTTTCCCGACTGGACCAGCCTGGACCAATACAAGGAATTTGCCGACGAGGTTCGCGAGCGTACCGGCGGTATCCCGGTAGGTTTCAAACTCTCGGCACAGCATATCGAGAAGGATCTCGACGCGGCCCTGGAAATTGGGGTGGACTACATCATCCTGGATGGCCGCGGTGGCGGCACGGGCTCGGCGCCGCTCATCTTTCGGGACAATATTTCCGTACCCACCATTCCCGCGCTGGCGCGGGCGCGGCGCCACCTGGACCGCAGCGGGGCCGGGGATGTCACGCTGATCATTACCGGCGGGCTGCGCACACCGGCAGATTATGCCAAGGCGCTGGCGCTGGGCGCAGATGGCATCGCGGTGGCCAATGCAGCCATTCAGGCCATCGGCTGCCTTGGCATGCGTGCCTGTCATACGAACAACTGCCCGGTCGGCATTGCGACGCAAAAGCCCGAATTACGTGCCCGCTTGCCCGTGGATATCGCAGCCGGGCGTCTGCAACGTTTCTTTGGAGCCAGTGTCGAACTGATGACGGTGCTGGCCCGGGCGGCCGGTCATGCCCACCTGCAGGACTTTACATCTTCAGACCTGACATCCTTCAAGCGCGAAATCTGCGAACTGACAGGCGTGGCCTACGGGGGCGTGGCTGAGTTCTAGGCCGCGTTGAACGCTTCCTTCAGCCAGGCAGCAACTTCTGCATCCACCTGTTCGGCAGCCTCCAAACCCATTCCTGCACGGTTTTGCCGGTTTTGTCAGCAATGTGTGCTGCCATTTTGGCGGCCATTTCATCCACAGAGCTCATGTTGGTTCTCCCGCTATGGTCAATGAGGGCTGGCCGACCGGTTGCGACTTAGCTTTCCGGGGGCACATAGCCTTCCGGTGCTTCCGAGCCGCCCTCGAAGAAAAATTTCTTCATCTCCGTTTCCAGGAACTTGCGGTGTTCGGGATTGATCGGGCTGAGGCGGTTTTCGTTAATCAGCATGGTCTGGTGCTTTAGCCATGCCTGCCAGCCTTCCGTACAGATATTGTCGTAAATCTGCTTGCCCAGATCGCCGGGGTAGGGCTGAAACGCCAGGCCCTCGCCTTCCTTGTCCATCAAAGTGCAGTGTACGGTTCGGCTCATATCGTCCTCTTAATCTAATGTGTTCAGCAGGTGCTGGACCGGCCGGGGCAGGCCCAGATCGTCCAGCTGGGTTTTTTCAAACCAGCTCAGCTGATCGCCGTCTGCAACGCGCCCGGCCTTATCCTCTGAGCATAGCGCGAGTGGCGTAATCAGCAAGCGGCGGTGCGTTAAGCGGTGTTCCAGCTGCGGCAAATATTCCAGATCGGTGGCGTCGATGGCAAAACGCCCGGCCAGCGCTGCGGAGCCATCGGCCTCGGGCAACGACCATAGCCCGCCCCAGATGCCGGTCGGTGGGCGGCGTTCCAGTAACACGCGGTTTTGCCGGTCATGCCAGAGCAGCATAAAGCGCTCTACGGTGGGAATTTCCTTTTTCGGCTTGCGGCCCGGTAACTCATCCAGCGCGCCGGCCAGCCGGCCAAGGCAGTCGCTGGCAACCGGGCACGCTTCACAGTCAGGGTTGTTGCGGGTACACAGCCCGGCGCCCAGGTCCATGATGGCCTGCGTGTAGTCCGCGCCCCGCGTTTCAGGAATACGGGCCTCGGCCGCGCACCATAAGGCCTTCAGTACCGCCGATTGGCCCGGCCAACCCTCGATAGCGGCATGCCGGGCAAGCACGCGCTTGGCATTACCATCCAGAATCGCCAGTGGTTTGTCATGCGCCTGGGACACGATGGCATTGGCCGTGCTCTCGCCAATGCCCGCCAGACCTGCCAGCAACTCGGGGTCGTCAGGCAGTTCGCCCTGGTATTGCTCAACCACCTGCTGTGCCGTTTTGTGCAGATTGCGGGCGCGCGCGTAGTAGCCCAGGCCTGCCCAGTGACTGAGCACCTCGTCTTGCGTTGCCGCAGCGAGTGAGGGCAGGTCAGGAAAACGCGCCATCCAGCGCTCAAAGTAGGGAATGACCGTGGTGACCTGGGTCTGCTGGAGCATCACCTCGCTTACCCAGACGCGATAGGGCGTGCGTGGATGCTGCCAGGGCAGATCCTTGCGGCCATGCTGATCCCACCAGTTCAGCAGGCGGGTGGCAAAACTGCTGGTGTCAGCCTGGCGTAGCGTGCTCACTCGATGGGCAGGATCGCATTGATAAAGCTGCCTGCATCAAAAGGGCGCAGGTTGGTAGCGGACTCGCCGACGCCAATAAACCGGATGGGCACCTTGAGCGTTTCGGCGATAGCAAACAACACCCCGCCGCGCGCGGTGCCATCCAGCTTGGTCACGGTGATGCCGGTTAGCGGCACCGCCTCATTGAACTGTTTTGCCTGGTTCAGGGCGTTCTGGCCGTTACCGGCATCAACCACCAGCATCACCTCGTGGGGTGCACCCTCGTCGGCGCGGCCCATTACCCGGTGGATTTTCTTCAGTTCCTCCATCAGGTTGTCCTGCGTGTGCAGGCGACCGGCCGTGTCAGCGATTAAAACATCCACGCCTTTGGCCTTGGCGCTTTGCAGCGCGTCAAAAATAACCGCGGCCGAATCGGCCCCGGTGGACTGCGCCACGACGGGTACCCCGTTACGCTCACCCCAGGCCTGCAACTGCTCCACGGCGGCGGCGCGAAAGGTATCGCCGGCGGCGAGCATCACGCTCAGGCCATCATCTTTAAAACGACGGGCCATCTTGCCAATGGTCGTGGTCTTGCCGGCGCCGTTTACGCCAACCATCAGAATGACGAAGGGTTTTTTTGCGGAATCCACGGCGAGGAACTGCTCGCAGGGCTCAATGATTTCAAACAGCTCGGCCTGAACCGCGGGCAGTACCTGGTCTATGCTGTTGATCACGTTGTTTTTAACCGCAGCCCGCAGGGCATCCATGATGCGCATGCTGGCCTGAACGCCCACATCGGCTGTCAGCAGGGCGGTTTCCAGGTCATCAAACAGGGCCTCATTAATCTGGTCGTGGCTGGCCAGAAGGGTTTTCAGCTGCTGCCCGAACTGGCGCCGCGAGTCCTGCAGGCGCTGGTCCAGCGCATCCTCCCCGGCCTGTTCTACCGGGCGCAGCTGTTCTTCCTGGAGTTGGCCGAGAGCCTGGCCAGGTGCCTGCCCGGCGCTGTCTTTTCTTTTTTTGAAAATACGGAACATGATTCAGTCGTGTGCCTTCAAGATGCGCATTATCCCTTTATGGGGGCAGCTGCCGCCAGTTACAGTGCTTTTCGCTTATCCTTTGCGCATGAGCCGTTCGCGTAAATCTCCAGCATCATCAGGTTCGCCGGGTTCTTCGGCCTCTCAGGGCCAGGTTCGGCTGATTTCCGGTGCCTGGCGCGGTCGTAAACTGCCCGTGCCCAATCTGCCCGGACTGCGCCCCTCCAGTGACCGCGGCCGCGAGACCCTGTTTAACTGGTTGCAGCCTTTTGTTGCGGGGGCGCGTTGCGCTGATGTTTTCGCGGGCAGCGGAGCCCTGGGCTTTGAGGCTGCCAGTCGCGGGGCGGCAAGTGTTGACCTGGTTGAAGTTGCGCCATTGGCAGTCAGCGGCCTGCTGGAATCACGCAACTCACTGGATGCTGAACAAGTCACCATTCACCGCGGCAATGCACTGCACTGGCTGCGTGAGCAACCTGCTGCAAGCCTTGACCTGGTATTTCTTGACCCGCCCTTTGACAGCGGCCTGGCCGTGCAGTGCCTTAACGCCATTCAGGAGCGTGAGGTCATGGCACCGGGCGGCCTTGTTTACGTGGAGATGGCCGCGCAGCTTCCCGGGCTGGTGATGCAGCCGCCATTTGCCCTTTGGCGTGAGAAGGTCATTGGCGAGGTGCGTATGCGCGTATTCAGGCGGAATGATGCCTGAGCAGGCCGCATTTACGACGCAGCGCGCCATGACCATACTTTTTATCCTGATGCGCTAGAATACGCGCCCTGAAGAGCTTTGAGGCAAACCAATGCCGAACCGCAACACCGCCATTTATCCCGGAACCTTCGACCCGGTGACCCACGGTCATACGGATCTGGTCGCCCGTGCAGCGCGCGTTTTCGATCGCGTGGTGGTGGCGATTGCGGAAAGCCCGCACAAGCAGCCCCTGTTCAGTCTTGAACAGCGCATTGCCATGACCCGCGATGTGTTGGCCGACCTGTCTAACGTCGAGGTAGTGGGTTTTGACTCCCTGCTGATCGAATTCACGGTGGAAGTCGGTGCCAATGTGCTTATCCGCGGTCTGCGCGCCGTGTCAGATTTTGAGTACGAGTTTCAGCTGGCCAGCATGAATCGCCATCTGCACCCGGAAATCGAAACCATGTTCCTGACCCCGGATGAGAGCTACAGCTTTATCTCCTCCACCCTGGTGAAGGAAGTGGCGCGCCTGGGTGGAGATGTCTCCAGCTTTGTCAGTGAAGATGTCAGTGAAGCACTGAAACGCAAGTTCGGCCTCTGATATGTCGCTGACGATTACCGAAGAGTGCATCAACTGCGACGTCTGCGAGCCGGTGTGCCCGAATGAGGCCATCTACCAGGGCGTGGAGATTTACGAAATCAATCCGAACCTGTGCACCGAGTGCGTGGGGCATTTTGGCGAGCCGCAGTGCGTGGAAGTCTGCCCCGTGGAATGCATACCAAAAGACCCGGACAACATAGAAACCGAGGAAAAACTGTGGGAAAAATACCGTCAATTGACCGCCGCCGCGGCCGTCTGATGCGCGCCTTTGCGCTGCTTGCCAGCCTGTGCCTGGCGCTGTCTGCCATGGCTGCGGATGTGCCCGGCAAAGCGGCTGTTGCGAGTGCTCATTACATGGCCACCGAGGCCGGTCACGAGATTCTGGACAAGGGTGGTAATGCTTTTGATGCGGCCATCGCGGTGTCTTCGGTGCTGGCAGTGGTCGAGCAGACCAGTTCCGGCATTGGCGGTGGCGGGTTCTGGCTGTTGCATCGTGCCGAGGATGGTTTCGAGGTCATGATTGACGGGCGCGAGGAGGCTCCGGCCGCCTCTTACCGCGACATGTTCCTGAATGAAGACGGCACGGTAAACCGCGACCTGGCCGTTAACGGCCCCCTGGCCGCGGGTATTCCCGGCGAGATCGCGGCCCTGGCGCACATTGCTGAGAACTACGGCCAGCTGACCCTGGCCGAAAGCCTGGCACCGGCCATTCGCATCGCGCGCGAAGGCTTTCCGGTTTATGAAAAGTTTCACTCCATGCTGGGCTGGTCACTGGATGACATCAAGCGCTGGCCGGCAGCCAGCGAGGCTTTTTTGATCGATGGCGAGGTGCCGCCCATGGGGCATGTCATCAAGCTGCCCGACCTGGCCGTGGTGCTGGAACGGGTAGCCAATGAGGGCCCGGAAGTGTTTTACGAGGGCGACATCGCCCGCCAGCTGGTCGAGGGCGTTCGGGAAGCCGGCGGCATCTGGACCATGGAAGACATGGCGGCCTACCAGGTTAAAGAGCGCGAGCCGATCCGTACCATGTATAAGGGCTACGAGCTGGTTACCGCCAGCCCGCCCAGCTCCGGTGGTGTTGCAATCGCCGAGATGCTGAACATTCTTGAAGGGTATCCGCTGGAGTCGCTGCAAAGCGCCCAACGGGTGCACTTTATTGCCGAGGCCATGCGCCGCACCTACCGCGACCGTGCCCTGTACCTGGGTGATCCGGATTTTGTGGAAGTACCCGTTGAGCGTCTGACCAGCCAGTTCTATGCCGATGGCCTGCGCGCCGGCATCCACCCGGATATCGCCACGCCCAGCAGCATGTTGCCCGGCAACGATGTGCCTTATGAAAGCACGGACACCACGCATTTTTCGATCATCGATGCTGATGGCAACATGGTTGCCGCCACGCTCACCGTCAACCTGGCCTTTGGTAACCGCTTCATGGTGCCGGGCACTGGTTTTGTGCTGAACAACGAGATGGATGATTTCTCGGCCAAAGAGGGCGAACCCAATGCCTTCGGTCTGATTGGTTTTGAGGCCAATGCCATCGAGCCGCGCAAGCGTCCGCTGTCGTCAATGACCCCGACCTTTATCAAGGGCGAGGACAAGATCGGTGTACTCGGCACACCCGGTGGCAGCCGCATTATCACCATGGTGCTGCTCGGCATCCTGGATTTTATGGAAGGCAACGATCCGGTGAGCTGGGTCAGCCTGCCGCGCTTCCACCACCAGTACGTCCCCGACCGCATTTCTGCCGAGCCGGATGCCCTGAGCGCTGAGGAAATCGAGATCCTCGAAGCCAAGGGCCACGAGGTCCAGGTCTCCACCCGCCAGTGGGGCAATATGCACGGCGTGCTGTGGAACATGGAAACCGGCGAAGTCAGCGCCGGTTCTGATCCGCGTTCGGATGCGGGCAGGGCCATCGTTCGCTAGGGGTTTGCTGCGGTTCGCGCGGCAAACCGGAACATCCGGCTTGTCTTTGGCGGCTATACAGGTACGCTAGTTTCTCCGGAAAAATCCTTGGGAGGCGCGCAGTGTCCTTAATCAGTGAACTCAAGCGCCGCAATGTCCTCAGGGTAGCTGCAGCCTACCTGGTCACGGCCTGGTTGTTGATCCAGGTGGCCGAGACCATCTTTCCCCTGTTTGGTATGGGTGACGCACCCGCCCGCCTGGCCGTCATCATCCTCGCCATCGCGTTTATCCCATGCATGATTTTCGCCTGGGTTTTTGAGCTCACACCCGAAGGACTGAAAAAAGACGCCGATGTAGACCGCTCGACGCCGGCGATTCGCGACTCGGGCAAAAAGCTCGACAAGCTGATCATGGTTATCCTCTCGCTGGCGTTGCTGTACTTTGCGGTCGATAAATTTGTGGTCTCACCCGGCCGTGAAGCCGAAATTGTCGAGCAGGCAATGAAGGCCGGCGCGGAGCAGGCCATCCAGGCGGAAAGCCTGGAGCAACTGGCCGAAAAATCGGTCGCGGTGTTGCCGTTTGTCACCCGTAGCAGCCAGGCAGACACGCAATTTTTTGCCGATGGCATGCACGATGACCTGCTAACCCGCCTGGCCAATATCGGCTCACTCAAGGTGATTTCACGAACCTCGGTAATGAAATACCGCGACGCTGAGCGGAATATGCGCGAGATCGGCGCGGAGCTGGGGGCCAGCAGCATTCTTGAAGGTGGTGTCCAGCAGGCGGGTGACAATGTGCGGATCAATATGCAGTTGATTGATGCGCAGACCGATGAACACCTCTGGGCGCAAACCTACGATCGCGAACTCACGCTGGAAAACGTCTTCGCCATCCAGAGTGAGATTGCCGAGGCCATCGCCGCGCAACTCGAAGCCACGCTTACGCCGGTTGAAGTGGTCCGGGTACGTGAAGCGCCCACCCTGAACTTCGCCGCCCACGAGGCGTTCATTCGCGGCAAGCAGTTCTTCGCGCTGGCAACATTTGATGCACTGCAAAAGGCCACTGGAGAGTTTGAAACTGCGCTGGAGCTGGACCCCGATTTCGTGCAGGCGCGGGTCGCCCTGGCCTACGCCTGGGTCAAACGCGCCAGTGTTGGCGCCAACACAATCGAGGAAATGCTCAGCAACGGCCTGGCGCATATTGAGCGGGCGGTGAAGGAGGATCCGGGCTACGCCTTTGGGCAGGCTGTAATGGGCAACTATATGCAGGTTCAGGACCAGCCGGGCGCCGAGGAGATGATTCTGCGCGCGATTGAAATGAATCCCAATAACGTGGATACCCTGGAGCTGTACGCAGGGGTGCTTCGCTCGGAAGCGCGTTTCGAGGACTCGCTACCGGTCATCAACCGCGCCCTGCAACTGGACCCATTATCGGTCAACCTGTTTCATGAACTGGGCCGGGCGCTTACTTTCCGGGGCAGGTTCGAAGAGGCCGAAGTCGCCTTCAACCGTATCTCGCAGATCAACCCGGGCAATCCCTATGCAGCGCATGGCGCCGCCATGGCGAGCATTATGAGCGGCCAGGTGGCCAAGGCCGCCTATTGGTCCGATGCAGCCGCTGCGATTGACGGAGATGACTTCGAAAATCCGGCCACCTCGGTATTCGTTTACCTGTCACTGGGGCTTTCGGAAATAGCCAGGGCCCGTGTCGAGGAGGCCCTCACCCTTGGGCCGAACGAGCCCTATCCCTTATCTGCACAAGCCATGTATTTGTATGACATCGGTGACCGGGAAAGAGCCCTCGCCATTGCGCGTTCCGCGCTCACCATGCAACTGGAAGACCGCTGGGGCTCGGAAAGCGTCTTCCTGCAATTGCTGCAAATCGAGGCCATCGAATCGGGGGTCTTTGACGAGGCGCTGGCCTGGTTCCGTCAGCGCATACCGGAGGTCCTGGGAGATGAGCCCGATCTGAATGCAGGCAATATCATTAAGGCCGTCGATTTCGCGCATCTGCTCCTGCTCAATGGTGACTCAAGCCAGGCCAGTGTTTTACTCAATGCCATTGTGCGTCGCTACGACGAACTCTACGCGCGCGGTTCTGCCAATTATCCCCTGGGCATCGCCAAGGTCGAGGCGCTGGTCCTGCTGGGGCAAAGCGAGGAGGCGATTTCAGCACTGCGGGAACTGGTGGATGACGGCTGGCGCATAAGCTGGCGCTGGAATACGGAGTTCAACCCAAACCTGGCTTCACTCCAGGGTGACCTGCAGTACCAGGCCATCGTGAACGACATCGAGGCGGATATCGCCGCGCAGCTGTTGGCTGATCCGGTATATTAAGAGCGGATTTCCGAATCAGGCTGGTACAACTTTGCCACGGAAATAGGCGCTATTACTTGCTTACTGGTCGTCGGGATCCGCATAATTCCGCGCGATCGCAGGCTTCGTGATGAACCAGAATGACGTACGATAGCCCGCTCAAACTCAATCTTAGCTACCGGGGCTCCCGATGAACCGACTTGCTGCAGCCGCGCTTTGTGCGCTTTTACCGCTGACCTCCCAGGCGGAAATTACCTTTGAAGAAATCGATGTCGCCGCGGCCGATGTGCAGCCCCAGGTTGTCGAGTGGCGGCGCTGGTTTCATGAGAACCCGGAGTTGAGTAACCGCGAATTCAATACGGCGGCCAAAATTGCCGAAATTCTCACCGAAATGGGCCTGGAGCCGACCACCGGTATCGCCGGCACTGGCGTGGTGGCCTTTATCGAGGGCGACAAACCGGGGCCGCTGGTGGCCATTCGCGCAGATATCGACGGGCTGCCGGTTACCGAGGAGACCGGCCTGCCGTTTGCCTCGCAGGCGATCGGTGAATACAACGGCCAGGAAGTCGGCGTGATGCATGCCTGTGGTCACGACGCGCACATTGCCATGGCGCTGGGCGCGGCCAGAATTCTGAATGATCGCAAGGATGAGTTATCCGGCACCGTCATGCTTATCTTCCAGCCGGCCGAGGAAGGGCCGCCGGCAGGTGAGCCGGGCGGTGCGTCCCTGATGATTGCCGAAGGCCTGTTTGAGCCGGATATGCCCGAGGCGGTTTTTGGGCTACACGTGGGCATCGGTGTTCCCGGTGGACAGTTCTCCACCAGGGCCGGGCCCATGATGGCTTCTTCTGACCGCTTTCAGATCACCGTCAATGGCCGCCAGACCCACGGCGCGCGGCCCTGGGATGGTGTCGACCCGGTGGTCACGGCAGCGCAAATCGTAATGGGCCTGCAGACCATTGCCAGCCGTCAGCTGGATGTTACCGCGGCGCCGTCCATTATCAGCGTGGGCCGTATCGAGGGTGGCGTACGCAATAACGTGATTCCTGACTCGGTGGCGCTGGAAGGCACGATTCGCGCATTCCAGCCGGAGATGCGTGAGCAGATTCACATCGCCATGGAAAAGATGGCGCGGTCCATTGCCGAGGCCAACGGGGCGACCATCGACTGGGAGCTGGAGCTGGGTAACCCGCCGGTGCGTAACAATGCCGTATTGTTCGAGCAAATGACGCCGGCGCTGGAATGGGCTGCCGGCGCGCCGGTTGTGCCGTTAAACCCGCAAACCGTTGCGGAGGACTTCTCCGAGTACGCGGAGCGCACGCCAAGCCTGTTCGTGTTTCTTGGCAACTGGCCGGCTGAGCTCGACCCAACGCAGCAGCCGACCAATCACTCGCCCATGTTCGATATGCACGAGCCATACCTGGAGACGGGTGTGAAGGCGTTCGGCAATATGGTTGTGACCTACCTGCAGGAGCAGTAGCAAGAATTTTGCCCGGCAAAAGCCGGCGTTCAACATATAAAAAACGGGGCCATCACCGGCCCCGTTTTTTATGCTGCCTTTTCGGCCTGCGATCAGGGTTTGATATAAGCCCTGGGCATGTCCGGGTTTTGCGGCAAATACCGGTCCCGCAACAGGGTCTGGCGTGACACCATGGAATCGACCTTGCCGTTGACGATGACCAGGTCAGCCAGCGTGGTTACCTCCAGCGGGTCGCCGCTCCACAGCACCAGGTCGGCGCGCTTGCCTGCTTGCAGACTGCCAAACGTACGGGCCACATCAAAGATGCGCGCCGGGTTGATGGTCAGTGCAGCCAGGGCGGCCTCTTTCGGCATGCCGTAGCTCACCGCGTTGCCGGCCTGCTGACGAAGCTTGCGCGCGTTGTGGCTCTCATCCGCACTGAAGGCGACGGTCACGCCGGCCGCAGTGAGCAGCGCGGCGTTGTCCAGGCGAGATCCGAGCGTATCAAAGTTGCTGGGCAGATTACGCAGTGGTTCAAGGATCACGGGCGCCCCGGCTGCTGCGAGCTCATCGGCTACCATCCAGGCCTCAATGCCGCCCATGATGATGGGTTTGATGTCCCGTGCATCAGCAAAGCTCAGCACCTGCAAAATATCCGAGGCCCGGTTAACACCAAATACAACGGTGCCACCGGTGGCGTACCGCTCCAGGGTTTGACGTCCGGCGCGGGTAAGCAGGGCATCCTCGCCGCGGGCTGGTGGCCGGACGGTTTCTTCCACCGCCTGGTTGAGTAGCAGCCACTGGACCGCGCGACTGCCGCCAGTCATCTCCGAGGTGCCCCGGCCGAGGTTCACGTACAGCACCCAACCGCCGTGAAAACTGTCGTAACCGCCATCCAGCGCCACAACCCGGCCCTGCCCGCCAATAATGGAAGCGCTGGAACCTGCGCCCAGCGCGGTAAAGGTATGTCCTTCTACCCGGGCAATCGGTACCAGGCTGGAGTTGGGGTTGTATGCCAGTGAGACGTCTAACTCCGGGTGCATGGCAGGGATGCTGTTATAGGCGTCCACGGACTCAGATACCGCGCTGACTTCTTCCAGGCCAATCGCACTAATCCCGGCAAACAGGCCGGGCGTCACCGAACGTCCATTGGCCTCAATCACCTGCGCGCCTTCCGGGGCATTCAGTTGACGACCAATCTCCTTGATCGTTTCGCCGCTCACCAGGATGTCCGTGTTTTCCAGCGTGCCCTGGTTGCCCATGGTGTGCACGGTGGCGTTCCGGATCAGCACCGTATCGGCTACTGCAGAGGCAGAGAGCAGGGCGCCCAGCACGATGGTTACGATCAGTTTTTCGCCAAATTTTTGAGCAGATTGTTGGATTGAGCGGTTCATTGGCTCACCTCCAGCAATTGACCAAGGGTGAAATCAGACTCCGGTTGCAGAGCAGGATCACTTCGATCAAACACCAGGGCGCCATCGACAAACACCAGGTCCGCCTTGGCATAAACACTGAAGGGGTTGCCGTTCCAGAGCACCACATCGGCCATCTTGCCCGGCGCCAGGGTGCCGGTCTGCTCCAGAATGCCCAGGGAGCGGGCGGCGTTTTGAGTTACCCAGGTAATCGCATGTTCCTCGGTAATATTCATGCCAACATGTTGCCCGCGCACCATGGCCTTGGCGGCCTCCTGGTTGAGGCGCTGGATGCCTTCAGAAGAGTCGGAATGCACGATGGCGCAGCTGCCTTCGGGCCGGTCCACGATGGCGATGTTTTCCTGGATGCCGTCATAGGCTTCCATTTTGAAGCCCCACCAGTCCGCCCACAGTGCGCCGCAGACATTGGCCTCGGCGAGTTCGTCGGCAATTTTGTAGGCCTCGACAGCGTGGTGGAAGGCGGTGACCTGGTAGTCAAATTCTTCGGCCATGTCGAGAATGGTCATCATTTCATCGGCACGGTAGCAGTGCATGTGCACCAGGATCTCGCCCTCGAGCACACCGGCCAGCGTTTCCAGCTTGAGGTCGCGGGCTGGCGCCGTTGCGTCATCATCGCCGTCTGCGACTTTTTCCTCATAGCTGGCCCAGTCATCCAGGTATTTCTGCGCGGCAATCCACTCGGCGCGGTAGCCGGCGACATTACCCATGCGCGTGCCCGGGGCCTTGCCCTGACGTCCATAGACGCGTTTCGGGTTCTCGCCGCAGGCCATCTTCATGCCGTGCGGAGCACCCGGGAATTTCATTTGCTGATAGCTGGTGGCGTAGACGTTTTTAAGCGTTACCGCGCGACCGCCAATCAGATTCGCTGAACCCGGCAGTACCTGCAGCGAAGTAATGCCGCCGGCCAGGGCGGCCGCGAACCCAGGATCCTGCGGCCAGACGCTGTGTTCAGCCCACACAGCGGCCGTTACCGGGTTGGTCATCTCATTGCCGTCGCTGTGAGCCTCGACACTGGGGCTTGCGTACACGCCAAGATGAGAGTGCACATCAATCAGGCCCGGGGTCACCCAGCGCCCTTTGGCATCAATGGTTTCGGCATCGTCCGGGATATCGCCTTCACCGACAAAGGCAATAACACCCCCGGTCATCAGCAGCGAGGCGCCATCAAGACGTTGTCCGTCGCCGGTCAGAATGGTGGCATTGGTGATCAGCGTGGGTGAAGAGGGCAGAGGCTCGTAGGTTGACGGGAACGGCTCTGCGCCGGCCAAGCCGCCCAGCAAAAGTCCGCTGGCAAGCATCGTCAGGCGTAAGGTCTTGATCATGAATTAAGTCCTGGTCTGGCTGAAAAGTCGATGTACTTTAGCAGAGGATGCAGAACGCCGGTAAAATCACCCCGGGTCCTCAGAAGACAGTTCATGTCAAATAATGCACTGCCGCCAGGGCTTGCCAAATGGGCGGACGACAGCCTGGCAAGCGGCCGCCATATTCTTGCCACCAGTAACCAGGGTACCGTCCTGCTGTTTGATGAGGGCGGACAGTCATTCGTGCTTAAGGTGGCAGTTGGCCGCGGGCCGGTGTTGCAAGTCCACCGTGCCACATTACGTCGCGAGCATGAGGCCTATCGTCGTGTTGATGGTTTGCAGGGCATTCCGCATTGCTACGGCATGCTGGAAAACCGCTACCTGGTCCTGGAGTACATCCGGGGCACACCGTACCGCAATGCGAAACTTTCCGACCGTGAGGAGTGGTTTGCCGAACTGCTGGAGATTATTCGCGGCTGCCATTCCCGTGGTGTGGCGCACGGCGACCTCAAAAACAAGTCTAATCTGATGTCCGATGCTAACGGACGCCCCTGCCTGATTGACTTCGGCGCCACCGCATTATTCAAGGAAGGCTTTCACCCGGTTAATCATCGCTTTTTCCGGTTTCTCTGCCAGCTCGACCTGAACGCCTGGGTTAAACATAAATACCATGGACGCTTTGACGGGCTCTCTGCGCAGGACCAGGCGATGTTCAAGGACAGTCGTATCGAGCGCATACTGCGCTGGTACCGCCAGCGCCGGGGTATGCAGGGGCATCGTTAAGCGGTAACTGCGTGCCTCATTGGCGCCTGGTCAGCTGATACTGCTGGCGACTTTTAGAAGTTCCAGACCTTCCAGCATGCTGATCCGGGGTTGATAGCCCAGGTCGCGTTTAGCGGCAGAAATGTCATACCAGTGCGCGGTTGACAGTTGCTCTGCCGACCAGCGGGTCACGGGTGGTTCGTCTTCGCGCTGGCGCAAGCGCCACCAGCGTTCTGCCAGGGCGCCGGCCAGCCTGGCTGCGCCGGGAGGAATCGGTTTGATGCGGGCTTCAATCCCGACCGCTTCAAGTAAGGCGCCGATAATTTTTTTCTGCGGCCAGGGATCATCGTTGCTGATGAAATAGGTCTTACCATGGCAAGCGGAGTTGCCCTCCAAAGCGTCCAGCGCCAGCAGGTGCGCCTGCGCAGCATTATCGATGTAGACCGTATCAATCAGCTTGTCAGCGCCGGGCAGCTTGATCGGCCCGTGGCTGGCGCGCTCCACCAGGCGCGGTAACAGATGGTTGTCACCCGGCCCCCAGACCAGGTGTGGTCTGAGTGAGACTGTTTTGAGCTCATCGCCATTAGCAGCCATGACCAGCTGTTCAGCTTTTGCCTTGGTTTCCGGATATGCCGCTGCGTAATGATCCGGGTAGGGCAGGGATTCATTGCCGCCTTCGATATCGCCGCCGCCATGCGCCACGCTGGGCGATGAAGTAAATACCAGGCGCTGAATACCCAGCTGGCGGCAGGCATCCAGCACGTGCCGGGTACCATCAACGTTAATGGCGCGGTACAGCGCCGGGTCGCCCCAGGCGCCCGCCTTGCCGGCAGTATGAATGATGGCTTCACAGCCCCGGGCGGCAGCGACAACATCCTGCGGCTTACAAATATCTCCGCGGCGTTCCTCAATGCCTGTGCCCGCCAGGGCGGTGGCGGCGCTGCGCTGAAAGGCTATCGGCGCGTCACCCCGGGCAATCAGCTGGCGGCAGATGGCCTGGCCCAGGAAACCGCCACCACCGGTCACCAGGATCTTCAAGATTGTTCCTGCGCCCAGCGCGTCAGCGCTTCGCGGCCTATCTTCGAGTTATGCCGGATGTCGACGGGAAAGCCCGGATGAAAGAGCACGCGACGCACTCCCTGCAGGGTGTCATGCGTTGCTGCCAGGTCACGGACCGCTTGCTTGATGGACGACTTGCTGTGGTCGCCTTCACTGGGCTCCACGCATAACACCGGTTCCTGGTTGCCGGCTTCACCCAGGCCAACGAGGGCGGTTCGCTCAACCCCCTCAATGCTATTGAAGATCGCTTCCACCTGGTCGGCAAACAGGTCGCCCTGCGCGGTTTGCACCCGCTGGGACTTGCGGCCGCAAAACCAGAGCCGGCCCTGCGCATCAAAATAGCCCGCATCACCCATGCGGTGCCAGATCCGGCCTTGCTCGTCTTCCGTTTTCGCCAACTGCGTCTGGGCATCGCGCCGCCAGTAACGATCGGTGCTGGTGGGGCCATGCACGATAATTTCCCCCACCGCGCCCACCGGCAACAGGTCTTCCGGGTGGAGCACCTCGGCGGCTTCGTCCATAAGGCGCATTATTTCGACCCGGTTTGGCGACACCGGTCGTCCAACGCAGGTACCGCGGCCGGCGCGCGTGGCGGCGATCAATTCCGGGGTCATATCCTGGCTGGATATGCTGGCGACCGGCAGGCATTCCGTGGCGCCATAGGGCGTATGTACCGCGCCGCCTTCACCCATGCAGCTTTGCATCATGGCGACGGTATCGGCAGGCACGGCAGCACCGGCGGACAGCACCCGCTTGAGTGTCGGCAGCTTCAGGTTTTCCCGGCTACAGTGCGTGCCGAGCACCTTGAGGAGTGCCGGCGAACCAAACAGGTTGGTGATTCCAAACTGTTCGATCGCCTGCACCAGGTAGGCCGGGTTCGCTTTGGCGGGGCGGGTCGGGTCCATGTGGGGCACGACCGTGGTCATGCCCAGGGCCGGATCAAACAGGGCAAACGGTGGGAACGTGGCCAGGTCGACCTCGCCGGGTCGGATATTGAAGGCATCGCGCAGCATGCCAACCTGGGAGACAAAATGCCGGTGCCGGTACACCACGCCCTTGGGGATGCCGGTGCTGCCGGAAGTAAACAGGATGGCGGCCGTATCATCGGGCTGCGTGTTGGCCAATACCGGTGGTCCGGTTTTACCGCCGCGACGGGCCAGGCCACGCAAGGTCATACCGCCCCAGGCCAGCCGCGGGCCCAGGGTCACCGAGCGACGAATAGACTTTGGCGACCAGCGCAGCAGCACCCGGGCAAGTTGCGCCCTGGTGATGCCGATAAAGGCTTCCGGCTCGGCCTCATCAAGGCACTGTTTCAGGGGTTTGAGACCGATGCCCGGATCAATCAGGACCGGCACGATTCCGGCTTTGAAAAGCGCAAAGAAGAGGGCGAAAAACTCCAGGCCCGGTGGCACCATCAGGGCAACACGGGCACCCTGTTTAATGCCATAGCTGGCCAGCCCGCGTGCGAACCGGTCGCTGAGTTCATCAAGCCTGGCATAGCTGGCTGAACGGTATTGCACCTTGCCATTGCGTACGCCGGCCGGGTAGTGGATGGCCATTGTGTCGGGTCGGGCCCGGGCCTGTTCAGCCAGGGCTGCAGCGACATTGCAGGGCTCAGTGACTGGCGGGCTGGTCATGGCTGCCGGAATGTTCGGTCAGGAACTGTTCGATCCTGTCCAACAAGGGCTTGCCGCCGTCTTCCAGGACATAGTGTCCGCAGTCCGGCAGCGGGTATAGCTCGGCCTGCGGAAGGTAGCGTTGAAACTCCCGGTAGAAGGTCTCATCGAACACGAAATCCTTTAGCCCCCAGGCAAGCAGGACGGGCTTATCCGCGAAAAGGTGTAGCTTGTCGGCGGTACCGGCCACAATGTCATACCCGCGGTCGCCCGGCCCCAGCGGTATGTCCTGCACGAAACGAACGGTGGCAATACGATTGTCCCAGCTGTCGTAAGGCCCCGTATAACCTGCCCGGACCTCGTCACTCACCGGCTTTTTGAAAGCAATTCGTGATGCCACGCCGGAAAAGGCATTAAAGCCCCGAATCAACGCCGCGCCCAGTGACGTGCGACCGCCGAGCCATAGAGCGAAGGGCAGTTTTTTGTCCGCTGGCATGGGAAAGGCGCCGGTATTGAGGACGACGCATTGCCTGATGCGCCCGGCATGCTGAGCTGCCCAGGCAAAACCGATCATGCCGCCCCAGTCATGCACCACCAGCGACAGCGGCGCCTGGTCGCCAATGGTTTCATTGACCAGGGCATCGAGGTCTGCAACGCGGCGCTCGAGGTGATAGTCATAGCGACTGTCGTCAGGCTTGTCCGACAAGCCGCAGCCAATGTGATCCGGCACGATGCAGCGATACCGGTCGCGCAGTTGTAGTACCAGGTTGCGGTAGTAAAACGACCAGGTCGGGTTGCCGTGCACCATGAGCAGAACCGGCGCGTCGCGCGGGCCTTCGTCAAGGTAGTGCATGCGCAGGCCGTCAATTTCGAGCCAATGCGACTCGAAAGGGTACAGGTCTTGCGGCGGGCGGTAAGCCTCAACCATCAGCTCTTACCAGACGAGCTCGGCCATGGAGCAGTTCAGGCCCGAGCCGATGCCCAGCAGGGCCACCCGGTCGCCTTTCTTCAGCTTGCCGGCTTCGACAACCTTGGCCAGGACGATGGGCACCGAGGCGGGTCCAATATTGCCCATATTGGGATAAATGGCGTGGACCTTTTCCGGGTCGAGACCCAGCACGTTGACCAGCGATTCGGTATGCACCTTGCTGACCTGGTGGATAATGAACTGATCCAGCTCATCCACCACCCAGCCCAGCGCCGAGCAGCTTGCCTGGAACGTGGTGGCAGCCAGTTTCAGTCCTTCACTCAGCAAGGTGCGTGTGTCGGTGCGCATGCGGTCCATATTGCCCTGGCAAAGGCTATTGAACTGGGTGGCTGCGCGGGTGACACTGCCGCGGTAGAGGTGGCCTTGCGGTGCCAGCTCGCGGCGCGCCATGACCATCGCAGCGGCTCCGGAGCCCAGGGTCAGTGACGCAAATTCATCGCGAAACTGCGCTTCTTTCACTTCCGGGTCCAGCAGGCGCTCGATGGTCGCGTCGGTTATCTGACGGCTGGTCTCACCGTCCACCACCAGTGCATAGTCAACTTCGGCGCGCTCAATCATGCGCGCTGCGATGTCCATGCCGTTGAGAAAGGCCAGGCAGGCATTGCCCACATCAAAGTTCAGGCAGTGCGGCGCCAGCCCCAGGTTGCCGTGCACAATGCAGGCCGTGGACGGCTCCAGAAAGTCCCGCGATACCGAAGTATTAATAATGACGCCGATGCGTGTGCGGTCAATGCCGCTGTCTTCAATGGCTTTTTCGGCCGCCAGGGTGGCAGCGTCTGAAGGCTGCGTGCCTTTTTTCCACATACCACGCGACTTAATGCCCGAGATTTCCTCCAGCAGGTTCTGACGGATGCCCAGTCTGTCCATGGTTGGTTTGAGCCGCTTTGAGATCTCTTTCGAGGTCACACTGATTGGCGCATCCACTGCAGCCAGGGACTGGACAACAACATTCTTAAAATGCATGAGGAAGAACTCTCTGCGGCGTAAAGCCGACGTTGATTGGCAAGGGTCGCCCTTATCTTGGGGGGCAGGACAGATCCTTCAAGGCCTTAAAACCCCGGGCATCGTGACGCCGAAGGCTGAAAGTACTAGTGACCTGCCTGTCCCGCTTTGGTTAGACTTGGGTAATTATCGGGGCGGAATGACGCACAGCCTAACAATGCGGAGGGTCCGGGGCAACGTGGCGCAATCACATCAGCCAATCATGGATGACTTCACGCGGCGGAATTTGCCGTTGCAAAACCTGGTTCAGCCGGAGCCGGGTTGTGCGCACCTGTGGTTCCTGGACCTTGCCGAGCTTGGCAGCCCGTTGCAGCCGGATGAAGCGGTTGACCCTGAAAACTTTCCTGCACGCCAGCAGCGCTGGTTGCGGCGTTTTTATCTGCGCCTGTTGCTGGGCAGCTACCTGGGCCTGCCTGGCAAGGACGTGCACATTTATCGCAGCAAGCGGGGCAAGCCCCGGCTTGATCGCAAACATCATGACTCTACGCTGGATTTCAGCATGGCTGCCAGCACCTCACGCTGCCTGATTGGGGTTACCTCCGGTGCCGTCATCGGCGTGGATCTTGAGCCGCAGGCGCGTCGTGCCGGCAATGCGCTGGCGGTGGCGCGGCGTTATTTCAGTCACAAAGAGTACGAGGCGCTCAAGGAGTTCGACGGTGATGCACTGGACCAGGCATTTCTGCACACCTGGGCTTGCAAAGAGGCGGTTGTGAAGGCTGCCGGCCAGGGGATTGCAAATGCCCTGTGCCGCTTTTCCGTGGATGTCCGGCCGGATCAACCGGCCAGGGTGTTGCAGATCGACGAGGACGATGCCCGGGCCTGGCAGTTGCGCTGTCTGCCGGTGCCGGACGGGTATATAGGAGCGGTCACGGTGCGTTATCCGCAATTACAGATAGAGACCTATCGCCTGGGTCGCCGCGCATAATTGCCTCGCGGATATTCATTAATGGTGCCTGGCTGAGCAGGCGGACTTGCCCGTTCCGCTCGATGACCCCGAGGGCGTCGAGACTCTCTTCGACATCAGGAAAAGTCAGACTCTCCACGTTTTCATCGTAGACGGTACTGAACACTGAGGTGTCCGTGAGTTCATCAAGCTTGTCGAGAAGCTCTCGCGCCGACCACAGCTTGCCTGCCTGCAGGCAGCAGCCGTTGAGTTGAACCAGGGCGGTATCCAGGGATTGTTGGCCATTGCTCAACTCGCGCAGGCGCATATCGGCCTCGAGCATCATTGCAGCCCCCGACCAGTAGATGCGCATCACGTTCTCCCACCCTCCGGCGGTTGCTTCACGCAGGCTTTCACGCTGCGTGGCCTTCTGCCCTCGTTCAAAACCATCGACCAGCTTTTGCCAGGCCTCACGCTGACTGAGGCGCCCGTCGCGGGCCCGCAGTACATTCTGGTAGTAAGAGGCCAGACCCTCCGATAGCCAGCGATCTGAGCGCGACACGTAGGGCAGCAGCAGATGGCTGAATTCATGGGCGGCGGTCCAGTCCGCGTTGAATTCATCCAGGGGGCGTGTTTCATCGACGTAGAGCTGCACCGAAGAGCCGCCACCGCGCACGACGTGCGCCCAGGGGACCGGCTCATCACGCGGGCCGATGGGCACAACGACCACCTGGACATGCTCGCGCGGAAAAAAGCCGAGAACCGGCACCACGGCCTCTACGTTGGTCCTGATCCAGGTGCTGAGTTTTTCTGCCGTTTGGTCATCAAGGTCGCCCAGCAAGGCGAGCTCAATGACGCCGCCCGGCAGCTCGATGTCTGATATACCAAAGCGACCAACGGCACTGCGGGTATACCAGCCCGCCGGGGTTTGTACCGGCCGGTACCACTCCGGCTTTTCCTTATCCCGTGGCCATGGGCTGGAAAAGTTAAACCCCTCCGGAATCTCAACCCGGGCGATCAGCGGGCGTTGCCACGGGCCTTTCCAGAACCACAGGTTGGTCAGGGCCAGAACACTGTCATCCACACGCAGCACCGAGCGGGAGTTACCCGCTTCCGTCGCTGCGCCCAGGTCAAAACGCCACTGCAGGCAGGCATTATCCGGCAGCGCCGGCAGGTTTACGCGCTCAGTGCCGCTGCTGGCAATGACCTGTCCCTCATGACTGAGGGGAGAAGCGTATTGGGCCGCCGTGCTGTGCCGGTACAACCGCCCGGGTGGCGTGCCATCGAAGCACAGTTCGGCCTCAACCAGGCTCAGATCCGCGTTGAAGCGCGCGGTGAAGCGGTCATCAGCAATCGTCGTAGTGGAGAATGCCATGGCCGCGATCACCACTGTCAGCCAGGCGGATGGCCTGACCTTGCAACCGATTGTTGTGTCGGGGTGAAACATGCCGCGTATTATGACCCCGGCAGGTGAAAAGAATGTGCTGCACGGTTATTGTGAGAAAAACCTGAAGCACAAATAAGCACTATATTGACGTTTATGGCAATTTAATCTAGCCTGTTTGATCGTCGTAAATGGACTTTCAGACATGAAACCAACCCCGGTCCTGCTTATCCTGTCGTGGCTGCTGATCAGCAGTCCGTCACAATCAGATAATGACATCATCGTGCTGGGCGGGGCTTCATCCTCCGCGCCGCTTGTTGTCGAACGGAGGTCTCCGTTATATCCCATAGAGGCGCGGCAAGAAGGGGTCGAGGGCTGGGTTTACCTTCATATGACTGTAGGCGTCGACGGCTCAGCCCGGGACGTCCGTGTCACTCAGAGCAGTATCGATGAGGTTTTCGACAAAGCAGCAATCGATGCGATCAATGCATGGGTTTTTGAACCGGCAACTGACCAGGGGGTGCCTGTCGAAGCCCCGTTTGAAGCCCGTATTTCATTCACGCTCCAGGGTCACCAGGGTTCGGTTTCAGAGGAGTTCTACCGCCAGGCGGGCAGAATTAGCGAGGCGCTGGATGAAGGGGAGCTGGAAAAAGCCTGGACAAGGATTGAGCAACTTGAGCGGGATCGCCAACGTTTACTCGCCGAGGAAGCGTATCTGGACTACTTCAAAGCTGTCTACTTCGAGAAGACAGGCAATCCGGAAGAGGCGTTGAAACAACTAAACATGGCACTTCAGGATGCTAAACATGGGGTCTCCACGCCAATCTACCGTCAGATGCTGAAATCGGCTGTTCGGTTGAATGCCACGATGGGTGACCTCGGAAGTGCCCTCGACCGTTACGAAGCGCTCCAAGCTGTGCCCGGTGAGTTCGCTCAAGATGAGGCCACGACATCACTGGTCGCACAAATTGAATCACTGGTTGAAGGCGACCAGGTGCTGGAGTTTGAAGCGGTCCTTGAAGCCTGCGCTAACTGTGCTGGTAGCAATTACTATGAGTGGGAGCACCGCCCGGTTCGCAGCCGGTTCAGTGTCCCGGAAGTGCCCGGGACTATCTCAGAGGCGCGACTGCAGTGTGGTAGCGCGCTTCACTACTTTAAGCTGGAGTCCGGCAAGACTTATGTGATTCCTGAGCTTTCCGACCATTGCTACCTCAGGGTGAGGGGAACGCAAGCGGCAAGCTTCAGTTTTCTTGCCCTGCCTGACCTGGAACAGCCACTTGCCATTACGCCCTAGCGCCGGGCCGAGCGGAAAAACACGAACGCGGACAGCGCCATGAACGCCAGGCCGATGACCGATAATCCACCGACAAACCAGGGCCCGGTTTGCATGCCGGTCAGCGTGGCGCCGGAAATACCGATGGCCCCGGCGCTCAATACGCCCAGTGTGCGGCGATGAGACAGGGCGTGCTCCAACCTTAAGCTGGCCAGATCTTCCGAGGAAATATGCGTGCGGATCTCGCCGCGCGCGGCCTTGAACAGGTACTCGCGCACCAGGTTTGGCATATCGGGGCTCTGCGCGATCCACATTGGAATCTGGTCGCGCAGATTCTTCGTGATGTTCTCCACGCTGTTTTTCTCGCGCAGGATCTGTTCCAGCTCGGGTTTGGCAACGCCCCAGATATCCAGTTCCGGGTATAGATCACGGCCCATGCCTTCAATGTTCAGCAGGGTTTTCTGCAACATGATCAATTGTGGCTGGATATCCAGGTTGAAGCGCCGCGCCACCTGGAACAGCTTGAACAGCAGTTCGCCAAACGACACCTCGTTCAGGGGGCGGGTGAAATTGGGCTCACCCACCGTGCGTACTGCTGCTTCCAGTTCATCGATGCGCGTATCGGCGGGTACCCAGCCTGCATCAATGTGCAGCTGGGCAACGCGCCGGTAATCGCGGCGAAACAGCGCCATGAAGTTTTCCGAGATGTAGAACAGGTCATCCGAGGTCAGGCTCGCGACGATGCCAAAATCCAGGGCAATAAAGGTCGGGTCTGCAGGGTCATCGACATTGACCAGGATATTGCCGGGGTGCATGTCGGCGTGAAACAGGTTGTCGCGGAACACCTGCTGGTAAAACAGGCGCACGCCGCGGACCGCCAGCTTGGGCATATCAACGCCCAGTTCGGCAAGTTTTTCGGTATCGCCCACAGGCACCCCGAACACGCGCTCCATGACCATGCACTTTTGCTTGCACAGCGGCCAGTAAACCTCGGGTACATACAGGAAGGGGTCACCCTCGAAATTACGTCTCAGGTGCGAGGCATTGGCGGCTTCGCGCTGCATATCCAGTTCGTCGAACACGACAGTTTCAAACTCGCAGACAATGCTCAGCGGATGTACGCGTTTGCCACCCTCCCAGTAACGTTCGGCCAGACCGGCAATCGCCTTGAGCAGGTCAACATCCCGGGAGAGGCGCGCCTCAATACCGGGGCGCACGACTTTGACCACCACCTCGCGACCGTCTTTCAGGGTTGCCGGGTGCACCTGGGCGATGGAGGCCGAGGCCAGCGGTACGATGTCAAAGCTGGCGAACGCTTCCTCGACGGGCTGATTCAACGCCTTCTCAATGATGGCCTTGGCCTCTTCACCGGGGAACGGCGGCACCTGGTCCTGCAACAGGGCGAGCTCGTCGGCGATGTCACGCGGAATCAGGTCACGGCGGGTGGATATGATCTGCCCGAATTTCACGTATACCGGGCCCATCTCCTGCAGGGCCAGGCGCAGGCGTTCGCCGCGCGGCTTGTTGGCATTCTCACGCGCGCCCGGAACCAGGCGGGTTATCCAGCCCATCGGCCGGTACAAGTGGACAGCGGTCAGCAGGTCATCAAGGCCATAGCGCGCCAGGATGGCGCTGATCCTGAGCAGGCTGAGAAACTGGCGCAGCGTATAGATCATGATTCCGGTGTTTCCTGTCGCTGGCGCTCAGCGCGCGCCAGGCGGGCCTCGAGACGATCGATGCCGTCCCGCAGGTCATCAACGCCGCCGGTGAAATCATCCACGGCGTCCTGTCTGGCCAGCGCGCCGGATTCCTCGTTCAGAAACCGCCCGGTCATGTCCAGGGCACTGCGCAGCGTGTCGCGCAGTCCTTCGACACCACGTTTGATGCCTTCGGTGACCTGATGGCCAACCACATCGCCCAACAGGCCGTTCACCGGTGCGCGCCAGTCCGGATCCAGCTGACTGAATATCTTTGCCAGGTCACGCGCCAGGGTCGCATCGCCCTCGATACGCACGCCTGAGCCGGGTGCGCCCCAGTCTCCTCCTGCGGCAAGATCTTCCGGTGCGGCCAGGGCGAACAGCGCTGGTGGCGATCCGGAAACCCGTGCATCGGGCCCGGTTTCACTGTCCAGATCTACTTCCACGGCCCCATAGGCAAAGCTGAAATACAGGGTGATGGCCAGGCCTTCCAGGTCCAGCTGAAGCACCTTGCCTTCCAGGCGCTCAAGCCGCTCGACCGAGTTCCGGTCCAGGGCCAGCACATGGTTGACACCGGTTTCCAGCGCGCTGGCCAACAGGGCAGGGAGCGGGGTGCGGTAGTTGCCCGGTTCTCTGGCGCGTTCGTCAGCCACGTCGCCCCCGGTGAATGGCCACAATGCCACCGCTAAGATTTTGATAGTGAACCGCATTGAAGCCGGCATTACGCATCATGCCGGCGAGTTCTTTTTGCGGCGGATGGCGGCGAATACTCTCAGCCAGGTACTGGTAGCTGTCCGGGTCTTTGGCGACCACGCGACCCATGAAAGGCAGCAGGCCGAAGGAGTAAGCGTCATAAATTTTTCGCAGCGGCTCAGGGCGAACCTGCGAGAACTCCAGGATATGCGCCTGGCCGCCGGGTTTGAGTACGCGCAACATCTCGCGCAGGGCCAGGTCCTTGTCGGTGACATTGCGCAGGCCAAACGCGATGGTTACGGCATCAAACTGACGACTGGCGAAGGGCAGGGTCTCGGCATTAGCGAGCGAGTAGTAAAGGTTGCCAACGATTCCGCGGTCTTCCAGGCGCCGGCGGCCAACGCCAAGCATGGCGGCATTAATGTCGGTGAGCACCACCGTGCCCGAGGCGCCAACCTGCTCGCTGACCAGCGCAGCGATATCGCCGGTACCGCCGGCCAGGTCCAGAACCTGCTGGCCGGTCTGCAGATTAGCGGTGGCTACGAAGTGGCGTTTCCACAAGCGGTGGACACCCAGCGACATCACATCATTCATGACGTCGTAGCTTTCGGCTACCGAGTCAAACACGCCGCGCACCAGGGCGGCTTTTTCAGTAACCGGCACATCGCGGTAACCGAAATGGGTTGTGTCTTGTGTGGTCTTACTCATAGGCACTCCGCCGGCCGCTGCGGGGCCGGGATGTTCCGGGTGGTTTCCAACCGGCTTGGTACCGCCCATTGTAAAGCCTGGGGGGTGAAGGCCGCGATGCGCTAACGTTTAGAGAATGTACCGGCTGAGGTCTTCGTTCCCGGATAATTCTTCCAGGTACTCATTCACGTAGGCTGCATCGAGTTCAATCACCTCGCCGTCCCGGTCGGGCGCCTCAAATGACAGCTTGTCCAGCAAGCGCTCCATCACGGTGTACAGACGTCGTGCGCCGATGTTTTCGGTCGATTCATTCACCTTGAAGGCGATTTCCGCAATGCGCTTGATAGCGTCATCACTGAACTTCAGCTGTACACCCTCGGTCGCCATCAAAGCGTGATACTGCTCGGTCAAAGAGGCGCGAGGCTCGGTCAGGATGCGCTGGAAATCACTGGCGTCCAGGGCGCGCAATTCGACGCGGATCGGCAAACGGCCCTGCAGTTCAGGAATCAGGTCCGAGGGTTTGGCCAGATGAAAAGCGCCCGAGGCGATAAACAGGATGTGATCGGTCTTGAGCATGCCGTAGCGGGTAGACACCGTGCAGCCCTCAACCAGCGGCAGCAGATCGCGCTGCACGCCCTCGCGGGACACGTCGGCGCCCTGAAACTCGGAACGCTTGGCAACCTTGTCCAGCTCGTCAATAAAAACAATGCCATTCTGTTCGGCATTACTCAGCGCCAGTTGCTTGATCTCTTCCTCGTTAACCAGCTTGGCGGCTTCTTCTTCCAGCAATACCGGATAGGCATCGGCGATGGTCATTTTGCGCTTCTGCTTTTTCTGGTTACCAAGGTTCTGGAACATGCCCTGCAGCTGGCTGGCCATTTCTTCCATGCCGGGCGGGGTCATGATTTCCACGCCGGTGTTGGCTGACACTTCAAATTCGACTTCGCGGTCATCCAGCTCGCCATCCAGCAGCTTGCGGCGCATTTTCTGACGCGTGGCCGAGTCTGTGTCGCCTTCCTGCTGGGGTTCGTTGGCAAATCCGATGCCCTGCGCACGCGGCAATAGCAAATCCAGGATGCGATCCCAGGCAGCGTCTGCGGCACGCGCGCGCACCCGCTCCACGGCTTGCTCACGGGTCATCTTGACGGACATATCCACCAGGTCGCGAATGATGGATTCCACGTCCTTGCCCACGTAGCCCACTTCGGTGAACTTGGTGGCTTCGACCTTGATAAACGGCGCATTCGCCAGCTGCGCAAGGCGCCGCGCGATTTCGGTCTTGCCCACACCGGTGGGGCCAATCATCAGAATATTCTTGGGCGTAATTTCGTTACGCAGCTCATCACTGACCTGCATGCGGCGCCAGCGGTTGCGTAAAGCAATCGCCACCGCGCGTTTTGCATCCGCCTGGCTGATAATGTGCCGGTCCAGCTCCTGGACGATTTCTCTGGGGGTCATCTGGGACATGATCAGCTCGCTTCCAGGGTTTCGATAACAATGTTTTCGTTGGTGTAAATGCAGATGTCGGCGGCAATGCCGAGCGAGCGCCGCACAATCGCTTCCGCGTCGAGGTCGGTATCGGCCAGCAAGGCCATGGCGGCGGCCTGGGCAAAAGGCCCGCCGGAGCCGATCGCGATCAGCCCATCTTCAGGCTCAATCACGTCTCCGTTGCCGGTGATCAGCAATGAATTCTTGCTGTCTGCGATCGCCAACAGTGCCTCCAGGCGCCGGAGTGCCCGGTCTGTACGCCAGTCTTTGGCCATTTCGACCGCCGCGCGCACCAGGTGACCGGAGTGTTTCTCCAGCTTGCCTTCGAAACGTTCGAACAGCGTGAAGGCATCAGCCGTGGCACCTGCGAACCCGGCGATAACCTGGTTTTTGTACAGGCGGCGCACCTTGCGGGCATTGGATTTCATGACCGTATTACCCAGTGTCACCTGCCCATCACCGCCCATCACGACCTGGTTGCCCCGCCGCACGGAGCATATGGTTGTTCCCCGGTACTGTTCCACGTTTCACCTCGAAAAAGCTTCTGCCGTTCAGGTCGAATGAAATTGGGGTGCGCGCCAGTCATTACAAGCACGACCCTGCAGCCGCCGCGCAGCTTGCAGATGCTGCACAACTGGACCGGGCATGAATTGAGCCGTAGGCTGCGAACCATGGAATACATCAGCACAGCATTCCGGGCCGTGTGGGTTGTCGGACTGCCCCTGTTTGTCCTGGCCTATGCGCTGGTGTGGTGGGCGCTGTTCCGTGGACGGGTTGAAGGGGAGAATTTCAAGGACCTGCAGCAAAGCATGGTTGATCTTGGCAAACGGCATAAAGACAAGGAGGCGCCGGACAAGGTCGACCCGGCGCTGGGTAAATGGTTCAGCTTCGGCGGTGGCTTTTACGGCCTGGTTGCGCTCTACACCTGGATTCGTATCGAGTGGGATGATGTAGCCGCTTTCATCATGAGCCTCGATGATCTCGTGATGCGCTTCGATGTGGGTGTGCTCGTCCGGCTGTTCATCGATTCCATCATGAATTTTGTCTGGGCTATTGCCTGGCCGATTTACTGGTTGCGTGTTGCGGACGATCCCTGGATCTGGCTGGGGATTGCCTATGGAGGCTATTGGCTGGGTGTTCATGCTGCACGCCGCACCTTCCGTACACCCGTCGCTGAGGATGACCCGGACTGAGCGTTCAGTCTTTGCCAGGTTTTTTACGCGCCCGCGGGTGGGCTTTGTCATAAACCTCGGCGAGGTGCTGGAAGTCCAGGTGTGTATAGATCTGGGTGGTCGAGATATCTGCGTGGCCCAACAGTTCCTGGACCGCCCGTAAATCACCCGAAGACTCGAGCATATGGCTGGCGAAACTGTGCCTCAGCAGGTGCGGGTGAACGTGCTGGGGCAATCCCTGGTGCCTGGCCCAGTGGCTGATCCGGTCCTGGATGCTGCGCACAGCCAATGGTTTGCCCTGCAGACTGACAAACACGTGCGGCTCATTAAAATCTGCCAGTCCCGCCCGCCTGGTGCGCCAGGCCAGCAGCGCTTCCCGGGCCGGTCTGCCAACCGGAACCATGCGTTGTCGATTCCCCTTGCCGCGCACGGTGACCATGCCCGAGCCGAGGTCCAGCTGGTCCCAGGTCAGTTCGGCGACTTCTGAAAGGCGCAGACCGGAGGAATAAAACAGCTCCAGCATGGCCTTGTCGCGCAGCGCTATGGGGGTTTTTGTCGGAAAGGACAGCAGCTCGTTCAGCATGTCCGGGTCGAGGGTGGCGGGCAGCTTGCGACCGGCTTTGGGCGCCTTCACACCAATTGCCGGGTTCTGCCCGGCGGCGCCCTCACGCAGCAGGTAGCGGTAAAAACTGCGAATCGCTGACAACAGGCGTTGCAGAGAGCGGCCATCCAGCCCCTGGCGGTGACGCCGGGCAACCAGGGCTCTTACCAGGTGTTCGTTGACACCCTGCGGGTCAGTGACCTCGTCCCCGGCGCAAAAGAGTACGAAGGTTTCCAGGTCGCGCTCATAGGCGGATACGGTTTTTGGGGACAGCCCGCGCTCGTGTTCGATGTGGTCGAGGAATCTTTGCAGCCAGTCATGCAATGATCCGGCGTCCAGGTTGCCTGCGGCCATGCTAGCGGCGTCCCGGGTGCCAGACCATCAGGTGCCGGGGTTTCAAGGGCCGGCCCGCTCAGGCCGTGAGCCGCTGCGGTTGCGGTATTTCGATCAGTAAGCGGGTCTGGATGACTTTGGCGAGCATGTCCAGGAACAGCGTACCCATGCCGGGATAAAACCGTGCCGGATCACTGCTGCCTATCGCCAGAAACCCCAGGTCATCAATCGGAACGAGTGCCGATGACTGAACCCACTGGGCGCCGCTTCCAAACAGCGTATCAAGCTTCTCACGGTTCAAGCGGCCGCAGCGACTTTCAGCTTTTTCGAGCAGTTCGGCAATTGGCTCAAGCGTTGCATCGTCCCTGGCCACGGTGAATACCGGGGTGTTCTCGGCGACCTTAACTTTTCGCTCGTACAGCGTGATATTGAGCACATCGGCGTCGAGCTCTTCGAGCATGACCTCAGCGATTTTATCGAAAAATGCGCCCAGTTCACCCATGGTCATGAGCTCCAGCGTCAGATCGTGCAGCCGGGTCATTAATACCTCGTTGTCCCGCGCGACGCGGACCAGTTGGTTGAGCTGACTCTTCTGTTGATCGTTACGTTCCCGGAGCTGATCAACCTGCCGTTCGATGAGCGATACCGCCCCGCCACTTTCATGTGGCAGATGCAGCCGGGTCAGCACATCGGGGTTAGCCAAAATAAAGTCCGGGTGGTCGAGTAGATATTGGGCGACGGTTTCGGCATTCAGCGGGCTGGAGTCATTCATTCAATCATCCCTTCGAAGACATGGGTGGCAGGACCGGTCAGAGTGATCGGGCCGGCGCCCCGGTCAGTTTCGATCTCAAGCGTACCACCAGCCTGTTCAACACGCACCTTGTTGCCGACCCGATCCAAAGAGGCCAGCCAGGCAACCGCGGCGCAAGCGCCCGAACCACAGGCGCGGGTCTCCCCGGCACCACGTTCCAGAACACGCAGGCGGATCCGGTCGCGGCTCACCACTTCGGTAAAGCCGACATTACAGCTTTGCGGAAACAGGTCGCTGCTGCGCAGTGCTTCGCCCTGAGTTCCAATCGGCGCCTGCTCTACATCGGCTACTTCGAGGACTGCGTGCGGGTTGCCCATCGACAGCACGCCGAAGCGCAAGCTGTGATCGAGGATTCTCAGGGAGTAGCGCCCGTCTGCATCTGCCGGTGGTCCGGTATAGGGAACGTTTTGCGGGTTGAAATCAGCCTGGCCCATGTCGACACGCACCTGGTCATCGCGGATATGGCTCACAGTGATCAGGGCTGTGGGCGTCGCCAGTTTGAAGCTGCGTTGTTCTCCGGCATGGATATTCGACAGGTACAGGCCGATGGCGCGCATCCCGTTGCCACATTGCTCCGCGCTGCTGCCGTCGGCATTCCAGATACGTACCCGCGCTTCGATGCCCGGGTCCTTGTGCGGTTCGAGTATCAGTAACTGATCGAAACCGATACCGGTGTGGCGATCACTCCAGGCCCGGATGCAACCGGCTTCCAGTGGCGGTGCAGCAACACGTTGCGTGGCGCTGCGAAGGTCCAGCAACATGAAGTCATTGCCTGCCCCATGCATTTTTTGAAACCGCAGACTCACGGCTCCGTTCCGTTCCCCCGGTCCTGCTCAAATTCCTTTTCTTGGCCTTCGGCTTCCTCATTGTCAGCTTCCTGCTCCTCTGCTTCGTCTTCGGCAGGTCCTTCACCATCCCCGAGGAACGCCTCGTCATCTTCGCCTGTAAAACCGGCGGGGTCGGGCGGGTCGACATACTCTGTTGAACCCTGGTTGCCTTCAGCGGTTTGTTCATCAGGCAGGTACAAGGCGCCGGGATTGCCGCAGCCGGACAAGAACATGCTGGCAGACAGCACAATGCACAGGGTCGCGAGCGGGGCCATGTTTGACAAGATCGGATTTAAAAAGAGTCGACGCATGGGTACAGATGCCGGGGTGCAGACTGCTAGACTATACGCCATGCGAACCAACGATTCAGCCGGCACGGCCGGCCAGGGCGAAAAGGCCACAGGTCTGCCCGCAACGGTCGAGGTGCAGACCTCCGCCAACCCCCAATTCAGCGTCATCTGGCTGCATGGCCTGGGTGCCGACGGGCATGATTTTGAGCCGGTCGTGCCCATGCTGGGACTGCCGTCCGGCATGGATGTGCGCTTTGTTTTTCCCCACGCACCGGTCCGACCAGTGACTCTGAATGGCGGCATGCCCATGCGCGCCTGGTACGACATCGCCAGTCTGACCGCCAGCCGTGACCAGGATGAGGCCGGTATTGCAGCAAGTTCGGCGCTGGTTCATGCCCTGATCGAACGTGAGGTAGAGCGGGGTGTTCCGGTTGAGCGGCAGCTTCTAGCGGGCTTCAGCCAGGGCGCCGCAATGGCTTTACACACAGGTCTGCGCTATCCACAGAGGCTTGCCGGAATTATGGCCTTGTCCGGTTACCTGCTATTGACCGACCGCCTGGCCGGCGAGGGCAGCGCGGCCAACCGCGATGTGCCCATTTTTATGGCCCACGGCACCCAGGACCCGGTGGTGGCCTACAGCTATGGTCAGCAGTCTGCGCAGTTTTTACAGCAATCCGGTTACCCGGTTGACTGGCGTAGCTATCCCATTCCGCACTCTGTCAGCCCGGCCGAACTGACCGATATTGGCGCGTTTCTGGCAAGCTGTTTCAGCTGAGCCCTTAGGGACTGTGATGGCGCCCAGGCAGAGATCGGAACCGCATTGGGAAGCCCTTGCGCGCACCTCGGGGCCACCGAGTTTTTGTCGTTGGCGCTCCGTTCTCGGTGTGGCGGCGATGTCTTTGCTGGCGGCCTGGATGATTTCTCTGGGCAGCGCCTGGCCGATGGATGCGAAGGCCTTAATGGCTCTCGTTGTTTACGCGGTTGGTCTGGGTCTGTTCTGTGCCTACCTGGTGTGCGGCTGTGGCGGGCTACTGGCGAGAATGGGCACACGTACCGCCTGGTTCGCTGCCTGGGTCGTGGTGGTTCTGGGTGCCTGGGTGTTCAGTTACCTGGTTGGCATGATCAGCTCGGTATTGGGCGTTGGTCCCAGTGCGGAGGCCCACGCCTTGTTTGTCAGCAAGAGTGTCCTGGCCGCGGCGATCGTGAGCCTGGCGCTGTTCCGGTATCTGTTTGTCCGCGCCCGCTGGGAAGCCGATATGCTGTCGGAGGCCGAGGCGCGGGTGGAAGCCCTGCAGGCGCGCATTCGGCCACACTTCCTGTTTAACAGCCTCAATACAATCGCCAGCCTGATCCATGACGACCCCAAGAGCGCTGAGCGCGCCACGGTAGACCTGGCCGAACTGTTTCGCGGCGGTATGCGTCGCAGTGAAGACATGATTCCCCTGCGCGATGAGCTTTCGCTGGGTCGCAAATACCTGTCCATGGAGCAGCGCCGCCTGGGTGAGCGGCTGCAGGTCGAATGGGACGTGGATGGCTTGCCGGCACAGGAGCCGGTCCTGCCCATGCTGCTGCAACCGCTGCTTGAGAACGCGGTCGCCCATGGCATACAGCCGCATCCCGACGGTGGCACAGTGCGGGTCTTCGGATGCCTGGAAGGAGGCAACATCATTGTTACCGTCACCAATCCTCTGGCACCATCCGGCAGCAAGCCGGGCCATGGCATGGCCCTGGGCAATATTCGCTCAAGACTGGCCTTGACCTACAGTTCGCTGGCCAGTCTTATGACCCACAAAGATGCTCACAACCATTACGCTGTTTTGACGATACCGCATGCTAAAAATTCTGATCGTTGACGATGAGCTGCCGGCACGCTCGCGCATGCGCCGCCTGCTCGGCGAGCAGGCCGGCAGCGAGGTTTGCGGCGAAGCCGGGTCCGGGAACGAGGCCCTCGTTCTGGTCGAACGATTGCAACCGGATGTGCTGCTGCTGGACATTTCCATGCCCGGTCTGGATGGGCTGGGCCTGGCGAAAAAGCTCAAGAGCCGTGACGATGCGCCGGTGATTATTTTTTGCACCGCTTTTGAAGAGCATGCCCTTACGGCTTTTGAATCTGATGCGATCGACTACCTGGTCAAGCCGGTCAGTGCCGAGCGCCTCGGCGCGGCGCTGGAACGGGCACGCCGTTTTCTTGGTATGGACCGGCCCGAGGCGTTTCTGGCATCAACGCTCGGGGGTTCCACCGAGTTGATTGATATGGGCGATATCACCTGTTTGCTGGCTGAAGACAAATACACAACGGTTTACCTTTGTGGCCGCACCCTGATGATCAATCACTCGCTCACCGAGATCGAGCAGGCCCATCCGGACCGGTTTATCCGCGTGCATCGCAGTGCGCTGGTTGCCCGTAACCGGGTGCGGGGTCTGGAAAAAGGGGATGGCGGAATGCATGTACTCGTGGAAGACTGTTCACTGCGCCCGGTAGTTAGCCGGCGCCAATTGCCGGCCGTGCGCCGACTGATCAAGGAATTACAATAATGAAGACCCTTCGAATCGCAACGCGCCGCAGCGCGCTCGCCCTGTGGCAGGCCAACCATGTCCGGGACCTGCTTATGTCGGCCCACCCCGGCCTGGAGGTGGAGCTGGTCAAGATCGTGACCAAGGGCGACCGTATTCTTGACCGGCCCTTGTCCGAAATTGGCGGTAAGGGTCTTTTTCTGAAAGAACTCGAGGCTTCCCTGCTCGCCGGTGAAACGGATCTGGCAGTGCACTCCATGAAAGATATGCCCGCAGAGATGCCCGACGGGCTGGACCTGGTCGCGGCATTACCGCGCGCAAACCCTTTCGATGCCTGGATCAGCAACAGCGGGGCGACCCTCGAGGAGTTGCCGGCAGGCGCCAGGGTGGGTACTTCAAGTCTGCGCCGGCGCTGCCAGGTACTGGCGGCACGACCGGATCTGGACGTGGTCGAGCTGCGTGGCAATGTTGACACGCGCCTGGCCAAACTCGACGCCGGCGAGTACGACGCCATTATCCTGGCCTGCGCCGGGCTTGAGCGTCTTGGCCTGGATGGCAGAGTCACCGCGGAACTCGCACCACCACACTTTCTGCCGGCAGCCACCCAGGGCATTATCGGGTTGCAGTGCCGCACGGCTGATGGCCCGGTGCTGGATGCGATTGCACCCCTGGCCGATGAAGGCGCCATGATCCAGGCCACTGCCGAGCGCACCGTCATGGCACGCCTTGAGGGCAGCTGCCAGGTGCCATTGGCGGCCCGTGCCATAATCGATGAGGGGTCAATTTCAATGGTTGGACTGGTGGGCACGCCGGACGGCAAGCGTATCTTGCGTGCCGCCGTGGAGGGCACGGATCCTGTCGCCACCGGCCTGGCCCTGGCTGATGAGCTGATCGCCCAGGGTGCTGAGGCGATCATTGCGGATTTGTCCAGGCACTGATCCATAGCGGGCCGCAGCGGCGGGCCCGGTCTCCCTGGCCGACCTGCTAAACTCAACAGCGGTCCGCATTGGTCGTTTCATGATCTACACACACGCCTTGTTGAGCCGTCCCGAGCCCCAGCTCACCGAGCTGGCCGGCGGAATCCGGGCAGCTCATCTCGAACCGGTGTGCATGCCGGCATTTACGTTTTCCAGCACACACGAGAGCGTGGCTCCGGACTCAGCCTGGCGTGATAACCGTACACGGCTGCTTATTTTTACCAGTCCCCGGGCTGTGGAATTTGGTCTTAAGGCTCTGCCAGGCACCATGCTGCAGGACTGTCGGCTGGTGTCTGTGGGGCCGGCGACCACCCGCGCACTTGCAAACGCCGGCCTGCAGGCGCTGCAGGCGCCCGGCCCGACCTTTGACAGCGATGCGCTGCTGGCCTGTGTGAAGTCGCAGTTGCAACCCGGGGCGGCCGTTATTCTTGCGGCACCCGGCGGCCGGGAGGCCATCCAGGAAGGTCTGCAGGCCATGGGCTGGCAGGTTCGCCTGGTGCCGGTTTACCGCCGAGAACCCGTGGACCCCGATCCACTGGCCATAACAGAGCTGGAGCGTGCGGAGGGTGTCCTGAGTATCTGGACGAGCGGTACGGCGCTGGAGTACCTGTTAAGCAAACTCAGCGCCGGGGCCGGTCGCCAGGTTCGTGCCGGTACTGCCATCGTGGTGGCCGAGCGCCTGGTAGAACGGGCCAAAGCGCTGGGCTTTGGCGATGTGCGACTGGCGGCAAGTGCGTCAAATAGCGCACTGTTGGAAGCGGTTCATGAGGTTATTACCTGAAGGGCATTGCGCACAGTCGGTGCAAAGCAGCGCGCATTTGGTTAGCATCTTAAAATCTGAGCGAAGGAGTCCTGTCCGTGTCTGAAACGGAAGAGCAAGCCCCGGAATTCGATCCCTTTGCAGCGCCGGCAAGTAAAAAAGGGCGTGGCGGTGTACTCATCGCCCTGCTGGCATTGGCGCTGGCAGTTGCCGTAAGCGGCTGGAATGCCTGGCTGTGGTGGCAAGACCGGGAAGGGCAGGGCGCCGCAGTGGCAATGACCGAAACACTGCGGCAGCTCAGCAGCGGGCAGGCTGATTTAGTGCGCACCCAGCGACAGCAAAGTGCCCGGCTCGATACGGTCGAGCGGCTTGAGCTTGAAAGCGGCCTGGCCCAGCTTGATGAGGCCCTGGCGCAGGCGCGCAGTGTGGCGGGCTCGGACCGGGCACGCCTGGCGTCCATGGAGGGCGCACTCGCCGAAACCATGAGCTTGCTCAACCGTCTTGAGTCACGGGTTGCGGCCATCGTCGTGCGCGGCGAGTCGCCGCGCCAGGGACTTGAACTCGCCGAGGTTGATTATCTTTTAAGGTCGGCCAATGAGCGGCTGCGCCTCTACGGGGACGCGCGCTCTGCGGCGCAGGCCCTGGCGCTCGCCGACGCCCAGCTCGAGGCCATGGATGACCCGGTTTATCTGACCGTGCGGCAATCCATCGCTGCGGCAAGCCTGGCCATTGAGTCGGTTCAGCGCCCGGATATGGTTGCTCTGACCGAGGGGTTGTCCAGCCTGCAAGCGCAAATTCCAGGTTTGCCATTTCCAGGCGAGGTGATCGTCGCATCGCCGACAGGACCGCTTGTTGCTGAAGACCCCGGTCTCTGGGCCCGTTTTAAAGGTGCCATGAGTTCCCTGGTCACCGTGCGCCGTGAGGAACAGGACCTTTTACTGATCAGCCTTGAGGATAAAGATACCGTGCGCCAGGCCCTGTGGCTGCAGTTGGAAGCAGCCCGGCTGGCCTTACTGCGTGAAGACGATTCCGCTTACCAGTCCGCCCTGCAGCGCGCCAATGCAACACTGGCCCAGTACTTTGATAAGGGCGCTGACGCGTTTGCCCGATTCGAAGCCGGACTGATTAAGTTGCGCGCGACAAGTCTGGCGGTGGACTGGCCGGACATTGCCGAACCCTGGACGCGTCTGAAAGGTATTCGTGACACGAGCGTGCCCACGTCTCCTGCCATGCCGGCAAGCTCGCCGGTACCAGCAGCCGTTGCGCCCGCACAAAGCGTCCCGGCTGCACCGGACAGTGAGGATTCCGCGCCCGCCAGCGTGGCTGAGTCCAACCTCGAATCAGAACCGGGGTCAGAACCAGAACCAGAACCAGAACCGGAAGCTGACTCTGACCCTGAACCAGGGCCGGAGCCCGTTTTGGTCCCTGCTGAAGCGGACAACGACACGTGAAGCGTTCCGTGCTGCTGATCACCGTGCTTGGCTTGCTGCTGCTCACCGCAGCGCTGGCGCCACTGTTCAAGAACGATCCGGGTCTCGTACAGATTCATTTTCTCGGCTGGACCATTGAGACCAGCATGCTGGTTTTGATCGGCGGTTTGATATTGCTCTGGTTGCTTGTGAGCCTGGTGTTCTGGCTGTGGCGTCTGCCGGCGCAGACCGCACAGAAAGTGGCCGAGCGCCGCGGGCTCGCGCAGCTTGAGAAAGGCCTGCTGGCGCTGACCGAGGGCGACTGGAAAACCGCCGAGAAAGCCCTTGGCAAATCCGCTGCATTGCCCGGCAAGACCACCGCCCGCTACCTGGCCGCCGCCCAGGCAGCGTCGGGTCTGGATGACATGGAGAAAAGTGAATACTATCTGGAACAGGCGGACAGCGGCAGCAGCAAGCAGAGTTTTATCGTGGAGCTCACCCGTGCCCGACTGCTGATGGACAACGCGCAACGTGCCGAAGCCTTGCCGGTCTTAAGGTCCTTGCATGCACGCCGCAAGAATCACCCGCAGGTGTTGGATCTGTTGACACGCTGCTACCGGCAACTGGGACGTTGGGACGATTTGCAGGCGCTGATGCCACAGCTGAGCAAAGCCGGGGTGCTCGACAGTGAGGAGTATGGCGAGATTCAGCAGGAAATCGCCCGGCATCAGCTGTCAGAGGCACGCGATGCGGAGGCGCTTGAAGCGGCCTGGAAAGCCTTGCCTAAACCCATGAAGCGTGACCCGCGCAGTGTCGAGGTGTTTGCCGAGCGTGCCGGCGTGCTGGAACGTGCTGATCTTGCCGCAGCCGTTCTGCAGGCCAGTATCAAGAGCGAATGGAGCCAGGCTTTGGTCCTGCGCTACGGTGATCCGGGCGCCGGGGACGCGGCTCAAAGGCTCAGCCAGTGCGAGAAATGGTTGCTGAAGCACCCCGATGATCCGGCCTTGCATATGGCGCTGGGGCGACTGTGTGCGGGGCAGTCGCTGTGGGGCAAAGCGCGCACGCACCTGGTACGAAGCCTGGAGCTGGAGCCGACTGCAGCAGGCTATGACGCGCTGGGGCAGCTGCTGGAACGCCAGGGCGAGCTGGAGCCGGCCATGGCCTGCTTCCGCAACGCCCTGCGCATGACTCAGGGTCGCTCGCCAGAGCCACTGCCCACCCAGCACGGCCGGCTGGCAGGGCCGGAACAGTCCTGATCTGAACCTTGGAAGTGAACTCCTGAGCCGGCCTAGTGCGGCCGCTTCAGGATGCTGATGGGCACATCAGAGCCGAATTCGAAGGAATCGTAGTACAGCCGGTCCTCGCGGACGCCCCGCTCAAGAAAGCGATGCTTCGCGATATCGATCATGGCCGGCGGCCCACTCATGTACACGTCGTGGTGTGCAAGTTCGTCGTACGCATCCAGCACGGCCTCATGAACAAAACCGGCAAAGCCGTCCTCCGGCCCCAGCTCACCGGGTTCGGATATGGCCGGAGTGTATTCGATGTGCGTGTGGGCGCTCAGCCACTCGTTGATCAGGCTTTCATGATAGAGCTCAGGTCTTGTGCGTGCGCCCCAGAAAAGGTGGATCGGTCGCGTGTCGCCGTGCGCCAGCAAATCCTCAATCATTGATTTAAGGGGCGCGAAGCCGGTACCGCCGCCCATCATGATGATGGGGCGATCTTCCTGGTCATGACGGACAAAGAAGGTTCCCTGCGGGCCCTCGATACGCAGGATGTCCTTGAGCTGCATTTGATCGAACACCCAGCCCGTGAAGTCACCGCCCTCAACATGACGCACATGCAGCTCCACCTCGTCCTCCCTGGCCGGCGAACTGGCGATGGAAAATGCCCGCCGCTTACCGCCCGGGAGCAGAATGTCCAGGTACTGACCGGCGAGAAACTGCAGGCGCTGGGCGCGCGGCAGTTTAAGCACGATTTTCATCACATTGTCTGCCAGCCGGGTCTTTTCGATGACCCGTGCAGGCAGTTTATGAACCGGGATATCGCGGACGGCCTCGATCTCACGCACATCCAGCGTCAGGTCGGAGCAGGCGCTTGCCTGGCAAAGCAGGACATCGCCAGCGGCCTGTTCATCGTCATCAAGTGCGAGCGGGGGGTGATTTGGGTACTGAACCCGGCCTTCAAGCAAACGGCCTTTGCAACTGCCGCAGGTGCCGTTTTTGCAACTGTACGGCAACATGACGCCCTGGCGCGTGGCGGCTTCCAGGAGTGGCTCATCGTTTTCGGCCTCGAAGCTGCGTCCGCTGCCATTAATCTGAATTTTGTATGGGGGCATGATCGTTGGTTTTGCTGCTGCGCGGCGGTCCCGCCGGGCGGAAAGAGGCCAATATGGACGCGCGGGCGCTTCGTTACAAGTCCCGCCCGGAGTCACGTTGGCTTCTGGATCCCTGTCTTGATTGCTTCCTGATCCGGAACCTTGTTGGTTTTTGGACGAGCTTTCAAGTCGCCTGTGCTAACCTTTGGCGCCTAATCGGGGACGCCCGGATCGAGAATTCATGGAAATCAATTTCTGCAAGGCGGGGACCTCCCTTGCCGAGTTGGTGAAGATACACCAAGGCACCGCAATAGATCGTCTGGGTATTCGCTTTACCGCGATGGCACCCGCGTCCTTGTGGGCCGAGATGCCAGTTGATGAACGCACCATTCAACCCCACGGCATTTTGCACGGGGGTGCCTCCCTGTTACTGGCCGAAAGCATGGGCAGTGTGGCGTCCGCCCTGATTGCCGGACCACTGGGAGGGCGCCCGGTGGGCATTGAGATCAGCGGCAGTCACCTGCGCCCGGCCGACAGCGGTTATGTTACGGGTGTGTGCCGTCCCTTACGGGTGGGGCTGGGGCTGCATTTCTGGCGCATTGCCATCTTTAACCTTGCCGGCGAGCAATGTTGCGAATCGCGTCTGACGATCAAGATACTGCGCAGCGGTAGCGGGGCGCGCTGAGGTATGTGGAGCGATGCTCTGACGCCGTTTCGCTGGCTTGTGCGCGGGGTCCAGTTTCTGTTGCATGCCACCATCATGTTGCCGCCCACGGTGATGGCGCAAGGCCGTTTGGGACAGCGTATCCAGGTTGGCGATAAAACCCTGGGCCTGGTTTTACTTAACTGGTGGAGTGGTCGAACCTGCCGGCTTTTCGGCTTGCGGCCTGAAGTGCATGGCGCGCCAATCGACGGGCCGGTGCTGATCGTTGCGAATCATATTTCATGGGCGGACATCCAGGGCCTGCACAGCGTTGCCGCGATGAGTTTTGTCGGTAAAGCAGAGATCTCCCGTTGGCCGGTACTCAGTACCCTGGCCGATGCCGGGGGCACAATTTATCACCAGCGCGGCAGCCACGACTCCAGCCATGGGGTCATGGAGCAGGTTAAGGAACGGTTTGCCAAACACGGCAGGGTCGCGGTATTTCCCGAGGGCGGTATTTTACCGGGCGACGGGGTAAAGCGTTTTCACGCAAGGATGTTCAAGGTCGCCCAGGAAACCGGCTGTCCGGTTCAACCGGTCATGATTCGTTATTTGCGTGATGGCAAGATTGATCCGGATGTGACGTTCCTTGAGGACGAAAACTTCCTCATCAACCTGATCCGCCTGATGGGCCGGCCGTCCAGTATTGCCCAGATCTGCTTTCTGGAACCTTTTGAGCCGGGTGATATGCCGCGCCGTGCCCTGTGTCAGCGGGCGGAAGATGCAGTCCGACGTGCTCACGATGCACCGCCCACAGCGACGGGACTGAACTGATGCAGGACTTCATTGCACCTTTCGGGCTGCGCAACCGGCACACCCAATCGATCCTCAACTCAAGCATTTTTCGTAAAGCAGTAGTGCGTCCGAGGGCCGCGGTGCTGCTGGAACGTGAAGAGCTGATGTTCATGGATGCCGGCGACGGCGTCCGGCTGCAAGGAAAGTATTCGCGCCAGCCCGGTGGCGGGCGCGGCCTGGTCGCGCTTCTGCATGGCTGGGAAGGGAGCGCAAACTCCAATTACATGCTCGATACGGGTGCTCTGCTATTCGATGCAGGTTTCGACGTGTTCCGTCTGAACTTTCGTGATCATGGAGGAACGCACCATCTGAATCCGGGCCTGTTCCACTCCTGCCGTCTTGATGAGGTGATTGGCGCACTGGGCGACATGCAGCGCCGCCTGGGGGTCAGCGGCTGGAAGGTTGCCGGTTACTCGCTGGGTGGTAATTTTGCCTTGCGCGTTGCCCGGCATGGCCCCGAGGCAGGCCTCGAAATTTCCCAGGCGTATGCGGTCTGCCCGGTGATTGACCCGCACAGCGTTTTGAGCGCCATGGAACAAGGGTTTCCTTTGTATGAGAAATACTATGTCCAAAAATGGTCGCGCTCGGTACGTGCCAAGCAGGCCGAGCACCCACAGCGCTACAACACTCTTGATGAGTGGTTCAGCCTGCCGGGATTGCGGGCGCGGACGGCATTTTTTGCCACGCGTTACGCCTCTTTCGAGTCCCTCGAAGAATATCTCCAGGGTTATTCGATCGGCGGTGAGCGATTGAGAAAGCTGGAAGTGCCCAGTGTTTTGCTCACCTCGAAGGATGATCCGGTCTGCCCGGTCGCGGACCTGGCGTTGTTACCGGAAAATGACCGCTTGCAACTGCACGTGACCCGCCATGGCGGACATTGCGGCTATTTGAAAAACTGGAAACTGGAGAGCTGGGCCGATGAACGTATCGTCGAGAACTTTCTGCTGCCTCGCTGAGATTTAAAATGACGCTGAAAAAGCTGCTTGCTGAACCCCTGCTGCATTTTTTCCTGATCGGAGCCTTGCTGTTTGTCCTCTATGGATGGTTAAACGCGCAGGAGGCCGGTGGGCAGGAAGAAATTGTCATTACAACGTCGATGCTGGACCAGATGGAAGAGACATTTCAGCGGACCTGGCAACGACCCCCGACGGCGGAGGAGCTCGATGGCCTGATTGATGGCTGGGTGCGGGAAGAGATTCTTTACCGTCAGGGTGTGGCCGTTGGCTTTGATCAGGATGACCCGGTTATCAGACGCCGGGTTGCGCAGAAAATGACCTTCGTGGCAGATGGGCTGGCGCCTGAAACACCCACGGATGAGCAGCTCGGTGCATGGCTCGAGAACAATGCCGAACAATACGACTTGCCCCCGCGCTTCACCTTTGAGCAGGTTTACATTAATCCGGAAAAGCATCTGGCCGACCTGGACAAGGTTCTGGCAGACACTTTTGCGGCCTTGCGTGGCCGCGCTAAAGACGATACTGAGCTGTTGGGTGACTCAATTATGCTGCCCGGCGAAGTCGCCTCTGCAGCGCCACGTGATATCGAGCGCGTCTTTGGCCTTGAATTTGCCGCAGCCATTGCGGAGCTGGAGGTCGGCAGCTGGCAAGGTCCGGTGGTGTCCGGTTATGGCCTTCATTTTGTGCGCTTGCAGGACGTCATCCCGGGCCGGGAGGCCAGGCTGGATGATGTTCGCGACGAGGTCCAGCGGGATTTTCTTGACGACCAGGCCGCACAGATAAGTGACTCCTTCTATGCGGCCATGCGTGAGCGATATACGGTTCGCGTGGCGCAGCGGGATAGCGACAGCTGACATGCGCGCTTTGCTTCGGTTTGCTGCATTAGCCTGTTTGTTGTTGGTCCCGGCGCCAGGCCCCGCAGATGTCTTTCAGCCCGCCTACCTGGAGATCCGGGAGCTGGGCGGGGATGAGTATGCCGTGCTGTGGAAAGTGCCGGCCCGCCCGGACAGCCGCCGCCTCGCAGCCTATGTGCGCCTGCCTGAAGCGACCCGCGAGCTCACGCCGCCGACCGCCTTTATCGCACAGGGTGCCTGGGTTGAGCGCTGGACCATCCGTCATGAGGGTGGTCTGGTCGGCGAGACGATTACTATCGAAGGTTCTGCTGCCGGGGTCTCTGACATCATCGCGCGGGTTCAGCGGCTGGATGGCTCGAGCCAGGTTGAGCGCCTGCAGATTGGTTCGCCGCAGTTTATCGTGCTGCCCCCGGAAAGCACCGGCCAGGTCGCCTGGGCTTACCTGGTGCTTGGTGTAGAGCACATTCTGGCCGGAATTGACCACCTGCTGTTTATCCTGGCGCTGCTACTGGTGGTCAGGGGTGGCAAGCGCATCGTGGTCACCATCACGGCCTTCACGGTGGCGCACAGCATCACCCTGGTCGCCGCCACGCTGGGTTTCGTGCATGTGCCGGGCCCGCCGGTGGAAGCCATCATTGCGCTGAGTATTGTGTTCGTGGCCGCGGAGGTCATACATGGTTTACAGGGCAGGCCGGGTATTACTGCACGGGCGCCCTGGGTGGTGGCCTTCAGTTTCGGGCTGCTGCACGGACTGGGTTTTGCCGGTGCACTGGAGGAGGTGGGCTTACCGCAGACCGCGATACCCATGGCCCTGCTGATGTTTAATGTGGGTGTCGAAGTGGGACAGCTTATTTTTGTGGCGGTGGTGCTGCTGCTTGGAAAGCTGGCCAGGAAAGCGTTTGAGAAGAGCGGGGAGTGGGCGGTACCGCTCGGTGCCTATGCCATTGGTTCGGTTGCGGCACTGTGGACGATCGAGCGGATTGCCAGTTTCTGAGCCCGGTGCAGGGCCATGACCTTGTGGTCAGATTTTCTGTAGCGCCGCAACGTGTGCCCGCGATGCCGTGGACAGTGCTTCGAGGTCGTACCCGCCCTCAAGAATTGAGACGACCCGGCCACCTGCGCTGTCCTGCGCCAGGGCCATGATCTCCCTGGTAATCCATTCATAGTCGGCGTCTTTGAGCAGCAGTTGGCCCAGTGGATCGCGCTCGTGCGCGTCGAAACCGGCCGAGACCAGGACCAGGTCCGGGGCAAAGTCCGCTACCGCCGGCAATGCCTCACGACTCCACGCCTCGCGAAATGTGCCGCTGTCGGCGCCCGGGGCCAGCGGCAGATTCATAATGTTGCCAACGCCCTGTTCTTCGCGGTGCCCGCTGCCGGGATAAAGTGGCATCTGGTGGCTGGATACAAACAGCACACTCGGGTCGTTCTCAAAAATCTGTTGCGTGCCGTTGCCGTGATGAACATCAAAATCGAGCACCGCGACGCGCGCGATGCCGTCAAACTGCTGCGCGTGCCGGGCTGCCACGGCCACGTTGTTATACAGGCAAAACCCCATGGAAAAATCGGTGCCTGAGTGGTGACCCGGGGGCCGGGTTACGACAAAGGCATTGGCGGCGTTGCCGGCCATGATCTGCTCAACCGCAAAACACAGGCCACCCGCGCCACGTGAGCTGGCAGCGAGAGAACCCTGATTGACCAGTGTATCGGCTTCGCTCAGGGGCACACGACCTTCCGCGGGCTCCATTTCCGCCAGCCAGTCCTGGTAGGTGCCGGTGTGAACACGGTCAAGTTGCTCGCGGGTGGCCAGCGGGGCGGGCAGGTATTCTAGTCCGCGCAGCGCCTCCAAACCGCTCATGACCGCGCTCTGACGGCGGACCTGTTCGGGGTGACCGGGGCCCGGGTCATGTCTGAGACAGTCGTCGTGATGAATGATCAGCGTGCTCATGATGGTCGCCAGCAGGAAAGACCAGCAGCATAACCCCACGCGGCTTGCTCAGGCCAGCGCGGTGTAACGCTGATCCCAAATATGGCTGCCGTCAGTCTTTGAAGATGCACAGTTGGGTGCTTTCCTTGACCTCTTCCATAACCACATAGCTACGCGAGCCGTTGACGCCCGGCAGGGCAAGGATTTTTTCCGCGAGAAAGGCGCGATACTCCTGCATGTCACGAACCCGCGCCTTGATCAGGTAGTCGAAGTTGCCGGATACCAGGTGGCAGTCCAGTACTTCCGGCAATTTACGGGCCTCATTGCGGAAATCCCGAAAAACATCACGCGCGGTGTGGGTGAGGTTGATCTCCGCAAATACCAGCAATCCGGCATCCATCATTTCCGGATCCAGCAAGGCGGTATAGCCGCGTATGTAACCATCACGCTCCAGCCGTTTGACGCGTTCCAGGCACGGGGTGGGTGTCAGGTTGACCTTGCGCGCAAGCTTCACGTTTGAAATCCGCCCGTCGCGCTGCAGTTCGTCAAGAATGCGTTTGTCCGTCCGATCAAGGTCTGACAAGCGTTTGAGGGTTCTGGGCATGAAGTTCTCTGCATAGTGATATTTCAGCAGAATAATCAACTGGAAAATACAAATCAATGGAGAAATATGCTGCCATGGCGTGATTAGAATAGTCATTCAATTTACCGGAGCCCGGATATGAAGATTGGTGTGCCAACCGAAATTAAAAACCATGAGTACCGCGTTGGACTGGTACCCGGATCTGTCCGGGAGCTGACCGGTCGTGGTCACGAGGTATTCGTGCAGAGCGGTGCCGGCGCGGGCATCGGTATGACCGATGAGGACTATGAACATGCCGGTGCGCGAATCCTGCCCGATGCGCCCGCGGTCTTTGACCAGGCGGAGATGATCGTAAAAGTCAAAGAGCCGCAAGCAGTTGAGCGCGCCATGTTGCGCCAGGATCATATTCTCTACACCTATCTGCATCTGGCGCCGGATCCAGCCCAGACTGCAGATCTCGTTGAGAGTGGTGCGACCTGCATTGCCTACGAGACGGTCACTGACGACCAGGGCCGGCTGCCATTGCTGGCGCCGATGTCTGAAGTTGCGGGCAGGTTATCCATCCAGGCCGGCGCGGCTTGCCTGGAAAAAGCGCGCGGTGGTTCCGGCGTGCTGCTGGGCGGTGTTCCCGGCGTTCAACCTGGCAAAGTGCTGGTAATTGGCGGTGGCATGGTCGGTTTTAACGCTACCCAGATGGCGGTCGGCCTTGGTGCGCGGGTTGTCGTCATGGACCGCAATGTTGATGTATTGCGTAACTTCGATGCGATTTTCGGTAGCAAGGTGGAAACAATTTACTCCAGTACTGACTCGATTGAGACTCATCTGGCGCTTGCTGATCTGATCATCGGTGGCGTGCTGATTCCCGGCGCCGCGGCACCCAAGCTGGTGCGGCGCGAGCATCTGGGCATCATGCGATCCGGGTCCGTTCTGGTAGATGTGGCCATTGACCAGGGCGGCTGTTTCGAAACCTCCAGGGCAACCACCCACGCCGACCCGACCTTTGTGGTGGAAGACATCGTCCACTACTGCGTTGCCAATATGCCTGGCGCAGTTCCGCGGACTTCGACGTTTGCGCTCAACAATGCGACCCTGCGACACTGCATCGCGATTGCTGACAAAGGCGCCCGCGCAGCCATGCTGGATGACCACAACCTGCTCGCAGGGCTCAATGTCCATCGCGGCATGGTCACTTATGAGGAAGTTGCCCGTGACCTTGGTTACGATTACACCCCGGCCCGCGAAGCCCTGCAGGTCCCCTGAACTGCCAAGAACCAGGGTGATGTAACGCCCTTAAGGAGTGCGCTATGAGCGCTGAAGCAAAAAACATGGATTCATTCTGGATGCCCTTCACCGGCAACCGCAGCTTCAAACAGAAGCCACGGCTGGTTGAACGGGCGGAGGGTATGTATTACTTCAAGCCCGATGGCTCAAAGGTGCTGGATCTGGTTGCCGGGCTGTGGTGCTGCAATGCGGGACATAACCATCCGCATGTAGTGGCGGCCATCCAGGCCCAGGCGGCGAAGATGGACTATGCCCCGCATTTCAACTTCGGGACCCCGGGCGCCTTTGAAGTGGCTGACATGCTGGTTGAGTTGACGCCGGACCACATGAACCATGTGTTCTTTACCAACTCGGGTTCCGAGTCCGTCGATACCGCTCTGAAAATTGCCATGGCCTACCAGCGCGAACGTGGAAAGGGCACCAAAACGCGGTTTATCGGCCGTGAGCGCGGCTATCACGGCGTTGGCTTCGGCGGGATCTCCGTTGGTGGTATGCCGCTTAACCGCATGCAATTTTCCGCGGCGATGCTCAATGGCGTGGACCACATGCCACATACCCATGACATCAGCCGGAATGCCTTTTCCCGGGGTTTGCCGCAGCACGGCGCGGAGCTGGCCGATGAGCTGGAAAACATCCTGATGCTGCATCACCCGGATAACGTCGCGGCTGTGATTGTTGAGCCGATCTCCGGTTCTGCGGGCGTACTGATACCCCCGGTGAACTATTTACGCCGCTTGCGCGAAATCTGCGATAAACACGATGTGCTGCTGATCTTTGATGAGGTCATCACCGGGTTTGGCCGGCTGGGCTCAAATTTTGCCGCGCAGGAATTCGATGTCATGCCGGACATCATCACGACCGCCAAGGGCCTCACCAGTGGTTCGGTGCCCATGGGCGCGGTATTTGTCGCCGACAAGATCTATGACGAGTTCATGAACAAGCCCGGTGGTGCGATCGAACTGTTTCATGGCTACACCTACTCGGCTCATCCACTGGCGGTGGCGGCCTGCAAGGCGACCCAGGAAGCCTACCAGCAGGACGGCATTTTTGACCGCGTTCGCGTTATGGCGCCGGTCTTTGAAGACGCGCTGCACTCTCTAAAGGGTGAACCCGGCGTTATCGACGTGCGCAATTACGGACTGATGGGCGCCGTGGAACTGGAGCCTGATGAAGGCGCGCCCGGTGCCCGCGCAGGGCGGGCTTTGCAGGGTGCCTTCGATGCAGACGTAATGATTCGGGTCACCGGCGATACCCTGGCGTTCAGTCCGCCCCTGATTATCGAAGAGCAGCACATTGCCCAGGGTGTTGATACGGTTCGTAAAGTACTGAGGAATATCTGACATGGCCGCAGAGCGGCCCATCGATATCGAAACGCTGAACCACTATCTTGACGGTCAGCAGTTGCCAGGCCAGAGCGGGCGCTTTGCGGATATCTATGACCCGGCGACGGGCACAGTCCAGGGCCGGGTGCCGCTGGCCAGCCAGGCCGAGATCAATAACGCGGTGCAGGTCGCCGGCAAGGCGTTTGCGGAATGGTCGGGCTGGACTGCATTGCGACGCGCGCGCTGCATGTTTCGCTTCAAGGACCTGCTCGAACAACATATTGATGAGCTGGCGGCGATTCTTACCCGTGAGCATGGCAAGGTGCTGGATGATGCGCGCGGCGAGGTACAACGCGGCCTGGAAGTCGTCGAGTTTGCTTGCGGTGCGCCGCACCTGCTGAAGGGCGAATATTCCGATTCAGTCGGGCGCGGTGTGGACAGCTATTCCCTGCGCCAGCCCCTCGGTGTGGTTGCCGGTATAACCCCGTTCAATTTCCCCGTCATGGTGCCCCTGTGGATGATTCCCATGGCGCTGGTGGCTGGCAATACCTTTATTCTCAAACCCTCCGAACGTGATCCCAGTGCCGCTTTGCTGATGGCTGATTTACTGGCTGAAGCCGGTGTGCCGGCAGGTGTGTTTAACGTTATGCACGGCGATCGGGAGGCGGTGGACGCGATCCTTGAACATCCGCAAATCAGCGCAGTGAGTTTTGTGGGCTCAACACCCATTGCCAGGAAAATCGCTGAAGTCGGCGTGGCGCATGGCAAGCGGGTGCAGGCGCTGGGGGGTGCCAAGAACCACATGGTCGTAATGCCCGATGCGCCCGTAAAAGCCGCCGCCGATGCCTTGATGGGCTCGGCTTTCGGCGCCGCAGGAGAGCGCTGTATGGCAATTTCTGTTGCCGTGGCAGTGGGTGAGGAGGTCGGTGACCAGCTGGTTGCTGAACTGGCGCCGCGGGTGCGTGCTTTGAAAATCGGACCGGGTGATGAGCCCGGTGTGGAAATGGGTCCACTGATTACCGGCGAGCACCGCGCCAAGGTCATGGCTTATGTGGACGCCGGGGTCGAGGCCGGGGCAGAACTGCTGGTTGATGGCCGGGCCTACGCCGATCCGGAACGGCCGGATGGCTTTTTCATGGGTGGCTGTCTGTTTGACCGGGTTACCCCCGGGATGAGCATCTACCAGGAAGAAATTTTTGGCCCGGTGCTATGCGTGGTGCGTGTGGCCAGTTATGCCGAGGCCCTGGCGCTGGTTAATGCCCACGTGTTCGGCAACGGTGTGTCCATCTTTACCAGCGACGGCGGCACGGCACGTGATTTTGTGCAGCGGGTCCAGGTTGGAATGGTCGGTGTCAACGTGCCGATTCCTGTGCCGATGGCATTCCACAGTTTTGGTGGCTGGAAGCAATCCCTGTTTGGGGACCATCACATTTATGGTCCCGAAGGCATCCGCTTCTACACACGGCTGAAAACGGTCACGCAACGCTGGCACAGCGATACCGGCGGCGGCGCAGACTTTAATTTCCCGCAACTGGGCTAGGGCCTGTTTACACTGCGGGCAGCAGCGTAAGAAAATAGCCGGGCTGGTGTGGATTTTCACATCCGATTGCCCCACATCAGGGTTATCTTGGGCGTCTGCGGCTTTGCTGCCGCTTTTATGAGGTATCCATCATGACCCGAATTCTGCTCTTCCTGGCCACCAATGCGGCCATTCTTGTACTTATCAGCATCGTTTTCCAGGTTCTGGGACTCGAGGGTGTTCTTGCCGAGAATGGCGTCGATCTGAATCTTCAGGCGCTGCTTGTGATGTCTGCGGTCATCGGCTTTGGTGGCTCGTTCATCTCGCTGGCTCTCTCGAAGTTTATGGCCAAAAAGTCCATGGGCGTGCGCGTTATCGAACAGCCGGCCAACCAGGACGAACAATGGCTGGTGGACACCGTGGCCCGCCAGGCAGAAGCGGCCGGTATTGGCATGCCCGAGGTGGGAATATTCCCCGCAGAGCAGCCCAATGCGTTTGCGACCGGCATGCAGCGCAACAGTGCCCTGGTGGCGGTCAGCGTTGGTTTGTTGCGTCACATGTCCCGTGACGAGGTCGAGGCTGTGCTGGGGCACGAGGTGGCGCATGTGGCCAACGGCGACATGATTACCATGGGCCTCATGCAAGGTGTCGTGAATACCTTCGTGATCTTCCTGTCGCGCGTTATTGGTCACGTGGTGGACCGGGTCGTGTTCAAGACCGAGCGCGGCTATGGGCCGGCTTATTACATTATTTCTATCGTGTCGCAGATCTTCCTGTCCTTCCTGGCCAGCATGATTGTCATGTGGTTCTCGCGGCGACGGGAGTTTCGGGCCGATGCGGGCGGGGCAAAGTATGCAAGCCGGGAGAAGATGATCGCCGCATTGCGCGCCCTGCAACGCTCCAGCGAGCCGGAAGACCTGCCGGGCCAATTGGCTGCCTTTGGTATTTCCGGTGGTATGGCAGACGGCTTCAAGCGTCTGTTTACCAGCCACCCGCCGTTATCGGAGCGTATTGAGGCACTTGAGCGCGGTCGTAACAACGCGATTTAAGCAGCAGGGTTCAGCGGGACTCAGCCTTCGCGCTTGTCGCCGTGAATCCAGATGACTTCGGTTCCACCGTCCGCACGCGCCAGCACGCGGGCGGCGACAAACAGGTAGTCAGACAGGCGATTGAGGTAGCGGATGCTGATCGGGTTCACCGTCTCTTCCCTGGCCAGGGCAACCACGCAACGTTCGGCGCGGCGACAGACTGTTCGCGCGATGTGGCAACGCGCAGCGGCCTCCGAGCCTCCCGGCAGAATGAAATCTTTCAGCGGTGGCAGGTCTTCGTTGAGCACGTCAAGATCGTGCTCCAGGGCGTCTACATAGGTGTCGGGGATCAGCGTGGTGCCCGGCATGCATAGCTCGCCGCCCAGGTCGAACAACTCGTGTTGTACGCGGTTCAGGCTGCTCTGGACAATGGGCAGCACATCGGAAGTAAGCAGCAGGCCGATGACAGAGTTGAGCTCATCAACGGTGCCGTAGCTTTCCACCCGCAGGCTGTCCTTGTTGACCCGTTCGCCGTCGCCCAGGCCAGTGGTGCCTGAGTCTCCGGTGCGGGTGTAAATTTTAGATAGTCGATTTCCCATGAGCGTGATCCTAGATTCTGACTTGCAAAGCGCCCGTGAAGTCGGGAGGTGCGAGATGACGAACGATAGAGCAAGAGCGTCTCAAGTTCACCCTCGTACAGCATTTTCCAGGGCCGGGCACGTGGGCCGGCGGGCATTGAACCGGCCGGATTTGAAATCATCCGAAGCGGGCGTATAGTGGCGGCGATTGAAATGTCCCCTTTGAGCCAACCTTACCGTGGGGGCCTGATGAGCCCCGGAGAAAGCGCATGACCTTTACCACCCCACTTCACGACGCACACCTGGCTGCCGGCGCCCGCATGGTCGATTTTGGTGGCTGGGACATGCCCATCAATTACGGCTCCCAGATCGAGGAGCACCATGCAGTCCGCAAAGCTGCCGGCATGTTCGATGTTTCGCACATGACCATCGTGGATCTTGAAGGTGAGCAAACGCGTACGTTTCTCGCCCGTCTGCTGGCCAATGATATTGCGAAGCTGCAGGTGCCGGGTAAAGCGCTGTACAGCTGCATGCTGAATGAAGCGGGCGGTGTTATCGATGACCTGATCACCTATTTTCTGGACGAAACGCATTTCCGGCTGATCGTAAATGCTTCAACGAGGGACAAGGATCTGGCCTGGATCCGGCGCCAGGCGGAGCCCTTCGGCGTTACGGTCTGCGAGCGTGATGATCTGGCCATGATTGCCGTGCAGGGGCCGCAGGCCCGTGAGCACTGCGCCGGACTCCTGGATGATGTTTCAGCAAGCGAGGCGCTGGCCTTGAAGCCGTTCAGCGCGACAACCTTTGGCGAGTGGTTCGTGGCGCGCACGGGCTATACCGGCGAGGATGGTTTTGAGATTGCCCTGCCGGCCGCGGATGCCCCAGAGGTGTGGCGCCGCCTGGTTGATGCCGGGGTCGAGCCCTGCGGACTCGGCGCCCGCGATACCTTACGTCTGGAGGCCGGTATGAGTCTCTATGGTCAGGATATGGACGAGGACGTCACACCCCTGGAATCCGGTCTTGCCTGGACCGTCGCCATGGACAGCACGCGCGACTTTATTGGCAAGGCGGCCCTTGAACAACAAAAAGCCGATGGCGTTCCACATCGCCTGGTGGGCCTGGTACTGGAAGAGCGCGGCGTCTTGCGTCATGGTCAGACCGTGCTCACCGGCGCGGGCGATGGCGTGGTTACAAGCGGTACATTCTCACCCACCTTGCAGCAGGCTATCGGCCTGGCGCGCGTTCCTGCAGCCAGTGGTGACACGGTGGCCGTCGATATCCGTGGCCGTCAGCTTGCTGCCAGGGTGGTGCGCCCACCCTTTGCGCGAAATGGTGCCGTGTGCGAGGGCATTCTGCCAGCAGCGTAAAACGTGTCGTCCGAAACCGTTTCACCGCGCGGCGTTTGCCGCTAGAATTCGAACAAAATCCAATGGGGTCCCCACCATGAGCAATGTGCCTGAAAATCTTCGTTTCACCGAATCCCATGAATGGGTTGATGCAGAGGACAGCGAAGCTGTGCGCGTCGGCATTACCTATCATGCTCAGGATCAGCTCGGTGACCTCGTATTTGTCGAATTGCCAGCCGTCGGCGATGCCTTTGATCAGGGTGATGCCTGTGCCGTGGTTGAGTCCGTGAAGGCCGCCAGCGATATTTATTCACCGATCGCCGGTGAGGTTATCGCGATCAATGAAGACCTGGATGCAGATCCGGCGCTGGTCAACAGCGATCCGTATGGCGCGGGCTGGCTGTTTACGCTTATGCCGGCCAATATCGATGATGTCGAAGATCTGCTCGATGCGGAGACCTACGCCCAGCAACAGTTGTAAACAAGGTGTCCGGAAAACGCTGATCGCCAATCTGTAAGGCGCAAGCACGCCAGCCAGGCGCGGCGCCTAATCGGACTGCGGGTTCGCCTGGTAGGAGATGCCCGCGGCCTGATAAACGAAAGACATCAACCATGCCGGGCCAATCAGCAGAAACTGCAGATCTTTTACAAAAGAGGGCTTTTTCCCCTCGATGTGATGTCCGATGAACTGGCCTATCCAGGCCAGCACAAACAACACCAGGGCAACTTGCCACAAAGGCCAGGGCAGACTGGCATCTGCCCACGCAGCCAGCACGACCATCAACCCGTTGTAGACGAGCAGGCCCATCCCGAGTTTTAAGGACAGGCTGAAGTAGTAGACCTGGGCCAGAACAAGGGTGATGGTCGCCCAGTTCACCGGCACCGGCCAGTCCTGTGCAACAGAGGGAAACGGGAGGCTCCAGAGCAGTGCTACGACCGTCCACACGATGACCGGCACGCACACCCAGTGAACGACCTTGTTGGCCTTGTTCTGGTGGCTGTCGCCGTATTCACTCAGCAGTGTGTCGAGCTTGCTCATGCCAGTGCCGGCCCCTCCATACGTTGCACCACTTCCTCGTACTGGCGCCGCGTGTCTTCGATGATGGCCGCCGGCACATGGGGTCCAGGGGGCGTTTTATCCCAATTGAGGGTTTCCAGGTAGTCGCGAATAATCTGCTTGTCATAGCTCGGCGGACTGCTGCCCGGGGCGTACTTGTCAGCAGGCCAGAAACGCGAGGAGTCCGGTGTGAGCACCTCGTCCATGACATGCAGCGTGCCCGCCTCATCGAGGCCGAACTCGAATTTTGTATCCGCGATGATTACCCCGCGCTCCAGGGCATGCCGCGCCGCGGTCTCGTACAAGCGGACACTGATATCGCGAACCTGTTCTGCGCGTTCCTCGCCGACCAGGTCGATGATTTGCTCGAAGGACACGTTTTCATCATGGTCACCAACGGCCGCCTTGGTGGAGGGCGTGAACAATACGCCGGGCAGGCGATCGGCCTGGCGAAGTCCTTCCGGCAGGGCAATGCCGCACAAAGCACCGGTCGCGCGGTAGTCCTTCCAGCCGGAACCAATCAGGTAACCACGCACAATCGCTTCCAGCGGTAATGGCTGCAAGCGCTTGACTACCATGCTGCGCGGCGCCAGCTTTTTGGCCAGGGTTGCATCGCCCAGCACCGCTTCCAGGGACAGGTCTGCCAGGTGATTGGGCACAATTGCCTGCGTCAGGTCGAACCAGAAATTTGAAATCCGCGTGAGCATCGCACCTTTGCCGGGAATCGGATCCGGCAATACCACGTCAAAAGCGGACAGGCGGTCTGAGGCGATCATAAGCAGGTGGTCATTACCCACGGCAAAGCAATCACGAACCTTGCCCTGGTGGACCAGCGGCAGGTTGGTGATCATGTCGGCCGAATAAGGTTCTGCGCAATAGGGGTCGGGCACGGTTTTGATTCCTTACCTGCTTGGTGGTGCAGTCTATGCACGGGATTATAAACTCATGTGAGCGAAGTTTTACCGGGCCGGTGCCAAGGCCGCATGGTTCAGCCAGAGCGCAGCCTGGCTTCCCGGGCGCTGCCTGCAGCATTGGCAATCAAAGGCTGCGGCCCCACATAGCTCAGATGGAATTATCCTCATTCAAAATCCAGCGCCACTGGTGGGGCAAAATCATCGGCGGTACGCTGGGCCTTATGAAAGGTGGCCCCGCGGGCGCCGTGCTGGGCATCTTTCTGGGTCACTTCGTTGACCGGGTCGTGTTTGGCCTGTCCAGCAAGGAACACACCCGCCAGCTTTTCTTTACCTCCCTGTTTGGTTGCCTGGGCCGGGTCAACAAGGCCGACGGGCGCGTCACCGAGGCTGAAATCGCCGCTGCCCAGCGTCTTATTGCGCGGCTGGACCTGAATGAAGAGGAGCGCCAGGCGGCGATCAAGGCGTTTAACCGTGGTAAAGCGGCTAACTTTGATCTTGAGGGTGAGTTACAGCAGTTCGTCAGCTTCACCCGGGTGCGTCCGGATCTGCGCCAGATGTTCATGGAGATTTTGATTGAGAGTGCCGCCAGCGACGGACAGATTTCCCGTGCTGAGCAGGAAGTGCTGGTACGCGCGGCCAATACAATCCAGATCCCGCCGGCGATTTTCTACGCAATATTCAATGCCTTTACCGCCACCCATGGCCCCGGCAGCGCCGGTTCGCCAGGTGGACCGGCGCGCCCCTCACTGGACCAGGATTTCGCTGCCCTGGGTTTGAACAAGACCGCCAACGAACAGGAAATCAAGCGCGCCTACCGCAAGCTCGTGGGTAAATACCATCCGGATAAGCTGATGTCCCAGGGCCTGCCCGAGGAAGTGATGGAAAAAGCCAAGGAGCGGGTTCGCGACATCAACCTGGCTTATGACCGCATCAAGGCGGCGCGCGGGATCAAGTAATCATCCCCGGGGCATTCGCCCAGTAAAGTTTGGAGCACTGGGTCGTTATCCTGACTTCCTTTAGAATGGCATCGCCACTTCACGCCGCCAAGCGGTCAGAATTCAGGATTCCTCATGCAGCAAAAGCCGATCATCGCGCCATCCATTCTTTCGGCAGATTTCGCCCGGCTCGGCGAAGACACCCAGGCGGTGCTCGATGCGGGCGCAGACTGGGTGCACTTTGACGTGATGGACAATCACTACGTACCCAACCTCACCTTCGGGCCGCCGATTTGCAAGGCCCTGCGAAGCTATGGCATCACTGCGCCGATTGACGTGCACCTCATGGTGCAGCCGGTCGATAGCCTGATTGAACAGTTTGCCGGGGCTGGTGCCACGCTGATCTCTTTTCACCCTGAAGCCAGCCGCCACGTGGATCGCAGCCTCGCATTGATCCGCGAACATGGTTGTCAGGCAGGCCTGGTGCTGAACCCGGCGACGCCGTTGAATGTGCTGGACCATATTCTCGATCAGCTGGACATGGTGTTGCTCATGTCGGTCAACCCGGGGTTTGGCGGCCAATCCTTTATTCCCTACGTGTTGCGCAAGCTCGAGCAGGTTCGCGGCATGATTGATGCAACCGGCAGGGACATTCGCCTGGAGATCGATGGCGGCGTCAAGGTCAACAACATTGCCGAAATTGCTGCAGCCGGCGCCGACACTTTCGTGGCTGGTTCGGCAATTTTTGGGAGCGATGATTATCAGGCCACGATTTCCGCGATGCGGGAACAAATAGGAGGCTAATACCCGTGGTCAGAGGTTTTATCAGTCTGTTGTTTCTGCTCTGCCTGGCAGCTCCTGTCCACGCCCAGGTTCCGGCTGGATATTACGACCCGGTGGATGACACGGATGCGACCTCGCTCAGGGCCACCCTGCATGCCGTAATCGATGATCATCAACGCTTCCCCTACACCTCCTCCCAGACCGATACCTGGGACGTGCTTGAGCAGGCCCAGAGCGACCCCTTTGATGACGGCCGCATCATTACCCTGTACCGGAATATCAGCTACCCCAGGCGAGGCGGTGGCAACGAGCTGTACGATCGCGAGCACGTGTGGCCAAAGTCCTACGGGTTTACAGACAATGACGGCAACGCGCCCAACTATCCCTATACAGATATGCACGCACTCTGGCTGAGCGACTCGGATTACAACTTTGCGCGCTCCAATAAGCCGTTTGAGGATTGCGACGCCAGCTGCATGGAGTTTTCAACTGAGCCCAATGGAGGCCAGGGTGGTGTTGGCGGCCCCTGGCCGGGCGACAGCAACTGGACCGATGGTGAATTTACCCAGGGTCGCTATGAAGTCTGGAGCGGCCGACGGGGTGATGTAGCGCGTGCCATTTTCTACATGGATCTTCGCTATGAGGGTGGAACCCATGGCATTACCGGGGCGGCCGAGCCTGATCTGCGCCTGACCAATGACCGGGATCTTATTGACAGCGGTCGCAGCAGCTCGAATCGCTCCGTTGCCTGGATGGGACTGCTAGACACCCTGCTGGCCTGGCATAAGGAGGACCCGCCGGATGATGCTGAGCGGCGTCGGCACGAGGTGGTTGCCGCCAACCAGGGCAATCGCAATCCCTTTATCGACCAGCCGGCCTGGGCCGCGTGTATTTATCTCGCCGAATGCGGTTTGCAGATCAACCCGGGCCTGAATGACGCCTGGTATGATCCGGCTACTCCCGGCCAGGGATTCTTCGTGACGGTGTTGCCGGCAAGTGGACAACTGTTCCTGGCCCATTTCACATTTGCGACGCAACGCCCCGCTATTGCGAACCCCGCTACCCTGGGCGAGTCCGGGCATCGCTGGTTAACCGCCATCGGGCCAATCAATGGCAACCGGGCAAGTCTGACTGCCACCCTGACACGCGGTGGCCTCTTTGATGACCCGGCACCGGTTGAGAACATCACGCCCTACGGTAGCTATGAAATTGAGTTCCATGATTGTGCTTCGGCAACCCTGGCTTATGATTTTCCCCCGGCAAACCTGTCTGGCGTCATTCAGCTGCGGCGTGTGGTTAACGACAATGTGTTGCTTTGCGAATCGCTGTTGGCCGGAGCTGTGTCCGGCAGATAAGCTGGTAAGGCCGTAACCACCAGGCGCAGGGGGCCGCCAGCAAGCGGTGCGTTTGGCGGGTAGCAGGTCACCAGGGTGAGCCGCTCGCGATCGCTGAGAAGCACCAGCTCCTGCAGGCGGCTGTCCACGATGTCCAGCCAGGTCACCCGGTAGGCACGAGCACCATGCCCGTCGTCAAGCCACAACATGTCACCCGGTTGCAGCTCATTTAAGCCTTCGAAATGTGTATCCCGGTGTGCGCTGATGATGACATCGCCGCCGCTTACCGGCGTCATGGCCGCCGGCCCCCAGGCCAGGTTACGCCCGGAGGCGCCCTGGAGGACCAGGTGCCGCGCGCCCAGGCGCGGGATGTTGAGCACAGCTACGGGCGAGGTGTCGGCCCAGGGCCAGGGTTTTGCTGTTTTCTCCCCGGCCAGCCGGGCCTGCCAGGCCCTTTCCAGCAGCACCTGCCCCAGCAGGGCCTTGGCCGGTACCCAGGCCGCATGCGCGGCGCTAAAAAGTGCGGCGGCGATGATCGCCGCCGCCAAGTGCCGGTGGCGGATTGTCATGGGCGGACAGCGAGGAGCGCGTTCCGGCCCCTGAACACCGGCAGGCGAAAGTAGGGCTTCAGGAATAAGCCGCCGGAGATCGCCAGGACCAGCAGCGAGAGCAGCAATTGGGTTTTCCAACCCGTGGCGGTAGCAGGGAATGCAGTGCTGTTGGCACTGCCTGCGGGTAACAGGCCCGGTACGTCTGCCCGGGCCAGCGCCTCATCACCGGGACGTACGGGTGTGTGGTCCACGGCGACCATGCTGGTGTAGGGCGTCAATAACTGGTGATCAAGGGCGATCCGGGTCATTTGCACACGCATCTGCTCCGGATCAGCACCAAATATCAGGCTGTCCTGCAGTGATTCAATTTTGCGACGGGCCCAGAGTGTCGCCAGGCTTGCCTCGCCTGTCACCGGCTCCGGCCAGGCCTCGTGCTGCCAGGGCTGGCCGTTGAGCTCACCACACAGCCCGACCCGGGACGGTTCTTCAGCAAGCCTGGCCGTAACCCATAGCGGCTGACCGGCATACAGATCCGGCAGAATTTCCGGGTAGTATTCGGCCTTCACACCCCAGTCAATGCACAGGTCGGAAACAGCGGGCAGGCGCAGATGTGTCCAGAGTGCAGTCATGGTCTGGCTCACGTCGCTCAGGCGGCCAATGTGGGTTTGATGGCCTCGCCCGATCTCCGCTGCCTTGCGCATAAACCCGGCATTGGGCGCGGAGCCGATCGCCACGGTGAATAAGCGGCTGCTACCCAGCAGATTGGCGATCTCGGCGAGCAGTTCGCGCTCATTGCCGACGCTTCCATCCGTAATGAACACCACCTGCCGGATCAGATCGGCCTGAGCGTTACCTGGCTGAACTTTACCGGTCTGTTTGGGCCCGGCCGCCGGCTGCACGCGCAAAGCCGCGCGCAATGCAGGGGCCATCTCAGTACCGCCGTCAGCATCCAGTTTGCTGATCCAGCGGCGGGCTGTAGCGAGATTTGCGGCAGTAACCGGCAGTGCCTGCTGGAACAGCGGCTCGGTGATGCTGTTGAACTGGATAAGATTGAAGCGATCGCCGGCGCCCAGGGCGTCCACACCGGCGAGCAATGCTGCCCGGGCCTGTTCCATTGATTGGCCCTGCATGGAGCCGGAGGTATCGATGACAAAAATTACCTCGCGGGACTGTGCCTGCAGGGCGCTGTCGCGTGGTGGAATCAGCATGAGCTGGGCAAATACATGCTGCCCATCGCTCCAGGTGGCCAGCGAGGAAGTAGGCTCGGCGCCAAATTCAGGCGTCCATTGCAGCTCAAAAGCGCGATCGGTTTTTTCATCGGGGTATAACAGGGTGACCTGATAACCGCTCGCGACAGCCTGAATGTCCACATCGTGATAGAGGCTTTCAATGCCGCTGACCGGGTAGCCTGCGGCCAGATCCACCTGCAGGCTGAAGCCGTGCGAGGCGGTTGAGGTGATCGATGCCAACCGGGGGCGGGGGGCTGGCAAACCGGTCGCTGTCTGTACCTCGTTGCCGTAACGCGGGGTGAAGGTATTGGGCAGGTTCAGGCGGAAAGCGCCATCGCGATAATCGACATTGGTCAAAAAACTGATCATGACGTGAACCCGTTCGCCGGGACCGATATTGGCCAGACTGGTCTGGAACTGGTTGGCCCGCTCCTGGCGCACAAGGCTGGCAACTTTGCCGTCGGCCTTCGCCTGCTGGTAAATCTGCTGTGCGGTGTCGCGCTCACGGATTTCCCCCTCCAGCACACGGCCACCAACCTCGATGAACAGTCGATCCACCGCGGCACCATCGGGCAGGGGAAAGCGGTAGGTGCCCTCGACCCAGTCATTGCTGTCATTACTGAAACTCTGGGCCACGTGAACGCGGGCCAGCAGGCCGGTGACTTCGACATGGATGGCGGTGTCCAGGGCAAGGTGCAGCGCTGAGACATCGCCAGCCTGCAGGCTCAGGCCCCATTCCGGAAGCACGCTCTGTGGCGGAGCCAATTCCGGGCTTGATGCCTGCGCCGTCCCGATCCGTAACAGCAACAGGATAAGGAAGATGCAGGCCAGGCTCAGCCACACCCGATCCTGCCAGCACAGGCCGCGGGGTTTCGTACGCCGTGGATCATGGCTGCGTCTGGAGCAATGCAATTCTGGGTGCTGAAGCTGACTGTGCATTTCCAGCTGCTGGAGAATGGACGAAGGGGTTCGATGAGATGACATTGGGAGGACTCCGCTTGGTGATGACGCCATCTTGCGGGTGGTTCATGGAGCCCGGCGGAGCCTTTGTAACCCTGGAGCGGCGGAAATAGGGCAAAGCTCGGGCAGCGTTGCTCTTGTGCCACCAATGCCGTGCGCGATCCCCGGTGAGTCCGTATTATTGCGGGCAACCCAGGAGCATTGCCGTGCAGAGACAAATTGCCATCGTCGAGGACGAGGTCGCGATCCGCCAGAACTACACCGAGGCGCTGCGTCGGTATAACTACCGGGTGCAGGGCTACAGCGAACGCGTGAGCGCGCTGGAAGCATTCCGCCGCCGGCTGCCGGATCTGGTCATTATCGACGTGGGTCTCGGGGAAGATGTGGAGGGCGGCTTCGAACTATGCCGCGAGTTGCGCAGCCTGTCCCGCAGCCTGCCGATTATCTTTCTCACCGCCCGTGACTCGGATCTGGATGTGATTTCCGGACTGCGACTGGGTGCGGACGACTACCTGACCAAGGACATTTCCCTGCCGCACCTGGTGACCCGCGTGGCGGCCCTGTTTCGCCGTATCGAGGCGCTTTCCGGTGACCGCAGCGAGGAACGTTTGCTGGAGCGCGGGGACCTGTCCCTGTCTGCCGATCGCATGGAAGTCAGCTGGAAAGGCGTTGCTGTACCCCTCACCGTGACCGAGTTCTGGATCATTCACTCCCTGGCGCGGCATCCCGGGCACGTGCGTTCGCGGCAACAGCTGATGGATGATGCCAATGTGCTGGTTGATGACCAGACCATCACCAGTCACGTGAAACGCATTCGTCGTAAGTTCGAGGCACTGGACACGGAGTTTGACCAGCTGCATACCGTTTATGGCGCGGGCTATCGCTGGTCCAGGTAGTCATCCCCATCGTCCACCCTGCCAGTTTGCCTTAAGCTCAAGTCATGAAACTGCGCGCTCAAATGCTGACCCTGTCCCTGGCTACTTTGCTGGTGCCGGCGTTTGGATGGCTTTTACTGCAGGAGCTGGAGGAGTTTCTTCGGGAAGGGCAGCAGCAGGCGCTGAGCGATTCAGCACGCACCATGGCGCGCTCGTTTCCCAGTCAGTTTGAAACGGTACTGTTTGGCCGCGAACGTGTGTTGCCATTACGCACCCTGGACAGTCGTCCGGCGCTGGACGGTTACAGCAACGACTGGCCCGAGGCCGCGCAGGCATCGCGGTTTAGCGGTGACAACGGCGAACCGGCTTTTGAGGTTCTGGGCGGGCGCTGGCAAAACCAGGACTTTGTATTTATTCGCGTTGAGGATGCCACCCCGATGCGCGAACAGCCGCCGGCGGCCAGCCCGGGGGCAGATGCGGTGAGTACCGCAGATGCGCTCGTCCTCTACCTGCGCAGTGAACGGGGACTGACCCGCTTTCGTATCCAGACGGCAGCACCCGGCCCCTTGCTGGTCAGCAGCCAGACCGATGGGGGCGGGCAGATTGCCGGTCACTGGATTGATTCCGGGGACGGCTATCAACTGGAACTTGCCCTGCCGCGAAGCGCTCGCGCCATGAGTCTGAGTTTGGGTGTTGAGGATGCCTACCTGGATCGTTCAAACGTGGTCAGAATGCGCGAGGCCGGAACCCTTCAGGGTGGTCGTCCAGTCTCCTGGCTGCCGCTGGCCGCAGATGATTCCGAACTGAGCCAGTGGCTGAGTAGCGTTGCACCCACCGGTGCCCGGGCCTGGATTGTCGACCGCCGGGGCTGGGTCGTGGCTGATTCCGGGCCACACGGCCCTGCGACTGCGCGGGATCCAAGCTGGGTTGAGCGATTTATCTACCGCACAGTCGTCGGCGGCGAGTTATCGGTGCTGAACGAACGGCCCGAACACATGGTCGCCCTGAATGAGCCACTGGTTAACGAGGCCCTTGAGGGTCGTTCGGCCAGCCAGTGGGGCGGTGATCCCGAAACAGCGGAGATCCGCAACACGGTGGCCGAACCGGTTGGCCCCGACCGGGTGCTCGCCGCGCTGGTGCTTGAGGCCAACACCGACGGTGCGCTGCTGTTCACCAATCGCACATTGGGTCGTCTGCTGTTGACCAGCCTGCTGCTGACCCTGGCGCTGGTTGCCGGCCTGTGGTTCCTGGCAACGCGCCTGTCCCGCCGCGTGCAATCGCTCAGCGGCGCGGTCAGCGAGGCCATGAGTGATGCGGCCCATCCGCGCAACCTGCCGATGACCGGTGACCGGGATGAGCTGGGTGAGTTGGCGCGCAACAACGCCCGCCTGCTGCGCGCGGTGGCGGACTACACGCGCTATCTGCGTACGCTGGCCGGGCGCTTGTCACATGAACTAAAAACACCGCTCGCCATTACCCGCTCCTCACTGGACAACCTGGGTTCAGAGCCGCTGGGGCCGGGCGCAATCCGCTACCTGGACCGGGCCCGCGAAGGCGTCGATCGTCAAACCGCCATCGTCCGCGCCATGTCCGAGGCGAGCCGCCTGGAGGCGGCCGTGGCATCGGCGGACTGGGAAACGGTTGACCTCGCCGCGCTGGTTGCCGCCTGTGTTGAAGGCTACCGCAGCGTGTACCCCGGGCGGAATCTGACTGCCGAGTTGCCCGAAGCGCAGGCCCGCTGCCATTGTGCGCCGGATCTCGTGGCGCAGGCTCTGGATAAACTGGTCGACAATGCCGTCAGTCTCGCCGGGGTCGATGAGCGCATCACGATTGGTCTGACGGTCAAAGGTAACTGGCTCCATTTGCGGGTCAGCAACACGGGTACCCGGCTGCCTGAAACACTCCAGGATCAGCTGTTCGATTCACTGGTCTCGGTGCGCGACCCGGGCGCTGAGGGACTGCACCTTGGTCTCGGTCTGCACATTGTGCGACTGGTCGTGGAAGCGCACGGTGGCAGCGTGGAGGCCGCTAATCTGCCGCAAGGTGAAGGCGTGGTATTTACCCTGCATCTTCCGGCGTCCTGATGGACTGCGATCGGGGCTCTGCATCCGTTAGAATCACGCCTTAACAAATCTGGCGGGCGTGCCTTGAACAAACAGCAATTCGACAAACTCAATGACGGCCAATATAACCGGCTGCCCGTCTGGCGAACCGTACTCGCGGATCTGGACACGCCCCTGTCCGTATTTCTTAAGCTGGCCGATGGCCCCGACTCATTCCTGTTTGAGTCCGTGCAGGGCGGCGAGACCTGGGGGCGTTATTCCATTATCGGTTTGCCCTGCCGCGAGCGTTTTACCATTAATGGTCACACCCTCGCGCGTTTTGAGCTCGGGCGCCAGGTGTCCGAGGAGACTCTCGAGGATCCGTTGGCAGCCGTGGATGAGCTGCGGAATCGCTTTTCCGTGCCCGACCTTGATGAATTGCCGGTTTTCAGCGGCGGGCTGGTGGGCTATTTCGGTTATGAGACCGTGGAGCTGCTGGAGCCGCGCCTGGCCGGCAATGACAAATTGGACGAGATTGGTACGGATGACATCGTTCTGCTGCTGGCCGAGGAGATTGCTGTCTTTGACAGCCTTGAGGGGCGCTTGTGGCTGATCGTCAACGCAGACCCGTCACGCGAAGGCGCCTGGGAGGCCGCCCAGCGGCGGCTGGACCAGCTGGAGCATCGTCTGCGCTCGGGAAGTACCGGTTATGGCCTGGCCGTCAGCGGCGAGCCCGTGGCGGAGTCTGATTTCCGCTACGGCTTTGAAAAACCGGATTTCATCACTGCCGTGAATCGCAGCAAAGAGTACATACTGGCAGGTGACATCTTCCAGGTGGTGCTGAGCCAGCGCATGAGCGTACCGTTTAATGCGCGCCCCATCGACGTATACCGGGCACTGCGCGTGTTGAATCCTTCGCCGTACATGTATTTCATCGAACTGGGTGACACGCAGATCGTCGGTTCTTCCCCGGAGGTGCTGGTGCGGGTCCAGGACAAGCGCATGACCGTGCGGCCCATTGCCGGAACGCGGCCCCGCGGTGCCACCGCCGCGGCCGACCGTGACCTGGCCGAGGAGTTGCTGCAGGACCCCAAAGAGTGCGCCGAGCACCTGATGCTTGTCGACCTGGGGCGCAACGATGTCGGGCGCGTGGCCCGCACCGGCAGCGTGGAGCTCACCGACAGCATGGTGATAGAGCGCTACAGCCACGTGATGCATATCGTGTCCCAGGTAGAGGGTGATCTGGATGCAGACACCAGCGCCATGGATGCGATTCGCGCTGCGTTTCCCGCCGGCACCCTGTCGGGTGCCCCGAAGATCCGCGCCATGGAAATTATCAGCGAGCTCGAGCCGGTAAAGCGGAATATCTACGCCGGTGCGGTCGGCTATCTGAGCTGGCACGACGACGCTGACCTGGCCATTGCCATCCGCACCGCGGTGATTCGGGACGGCCAACTGCACGTGCAGGCGGGCGCTGGTATCGTGGCAGATTCAGATCCGGAGCTTGAATGGGAAGAGTGCATGAACAAGGGTCGCGCGCTGCTGACCGCCGTCGATCAGGCCTCGCGGGGGCTGTGAACTGATGGCCGGTGGCTTTGCAAAAGACGGTGCGGTGCAGGAGCAGATTGATGCGACGATTGACGATGCCATCAGCCGTGCGCGCTCGAAACTCGGCAAAGGTGAAAGCCGCAAAGACTGCGCGGAATGTGGCGAACTGATACCCGAGCCCCGGCGCAAGGCGGTAGCAGGTGTGACCCTGTGCATCGGCTGCCAGGCTGAGCAGGATAAAAAGGAAGCCGAATTCAGCGGTTATAACCGACGCGGCAGCAAGGACAGTCAGCTGCGCTAGGGCGTTCCGGCATTTTGTGATTTGACCTTCAGCACACGGCCGGCAGGCATAATCAGAGTTCCTCCCCAACAGTGGTTCCCATGACGCCTTTTCAACACAGTTACGCTGAACTTCCTGAACATTTTTTCGCTGTGGCCGAACCCGCCGGGTTTACCGCGCCGGAGCTGATTGCCTGGAATGCGCCCCTGGCGGCCGAGCTGGGTATTGAGGCTTTGGGCGAGGACCCCGGGCAGCTTGCCGCCTGGTTCAGCGGCAGCGAACCGGTGCCCGGAGCCCGGCCCATTGCCCAGGCCTATGCGGGCCACCAGTTCGGCCAGTTCACGCCGCAACTGGGTGATGGGCGCGCGGCGCTTCTTGGTGAGGTGGTTGATGCGCAGGACCGGCGCTGGGATATACAGCTCAAAGGTGGCGGGCGCACGCCGTTTTCCCGGGGTGGGGATGGCAAATCATCCCTCGGGCCGGTTATCCGCGAGTATCTGCTCAGCGAGGCCATGTACGCGCTGGGTGTGCCGACCACCCGTGCGCTGGCAGCCGTGGCCACCGGTGAGAAGGTGTTCCGCAATCACCTGGAGCCGGGCGGGGTGTTTACGCGGGTCGCGAGCAGTCACGTGCGTATCGGTACTTTTGCCTATTTTGCGGCGCGCAATGACCGGGAGGCTGTGCAAACCCTGGCCGATTATGTGATTCAGCGCCATTATCCGCAGGCCGCAGGCCAACCCAAACCCATGCTGGCCCTCTACAAGGCCGTCATAGAACGTCAGGCTGCGCTGGTGGCTCACTGGATGTCGCTCGGCTTCATACATGGCGTCATGAACACGGACAACACCTCACTGTCAGGAGAGACCATCGATTACGGCCCCTGCGCCTTCATGGATGAATACCGTTTCGGCAAGGTGTTCAGTTCCATTGACCGCGGCGGGCGTTATGCCTACGGCAATCAGCCGTCAATTTTGCATTGGAACCTGGCGCGACTGGCTGAATGCTTGCTGTTAGTGGATGAGGATCTGGAGGCCTTTCAGCAGGCCTTAAATAGCGTCCCCGACCGCTTTGGCACTCACTTTGAGCCACGCATGCGCGCCAAGCTTGGCCTGACCGGCGTTCACGATGGTGACCAGGCGCTGTTGGAGCAGTTTCTTGAGCACCTCGAGACCAATGAGCTGGATTTCACCCTCAGCTTTCGGGCGCTCGGCGAACGCGTGCATGCCAGTGACACGTCCCGTTTTGGCGAATGGGAGACGCGCTGGCGTGAGCGGCTGGAAAAGCAAGTTGGCGATGCCGATGAAGTCCGTGCCAGGCTGAATGCGGTAAACCCCCTGTACATTCCACGTAACCACCAGGTTGAAAGAGCCATTCAGGCAGCATTTCAGGGTGACTACAGCGTTTTCCATGAACTCAACGAGGTGCTCAAAAGGCCCTTCGATGAGCAGGACAGCTTCGCCGCCTATGCACAGGCACCGCAGCCGGAGGAGCGCATTACGGCCACATTTTGCGGAACCTGAAGCGGGTACGATGGTTCTTTAGCAGGGCCTGAATCAGGCGCGCTGCGGTATGCAGTGCCGTCGGATTCAGGGTAAAATTCCAACGTCAGCCTTTCGGCGACATAAAGTGATTCCCAACCTGGTGTACTACGCAGCTGCCTGCCAGACAGATTTTCCCGCACCCACCTCCCGCGCCGAGATTGCCGAGCGTACGGCCCGCATGTGTCACATCGCTGAGCAAACGGTTATCGGCTATGAGCCGTTTTTTGATGTGCGCCTGCTGGTGTTTCCCGAATTCGCCCACGCGGTACCGATTTACGATACGGCCGAGAAGCTGCTGGAGAGGCTCGCGGTGGAGCTGCCCAATGAACACACCGAACGTTATGCACGCCTGGCCAAAAAACTCGGCTGCTATATCCAGACCGGCACCTTCCTCGAGCGCGATGACCGCTACCCCGGCGCCGTATTCAACACCACCTTGCTGATCGGCCCTGGCGGCGTGCTGGCCAGGTACCGCAAGGTCAACACCTGGATTCCCTGGGAAGTTCACACCAGCCCGCATGATCTGCCGGATTACACCGAAGACCTGTTTCCCGTGGTCGATACCGAACTGGGACGGCTGGGCGTCGCAATCTGTTACGACTGGCTGTTTCCCGAGACCATCCGTGAGCTGGCATTCCGCGGTGCCGAGGTATTGCTGCGCGTGTCCGCCTACATGGACCCCTGGGGGACACAGGAGCCCATGAACTGGTGGACGCTGATCAACCGCACACGGGCGCTGGAGAATACGGCGTATGTGGTGGCCGCCAACCAGGGCGCTGCGATGAGCAACTACCCGCCGTTTTCCTGGCCGGGCGGCAGCATGGTGGTTGACCCGGACGGGCGCTTGCTGGCCCAGGCTGATCCCGGGCCGGGGGAACAGGTGGTCGTGGCGCCAATCGATATCACCCGTTTGCGCCAAGAGCGCGAGCGTCGCCGTGGGCATGATATGCGCGCCCACCTGCGAACCGGGGCCCACAGCTATATGGATAAGGATTATCTGGCGCCGGCGGGCAGCGCCGTATCCAACAAAACCGAACTGGAACAACGCATTGCGGCCGCCAAGCAAGTGCTGCCCGGCAGGTCGGCCAAATCATGAAACGCGCATTTATCGTCTGCAGTATGTTGATCCTGGCGTCCTGCGAGCAGCCGTCCGAGCCGCAGAATGAACTTCTGAGCGATGAACAGATCGCCCGCAATAACGCGGGTGTGGCCTTGATGGGCCAATATCTGAACGAGCCGGCCCGGGTAATTTTTGCCGAGCTGTATGCACAAAGTCCGGGCTGGACGGATGTCCGGGTCAATGAGGCCATCGCCACCCTGAACCGGCAAACCGAGGGTGATGAGCGGCGCGCCCTGGAAATCGTCAACCAGGTTTTACTTTCCGAACCGGATCATATTCGCGCCACCTATGTGGCAGGCCTTACGCATCTTTATCTTGGTGAGGCGGAGCCGGCCCTTGCGCGCCTGCTCGCGGTCCGCGAAGCCGAACCTCAGGATGCCTATGTGGCCTATTTTACTGGCCAGGCACATGATCAGCTTGGTCAGCATGAGCTGGCGCTAAGTGCTTATCAAAACGCCATTGAACTCGATCCTTATCTGCGCAGTGCCTATTACGGTGCCGCCCTGGCGCAACGCCGGCTCGGCGATGCGGACGCAGCGCGTGCGCTGCTGGCGGACTATCAGCGCTTCGAGAACAATCCCCGAGCGCACCTTGCTGAGTTCCGCTACACCCGCAAGGGACCACTGGCTGAAGCGCTGGCGGTAGACCGTGACGCGGCACCGGACGCGCCACCCCGGCCAGCGGGTAGCATCCTTGACCCATCACGCCTGGTTGGTGGTTGGCCGGGCGAGCTGACCCGGGGCAGCCTCTCCACGGCTGATATTGACGCGGACGGCAGGCAGGATTTATTGATCACCGACGCCGGCGGTGTCACCCGCGTGTTTTTACAGGGCGATGATGCTGGTTTCTTTGCGGTCGAAAGCCACACGATAGATGGCGTCGATGGCATCCGTGCTGCGGCCTGGGGTGTGCCGGACATCGGCGATCAGCCCGCGGTGCTGTTATGCGGGGCCGATGGGCTCATGCTCAACCAGCGCAATGCCGGTGGCTGGCTACCCGCCCCGGGCGCTGACAGTTTCGAAGGCTTTGCCGGCTGCCGTGATGTCACTGCGCTGGATGCGGATCATGACGGTGACCTGGACTGGCTGGTTACCTTCGATGATGCGCCGGCAACCCTGTTTTCCAACAATCTTGACGGCAGCTACCGGCGCCTGGATGAGCAGCTGCAGTCGCTGCTGGCTGAAGACAGCCGGCCGGCCCGCCAGATCCTGAGCGCCGATGTCGATGGTGACCGGGACGTGGATTTTGTCGTGTTGCATGACGCGCCACCCCATCGCGTGGTGGTCAACGACCGGCTATGGGATTTCCGTTTGGCAGACAACGCTGCGGCCTTTGAGTCAGCATCGCTGGCGGCGGTGACCGCGGCAGATCTTGGGGCAGATGGCAGGCTGGATCTGATTGCGCTGGATGAGGCGGGACAACTGCTGCAATGGCGGCGCGATGATCAGGATCAGTGGGCAGCGACAACCCTGCGCAGCGGGGTTACGACCATACCCCGCGCAGCCCATGTCCTGGCCCAGGATTTCAATGGTAACGGTCGCGACGATATTCTCGTGCACGATACGGAAGGCTTTCGCATTTATAGCGAGGAAGACGGTCAGTGGCAGGAGGCTTTTCGCGCTGACGTTGCCTTGCGTGCACTGCAGCCGGTGTTGATGGACGCCGCAGCGGGTCCTGCCTTGATAGGCCTGGTCCAGAACGATGAGGACGTAGAGTTAAGAGCCTGGGATGCGGGTCCCGCCCGCTATCCCTTCCTGGCCCTTGCACCCAGCGGGCGTTCCGACGCCGGGGAAGATATTCGCTCCAATCCCTCGGGGATCGGTACGGGGATTGCCCTGCGCGTGTCTGACCGCTGGAGCATTGTAAATAACTATGATCGCAGTTCGGCGCCCGGTGCGAGCCTGCAGCCACTGGCCATCGGACTCGGCGGCGCCCCCCGCGCTGATTATGTGCGCCTGTACTGGACCGATGGTGTTCTGCAAACAGAGATGGCGCTGGACGCAGGCCAAGTGCATCGTATTGCCGAAAAACAGCGCCAGCTGGCCAGCTGCCCGGTGCTGTTTGCCTGGAATGGCGAGCGCTTTGATTTCGTCAGCGATGTGCTCGGCGTCGGGGGTATCGGTTTCTTTCTTGAACCGGGCCGCTATTCGACGCCGCGGCCGTGGGAGTATTTCGAGTTTCCCGAGGGCGCCCTGGTGCCGCGGGACGGGCGCTATGAGATCAAAATCAGCGAGCCCATGCAGGAGATCGCCTACCTCGACCACGCCCGGCTCCACGTTTACGATTTGGATCCGGACTGGGGGCTGACACTCAACGAGCGCATGCACACCGGAGGTGGCCCGGCTCCCGATGGGAAACCATTTTTTTACCCTAAAGCGAGCCTGCGCCTGCCGGTGGAAGCCAGCAACGACCGGGGTCAGCAGGTAACGGCTGACCTGGCCGAGGTTGATGCCCGCGCTGCGCCTCCCGGAACCCGCGATCCGCGCTTTCTGGGCCGCCTGGCGCAGGATCATGTCCTCACACTGCGCTTTGCCGAGGCATTGAATCCCGCCGGTTCACGCCCGGTACTGGTGGCGCATGGCTGGGTCGAGTACCCCTATTCGCAGACGGTATTCGCGGCCTGGCAGGCCGGGGCAAATTACCGTCCACCCACGCTCGAGGCCTTCGCCGCAGGGCACTGGCATACCGTTTACGAGAACTTTGGCTATCCCGCCGGGATGCCACGCGAAATGGCAATGCCACTCGATGATCTGCCGGCCGGGACGACCGCCCTGCGCATTCGTTCAAACTGGGAGATTTACTGGGACCGGATTGGCGTGGTGGACGCACAAACACCTCCGGACCATGCGGTCACCGTGGTCACTGCGCCACCCCGCGGCGCGCGCCTGGCCATGAGCGGTTTTGCCCGGCGTGAGAACCTTCCGCAGCGCCGGCCCTATTACGATTACCTGGACCGCTCGCCGTTCTGGGATACCGAATATGCCAGTGGCTACTACACGGCGCTGGGACCGGTGGAACCCCTGCTGGCGGTCACTGATGATGCGTTCGCGTTGATCGGGCCCGGTGAGGAGTTGCAACTGACCTTTGACGCACCACCTGTCCAGGAGCAGCGGCGCCGTATCGTGGTGCTGGAAGTTCGCGGTTACGCCAAGGACATGGATATGTATACCGACACCGGCGATACCGTGGGTCCTTTTCCGCGCACGCCGGGGCTTGAGAACAGCGCCCGGGATACGCTTCACGCGCAGTTTCTGACCCGCTACAAGGCCGGCTACTGATGGTGCAACGCGCCTCACGCGCTGTTGTCGGGCCGCGCTTGCGCTGGCTGTTACGGGCCGTGCTGCTTGGCTTTGCCCTGCTCGCGGTCAACTCGATTTACCTTGCCGGGGTCACCGCCACTCAATGGTGGTCGGGGGCCGCTTTCCAGGGGCAGTTCTACCAGTACATGTTCCTGTTTCATCTGCTGGTCGGGCTCGCGTTTGTCGTCCCCATGATCGCTTTTTTGTGGTTACACGGGCGGCGTGCGGCCAAACGTCCCAACCGCGCAGCGGTGCAGGCCGGCAAGGGACTGATGCTAAGTGTGCTGCTGTTGCTTCTCAGTGGTCTGCTGCTGGTACGTTTCGATTTCTTTGCGGTTAACGATGCGGCGCTGCGCGGCACGGCTTACTGGGTGCATGTCCTGGTGCCCTTTGTTATCGGCTGGTTGTTCGTACTTCACCGCCTGGCCGGCCCGCCGCTGCGCTGGCGGGGTGGCGCGGCCCTGGGGTCAATGGCGGTGATTGCCGGTGCCGTGGTGATCGCCTTGCAGGCGGGCGAGTCGCGTCAGACGGATCAGCCGGGAGCGGAGTCGGGCGCGGCTGACTTCCGGCCGGCCCTGGTGCGCACCACGGATGGCGGTAACATCGATAGCTCATTGCTGATGATGGACAGCTATTGCCAGGAGTGCCATCAGGACGTTCATGCGCGCTGGGAGCAAAGTTCGCATCGCTTCTCGTCTTTTAATAATCCGGTGTACCGGTTTTCAGTGCTCAATACGCGGACGGCTCTCGAGGCACGCACCGGCCAGGATGATGAAGCACGGTTTTGTGCCGGCTGTCATGATCCGGTCGCACTGCTCTCGGGTCGTTTTGATGAGCCCGGTTTTGACCTGGGCTCCGGCCCCGAGGCAGAGGCGGGAATTACCTGTTCTACCTGTCATGCCGTTACGCATATCAACAGCGTGCGCGGCAATGCCGACTTCACCATCGCTGCGCCTGAGCACTACCCCTTTACCTTCAGCGACCAGCCTTTGCTGCGCTGGCTGAACGGACAGCTGATCAAGGCAAAACCCGAATTCCACAAGCAAACCTTTCTCAAGCCGCTGCACGAATCCGCTGAATTTTGCGCCAGCTGTCACAAGGTGAACATCCCCGAGTCTCTGAATGACTACAAGTGGTTGCGGGGCCAGAACCACTATGACTCCTTTCTGCTCAGCGGCGTATCGGGTCACGGGGTGGCGAGCTTTTACTACCCGGAGCAGGCCAAGCCGGGCTGCAATCAGTGTCATATGAAGCCGCTGGCCTCGACCGAATTCGGCGCGGATTATCATCCGGAGCTCGGCGCGCTCGGGGTGCGGGATCACCTGTTCCCTGCGGCCAATACGGGCCTGGCGCACTTGCTGGATTTGCCGCCGGAGGTCATTGCAGCGCATCGTGACGAGCTGGAGGGGTCCGTGCGTGTCGATATCGTGGCGCTGCGCGCGGACGGCCGTGTTGACGGTGAATTGATCGGTCCGATAGGCCCCGGGGTGCCGGTCCTCACGCCGGGTCGCGAATACCTGCTACAGGTGGTGCTGCGCACCCTTACCCTGGGGCATCTGCTCACCCAGGGTACGGCGGACTCCAATCAATTATGGGTTGAAGTGGAAGTTCTGCATGATGGCCTCACCATCGCCCGTTCCGGCGGCATGGAGCCGGACGAGGGCCGGGTCGACCCCTGGTCGCACTTTGTGAACGCCTACATGCTCGACCGCGACGGACAGCGCATCGCCCTGCGCAATCCGGAAGATATCTTTGTTGCCCTGTATAACCACCAGATTCCTCCCGGTGCAGCGGATGTCGTGCATTACCGGCTAGAGGTGCCGGAAAACATGACCGGTGAGCTGCAGGTCAGGGCAACCTTGCATTACCGGAAATTCGATACCTACCTGTTACGCAATGTGCAGGGCCAGGACTTTGTGCGTAATGACCTGCCGGTGGTTGCGCTCGGCAGCGATACGGTGACCTTTCCGCTGGGTGAAACCGGGCAGGTGCTCAGCGCCATGCACCCGGCGCCTGGTGCGGGGGCCCGACACGAGAATGTTCCCGAATGGGTGCGACTGAATGACTATGGCATTGGTGCCCTGCGTAAATCCGGCGGGCGGCAACTGCGCCAGGCGGAAGAGCTGTTCACGCAGGTAGAGGCCCTTGGCCGGGGTGAAGGCGCATTGAACCTGGCCCGCGTCTACCTGGCAGAAGGGCGTCTGGATGAGGCCGCAGCGGCGCTGCAGCGCGCCCAGCAAGCTGCCGTGCCGGCACCGGCCTGGTCCATCGCCTGGTTCAGCGGCCAACTCCTGTTTCAGCAGGCCCGTTTCGCTGCGGCTATTGAGACCCTCGAGGCGCTGTATGAGACCCGGTTTGAAACTGCCCGCGAGCGCGGCTTTGACTTCTCCCGTGACTACCGTCTGAGCAACCTGCTTGGCCTGAGCTGGGCCGAGCTGGCGCGCCAGCAACGCACGCCGGGGGACCGGCGCGATGCGCTGGGCGAAGCGCGCCGCTGGTTTGACCTGTCCCTGTCCGGGGACCCTGAAAACGTGGAAGCGCACTACAACCTTGCCCGCCTGCTACCGGAGCTCGGCGAGGATGAGGCGGCGGGCTTTCACGCCAGCGAACATGAGAAGTACCGCCTGGACGACAATGCGCGCGACCGGGCTGTGGCGGCTGCAAGACGTGCCGATGCGGCGGCTGATCATGCCGCTGACCCGGTTGTAATCTACGACCTCCAGCGGCCGGGCGCCGGGGCATTCGGACCGGTCATTGACGTGAATTCCAATGCTGACGGGCGGCAGACAGCCCTGTCCGGAGAACCATGAGCACCCCGTCACAGCGCAAGGGCCATTCACCGCAATCGGGCGAAGCGCGCATTACCCGCGCCTTTCGCCGTTCGCTGGCCGTGATTGCCGGCGGCTGCGTGGTGCTGATCATGGTGTTTGCGGTACGTGCCTGGCTGGATCGGGATGCCCCATTGCCGCCTGATGCGGCGCCGGTAGATCTTGAGCGCCTGCTGGCCAGGGAAGCGCTGCCGACGCCGCCGGCGGCTGCGTGGCAGGATATTGCCCAGGCTGCCGGCATTGATTTTGTGCATAACAGCGGGGCGACCGGCGAGCGCCTGCTGCCCGAAACCATGGGCGGTGGCGTGTCAGTGCTCGACTATGACCGTGATGGCAGTTTCGATCTCCTGTTTGTCGACTCGGGTCCATGGTCAATGCCATGGCCCTTTGCAACTGCGCGCGAGGGTTTCAATACGCTGCGACTCTACCGCAACCTGGGTAACGGGCGCTTTGAAGAAACCACGCTGACTGCCGGGCTGACGGGCGATCACGGTTATGGGATGAGCGTTGCCGTTGGCGACGTGGATGGGGATGGGTGGCCCGATCTGTTTCTGGCCAACGTGGGTAGCAATCGCCTGTTTCGTAATCAGGCGGGGCGCTTTGCAGAGGACCCCGCCGCCGGTGTGGCCGGTGATCCGGATGCCTGGAGCAGCAGCGCGGCCTTCTTTGATGCGGATGCTGACGGCTACCTCGACCTGTACGTGGCCAACTATGTGCAGTGGTCGCGGGAGATAGATTTTGAAGTCGACTACCGGCTCACCGGCATTGGCAGAGCCTACGGCCCGCCGACCAATTTTGCCGGAACGCAGCCGTACTTTTACCGCAATGACGGTACTGGTCGCTTCGGGGAAGCGACTGACGCTGCCGGTCTTTTCGTGCGCAATACGGCCACCGGCGAGGCGATGGGCAAGGGGCTGGCTGTGGTGCCGGTGGACCTGGAAGGCGACGGTGATCTGGACATCGTGGTGGCCAATGACACGGTGCGGAATTTTGCCTTCGTCAATGACGGCAGCGGTCGCTTTACCGAGCAGGGTACTGAACTTGGACTCGGTTTTGACCGCAATGGCCATGCGACTGGCGCCATGGGTATCGATGTGGCACAGCCTTTTGGCGATGCATCGCTGGCCATTGCGATCGGCAACTTCGCCAACGAGATGAGTTCGCTATATTTAAGCGCCGATGGCTTCGCTTTTGCTGATGAAGCTATCGGGCGCGGCATTGGCGCGCCATCCCGCTCAGCGCTGACCTTTGGGCTGTTTTTCTTTGACTATGACCTCAATGGACGTGCCGACTTTGTGCAGGTTAACGGCCATGTCGAAAACAACATCAACCAGGTGCAGGCCTCCCAGCGCTATGCGCAGGAGGCCCAGCTGTTCTGGAATTGCGCCTGTGCGCAGAGTTTCATCGAGGTGCCGCGCGGGCAAACCGGTGACCTGGCGAGCCCCATTGTCGGGCGTGGCGCGAGCTACTTTGATATGGAAGGGGATGGCGTGCTTGAGCTTGTGCTGACCCAGGTCGGCGGCCCGCCGTTGTTGCTCAAACAAGCGGCAAAGCCGGCCGGTGGGTGGCTTCGCTTGCAACCCCTGACGCGCGCTGAGGGCAGCCCTGCAATCGGTGCTGTTGTTCAGGTCGAAGCGGGTGGATTGGTCCAGCGCCAGACACTGATGCCGACCCGCAGTTACCTGTCACAGGTCGAACCCGTGCTGACCTTCGGCCTGGGGGATGCAGCGCAAGCTGAGCGGGTGCTGATTCGCTGGCCGGACGGGCGCGAACTGGAGATGAGCGCGGTGGCGGCGAATCAGTTTCTGGCCCTGCAACCGCCTGCCAACTCTGAAGCGTCTGAACCGGGCCAGTAACGCGCCTGAGAATCAAGCCCCGGCTTGCAGGAACTCCCTGACCGTTGCGACCACCCGGTCGACGTCCTGCAGCGCCAATTGCGGGAACAGCGGTAAGGCGAGACAGCGCGCGCCGATGTCCTCGGTCACTGGCAATGCCTCGCTACGGTGATGACGGTTGTGAAACGGCAGCTGATGAGCCGGTTCAAAGTAGATGCCGCTCTCAATCTGCCGGTCGGCCAGAAACGCCCGCAGCGCGTCACGACTAAACGGTGGCTGCAGGCGCAAGGGGAAGGTGAACCAGGCGATGCGTTCTTCCTCACCGGCCGGTGAGGACAGCTCGACGGCCTGTAAATTCTCCAGCCCGGTACGATAATGCGCCGCCACCTGTTCGCGGGCTGCCAGCGAGGACTCCAGGCGCGCCAGTTGGACCCGGCCCAGGGCAGCCTGCAGCTCCGTGAGCCGGCCGCTAAGGCCGGGCCTGGTCGGGTGGCGCAGACCGGTGTCCGGATCCAGCCCCTGGTTGCGGAGCTGGCGGCAACGCAGAAGTAACCCGTCATTGCTGGAGGTAATCATGCCGCCCTCACCGGTGGCCACCGGCTTGTTGGGATAGAAACCAAAGGTCCCCGCGTCACCGAACCCGCCGGCGCGCTGACCGTTGCGTTCAGCGCCCAGTGCCTCGCAGGCGTCCTCGATGACCGGCAGGCCGTGGCGGGCGGCAATGGCCAGGATCTGCTCCATCGGGGCAATGCGACCAAAAAGGTGAACCACCAGCAGGGCGCGGGTGCGCGGCCCGATAGCACGCTCGATGGCATCGGGATCGATGTTCAGGGTGTTTCTATCAATATCGACCAGGTGTGCCCTGGCACCGCAGCGGGCGATGGCGTTGAGCGTGGCCACGAAAGTGAAACTTACCGTGATGACCTCATCACCGGGGCCGATTTCCAGCGCCTCGAGGGCAAGTTGAATGGCCGTGGTTCCCGAATTCACACCCACCGCCGCGCGCGTACCGGCCGCCGCCGCCATGTCCTGTTCAAACCCTTCCAGTTCCACGCCACGACTCAGTATGCCGGTGTCCAGGACACGCCTGACGGCTGCCTGCTCTTGCTCGTCCAGCCATGGCCGTGCCAGGGGAATCAGTTGATTATCAGTCATGTCGAAAAGCAGGTTTGCCATCAAGCAACGGCAGCGCGCGCTTGTGCAGCAGGCGCTCATCCAGGGGAATCTGCGCGAGAATATCGGCGATTTTGCGGCCCGCCGTCCCGTCACCGTACGGGTTCTGCAGTCCTTCCAGGCTGTCCCGGAATGCCGGCTTCAACGCTGCCTGCATAGCTGCGGTAATAGCTTCCGGCTGCGCCTGGCAATCGATGATATTGGCGGCCCGTTCGCGACCCTGCTGGCGGCGGCCGATATTAACGCAGGGCAGGGCCAGCGACGGGGACTCCATGATGCCGCTGGATGAGTTACCAACCATCAGGCGGGCCGCATGCAGCAGCGCCCAGTAATCCAGGTGGGCAAGGTTGGTAAACAGTCTGCAGTCGGGGCGGGCGGCGCAAAAGGCCTCCACCGCCCCGGTAATTCGGGCATGGCCGGTGTCGGCATTGGGATAGCAAAAAATAATGGGCTCTGGCCGCTGCTCCAGCGCCTCGAGCATGGCCAGTGCATCGTGGGTTGGGTCACTCTGCAGCGTGACCGGGTGGCACGATGCGACGATGGGCGCCTTGTGCAGGGACAGGCCAAGGCGCTGTTCCAGCTCCGCCCTTGAGGGCAGTTCGCTGCGCACCAGGTGGTCAAGCGATGGGGCACCGGTGTGATGTACGCGCCAGCTTTCCTCACCCATCGCCAGCACTCGCTGCCGCGCCGTCGGAGTGGGCACAAAGTGCAGGTGACTCATCTTGGTCAGGGCATTGCGGACGGCATCATCAATCGCACCTTCAGAAACCTCGCCACCTTCGATATGTGCAACCGGGATCCTCAGCGCAAGCGCGACCGCAGCGGGGGCGAGCATTTCGTAGCGGTCGGCAATCAGCAGTAACAGGTCGGGACGCAGCTGTGCCAGCGTATCGCTGAGTGACAGCACGGCCAGGCCGATGGTCTTCGCCATGCCCGTATCGCTGTCTGAATCCAGCAAACACTCCGGCGCAGCAGCCACCGGAAAGCCATCCAGGGCGAACTGATCAATGGTTCCGCCAAAGCCGGGCGCCAGGTGCGCAGCCGTGGCAATAATCTGCAGGTCGATCTCCGCTTGGTCCTGCAAAGCGCGCAGAACCCAGAAGAGATGGCCATAATCGGCGCGCGAAGTACTGAGTACTGCAATTCGGCGGCGTTGGGCCGGGTCACCATGACGGCTTGATCTCTGATTTGCTGCCTGCTCTCGTGTCTGGTTCGGCGGGTGGTTCATGGAACGGATAATCTCATCGGTGGCGGTTGCGCTCACTACTTGTCTTAACAGAGCCTGGTTTGCGTATTTCTTTTGGGTGGGGGCGCCCGGTGGACCGGGCAAATACCATTCTCCGGTATACTGTGCGGTCTGCAAGTGAATATTTCAGAGGTCGCCCTTGAGTCTCGATCGAGCCGTTTTGCGCAACTTTTGCGTGCTGCTGTCTGTGCTGTTATCCATGCTGTTTTGGGTGACTGCCAATGCTGCCTGGTTCGAGGATGATACGAACGCTGCCGGGCTCGATTTCACCTATGTCAACGGCGCCGAAGGCAAGTTCTGGTTTCCGGAAATCATGGGCGGCGGGGCCGCAGCACTGGACTTTGATGGCGACGGCCGGCTCGACCTGTACCTGGTGCAGGGCGGGGCGATAGGACCGGAAATTTCACCCGCCGACCGCAGTCTGGGCGATCGCTTATATCGGAATGTGACGCAGAAAGGTGGTCCACTGCGCTTTGTCGATGTAACCGAGCAGGCCGGTATCGATGCGCGGGGTTACGCCCAGGGCGTTGCTGTGGGCGACATAGACCTGGATGGCAGGCCGGATATCTATGTGCTTAATTTCGGGCCCAATCAGCTGTGGCGCAATAATGGCGACGGCACCTTTAGTGATATTACCCAGGTCGCTGGTGTGGGCGATCCGGGCTGGGGCGTGAGTGCCTCGTTTGCCGACCTTGATGGTGACGAACTGCCCGAGCTCTTTGTAGTCAACTACGTGGATTATGATTTCGCAAGTCATCGCGACTGCCGTGCAGCGGGCAGCGGCCGTCTGGATTACTGTTCGCCGTCGGCCTACCCCCCGGCTGTTGACCGCTTATTTCACAATCTTGGCAACGGTCGTTTCGAAGATGCCACCGGGTCCGCAGGTATGGCTGATGATCCGCAGCCCGGGCTGGGTGTGATTTCAGCCGATTTTGACCGGGATGGCCGCCTCGATCTGTATGTCGCCAATGATGGCGAACCGAATCAGCTATGGCTCAATCAGGGCGGTATGCGTTTTATCGATGATGCGCTACTGGCCGGCAATGCGGTCAATGCCGGCGGTTCCGCCGAGGCAAGCATGGGGGTCGATGCGGCTGATTTTGACCGTAATGGCGCGCTGGATATTTTCCTGACCCACCTGGTACGTGAGACGAACACACTGTATGCCAATGACGGCCAGGGCTGGTTTACCGATGTGACGGCTGCCAGCGGCCTGGGGACACCGAGCTTGCCAAAAACGGGCTTTGGGACCGCGTTTGTTGATTTCGACCTTGACGGCTGGCTGGATCTGTTCGTGGTGAACGGTGGTGTCACCATCGAGGCTGAGCGGGCTGCGGCCGGCGACCCCTTTCCGTATGAACAGACGGATCAGCTGTTCGCCAACCGCGGCGGACAGTTTTCGGATGCCACAGGCGAGGCCGGTGCAGCATTGCAAGAGGCGCACGTAGGGCGCGGTGCGGCTTTTGCTGACTTTGATGACGATGGACGCGTGGATCTCATTGCGGCGAATAACAACGGGCCTGCAAAACTGCTGCGAAACGTGGCGGGTGAGGGTCGTGCCTGGCTTGGACTGGAGTTGCTCGATACCGGGGGCCGGCCCGGCACGCACGCCGAAGTCTGGCTGTTGGGCGCGGACGACGAGCCACAATGGCTGCAACGATCCCGCAGCGATGGCTCTTACGCCTCGGCCAACGACGCCCGCGTGGTTTTTGGCCTGGCCGACGATGCAGGCGACAAAGCGGCCGGCAAAGCGGTTAGGGTTCACTGGCCCAACGGACTGATTGAACGATTCACGGGTTTGGCGCCTGGGCGCTACCATAGACTGAAACAAGGCGATGGCCAGATGATTACAGACGGACAGAAACAATGAGTGATTGCACCAAATACTGTGCCACGGCTGTCACGACGCGGCATAAGCAAATTCCACAACGGCACGAAATACGATTTTCCGCCCTTGCCGGTGCGCTGGTACTGGGCTTATGCGGTTCGGCCGATTCCGTGGCCAATGTCCAGAACACCGCACCAACGACAACATCTGTGCCGTCTTCAATCGCACTTCCGGCAGCAGACGCCTTGCCTGCAGCACCCGACTTGTCGGCCGCGGCGCCCAGCGTGCGTGCTGCCATCCAGGAAGAAACCCAGGCACTGGCCGAGTTGGTGCAGGGCAGCAATGATCCGTTGGAAATCAGGGGCGGCTGGATATCACTGGGTGATACCATGCTGGCTCATGAGTTCAACGCACAAGCCCGCGCTGCCTACGACAGCGCCCTGGCGATTGCTGGTTTGGATGACGGGCTTGCCTATCGTCAGGGCTTGCTGGCGGTGTTTGATGGCCGGGTTGATGAGGCCATCAAGTGGTTTGACCGGGCCGTTGCATCGCCCGATGAGGCACTGCAGGCCACAGCACTGGTGCGCCGGGGACGCGCGTATCTGGATCGAGGTGACCTGGAGTCCGCCCGCGTGGATTTCGCCACGGCACTGGCGTTAAAACCGGACTCGCCTGCAGCGCTGGCTGGCGCCGGACGCGCAGCGCTGGCTGCGGGCAATCCCGAACAGGCAATTGCAAGTCTTGAGCAGGCGCTGCAGCTTGATCCGGGCGCATCGCGACTGTATCAACCGCTGGGTCTGGCTTACCGGGAAATGGGCAATAGTGAGCAGGCTCGCGCGGCGTTGGCCCGGGCAGGTGAGGGTGAGGTCAACCTGGCGGATCCGTTGCTGGCGCAGATCCGCTCAAAGTCCCGCAGCCCTCAGTTCTGGCTGCAGTCCGGTTTGGCCCAGGCTGATCTTGGAAATTTTGAAGCTGCGGCCGATCAGATTGGTCGTGCCGCCGCCCTGGCGCCCGGCGATCTGGGGATTCTGGCCATGTATGCCCGTGTGCTGGCGCGTCTCGGCGAACTGGACCTGGCGCGCGAGGCGCTTGAAAGGGTAGTCGAGGGTGAGGATGCCGAACTGGTCGATTGGCTATACCTGGGCCGTGTATACCAGGGCCTGGGGCAGTTTAATGAGGCAAGGCAGGCCTATATCCGCGCATCTGAGCTGGATCCCCTGAGCGCTGAGCCGCAGGAAGCGCTGGCGCGCATCGACCTGCATGAGGGTAAAACATCGGAGGCGGCCAGCCAGTTTGCCGGGCTGGCTGAGCGTGCCAGCGAGCCGTTGGAAAGTGCGCGCTACGGGTATTGGCAGAGCGTTGCGTTGTTGGCTGCTGAAGATTGTGCCGGTGCTGCTGATGTACTGGACACCGCCATCGCTGCAGCCAAACCCGTGGCTTCTGATCTGCTGCAACTTGCCGCCCGGGTGCGGGTTACCTGCTTGGAAACCAGCGTTGAGTCACTGGACCAGGCGCTTTCGTGGGCAAAGGCGGCCTATAACCAGCAGGCCGACCTTTCGAGTGCCGAAACGCTGGCAATGGCCTATGCGGCGAGTGGCCAGTGGCAAGACGCGGAAGATCTGCAGAGACAGGCGATGTTCGAGGCGCTCAAAATCGGCGAACTGGAATTACGCACGGCGCTTCTGGAAAACATGCAGCGCTACCAGGAGAAGCTCACAGCAACCCGGCCGTTCGCGCCAGGCGATCCTGTTTTCTCGCTGGACTAATAGACCTGGTTGCTAAGTATCTGAGTCTTTGTGACCGGGGTGGTCGCTGTTGCGCCTGCTTCCGGGCCTGGCTTTCGGCCTTCGGCTTCCCTCATTCTCCTCCGCTTGGTGGGGTCGGCTGCACAAATCATCCTGATTTGGGCAGCCTTATTTCGCCATGGCCCAGGCCATCCCGACCGGTTCCCGGTCTCACCTTCTCCCTGGCGAAATAACCCCAGTCGCTGCGGTTCACTCGGCTCAAGGCCTAATGGCCCGGAAGCAGGCGGACACCCCCACCAAAAACGCCAACCAAGCCCCAGCTGTTTCTCTACAACGACCCATAAAAAAAGGGCCAGCGATTGCTGGCCCTTTTCCTGTTTCATGCGGGGCAATAACCCCTAATTGATTACTGTCAGAAATCGTAACGCAGGGTTACGCGAATTTCGTAGACGGAATCCGGACGGTTGGTGAACTCAACCGGGTCTGCATCGAAATCAGTGAAACGGTAAACGCAGTCCGTGGCCTGCAGGCAGTTGGTCCGTGGCGCGTCACGCAGCAGTGCCGTGGCACCGTCGACACCATTGGCAGCGACATCTGCAGCCGTCACCAGGTCAGCCTGAACGATCCGGTTCTGACCAAAGCCAACGCCATTAACGACACGTCCCCAGTCATCGTTGAGCAGGTTCAGGAAGTTGTCGATATCGACAATCAGCTTGAACTTGTTACGACCGAGGAAGTTGGAGTTGAAACCGCCCAGTTCCTGCTGGAAGCGCAGATCCCAGATGCTGTTCCAGTGATCCGTGGTCTGCGAGTACGGCGCATTGATGCCGCCAGTCGGAATGCCGTTTTCACCCAGGTAGTTAAAGAAGCCATCCACATCGAAGTCGGCGGCATACACCACCAACGGGTCGGCAGGACCACTCGGGACGTAAAGCGGGCGGTTATCAAACGGGTTTTCGTTCAGCCCGGCACGGCCGAACAGCGGGTTTGAACTGCCTACATCAAAGGTCGTTCCCCAGGTGTCACCCTGGAACACACGTCCGAAGATATCAATCCGGGTCGTGTTGTCAGACCAGAAGTCATGCTCGTAGCCGAAGTAGAACTTAAAGGAATGCTCAACCTGGAACGGAGAGGTACGCGGATCCGGGAAGTTCTGGTCCGTTGTGTACTGACCGCGCCAGTTGGAGATACCACGCGATGATGTACCTTCGCTGACCACTTCCGCATCTGTGTAGGCGTAGCTGACATCAAAGACGATACCGTTGTCGTAGGCCTTGCCGAAGGCCAGGCTTAACACGTGGCTGGATGCGCCATCGACATTGCCCAGGCGGGTCAGGTTGGGGATGCCCAGTGACTGAAGGTCGGCGTAGATGATACGACCGTCCGGAGCAACGCCGGTCGGCAGGGCATCCTGATTCTGCAGTTGCGGCACCAGCTGCCAGAAGTAACCGTCCTTAACGTCAGTGTAGAGGTACTGAGCGGTAATCTGGTAGCCGTCGAGAATTGTCTGGTCCCAGCGCAGTGATGCTTTCCAGTCGGACGGGATATCAAAACCCTCGTCGATGTAATCAAGCGGCAACGGTGTTCCCAGCGCCACCTCATCAAGCAACTCCTGCGGAATCTGGTCCAGGCTGATGCCCGAGAAGTCTCCGGAGGCACCTACAACCGGCGCCTGGAAAGCATTGGAGACCCAGACTGTTGGTGCGCCACCAGCGTACAGACCGAAGCCACCACTCAGGGCGCCGCGGTCAATCGGTGTCCACAGGAAGCCTACGCGCGGCAGGAAGATGTCTTTGCCGTCGAGGTTGCTGCTGGTGTTCACGCCGTAAAGATCATTGAACTCCTGGCTGAAAGCCGGCCGGTCGGATTGGCCGTAGGACTCCCAACGAAAGCCGAAGTTGACCTCGAAGTCAGGGGTGATGGTCCAGCGGTCACTGACAAACGCCGTCAGCTTGTCGAAGCTCCAGTCGGCCTGGCCGTCGATCGCATTGTTGCTGGGCACGTTGGAGTAGAACACATTCGCATCTCTGCCAACGAGCTCATCGTAGGTTTCGAAGGTGAAGTTACCGCGGGAGTTGGCCACGAACAGGTTTTGAACGCTGTAGTCTTCATACTCCAGGCCAAAGGTGAGGGTGTGCTCACCCAGGAACCAATCGGCCTTGCCAAACAGCTGCAAACGCTCGTCTGCGAAGGTATTGGCGTGGCGGAAAGAATCACAGCCAGCGATGAATTCACCTTCTTCGGTCAGCAGGCCTTCCAGAGGACTGCCGGCGATACCTGCGAGGTCTTCAAAATCAAGTGTGATCTGACCGACATTAGGGCCGCCGCGGCAAGTCTGTCCGCGGGTGTTTTCCTTGTAGTTAACGCGAAAGTTGGTAGACCACTCAGGGCTCCAATCCGCGAACCAGTCCAAGTTGTAGGCCTGTACTTCCAGCGGCGTGTCATACCAGGCCGACTCGAACTCGTCTCCGCCGACACTTGTATCGCCCTCCTGAGAGTCCTGGTAGGAGAAGGCAAGCCGGTGGAAATCGTTAATGTTCCAGTCGAGCTTGACGTACCAGCGCTCGGAGGTTTCCGGCACGTTGACTACCTGGGGGCGTCCCAGGGGGTCATAGCCGTAGGTATTAATGATGGTCTGTCGGGCCGTCTCGAAGAAACCTGGCTGAATGCCGTTAACGGCATCGAAGTTCTGGAAATCAACCGGTGCAGCGTTTTCATACTCGTCATAGCTGAACAGGAAGAACAGCTTGTCCTTGATGATCGGACCACTGGCCCAGACGCCAAATTCCTTTTCTTCAAAGTTTCCAGGGTCAAAGGCCTCGCCGTCAATTTCGTCACCGACCATGCCGTCGTCTTTGTAGGCATAGTATGCGCCACCGTCGACTTCATTGCCGCCGGATTTCGTAATCACGTTAACCAGCGCGCCCGTAAAGCCCTGGGCCGTTACCGAGTAGTCCGATGCGACCAGGGTCGCAGTTTCTACAATGTCGAGGTTGATTGGCGAGCGTGATGTCGCATAGGTGCCGGTGCTCAGGCCAAAGTCGTCCTGCTGCAGAGAGCCGTCGATGGAGAAGCCGTTAAAGCGCGGGTTAACACCGCCGACGGAGAGGTTGCCAACACCATCAGACTGGGCCAGCGGATCACGCAGCAGCGTGCCGATCACGTCGCGGTCCGTGGTCGGCGTGTTGGCGATATCCTGGGCGCTGAAGGTCGAACCCACGCCATTATTAAGCTGGACCGCCAACGGTATCTGTTGTCCTGTCACGGTGACCCGGTCAAGCTCCAGCGACTCAGATGAAAGGCTGATTCGCAGTGGCGCCTGGCTGCCCGGCTGCAGAAAGATATCCGCTTCCTGGGAGCCCATAAAGCCCTCAGCCGTGGTCATGATCTCGTAGGGGCCGCCTACGCGCAGACCACTGGTGAAAAACTGACCGCTTTCGCTGGTCGTTGCCGTGGCGGCCGTGCCTGAGGGCACGTGAATAATCAGGACCTCGGCACCGGCAACCGGCTCGCCCTGCGCATTGGTCACTACGCCGCGTAAATCCGCAGAGGTAGTTTGTGCGAAGGCAACGGTCGGCGCCAGGAAGGCCATGCCGGTGCAGACTGCCGTCGCAAAATTAAGAAATAGAACCGGGCCATACGTTTTCATGATGGGGCTTACCTCGTGTTAGTTCAGGATTAATCTCGGCGGCAACAGACGCCGGTGACCGCGAACATGTTGGTACATCGTTTTTACAGGAAGATTACAATTTTATAACAATCGTGCGACAACACAAGGACTACTTGGCCCGGCAGGCACCTTGTGCACTGATGAGTTGACCGAAGCGCTATTGGCCCCCGGCCCCGGGCCCAATATTCTCGTTAAAAAAGTCCAGCATCGAGGTGTAGAGTTCGACCCGGTTACCGACATCATAGAAGCCATGGCCTTCTTCTTCCTTAACCATCCATTGGTAGTCTTTGCCGGTGGCATCAAGGGCATCGCGCAAGCGTTCGAAGTGCCCGATGACAACCCGCACATCGGATCCTCCATGCACAAGGAAGAGCTCAGCCTTTATCTGATCAACGTTGTGTACGGGTGAGAAAGGCACCAGAGCCTCGGGTGTTTCGCCGATCGCGCTGCTCATGAAACTCTCGAAGGCTCGTCTTTGCTCCCGGCCCCCGCGTCCTGAGAAGTCGCTGCCGTCTCCATCGCGTAACCAGGGTAAGTCATAGACGCCCACGTAACCGACCGCGCACTGATACAGGTCGGGTGTCTTGATAGCCCCCATCAGCGCCGCGTAACCACCGTAGCTGCCGCCATAGATGCAGATGCGGTCCGGGTCAGCGATGCCCTGGTCGATCGCCCATTGCACCGAATCGGTCAGGTCGTCCTGCATCTTTCCGCCCCACTCGCGCCAGCCGGCACGCTCAAAGTCGGTGCCCCGGTTGCCCGAACCGCGAAAGTTGACCTGCAAGGTGGCGTAGCCATGCTGGGCAAAATACTGGGCTTCGTCGTTGAACCCCCAGGCGTCGGCGATTCCGAAAGGCCCGCCATGCACATTGAGGATCAGCGGCAGGTCTTTTTCCCCGCCATCCGGAACGGTCAGGAAGGCGTTTAGCATTAACCCGTCCCGCGCCTCGATGCGCACGGGTTTCATCGGTACCAGCGCCTTTTTATCAATATTTGGCATGGCAGCCGCCAATAACTTGAGGCTCCTCTTCTCGCTGTCGAAGAGGTAATACTCATCAGGGTTGCGATCTCCCGTGATGGCCACGATTGCCCTGTTGCCGTCTGCTGATGAGGAGGTCACATAGACATCCTCATTGGGAAATGCCGCAACCAGGCCGTTCAGCAAGGCTGCGTCCTCAGGCCAGGCCTCGACCTGGTCGCCAAACAGCGAGTAATAGGAAGGTCCGAACCTGGCACGCGCACCCAGAACTTTGCCACTGGGCGCCCTTAAAAGACCGGCCACATCGACGATGTCATGACGATAGACCAGTTCCGCAGTGCCGCTGGCCAGGTCAAAGCGGAACACGCCCAGGCGATCGTTTTCGGGCATGTCGTGGTTTGATGCGATGTATAACTCCTTATTATCTGCCGAGAACCCAAGAAACTGGATTGACGGATTTTCACGCGCGCTCTCGAAATTAATCTCTTGCCATCCGTCATCGTTCTTGAAGTACAGCCGCCCTTCGAGTTCGTCGAGGGTGTCACCCTGCTCCAGTGCAATGGCGCCCCGCAGCTCACCGTTATTGTCCGCGACCAGGGCGGCCATGTCGGGGTCAACCGGTTGGTCGCCCAGAAAGTCGAGTTCACCATCGTACATGTCCAGGAGGTTCCCCTTGGGCACGCCGCGGTCTGCAAAGTGGTAGCGGGCGATAAGGATGTTTCTGTCATCATCGGGAAGCGGGTGGAGAACCTGGTAACCCGAGTTAAGCATTTCAAAAATCTGCGTCCGCCGCGTGCCATCGATATTCGCGGCGTACAACGCGGCCGCGCGGCCGCGGTTGTCAAGATTGCCGGTGACTTTGCCGACAGACATGACAATGCGTTCATTGCTGCCCCACCAGAAATCCAGCACGTGCATATTGTCGCCATACTCGAAAGCGGAAATGGCCTGCTGGTCAGAAACGGTCATAATCGCCAGCTTGACCTCCGAGCCTTCCTCGAACGTTATCGCGATATGCTCGCCGTCCGGTGAAATCTTCATCTCCCTGACCTGGGATTTGCTGAACATCGTTGCAGCTGGATTTGCCTCCGCGTGGGACTTCTCAGCGGGCAGGAGAACGACCAAAAGGAGTAGTGTCTTCAGGAATTGCTGGAACATATCTACGGGTACCCCCTGGTAATTATTTACGCAACCAAAGCCCTACAGCGAAAGAGCGCATGGCCTGTATACATTGGCTTGTCACAGCTTACGGCAAGTCGGGATTAGCCGGCACTATCGCCGAACGTTTCACCCGTACATTCTGATCGCGGCCAATCCGCGATAGTGAAAGATAAAGCTTGAGGAGGTGGTGTTGAAGTAAAAATTGTCAGATAACGCAGAGGCAACAAGTAACCCATAGTGCTAAAAGAATACGCCAACGCGCTGATTAATCGTCGTATACGCTTTAGGCTCTTGCGACAGACAGGTTAAAAAAATGTTTGCTTAATGGTGTCAATCTGTTAAGTTATCGCGGTGAAAGGGGTGAGTTACGCCCTTTATGGCTATGGTTACATCAAAAAAGCAAGCCATAAGATAGTGACCTAGTTAAGTAACAAATGAATTTCCGACCAGTCTCAAATGGGAGTATTAACCGATGAAAGAACGCCGCAATCGCCTTTTTGGCGCAATCCGCTACGCGTTGATCGCTGGTGTCGCCACCGGGGTAAGTAACCTCGCGATGGCACAAGACGCAGCTGACGCTGATGACGGAGTAGAACTTGACCGTGTACAGGTCACCGGCTCGCGTATTTCGCGCGCTGATATTGAAGATTCGCTTCCAGTATTTGTAATCGACCGTGAGCAGATCGAGCTTTCGGGTCAGACCTCTGTACTGGACCTGCTGCGCGACGTTCCAATGACCAACGGCGGTAACTTCCGCCCGCAGTCCGGTAGTTCTGCGCAGAGCTTTGGTGGTGCAAACCTCCGTGGCCTGGGTGAAGGCCGTACACTGATTCTGATCGACGGACGCCGGACACCTACCGCGCCGAACGTTGGCTCAGGAAACGATTTGAACGCCATCCCGTTGGGTGCTGTTGAGCGGGTCGAAATTCTGGCCGCTGGCGCATCTGCTATTTATGGTTCTGATGCCATCGGTGGTGTAATCAACATCATTCTTCGCAACGACTATACGGGTGCTGAGCTGTCCTACACTCAGGGTTTCCCGGATCTCGAAGGCGGTGATTTCGCTGCCGGTAGCGCCCTGATGGGGATTTCCGGCGATAAAGGCCAGCTCATGGCCGGTGTCTCTTTCAACAAGCGGGACATCATCTTCCAGCAAGAGCGTCCATGGTCGCGGGGTGGTGCTTCTACCTTCTCGAACAACTTCCTGACATCAGCCGGTGGATTTTTGAATAACCCGCTGTACGGCTCCGCGAACACTGCGGGTTGTACCGGACCCGGTTTCTCACTGTTTAGTGCCACCCGTTGCTTCTACGACTTCACGCTTCAGGCTGCTGACGAAGCTGAGTCCAAGAACGAGTCCGGCTGGATTCGTGGTAAGTACGACATTAACGACGACTGGCAGCTGCTGCTGAACGCTTCTCTTGGCCGCGTGACTTCCTTTGGTCGTTATGCACCGGTTCCGTCCTCGCCCTGGCTTGTTGGTTCCATCGGCGCCATCGAGCTGCCGCCCGGCACGCCTAACCACCCGGCAACACCACCGAGCGCTGGTGGTCTGAACCCGTTGTGGCAGGACTACCAGGATGTTGCAGGAGATCTTCTTGGTCTGCGTCATCGTTTCGCTGCCAACGGCCCGCGTGACACGTTTACGGATGCCCAGGTTTATGACGTCGATATTGGCGCCATCGGTACCGTTTTCACCGACTGGACCCTCCAGTTCTACGCCCGTACCACCGAGTCTCAGTACTATGAAACCGGTCGTAACTACATTGTATCTGCGCTGGCGCAGCCGCAATTCAACAGTGGTGCGTACAACATCTATGACCCGTTCAATAACCCGTCGGATGTCCTGACTTCGTTCACCTCCACCATTACCCGTGATGCCAACTTCTCGGCTGACGAGTACCAGGTGGTAATGGACGGCGAAATCATGATGCTGCCGGCTGGTCCGCTGAGTATTGCTTTTGGTGGCGAGTACCGGGACGAGTCTTACAAAGACATCTATGATGACCTGCAGGCCAATGGCAACATTACTGGTTCGGCCGGTAACTCTGCCCAGGGCGGCCGTGACTATACGGCGTTCTTCGTAGAAGTGCTGATTCCGGTTACCGACTCCCTGGAGTTTAACCTGGCTGCACGCTACGATGACTACAGTGATTTCGGTAGCGAGACTCCTCTCTCGGCCAGCTTCCGCTGGCAGCCGCTTGACTCGCTGACCGTCCGCGGTAACTGGGGTGAAGGCTTCCGTGCGCCGCCGCTGGATATTCTTTCGGCCAACACGTCGTTTTCTGCTGACACCATTGTCGATGCGCCAACGTGTATCTTCCTGGGTGTAGGCGCGGACTGTATCCCGTCAATTCAGGCAACCACGTTTGTAATTGCTAACCCGAACCTCGGTGCGGAAACGTCCGAACAGTGGGGTCTCGGCCTGGTATGGCAGCCGACTGAATGGTTCAACGGTACGCTTGACTACTACGACATCAGCGTTGACAACCGTGTTGCAGCCATCGGCTCTCAGACGATCATTAACTGTCTGAATGGAACGACGACCAACTGCCCGCCAGGACTTTCGAACCTGCCAAACGTGTTCCCTGGTCCTAATGAGGCCGCCGGACTTGGTTTGCTTCGTGGCCCTCAGGGTGAGATCCAGTACATCCAGCGCGGTTTTGCCAGCCTGGGTACGCTTGACACCTCTGGTATCGACTTCAGCGCGAATTTCAACTTCGATCTGGGTCCAGGCCGCTTCGGTTCTGAGTTCCTTGGTAGCTATATGCTGGACTACAAAATCGACAGTGGAGACAATGTTGCTGGTGAGGTAGAACTGCCAGAACTGCGTTTGAACTGGCGTAACACCTACAGCTTCAGCGACTGGTCGTTCAGCGCTATCGTCAACTATATTGATAGCCAGAGCGACACTGCATTATCAGCTGATATTAAAACAGATTCCTGGACGACGGTTGACCTTCAGGCCAACTGGTTTGCACCATGGAATGGCCAGGTCACGCTTGGTGTGGATAACGTCTTCGACGAAGATCCGCCCCTTGATGCTGGCTTCGGTGATGGGTACAACTTCGGTCTGTACGACGCTTATGGACTCATCTGGTACGCTCGTTACACGCAGACATTCTGATCGCTTTAGCGACAGAGTCTGTTGCAAAAATAAAAAGGCGGGCTTCGGCCCGCCTTTTTTTTGGTTGAATAACTATGAACACAAACAAAAAACTGAGTCATTGGAGCCGCTACTGGCAAACCGGTCACCTGACTTCCCTGCCCGAAGACTTCACCACGGTGTATGACGGCGAGATCGAGACTTTCTGGAAGAACCTGGCGGAGACATTGCCGGCAGATGCCAGGGTGTTGGACGTCTGCTCAGGGAACGGCCCGGTTGCACTGCTGATTGCCCGGCACGCTCCGGATGCAAAAGTATGGGCTGCCGATGCCGCGGCTATTGACCCGGCGACAGCGCTGGCGGGCCATCCGGCGCTGGAGGAACTGTCCCGGCGTGTAACCTATCTTCCTGAAACATCCAGCGAAACAGTGAATACGCTGAATATGAAGTTTGATCTGGTGACCAGCCAGTACGGCCTTGAGTACACCAACTGGCCGGCGAGCGCGAAGGCAATCACCTCGGTTCTTAAACCCGGGGCAACGTTGGCCATTGTCGCGCATGTACCGACCTCGGCCATGATCGAGACGATGGAAGTGGAGCAGAAGGAGTATGCCCTGCTTGCCGATACCGGCATTCTGAACGCGCTGCAGGAGTTGGGTCAAAAAGGCAGCGGTGGTGCCAGAAAAAGTCTGAAGCGCAGTTTGATCCGGTTGCGGCCGGCTGCCGGCCAAAGCGTGCTTCTGGCAAACGTTCTGCATGGCTCAGGGGCATTGTTGAATATGGAGCCGCTGGAATTGGCTTCTCAGCAGCCAGCAATCCGGCAGTACACCAGCGATCTTATCAGCGGCCGTGACCGGGCCGGCGACCTGTTACAAACCAACCAACGCATAATGGATGAGCCACGTTGGTTCGAGGCTTTTGTTGATGCGGGTCTTGAGTTGGTTTCAGAGCAGGAGCTGTTATACCAGGGCCGTCATCGTTGCGGTTTGGCTCTGGAATTTGTCAAGCCAGCGAGCTGAAGAACACAGGATTGCTGGCGCCCGGCTGCCGTGAGCAGTAAGCTGTGGGAGAGGAGGGCATAAACCGATTGACATTAAAGGTGAAAAGATGAAGATATTCAAAATGTTGCCGCTGCTGTTAGCGCCGTTAATTTTGGCTCCATCGGCCTGGGCAAAGGACAAAGTACGGGTTGTCACTGGCAACGAACGCCCGACAGAGTGTATCTCCAGTGTCCAGATCAATAATATTGATGGTCGGGAAGTGAGAGTGCCGCCTCAGCAACTTGAGGTTGAACCCGGCAGACACACCATGACGGGGCGTGCGCTCATCAATACGGATTTCTGTCCTGCCGTTGGGATCAGGAATACGAACCTTAAGATTGAACCACTCGAAGCGGACTTCGAAGCCGGTAAAGTCTACTACGTCGGATATGACCATAGTTCTTCCGATCGGGATGACTGGGGTCTGGTGATCTGGCAGGTTGAAGAAGACTGAATCAGCTTTAAACCTTGCATCATTAGTCCAAGAGAATCGGCTTCGTACGAAGCCGATCGAAGCGTTTTGCGCGTTCGTTTTTTGATTATCGTTGCCGTAGTGGGTTTTGTTACAGAATGTTGATGCTTGAAACAACCGAGAACAAAGGCGAAAAGATCATATGATCCTGATGATCGACAACTACGATTCCTTCACCTATAACCTCGTTCAGTACCTGGGCGAGCTGGGTGCCGAGGTAGAGACAGTCCGTAATGACGCCATCAGCACGGCCGGCATTCGCGCCCTGGCGCCCACCGGAATCGTGATCTCTCCCGGTCCCTGCACGCCTGATGATGCGGGCGTCAGTCTGGATGTAGTGCGCGACCTGGCGGGTGTAGTACCGATCCTCGGGGTGTGTCTCGGCCACCAGGCGATTGGCCAGGCTTTTGGCGGCAAGGTGGTGCGGGCCGGACGCGTGATGCATGGCAAAACCTCCATGATTCACCATGATGATGAGGGTGTGTTTGCCGGTTTGCCACAACCGTTTGAGGCAACCCGTTATCACTCCCTGGTGGTCGAGCGCGATAGCGTTCCTGCCTGCCTTCAGGAGTCCGCCTGGACCGTGCATGATGATGGTTCCCGCGGCGAGATTATGGGTCTGCGGCACCGCGAGCTGGATGTCGAAGGGGTCCAGTTTCATCCGGAATCAATTCTCACCCGCAGCGGGCATGACCTGCTGCGTAATTTCCTGGCCCGTGCGGCCGTTCAACACGAAGCAGTCAGAGCATAATGGAAATACGTAACGCCCTGGCCAGGCTGGCCAACAATGAGGATCTCACCACCGGAGAAATGCGCGATGTGATGCGCCAGATCATGACCGGTGAGGCGGAAGATGCCCAGATCGGCGCCTTCCTGATGGCCTTGCGCATGAAGGGTGAGACGGTTGACGAGATTACCGGCGCCGTCCAGATCATGCGGGAACTGGTCTCCGGTGTGAGGGTGGAGGGCGATCACCTGATCGATATCGTTGGCACCGGTGGGGATGAGGCTAACCTGTTCAATGTCTCCACGGCAGCCACGCTGGTGGCGGCAGCCGGCGGTGCCCGGGTTGCCAAGCATGGCAACCGCTCGGTCTCTTCCAGTTCGGGCAGTGCGGACTTGCTTGAAGCAGCGGGTGTCCGGCTTGATCTGGACAGCGAGCAGGTCGGCATCTGTGTCGAGCGCCTGGGCGTCGGGTTTATGTTTGCGCCCATGCATCATTCGGCCATGCGTCATGCCATTGGCCCCAGAAAGTCCCTGGGTCTGCGAACAATATTCAATATTCTTGGCCCTATGACGAATCCCGCAGGTGTTGAACGGCTGTTGATCGGGGTCTATGACCCCGGGCTGTGCCGGCCGGTTGCCGAGGTACTGGGCCGGCTGGGTGCCAAACATGCGCTGGTGGTCCACTCCGGGGACGGGCTGGACGAGATCAGTGTCGCGGCGCCCACGCGAACCGTGGAATTTGTGGATGGCGAGATTTTCGAAAATACGCTTTACCCGGTAAATTTTGCAGCTGAAGCGACCGATCTGTCGGGCCTGGCTGTTAATGGTGCGGTCGAGTCCCTTGGCCTGATCCGCGCCGCCCTCGGACCGGAGGCGGCCCGCGATGCGGCCGCCGCCAAGGCAGTCAACATGATTGCCCTGAATGCCGGCGCGGCGCTTTACGTGGCGGGCATTTCGGCGGATATTATGGCCGGAGTGGCGTTTGCCCGGGAAGTGATCAACAGCGGTGATGCACTGGCCAGGCTGGATGCATTGGCCGAGTTGAGCCAGGCGTTATGAGCGGTATTCCAACGGTCCTTGAACGAATTCTGGAGACCAAGCGTGAAGAGATCGAACGCGGGAAAGCATTCGTGTCACACGCCGAGTTGATCGCCGCGTGCGCAGACCAACCACCCACACGCAGTTTCTCCGCGGCCCTGGGTAAGGCGGCCGGGAGCGGAACGGGTGTCATTGCCGAGGTTAAAAAGGCCTCGCCCTCCGCCGGTGTGATTCGACCTGACTTTGATCCCGCCGCCATTGCGGTCAGCTACGAGCAGGGAGGCGCTGCCTGCCTGTCGGTCCTGACCGATGAAACCTATTTTCACGGCCACCGGGATTATCTCGCGCAGGCGAAAGCGGCCTGCAGCCTGCCGGTACTGCGTAAAGATTTCATGATCGATCCCTGGCAAATTGAGGAATCCCGTTGCCTCGGGGCGGACTGCATATTGTTGATTGTTGCAGCGCTGGACGATGCGCGCCTGCAGGATCTTCATGGTCGCGCGAGGCAAGCCGGTCTCGACGTGCTCGTTGAGGTTCACGATGAGTCCGAGTTGGAACGGGCCCTGGTTCTCGAAGGTGCGCTGTTGGGCGTTAATAATCGTAATCTGCACAATTTTGAAACCTCACTGGACACCAGCCTGCGTCTGAAAGCGCTGTTGCCCGCTGAGCGGCTGTTGATCACGGAGTCAGGCATCCGCACTGAAGCCGACGTAAAGCGCCTCCGCGACGGGGGTATACACGCCTTCCTGGTGGGTGAGGCCTTCATGCGTGCTCCTGAGCCCGGGGAGGCTCTGCAGGCGCTGTTTTTCCAGGGCCCGGCTGCGAGGTAGAATCCCTGCATGATGCTGCGAATCCTGATATTGCTGTTTACGTTGGCGCTGTGGTGGCCCTCACAGGCACTGGCGCAAGCGGATGACGATATTCCCGGGACCAAACGCTGGCATGAGCCCTTTGTCACCCTGCTGGATGTGGATTTTATCGATACCGGATTTCAGGCCCGTTGGGAGTACTTCCACTGTGGCTGTGGGGATATCCTGGTTCGCCTGGAGCAGACAGCGCCTGACGGGGTTATGACCGGCGAATTGCTATTGATTGAAGGCCAGGTGATCGCGGCGCGCGGCATGGTCAGTCTCAGTGAAGACCTGGAACCAATGTTGCAGCCGCCCTCCATCATGCTCCAGCTGGCCTTCGCACTGCTGGAACAGGGCGCTCCCGGGGGGCCGGCGATGGTCACGGGGCGCCAATCCCTGCAGGCCGGATCTCCGACTGAAACCCTGAGCCTGAATTCCGGCCTGGTCACCGGCAAGTTTGCGGCACCCTGGAATATAGAGGGAGAGGTCTGGGCCTCCGCCCCGGGGCAACGTCGTTTTGAGATGCGTTTTGAATTTGCCAATCCGCTTGAGGGTGCGTCCGACAACAAAGGCCGCATTCGTTTTTCTGGCGGGCAGGATTATCGCCGCGACGATTTTCCCTTTCCAGGCAGCTTTTCCCTGGATGGCTGGAAGGTTCAGTGGATTTCGAAAGGTGAGCTGACTGCCGGTGAGGCGCCGGAAGGCTTAACCCTCGACACGTTGCGCGAGCAAGCGAAAGCGCACAGCAATCCGGTTGCAAGTAACTGAATAAAAAATGTTTTTAGAAGCGATAAGCGACCGCTTTCATAAAGTCTGCTGCTGAGCGCATCACCATCTTTACCGGGCCTGGCAGATCAAAGGCCCCCGACGCTTCTGCCATGGCGGCATGTTCCGCTTCATCAATCTTCATTTGCGCCAGGATCGCCCGGCTACGCGAATCAGACGCCGGCAGTTTTTCGATGTGTTCTTCCAGGTGTGCCTCGACCTGGTTTTCAGTTTCTTTAAGAAAACCCAGACTCCAGCCATCGCCCGCGATGCCCGCGGTAGCACCCATTGCAAAAGAGCCGGCGTACCACAGCGGGTTGAACACACTCGGTTTGCTGTCGAGTTCATCAAGACGGTCCCGGCACCAGGCCAGGTGGTCTATTTCTTCCTCTGCAGCGTGCGACATTTTTTCCCGCACCTCAGAGCTGCGCGCGGTCGCAGCCTGGCCCGCATAAAGCGCCTGGGCGCACACCTCGCCGGTATGATTTATGCGCATAAGCCCCGCCACGTGTCGATGCTCATCCTCTGCCAGGATAGCCACCGGCTCAGCGCCGGCCGGGTTAGGCCGCCGCGCAACGGGCGCCTCACCTGCTGCGCCACGCAGGACCTGGTCGAAGGTGCTGATAACGCGATCTATAGGGGTCATGTGTCTGTTCATGTGATTAAGGTGAAGGTTCATCAATCAATTTGCAATCCCCGCCTGCAGTCCCTATAACCTTTGCATGGGATTTTACAAACACCACGTTTTTTTCTGCACCAATGTGCGTGAAGAAGGTTCGGATCGCTCCAGCTGCGGCCGCTGTGGAACGGAGCAACTTCGCGCGTACGCCAAGGAGCGTATCAAGGCGCTGGGCTTGAAAGGGCAGGGCGGCGTGCGGATTAATACCGCCGGTTGCCTGGATCGTTGCGAGGAAGGCCCGGCCTGCGTTGTCTATCCCGAGGGTGTCTGGTATACCTTCGTCGATGAGGAGGACATTGATGAAATTATCGATGAACATCTCGTTGCGGGCCGGCCTGTAGCGCGCCTGACCATCTGAAAACGGGACTTTGAGCCGAAAACGCCCAAATGGCGGTCATATTTAGTCCCGATTGTCATCACAGGTGTTGAAACCCGCGCCTCAAGTCAGTAGAATTCTCGCCCTTCACCCGTGAGCGGGTGTTTTTGCATGTATCAACGTCATGTATAAATTTTGGGAACCACTGCAATGAAGACTTTTTCTGCGAAATCGCAGGACGTCAGGCGCGAATGGCACCTGGTGGACGCGACGGATAAAACGCTGGGCCGTTTGGCCACCGAGCTGGCGTCACGCCTGCGTGGCAAGCACAAGCCCATCTACACCCCGCACGTCGATACCGGTGACTACATTGTTGTGGTGAACGCCGAGAAAATCCGTGTCACGGGTAACAAGATGGAAGACAAGATCTACCATCACCACACCGGCTACATCGGCAACCTCAAGTCCGAGCCGCTGGGCAAGCTCATGGAGCGCGCTCCGGAGCGGGCTATTGAGCGTGCTGTAAAGGGCATGCTGCCCAAGAACAAGCTTGGCGCCGCCATGTACAAGAAACTGTACGTGTACGCGGGTGCTGAGCATCCCCATGCCGCCCAGCAGCCTGCTGCGCTGGAACTCTGAGCGCAGATCAAGGAGAGATAACAATGGCAACTGAACAATTCTACGGCACGGGCCGACGCAAGAGCTCTACAGCGCGTGTTTACATGACCAAGGGCACCGGACAGATCACCGTCAACGACAAGCCCCTGGACAGCTTTTTTGGACGTCAGACCAATTGCATGGTCGTGCGCCAGCCACTTCAAAAGCTCACCATGTCCGACCAGTTCGACCTGGTCTGCCATGTTAAAGGTGGCGGAACCACCGGCCAGGCCGGCGCAATCCGCCTGGGCCTGTCCCGCGCCCTGCTGGAATACAACGAAGAGCTGCGTAAAGATCTGCGCGCCTTCGGTTTCCTGACCCGTGACGCCCGCGAAGTCGAGCGTAAAAAGGTCGGTCTGCACAAAGCCCGCAAGGCTACGCAGTACAGCAAACGCTAACCCTTTTGGGGGATCGTCTAATGGTAGGACTGCAGCCTCTGACGCTGCCTGTGGGGGTTCGAGTCCCTCTCCCCCAGCCAATACAGAAAACCCGCCTTTAAGGCGGGTTTTTTGTATTTGATTGAGGGAGTCGCGGATAAGAATCCTGGCGGCAAAGCCGCCCGAGGGGTTCGACAAATTCGCCGGGAGCGAATTTGAATGAGCGCGCAGCGCGAACCCGCAGGGCGCAGCCCAGGGATGGGCTGCGTAATCCCTCTCCCCCGGCCACCACAAGAAACCCGCCTCAATGGCGGGTTTCTTGTGTGTCATTGCCAGCGTAGTTGACCGGAACTCTGGCGATCAACCACAACATAAGCTTTACTACCCCATCTCCAATCAAACCAACACCCCATGAGCCTACCTCTCGCAATTATCACCGGAACCAGTTCAGGCATTGGCGCGTCCCTGGCGGCGCAGCTGCTAAGCAGACACTGGCTGGTTTTTGGCATTGCCCGGCGTGAAGTCAACTTTTCGGATGCCAACTACATGCACATTCTGGCGGACCTCGCAGACCCGTCCGCATTGACTGCCCTGACATCGCGCATCGAGGCCGAGCTGGCCTTCCGCAGTATTGACCGGCTCGCCCTGGTCAACAATGCAGCCAGCCCGGGTCAGAGACGCGCCTTTGGCGACCAGAATCTAAACGCCACCTATCAGAATATTGCGGTGAACCTGGCGGCGCCGATGGCGCTGATGGATCTGGCGGTTCGTCTTCGTCCTGAGGAGGCCTGCCTGCGAATCGTGAATGTGTCTTCAGGACTGGCTTACCGGCCGTTGGCAGCCACCGCAGATTATTGTGCGAGCAAGGCCGGCTTGCATATGGCTGGTGAGGTGTTGGCGGAAGAGCAACACCCCTCAACCGCGGTGCTGTCTTATGCCCCCGGCATTGTGGATACCGCAATGCAGCAGACATTGCGCAGCGAGTCCGAGGGGGATTTCGCTTCAGTAGGGGTGTTCAAGGCAATGTTTGACGAAGGCCGCCTGGCTGATGCGGATGATGTGACGGGCCCGATTATTCGTTTTCTGGAAGACGATGCGGCCATTGGGTTCAGCACGGAGCGTTACGAGCCGTAACAGACGGCTTCCCGGGCGCTTTTTTTACTGACTAGCCTGCTGTTTCAGCCTCCAGAACCTCACCCAGGGTCTCCATCAACACCTGCCGCTCCTCATCCCCGAATACCATCGGTGGACGAATTTTCAGCACATTTTCAGCTTCCCCGGTAACACCCACCAGCACGCCGGCTTCGCGCATTCGATTCATCACGCGCCGGGCCAGGTCGCTGTCAGGCCGGTTGCCGGAACCGGGCTGCACAAGGTCAATGCCGATAAACAGGCCACTTCCGCGCACATCGCCAATCACTTCAAGGCGGTTACTCATGGATTCCAGTTCATGAATGATCTGCCCGCCTTGCAGGCGCGCCCGTTCCTGGAGTTGCTCTTCTTCCAGCACATCCAGAACGGCCAGGGCGGCGGCGCAGGAGACCGGGTTACCGGCAAAGGTATTAAAATAATGGCTCGTCTTGCTGAAGTTTTCCGCCAGGCCGGCACGCACCAGGACGGCCGAAACAGGGTGGCCATTGCCCATCGGTTTGCCCAGCGTGACGATGTCCGGTGTGCCACCGAGCCGGTCAAACCCAAAGAAGTGCGTCCCGGTGCGGCCGAAGCCCGCCTGCACCTCGTCGGCGATAAACAAGCCGCCGGCAGCGCGCACCCGGTCTGCTGCGGCGCTGAGAAAACCCCCGGGTACCGTGGGCAGGCCCTCGCTGGACAGTATCGTGTCCAGCACAAAGGCGGCCGGCCGGTGACCTCTTGCGGCCAGCGTATCCAGCGCCTCGTCCAGGCGTTCGAGATAAAAAGCCTTCATGGAGTCCGGCGGTGTTGAATCGACCGGAAAGCGAAACGTCTCCGGCGCGGGAATGGTGACGACATGCTCACCGCGACGCTCCAGGGGGGCGGAGTCAGTCGACAGGGGGTATATGGCAATGGAATGACCGTGGTAAGCGAATGAAGTAACAACCACACCCTTGTTACCCGTTACCGCACGCGCTATGCGCAGCGCCAGGTCGTTGGCCTCGGTGCCACTGCAGGCGTACATGGCGTGCCACGCCCCGTCGGGGAGGCGGCTGATCAGGCGCTCGGAAAGCGCAAGAACATTCTCATGCAAATACCGTGTATGCGTGTTGAGTAGCCCTGCCTGGCGGCTGATTGCTTCGACCACCCGCGGATTTGCGTGCCCAACATGCGGCACATTGTTGTACGCGTCCAGGTAACGATGGCCTTGCGCATCTGTCAGCCAGCACCCCGCGCCACGGACAATATGCAGGGGCTTGTCGTAGAACAGCCGATAGGCAGGGCCAAGCAGGCGTCTACGACGTTGCTCCATGTTTTCCTTGCCATTCACAGTTCGCTGTCTCCGGGGTTCGTAGTTCTCGTCAGTCATTGAACGGGCGGGTGATAAATTGGATTATCGACTCTATGCCATTATGCGTTACTATCTGCAGTTCGAGCGTTTTAAAGTTGGCCCCTATTCGTATGCAAGCTGAAAAATCCGCCACCCGGCAGCGCAAGCTCCTAGGCAACATTCTGATGCTGAGTGGTATCGGAATGCTGGCGGTGTTTTTTATATTCAAATACTGGTCGGCACAACAAAGCAGTGCCGGCATCATTGCCTTCGAGCAGGCGCGGTCAGCCGCTTCCCAGACAGACCTTGCACCCCTGGATAAACCGATTTCCGTGGGCGATGTTGAAGAGGCAGTAATACTCGAAGAGCTGCCGGGGGACGTGTCTCCTGACACCACGAGTTGGTCACCACAGCGGGTCGACGACTATTACGCGGCCCAGGCGGCAGAGTCCGCGGCGCCGCAGGCGATTCTCAATATTGAGCATCTCAATATTCGTGTGCCCGTGTTCAACGGTGCCAGCGACCTGAATCTGAATCGTGGTGTGGCGCGCATCATCGGCACCGGCCGGATCGGTGCGCAAGGCAATCTGGGTATTGCCGGCCACCGTGACGGATTTTTCCGGCCGCTCAAAGATATCCAGTTAGGCGACCGCCTGACACTCGAAACACATTTTGGAACCGAGACCTTCGCGGTGTCCTCGATTGAAATCGTCGACCCCACCGAACTTAGCGTCTTGGCGCCCACCGATACCAATTCGGTCACACTGGTGACCTGTTATCCGTTCTACCATATTGGTAATGCACCACAACGCTTCATCGTCAAAGCTGAAGCACTTGTAAATCAGGTAAATTCCTAGAGGAGGAAATTATGAAGAAGATGACCCTGAGAGTTGCCCTCGGCGCAGTTGCGTGCCTTGGGTTTGGTTCTACAACCGTTCATGCCCAGGCGCCGCAAACGTGTGCGGACCTGGATTTTTTGCCCGCAGTTACGGATCTCTGGCCGTTTGCGGATGATACCTGTCTGGAGATTGTGCAACGTGACGGGAAAACTTATGCAAGATTTGAGGCCGAGGTTGTTGCACAGGGCGCGAGCTCTACGACCGTACGTTATACACTTCGTAACGGTGGTCTGACGCCTGCCAGGCGGGCGAACCCGCCAGCAGGTCTCGAGGCAGTTATTTCCGGCGTTCCGACCGCCATTGCAGATCTGCCGGTACGTCAGAAAGTGAATGTCTACCTGCCTGACACATCATGGCGTCAACCAGCACCGCCGGCCGCGCCGAGGGCAGCAGCACCGCCGCCCCCACCGCCTCCGCCCGCACCTGAGCCGGAACCAGCTCCCATGATGCCTTCTACGGCTGGCAATGCCGGTTGGTTGGCCCTGATGGGTGGAATGCTGCTTCTGCTGGGTGGCGCGCTGCGCTTGTCCAAGCAACGGCATTAATCTTTAGCAGTAAGAAAGCCTGATTGGCAAAGGGCGCCCTCGTGGCGCCCTTTGTTTTTCCGGGTTTCTTCGCAGCTTTCTGAAGCGGGACGACAAGCTCAGGAGCCCTTCAGCGTGCCTGGCGATGTATCGGGAGCCCTGGCCGGAGCCGGGCGAAACGCATCGAATATCGCAACCGCGGCAGTTCCGTACAATCCCACACCCAGAATCAGAAACAATCGTGAGTAAAATGCCGACGCGGCATCGCCACTGTTCGTGGCAACCGCCGGGCCCAGCACAACGAGCATTGTAAGGTAAGCATAGGATGCCGTTGAGTACCTCGGATGTGCCGTACTCCCCTTGAAGATCCAGCGGCCAAAAATCAGCCCTGCGAGTCCGACCAACAGGATGTAGAGCGTCAGGCTATGCCAGATAGTCAAAATCTGCCAGGCAATAACGGCAGCCAACCCCCCCCATAGTGTTGAATAGAGCAGGTCGACGCCCATTTCCTTGCTCTTGTCTGAACTGGCCTGCTGACCCAGGGCGGCAGCCTTGATCATGACTACCGTGTAGGACGGACTGCCGTTGAGAAACAGAAAAGCCAGGGCCAGTGGCAACACGATAAGCAAACTTCGATAGGCGTTATGCCGAGCCTGTCTCTTTGAGGCAGCTGGTGGGGGAGGTGGCTTTTTATGGCGCGGCTGAAGCGGGAGTTCCGGGAGCAGAGCGTGGGCTACCCACACCATCAGCATGGCGAACAGGGCGCACACGCCGAGCCCCTTGATCAACATCGTGAGAATGGTCGGGTTGACGCTGCCAACCGTGACAACAAGGGTCAGCCCAACGGTAATGAATGTGCCCAGAACGGGGCTGCCGCCGCGTGCGGTGAAGTAAAAACTGTAAAACAGCGCCAGGGCTACAAGCAGGATGCCCGCCCATCGGGCGTGGTGCAGCACAGGCAACAGCGCAGTGCCCAGCACCATGGGGAGCAAGAGCGCAATGATGAAAATCAAACCCTGTTTTAGGCTGGGCGCCGGCAGCGGCAGGGCGAGGATAAACATCGTAAGCACCGGCGCGATAAACGCCAGTGGCCAGCTGAAGATCTGGGCCATCAAAACACACAGGGCGGTCCCCAGTGCCAGGCGCAGAATACGCCGGGCCGCTACCGGGTGCCGCGTTGGCTCAGGCTTTGGTGACGTCGCCTCAATAGGCATAACTCAGCCAGGAGAGGAGTTTAAGCACCGTGCGTGCGAGCGGATTAAACAGTGGGTATTCACCGGTGAATACGGTGACTGAGGCCTGTGAGCCAACCTTTATAAGGGTTTGTCCATCATCATTCAGCGGTACATCAAACTGTATAAGCACCGGGTAACGCTGGGGTTGGCGCAACCAGCTGGAGTCGTTTTTAATGGTCGGCAACTGGCCGAGTGGCGGGTCGTTCAGCGATACGCCATAGCCTATTTCACTGACCCGGCCAGAGAACACCTGGCCCGGATAACTGTCAAAGATGATACCGGTTTCATCACCGGTTTTGATGTTGCCCAGATTATTTTCCGTGAAATCTGCCTGGATCCAGATGTTGTGTGACGCGATAAAAGTCAGCTGGGCCGCGCCTGCATTGGCAAAGTTACCGGTATCGAGCTGCACGCCGGTGACCACGCCGTCCATCGGCGCCCGAACGGTGGTTCGCTCAAGGTTCAGTTTCGCCGTTTCCAGGCCGGACAATGCCTGCTGTATCGCTGAGTTCTCGTCGCCCGGTTTGCCCAGTTGATCGAGTGCGGCAGTGAGTGCCGCCTCCGCGGAGGTGGTGCGGGATTGCGCAGAAGTCAGTGAGGCCTCAGCAGATTCCAGGCGACGCAGCGACATTGCGCCCGGGTCTTCCTCGCGAATCGTGCGCATGCGGTTAACGTCCAGACGTGTTTTTTCCTCGGTGGCCCTGGCAGATTCAACACTCGCCCGGGCAGAGTCCACGTTGGCCTGGGCGGCGCCTTGTGCCTGACGGGCCTGGTCAAGCAACGCCTCGGCATTCTGCAGCGCGTATTCATAACGCTCCCGGCCAATTTGGAACAGCGGGTCGCCTTCTCTTACAGACTGGTTATTGGTGACATGGACCGACGTGATCGTTCCGGAGACTTCGGGCGCAATGGGAACAACCAGTGCGTGCACTTTTGCCTGGTTGGTAAAGGGTGTTACGCGATCGCCACGCAAGTAAAGAACCAGCAGGACGACCGTCAAGGCCAATATGATCAATGTCCACCGTCTGACCGGGTCATAGGTTCGCTGCGGTGCGTCCGCCTCAGGAGCTGTAATATCTTTCTGCGGCCCGGTGTGACCATCAGCAGCCTCAGCAGTATCCGTAGTATTGTTCATCAACTGTCCTTAATTTCCTGTCGGCTGTGCCGTAATCAACTGCGCTGCCTGGTCATCACCCGGGCTCGTGTCCAGCATGCTGCCCCAGTTGGTTCGTTCGCGCATTTGCTCCCGGGTTGCCGGGCTGATGAATTGCCTTGGACTGCCGGCCTGCCAGCCGCCACCGAGTGCGGTGTACAAAGAAGCCATTGCCTGGGCTGTTTCTCCCTGGCTTATGACATAGCGGGTTTGTTGCGAAAATAATGACTGCTGCGCGTTCAGAACCCGCTCGTAGTCCGAGAAGCCCTCGCGGTAGCGCAGGGTTGAAAGCTCGTTTGAGCGTTTCGCGGAGACCACGGTTTTTTCCAGGATGTTTTGCTGTGCCTTGCTGCCAATAAATTGTGCCATTGCATCCTCGGCCTCACGTGCCGCGCGCAATACCGTCTCACGGTAGTTCACCAGGGTTTGCTGCAGGGTGACGTCCTGGACCCGCACATTGTTTCTGATGCGCCCATAGTTGAGGAAGGGCCAGACAAATGAGGGGCCTACTGACCAGGCCAGGGCATCGGCGCTGAACAGGTCGCCAAAGTCGCTGTCACCCACACCGCCGGCCGATACACCGATGGAGCCAGTCAGGGAAAAGCTGGGATAAAGATCTGCTTGCGCGACCCCGACGAGCGCATTGGCTGCGCGCGCTTCCAGTTCCGCCTGGCGCACATCCGGTCGTTGCCGGAGCATATCTGCGGGCAAGCCAATAGCCAGGTTTTGCGGCGGAATCGGAATGCGGCTGTGCTGCTTGAGCAATTCATTTACATAGCCGGGATTCTGGCCCAGGAGCAGGTTCAGAACATTACGTGACCGCGTTAGCGATATCTCGAGGCCGGGAATGCTGGCCTCTGTACTCAGCAACAGCGTCAATGCCTGTTGCATATCCAGTTCAGAATCAGCTCCGTTTTTGAACAGGACCTGGGTTATATCGTAGCTGCGCTGCTGAATCTTGACGTTCTCGTGAGCGATGCGCAGCTGTTCCTCAAGCGATCGCACGGTAACGTACGCGCTTACGACCTCGCTGATCAACAGCACGCGCGCCTGGTCATAGGCTGCGATGGAAGCCAGGTAGGAGGCATCGGCGGCCTCGATTGCTCTTCTGAAACGTCCCCAGAAATCAATTTCCCAGGCCGCTGTGGCCCCCAGCCCGTAGCTCCAGAAGCCATCCGTCTGCAGTGCGTTATCCGGCGGTGAAAGATAGGTTGCTTCCCCGGCCAGCACCTGGGTTTGTGGATACTGGCTGCCGGTGGCGATCCCCAACTGTGCACGTGCCCTGAGTACGTTCAGACCAGTTAATTCCAGCGAATTGTTATTTTCCAGGGCGGCGATGATCAACTCATTCAACACCGGATCGTTGAAAGCCTCCCACCATGGAATCAGCGTTTGCGGTTCAACATCCACACCCGCCTCGACGGTTTGCGACCATGCTGCAGGCGCATCCATCTGCGGCGGCACAAAATCCGGGCCAACCGTGCAGGCTGTGAGCAGCACACTCGCAAGCACGCTGAAGCAGCGCGGGAGGATGCTTTGAGGCTGGTCTGGCTTCACGTTTGGCGACTTACCGATCAATCGTTTTCTGAAAGTTCTGAGTGTGAGGCGGTGCGGACAAATAAGCTTATCAACGCCACGAGCATCCCGGCCGAAAGCCCGAACATCAACACACCATTGGCTGCCTCCAGTGGGCCGAGAATACGCCATTCTGCATCCATCACGATGTCGCCGTAGCCAAGGGACGTGAAATTCACTGCCGAGAAGTAGTACGCCTCTGTGTAACTGTCAAATTGACCTATGGCGACAAATACTGCAGCCCAGGTCGCAAACTGCATCAAATGCGCAATAAAAATTAAAAACATCACGATGGCCAGAGGCTTTACGAATACATTTTTGCCGGTGCCGTGATCATACCTGCCAATCTCTCTTTGCAGATAAGGAAACAAGGTTCTCGTCGCCTTTAACAGAATGATCAGGTTAAGCAGCGTCAGCGAAGTGCCGATCAGGAGATTACGGATGAACTCGAAAGTTGTCATAAGGGCTCAGCCCCTGGCTGCTGGTCCTCACTCGCTGGCGCTTCGCCTGTGCCCAGCCAGGCCAGCAACAGTTTATATCCGATGGACAGCACCACCGCCCCCACGAACAGGCCAAGCAATCCGGACGTAATCAGGCCGCCAATGGCACCCAGCAGGATGACGAGCGTCGGAACGTCTACGCCGCGTCCAAGCAGGAGTGGCTTCAGAAAGGCATCCCCAAAAGAGACGATCACGCTCCAGACAGCAAAAATGGTGGCTACCGTTGTGTTCGGTTCTACCGAAAAGACATAGAAGATGATCGGCCCCAGGACGAGCCATGGCGGTAACTGGGCGATTGAAAAAATTAATACCGCAATGGCCCAGATGCCTGCCGCCGGGACACCGACGGCGACCATGCCGACACCGGCGAGAACCCCCTGAATAAATGCGACACCCAGCACACCCATGGTTACTGAGCGAACCGTGGCCGTGGTCAGGCTCAGGGCTTCCGCTGCCTGTTTCGGACCCACCAGGCGGGTAAACATCAGCAACAGGCCCTGCGAGATGGCCTTGTCATTGGCCAGCAAGGCCGAAGAGACAAGGATTGAACCGAGGAGCAGGAGCATGGAAAACCCCAGCCCGGCAGCCTTGCTGAGGGCAAATTTTCCTGCTGATCCCAATTGTTGCGCATGGTCAGAAAGAAAGGCAGCCATATCCGCAGACGCAGCCGACCAGATCTCAAAGACCTTGGTCCCGACGAGCGGCCAGCTTTTCACCTGTTCCCCGGGCGGTCTCAGGCTGAAACTGCCTGCCTCAACGCTCGCGGCGAATGACTGCAACGGGGTGATAATTGAATCGGCGAACAGCCAGGTGGGGATAATGATGCAGGCGACGCCGATGAGTCCAAAGCCAATCGCCGCAAGCTTGTTACCGGCACGCTCCCTGAGCTTGCAAAACGGCCCGTGGATCGAGATCGCGATGACTGTGCCCCAGGTGATTAGTCCGATAAAGGGCAGGAGCAGCTGCAGACACCAGGCAATAATAAAGAAAACCAGAAGTAAGCTGATTGCCACATCAAAAGAGAGCCGCAATACATCCTGTTGTTGGCGCATAGTGGTATTCCCGTGCAAGGTTAAGTGCGAAGGATACACGCCCGCATGGGTTCAGGTCAGCGTTGAGTCAATCATCCAAAACGTACCTGGAGGAAGCGCCCTTTATGACGATCGACCCCGGTCGATAGTCCATATCAGGCCAGGCCATTCGCAATGGCATGCGATTGGCCGCGTACAGAAGGCCTGTCCAGAAGATCCGCCAGGCTGTGGTGACCCAGGGAGCCCAGGAACGCTTGCCCGGCATTGCTGAGGATATCATCCAGTATTTCATGCGGATTTTTGAGATTGGCGGGTAATCCGCGCGGTGCCTCAAGCAGGTTCAAGCTGCCTTCCGCGTCGACAATGACATCGGCGAGAAATACCTCTGAGGGCAGCAGTTGAAGTTGCACGCCCCCACCGGGGCCGCGCTGTGACTTCAGGTAGCCCTTGCTGCCAAGAAAACTCACAACTTTCATGAGATGGTTTCTCGAGATGCCGTAAGCATCTGACACCTGTCGAATTGTCACCCACTCGTCGGGTCGCTGACCCACATAGATCAGGACGCGCAGGGCGTAGTCGGTAAATCGAGTGAACTGCATGATTGGCCGAAGCCTCCGGGTTTTGTATTTATCCCCCCCGGATGATGGGCGACATTATAGCCCAGCTGCCAGCAGCCACAACATTTTAGGCGTGCAGCAACCTGTTCAGAGGCGTGCGTAATACGCGGCGAGATTCCCGATGAAGGGGTCGTGAGTGGGGTCGTGTGCCACAAGGTCAGGACACAGCGAATCCCCGGCCGGCAAGTTTACCGGTCAGGAAGTCGTGTCGCCCGGCGATGCCGGGCGAAGCAAGGATCAATGAGTGGCGAGCTCGCTGACGGTGGCCTCTTCCGGGCGGGTCGTCAGTTCTGCGGCCTGCAGGGGGTATTCGTTCTTGGGCACGATGAAATTGGCCGTCATTTCGGCAATCACTGCGCTGTCAGGATTTGGTGCGCTGGCCATGAAAAATGCCATTGCGAGGAGAAGCGTGGGCTTCAGATCTTTTTTCATATCCATGAGAACGTCCTTGTTTCAGTTGGATTGTTCCCCCTTATCAGCAGCAATCCTTGCCGCTTTTCCCTTAAGGGGAGGTTCAATATACATAAATTAGCCGAGTTTGTCTAATTTTTTATTAAAAATATTTTTACAGTGTTCTGAGACCCTCCGTGCCGGCGATCAGGATCACGTCAGCCGGGCGTCTGGCGAAGATGCCACAGGTCACCACGCCAGGCAGGTTATTGATTGCCTGCTCCATCGCGAGCGGGTCGACGAGGTCAAGATTGTGCACATCGAGGATCAGGTTACCGTTATCCGTCACCAGGCCTTCGCGCCATTCCGGCTGGCCGCCGAGGCCGACCAACTTGCGCGCCACGAGGCTGCGGGCCATGGGAATCACCTCCACTGGAAGCGGAAAGCGTCCCAGGACACGAACCTGCTTGGTCTCGTCTGCAATGCACACGAAGCGATTACTGGCTTCTGCGACAATTTTTTCCCGGGTCAGTGCTGCACCGCCGCCCTTGATCAGGCGTCGATGGCCATCAAATTCATCTGCCCCGTCAATGTACAGATCGAGGCTGCCAGCCTGATTAAGATCAACAACGTCGATTCCCAGGGCACGCAGGCGTTCACTGGTCGCCTCTGAGCTTGATACCGCCGCTTCTATGCGTTTACCGCTTTGGCCCAGGGCATCAATAAAGGCATTTACGGTGCTGCCGGTTCCTACACCCAGTACGCTGTCTTCGCGCACATAGTCGACGGCGGCTTCACCCACCTCGCGTTTCCACTGTTCCTGGCTCATGGCGTTCTCATTTGACTTGTTGCTGCAAAATCATTGTGGAGGCTTATCAGGTACAAGTAAACCAACCAGCCTCCGTGACAACGGCGTCCAGTGGCACATCCCATGGATCAATGGGGACAGACGGCGCGCACTGCAGTGACCATGCCACACCCGCGAGTAGCGGAAGGCTGCTGCTGTTGCCAAGCGTCCGGTCGTACCAGCCGGCGCCCATGCCCAGGCGCGAACCGCTCATGTCATAGGCAACCATGGGCATGAGCATCACATCGATGGACGCCAGCGGAACATAGGTCGATTCCACCGGTTCGGAGATGCCAAGTCTGTTGGACTGCAGCGGTGTTGCCGGTGACCAGCGGTGGAATGCCAATACCTGACCGGCCTGCTCCCCATTGCCGGTCCTGTCTGGAAGCACGGGCAGGACCACGGTGGTCCCCCGCCGGTGCAGTTGGGTGAGCGTAAAACGAAGGTCAGGCTCGCCATCAAAGGCGAGGAAGGCAGCCACTGTCCGGGCATCGCGAACGGTTTGGGCCGCGAGCAGATGGCGGTTGATTTCCGGAGTCCAGCTTTGTCGCTGGGCGCGGCTTACGTCACCACGAAGGCGCCTGAAGTGTGTCCTTAGTTGATGCTTGGATGACGTCGGGTCTGGCATGTTTAGCGTGACTGCCTGTAGGTCAAAGCAACATTGACCAGCAAATCAGTGAAGTGATCAACTGCGTGATCGGCCAGCCGGTCAATAACTTAGATAGGGGGGTGTCCTCCACAAATGCCGCTGTGATTTCGGTGACCTTGAACCAAGGGTTCAGGTGGGTTAGCGCACTGGGTCTCAGGCTTTTCGCTTTAATGCGAACATGCACACCGACGTCAGATTAGCCGACCCAAGGTCGATAAGTAGGGACAAGGCATATTGCGATTCCACTGGCAAACATTGCAGAGGACACACATAGTTTAGTCTATTGGATCAGCAAGTGCATCATCGAGCTCATCGGCAAGCATGCGCAGGCGCTTATCAACGGTCTCGATGCGGGTCACGCCTTCCTTGCGGAGTTTGATGATTTCATCAGACATATTGAGAGCGGTCATGACAGCAATACGCTCAAGTGCCATGAGATTGCCCTGTGCCTTGATCTCACGCATGCGGCCGTCCAGCAATTCGGCCGCCTCACGCAGTGCCGCGCGCTCTTCGGGACCACAGGTAAACTGGTACTCCCGATCAAGAATCATGACCGAAATCGGCTCGATGTCACTGCTCATGCATTATTCCGATGCTGACCTGGCGCGGTGCCGGTAGGTTGGGTCAAAGCTGTTCAAGGCCCTTTAATCGATGAATCATGGCCTCAACCTTGGTTCGTGCCTCATCATTCTTGGAGATAAGAGAGGCGCGTTCGCTCACCAGTGATTCCTGCCGTGTTTGCAGAGACTGGTTTTCTTCGCGCAATTTCTTGACCTGGTCAAGAAGTTGACGTAACTGCCCCTCGAGTCGCTCGAGGTCGGCACTTGCCTGTTCTAGGGAGTCCATGCAGACACTATAATTTGGCCTTCGAAGGCGGTCAATGCGCGGCGCATGACAACAGCGTCATAACGCCCCGTCCAAGCCTCTGATGCTAACATCGGCGCTGGCCCGGTTTGCGGTTCCGGATACTCAGGAGAATGTTCATGTCTACCTTAAACCTTCCCGATTTCGATCATGGTCTCGCCATGGCCAGTGGCAATCTTGATGGAGCCGGTCTGGCCGAATGCCATGGCATTGCCTGCGGTCTGCTGGTTCGTCAGTACAAGGCGAACCCGGACGCTTTTTTCGATCTGTTGGGAATGCTGGAAGTTATCCATGATCCGGCGCCGGGTTTTCGTGACCTCCTGGCAGAACTGTTTGCGGCAACCCGTGACCAGCTCGGTGACGATGAGATGGGCCTTACCCTGTGGCTACCGGACGAAGATGAGTCCCTTGAGGAGCGGACTGCCGCGCTGGCGCAGTGGTGCAACGGCTTTCTGGCCGCCATTGGTTCCGGGGATGACAAGCGACTGGACTCGCTGTCCGGTGAGGCAGCTGAATCGTTGGCCGATTTGCAGGAGATCGCCATGGCAGAGCTTGGTAAAAGTGAGGATACCGAGGGGGGTGACCTGGAGGAGGAAGAGGGCGCCTTTGCTGAAATTATTGAGTACATTCGTATTGCGGTACTGATTCTCCGCGAAGAGCTTCGCGGACCCCGGGACGGTGACAGCATCCATTAATGACCAGCCGTCTCGAGGCTTCTTAACGGCTATGGGAAGACCATGATTAAACCAGCAGAATACGCGCGTCGTCGCCGTCAACTGATGTCCATGACCGGCGAAGGCTCACTGATCATTATTCGTTCCGCGGCTGAACGGGTGCGCAACAGCGATGTGCTGTACCCGTTTCGCCAGCACAGCGACTTTCTCTACCTCAGTGGTTTCCGTGAGCCCGATGCGATGCTGGTCCTTTTAGCAGAGGGAAAGCAGGGTAGAAGCATCCTGTTTTGCCGGGAGCGTGACCCGAAAAAGGAGATGTGGGATGGCGCCATGGTGGGCACGGAGCGGGCAGTTACGGATTACGGCTTTGATGAGGCGCTGCCGATTGAAAAGGCCGATGAAACGCTTCGCGAACTGCTGCGTGACCGGGTGCGTGTCTACTATGACCTCGGCCACGATATTGACTTCGACCAGCGCCTGATTGCCTGGCTCAACGACTTCAGGGGTCACTCGCGACGCAATTTCCATGCGCCGGAGGAAATTGTTGATCTCGGTCATTTGCTGCACGAAATGCGCCTGTTCAAGAGCCGCGGGGAGATTTCTGCAATGCGTAAAGCAGGGCGTATCTCTGCCGGGGCACAGGTGCGCGCGATGAAAACCTGTCGGCCCGGCCTCAGCGAGGCGCAGATCCACGCTGAGCTCGTGCATGAATACATGATCAACGAATGTGAACCGGCCTATCCGCCGATTGTTGGCGGTGGGGTAAATGCCTGTGTGCTGCATTACATCACCAACAATCAGCCCCTCCATGACGGCGATCTGCTTTTAATCGATGCCGGCTGTGAGTACGACGGCTATGCCAGTGATATTACCCGGACGTTTCCGGTTAACGGCCGCTTCAGCGCTGCGCAACGGGACCTGTATGAGATCGTCCTGTACGCCCAGGAGCAGGCCATTGATGCGGTACGTGACGGGGTTCAGTGGGACGACATCCATGATGTTGCTGTTGAGGCGCTTACCGATGGGTTACTGGATCTGGGTATTCTCAAAGGTGACCGGGAAGATGCCATCGAACAGGGTCTGTTTGAAAATTATTACCTGCACAAAACAGGTCATTGGCTTGGTCTCGACACACATGATGTCGGCGACTACCAGGTTGATGGCCACTCGCGGGCACTTGAGCCCGGGATGGTTCTGACCATTGAGCCGGGCATCTATATCCGCGCGGACGATGAGCGCGTTGACGAACGCTGGCGCGGACTCGGCGTGCGCATTGAAGACGATATCCTGGTGACAAAGGATGAGCCTGAAGTGCTCAGCAACCGTGTGCCCAAGGCCATCGCGGACATCGAGGACCTGATGGCTCAATGAGCTCGATCGATACTGACATTCTTATTGTTGGTGGCGGCCTGGTTGGCGCCAGCCTTGCCTGTGCGTTGGCACCGCTGGGCTATCAGGTCACCCTGCTGGAAGCCGCGCGGCCAAGGACAGCCTCGCCGCCCAGTTACGACGACCGGACCCTGGCGCTGGGACGCGCGTCTTGCCTGATACTTCGTGCGCTTGGCCTGTGGTCTTCGCTGGTTGAGAACGCCACACCAATTCGCCAGGTCAGCGTCACCGAGCTGGGGCGGCCGGGCCGCGTACTGATGGATGCGCAGGAACTTGGTCTGGATTACTTCGGCAACGTTATCGAGGCGCGGGAATTCGGCCAGGCTGTCATGCAGCAAGTTGACACGCTGCAAGGTCTCGGGATGCTTTGTCCCTTCAGGGCTGAAAGTCTTGAGACGCTGGACCACGCAGTCCGGGTCACGGCCCAGGGAGAGAGTGGGGGTGAGGCTGAGGTCCGGCAAATTACAGCGCGCCTGGTGGTCGGTGCCGACGGTGCCGACTCCGATGTGCGCAAGCTGCTGGGTATAGGTGCGGACATACATGATTACGGGCAGGTGGCGATCATCGCCAATGTTATGCCCGAAGTAGCGCATGATGGCCGCGCTTTTGAGCGGATGACCCCGACCGGTCCCTTTGCCCTGCTGCCACATGTTGCCGGGCGTTGCGGTCTCGTCTGGTGTGTGCCCGAGGCAGAAGCCCCGGCATTGCTTGAGATGGCGGAAGATGAGTTTCTGGCCGCGGCCACCCTTCGCTCGGGCGGCGTGCTGGGGCAACTGGGTCGCCTGGGGCAACGCAGCAGCTATCCCCTGCGCCGGGTCGTGCCGGAGACTGACACCGCTCAACGCGTTGTTTTACTGGGCAATGCCGCTCACGCGATCCACCCGGTCGGAGCGCAGGGTTTCAACCTGGGTCTGCGGGACGTTGCGGTACTTGGCGAAGTCCTCGCTGATGCCTGTCTTGCCGGAGGCGAACGTGCTGACCCCGGGCAAGCGGCTGTGCTGGAGCGCTACAGCCAATGGCGACGACCGGATCAGTCCTCAACGGTGGGCTGGAGTCATGACATGGTTAATCTGTTCGCGAGTGCTTTGCCGCTCACCCGGCAGGCGCGTAGCCTGGGCCTGGCCCTGGTCGGCATGACGCCCCTGATGCGTCGTCGCATGGCCTTGCGGGCGATGGGTTACCGGGGTCAGACACCGCGCCTGGCGCTGGGTGAGCCGCTGCTCAACCCCTTATTCACAGACTGGGCGACCGGCATATGAGTGACAAGCCAAGGGACTTTATCGTCATTGGAGGTGGCATGGTGGGTTGCGCCGTTGCCAGTCTCCTCGGGCGCAGCGGGTTTTCGGTTACTCTGATCGATGCCGGGCCGCTGCCTGATTGGGACGCCGGTGCGCCGCCCGGACCCAGGTTTTCGGCCCTGTCCCCCGGCTCCGCGCGCATTCTTGATGCAGCCGGTGCCTGGCAGCGCATTGAGGCGGAGCGGCACTGTCCCTATCGACGGATGCATGTGGAAGACGGGCAGGGCAGCGGCGCGATTGATTTCGAGGCAGGCAGCTTCGGGCTTGAGCGTCTGGGCACCATAACCGAGAACCAGCTGGTGATTTTTGCACTTCGCGAGGCGCTGGAGTCCAATGCCCGGGTGCAGTGCCTGAATCAGCTTGAGCTGGCGCAGCTTGAACAGGGTGCGGAAGCCATGCACTGCGTGTTGAGTGATGGTCAGGAAATCTCCGGCCGCTTGCTGATTGCCTGCGATGGCGCCAACTCAAAAGTAAGGCGCCTTAGCGGTGTTGACAGTGACTCCTGGGAATACAACCAGCTGGGTGTGGTTGGGCTGGTCAGAAAACAACAACCGAACCCCGGCGTGGCCTGGCAGCGTTTCCTTGCCGGCGGACCGCTGGCCTTACTGCCGCTCGCTAATGGCTGGTCCACAATGGTCTGGAGTTTGCCGGCAGCGGAAGCGCGCCGCATGCTGCAGCACGATGACAATGAATTTAGTGAGCGCCTGGAAGTTGCCAGCGATGGCTGGCTTGGCCGGGTGGAAGAGGTAGGCGTCCGCGCCGCATTCCCATTAAGCATGAGCATGAGTAAACGGTTTCTCGCCGGTCGTGTTGTGCTGCTGGGCGACGCAGCACATGTCGTGCACCCATTGGCTGGACAGGGCGTTAATCTCGGGCTGGCAGATGCCGCGGCCCTGGTCCAATGTTTGCTGACCCAAAAAGGCGAAGGCCGGCTGATTCAGCCACAGGCCCTGCAGGAATGGGAACGCTGGCGGCGCAGTGAAACCGAGCTGATGGCGCGGGGTGTGGACGCACTGGGCAAGCTGTTTAAACCACGGGCGCTGGCCCTGCCGCGTGCACTTGGAATGGGGCTGGTCGGACGTAGCTGGTTGCTTCGGGATGCTTTTCTGCAACGCGCAATTGGTCAGGGTTCCGGTGCGCCGCTCCTGGCACAGGGCACTGAACTCCAGGCACTTGGTGGTCAGTAGAACCAGCTGCTGATAACAAGCATTCCACCGTATTCCAAGGTACAGCATGGCATATTTTTCACAGTGACTTGAGACACTGTGCCGGGCGAACGTTTGGTCGCATGATTCGGTACCAAGGAGCAGTAAATGATTCATAACAGCATACTGACCACGATCGGCCGCACGCCGGTTGTGCGCATCAATCACCTCGCGCCGGCTGGCATTGACATGTACGTCAAGATCGAGGCATTCAACCCGATGTCCTCGGTCAAAGACCGCCTGGCGCTGGCCATTATCGAAGATGCAGAGCGGCGTGGTGTGCTCAAGCCGGGACAAACGGTCGTCGAGGCAACCTCCGGGAATACCGGTATCGCGCTGGCGATGGTTTGCGCTGTTAAGGGCTACCCCTTTGTTGCCGTCATGGCCGAATCGTTTTCGGTCGAGCGCCGTAAGTTGATGAAGTTTCTTGGGGCAAAGGTGGTCCTGACGCCCGCCGAAGAGCGCGGTTCCGGGATGGTCCGCGAGGCGAAGCGATTGTCTGAGGAACATGGCTGGTTTTTGACCCGCCAGTTTGAGAATGAGGCCAACCCGGCCTATCACCGGCAGACCACCGGGCCTGAGATTCTCCGGGATTTTGCCGGGCACAGGCTTGACTACTGGGTAACTGGCTGGGGCACCGGCGGCACCATGACCGGGGCCGGCCAGGTGATCAAGGCGGCCCGGCCGGAAGTGCGAATCATAGCCACCGAGCCGGCGGGTGCGGCGCTGTTGTCAGGTGGTGCCTGGCAACCGCACAAGGTGCAGGGCTGGACCCCGGATTTCATTCCGGAGGTCATTGACCGGGATTTGGCCGACGATATCGTCCTGGTAACTGACGAGGAATCGATTGAGACCTCCCGTGCACTGGCTCAACGGGAAGGAATTTTTTGCGGCATTTCCGCCGGAGGTACCTTTGCCGCGGCCCTCAAGGTGGCCCACAAAGCCGAGCCGGGCAGCAGCATTCTGGCCATGCTGCCGGATACCGGTGAGCGTTATCTGTCGACACCCCTGTTTGAGGGTATCAGCGAAGAATCTGACGTGGTCTAGGGTTTCCTGGTGCAGCGCAGCGGCTTGGGAAGGTTTTCGAAACATGTTGCGAGATCAGCCATTAAAGGACCCAGAGGTGACGTTTTTCGCCAGAACAGGGCAATGGTCCTGAAGGGCGCTGGTGCTTTAAACGGCCGTAACACCACGTTGTTTGTCGCGGCAATCGGCGGCGCGGCGGCCAGCGACGGCAGCAGGGTCACGCCCACCTCGGCGGCAACCATCTGGCGCAGCGTTTCCAGGCTGGTTGCATTGAAATTGACCTGATCACGCAAGCCAGCCAGGGCACATACCTCAAGGGCCTGGTCGCGAAGGCAGTGACCGTCTTCCAACAGCAGGACTTCTTCCCCGATCAGGTCATTGATGGTGATTTCCTTTTTCCTGCTGAGCGCATGGGGCTCCGGCATGGCCATCAGGAACGGTTCCTCAAAAAGCACGATTTGCTCCAGCCGGTCCGATTCCACCGGCAGGGCTAATAAACCGGCATCAAGTTGCCCATCTTCCAGCATCGAGAGTATTTCACCGGTTTTCTCCTCGGAAAGCTCCAGGCGCAACTTCGGAAACCGTTTTCGAATCGATGGCACAACATGCGGCAGCAGATAGGGTGCCAGGGTGGGAAACAAACCGAGCCGCAGAGTGCCGGTTTCCGGGTCACCACTGCGCCGCGCGATGGCCTGTAACTGTTCAACGTCACGCAGCAAGTGGCGGGCACGTGCGGCAATCTCCATCCCCACGGGCGTCAGCTGTACTTTGCGTGGCGCACGTTCAACCAGTTGCACGCCCAGCTCTTCTTCCAGCTTTCTGATTTGCGTACTGAGCGTAGGCTGGCTCACAAAGCAGGCCTCCGCTGCACGGCTGAAATGCTTTAGCTCAGCGAGCTTTACGAAATAGTTAAGGGCGCGCAGGTTCATATTGTTTTCTCCGATGGAAATAAGTGTACGTGATAGCTGTTGTTTATTGAACGATCATTATCGAAAGGTAATTCATTACCTGAAATCAGCCTTGTTCACGTCTTGAGACACCCTGGCAACTTACACTCCGTCCATGAAATACATGATTCAGGCGCGCAGGTTCAGACGGGGGGCATTTGTCACCCGGCTGATTTTGATCCTGATCCTGACGCCCTTCTGCGCAGCGCTCGCCGGGGAATGGCCGCAACCGCCATCATCCACGGTGCCCTCTGAGGCGGACCTTGCCCGGCTCGAGGCTGGCGAAATCCTGGTCTCCAATACCCGGGTGGATGAAGCAGGCGGCGCCGCCGTCGCAAAGGCAATATTCCATGTGGACGCGCCGCGCCTGTGGGATATTCTGGGCGACTGCGAGGAAAACTATCGATTCGTTCGCGGCCTGCGCGATTGTGAGGTCCTTCGCGAGAGCGCAACCGCCGCCTTAACACGCCAGTCACTCAAGCCTTACCTGCTGTTACCGCACTTTAGCTATGTATTTGATACGCGCCGCGCGCCGTACGAGTGGATTCAGATACGCCTGCAGGAAGGTGATTTGCGCATTCTGGAAGGCAGTTGGCGCTTTGATCCGTTACCGGGCGACGGCGGCATTCTGGTCACCCATGCTATTCGGGTGCAGCCGAAAATGAGCGTGCCCCGGTGGCTGGCACGGCGTACTGTCGAACGCGATCTGTACCGTATGCTGGCCTGTTTGCGCTGGCGGACCAGTGCCTGGCCGGATCCTGGGCAGGGAGAAATTGACCAACAGCAGTGTCCTGATTGAGTGATTGACCTTACATGGACTGCAACCGCGGGGCCGCATCCCGTAGAATTGCGGTTTTGATCAGCAGCGGCCAGGGGCCGGATACGCCATGACACAGCATACGGTTCTCACGGGCATTACCACCACGGGCAGCCCGCACCTGGGTAATTATGTCGGCGCGATCAAGCCCGCGATCCAGGCAAGCCGCGACCCGTCGATGAACGCCTACTTTTTTCTGGCGGATTATCACGCCCTGATCAAGTGCAAAGACCCCCAACAGGTGCAGCGCTCGACGCTCGAAATCGCAGCAACCTGGCTGGCGCTCGGCCTGGATACCGATGCGGTGACGTTTTACCGGCAATCTGACGTTCCGGAAATCACCGAGTTGACCTGGCTGCTTACCTGCCAGACGGCGAAAGGTCTTATGAACCGCGCCCATGCGTACAAGGCGGCGGCGCAGGAGAACATTGATGCGGGTGAAGATGCAGACCTGGGGATCACCATGGGACTGTTCAGCTATCCCATACTGATGGCCGCCGATATCCTGATGTTCAAGGCAGACCGGGTTCCGGTAGGGCGTGACCAGGTTCAGCACCTGGAGATGGCGCGCGACATCGCACAGCGTTTTAACCATCATTTTGGTGAGCTCATGGTGCTGCCGGAGGCGGTTGTGGAAGATCACGTTGCCGTTCTGCCCGGGCAGGATGGTCGCAAGATGTCCAAGAGTTATGACAACACCATTCCTTTGTGGCTGCCGGAAAAGTCCCTGCGTAAATCAATCATGAAGATCGTGACCAACTCCCGGGAGCCGGGGGAGCCAAAGGATCCGGATGATTCCACCCTGTTTACGATATTTTCAGCTTTTGCCGATGCGCAGCAGCGCGATGCCATGCGCCAGGCCTACCGGGAGGGCATTGCCTGGGGTCAGGCCAAGCAGCAGGTATTTGAATTGATTAACGATGAGCTTGCCGGGGCCCGCGTGCGTTATGAGACGCTGTTGGAACAGCCGGCTGAGGTTGAATCAATATTACGTGCCGGGGCTGCCAAGGCGCGGGCATTTGCCACCCCTTTCCTGGCGCAATTGCGCTCTGCCGTGGGCATTCGTGGTTTGTCCTGATGCCGGCAGAAAGCTCAAACCCCACGTCAAATCCGGCATTGGTTGCGGCGTTTTATCACTTCACCGAGCTTGATGACTTCAAGGCGCTGCGTGCGCCCCTGTTGCAACGTTGTGAAGATCTTGGGCTGCTCGGCACAATTCTTCTCGCCCGGGAGGGTATCAATGGCACGGTAGCGGGCCCGGAACAAGGCATCCAGCGACTGCTGGAGCGCCTGCGGCAAGATCCTCGTATGGCGGGGCTGAAGGCAAAATTTTCCCGGGCCAGTGAACGGCCGTTCTATCGCATGAAGGTCCGTCTGAAGAAAGAGATTGTCAGCCTTGGCATACCGGGTGTGGATCCGCGCCAGGCAGCAGGCGAGTATATTGATCCGGCGGACTGGAATGAGCTGATTCAGCGCAAAGACGTTCGCCTGGTTGATACACGAAATGACTACGAGGTGCACCTGGGGAGCTTTGCCGGTGCAGAAAATCCGGCGACCCGCTCGTTTCGCGACTTTCCCGCCTGGGCGCAGGAGAACCTCGATCCGGAGCGGGATGAACACGTGGCCATGTTTTGCACCGGCGGAATCCGCTGTGAGAAGTCCACGGCCTATCTGAAGTCACTGGGTTTCAGAAACGTTTATCACCTTGATGGCGGAATTCTGAACTACCTGGAACAGGTAGATGCGGAAGACAGCCTCTGGCAGGGCGACTGCTTTGTTTTTGATAACCGGGTTACGGTTGATCACCAGCTTCGCCAGGGCGATCTCGAGGTGTGTCCGGCCTGCCGGATGCCGGTCACGGAAGAAGACCGGCAATCTCCGCACTTTGAACTCCATGTGTCCTGCCCGAAATGTATCGATCGCCTGACCCCGGAGCGGCGCGAGGGTCTCCTGGAACGTGCCCGTCAGATCGAACTGGCAGAGCAGCGCGGTGAAAAGCATCTCGGCAGCGGCTGAGCGCTGGCTCTGCCGGGTTCGGGAAGATACGATGCCTGCTACCCGGTTTAAGGAGCGTTCAAAACTACCATGTCAGCAACCCAGGAAGTGACCAGCAAGCCCGACAGCCATTCCGCCGCTCCCGGGGCCGCTGGTCCGCAGCAGGAAATCGGGCCTCAGCCGGAGCCAACCGAACTGCTCGACTCGGTGGTCTGGGATCTCCTGCCCGAAGCGCTTCAGGCGCCCTTTGAGTTTCTGGCGAGTTACCCGGCCTTGCTGTTGTTGTTCGTTGTCATCCTGGGCTACACGGTTGGCAAGTTGTTTCAGTTCGTGCTGACCCGGGTCGGTAAAGCCCTAACCAGGCGAACGGCCACTGATTTCGATGACAAACTGCTGCAGGTGGCACGCGGTCCGGCATTGACGGTTCCCTTTATCCTCGCCCTGTTCATTGTGACGGCCATCGTGCCTCTTGCCGGTTTCCGGGAGACGACGGTCAACCTGCTGGCGTCCGTGCTGCTGTTTTCACTGCTGAGGGCGGCGTTGCGGGCCTGCCATATATTCCTGGAGCTTCTCAGTAAGCGTAAGGACTCAATCGATATCATCCAGACCCGCACCCTGCCCATGTTTGACATGGCCAGCAAATTGATCATCGTGGCTGTGGCGGGCTATGTGCTGCTGTTGATCTGGGGCATTGATCCGACGGCATGGCTGGCCTCGGCCGGCGTGATTGGCATTGCGGTTGGTTTTGCCGCCAGGGATACCCTTGCCAACCTGTTTTCGGGCATCTTTATCGTCGCTGATGCGCCGTATCAGATCGGCGATTACGTGGTGCTCGATACCGGTGAGCGCGGCGAAGTGACTCATGTAGGCCTGCGTTCAACCCGCCTGCTGACGCGCGATGACGTTGAAGTGACGATTCCCAATGCGATTATTGCGAATGCCAAGATCATTAATGAGAGCGGTGGTCCCTCGGAGAAATATCGTATCCGGATACCGGTTGGTGTGGCCTATGGCAGTGATGTTGACCAGGTCACCGACGTGCTCAATGAGATCGCTCATGAGTGTGCGGAAATTCAGGATATTCCCAATCCACGGGTGCGGATGCGCGGCTTTGGTAACTCCTCGCTGGATTTCGAGTTGCTTGGCTGGGTCAACAAACCGGTGCTTCGCGGGCGTGTCACTGACGAACTGCTGAAAACGATTTACAAACGATTCCAGGCCGAGGGCATCAGCATTCCCTTCCCTCAGACCGACGTCTATTTGCACCGGATGGACAAAGAAACCTAGAGCCCGGGCCACGGGTCGGTGGTTTTTTGGATCGGTCCCGGGTGGTTTCCGCAGCCTGGGCCCTGCAGCGGCTTACGCTTGCCTGAGTTTTTCCAGGATGGCCTCGACCGCGTTGTCCAGGGGCAGGTCTTCGTTGGCCTCGCTGCCCCGGGCGCGGTATTCCAGTATTCCGGCATCCAATCCCCGCTCACCGATTACCACGCGGTGGGGAATGCCCAGCAGTTCCATGTCGTTGAACATCACCCCTGGACGCAGATTGCGATCGTCCAGCAATACCTCTACGCCTGCATCACGCAGTCCGTCATAGAGCGCTTCGGCAGCTTCACAGACGCGCGGTGATTTTTTTGCATTCATGGGCAACACGGCGACCTGAAACGGCGCCAGCGGTGCGGGCCAGACGATGCCATGTTCGTCATGGTTCTGCTCGATGGCGGCGGCGACAATGCGTGTTACGCCGATGCCATAGCAACCCATGGGCATCGCATGAGATTTTCCGTCCTCGCCCAGCACAACCGCGTTCATCGCCTCGGAATACTTCGTGCCAAGCTGGAAAATATGTCCCACCTCGATGCCGCGCGCCAATTCCAGGGTGCCCTGGCCGTCCGGGCTGGCATCGCCTTCTCTGGCATTGCGCAGGTCGGACGTTACCGGGGTTGGCAGGTCGCGCTCAAAATTGATGTTGAACAGGTGTTTGCCATCTTCATTGGCACCGGCGGCAAAATCAGCCAGCACGCTAACCGCTTGATCAGCGACGATCGGCAGCTCAAGACCCACCGGGCCCAGTGAGCCCGGCCCGGCGCCAACCGCATTGCGGATTTCTTCTTCGCTGGCAAAAGTCAGGGGACGTGCGACCAGGTCCAGTTTCTCGGCTTTCGTGTGATTCAGCTCATGATCGCCGCGCAGCAGCAGGGCGACGAGTCCGTCGTCCCCGTGCACGATGAGGGTTTTAACCGTTTGCTCAACGGGAATGGAAAACCCGCTGACCAAATCATCGATGGAAAGCACACCGGGTGTTTCTTCAAGCCGCATATCTGCGCCCGGTGCCGGGCGCGGCGCGGATGGTTCTGCAACAGCGCACAGTTCAAGGTTAGCCGCGTAGTCGGAGCCCGTGGAGAAGGCAATGACATCCTCTCCCGAGTCGGCCAGGACATGGAATTCATGACTGCGGCTGCCACCGATGGCGCCGGAATCGGCCTCTACTGAGCGAAAACGCAAGCCAAGCCGCTCAAAGATACGCGAGTAGACATCGTACATATCCCAGTAGGTGGACTCGAGGCTCTTGGCGTCGACATGAAAGGAGTAGGCATCTTTCATGATGAATTCGCGTGACCGCATCACTCCGAACCGGGGGCGAATCTCGTCACGGAACTTGGTTTGAATCTGGTAGAACGTGATCGGCAACTGCTTGTAGCTGCGTATTTCGTTACACACAAAATCTGTTATCACTTCTTCGTGCGTTGGCCCGAAGGCATAGTCGCGCCCACCCCGGTCGGTGATTTTCAGTAGCTGCCCACCGAATGCTTCCCAGCGGCCGGTTTGCTGCCACAGCTCTGCGGGCTGAACCGCCGGCATAAGCATCTCCAGATATCCCGCGCGATCCATTTCTTCGCGCACAATGTTTTCGACCTTGCGCAGCACGCGTAAGCCAAGCGGTGACCAGGTGTAAATGCCCGCAGTGAGCTTGCGGATCATGCCTGTGCGCAGCATCAGCTGATGGCTGGCAATCTCGGCGTCTGCCGGTGTCTCACGGGTGGTATGGATATGATAATTGCTGGCTTTCATAAGGTTTTCTTGGCGTTTTCGAAGAGGGCAAAGGCAACCGCGATGGCGCCAAGGGCGCCACCGCGCAGGACAGGCTACAGTTTATTCGCTTACGCGTCCGGGAACACCATAAACGCGCTATTTGCAGTGTTCGTCCACAAACGCCTGCGATTTGTCGATCATTTCCTGGCGCTGCTCGTTGGTCATCATTTCACTGGTGCCGTCCGGGTTTTGCAGAAGGACCCTTGAGTGGGGAATCAGCTGCTCCAAACGCGCTTTTTGTGCATCGCAAGCGGCAGCCATACGGGCTTTCTCCTGCTCTTCCAGTTCGCGTTGCGCGGCGGCATCCACCCTTTGCTCCTTTGCCTCGGCTGGCGTTCGGAGTTTTGCGCGGGATGCGGCATAAGGGTCATCGACGCCTGGTTCGCTTTTGGTATTCACCGAGACCAGTTCGGCCTCAACCCCTTCTGGCGGGCGCTCTCCGAAGTGCACGGTGCCCTGGGCATCGGTCCACTTGTAAATGGTCTCGGCCAGCGCCGGAGTCAGTGCAAAACATGACACCAGCAGTAACAGCGCGAGTATGGGCGTAATCCCTGATCGTTTCATCGAGCGTTCTTCCTTTCATCCGTTCCTGCCAGCGTTATAGCATAACCTGTGCCATCAAGGCATGTGGCGGCGTTGTTAGCGCATTGCCATGATATGCTTTGCAGCTGTTTTGCCGACTGCCAAAGCCCATGACCGCTAAAAGAAATATACGTCAACGAGGAGCTTTTCTACTGCCCAATGCCTTGACGACCCTGGCGCTGTTTGCCGGGGTATATTCGATTATTTCCGGAATCAACGGCTTGTATGTCAGCGCGTCGGTGGCCATAGGTATCGCGGGCTTGCTGGATGGCCTGGACGGTCGTGTGGCGCGTATGACCAATACGCAGAGCGAATTCGGTGTCCAGTACGACAGCCTGTCGGACATGATTTCTTTTGGACTGGCACCGGCAATTCTGGCGTTTAACTGGTCACTGCAAAGCATGGGCGAGATTTCCCCTACCGCTGGCAAGCTGGGGTGGCTGGCGGCGTTTGTTTATATCGCCTGCGCCGCGCTGCGCCTGGCTCGCTTTAACTCGCAGGCGGCCCAGGCGACAGACTCGGACAAGACTTATTTCCAGGGACTCGCGAGCCCTGCGGCAGCGTTGATGCTGGCCATCACGGTCTGGTTTTTTGAAGACCGTGGCGTTGCCGGCGAGTCGGTCCGCTGGCTGATGTGGGCGCTGACTCTGGCGGTTGGTCTGCTGATGTTTTCCAATGTGCGCTATTTCAGTTTCAAAACCATCGCGACCAATGAAAAGGTACCGTACTTCTGGCTCCTGCTGATCATGCTGGTCCTGGTATTGTTTGCGATTGATCCGCCCACCTTCGGGCTGGGTATTGGGATTACATACATTGCCTCGGGCATTATTCTGACCCTGAACGGTCGTCGCAAACGCCAGTCCCGAAGAGCGCTGCGCCGGCGCATGCGGCGCCAGGCTAAAGAGGCGCAGCAGGTTTCAGCGCGGGCAGAAAAGCGCAAGCCCCCGGAACCTTCACCACAGCAATCGGGTCAGCAGACGCAAGGGGATGAACGGGAATGACCCGCGAGGCTTATCTGGATGCGCTGGGCATTACTGTCTGGGCGCGCCGGGATATGGACGAACTGCTCGCGACGGAACCTGAATCCAAACCGCAATCCAATCCGCAGGCGAAGACTGCTCCGCCGGCGGTGCCTCCGCCCACAGCCAGCAGCGCACGCGTGAAGTCACCACGGCATGAAACTGCGCCTCCCCCGACCGCGCCTGACGTGCAGCATGCCAATGCCTCAAATGCACTTGGATTGTCCCTGGGTCCGGGGCAGGGAAGCTGTCTGTTCCTGTGCGGGTCCGAGGATGAAACCGCTTCACCGCTGGCCTCCGACCTGGCGCGCCTGCCAGGCGGAGCGCCGGTGTGGGCAAAGACCGCCATTTCCGGTGAGGGAGTGGCCCTCGGCACGGCTGTCGAGGAGCGGTTGTTTACCGCCGTGGTCATCTTTGGCCAGGCACAGGCACTGCTCGCGCTGGGTGGTACTGCTCCGGAGCAATGTGGTGCAGCGCGCGTTGTTGTCGTGCCCGAGTTAAAGAGGCTTGCCGCCGATCCGGCCGCGCGGAAAATTTGCTGGGAGGCGTTCAAATCGCTTGGTCTGGGTCGGGATCAGTGAGCGCCGAACCTACTTTTGAACATCCGGTCATACGCCGTCTCAGCGAGGATGATCTGGACGCCATCATGACCATCGAGGAGGCGGCCTACCCGTTCCCCTGGAGCCGGCGCATCTTCAGTGAGTGCCTGCGGGTTGGTTACGGCTGCATGGGCGTACTGACAGGGCACGATTTGGCGGGTTATACAATTTTCAGCATGGGCGCCGGTGAGGGTCATCTGCTCAATCTCTGCGTTCATCCGGCAAGGCAAAGACACGGCCTGGGCAGTCTGCTTCTGGAACACACCATTGTCACGATGCGCTCTTTGGGGTGCGAGGCCATATTTCTCGAGGTAAGGCCATCTAACCCCGGCGCCGCTGAACTGTACCGCGCCCGTGGGTTTGAACTGGTTGGGCGCCGGCCTGAATACTACCGCGCGGCGGCAGGCCGTGAAGACGCGCTGGTGATGCGCCTGAACCTTAACGATCCCGGGGCAGGCCCCTAGCCGGCACGTTCAGCCGTCAAGTTCAGCCAATCGGTCCAGCTGGTCTTCCAGCTCCTTAACCGTCGCCTCGTGGTTCGCGAGTCGCTCACGCTCCTGCTGCACAACTGCCTCAGGTGCCTTGTCGACAAACCGCGGGTTGTCCATTTTCGCGCGGGACGTCTGTAAATCCTTGCGCTCGCCGTCCAGCAGTTTGCGCAGGCGCCGGGTTTCTTCGCTCACATCAACCAGTCCCTGCAGCGGGATCAGAATACGCAGTTCGTTGACCAGCGCCACAGCGCATTTGGATGCGTCTGCTGATTCATCGACCCATTCGAATAGTTCCACCCGGCCGAGACGTTTTAGCAGGCCCTCTGCCAGTTCCAGGCGCTCCCGGTCTTCGGGCACGCCGCCTTGCATCTGGACAGTAAGCAGCCGGGATGGCGGCAGGTTCAGCTCCGAGCGGACGCGACGGATCCCTTGCAGAATGGCCTTGAGCCAGTTCACCTGGGCGTCTGCTTCGGGGTCGTTTGTCGAAGCTTCCGGCCAGGGTTGAATCATGATGCTGTCTGCACCGCTTTCCCCGCCTGTGATCCCGAGCAGCGGTGCGACGCGCTGCCAGATTTCTTCGGTAATGAACGGCATGAAAGGATGCATTGCGCGCAGCGCGATCTCCAGAATGGTCAGAAGCGTGTGACGCGTTGCATTCTGCTGGCTCGCAGTGCCGTCCTGCAGCACCGGCTTGGTCAATTCCAGGTACCAGTCGCAGTATTCGTTCCACACGAACTCATAGAGGCATTGAGATGCCAGGTCCATGCGATAGCTGGCAATATGCCCGTCCAGCTCGCGCAACATTGCACCCTGTCGTGACACGATCCAGCGATCAACCAGGGACAGGTCTTGTGGCTCCGGTGCGGCGACGTCCTGACCCTCGGTTTGCATCAGCACATAGCGTGTTGCGTTCCAGATCTTGTTACAGAAGTTCCGGTTGCCCTCAATACGGCCCAGGTCGAATCGAATGTCGCGGCCATTGGTCGCGAGCGAGGCAAAGGTAAATCGCAGTGCGTCGCAACCAAATGCGGGAATGCCGTCCGGAAATTCCTTGCGCGTGGCCTTCTCGATTTTTGGCGCCATATGCGGCTGCATCAGGCCGGAGGTGCGTTTGGCAACCAGGGGTTCCAGCTCGATACCGTCGATGAGGTCTATCGGGTCCAGGACATTGCCCTTGGACTTGGACATTTTCTGACCCTGGCTGTCGCGGATAAGACCATGGATATAGATTTCGCGAAACGGCACGTCCCCGGCAAAGCGTAAGCCCATCATGATCATGCGCGCCACCCAGAAGAAGATAATGTCAAAGCCGGTCACCAGAACGCTGCTCGGGTAAAACGTTTCCAGGCGCTTTGTCTGGTTCGGCCAACCAAGGGTTGTGAAAGGCCACAGGGCGGACGAGAACCAGGTGTCCAGCACATCCTCGTCCTGCCAAAGCTCGACGCTGTCATCAAGCCCGTTGCGTTGGCGGGCATCTGCTTCATCGCTACCGACGAACGCCTTGCCATCTGCGTCATACCAGGCGGGGATGCGGTGACCCCACCAGAGTTGGCGGGAGATACACCAGTCCTGGATGTTGTTCATCCATTCGAAATAGGTTTTGTTCCAGTTTTCCGGAACAAAGCGGATTTTGCCGCTTTCCACGGCTTCGATCGCCGGCTTTGCCAACGGCGCGATCGTTACATACCACTGGTCGGTGAGATAGGGCTCAATCACCGACCCGGATCGATCACCGCGAGGTACGCTCAGCGTGTGGTTTTCGACCTTCTCCAGCAGCCCGGCGGATTCAAGGTCCGCAATGATCTGCTTGCGGGCATCGAACCGGTCCATCCCGCGATAGGCCTCCGGGGCCTCATCGTTGATGGTCGCATCCGCATTCAATACATTGATGACCGGCAGGTCGTGGCGCAGACCCATTTCATAATCATTGAAATCGTGGGCAGGCGTTATTTTTACGCAACCAGTACCAAACTCGGGATCCACGTAGTCGTCCGCAATCACCGGAATCTTCCTGCCGCTGAGGGGAAGCTGCAGTTCCTGGCCAACGAGTTTCGCGTAGCGCTCGTCTTCGGGATGAACTGCGACCGCGGTGTCACCCAGCATGGTCTCCGGCCGGGTGGTGGCCACCACAAGATAGCCGCCGCCGTTGATAATCGGATAGCGAATGTGCCAAAGGTTTCCGGGTTCCTCCTCGTTCAGGACTTCCAGATCGGACAGGGCGGTGTGCAAGACCGGATCCCAGTTGACCAGGCGTTTGCGACGTTCAATCAGTCCGTCTTCATACAGGGAAACGAACACCCGCGTGACTGCCTCTGACAGGCCTTCATCCATGGTGAAGCGATGGTTATCCCAGTCCACGGAGGCACCGAGGCGGCGCATTTGGCGTTCGATCTGGCCGCCGGATTCGTCCTTCCATTGCCACACGGCATCGTTAAACGCATCACGCCCGAGATCATGCCGCGAAATACCTTTTTCACCGAGTTGCCGCTCGACCACCATTTGCGTGGCGATACCGGCATGATCCGCACCCGGCTGCCAGAGGGTCGGACGGCCCAGCATGCGGTGTTGCCGGGTCAGGATATCCATGATCGTGTCCTGGAAAGCGTGGCCCATGTGCAGACTGCCGGTCACGTTTGGCGGTGGCAGCATAATGCAGAAAGGCTCGCCCGCCGCACTCATGTCCGGGTCGAAGTAACCGCGCTCCTGCCAGGTGTCATACCAGCGTTTTTCAATTTCTGCGGGTGCGTAGCTCTTGTCCATGCGGTGGGCTTACCTCAGTTGATATCGTGTGCCTGCGGATCAAGTCCTGCAGCGCGATAATGACGAAATTTTTCCCGTGAAGCTTCCCGGTCCGATGCCCGGTACGGCACGATTTCCAGCAGGCGGTGAAAGGACAGGGGCGTGGGCAGCGCGCTGCTGGTCAGGTTGATCACCACGTCAGCGGTTCCGGACGGCGGTGTATCCAGAACGCGCACCGGTGCTGCTGACTGATCACCCCGGTCATGTGGCACAAAGCGGCCTTCCGGGTATTCCCACAGCAATTTGTCCAATGCGGCAGCGGCAGCATCGTTGCTGGTGACAATACTCACCTGATGGCCCCGTTCCCAGGCCATCACGGCCAGCTTGCAGGCCAGCCTGTCCGGTTCCAGCTCAGGCGAGCCCAGCAGGTAGAAATCGACCTGGCAAAGCTCACCCATGCAGTTCTACGCCTGGCGGTCGATCAGGAACTGCGTGAGGAGACCAACCGGCCGGCCTGTGGCGCCTTCATTCGCGTTCCATTTCCAGGCAGAGCCGGCAATATCTACGTGGGCCCAGCGCATGGTGCGGGTGAACTTGGACAGGAAGCAGCCGGCGGTGATTGCACCGGCGGGAACACCACCCACGTTTTTCATATCCGCGAATGGCGTCTTGAGCTGAGACTGGTAGTCCTCCCAGATGGGCAGGCGCCAGCCACGGTCCACGGCGGTCTGACCCGCTGCAACCAATTCATCCGCCAGGCTGTCATCGTGCGTCATGATGGCAGAGGCGTGGTGCCCCAGGGCAACAACACATGCCCCGGTCAGGGTGGCCACATCAATAATGGCGAGCGGTTCGAATTGCTCCGAGTAGGTCAGTGCGTCGCACAGTGCCAGGCGGCCCTCGGCATCTGTATTAAGAATTTCGATGGTCTTGCCGGCCATGCTGCCAATCACATCGCCCGGGCGGTAGGCCTTGCCATCAGGCATGTTTTCCACCGCCGCAACGACTGTCACCAGATTCAGCTTCAGCTGCATTTTGGCGCAGGCCTCGAAGGTTCCGATCACTGATGCGGCGCCGCACATGTCGTACTTCATCTCGTCCATGCCTTCACGCGGCTTGAGCGAAATGCCGCCGGTATCAAAGGTCACGCCTTTGCCGACCAGGACATAGGGGCGCTGCTCGTCGCCGGCGCCGTTGTAACGCAGCACGATCAGGCGCGGCGGATTGTCACTGCCTTGTCCCACCGCCAACAAAGCCTCCATGCCGAGCTCGGCCATGTCCTTACGCTTAAGCACTTCAATTGAGCAATTGGCATAGTTCTCGGCAATCGACCGGCATTCCCGCGCGAGGTATTTTGGTGTGCAAATATTGGGGGGCAAGTCGCCAAGTTCGCGTGCCTTGCGCGAGCCAATGCCCAGCGCGATGCCGCGGTCCAGGGCTGCCTGGCGATCCGGGCCGCCTTGAAAGCTTGCCTGTTTCAGGGGCCTGGGTGTGTCGTGTTTGAGTGGCTTGGTCGCCACATACAGGTAGTTGCCATGGTCAATGGCAAATACGGCCTGGGTCATCCGCCAGTCCGCATCGAGATTTTCTACGTCCATCTCTGCCAGGCAAACGTGCGCCTCGGTGACGGCATGCTGGCGCAGGTATTTTCCCGCAGCCATGCACATATTGACGTAGCGGACACGATCAAAGCGACCGGCCTGACCGCCGCCGACCACGAGAATGCGCTCGGCCTTAACGCCCGGTAGTCCGTGAATCAGCGTCAGCTGATTGCGGTCCGGGTCAATGTCCCCATTCTTGATCAGCCGCGTGAGGCGGCCACCACTGGCCGTGTCGACCTCAGCTGCCGGCCCTTTCAGCGGCGCATCTTCAAGGACACCCACCACAAGGCAGGCCGTGCCGGATTCGAGCAGGCTCGAGTCATTAAGCGTAATTTCCATCTGGTTATCCCTTTTAACCCTGAATGAAGCTGCCTGTTCATCCTTGTCGGCGAGCAGCCAAGCCGGTCATTCTACTAGAACATACGTAAAAATTCGTCTTGAGTGTTGGCCTTACCGCGGTAATGCGATGGCACCGATGTGGTGCCCCTTCTTGCGTTCATTCGGCGTCGCCGCTAACGTGACGCCTGACTCCGCAGCGGCGGACCCACCTGGCCTGGCGAACGCGTGACCATACTTCAGAAATACATCTTCAGGGAGTGGTTCTGGACCTTCCTGGCGGTCAGTGTTGTTTTGTGGATAGTGCTGATGGGCATAGTGCTTGGCGAGTTGCTCAACGATATGGCGGACGGCCGCGTCCCGACCGGTTTGATCGGCACGCAATTATTTCTGGCAACTCCCGATGTCATGACCAAGCTGCTACCCCTCGCTGGCTTCGTGGCGATCATGTGGGGTCTTGGGCGTCTTTACCGGGATCAGGAGATGGTCGTCATGCGCTCCAGCGGATTTAGCTGGCGTTCCTTGCTTAAGCCCCTGTTCGCGCTCATGCTGCCAATGGCTGCGCTGTTGCTGGTGCTCGCGTTGTGGGCAGCGCCAAGGGCGACAGCATTGTCCGAGTCAGTTCTCGAAGAAGCCTTGCGATCTGCATCGTTGTGGGGCCTGCAATCGGGGCGCTTTCACATTATGCAGGGCGGCAACCTTGTGGTGTACATCGAGGGGCTGGATAAAGAGGGGCGTCGCATGAGCAATGTTTTTGTGCGGCAATCCGACGCCGAGCGAACCCAGGTCTGGACAGCCAAAGAAGGTGAGTACTGGCTGGACCAGGAGACCGGCAAACGATATCTGACACTGACCAATGGCCAGGTCACAGAATCGGCACCCAATGCGCGGGATGTCCGCGTCTTGCAGTTTGATCGCAACGACCTTGAATTGCCGGAGCCACAACGCAAGTCCCGGCCCCAGGACCGGGAGGAGCGACTGACCAGTGAGTTGCTGGCGGCCGGTGATGCGCCTTCCCGCGCCGAACTGCAGTGGCGCCTGTCGCCGGCCCTGGCGCTTCTCGTGCTGGGCCTGCTGGCGATTCCGTTAGCGCATTCCTCACCGCGGGAAGGGCGGGGTTCGCGTGTAGCCCTGGGGATTTTTCTGTATGCGGTGTATGCCAACACACTTAATCTGAGCCGCCGGTGGGTTGTCAATGAGACACTTCCACCATTAATCGGGCTTTGGTGGGTGCATGGCCTGGTCCTGCTGCTGGCGATTTTCTGGCTGCAGCGCCAGGGTCGCATGGTGGGTTCATCATGATCAAAATTGTCGACCGTTATGTAGGCAAGGCCACGCTGCTCGGGGTTGTCGCCGTGTGGGTCTCCCTGACGATGCTCATGTCGATGTTCCTGTTGCTGGACCAGTTAAGCAGTCTGGACAGCGGCGCCGGTCTTCTGGATGTATTTTATTACGTCATATTGCGCTCGGTTGATGCCTCCTACGTGGTGTTCCCGGTGTCAGCGCTGTTGGGTGCAATGATCGGGGTTGGCGGGCTGGCTGCGGGTAATGAACTGGTGTCGTTCCGTACCGCAGGCGTGTCACGTTTGCGTCTTTCCGGTTCGGTCCTTGGCGCTGTCCTGATGCTCACCCTGGGCGTGATGGCGGTGGCCGAGTGGGTTCTGCCCGTGGCCGAGGAGCAGGCGCGCAACCTCAAGGAGACGCGTCTTTCCGTGAGCAGTGCGGGCTCCGGGGGGCGTGGCATGTGGATTCGTGATGGCAATGACTTCATCAGCATTGACCGGACAGTTGTATACACCGGTGCGCTGGAAGAGGAAGTTACGTTGCTTAATGTTGTGCAGTATTCCTTTGATGAAGATCAGCAGCTCAAGACCATCGAACGTGCTGCCGAGGCACGGCACGATGGTAATGAATGGGTATTGGCAAACACGACCGGCGTGACCATTGAAGACGGCGGTGTGGTTCGGGAGACCCGCAAAGAAGTGCCCTGGGAGGTGAACTTTGAGCCCGGCCTGCTGGCGACAGCGGTTATACGCCCGCAGTACATGTCCATACGCGCGATCAGCGAGCAAATCACTTATCTGCGCCAGAACGGCCTGGATATCCGGGCCTATAACTCCGAACTGTGGACCAAGGCCCTGTTTCCGGTTGCTGTACTGGCGTTGGTGCTTGCCGGCATGCCTTTTCTGTTTGGTTCTGCCCGTACGCACAGTTTCGGGCTACGAATCTTTATTGGTATGTCTCTGGGCGGCGTGTTCATGATCGTGAGCAAGGCCGTGCAAAACTTCAGCGATGCCTACGCTTTGCCGGCTTTTGTGGGAACCGCCTTACCATCCCTGTTGTTGACGGTTGTGGTGATCTTGATCCTGAGACGGTCCGTCTGATTGGATCAGCCGCACCGGCGTAATCGTGTCCGGCTGATCCGGTCGTGCCAGCAGGCGCGGTCCTTGCGTAACAGGCAGGACCAATAACCCAGGCCGAGCGGCGCCAGCGACAGGAATGAAGCGGCGAAGCGTACACTGGCAGCCCGCCAGCCGGCTCTGTTGCCGTCATTGGTCACCAACTCAACTTTCCAGGCGCGCATGCCCACGGTCTGCCCGATCCGCACCCAGCACACAACGAAGTAAAGGTAAATCATCATCATGACGTACAGGGTGTATGCCGGGTTGCGTCCAAGCAGTATCTTGTCTCCCGTCAGGGGCAGAACAGCGAACCCGGCGAGAAAAACGATTGCGGTAGCAGGAAAGGCGTCGTAAAGCATAATAAGGAGTCGACGCAGCAAACCACAGGGCTGGTCCTGCACGATTGATTGAGTTGTTGCCGTGGTGTTCATGGTTGGGTTATTTTGCCTGGGCTGCGTGGAACTGGAGCGCGTGTAACCATCGGTTTCGGGCGGTTGCCAAATGCCGGATTAACAGCAAGCCGGAATGTTAGCAGCTCATCCGTCAGCCGACAGCCAACGTACCAATTGAGGATGAATTTAGCACCGGGCTGGTCATGCACTTGTCATATGGGCCATAGTGCACTTGCAATATGGTGTGGAATTGTGTGTGCCGCTTCAGGTATCCTCAAGCGCCTTGCGTATGCAACATTGCAGACGGGTTCGTTGTTCGATTCTCGTCTGACTCGATTCAAATCTAAAAAAACTGGAAGAGGCGATGCCACATAAAATCGGATTGAAGACCTTCACGCTCAGCGCCATCGCGGGCGCAATGCTCCTCGCGGGCACAGCCCAGGCGCAGGAGTTACTCGACAGTACCGTCGGTATAGAGAGCAAGATCAATACGGATGCGGCAGCGTCTCAGCGACGGATTAGCCAGCTGGCGCAACAGACTCAAGACCTGATTTCGGAATTCCGTAACGTGGTGAGTCAAACCGAACAGTTGAAAATCTACAACGATCAGCTGGAAAGAGTCGTCATGGACCAGCGCGCTGAAACCGTGTCGATTAATGAGCAACTGGTGGGACTTGAAGACACCAACCGGGGCGTAGTGCCCCTGATGTTGGAAATGATCGATACCCTGGACCAGATTGTCGAAGCCGATATGCCCTTCCGACTGGAAGATCGCCGTAACCGGGTGATCGACCTGCGCGACATGATGGACCAGGCTGACGTGACCACCTCCGAGAAGTACCGCCGCATCATGGAAGCCTACCAGGGCGAGCTCGAGTACGGGCGTACCACGGCAGCGTACTCCGAGGCACTTCCAACCACCGGTCAGACCGTGGAATTTTTGCGTATTGGCCGCACGCTTCTGATTTATCAGACCAGTGATCAGGAGATCACCGGCTGGTTCAATCCTGCGACCCGGGAGTATGAAGAGCTGCCGGCAAAATACCGGCTTGAAGTCAAGGAGGGTCTGGCGATTGCACGCAATGAGAAAGCGCCCAGCCTGATCGTTCTTCCCGTACCCGGACCGGAGGTGGCGCAATGAGAATTCTGACAACAACCATCGCCAGCACAGCCCTCCTGATGAGCAGTATGGCTTTTGGCCAGACCCTGCAGGAACTGTCGCAACAGGTACAACGCGCTGCCACCGAAGAAGGGCAGATGAATGCCGAGCGTGAGGCGGAATTCCGCCGCGATCGCGCCAATCAGCAACAGTTGCTGGCGGATGCCAAGGCCGCATTGGCTGCAGAGGAAGCGCGCAGCGATCGCCTGAAAACTGAATATGATGAGAACGAGCGGCAATTGGCCGAGCTGCAGACGATCCTCGATGAGCGTCTGGGTAACCTTGGTGAATTGTTCGGTATCGTCCGTCAGTCCGCCGGTGATGTTGAGTCGGCTCTGGCCGATTCGATGGTCTCGGCCCAGTTCCCGGGTCGCAGCCAGGCACTTTCTGACCTCGCCCAACGACGAGAGCTGCCAACGGTGCCCGAGTTGCGCGGACTATGGGGCGCCATGGTCGATGAAATTGCCCAGTCCGGCCAAATTGTGAAGTTCACCTCTGAGGTTGAGCGATCCAACGGCGAAAAAGAACAGAGCGAAGTGGTGCGGGTCGGTGTATTCAACGCCGTCAGCAATGGCTCCTTCCTTGACTGGGATCCCAGCAAAAGTGACCAGTACCTGATTGAGCTGGCGCGCCAGCCGGCCGATCGCGACCGGTCCATGGCGGCAACTCTGCAGAATACGCCTGCCGGTCAACCGACCGAGATGGCCGTCGACTTTTCCCGTGGACAGATTCTTCGCGCGGTAGTCCAGAGCAAGAACCCCATTGAGCGCGTTCAGGAAGATGGTGGTCCGGTGGGTTACGTCATTATTGCCGTCGGCCTGCTTGGTCTGCTGTTATGCCTGTGGAAATTCATCGTTCTCTACTCCACCGGCGCCAAGATGAGCAAGCAGCTGAAATCAGAATCGCCGGACAAGGCGAATCCGCTGGGCCGCGTGATGGCAATTTATGCCGACAATCCGCAAACCGATATCGAAACGCTCGAGCTGAAGCTCGATGAGGCGATCCTGCGCGAAACCTCTCCGCTGGAAAGCGGCCTGAGCTTTATCAAGGTCCTGTACGTGGTTGCACCATTGCTGGGTCTGTTGGGTACGGTTGTGGGTATGATCGCGACGTTCCAGATGATCACCCTGTTTGGTACCGGTGACCCCCGCATGATGGCGGGCGGTATTTCTACAGCCCTGGTTACCACCGTGCTGGGCCTGGTAGTCGCCATTCCCCTGACACTGTTCCACAGCTTCCTGCATGGCAAGAGCAAGTCACTCATCCAGGTTCTTGAAGAGCAGGCGGCAGGTATCGTCGCACGCACCGCGGAGCGTAATGGATGATCTGGTTTTATGATGCTCTAGCCTCAATCCGGGACTTCATCGAGCTCGGTGGTGACGTCTTGTACGCCATCGCGTTCGTGTTGTTCCTGATGTGGACCCTGATCATTGAACGGCTTTGGTATTTCTACCGGGTGTACCCCGGCCAGGCCAAAGCCACGATTGAGAATTGGGAAACGCGGGCGGACACGACCTCCTGGTATGCCAAGCGCGTTCGTGAGCAACTGATATCGGAAACCAATGTCGGGCTGACACGCAATATTGGGGTCATCAAGGCCCTGATTGCGATTTGTCCGCTGCTGGGTCTGATGGGTACGGTAACAGGCATGGTGTCAGTATTTGATGTTATGACCTACAGCGGCAGTGGTAATGCCCGGGCCATGGCGGCCGGCGTCTCCATGGCCACGGTTCCGACCATGGCCGGCATGGTGGCCGCACTATCCGGTGTCTACTTTGGCACCTGGCTGGAGCAGAAAGCGGCCACGCGCACGGAAGAGCTCGAGGATGCGCTTCAGCATCACAATTAAACCTGCAGCGTGCACCGCCGGGTGCGCGCTGCTGAACCGGAGTTAGCGTATGGGCAGAAGGCGCGGCAGAGACGATGATACCGAGATCAACATCACACCGATGTTGGACATCGTATTCATCATGCTGATCTTCTTTATCGTAACCACATCCTTTACGAAGGAAACGGGTGCGGACATCATTAAACCCCAGGCCGACCAGGCCGTTCGTCTGCAAAAGGGAACCATTCTGGTGGGCATACGTTCTAACGATGAGATATGGATGAATAAGCGCAAAATTGAAGTGCGCGAAGTCCGGTCCATGGTTGAGCGTGCCAAGGCAGAAAATCCTGAAGGCAGCGTCGTTATCGTGGCTGACAAAGGCTCCCGCATCGGTGTTGTGACGCAGGTGATGGATCAGGTCAAAATGGCCGGGATCCAGGGCATCGCGATCTCAGCTGACCCACCCAATTGATTAAAGGTAACTGTCAACCATGAAAAAATTACGTACTCCGGTTGCCGCGATCCTTGCTGTTGCGGTGACTTTCGGCCTGTTCATTTTCATGTACAAGCTGATTTCATCAGGCGATATGGCCAATCAGGATCTCGATGCCATTTCAGGCATCCGCTTCGGACCTGTCGATATTCCCGATGAAACCAATCGTCGCACGCGCGTCAAGCCCAAGCCACCACCTCCCCCAAAGGAACCGCCGCCACCACCCAAAATGCAGGTAGACAAGCAGGACGTGGTGCAAAACATGCCGGATATCAACATTCCAAACCTGGATAACCCAATGGTGGGTGGCGATGGCATGTTTCTTGGCAACTTCGGCAGCGTCGATCAGACCGAGGAAGGTGATGTCATTCCCATCGTGCGGATCAGCCCGGTTTATCCCCGTGATGCCGCACTTAAGGGTTTATCAGGATGGGTGGAGGTCGAGTTTACGATTACACCCCTCGGTACCGTCGAAGACCCGCGGGTTCTGGATGCGGAGCCGCCGCGGGTTTTTAACCGGGAAGCACTGCGTGCGATTCTCAAGTGGAAATTCAAACCCCGAATTATCGACGGAGTAGCCGTTGATCGTCGGGCTACGCAAACTATCGAATTCAGCCTTGATCAGAGCTGAGGATTTAAAGCTTATGAAATACTTTTCCAGAACGTCATTGATAGCGAGCCTCATCACCGCCGGACTCGCCATGCCCGGCGCAGTACTTGCCCAGTCCCAGGCTGAAGCCTGCGGCGAAGAGCGTGACGTCAAGCCGACGATGCTCGACGAGGTGACCTGGGAAAAGATGAATGAAGCCTATGAACTGGTCGGCCAGGAAAACTATGACGAAGCGATGGCTACCCTTGTGAAATTACGGGGTCGTGCCAAAGCTGACTACAACAAAGCCATCATCGCGCAGGGTATCGCGCAGGTTCACTGGGCGCAGGGTAACTACGATGCTTCCCTGGAGGAGTTTGAGTTGGCCGTCGAGATCAACGCACTCCCGAACCAGGCCCACTACTCGCTGATGTATCAAATTGCGCAGCTCTACTACGCCAATCAGCGCTACGAAGAGGCGCTTGACCGGCTGGCCCTGTGGTTCTGTAAAGTGCCGGTCGAGGAACACAAATCCACGGCCTACGTTCTACAGGCTTCGATCTACGCTCAAAAGGAAGACTGGGAAACTGCTCTTGTGTCAATTGACACGGCGATCGCCATGGATGAAGACCCGAAGGAAAATTGGTACAACCTGAAGCTGGCTGGCCATTTCAAGCTTGAACAATGGGAGAAAGGCGCTGAAACGCTTGAGGTCATGATCACCCGCTGGCCCGACAAGAAAACCTATTGGACGCAGCTTTCCAACACGTATTACAAACTTGAAGATGATGAAAAAGCGTTGTCAGTGATGGCGCTGGCATACCGCAAAGGCTTGCTGGATAAGTCGCAGGATCTGCTTTACCTGGCAAACCTCTATGGCATGAAAGACGTTCCCTACAAGGCTGCCCAGGTATTACAGGCCGGGCTCGAAAGTGGCGTGGTTACAGCCGAGGAGCGCTATTGGACCTCCGTTGGCGACAACTGGTACGCGGCCGAGGAGTATGAGGAAGCGTTGCAGGCTTTTGAAAAAGCTGGCGAGATATCGGATGTTGGCAAGATCGACTTGCGCCGGGGCTACATTCTTGTCGACCAGGAACGTTGGGCGGAAGCAGCCGATGCCTTGCGCGCTGCGCTTGAGAAAGGCGGCGTTACGGAACGCCAGGCCGGTGAGGCCTACCTCATGCTGGGGATGAGCGAGTTTAACCAGGAAAATTACGATGCAGCGACTGCTGCGTGGAAACAGGCGGGTCGCTATGAGACTGCGCGTAGCCAATCGCGTCAGTGGATAACCCACATGGCAGATGAGCGCGAGCGCAAGGCTAACCTCTGAGCTGGTGGAGAAATGGTTTGAGAAAAGCCCGGCTTCTGTCGGGCTTTTTGTTGCCTTGCCACACGCAAAGTGAAGCACTGCGATGGTTTACCCTATGAATGACACGGCGCTGACAGATGCATTTCTCGACGTGGCCTGGGCGGAACGCGGCCTGAGCCGCAACACTTTGCAGAGTTATCGCCGGGACCTGCTGAAACTCGCCGCGTGGCTGGCCGGTCAGGGTCGTACGCTGAGTTCCGCCGCCCGGGAAGACCTGCTCGGTTTCCTCGCGGGAGAGATGAAACAGGGGCGCAGTCCCAGGTCCGTGGCGCGTTATCTGTCCTGTTTTCGTCAGTTCTACCGCTGGCAGGTGCGCGAAAGGCAGCGCAGTGAGGACCCTACCGCGCTGATCGAAAGCCCCAAGCTCGGCCGCAGCCTGCCCAAGGCGCTTAGCGAGGAGAGCGTCGAACAGTTGCTGGCGGCTCCGGATATTTCCGAACGGATAGGCCTGCGCGATAAGGCCATGCTGGAGCTTATGTACGCCACCGGGTTACGTGTCAGTGAACTGACCGAGCTGAAATTGACCGACCTTGGCATGAACCAGGGTGTGGTCCGGGTCCTGGGTAAGGGCAATAAGGAGCGGCTTGTGCCGTTGGGTGAGGAGTCGCTGAACTGGCTGCAGCGCTACCTGAACGAGGCGCGCCCTGAGTTGATGAGGGGTGCAACAGCGCCCGAGGTGTTTGTAACGTCACGCCGCGGCGGGATGACCAGGCAGTCATTCTGGTACCGGGTCAAGTACCACGCGAAGGTTGCGGGCATAAACAAATCCATCTCACCCCACGCCTTGCGCCACTCCTTTGCCACGCACCTTCTCAATCATGGTGCGGATCTGCGCGTGGTGCAGTTATTGCTCGGTCATAGTGACCTGTCGACCACACAGATTTATACTCACATCGCCCGCGAAGGACTAAAGCGTCTTCATGAACAACATCACCCGCGGGGTTAGTCGTGATGTTCACCGGGCTGAACCTGGAACGAATCTGTTTTGAACCCGTCGCATAGCAGGCCGAAATTTCCGCATGGCGCCGGGGCATTTCATTCGAACACCCTATTGGATATGGGAACTTTTTCCGGCTGGCTGGTCAAACGGGCAGCGCGTACAGATCAACACACTGAGACCAAAAAACATGTTTAAACAACTTTGCCGAATTTTGCCCCTGTTGCTTGCCGTGCCACTGCAGGTGGCAAACGCTGACGACGGAATGGACGTGGTAGAGGCAAAGTTGCGAACCCTTGCGCCCTCTGCGACCACGATTGCGATATCCGAGACGCCCGTGGCTGGACTGCTGCAGGCGCAGATCAACAGCGATATTGTCTATATTTCCTCTGATGGTCAGTACCTGATGCAAGGCACACTGTTTGACATTGACGCGCGGATCAACCTGACCGATCAGGCCCAGGCAGATGTGCGACGCGTGCTGCTCGAGGAGCTGGACGACCCGCGTGGCATCATGTTCAGTCCGGAAGGTGAACCAGTTCACAGGCTGTTGGTTTTTACGGATATCGACTGTGGTTATTGCCGGAAGCTGCATGAAGAAATGGCTGAATACGCGGATAAAGGCATTGAAATCAATTATATGGCCTACCCCCGGGCGGGTATTGGTTCTGAATCCTATGATAAATTCGTGTCAGTCTGGTGCGCTGATGACCAGCAAGCAGCACTGACCTCCGCCAAGGCTGGACTCAACCCGGAACCCAAGCAGTGCGACAACCCGGTGATGGAGCAGTTTGAACTCGGACAGCAACTGGGTGTGACCGGAACACCGGCGCTGATTACCAGCGACGGCACCCTGATACCGGGCTATATGCAGCCGGAAATGCTCCGTGCCCGCCTGGACATCCTTGCCGCAGAGAGAGCTGCTGCCGCTCCCTGAATTCTTAAATGAATGCCGGCTGACCGGGCCTTGCAACAGCAGGTATAATCTGGTGCGTTCGCATGCCGCCGGTGTGCCTGGATTCGTCTAGGGAGATTCCCATTGTCCGTTTTTACCTGGCTGCTGGGCGAGTCTGCCCTTTCTGAGTTTCGAAAACGTAAGCTGCTGGACACCAGCGCCCGCGTTCTTGGTCTGGCAGAGCCAGGCCATGATCTCACCCTTGAGGCGCGTTTTACCTATTTCATTGAGAGCGCAACGCGGCCTGCCCGGGGCAGTGTCGAGCGTCTTGGTGAGCTGTTGCATGGCGCCCCGGCAGGATCGCCGGATGAACTTCAGGCCAGGGACGGCTGCTCTTTTACCGTCGTCCCCCGTCTGGGTACAGTTTCTCCCTGGTCCAGCAAGGCCACGGATATTGCCCGGGGTTGCGGTCTGGATGAGGTGTGCAGAATAGAGCGCGGCACCCGTTATCGCCTGAGCGGGCTGCCCGGCCTGGACCAGGAACAGCTGACCCTGCTGTATGCATGTTTTCATGACCGGATGACCGAGTCAGTGCTTGCTGAACCGGCGCATGCCGCGGTGCTGTTCGAGCACACCGCGCCGCGCCCTCTGCAGCGGATTGGTCGCTCGGTTTCTTCGCTTGCTGCCGCCAACCAGTCGCTGGGCCTGGCTCTGTCGGAAGACGAAATCACCTATCTGGCTGCGTCCTTTGATGCCCTGCAGCGAGATCCCAGCGATGCCGAGCTCATGATGTTCGCCCAGGCGAACTCGGAGCATTGCCGCCACAAAATTTTCAATGCCAGCTGGACCATTGATGGTCAAACACAGGATCAAAGCCTGTTTGGCATGATCCGCAACACCCACGCATGCAGCCCCGATGGTGTGCTGTCGGCCTACCATGACAATTCAGCGGTCATCGAGGGGTACACCGCGGGTCGCTACTTTTCCCGTCCCGATGACCATCGCTACCGGTTTGTTGACGAGCCCGTTGCCATCCAGATCAAGGTGGAAACTCATAACCACCCGACAGCCATATCGCCTTTCCCGGGTGCAGCGACGGGTTCAGGCGGGGAAATCCGTGACGAGGCGGCGACCGGCCGGGGTGCCAGGCCGAAGGCCGGCTTAACCGGTTTTACCGTTTCCAATCTGCGTCTGCCCGGGCTGCAACGGAAATGGGAAGAGGACTTCGGCAAGCCTGATCGCATTGTTACCGCGCTGGATATCATGATCGAGGGTCCGATTGGCGCTGCAGCATTCAACAACGAGTTTGGCCGGCCCGCCCTGGGCGGTTACTTCAGAACCTTTGAGCAGACCGTGGGTGGTCGCCAGTGGGGCTATCACAAGCCCATCATGCTGGCCGGTGGGATGGGCAATATTCGTGAGCAGCATGTGGAGAAGCACCGTCTGTCCGTGGGTGCTGCCGTCATCGTGCTGGGCGGTCCTGCCATGTTGATCGGTCTGGGTGGCGGTGCTGCATCCAGCATGGACAGCGGGCAGAGCGACCAGGCATTGGATTTCGCGTCCGTCCAGCGCGAGAACCCCGAAATGCAGCGGCGTTGCCAGGAGGTTATCGACGCCTGCTGGGCGCTGGACGATCAGAACCCGATCATATCCATCCATGACGTTGGCGCGGGCGGATTATCCAATGCGCTGCCGGAGCTGCTCGATGACAGTGAGCGCGGCGGTCGCCTGCAGCTGCGCGAGATACCCAGCGCTGATTCGGCCATGTCGCCGATGGAAATCTGGTGTAACGAGGCCCAGGAGCGCTATGTGCTGGCGGTGGCGCCCGATTCTCTTGCGCTCTTCAAGACGCTCTGCGAGCGGGAGCGATGCCCTTACGCGGTGCTTGGCACGGCCATCGAGGCGCGCGATCTGGAAGTTTCTGATGCACTGCTCGGGGAGCCACCGGTTGAGCTGCCCCTTCAGGTTCTGCTCGGCAAGCTGCCCCGCATGCACCGCGATGCAGCTCATGTGCCGGTACGCTCTGCGGTCTTTACGGCGAAGGATGAATCGCTTGCCGAGGCTGCCATGGCGGTTTTGCAACACCCCGCGGTGGCCAGCAAACGATTTTTGATCACCATCGGCGATCGCAGTATTGGTGGACTGGTGGCCCGGGACCAGATGGTGGGCCCCTGGCAGGTTCCGGTTGCTGACGCGGCGGTCACGCTGAGCGGGTTTCGTGATTTCACCGGTGAGGCATTTGCCATCGGTGAGCGGTCACCGCTGGCCATCGTCAATGCCCCGGCGTCCGGCCGCATGGCCATTGCCGAGGCGATCACAAACCTTGCCTGTGCGCCAATTGAGGATTTATCCAGGGTCCGGCTTTCCGCCAACTGGATGGCAGCTGCCGGGGAGCCGGGTCAGGACGCCGACCTGTTTGACACGGTCCGCGCCGTTGGCATGGAGCTGTGTCCGGCCCTGGGTATCGCAATTCCGGTGGGCAAGGACTCGCTGTCACTCAAGACGGTCTGGAACAGCAGTGATGACGCGGATGGCGCCCGGCAGGTCGTTTCACCGGTGTCACTCGTGGTGAGTGCCTTTGCGCCGGTCGTGGATGCGCGCCGTGTACTGACCCCCCTGCTCGATACGCAGCAGCCATCGGCGCTGCTGCTTTGTGACCTGGGTGCCGGGCGCGACCGTCTGGGCGGCTCGATTCTGGCCCAGGTGCAGGGTGATTTTGGCGACGAAACCCCCGACCTTGATGACCCGCTTGCCCTGAAAACCTTTTTCGGGTGGCTCCAGGCGCTGAACGCAGACGGCCTGTTGCTGGCCTACCATGACCGGTCTGATGGCGGGCTGCTGACTACCCTTTGTGAAATGGCTTTCGCGGCCCGCTGCGGGCTGGACCTGGAAATTGATCTGCACGGCCCGGCGCTTATCGCACGAATGTTTGCAGAGGAGCCCGGAGCGGTTCTGCAGGTGCGGGAGCAGGACGTGGAGCTGGTTAAGCGTCGCGCCTCAGAGGCCGGGCTGGGTGCGTTGGTCAGCAGGCTTGGCACGGTCGCGGATCATCAGGAGATGCGTCTTCAGGATGGTCAGGGTCAACCGTTCAGTCTGGACCTGGTGGCACTGCACGCGGCCTGGGGCGAGGTCAGCCACGCGGTAGCAAGACTTCGCGATAACCCCGTTTGCGCCGATGCAGAGCGTGAGCGACAGCAGAACTGGAAGCATCCGGATCTGGAGCCTGAGCTGGTGTTCGATCCTGAGGAGGAGATTTCCGCGCCCATGATTGCCACTGGCGTCCGGCCGCAGATTGCTATTTTGCGCGAGCAGGGGGTGAACGGACACATCGAGATGGCGGCGGCGTTTGACCTGGCCGGCTTTGAATCCGTCGATGTGCATATGTCGGATCTCGCCAGCGGACGTCAGCGTCTCGACAGGTTTCAGGGCCTGGTTGCCTGTGGTGGATTTTCCTACGGTGACGTCCTCGGTGCGGGCCGTGGCTGGGCCAAATCCATATTGTTCAACGATGTCCTGCGTGCCGCCTTTAGCGACTATTTTGCGGATAACACGCGCTTCGCTCTGGGCGTCTGCAATGGCTGCCAGGCACTATCAGCGCTGCGCAGCATTATTCCGGGTGCCTCGCACTGGCCTGACTTTGTGCGTAATGAATCCGAGCAGTTCGAGGCGCGCTTGAGCCTGGTACGCGTTGAGGAGTCGCCTTCGCTGTTTCTTGCGGGCATGGCGGGCAGTCGCTTGCCGGTCGCCACGGCGCATGGGGAAGGGCGTGTGCGGTTTGAGGGGCGTGAATCTGATGCCCGGACGGTTGCGCTGCGTTATGTAGAGCCGGACGGAACGCCGGCCAAGGCTTATCCGCAGAACCCGAACGGGTCCCCCGAAGGGATAACCGGATTGTGTAATGAAGACGGCCGTATCACGATCATGATGCCGCACCCGGAACGCACCTTGCGCACAGTCAACTTTTCCTGGTCGCCGGGTAGTTGGGGTGAGACATCGCCGTGGATGCGCATGTTTCGCAATGCGCGTGTCTGGCTCGACTGATGAGTGAAGGCAAAGCGCCAATGCGCCTTGGGGAGTTGTTGATTCTCTCCTCTCTATGGATGCTGTTTGGCTTTATGGTCTGGTACTACACTTCGGCGTGGCACGGGGTGCCGGTAAGACTCGCGGTGGAGTCGTTACTGCATTGGCTTCTGGGCGACTCGTTTTACAACATCATTGCCAACCCCGACCGTGCTTACCTGTTTCAGGTCCAGACACGCATCCTGTATACCTTTCCGGACGGGACCCAGGAGCCGCTTGGTTTTATCGTTAACCCACTGGTTTACGGCTACGGGATGCCGCTGCTGTTTGGCCTGATGATGGCCACCGAGCAACCATTGCTGCGCAAGCTGGCGGTCCTCCTGGTGGGCTATCTGGTCATTTCTATCGTACAAATCTGGGGCGTGTTCTGGCAGTGCCTCAAGACCCTGGCGTTCAATTTTGGTCCTGAGGTGGCCGCGGTGATTGATGATACCGGCGTGCCGCAACCTGCCATAGCATTGTGTTACCAGCTTGGGGTATTGATTTTCCCTGCGCTGGCGCCGGTTATTGTCTGGGTGCTGGGGAACTGGCGTGAAATTGAACATTTCATGAAGCAGGCCTGAACCAGCCTTCAGCGTGTCGTGATTTGGGGGAACAGGGAACTGAACCGCCAGCAATTGGTCTGTTTTGTCAGCGAATGGAATTGGGCCTGACCGACAGGCGTTGCTTATAATAACGATCAATTCGACAACATCCGGGTCGGGTGATTAGCCCGCAGGATGAGGTCAGCCACAGCGAGGGGTGTATTCAGGGTGAGCGAGATACAGGCAACAGAAACGGAACTGTCCGAAAGTAGCGCTGCCCTGGCAAGCTCACAGGATGACATGGATGAGGTGTGCGGACACCTGATAGAATCCGGCCGTCTTAAGGAGGCCGATCTCAAACGGGCGGTCGCCTATCGCGAGCAACACGGTGGCGAGTTGGTGACCTTGCTGGTTCGCCTGGGTCTGGTCTCTGAACGCGATGTTGCGGATGCTGAATCCCGCCTGCTTGACCTTCCATTGATTCTCCAGGATGACTATCCGGACGAAGCGCCGCAACCGGAAAACCTTTCGGTGCGCTATCTGAAGCAGAACTTGCTGTTGCCCATAGAGGAGCAGGATGACGCTTTGGTTGTCATCATGGCCAACCCGCGCGATGACTATGCACGCAAGGCCCTGGCCATGGCGTGTGGCAAGAGCATCTCGCCCCGGGTTGGTGTGGCTTCGGAAATTGAAAACGGCATTGAAAAATTATTCGGTGGCGGCCGCAGTCAGATGGGCCAGATAGCCGATCGCCTGGGCACCGGCAATGAAGACCTGGAGGACGTCGAACATCTGCGCGACCTGGCCTCCGAGGCGCCTGTAATCCGCCTGGTAAACCTGGTGCTGCAGCGGGCGGTGGAGGCGCGGGCCTCGGATATTCATATCGAGCCTTTCGAAAACCGCCTCAAGGTGCGCTATCGCATAGATGGCGTTTTACAGGAAGTGGAGTCGCCGCCGGCGTCCTCGACCGCTGCGGTCATCAGCCGTATCAAGATCATGGCGAATCTCAATATCGCAGAGCGCCGGCTGCCCCAGGACGGCAGAATCATGCACCGGGTGCAGGGCAAAGCGCTGGACCTGCGTGTGTCCACCATTCCGACCTCGCATGGCGAAAGCGTGGTGATGCGTATTCTCGATCGCGACAACATCGTGCTGGACTTTGACGCGCTGGGCTTTGATGACTCCTTGCGCAAGCAATTCACCGAAGTGCTCGAAATGCCCCATGGAATCCTGGTGGTCACCGGGCCGACCGGTTCGGGTAAAACCACCACGCTCTACACCGCGCTCAGTCACCTCAATACGCCGGAACGCAAGATCATCACGGTGGAAGACCCGGTGGAATACCAGCTCGAAGGGATCAACCAGATCCAGGCCAAGCCGGCCATCGGGCTGGATTTTGCGCAGGCGCTGCGGGCCATTGTGCGCCAGGATCCGGACGTGATCATGATCGGCGAAATGCGCGATCTGGAGACCGCCAAGATCGCGATCCAGTCGGCACTGACCGGTCACCTGGTCTTGTCTACACTGCACACTAACGATGCTGCCAGCGGCATCACCCGTCTGCTGGACATGGGGGTGGAGGACTATCTGCTCACTTCAACGGTTAACGGAATCCTGGCACAGCGGCTGATACGAACACTCAATCCGGATAGCCGGGAGCGTTATCAGCTGCCTCTGTACCTGGTCGAAGAACTGGGCTTGCCAGCGTTCAAATACCAGGATGAATATGAAATGTACCGGCCGTTGCCGACCGAGGACGTGCCGACCGGTTATCACGGTCGTATGGCGATTCTTGAACTGTTACGTATGAGCGATGGACTGCGGCGCCTGGTTATGCAGCACGCCACTTCCAGCGAAATCCAGGAGCTGGCGGTGACCGAGGGCATGCGCACGATGTACCAGGACGGTTTGTTGAAATGCCTCGAGGGGGTGACCACCGTCGAGGAAGTATTGCGGGTTACGCAGGAGTCCTGATGGCCCTGTTCGAATACAAAGCCGTTTCCCCCAACGGGGAGACTGTGCAAGGCACGATGGAAGCGCTCAGCGTGGAAATGGTGATTGCCCGCCTGCAGGAGGCCGGTAATATTCCGCTGCAGGCCAAGCCCTCTGGTGAGGGCTTGTTGCAGTTGTCACGTTTTCGCCTCGGAAGACAGGGGCTCAGCGCCCGCGAAGTGGGTGATTTCACGCAGCAGCTCTCAACGCTGCTCGGCGCCGGTCTGCCATTGGATCGCTCTCTGCAGGTCTTGACTGAACTGGCGGCGACCGAGCGTTCCGGGCGCGCGATTACTGAAATCCGCGACCGTGTCCGCGAGGGCGGCACGCTGTCCGATGCTCTGGAAGAGCAGCACGGTGCTTTTGGCCGCTTGTACCTGAACATGGTTCGTGCGGGCGAAATCGGCGGCAGTCTTGATGTTACCCTTGACCGCCTGGCCGATTACCTGGAACGCTCAAAAGAGCTCAAGGACTCCGTCGTCTCGGCGCTGGTTTACCCGATCCTGCTGATTGTGCTGGCAGGCGGCTCGCTGATCCTGTTGCTGGTCTATGTGATTCCGCAGTTCACCCCCATTTTTGAAGAGCTCGGCGGCGATATGCCATTGATCACCAGGATCGTGCTGTTCTTTGGTGGCATTTTGCAGAACTACTGGTGGTTGCTGGCCGCACTGGCTGTGCTGGCAGTGGTTTTGTTCCGGCGCATGCTGAACGATCCGGAAAAGAAGCTTCGCTGGGATGCACGGGTTCTTAACATGCGCTGGGTCGGTGACCTGGTTGCCAAGCTGGAAACGGCCCGCCTGGCGCGGACGGTTGGCACCTTGCTGGTTAACGGGGTTCCCCTGCTGGGCTCCCTGGGCATCGGTGGTCGCGTTGTGGGTAACAGCCTGCTGCGCCAGGAGGTCGAGGCCGCGGCACAGGAGGTCAAGACCGGCGGTGGCCTGGCCCGCAACCTGTCGCAGGACGGACATTTCCCCCGCCTGGCGCTGCAGATGGTGAGCGTTGGCGAAGAAACCGGTCAGCTGGATCAGATGTTGCTCAAGGTCGCTGATACTTATGATCGGGAAGTACGGAACACCATCGACCGTTTGTTGTCCGTATTTACACCCGTGGTCACCTTGCTGATGGCAATGTTGATCGGAACCATCGTAATTTCCGTGTTGTTGGCCATTATCAGTGTCAATGATCTGGTTGGATAAGGAACCCCGTTGTTGCCGTGGGAGTAGCAGCGGGCAGGAGAAAAAAATGAATCTGAGACTGAAACTTGTTAACCGTCGCAATGATTTTGCCAAAAGTGGCTCACGCCAGGGTGGTTTTACCCTGGTAGAACTGCTGCTGGTGCTGGTCATCCTCGCCCTGATCGCCGGCCTTGTGTTGCCAAGCATTATCGGTCAGGCCGAGAGCGCCAAGGCCAAGTCAGCCTCCTCCAGCATCAGTCGCCTGTCCATGGCGGTGGAAACCTTCTACCTCGATACCGGCAATACGCCGGAGCGACTCCAGGACCTCGTGGAAAATCCGGGAGATGTTTCGGGCTGGAACGGACCGTATGTGAAAGCAACCCTGTTAAAGGATCCCTGGGGTCGGGAGTTTCAATTTGAGAGCCCGGGGCAGCATGGTGATTTCGATATCGTGTCGTTTGGCAAGGATGGCCAGCAGGGTGGTGAAGGCAACAACCAAGACGTGACGTCCTGGCAGTAATTCATTAGCGCTCAACAACCATGAACGGCCGCACACCTGGCCTCGGCCAAAAGGGCTTTACCCTCGTCGAGGTGCTGGTTGTGATGGTGATCATGGCCCTGGTGCTTGGCCTGGTGGCCACATCCCTGTCGCGCAGCATCTCCGGTGCAGAAGCCCGCGAGGCTGGCCGCAAAATGGTCAGCGCCTTGCGCTACACACGCACCCAGGCCATCTTGCAAAAGTCCGAGCAGGTGTTCACTGTCGACCTGGAATCGAAGACCTATATTGCGCCAGGTCGCAAGGCCGTGGTGCTGCCCGAGGGCGTGGAACTGACATTAACCACGGCAGCTTCGGAGCAGGTTGAGGAGAATGTGGGTCGTATCCGGTTCTTTCCTGATGGCGGTTCTACCGGCGGGCGGGTTGACTTGCTGGTCAACGGACGTGAATACATCGTTAATGTCGCCTGGCTGACCGGCGAGGCCAGCCTCGAGATTCCCGATGAAGCGCTTTAGCATGATCAGGCCAGGTTCACGTCAGCGTCAGGGTAAGGGTCCGGGCGGCAATCGCGGCTTCACCTTGCTGGAAGTGCTGGTGGCCTTTGTGATTTTTGCGCTGAGCTTTGCGGTCGTGCTGGAAATTATTGCCGGGTCCATGCGCAGCACCATTCGCGCCAAAGACTACTCGGAGGCTGCGTTGCTGGCCCAGTCCCTGATGGAGGGCGTCGGCAGCGAAGTGCCCCTGGAGGCAGGTGCCTACCAGGGCGAGACGGACGACGGAATTGTCTGGGTTATCGAGATTACGGATTTTGAGGGCCTGAATGAAGATACGCGAGCGCGTGAGCTTGCGGAATTGAACAACACCCGTTTGTTCTGGGTTGACCTGCGCCTGGAGTGGGGCGACGGGCGACGCCAGCGGGATGCCAGTTTCACGACCATTCGCAGTCAGCTTGGGATCTCACCGTGAAGCCGCGTCATTCCGGCTTTACCCTGGTCGAATTGTTACTCGCGATTACCCTGATGGGTCTGCTGCTTGCACTGGCCTATGGTGGACTTCGCGCCGCCTGGAAAGCCAGCGACAGCGGACAGAATATGCTTGAGCAGTCAGGCAAGCTGCGCATCACGCACCAGTTCATTCGAAAACAACTCAACCTCATGTTGCCGCTGGCCTTTGAGACCATCGAGGAGCAGGGTCGCGAGCGGGTCATTTTCGAGGGCGACGCGGGTCAGATTATTTTCGTCGGCCCGATGCCGGGGTATCTTGCCCGTGGCGGCCCGCAGGTACAGTGGTTGCAACTTATTGATGGCCGCAACGGGCTGGACCTCCAGTTCATGCACGCGCCGCTGCAGGACTTTGAGTTCGAGTTATTTAATGACGTGGAGCCGGTTGTGCTGCTGGAGGGTTTGAACAGCGCGGCGTTTGAATTCCTGGAGCTCGACGAGCTGGGTCAGCCCTTGGGCTGGGTTGCAGACTGGGCCACGCCCTCGGTCCTGCCAGCTGCAGTGCGTCTGAACCTGCAGTTTCCCGACGGCTACTCCGTGCATTGGCCGGAACTGGTGGCGACTGCCCGGCTGGATGCCACAGCCGTGAGCGGTGGCAACACGGGTTCGGAAACCTACTCACAGAGAATTCAGGACATGATCCGTCGTTCTGCCGATCCGCAGGATACGAATTGAACCGGCATCGCCAACAAGGCATTGCCCTGGTGCTGGTGCTGTGGGTCCTGATTCTGCTCACGGTGACCACGGGCTCGTATGCGCTCATGGCCCGCATGGACCAGTTGGAAGCCAATCAACTTTTGTCCGGAACGCAGTCAAGATTCTGGGCGGAGGCAGGGCTAAACCTGACCGCAGTGGCGCTGCGTGAGCCGGACGATGAGCTGCGCATGATTGCCGATGGTCGTCCCTATGCAATTGAAGTCGATGACGTGCTGATTGTTGTGAGTGCCATTGATGAGCGTGGCAAGCTGGACATTAATGTCGCCGATGAGACTACCCTGGCGATTCTGTTCTCCAATAACGGCATGGAGCCTGGGGACGCTGAGCTACTGGCAGCCCGGGTGATGGACTGGCGTGACAATGATGATGTCGAGCGGGTCAACGGGGCCGAACTGGACAGCTACCTGGCCGAGGGTATGGCTGTCGGGCCGGCGAACCGGAATTTCATGTTGGTTGAGGAGTTGCTGCAGGTTCTGGGCATGTCCTACGAGTTTTTCAGGCGCATGGAGCCTGGCCTGACAGTGTTTTCCGGCTCCGCGCTGCCTGATCTTGGTTTCGCTCCGTCGGAGGCCTTGCTGGCGATTCCTGATATTACCGAGGAAGAGGCGGTGAACTTTGTTCGCGAACGACAATCAGAGGAGGCGGGCGATGGACTCGGCGTTACCCTTCCGAACGGCCAGAGTGTCGTGGCACAGGGCAGGGGGCTCACGTATAGTATCCGCGTTAAAGCGACCATGCCCAATGGCGTCTGGGACCAGGTCGAGGCCACGATTCGGCTCGGCGGCAATGTGGGTGGTCCGCCATTTCGTATCCTGCGCTGGCGGGAAGGTTTGAATCACTAGGGCAATCATGGCGAGCGCACTGCAAAACCAAATCGAAAACTGGCGGATTCGGGCTTATGCGAGCCCGGTCGGACAATTCTTTGTGTGGTGGGTTAATGAACTCAAGTCCATGCTGCCCGATACCACCCGCGAGCGAATGCAGCATGCCCAGCGCAAGCTCATGATGCGGCTTGAAGGCGATGAGCTTGCCCTGTACTGGGAGGAAGGCGAGGGCCTGCAACAGCTTGACGTGTTTGCCCTGGACCAGGATCTTTCGGTTCAGCGCCAACAAATCAATGATCTGCTGATCAAGCATGAATTGGATGAGGCGCCTCGAGACCTGGTCTTGTCCGAAGACATGGTGTTGCGCAAGTCACTGCTTATGCCCTTGGCCGCAGAAAGTAATCTTCGCCAGGCGCTGGCTTTTGAAATGGATCGGCATACGCCTTTTCAAGCCGCGAACGTCTACTTCGACTACCGCATTGTCGGACGTGATAAGGACAAGGGCGTGCTCAAGCTCGACCTCGCAGTCGCCACCCGCGCGGTTCTGGACACACAGGTCGAGTCGCTCAGTGTTCGCGGGCTGGCCCCGTCCGGTATCGATGTAGCGCTCGACGGCCGACCAGCCGGAATGAACCTGTTGCCGATGGAGGCCCGCCACAGGGTCAGCAACCGGCGCACGCGTATGAATCTGCTGTTGTCCCTGGTGGCTGTTTTGCTGTTGGCGATAGTGATGGCACAGTCGCTATGGCTGCGTCAGGCGCAGATTGAGAATGTACAGGCCGCCATTGATGAAGTCCGGGTCGAGGCGCGCCGGGTACAGAACATCCGTACCCAGATAGACGATGCCTCGGAAGCGGCCGGGTTCATGCAGACCCGGCGGGCAGAGAACCGGCCAACTCTCAAGGTGATCGCCGAGGTAACCAGGATTCTGCCGGATGACACTTACCTGGATCGAATGCGTGTCTGGGACGGTAATATGCAGATTCAGGGCAAGTCTGACAACGCGCAGCAGTTGATTGAGCTGGTCAATCTTTCGCCGCTGTTCGACGCCGCTGGATTTCGCGGGTCAACGCGACTGGATGGCGCAACCCAGAAAGAGATTTTTGACCTGAGCGCTACCGTTGCCAGTGGGGAGCCTGAGTGATGCAGTTGGTTCCGGACCAGCAAAACGGTCGACTGACGGCGATCCTGATTCTGCTCATCGTGCTGATCGCGGTGTATATGCTTGGCTTTCACTGGTTTTTTCAGCGTCATGCTGCGTATGCCGATGAGTTGTCGGGTTTGCGCGAGCAGCTGGGGCGCTTTGAGGCTATCGCCGCCCAGCGCGAACCTCTGCAGGAGCAACTGACCGGCATCCGGGCATCAAGGGACGATGCGGATTTGTTCCTTGAAGAATCCAATTTCAACGAGGCTGCAGCCGCCCTGTCCGAACGTCTGGGCCAGATGGTCAGCACCCTGGCCGATGACAGCTGTCAGATTGTCAGCCGGCAACCGGTTCGGCCACGGGTCCAGGAACGCTTTGAGCGTGTCACGGTCAACGTACGTATGCGCTGCCATGGAGAGGATATGGTTAACATTCTCTATCGCCTTGAATCGGAGGTGCCCATGGTACTGGTGGATGACTTGAATGTGCTGCGACCCCAGTCCCGCACCCGGCGCAACGCATCCGGACCGCAGCCGGTTCAGCCATTGGATGTCCGTTTTAATATGTCCGGCTATCTCAAATCATGATGGCCCGGTCATGAATGTCTGGGAGAATAACCCCGCGGCCAAGGCCCTGGCCGGTTTTTGCGGCCTGCTGGTGTTAATCGGGCTGGCGATCAATTTAGCCTGGCGGGGGCCGGTGAGCAGTGCGCTCAATGAGGCGGACGAGGGACTTGCCGTTTTACCCGCGCTGCCACCGAGGGTCGAAGAGCTGGGCCCGAAAAGTGAATATGACGAGGTCAACAATCGCCCGCTGTTCAGCGAGAACCGCAGGCCGGTAGTGATTGATGTTGAAGTCGCGGATGAGGTGCCGGAAGACTTACTCGAGCAGGAGGTCGCCGAGCCGCCCCGGTTCCGGCTTACCGGTGTGGTTATAACGCCCACCGATCGCCTGGTTACGCTGACGCCGGAAGAGGGCGGCGAGGCTGTGGTCATTCGCGAAGGCATGCCCCTGGATGGTGAGTTCGTCGGCTGGAGCGTGGACACCGTCGACGCGCGGCAGGTCAGCCTGGTCTCGACCCGCGGCGAAACGGTCAACGTTGAGCTGGCTGTCTATGACTCGATGATCAAGGCACCGGTAAGGCCTGAACCGCCGCCAAGTGCTGTCGCCGCGCAGGCCGGGGAAGATGTGGCATCCGGTGCAGCCCCGTCACGTGCTGATGAGATACGTGAGCGAATTCGCGAGCGCCGTGAAGAGCTGCGTGCCGAAGCGGAACAGGAAGCTGACGATCAGGAAGTCGTGCAGGAGGAAAACAAGGATGCCTATCGGGATGCGATTCGCGCCATGATTAACCGGAAACCCAAAGAAGAACAGACTGATGATTCCGATAATTAAAAAAAACGGTGCCACGATGGCAGTTGCGACCAATACTGAGCGCCGGGTCAGGAGAATAATAATGATGCAACGCTGTGCGCTCACTCTGGCAGCCGTCTTTTTCCTCAGCAGTTGTACCACGGCTCAACGCTCGCAGGAAAACCCCCATCCGCGACTGGTTAAGGACGCCGATTCACAGGCTTATGACGACACTGTGCTCGGCGTTGATGACCCGAATGCTTCGCAATCGTCGGGCATCGAGGAGTCAGAGTTTTTCGGCGGCGAAGGCGTGTTTATCAATGAGCAGGCCGCGCAGGCCCGGGCGCCCGCCATGTCTGAGGATGGCGAAATTGTCCTGAATTTTGAAGGCGAAACCATTCAGTCCGTCGTGCACACGATTCTTGGTGAGGTACTGCAGGAAACCTTTGTTATTGGTCCGGGGGTCAGCGGCCAGGTGACCTTCGCCACGGCGCGACCGGTTTCACGTGACCAGCTCATGCCCATTCTTGAGCTGTTGCTGCGCTGGAATGGCGCCACGCTGGTCTTTCACGAGGGGCGTTATCACGTCCTGCCGATCGACCAGGCCATACCCGGGCACCTGGTTCCGGAAATCGGGCCCGCAGAGCAGGTGCGTGGCTTCGCGGTGCGGGTGATTCCCCTGGAGTTTATTTCTCCGACCGAAATGGCCAAGATTCTTGAACCTTATGTGCGCCCGAATGCCATCGTCAACGTGGATGTCATGCGCAGCATGATTTTTATCGCCGGCACGCGCGAAGAGCTGGCCAATTACATGCGCACCATTGAAATCTTTGATGTGGATTGGCTGGCGGGCATGTCGGTAGGCATTTATCCACTGGAAACGGTCGACGTGGAGTCCATCACCACGGAATTGACAGCCATATTCGGGATGGATGCGGAAAGTCCCCTCGCGGGACTGTTCCGTTTTGTGCCGATGCCAAGGCTGGGGTCGGTAATGGTCATCACGCCCAAGGAGCAGTACCTCTATAAGGCTCAGGAGTGGATCACCCGTCTCGATCGCGGGGCTGCCGGCTCAGGTGTGCAGTTGTATGTCTACAAGGTTAAAAACCTCGAGGCCGATGTGCTTGCCGGCTACCTGAACCAGCTGTTTGGGGGCGCGTCCCCAACGCGAAGCACAACCCGGAGCAACAACCTGGCACCGGGTCTGGAGCCGACCACGATAAGCAGCCTGGGTGACTTTAATAACAACCGGCAACAGGCAAACCAGACAGGACTGGCAGCCAACAATGTGGGCCAGGGCGGCGCGACCAACGGCCCGGGACTATTGGGTGATAATTCGCAGGTGCGCATTACCTCTGTGCTGGAGACCAATGCGCTGCTGATCACCGCAACGCAGAAAGAGTATGACAGCATCCTGGCGGCGATCGAGCGCATTGATGAGGAGCCGCTGCAGGTGCTGATCGAATCACAGGTTATGGATGTCGCGCTTAACGAGAGCCTGTCCTTTGGTGTGAATTGGTTTCTTTCCAATTACCAACCACCCACGGTTCCCGAGGGCTTCACATCCGATTCCGGCCGGGTGATTGACGAGGTACAGGGCGGCGGCAGCATCGGGGGGATCACGGCAGGGCTGAGTGATTTCTTCTTTGGCGGGCAAACCTTTGTTGCGGCAACCATCCAGGCCCTGGATTCGGTGACTGATGTGCGCTCACTGGCCGCGCCTTCACTGGTGGTACGCAACAATGAATCGGCGACCATCACAGTGGGAACCCAGGTGCCGGTTCAGTCCACCAGTATTGCCACCGGTGGCGCCAACAATCTGATTTCCAGCGCTCAATATGTTTCTACGGGTGTGACGCTGGAAGTCACGCCCCGGATCAATCCCGGCGGTCTGGTCTATCTGGATATCTCCCAGGAGGTGAGCGCGCCGGGTGACCTGAACCCGGATGTTTCAACCAGCGGTAACCCGCCGATCAATAACCGTTCCGTGACCAGCAAGGTCGCTGTACAATCCGGCTCCACCGTGTTTCTGGGCGGTTTGATTCAGGAAAGCGAAAGCGCAGGTCGCAGCGGTGTGCCCTACCTGAGCCGTATTCCTGGAATCGGCGCATTGTTTGGCGCTCGGAATAAAGCCAAAACCCGAAGTGAAACCATCGTTATGATCACGCCAACCGTGATTGAGAACTTTCGCGATCTCGTAGCAATCAGCGAAGATCTTGAAGATGAGTTCATCAAGGTCCGCCCGATCGAGATCACAACCCTGCAGGACAATATTCAGGATACTGACAATGAACCGCAGTAAATCCCTCTATGTTTTAAAAGCGTTGGGTGCCGGCACCCTGTTTGCAGTGCTTTTGACCAGCTGTGCCGCCATGGGCAAGCCCCCGGAACAACAGGTCACGGAACGGGCGCAGGAGCGACTCGATTTGTTCCTGGCGGGTGACTTTGCGCAATCGTATGAGTACCTGAGCCCGGGATACCGTTCCAGCGTCAGCGTGCTGGAGTACCAGCGCAAATCAGCGGCCACGCCGATGGCCTGGTCAGATGCAAGCATTGTTGAAAGTGATTGCGTAGAAAGTACCTGTAAGCTTAAAATATCCATGGATATTGTGGTTTATGGTGCCGTGCCCGGAGCGTCGAAGTTTGAAACCAAGGCTGTTGCGACCGAAAACTGGATCAAATCCGACGGCACCTGGTATATGGTGCCCTCCGATTAACGACGAAAACGTTGCTCCTCGTCAGCTTTTCCAGTACCATCTCTTACCAATTGTGCAACCGCACTGCGCCCTAACGGCTTGTAAAGGCCGTGCGATGCGGTTTAGCGCGATTTTTGAAAGCTAGCCCTGTGTACACAATAGGAGTGTTGTAATGAACAGAAAAAATTTGACTTCGGCGGTAATCGCCGGTCTGGCCGGTGCTGCAGGTATTGCTGCAACCGCTCAGGCAGTTAACCTGAACCCAGATGGCCTCGGCCAGGTTCTTATCTATCCGTACTACACCACGCGCGCTGGAAACCAGACGCTGTTGTCAGTAGTAAATACGACGGATCAGGCCAAAGCCGTCAAGGTCCGCTTCCTGGAAGGCAAGAACACCCGTGAAGTCCTTGACTTTAACCTGTACCTGTCTCCCTATGACGTCTGGGCTGCCGCCCTCGTCGATGGTAGTGCTGTTGATACGACTTGTGTCCTCGACACCGATCTGACGACAGCTTTTGATTTCGGAAACCCCGAGGGCGGCCAGTGTGGCATCCCGCACATCGTGATTAACGATGCATCGTGCACCGTGCCTTACCTGTTTGAATCGGCCAGCACCCTGCCTGGCCTTCAGGCGTTCCTGCCTTTCGGTTTTAACCAAGATGGTGGTAACACGGATATCAGTCGTGCGTCTGAAGGTCATTTCGAGATGATCGAAATGGGTACCTTGGTAGACGGTTCGGGGTCGGCTGCCGCAGCGACTCATGACTCAAGTGGCACACCGGCTAACTGTGATACTTTGGTCGGAGCATGGACCGAAGCCGGCACAGGCCCGAATGGAGCTCCTCCAGGTTACTGGCAGGCGGCCCCGTCTACTGACATTGAACCTCCGTCAGGTGGTTTGTTTGGCGGTGCAGCCGTCATCAATCCAGCTAATGGTTATATGTTTTCATACGACGCGGAAGCTATTAACAACTTCCAGAGCGACGCTCCGGTCAATGATTTGACCACGCTTCACGCTTTTCCTGGTTCCACAAATCCGGGCCTGAACTCCGGTGACGTCCTTGATGCGACGATCTTCCTGGATGACGGTACAACCCTGACTTCCAATGGTCTGACCCGTGGTGTAGACGCTGTTTCATACGTCTTCATGCACGACCAGTTGCTGAACGAGTACAACGTCGAGCCGAGCATCGCTGGTGAAACCGAGTGGGTGATTACGTTCCCGACCAAGCACTTCTACGTTTACGCTCCTGAAGCTGGGTCTGGTGTGCCGATTGCGCCGTTCACGCAAGAGTGGATCGCCGACAATAATGGCACGGCCTGTGAGCCGGTGCTGCTGGAAAACGTCTATGACCGCGAAGAGCAGACTGCTGTTGATCCGACCAACCCGGGTGACGGGCCGGTCGTTTCTCCGCAACCGCCGGGAATTGTTACGCCCTTTGTCAACTTTGAGCTCTGCTATGAAACCAACGTGATTGTGTTCCAGGGAACTGAGCCGGGTGTGCCGCCAATGCTGCCCGAAGCAGCCAGCCCGATTCTGGGTGCTCTGAACACCACGAACTTCTTATTGCCAGAGGGATTCACGTCTGGTTGGGCCATTCTGGACCTGGCTGAGTACGCGACACCTGGTGGTATTGAGACTCGTACACCGCTCGGCGGAGCCACTGCTGGTAACCTTGAAGGTCTTCCGACCATTGGTTTCCAGGCCAGCAAGTACGAAAATGCAAATGCCCAGCCTGGCATCCAGGCGTTCTATGGTGGTATTTACAACCACAAAGGCACACGTAGACAATCTTCTTAACTTGCAGCCGTAATTACAATGCAAGTGAGTCGAGGAACTATCGACGCCAGGTAAGATGGAGAGAGGGCCGGTTTCGGCCCTCTCTTTATATAGATAGCAGCATATTATTTAACGGAAAATCTGGTTAAGCCTAAGGAAATTAAAACATACAGGCACGCCAACCCATTTGGGCGGATTAAGGAGAGATCATAAATGCGAGTTTTCAACAAGATTGGACTGTGTTTGCTCGCCGCAGGGATTGCATCTGCGGCCAATGCGGACATCATTATCGATGGTCAGACCTTGCCAATTGAGGCGATTAGCAGCTACCAGGTACAGGTAAACGAGCAAGGCCGATATACGATTATTGTGCAGACTGAGAACGGCTGGACACTGGAACCATCAGATGTCATTCCAGACCCGGACCCCATAACCCTGACTTTTTCTGCGACCCCCAGTACCGTGAATGAGGGCGAATCAGTTAGCTTTAGCTGGTCATCCGCGAATGCAGAAAACTGCACGACCTCGGGTGGCAATGCAGCCTGGGCTGCACTGGGTAATGCGGGTGTAAACGGCTCCGCGGATATTCCGATGACCTTGAATCCATCGCCGTTCCAAATGACCTGTTCAGCCACAGGACTGAACCCCGTGGTTCGGTCCATTTCCATAACCGTTTTAGATCCTGATGTCGGCGGTCCTACCGACTGTCCTGCACCTGAAGTGTCCTCCGGTAGCGTAGTCACCTGGGAGAATTACTGGGGCGGGCAGTCGTTCCCGAACCAGGACGTTGGTGAGAAGAGCCAGACTCTTAACCGCAATAGCTATATTGCCATTGAGTTTAATACGGGTAATTTCAACGGACTTGGTCGATTGCTGACCATTTATATTACTGATGGTATTCGAAATGTATCTGTTTCGAGCTGTCCGGGAGTCTTTGTCCAGGATGTGCCTGCAGCCTGCTTCCAGGAGCAAGCCAATGGTAGGGGTATGTTCTGGTCAACCGACGGCTCTACGGCGTGTAATCTGAATAAAAACCAGACTTACTACATGAATGTCACCTATGCAGATGTCAAAAACGTGACGCCAAGTTCGTCATTCTGTCCAAACAGTAGCTGTCGCTTCAAGTTAAACTCAGCCGTGGTTGCTCAGTAGTTTTTATTTGGAACGATAACCGGCAACACTGACGTTGGGGGCATCGCTGGGCGATGCCCCCATTTTTTTAAGGTAAAGAAAGCATGAATTCATTTTGTAAAATTTATATTTTCGCAGTTGCAGTCATGTTGTTAAACACAGCGGAGAGTCAGGTACGTAATAGTGACGAGATCCTCGCGGCCCGGGGTGATGGTGTACTGACCCATGACCTCTTTGAAGCAAGAATCAACCGGATTGCCGAGGAGAACAGGTTTACGTTTATCAGGGACCGGGCAAGAATGGAGGACGTACTGGATCAGCTGCTGCTCATCATGCAACTGGCAAGTGACGCCAGGGAGGCAGGGTTTGACCAACTTCCTGATGTGAAAGCAAGAATGGAGCTTGCGTCCACTGAGGAATTGGCCAGGGCCTGGATGGACAATTATCTGCAAAATTCTGAAGCTGCCGACTACAAGGCAATGGCCCAGGAATACTATTTGATCAACAAGAGTTCCTACATGACTGCGGAAACGGTTGATGTAAGCCACATCCTGCTCAAGTTTGATGACCGGACTCAAGATGAGGCACTTGAAATGGCATTGGACCTGCGGGCTCAACTACTTGCAGATCCGGACCTTTTTGATGAATTTGTCGCTCTTTATTCAGAGGATTCAAGTAAGGCTAACAATCGGGGGTCTTTTACCGAAGTCAAACGAGGAGATATGGTGGCGGAATTTGAAGAGGCCTCGTTCAGTCTCGAGGTGGGAGCCTTGTCTGAACCGGTACTCAGTCAATATGGCTATCACCTGATTCGCAAGGATCAGGCGAACCTTCCTGAGCAGATTGAATTCAGCGAGATACAGCCGGCACTTGAGCAGCAGATGCGTCAGCAGCATTTGGATAGACAGAGACGCATCTATCTGAATGAGCTCTACGAGTCTGAAATGGAAGTTACCCAGGAGTCCGTGGAAAAAACAATTGAACAAATCTTCGGGCGTGAGGTTTTGGCCAAATATGCAGATGACACTGATACCGAGTAGCAGAGTCAATCTTCTGCTTGGCTCAGGCTGAGGCAAAAATGGCTGGAAAGTCCATAAGGAATCTTGATTTCGGGTTTTTCAGACAGCTGGTAGTACGCCAGATACGCCAGGACTATCTGGAAAACCTGACCGGCTTTGCCTGGCTGGTACTTCAGCCATTGTTACTGCTTGGTGTTTACTCATTTGTCTTTACACAGATTTTTAATGCCCGTGTCGCAGATTCCGGAGATGTTGGTTTTGTGCCATTCCTGGCGGTCGCTTTCTGGCCATGGACCGCTTTTTCCGAGGCGATACTCAAGGCCAGTGGGGCGATAACCAGTAATTCCGCCCTGGTATCCAAGGTGGCATTTGCTAATGAGATGCTGCCCCTTGCCACCGTTACTTCAACGTTCCTGATGCACGGTGTCGGGTTCCTTGCGGTATTGGTCGTTTTACAACTGCTGGGTACGACAGTGCACTGGTTGTTGCTGCCGTATGTCATTTTCTTGATGGGGCTTTTGTGGGTTTTCGCCTGTGCGATTGCGCTTTTTACCTCGTCGCTACAGGTGTTTGTGCGTGATGTAGCGCAAATCCTGCCACCGCTTATGACCTTCTGGTTCTTCACGACACCCATTCTGTACAGCGTTGCCATGTTGCCACCCTCGCTATCCCGTGTGATGGCATTCAACCCGATGACCTGGTTTGTCGTGCAGTTTCGGGAAAGCCTGCTGTTCGGTTCTCTGACGCTGAACACTGGTACTTTCCTCGCGGTGTTGCTGGCTCCTTTGTTGTTTCTTGCCGGTCTGCGGTGGTTCCGCAAATTCAGCGGCCATTTTGAGGATTTCCTGTGAGCAAGCCGCTCGTCAGGCTGGACAGTGTCAGCAAGCTGTACCCTCGTGTACACCGGCCACGCGAACGACTCAGTGCATTTGGCGCCTTGCTGATGGGACGTGAACCTTCGCTGGGTGTTGAGGTGCTTTCCGACATTAACCTCGAGGTACTGGCTGGACAGTCCGTGGGTATTATTGGCGAAAATGGTGCCGGTAAGTCGACGCTGCTCAAGATCCTTACCGGTGTCATCGAACCAACACGGGGTAGTGTGACAACCGATGCCCGGATCGCAGCTTTGCTGGAACTGGGTGCAGGCTTTCAGCCCGATTTTAGCGGTATGAGCAATATTCGTATGAAGGCGTCCATTCTCGGGATGAGTGAGCGGGAACTTGATGAACGACTGGACGAGATACTCGCTTTTGCGGATATTGGCGAATATATCCATGAGCCGGTTAAGCACTATTCATCCGGAATGGTGGTGCGTCTGGGATTTGCCGTGGTGGCTGCTTCCAGGCCGGAGCTTCTGATTACCGACGAGGTTCTGGCGGTGGGTGATGAGTCATTCCAGAAAAAGTGCGTTCGCTGGATTGATGATTTTCTCGCTGATGGCGGCACGCTGTTGCTGGTTTCCCACAGTATGTACCTGGTACAAAAACTGTGCCGTCGGGCACTTTGGCTGAAGGGCGGGCGTGTTGAAGGCTACGGTGATGCGCAGCGGATAACACGGGATTACCTGGCCTGGCATGAACGGCGTAACCGCAAAGAAGAAGTGTCGCGCAGCGAAACGCTCGGAGCCAGCGGGCACTACAGCGTAAACGATTTATCGATCTTAAATTCGTCTGGAGGCGAAATAACTGAGGTGGATACCGGTCATGACCTGATTGTCCGTTTGCGCCTGCGTTCACCGGATACGCGGCCGCCGGTCGGTATGTTGGGACTGGTTCGTCTGGACGGCACGCCCATCTACGGTCTTTCCAGTGAGGATCAGCCTGAAGGACTGAAACTGGTGGATGGTTCAGACGACATCTATGAGATGTCGGTCTGTTTTCCGGGTCTTAAATTGCTCCCCGGTCACTACGAGATCCGCGGTCATGCCATGGATCCGGAAGGGTTTCGCATGTGTGATACGCAGGAGCGGAACTTGCGCGTTCTTGGAGAGACCCTTGAATTTGGCCTTGTCCGGCTTGACCATCACTGGCTATGAATAGCGGACCTGATCCTGACATTGCCGACTTTGGCATTCCTGTACTGACCTATCACGCCAATAACGTTAGCAACAATTCCTACCAGGGAAATGACCACATTGCACTGCGTGAAGACCTGGGGGTGCTCCACAATGCCGGCTGGCGGGCGATTAGCCTTGATGACTTGCTCGTATGGCATAAGGGCCTTGCGGCCCCTGATGCCTTCAGGCGCAGGTATGCGGTTACCTTTGATGATGGTTCCGATTTCGACGTGCATGATCTGAAACATCCGGTCTGGGGTGTGCAGCGAAGTCTGTTGAATGTGCTCAGGGACCACCTTGATGAAACCGGGGAAATGATCCGGGCGTCCAGTTTCGTGATTGCTTCTGCTAACGCGCGTAAACAACTCGATCAACATTGCCTGATCGGATGCGGTTGGTGGAATGACGACTGGTGGTCCGAGGTAAACGAATCCGGCTTGCTGAATATTGAGTCGCATGGCTGGGATCACCTGCATCCCGTGCTTGATGAAGTTGCTCAAGCCGAGGGTCTCGCCGGAGACTTTGCCCGGATCCGCACCCTGGGTGATTGCGAGCGTCAACTCAAACACTCCGGGCAAACCATAGAGCAGATTTCCGGGCGGCGGCCGCGTTATTTTGCCTTTCCATGGGGGCAGTTCAGTGATTTTCTGGTCAGGGAGTATCTGCCTGAATATCGCACAGACCACGGTTACCACGCTGCATTTTCTACGCGGCCCTCGGCTGTTTATCGTACCGATAACCGCTGGTGTCTTCCGCGCTACGTATGCGGCGAGCACTGGAACAGTCCAGATGCTCTGTTGGAATTGATGCGGGAGTCTGCCGAGCCCGCGCGCCCGAAGCCGAACCCGGACGTTGGGGTGACAACCCTGTGAGCAATGAGGTGCAGGCAACGCCACCGATTACGGTGGTCGTGCCCGTGTTTAACGCTTTTGATGTGCTGGGCCCTTGTCTCGAGGCGCTGGACCAATGCAGCCCGGAAGCGCGGGTCTATCTGATCGATGACGCCTCTGATGATCATCGTGTACGCCCTGCGCTTCGTGATTGGGCGGCACGGCGTGCAGATGCCAGTCTGATAGAAATTTCCGAAAACCGCGGCTTTGTTCACGCGGCAAATCTGGGTGCACAGCAAGTGCAAACTGATATCGTTTTGTTGAACTCGGACACCGTGGTGACCCAGGGTTGGCTGGAAGCATTGCAGGTATGCCTGGCCAGCGACCCGGCAATCGCTACCGCAACACCCTGGAGCAATAACGCGGAAATCGTCTCCCTGCCTGAATTTTGTGTCAATAACCCGGTACCCTCTGTGCCCGAGGCCTGGGCTGGCGCAGTCCGCTCTCAGGCCACGGGTCACTATCCGGAATTGCCTACCGCGGTTGGTTTTTGTATGGCCATTTCGCGGAGGGCTATCGATGAGCTTGGCCTGTTTGATGAAGCAGCGTTCGGACGTGGCTATGGCGAAGAAAACGACTTCTGCCGGCGTGCCGCCAAGGCGGGATGGCGCAATGTGTTGTGCGAAGATGCCTTTGTGGTGCACCGTGGCGGTGAGTCCTTTGCACCGCTCGGCCTGAAACCTGGTGAGGAAACCATGTCACGTTTACTGGCCAAGCATCCGGACTACGCTGATGTTGTTGCGCAATGGATTGAGCGGGACCCGCTCGCCAAAAGACGCCACGCCATCGTTGCGGCATTCCAATCAGGTAAAATTGAGCCTCCCGCATCTGGAACTGCTTCGTGACTGAAGAGTTGGAATTTACCGGTGAACGCTTCACGCCTGAGTGTGTGCGCGAAATCTGGTACGAACATGTGCATCGTTATGCTTTTGCAGCGCCACTCTGCGCCGGTCAGCGCGTGCTGGATGTGGCCAGTGGTGAGGGCTATGGCTCAGCGCTGCTTGCCCGGCAGGCGACCAGCGTTGCGGGGGTAGATGTTTCCGACACGGCGATACAACATGCCCGGTCGCGCTATGGAACCGTGAGCAATCTGGAGTTTCATCAGGCTGACTGCACCCGGCTTCCGTTTGAGGACGACAGTTTCGATCGCGTGGTCTCCTTCGAGACCCTTGAACATGTTCAGCAGCAGGAGGCAATGCTTGCCGAGTTCCGGCGCGTCCTGAGACCTGACGGAATCGCGTTAATCTCCTCGCCGGATAAGGCGATCTATACGGACAAACACGGCAACGACAACGAGTTTCATGTCAGTGAACTCTACCGTGACGAGTTGGAAGCGCTGTTATCGCGCCACTTCCCCGGATATCGCCTGTATGGACAGAAACTCCTGTTTCATTCGGCGATCTGGAATCTGGATAAGACGCGTAGCGTAGCGCTGCAGGACAGCGAGGAGTGCGATCCGCTTAAGCGCGCTGCCATGCAGCGTGATGCGATGTACTTCATCGCGCTGTGTGCTGCCGATGAAGCCCTGCTCCCAGAGCTGGATTCCGACCTGTGGCTGTTTGATGACCCGGCCGAGTCCGTCTACAACCATTATCATGGCGAGATTCGTCGCAATATGGCCGCAGGTGGCATTATTCAGGAACGGGATGCGGAGATTGAACGCCTGCGCGAGGCACTGGCAGCGGAGCGGCGATCCGGTTCCTGGTTCGCCCGGCTCCTCGGTCGCCGTTAGCGCCCGCCGCAATGATGGACGTCACCGCCCTGGTGATTAATTACAACGCCGGCAATGTGCTGTGCGACTGTGTGCAATCGCTGCTGGATAACGGTATTGAAGACATCCGGGTTATGGATAACGCCAGTACGGATGGCAGCCTTGCAAGGCTTGAAAAGCACTTTGCTGCCACTGTCGCGGTGCAGACTTTTGCCAATGAACACAATCTTGGCTTTGGGCCCGCGATCAATGCGGCCCTCGCGAATATTGAAAGCCGCTTTTTGCTCATCATTAATCCCGATTGCAGTCTCCAGCAAGGCGCAGTGGCCACATTGACCGCCGCCCTGCAAGCGAATGAGCGCGCTGCGCTCGCCGGGCCGCTGGTGCGTGACGCACAAGGGCATATCGAAGCGGCTACGAATCGCCGGTTTGCCACCCCGTGGCGCGCCCTCATGGCCTTCAGTGGACTGGCGCGCCTGGGTCAGCGCTTTGCGGCTCTTGAAGGTGTGACCGTGGCGGTTGCGGATGATGCGCAGCAGGTGATCGAGGTTGAGGCCACGTCCGGCGCCTGCATGCTGTTGCGTACCCGGGTCATTAAGTCGCTGGGTGGCTTTGATGAGGCCTACGGGCTGCATTGCGAGGACCTCGACCTCATGTTTCGTCTCCAGCAGGCGGGGCACGAGGTGCTGTTTGTGCCGGCCGCCTGTGCCGTTCATGAACAAGGTGTTTCCAGTGCCAGCCGTCCGCGGTGGGTCCACCGGCAAAAGCACCTGGGTATGGCGCGCTTTTTCAATCAGCATCTTGCTGATCAATATGCCTGGCCGGTTGTCGCGTTGGTGAGGACCGGAATCTGGTTGCGCTGGGCCCTGACCTGGCCGCTGGTGGCTCTGCGCGGATGAACCCGTCCGCCAGCCCAACCAGCACCCGCAGGCCGCTTTTGGCAGGCGCGGAAGTTCTGGTTCTGGGCGCTTCCAGCCAGGTCGGTTGGTTTTTGCTCCCGCGCCTGATCGCTGCCGGGGCCCGGCCCGTGGCCCTGAGCCGGGTGGGCCGGCCAACCGGGTTTCCCGATTTCGAGACGGTGCGCTGGATCAATCCCGGGCAACTGCCAGATCAATGTAACACCATCAGTCACCTGGTTTCCGCCGGGCCTTTGTCGCTCGCGCTCGATATTGCACGCGATTTGCCCAACTTGCGGGGCATGAGCCTCACTTCCAGCAGCAGCGTATTGAGCAAGGCCGATTCGCCGAATGTAGCAGAGCGCGACATGATGGCTTCAATCGCTGGTGCCGAGCAGGCCCTCCAGGAACTGGCCGTCGTCCGGGGACTGCCGCTCATGATTCTGCGACCCACCTTGTTATATGGCGCCGGCATGGATCGCAATGTCAGCAGCCTGGCCCGGCTGATTGCGCGGTTCCGTATAATGCCGATTTCCACCCATGCCGGTGGAATGCGCCAGCCCTTGCATGTGGATGATCTTGCCGAGGCGCTCGTGGCGGGTTTAAGCCATATGCAGACCCAGGTTCAGAGTGGGCGCGAGACACCATCTCCGTTAATCTCTGCCCTGTGCGGCGGTGAAACGCTGGATTACCGGGCCATGGTCCGGCGGGTTTTTCAGGCCCTGGACCGGCCGCCACGGTTCTTGCCGATCAGTCCGAAACTGCTCGCGCCCGCCCTTGAAGCGCTGTCCCGTATGGGCGTTGCCGGTGGGGTGAATGGCGAAATGGTCCGCCGCCAGGCGGTAAACCTTGTGTTTGACGATCAGGCGCTGCGTACGAGCCTCCACTTGGCTCCGCGGCGCTTCTCGCCGACGGCACAAGACTTTATGCAACCGCTGCCGGAGCGGCTGCAGCGGCTTTCCCGAGGGGTTTAATGCTAGAATGCGTGGCGTCACGGGTGTGATTCGGCCTTTACGCGAATCAGCACTGACGGACGTCAATCAGCAATCTCCCAATCAGCCACGAAACCCGCTCCAAAAAATATCCAATAGAGGATCCGCCCCGCATGTTCGACAGCAACCAGACCCTTGAAGAATTTGACCCGGAACTCGCCAGTGCGATCGCCAAAGAGCGCCAGCGCCAGGAAGATCACATTGAGCTGATCGCTTCGGAAAACTATGCGAGTCCATTGGTTATGGATGCACAGGGTTCGGTTCTGACCAACAAGTATGCCGAAGGTTATCCCGGCCGCCGCTATTACGGCGGTTGCGAATATGTGGATATCGCTGAGGACCTGGCCCGCGAGCGGGTTAAAGCGCTGTTTGGCGCGGCTTATGCCAATGTGCAGCCGCATTCCGGCTCGCAGGCCAACGCGGCGGTGTATTTTGCCCTGCTCAAGCCGGGCGATACGATCCTGGGGATGAGCCTGGAGCATGGCGGTCATCTGACCCACGGCGCCAGTGTCAATTTCTCCGGCAAGGTATTCAACGCCATCCAGTACGGTCTCGATCCGGAAACCGCCCTGATTGACTACGATGAAATCCAGCGCCTGGCCACGGAACATCGGCCGAAATTGCTGATCGGCGGGTTTTCGGCCTACTCCCGCACCATGGACTGGGCGCGTATGCGCGAGATCGCCGACTCCGTTGATGCGTTCTTCATGGTCGATATGGCGCATGTTGCCGGACTCGTTGCGGCCGGCGTTTACCCCAACCCCGTGCCCCATGCACACGTGGTCACCTCCACCACGCACAAGACGCTGCGCGGTCCGCGCGGCGGAATCATCCTTGCGGGTGAGGACGAGGCGATCCAGAAGAAACTTAACTCCCTGGTATTTCCCGGCACCCAGGGCGGGCCGTTGATGCACGTGATCGCCGCCAAGGCGGTCGCCTTTCTCGAGGCACTCGATCCCTCGTTCAAGGACTATCAGCAGGCCGTGATCGACAATGCCCGGGCCATGGCGGATACGCTGACAGGGCGGGGCTACAAGATCGTTTCGGGGGGCACGGATAATCATCTGTTCCTGGTAGACCTGATTGGCCGTGAATTCACCGGCAAAGACGCGGAACAGGCGCTGGGCCGGGCCAACATCACGGTCAACAAAAACACGGTGCCCGGCGAGCCGCGCTCGCCATTCGTAACCAGCGGCTTGCGCATTGGTACGCCGGCGGTAACCACGCGGGGGTTTGGTGTGGACGAGTGTGTCACCCTCGCTAACCTGATGGCGGACCTGCTCGACAACATTGGTGACGAGGCGGTCGAACACCAGGTCAAAGCGCGCGCACTTGAGCTGTGCCGGCGTTTTCCGGTGTACATGCATACCAGCGAGGAGAGCGAGCCCAATGTGGTGTCCGCTCTGTAATCACGATGATACGCGGGTCGTAGACTCGCGCCTCACGCGCGACGGGATGCAGATCCGGCGCCGGCGTGAGTGTATGAACTGCAATAATCGCTTCAATACTTTTGAGGCTCCGGAGCTCAAGTCGCCGCGAATCATAAAGTCGGATGGGGCACGCGAGGCGTTTTCCGAGGTCAAGCTTCGCGAGGGCATGCTGCGTGCGCTGGAAAAACGACCGGTTGAAACCCGCGAAGTTGAGCGCTCAATCCGGCGTCTGCTCAAAGACATCAGCAGTGTTGAAGACGCGGAGATTCCGAGCAGCCTGCTGGGTGAGTGGGTGATGCGGGAGCTGCAGGAACTTGACCAGGTAGCCTATGTCCGTTTCGCTTCCGTTTACCGGCGCTTTGAAGATATTCAGGCGTTTCGTGATCTGATCGAAGGGCTGGAAAAGGATGGTGCCGCCAGCCTGGATGAACGCCAGATTTCTCTGCTCGACCCGAAGCGGCGGATACGCCGCAAGTCGTGAGTTTCAGCGCCTTCGACCACCGCTGCATGGCGCAAGCCATCACGCTGGCCAGGCGCGGTCTGTACACCACCATGCCTAACCCGCGCGTTGGCTGCGTGCTGGCCCGCAACGGGGAGGTTATTGGTCGCGGCTGGCATGAGCGTGCGGGTGAACCGCATGCCGAAACCCGGGCGATCAGTGACGCGCAGGGCAGGGCGGGCGATGCGGTCCGCGGGGCAACTGCCTACGTCACGCTTGAACCCTGTTCACACCAGGGCCGCACAGGCCCCTGCACCGGGGCCCTGATCGAGGCCGGTGTCGCGGAAGTTATCGTCGCCATGAAGGACCCCAATCCCACGGTTGATGGATCTGGCATTGCGGCACTGGAAGCCGCGGATATCGTTTGCCGGAGCGGCCTGATGGAGGCTGCGGCGCGGGCACTGAACCCGGGGTTCCTGTCCCGGATGGAACGTGGGCGGCCCTGGGTGCGGGTCAAGCTTGCGCAAAGCCTGGACGGTCGCACCGCTCTGGCAAACGGCAAGAGTCAATGGATAACCGGCAAGGCTGCGCGTCATGATGTTCAGCACTGGCGCGCGCAGGCTGATGTAATTCTCACCGGCATCGGGACGGTTATTGCCGATGACCCCTCCCTCAACTTGCGCCTGGCAGGCCTGGACCGTCAACCGCTGAGGGTCATCGCAGACAGTTGTTGGCGGACACCGTTGAACGCACGGATCCTGGAGCTTGAGGGCGGTGTCGTGGTGGCAGGGCGCGATGACATGCCGGTCCCTGAGAAACTGCGTGAGGCTGCTGAATGCTTGTCCCTGCCTGCCAGTGACGGGCACGTGTCGCTGCCCGCGCTGCTCGAAGCCCTGGCCACGCGCGAGGTGAACGAGGTGCATGTTGAGGCGGGTGCAACCCTGTGCGGCGCCTTGCTGCGTGAACAGCTGGTGGACGAGCTGCTGGTGTACCAGGCTCCGACTCTGCTGGGCGAGGCGGGGCGGCCGTCAATCGTCCTGGGCACCCTGGAAGACATGCAGGACCGCCCCCTGCTGACCTTGTTGGAGCGGGTTAGCGTGGGTGCGGACTTGAGAATGCGGTTCAGGCCGCAATATGGTGAGGACTGATGTTTACCGGAATCGTCACATACCGCGGCCGCCTCATGGCCGTAGAAGGCTCGGCTACCGACCAGCGCATGACCTTCGAGGTGGAGGCCGTGGCGTTGCGCGATGCCGCCGAGGGCGACAGCATGTGTGTATCAGGCGCCTGTCTGACCATGCTGGATATTGATGCCACGGCAGGTGGCCCGGAATCTGCCATGGGACACTTCAGCGCTGACGTGTCTGCTGAAACACTTGAAAAGACCATCCTCGGTGAGTTGCTTGTCGGGCAGCAGGTCAACCTGGAACCGGCGCTGCGCGCGGCCGACCGCCTCGGTGGTCACCTGGTCAGCGGGCATGTGGACGGCCGTGGCGTGGTGCTGTCCCGCGAGCCTGATGGGCGCGCTGAGCGCTGGGTCTTTGAAGTACCCCGGGCCTTGAAGCGCTATATCGCCGCCAAAGGCTCGGTATGTATTAACGGTGTCTCCCTCACCGTGAATGCGGTCGACGATGCCTGCTTCGAGGTGTGTATCATTCCGCATACCCTGGACGTGACCACGCTGGGCGATCTGCAGGTCGGCAGTGCAGTGAATATCGAGGTCGATATGATTGCGCGCTACGTGGAACGTTTGATGGCCGCTGACAAGGACTCACAATGAAGCTCAACACCATCCCCGAGCTGGTGCAGGACATCCAGGCGGGTCGCATGGTCATCCTGATGGATGATGAAGACCGGGAGAACGAGGGCGACCTGGTGATGGCGGCAAGCAAGGTGCGGCCCGAAGACATCAATTTCATGGCCCGCTACGGCCGCGGTCTGATCTGTCTTCCCCTGACCCAGGCGCGCTGCGAGCAGCTGGCCCTGCCCCTGATGGTGAACAAAAACGACGCTCGTTTTGCCACCAATTTCACAGTCTCCATTGAGGCCGCAGAAGGAATTACGACAGGTATCTCCGCCCACGACCGGGCCCACACGGTACGCACCGCCGTGGCGCCCGATGCCCGGCCGGCGGATATTTCCTTGCCAGGTCACATCTTTCCGCTGAAGGCCAACCCTGGTGGCGTGCTGTCGCGTGCCGGACATACCGAGGCCAGCGTTGACCTGGTGAGCATTGCCGGCCTTGATCCTTCAGCCGTGCTGGTTGAGATACTCAATGAAGATGGCAGCATGGCGCGACGCCCGCAGCTGGAGGTATTTGCGCGCGAACACGGTCTGAAGCTCGGCACCATCGCGGATCTGATCCGCTACCGTCTTGAGAATGAGCACACGGTTGAACTGGTCTCCAGGCACGAGGTGAAGACCGATTTTGGCCCCTTCACCCTGTACACCTATCGCGACACGATTGAGCAGCGACTGCACCTGGCGATGATGAAAGGGGAGCCGCAGGATCCGACGCTGGTCCGGGTTCATGTACAGAACCCGCTCAGCGATGTTATCGGTATTCGCCGCGATGACTTTGGTTTGCCGCTGCGCGTCGCGATGTCAGAAATCGAACAGCGTGGCGCGGGCCTGGTGCTGGTACTGGGCGGGCATGACGATGACAATACCTTGCTGCGCCGTATCCAAAGCGAGCCTGAGCCCAACATCAGCCCTTCGGGGGATAATCGCCAGTCACGGGAATTGCGAACGTATGGTATTGGCGCGCAAATCATCGCTGACCTGGGCATCCGCCGGATGCGGCTGCTCAGTGCGCCAACCCGCCTAACGGGGCTTTCCGGCTTCGGGCTTGAGGTTGTTGATTACGTAGAACCCGGCGCGACGGGGCCGGACAGGAACTGATCAGATGCATGAACTTATCCCCGGTGTCCCCAAACGACCGCTAAAGGTTGCCATCGCCGCAGCGCAGTTCAACCGCTTTATCAGTAATGAATTGCTCGCCGGTGCACGCGAGGCACTTGCACGTCATGGCGTGGATGAACAGAACATCACCGTGGCCTGGGTACCCGGCGCCTATGAGTTGCCTCTGGCCTGCAAGCAATTGCTGGACGGTGGCCATTTTGAGGGGGTCATTGCCCTTGGTGCCGTGATCCGTGGCGGTACGCCGCATTTCGACTTTGTGGCCGGCGAGTGCGCCCGCGGCCTGCAACGTGTGTCGCTGGATCACGGCAAGCCTGTTATGTTCGGCGTATTAACCACGGACACCATCGAGCAGGCGCTGGAAAGAGCAGCGCGGGACCAGGGCAACAAGGGTTTTGACGTCGCGCTGGGCCTGCTGAACATGATTGATCTTGCCGACCGGATTTCCCATCACACTTTGGGCCAGGATGTCAGCTATGAGTAACCGCCAACAACACTGGGAGCCGCGCCGCCGCGCCCGCCGTCGTGCCTTGCAAGCGCTGTATCAGCGCGAAATCACCGCAGATCCGGTGGACGGCATTATTATCCAGTTTGTGGATACCCAGGACTTCAGCGGCGTAGACCTGGAATATTTTAAGGCGCTGGTCCACGGCGTTGATACCGAGCGTGACGCACTCAGCGACTCGCTCAAACCGGTTCTGGACCGCGAGTTCGACAAGCTCGACACGATGGAGCGCCTGCTTCTGCTTCTTGGTAGCTGGCAATTCCGGTTCGAACCGGAGGTGCCTTTCCAGGTCGTGGTCAATGAGACCGTCGATCTGGCCAATCGCTTTGGTTCCACGCAAAGCCCCGCTTATGTCAATGCAGTTCTCGACAAGGCCGCCGATGCCCTGGGCCTGCCCGGAGCCGGCGAACCGGCCGACCGCTGATCGTATGGCTGACCTGCCCGCTGCGCCGGAATCAGAATCTGCAGCTGAACGCATTGCGGAATTCAGCCTGATAGAACGCCTGATGCGCGTCATACCTGTGCAGGGTGCCGGCGTCGCATGCTCGATTGGTGACGATGCGGCGATTCTGAGCCCGACGGCGGGTCGTGAACTGGTGGTGGCTACCGACACCCTCAATGAGGGCATACACTTTTTACCGGGCGCCGACCCGCAGGCCCTGGGGCATAAAGCCCTGGCGGTCAATCTGAGCGATATTGCCGCCATGGGTGCGCGGCCGCGTTGGGCGCTGCTGTCGCTGTCGCTGCCCGTTGCTGATAAAAACTGGGTTGATGGTTTTGCCAGCGGCTTTGCTCAATTGGCAAAACAACATGGCGTGACCCTGGTCGGCGGGGACACCTGTTCGGGTCCGCTGTCGGTCACGGTGGTCATGCTGGGTGATGTGCCTGCCGGTGAGGCATTGCGGCGTGATACTGCTGAGGCCGGCGATCTGGTCTATGTATCAGGCATGCTCGGTGATGCGGCCCTGGCCCTGCGCGAACGGCTGGCAGGCTGTCCGGCCACTGCAGAACTTGACCAGGCACTGGACTGTCCCGGGCCACAGCTTGAACTGGGCAGGCGTCTGCGCGGGCTTGCAAGCGCCTGTATTGATTTGTCTGACGGGCTGCTGGCCGATCTTGGCCACCTGGTGCGTGCCTCCGGCCTGGGCGCGGAATTACAGTTGGATCAGCTGCCGGCTTCCCCGCACCTGGGTGCCCTGTCTGATGCCGAGCGCTGGGCGCTGCAACTTGCGGGCGGTGACGATTATGGCCTGTGTTTTTCCATTCCTGAATCCGGCTCCACAGTGATGCAGGACATCTCGCGGGATCTGGGCGTTAAGTTGACCCAGGTTGGCCGCCTTGTGCCCGGAACGCGCGTTAAGTGCCTGAACGCGGAACAGGAAGAGTGGGCGCCGCCCACACAGGGCTGGGAGCATTTTTCCACGCAACAGGAGCATCCGGACCATGGATGAGATGCGCGCGGCACTGTGGCGCAGCGTCCGCCAGTGGGATGGGTTTCTGGCGCTTGGTTTCGGCTCCGGCCTGGCTCCGAAAGCGCCGGGTACCTTCGGCACACTGGCCGCCGTCCCCCTGGGCGTGCTGCTCTCCATGACACCCCTGGCGATCCACCTGGCCTTGCTGGTCGCGGCATTTTTGCTTGGCGTGCTGGTTTGTGACAGGGTGGGGAAACGTCTTGGCGTCAGCGATCACGGCGCCATGGTGTGGGATGAATTTGTCGGATACTGGATCGCCATTGTCATGCTGCCGGTGCAATGGCCCTGGTTTCTGGCCGCTTTCGTGGTTTTCCGTTTCTTTGACATTCTCAAGCCCTGGCCAATCCGCCCCGTGGAAAAAGCATTTGGCGGCGGGCTGGGCGTGATGCTGGATGACGTCGTCGCCGGGCTGCTGACCCTGCTGATTCTGTGGCCACTGTCTTACTGGCTGGTTGGCTAAAGTACCGGGACGTTCACACGTCGTATTCAGGCCCTCTTGCTGATCCGGCCCTGTGCCGCTAGTAGCCTTCGAAGGCAGCGCTGATCCACTCCAATGACGTGTTTTCCGGTGTACCGCTGATACCAATCACATCAAAGCGGCAGGGCAGGCTGGCCAGCGCGGGCCGCCGGGAAAGAAAGATGCCGGCTGCGCGGCAAATCTTTATTTGTTTATTGTGGGTTACCGACTCAATGGCAGACCCGAAGTGGTTGTTTCTTCGGTACCGCACTTCGACAAAGACGATGGTCTCTCCATCGCGCATTATCAGATCGATTTCCCCCAGGCGGCAATGAAAGTTGCGCACCAGTGTGCTCAGACCTTGTTCGCAAAGATAGCGCTCAGCCATCGCTTCCCAGGCTTCGCCAACAGGGTTCGGCTTCAAGAGGCCCGCTCTAAGCCCGGGTTCAATTAAGCGGGCTTGCCGGCAGCGCCGTGAGTCTGCCTGCACGAAACACTGCCCACACCGGCTCACGCTGCAGGCGGAGGTCCTCACCCATGAACAGGTCGCCGGTCAGACCCGGGAATATGAACCCACGATCCTGATTCAAAAGATCGAGCCAGGGCAGCACGTTCCACGCATCCCGCCCCAGTGCGTAGAGCGAACTGAAGGCGCCGCCTCGCAACGAGGCCAGTTGCGGGCTGTCTTCATTGTCGGCCTGCAAGGCCCAACGGGTTGAGGGTATCTGGATGCCATTAAGGTCAATATCGGCGTTCGGATCGGCCTTGCCGGTAAAAATACGGCTCATTGCGAAAACCGGCTTGCCGCCGGCATCAAAGAAGCGTAATTGTGGTTTGAGCTGGCGGCCCAGCGCCGGATCGGCAGCCATGAAAAAGGCGCCAAAGTCATCCCGCCGCGAGTCTTCAAATTCAAGCGGCAGATTTAAGGCGCTTTGCAATTGCCGGCGCCGTTGCCGGCCATCTTCGATTTGCAGCAGGCGGGTCAGCTTTTCCGAATGGTCTGCGTCTGAAGTGCTGAAACTTTCAATGGCAACGATTTCGCCACCACCCGTCAGATACTCGTCAACAAAGGCGGCTTCTGTTCGCTCACCCCAGCCATCGTCCACGCGTAACAAAATGGTCCGTTGGTGACCATCTTCGAGCATGCGGCGGGCCACGGCCTCGGCTTCTGCTTCCTGAGACAGGGAGAAGCTGAACAAGTCAATCGCGTTGCCGGGTATGGCGCTCACCGGCTCGTTCAATGTTAATCGTGGTGTGAGGGGGGCTTCCTGAGTGTCTTCTTCAGTTGGTGATAGTGATGGCCAGTTCAGCAGCAGTCCCGGCACGCTGGCGTCGGGGAGCGCAGCAACCGCATCCACTGACTCACGCCGTAACGGACCGATGACCCATCCGAAGCCCTCGTCTTCGGCCTTGCGGTAGGCGGCGACTGCCGACTGCGGATCATCACCGACCGGCAGAAAAACCAGCTCCGAGCGGGCCGGGTTGTCCAGCCAGCTGGCGACAATGCCATCCCTGATCGCGGCACTCGCGGCTTCCAGTGACCCCTCCGCCGGCAACAATACAGCGATGCGCTGCGCGACCGCGAAACGCTGGCCGTACTGCCAGGCGAGTTCCAGGTACGTCTGCTCATCGACGGGTCCGAGTGGGTTCAGCGTGGTCCATTCGGTGGCAGCCTCCAGCAAGTCCCTGCGCGCGACCAGAGTAGCGCGAAGATCGATTGCCAGTGCAGCCCACTGACCCAGCCGCGTTGGCTGGCGCGCTTCTTCCTGCAGGCGGGTGCCGGGCACTTGTTCGAGCAGGTCCAGAACCTCGAGTGCGGCGCTGCTGTCGAGAGGCGAGTTGTTTTCGATAATGCCGGCGGCATCAACCAGTAAAGCTGCATACGGATCGGTTTGCATCTGTTGCAGCGATTGCCGGGCTTTTGCCAGGCGTGGCCTGTCGCCGGTGGGCAAGCCATTGCTGGCGGCGGCCAGGAAAAACTCGGCGCGCGTTAGGTCCCGTGCGTTGAGCGCTATTTCACCGCGCAACAAGGCCTCTCTTGCCGAGTCTGCGCGACCCAGCAGGTTGCCGGATACACGGTCCAATGCCGCCGCGCTCTGTTCAGCCATGCCCGCCAGCCACCAGTTATCAGCGGCATTCAGGAAAGCGACGTTTACATCGCTGCCTGGCTGACTACCGGCTGCATTGGCGACTGCCTCCCAGTCACGTGCCGCCTGCGCGTAGTCGCCGCGATCGGCGGCTGCCTGTGCTGCTGTAATTTGCGGGTTTACCGGTACGGGAGGCGGAGCGCTCGCGCAGGCCGCCAGTAAAGCGCCTGCAAACAGCATGGCGCTTAAGCGCGGCAACTGCTGCCGGCAAGCCACCAGTGCCCTGGATTTATTGCGGGTCAAAGTGTTCATTATGTAATGCGTTGTCGGGGTGGCTATGTTCATGGTGTTGAATGATAACCTAGGTGCCATGAGTCATTCTTTGCTGTACGTGGTCGCAACGCCGATCGGAAACCTGCAGGATATTTCCCCGCGCGCCATTGAGGTGCTGTCTGCGGCTGATCTGGTGGTTGCCGAAGATACCCGCCATACCGGAAAGTTGCTGCAACACCTCGGGATCAAGGCCACCTTGCAGGCCATGCATGACCACAATGAGGAAGCCATGTTGCCGGCCCTGCTGCAACGTTTGCGCGATGGTGCAACGATCGCCGTGGTGTCCGATGCGGGCACCCCGCTGATCAGCGATCCGGGATTCCGACTGGTACGCGCGGCAGTCCAGGCAGGCATCGAGGTGCGCGCGGTACCCGGTCCCAGTGCCGTGACCGCCGCGCTGTCGGTCAGCGGCCTGGCGACCGACCGCTTCGTCTTCGAGGGATTTCTGCCGTCAAAACCGGCCGCACGTCGCGCGGTGCTGGAGCGCCTTGGCAGTGAACCGCGCACGCTGGTCCTGTTTGAGTCCAGCCATCGGATCGAGGCGAGCATGTCCGATATGCTGAATATTTTCGGACCGGACCGTCAACTGGCTGTATGCCGGGAGCTGACCAAGCGCTTTGAGACGGTTCTGCGGGGCAGTCCGCAAGAGGTGCTGAAACGCCTCAATGAAGATGCGGACCAGCGTAAGGGCGAATTTGTTGTTGTTGTGGAAGGCGCTCCGGATGCCCAGCCAGGGCTGGCGGAGGCGTTGTTACTGGCGCGCGAGTTACTCAAGGAGCTGCCTGTGAGCAAAGCGGCACGTATCGCGTCGCGAATCAGTGGTGTTTCGCGCCGGGAGATCTACGCGGCCCTGGGGACCAATGGGCCGGAGTAAGGTATGTCGCTCCACACAACACTGTTACTCGGACTGTGGATAGGTGAAAATACCCGGGCGAGTCGACCAGGCAATCGCTCCCGCTTCGGTGGGGGAGGAAAGTCCGGGCTCCACAGGGCAGGATGCCAGGTAACGCCTGGGGGGCGCGAGCCTACGGAAAGTGCAGCAGAAAATAAACCGCCCCGGATGCGCAAGCATCGGGGTAAGGGTGAAAAGGTGCGGTAAGAGCGCACCGCGCAGGTGGTAACACTCTGTGGCTAGGTAAACCCCATCCGGAGCAAGACCAAATAGGAAGGCCATGCCGCGGCCCGCGGCGCCTTCGGGTAGGTCGCTTGAGGTCGTCGGTGACGGCGGACCCAGATGAATGATTGCCCACGACAGAACCCGGCTTACCGGTCGACTCGCTTTTTATTAACGACGCTTGCGTCGTTAATAAAAAGCTCCTTGTTTGGAAAAGATGGCCCATCCATGGGCCACTTTTCGTCGCTCCGCAAAAATGTGATTTTGCTTCGCTCCCGGCCGCCCTACGGCGGCCGTTGGCGCATCCCTGCGCCAAGTGTGCGTTGTGGTATTTGATCAACCGCGACAGCAACCCTGCCCATTGGCAATGTTGGCCTTTGCCCCTGAACCCCAAACCTCCTACCTCCCTCCCCAATAGGGGGGGGCAACTCAATCTCCCGAGGGACGGTGAACCCCCGGCTTTCGAAACCGTGTGAGGCATGGAGAAGGTGAGACCGGGAACCGGTCGAGAGACTGGCCTGGGCCATGCCGAACCCGAGCCTCCAGGGACGGATTTACGGCGGGTTTCGAAAGCCGGGGGTTCACCGTCCCCCATGCACAAAGTTCACTCTTCCATTCTCTGTAACTAATCCAACCACTAACGAACTATTATTCCGGCAATAATCCCAATTGCCCGCACTTTTCCCTAAGTCCCACACAAGCACTGCCCCCGCATGCCTTAAGTTCCTGTCCTGCTTGACAATCATTCGCGAACTATATAACGTGCATTTTAGTGGGAATAAGTGGCAGAAAGTGAAATTAAGTGGGATCAAGCGGAATTAAATGTACTTCGGAGAAACAGCTATCAACCTGGACGCCAAAGGGCGTTTCGCTATCCCGACGCGCTATCGGGGGCTCATTGAAGAGCAATGCGCAGGCCAGCTGGTGCTCACTTACAGTGCCTTCGATTCCGGCGCCCTGTGGCTTTCGCCCCTGGAACACTGGGAAAGCATGCGTGACCAGGTCCTTGGACTTGGCACCTTTGATCCCGCCCACCGTGGCTTGCAACGCCGACTTGTCGGTAGCGCCACACCGGTAGATCCGGATGGTAGCGGGCGGATTCTGCTACCCCAGACACTACGGACCGTCGCGGGGCTGGAAAAGCATATTGTGCTGCTTGGTATGGGTTCCAAGTTTGAGATCTGGAATGAGAACACGCTGAACCAGAATCGACGGGACGAGGAGCGCAATCTGGCGGGAGCCGTATCCGAGGAGATGCGCAACCTGGTGCTCTGACAAGAGGAACAGGTTTCAGTGAAACAACAATTTACAGGAGTGTCAGCGAGGGCCAATGAACGCTAAGCAGCATATACCCGTGCTGCTGAACGAGGCCATCGAAGCCCTGGTAACCGACCCAAACGGTTGCTACGTGGACGGCACTTTTGGCAGGGGTGGACACAGCCGCGCGCTTGTCGCGAAGCTGTCTGAGCAGGGACGCTTACTTGCTCTGGATAAGGACCCGACGGCAATTGCGGTGGGTCAGGAAGGCCTCGGTCATGATGACCGGGTGAGTTTTATCCAGGGAAGTTTTGCGGAACTGGATCAATGGATCCTTGACTGGGGGATTCAGGAAGAAGGCCTGGCTGGCATTTTGCTGGACCTGGGTGTCTCTTCCCCCCAGTTGGATGACCCGGAGCGTGGTTTTTCATTTATGGAAGACGGCCCTCTGGATATGCGGATGGACCCAACACAGGGTGTATCGGCAGCCGAATGGTTGGCCGTTGCACCAGAGCGGGAGATTTCCCGCGTGATTTGGGAGTTCGGAGAGGAGCGCCATGCGCGCAGGATAGCCAGAAAGATCGTGATGGAACGGGGGCACAACCCGCTGCAAACAACATCACAGCTGGCAGGGTTGGTCGAGGAAATACTTGGCCGCCCTGAAAGAAAGCACCCGGCCACACGATGCTTTCAGGCAATCCGGATATTTATCAATAACGAATTGGCAGACCTGGCCCTTGGGCTGGAAGCCAGCATAAGGCAGTTGCGCCCGGGAGGGAGACTGGTTGTGATCAGTTTTCACTCCCTTGAGGACCGCCTGGTCAAGCGGACGTTTCGAGAAGCCGCACGACCAGGCCAAGTCCGCAGAAACATTCCGGACCATCCGGATTGGGTGCCAACGCTGAAACTGGTCGGTAAAGCTATTCGTGCCTCCGATACTGAAATCTCCGCTAATCCCAGAGCGCGTTCTGCGGTCATGAGGGTGGCGGAGAAACTGGCTTGAATGCTCGTATCGTACTTCTGATCACCGTTTTATTGATTGACGTCGCCAGTGCGTTGGGCGTTGTCTACACTCGCCACCAAAGCCGCCAACTCGCCGTTCAACTGGGTCAACTCGAAGCCGAGCGTGATAACGCCATGGCCGAGTGGAGCCGTCTGCAGCTCGAGCAGGCATGGCGGGCGGATGCCGGCCAGATTGAAGCCGTGGCCCGGCGTGAGCTGGACATGCGCTCCCCTGAAGACACGCGCATCATGGTGATACGGCCATGAGTGACCAGGGCAGCAAGACCTTCTCGATTCACCGGCTGTATGCCCTGATCGGCATGTTCGTTCTCGTGTCCCTGGCGCTGATTGCCCGCGCGGTTCAACTGCAGGTTATGGAAACGGACTTTCTCCAGGGTGAGGGCGAGGCGCGCTTTCTGCGCGTCGTGGATATGCCGACTACCCGCGGCGTGATCAGTGATCGCAACGGCGAGCCGCTGGCTGTCAGCACACCGGTCGACTCGGTCTGGGTGAATCCGCAGGTGTTGTTGCAGGTGCCCGAACGCATTGATGAACTCGCCCAGGTTCTGCAAGCCGATCCCGACGACATGGAACGCAAACTGACCCAGCGTGCTTCGCGCGAGTTTGTATGGATGAAGCGCCGGGTCCATCCCAAGATCTCCGAGACCATCCGTGAACTGGCGGTGCCAGGCGTGCACCTGGAAAAGGAATACCGCCGTTTCTATCCCGCCGGTGAAGTTGCCGCTCACGTGATCGGCTTTACCAATATTGATGATATCGGCCAGGAGGGGCTGGAGCTGGCCTACAACGACTGGCTGGAGGGTACGCCGGGCAGCAAACGGGTCATCAAGGACCGTCGTGGCCGCACCGTTGAAGAAATCGAGCTGGTAAGCAAACCGGAGCCGGGCAAAGACCTGCGCCTGACGATTGATCGTCGCCTGCAGTATCTGGCCTACCGCGAGCTGAAGCGAACCGTGCTTGAGCATGGCGCAACATCCGGCAGCGTGGTGCTGCTCGATGCCACCACCGGTGAGGTGCTGGCGATGGCCAACCAGCCCTCGTATAACCCCAATAATCTGAGTGTCAAAAGTGATGGCCGGCGCAACCGGGCGCTGACCGACGTGTTTGAACCCGGCTCAGTGATGAAGCCCTTTGCGGTTCTGTCCCTGCTGGAAAACGAGCTGGTCACGCCGAGCACACCGGTTGATACCAATCCCGGATATGTCTACATGTCCGGTTATACGATCAAAGACCATCGCAATTACGGCATTCTGGATGTCACCGGCATCATCACCAAGTCCAGCAATGTGGGCATCAGCCAGCTGGCCCTGCAGCTTGCACCGGAGCAGATGTGGGACACCTACACGCGGGTTGGTTTTGGGGAAGCGACCGGTACCGGGTTCCCGGGTGAATCTGCCGGTGTGCTGCGTAATCACCGGCGCTGGCGTCCCGTTGAGCAGGCCACGATCTCCTATGGCTACGGTCTGAGCGTGACGGTTTTACAGCTGGCCCAGGCCTTCGCAGTTTTGGCCGATGAAGGGCGCTTACGTCAGCCAAACCTGATCATGGGTATCGGCAGCCCGCCGATTTCAGTGACAGATCCAAAGCTGGCCCGCCAGGTTGCTGACATGCTGGAAACGGTCCAGAGCGACGAGGGCACCGGCCGCCAGGCACGGGTTCCCAATTATCGCGTGGCCGGCAAAACCGGAACCTCGCGCAAAGCCAGCGCAGCCGGCTATGCCTCGCGCTATATCGCCAGCTATGCCGGCTTCGCGCCGGCCAGTGATCCAAAGCTGGTCGTGATTGCTGTCGTCAACGATCCCACCGAGGGTAAATTCTACGGTGGTGACGTGGCTGCGCCGCTGTTCTCAGCGGTGATGGGTGGTGCCTTGCGGCTCATGAATATTCCGCCGGATGACTATGAAGGCTCCCTGGTGCAGGCCGAGGGAGCAGCGCCATGACCTACGGCATGAGCCTGCGAACCCTGCTGGAAGGTTGGCTGAGCGATGTTCCCGAAGTGGCCATCGCCGGCGTTGTCCAGGACTCCCGCCAGGTCGAGGCGGGTTTTGCGTTTGTGGCGGTGCGTGGCGCGCAGGGCCACGGCATGCAGTTTGCGGGCGAGGCCGTGCGTCGTGGCGCAAAGGTCATACTGCATGACGGCCGTGCGGAATTGGCCGATGTTGATGTGCCCATGGTGCGTATCGAAGATCTGGGCAAACGCCTGGGTGAGCTCGCCTCCCGGTTCTGGGCGGCGTCCAGCGAGGAAATGACCATCGCCGGGGTGACCGGTACCAATGGCAAGACCTCCGTGGCCCATTTTCTGGCCCAGGCCTGGGCGCGCAGTGAAGGCAGCGCAGGCATGATCGGAACCCTGGGCTATGGCCTGTTTGATGAGCTGGAGCCCGCCACTCATACCACCCCGGAGCCCTTCACCCTGAACCGCATTCTGGCCCACTGCATTGACAGTGGCGCCAATCACCTGGCCATGGAGGTTTCATCCCATGCCCTGGCGCAGGGCCGCGTGGATACCGTGCAGTTCGATGCGGCGATCTTTACCAATCTGAGCCGTGACCATCTCGACTATCACGCCGATATGGAGGCCTACGCGGCGGCCAAATTGCGCCTGTTTACGGACCACGCACCGCGGTTCTGCATCATCAACCGCGACGATATGACAGGCAGGCGCTGGATCAGGGAGCTTGGCGGCGAGGCGGAAATCCTCTCCTACGGCTTGATGCCGGGTGCAGAGCTGACTGCCGAGGTGCGCGGCATGGATGCCGATGGCATGGCATTGACCCTGCACAGCCCCTGGGGCTCGGCTGATGTACGTTCCGGTTTGCTGGGCAGTTTCAATGCATCCAACCTGTTGGCGACCGCCGGGACATTGACCCTGCTGGGTATGCCCTGGGATGAAACGGTCCGTGAGCTGGAGCTGATCAAGCCGGTGCCGGGACGCATGCTGCGCCTGGGCGGCGCGCCGGGGCAACCGGTTGTAGTGATTGACTATGCCCACACCCCGGATGCGCTGGCGCATTCGCTGGCTGCGGTACGGGACCACCTGAGCGGCCGGTTGATCTGTGTGTTCGGCTGCGGCGGGAACCGCGACCGCGGCAAGCGTGCGCAAATGGGTAAGGTTGCTGAATCCCTTGCCGATGAACTGGTCATCACCAGTGACAATCCTCGTTTTGAGTCGGTCAACTCGATTATCAACGACGTGCTTCGTGGCATTGAAAAACATGACCGGGTCCGTGTTGAGGTTGACCGTGCGCTGGCTATTCGCGCAGCCATTGCCAATGCCGGTCCGGGCGATATCGTCCTGATTGCCGGCAAAGGGCATGAGCGCTGGCAGGAGATTGCCGGTCAGAAGCTGCCGTTTAGCGATGAAGCCATGGTCCAGGCAGTTCTGGAGGCAGCGGCATGATTCGTATGACCCTCGAGCAAGCTGGTGAAATTCTGGGTGTACGCCCGGAAAGCCAGTTGGTTTTTACCGGTGTGACCACGGACAGCCGTCAGGTCCAGCCCGGGATGCTGTTTGCAGCCCTGCCGGGTGAACGCGTCGACGGCCATGACTTCATAGCCCGGGCAGAGGAGGCCGGGGCTATTGCGGTCCTGGTTCAGCGTCCCGTCGACGCACGGGTACCACAGTTGCGGGTCAGCAGTGTGCTGCATGCGCTGGGTGAGCTGGCCGCGGCCTGGCGCGCGACGCTGCCGGTTCGTGTGGCCGCGATGACCGGCAGCAACGGCAAGACCACGACCAAGGAAATGCTCACCAGCATCCTGAGCCTCTCCGGAGAGGTGCTGGCAACGGCAGGCAATTACAACAACGAGCTCGGTGTACCGCTGACCCTGTTCGGGTTGTCAGCAAAGCATGATTTCGCTGTCATCGAAATGGGCTGTGGCAAGCCCGGCGACATACGCTACCTGGCCGGCCTGGCAAAACCCGAGGCGGGTGCTGTCACCAATGTCGGGCCTGCGCATCTGCAAGGCTTGCGTGATGAGGAAGGCGTGGCGCGCACCAAGGGTGAGCTTTACGCGGCTCTCCCGGCCGGGGGCTGTGCCATATTCAATATTGAAGAGCCGTGGTTGGCGATGTGGGAAGGTCTCAGTACCGCCAGGAATGCCCAGACCTTCGGTTTCCACGAAGCTGCCGATATTCGCGCGGTGAAGAGTAAAGACGGCTGGAACATCAGGACGCTTCACGGGGACTTTGCTCTCACCTTACGACTGCCGGGCAAGCACAACGTGATGAACGCGATGGCCGCTACCGGTCTTGCCCTGGCGCTCGATATCGGGCTGGAGCAGATTCGCGAAGGCCTGGCCATGACAACGGCAGTGCCGGGCAGGCTGAACCTGCTCGACAGCGCTGGTGGCTGGCGCCTGATCGACGACACCTACAACGCCAATCCTGCTTCCATGCGCGCAGCAGCGAACGTTCTTATGTCCCAGCCGGGGCGGCCCTGGGCGGCCCTGAGTGATATGCGCGAACTGGGAGATGCCAGCGATCAGTTTCATGCCGAAACCGGGGTGATGCTTCGCGAGCTTGGCGTCGAGCGCCTGTTTGCCACCGGGCGGCGCAGCCGCGCCATGGTGGCTGCCTTCGGACAGGGCGCTGAGCACTTTGACAACCGCGATGCACTGATCAGCGCGCTGCAGGCAGCCATTGATAAGGATGTGGTGTGCCTGGTGAAAGGCTCCCGATCCATGCAGATGGAACATGTGGTGGACGCGCTGGCCGGTTCATCATCCGACGCCTCGTACGGTGTAAGCAACGGGGAGGCCGCCTGATGCTTCTGGGACTGTTCCAATGGTTGTCGAGCTTTAACCCTGATTTCAATGTGTTCAGCTATCTGACCCTGCGGGCCATTCTGAGCGCGTTGACCGCGCTGGGTCTGACCCTGTTACTGGGTCCGTCGTTTATCCGCCGCCTGGTCAAGGGGCAGGTGGGGCAGCCGATTCGCGAGTTAGGCCCGGAATCACACTTCTCCAAGGCGGGCACGCCAACCATGGGCGGCGCGCTGATCCTGTTCTGCCTGGTTTCGGCCACGCTGCTCTGGTCCGATCTCGGCAACCGTTATGTGTGGGTGGTGTTGCTGGTGACGCTGGCATTTGGTGTGATCGGCTGGATTGATGATTATCGCAAGCTGGTGCTGAAAAACTCTGATGGTCTGCCGGCACGCTGGAAGTACCTTCTGCAGAGCGTGGCGGGCCTGACGGCGGCGGTCTATCTTTACTACACCGCCAGCAGTCCGGCGGAAACCGAGTTAATCGTGCCTTTCTTCAAGGATTTTGTGCTGCCGCTAAGCTTTGGCTACATCATCCTGACGTATTTCTTCATTGTCGGATTCTCCAATGCGGTGAACCTTACCGATGGACTCGACGGGCTGGCCATTATGCCGGCGGTTTTCGTGGCGGTTGCCCTGGGTATTTTTGCCTACGCCACCGGCAACACGGTTATTTCCGAGTACCTGAGCATCCCGTATGTGGCCGGTACGGGTGAGCTGGCTATTTTCTGCGCCGCGCTGGCCGGCGCGGGCCTGGGTTTCCTGTGGTTCAACACCTACCCGGCCATGGTATTCATGGGCGATATTGGCGCGCTGGCGGTTGGCGCGGCCCTGGGCTTGATTGCAGTGCTGGTCCGCCAGGAGCTGGTTTTTGTGCTGATGGCGGGGCTGTTCGTGATCGAGACCGTGTCCGTCATTCTGCAGGTTGCTTCCTTTAAGCTCACCGGCAAGCGGATTTTCCGCATGGCACCCATCCACCACCACTTTGAGCTCAAGGGCTGGCCGGAACCACGCGTCATCGTGCGCTTCTGGATCATCTCCGTGGTGCTTGTGCTCATGGGTCTTGCGACCCTGAAGATTCGCTGAGGCTGCCGTGGCTGTAAAATACCCAATGCCTCAGAACCTGCCGCGTGCCCAGGCCCAGCGCCTGGGTCGCGCAAGCCGGGAAACCCCGGTGGATTTCTGGTTGCTGGTGCCGGTCCTGCTGCTGGTGGCACTGGGTATCACCATGGTTGGGTCATCTTCGATCGCAGTCGCGGAAAGCCTGGGAATGGCGCCGCATTACTACCTGGTTCGCCACCTTATATTTATCTGCCTGGGACTGATGTTGGCGCTGTGCTTCCGGGTGGTGCCCATCAAGTTCCTCGAAAAGATCTCCCGGTACATGTTTCCCCTGGCGGTGCTGGCGCTGCTGATGGTATTCGTGCCCGGGCTTGGCTACACGGTCAACGGCAGCAGCCGCTGGGTTCGCCTGGGCATTTTCAACTTCCAGGTGGTGGAGGCGGTGAAGGTGATGTTTATCATCTACATGGCCGGTTACCTGGTGCGCAAGGCAGACCGGATTCGGAATGTCTTTGTGGATACCTTCAAGCCGCTCATGCTGGCCGGCGTGCTGACTGTATTGCTGCTGCTGCAGCCGGATATGGGCAGCGCGGCGGTGATCACCGCGGTGACGGGCGGCATGGTCTGGCTGGCGGGCGCTGCATGGCGGCATATTGCGGTACTGGTCATGATGGGCCTGCCGGTGTTTGGCTACGCGGCCATGGAGCCCTACCGCCTGCGGCGCATTGTGAGTTTCCTGGATCCCTGGCAGGACCCCTTTAACAGCGGCTTCCAGCTTACCCAGGCCCTGATCGCCGTGGGGCGTGGTGAGATTTTCGGCGTCGGACTTGGCGCCAGTATCCAGAAACTGTTTTACCTTCCGGAGGCGCATACTGATTTTATCTTTGCCGTACTGGCTGAAGAGTTTGGCCTGGTGGGTGTGTTTTTCGTCCTCGCCCTGTTCGTGCTGCTGGTGTCACGCATCATGGCCATTGGCGCGCGCGCACACCGCGAGGAGCGACCTTTTGCCGGCAACCTGGCTTTTGGGATCGCCCTGTGGTTAGGCCTGCAGGCCATGGTCAGCATCGGCGTGAACCTTGGCGTGTTGCCCACCAAGGGGCTGACCCTGCCCTTGATATCATCCGGCGGCAGCTCTGTGCTCATGACCTTTCTGGCCCTGGGGATCGTTTTCCGCATTCGCTATGAGCTCGATCGTGACGCGGCCACCACCATCAAGTCCCGGGTCGGGGCCAGGAAGATGCGCTTATGAGCGGCTCCGTGCTCATTATGGCCGGCGGAACCGGGGGGCATATCTATCCGGGCCTGGCAGTGGCAGATGCGCTGCGCAAGCGCGGCGTTACGGTTCGCTGGCTGGGCGCCGCCGACGGTATGGAAGGCCGCAAGGTGCCGCCCACGGGTATTCCCCTGGACGAGATTCATATCAAGGGGCTGCGCGGTAAGGGGCTCGCCGGCTGGCTGTCATTGCCGTTTCGACTGTTGCGGGCGGTGCGCGAGGCGGGCGCGGCCATGCGTCAGCACCCACCGGGCTGTGCGATCAGTTTTGGTGGCTATGTTGCCGGTCCCGGTGGCCTGGCCGCGCGGATACAGGGTGTGCCCTTGCTGGTGCATGAGCAGAACCGTATTCCCGGTATGACCAACAAGGCCCTGTCGCACCTGGCGCAAACCGTAATGCAAGCCTTCGAAGGTGCATTTCCGGAGGCGATTACCTGCGGCAACCCGGTGCGGGAGGATGTTGCGGCCTTGCCGCCACCTGCGTTGCGCTGGGCAGACCGCATTGGCAAACCACGTTTGCTGATCACGGGCGGCAGCCAGGGCGCGCGTGCCCTGAACGAATTGTTGCCCGAAGCCATCGCCAAATTATCACAAGCGGCGCGTCCCATGATTCAGCACCAGGCCGGGGAAGCCGGTTTGGATGCGACCGCGGCGCGCTATCACGATCTGGGTATTGAGGCGACGGTAACCGAATTTATTGACGATATGGCTGCGGCCTATGCCTGGGCCGACCTGGTGGTTTGCCGTGCCGGTGCACTGACCGTCTCGGAGCTCGCTGCCGCGGGCCTTGGCGCCATCCTGGTGCCGTTCCCCAACGCCGTGGATGATCATCAGACGGCCAATGCACGCGTCCTGGTGCATGCCGGGGGCGCCAAGATGGCGCCGGAATCAACCCTGACGGCGGACAACCTGGCCGGCTTGCTCGAGCCTTTGCTGGACGACCGTGATGCTTGCCTGGCGCTGGCCGAAGCAGCCCGAACCATGGCCGTTCCTGATGCGGCAGAGACAGTGGCAGACGCGTGTCTCGCGCTGGTGAAAACATGAACAGCGCCGGCGCCCATCTGCGTCCCATGCGCCGCGTGCGCCGTGTCCACATGGTGGGCATTGGCGGTGCCGGCATGAGCGGCATTGCAGAGGTCCTGGTCAATCAGGGCTTTGAAGTGAGCGGCTCCGATCTGAACGCCTCGTCCACCACGCGCCATCTTCAGTCCCTCGGTGTGACGGTATCTGTCGGTCACGATGCGGGTCAGATCGAAGGCGCGGATGTGCTGGTGGTGTCCTCCGCCATCGCCAATGACAATCCTGAGCTGGAGGCGGCCCGTGCGACACGCATTCCGGTGCTGCCACGGGCCCAGATGCTGGCCGAGTTGATGCGCTTCAGAAGGGGCATCGCGGTTGCCGGAACCCACGGCAAGACTACCACTACCAGCCTTGTGGCCAGTCTGCTGGCCGCCGCCGACATGGACCCCACCTTTGTGATTGGCGGTGTGGTTAATGCCTGGGGCAGTCATGCGCGGCTGGGTACCGGTGAGTACCTGGTGGCTGAGGCCGATGAGAGTGATGGCTCTTTCCTGCTGCTGCAACCGGTGGTGGCGCTGGTGACCAATATCGACCGCGACCATCTGGAGAGCTACGAGGGTAGCTTCAACAACCTCAAGCTGGCTTTTGCCGAATTCCTGACACACCTGCCGTTTTACGGTGCGGCGGTACTGTGCATTGATGATCCGACCACCCGCGAGCTCGCCGCTGATGTGAGCCGCGCGGTGGTTACATACGGCCTGGACGAGTCCGCCGATGTGCGGGCCACCGATGTGCGTCAGTCCGGCCGGGTGATGACCTTCAAGGTGCATCTGCCCGGCGGTGAAGAACCGTTTGAGGTCAGCTTAAACCTTCCCGGGCTGCACAATGTGCGCAACGCTCTGGGTGCCCTGGCGATTACCTGGGAACTCGGGCTGGACGTGCGGGCAGCGTCTGCCTGCCTGGCCGGATTCAAGGGTGTCGGAAGGCGTTTTGCGGACGTGGGCGATATCGTGCTCGGGGGTCATCGTGTGCATGCCGTTGAGGACTACGGGCACCACCCGACCGAATTGGAGGTTACTTTGCAGGCAGCTGCCGATGGCTGGCCGGAGCGCCGCCGTGTAGTGGTATTCCAGCCGCATCGCTATACGCGAACCCGCGATCTGTTTGATGATTTCAGCCGGGTTCTGTCAGAGGCGGATGTGCTGGTCATGAGCGATGTCTACCCCGCCGGCGAAACGCCCATCGAGGGAATTGACAGCCATGCCCTGTGTCATTCGATTCGGGTGCGCGGCAAAGTTGACCCGGTGCTGGTGCCACGGGTCGAGGATCTTCCCGCAGCATTAGCAAATATCGTGCAGGAAAACGACCTGGTGCTGCTGCTCGGTGCCGGCAGTATGGACAGCGTGGCCAATGAGCTGCGCCAGGCCAATGGTCAGAAGGTGTCTGCATGACCCGCCTGCAGGCCTGTCTCACCAATGACCCCGCGCGCTTCGGGCGGGTCGGGCTGCTGCTGGGCGGGGACAGCGCCGAGCGCGAGGTATCGCTCAACGGCGGTAAGGATATTTCTGCCAGTTTTGCCCGCAGCGGCATTGCGCATGAAACGTTTGACGGTGCCGGCCCGCTGTTTGAGGCCATCGCCGCGCAACGCATTGACCGGGTATTCAACCTGATGCACGGTCCCGGCGGAGAGGATGGTGCGATCCAGGGTGCTCTGGAGTTGATGAAGGTGCCGGTCACCGGATCCGGAATCCTGGGTTCTTCGCTGAGCATGGACAAAGTGCGCTCCAAGTGGGTCTGGGAGCGTCTGGGCATTCCTACCGCACCGTTCCGGGTCATCCCGGAAGGCGAAGAAAACTTCGATGAGGTGGTAGGCGATCTGGACTACCCCCTGTTCGTCAAACCAACCGGCCTGGGTTCATCAATTGGTATTTCGCGTGTTGCCAGGCGCTCCAAACTGTCCGCTGCGGTGGCCCTGGCGCGCCGTTACAGCGATACCGTGGTGGTCGAGCAGGGGGTGGCCGGCAAGGAGTACTTTGTAGGCATTCTGGGCAGCGATACGCTACCGCTGATTCGGATTGAAACGCCCAACGAATTCTATGACTACGACGCCAAGTATCTGTCCAACGAAACACGCTACCACTGTCCCTGCGGACTTGCGGACGAGCTGGAGGCTACCTTAAGCAAAATTGCCCTGGAAGCGTTCCAGGCCCTGCATTGCTCCGGCTGGGGGCGTGTGGACCTGATTCTCGATGAGGCACAAAAGCCCTGGTTTCTGGAAGTGAATACGGCGCCCGGCATGACGGATCACAGCCTGGTGCCACAGGCCGCGGCCCAGATCGGGGTGGAATTTGATGAGCTGGTATGGCGTGTCCTGGAGACCAGCCTGTGAGTCTTGAGCATTCACAGGCGGAGCGTCTTGATGACTATGGCTACGGCGTGGGTGTTGGCCGTGCCGTAGGCGTTGTGCTGTTCCTGGCCGCGGCTGCTGCTGTGACCTGGGTGTATTTCGGCATGGTCAAACTCGACCGCTGGCCGATTCGCTGGCTGGAGGTTGATGGTGGCTTTGAGCGGGTCAGCGCCGAGCAGGTGCGCAAGACGCTGGCGCCCCTGGTCGAGGGCAGCTTCTTTTCTGTTAATGCAAAGGAATTGCGTGATATCGCCAAACAGCTGCCCTGGGTGAACGAGGTGGTGGTGCAAAAGCAGTGGCCTGACACGGTAACCGTATTGGTGAGTGAGTACGTGCCCGTCGCGCACTGGATTGACGGCCAGTTGATCGCGACGAACGGCGATACGTTCAGCGTGCCGGGCGCTGCACAGATTCAGGGCCTGCCGCGGCTGGAAGGACCACCCTCGAGTGTCGAGACCGTGATTGAAACCTGGCTGGCGTTCAGCGAGGTGCTGGCTGATACCGGCGAGGAGATTGATCAGATAACACTCAACCCGCGCGGCGCCTGGACGCTGGAGCTCGATGGAGGCACGCGGGTTGAACTGGGTCGGGAGGATGCGACGCAAAGGCTGCAGAGGATGGCGGCAAGTTGGGACCAGTTACGGCGATTGCGCGGCTACAAGCCGCTGGTCATGGATTTGCGGTACTCGAACGGCTTCGCGGTGAGTTGGCCCGAAATGTTGCCCGAAACCGCACCCGAAACCGTACCTGTGATAGCACCCGAAACGGCCCCTGAACTGGCAGATAACCGTTAGCAGGCCCTGAAAGGAACACGTGCAGAAACTTATGCCTAAAAAATCAGAAAAACCGCTTGTTGTTGGATTAGACATCGGCACCTCGAAAATCGTCGCCATCGTTGGGGAGATTCAGACGGATGGAACGGTAGAAGTGATCGGGCTCGGCTCGCACCAGTCGCGCGGCTTGCGGCGCGGCGTGGTGGTGGATATGGCCAGCACGGAGCAGGCGATCCTGCGCGCGGTCGAGGAAGCAGAGCTGATGGCCGGTTGTGAAATTCAATCGGTGTTCAGCGGGATTTCCGGCAATCATATTCGTTCACAGAATTCCGACGGGACGGTGGCCATCAAGGACAAGGAGGTCACCGAACAGGATGTCGACCGGGTGCTGGAGGGCGCGCGCGCCATTCCGCTATCGGCAGATCAGAAAATTCTGCATGTGCTGCCGCAGGAATACGTGCTGGATAAGCAGGACGGTATCCGTCAGCCGGTCGGCATGGCGGGCGTGCGTCTCGAGGCCCATGTGCACGTGGTAACGGCGGCCCTGGCGGCTACGCAGAATGTCGGCAAATGCATTTCCCGCTGCGGCCTGACCGTGGACGAATTGATCATCACGTCCCTGGCCTCGAGCTACTCCGCGCTGAGTGATGACGAGAAAGAACTGGGCGTGTGCCTGATGGATATCGGCGCCGGTACCACGGACATTGCGGTGTTTACCAACGGCGCCATCCGGCATACCGCCTGTATCCCGATCGCGGGCGACCAGGTCACCAATGACATTGCCGTGGCGCTGCGCACCCCCACCCAGCATGCCGAGGACATCAAGATCAAATACGGCTGCGCACTGGAACAGCTTGCCGGCAGTGATGAGTCCATCCAGGTGCCCAGCGTGGGTGAGCGGAGCAGCCGGCGCCTGGCGCGCCAGACCCTGGCCCAGGTGGTGGAAGCGCGCTACCGGGAGCTGTTTTCCCTGGTCAATGCGGAGCTGCGGCGCAGCGGTTACGAGAACCTGGTGGCCTCGGGCCTGGTGCTCACCGGTGGCGCGGCCAAGATGGAAGGTGCAGTGGAGCTGGCCGAAGAGGTATTCCACATGCCCGTGCGCCTTGCCACACCCCAATACGTGACGGGATTGAGTGATGTGGTCTCCAACCCGGTGCATGCCACCGGGGTAGGCCTGTTGATTTACGGAAGCCAGGCGGACGGAGGCAGAAGTGCCTCCGGCCTGGCCAGCGAGACGACCTGGTTGGACCGGATACAAAGCTGGTTCAGGGGCGAGTTTTAAGGAAGCGGAAAGACCCATGGGCATAAGTACCGGTGGGTTCACATTAATGGCGAGCGAGAGGAGCAATACCCATGTTTGAACTGGTGGAAAATTACACGCCCAGCGCGAAGATCAAAGTGATCGGCGTCGGTGGCGGCGGTGGCAATGCGGTCAGTCAGATGATCGATGCCAATATTGAAGGCGTCGATTTTATCGCCGCCAACACAGACGCACAGGCTCTGCGGCAATTTAAGGGCAAGACCGCCCTGCAAATTGGCGCGACGGTAACCAAGGGCCTGGGCGCCGGTGCAAACCCTGAAGTTGGCCGGCAGGCCGCGCTGGAAGACCGGGAAAAGATTATCGAGTTGCTGCACGGCGCCGATATGGTTTTCATTACCGCGGGCATGGGTGGCGGAACCGGTACCGGTGCAGCGCCGGTTATCGCCCAGGTTGCCAAGGAGCTGGGCATTCTGACCGTGGCGGTGGTCACCAAGCCTTTTAATTTCGAGCAGAAACGCCGCATGGCGATTGCCGAACAGGGCATAGAAGAACTCAGCCGCCAGGTAGATTCGTTGATTACCATTCCCAACGCCAAGTTACCCCAGGTGCTGGGCGAGGACGCCTTGCTGCTCAATTGCTTCAAAGAGGCTAACAATGTGCTCCATGGGGCAGTGCAGGGTATCGCCGAGTTGATCACCCGGCAGGGCATGATCAACGTCGACTTCGCCGACGTACGCACGGTGATGAGCGAAATGGGTACCGCGGTTATGGGTGCCGGCAAGGCTTGCGGCGAAGACCGGGCCATGATGGCCGTGGCAGCGGCAATCGGCAGTCCCTTGCTGGAGGAGATTAACCTCAATGGTGCCCGCGGGGTGCTGGTGAACATCACCGCCGGTATGAACCTGACCATGAAAGAGTTTGAAGAAGTGGGTAACCAGGTCGCCGATCTGGCCAGCGAAGATGCAACGGTTGTTGTCGGTACGGTGATTGATCCGGACATCGGCGATGAGTTGCGTGTCACGGTGGTGGCCACGGGACTGGGCGACCGGGTCCGGCCACGCCAGGAGAAGCCGCTGAAGGTGGTCGTAAACGCTACCAATGGTCAGCCGGAGTCGTTCGAGCAGGATGATACGCCGAACTACTATACGCCGCCCAATGCAGCGACCAGCCGGGAAACCAGGGCGGAACAGAAGGATATTTTTGAAGGGGATACGGATATTGCCTACCTGGATATTCCGGCGTTCCTGCGGCAACAGGCGGACTGAGAGGCGGGGGTCGGGTGCGTACGGTCGGTGAATATTCACATTGAATATTGAGGAGGCCGTCCGCACCTTGGAACTCCACCGCCGTAATATCATCAATACAATGAGTCAGAGGCGTTAAAGTGTTGTTAAATCACAACAAGTGTGGCGAAAAACGCAAAAAATGCCTTCAGAGCAAGGACATGCTGTGCTAAAATGCGCGTCATTCCCGACCACGGGGTATACAACAAAATGATAAGACAACGAACCCTCAAAAATGTGATCCGGGCAACTGGTGTTGGCATCCATACCGGCGAAAAGGTCCTGATGACCCTGCGTCCGGCGCCGGTGAATACCGGTTTGATCTTCCGGCGCGTGGATCTGGATCCGGTGGTGGACATTCCCGCCACCGCCACCAACGTCGGCGATACCAGCATGAACACCACCCTGATCCAGGATGGCGTGCGTGTGTCCACCGTGGAGCACCTGTTATCCGCGCTGGCCGGCCTGGGTATCGACAACGCCTATATCGACCTGAGTTCCGCGGAAGTACCGATCATGGACGGCAGTGCCGGCCCATTTGTGTTTCTGGTGCAATCTGCCGGTATTGAGGAGCAAACGCTCGCCAAGCGCTTTATTCGTATCCTCAAGCCTGTGGAAGTTCGCCATGAAGACAAGTGGGCGCGTTTTGAGCCCTTCGAAGGCTTCAAGGTGTCGTTCAAGATCGAGTTTGATCACCCGGTTTTCGAGTCGCATACCTCGTTTGCCAGTATCGATTTCTCCACTACCTCGTACCTGAAGGAAATCTCGCGCGCGCGCACCTTCGGTTTTGTGCGTGACCTGGAGATGTTGCGTGAACGTAATCTCGTGCTGGGCGGCAGTCTGGACAATGCCGTTGTGCTGGACGATTACCGTGTACTGAACGAAGACGGGCTTCGCTACGAGGATGAGTTCGTCAAACACAAGATGCTGGATGCCATCGGCGACCTGTATCTGCTGGGCCACAGCCTGATTGGTGCCTACTCCGGGTATAAATCCGGCCACGGCCTGAATAACGCCTTGCTGCTTGAACTGCTTGCGCAGCCTGAAGCCTGGGAAGAGGCGGTGTTTGAGGACGAGGCGGTGGCGCCTATCAACTACGCCCACCCAGCGCAGGCCTTGTAGGTCACAGCTCACCGACTTTTTTTATCCGTTTGGGGTGGGGTGCCTGGTTGTGGCCGGCCGGGCTTTCGGCCTTCGGCTTCCCTCGTTCTGCTGCGCTTGGTGCGGTCGGTTGCACAAATCATCCTGATTTGGGCAGCCTCATTTCGCCGTGGCCCAGGCCAGTCTCTCGACCGGTTCCCGGTCTCACCTTCTCCATGGCGAAATGACCACAGTCGCTCCGTTTCTCTCGGCTCAAGCCCCTAATTGGCCGTCCACAACCAGGCACCCCACCTCAACCTGCATCGGGGATGCCGGGGCTGTATCGGTGTTGGGAGGTAGGAGAACCAATCGCAATCAGTTTGGCTGTTCCCTTTGGGGGAGGTCGGGGGTTACCAGGATTTCGATGCGGTTGAATTCGGCGGGGAAGGCGCGCTGCAGGACTTCGAGCAGGCGGCCGGACTCCATTCTCAGGCGTGTGGCGATGGGGGCGACGGGTGTGGCGAGGATGAGTGCGCCGTCGCGGACATTTGCGACCCGTACATGCGGCGCGTAGCGCTCGTCCAGTTCGCCGGCCAGTACCTGGTCCATGGCATCAAGGCGGCGTGCGCGGGCCAGCAGGTCGGTCAGGCTGCGCGGTGCGGCACTCATCACTTCAGTGACCTCCCGGGCGCGCTTTTTGGGTGCATCGTTCACTTTATGAGCATAGCGGAAGGCGGGTGCCGGACGCGAAAAGTTCTGGTCTGATATCCGCGATCTACCCATTGATTGGGTCATATATCCATTAAGGGGGCGCAAAGACCCTTACGGATAGGGGATAATGGGGGTTGGCTTTGCCGGGCTGGCTGGCGAAACATCATTCTTGCAAGATGCGCCAACTGCCCCCACATTTTTCCGGAGTGCGAGATGGGTCGCGCCCCACCAATGACAATGAATCCAAAACATGCTTAACGCCCTGATTACAAAAGTTTTTGGCAGCCGTAATGACCGCGTGGTCAAACAGCTGTCCCGTCATGTTGCGCAGATCAACGAGTTCGAGCCGGCACTGCAGGCGCTCTCTGATGATGAACTGCAGGCAAAGACCACCGAGTTGCGTGAAAAAGTTGCCGCCGGAACCAGCCTCGACCAGGTGCTTCCCGAGGCGTTTGCCGTGGTGCGCGAGGCCAGTGTGCGGACGCTGGGGCTGCGACATTACGACGTTCAGCTGATTGGCGGCATCGTGCTGCACCAGGGCAAGATTGCCGAGATGAAAACCGGGGAGGGCAAGACCCTCATGGCGACCCTGGCGGTATACCTCAACACGCTGGATGGCGGCAGTGTCCATGTGGTGACCGTCAATGATTATCTCGCCCGCCGCGATGCGGAATGGATGCGTCCGATTTTTAACCTGCTTGGCGTAACAGTGGGTGTGGCTGTTCCGGGTATGACATCGGCCGCCAAGCGCGCCGCCTATGCCTGCGATGTGGTGTATGCCACCAATAATGAGCTGGGCTTTGATTACCTGCGTGACAATATGGCCTTTACCGCGGACCAGCGCGCCCAGCGCGACCGCAGCTTTGCCATCGTGGACGAGGTGGACTCGATCCTGATCGATGAGGCGCGGACACCGCTGATTATCTCGGGGCCCACCGACGACACACCGCAGCTCTATGTGCGCCTCGACAAGCTCGTACCGCACCTGCGCCAGGCCGAGATGCCTGCAGACCCGGATGAAACGCCTGACGGCGATTTCACGGTCGACGAAAAGCAAAAGCAGGTCTACCTGACCGAAGACGGTATGGGGCATGTTGAAGAGCTGATGGTAAAAGAGGGCCTGCTGAAGGAGGAGGACAGTCTTTACCAGGCGCATAACCTCAGCCTTGTGCATCATCTGAATGCGAGCCTGAGAGCCCACTACCTGTTCCAGAAAGACGTGGACTACATCGTCAAGGATGGCGAGGTGGTTATCGTGGATGAATTTACCGGCCGTACCCTGGCCGGGCGGCGCTGGTCGGACGGTCTCCACCAGGCCGTGGAAGCCAAAGAAGGAGTGCCGATTCAGAAGGAGAACCAGACCCTCGCTTCGATCACCTTCCAGAACTATTTCCGCCTGTACGACAAGCTGGCAGGCATGACCGGTACAGCAGATACCGAAGCCTACGAGTTCCAGTCCATTTACGGCCTGGAGGTCGTGGTTATTCCGACGCACCGTCCGCTGATACGCGATGACCGTGACGACCTGGTGTTCCTCAAGGCGGATGCCAAGTATGACGCGATTATCGAAGACATCCGCGAGTGTATTGAGCGCCAGCAGCCGGTACTCGTCGGCACCACATCGATTGAGACCTCCGAGCTGCTGGCCGGCAAGCTGAAAAAGTTGAAAATTCCTCATGAAGTACTCAACGCCAAGCAGCACGAGCGCGAGGCGCACATCGTGTCGCAGGCAGGCCAGCCCGGAGCGGTCACCATCGCGACCAACATGGCCGGCCGTGGCACGGACATCGTGCTGGGCGGCAGCCTGGATGCGGAACTTAACGCACTTGGCGATGAGGTCACTGACGAGCAGAAACAGGCGATCCGCGAGCAATGGCAGGAGCGCCATGACGCGGTACTGGCAGCTGGCGGCCTGCATATCATTGGTACCGAGCGTCACGAAAGCCGGCGTATTGATAACCAGCTGCGCGGCCGTGCCGGGCGCCAGGGCGATCCGGGCTCAACCCGTTTCTACCTGTCGCTGGAAGACAACCTGATGCGCATTTTTGCCTCTGACCGCATGGGCGGCATGATGAAGCGCTTTGGCATGAAGGAAGACGAGGCCATCGAGGCGGGTATGCTCAACCGTGCCATCGAGAATGCGCAGCGCAAGGTGGAAGGGCATAACTTCGACATGCGCAAACACCTGCTGGATTACGACGATGTGGCCAATGACCAGCGCCGCGTGGTGTACCAGCAGCGCCAGGACCTGATGGAGCTGGATAACATCCACGACACGATTCTCGATTACCGCGACAACGTCTTCGACACGGTGATTAATAACTTCGTGCCGGAAGGCAGTATCGATGAACAGTGGGACCTCCCCGGCCTGGAGCAGGCGCTGGAGGGCGAATTCGGCATCGATGTTCCCTTGATGCGCTGGGCCGAAGATGGCGAACTGCAGAACGAGGAAGCGATTCGCTCCCGGGTGCTGCAGTCGGTCAATAACCATTTTGAGGCCAAAGAGGCGCAGACCGGCTCGGAAGTCATGCATCACTTTGAAAAGGCCCTGATGCTGAATGTGCTCGACCAGCAGTGGAAAGAGCACCTGGCGCAGATGGACCACCTCCGCCAGGGCATCCACCTGCGTGGCTATGCCCAGAAGCAGCCGATGCAGGAATACAAACGCGAAGCCTTCGAGATGTTTACCCTGCTCATGGACAAGCTGCAGCACGAGGTGATTAAAATCCTCGCCCGCGTCCAGGTCCGCGCCGAAGAAGATGTACAGGCCGTGGATGCGCAACGCCAGAGCGGCGGTGACCAGGTGCAGTACCGCCATGATGAAGCCGGCGGCATGCCCGAACCGGCTGCACAGCCAGCCCAGGCACGCCAGTCAGCGATGGCCAGGCAGGCAGGGGCCCAGGCTGGAACTCAGGCCATGCCGGGCAGTGCACCGGCGCCTGGCAGTGCCGCCAACCCGCAACCTTTTGTTCGCGATGATAAAAAGGTTGGACGTAATGATCCTTGTCCTTGTGGTTCAGGGCGCAAGTACAAGCAGTGTCATGGGAAGTTAACTTAGGCTTCTGTTGACGGTTGTGGCGGGGTGTCCGGTGATGGCCGGCCGGGCTTGAGGCCTGCGGCTCCCCTCGTTCGATTGCGCTTGGTGGGGTCGGTCACACAAATCATCCTGATTTGGGTGACCTTATTTCGCCCTGGCCCAGGCCAGTCTCTCGACCGGTTCCCGGTCTCACCTTCTCCCTGGCGAAATAACCCCAGTCGCTCCATCTCTCTCGGCTCAACCCCTTAATGGCCGTCCACAACCGGACACCCCGCCACAACCTGCATCGGGGACGCCGGGAGGTTATGGGGTTGGAGTGGCGCCTGAGAACATTGTGTTGTAACTCGCGTATTGCCTGTCAGTAGCCGATTGAAGGTCGGCCAGGGAGCCGTCGTTGACGATAACGTCGTCGGCGATGGCCAGGCGCTGTGCGCGGCTTGCCTGGGCATTAAGAATGGCCTGGGCCTGCTGCTGATTGACTCCATCGCGTTGCTGGACCCGCTCCAGCTGAACCGCCGCCGGGGTATCAACCACCAGTACACGGTCAATCCATTCGTGGCGTGTGTTCTCCGCGAGTAAGGGGATGACGACTACACACCAGGGTGCTTTGACGTGGGTAATTCTTCGTTTGGCCTCGGCGACAATCGCCGGATGCAGTATGCCCTCCAGCGCGCGGCGCTCAAGGTCGTTATCGAAGACACGTTGCCGCATGGCGGCGCGGTCGAGGGCTCCATCCGGGGTCAGTATTTCCTGGCCGAATCGCGCGACCAGCGTTGCCAATAAGGGTTCGCCGGGTGCGACCACCTCGCGGGCAATCAGGTCGGTATCAATAATCGGCACGCCCAATGCGCCAAGCCGGTCGGAGACCGCCGTTTTGCCGGACGCGATGCCGCCGGTGAGCGCGATCACGTTGGTCTTACCGCGCATGGGGCGTTTCGACCAGGAAGGCTTTGCGGGTTTCGCGCCAGGCGGCTGCCAGGCCGACCTCCAGGGGCACTGGCGACCAGCCATGGGGTAATAGTCGATCAGAGAACGTAATGTCGGCATTGTTGGTGCCGGCCGTCGTCAATTGATAGATCAGGGATTTACCCATCAATCGTTCAATCCTGTGGAATACCTCGAGAATCGAGGACGGTTTTGCCGACACCAGGTGTTTGACCTGGATATCGCCTGGCTGCGGCCGCGTGATCTGGGCGGCGACATATCTGCCAACGTCGCTGCAGTAGACAAAGTCCCTCAGCGCGTGGCGGTTTGCCTCCAGGGTGGTCGGGGCTGATCTCAGCGCATTCCACATCACGTGACTCACCAGTCCGGCGCGGCGGTGAAAGGCATGGCTTCCGTAGACCGTGCTTGGCCGGTACACGAGCGCCGTGCAGGCGCTTGATTCGGTCAGCGCCGTTAATTCCTGTTCCTGTTCAAGCTTCATATTCCCATAGGCCGAATCAGGAGCCGGCCTGGAGTTTCGATCAACACGCCGCTGGCCTTCAAAAAGGGCACCCGCGGAACTCATGAAGTGAAAGGTGACAGCACTTTGCGCGGTTAGCGCGCGGGCGAAATCCAGGGTGTCGGTAAAGGCCAGGCGTTCGGGTTCCAGTTCGCTCTCACTGGAGCCCAGCGAACCACTACCCGCACTCCAGACAATGTGCACGGGTTGGCTGGCCGTGCCGTTGGTCGACGGCAATCTTGCAGCCATCTTCTCGAAGGATTGTGCGCGCAGGGTGCTTTGATGCCAATGAGTTTCTTCTTCAGCAATGGGCTCGAAGCCCCTGTTAGCGAGTTCATCAAGGATGGCTGAGCCAATCAGGCCTGCGCCGAGCAGCAGGCAGTACTGCCCTTGATCTCCGCCGCGCTCTGTATTCTCCAACAGGATCATTCTGCGGTATTGTCCGCGGCCAACAAAGGTTTGCTCCCATGAACATAAAACTGGGCACCCAGTGGCAGGCGGCCAAAAGCGCGGTCAAGGCTTGCAAGGGGTGAATTTACCGGCGGTACGGTAAAAATGAAGCGACTGTTGATGTCGGTAAACCCGGCATCTTTGAGCAGGGATTCAGCCTGGCCGCGGGTCAGCAATATTGCGTCAGCGTCGAACTCGCAGCGATTGACGACCCAGCGCGTGACCGGATTCCAGGGATTGTGTTCAATGATGATAAACACGCCACCCGGGACCAATATCCGGTGTAATTCCTGGAGAATGCGCGCGTGATGAGCCGGGTCAATATGGTGAAAAACGCAGGATGCGACGATGGCGTTCAGGCTGTTGTCGCGGAACGGAATGCTCTGCCCGCCATAACCAACCCGGTGGCTATCCGGCGCATTGCTGTTGGCCAGTGAGGCCAGTGATACATCAAGCCCGATCACTTCCTCCGCAAAACGGCCCAGCTGTTGTGACAACAAGCCGGTGCCACAACCAAAGTCCATAAAACGGTCAACACGCGCGAGCCCCGCAGAGCCCAGTACAGTCTCAATTGACTGTAACTTGGACTTCACGGCAAGGTCGATATTGCCGATACCGGCCAATGAACGCTTGAGTTCTTCGTTGTAGGAACCGCTGTACTGATCGAACTCAGCCATCGCCGTCAGTCCCGCCCGTGACAGATGCCTGCAGGCGTTTGGCGAGGTCAAGCAGCAGTGCGCATTCATTGCGTATCAGCTCATCAGTGCGACGGTCGACCACGAAGAAAGCAGGTTTGCCCTGGCCATGAAACAGGCTGTTGCGCACAAACTCCAGCACCAGTCCCAGCAGAATGGCGAAGGTGCCACCAAAAAACAAATTGACGCTCATCAACGAGGCCCAGCCCTCGGTGGCAACCTCATTGGGCGTCAGGTAATAACTGAGCAGTACCCATAACAGCAGTCCGACTGCCAGCAGAAAGGACATCCCGCTGGCGACAAGCGCCAGGCTGAAGAACCGCACATCCGCGCTGAACAGCATGCGCTTGGCATGTCTGAGCAGGCTGATCAGTGAGTAGCCGCTCTTTTTCTGTTCTTTGAACCTGATGTCATCCAGCTTCATCGGCAGGGTACTGATCCGCCGTGTAAACCACAGCAGGGTCATATCAAAATAGGTCTGATCGGTGCACACGCTGGCGGCAGCGCGGGCGATCTGGCCGCGTATAAGCCGAAAGCTTGAAAAGTCCGTGACGTGCTGATTGCGAGACACGCTGGCGATACTCTTTTTTGCCAGTCGTGAAGCATGGTCGCGATAGGAGTTCTGGTGCGTTCCGGAGATGGGTTTGGCATACAGTACGTCACCCGAGCGTTCCGCCAGGGTGGCCAGAAGCTTTGGTATCGCAGCGGGCGGGTGCTGGAGATCTTCATCCATGGTGACGACCCAGTCGCCTGAACTGTGCAGGATGCCGGCAATGGTTGCATTGTGCTGACCAAAGTTACGCGATAGTTCGACTGTTCTGAGCCAGGCAAACTCCGCCTGGCGGGCCTGCAGAATGGCGGCTGAATCGTCCACCGGTTCATCCAGGACAAAAACGGCCTCGAGCAATTCAACCGTAGAGGACTGCCGCGCGAGTTCCTGTCTGAGCTTGTCTATCTGACTGATGAGTTCTGCAAGGAACGCCGCGCCCGAGTAGACCGGTACGACGATGCTGATGCGCACTGCATCCGGTTCCTGACCCGGCATCAGGTTTTTTTCCTTTGCGTAATGAAGACAAACTGGGCGAGAAGCCAGTAACTGAGTGGTGCCACGATAATGGCCACGATGACATAGCCGGCCAGCGCAGAGTAGCCCAGTTCCAGGCTGAGTCGCACAATAAGTGTTGAAAGAATCAGCCCAAGCAGGGACGCGATCGCAAAGCGCGGGAATTCAAAATCCAGGGGCCCGCTTGCGCGAAAAGTAAAATTCCTCTGCAGCATGAACGAGATTCCTATGCACAGGCAATATGCGATAACGCTGCTGATCACACCATGCCCGGGCATCAGCCACAACAAGGCCGTCGCAAAGATGAGATAGCAGATCGTCGATACCGCACCTGCGGCACCGAATCTGATCATGCGGCCAGCTTGCGTGCTCACGGATTTAGCCTTTCATCCAGTATGGATGTCTAGACTACCTAAACTCGATGGCGAATTCATGATGCATCCAGCTCACGGATGCCGGTTACACGCGGTGGGCTGGAAGGTGTCTGCATTGGGACCCGGTTCGCTCGCTAGTGGCAGGATCTAGGGTATCGGGTCTATCGGAGCGAATGTTTCGACCCAGGCTGATTCGCTACAAAAATGTTCAGGGGCGATGTCTTCAATGCCCATGATGGACGCAGGCAGCTCAATAGCGGCATCCAGCTGAGCCCTCGCATCCGGTGGTAACAGGTTCCTGTCCCCGTTAGGATCGAGCTCGCGAAGCATGACGTAGAGAATCTCCAGATCACGGTCATCAACAAAGCGCCATTGTCTGAAGTTAGCCAGGGCTGCCGTCAAGTTTTGTATCGCCACATCATTGTTACCGCTGCGAATACTCATCAGGACCGCCGCCAGTGCATCTCGCGGAATCATATGGTCCAGCTGGTTCAAGATGGCCGCGCCCTGTGCATACAGGCCGTGTTGCATGGCGAGTGCTGCGAAAAGTCGTTTGCTTGGGTTATGCCGGAGTTGTTCGAACCCAATTGCTGCAAGCAGTTCTTGCTTATCTGCTGCGGTTTGGTAGTTGTTCGCAAGCACCAACAGTGGGTTCAGATAGGCGAGCTTGGTGTTTAATGCAAAGCCATCCATTACCTCGGCCGAGAACCTTTCTTCATTGATCATTTCTGTGCAGTACGGTTCCGCAGTCAGCGAACCAAGCAACTTAAAGCGGCCATCTCCACGCCGGTACAGCGAAAATTCGGAATCAGAGTACTCGAGCATGAAGTTGGACTGCTGCATCATACGGCTTGCGGCATCTGTATTTGGAAGCAGTGCGTATGCGATATCATACTTTTCGACCTCGGCCATGAAGTCATCCTTATTCTCCAGCGCCGTGTTGTATCGCAAAAAGTGTTCGATGGGGTAAAGAATATCCGTTCGACCATCAATGTAGACGCTCATTTTTGGCCCCATGCGATAGAGGATGTAACCACCGAGTTTATAGAGGTTGAATATTCGCCCCTCAATGCCCTGTTGTTGCATGTAATTCAGCGTGGCAACCGGCACATTCGGCAGACGAGATCTGTTTTCTTTGAGAAACAGTTGCGCCCCGTGAAACCCCAGGGCCAGGGAAGCCACGGCCACAAGCGAACCGCCGGCGACCAGTGCTTTGTAAATCAACGGTTTTGTACCAGGACTTTCCCCGCGCAGACGGGTGTCGGAAAGCACATCGGCCAGAATGCAGAGCACCACGATTAGTGATGGGACGACCATTCGGCCCATCGAAAAAGCGCCGTAAAGAAATACCAGCAATACCACGACGTAACCCCAGCGCTTCTGTGCCAGGGACAGCAGCGAAGCCGCAGCTGCGGCAAGCATCCAAAGGTAGGTTGGTGGGTGGGCCAGGTAGGCAGTCGGCACGAAATACTCGGTAATGTTTTCCCGCCATTCCGGTGAAAATGCTAGCCACGCCATAAGAAAATGTTCGCCATCAGGCCTCAGGAAACCAAGGCTGACCAGCAATAGCCCCCAGGCTGACCAGAGCAGCCATGATTTTACATCTGCGCGCTCTCGCAGCTGCCTCAAAGCAACATCTACAAACAAGCCAAAAATCACAACATAGCCAAACAGGGGGTTGTGATAGTTCACCCAGAATAGAAGCAGCGCGGCTATTGGAAGCAGGGTGCGCCAGCTAAAATCTTTACTGGCCTCCCGGGAGAGCATAAAAGCGATGACGGTCAGGCTATAGCTGATCAATTCCGGCCTGACCTGCATACGCGCCTGCACGGCTGTGATCAGCAACGATATGATTAGAAACCGGACCCAAAGCGGTGCGCCTAGCTGTCTTAACCAGAGTGTAAAAAGCAGTAGCAGGCCGAGGTAGGCGGCCAGTTTGAAGACGACCTGTCCCCCGCGTTCCCCAAACCACTCAGTGAGATAAAAATAGCCGGCCTGGAACAGTATGGGCGGTTGGGAAATGGGCGCCTCAAAAAACGTGAAGCTGTAATGATCGACAAAAGGGGACAACCCGTTCTCAACGAAATCCTGGCCCATTTTCAGGTGCCACCAGCCATCGAAATCCGCCGGATTTCTAAGACAGGACACCGTGATAATCGCCACAGCCACGATGATAAAGCTCAGGTAGAGAAAATTTGAACGAGACTCAAACCACAGTGCAAGTGGGTTGCCGTTTGCAGCCGTCGTCATGTTATGCACATCAAGTCATACCAAGGTAGCGAAAATAAGCATCTGTAATATCCTGTCGCCACAGAAAGGCGATAAATCCTGCGCTGGCCAGAAACGGACCAAACGGGATGGGCTCCTCTCTCTTGAGTAGCCCCAAACCGAGGGTGGCAATCCCGATCAGAGCGCCGACGAGTGAGGAAAGAATGATGATGAGGGGTAGCGACTGCCAACCCATCCATGCGCCCAGCGCGGCGAGCAGCTTGAAGTCACCATATCCCATGCCCTCTTTGCCGGTTAGTAACTTGAAACCATGAAATACAGCCCAGAGCGACAGGTAGCCCAATACCGCCCCGAGAATGGCATCAACCGGAACCGTATGCAGCCCCCAAACGCTAAACAGCAACCCGCACCATAGCAATAGCAGCGTAATGTTGTCCGGCAACAGCTGGTGGTCCAGGTCAATAAATGTCAGCACGATCAGAAGCGCTGTGAACAGCAGCCCCGTCAGAGCCTGGAACGTCGGGCCAAAATGAGCAGCGATCAGAACGAAGGCGATTGCTGTTAAAAGCTCAACGGCCGGGTAGCGCAGCGATATGCGTGTGCCGCAATTTCGGCATTTGCCGCGCAGTACCAGGTAGCTAAGCACCGGGATATTTTCCAGGGCGGTTATACGTCGCTCGCAAGAAGGGCACTGCGAAGGCGGCCATGCCAGATTGAAACGGGACGGATTTTGCGGTTCTGAAGACATGCCCAGCAGGTCTTCGCATTGACACCGCCATTCCCGCTCCAGCATAACGGGCACGCGATAAATGACGACGTTAAGAAAAGACCCGATGAGCAGGCCAAAAAGAAACACACCTGTCAGAAACAGGTATGTGTTGCTCATTAGCAAAGTGATCAACTAAACAAGACTCTGGCCCAGAAATCTGATCTTGTTTAAATAACCGCTGCCATCTTGAAGATTGGCAGATACATTGCAACGACCATGCTGCCGATGAGGCCACCGATAAACACGATAATCAAGGGTTCAAGAAGACTGCTCAGAGCATCAACGGCATTGTTGACCTCTTCCTCATAGGCTTCGGCCACCTTGATCAGCATTTCATCCAGGGAACCGGCCTCCTCACCAATTGCAGCCATCTGAACCACCATATTGGGGAACACATTGGTCTGCTGCATGGCCAGTTGCAGCTGGTGTCCCACCGACACATCCTCGCGGATACGCGCCGAGGCGTCATTGAACACTGCATTACCGGTTGCACCGGACACGATACCGAGAGCTTCAACCAGGGGCACACCGGCGGCAAAGGTGATGGCCAGGGTGCGGCAAAAACGCGCGATGGCGGACTTTTCCAGGATCGGCCCGATCAGCGGAATTTTAAGACTTAACCGATCCAGCCCGTGTGCGAACCTTGTAGAACGGTTCTTGGCCATGATCAGTGCGGTGACCAGGCCGATTAGTCCGAACAGGACCAAAACCCCGTAACTCTGAAGAAACCTGCTGGCACCGAGCACCAGCTGTGTGAAGGCAGGTAAATCGGCGCCAAAATTGGCGAAAATGCCTTCAAACTGCGGAATTACAAACAACAGCAGGATCGCCATGACGATAATGGCCACTGCGACCACCGCCGCGGGATAAAAGAGTGCTTTTTTGACCTTGCCCTTGATGCTCTCGATGCGTTCCCGATAGGTTGCGATTTCGTCAAGAATGGTATCGAGTACACCGGCACTTTCACCGGCTTTCACCAGGTTGGTGTAGAGCTCGTCGAACTGGACCGGGTGAGCGCTCAGCGACTCGTACAGGCTGCTGCCGGATTCCACGTCGGCACGAATCTTGTCGACCATCACGCGCATGCGCGGGTTTTTGAGCCCGCCGGCAATAATTTGAAAAGCGGTCACCAGGGGTACGCCGGATTTGAGCATGGTTGCGAGCTGGCGGCTGAAAACAGCAATGTCCTTGGCCGTGATGCGGCTGCCGGCACCTCCGAACAGGGGTTTGGGCTTTTTGCGCACGCGAATCGGGTTGATACCCTGCCGGCGCAGCTCGGCCCGAACCAGGTTTGGTGTGTTTGCGACCTGCTGGCCTTTCAGTCGAACACCACGTTTGTCCCGACCTTCCCACAGGAAGATGATCTGTTCATTTTGCATCGTTGCCATAACCTAGTCCTTGGTTACACGGTTAATTTCAATAAGATCTGTCAGGCCCAGTGCTACTTTCTTCAGCGCGGCACTGCGCAGATCCATAATGCCTTCCGACTGTGCCTGCCGGGCAATTTCCATCGCATTTCCTTCCTCGAGAATGATCTGCGAAATGGCGTCGGTAATGGGCATCACCTGGAAGACACCTGTTCTTCCCTTGTAGCCCTCATTACATTCTGAGCATCCACCGGGTTTATAGAGTTGCAGATCGCCCAATATGTCCTCGGCAAATCCTGCGCGTTGCAGGGCCTCGACAGGTAATTCGTCGCGAACCTTGCAGGTATGCAGTGTGCGCAGCAGTCGCTGGGCCATGATCAGGTTAAGCGCCGAGGTTATGTTGTAGCTGGGTACGCCCATGTTGATCAGTCGCGTAACGGTCTGGGGCGCGTCATTGGTATGCAGCGTGGAGAGGACCAGGTGACCGGTTTGCGCCGCCTTGATGGCGATCTCTGCCGTTTCCAGGTCACGAATCTCACCAACCATGATGATGTCCGGATCCTGGCGCAAAAACGAGCGCAGCGCGCGGGCAAAGGTCATACCCTGTTTTTCGTTTTGTTGTACCTGGTTAATGCCCGTGACACGAATTTCGACCGGGTCTTCAACGGTGGAAATATTGCGCCCGTCCTGGTTGAGAATGTTCAGGGCGGTATACAGCGTGACGGTTTTACCACTACCGGTCGGCCCGGTTACCAGGATCATGCCATAAGGCTTCTGGATCGCCTCCTGGTACAGCGCTTCCTGTTCCTCGTAAAAGCCCAGGTGCTCAATGCCGAGCTTGGTGGTGTTGGAGTCAAGAATACGCAGCACCGCTTTCTCGCCGAACAGCGTCGGACAGGTGCTGACACGAAAGTCGATACTCTTGTTTCTTGAAATATTCAGCTTAATGCGGCCATCCTGGGGTATGCGTTTTTCGGCAATGTCCAGGCCGGCCATGACCTTGAGGCGGGCGGTCAGGCGCCGCGCCATCTGCACCGGCGGGCTCGCAATGGGCGCGAGCACGCCATCCAGGCGATAGCGGATCCGGTACTTCATTTCATAGGGTTCGAAATGTATATCGGATGCACCCTTGCGGATCGCGTCGATCAGGACCTTGTTAATAAATTTGACCACCGGCGTCTCATCAATCGCCGCATCAACATCACTGCCCTCATCCAGGTCCGCGTCCGAGGCGAACTGCATGTCTTCGAGCCCTTCCTCATCACCGAAATCGTCAAACGCCTCGGTGCCGCTGTTCAGGGCCCGCTCAATGGTCGGCTCCAGCTGGTTGCTGGGCACAATAATGGGCTCGACATGAAAGCCGGAGCTGAATGAGATTTCGTCAATCACCGTGTGATCGGTCGGGTCGGCGAGCGCGATAAACAACGAGTTGCCGCGCAGGTAGAGCGGCAGGGCCTTGTGCTTTGTAATCAGGCTTTCACTGACAGCCGTCATGGGCGCATGTGACAGGTCAATGGATGTTGCATCCAGCAAGGGGACACCGTATTCAACCGATGCGGCGGCCGCCAGCGTGGCAGGATCAAGGTCAGTCTGCTGGTTCAGCCAGGCGAGTACGGTCACGCCCTTCTTGCTGGCGCTGTCGCAAGCCTCCAGGGCCGCCTGTTCTTCCAGTAATCCCTCGGCGACCAGTCTGCGGGCAAACCCCCTCAGCTGACTCGTGACTTTTAATTCTGAGTTCATGACCCCTGCTCCAGACCTCACTCCTAAGTATAAAGCGAATTCAGGGGCATATTGCAACTATATGCAATGACGCCTTAGCAAATTTTCAGGCGCTTTCCCTTGCTTTCTAGTAACGTGAAATCCACCAAAAGTTGCTCATGTGTTGCACCAGCGATGGTTTTTCGAGACAAAAAAAACCCCGCCGGTATGGCGGGGTTTTTTCAATCGCTTTAAAGTAAAACTTAGCGGCAAGAAGCCGGCACGTGCGAGTTCTTGGTCAGCGTGTTTGTGCAAACCCAGGTCAACTGGCCGTTGCCCACGTCCGTGGCCGTAAACACGATGTTGCCCTCAGCGCCACCAGCATTGCCTGCACCGGTGTTAATCGTGGTTGCCGTGATGACGCCTGCTGCGCTGGTGATGCTGTTGCAGAATTCGGTCGCCGCGAAATCAAAACCAGCTTCAACCTGAGTTGCGGGGAACGCACCGCCTTCAGTCTGGTAGAACTCGGCAATTGCGAGCTTGGCAGGTGCGGCGTTGCTGATGCACTCACCGACTTTCGTGCGGACTGAGTAATCCTGGTACGCCGGCACAGCCAGGGCAACGAGGATGGCGATAATCGCGATAACGATCATCAGTTCGATCAGGGTGAAACCCTTCTGTACAGTTTTCATGGTACGCATGTTAATACCCTCCAATGGTATTTAGTGTTTTGGGAGCCAGTCCGTTGTGTCCCGGCCTTCCCGATTAACCCCTGTAAATTTATCAGGATGCGCAAGTATTAATGCAATTCTGATGCCAAAGTTTAATATATATAAAAAACAATGAGATAGGAATTCTATGAATTAGTGCACATGACTTTCGGCACGGCTAAATGTCATAGACTGACAAAAATTGTCACAAATTGTCAGCCGGCCGTGACGTCTTTGGCCAGGCGCAGGCCGGAATATTGCCAACGGGCGTGTGCCGGGAAGAAATTCCGGTAACTCAGGCGCTCATGACCTGCGGGTGTTGCCCCCGAGGCGCCGCGCAACACCATTTGATTGATCATGAACTTGCCGTTGTACTCGCCAACCACGCCGGGGGCCGGATTGAAACCGGGATAGGGCAGGTAGGCGCTGGCGGTCCACTCCCAGACACGCGCGTACTCTCCGCGGACGGGATTATTGGTAAGGCTGTCGTTAGTCCCAGGCTGGTCGGGTGAACCAAACAAGTCTGTTTGTCTCGCGAAGCATTCCCATTCCGCCTCCGTTGGCAGCCGGCAACCCGACCAGCGGGCGAAGGCATCGGCTTCGTAATAGGAAATGTGTGCCACGGGAAGTGCGGGGTTTACGGGCTGCTCGCCGGCCAGGGTGAACTGCTGCCAGCCGGCGCCGTTGTCGCGCCAGTACAAGGGGGATTGCACATTATGTTCAGTCCGCCAGGCCCAGCCCTCGGATAACCACAGCAGCGGGTTCTTGTAGCCATCGTCTTGCATAAATGCCAGCCACGCAGCATTGTTTACCGGGCGTCGCGCGATTTTGCAGTGAGGCACCAGCGTTCGGTGCCGGGGCGTTTCGTTGTCAAAGCTGAACCCTTCACCGGTAAAGCCCAGTTTGAATTCTCCTGCGGGTAGCTCGACCCAGCCGGTTTCATCGCTAGCATCCGATCCGGAATCCTGGGCTTTAACCGAATGTAAGCCCATATCCGGCGTCGGAGCATAGGCCGGCCAGCCAGGGTTTTGCGACAGCGCATGCTTGATGTCGGTAATCAACAGTTCCTGGTGCTGCTGTTCGTGATTGATGCCCAGGCGCAGCAGGCTGAGCAGATCCCGGGGCGCATCAGCGGCGATAAAGCTCTTGAGGAGTTGCTGAACCCGCGCGTCCGTATGTGTGCGGTATTCCAGTACCTGCTCCAGCGACGGCCGCGAGATCATGCCCCGCCGGGGTCGGGGGAACTGTGTGCCTACACCGTTGTAGTAGCTGTTGAACAGCTCGCAAAAGGCCTCGTCGAACCAGGCAAAGCCTGCTTCTTTGGGCTTAAGAATAAAGGTCTCGAAGAACCAGGTCGTATGGGCCAGGTGCCACTTGGTGGGGCTGGCATCCGGCATGGACTGTAGGCCCATATCCTCGGCGGACAGGGGGCTGGCAAGATTTACCGTATGTGAGCGGCAGGACCGGAAGGCTTCAATGAGCAGATCAATATGGTCGTTCAGATCTGTTTCCCGCAGGGCGTTGACCATGGCGATCGGCCCGGTGGGATTTCCCGCCGATTCCTTCAAGGCACTGCCGTTGGTGGGTGAGCCTGCTGATTCAGCCTTAGTCAATGTCATACTTCTTGAGCTTGTAGCGCAGTGAGCGGAAACTGATGCCCAGCAGCTCGGCAGCGCGGGTTTTGTTGTAGCGGGCCTGCTCCAGGGCTTCCTGCAGGGCCTGCTTTTCAATATCTTCCATAAAGCTGTCCAGCGACTCGCCCTCCATGCGGTCCGGCACGGCGCCGCCGTTGACCGCCTCCTGGCCCGGCATCATGGCCACCGCGCCCTGGTCCAGCATCAGGTCCTCGGGCTGAATCTGGTCGCCCTCGGCCATGGTCACCGCGCGCTGCAGAATATTAATCAGCTCGCGCACGTTGCCGGTAAAGGGGTGGCGTTCAAGCTGCGCCATGGCCTCTTTGGAGATAGTGGGTGCAGGGGTATCCCATTCGCGCGTGATGTTGTCCAGGAAAAAGTTTGCCAGCAGGGGAATATCACCCTCCCGGTCCTGCAGGCTGGGCATGGCCAGCTCAATAACATTCAGGCGAAAATACAGATCGCTGCGGAATTTGCCCTCCTGGACGAGCGGTTTCAGGGCCTGGTGGGTGGCGCTGAGAATTCGCACATCGGTGGCCAGTTCTTCGCGCGCGCCAATCGGCCGCACCGCTTTTTCCTGGATGGCGCGCAGCAGTTTGACCTGCATGTGCAGCGGCAGGTCCGCTACTTCATCCAGCATCAGGGTGCCGCCATCGGCAGCCTGGAAGAGTCCCTGCTTGTCCTCGGTGGCGCCGGTAAAGCTGCCCTTGCGGTGACCAAAAAACTCGCTTTCCATCAGCTCGGTGGGTATCGCGCCGCAGTTCACGGGCACAAAGGGCTTATCGGCCCGTGGGCCCAGGTCATGAATCAGTCGCGCTGCCAGCTCCTTGCCGGAACCGGAATCGCCCGAAATCAATACCGGCGCCTGGCTGCGTGACAGCTTACGGATCATGGAACGGGCGCGCTCCATGGCCGGTGAGCTGCCAATCATTCGTCCGAGCTCCGGCGCTTCAACGCCCGCGGGGCTGTTTGCCGTATCTGCGCTGACCTTCTCGCCGGCACGCAGTTTCAGTGCCGTGTTGACCAGCTTGCGCAGCATGTCCAGGTCGACGGGTTTACTGACAAAATCAAAGGCACCCATCTTCAGTGCCTGCACGGCGTCTTCAACCCGGCCATGTGCAGTAATCACCGCCACTGGCAGCTCCGGGTGAGCCTCGGTAATCTCGGCTACCAGGTCCAGCCCGTTGCCATCCGGCAGGCGCATGTCGGTCAGGCAGAAGCTGAAGTCCTGTGAGGCCAGCGCGCGTCGGGCACGGCCCAGGTCCTCAGCGGCGGTCACATCCAGGCCCATGCGGCTCAGGGTAAGAATCAGCAGTTCCCGGATGTCCGGCTCGTCATCAATAATCAATACGCGTTGCGAGTCGTTCATGCGGGTTTCCTGAGGGGTTGTGGTGCAAAACCTTCCAGATCAAATTCCTGCGCCATGCTGCCGCTGGCCAGGGCCATGCGAATGCGAAAACGGGTGCCTTGCCCCGGCCTGGATTCCACGGTCAGTTCAGCCTGGTTGGCCTCGCACAGCTGACGGGCAATATACAGCCCCAGGCCTGTGCCTTCCTTCCTGGTGGTGTAAAAAGGTTCAAAAATCTGGCCGACCTTGTCTTCAGGAATGCCTTTGCCGTTGTCCTCGACGCTCAGAATGCAATAACCACTGTCCCGCTCAACTTCCAGGTGCAGCGCCAGGAGGGGCGTTGCATTGTCCTTGCCCAGGTGTTGCAGAGCGTTTTCCATGAGTTTCCACAGCACCTGGTGCAACTGGCTGCGGTCAAACAGGATGGTTACGGTCCCATCCCCACCCGGCAGCTGTAATTCAAAGCGGCTTTCGGTATAGGCACCCTGGAATTCGGCCAGCAGTTCTTGCAGCCATGGTTCGAGCTGCAACAGCTCCACCTGTGACTTCTCGCGCCGGGACATTTGCAGGATGTTTTCAATAATGCCGTTCATGCGCTTGGATTGCTTGCGGATGATGTCCACCAGGCGTTCCTGTCCCTCATCCATGCCCTCCTCCTCGCCCAGTAGCTGGGCCGCATGGCTGATGGCCGAGAGTGGGTTGCGGATTTCATGGGCAATGCTGGTGGACAGCTTGGCCAGCGAGATAGAGGACATTTCCAGGGCGCGTTGGGAGACCACGTCATTATCTTCCAGAAAGATAATGGTGGAAATATCCCGGCCACCCGGCAGATTGACGAATTTTGGCACCACCTCGGCCTGGCTGGCATTCAAGGCGAGGGTGCGTGGTTCAAGTCGCGGATCGTTGCGCCACTCTTCCAGCGCGATGCGCAATTCCGGCGATAACTGGCTCAGGGTTCGTTCCGAAGCCGGCGGGCTGCCGAGCAAAAACCAGGCAGACTCGTTCATCATGCGAATCTTGCCGTCTGTGCCCACGGCAAGCACGCCGCTGCGCAGCCGGCGGATAATCAGTTCATTGACCTGCTCGAGGCGCGAGACGGTCTGTGCCTGCCGCTCGGCGATCAGGCGAAAATCCCGCGCCCAGTTGGCCAACAGGTGGGTGAGCACCGTAATGACCAGGATGGTTATCCCGTAGAAGCCCGAGGCGAGCATGCGCCCGGTACTCACGGCCCCACCAAGACCAATAAGAAGCGGTTGCACGATGATCGCCACTGCCGCCAGCGATGCCACCAGCAAGGCCAGCCTGAGCGGCAGGATGATGCCCGCCGAGGCGCCCACAAAAACCAACAGCACGGCCACGCCTTCAAAGGTAAACAGGAGCAGGGATATGAGCAAGACGTCCAGCACCAGGGACTGCAGTGCCAGGTGGTAGAAGGCGTCGTCCTTGCGGCGCGCTGCGAAGACGAAATACAACGAAAAGACGAAGTACACCATCAGTACTGCGCCGGCCAGGCTCGAATTTTGCAGGGTTTCCGCCGCGACCAGTCCCCCGGCCAGGTAGGCAATCCCCAGTGCGACGCTGACAAACAGCCGGAAGTAATTCAGATAGTTGACCACGCGATAGGTCAGAGCGGGAGACAGCGGATATCCGGAGATATCGGTCACCTTGTACATTCAAGGACCTCCTTGCTTGCCCGGTAATTCAATCCAGCCCCCTGTATTTCCTCGTGAGACCCTTTCTCATGGGACTCCTTCCCATGAGAGCGTTTTCAGACCGCCGGTCTGCGGGCGGACCCGGACCGCAGCGCTGCGCGCAGTATAGCAATCCTTTGCAGCACTGTAGGGGCCGCGCTTGAACGGCCCGGACGTTTTGATTTGCGCTTCGAAACCAAGGACAATAGCGGGCTGTTTCGGCGCTTTACGGTGACCATGATTGTTTGCCGCGATCCGCGCCGGTTTTTTTACTGCAGGCAACCCTCAGGCGTTGCACCAGGGAGACCCGATGAATTTTCATGAGTATCAGGCGAAGGAGCTCTTCGCCAGCTATGGCATTCCCGTTCCGGCGGGCATCAATGCCACAAGCCCCGAGCAAGCTGTTGAAGCTGCGCGGGAAATGGGTGGCGATATGTGGGTGGTTAAAGCCCAGGTTCATGCCGGTGGACGGGGCAAAGCGGGCGGCGTCAAGCTGGTTCGCAGCCTGGACGAGGTCCGCGCCGAGGCCGAGCGCATGCTCAGCATGTCCATCACCACCTATCAGACCGGCGGGCGCGCCTTGCCCGTCGACAGCGTGCTGATCGCCGAGGCAACCGATATCGAGAGCGAGCTGTATCTGTCGGCTCTCGTAGACCGGGGTCATCGCTGCGTGACCTTTATGGGTTCTGCCGCCGGCGGCGTCGATATTGAGCAGGTTGCCGCCGATACCCCGGAAAAGATTGTCAACGTTCGAATCAATAACACTTCCGGCTTCCTGCCCTATCACGCCCGCAAGATGGGCTTTGGCATGGGGTTGTCTGCCAAGCACGTCCGGCAACTGACAAAAATCATGTCGGCGCTCTATGACCTGTTCAAGGACAAGGATCTGAGCCTGGTGGAAGTTAACCCGCTGATTATCGACGGCAATGATGACCTTATCGCGCTGGACGCAAAGATCAATGCCGACGAGAATGCGCTGTTCCGTCACCCTGACCTGGCTGAAATGCGCGATGAAGCGCAGGAAGACCCCACCGAGGTCGAGGCCAGCCACCACGACCTGAATTACGTCACCCTGGATGGCAATATCGCCTGCATGGTGAACGGCGCCGGCCTGGCCATGGCCACCATGGATGTCATCAAGCTTAACGGCGGCGAACCGGCCAATTTCCTGGATGTGGGCGGTGGCACCAATGCCGAGCGCGTCAAGGAAGCCTTCAAGCTGATTCTTTCCGGAGACAACGTGGAAGCGATCCTGGTTAATATTTTTGGCGGTATCGTGCGCTGTGACCAGATCGCCGAAGGCATCATTCAGGCCGTTTCCGAGGTCGGAGTTGAGGTGCCTATCGTGGTGCGCCTGGAAGGCACCAACGCCGAGCAGGGTCGGCAGATGCTGGCAGACAGTAATCTCACCCTCATTTCAGCTGTCGATTTGAACGATGCGGCGCAACGCGTGGTTGCCGCCGCCAGGAAAGCACAAGAGCAAGCAGGGGGAGAAGGCGCATGAGTGTCCTGATCAACAGCCATACAAAAGTCATCTGCCAGGGAATTACCGGCAGCCAGGGTACGTTTCATTCCGAGCAGGCTTTGGCCTACGGCACCAAACTGGTCGGTGGTGTAACCCCGGGCAAAGGTGGACAGTCCCACCTCGGCCTGCCGGTTTTTGACACGGTGGCCGATGCGGCCAGCGAGACGGGTGCCGATGCAACCGTTATTTACGTGCCGCCGCCCTTTGCGGCCGATGCGATCCTGGAAGCCGCTGATGCCGGTATCAAGTTGATCGTGGCGATCACCGAGGGCATTCCGGTTCACGACATGATGAAAGTAAAGGCGGTCCTGAGCGAGATGGACGATACGCGCCTGATCGGTCCCAACTGCCCCGGCATCATTACGCCCGGGGAATGCAAGATCGGCATCATGCCCGGCTCCATTCATGCCAAGGGCCGCGTGGGCGTGGTGTCACGCTCCGGAACATTGACCTACGAGGCGGTCTACCAGACCACCCAGGCGGGCCTGGGCCAGACCACCTGTATCGGTATCGGTGGCGACCCGATCAATGGCATGAACTTTATTGATACCTTGCGCCTGTTTCAGGACGACCCGGAAACCGAGGGCATCATCATGGTCGGCGAGATCGGGGGCACGGCCGAAGAAGAAGCGGCCGAATTTATTGCCGATAACGTCACCAAGCCGGTGGTGGCCTATATCGCCGGCGTGACGGCGCCCCCTGGCAAGCGTATGGGCCACGCCGGTGCCATTATTGCCGGTGGCAAGGGCACCGCCGAGGCCAAGTTTGCAGCTCTGCAAGAAGCCGGCGTCAGCACGGTTAACTCGCCTGCCGACCTGGGCCGCGCGATCAGCGAGGCGCTGGCCTAGGAGTGCCCGGCTGCCGCCACCAGGTACCCGCCTGATGCGCCTGGCCCTGGCCCAGCAGGATTTCCTGGTCGGGGATGTGCCCGGCAACGCACAGCGCGTGCTGCGCTGTGTCGCGCAGGCCCGTGAGGCCGGCGCGAACCTGCTGCTGTTTCCCGAGCTTGCCCTGACCGGCTACCCGCCGGAGGATCTGCTCCTGCGGCCCGGTTTTATGCGCCAGGTACATGATCAGCTCACCGCACTCACGCAGCAGATCAGTGGAATCGATGTGGTCCTCGGTCACCCCTGGTCCGAGGGCGGCAAGCGCTTCAATAGTGTCAGCTGGCTTCGCGACGGCCAGGTGCTGGGTCGCTATCACAAGCAGCTCCTGCCCAACTACGCCGTGTTTGACGAGGCGCGCTACTTCAGTGCCGGTGATGCACCCCTGGTCGTCGATTGCATGGGTGTGCGCTGCGGGGTGTTGATCTGTGAGGATGCCTGGCAAGCAGGCCCAGGTGCCATGGCCCGCGATGCTGGTGCCGAGATTTTGCTGGTGCCCAATGCTTCCCCGTACCACGATGAAAAACAGGCGGTGCGCGATGCAGTTTTTGCTGATCGCAGCCGCGAAAACGGCATGCCTGTCGTTTACTGCAACCTGGTGGGCGGGCAGGACGAGCTGGTGTTCGATGGACGCTCGACGCTGACAGGCGCAGACGGGCAACGCCAGGCCCTGGGTCCTTTGTGCCAGGACGGCCTGCTTATCGCAGACTACGTGCATAGTACCCGGCAATTTCAGGCCCACGACTGGCCGGCGCCGCCGTGCGATCAGGAAGAGGAATGGTACCGGGTGCTTGAGCGCGGCCTGCGTGACTACATCCACAAAAACGGTTTTAAAGAGGTGGTATTCGGGCTGTCCGGCGGGGTTGATTCGGCGCTTACCCTCGCCCTGGCCGTCGATGCCCTGGGCGCTGACAAGGTGCATGGTGTGATGATGCCCTCGCGCCACACATCCGGCCTCAGTCTCGACCTGGCGCGCGAGCAGGCGGAGACCCTGGGTGTGGACTACCGCATTATTGATATTGAGCCCGCTTTCGATGCACTGATTACGGGCCTTGCGCCGTCTTTTAAGGGGGTGGCGGAGGATGTCACCGAGGAGAACCTGCAGGCGCGAATTCGTGGCAACCTGGTGATGGCGCTGTCCAACAAGTTTGGCTGGCTGCCCCTGGCCACCAGCAACAAGAGTGAGCTGGCGGTGGGTTACAGCACCATATATGGCGATATGTGCGGCGGGTTTTCGCCGCTGAAGGATTGCCTGAAAACCCGGGTCTATGACCTTTGCCGCTGGCGAAATCAGTTATCACCGGCCATCCCGCAGGCGGTGATCGATCGTCCGCCGTCGGCCGAACTGCGTCCGGATCAGAAGGATCAGGACAGCCTGCCGGCCTATGAGATCCTGGACCAGGTGTTACATCGATTTGTCGATCAGGACTGGACCATCCACGACATCGTGGCAGAGGGTTTTGATGAAGCCATGGTGCGCCGGGTGGCCGGGATGGTGCTGATGAACGAATATAAACGTCGCCAGGGTGCACCGGGTACCAGGATTACTTCAAGGGGCTTCGGGCGTGACCGTCGCTACCCGATTACCTCGGGTTGGCGGGAGGCGTTTTCCCCGAAGGGATGAGGGAAAGGGTCAGTCTTTACCGAAGGGCCACAGCTTGCTGAAAAAGCCTTCTTTCTCATCCTTGCCGGTCACATACGGGTGGTCGGGGTAGTTGTACTCAAGAACCTCCATGGAACTCTCCGCCAGCTCCGGCATATCCATATTGGTGTAGGCGCGGTGTAACACCGTCAGCGCCGTGCCGGCCTCAGGCGAACCCGGGTATGTCTGCAACAGATAGCGGGCGCGATTGGCGGCGGCTACATAGGCTTTGCGTCGCATGTAATAGTTGGCTACATCGATTTCAAAATACGACAGGTTGTTGCGCAGGTAAACCATGCGCTGGCGCGCGTCCGGGCAATAGCGGCTGTCCGGAAAACGGCTGCAGAGTTCATCGAAATCCTGAAAGGCTTCCAGGGCGGCGCTCTGGTCACGGTCGCGGACCCTGCTGGGAAACATCTTCTCGAGAAATCCCACGCGCTGGTCGTAGTTGGTCAAGCCGCGAATGTAGAAGGCGTAATCAATATTGGGGTGGGTCGGGTACATGCGCATAAAGCGGTCGGCCGTTGCCAGGGCCTGCTCGGGCATGCCGGCTTTGTAAAAGGCATAGGCCATTTCAAGCTGTGCCTGCTCGGCATAACGTCCGAAAGGATAGCGGGTTTGCAATACGCGATAGTCGCGCACCGCACCCTGGTAGTTGCCTTTGTCCAGCAATGACTTCGCGTCGGCATAGAGTTCTTCTGCGGTGCGTGTGTCAAGCTCGTCATCCTTGTTGCAGCCGCTTAAACCCAAGGTCAGGGTCATGGCAAGCACTAACAGAACGAGTAATCTCAACATTGGAACGCTTGACGGGAGCAATTGATTCATGGATTTTCCGGCGATTCGGGTACAGCGGATACAGCCTCGGCATGATAGCCCATTGCTGTTTCTTTCACTAGTTCGGGGTGCCGCCTACAATGCCGGTAACAGGGGGTAATTCATGGCACAGCGCATCGCGCATGATCTTCAGATAGACCGGCATCACGCCGGCGCAAGGCTGGACCAGGTCGCCGGTGAGCTGCTGCCGGACTATTCCCGTGCGCGTCTGCAAAAGTGGATTCGCGAGGGCGCGCTGAGGATCGACGGCCGTCGTGTCAAACCGAGCCAGCGCCTCTCGGGGGGCGAACAGCTGGTGCTGAAGGCCGAGCTGGAGCTGGAAGGGGAAGTAACGGCCCAGGACCTTCCCCTGGATATCATTTATGAGGACGATGATCTGCTGGTGCTCGATAAGCCTGCCGGGCTGGTCGTGCATCCGGCCGCCGGGCATCCCGATGGCACCCTGCAGAATGCCTTGCTCTTTCATCGCCCGTCGCTGGAGACGCTGCCGCGCGCCGGCATTGTGCACCGTCTGGACAAGGACACCACCGGCGTCATGGTGGTCGCAGGCAGCCTGCGCGCGCACACCAGCCTGGTCAGCCAGTTGCAGGACCGCAGCATGAGTCGCGTTTATGAGTGCATTGTGCAAGGTGAGGTTAAAGGACCGGGGACCATGGATGCGCCGATCGGGCGCCATCCGCGCGACCGCATTCGCATGGCCGTGGTCGATGACGGCAAACCTGCCGTGAGTCACTATCGGGTGCTCGAGTCTTTTGAACAATACACCCACGTCGAGGTTTCGCTTGAGTCAGGGCGCACCCACCAGATTCGCGTGCATATGCAGCACCTGGGTTATCCGCTGGTGGCTGACCCTCTCTATGGCACGCGGCCAGGGCCCGTGCTCAAGCCTGATGCGCGCCTGCAGGATGCTTTTGCTGAACTGGGGCGCCAGGCATTGCATGCGCGAACACTCCGTTTAAAACATCCGGAAGGCAGTGGCCTGCGACGTTTTGACGCACCATTGCCGGCAGACCTGCAAGCTGTCCTGGCAGTCTTGCGCGAGGAGGCCGCAGGGTGACTGATCCAAAACAACCTGGTCAGGGTGCCGATCAACTCCAGGCGGATGCGAAGCACGCCAGCCGCCTGGAGCCGGATTGGCCGGCACCACGAGCCGTACGCGCCTTTGTCACAACCCGCGCTGGTGGCGTCAGCGAGGGCGGTTTCGCGAGCATGAATCTCGGCGCAGCCACGGCTGATGATCCCGCACGGGTGGCGGAAAACCGCGCGCGCTTCGGTGCCTGGCTGCCCTCCGGGCCTGGTTGGTTACAACAGGTGCACGGTGCGCGCGTTCTGCGGCGCGAGGTCTTGTCGGAACAGGACAACGAGGCGGATGCTGCCTGGTGTGCTACCCCTGGCGTGGCTTGTACCATCCTGACCGCGGATTGTTTGCCGGTCCTGTTTTGTGACGCTGATGCGCAGGTCGTCGCCGCTGCGCATGCCGGCTGGCGCGGTCTGCTGGCCGGGGTACTGGAAAACACCGTAACGGCCATGCCGGTTGAGCCGCAAAGCCTGATGGCCTGGATTGGCCCGGGGATCGGCGTGGGTGCCTACGAGGTCGGGACGGCGTTTCGCGAACAGTTCCTGGCGCAACTGCCGTGGCTGAAAGAAGGCTTTGAAACCATGAATGGCAAGGTGCATGCTGATCTGGCGGTCATCGCGCGTGCCTTGCTGACACGCGCCGGGGTGAAGTCCGTTCATGGCGGTAACTTGTGCACCTATACTGATTCGCAAAGATTTTATTCCCATCGCCGTAATCCAGACGGTGGACGCATGGCCAGCACCATCTGGCTGCAGGGTAATACCGCCAACTAGGGCCGGCTACCGGTACTCGCTGGACCGGACAAGAACCGTACAGGCTCAGGAGATTATGCATGTTTGAAGTTCCACCCCTGGTACTCCACGCCCTTGAGTGGATGGCCACCCTGTTCGTGTTTGTCATAGGCACAGGACTGCTGATCATTCTCGGCAGCTATTTTTATGACAAGTACCGCAGCACCGATACGATCCGGCGGAACTATCCGGTGGTTGGCCGCTTCAGGGACTTTTTTACGCACCTGGGCGAGTTTTTCCGTCAGTACTTTTTTGCCATGGACAGGGAGGAGTTGCCGTTTAACCGCGCGCAGCGTAACTGGGCTGACAGGGCGGCCAAGGATGTAAACAACACGGGCGCTTTCGGCTCCACCAAGAATCTCTGGCCGGAAGGCACCGTGATGTTCGCCAACTGCATGTTTCCCCAGCTGGAAGAAGAGATTCATGACGTCACGCCGATTCTCTTCGGTCCCGGGGCCCGGCAACCCTACGAGACGACGTCCTACTTCAATATTTCTGCCATGAGCTATGGCTCCCTGTCACGTCCCGCCGTTCGGGCCCTGTCACGCGGCGCGAAAATGGCCGGCATCTGGCTCAACACGGGTGAGGGCGGCCTGGCGCCGTGGCACCTGGAAGGAGACTGCGATGTGGTTTTCCAGATCGGCACCGCCAAGTACGGCGTACGCGATGAGCATGGCCGGTTATCCGATAAACGTCTGCGGGAAATCGGTGAGGTGCCACAGGTCAAGATGATCGAGCTGAAACTCTCCCAGGGAGCGAAGCCCGGCAAGGGCGGTATTTTGCCGGCGGCCAAGGTGACCCGGGAAATCGCGGAAATCCGCGGCATCCCCGAGGGCCAGGCATCCATCAGCCCTAACCGGCATCCGGAGATCAGTTCCCTGGGTGATCTGCTCGACATGATCAACCATATTCGTGATGTGAGCGGTCTGCCCACGGGGTTCAAGGCAGTGATCGGCGCCTATGGCTGGATGGATGAGTTCTTCCGGCTTATTCATGAGCGCGGCCTGGAGTCAGCGCCGGACTTTATTACCGTCGATTCCGGTGATGGGGGCACCGGGGCTGCACCGCAGCCGTTGATGGATGAAATGGGCCTGCCCATTCGCGAGTCGCTACCCCTGCTGGTCGATAAAATTAATGAATACGGCCTGCGCGGGCGCATCCGCGTGATCGCTTCCGGCAAACGGGTGACGCCCTCGGAAGTAGCCTGGGCGCTCTGCGCGGGTGCCGATGCGGTGAACTCGGCGCGCGGATTCATGTTTGCCCTGGGCTGCATCCAGGCCTTGAAATGTAATCGTAATACCTGTCCCACGGGCATCACCACGCATGACAAGCGCCTGCAGCGCGGCCTTGACCCGGCGGACAAAGCCGTGCGGGTGGCAAATTACGCGATGAATATGAAGAAAGAAGTCGCAACCATCTCGCACTCATGCGGTGTGCCTGAGCCGCGCCGCCTGAAGCGCTACCATGCGCGCGTGGTGACCGCGAACGGCTTATCGGTTGCCCTGAGCGAGTTGCATCCAACGGTGGAGACGCGCCCGGAATTCTCCTGAATTAGCGCCCGCCTGATTTAACTCAGGAGGGTGCCAGTTCGATCAGTGATACGTGGCGAAAGCCCTGGGGCAATTTGCGGCCGCGCTTGGCCCGGTCCCCACGGTAGTGCTCCAGATCCTTGTCACCCATGCGCAAATAGCGTTTACCGGACCACACCAGGATTTCCTGTCCCGGCGCCTTGACTGCAATGCCGGTCATGGTTTCCTCACCGGCTTTCAGTCGCTTGGGGGGAATCTGGATCAGCTTGTTGCCCTTGCCCTTGGCCAGTTCCGGGAGCTCGCTGAGCGGAAAGACCAACAGATAGCCGTCCGAGGTGGCACAGATAATGGTGTCAGCCCCGGCAGACTCAATCACCGCCGGCATCACGGGTTCGGCACCGCCCTTAACGGTCAACATCGCCTTGCCGGCTTTCATACGGCTGTGCAGGTTTTCCAGCTCGGTGATGAAACCATAGCCAAAGCTGGATGCCAGCAGGACACGTTGATCACTGTTGCCGGCGAGGGCGTACAAAAAGCGCGCACCCTCGTTGAGGTTGAAGCGGCTGGTAAGTGGTTCACCCAGGCTGCGGGCTGACGGCAGTGTATGCGCGGGCAGGGCGTAGGCGCGGCCGTTTGAGTCAAGGAATACGGCCTGCTGATTACTCCGCCCGCGGGCTGCATGGCGGAATTCGTCGCCGGCCTTGAAGTTGAGGCTGGCCGGGTCGATGTCATGGCCCTTGGCGGCACGTACCCATCCGGACTGGGACAACACGATGGTGCAGGGTTCGGAGGCGACCAGGTCCTCTTCTTTGAGGGCCTGGGCGGCATCACGCACCACGATGCGTGAACGGCGCTCATCACCATATTGCCCGGCGTCCTCGAGCAGCTCATTCTTGATCAGCGTTTTCATGCGCGCCTTTGAGCCGAGAATTTTCTCCAGCCCTTTGCGCTCGTCTTCCAGCTTGTCCTGCTCGCCGCGGATCTTCATCTCTTCCAGCTTGGCGAGGTTGCGTAATTTCAGCTCGAGGATAGCCTCGGCTTGCGTCGCGGTAATCGAGAAGCTGTCCATGAGCACCGGCTTGGGCTCATCCTCGGTGCGAATGATGTGAATCACTTCGTCAATGTTCAGGTAGGCAATTAACAGGCCTTCCAGAATGTGCAGCCGGTCGACCACCTGGTCGAGGCGGTGTTCCAGGCGCCGGGTCACCGTGATTGTGCGGAACGACAGCCACTCTTTCAGCAGGCTGCGCAGGTTCAGCACCCGTGGCTTGCCATCCATGGTGATGATGTTGAGGTTGACGCGGTAGTTGCGCTCCAGATCGGTGGTGGCAAACAGGTGGTTCATGACCTGCTCGAGATCCACGCGGTTGGAACGCGGCACGATAATCAGGCGGGTTGGGTTCTCATGGTCCGACTCATCGCGCAGATCCTCCACCATGGGCAGTTTCTTGGCGCGCATTTGCGCCGCGATCTGCTCCAGCACCTTGGCCGGGGATACCTGGTGGGGCAGGGCGGTCAGCACGATATCGCCGTCCTGCTTTTCCCACACGGCGCGCATTTTCACCGAGCCGTTGCCCGTCTCGTACAGCGACATCAGGTCTTCGGGCGGACTGATGATTTCTGCATCGGTCGGAAAGTCAGGGCCCTTCACGTGTTCGCATAATTCCGCCACCGTGGCTTTGGGTTCATCCAGCAGGCGAATGCAGGCGCTGACCACCTCGCGCAGATTGTGCGGGGGAATGTCCGTGGACATACCGACCGCGATGCCGGTGCTGCCGTTAAGCAGCACGTTGGGCACTCTTGAGGGCAACAGGACGGGTTCTTTCAGCGTGCCGTCAAAATTAGGCTGATAGTCCACCGTGCCCATGGCCAGTTCGCCGAGCAGCAACTTCGCATAAGGGGCAAGGCGTGACTCGGTGTAACGCATGGCCGCAAAGCTTTTTGGATCGTCCGGCGAGCCGAAGTTGCCCTGGCCGTCGATCAGCGGATAGCGGTAGGAGAACGGTTGCGCCATGAGCACCATGGCCTCGTAGCAGGCCGAGTCGCCATGCGGGTGAAATTTACCCAGCACATCACCGACGGTGCGGGCGGATTTTTTGTGTTTTGACGCGGCGGACAGTCCCAGCTCGCTCATCGCATAGACAATGCGTCGCTGCACCGGTTTCAGGCCATCACCAATATGCGGCAGGGCGCGGTCCAGCACCACGTACATCGAATAGTCGAGATAGGCCCGCTCGGCATAGTCTTTCAGCGGCACCTGTTCGTAATCTGAAAAGCTTCGGGTCAGTTCGTTCATCGTGTCATTTTCTGGTGTTTTGTCATGTCATTTAATCAGGGGCCCTGAGCAGGTCGCTCATTGGTCCCACAGGTGGCGTGAACTCAGATGGTGGCGAGGTCGCCCTTATCTTCAAGCCAGATTTTGCGGTCTGAAGCCCGTTTCTTGGACAACAGCATGTCCATCAGTTGCTGGGTGCCGCGCTCATCCTCGATGGTCAGCTGCACCAGCCGCCGCGTGTCCGGGTCGATGGTGGATTCGCGCAGCTGCAGGGGGTTCATCTCGCCAAGACCCTTAAAGCGCGTCTCGGAAATCTTGCCCTTCTTGTTTTCTGCGGCAATGCGCTCCATCACCCCGGCGCGTTCCTCTGCATCCAGGGCGTAAAAGGTTTCTTTGCCCACATCGATACGGTACAGCGGCGGCATGGCCACGAAGATATGTCCGGTCTCCACCAGCGGCCTGAAATGCTGCAGAAACAGGGCAGTGAGCAGCGTGGCGATATGCAAACCATCAGAATCCGCATCGGCCAGGATGACCACCTTGCCGTAGCGCAGGCCTCCTATATTTTCTGACCCCGGGTCTACTCCGATGGCCACGGAGATGTCGTGCACCTCCTGGTTGGACAGCACGGCATCAGAGTCGACCTCCCAGGTGTTCAGGATCTTGCCGCGCAGCGGCAGAATGGCCTGGTACTCACGGTTACGGGCCTGCTTGGCGGAGCCGCCAGCCGAATCACCTTCCACCAGGAACAACTCGGTTACCGAAAGGTCCTCGCTGGAGCAGTCGGCAAGTTTGCCGGGTAATGCCGGACCCGAGGTGATTTTCTTGCGCGCCACTTTTTTGCTTTTTTTCATGCGCGTTTGCGCATTTTCAATTGCCAGGCGGGCAATTTCCTGACCGTCGGTGACGTGTTCGTTCAGCCACAGGCTGAAGGCGTCCTTGGCGACTCCGGAAACAAACGAGGCCGCGGCACGACTGGAGAGCCGCTCCTTGGTCTGGCCGCTGAACTGCGGGTCACCCATGCGCACAGACAGGATGTAGCCAACCCGGTCCCAGACATCTTCCGGCGCCAGGCGGACGCCGCGCGGCAGCAGATTGTGTAACTCGCAGAACTCGCGCAGTGATTCGACCAGGCCGGTGCGCAGTCCGTTAACGTGTGTACCGCCCTGGGCGGTAGGGATCAGGTTGACATAACTTTCCTGGATCGGGACACCCTCCGGCACCCACGACAGGGCCCAGGCTACTTCGGAATCGGTGCCCCGCATGTCGCCGGTAAACGGCACCACGGGCAGGAGTTGCTGGCCGCCCATTTCCGTCAGCAGGTACTCGGCCAGACCATCCTCGTATTGCCAGGTCTCCTTTTCGCCCGCTTTGGCGACGATCAGCGTGACCGACAGACCGGGGCACAGCACCGCCTTGGCGCGCAACAGGTGACGCAGGCGCTTGACTGAAATCTTGTCGCTGTCGAAGTACTTAGGGTCAGGCCAGAAGCGGACCCGGGTGCCCGTGTTGCGCCGGCCGACCTCTCCGACTTCTTTGAGCTCGCTGGTCTTGGCGCCGTCCTGGAAAGCGATGTGGTATTCCTTGCCGTCGCGCTTGACCCAGACCTCCAGGTCGGTGGAAAGGGCATTGACCACCGACACACCCACCCCGTGCAGTCCGCCGGAGTACTGGTAGTTGTCGTTGGAAAACTTACCGCCCGCATGCAAACGGGTCAGGATCAATTCAATGCCGGGGATGCCATGCTCGGGATGAATATCCACGGGCATGCCGCGGCCATCGTCGGCAACTTCGACTGAACCATCTTCATGCAGCGTGACCGTGATCTGGTGGCTGTGGCCGGCAAGGGCTTCATCGACACTGTTGTCGATAACTTCCTGCGCCAGGTGGTTGGGCCGGGTCGTATCGGTGTACATGCCCGGGCGGCGTTGTACAGGTTCAAGGCCGGACAGGACTTCAATGTCCTGGGCCTGGTATCTGGCTGAACTCATCTCAGCGGAAATCTCCGTGGAGGGTGGACCGGATGCCGGTGCCGAATTTGAACCCGATGATAGCGGAAAAACCGTCTCTGCCAAGCGGCATTTTGTCTCGCGGGCTGTCGGACAGGGTTGCATGTTTCTGGCCCGGCGACCGATATGGCAGGTCGCCTCGGGCCGCGGCGGTGAGTATAATCCTGTCCCGGGCTTCTTCCATTGTCACACTCGGGTTCTGGCATGACATCTCTCGTATTCGTCACTGGTGGCGTTGTTTCATCCTTGGGTAAGGGCCTGTCATCGGCCTCGCTGGCCGCAATCCTCGAATCGCGTGGCCTTAACGTTACGTTGATGAAGCTCGATCCTTACATCAATGTCGACCCCGGAACCATGAGTCCGTTTCAGCATGGCGAGGTCTATGTTACCCAGGACGGGGCGGAAACCGACCTCGATCTGGGTCACTATGAGCGTTTCGTTCGCACGCGCATGGGCCAGGTGAACAATGTCACCACGGGCCGGATTTATGCCGATGTCATCGCCAAGGAGCGCCGCGGCGATTACCTGGGCGGTACGGTACAGGTCATTCCGCATATTACCGACGAGATCAAGGCCGCGGTGCTGCGCTGCGCTGAGGGCTTTGATGTGGCCATGATTGAAATCGGTGGCACGGTAGGTGACATCGAGGCCAGTCCGTTTCTCGAGGCAATCCGCCAGCTGGGTGTCGAATATGGTGATCAGGCGCTGTTTATGCACCTCACACTGATCCCCTTTATCAAGGCGGCCAACGAGACCAAGACCAAGCCCACGCAGCATTCGGTAAAAGAGCTGCGCTCAATCGGTATCCAGGCCGACATCCTTTTGTGTCGTTGCGAAAATGAGATTACCGAAGAGGAGCGCAACAAGATTGCACTGTTTACAAACGTTCCCAAAAAAGCGGTCATCTCGGCACTTGATGCACGCCACGGCATTTATGAAATTCCCATGCTGCTGCACGATCAGGGCCTGGATGAGATCGTTGTAGAAAAGCTGGGCCTTAAAACCACGGGGCCGGCGCAGCTTGACGACTGGCGTGAAGTGGTTGATCGCATGGAAAACACCCGCTTTGAGGTGACCGTGGCCATGGTCGGCAAGTATGTGAACCATGCGGATGCCTACAAGTCATTGACCGAGGCCCTGCATCACGGTGGACTGAGACACCGCATCAAGGTCAATATCAAGGCGGTCGATTCAGAAGATCTGGACGGTGACGCTCTGCGCGAGGCGCTGGCGGACGTCGATGCCATCCTGGTTCCCGGGGGGTTTGGCGAGCGTGGTTTTGAAGGCAAGGTCCAGACCATTCGCTATGCCCGGGAAAACCGCATTCCTTACCTTGGTATCTGCTTTGGCATGCAGGCCGCGGTCGTCGAGTTCGCGCGCAATGTGTGCGGCCTGCCTAAAGCCAACAGCACGGAAATTGACATCGATACACCCGATCCGGTGATCGGCCTGATTACCGAGTGGCTGGATCGCAGCGGGAAAGTAGAAACGCGCTCAGAGGAGTCAGACATGGGCGGCACCATGCGTCTCGGCGGGCAACGATGCCGGCTGGGCGAGGACACCCTGGTGCGTCGACTGTACGGCGAAGACATCATTACCGAGCGACACCGGCATCGTTACGAGTTCAACAATAACTATCGGGACATCCTGCGTCAGAACGGGATGGTGCTGTCCGGATTGTCCATGGATGAAACGCTGGTGGAAATTGTTGAGCTGCCCGATCATCCCTGGTTCATCGGCTGCCAGTTCCACCCCGAATTTACCTCGACACCACGTGACGGCCATCCTCTGTTTACCGGCTTTGTCGAGGCGGCCCTGGCCCATCAACAAGGTGAAGTTCCTGCCGGCGTGGCCTCGCTGTGAAACTGTGCGGCTTTGATGTCGGCCTCGAACATCCCTTTTTCCTGATCTCCGGCCCCTGTGTCATCGAATCAGAGCAGCTGGCCATTGATACCGCCGGCCGCCTCAAGGAAATCACCAGCGAGCTGGACATACCCTTTATCTACAAGTCGTCGTTTGACAAGGCCAACCGGACCTCTCACCAGAGCTTTCGCGGGCTGGGTGTGGAAGAGGGCCTGCGAATTCTTGCCGAGGTGAAAAGCCAGGTCGGTGTGCCGGTGCTGACCGATGTTCATGAGGACACCAATATGCACGAAGTGGCGGAGGTGGCCGACGTACTCCAGACACCCGCCTTTCTGTGCCGGCAGACCAATTTCATCACCCGGGTTGCCCAGGCCGGCCGCCCGGTTAACATTAAAAAGGGTCAGTTCCTGTCCCCGTGGGACATGAAAAACGTGATCGCCAAGGCGCGCGCAGCGGGTAATGATCAGATTATGGCCTGCGAGCGCGGCGCCTCTTTTGGCTACGGTAACCTGGTGTCTGACATGCGCGCTTTGGCCATCATGCGCGAAGCCGACTGCCCCATCGTCTTTGACGGTACCCACTCGGTACAGTTGCCTGGCGGACAGGGTTCAAGCTCCGGTGGGCAGCGTGAGTTCGTGCCGGTGCTGGCGCGCGCCGCAGTGGCCGTAGGAATCTCCGGACTGTTTATGGAGTCGCACCCCGACCCGGCCAAGGCACTTTCCGATGGGCCCAACGCCTGGCCGATGGACATGATGAAGGAGTTGCTCGTCACCTTGCGCGAGCTCGATGCGGTCGCCAAGGCCAACCCTTTTCTTGAGGACCGCTTTTGAGTGGCCCCTGGAGCCAGATTCCATGCCGGGCTCTATGATGTAAGTTGAATGCGGGGAAAATCCCCATAGAGTGCTCAATGGAACGTTCTGTAAAACGTCTGATTTCCAGGCACGACCAGGACGCCTGAAGAGCACCATAAGCTGCTTAATCTCTAACCTGCCGAGACCCAAGTCATGACCGAAATCGCCTCCATCCATGCCCGCGAAATTATTGATTCACGGGGCAACCCCACCCTTGAAGCTGATGTCCGGCTCGCATCCGGCGGCTTTGGCCGTGCTGCAGTGCCTTCCGGTGCATCGACCGGTGCTCGTGAAGCCATCGAGCTGCGTGACGGTGACGCGACGCGCTATGGCGGCAAAGGGGTACTCAAGGCGGTCGGTCATGTTAACCAAGAGATCGCCGCGAAGGTGATCGGCATGGATGCGCGTGATCAGGCCGCCCTCGACCAGGCCATGATTGAGCTCGACGGCACGCCCAATAAGGCGCGCCTTGGTGCGAACGCGCTGTTAGGCGTTTCCCTGGCAGCGGCACGTGCCGTTGCCAATCACGATGGCCAGCCACTCTGGGCCTATCTGGCGGAAAGCAAGAAATTGCAGTTGCCGGTTCCGATGATGAACATCATCAACGGCGGCGCCCACGCCAACAACAGTGTGGATATGCAGGAATTCATGATTCTGCCGGTGGGACTGCCCAGTTTTTCTGAAGCGCTGCGCTGTGGCGCGGAAGTGTTTCATGCGCTCGCTGGTGTGCTCAAAGCACGCGGCTTGAGCACCGCGGTGGGTGATGAGGGTGGTTTCGCGCCAGACCTGCCGTCCAATGAGTCTGCAGTGGAGGTAATTATCGAGGCGGTCGATAAGGCCGGCTATAAGCTGGGTGAGGAAGTCTTCCTGGGCCTGGATGTGGCTTCCACCGAGTTTTACAGGGACGGCAGCTACCATTTCGCATCTGAAGGCCGCTCTTTCGACAGCCAGGCGTTTGCAGAGTATCTGGATGGTTGGGTAAAGCAGTATCCGATCATCTCCATTGAAGACGGCATGGCCGAGGATGACTGGGATGGATGGGCGGTGCATTCACGGCTGACCGGCGCGCGCTGCCAGCTGGTGGGTGATGACCTGTTCGTCACCAACACGGGTATTTTCGCGCAGGGCATCGAACGTTCCATCGCTAATGCGATTCTGATCAAATTCAACCAGATTGGCACGCTGACTGAAACCCTGAACGCGATCCAGATGGCCGCAGTGTCCAATTACGGCGCGGTGATTTCACATCGTTCCGGCGAGACCGAGGACAGCACGATTGCTGATCTTGCCGTGGCAACCTCGGCCACCCAGATCAAGACCGGATCGCTGTCGCGTTCCGATCGCATGGCCAAATACAACCAGCTGTTGCGTATCGAGGAGGCGCTGGGTGATCGCGCGGTCTATGCCGGGCGGGACGCTTTCGCCAACGTTCCCGGCCTGAAGATCTGAACCACGCGTGCGCGTTCTTATTGTCATCTTGCTGCTGGTCCTGGTGCTTTTGCAGGGGAGGCTCTGGTTTGGCGATGGGGGTGTTAGCGACATCAGCATATTGCGCGACCGGGTAGCGACCCAACAAGCTGAAAACGCCTCGCTGCTGGAGCGCAACAATGCATTGCGCGCCGAGGTGGAAGACCTGCGTGAGCGACTGGATGCCGTGGAGGAGCGTGCGCGCAGCGAGCTTGGCCTGATTCGCGAGGGTGAGCAGTTTATCCAGGTGGTGCCAGAGAAATCGCCATCAGAAGATCCGAACCAGCGCGCTGATGGATCCTGATTGCCAATGACCGGGGCGCAACACGGGAGTCCTGAAGTTCACGCCATCGTGCCTGCGGCGGGCGCAGGCCGTCGCCTGGCGCCTGGCGCCGCTAAGCCGAAGCAATATCAGTTGCTTCTTGGCCGGCCAATGCTTGAATGGACCATACAGTGCCTGTGTGCGCACCCGATGATCAGCGCCGTGACCGCGGTCCTGGCGCCCGGTGATACCGATTTCATGAATCTGCGTTTTCGCGGTCCGACGCCGGTCGACTGGGTAGCCGGCGGCGAGACGCGCGCTCACTCGGTACGCAATGCCTTGCGGCATGTGGTCGTAAGCAGTGATGCCCAATGGGTACTGGTGCATGATGCGGCGCGTCCCTGCCTGGACCGGCCTTCCCTGGATCGCCTTCTGCGCGATGGTCTGAGTAACGAGGATGGGGCGATTCTGGCTGTACCGGTCAGTGACACCCTGAAACGCTCTGCGGGTGAGGAGGAGCCGGTGATCGAATCAACCATTGATCGTGAGGGTTTGTGGGCGGCGCAAACACCCCAGCTGTTTCCCACCAGGCGGCTGGAAAGCGCGCTGGACGCCCGTCTGGCGGCCAATTTGCCGCCGACCGACGAGGCTGGCGCCATGGAAGCTGCCGGCGCCCGGCCACGCCTGATTCGTGGCGCATTAACCAACCTGAAAGTAACCTGGCCCGGCGACCTGGCGGTTGCCGAAGCGATCCTGCGCCAGATGGAGCTCGACCAATGAATGCCTTGCGTATCGGACAGGGTTTTGATGTTCACGCCTTTGGCCCGGGCTCGCAGGTCGTCCTGGGCGGTGTGCGTATTCCTCACAGCCATGGACTTGAGGCCCATTCCGACGGGGATGTTCTCTTGCACGCTCTGTGTGATGCCCTTCTCGGCGCGCTTGCGCTTGGCGACATCGGGCACCATTTTCCGCCTGATGACGAGACCTGGGCCAATGCGGACAGTCGGGATTTGCTGCGCGCCGTGGTGGCCATGATCCATCAGCGCGGCTATCGCGTATCGAACCTGGATGCCACCCTGATCTGCGAGCAGCCGAAGATTGCGCCGCATATCGCGGCAATGCAAGACAATATCGCCAATGACCTGGCGCTGGATAAGAACGCAGTGTCGGTCAAGGCGACAACCACTGAAAAACTCGGATTTTGTGGCAGGGGTGAAGGTATCGCCGCACAGGTTGTGGTCCTGCTGCACTATTCCACCGGACAAAACACATGATTTATAAACTGAAGGGCACCTCCGGATCAGTCATTAATCAGTCATTTCCTTTGCAGGACGAGGTAACCCTGGGTATTGGTGACGATTTCGATATCCCGGTAGACGCAGAGCAAGGTGCGGGACTGATGGCGCGTATCGTGGTTGGCGAAAACCAGGTGCGCCTGCGCGCTGAAGCCGGCTCTGGAGTGACGGTTAACGGTGAGGAGGTGACAGAGCTGGATCTGCGCGGTGGCGATGAGTTACGCATTGGTCGCAGCCGCCTGATTCTGCAGGCGCCCGGTTTACGCCCGGAGCGGGTGCTTACAGAAGCCGCAACACGCCGCAAGCGTGCCGTATGGCCCTGGTGGCTCGCTGCAGCCCTGCTTGCAGGTGGTGCGGCTCTGGCCTGGCAGCAAGGCTGGCTGGCGCCTTTGCTGGGGACTGGTTGAGCGGTTCAAGGTAGCCTTATCAACGTACCCGGGCGAGTTGCCAGGTGGCACCGAGGAGCGACATCATGATGCTGTCGCGCCATTCATCGCCCAACCGCCAGCGTTCACGAAACAGGCCTTCCTGGCGGAATCCAAATTTTTTCAGTAAGCCGATGCTGGCTTCGTTCTCTGGATCAATATCCGCTTCCAGTCGATGCAATTTAAACTCGTCGAAGCACAGCTCCAGCATGGCTGCCAGCGACTCGCTGCCGTAGCCCTTGCGCCAGAATTTCCGGTTCAGTACATAGCCAATTTCCGCGCGGCGGTTTTTCCTGTCGATGCGGAACAAGGTAAATTTGCCGATCACCCTGCCTGTGCTCGGTAGTGTGATGGCCCAGAATACTGCCGAGCCACCGAGTTGCAGTTGCAGATCTTCCAACACCATGCGCGCTGCGTCTTCCAGCGTCGAGATCGTCACGGATGACCAGTATTTCATCGTTCGCGGGTCGGAGTAGATGGCGTACATGCCGGGGGCATCATCCGCGCGCAGGGGCCGCATCAGCAGACGGCGCGTATGTACTTCGCACGGTTCGATGTCCATCGTCAGTTTTGTCGCAGTTTCCATGTCGGCTCGGCATCCTTGTCGATTATTCCGCGGGACAACAAAAAGTTGCGGGCATCCTCAGCGTCGCGTTCAAACCAGGCCTGAGCTGACCCCAATCGAAAAGAATATCCCCAGCCATCCATGTCCTGGAACATTCTGTCGCGATCAAAGCCGGCAACATGGTCTGCGAGCAGTATTTGCAAAAAACACACGCCGTTCTCTTCTTCATACTCCCCGCCTGCGTCCGTGTCCAGCGCCAGACGCCGCTCCGGGGTCATGCAGACGTAGTGACATGCTTCATGCAGGATGGAGTGGATTGGTGTATCCGGTCGGGCCAGTAATTGCCGGCCCAGCAGGCCAGCCTCCTCATCGCCCCAGTAGCTCCCGGGAATCTCACTGTTGCCTGAAACCATGGTCAAACGCAGCCCGTAGCGCGCCAGTAGTTTAAGCAGCGACTCGTCCGGAACATTGCCAAGGCGCCCGACATCACCGTGAAGTTCCCTGGTGGCCCCACTTTTTACCTGTGCATTGCCATCAATGCTGCCAGCGCTGGTGCTGGCTGATACTCCGGTCTCATCATCATGCATGGCTAGTGGCCTGGGGCAGCTTGGCTGACCTGAGCTATTATGCGCCCTGAGATCGCAGACGTAACCTCAAGCCGCCAGGAACCCATGAAGCCAACCGCCGTCCAGCAACGACCGATAGAATTGCTGCGCTATGCGGGGCTTTTTACCTGGACCTGCGCCTTGCTGGCCCTGTTTATCCTGGACTCATTGCGGGAGGTGCCGCTGCCGTGGACCCGTTACGTCGGCTGTTGGTCCGCTCAATTGCTGTTTGGCGTGGTCTACTGGCACTACCTGCAATACCTGCCGGGCAAAACGTCTCTCGGGCACCGGCTTGCCTATCTGAGTGTGCTCACCCTGTCCGCCCTGGTCGTCAGCCTGGCTTCAGACAGTTCCATTGGGGGCATATTGCTGCTGCCAATCGCCGGCCTGCTGCCCTGGATGCTGCCCCTTGGCGGGGCGGCGATCTGGTTGCTGGGTCAAACCATGTTGCTTGGCCTGGTGGTGTGGTTAATACCGGGTATTGGCGCCCTGGATGCATTGATCAACTCCGGATTATTACTGGGAATATCCCTGTTCGTTTTTATCGGCTCGCTGGCGCTGATTCGCGAAAAGCAATCGCGGGATGAGTTACGCATGGTGAACCATGAGTTGCAGGCGACCCAGGCGCTCCTGGCGCAAAACACGCGAATTGCCGAGCGGGTAAGAATCGCCCGCGAACTGCATGACCTGGTCGGTCATCATCTGACGGCCCTGACCCTGAACCTGGAAGTGGTCACCCACCTGGTGGAAGGTAAATCACTGGAACACGTGCAACAGGCTCACGCCCTGGCCAAGTTGCTGCTGGCAGATGTCCGCGAGGTGGTCAGTGATATGCGCCAGGACGGCCTTGTGGATCTGGCTGATGCTTTGCGGACCCTGACGCAGGGGGTTCCGGTGCCAAAAATTCATCTTGACCTGCCCTCCAGGGACGTCATGATCGATCCGGACCGTGCCCAGGTGCTGTTGCGCGCCGCGCAGGAAATCATCACCAACAGCGTTCGCCATGCGCGCGCCAGAAACCTCTGGATTCGTCTGTCCACGGCCCAGGGCGGCATCGCCATGAGTGCGCGCGACGATGGTCGGGGGGCGAAACATGTGCGTGCAGGAAACGGACTTGATGGCATGTCCGAGCGCATGCACGCGCTCGGCGGTAAACTGGAGTTCGAGTCAGCGCCCGGCGCGGGCTTTACCCTGCATCTTTGGATGCCACTGGAAGGACAGTAGATGATGATCAAAGTGATGCTGGTCGATGACCAGAACCTGGTGCGCAAAGGTGTCCGCAGTCTGCTTGAGCTGGCAGAGGACATCGAGGTGGTTGCCGAGGCCCCGGACGGCGCCGAAGCCGTGCGCATGATTCCAGAGGTGGCACCCGATGTGGTTCTGCTCGATATGCGCATGCCTGGCATGAATGGTGTCGAGGTGCTGCGCAAGTTAAAAGAGTCAGGCGAGCTGCCGCCCACCATTATTCTCACTACCTTTGATGACGAAGACCTGGTGCTTGCCGGGATTCGCAATGGTGCCAGGGGTTATCTGCTCAAGGACGTGTCCCTGGAGGAACTGGTTGGCGCCATCAAAACCGTCGCCAGCGGTGGCTCTATCGTAAAACCTGCCGTCACTGAGCGCCTGCTCAAAGGACTTGAAGGCCTGGATAATCAATTCTCAGCGCTGGATCGTCCGGATCCGCTTACTGAGCGTGAGACGGAGATTCTGAGGCTGATGGCTGGTGGCTATAGCAACAAGGAAATTGCGAATACGCTGGGTGTTGCTGAGGGCACGGTTAAAAACCATGTGTCTAATATTCTGTCCAAACTTGGTGTTCGTGATCGTACTCGTGCTGTCTTGAAAGCATTCGAGCTGGGGTTTGTCTAGCTGCTCTCTTTAGATTCTTTGCGGAAACGAAGGCTTTGTTGGCCGGTTGCGGTGGGGTGCCCGTTGCTGGCCGGCCGGGCTTTCGGCCTGCGGCTTCCCTCACTCACCTCCTCTTTGTGGGGTCGGTCACACAAATCATCCTGATTTGGGTGACCTCATTTCGCCGTCCTGGCGAAATGACCCCAGTCGCTCCGGTTCACTCGGCTCAAGCCCTTAATGGGCCGGCCAGCAACGGGCACCCCACCGCAACCTGCATCATGGCCGCCGGATGGTGAATAGCCAAAAACGTGGGGTAAGGGATAGGCGGTGTGGGCGGTATGGGGATTTGCGCGCTGGGCGTGTTGTAGTGCCGGGGAAGGAAGGGCTCGTTCGGCTGCGGGGGCGATCGCTGGTGCTTATGGTGCAGGGGCATCGGTGCTTCGGACGCATAAGCTGCTCTAGTCGTATGTTCAGCGAGTAAAGCCCGGCCCCGTCAACAATCAACACGTCAGGAACCAACCTCCCCAAAACCCCTTACTCGGAAGATTCTTGACGTCTTTCTCCGGATATCGTGATGTGTCGGAGGTTGAGAAACCCCTTCCTTCAGGACCGTGCGAGGCAGGACGCCGAGCCCGAGCCCCCAGGGATGGGTTCACGGCGTGTCCTGAAGGAAGGGGTTTCTCAACCCTTTCCCCAGGACTAACCGGAGGAGAAGGCTCAGGAAGCCTTATCGAGGTACTCGAATTCGCGTTTCAGGTTGGATGAGTGATCCGTTACGATGCGCTCCAGGGTTTCCACCCGCTCGCGCAGATCGCTGTCGAGGCGGTCGATCCTGGCTTCCAGATCGGCAAGGCGGTCTTCATCGGCTTTGCCGGCGTGTTTGGACCGGTACGCTTCGAGCGCGCAGCCGCCTAAAACGATTAAAACAATTGCTGTCCACATTGACATGGTACTGTCCCTCTTTTCTGACCTATGGACTAAATGTAGTTTACTGCTCAGCAGATCACCAGTGAAACAAGTCACGCTTGATTGTGAAGCCGGGGAGGGAACCTCCGGGCCCGATACAGGTCTTGAAACGGTGACAGGACGACCCTATCCCACGGGATATCAAAAAAAGCTGTGGGTGCCCGGCGGGGCATGGATAACCCAGGCATAAAAAATATGGTAAGAAACACATGATCGAAGCGACCTCTCTGTGCAAGCGCTATGGCGCCTTCACTGCTGTGGATGACCTGAGTTTTCAGGTCGAACCCGGGCAGGTACTCGGTTTTCTCGGGCCCAACGGCGCGGGTAAATCCACTACCATGAAAATGCTTACCGGCTTCCTGTCGCCCACTTCCGGAACGGCCCGGATTCAGGGCCATGATGTTGTGACTGATTCACTGGCGGCGCGGCGCTGTCTGGGTTACCTGCCCGAGGGTGCGCCCAGCTATGGCGAGATGACCGTCCGTAATTTCCTGGTTTTTGTTGCCCGCACGCGTGATCTGCCGGGCGGGACCATTGACCGGGCGGTTGACTCGGCCATTGAACGTTTGAATTTGCGCGCGGTAATACACCAGCCGATTGAAACGCTGTCCAAGGGCTTTAAGCGCCGGGTCGGCCTGGCCCAGGCAATTTTGCATGACCCGCAGGTGCTGATTCTTGACGAGCCGACCGATGGCCTCGATCCGAACCAGAAGCACGAGGTGCGGCGACTCATCCGGGACATGGCCAGTGACAAGATTGTGGTGATTTCCACCCATATTCTCGAAGAAGTCGAAGCCCTGTGTAACCGGGTGATGATTATCGCCGGCGGACGGCTACTCGCTGACGATACGCCGGCCACTCTCGTGGCCAGGTCGCGTTATCACAACGCCGTGACCCTGGTGCTGGATGGCGCCGAGCACGCTGCCAGTGTCCTGAGCGAATTGCCCGAAGTGAAAAAAGCAGAACTGCGCGGCGGGGCGCTGACGGTATTTCCAAAGGGCGACGGACTGTTTCAGGCCGTGTCAGACGCGATTCGCGCAAACGGCTGGCAGGTGCGCGAGCTGCGCCTGGAAAATGGCCGTTTCGACGAGGTGTTCCGTACCATCACGGAAGGCGGGGGCGGGTCATGAATGCAACCATGACCGTCATGCGACGTGAACTGTCGGGCTATTTTGCCACGCCGGTGGCGTACGTTCTTATCGTGATTTTCCTGGTAATGACCAGTGTTTTCACCTTTTATCTTGGTGGTTTCTTCCAGCGCGGCATCGCTGATCTGGAGCCGTTTTTCGCGTTTCATCCCTGGCTGTATCTTTTCCTCGTGCCGGCCATATCCATGCGCTTGTGGGCCGAGGAGCGTCGCTCCGGCACGATCGAGCTGCTTCTGACGCTGCCCATATCAATGACCCAGGCAGTGCTGGGCAAATTTCTCGCGGCGTGGTTATTTCTCGGCCTGTGCCTGTTGTTGACCTTTCCCATGTGGCTGACGGTTAACTATCTGGGTCAGCCGGACAACGGCGCGATCCTGGCGGGCTACCTTGGCAGCTGGCTGATGGCCGGCGGAATGCTGGCGATCGGGTCCTGCATGTCGGCCTTAACCCGCAACCAGGTGGTGGCTTTCATCCTCAGTGTTGTTGTCTGCTTTGCCTTTATGCTCAGCGGTTTGCCGATGGTGCTGGACCTGTTCACCGCCTGGGCGCCGCAATCGGTGGTCGACGCCGTTGCCAGCCTCAGTTTTCTGTCCCATTTCTCAGATATTTCCAAGGGCGTAATTGATCTGCGTGACCTGGTGTACTTCGCGCTGGTGATGGGGTTCTGGCTCGTGGCCAACGTGTTCCTGCTTGAAATGAAGAAAGGTGAATGATGAACCGTAAAAGCCTTATTTCATCGGGCAGCCTGGTGCTGCTGGCCTTGCTGTTTATCGGACTGGTGATGCTTTCCGGGTTGCTGCTCAAGGGTTGGCGTATTGACCTGACGCAGAACCAGCAATACACCCTGAGCGACGGTACGCGCAGTGTGCTCGGGAATATGCAGGAACCGGTCACGCTGTATTTCTTCTTCTCCCAGGAGGCCAGCAGTGAGCTGCCGCAGGTACGCAGCTACGCCCGCTGGATCGATGAAATGCTGGATGACATGGCCGATCGCAGTGCCGGTAAGCTGCAAATCCGCAAGATTGATCCGGAGCCATTCTCGCGGGAAGAGGACGAGGCGGCCCGCTTCGGGCTCCAGTCGGTTCCCGTGGGCACGGTGGGTGATCCGCTTTACTTCGGCATGGCCGGAACCAACAGCCTGGACGATGTGCAGATTATCCCGTTCCTGAACCCATCCAAGCAGCCGCTGCTTGAGTACGATATCGCCAAGCTGGTGGCCAGCCTGTCGCATCCCGAGCAGCTCAAGGTGGGCCTGCTCAGCAGCCTGACGCTGGAACCGGGTTTCGATATGACCACGCAGGAACCGCGACCCGCCTGGGTGATTTACGAGCAGCTTGAACAGCTCTTCGAGGTGGTGAGCGTCAGTGATGATGCGGCGCAGTTTCCCGAGGATCTGGATCTGCTGATGGTGATCCATCCCAAGGCACTGGACGCGGCCATGCAGTACCGGATCGACCAGTTTGTGCTTGGCGGCGGGCGCTTGTTGGCCTTTGTTGACCCGTTTGCAGAGGCTGACCTGGGCGATAACCCGAATGACCCGATGGCACGACTGAATGCCGGCAGCAGCTCTACCCTGGAACCCTTGCTGGCCAACTGGGGTGTTGAATACGACCCGCTCAGGGTGGTGGGTGACCCGCTGCATGCCTTGCAGGTGAACACCCAGGCCAGCACCAGGCCGGTTCGTCACCTGGCCATTCTGTCGCTCCCGGCGGCTGCCATGAATAACGAGGATATCGTCAGCTCTGACCTGGAAATCGTCAACATGTCGAGTGTTGGGTGGTTCGATCACGAGGAGAGCGCCACAACCAGTTTCACACGCCTGTTGAGCACCAGTGACAACGCGGGACCGATCGACGCGAGCCGCTTGCGGTTTCTGGCCAACCCGGAGGACTTACAGGCCGGCTTTGCGGCCACCGGTGAACGCTACGCGGTCGCGGCACGGCTCGAGGGACCCTCCGGCTCAGCGTTCGAGGAGGCGCCGGCAGGTATGGAGTCGGTCGGGCATCTCTCTGAAGCGGTTGCCGGTGGTATCAATGTGATCCTGTTTGCTGACACCGACATGCTGACCGACCGCATGTGGGTCAACCAGCAAAGTTTCTTTGGTCAAATCGTGGCCAACGCCTTCGCCGATAACGGCACGCTGGTCGTCAATGCCGTCGACAACCTGTTGGGGACGGATGATCTGATCAGTATTCGCACGCGCGCTACTTCGGCGCGACCCTTCGACCGGGTAGAAGAAATACGCCTGGAAGCGGAAGGCCAGTATCGCGCCACCGAGGAGCGCCTCAACGCCGAGCTGGCAGAAACAGAGCGGATCCTGGCGGACATGCAGGCAGGCCGCGGGGACGGTGATTTAGGCATCCTGGATGAGGAACAGGCTGACGAGATTCAGCGTTTCCTTGATCAACGCACGGAGATTCGCCAGGAGCTGCGCGACGTTCAGCACGAGCTGAACAAAGACATTGAGGCTCTGGGCAAAAGACTGACCTTGCTTAATATTCTGCTGGTGCCGACAGCGGTTGTCATTCTGGCCCTGCTGGCCGGCCAGGTGCGTCGCCGGCGCCGGCAAGAGGCCCGGCAATGAGTCGCAAAACCTTTTCACTACTAGCCCTTGCCCTGGCAGCGGTGGTTGCCGCGATTTTTCTGTTGCTGCCCGCCACCACATCTGATGATGGGGTCGGCACCGAGCGTGAGCTCCTGCCCGGCCTGGCCGCGCAGGTAAATGATGTCGACCGCATTACGGCAGTTGGCGCCGGTGACACCGTATTGGCAAGCCTCATTCGTGACGATGACGGTTGGGCGGTCACAGAATTGGCCGGTTATCCCGCTGATCTGGATAAGGTGCGGGCCGTTCTGGCCGGCCTTGCACAGGCGGAAATCATCGAGCAAAAGACTTCAAACCCGGACTACTACGCAAGACTCGGGGTTGAAGACCTGTCACTGGAAGACGCCGAAGGTGTCCGGCTGGACCTGGCCGCCGGCGAACAGCGCTGGTCGCTTATTGTCGGCAAGGAGGCCGCCAACCGCGGCGGTTTCTATCTGCGTGAAGCACAAACCCCCACCAGTGTGCTGGCGGATTTTGATGAAAATATTCCGCAGGACGCGGCCGCCTGGGTTAATACACGGGTGATCGACATCATGGCCGGTGAGGTCGCCGAGGTGCAGATCATTCATCCGGACGGGGAAACCGTCACCGCCCAAAAAATCAGTGCTGATGAAGCAGACTTTACGCTGCTTGAGCTGCCGGAAGGACGCGAGCTGGTTTCCGCCTGGTCGATCAACTCGCTCGGCAGCGCCCTGTCCACCCTGAGCTTTGAATCTGTCGCGCGTCTTGAGCCTGGAGGTGGGTTGGATTGGGATCAGGCCGTGAACATCCGAACCGTGTTATTCAGCGGTCTGACCGTTGATGCCCGGTTGCTGGTTACGCAAGAGGGCCCCCTGGTCAGGCTGGAGGCAGCCGCACCATTCATGGAGGCCGCGGGTGAGGAAAACCCCCAACTTCAGAGCACTGTTGATGAAATCAACCAGCGTGTGAATGGCTGGGTTTATCAAATACCCACCTTTAAAGCCGAGGCACTGACCAAGCGGCTTGAAGATCTGTTACGCGAAGTGGAAAGCGGCAACGACACGGGCCCTTGAGTCGTCTGCGATTCAACTGGACCGAGGCCCGGGAGAATCTGCGCCAATCCTGCCCTCGCTTGCGCATATTCATTGATGATTTCGGTTCCGCCCGCTACCCGGTCCGGCGTGGCTCAGACCTGTTCCAGGCGCTGACCAGGAGCATTGCCTATCAACAGCTCTCCGGCAAAGCGGCAGGCACCATCCATGGTCGTTTCGAGGCGTTGTTTGACGATCAGTTGCCCTCGGCAGAGCAAACCCTGCAACTCGGGGAACAAGCGCTGAGGTCCGTGGGTCTTTCCCGGGCCAAGACGGCGGCAATACTCGATCTGGCCGGGCGTCAGGTAAGCGGTTCGCTGCCGGGTGCCCGCAAGCTGGCATCAATGAACGACCAGGAGATTATTGATGCCTTGTGCCAGGTGCGTGGTATTGGGCCCTGGACGGTTCAGATGCATTTGATCTTCTACCTGGGCCGGCCTGATGTGATGCCGGCAAGCGACCTGGCCATTCAGAAGGGTGTCATGCAGGTTTATGGTTTAAACACCATGCCAGAGCCAAAAACGGTGTTGGCCACCACCGGGCACCTGGCACCCTACCGCTCTGCCGCCGCCTGGTACTTCTGGCGTGCTTCCGAGGTGGTGCTGCCCTGAGTCAGCGCGGGATAAAAGCCCAGTGCCACGGCTCGTAAAGCACCCCGTGGTGGTTGTTTCGCGGATAGGACATGTGGAAGCCAAACCGGGCTGCCCTGTCCTGCAGCCAGGCAAAGGCGGTCGTTTCTTCAAAGGGTTCTTCCAGAACCGGGGCGCCCGGCGTGGTCAGGTCTACAGCGCGGCCGCTGTGGTGCTCACTAAACCCCGGCGCGGCGGATACCTGCAGGATTTCACCCAGCTTCCGGCCTGATTTAAGCTTGCGCTGAATTAATCCCGCCTGGTAATCAACTGAACGAAAACCCGATACCAGCTGCAGCGTCACGCCATCAGTTGCCGCCGCCTGACGCATGGCGCGCCATGCCTTGAGTGCGCGCGGTTCGAGTTGCTGCGGGCGGTCGTAAATGTCTTTACCAGCCGCGGCGAGATTGTCCACTTCCGGCTGCAGGACGAGTCGGCGCTGGCGTGCATAATGCCGCGGAATCCCGAGCGATTCGCAAACCGATTCAACCCGCCTGCCATAATCGGTTTGCCGGGCAGGGAAATGGCGACGAAGCAAACGGCAGGGCAGTCCGGAAGTTGCCTCCAGGCTGTCTGAGCCTCCCTGGAAAGGCCGGTAGCCGGCAGCCTCAAAGAACGGTACTGAAGGTAATAGTGCAAACGTCGCCAGGCGGAACAGTTGCATTGATGCCGCCAGGCGTTCTGCCGCAACCAGCATGCGTGGACCAAGACCCCTGTGCTGAAAGGCCGGGTCGATAAAGGGCCCGATTAACTCGGCCTCATCCGGATCGATTCCTGCCATTGCCACCAGCTCGCCATGGTAGGAGGCAACCAGGATGCAGCCTTGCGCTACCAGCAAACCCAACCCTCCCTGATCGGCCCTGCGGGCGCTGTGCAGCAGCTGTTCTGCCTGCAGATGCTCACCCGCGAGGCTCAGCAGGCTGTCGCGACGCAAGGCACGTAGCAGCGGTAAATCTGCCATGGTGGCGAGTCGCTTACGGGTTCTGATGGGGCGTCTGGACACGAATCGGGTCAGGGTTGAGTACTGGCAGGATCAGGCCGCAGCTTTGCATGGCGATGAGCTTAGCACAGGCCGGATTAGCCGCCCCGGATTGCCTAGCCGGAACCGAAAATGGTCTTGAAGATAAAGAAGAAAATGATCGCCAGGATCGCACCAGCCGGTAATGTAACGACCCAGGAAGCAAAGATGCCTCCGACGACGCGCAGGTTGATCGCATCCATGCCGCGGGCAAAACCGACACCCAGCACTGCCCCGACCAGGGTTTGCGTGGTCGAAATCGGCAGGCCTGTCCCGGAAGCGAGGACCACGGTTGTCGCGGCTGCCAGTTCGGCAGCGAAACCGCGCGAGGGCGTAAGCTCGGTTATCTTCCGTCCCACGGTCTGGATGACCTTGAAACCGTAGGTGGCCAGGCCGAAGACAATACCGCCTGCGCCTAAGAGCAATACCCAGTTGGGCAGCGCGGATTGCACCGTTACTGCGCCACTTTGCACCACGCTGACGATGGCCGCCACCGGGCCGATGGCGTTGGCAACATCATTTGAACCATGCGCGAATGCCATCCCGCAGGCAGTGAAAATCATCAGAACACCAAAAATTTTCTCGACATTCGCAAAGCGGAATTCCTCATTATCGGATTCCTTGAACTTGAGCCGGCGGATAAGGGCGATGCCAATGAACATGGTGACGACACCGACCACCATCGAGATGCCATAGGCCTGGGCCGTGGTCAGCCCAAGATCCAGATGCTTCAAACCCTTGAGGATGGTGACCAGGGACATGATGAAGCCGACCAGGAAAATATAGCCGGGCACATACTTTTTGGCATTGGCAATCGGATCATCGGCGCGCAGGATCAGTTTCTGTACCGACTGGAACAAAAAGTAGGCGAGAAACCCGGCCAATACCGGCGATACAACCCAGGACGCAACAATTTTAACGATCTTGGACCATTCAACAGACGCGGCACCCATGCCGACGACGGCAAAGCCCACGATGGCACCAACGATGGAATGGGTGGTCGAAACCGGCCAGCCGCGCCTGGAGGCGATGGCGAGCCAGGTACCCGCCGCCAACAATGCCGATAGCATGCCATAGACCAGCAGTTCAGGCTGCGCGGCCACGCTCTGGTCGTCGATGATTCCCTGGCGAATGGTCGCAGTGACCTGGCCGCCGGCAAGATAGGCACCCGCGAATTCAAAAATTGCTGCGACCACGATGGCCTGCTTGATCGTCAATGCCTTGGCGCCGACCGATGTTGCCATCGCATTGGCGACATCGTTCGCGCCGATTCCCCAGGCCATAAAAAGGCCAAAGGCAGCCGCCAGGATTAAATACCAGGTACCGTAGTCCATGAGCTCAGCTGCTCCTAGCGTGCGAGGGTAAGTTGCAGGCGACTACCGACACGTTGCGCGAAGTCAGCAATTCCGGCGGTTTTGTCCACCAGGCGATAGAGAAACATGATCTGCACCGGAGGGATTTCATCCTCAAGCGTCATCAGGATGCCACTGAGACCGGCAGCCTGCTGGTCTGTCTGGTGTTCCAGCGTGTCGAGCTCATTGAGCATCGTGGTTATGCGCTTGCGCTCGGTATTGTCGAAGCCGGTCTCGATCAGCTCATCCAGCTCACCGATGGCGGCGTAGGCCTGTTTACAGGCCTCAATGCAGGTGAGGACGAGTGTCATATAGTCTTGCTGGATCTGCACCGGCAAGACCATCGCACGGCCATCCACCAGGCCGGCAATGTCCCGGGCTATGCCGGCTACCTTGTCTTGCATGGTCAGTACCGACAACATGTCGCGCCGGTCTACCGGCATAAACAGGCTGGTGGGGAGGTTAAGGCGCAGCTCCTTCTTCATGTCATCTGCGCGATTTTCCAGAACCACGATTTCTTTGTACAGCACGTGACGCTGTTGCGCGTCACCGTCCAGGACAGCGACAAAAAACGGCTCAAGCCTGGACACACACTCGACCACAACTTTCATATGGTGTTGTAAAGGCCCAATCGGCGAAGAGGCGAAGATTCCGGAGAGATAACCGCCAACCATATCGTTTGTCCTGAAAAGCAATGCGCAAAACGGCATACAGCGTAGCAGTTTTAGTGCTGCTTGTGACACTGTTGTTACAACCCTGTCACATTCCGTCGCTAGGATGCCCTCATGAAACCGCATCCGCTTGCATCGGTGACCCCGAAACCGGGGAAGTCCGAGCGATTCCACCGCTTACGCCGCAGAAAAGAAAACGTGGCCCATTGGCTCATCGCCTTCGGCGGTGTGGGCGTGGTGGCCGCCATGGTGCTTATTCTGTTTTACCTGCTGTGGGTTGTTTTGCCGTTATTTTTCGCGCCATCAACCCAGACGGCCATGTTGGGCGAACGATCTGCCTGGGCTGCAAGCACGCGCCTGGTGGTTTTAGATGAACGGGGTGATGTTGCGTTCAGGATTGGCGCGGACGGGTCGCTGGAGTTTTTTCGCGTGCCGGGGCTTGAGCCCGTCGGTGAGTTCGACCTGCCCCTGACGCACAATGGCGTGATTACTGCAGCGGCTCAGGACCTTGAGCAATCCGGGCGAATTGCGGTAGCAACCGACCAGGGCCGCGTGCTGGTGTTTGACTATGGCATTGAGCGCCCGCCCGGCAAACCCGGCGAACTCCGTACGGTGGTGCCCCTGGTTACGTTTCCGCTGGGTGAGGGCAATGATTTCCTGGTTGCTGAACCGATACAGCTCCTCGACCTGTCTGACCGGGAAACCACACTGGTGCTGGCGGTGGTTGCCGGCCAGACACTGGTGATTGACTGGCGCGATAAAGAACTGGATTTTCTCACCGGCGAGCAACGCCTGACGTCAAAGTTGCAGCGCCTGCGCCTTGATTTCCAGCCCACCGGCCTGGCGCTTGATGGTAACCAGCGCTGGCTCTATGTCAGTGATGATGCCGGACAGATACATCGTTTTGATTTACCTGCCCTGACACCCTCCGGCACGTTGCAGCTGGGCGAAGCCCCGGTGACAGCAATGGTGAGCCTGCTGGGTGGTGTGTCATTGATTGCGGGTGATGCTGATGGCCGTCTTTTTCAGGCTTTTCCGGTTCGTGATGCTGAAGACAATTATGAATTGAGGCTGATCCGCGAGTTTCCGGCTTTGGATGCGGCCGTTGAAACCATTTTGCCCGAGCGCCGGCGCCGGGGTTTTGCAGCCGTGGCCGGCGATGGAAGCCTGGGCTTGTACCACAGCACCGCCGGCAGACAGGTTCTGGAAACGCCTTTACCCTCGCCCGATACCGCTGCACTGGCATTTGCACCCCGCGCCGATCAGCTGCTGCAAATCGATGGCGCCGGGCAGATCAGCCGCATCGCGATCGACAACCCGCATCCGGAAGTGAGTTTTGCAACGCTCTGGAACAAGGTCTGGTACGAGAACTACCCGGAGCCGGATCATATCTGGCAGTCCACCGCCTCGAATGAGGCCTTTGAACCCAAGTTAAGCCTGGCGCCTTTGGCCTTCGGCACCCTGAAAGCGTCCCTGTACGCCATGCTCTTTGCCGTACCGATCGCCTTGCTTGGCGCGACCTATACCGCCGTATTCATGGCCCCGGCATTACGCCGCAAGATCAAGCCAACCATCGAGCTCATGGCGGCGTTGCCCACGGTGATTCTCGGTTTTCTTGCGGGTCTCTGGCTCGCGCCTTTTATAGAAAACAACCTGGCGGGTCTGTTCGCGATGACCTTGATTTTGCCCCTGGGTTTATTGTTGTTTGCCTTTGGCTGGAGCCGTCCTGCGGTGCAAAACCATTTTCGCTGGTTGCGTGGCTGGGAGCCTTTGCTGTTGTTACCCGTCATGGTGCTGTTGATTGCCGTGTCACTGTGGCTTGCACCCCCGCTGCAACAGTGGGTCTTCGGCAGTGATCTTCGCGAATGGTTGAGTGGCGAGGCCGGTATTTCCTTCGATCAGCGCAACGCCATTGTTGTTGGCATAGCGATGGGTTTTTCCGTCATTCCGATTATCTTTTCCATCGCCGAAGACGCACTGTATGCCGTGCCCTCCAGTCTCACCGATGGTTCCCTGGCACTGGGCGCAACACGCTGGCAATCCCTGGTCAGGATTGTGCTGCCGACCGCCAGTCCCGGTATTTTCTCGGGCCTTATGATCGGCCTGGGTCGTGCGGTGGGTGAGACCATGATCGTGCTGATGGCGACCGGCAACACACCCATCATGAGCTGGAGCCTGTTTGAGGGCATGCGCACCCTGGCGGCCAATATCGTTATTGAGATGCCCGAGTCGGCCGTGGCCAGCACCCATTTTCGTGTGCTGTTCCTGTCGGCACTGGTGCTGTTTCTGTTTACCTTCCTGGCTAATACGGTGGCGGAACTGATTCGCCAGCGTTTGCGCGACCGGTACGCGTCCTTATGAGTGCTTCGACATGAATACGGTGCGTCAATGGTTTGCCGCTGGTACGCCCTGGATCTGGCTGCAGGCCGCCGCGGTCAGTCTGTCGCTGCTGCTGGTTATTGGCCTGCTGGGGCTGATCGCCGCTCGAGGCCTGGTGCATTTCTGGCCCGGCCCGGTGGAAGAGTGGGTGGTCATCAACGACCGTGGGGAGCAAAAGGTGCTCTTTGGCCAGCTCTTCCGGAAGGAAACCGTCGATGCGCAGCGACTGCGCGAGGCGGGTGCCCGGATCGACGCGGATGTCAGCACAGTTCAGCGCTATCTGCTGAAAATCGGTAATCGTGATCTGACCGGTCAGGATTTCATCTGGGTTCTGGACCAGCAGGTTGTGGAACGTACCCGGCCGGCCAACGTGCTGGTCATAGAGCGCGAGCAATGGGGCATGTTTTACGGCCGCCTGACCGGACTGCGTGAGGATGGCTCGCTGGTGAGCCTGGGTATGGAGCCGTGGGCGCTGATGCAGGAGCGGCTGGACCGCGTCAATCTTTTGCGCGACCGGATTGATGAGCTGGAAGGCAAGGAGATCAACAGCGTTAACTACCGGCTCGAGCAGCTGGACCTGAAAGCCAAACGTCTGCGGGGTCAACCGGACTCTGCACCGGCACTGGAAAAACTGGCTTCTGAGCGGGAGGTCCTGGAAACGGAGTTCAACGCCGCGGCAGGAGAGTTGGAGGTGCTGTTTGGCCAGATCGGCCGCGATTCCATGCTCATGCGAACCGCGGACGGTCAGGAAGCCGAAATTCCCATGGAGGTGGTGCTTGATGCCTGGCGCCCAAACCAGATGGGACTGACCCAGGCGATTGGTCATTATGGGCATAAGCTATGGGGTTTTCTCAGCGAGCCGCCGCGTGAGGCCAATACGGAGGGGGGTGTGCTGCCCGCACTGTTCGGTACCGTGCTGATGGTGATCCTGATGAGTATTTTTGTGACCCCGCTGGGCGTGGTGGCCGCGGTGTATCTCAGCGAATATGCCTCGCAGGGTTGGTTTACCCGCTTTATGCGTATTTCCGTGAACAACCTGGCGGGTGTGCCGTCGATTGTTTACGGCGTGTTTGGCCTGGGCTTCTTTATTTATTTTGTGGGCGGCGGGATCGATAAACTGTTTTTCGCTGAAGCCTTACCGACGCCGACATTTGGCACCGGCGGTTTGTTCTGGGCATCCCTGACCCTTGCCTTATTGACCTTACCGGTGGTGATCGTGTCTACCGAGGAAGGCCTGTCGCGGATTCCGCGGGCCATCCGCGAGGGCAGCCTGGCCCTGGGCGCAACGCGCTGGGAGACCTTATGGCGAACGATTATTCCGATGGCCAGCCCTGGCATCATGACCGGCGTAATCCTGGCTGTGGCCCGCGCTGCCGGCGAAGTAGCTCCGCTGATGCTGGTCGGAGTGGTTAAACTGGCCCCGGCATTGCCGCTGGACGGCGACTTTCCCTTTCTCCATCTGGACCGGAAATTCATGCACCTTGGCTTCCATATTTATGATGTCGGCTTTCAAAGCCCCAATGTGGAGGCCGCCAGGCCATTGGTTTACGCTACCGCGCTGTTGCTGGTTGCGATTACCCTGTTGCTGAACCTGACGGCAATCTCCATTCGTAACCGTCTCCGTGAACAATACAGAGATCTGGAAGCACAATGAGCGAAGCGCATATCCATGATCCTGCGTCTGACCTGTCCCGGCAGGAGCTGCTGGACCCGGTGACCGCAGTCGATGATCGCGACGCTGGCAACACGGAAGATGCAGTGAACGAATCGGCTGCCCTGTCGCTGCGTGAACGCCACCTGCGGGTGCGTAATCTCAGCCTGTGGTACGGCGATAACCAGGCGCTGCGCGAGGTGGATCTGGCAATCGCACGCAATCGTGTGACCAGCTTTATCGGCCCGTCGGGCTGCGGCAAGACAACCCTGTTGCGATGCTTTAACCGCTTGACGGACCTGGTTCCGGATGTGCGTATGCAGGGCGATGTTGAGCTTGAAGGCAAAAGCATCCTGGGGCCCGAAGTGGATGTGTCCCAGCTGCGGCGCGATGTGGGCATGGTGTTTCAGAAGCCGAACCCGTTTCCCAAGTCGATTTACGAAAACGTTGCCTACGGCTTGCGGGTCCAGGGTATTCACAAACGCCGGCAACTCGACGAAACGGTTGAATGGGCCCTGAAAGCGGCTGCACTGTGGGATGAGGTGAAAGACCGGCTGGATCATTCAGGCCTGAGCCTGTCCGGCGGCCAGCAGCAAAGGCTGGTTATCGCGCGCGCGATTGCGGTGCAGCCGCAGATTATTCTGCTTGATGAGCCCTGTTCGTCGCTGGATCCCATTTCAACCCTGAAGGTCGAAGAGTTGATTCAGCAATTGCGTGAGCAGTACACGATTATCGTGGTGACCCACAATATGCAGCAGGCCGCGCGGGTCTCCGACTACACCGCCTTTATGTACATGGGCGAGGTGATCGAGGTGGGTGATACGGACGAGCTGTTTACAAACCCTCAGAAGAAAGCCACTGAGGACTACATCACAGGACGTTACGGGTAAACCGTTAGACTTTATTCATGGATAAACTCAATTTAGGACAGCACATTTCACAGCGCTTCAATGAAGAGCTGGAAGATGTGCGCAGCAAGGTTTTACAGATGGGCGGGATCGTCGAGGAGCAGCTCGCGTCGGCCCTGGAAGCCTTGCTGAACGGCAATACGGTGCTCGCCGGCGACGTCATCCGCAACGACAAGCGGGTAAATGCACTGGAAGTGGAGATCGACGAGGAGTGCACGCGAATCGTCGCCCGGCGCCAACCGGCAGCCACCGATCTGCGCCTGGTGATGGCGGTGATGCGCACTATTAATGATCTCGAGCGTATTGGCGATGAGATCAAGCGCGTCGCCAAAATGGTCCAGGAAGAGCTGGACGGCACCATGGAGGAAGATGTCCGGCTTGAAATAGAGCATATGGGTGAGCAGGTTCGCGCCATGCTGCACCAGGTGTTGGATGCCTTTGCCCGCACCGATGTGGATGCGGCCTTCGCAGTGGCCAAGGCCGATAAGAAAGTCGATCTTAAATACCACGCCATAACCCGGCAACTCATGACCTACATGGCCCAGGACCACCGCGCCATTCCGCAGGTCCTCAACGTACTCTGGGCAGCGCGGGCGCTCGAACGAATGGGCGACCGCTGCCAGAACATCGCCGAATACGTCATCTACCTCGTCATCGGCAAAGACGTCCGCCACAGCAGCATCGACGACATCATGCTGGAGCTTGAAGCTCAGGAGCGCTGAAGCTTTTGTTTGTCTCTTTGCCGAGCTTGTAGCTTTGTCTTCTTGTGGCCGGGGTGGTCGCTGGTGTGTCGGGTTCCGGGCCTGGCTTTCGGCCGGCGAGACCCGGGCACCGCACCACAACCGTCAACGAAGCCCCGAATTTCACTACAGCCAAGCGCTATTTCCGATAGTCGGCGGATAAAAAAAGGCGCACCGAAGTGCGCCTTTTTCGTTCCCCCCTAAAGGGTGTCGACTCTGCGAACTCAGTTGTTGTAGTTCTGCAGTGTCCAGCCTGCGGTCCATGCAGGACCTTGTCCGAACGCGCCGATGTAGTCGAGGTTCTGGAAGAAGCCTGTCGGGAACAGTTCGGGATCGAGACTGAAGCCGGAGGTGTAGGTTGCGTTCGCCGGCGGGAAGATCAGGTTCTGCAGATTCGGATTCATTACCATGTTGGTGTCATAGGCATCAAACCAGGATTCCACGGTCCAGGGATCCCCTGTTTCTTCAACAAAATTGACCGTGCAGTTGACGATGCTGTTCTGAATGGTCAAAACACCTGAGAGGTCGTTCGGAGGTGTTCCGGCGGCTTCGAAGGTTGCAGAATCATCGATATCAATGCAATTGCTGAAATCGTTGAAGATGACATTGGTCAGGTTTGTACCCGTACCGCGGCGCAGCGTTGCACCGGTGGTATCCGGGCGACCGATAAAGGTCGCGTTGGCAATTTTGGGCTGGGCGCGTGGAGTGGCATTGTTGTTGCCCTCCAGATTGTCCGCCTCGATACCGCGATCGGCGACTTCAACAGCATTGAAGTCCCGGCTCTGGATAACCAGCAGGTTCTGAATGGAACCCGTCCAGCCTTCTGTCCAGTCCAGGCTGTCATCACGAATATCGGTCAGCACAATGTTGCGCGCGTTGACCGTACCACCAAAGAATTCCACACCGTCATCCTCGTTGGCGTGTACCTGGATGTTTTCCACGACCGTGCCGGCACCAACGCCCTGGAAGGCGATACCGTTCAGCTCGTTCGTATCCCGGAAACGCTGACCGGCGTACTGGACGCGCACGTAGCGCAGTGAACCACTGCTATCCAACGGATCATTACCGCCATAGGTGCCGGATTCGCCCTCGCCCTCGGAGGTGCACTCCCCGGCAGTGGGGCAAGTGTTCAAGGGCGCCCGGCCGTTAATGGTAAGGCCGCCCCACTGTCCCGAGCCGCCAGCTTCTCCATCGGCCCCGGTAAACACGACAGGTGCGTTCGCTGTGCCGTTGGCAAAGATTTTCGCCCCGCGCTGGATGCCGAGGAGCGCATTGTCGGCGCCGCCGATGATGCGCGTGCCAGGCTCAATCGTGATCGAGTTGGTGTTGTTCGCATTTGCGCGGGAACCAATGTAAACCGGTCCACCCAGAACCCAGATGGTGTTATTGGTCAGGGTAATGTTATTGGTATAGTCGGCGCCTGGAATAACGCAGGTGCCCGCATCCACACCCGGGGTGGCAAAAGAAGGACAGCCCTCAAAGGGCGTTGTATAGACGCTGCAAGAGTTGGGCGAGCCGCCGACGTTGGCGTTAACCAGGTTGTTCATCGTGTCCGAGAAATCCGCGTAGGCATCTCCGGTATAGCTCCACTGAACGTCTTCGCAGGAGTTGAAGGTAAATGTACCGGTGCCGGCAGGAGTATTACCTATTGTTCCGGCAGGCCCGCCAAAAAAGCCGCCGCTGAAGAAAAACAGATCAATATCTACCGTGGACTGATCGGGTGTTGCCTCTTGGGTACCGGCAACCCACACGGGTTCGCCGTTAGCGTCGTCGTAGGCGTAATAAGCAACAAACATAACGCCCCGGTCATTACCCGTTGGAATGTACTGAACACCCAGGCCGCGGTTCCCGCCTTGTACAGGTTGATAGAAGCCGTTTACATGCTCACCGATCGGTGCAGCGAGTGCCCCGAAAGACGTGCCGCCAAGCAGGGCTGCGGTAATCGCGCCGCGAATTAGAGTGGATTTCATTGCAGTTCCTCTTTACGTTGACATTGCTTGCAAAAAAGCCGCCTGGTTCAGCGGCATTGAATTTTCTGGGCTGAATATTAGTTGGGCTGCGTTTCAGCGCGGTTACCGTTATGTGACAGCTGTGTGACACCCGGCAGCTGGACTGTCATACCCTTGTCATACGCGCTTTCTAAAATTCGCGACACCAATAAGGACGCTCCCGAAGGAGCGCACACAAACATCCATCCCAACCGGAAACACTGAGATGACCAGTCTTCGATTGATCGCGGCCATCGCTGTCCTTTTGGCGGCAGGGCCACTGAGCGCGCAGCAGGCCGATTCGCTGACCGAACGCCTAATCACCCTCAGGGGTGAGGTGGACGAGTTGCAAAGTGAACTGAATGTGCGCCGCGAGGAACACAAGAACCGCATGGCTTTCCTGACTGCGCAACTTTCAGATCTTCAGGCCAGCCGCGACCGTGAGCAGCTCCGCGTGGGCCAGCTTGAGGGGGATCTTGAGGAAATGCGCCTGGAGATCGCCGCAGCCGGCGTGAGCTCAGAGAGCCTGACGCCCTTCCTTAAGGATCAGATCACCTTGTTGCGCGCCCAGGTTCAAACCGGCTTTCCTTTCAAGGTCCAGGAGCGGTTGTCTGAACTGGATGAGCTGGAAACGCAGCTGGACAACGGCGTGGTCACTGCCCAGCGGGGCATTAACCGGCTCTGGGCGTTTATTGAAGACGAATTCCGTATTTCCCGCGAGAACGCCATTTACTCCCAGTCCATCGCCCTGAACGGCGAAAACGTGCTGGTTGATATTGCCAAACTGGGCAGCGCGATGATGTATTTCCGGACACGTGATCTGGATTACGGCAGAGCCGTCGAGACGCCGCAGGGCTGGCGCTTTGAGATGCTGGAAAGTCCCGGGGAGCAGGAAATGGTGGCGCGCCTGTTCGATTCACTGCGCAAACAGATCCGCCAGGGATTCTTTGAATTACCCGATGCCTTGCCGTTGTCAGGAGATGCGCCATGATGACGCATAAGGGTGTTATCACCACACTGTTGCTTGGCGCTCTGTTAAGCGTCAGCACCCTGCAGGCCCAGGAGTCCGCGGCACCTGCACCTGCGGAACCTGGTCTGCCTGCCGTTCCTGCAGTCAATGAAAATGATGCACTGGATCAGCTCGAAGCGGCCTATCAGAAAGAATACGCCTTCCTGGAGGCGCAGCTGCGCGATCTTCGCGCGCGGGTTGGCTCCTTCAACACCCAGGCCGCCCGTGATGAGGCCAACAAAGAGGCCCAGATTGACGCTGCGGAAGCCGAATGGCTGGGGCTGCAGTCCAGTGCTGAACGCCTGCAGGATTTCATTACCGAGGCCACCCGTGAGCTTGAGTCGGTAGACGATGCGCGCACCACGCTGGAGGCTACTTTCCTGCAGGCAGACTCGACCCTCGAGCAGTACCAGGTTGATGAGCTGAAGTCTGATGCCTACCTGAGCAGTTCGGACGGTGAGCGGATGAGCACGGTTTTCGGACATGCGATTCGTTTGCTCAATCGTGTCGGCACCGTTTTTGAACAGCCGGGCGCTTACTTTCTGCGTGACGGCACCGAGGTTGAAGGCCGCATCATCCGTGTCGGCAACGTTGCTGCTTTCGGGGTGAGTCCCGGCGGTTCCGGTGTCCTGGCCCCGGCCGGGGAAGGGCGCCTGAAAGTCTGGTCAGAGCCGGCAGAGGCCACTGCGATCGCGCTTGGTGAAGGGCAAAGACCCGCTGTGCTGGGCATGTTCCTGTTTGAATCAGAAACCAAGGCGATCGAGGAGCAAGCCGGTAAAACCCTGCTGAGCGTGATCAACAGCGGCGGCACGATTGGCTGGATTATCGTGGTGCTCGGGCTGGTGGGACTGTTGCTGATCATCATGCGCTTCATCTTCCTGCGGTCAGCGAGCGCCTCGACCAGCAAAATTGTTAAGACCATCAGCAAGGAAGTAAAGAAAGGCAACCTTGAGAACGCCATCAAGGCCTGTGACCAGTTCAAAGGCGCCACCGCGCGGGTGGTCAAGGCGGCGGTGCGTAATCTTGACCGTGATCGCGCCCACCTCGAAGACATTATCTCCGAGGCCATTCTGCACGAATCCTCGCACCTGAATCGCTTCGGCGCGACAATTCTGGTGATTGCCGGTGTTGCCCCGCTGCTCGGCCTGCTGGGTACCGTTACGGGCATGATCACCACCTTCGACATCATCACCGAATTTGGTACGGGTGATCCGAAGCTTCTGTCCGGCGGTATCTCCATTGCCCTGGTGACCACGGAGCTGGGCCTGGCCGTCGCTATTCCCACGCTGTTGCTTGGGAATATTCTGTCCGGTTGGGCCGAATCCATCAAAGACGATATGGAAAAGGGCGCTTTGCGGGTCATTAACCGCTACAAGGAACAAGGGACGGCAGCCTGACCGATGCAGCAATCCATATTCCAGGAGCTCCTGTCCTATATCGAAGCCGGTGGTTGGGTCATGCCGCCGCTGATCGTGCTGATGGTGGTGCTGTGGTACGCGATTGGTTACCGGGCGGCTGCGCTGCGTCGCGGCTCCAAGCGTGATCCGCGTCGTTTGCTGGGCCGCCTCGATCCGAAGCGCGCACATGAGCGGCCGCAGACGGGTGAAGGCATTCTCATCAGCGCAGCGCGGAAGGGTCTTGAGCTGCGTGACCGCAAGCTGGACGAATTACGTGGTTACCTGGATGACGCCTTTGCCGAGGAATACCGGGCGATCAGAAAGTTTGATGTACTGATTACGACCATCGTCATGATTGCGCCGCTGATCGGCCTGCTGGGTACCGTGATCGGCATGATCGAGACATTTGATTCACTGGGTGATATGTCCCTGTACTCTCAGTCCGGTGGTATTGCCGGGGGTATTTCCCAGGCGCTGTTCACCACGCAGATGGGTCTGGCGGTGGCAATACCGGGACTGATTGTGAACGGCATTCTGAACCGTAAACAAAAAGACATCGAGCTGGAGCTCGCGCAGATGAAAGACATCCTGTGCGCCGAGCACGCCGCCGCAATGAAGGATAACTGAGCATGCGCTACCGCGAACGCAAAGACACCAACCATGGTATCGACATCTCCCCGTTGATCGACATGGTGTTTATCCTGCTGATCTTTTTCATGGTCTCCACCACCTTTGTGAAAGACATGAAGCTTGATCTGAACCGGCCGGCAGCAGCCACTGCGTCGGCTGCCTCGACCAAGGCGATTCGTCTTTACATCGATAACGCCGGTGATATCTACCTGGATGGAGAACCGGTGCGGGTCTGGGTCATCCAGAGCCGTATTCGCGATTTATTGTCTGGCAGTACGGGCAAATCCGTGCTCGTGGTCACCGACGACAGTGTGCCCGCGGGACGCCTGGTAGAGGTTGTTGACCAGGCCCGCCTGGCCGGTGCCACCGATGTTGGTGTGGCGACAGTTGCCGAGGCCGGAGCGGGCTGATGAGCCTTGCAGTCCAGACAAGGCTGCGCCTGGCCGGGATCGTGTCCATGATCTTCGGCTCGGTACTCGTGCTGGGCACCGTGGTGTTGATTAACCGCTTTGCCGATGGCATGACGCGCAGCCAGGCGGACGAAGCCAGCCAGATCGTGTTCGAGCGTAAGCCGCCGCCGCAGGAAAAAGTCGTGCAGCGTCCCAAGCCAAAGCCCCCGCCCAAGCGCGCACCGCGAACACCGCCGCCGCCCTTTGCCGGGCTCGGCGCCAACCTGTCGGGCATTGATTTTGGGCTGCCGGGTTTTGATATGTCTGATCTGAACGCGCTGGACGGCGATTTGCTGGGTGGTGCGAACGGTATGGTGATGACCGACGATACGGTTGATGAACCCCCGCGCGCCACCTACCAGGCACCGATGCAATTTCCACCGCGTGCCCGTGCCCAGGGCATCACCGGCTACGTGGTGCTGTCCCTGTTGATCGGGGTCACCGGCCAGATCGAGGAAGTCCGGATTGTTGAGTCCTATCCCGAGGGTGTCTTTGATGATGTTGCGGTGCAGGGTGTGAGCCAGTGGAAATTCGAACCCGCTAACTACCAGGGCCAGGCCGTCCGCTCCTGGGCCAAGCAGCGCGTGCGCTTCGACCTGAGTTGAGCTGATCATGAAACCCATCAGGCTTTTGTTGCTCCTGGTCTTGTTGCTGGCGCCTGCCGCGACGCTACAGGCGCAGGATGACGCGGAAGAGGTTAATTACCTCGAGCTGGCTGCGTTAATGGTCCGCGACGGTAATCTGGAGCGGGCGATGCTCGCCCTGGACCAGGTAGATCTCGAGGCTGAAGATCTTGACCTGCTGCGTTACTACACCTTGCGCGGCACGACGCATTTACGCCGCAACGAGTACGAGCCTGCCATTGATGCATTTGAGTCGGCCATCGCCAGCGGTCAGGCCCCGTCGGTCGTTTACGTGTACCTCGCCCAGGCCTATTTCAGTGTGCAGCGTTATCGCGATGTGATCACTGCGCTGGACCAGGCGGGTGCAGAGCTTGAGCGGATCGCATCGCTCTACCACATGCGCGCTCAAAGTTACTGGTTGCTTGACGAGCCGGCGATGGCCCTGGCGGTGCTGGACCAGGCCACGGAAGTTTTCCCGGAAGACCCGGGCTTTCAGCGTCGCAAAGTATTCTTTTTGATGGATCTGGGCCTTTACCAGGAAGCGGCGGTCCAGGGTGCGGAGTACCTGTCCCGCAGTGAGGGCAAGCTCGAAGACTACGTGGCGCTGGGCAATGCAATGCGCGCCAGCGGTCAGCTTGATGAGGCTGCGCGTCTGCTGGAGCTCGCCAAGCTGCGTTTTCCAACCGACACCAGCGTCAAAAAGGTCCTGGCCAACACCTACATGGACCGCGATGAACTGAATGCGGCTGCCGACCTGGTGTTTGAGGCGGCGCTGTTTGACCCGGCATTGGTATCCGAGGCCGCCGAGCTGTACCGCCGGGCCGGTCGCCCGGAGCGCGCGCTGATGCTCAACCAGCAGATTCAGAATCAGGAAGTGAAGCTCAAGCAGCGCCTGGCCCTGTACCTGGAAACCCAGCAATTTGCCCAGGCGGCGGCCATGGATATGGATCTGCGCCGGCTTGGGCTGCTCAATGATGAGGATATCCGCTACGCGCTGGCCTATGCCTATTTCAAGACGGGTGACTTCGCAGCTGCGGAATTGCAACTGCAGAGGCTGACCCGGCCGGATCTGTTCCGCAAGGCCGCCGAGCTGCGCAGCGCCATGCAGGATTGCGCCGAGGATATCTGGCAGTGTCTGTGATGGCGCCAGGAAGCAGGCTGCGCCGGCAACTGTGCGCCGCCGCCCTGTTGCTTGTTCTCGCCACCCGGGTATTGGCCGGGGATGCGGTCATGACCCTGTATGTGTTCAAGAAAGGTCTGCCGCAGGCGGATATCGAAATCCTGCTGGATGACGAGCTCGTCGGTGTTACCAATGAGGCCGGAGTGATCCTGCTGGATATCCCGCCGGGTATTCGCTACCTGGAGATTCGTGACCAGGACCTGGTGGTGCTCAGCCAGCAGTTGCTGGTGAACCAGGACGAGGTCAGCCAGTGGATTGTTAACCTGACGGACGGGCTGAATTCGCTGGTCGATGTGGAATCGTCCGCCGGTGAAGAGGATGCGGCCCTGCTGTCCGGCGCCGTCCCCGACGCTGCCAGCGGTGAGCCAGGGGTCCTGACCGGCGTACTGATCAGTGCCGATGACGGTAAAGCCATTGAAGGTGCCCGGGTGTTCATCAGTGGCCAGCCCAGCGATATCCGCACCGAAGCCGATGGCCGCTTCACCATCGAGGTGCCCGCTGGAACATATTCAGTCTCTGTCTTACACGCCGCGCACAATACCTTTACCGAGGATGAGATAGAGGTGCTCGCGGGTGAAACCAACAGCGTCAGCTTCGAGTTAACCCCCTCCGGGTCCGAGCTACCCGAATTTGTGGTGATTGAACCTTATATTGAAGGCAGTCTTGCCTCGGTGCTCGAAGAACGCCGCTCAGAGCTGGCGGTGGCCAATATCCTCGGCGCTGAAGCCATCGCCCGTGCCGGTGACAGTACCGCTGCCGGCGCGCTGCGCCGGGTGACCGGCCTGACCCTGGTTGATGGGCAGTTTATTTATATCCGTGGTCTGGGTGAGCGTTACTCGAGCACCTTGCTGAACAATGCCAATGTACCCAGCCCCGACCCGACCCGGCGCGTGGTACCCCTTGACCTGTTTCCGACCAACATTATCGAAAGTATCGCGGTAAAAAAGGGCTACACCTCGGACCTGCCGGGAGAGTTTGCCGGCGGGGTGGTCGAAATACGTACCAAGAGTATGCCCGAGACACCCTTTTTCCAGATCGGCTTTGGGCTCAAGTATCGCGACGGCACGAGCTTCTCTGACGGGCTGCGCTACCGGGGTGGCGGCAAGGACTGGACCGGACGTGATGATGGTACCCGTGCAGAGCCACAGCCACTGGCCGAAGCTACCGCGAACAATACGCCGCTTGAGCCTTTCAACCGTTTTACCGGCGAAGGTTTCAGCCCGGAAGAGCTGCAGGAAATTGGCAGATCCCTGGCGGTCAATTACACGGTTTTCGAGGAAGAGATTGATCCGAATATCGACGGAGGAATGTCCGGCGGCTATGTCTGGAATCTCGACAATGGTGATCGTTTCGGCTTTCTGGCCGCTGTCGAGTACAAGGATGACTGGCTGAACGTGACCCAGCAGCGAACCCAGTACGTGGTAGGCGGCGGTGACATGCTGGTTCCACAGCGTGATTTCACGTTTAACTCCACGCTACGCAATATCAACCTGAGCTTTTTCTTCACCGCTGGTTACGAGTTCAGCGAAAACAACAGCCTGTCCTACAACTGGATGCTGCTGCGCAATACCTTTGATCGTACCCAGGTAGAGCAGGGTATTAACCCGGACGCGGATGGTGGCGAGGTGTTGTTTCGCGAGATGGAGTGGATCGAACGCGAAATGAAGGCCAATCAGCTGATGGGCGAGCACAGGCTGCCTGATGCCAATGGTATTGCACTGCGCTGGCAATATACAGATGCCACTGCCTCTGCCGATTCTCCGGATACCCGTCGCTACCGCTACGATCCCGATCGTCGTACACCCGATCCCACTGACCTGATTTTCTCTCTGCGTAATGACAGCAATCAGCGTCGCTGGGCGGTGCTTGACGATTCCAGCACCAGCTGGAATGTGGATATCGACATGCCGGTCGATTTCGGCTTTGAGCGCCTGGATACGATGTTCCGGATCGGCCTTAATGATGTGGAAAAGGAAAGGGAGAGTTCGATTCGCCGTTTTTCCTTCTTCTCACGCGGGCCCGTGGGAAGTGATCTGGACACGCTGCGTCTACCTACCCCGGATGACATTCTCACGACCGATAACATAGTCCCCAATGGCTGGCAGCTCGAGGAAGTCACCAATGCCACAGATGCCTACACCGGCTCACAATCGGTCGATGCCTGGTATTTCGGTATTGATCTGGATGCACCCGAGTTCTTCAGGTTCTCTACCGGAATGCGTTTCGAGCAGTCGGCGCTGGACGTAAGCACCTTTACCTTCTCCGACCCGGACAATGCCATTATCACGGAGCAGAATACGGACGACACTTTCCCCTACGCGACCTTTACCTGGTTGCCGGGTAACAGCCAGGTGCGCGGGGGTTTCAGCGAAACCATCAACCGTCCGGACTTCAAGGAACTGTCGCCGTCGGAGTTTCGTGACCCCGTACTCGACCGAATTGTTCGCGGGAATCCCAACCTGGTACCGGCTTACATCACCAGTTATGACCTGCGCTGGGATTACTACTTCAATCCCAGCGATTTCGTCTCGCTGGGCGTTTTCCTGAAGGAATTTGAAAATCCGATCGAAACGGTCATCCTGGCCTCCGCCGGTGACCAGTTGACCACCTTTGACAATGCCCAGACGGCGGAAAATTTCGGTTTTGAATTAGAGCTATACAAGACCCTTGGCATGCTCGACGAATGGTGGGGCTGGGGTGAATACTGGGACATGGTTTACATCAATACCAATTATGCCTGGATTGATTCAGAGATCACCCTTGCTGACGACGACTCTACCATTCAGACCTCTGATAACCGGCCTTTGCAGGGTCAGTCGCCTTATGTTTTCAACTTCCAGGTGGGTTATGACAACCCGGACAGGGGGATCAATGCGGCATTGCTCTACAACGTGTCGGGCGCCCGAATTGTTGAAGTCGGGGTGCAGGGCGCACCCGACATTTATGAAGAACCGCGACCTTCGCTGGATTTGATTTATTCCCAGAATTTTGGCAACTGGACCTTCAAGGGCGCCTTGAAGAACATTCTGAACCCGGCCATCGAGCTTACCCAGGGCACGGAAATCGCCCGGCGGGTCGAGCCCCTGGGCTGGGAGTTCGGCCTCGGGGTGGAATACACTTTTCAATAAGTGCCGGCGGTTTGCCGGCACCTTGCCTGTCAATCAGCTCCGGCGGGTTGCCGGAATCTGACGTTTCAATCAGCTCCCGGCACGTTTCTGGCGCCGTTCGCCGCGCCGCGCCAGGCGTTCCTCGCGCAGCTCCTGAAGTTCTGCACGTTGCTCATCATCCAGCTCTGCCAGCACATCTGCGGCGAGGGTGCCCATCAACATGATGCGCTCCTCCGCCAGTTCGCCTTCCGCTTCGGCCAGTCCGGCAAGTGCGTTCTCGTCCAGTACTTCAGCATTCAGCAGCGCCTGCAGGTCCTCGCGCAAGGCCCGGCTGGCCTCGGCGTGAGCCTCCATCGCACCCTGGTTGGCGCTGAAGATGGACTTGATTTCAGCTTGCTGCTCCGGGCTCAGGTCCAGTTGCCGGATCATGCCGGAAAATTCCCGCGCCGGGTTGACTTGCCCGCCATGTGGTCGCTGCTCAGGGCCTGCCAGGGCAAGGCCGCTGACACAGAGCAGGGCCGTAAACAGCACTGTTTTACGAATGTTTCTCATGATCATTACTCCTTGGTTTGGTTTTCAGGGTGCCTGTCTTCGGACCTGCCGGTCCCGGGCTGCGCTCCCTGGTACCCCGCCCTGGGGTACGGAGTATCAGACCGCAATAACTTGTCGGAAAACGCCAAGGCCGGGTAAAGACAGGTAAAGGGGCCAATCACCCATCGGGCAGGCGCTCGCACATTGGTTAGAATCCCTGCATGGGAAACGGCGCTGTAACGAAATACTCCGCGCAGGCAGGTGAGCATAATGACCGAACGTATATTGCTGGCAGATGACGATGACGAGCTGCGTGAGCTGCTCGGCGAGTATCTGCAGGGGGAAGGGTTCGAGGTGACCGGTGTTGCCGATGGTGAGGCGGCCCTGGACGCCGTCCAGCGGTGTGCTTCCAGTGACCGGGCATTTGATGCCATGGTGCTGGATATCATGATGCCACGCATGAGTGGTACCGAGGTCCTTAAACAACTGCGCAGGGATTCGGCCTTACCCGTCATCATGCTGACCGCACGCGGGGAAGAGCTGGACCGCATTGTTGGTCTCGAGTTGGGCGCAGATGATTACTTGCCCAAGCCATGTAATCCCCGCGAGCTTGTGGCCCGCCTGCGCGCTATTCTGCGGCGCAGCGGCTCCGCTTTGCCCAATGCGCCGCTGCATGTCGATGATCTCGAGTTGAACCCCGCCAGTCGCCAGCTCAGGGGCGGCCAGGGGTTGATTGAACTGACAAGCACCGAGTTCAGTCTCTTACAGCTCCTGCTGCGCAGGGCCGGTACAGTCGTGAGCAAACGGGACCTTTATCGCGCAGCGCTGGGGCGCGAACCGGTGCGTTTTGACCGCAGTGTGGATATGCACCTGAGTAATCTGCGCCGTAAACTCGGTCCGGCACCTGCTGGCGGCGTGCGGATCGAGACCGTGCGGGGCCTTGGTTACCTGTATGTCCTGCCGGCGGAGCAGGGCTGATGCCGCGCCTGTTCTGGCGCCTGTTCCTGGCGCTGTGGTTGAGCATCATGGCCTTTGCGGTGATTACGGCCTGGGTCAGTGGCGTTGTCGCCCGCCAGAACATACCCGACTCGCCCGAAGTCGCCTTTGCGCGGAACATTGAAAAGGCCGAGCTTATGCTCGGGACTGCGTTGCGTCGTGGTGGCCCGCAGCGTGCGGAGCAGATTATTCAGGGCCTGCCGTGGCAGGTTCGTAACCAGGTTTATCTGTTCGATCCACAGGGGCAGGAAGTACTCGGTCGCCAGCGAATTCGACGCGCACTCGATTCGGAGGGCGCGCAAAAACGTCGCCGGACGCTTATTGATGGTCAGGGTCAGAGCTGGGAGTTTGTGGTCTTGCGGCGCCCGCCACCCTCCCGCTTGCTGGAGCCCGGCGGGCGCGGGGCCGCATGGCGTCTGCTGATTGCAGCACTGATCAGCGCCCTGGTGTCCTGGCTGCTGGCCCGTTCGCTGGTTCGTCCCCTGGAAGCGCTGGGCAAGACGAGTCGTCAGCTGTCCACCGGTGACCTTGATGTGCGCGTTGCAGAGACAGTCAGCGCCCGGCGTGATGAATTTGGGGCCCTTGGGCGTGACCTCGATGCCATGGCCGAGCGCCTGGGAGAGGCGCAGAAATCCAGTCGCCGCCTGCTTCGCGATGTAAGCCATGAATTGCGTTCACCCCTGGCGCGGCAAAGGGTTGCCCTGGAGCTGGCGCGCGGGCGGGCAGGCGAGCTGATTCCTGCTGAGCTGGACCGCATTGAGCTGGAAAGCGAACGGCTGGAATCACTGGTGGACGAGGTGCTCAGTCTTTTACGCGAGACATCCGGGTCGTCGCCGTTTGAGCCGGAACACTTCGATCTCGCCGAGTTGTTGTCTGATCTGGCCGGGCTGGTTGACTACGAGCTACCGGAACATGCACCACCGGTATCGCGCCGCTTTAGCGGACCGCTGCCGGTGCTCGCCGACCGGGAGCTGCTCTGGCGGGCCCTTGAGAACCTTCTGCGCAATGCCTTGCTGCATTCGGACCCAACAGCTTGCATTGAGCTGGAGGCCAGGCGCCTGCCGGGGACCGGTCAGATTGATTTGTGGGTAAAGGATCGAGGCCCTGGGGTGCCCGAGGCCCAGCTCGAGGCGATTTTTGATCCCTTCAGCCGGGTTGAAGATGCCCGCGACCGCTCCAGCGGCGGGCACGGTCTTGGTCTGGCGATCGCCGCTGCAGCAGTGCGTCGTCACCAGGGTTTAATAAGCGCCCGCAACCGCTCTGGCGGCGGACTGGAAATGCATCTGGTTTTGCCAATCGGAGAATGATTGACCGGGCAGCTCAGGCCAGCGCCCAGGGAAGTGCGATGCGTTGGCGGATATCGCTGCTGTCCGTCAAACCTGCCAGCAAGCGGTCCACACCCAGGGCAACCCCGGTGCAGCGTGGCAGACCCATCTCGAGCGCGGCTAACAGGCGTTCATCCAGAGGCACTGCGTTCAGGCCGGCCGCACGCCGTTTTTGATTCTCTTCCTCAAATCGCCCGCGCTGCTGCTCAGCATCGGTCAGCTCCTGGTAGCCGTTGGCCAGTTCAACGGGCCCTAAAAATGCTTCGAAGCGCTCTGCCAGCCGGTCATCCGCTGCATGAAGTTGAGCCAGGGCGGCCTGGGAGGCAGGGTAGAGGGACACCAGGGTCAGCGTCTGCGAATCCATGGATGGTTGAATTTCATGCGAAACCAGAACATCCAGCAGCGCATCCCGGTCAAACGACGCAGCATTCTGCAGCCCTATACCGTATTGGTCGATCGCATTGAGCAGTTCATGGCGTTTTGCCAGAAGCGGGTCCAGGTCCAGCGCGTCCCGGAACCAGTCGCGGTAACTGACTGCTTTCACCTGCCACTGTTTGCCAAACGCGGCGCCGCAATAATTAACCAGCTCGGCGAGCTCGGACATCAGGTCCGTGTAATTCCAGCCCACTCGATACCATTCGAGCATGGTGAACTCGGGGTTGTGCCATGACCCGGCCTCGCCGGCACGGAAAACACGGCCAAGCTCGTAACAGTCGCCCAGGCCATCGGCGATCAGGCGCTTAATTGCATATTCCGGCGATGTGCGCAGCCAGCGTCCGCAGCGGGTTTCGAACTGGTTGATGCCGGGGTCCGAATTACCCGCGCTGGAAAGCACCGGTGTTTCCAGTTCCAGTACAGCGCGTTCGGCGAAAAACCCGCGCAGGAGTGCCAGGAGCCGGGCGCGCTGCACAAACCCTTCAAGCCGCGTCTGCGGCGGCGACTCAGTCGGCATCAGTGCTCAGATCCAGGTCCAGGGTCAGCCCGGTGATGCGCAGCTGGCCGCGCTCAGTTTCAAGGTCGGCGACGGTCAGCGGATGAGCCATGGCCCAGGCGGCATCCAGGTGCAATATCGCAAGGTGGCCGTCACGCACCAGGCTCAGTTCGGGCACTGCACTGTCATCGCGTGTGCGGCAGAACACAATTGCCAGGCGCAGGCACATCAGCAGCAGCCGCAACGGCTCATGAAGTCGTGTTGGGAGGTTGGCGGCATAGCCCTCGGGAATTTCCCGCCGGTGATAGCGCACCAGGTTGGCCAGAAAGGCCTGTTCCTGCTGCGAGAAGCCGGACATGTCCGACTCTTCCACCAGGTAGCCGGAGTGGCGCTGATAGTGACTGTGGGAAATACTCAGTCCGACTTCATGAAGATCTGCGGCCCAGGTAAGCAGCTGACCATGGGTCTTGGGTCGCAAGTCCTGCTGGCCGATCTGCTTGAACAGGGTTTCTGCAACTTTCTTGACCCGCGCAGCCTGATCCTCATTAACGCCATAGCGGGCTTTAAAGGCCTCTACCGTGGTAGTGCGCGGGTCGCGAAGTTCCAGGCGCCCCAACAGGTCGTACAGGAGCCCCTCGCGCAGTGCGTAAGGTGAGATCTTGAGTTCCTCGATATCCAGTGCCTCGAAACAGGCGCAAAGGATGACGAGGCCGCCAACAAAAACCTCATGGCGGCGATCTGAAAGACCAGGCAGGTTGACATCCTCGATCCTGTCGAATGCGAGTACATCTTCACGAAGTTTTTCCAGTGCGCTGCGCGTAATCCGCTCTTCGGAATAGCCGCGCTGTGCGCAGATGGCGGCTGCGGCCCGCACGGTTCCGGAAGATCCGATGGCTGTCTGCCAGCCCAGCTTACGATAGCGCAGCTGCAGTTCCTGCATTTCGGCCATCACCGCACGCTGGCCTTTTTCGAACCTGCGCCGCGAGATTTTGCCTTTACCAAAATACCACTTTGTGGCCGAGACACAGCCAAATTGCAGGCTTTGCAGTTCAAGTGGCTTTTGTCCCTCACCGATGACCAATTCGGTGCTGCCACCCCCGATATCGATGACCAGGCGTCGCTCATCATGTCCTGCCACGCCCTGGGACACGCCCAGGTAAACCAGCCGGGCTTCTTCGCGGCCGGCAATAATGTCCACCGGGCAACCGAGGGCGGTTTCGGAAATCATCAGAAACGCATTGGCATTGCGCATGCGTCGCAGGCTCTGGGTGCCGACCGCGCGGATATTTTCGTTGGGTATACCGCGCAGTCTTTGGCCGAAGCGGGCCAGACATTCCAGCGCCCGTTCCTGCACCTCGAGATCCAGATAACCGTTCGCATCGAGACCGCCGGCAAGGCGCACCATTTCACGTATGCGGTCGATATAGCGCAATTCGCCGTGCTCGCGGCGGGCAACAACCAGGTGAAAGCTGTTGCTGCCAAGGTCTACCGCGGCAAAGGTCTCGTCCGTTTCCGCAAATTCGGTGGGTGCAGTACTGGCCATTAAGTGGGGGTCCTTACGACTTGTTGATCTCTTTGCGAATCCGGTCCTGCGGGTGGCGCGCCTTCAGCGGCCAGTCGGCGGGGGTGCGGAGATAGGTCCCGTCAGGCTGCATTTCCCAGGCCTCGGTGCGCTTCTCCCAGAACACTTCAATACTCTCGCGCTCGACCCGGCCGCGGGCCTGCGGATCCAGTACGGGAAACGCCAGCTCAATGCGCTGGAACAGGTTGCGCTCCATCCAGTCGGCGCTGGAGCACCAGACTTCCGGCTGGCCATTGTTTTCAAAACGATAAACGCGCGAATGCTCGAGAAAACGGCCAATCACGGAGCGCACGCGGATGGTTTCCGAAACGCCGGCAATGCCTGGTCGCAAGCAGCAGATCCCCCTGATGACCAGGCGGATCGGCACACCCGCTTTGGACGCTGTATACAGCGCGCGAATGATTTTTCCCTCGGTCAGGGAGTTGAGCTTTACGTCAATACCGCTGGGCAGGCCGGCTTTGGCATTGTCGGTCTCTCGGGCGATTTTTTTAAGCAATTGCTTGTGCAGGGTGAACGGTGAATTAAGACACTGTTTCATCTCCAGCACCTTGCCGAGACCGGAGAGTTGCTGGAAAAGCTTCTGGACGTCCTCGCCAATTTCCTCATGGCAGGTAAGCAGCCCAAAATCGGTATACAGCTTGGCAGTACCCGAGTGGTAATTGCCGGTCCCGAGATGCACATACCGACGGATACGCCCCCGCTCACGGCGCACAATCATCAGCATTTTGGCGTGCGTCTTGTGGCCCACGATGCCATAGACCACCTGCACACCCGCCTCCTGCAAACGGGTTGCAAGGTTGATGTTGACGTCCTCATCGAAGCGGGCCCGCAGCTCGACCACTGCGGTCACATCTTTACCTGCCCGCGCCGCCTCAACCAGGTGATAAACCACCTGGGAATCAATCCCGGTCCGGTAAAGCGTTTGCTTGATGGCGAGCACCTTGGGGTCCGTTGCCGCCTGGCTCAATAATTCCAGGAGCGGAGCAAAACTTTCATAGGGATGATGCAGCAACAGGTCACGACGCCTGATCTCGGGAAACAGGCGTGTCTTGCCGGCCAATGAACGCGGAATCTGCTGTTCAAACGTCGGGTAACAAAGGTCGGGGCGGTCGAGCTGGTCGATGATCTCGGTAACACGGTGCAGGTTGACCGGGCCATTGCAGTAATACACATCCTCCGGCTGGAGGTTAAAGCGGACGCTGAGAAATTTCTCTACCGAGGCCGGACAACCTTCGTGGACCTCCAGGCGAACGGCCTCGGCGTAGCCGCGCTCCATCAACTCGCGTTGCAGCGCCCGGGCCAGGTCCTCGATTTCTTCCTCATCAACCAGCAGCTCCGAGTCCCGGGTTACGCGAAACTGGTGGCTGCCGACAATCTCCATGCCGGGAAACAACTCGGCCATAAAGGCCTGCAAAACGGTTGAAAGGAACACAAAATCATTGGGGCCCCTGGTGTAGGACGCCGGAATACGAATCAGCCGTGACAGGGAGCGCGGCGCGCGCACCAGGGCCATGGAGCCTTCGCGCCCAAACGCGTCCTGGCCACGTAATTCGACCAGGAAATTCAGGCTCTTGGTCAGGATGCGTGGAAACGGATGTGCCGGATCAAGCCCCAGCGGGCTGAGAATGGGCAACAGTTCACGTTGAAAATAGCGATGCAACCAGCGCCGCTGACGCTCTGTCCAGTTGGCATGCTCAAGCAGCCGGATACCCTCACCTTCCAGCGCGGGCAGGAGTTCGGTTTCGTGGCAGCGATACTGCTCTTCGGACAGCTTGAGGGCAGACTCGCGAATCAATGCCAGCAGATTCAGCGGCGTGATCCCGTCCGGGCCGGGGCTGGCGGCACCGTGCTGGATGCGTTGTTTCAGGGCGGCGACGCGAACTTCAAAGAACTCATCAAGCAGAACACGCGAGATACTCAGGAATCTTAAGCGTTCCAGCAGGGGCTGACGCTCATCATGAGCCATGGCCAGAACCCGGCGCTGAAATTGCAACAGACTCAGTTCGCGATTCACGTACAAACGTGGATCACGAAAATTTTGCGGTGGATCGGACCTCAAGGCGTCGGCAAACGCGCTTCCCTGGGTAATCGGCACAACATTAGCTTCCATTGTCGGGATTATAGGCCGCGAGGATGTCGCTTTCATGAAACGCGAACGCTGACAGCTTATGCAGGGCCGGGTTTATTCGGATGGGATAGCGGCGGGCACTTCCAGTCGTGCCCGTTCACGGGCTGCTACATTGGCCGGGAAAGGAACGTAACCGTCGCGCACCACAACAGCCTGACCTTCGCGGGATAGTGTCATGCGCACAAATTCACGAATCATGGGCGTCATCGGACCTTCGGGCGGCTTATTCACGTACAGGTATAGAAAACGCGACATGGGGTAGGCGCCGGCGATTGCATTTTCCATGTCGGGCGCGACGAATGGCCCACCGGCCTCACGTGCGATGGGTACCGCCCGGACAGATGAGGTCGAATAGCCCATTCCCGAGTAGCCAATACCATTAAGGGATGTGGCCACGGACTGCACCACGGAAGCAGAACCGGGTTGTTCATTGACCGTGCTGCGAAAATCGCCGCGACACAGCGCACGTTCCTTGAAGTGTCCATAGGTACCCGAGACCGAATTGCGTCCATAGAGCTGGATTTCACGCGTCGTCCAGCTACCGTCGAGCCCCAGCTGACCCCACACGTCAATATCCATGGCACCCGGGCAATTGCGCGTGGCCGAGAAAATGCCGTCGAGCTGGGTCAGGGTCAGGCCTTCAATCGGGTTGTCTTTGTGAACGAACACGGACAGGGCATCTACAGCGACCGCGAACAGCATCGGTTTATAGCCGTAGCGGTTTTCAAAGGCCTCTATTTCCTGGTCGCGCATCAGGCGGCTCATCGGGCCGATGTTCGCCGTGCCCTCGATAAGCGCTGTTGGCGCTGTGGAGGATCCCGAGGCCTGGATCTGCACGGTTACATTCGGATAAAAGCGGCGGAATTCCTGCGACCACAGCGTCATAAGGTTGGCCAGCGTATCGGAGCCTGCGCTTGAGAGCGTGCCGCTGATGCCACTGACTTTCTGGTACTCGGGCAGCTCCGGGTCGACCTTTGCCTGGGCCTGGCTGACATCCGGCCGGCCCAGTGCGAGGCAGGTCAGAGCAGCCATCAGGAGAGAAATTCGCTTCATTGCAGATCCTTGTTATTTCGGCCGGCGCGGGCGCCCGCCGATGATTTTTCAGCGACGGCTCCCAGTATAACGGATGCCTTGTGACGGTTATTTGACCGCGCTGAGCGTTGGCGTTTCCGCAGCCAGTCGGCGTTCCGCGGGAAAGATGCACGAAAAAGTACTGCCTTCGCCAAGTTCACTTTCAATTTCCAGCCGGGCACCATGCGCGTTCAGTACATGCTTGACGATGGACAGCCCCAGTCCCGTCCCGCCTGTGTGCCGGGAGCGGTCCGAGCCTACCCGGTAAAAGCGTTCCGTGAGGCGGGGGATGTCGCGCTTGGGAATGCCGATGCCGCTATCCTTCACGCTGAAAACCAGCCCGTCCTGAGTCGCGCGCCAGCCAATATCAATGACGCCATCCCTGGGCGTGTAATGAATGGCATTGCTGATCAGATTACGAAATGCACTTTCCAGGTCTTTGCTGTTACCCACCAGGTCGAGGCCTGACTCACAGCGCACCTTCAACTTGTGGTTCCCCTGGCTGATTTCCTCGGCTTGTTCGCGCAATTGCATCATCACGGCACAAACGTTCACCCGTTCATGGGATTCGGGCTTGGACTCGGACTGCAGCCGGGACAGTTCCAGCAGGTCATTCAACAGGGCCTGCATCTGCCAGGCCTGCTCCTGCATGCGCTCTATAGCCGGGGCAATTTCGTCATCTGCCTGGTCGCGCAGAGACTCAAGGTAGCCAAACAGCACCGTTAAGGGCGTGCGAAGCTCATGGGATACATTCGCCACGAAATCCCGCCGGACCCGTTCCAGGTTGTGCAGGTCAGTAATATCCCGAAGAATAAGCAAGCGCTGATCCTTGCGAAGCCGGACGGCACTGGCGCTGATACGCCGGTTGCCATCCATTGGTGCCGCCATTTCGAAATGACTCTCGACCTGCTCCTCGACAGAAATCCAATCGGCAAAGTCCGGGTCGCGCAGCAGGTTAGTGACCGGCTGGCCGATATCTTCCGGGCTGCGCAAACCCAGCAGCCGGCGTGCTGATTCATTGAACCAGGTGATGCAGTCGTTTTCGTCAAGCACCAGGGTGCCGTCCGGAAAGGCGTCGGTCATGCTGCGAAAGTCTCTGATAATGGATTGGTTTTGCTCATGTTGTTTCCGGTTGCGTTTCTGCAGGCGATGTGTGCTTTCGAAGATATCTGACCAGACACCAAAGCTTTGCGGTGGATCCGATTCCTTGCTGTCCAGCCAGCGCAACAACCTGACCATATTGAACAACAGCCAGCCACCATAAAGCAGGGCGCCGGCAAGAAGCAGCCACTCCAGGTGGCCAATGGCCAGACCAATGGCGCACAGCACCGCCGCCAGCGTAAGCGTGTACAGCAGGTGGCGCCGCCAGGACCGCTCGAGCATAAAGCCCTTCAGTCCCCGGCCAGGAAACGGTAACCGTGTCCTCTGACCGTTTGCACATAGTCGTCCACGTCGGCCGGCTGCAGCGCTTTGCGTAAACGGCGGATGTGCACATCGACAGTGCGTTCTTCCAGGTAGGCGTTGGTGCCCCACACATGGTCAAGCAATTGGGAGCGGCTGTAGGCGCGTCCCTGGTTGCTCATAAAAAATTCCAGCAGGCGGTACTCGGTGGGGCCCATGTGCAATTCCTGATCGTCCGCCATCACCCGTCTCGAAATGGTATCCAGCAGCAGCTTGCCGGTGGTGATCCGGCCTTTGTCGTCTGCCGGGCTGGTGCGCCGCAGTACGGCGTTGATCCGCGCGATAAGCTCCCGGGGTGAAAACGGCTTAATGATATAGTCATCGGTTCCCGCTTCCAGTCCGGCGACCTTGTCATCCTCGGTAATTTTTGCTGTGAGCATGATGATCGGTATATCGGAAGTTACCGGCTCCCGACGCAGCCTGCGGGTCAGCTCGATGCCGCTGACACCGGGCATCATCCAGTCCATCAGGATAATATCCGGGCGGCGATCACTGATCAGCGCCAGGGCTTCCTTGGCATCTGCGGCACCCTCAACCTCCATTCCCGCGCGTCGCAGCGCGAACTGGATCATGTCCCGGATGGCTGATTCGTCGTCAACGACCAGTACCTGTGCCTGGCTAGCATTCATGGTCGCCTCCGGAAAACATTCTTGAGGCTCATTATAGTCTTGCGCATGACAGTTTAATGACATGCGGCGAGGCGCCGGAAAACGCATCGATTGCGCCCTGGTTCAAGCTCAGCCACCAAGCTCCTGGTCAAAATCGGCAAGAATGATGCGCATTTCTTCCAGGCGCGATGTGACGCGCGCCCTCTGGTAATAGTTCAGGTCATCACGCAACTCGAGAATTTCAAGCTGATTCATGGCCTCCTGAACACTGCCCATCAGAAAATAGGATTCGGCCAGCGCCTCGGCTGAGACAATTTCATCACCGGCGATTGCCGAGGCCCGGGCAAGCAACTCGTAGAGGATCGGACTATCGTTGTGCTGCAGCAATTGTTGACGCAGTATCGCCTCCGCAGTTTTTGCACTTTGCGCATCGCCGGCCAGGATCAGGGCTTCCGCATACTGCATTGCGATGGCCCGGTTGCCCGGGAATCCAAGATGCAAATCAGCGAGGACGGCCAAAGCCTCATCCCGCGCGCCGGTTTCGACATCCAGCGCCAGCCGCTGCAAGCGATAAGGCAGCTTGTTCGGTTCGCGCAACAGCAACTCATCCAGAAGTTGGCCGGCCTCATCGAATTGGCGACTGCGTTGCAGCGCGATGGCCAGGCCGTATTGATAGCCCAGGGATTGGGCCAGCGGGCCGCCCTTTTCCAGCGCGGTCCGGAACCACTGAACGGCATCAGCGGGGGACTCTGCGTACAGGGCCCTTAGCCGCGATTGCGCCAGGTAGAAATTCAGTCCGTCACCGGTTTCCGGCGTTGGCAGGTTTGCAGCACGGTCCTTGGCCTCGGCGATCCGGTTGGTGGTTACCGGGTGGGTGCGGAGAAAAACGGGTGGTGCCTCGCCGGACGGCCGGTTGATGCGATTGAGTCGTTCAAAGAAATCAGCCATGCCCTGTGGATCAAAGCCTGCCTGGTACAGCGTGCTTATGCCCAGCCGGTCGGCTTCGGACTCATTGGCGCGGGTAAAGTTGATCAGGACTTGCTGCTGCATGGCTGTGCCGGTCATCAGGGCACCGGTGATCGCCTCCCCACCGCCACCACCGACCAGGATCATGGCGAGCATTCCCAGGGCGATCGGAATGGTCATTGACTGGGCATTTTCCAACGTACGGTAAAGGTGCAGCTGGGTGATGTGCGCCACCTCGTGAGCCAATACACCGGCCACTTCGTTTTCATTGTCAGCGGCCAGGATCAATCCACTGTGCAGTGCCACGACGCCGCCGGGAGCAGCGAAAGCGTTTACCTGGTTTTCATTAAGCACCACGAAGTTAAAAGGCATATCCGGGCGGTCGCTGTGGGCCACCAGGCGAAATCCCATGTCTTCGAAAAAATCCTGGATCAACGGGTCTTCAACCATCACGCCAAAGGCGCGCATTTGCATGAGAATGGCGCGGGCGTATGCCTGCTCTTCGCTGTCGCTGAGAAAGTTCTCCGCTGAATTGCCCAAATCAGGCAGTTCAATACGCCGGTCTGACTGCGCCACGCTGCTGAGACTGAACAGGCACACGCTTGCAGCGAGCGCAAGCCGCGGCAAACCGCGAGTGAATGTCTTGACCGTGAAGATGCTTTCCATGAGACTCATTGGGACAACGTAAGCTGGCGGGGGTTCGCCGGGCAGGCGCCAGATACTTACTGTCAATTGCCCGACACCTGGCCGATACCTGGTGAAGTCTAGCGTGAAATTCCTTGTGATGGTCAATTCCAGCCCCTGGGGCAGCACCCGCTCCGGCGTTGCCTTGCGTTTTGTGCGCGCTGCACTGGGTGCTGACCATGAGCTCAGCGCTATTTATTTTCGGGGCGATGGAGTTTATCACTCCCTCCGCGGTAACCAGGCGGATCCGGGTGCCGAGGACCTTGCCACCGCTTTCACGGATATTGCGCAGTCCCGGAATATTGACCTGTTGCTCTGTAGTGCAGCGCTGTCCCGGCGGTTTCCAAAGACACACGAAGCCCCGGAGGCGCCCTGGCAATCAGCGGGTCTGGCCCGTTGGGTTGACTTGCTGCACGAGAGCGACCGGGTGGTGAGCTTCTGATGACACGGCTGGCCCTCATTGTTTGCTCTGCACCCTGGCAGGAGCGAAGCGGCCGCGAGGCCCTGGACCTGGCGATGTCCGCAGTGGCCATGGATGTTTCCCTGCGGCTTTTTTTTATTGGTGACGGCCTGTTGCAGCTGGTTGCAGACCGGCAATCCGGGGCGGCGGGTTTACCGCCGGGTCAGAAAGCCTGGGCAAGTCTTACGGCCCTGGGTGAGGTCGATTTTTTTGCCCATGCCAACGAGATCGATGACCTGTTGCTGGCCGGTATTGAGCTGCTTGTGCCGCTAGAGGCGCTTCAAGTTGGCGCCATGCCGGCGTACCAGGCGGATCACCAGGTTCTGGTGGTCTGACTCGATATGGATGCTTTGCGGCTGCACTTGCTCATGAATCCGGCGGCTTTGGATAACCTTGCCGGACAGCTCACTGCGCTGGATAAGCTGGTGCTGCTCGACCGTGGTGTAGAACTGCTGTTACATGCTGAAACGATTAAGCATCTTGTGCACGCCACGGATGCGGTTTTTTGTTCCGGCCCGGACCGGCTGGCCCGCGGCTTGCCCCTGACGGCCGGCGTATCCGATATTGATGACGGTAAATTGGTTGGCCTGGTTGCAGAGCGCACGCAGATCCTGAGCTGGACCTGAGCATGGAGCTGGAACTCGATAGTGGTGAGCGCCTGGCACTTGATGAACAGGGCTACCTGGTGGACTGGACCGCCTGGTCTGATGAGGTGGCTGAAGCGTTTGCGAAGCTTGACGGCATTGAGTTAGGTGAAGATCACCGGGTGGTGATCGGGCTGTTGCGCGAGTTTTACCGCGACTATGAAATCGCACCACCCATGCGCGGTCTGCTGAAAATGTTACGCCGGCGATTGAATGATGATTCCATGGACAGCCGCAGGCTGTATCGCCTGTTTCCCGAGGGACCTGCCAAACAGGCCTGTCGCTATGCGGGTTTGCCGCGCCCGGTGAGTTGCATCTGACCCGGATCCTGCCCTTCGGCTGAATATCCGGCAAAAATCCTGCCATAAAGAGCGTGCCGGAAAGAGCGTGCCAGTGGTTTAGGGCAACTTCCGGCGTACTGCTACGGTATAATGTTGGGTTTTTCCAGTCCGGTAAAAATCGCCGGCCAGCAGGAGCATTAAAGTCATGGCAACCCCCATCACGGTCATTCCAGGCGACGGCATCGGTCCGGAGATCATGGATGCCACCCTTCGCGTCCTCGAGGCGATTGACGCGGGCCTCAGTTTCGAAAAAGCCGAGGCTGGTCTGGCGGCACTCGACAGCACGGGTGAACTCCTGCCGGAAGCCACGCTGGCGTCCATCGCGCGCAACCGAATCTGTCTGAAAGGCCCACTGACCACGCCGGTCGGCAAGGGTTTCCGGTCAATCAATGTCACCTTACGCAAGGAGTTTGATCTGTACGCCAATGTCCGGCCGGTGGTCTCGCTGCCCGGCACCAAGTCGCGCTATGAGGACATCGACATCATCACGGTTCGGGAAAATACCCAGGGTGCGTATCTCGCCACCGACTCGCGTCTGCTCGACGATGGACAGACCGCCGAGTCGAAGATGGTTGTGACCCGCGCCGGGTGCGAACGCGTGACGCGCTATGCCTTTGAGCTGGCCCGGCGCGAAGGCCGCAAGAAAGTGACGATCGTCCACAAGGCAAACATTCTCAAGATGGTCTCCGGAATGTTTCTGGACGTTGCGCGTGAGGTTGCGGCCGACTATCCCGACATCAAGAGCGGCGAAATGATCGTCGATGCCACCTGCATGAAGTTGGTGATGAACCCCTGGGAGTTCGATGTCATCGTTACCACCAATCTGTTCGGCGACATTATTTCTGACTTGTGCGCCGGACTGGTGGGTGGTCTGGGCCTGGCGCCGGGCGCCAATATTGGCGAAAACGCCGCGATGTTCGAGGCGGTTCACGGCTCTGCACCGGATATTGCCGGTCAGGGTATTGCCAATCCTTGTGCGCTTCTTCTGGCCGCTGCCCAGATGCTTTCGCACATGGGCATGGAAGACAAGGCGCAGGCGGTGCGTGCCGCTATCCGCGAAACCCTCGCCGCCCGTGACCGGACCACGCCTGATGTTGGCGGAACGGGAACCACCGCCAGCATGGCTGATGCGATTATTGAGCGCCTCACTGCCTGAAACCTGAAACCTGAAAGCTGTTGCGCGAATACAACGCTTGCCCGTCACCGGGCCTTCGGTCTGCGCGCGTGGCAAAGGCTCATGCCGCGTTCAAGTCATGGCTTTTCAATGCTTTGTCCGGGTTATCCGCCGTTCTGGCGGGGTGTCGGGTATGGTCCAAAAACCTACCGCGATTCATTGACTTGCTGTTGTATTCCTGCCATATTGCACCGTGTATAACTGGCTCCGGAGCAGGGAAGCGTTCGCGCTGATGAAATCGACCATTCTTAAAGCTGCCATATTGGCTGCGGGGCTAAGCCCGGGGATGGCGGCTGCGCAGCTTCCAGGGTTGGTTTTCAGCAGTTTCACGGTGGGCGGTACGGGCCTGACACCTTTCTATGTCATGGGCTTTGAACTTGGCGTCTGGCAGGATTACCTCGCCCGCGAACTGACACCGGAATTTCTTGCCGAACCCGACTTGCCGCCACTGCACCTGACGTGGCTGGATCCTGAAGTGGTTGCGATCCTGCCGGCTTTCGCCAGCGGTTTGACGCGCGAACCAATGACGACCCTGCGTTACGAGTTGGAGATCAACTACAGCGATGCATTCAGCGTCGCCCCTGCGGGCAATCTCCAGGCACCCGGGCTGGGCTTTGAACGCCAACTGCTAAGCCCTGGTGTATTCCATGAACTGAATGACAGCAGCGTGTTTGGTGTTGAGGCGATCCTGGCTTACCAGAGCTTTGGTACCTCGCAGCTTGGTCTGCAGCGAATTGGTGGTCCCTCATCGATCGTGCCGTTGGCGTATAACCAGCAGTACTATCAGGACTCGTCCTATGGCACCGGTGTGAAGCTCAATCTCAGTAGTGCCATTGCAGACCGCCTCACTATTGGTGCCGGTTTCCAGTCGCGCATCGACATGGATGAGTTTGCCCACTACCGTGGCGTCTATTCCAGCCAGGCTGATTTCGATATACCGGCCCGTGCGAGTATTGGCCTGGCTTTTCAGGCCAACACCAATTCAAGTTTTCAAGTAGCGGTGGAGCGCGTGATGTACAGCGAGGTCAGTGCGTTCCAGAGCCGTCTCTTACCGGACCGCTTCCTCGCGCAACTCGGTGACTCCACCAGCCCGAACTTCACCTGGGATGACCTGACCGTATTCAAGTTGGGTTACACCTGGACCAATGGCAAGGACACGCAGTGGCGGGCAGAAGTCAGTTCCCGCTCCACGCCGGCACCCAGTTCGGCGGCTTTGCAGCGTGCGCTTGATCAGGAGCTTGCCAATCACGCCATGTTGCTGGGCTTTAGCCGGCGCACCGGCGAATACAGCCGCTTCAACCTGAATGCCGCGTACGCACCTGCGGACTATCTGTTCGGTGGTAATGTACTTGGCGTCGCCAGCGATGATCTCGATCAGGACCTCGAACTAGAGGCAGTCTGGTCCCTCGATTTCTAAAACCAGCGGTCGCGTGATCGTTACGACGCGGTCATTTCGCGTGCCTGAGCTGTGCCTGTGAATGGTGCGAGGAACTGAGTCATGGAATTGCTTAAAAACTGGTTTCGCCGGACCTTCTCCGACCCCCAGGTGGTGCTGCTCGCACTGATCCTGCTTTTTGGTGTTCTGTTTTTCCTGGGCTTTGGGCGCATGCTCTGGCCCGTGCTGGCCAGCGTCGTTATTGCTTACCTGCTCGAGGCAGGCGTGCAGCTTTTGCAACGCGTGGGTCTGGGTAGAACCTTCGCTGTGCTGCTCGTTTTCGTGCTGTTTCTGGCCAGCCTTGTATTTCTCCTGTTCGGCGTGGTCCCAATTATCTCCCGCCAGCTCTCCCAGCTGGTGGCGAACCTGCCGACCTATCTCAGCCAGGGCCAGGAGCTGCTGGCCGAGTTGCCGCGAAAATATCCCCAGATGATTTCCGATGCCCAGATTGAGGCGGTCATGACCAATGTCAGCGCCGAGTTGGCACGTCTTGGTCAGCAACTGTTGGGTTGGTCCCTCACGTCCGTCATCAACGTGGCAGCGCTCGTTATTCTGCTCGTGCTGATTCCGGTGCTGGTGTTTTTCCTGATGCTCGACAAGGACAAAATGATTGCCTGGTTTGTAGGCTTCTTGCCCAGCGAGCGGGATCTGGTCAGCCGGGTCTGGTCTGATGTCGAACGGCAGATCGCGAACTATGTACGCGGCAAAGTTCTGGAGATCCTGGTGGTTGGCGCGGTCAGCTATGTCACCTTCATTGTGCTGGGTTTGCAGTTTCCTGCACTGCTGGCCGCCCTGGTTGGTTTTTCCGTATTGATTCCGTATGTCGGCGCCGTTCTGGCAACCATTCCGGTCGCTTTCGTTGCGTATTTCCAGTTCGGTTGGGGCTGGGAATTCGGCAGTGTGGTAATTGCCTATACGGTCATCCAGGTGCTGGATGGCAACGTACTCGTGCCGCTGATCTTTTCCGAAGCGGTCAACTTGCACCCCGTGGCCATCATCATTGCCATTCTCGTGTTCGGCGGACTGTGGGGTTTCTGGGGTATTTTCTTTGCTATTCCGCTGGCTACGGTGGTTCAGGCGGTACTTGCCGCCTGGCCCCAGTTCAAAGATGACGACAGCGATGACCCCGATGACGCCGATGCCCGGCAGGCACCGGCAAACGCTCAGAGCACCTCGGACGCGTAATCAGCCAGCCGCGAACGTTCCCCGCGCCGCAAGGTGAGGTGGGCGCCATGGTTCCAGTTCTTGAACCGGTCCACAGCGAAGGTCAGCCCGGATGTCGTCTCGGTCAGGTAGGGTGTGTCGATCTGGCCCACGTTACCCAGACAAATCATCTTGGTTCCGGGGCCCGCACGCGTAAGCAGGGCTTTCATCTGTTTGGGCGTGATGTTCTGCGCTTCGTCAATAATCACGTAGCGGTTAATAAACGTGCGGCCGCGCATAAAATTGAGTGAGCGGATCTTGACCCGGTTGGCCAGCAGGTCATTGGTTGCCGCGCGTCCCCACTCGCCTCCTTCCTCAGGCGTGGTAAGCACTTCCAGGTTGTCGGTCAATGCACCCATCCACGGAGTCATTTTCTCCTCTTCGGTGCCCGGCAGGAAACCGATATCCTCGCCGATGGAAACCGTGGCGCGCGTGACGATAATTTCCGAGTAACGTTTCTCATCCAGGGTCTGCGCGAGTCCGGCGGCCAGGGTCAGCAAGGTCTTGCCGGTGCCAGCCGTGCCCATCAGTGTCACGAAGTCGATCTGCGGATCCATGAGCAGATTCAGCGCAAAGTTCTGCTCGGGGTTGCGGGCCTGGATGCCCCAGACGTGCGAATTACCATGCTGGAAGTCCCGGATCAGGCGCAGGACAATGGTCCTGTCATTCACTTCCTGGACGATGGCTTCAACTGCTTCACCGGTACCGATGGACACACATTGGTTGGGAAACCAGTCATCGCCTTCCTGTCTGCCTATCCGGTAGTAGGTTGCACCGTTTTCGGTCCACGACTCCACGTCTTGATAACGTTCCCAGAAGCTTTCCTCTTCATGGGTCAGCCCCTTGTAGAGCAGGGCCAGGTCGTCCAGGGCGCGGTCATTGAAGTAATCCTCTGCGCGGGCACCCACGATCGCGGCCTTGATACGCAGGTTAATGTCCTTGGAGACCAGGATCACGTTGCGCTCGGGTAACTCCTCGCGCAAGGCCATGACGGTGCTGAGAATTTCGTTGTCTGCGAAGGAGCCGTCGCGCAGCAGACTGGAATGGGTTTGGGGCATTTTGGTCTGGAAAAACAACCGCCCGTGACCGATTGCAAGATCCAGGCCGTCGGGGACCTTCAGCTCAAGTCCGTCTTCAAGATTGGCGTCGCCTTCCCCCATGAGTTCACCGATAAACCGGCTGACCTGACGGACATTCCGGGAGACTTCGGAGAGGCCTTTTTTAGCCGCATCGAGTTCCTCGAGCACCATCATGGGAATGAATACGTCATGTTCCTCGAAACGGAACAGGGCGGTGGGGTCGTGCATCAATACGTTGGTATCCAGCACGTAAAGCCGTTTTTTGGTTCCCATTAAAAGATTCTTATCCTCCCGGGGAAGCGCGGCGCCAGGCCACGATGGTTAGTTCAGGCGTCCAGCGCCTGCGCGGACTCGAGAATTTCCTCCACGTGACCGGGCACGCGAACCTTGCGCCATTCCTGGCGCAGAACGCCCTTGCTGTCGATCAGGAAAGTCGAGCGTTCGATACCCATGTATTTCTTGCCGTACATATTTTTCTCCTTGATGACATCAAAGAGTTTGCAGAGCGTTTCGTCCGCGTCAGAAATCAGGTCGAAAGGGAAGCTTTGTTTGGCACAAAAGTTCTCATGAACCTTAACGCTGTCCCGGGACACTCCTACAATTTCCGTGTTGGCTTTCTGGAATGCCTTGTAGTGATCCCGGAAATCCTGACCCTCCAGCGTGCAGCCGGGTGTGTTGTCTTTGGGGTAGAAGTACAGCACCAGGTTTTTGCCCTTGAAGCTGTCCAGAGAAAGGTTTTTATTGCCGGTGGCGGGGAGGTCGAAGCTTGGAACAGGCTTACCGACGTTTACCATGAAGACTCCTGAAGTTGGCTTGAATTCGCTGCTTGCCGACTGTTGCGGCCTCGGCAGCGGTGATGGAGCTGGCGCCCCTCGTTGCTTGGAGCATACTTGTCAGTTTTGGAGGGCGCAAGTACCATGGCGCGACCTTCTGGCCACGCAACTTCTTCCCATGTTTAAAGGCAGTATTGTTGCCCTGATTACACCCATGGATGCCACAGCTCGCGTGGAATATGAGCGGCTACCCGCTATGTTGGAACGATTGATCGAAGCGGGCAGCAGTGGTGTGGTTGTTGCCGGCACCACGGGTGAATCGGCAAGTCTTTCCCCGGATGAGTTCAGGCAGCTGCTGAGCGTCACACGACAAGTATGCGCAGGCCGGATTCCGGTGCTCGCCGGAACCGGCGCTGCCAGCACCTTGCGAACCATAGAGCAGACATGCCTCGCCCAGGAATGTGGCGCCGATGCAGCACTGATTGTCACCCCGTATTATTATCGACCCACGCCTGCCGGGCTCAAGGCACATTACGAGGCGGTAGTAGCCGCCACCGATCTGCCAATCGTGTTGTATAACGTGCCTTCCCGCACCGCGGTCGACCTTCCCGTGAATATCGTGGCTGAGCTGTCAAAACTGGAGCAGATCGTGGCCATCAAGGAGGCAACACCCGGGTCGCAGAGAATCGAGGCGCTGATCAAGGCCTGCGGTGGGCGTCTGGCGATTCTGTCTGGTGATGATGGCAGTTGCGCGGAGTCCATGCTGGCTGGCGCCAGCGGCGTAATCTCCGTGGCCGCTAACGTGGCACCAGGCCACATGGCCGAGCTTTGTGAGTCTGCGCTGGAAGGCAAAACAACGCATACGATGGCTCTGCACAGCGGCCTTGCAGAGCTGTTCAGACAATTAGGCATCGAAACGAATCCGATTCCTGTAAAATGCGCGGCTGAGATACTTGATCTCGCGGGACCCGGTATACGTCTGCCGTTGTTGCCGCTTGAAGAACATTATCGGGAGGGTCTGAGGGCCTGCCTGAAACAGCTCGGGCTGCTGGCTCGTACGGAACCCTGACAGACCTATGTCGAAACCACTTTTTAGCACACTGGCGATGCTCAGCGTGACCGTCGTCCTTGGCGGTTGCAGCTGGTTCAAGGAAAAGCCCCCCGAGTATATGGCCGGGGAGGAATATCCTGTGCTGAAAGTTCCGGAGGGGCTGGACCCGTTGCAGTTCCCCTCGCCACTGCTTATCAGCGCGGGTGAGATTCGCCTGCCTTCAGGCGACGAGCTCAACCCGGGCCCGCCGCGGGTGGCCAATACGGCTGGCGAGGGTAACGATTCGAATGCCTATCTTGCCTGGTCAGGGCAAGGCGTTTATCTGGCGGTCGCGGATACGCCGGAAAGCGTCCAGCGACGGCTTGGATTTGCCATTGCCCGGGTCGGTATGACGCCGCTGGAAACGGACGAGCCCGATGAGCATCGTTTTGAATACATCCAGATCAACACCGATGATCGGAGTTTCTGGCAAAAAATGGCTTTCTGGAACCGGTCCAGGGGACCCAACTATTCCGGCTTTTACCGTGCACGGGTCGAAGGTGATGGTGAAAACAGCCGCGTATACCTCTTTCTGGACTCGGGCACGCCCGCCACTACGACAGCCGCTGAACACATTCTGGGAATATTTATGGAGCGCCTCGGATGACTTTTGTTGTTACTGAAAACTGCATTAACTGCCGCTATACCGACTGCGTTGAAGTATGTCCGGTGGACTGCTTTCATGTCGGACCTAATTTTATCGTGATCGATCCGGATGAGTGTATCGACTGCACTTTGTGTGAGCCGGAGTGTCCGGCCGAAGCGATCTATCCTGAAGATGATCTGCCAGCCGGTCAGGAGCATTTTCTGGCATTGAACGCCGAGCTGGCGCGTGAATGGCCGGTGATTACTGAAATCACTGATGCGCCCGAAGATGCAGAGGAATGGGATGGCAAGCCCAACAAGCTGGAGTTGTTGGAGCGTTAAGTCGCCCTCATTAGTGCCTCTAAGATGCTAGAATTGCCCCAGTTCCGCAAACCCGCCAGGGCGCACGTCGTGCCGGGCACTACTTTCCAAGCTGATTCAGGACGATCCCATTAGCCAGACCCGCACCATTGCTACCGTTGATCATGGGATCGACGTCAAAAGCCTTTGTCCGAATGCATCGGAGGTGGTCGATCGTCTGCAACAGGCAGGGTTCGAAGCGTATATCGTTGGCGGCAGCGTCCGGGACCTGTTGCTGGGCAAGGTGCCCAAGGATTTTGATATCGCAACCAGCGCGACGCCGGAAGAGGTCAAAGAGGTCTTTCCCCGCTGTCGCCTGATCGGCCGTCGGTTCCGCCTGGCGCATGTGCGTATGCGCGGCGATCTGCTCGAAGTGGCGACATTTCGTGGTCAGGGTCGTGTGCAGCAGGATGAGGAGGGACGCATCCTGCGGGACAACGTCTGGGGCACGGTTGAAGAAGACGCCGTGCGTCGCGATTTCACAATCAATGCGCTGTTTATGGATCCGATCAGCGGTGAGATCAGTGATTTCGTGGATGGCTTTCAGGATCTGAAGAATCGTCGGCTGCGGCTGATCGGTGATCCGGAAACCCGCTACCGGGAGGACCCGGTTCGCCTTCTGCGTATGGCGCGGTTTGTTGCCAAACTCGGCGTTGAGCCCGATGAGGCGACCGCGGCGCTGGTCGATGAAACGGCGCATCAGCTGGAGCAGATTCCACCAGCCCGTTTGTTTGAGGAAGTGTGCAAGCTGTTCCTGACCGGGCATGCGCAGCAGACCATTGTCGCCCTGCAGCGCTTTTCCCTTACCCGTTACCTGTTTCCCGTGCTGGCACCGGCGTCCGGATCCGGGGATGGCCCTGGCCTGGCTGAGCTGCATCCGATTGTGCAGCGGGCCATGAAAAGTACCGATGACCGGATCGCCAATGGCCAATCGGTGACGCCGGCTTTTTTGATCGCGGCCTTGCTCTGGGGCCCGGTGGAAGCGCTGGCTGCACGCCTGCGTGATGAGGGCATGAGCCCGTTTCAGGCCATGGAACGGGCTGGCGAGGAAGTACTTCTCGCCCAATTGTCACGCACGGCCATTCCAAGGCGTTTCAGTTCGGTTACCCGGCAGATCTGGTTAAACCAGGTCCGGCTCACCAAGACCCGCGGTAAGCGCGCACTGTCCATTCTTAATCAGCAACGGTTCCGTGCTTCCTATGATTTCCTGTTGTTACGGGCCCTTGACGATTCATCCCAGCAGGAGCTCGCTGACTTCTGGACCGAGGCACAGGTGGGACATCCGGGCCCGGTAAAAACGGAAGCGCCACCCAAACGCCGTCGCCGCCGTCGCCGGCGGCGCAGTTCAGGTTCAGCAGGCGGCAAAGGCAGTGAAAAGGCCTGACGCGTTGTGCCCAGTCCGGTAACAGCGTGGCTCTCGCTGGGCGGTAACCAGGGTGACAGCCGAAATATTCTCGCCCGCGCCGTGCAGCGCATTGCACAGCTACCCGGCACGCGCCTTGGCGCTGTTTCCGGACTTTACGAGACGCCCCCATGGGGTGATGAGGACCAGTCGCCTTTTTATAACGCGGTGGCCAGCTGTGATACGGAACTTGGTCCTGAAGCGCTCCTGGCCGGAATACAGGAGATAGAGCTCGATCTGGGGCGGGTTCGAGATCCGCAACGTCCCTGGGGTCCGCGGGCCATTGATATTGATATTCTGTTATTCGGCGACATCACGATGGACTCAGCATTGCTGTCCATACCTCACCCGCGGCTGGTGGAACGCGCATTCGTGTTGCTACCCCTGATGAACATGGAGCCGGAAATCATTATTCCCGGGGCTGGTTCCGCCGGAGATTTGCTCGCGGGGATTTCAAGCGAGGGGATTCGTAAAATTGCCGAACCAGGTTGGGAACATGTTGTGAGGGGGTAGGTGGTTGCTTTTTTGCCAAAGCGTGGTATTATTACAACCATCCTTGATAGACCCACACAGTTTGCAAGGATCGCAGGGCGCGATAAACGAATACATCACTCCAAAAGCCTGCCCCTTCCCTTGACCGGGAAGGGGCATTTTTTTTGTGCTCGAGAAAAGCAATGTATTCATAAAAATAATATATAAATCAATAATATAAAAATATATACCCAATGACTTCGCACGTCCGGTCAGAGTGACTTGAGCGTGGTCGAGGGGGGGCATACACTCCTCACTAAGCAACTTCACGGGCAGGTATAAGCATGAGCACAAAAAACGACACTGGTGCCTTCAGCGAGCCGGAAACGCTCTCTATGTTGCAGAAAAGCAACAGTCGTTTGGCATCGAGAACGCTCGGCGAGTTATTGAACAGCCCAGGACGCTTCGAGCGTTTTTCGCGCCGTGCCGGACCCCTGTTGCTGGATTATTCCCGCGTGCACCTTGATGAGACAGCGCTGCGGCAGCTACTGGATGCCGCCCGGGGTAGCCGGATTGAGTCGCATCGCGATGCATTGTTTGCCGGTGCCAATGTCAATGCCACTGAACAACGACCGGCCCTGCATATGGCCCTGCGCTCGCCCGATGTGCTGGCGCAGGTTGGCGGAGAAGAAGCGACGCTTGTACAGGCGTCCATGGAAAAAATGCTGGCCTTTGCCGGGAGCATGCATGCGGGTAAGTTGCCCGGCACCCCGGATGAGCCGGTTACCGATGTTGTGCATGTAGGCATTGGCGGTTCGTTGCTGGGAACCCGGTTGGTTTGCGATGCGCTTGATGAAGGGCAGTCGGCACTGAGAGTGCACTTCCTGGGTTCCGTGGATGCACTACCCCGCGAACGACTGATCCGCGAGCTGGACCCGGCGACCACGATGGTGGTGCTGGTATCAAAGAGTTTCACCACCGGCGACACATTGCTGCACGGGCGTCGTCTGCGTGACTGGCTTGAAACAAGCCTGGGTAAAACAGCGGCCCACCGTCGTTTGTTTGCTGTGACCAGCCAGGTTGAGCGCGCCGGAGAGTTCGGCATTGCGCCGCAACGCCTGTTGTATTTTTCAGACTGGGTTGGCGGTCGCTACTCACTGTGGTCACCCGTCAGCCTGTCCGCGGCGGCCCTGATCGGCCCGCAACGATTCCAGGGGCTGCTGGATGGCGCGGCCATGATGGATGAGCATTTCCGGAGTGTGCCCCTGGCGGGCAATCTGCCGGTGCTGTCGGCCCTGATTGGTGTCTGGCATCGCAACATCTGCGGCTATGCGGCCTGGGGCTGCATGCCCTATGACCAGCGCCTGCGCCTGTTGCCCGCCTATTTGCAGCAACTCATAATGGAGTCGAATGGCAAGTCGGTTTGTGTCGACGGTACGCCATCGCCATTGCAGACAGCAGCGGTGGTGTTTGGTGAAACCGGCACCGAGGCGCAACACTCGGTATTTCAGGCCATGCATCAGGGCAGTGACATCGTGCCACTGAGTTTCATCGGTGTGGTCCGGCCTGACTACGATGACCCGGAAGCACGCGATGAGCTGCTGGCCAATCTGCTCGCGCAGCTGACTGCTCTGGCGTTTGGCAGAGACGAGGCTGCTACCGCTGCCGGGCTCGGATCACTGACCCCTGCGCTGTTGCGCCAACGAACTTTCCCCGGCAACCGTCCCTCGGAGTTGCTGCTGCTGGACAGCCTGACGCCGGAAAGCCTCGGCATGCTGCTGGCATTTCATGAACACAAGGTGTTTGTGGAAAGCGTCTTGTGGAACATCAACGCATTCGACCAATGGGGTGTCGAGCTGGGTAAGACGCTGGCGCCTGGTATCCAGTCGGCGCTGCAAGGCGGGAGTACCCCGGGCGGGGGACTCAATGCCTTATTGGCCGAGATCAACCGGGTGCGGAATAGCACGGACTGAGCCTGGCTGGTTTCGTTCGTCCCCGGCCCTCTCCGGCTTGCTCCGGCCTTTTTCGTTCACATGCGGGCTGGGGCGCGTTAAGCTTGCTCCCTTTACCGTAACGCTGTGCAGCGGCTCCAGAACGAGTTCAAATAATGAGTATCAGACCCTACAAACCGGCGAAAATCGAGGCGCGGGCGCAACAACGCTGGCGCGATGAGCAAACCTTCAAAGTCACTGAAGATGAAGGCCGGGAAAAATTTTATTGTCTCTCCATGCTGCCCTATCCATCGGGTGCGCTGCATATGGGTCATGTTCGCAATTACACCATTGGCGACCTGATCAGCCGCTACCAGCGCATGCGCGGCAAAAATGTCATGCAGCCCATGGGCTGGGACGCCTTCGGCTTGCCGGCGGAAAACGCGGCGATCAAGAACCGGACAGCGCCGGCCGCCTGGACGTATGCCAATATCGAGCATATGCGCGGCCAGCTGGAGCGGCTGGGTTTCGCTTATGACTGGGACCGGGAAGTCACGACCTGCAAGCCGGAATATTATCGCTGGGAACAGCTCATGTTCACGCGGTTGTTAAAGCAGGGCCTGGCTTATCGACGGGACTCGGAAGTGAACTGGGATCCGGTCGACCAGACGGTACTGGCCAATGAACAGGTCGTCGATGGCCGTGGCTGGCGCTCCGGCGCGCTGGTGGAACGCCGTTCAATTCAACAATGGTTTTTGCGCATCACCGATTATGCGGACGAACTGCTGAACGGCCTGGATGATCTGGACGGTTGGCCGGATGCGGTTAAAACCCAGCAGCGCAACTGGATTGGACGCTCTGAAGGAGCCGAATTTGCCCTGCCTGTGTGCCATGCCGACGGCAGTTTGCGCGACGACGGCCTGACGGTTGCGGTTTATACCACCCGCCCGGATACCGGCTTTGGCGTGACCTACGCGGTGCTGGCACCAGAGCATCCGCTGGTTGATGAGCTCACCTCGCCGCTGCAACGCCCGGCGGTGGATGAGTTTCTCGCGCGGGTCAAAAGCACTTCTGAAATGGATCGCCTGGCGGATGGCGGGCAACTGGATAAAAGAGGCGTGTTCACGGGCGCGCATGTGCTCAACCCGTTCACCGAAGAGCCTGTGCCGCTGTATTTGGCCGACTATGTGCTCATGGGCTATGGCACCGGGGCCATTATGGCCGTGCCCGGTCAGGACCAGCGCGACTGGGATTTCGCCCAGACCTATGACCTGCCTATCGTGCGTACCGTAAAGCCTCCCGAAGACTGGGAGGGTGAGGCCTACACCGGTGATGGCGTGGCCATCAACAGCGAGTGGCTTAATGGTCTGCAGGTGGACGATGCCAAGGCCAAAGCCATCGACTGGCTGGAGGCCCGGGGTCTCGGTCAGCGCAAGGTCAACTTCCGACTGCGCGACTGGGGCGTGAGCCGCCAGCGGTATTGGGGCTGCCCCATCCCGGTCATTTACTGCCCGGACTGCGGCGCGGTGCCGGTTCCGGAAGAAGATCTGCCCGTGGTATTGCCCGAAGACGTGCGCTTTATGGGTGTGCAATCGCCGATCAAGGCGGACCCCGAGTGGCGCAAGACCCGCTGCCCGGAATGCGATGCGCCTGCCGAGCGCGAGACCGACACCTTTGACACCTTCATGGAATCGAGCTGGTACTACGCGCGCTATTGTTGTCCCGATGCTGATCAGCAGCTGGACGGGCGGGCGAATTACTGGTTGCCCGTGGATCAGTACATCGGTGGCATCGAGCACGCGATCATGCACCTGATGTATTTCCGTTTCTATCACAAGCTGCTGCGCGACGCGGGCATGGTCAACAGTGATGAGCCTGCGCGCCGGCTGCTGTGCCAGGGCATGGTGGTTGCCGAGACCTATAGCTATGAGGACGAGTCCGGCGAACTCCACTGGGTTAACCCGGCCGATGTGGTTGTGGAAAAAGATGACAAGGGCAAAGTGACCGGAGCGCGCCTGGCCAGTGATGGACGGGCCATCAGCGTGGGCGCGATCGAGAAAATGTCCAAGTCCAAGAATAACGGAGTCGATCCGCAATCGCTGGTTGATGAATATGGTGCGGACACGGTGCGTCTGTTTTCGATGTTTGCCGCACCGCCGGATCAATCACTTGAATGGTCCGATTCCGGCGTGGAGGGGGCTTTCCGCTTTCTGCGCCGCCTCTGGACGCTGGTCAGCACACATAGCGATGCCGTCGATCAGTCCAATTCGAAACCGGCGCTGGACGCCAGTGCGCTCAATGACGAGCAGCGCGAGCTGCGCCGCCTGGTTCATGAAACCATCGCCAAAGTTACCGATGACTATGATCGCCGTTTCACTTTTAACACCGCGATCGCGGCACTCATGGAGCTGACCAACCATATCTCCCGTTTCGAGGACAACAGTGCCCAGGGCCTGGCAGTCGCCGGTGAGGGCTGGGCAGCGATTGCGCAACTCCTGGCACCCGTTACGCCACACCTGAGTGAGGCGCTGTGGGAAATGCTGGGTAACGAGCAACCCTTGCTCGATGCAGGATGGCCCGAGCCGGATGAGTCGGCCCGCGTCAAAACCTCGGTCGAGCTGGTTGTGCAGGTTAATGGCAAGTTGCGCGGTCGCATTGAAGTGGATCCAGGCTGCGCGCAGGAGCCTGCGCTGGCCCTGGCGCTGGACGAGCCCAATGTGCAGCGTCATATCGAGGGCAAAAGCATTCGCAAGGTGATTCACGTGCCGGACCGGCTCCTCAACATCGTGGTCGGCTGAATGAGAATCCATGCCGCCATTGTTCTGCTGCTGGCCACCTTGTTGCTCAGCGCTTGCGGGTATCGCTTGCAGGGTCAGGCGGAGCTGCCGGCGGCCATGGGCATGACGGTGATAGAGACGGCGGACCCCTACAGCCATTTTGTCAGGCGTCTGACCATCCTGCTGGAACAAAATGGAGCACGCGTGGTTGACCAGGGTGTTACAGCCGCGCGCCTGGAAATCCCTCTCAATCAGGTCCAAAAAGAGATTCTCTCTATCGGTGGCACGGCCAGGGTGCGCGAATTCAGGGTGGTTCACCGGGTCCGCTTCCGGCTGATTGACGCGGACGGCAACATCCTCGTACCGGAGCAATTTCTTGAACAGAGCCGGGTGATCAGTTTTGACGAGCAGGACATTCTGGCGGCCATCAAGGAGGAGGAGTACCTGCGTGAGGAGTTGGCAGAGACGCTGGCGCGCCAGGTGTTGCGTAGTCTCGGAACTGCCGGAGCCTGACCCGTGCCGTTGCGCATCGATCAACTCGAGGAGCAACTTTGTAAAGGGCTGAGCCCGGTGTATCTGCTCGGTGGCCCGGAGCCGCTGCTGCTGCAGGAATGTCGTGACCAGATCCTCGCCAAGGCGGCGGCTGAGGGCTTCGCCGAACGACAGCTGATTGAGGCCAGTGCCAAATATGACTGGGATCAGCTGGGTGAGGCCGGCGGCACCCTGTCGCTGTTTGCGCAACGCCGCATCATTGATCTGCGCCTGCCCACTGGTAAGCCAGGCGCCGCCGGGGGCAAGGCGCTCACCGCATGGGTGGATAACCTTGATCCGGATACGCTTTTGCTGGTGTCTTGCGAGCAATGGGATGCGAACTCGCGCAAGGCAAAGTGGGCGCAGGTGCTGGACAGGGCCGGCACGCGTGTCGATATCTGGAAAATGACGCCCGGGGAATTACCCCGCTGGATTTCTGCGCGCATGCAACGGCATGGTCTTGAGCCGGACCAGGAAGCGGTCATGATTCTGGCCGACCGGCTGGAGGGCAATTTGCTGGCAGCCAAACAAGAGATAGAAAAACTGGCGTTGCTGAAAGGATCCGGCCCGGTTAGCGGCGACGATGTGTTGCGGGCTGTAGCAGACAGTTCGCGTTTTGATGCCTTTTTGTTATCCGACCGGATTATGGAAGGCAATCTGCGTGATGGCCTGCGCGTGGCCCAGGGGCTGCAGCGTACGGGCGTGGCCATTCAGCTGGTCACCGGTGCCCTGGTCAATGGCCTGCGTACCGTTGAAACCTATCGCCTGGGCATGGCGCAGGGCGAGAATGAATCACAGCTTTTCCGGCGTCTGAATGTCTGGCAAAGCCGTCAACAATCCTTGCGCCAGGCAGCGCGCCGTATTGATGGTAAACGCCTGGCTGACGGCTGGTACCGGCTCGCGGAAATGGACCGCCAAAGCAAGGGGCGCGCGGATGGCGACCCCTGGCATGGTCTGAATCACTACATCATGGCGCTGTGCGCCTGATCGTTTGAGCGAGGTATTACCACGTTGACCCTGCTGCGCCGTGTGGTGTTCGGTGGAACCTTCGACCCGGTGCATCGGGGGCACCTCGCGGTTGCCAATGCGGCGTATACGGCCCTGGCCCCTGATGAGTTCCGCTTTCTGCCCGCCGGTGACCCCCCGCATCGGCAGCGCACCTTTGCATCCCCCGGGCAGCGTATACAAATGCTTGAACTGGCGCTCAAGCCTTTTCCCTGGTTCATGATCGACCGTCAGGAAATCGACCGCGATGGCCGCTCATGGACAAGCCTTACCCTGGCCACTCTGAGAAAGGCTTTTCCGGAAGATGCGCTGATCCTGCTGCTCGGGCAGGACTCTGCCAACAGCCTTGACACGTGGCATGACTGGGAGCGCATTTGTGAACTGGCGCATCTGGTCATCATGTCCCGGCCTGATCAGGCGCCGGTTTATGGCCCGCAACTTGCCCGTGAAATCAAGCAGCGCACGGTTACTGACCCGGCCAGCCTGGGTGGGTGCAGTGCTGGTCTGGTGCTGCCCTTGCAGGTCCCTGATGTGCCTGTCTCGTCCACGCTTTTGCGCGAGCGGCTCGCGGCCAGGGGAAGTCTGCGCGACCTGGTGCCCGACCCGGTCGCGGAATACATCGATCGACAGGGCCTGTATCGCGACTGACCGAACTGTGATTGTCATCCCGGCTGGTCTAAACTACGAATATGACCATACCGATTGGTGACATTTGAAAGCGCAGACCATGCCCGCGGAGTTGTCCGCCCAGCAGTTGCACCAGCTCGTCCTGAGCACCCTGGAAGACCTCAAGGCACTCGACATCAAATCCGTCGATGTAACCGGCCTGAATCCCCTGACTGATCACCTCGTTGTTGCTTCCGGCAATTCGACCCGTCATGTGAAATCGATGGCCGATAAGCTCGTGCAGGTTGCCAAGGCGAACGGGGTTAAGCCCCTGGGTGTTGAGGGTGAGCGCGAGGCTCAGTGGGTTCTCGTTGACCTGAACGACGTCATTGTGCACCTGATGCTGCCGCAAGCCCGTGCCTTTTATAACATTGAGAAACTCTGGGAAGTCAGCAAGGACAAGCGTTCCGGGTCCGGAACCGGCTGAGTCTTGCGTCTCAGGGTGATCAGCGTCGGGCAGAAAATGCCTGGCTGGGTTGATAATGCCTGGCGGGAGTATGCGCGCCGGCTGCCTCCCGAATTGCCCCTTGAACTGCATGAAATCCCGCTCCGCAAACGCGGAAAAAACCCCGATATTAACCGCCTGCGACGTGACGAGGGCCAGGACCTGCTGTCAGCCGGCAGCGGTCAGCATATCGTTGCCCTGGACGGTCGGGGTAAAGCCTGGTCCACCGAACAGCTTGCGCAACGGCTTGAGGGCTGGATGGGCGGCGGCCAGGATTGCGCCTTCCTGGTTGGCGGTCCTGACGGGCTTGATTCGGCATGCCTTGACGCAGCCCGGGAGCGCTGGTCACTGGGGCCGTTAACGTATCCGCACCCTTTGGTTCGCGTCATCCTGGCGGAGCAGCTTTACCGGGCATGGACCATCACCCGCAATCATCCCTACCACCGGGCTTAAACGCCCGCGAGGACACCTGATATGAGCAAGCTATTGCTGGTCTCCGGCTCACCCAGGCGTCGCGAGCTTTTAACGATGATTGCGATTCCCTTCGAGGTATTCAATGCGGATATCGAGGAGGTTCGCCAGCCCGGCGAGTCCCCTGCAGCATACGCCTCCCGCCTCGCGAAAGAAAAGGCACTGGCTGGAATTGCCAGGCTTGGCGGGGGCAGGCCGGCACTGGGCGCGGATACGATCGTGGTACTTGAAGGTGACATCCTTGAGAAACCACGCGACAGGTCTGATGCCCGCGCCATGCTGTCGCGTCTGTCAGGCGCTACACATCAGGTTTATTCCGCCGTGTGCGTGGTCTGCGCCGATGGCGAAATCCTCGAAGCGCTTAACGTTAGCCAGGTCACGATGGGGGTTATACCCGGGTCGTGGATCGATGCCTATGCGCAGACCGATGAACCTATGGATAAGGCCGGTGCCTATGCAATTCAGGGTGTGGCCGCTCAGTGGGTGGCCCATATTGAAGGGAGCTACTCAGGTGTGATGGGCCTGCCGGTTTACGAGACCGGTGAATTGCTGCGCAAAGCCGGGGTCCAAGCAAGCAGCCCTGCCGTTTGAAGTGTTATTCTAGGCGGCCGTCCGAGCCACGGGCATTGCCCGTATCCGTAGTCAGGAAGGTCCATCGGTGAGCGAAGAAATACTAATCAATGTGACGCCCCGTGAAACGCGCGTCGCCGTTGTCGAAAACGGTGTCCTGCAGGAGATCTGGCTCGACCGGGCCAGTCACTATGGCTATGTCGGCAATATCTATAAAGGCACCGTCTCGCGCGTGTTGCCCGGTATGCAGGCTGCCTTCGTGGACATCGGCCTTGAGCGGACCGCGTTTCTGCATGCCTCGGATATTGCACGAATTGACCGCGAGCGTATGACCGGCCAATTACCTGACGCACCGTCGCGTGAACCACCGATTGGCGAGCTGGTGCGCGAAGGGTCGCAGGTTATCGTGCAGGTCATCAAAGACCCGCTGGGCACCAAGGGCGCCCGGCTCACGACCAATCTCAGCGTACCCTCCCGTTTTCTGGTTCTTTTGCCGGGTAATTCACATATTGGTGTGTCGGCACGGATTGAGGATGCGCAGGAGCGCAGCCGGCTGCAGGACCTGGTGGGACGGCTCCGCCCGGCAGATTCCGGTAACGGTTACATTGTGCGCACCAATGCCGAGGCGGTGGATGATTTCGCTCTGTCAGCGGATATGGCCTATCTGGCCAAGGTGTGGACGAGAATCCAGGAGAAGTCTGTCAGCGCCAATCCGGGCGAGGTGGTCTACGAAGACCTGTCCTTACCATTACGCGCGCTGCGGGATCTGATGCATAGTCAGGTCGACCGGGTGCGGGTCGATGACGAGACCACTTATCTCAAGCTGCGCGAATTTGTCAGCCGGTTTATCCCGGAATGGCTGTCGCGCATTGAACATTATGCCGTCGACCGTCCGGTCTTCGATGTTTATGGTGTTGAAGATGAAATTGAGAATGCCCTGCACCGCACGACGCCACTGAAATCCGGCGGTACACTGGTAATTGACCAGACCGAAGCAATGACCACCATTGACGTCAATACCGGGGGATTTGTCGGTCATCGAACGCTGGAAGAGACCATTTATAAAACCAACCTGGAGGCCGCGCATGCCATCGCCCGGCAGCTGCGGTTACGTAACCTTGGCGGCATCATCATTATTGATTTTATTGACATGCAGGATGCCGAGCACCGCGAACAAGTGATGCGTGCGCTGCAGCGCGCTCTGGAGCGTGATCCGGTGCGGACGTCTGTTACCGAACTTTCGTCACTCGGCCTGGTGGAGATGACCCGCAAGCGCACCCGCGAAAGCCTCGGTCATGTGATGTGCGAGCCTTGTGCCATTTGCAACGGCCGGGGCTCGGTAAAGACGGCCGAGACGGTCTGTCTGGAGGTGTTTCGCGAGATCATGCGCTCCGGACGTCAGTTTGAGGCGGAAAAACTGCTGGTTCTCGCATCCCCGTCAGTGGTCGACCTGGTGCTTGATGAGCACTCAACCACGGTGGCCGAGCTCGAGGAGCTGATCGGCAAATCGATTCGTTTTCAGCGCGAGGAGCAATACACCCAGGAGCTCTTCGACGTGGTTTTGCTGTGAGTCCGGACAGGCATTCATGACCCGCTTTAAACGCTGGTTAAGACGGCTGCGAACGCTGTTGTGGACGGCATTGGCCCTGGTCATTATCGGCGCTGCGGTGCTGGTGGGAATCGGCAAGCTGCTGATGCCTTACAGCGAACGCTACAAACCACGGCTTGAGGCCGCGCTGTCTGAAGAATTCAATCAGCCCGTGCGCCTGGAAGCATTCACCGGAGAGTGGAAGGCCTTCGGCCCGCGCATCAGTCTCGAAGGCGTGACCCTGCTGGGCGCAGCTAACGGTGAAGGCGACCTGGCAATTCAGCGTGCCGCGCTGGATATCAAACCCCTGAACGCCCTGTTTGCCGGCCGGCCGCTGTATTCCTTCGAGATCATCGGTGCTGATCTGGCCTTGACCCGTGACGCAGAAGGGCAGTTGGCGCTGTCCGGCCTGGGCCTGAGCGGACGCCAGGTGGGTAACGCTAGTGAGGCCGCTGGCGGTTCGGGGCTCAGCAACCTGGCCAGGCTGGGCGAGGTGCGCTTGCTGGAATCCAGCTTCAGCTATGTGGACCCGGCAAACGAGATCGACGTTCAGCTGATCGGCATTGAGGGCCGGCTGCAAATGGCCGGAGACCAGCTGGCGCTTCAGATTCAGGCAAGTCTTTCCAATGCGCGCCGTAACCGGGTACTGGGCGATTTTTCCGCTACTGTTCTGGCTGAACTGCAAGGTGGCAATCACCTGAAAAATATCCGCTTCCAGGTGGAGACCGGTGAACTGATCATGGAAGAGCTTACGGCGCGGATACCCAGGGAGGCGCTGCAGTCAGTGAGCGGGCGCCTTAACGCGCAGTTGTGGGGCAGTTGGGCGCCGGACCAGCCCTTGGATATTGCCGGCGTTGTCGACTTGCGTGACGTTGATCTGCCCAGCGGTGACCGCGTTTTGCGTCTTGATCACCTCAACAGCCGCCTCAACTGGCGCTGGCAGGACAAAACCAAATGGCGCATCGATCTCGCCGGTATGCGCGTGGAAGAGAATGGCCGGGATTGGACCACGCCCAGTATCGCGGTTGAGCGCAATCTGGAGGGCAACCTCGGGGTATGGGTCAGCGCGGACTATCTGCAGGCTGAGTTTCCGCTCGAGGTAACGCAACTGTTCATGCGTATTTTTGACAAGAACTGGCCCAAGGTCGCGCCCACAGCGGGTCGCGGCATCGTTCGCGATTTTGATCTGGTGATTGACGGCGATAAACAACTTGCCGTCACCTCGGGAAGTTTTGCAGAACTTGAGGTTCTGGACTGGGGGCAGTGGCCCTTGGCGCGCGGACTGGAAGGCCGCATCGACCTGGCTTTTGGTCAGGGCAGTCTGTGGGTTTCCGGTGAGGACATATTGTTTCGCTGGCCGCGTAACTTTCGCACGCCACTGGTGGCTGACCTGCCCGAATGCGAACTGGAAATTCTCTGGACCAGGACCAAGGACTGGCAGGTGGATGCGCTGAACTGTGGCCTGCGCAATAACGAGGTCGAGGCCCTTGCCAGGTTGCGTTTCGTCAGCGATGAGGGCAAACCGAGAGTTGATGTTAACGCCAGTATCACCGCTCCGGACCTGGCTTTGCTGCACGACTATTGGCCGCGCAGTGTCATGAGTCCCGCGGTTACGGACTGGATCGGCCGGAGCCTGGATCAGGGGCAACTGGAGCAGGGCCGCTTGCTCATTGCGGGCGATATGGATGAGTTTCCTTTTCGCGAAGGGCAGGGCACGCTGCTGGCGCAAGCACGCATTCTGAATGCATCCCTGAACTATGCGGCGGGTTGGCCCGCTGCCAGGGGCGTGGATGCCGATTTGCGAATCGAGGGCCCCGCGCTGAATCTGAATGGCCGCATTGGCGATATATCCGGCTCACAGGTCCAGACGGCGAGTGCGCGAATCGCCGATCTTAAGGCCCCCGTACTCACCCTGGATTACTCCAGTGACACCACCTTGCCGCTGCTCAAAACCTTTCTGCAGGCCTCGCCCCTGCTCGCCAACTCAACCCTTGACCTGGAACCCCTGGGCTTTGCCGGTCCGGCGGGTGTCCGCGGCTTGTTGCGTATTCCGCTGGGCAGCGCGGCGGCCGCCGGCGACGAGGTCAGCGTCGAAGGTGAGCTGATACTGGAGGCGGCAAGTTTTGCGGAGGCACGCACGGGTTTCCTGCTGGAGAACCTCAACGGGCAAATCACCTACAACCGTTCCGGTGCGCAGGCTGCGGGCCTTGATGCCTCTCTGGCGGACTGGCCCGCTGAGCTTGGCTTCCAGGCTTTCTGGAATACCGATACACCGTTCGCCGCAGAATTGACGGGTCGTTTTCCCGCCAGCCTGGTCGTGGCCCAATCACCCATGAGCAGCGATCCAGCGCTTTCCCGTGCTTCCGGCGAGGCTGACTGGACAGCCCGGCTTGGCACCCGCAAAGCCGCAGAAACTGACCCCGTGACAGTCTGGCTCGAACTCGAGTCGGACCTGGTGGGTGTAACGCTTGACCTGCCCATGCCCCTGGCCAAGCCGGCCGGTGGGCCATTGCCATTGTTCCTGCGCTATCCGCTGGGTCAGTCAATTGCAGAATTATCTTTGCGCCTCGGTGAGCGGTTCAACCTGGCGGTCGAACTCGAGAATGCAGTGCCTGTCACGCCGGTTATAGATAGCGACATAGCGGTCATGTCAGCGCTCGAGCAGGCTCCTGATGACGCTTTGGAATCCCAGGCTCCGGAGCCTTCAGAGCCATTGCAGCAGGATGCGCCGGCGCCGGCGCTGATCATCCGCCGCGGCGCCCTGGCGCTGGGCTCTCCGGCCCGCTTGCCAGCGACCGGTGTGTTTTCTCTGTCCGGACAGGCCGCAACGCTGGATATTGACGGCTGGACAACACTGGCAAGTCAATACGGTGGTATCGATCGCCAGAGAATGCCGCTGGAACTGGCCGCCAGCACCTTGCAGGCTGACCGGCTGATCATGTTAAACCGCGCCTTTGATCGCGTGGCGCTGAACCTGGGTCTGGAAGGCAATGATCTGAACGTCAGCTTCGACAGCGAAGACCTGGCCGGTGACATTCGCTATACGCGCAACGACAGCGGCATTCAGAGCCTGACTGCTAATCTGCAGCGCCTGTACATGCCCGATCCACTGGATTCAGGCGTCAGTATGGATACCGACCCCAGCACCTTGCCGGAGATGCATTTTTTCGTGGAGGACATGCGCTACCTGGGGCTCGACCTGGGCGAAACGCGCATCGAGGCGTTTCCCATTGGTCATGGTCTGCGCATCGAATCGGTTGAGGCAATGTCCTCGCAGCTCAGCTTCCAGGCTCGCGGCGACTGGATTTACAGCGACAATGGCAGCCGTTCGGATTTTGATATTGTGCTGACTTCGGAAAGCCTGGGTACGCTGGTCAAGGCGCTGGACGTGTCTTCTGTGCTCGAAGGCGGGCAGACGATGGTGCGCTTTGACGCCTGGTGGCCCGGCCCGCCCGGCGCGTTCAGCCTCGCCGCATTGAATGGAAAAATGACCTTCAGCGTTATCAACGGGCGAATTCTTAACGCAGACCCCGGTGCTGGCCGTGTACTGGGTTTAATGAGTGTGGGTGCCCTGGGGCGCCGCCTGGCCCTCGATTTCAGCGACGTTTTTAATTCCGGTTTTGGTTTCGATCAGGCGACCGGTACCATGGCGCTGGAAAGCGGCACGGCCTACACGGACGACTTTCTGCTTGAGTCCACAGCGGCGCAGTTGAGGGTGGTTGGCTCCTCTGACCTTGAAATGAAGGAGTTTGATTACCAGATGACGATCAGGCCGGGCGTCAGCCAGGCCCTGCCGGTCATCGGTGCCCTGGCGGCCGGGCCAGCCGGTGCGGCGGCCGGGCTGGCCTTGCAGGGACTGTTTAAAAATGCCCTTGGCGATGCGGCAGAAGCGCGCTACACCATCACCGGCCCCTGGTCCGATCCCAGCGTTGTGCGATTGGATAACGCAGCGACAGAACCATCGCTTCCAGTTATTGGTGCCGATCCCGATCAAGATCCGGACCCCGATACTGGTCAGGAACCACAACCCTCCAACGGCGCAAGCCCAGCAAACGGATAACTTATGACAGATCTGCTCAAGAACGCCACGGAACAGTTGCTTGCTCCGGGTGGACTGGATCACGGCGACCTCGCCCGTGTGCTTTCCCACCTGATGGGTGCCCGGATAGATGGTGGTGATCTCTATTTCCAGCATATGGTCCGCGAAGGCTGGTCACTGGAAGACGGCCAGGTGCGCAACGCCTCGCATACCGTTGAGCAAGGTGTAGGCATTCGCGCGGTGGCCGGAGAAAAGACCGGTTTCGCCTATGCAGATGAAATTGTTCTGCCGGCCCTGCTGGAAGCCTCCGGGGCTGCCCGCTCGATTGCGAACCAGGGAAGGGACGGCAGCATGGCTGTCTGGAACCGCCGCCAGCCCAGGGCGTTGTATTCCGCACAAGACCCGGTCGCCTCCCTGGGTGCGGCTGAAAAAGTTGATCTGCTGCGGCAGATAGATGCTTATGCGCGTTCTCTGGATCCGGCGGTCAGCCAGGTAATGGTGAACCTGGCGGCAGCGTTTGAGACCATTCTGGTTGCTTCGGTTGATGGTGACCTGGCCGCGGACATTCGACCCCTGGTGCGTTTGTCGGTGACGGTTATTGCCGAGCGTGATGGCCGGCGTGAACAGGGCAATGACGGTGGTGGTGGTCGCTTCAGCTATGCGGAACTGTTTGCCGGGGAGACCTGGCGCGGGATCGCTGATGAGGCCGTGCGCCAGGCGATGGTCAACCTGGATGCTGTCGATGCACCGGCCGGAACCATGCCGGTTGTCCTTGGTCCGGGCTGGCCTGGAGTGCTGCTTCACGAGGCTGTCGGTCACGGGCTCGAGGGCGACTTCAACCGCAAAAAGACTTCAGCCTATTCCGGTCGTATCGGTGAAAAGGTGGCAGCCAGCGGTGTAACCATCGTGGACAACGGCACCATCGAACGACGTCGCGGCTCGCTGACGATTGATGATGAGGGCACGCCAACCAGCGAGACGGTGCTCATCGAAGACGGGATTCTGCGCAATTACATGCAGGACAAAATGAACGCGCGCCTGATGGGCATGGCACCCACGGGCAACGGGCGCAGGGAGTCTTTCGCGCACCTGCCCATGCCCAGGATGACCAATACCTACATGCTCGCCGGCAAAATGGACCCGCAGGAAATTATCGCCTCGGTAGACCGGGGTTTGTATGCGGTTAACTTTGCCGGTGGCCAGGTGGATATCACCTCGGGTCGTTTTGTGTTCTCAGCGAGTGAGGCATACCTGATTGAGAACGGCAAGATAACGCGACCGGTGCGCGGCGCAACCCTGATCGGGAACGGTCCGGATGCCATGACGCATGTGAGCATGGTGGGCAATGATCTGCAGCTCGATGCCGGAATTGGTGTGTGTGGCAAGGACGGCCAGAGCGTTCCGGTGGGCGTCGGTCAGCCAACGCTTAAGCTTGATCAGCTGGTGGTCGGCGGCACGGATGCCTGAAACGGCCCGCGGATCAATTGCAGGGGGGCAGGGGCGTTACATTGTCTGCATCACGCAGCAATCGAAACAGCTTGCGCGCCGAGGTTGGTGCCTTGTTCGCCTTCAATTCGCGCTGCGCATTACGCAGCAGCTGCCTGAGCGTCTGAATGTCCATGTCGTGGCGCGTCTCCAGCAGCTTACTCAATGCCGTGTCGCCGGATTCAAGCAGTTGATCACGCCAGGCTTCCGCGCGGTGGTGGCGTGCGTTCAGTTCCCGCGCCGCTTCCGATCGCTGGTCAAGGGCCGCCTCTACTGCTGTGAGGTCCTCCCCGCGCAGTCTCTTGGCCAGAAACCCGAGCTGACGTTTGCGTGCAACACGGGCGCTAATGCTCCGCGTAAACAGAACCTCGTCGAGAATGGACCGCTCCAGCGGCAGGGCCAGAAGCACGGATTCCGGCAGCTCTGTCAGTCTCCTGCCAAAATCAAACAGCGCTTTTGCATCGCGCTTGAGCTGGCTTTTGCTGACCCACTCCGCCTCTGCCGGTTCCTTCGAATCACTCATTCATCAACCTCTGTATGGTTCGCAGTCGCGGGCCCATCGTGGAAAACCCAATGACCGAAAAGCATAACCCAGAACAACAATCGAATAATCATGGGATTGACCGTGACGCCGAATATGCATTGCTTGAATCACGTGTCGCAGAGGCACTCGACCTGGCGCGCCAGGGCGGAGCAGACCAGGCGGAGGCCAGTGCGAGCCTGCAGGGTGGCCTCAACGCGACCGTGCGGCTGGGTGAGGTTGAGACCATTGAACACACCCGTGACCGGGGTTTATCCGTGACGGTTTACCTGGGGCGCAGCAAGGGGCACGCCAGCAGTGCAGACCTGAGCATCGAGTCACTGCGTGCCAGCGTGGGACATGCTCTGGACATCGCCCGGTTTACCGCTGATGACCCCTGCAATGGCCTGGCCGAAGAATCGCGAATGGCCACTGATTTTCCCGACCTGGACCTGTGGCACCCGATCGCCCTGGATGCTGAACGGGCCATTGAACGCTGCCTGCGTATGGAGGAGGCCGGTCGTACCGACCCGCTTATTACCAATTCAGAGGGGGCCTCGGTGTCTGGCAGCTTCGGTTTGACGGTGCTGGGTAATTCGCATGGCTTTATGGGTCGCGGTGAAGGTACCCGTTACGGCCAGAGCTGCGTACTGATCGCAGGGTCTGGTAGTGATATGCAGCGTGACTACTGGTTCGATTCGCAGCGCAGTATTGATGATCTCGAAAGTGCCGAGCTTACAGGGCGCCACGCTGCCGAGCGGACACTGCAACGGGTTGGTGCACGCAAACTGACGACGCGCAAGGCCCCGATCCTGTTCGCGCCGGAGATCGCGCGCGGTTTACTGGGCCATTTTATCGGCGCGGTGTCCGGCGGTGCCCTGTACCGCAATTCGTCTTTTCTGAAGGACAGTCTGGGTGAGACGCTGTTTCCTGAATGGCTGGATCTGCTGGAGAGGCCTTTCTTGCCGCGCGGCGCAGGCAGTACCGCTTTTGATGGTGAGGGTGTGGCAGTGAAGGATCGCGCACTGGTCGAAAATGGTGTGCTGCAGGGCTATGTTCTGTCCAGCTATTCCGCCCGGCGTCTGGGTATGGAAACCACTGGAAATGCGGGCGGTGTGCACAATCTGTGTCTTGGCGGGCAGCTCCAGCCTGGCGATTCCATGCTGGAACGGCTTGGAACGGGACTGCTGGTGACCGAGGTCATGGGTCAGGGCGTGCGCCTGGTGACCGGAGATTACTCCCGCGGTGCTGCCGGGTTCTGGGTCGAGAATGGTGAAATTCAGTATCCGGTGGAAGAGGTAACCATCGCCGGCAACCTGCGCAATATGTTCAGCTCCATCAGTGCCGCGGGCGATGATTTTGATACGCGTGGCAACATACATTGTGGTTCGTTGTTGCTCGATGCAATGACCATTGCCGGAAGCTGAGCGTTTGCCCGTGAAACCGGGCTAGGATTTTGTACACACCACAATTTCGGTGGTTACAGAGTTGGCAATAAAACACTCCTCGTGCGAGCGCTCATGGAGCCATTCAAGCTCTTTTGCTGTTGGCGGGCCATTGGCAAAGGTTACGTCGGGGTAGAGCTCGACGCGGGTAACCGCCAGCCGTCCCTGCTCGTTTTTGCTCAGAAATCCAACGGCAGCATCGCGATAGGCATCGACCACAATTCTTCGCCGGGCACAGATGCTGAGAAAGGTCAGCATATGACATGCCGCCACGGACCCGACAAAGGCCTCTTCAGGATCGACGGATTTGCCATCGCCTGAAAATGCCGGGGCCGCGCTGGCGTTAATTCGCTGCCCGCTGCCGGTAAGCCATTCATGCTCCCGCTGATAGCGCTCATAGGTGAAATCCGCCGTCTTGCGGCGCCACTCAATCGTGGTGTGATGCTCGCTCATGGTATTCAGAGCTTGCGGAACCGATGGGCATTGCGATTGGCAATCCAGCTGCCCAGAGGCGGGCAGGCGCCGTTGAGCCATACCAGGAAGCGATAAACACGACCGGGAATCGCCACGACCCGTGGCTTGTCCTGCATCACCGAATCAATGCCATAGCTGACTACATCGGGTGCCTCCAACCAGAGCCAGGAGGGCATTTGACTGACCTGCTCACGGGTGCCGGTCACATCATGAAATTCGGAGTAGGTAAAGCCGGGGCACAAAGCGCTGACCCGCACACCGTCAGGTGCGGCTTCGGCAGCCAATGCCTCTGAGAAACGCACCAGAAAGGCCTTGCTGGCCCCATAAAGTGTATGCCCGGCTGCGCTGGGCACCAGGCCCGCCACCGATGCAACATTGATAATGAACCCGCTTTTGCGCTGCTGCATGCCGGGCAGCAGGCGCCAGCACAGCTCGCAAACGCTGTCGACCATGACCCGCATAAAATCGGCATGCGTTTCCCAGGCCACTGATGTCAGCTTGCCGGGCACGCCGTAGCCGGCATTATTGACCAGAAAATCGATCGCGATTCCGGATGCCTCGAGCTTCTCCACAATTTCAGCAGCTGCGCGGGGTATGGAAAGATCGACCGTGATGACCAGGCACTGTGTGCCGTGGGCCTGGGCAAGCTCGGCGGCCAGGCTTTCAAGCCGTTCTTTGCGACGCGCTACCAACACCAACTGAAAGCCCTGTGCCGCGAGTTGACGACAAAACTCGGCACCGATGCCGGCTGAGGCACCGGTCACCAACGCCCAGGGACGCATCGCATCATCGCCTGCTGCTTCTGCTGATTTATTCATGGGCGCATTCTCAGGGGTCAGGCCGGGTGGTTCAAGCCTGTGAACCTTGAATTCCTCGCCGTGGCCCCGGCGATGGTTGCGACCCTGCTGTGTGGTCTGTATCCTTGCGCCCCCGGGCTGCTCGGGCCCTGAGAGTGGAGTGTCATCATGCGCAGAGTACTGGTTGCTGGTAATTGGAAGATGCATGGCTCGCGCGCCATGGTTGATGAACTGCTCGGCGGCGTGCTTCAGGAAACTGAGGGTCTCAATGGTGTTGATATCGCAGTTTTTCCGCCGACACCCTATCTCGCGCAGGTGGCCTCGCTGTGCGGAGACAGCAATATTGACTGGGGTGCGCAGACGCTGAACCCGCACGCGGAAGGTGCCTTTACCGGCGAAGTAAGCGCGTCAATGATTCTTGATCTTGGCTGTCGCTATGTTCTGGTCGGTCATTCCGAACGCCGTACCCTGTTTGGTGAATCCGACGTTGATGTCGCTGATCGCTTTGTCGCAGCGCGTGATGCCGGCCTGGAACCTGTTTTGTGCGTTGGTGAAACCCTCGAGGAACGCGAGGCGGGCGTTACCGAAGAGGTCGTCGCGCGCCAGCTGAACGCTGTTCTTGCCCGCACCGGTATCGAGGGCTTTGAACGCGCCGTGGTAGCTTATGAGCCGGTCTGGGCGATAGGAACCGGTTTGACCGCCTCGCCTGAGCAGGCGCAAGCCGTGCACGCTTTTTTACGGTCCACTTTGACTGCGCTCGATGATACAATAGGCGGTCAAATTCGAATTCTTTACGGCGGCAGTGTGAAAGCGTCCAATGCTGCCGAACTATTTACTCAGGAAGACATTGATGGCGCGCTGGTTGGGGGAGCGTCCCTGACCGCTGACGGATTCGCTGGAATCTGCCGCGCTGTCGCCTGAGTCAGGAACAAATTATGCAACTTTTGAACATTTTTCATGTGCTGATTGCCATTGCGATGGTGGCCTTTATCCTGGTCCAGCGTGGACCCGGAGCGACGGCCGGTGCGGCTTTTGGAAGCGGTGCCTCCGGTACGGTATTTGGTTCGCGTGGCGCAGGGTCATTCCTGTCCCGTTCTACCTGGGTGCTGGCCGCTGCATTCTGCCTGATCAGCCTGGCCATGGCAGTCTGGGTGTCCCGTAATATCGGCGCACCGGAAACCGATCTGGGTGTTATTGGCAGCGCCACGCCCACCGAACAGGTTGAGATTCCACCCATGATGGAAGACCTGAGCACTGATGTGCCCAGCCTGGATCAGGATATTGATCAGAACCTTGATATGAGTTCGGGCACAGAGATTATGGCGCCGGACTCAGATGTACCGGTAATGGAAATTCCGGCGTTGGAACCAGCGGACGAGGAATCCGGTGCTGGCGCTGAGGGTGACGATTTACCCGGCAACTAACGTGCCGGCAGTGGTACAAACTGGATGAATTGCCCAAGTGGTGGAATTGGTAGACACGCTATCTTGAGGGGGTAGTGGCGAAAGCCGTGCCGGTTCGAGTCCGGCCTTGGGCACCATTTATTTGACGACGACTCCGTAAGCGGCGTCGCGACTGAGAGCGACTTATGCTGTCTGAATATCTGCCGATTCTTCTTTTCATCGGTATCTCTGCGGTTATCGGTGGTGTGCTGATCACCCTCGGCAGCGTTCTGTCCCCCAGCAATCCCAACAGCGAGAAATCCTCGCCGTATGAGTGTGGCTTTGAAGCGTTTGAAGACACCCGGGGCCAGGTTGATGTGCGTTTTTACCTGGTGGCGATCATGTTCATTATTTTCGATCTGGAAATCGCCTTCTTTATTCCCTGGGCCATTGCGCTGGAAAGTCTGGGCGTCGTCGGGCTGGTCGCCATGTCAATTTTTGTTCTGGAACTGATCGTCGGGTTCTTTATCGCCTGGCGACGCGGAGCGTTGGAATGGGATTAAGTTCTGATTACATCAGCCCGGACGATGCGGTGGGTGAACTCGGTGTCGTTGATGACATCCTGCGGCCCAATGCTGACGATAACCCGCTGCTCAACCGGGGTGCGGTAACCACTTCCGTGGATGCGCTGGTCAACTGGGCGCGAACCGGTTCCCTGTGGCCAATGACTTTCGGTCTCGCTTGCTGCGCCGTGGAAATGATGCAGGCCGGGGCGTCACGCTATGACCTTGACCGCTTCGGGGTGATCCTGCGGCCCAGCCCGCGACAGTCGGATGTGATGATCGTTGCCGGTACGCTGTGTAACAAGATGGCGCCGGCGCTGCGTAAAGTCTACGACCAGATGCCTGACCCGAAATGGGTAATTTCGATGGGTTCCTGCGCCAATGGTGGTGGCTATTACCATTATTCCTATGCGGTGACCCGCGGTTGTGACCGTATCGTGCCGGTCGACATTTATGTGCCTGGTTGCCCGCCCACCGCCGAAGCGTTGATCTACGGCATCTTGCAGCTGCAACAGAAGATCCGTCGCACCAACACGATTTTCCGTTGAGTCTGTGATGCAAACTGACACCTTTCACAAGGACCTCGCATCTGCGCTCGGCAAAGACGTCCGTGTGCTCAATGGCACGGACTGCACCACGCTCGAGGTGCCGGCTGAGCAATGGCTGGAGACCGCACGCATCCTGCGTGATGACTTCAACTTTGAACAGCTTGTGGATCTGTGTGGCGTTGATTACCTCAGCTATGGCCAGGTCGAATGGGACACTCAGGACGTCACTGGCGAGGGCTTCAGTCGCGGTGTAGAAGGACTTGGTCCGGGGCGGTTCGTCTGGAAAGAACTGCCGGAATCAGAACACATCGAAAACCGCTACGCGGTGGTGGCCCACTTGCTGTCTGTGCGGGACAACCGGCGTCTGCGAATTCGCACCTTTGCAGCCGATGAAGACATGCCGATCGTGCCTTCCCTGGTGGAAATCTGGAGCTCTGCCAACTGGAATGAGCGTGAAGTGTTTGACCTGTTTGGCATCGTGTTTGAGGGGCATCCGGACCTGCGCCGCATCCTTACTGACTATGGTTTTACCGGTCACCCGTTCCGCAAGGATTTTCCGCTCATTGGGAATGTAGCGGTGCGTTATGACGAGGAAAAACAACGCGTTGTTTACGAACCGGTGGAAATCGAACCGCGGGTGTTGGTGCCCAGGGTGATTCGCGAGGACGCGCGTTACAAGGCAGACGAGATTGACCAGGCCGCCGATGCTGCGGCTGAAAACGCCGCCGGGGGCAAGCGCAGCGATGGCTGATATCAACAACTACACGATGAACTTTGGGCCGCAGCACCCCGCCGCGCACGGCGTTTTGCGTCTTGTGCTGGAGCTGTCGGGTGAGACCGTCGTGCGTGCAGACCCGCATATTGGCCTGCTGCACCGGGCCACGGAAAAGCTGGCTGAAAGCAAACCCTACAACCAGTCGATTGGTTATATGGACCGGCTCGACTACATGTCGATGATGTGTAACGAGCACGCTTATGTGCAGGCTATTGAGAAGCTGCTGGGCATCGAGCCGCCGTTGCGGGCGCAATACATTCGCACGATGTTTGACGAATTAACCCGTGTGGGTAATCACCTGTTGTGGCTCGGCACCAATGGCCTCGACCTGGGCGCCATGACCATGTTTCTGTACGCGTTCCGTGAGCGCGAATCGATCATGGATATGTATGAAGCCGTATCCGGTGCGCGCATGCATGCAACTTATTATCGCCCCGGCGGCGTGTACCGCGATTTGCCGGAGCGCATGCCCGCGCACCGCGAGTCTCCCTGGACCAAGGGCAAAGACTTAAAGCGTAAGAATGAGTGGCGCGAAGGCAGCCTGCTGGACTTCATCGAGGCTTTCATCGAGGATTTCCAGAGCAAGATCGACGATTACGAAACGCTGTTGACCGACAACCGGATCTGGAAACAGCGCACCGTGAATATTGGCGTGGTTTCTCCGGAACGGGCTCTGCAGCTGGGCTTTTCCGGTCCCATGTTGCGCGGTTCCGGTATCGAGTGGGACCTGCGTAAAAAACAACCCTACGCCATGTACTCCGAAATGGATTTTGATATCCCGGTCGGATCAAACGGCGATTGTTATGACCGCTACCTGGTGCGTGTGGAAGAGTTACGCCAGTCGGTAAGAATCATCCGTCAGTGTGCCGCCTGGCTGCGCGTCAACCCGGGCCACGTGATGCTGAAAAACTTCAAGGTGATTCCGCCCACCCGCGAAGAGATGAAAGACGACATGGAAGCGCTCATTCATCACTTCAAACTGTTCACCGAGGGCTTTTGTGTGCCCGCCGGTGAAACGTATGCGGCGGTCGAGGCACCCAAAGGCGAATTTGCCTGCTATTTGCTCTCTGACGGCGCCAACAAACCTTTCCGGGTGCATCTTCGCGCGCCCGGGTTCGCCCACCTGTCCAGCATGGACGAGATGCTGCGGGGCCACATGCTGGCGGATGTGCCGGCCATGGTCGGCACCCAGGACATCGTGTTTGGGGAGATTGACCGCTGATGGCACACAAGGCCGCACTAGCCCAGGGCAAAACAGAACTGCTGACCGCTCAGACCCGTGCAGTCATCGACGGATGGGTGGCACGTTTTCCCGAAGACCGTAAGCGTTCCGCGCTGATCCAATCTCTTATGGCAGCGCAAGAGCAGAACGGTGGCTACCTGAACCGTGAACTGATTGAAGCGGTTGCTGAATATCTCGATCTTCCGCCGGTGTGGGCGGCCGAAGTGGCAAGCTTCTATTCCATGTTTCACAACACCCCTTGCGGGCGCAATAAAGTGAACATTTGCACCAATATTTCCTGCTGGCTTAACGGTGCCGAGGACCTGGTGGCGCATGCGGAGCACAAGCTGGGCATCAAGATGGGTCAGACCACGCAGGACGGCCGGGTCACCCTGGTGCGTGAGGAAGAATGTCTCGCGGCCTGCGTCGGCGCGCCCATGATGGTTGTCAACGGTCATTACCATGAGAATCTGGACAATGACGCCTTCGACAAGATTATCGACGGGTTGGACTGAACTTGGCCGAATCTGACATGAACAAATCCAACACGCGCGGACCTGGTGGTACTGCAGGCATGGTTGTCTTCAATACGCTGGGTGAGGCGGTTCCATGGAGCCTGGAAACCTACCGTAAGCTGGACGGCTACCAGGCCTGGGAAAAGATCCTGCGCGAGAAAACTGCCCAGGAAGAGATCATTGAGACGGTTAAAGCTTCCAATCTGCGCGGCCGCGGCGGGGCAGGTTTTCCGACCGGTCTGAAGTGGAGCTTTATGCCGCGTTCAGCGCCGGTGCAGAAGTACCTGTTGTGTAACTCGGATGAGTCCGAGCCGGGCACCTGTCATGACCGGGACATTCTGCGGTTCAATCCACATGCCGTGATTGAAGGTATGGCGATCGGTGCCTATGCCATGGGCGCCAGCGTGGCCTACAACTACCTGCGTGGTGAGTTTCATCATGAGCCCTGGGAACGCTTTGAAGCAGCGGTAAAAGAGGCCTATGAAGCTGGACTGCTGGGCAAAAATATCATGGGTTCGGGCATTGATATGGACATCCACGGTGTTCTTGGTGCCGGCGCTTATATCTGCGGTGAAGAAACCGCCCTGATGGAATCACTGGAAGGCAAAAAAGGGCAGCCCCGCTACAAGCCGCCATTTCCAGCGAATTTTGGCCTGTATGGCAAACCCACAACCATCAATAACACGGAAACCCTGGCCTCTGTCCCGAGCATCATGCGCAAGGGCGCGGACTGGTTCCTGGAGCTGGGCAAACCCAATAACGGCGGCCCCAAGGTGTTTTCCGTGTCCGGCCACGTGAACCGGCCTGGTAACTTCGAAATTCCGCTCGGCACGCCGTTTGCCGACCTGTTGGAGATGGCAGGTGGCGTGCGTGATGGCAACAAATTGAAAGCGGTGATCCCGGGCGGCTCAAGCATGCCGGTGTTGCCGGCGGATGTGATGATGGACATCACCATGGACTATGACGCACTTGGCAAGGCCGGTTCAGGTCTGGGTTCAGGGGCGGTCATCGTTATGGATGAGAAAACCTGCATCGTGCGCGCCTGCACGCGCATTGCGCGCTTTTACCATATGGAGTCCTGCGGTCAGTGTACGCCCTGCCGTGAGGGTACCGGCTGGATGCACCGGGTATTGCAGCGCATCGTCGACGGCAAAGCCAGCCGCGATGACCTGGGGCTGTTGAAGTCTGCGGCCGGCCAGATCGAAGGGCATACGATTTGCGCCTTCGGTGAAGCTGCAGCCTGGCCGGTACAGGGCATGCTGCGCCACTTCTGGCACGAATTTGAGTATTACATCGACCATGGCCGGTCCATCGTGGACGGGGCCGGGGAGAGAGCGGCATGAGTGCGGTGATGGATGAGCAGGAAATGGTCAACATCGAGGTTGACGGAGTCGCCCTGCAGGTTCCGAAGAACTCGATGATTATCGAAGCAACGGACAAGGCAGGTATCGCCGTGCCGCGGTTCTGTTATCACCGCAAACTGACCGTCGCGGCCAACTGCCGCATGTGTCTCGTGGATGTAGAAAAAGCGCCCAAGCCGATGCCGGCTTGTGCGACTCCGGTGATGGAAGGGATGAAAGTGTTCACCCAGTCCAAACGCGCCATCGATGCGCAGCACGGCATCATGGAGTTTCTGCTGATCAATCACCCGCTGGATTGTCCGATCTGTGATCAGGGCGGTGAATGTGAATTGCAGGACATGGCCATGGGCTATGGCCGCTCGGTATCACGCTTTGTCGAGCGCAAGCGGGTGGTTAAGGATAAAAATGTCGGGCCGCTGATCCAGACAGACATGACCCGCTGCATCCATTGCACCCGGTGCGTTCGTTTTCTGGAAGAGATTGCCGGCACCAGTGAGATGGGCGGCACCGGCCGCGGTGACCGGACTGAAATTGGCACCTGCCTGGAAAACAGTATTGATTCCGAACTGTCCGGCAACGTCATTGATCTGTGCCCCGTGGGCGCGCTAACAAACAAGCCTTTCCGCTATTCGGCCCGCTCCTGGGAGTTGATCGCGCAACCATCCCATGCCGTTCATGATGGCCTGGGCTCGGCGCTGCATTACCATATGCGCCGTGGCGATGTTATGCGTGCCGTGCCCCGCGACCTGGAAAGCATCAATGAGTCGTGGCTGTCGGACCGCGACCGCTACAGTCACTTCGGCCTCTCGGCACCTGACCGCTTGCTCCAGCCGCAAGTTAAAAAGGACGGCGAGTGGGTCGAGGTGAGCTGGGATGAAGCACTGACAGCGGCGCAAGCCGGTTTACAGGCAGTCGCCGGGGATGAGCTGGGAATCATTATGTCGCCCAGCGCCAGTTCCGAGGCGTATTTCCTGGCTGGACGCCTGGCTGACGGTCTGGAATGCCCGCACATTGATCACCGCGCCCGCGAGGTCGATTTTGCTGACGACGCCAGCCGGAAAGTCACGTTTGGTGCATCGATCGCCGAGATGGAATCCATGCAGTCCATCCTGCTTCTGGGCTGCAATATACGCCATGAGGCACCCATTCTCGGACACCGGGTACGCAAGGCCTTTCTGGCGGGCGCGCAGGTCTTCGCACTGAACCCCCTGGACTGGGAATTCCACTTTGACCTGGCTGACGGCATGATCGCCGCCCCGCAGGAAATGGTGGCAGAATTCGCCGCCCTGGCGGTTGCGGTCAGCGAGGCCACCGGCAAGGCGCTTCCCGCGGAATGGGCCAAAGCTGCACATGGTGCAGATGCTGCCAACTACCGGAAAATGGCGGCGTCCCTGCATGCCAGCGACCAGGCTGTGCTGGTCGTCGGTCAGGCAGCGATGGCGCATCCGCAGGCCAGCTGGTTGCGAACCCTGGCTGCCTGGATCGCTGATGCCTGCGGCGCCAGGCTTAACCTGCTGCCTTCTGGCGGTAATACGGCCGGTGCCGCCACCATGGGTGCGCAACCGCGGGCTGGCGGGCTGAACGCGCGCAGCATGCTCGAGCAGCCGCGTAAAACCTACCTGTTATGGGATCTCGACCCGGATCGGGACTTTGCTGACCCTGCGCTGGCTCTCAAAGCCCTGCGCCAGGCCGATTCTGTCGTTGCCATCGGCAGTTTTGCCAACGATGCGCTGCGCCGTGTCGCGACCGTTCTGCTGCCGCTGAGTGCCTGGCCGGAAACCGAAGGGTCATTCATAAACCTGGAAGGTCGCAGCTTTGTTGTCAGGCCGGCTGGCCGCGCGGCAGGAGATTCGCGCCCGGGCTGGAAGATCCTCAGACGTCTGGGTGCGCAAATGGGCCTGGCTGGTTTTGACCAGGTCAGTTTTGCCGAAGTGCATGCGGATCTCCCCGAATCGCCGCCTGAATCATCAGGCGTGGTAAGCCTGCAGGAGCCACAGGCGGCCCCCGGTGGCCTGATGCGTATCGGTGTTGTGCCAATGTATTCAGTAGACGGTCTGTGTCGCCGCAGCGCGGCCCTGCAGGCAACGGTTCACGCAGAGCATGGTTTTATCGGCCTTAATCCGGCAGATGCTGCGGATCTGGGCCTGCAAGAGGGTGACAGTGCGAATGTTCGCCAGGACGGCGATGCTGTTGAGTTGACGGTCCGGGTGACCGCCATGGTCCCTGAAGGCGGTGCCTGGTTGCCGTCCGCAACCCGTGACAGCGCATTGCTGGGCGCTGCCTTCGGCCCGCTCACCATAGAACCTGCAGGGAAGGGCTGATGGACGCCTTGCTCGAACTGGCCTGGATCGTGGTCAAGATCCTTGCTATCACCGTGCCGCTGATTATCGCTGTGGCCTACTTTACCTATGCCGAGCGGCGCGTGATCGGCTTTATGCAGGTGCGCATGGGGCCCAACCGTGTCGGCATTTTCGGCATGAAGTTGTGGGGCCTGGCACAACCCTTCGCAGATGTTTTCAAGTTGTTGTTGAAAGAAATCGTCCTGCCCAACAACGCCAACCGTTTCCTGTTTGTGCTGGCACCGGTACTCACCCTGGCGCCGGCCTTTGCGGCCTGGGCGGTGATTCCGTTCAGTGACACCATGGTTCTGGCCAACATTGACGCCGGTTTGCTGTACCTGCTGGCGATGATGTCGTTGGGCGTGTACGGCATCATTATCGCGGGCTGGGCATCGAACTCGCAGTACGCACTGCTGGGCGGGCTGCGTTCCGCTGCGCAGATCGTGTCCTATGAAATTCCCATGGGATTTGCGCTGATTGGCGTGCTGATCATGTCGGGCACCATGAACATGAGCGAGATCGTGCTGGCCCAGCAAGGCAATATATTTGACTGGTTCTGGCTCCCGCTGTTCCCCCTGTTTGTGATCTATTGCATTTCCGGGGTCGCGGAAACCAACCGCGCCCCGTTTGACATTGCCGAAGGCGAATCGGAGATCGTGGCGGGTTTCCACGTGGAGTATTCCGGCGCAGCATTCGCCGTCTTCTTCCTGGCTGAATACGCCAACATGATTCTGATTTCCTGCCTGGTCGCGTTGTTGTTCCTGGGCGGCTGGCTGTCTCCGTTTGCCGGGCTGCCAGTGGTGGGTGATACCTTCCTGGCGGCCGGCGGGATGCATTGGTTCCTGTTGAAGACCGCCTGCTTCATGTTCATGTTTCTGTGGTTGCGCGCGACATTTCCGCGTTATCGCTATGACCAACTCATGCGGCTGGGCTGGAAAGTGCTGGTGCCCATCGCCCTTGCCTGGGTGCTGGTAGCTGCGGGGATCAAATTATCCGGCATTGTTGTGCTGGGGAGCTGACCATGAATGCAATTGGCCGATACTTTAAATCACTGATGTTGCTCGAACTTATGGGTGGACTAAGCGTGACCATGCGGTATTTTTTCAAGCCCAAGTTCACGGTGCGCTACCCGGAGGAGAAAACCCCCAAGTCCAACCGCTTCCGCGGTCTGCACGCCTTGCGTCGCTACCCGAATGGTGAAGAGCGCTGTATCGCCTGCAAGCTTTGTGAGGCGGTATGTCCGGCCCTGGCAATCACCATCGATTCCGAACAGCGTGAAGATGGAACGCGGCGCACCACGCGCTACGACATCGACCTGTTCAAGTGTATTTACTGTGGATTCTGTGAAGAATCCTGCCCGGTAGATTCCATCGTCGAAACCACCTTTCATGAATACCACTTCGAGAACCGCGGTGAGAACATCATGACCAAGCCCCAGTTGCTGGCCATTGGTGACCGCTTCGAAGCCCAGATCGCTGCAGAAAAGCAGCAAGACGCGGCGTATCGCTAATGTTTGGTATCGAAGCAGTTCAAATCGTTTTCTACCTGTTCTCAGCGATCATGCTGGGTGCGGCGCTGGGTGTTATTACCTCGCGCAACCCGGTCTATTCGGCATTGTTCCTGGTTCTCGCATTCTTCTCAGCCGCGGGGCTGTGGATTCTGCTTGAGGTTGAATTCCTCGGCATCATCCTCGTGGTGGTGTACGTGGGCGCCGTGATGGTGCTGTTCCTGTTCGTCGTGATGATGCTGAATATCAATGTCTTGCCAATGCAGGAAGGCTTTACCCGCTACTTGCCCGTCGGGGTCGGTGTGGCGCTCGTTATGGCCGGTGAACTGCTCCTGGTGCTGTGGGCGCGGGGTCGTTTCGATGCCGGGCAATTCCCGATTCCGGCCGCACGTGAGGCGGGATACAGCAACACGCAGGCCGTGGGCGAATGGATGTTCACCTATTTTCTGCTGCCTTTCGAGGTTGCCGGCATCATTCTGCTGGTTGCTATTGTGGCCGCCATTGCCCTGACCCAGCGGCGACGGACTGACCAGAAGGTTCAGAACCCGTCCCGCCAGGTGCGTGTCAAACGCGATGAGCGGGTGAGGCTTGTGAAAATGAAATCCGAAGCGCCGGCAACAGGCGACAGGAAATGAATCCATGCTGACTCTTGCGCATTACCTGACGCTCGGGGCGCTGCTGCTGTGTATCAGCGTCGCGGGTATCTTCATCAACCGGAAAAACGTGTTGATCCTGCTCATGTGTATTGAGCTGACGCTGCTCGCGGTGAATATGAACTTTGTCGCTTTCTCGCGCTTTCTGGACAACCTGGATGGCCAGGTATTTGTCTTCTTCATTCTTACCGTGGCCGCCGCAGAGGCAGCCATCGGACTGGCGATTCTGGTGGTGCTGTACCGCAACCGCAGAACCATTAATGTCGAAGAGCTGGACGAGCTGAAGGGCTGATGATGGAACTGAAAACCACATTACTCCTGATCGCCCTGCTGCCATTGTTTGGCGCGATCGTGTCCGGCCTGGGTCGCAATATCGTGGGGCGGGCCGGTGCTCACTGGATAACGATTATCGCCGTGGCGGTGTCCTGCGCCTTGTCGTTCAGCGTTCTGTACCAGCAGATCTATACCGGTCTTGGAACCCAGAACATCAGCATTTACACCTGGATGGTCGTCGGGGGAGTGACTTTCGAGGTCGGTTTCCTGGTCGACCACCTGACGTCACTGATGATGTGCGTTGTGACCTTCGTATCGCTGATGGTGCATATCTACACCGTTGGCTATATGAAGGACGATCCGGGATATCAGCGCTTCTTCGCCTACATCAACCTGTTCACCTTTGCCATGCTCATGCTGGTAATGGCCAATAACTTCATGCAGTTGTTCTTTGGCTGGGAGGCGGTTGGCCTGGTGTCGTACCTGCTGATTGGCTTCTGGTTCAAGAAAGAGACCGCTATTTTCGCCAATATGAAAGCCTTCCTGGTTAACCGGGTGGGCGATTTCGGCTTTCTGCTTGGTATTTCAGCGGTATTAATGACCTTCAATTCGCTGGATTACGCCACGGTGTTTGCGGCCGCACCGGAAAAAGCCGGTGAGACGATCAGTCTGATTGGCGGCATGGAATGGAGCCTGATGACGGTGATCTGCGTGTGCCTGTTCATCGGCGCGATGGGCAAGTCTGCGCAGGCCCCGCTGCATGTCTGGTTGCCAGACTCGATGGAAGGCCCGACGCCCATCTCCGCCCTGATTCACGCCGCGACCATGGTGACCGCCGGCATCTTCATGGTGGCACGTATGTCACCCCTGTTTGAGATGAGCGACGCTGCGCTGAGCTTTGTCATGCTCATCGGTGCCTTCACGGCACTTTTCATGGGCGCGATCGGTATTGTCCAGAACGATATCAAGCGCGTGGTGGCTTATTCGACGCTGTCCCAGCTTGGCTATATGACCGTGGCGCTGGGTGTGTCTGCCTATTCTGCAGCGATTTTTCATCTGATGACGCATGCCTTCTTCAAGGCGCTGCTGTTCCTGGGTGCAGGCTCGGTCATCATTGCCATGCACCACCAACAAGACATGCGTTACATGGGTGGCTTGCGGAAATACATGCCGGTTACCTGGATTACCGCCTGGCTGGGAACGCTCGCCCTGGTCGGATTTCCGTTCTTTTCGGGCTTTTACTCGAAAGATGTGATTATCGAAGTGGTGGCATTATCAGACCGCTTCGGCAGCAACCTGGCCTACTGGGCTGTAGAGATCGGCGTGTTCATTACTGCCCTGTACAGCTTCCGGCTGTTGTTCCTGACCTTTTATGGCCCGGATCGCTTCACAGTGGTGCCGGGGGCGGACCCGCATGAACATCTGCCCGATGGTGAACTGGCGCATGAACCGCATGAGTCACCCTGGGTGGTTACATTGCCGCTCGTGTTGCTGGCCATTCCATCGGTTGTGATCGGATACTTCACCATCCAGCCCTTGCTGTTTGGCGGTTGGCTCAATGATGCCATTACCGTCAATCCGGCCAATGATGTGGTCGGCCAATTTGGAGAGGAATTCCACGGACCCCTGGCCATGGCGCTGCACAGTGTGCAGACCTTGCCGTTCTGGCTGATGCTTGGCGGCCTGGCTCTGGCGGCCTTCATTTACCTGTACCGGCCTGCCATCGCGACAACGATCAGAAACCGCTCCGGCTTTATTTACACCTTGCTGGAAAACAAATATTACTTTGATGCCTTCAACCAGAAGGTGTTTGCCAACGGCGCAGTGCGTCTTGGAATTGATCTTTGGAAGAAAGTTGATGCCGGCTTTATCGACGGCCTGCTGGTCAATGGCTCGGCACGCGTCGTGCAAGCCGTTGCTGCCCGGGTAAGGCGCTGGCAAACAGGGTTCCTGTATGACTACGCCTTCAGCATGATACTGGGTCTGATTGCGATCCTTGGCGTCTGGGTGGTTTTCTGATGCCTCTTCTCAGCCTGTTAATCTGGATTCCCATTCTGGGTGGTCTGGTCGTACTGCTGGCAGGTGACCAGCGTCCGGTCGCATCGCGCTGGCTTGCCCTGCTCACCACGCTGGTTGCACTGGTGCTGTGTGCGCCGCTTTACCTGGGTTTTGACAGCAACTCCGCGGCGATGCAGTTTGTTGAAAAAGCCGCATGGATCGAAACGTTCAATGTGAACTATCACCTTGGCGTGGATGGTTTCTCGGTACCGCTGATTCTGCTTACGGCCTTTTTTGGTCCGCTGGTGGTGCTGGCTGGCTGGGAGGTCATCCAGACCAAGGTCAATCAGTACATGGCGGCGTTCCTGGTCATGCAGGGCCTGATGGTCGGGGTATTCTCCGCATTGGACGGCCTGCTGTTTTACGTCTTCTTCGAGGCCATGTTGATTCCCATGTTCCTGGTGATTGGCATGTGGGGTGGCCCGCGCCGCGTCTACGCGACGATCAAGTTCTTCCTCTATACCTTCCTGGGCTCGGTGTTCATGCTGGTCGGGATCATTTACCTGTATAACCAGGCGGACAGCTGGTCCATCGCCCAGTGGCAGAATCAGCCGCTTGGCCTCGGGGCTCAGACCTGGTTGTTTATGGCATTTTTTGCGGCGTTCGCGGTGAAGATTCCCATGTTCCCGGTCCACACCTGGTTGCCGGACGCCCACGTGGAAGCGCCCACCGGAGGCTCAGTGATCCTGGCGGCCATCATGCTGAAGATCGGTGGTTATGGCTTTATTCGATTCAGCCTGCCCATTACCCCGGATGCGGCGGCAGCCCTGGATGGTTTTGTCATCGCCCTGTCCCTGATTGCAATCGTTTACATTGGCTTTGTGGCGCTCGTGCAACAGGACATGAAAAAGCTTATTGCTTACTCGTCCATTTCACATATGGGCTTTGTGACCCTGGGGATTTTCATTGCATTTGGCATCGTGCAGGAAACCGGCAGCACCGCTGGTGCCGCCCTGGGTATCGAGGGTGCCATGGTACAGATGGTGTCACATGGCTTTATTTCCGGTGCCCTGTTCCTGTGCGTCGGTGTGCTCTACGACCGGATGCACAGCCGTGACATCAACGACTATGGTGGTGTGGCCAACACCATGCCCTGGTTTGCGTTTTTCGCCGTGCTGTTTTTCATGGCCAACTCCGGACTACCCGGTACCAGTGGCTTTGTCGGCGAGTTCATGGTCATCCTGGCCGCTTTCCAGGCCAATTTCTGGTTTGCCTTTTGTGCCGGCCTGACGCTGATACTGGGCGCGGCGTACAGCCTGTGGCTGGTCAAGCGGGTCGTGTTCGGCCAGGTTGCCAATAAGAATGTGGCGGCGCTGAAAGACATCAATGCCCGCGAGGCTTTTGTGTTGAGCACCCTGGCCGTGGCCGTACTTTTCGTGGGCCTGTGGCCCGCACCGCTGGTCGATCTGATGCATGCTTCTGTTGCGCAGCTGCTGGAACAGATCGTGCAATCGAAGTTGAATTGATATGAACTCCACGATACTCATCGCTGCCCCGGAAATACTGGTCCTGATCATGGCCTGTGTCATCATGGTCGCCGATACTTTTCTTGGCAAAGAGCGCCGCGGCATTATCTACCTGCTGGCCATGCTGACCGTGATATTTGCGGCCATTATCACCTTGCGTCACGACCCCTTGATTGAAGATAACCCCGTTGTTACGGCCTTTAATGACAGCTTTATTCGCGATGCCATGGCCGACACCCTGAAACTGTTTGCTTACGGGATCATGGCGCTGGTCTTCACTTATACGAAATTCTATTTGCGCAGCTACGATATGTTCCGCTCGGATTTCTTCACGCTCAGCCTGTTTGCTTTGCTTGGCGCCATGCTGCTGATCTCCGCCAACAGCCTGATCATGGTGTATCTCGGGCTCGAGTTAACCTCGCTGGCATCCTACGCGCTGGTGGCGTTTAACCGGGATTCGGCGCGTGGTTCCGAGTCGGCGATGAAATACTTTGTGCTCGGTTCCATGGCCTCCGGCCTGCTGCTGTACGGCATGTCACTGGTCTATGGGGCCACCGGTTCGCTGTCGCTTCCGGTCATTGCCGAAGCCGTGCGGGTTTCCGGCACCGACGATATATTGCTGGTGCTGGGGCTGGTGTTCCTGGTGGTGGGTATTGCGTTCAAATTGGGTGTTGTGCCGTTCCATATGTGGGTTCCAGATGTTTACGACGGCGCGCCGCTTGCCGCTACCCTGTTTATCTCAACGGTGCCAAAACTTGCGGCATTCGCCATGGCCTACCGGCTGCTCGCCGAGGGGCTTGGGGCGATGGTCAATGACTGGCAGCAAATGCTGGCGGCGCTGGCGGTGTTTTCCCTGATCGTGGGCAACCTGGCAGCCATCATGCAGACCAGTATTCGGCGCATGCTGGCCTACTCCACGGTCTCGCACATGGGCTTTATATTGCTTGGGATGTTGCCTGCCACCAGCTACGGATACGGTGCCGCGATGTTTTACGTCATCGTCTACGCGCTGATGTCGTCCGCCGCTTTTGGCATGCTGATTCTGATGTCCGGCCGCGGTGTAGAGGTTCAAAACCTTGATGATCTCAAGGGCCTCAATCAGTACAACGGCTGGTATGCCGCGGTGATGGCCATGGTGATGTTTTCCATGGCTGGTGTGCCCGTGTTTGTCGGTTTCTTTGCCAAACTCCTGGTGATCAAAGCGGTGCTCGACGCAGGCATGACCTCCCTGGCCGTGCTGGCAGTGGTGTTCTCAGTGATCGGTGCTTTTTACTACCTGCGCGTGGTCAAGCTGATGTATTTCGATGAGCCCGCACACGAGGTGCGCTACCAGGTGCCCGTTGATTTCAATGCGGCGATTTCCCTGAACGGACTGTTGATACTCGGGCTGGGGCTGTTTTCCAGCAGCCTCGTTGCCGTGTGTATGCGAAGCTTTCCGGCCTGATCTCCAACTTGCCTGAGCGACCGTCCATCAGGCCTTGATAATCACCAACGGACTCTATATCATGCCCACCTTGCTGATGCGGGGTGGAGCAGTCTGGCAGCTCGTCGGGCTCATAACCCGAAGGTCGCAGGTTCGAATCCTGCCCCCGCTACCAAGTTTTTAGGGTTCCGGTCTTTCGCCAGATAAGGCCAGGAACAGGAAAAGGGCCCAGCGGGCCCTTTTTGTTAGGTCGATTCCAAGGGTATCGACCAGGCTCGCGAATTGTGGAACACGCAATGAACGAATAACCGCCTCTTTTTCCCGTGCAGACAGGCCCACAGGTCTGTTGGCCGGGAACCGGAACAGCAACCGACTAGCGCGGTAGCTGAGTGACAGGGGCAGTGCGCCCCTTTTTTGTGGGCGGAATGAGGGCTGCGGCCCGGGAAAGAAGTGATGAGTACAAACCGCTTGACCGAATTGATCCAACCCCTGGTGGAAAGCCTGGGTTATGAATTCGTCGGGCTGGAATACATGAATAATCCGAAGCAGTCTGTGCTGCGCCTGTATATCGACAGTGAGAACGGCGTGGGTCTGGAAGACTGTGAGTCGGTAAGCCGCGAGCTGGCTGCGCTGCTGGATGTTGAGGACCCGATCAAGGGGCATTACACCCTGGAGGTGTCTTCCCCCGGCCTGGACCGTCCCCTGTTCACAGCTGAACAGTATCTGCAGTTTGCCGGGCAGGAGGCCAGGGTCTCCCTGTTTGCGCCGCAGGATGGCCGCAGAAAATTCAAAGGTGTGATTCTCGAAATTGAGAATGACTTACTGAAACTGAACGTGGACGGCGAGGAAGTCACGCTGCTCCTGGACAATATTGCCAAGGCAAGGCTGGTGCCGGATTACGACTCGCTGATGGCGGGAAAAAAATCCTGAACCGGCTTAAAAAGCGAATCCTGATGAGGATGAACAACAATGAGTAAAGAAATTCTGCTGGTGGTCGACGCTGTTTCCAATGAGAAAGGCGTGTCCAAAGACGTAATTTTTGAGGCGCTGGAAGCAGCACTGGCCTCTGCGGCAAAACGCCGGGCCGGTGAGGAGATTGGCGTGCGCGTCTCCATTGACCGGGAAACCGGTGAATACGAGACGTTCCGTCGCTGGGAAGTGCTTGAGGACGATGCCGAAATCGAGCTGCCCGAAGCACAGTTCACATTGACCCAGGCCAGCGAACAGCAGCCGGAAATCGAGGTCGGCGATTTCATCGAAGAATCGATGGAGAACCCTGAATTCGGGCGCATCGCCGCACAAACCGCTAAGCAGGTTATCGTCCAGCGTGTCCGTGAAGCGGAGCGTGCCCAGGTTGTTGAGGCCTACATGGATCGGGCGGGCGAACTGGTCAACGGTATCGTCAAACGCATCGAGCGCGGCAATGTGTACCTCGATCTGGGTGGCAACGCTGAGGCCTTCATAGCCTCGCGCCACATGATCCCCGGTGAAACCGTCCGTCCCGGCGATCGCCTGCGCGCTTTCCTGTACGAGGTCCGCTCAGAACTGCGCGGTCCACAGCTGTTTGCCAGCCGTACGATCAAAGAATTTCTGATGGCCCTGTTCGAACTCGAAGTTCCGGAGATCGGCCAGGAGCTCATCGACATCATGGGCGCTGCCCGTGACCCGGGTCGTCGGGCGAAGATTGCCGTGCGCTCAAACGACCCGCGTACCGATCCGATCGGCGCCTGCGTCGGTATGCGCGGATCGCGTGTACAGGCGGTCAGCAATGAGCTGGCTGGTGAACGCATCGATATCATCCTGTGGGACGACAACCCGGCACAGTTTGTCATCAACGCCATGGCGCCGGCAGAAGTCGCGGCGATCGTGGTTGATGAAGAAAAAACCGTGATGGATATCGCCGTTGAGGAGCCCAACCTGTCCCAGGCCATTGGTCGCGGCGGGCAGAACGTGCGCCTGGCCAGCGAGCTGTCCGGCTGGGAACTTAACGTCATGACGGTTGAGGATGCAGAGTCCAAGGGTGAAGCGGAGGCGCTGAAGCTTGTAGAGCGCTTCAAGGAGCTTCTGGATGTGGGTGAAGACGTCGCCAACATCCTGGTGCAGGAAGGTTTCAGCAGTGTTGACGAGGTCGCTTACGTACCCGAGTCAGAACTGCTGGATGTGGAAGAGTTCGACGAAGAAATCGTCACTGAACTGCGCCGCCGCGCCCGCGATGCTCTGCTTACGCAGCTGATCGCCCGTGAAGAAGTGCTGGATGAAAACAAACCGGCTGAAGATTTGTTGACCCTTGAGGGTATGAACGAAAGTCTTGCCTACCGCCTCGCGGAGCAGGGTGTTCGCACCCAGGAAGACCTGGCTGAACTGGCTGTTGATGAACTGCGGGATGTCGATAAAGACCTCGATGAAGAGGCCGCTGCCGCCCTGATCATGGCGGCACGAGCGCCCTGGTTTGAAGAAGAGACTGATGCTGAACAAGAAAAAGCCTAAGCAGCAGCACCCCAGGGACACAATAAGGAGCCAAAATGTCTAACGTAACCGTATCCCAGCTGGCAGAAGTTCTCGGCGTGACTGTCGATAAGCTTCTGGATCAGCTGAAACAAGCTGGAATCAAAGCCAGCTCCGGCGATGAAGCCGTGTCCAATGACGACAAGAAAAAGCTCCTGGCGCATTTACGTGCCAGCCACGGCAAGTCCGAGTCGGATGCGACCGCCCCGCGACAGGTGACCCTGAAACGGCGCTCGCACAGCGAGTTGCGCATTCCGGGCAGTGGTCCGCGTGCGACCACCAAAACCGTGAATGTCGAAATTCGTAAAAAGCGGACCTATGTAAAACGCGAAGCGCTGCAGGAGCATCATGCCGAGGACGCGGACCGTGAAGAGGCCCGTAAGGCCCTTGAAGCGTCACGCGCCCAGCGCGAGGAAGAGGCGAAGCGGCAGCAGCAGGAAGTTGAAGCCAAGCAACAGCAGCAGGCGGACGAGGAAGCCCGCAAGAGTGCTGAGAGCAACGCCCGCAAGGCCGAGGAAGATCAGGCCCGGCGCGAGGCCGAGGAGAAGGCGCGCGTTGCGGAAGAACAACGCAAGGCCGAGGAAAAGGTCCGTCGCGAAGAAGAAGAACGTGCACGGAAGTTTGCCGAAGAGCAGCGCAAGCGCAAAGCCGACAAGCCAAAGTCACCCACACGCTATGGCCGCAAGGAACTGCATGTTGCCGATGGCGCAGCAAACCGGCGCCGTAAGCCGACGCGCCGGGTGGGTTCAGCAAGCTCATCACTGACCAGTGAGCATGGGTTTTCGCGTCCAACCGCTCCGGTGATAAAGGATATTGCAATACCTGAAACGCTGACCGTTGCCGAGCTGGCCAAATTGATGGCGGTTAAAGCCGGCGAAGTGATCAAGGTACTCATGGGTATGGGTTCCATGGTGACCATTAACCAGACGCTGGATCAGGACACCGCCATGCTGGTGGTTGAGGAAATGGGTCATAGCGCTTCGCCTGCCGAGGAAAAAGACATCGAGGCAGAGCTGCTGACGGAAGAGCCGGAAGACATGGGCGATGCGGTTACGCGCTCACCGGTGGTAACCATCATGGGCCACGTGGACCACGGCAAGACCTCCTTGCTCGATTACATTCGTGAAAGTCGGGTGGCGGCTGGCGAGGCTGGCGGTATCACCCAGCATATCGGCGCCTACCATGTGGATACCGACAAGGGTGGAATTACCTTCCTTGATACGCCGGGCCATGCTGCGTTCACCTCGATGCGTGCCCGTGGTGCCAAGGCCACCGATATCGTCATCCTGGTGGTCGCTGGCGACGATGGCGTCATGCCGCAAACCGAAGAGGCAATTCTGCATGCCCGCGCGGCGGGTGTTCCCCTGATTGTGGCTGTTAACAAAATGGACAAGCCCGGGGCTGACATCGAGCGCGTTAAAAGCGAGCTTGCGGCCAAGGAAGTTGTACCGGAAGACTGGGGCGGTCAAGAGCAGTTTATCCCGGTGTCAGCGCACACGGGTGACGGCATCGATGCGCTGCTTGAGGCGATCAGCCTGCAGGCTGAATTGCTGGAACTCAAAGCCGTTGTCGACCGCACTGCGCGGGGTACGGTTATCGAGTCGAGTCTGGACAAGGGTCGCGGACCGGTGGCTACCATCCTGGTTCAGGAAGGCACTCTGAAAACGGGTGACATGGTGCTTGCCGGCCAGGAAATTGGCCGGGTGCGGGCCATGTTCGATGAGCATGGCAAAAATGTCGATGCGGTTGGACCGTCCATGCCGGTACAGGTTTTGGGTTTGTCCGGGGTTCCGTTGGCGGGTGACGAGGTGCTGGTTACCGCTGATGAGCGCAAGGCGCGTGATGCTGCTTCCCAGCGTCAGGATCGAGAGCGTGAAGGACGTCTTGCCGAGAAGCAGGCAGCAAATCTGCAAAATCTGTTCGACAACATGGGCAAGGACGAGCAATTGCAGGTCAACCTGCTGATCCGTGCCGATGTGCAGGGCAGTGTTGAGGCACTCCGCGAAGCGCTGGTCAGCGTGAGCAATGAGGATGTGCTGGTGAATATCATCGCCTCCGGTGTGGGCGCGATCACCGAGTCCGATGCGTCCCTGGCCCAGGCTTCCAGCGCAATCATCATTGGCTTCAATGTGCGCGCTGATGCAACGGCGCGCAAGATTATTCAGGAAGCGGGTCTGGATCTGCGTTACTACAGCGTGATCTATGATGCGATCGATGAAGTGAAAGCGGCGATCACCGGTATGCTGGGAACGGAGACGAAGGAAACAATCCTTGGCCTGGCCGAAGTGAAAGATGTGTTCCGCTCCAGCAGTCACGGACCCATTGCGGGTTGCCTGGTGGTTGAGGGTGTGGTGCGTAAAGCCAACCCGATTCGCGTGCTGCGCGACAGCGTGGTGGTGTTTGAGGGCGAGCTGGAGTCCCTGCGTCGTTTCAAGGATGACGTCAAGGAAGTCCAGTCCGGTACCGAATGTGGCATTGGTGTTAAGCAATACAACGATGTGAAACCCGGTGACCAGATCGAGTGCTTCAAACGCACCGAGGTGCCGCGGACGCTCTGATGGCACCACGGGAATTCAAGCGGGCCGAGCGGGTTGCCGGTGAATTACGCCGGACACTTGCCCAGCTTATCCAGCGCGAGGTCAAAGACCCCTCGGTTGGGTTTGTGAGCGTGTCCGACGTCGAGGTGACGCGGGACCTTTCGCACGCCAAGGTGTTCATTACCGTGTTCGAAGAGAGCACGGCAAAAGACAGCATCAAGGCCCTGAACAAGGCCGCGAGTTTTATTCGCGGCCGGCTCGGGCAGGAAATGCGCATGCGCAGCGTGCCGCAGCTGCATTTCCATCATGACGCTTCGGTAGAAACCGGCCTGCGCATGGACCGGCTGATTGAGGAGGCCAGGTCCACGGACCCGGAGCATGATGATGTGCCCGGTTCAGACAGCGACAACGCAGCCGGAGAAGACGAGCGCGACACTTGAGCCGCCGTCGTAAGGGCAAGGCTGTTCACGGTGTGCTGCTGCTAGACAAACCCGCCGGGCCGAGCTCCAACCAGGCCCTGCAACAGGTGCGACGCCTGTTCGAGGCGCGCAAGGCCGGCCACACGGGCACACTCGACCCCTTTGCGACCGGCTTGCTGCCGATCTGTTTCGGCGAAGCCAGTAAAACCTCTGCCCAATTGCTTGATGCGACAAAAGCCTATGAGGCCGAAGCGCTGCTGGGTATTGCTACCAGTACCGGTGACTCAGAGGGCGAGACAATTATCGAAGCGCCGGTTCCGGACCTCTCCGGCGACCGGATCGAAAGCATCCTGGCTGGTTTTCGCGGAGATATTGAGCAGGTCCCACCCATGTTTTCCGCCCTCAAACACGCCGGCCGACCGCTGTATGAGTGGGCGCGGGAAGGTGTAACCATCCCCCGTGAGCCCCGCCAGGTGACCATTCATACCCTGGAACTGTTGTCCTGGGAGCCGCCGCGCCTGCGTTTCAGGGTGACCTGTTCCAAGGGAACCTATGTGCGTACGCTGGCAGAAGATATTGCAACGCAGCTGGGCACGGTAGGGCACCTGGTAGCGTTGCGACGTTTGCGGGTGGGTCCTTTCAGTTCGCATCACATGGTCACGTTCGATGAGCTGCAGGCTGCTGCCAGTTCCGGCGATCTGAATAAATATCTTTTGCCGGTCGATGCCGGCCTGGTCGACTGGCCCGTCGTGCAGCTGGATGCGGAAGGCGTCCGGGCTTTTGGCAACGGCAATCCGGCATCGCCCGCCGGCACCGAAAGCAGGCCGGATGAGGGCGCCCGCGTGGTGGTTCGTGATACCGGTGAGCAGGTTCTGGGGCTGGGCGAAGTGCGCTCCGGAATGGTCTATCCGCGCAAGGTCTTTGTCTACGCGGACTAAACAGATTTCAGGGCCCGGAAGCGTCAGAAAAACCTGGTATTATTAACCGCGCAAAAGGTTGTTATGTCTTTGCGCGGCTAGTACAATACGCCGCTCTTTCAACCCCCCGGGGCTTACCGAGGGCTTAGCAAAGACCCAGTCGCCAGATTGACCAAGGCGGGTTTTTACTAAGGCCTCGCGGCTCTAGTCATGGAGAACTAACCATGTCTTTTAATGCTGAGGCAAAAAGCAAGATCGTAGAGGAATACAAACGTTCAGAAAGTGATACCGGCTCCCCTGAGGTGCAGGTCGCTCTTCTGACCGGACGTATTCGCTATCTTACGGACCACTTCAAAACGCATAAGGGTGATCATCACTCGCGTCGCGGGCTTCTGCGCCTGGTAAACCAGCGTCGTAGCCTGCTCGATTATCTGAAGAAGAAAGATATCGAGCGTTATCGTGAGCTGATCGGCCGCCTTGAGTTGCGCCGTTAAGTCTTTTTGTCGAATCGACCCGCTTAAGCGCCTGGCACAACGGTACCGTTATGCCAGCGCTTTGTCGTATCTGAAACAATAATCCCAGGAACCTTAACGTGCAAAAATTCACGAAAACATTCATGTTTGGTGACCACGAAGTCACCCTCGAAACCGGACAGATAGCCCGCCAGGCCGATGCCACCGTCATGGTGAGCATGAACGACACGGTTGTTATGGTCGCGGCCGTTGCTCGCAAAGAGGCGAATCCAGGCCAGAACTTCTTCCCGCTGACGGTGAACTACCAGGAAAAATTCTATGCGGCAGGCCGCATTCCCGGTGGCTTCTTCAAGCGCGAAGGCCGCCCCACCGAGAAGGAGGTACTCACTTGCCGCCTGATCGATCGCCCGATCCGTCCGCTGTTCCCGAAAGGCTTCCTGAACGAAGTCCAGATCACCGCCAACCTGATGTCATCCAACCCGGAAGTCGATGGTGATATTCCGGCGCTGCTGGGCACTTCGGCTGCACTGGCCCTGTCCGGCTTGCCGTTCAATGGCCCGATTGGTGCTGCGAAAGTCGGTTACATCAACGGCGAATATGTTCTGAACCCGACCACCACCCAACTGCAAGACAGCAAGCTGGACCTGGTAGTGGCCGGTACAGCCGGTGCGGTACTGATGGTTGAGTCAGAAGCTGATCTGCTGTCCGAGGAAATCATGCTCGGCGCGGTGACTTTTGGCCACCAAGCCATGCAGACTGCCATCAATGCGATCAACGAGCTGGTTGCCGAAGCAGGCGCCGAAAAGTGGCACTGGGAATCCCCGGCCGAGAACACCGAGCTGAAAGCCCAGGTTGAGGCGGTTGCTAAAGACGGCATCATGGCGGCCTATGCCGTGGCCGACAAGATGGCCCGTCGCGACGCGATTGGCGAAGTGAAGGCCAAGGTTATCAAGCAGCTATGCGACGCTGAAGACGCCAGCAAGCCCTCTGCAGAAGATGTATCAACATACTTCTCCAAGGTTGAAAAGACGCTTGTGCGTGAGCGCGTATTGAGTGGCGAGCCACGTATTGACGGCCGTTCACCGACAGACGTTCGTGCTATTTCCGTGGAAGCCGGCATTTTGCCCCGCACCCATGGTTCTGCATTGTTCACCCGCGGTGAAACACAGGCGATTGTGACCACCACCCTGGGTACGACCCGTGACGCACAGATTATCGATGCGGTAACCGGCGAGTACAAAGACCCGTTCATGCTGCACTACAACTTCCCGTTGTTCTGCGTGGGCGAGACCGGTTTTGCCGGCGGACCGAAACGTCGCGAGATTGGCCATGGCCGCCTCGCACGTCGCGGTATCGCCGCAGTCCTGCCGTCGACCGAATCATTCCCTTACGTGATTCGCGTAGTCTCTGAAATTACTGAATCCAATGGTTCTTCTTCCATGGCTTCTGTATGTGGTTCTTCCCTGGCCATGATGGACGCCGGTGTGCCTCTGAAAGCGCCGGTAGCCGGTATTGCCATGGGTCTGGTCAAGGAAGGCGAACGTTTTGCCGTCCTGTCAGACATCCTGGGTGATGAAGACCACCTCGGTGACATGGACTTCAAAGTGGCCGGTACCTCTGAAGGTATCACCGCGCTGCAGATGGACATTAAGATCGAAGGCATCAATGCCGAGATCATGAAGATCGCCCTGGCGCAGGCCAACGAAGGTCGTGCTTACATCCTTGGCGAGATGAACAAGGTTCTGTCCGAGCCGCGCTCTGAAATGAGCGAATTTGCTCCGCGCCTGGTGACGATCAAGATTCATCCGGACAAGATCCGCGACGTGATTGGTAAGGGTGGCGTCACCATCCGCTCCATCACCGAAGAGACCGGTGCAACCATCGATATCGCTGATGACGGCACGATCACCATCGGTTCTACCGACAAGGCGGCCGGTGACGAGGCACGCAAGCGTATCGAGCAGATCACCGCCGATATCGAGCCGGGCCAGATCTTCGAAGGCAAGGTCATCAAGATCATGAACTTCGGCGCCTTTGTTTCCCTGACCCCGGGCCGTGACGGCCTGGTGCACATCTCCCAGCTTTCTGAAGAACGCGTGGAAGAAGTCACCGACGTGGTCAAGGAAGGCGAGATCGTCAAGGTTAAGGTCCTCGAAGTGGACAAGCAGGGTCGTATCCGCCTGTCCATGAAAGAGGTCTGATCAGCCGAGTCTCGATTGGCTTCTTACATCAGCGCCTGGCGCTGATGTAAACCGCCTGTTTTTAATGACATTAATTGACGCGCCTTTGGCGCGGATATTTAAAAAAACGGCACCTTTGGGTGCCGTTTTTTTATCGGTGGAAAGTGACGCCAGTTAAATCGGCGGCGGCCTGTGAGGTAAACTGGGACAGTTGTTAGCTTGTTTCTAAAGTGACAAGAAGCCATCAGCAGGGGACGGTATGAAATTCAAGGATTACTACGAAGTGCTTGGCGTTGAGCGCACGGCGTCGGAGGCGGATATCAAGCGGGCCTATCGTAAACTGGCCCGGAAGTATCACCCGGATGTCAGCAAGGAGCCCGATGCCGAAGCGAGTTTCAAGGAAGTCGGCGAAGCCTATGAGACGCTGAAGGATCCGGAAAAGCGCGCGGCTTATGATCAACTCGGTCAGGGTTATTCCCACGGCCAGGATTTCCGCCCGCCGCCAGGTTGGGACAGTGGACAAGCGTATGGTCAGGGTTTTGACGACACCGGGGCCTATAGTGATTTTTTTGAGGAGATATTCGGCCGGGCACGCCAGTCGGCCGGTGGTTCACGTCGTGGCCGGCAGGGTGGGCGAATGGATGGCGAGGATGTAACGGCGCGTATCACGGTCGTGCTTGAGGACGCCTTCGCGGGCGCCAAGCGTCAGATTTCGTTCGAAACCAGCGAGCTGGGCGCCGATGGCATACCCCGGCGTAAACAAAAGACGCTTAATGTACGCATACCCAAGGGGGTTAAGTCCGGCCAGCGCATTCGCCTGGAAGGGCAGGGTGGCCCTGGATATGGTGCCGGTGCACGGCCTGGTGACCTGTATCTGCAGGTGGAGTTTTCGCCCCATCCCCTGTTCAGCGTGGACGGTCAAAACATTCAGTCCAGGCTGGAGCTTGCGCCCTGGGAAGCTGTTTTGGGCACAAAGGTCTCCGTCCCTACCCTGGGAGGCACCGTCGACCTGAAGATTCCGGCAGGTTCAGACAGTGGGCAGCGGCTGCGCCTGAAAGGTCGCGGCTTGCCGGGCAAAGTGCCGGGTGATCAGTTTGTGGAATTGCGCATCGTCACGCCAGCCAAACCCGACGCGGATGTTCGAGAGCTCTACGAGCAGCTCAAAGCGAAAGAGGCGTTTAATCCCCGCACCCGGGAGGGAGTCAGCACATGAACCAGCCCAAGGAAGAGAAAGTCATGGTAACCCTGGATCGATCCGTGCGGTTTACCCTGGATGAATTCTGCCGCGCCTGTGGCGCGCGCCAGACCCTTGTCGTGGAGATGATTGAATACGGCATCATCGAACCCGAAATTGTCGGGAGCGATACACCCTTTCATGGTGAGGCGCTGGTGCGTGCGCAGGTTGCGGCACGCCTGATTCGGGATCTGGGCGTCAATATGCAGGGCGCAGCACTGGCGATTGAACTACTGGATGAGCTCGACCGGCTCTGAGGCTTTGATATTGTGAGAATTCCAGGCAGTTAAAACTGCTGGAAAGCCGATATTTTGGCCGCGATGATTGTTAACGTATTACGTCGGGAACGTAACCATGCAGCGCTTTAAAAATATTCTGTTTGTCAACGAGCCGGAAACGCTCAAGACCTCAACCCCGGAGGCGGTCGTCCGCCTGGCGCGAGCCAATGATGCCAGGCTCACCCTGTGTGATGTGACTTATGAACTGCCGCGAAGCTTTACCAAGCTGCAGCAGTCACTTGAAGAGCTTCGTCACCGGCGGCTTGATGCACTCCTGGAGGGTATCAATACCGACGGCCTGTCTGTTGAGCGGGTGCTGCTGACCGGAGTGCCTTCCATTGAGGTCATCCGCCAGGTTGCACGCGGTGGCCACGACCTGGTCATCAAGAATGCCGAGCCGGGCGGGGTCGGCAGCAAGAGTTTTGGCACCAACGATATGCACCTGATGCGCAAATGCCCGGTACCGCTGTGGATCGCACGCTCGGACAGCTTTGGCCAATATCGTTCGATCGTGGCGGCAGTGGACGTGGATTCCGAGGTATCGACCAATGAACAACTCAATAAACTGATCCTCGACCTGTCGATTGCACTGGCAAGGCAAAGCGGTTGTGCACTCCACATCGCCCACGCCTGCTGGGTTCATAACGAAGGCTTTCTTGGCACCCTGGGTAATGGCGCCGGACGTGAAGCGATTGAGGCGATGGAGGCAGAGCGCGAAGCGGCGCTTCGCGAATTGCTCAAAACCCGGGACATGGAAGGAATTGAATACCATGTTGCCCTGGGGAAAGTGCGCCCCGCCGAGCACGTACTGGCGGTGGCCAAGAAGGTGAACGCAGATCTGGTTGTCATGGGAACCGTTGCACGTACCGGTATCCCGGGCTTTTTTATCGGCAACAATGCAGAGAAGATTCTGTCCAGGCTCCGATGCTCCGCGCTAACCGTCAAGCCCGAAGGATTCAATAGTCCGGTAGCCTGAGCGTGTCCCGGTGGAGGGCACTTAGCGAACCCTTCACACGGCCGGCGGTAGGCTGCGCGCATGAGATTACTTGTCGCCTACCTGGCCGCGCTGCTGGCCTTCTTTTGTATTGATATCGTATGGATCACGCTGATGGTGGTCGATACCTATCGTGAGCAGCTCGGTGATCTGATCATCGCAGACCCCCGCATCATCCCCGCGGTCGCCTTCTACCTGCTTTATGTCGGCGCGCTGGTCTGGTTAGGAGCGCGTCCGGCGCTGCGCGAAGGCTCGTCTAAAGCTGCTCTAACTAACGGCGCCTTGCTCGGCCTTTTCGGCTACGGCACCTACTCCCTGACCAATTACGCCATGTTCACGGACTGGAGCTGGTTCCTGGTATGGACCGACGTGCTCTGGGGTATGTTCATCAGCAGCGTGGTGACGCTGATCGCCTACCTGGTCGCCAAACCTCGCGCAGTTTGAAGCCCGGCCGGCCGCAACCCAACAGCCCACCACAACCGCCAACAAAGCCCCAACTAATCTGAAACGATTTCAGAGCTCAATCCCTTCATGCGATATCGACGATAGGTAATGACCATTAACGCGGTTATATTCATTAGCAGCGCATAGGTTACGCTGGCCACCGCGAGCAGGGGTTCGCCAATCACGCTGAGTGCCAGCGTTATGCCGAGGGCGGCGTTCTGAATCCCACACTCCATGGCTATGGCCACACGCGTCGGTTGCTCTGCCCTGGCCGATGCCCCGATGAGCAGCCCGCTGCTCATTCCGGCAATGTTTAACAACAGACAGGCCGCGCCCAGGCCGGGCAAAGCGGTGGTCATCGAGTCCCAGTTGGCGACAAAGGTGTAGATCACCATGGCCAGAAACAACAGGGTTGCTAAGCGATGAAACATGGCTTCCACGGGCTTCGGGCAGCGCCCGCTTTCGCGTAGCCACACGCCGACACTGACCGGCAGAAGGGTGACCAGCAAAAGACTCAGGATGATCTGCGAAAAAGGCAGTGAGAGGGAATAGGATGCGCCAAGAAAATAGCCCAGGCCTGCACTGACCACCAACGGCACGCTGATAAATGCCAGCGCGCCGGTGATGACCGACAAGGTGATGCTTAGTGCGGTTTCGCCGCCAGCCAGCCGCGTCAACAAGCCGGCGGTCGCACCGCCGGGGCAGGCGGCCAGAATCATCAGGCCCGCTGCATGCATGGGTTCCAGGGACAACAGACGTGCGACAGAAAATCCGATCAGGGGCAACACCACGACTTGCGCCACAAGGCCCGCCAGGAGGATACCCGGACGCAGCAGGACTCGCTTGAAATGCGTAAGTTCAAGGCCCAGGCCCAGGCTGAACATGATCAGCGCCAGGGCCAGTGGCAGCAGCACTTCAACCATGATGCCCGTCAGTATCCAGGTTAAGCGCCGAGCAGGCCGAGCGCCAGCAGGACGCTCAGCAGAGCATGCAAAACGATCGTCCACTGCATTTGTTGATTAAGTCCCGTGGCATCCAGCGAGGCCGATAGCCGGACGCTGAGCCAGGCAGCCATCGGCAAGGTAAGCAAGCAAGGTAGCATCAGGCCCACGCCGGGTTCCAGCATAAGCAAGGGAAAAGGGCTGATAAGGAGGACCGCATTCAGCCAGCGGCTGGCGCGGGCGCCCAGCAGCAACGCAAGGGTGCGGCGCCCGGCTTCGCGGTCAGCAGTAGCATCGCGGTAGTTGTTGATCAGAAGCACGGCGGCAGCCGGCAAGCCAAGTGCCAGGCCGGGCAACAGGGTGCTTATCGGTGAGGCTCCCCCTTGCAGCAAATAGCTGCCAAGAATGGCGGCAAAACCAAAAAATACGACGACAAATACCTCGCCCCAGGGTGTATAGGAAAGTGGTATTGGTCCGCGGGAATAAGCCCAGCCTGTGGCCAGTCCGGTCAGGCCAATGAGCATGATTGGCCAGCCACCTTTCCAGACCAGGAATATGCCCAGCAGCAAGGCCGTGAGGAAAACCAGCCAGGCGGTTCGTTTGACCGTTCCGGCATCAGCCAGGCCCGATCCGGTGAGCCGCACCGGGCCTGCCCGGTCCGGCCCGTCATTGCCACGTTCCGCGTCTGCGGCATCATTAAACAAGTTGGTGCCGGCCTGGATCAGCGCCGCACACAGCAGCGTCACCGCCAGTACCAGCCAGTCCGGTCCAACGCCGGTGTGCCAGGCCAGGGCGCTTCCGGCGATGACCGGCGCCAGGGCGAGTGACAGTGTCCGCGGCCGTATGCCCAGCCAACCCAGGCGCAAGCCCAGCCGTTTATTTTCCAGCTCCTGCTCCGGTACGCTGTTCAATGTGATCTTCCCGGTTTCTGATGGCATATGTAGTTCATGATTCAGCAGCTACCTGGACCTGTAAGCGGGCGCGTCGCGGTGTGGATACAGGCGATACCCAGGGACAGGTTGCGGTACTGAACATCAGCGAAGCCGGCATCTTCCAGCAGTTTTGCGAATTCATTCTGTGGTGGAAATCGACGTATTGACTCCACCAGGTACTGGTACGCAGCCGGCTCACCGGCCACCCATGCGCCCAGTCGCGGAATCACCAGGTACGAATAAAGGTCGTACAGGGGCCGGAAACCGGCCACCGGGCGGGAAAACTCCAGACAGGCAAACTGACCACCCGGTGCGAGCACCCGTTGTGCTTCCCGCAGGGCCTCGTCGAGGTGGGTAACGTTGCGCAAGCCAAATGACACGGTAAGAGCGGCGACCGTGCCATCGGCAAAGGGTAAGCGTTCACCTTCGCCACATACCCAGCCAAGCTGGGCGTGCTCCGGGTTGGCCTTGCCCACCCGCATCATTTCCAGGCTGGGGTCACACACCACCACCTGTCGTGCGGGTACGCGGGCCGTAAGTGCAGCGACATCACCGGTACCGCCGGCAAGATCAACAAACAGACCATGATCTGGCAGGTTCCTCACAAAGCGGCGTTTCCACAGGCGGTGAATGCCAAAACTCATGATGTCATTCATAAGGTCGTAGCGCCCGGCAACATCATCAAACAGCGTGCGAATACGCTTCTGACGCTCCTGCGGCGAGACAGACTCCTTACCAAAACTGTTGTCGAGTTTATCGTCCATAGCTCAGAAAGCGTAACGTATGCTCAGTTGCCATTCACGCGGTCTGGCGTAAACCTGTTCAACGTAGGCAGCGGAGGTATCAAAGGCAGAGTTACCGGTAGTCAGAATGGTCTCGTCCAGAACATTACGCACCCCGCCGAGTATCTGCCACTGCTCACCGGGCAGGTCCCAGGCCAGGGAAAGGTTCAGCAACTGGTAGGCCTCCTGGCGAATTTGCGGTGAATTAATCGCATCATTGAACTGGCTGTCCTGCCAGGACCAGTCGAGGCGCGGTGAAAGCTCGCCGCCGCCCGCCAGTTCATGAACGTAGATGATGCCAAGACTTGTGCTCCATTCAGGCGCATTGACAAGGTCGTTATCCAGGTTTACGCCTGATGCCTGGGCCGCCCCGGACAATTCATCGTAGCCGGTTTTCAGCCAGGCGCCGGTGATTCTGAGGGTCCAGTTTTCGTCAATCAACCAGTCTGATTCCAGTTCCGCTCCCTGGATATGGGCTTTGCCTGCATTCACGGTCAGCGGGTTGAATGATTCGCGAACAATGATCTGCAGGTCATCATAGCTGGCGTCAAAAACCGCGAGGCTCCACTGCAGGCGCCCCGCCAGGCTGCTGCCTTTGAGTCCGAACTCCAGGTTGGCCAGGGTTTCCGGGCCAAAGGTGCTGGGCTTGCCATCCGCAGTGGGGCCCGACGAAGCGCTGATCAAACCCTCCGCTCTTGTAACCGGTGGAATAGGTCAGGTAGGCCATGATACCGCTGTCGAAGTGATAGGCCAGGTCAATGTTGTAATCCGTATGGTCAAAGTCTGCATCATTATCCTGAAAGGTAAGGATGCGTGTACCGGCAGGTAGCGGGCCGGTGGGCCCAAGATATTGCCCTGCGAGCAGTGGCCAGGTTGGCGGAAAAAATCCCGGTACACCACCCATGGAAGCATCACCCTGAACGTACTGATCCGGGGTAAAGGTCTTACGATCTTCCGTATGTCGGATTCCCATGGAGAGGGTCAGGCGGTCGCTCAGGTCACGCGCCGCATGGGCAAATACGGCCCAGGAGCGATTGTGATAGAAGCCGCCGCTGCGCAAAGCGCCACCCGGAACGGTAACATCAACCTTGTTGAAGCCATCCTCATCAAAGTAAAACAGGCCGGCCACGCCCTGCAGTGAATCGCCCGCATCAAAACGCAGCTGAAATTCCTGGCTGAACTGCTCATGATCAAAATCATCACGTGTAGCAAAAATATTGGCCGGCGTATTGTCACCATCCCTGGATGAAAACATGTCCATGGTTCGCCAGCCTGTGGTCGATAGCAGCGTGTAGGTGCGGTTCATATCCCAGGTCAGGGTCAGGGCCACACCACCATTGCTCAGGCGGGACGCCAGCGGATAGGTTCCCTCGGAGATGAAAGGACCCGGAACCACAGATGGATCATAGCAACCCGGTGCACCCAGCACGGGCACGCCGGGCGGGGGAAAGGATGGCGGACCACTGCCTGGCGTGGCGTCGAATCCCGGATTGATATTCACCGCTGTACAGCTGGCGAGCAGGCCATTGCCAAAGTTTCCGAAGGGCTGCCTGTCATTCAGGCCGCCATTCACGACCGGCGCGCCATTTTCATCAATGCGCGTCATATCGGTCACCAGGAACAGGTTCACATCGGGTGCCAGTTGTCCATCCAGGGCGGCCCGAAACCCCCATCGATCGCGATCACCAGTTTTGATGCCGTCACTGACCCGCGTGACATAGCCATCCTGGACTTCCCGATACAGCGTCGTATTGACCGCATAGTCCTGATTCAGGGGCTGGTTCCAGTTGAAGGTCAGTTCGCGCAATGCGTCCGTACCAATACGCGCCTCCAGGGTTCCGCCGCTCCAGCTCGTCTCCGGCCGCCGCGTATGGATGCTGATGGCGCCGCCGATGGCATTTCTGCCAAACAGCGTTCCCTGAGGGCCCCGCAGTACCTCGATACGCGCGACATTGACCAGATCAAGCACGTTGCCGGGCGCTCTTGCGAGATAGATCCCGTCGAGGTAAATCGCCACACCAGGGTCAGTGACCGGGGTGAAATCGGTTTGTCCCACGCCGCGAATAAAGATCTGGCCTACTGAACTGGATCCCGAAGATGGCGCCGTGGCATCGAATTCAAGGTTTGGCACGATGGTCGTGAGTTGGTCGGCCCGGTAAATCTGCTGCAGCCGCAGATCCGGTCCGGTCAGGGCGCTGATGGAGATGGGAACATCCTGAACACTCTCTTCCCTGCGCCTGGCGGTGACGAGGACCTCTTCTATGTCCCCGGCAAGCTGTGGCGCAGGTCCTGGTGATTCTGTTTGTGCAACAGCGATACTGGCGACAGGCAGGGCCAGCATCGCACAAAGAACGGGCAACAGGTGCTCAATTCGGCAGTCGAACATGATTTATTTTTCTGCTTTCTGACCGGCCTTCAAAGAGCATATCAAAGCAACAAAGGGCGCGCTGCGTAAACAGGAGATCGAGAGGAAAAAAGCCCATTATGACCAGCTGCGGGGATCAGGCGCTTTGAAAGGCTTGAACCTTTTTGAGGATCAGGGCATCCTAATGACGATGGGCTCCATGCAACCTTCGCACGTTATTTCCCCCTGCATCCAATGCTGCACCCTGGATGAGGAGGGCGTGTGCAAGGGCTGCCATCGGACAAAAAACGAAATTATGCTCTGGACCCGGCTGACCCTTGATGGTCAGCGCGAAGTTCTGCGCCGCTGCCGGGCACGCGCCGGCAAAGCGGTTGCAAAGCAAGCCTGAAACAAACATCCCGGCGCATCCCGGCGTCGGCCGTGTTGTGACCTGTTACCTGGGCGGCAATTTTAAAACCTGACCGGGTTTGATCAGGTCAGGGTTGTCCAGAATATCGCGGTTTGCATCAAAAATCGCATGGTAGCGGTTACCACTCCCGTAATGCGCTGCGGCGATCTTCCACAGACTGTCGCCGGGTTGAACGGTGTAAGTTTCCATTGACTCTGCGGCCGCATCGGCCGGTTGGGTCTCAGTCGCGGCGGGTGTTGACGGCTCTGCTGGCGGAGCGGTTTCTGCTACCGGATCAGCAGCAGGCCCGACTTCGGCAGCCGGAGCAGGTTCTGCCTCGGCTTCAGTGACTTCAGGCTTGGGCACGCCCACGACCAGCTCGTTTTTGACCGTTGAGATCTGAGGAATTTCTCCGACAATCTTGCCGACCTTTTCCAGGGTCGCCTGATCCTTGACCTGTCCGGTTATGGTGACAAGGCCATCAGCACCAAACTTGAAGTCCATCGCGGACGGATCGATGCCAGCCTCTTTCAGCACAAGGCTGGGGCCCTTGATGCCCTCCGCGCTTTTTTCTTTGCCACCCAGAGCGTTCTTGATCGAATCGAAAAATCCCATGATGTGTTCCTTACTATCGAAAGTGAGAACCCAATCATAAGATCACTTGGAGGTCAGCGCCAATGAAAGCGTGACGTTCACCATCAGTGGCTTAACGAACAATGTAGGGATCTTCATCCCGGGATATGGGTGTGATACCCAGGCGATTGAGGTCCACGACGGCGGCATCGTAGTCGGCGCGGGCAACGCGTGTCTGAAGCTCGGCCTCGAGCAGGGTAATACGCGCGTTTGCAGCGGTTTCCTCGCGCACATTGACCAGGAAGAAGTCACTGGCTCCGCTTTCAAACCGGCGTATTTCCGAATCCCGCATAATGTCGGACTGTTGCACCCCGACCTCCGCCAGGAGTTGCAATTGCCTGGCAAAGGCCAGTTCCAGCAAAATATTGCGAACTTCGAGCTCAATCTGGTCTTCTCTGAGCTGCTGTTCATAGGCGGCAGCCTGCAATTCGGCCTGAGCCGCAGCAAGACGACCCCTGGCGGTGCGCTGTTGCAGTGGTATTGAGAAGGTCAGGCCCAGTATGGCATCGGTGCCTGGCCGCGAAGGCCCACCCTCTGCTACGGCACCAAAACCCTGCTGGAGCTCAACGCCCAGATCAAGACGCGGCTTGAGTTCGTTTTCGGCGAGCGCGATATCGTTTTGTACCTGGATCATTGTCGTGCGCAGCAAGTCCAGTTCCGGCCGGCGGTCCAGGGCGTTCGCGGTAGCCGTTTCGGGAAGCACGGCAGGATCGTCCGGACGGCCCAGTTGCTCCTTTGATGGCAGACGCGCGATCCCGGGCTCCTGTGGGCGGCCATCTTCGTCCCGGTAATAGAAAGACAAGGCGTTGCCAGCCTTCATCAGATCACGTCGGGAGGCGGTCACCAGCACCTGGCGACGCGCGATATTTTGCTGGTTTTCGGTCAGAAAGATCTCTGCGGCGGCCCCACGGCGAACCTGTTCAATCAGGCCCACCTGGCGCTCAGTGGCAATGCGCAGCAGGTCAGCATAGACATTGACCTGGCGGCCCAGCGCTACCCAGCGCCAGTAAGCGATCAGCGCGCGCTGCTGGACGCCAATCTTGGTCAGCAACACGTCCAGTTCCGCGGCTTCGCGGCGGATTTGCGCGTCCATCAGGCCAATGCGCTGCGGATCCGTTTCACGATTGCGCAGAAGATTGAACAGGGCGCCGGCTTTCAGGGTGCCACCCGTGTCTGTGTAGAACTGATCCTCATAGATGGGGAAGGTCCCGTTGGACACACTGTAGCCGCCATAGACATCCGCACCGATGCCGGGCAAACGCTGTTTGGCCCCTCCCTGCAGTACCGAGCCGTCATAGAACCCGTCAACCCGGCTCAGGCCTTCCACATCAAACACCAGGTCGAAGGCACCTTCTGCCTCCAGAACCCGGCCGGCGGCGCCACGCAGTTCCGCCAGGCTGGCGAGAATCTTTGGAAAGTGTCGCTCGGAGGCGGCCAGAACTTCTGCGGGCAGCAAAGGGTCCTCAGCAGGGTTTTGCTCATCGGCAAGGGCGACCGGTGCAAAAAGAGCTGCAATCAAGGCCAGTCCAAGCAGGCTGATTACACGGATCATCATTGCGCTGATCCACCATTCCCTGCGTCTCCGGCGGGCAGTTGGGGTGGGAAATTATTCATCTGGCGCCACAATTCAAAGCCGACCGGAACGGTATCAAGCAACACCCAGCCACGGGCGCCTGAGCCGAAGCGCACAAAGCGGTCATCCGGCCAGGGGTGCTCAGCGGTTTTGTCTTCCGTGATCAGCACCCTGAACCGGCCATTGGTCTGGGCCGAGGGGTCAACGGCATAGACTTCGCCGCCAAAGGTACCCACAGCCAGGTTTGGCCACCCGCTAAATTGCACCATGGGCCAGCCTTCAAACTGCAGGCGGACTTTCGCGCCGGGCTGGATCAGTGCCACATCCCGGCCGTCGATAAACAATTCAACAGCGCGCCCGACATTGTCCGGCACAAAACTTGCCAACACATCCCCGGCGTTTACAAAGGTCGCGGAATCACCTGCGTTCAGCTGCGAGATAACGCCGTCCCGTGGGGCACGAACGATCTGCACGGACTGGCGTGAAAGGTTGACTTCCATTCGGGTCAGCTCGGCCGCAGCCTCGGCCACACTGGAGCGCAGTTGCTCCACGCGAATCCGTGCCTGTTCATAATCCCGTTGGGATGCCAGGCCCTCATCAAACAGATCGCGCATGCGGTTCATATCCAGGACCGCGGTCTGTTCCGCGATTTTAGCGGAGTCCAGCTTGGCCTGAACCTGGGCGCGCTCGGCGTTCAGCCGCTCAATAAGCTGCGGATCGTTATCGACGATGCGCACAATCGGGTCGCCCACCGCTACCGGTGAGCCATCGCGCACATACCATTCCTGAATCCTGCCCGGGACCAGGGCGTTGATCTCCTGCAGCCGGTCATTGGGGTTCAGGGCGGTCACAGCGCCGAAGCCGTTGGTGGTTTGCACCCAGGGTGTGAACGCAAGAAACGCGGCAGCCGCGATCGAGATAATAGCGATCAACCAGCCTATGGCGCGCATGACACGCGGTACGCGAATCCGGTTCAGGGTGCGGAACTGTTCAATGTCCTGGGGGTGCAGTGGCATATCAGTGTCCGCTCAAAGCGCCGGCATCAGATCGGGGTTTGCAGTCTGCCCGGTGCTGTCTTCGCAGGCAGCCCCGTCGGTAACCTGGCACAGCTCGGCGAAGCTGTCGAAAACACGCTGCTCGTTGACGTCCAGATACAGATACAAGTCGTAACCAGCATCACGATAACGGCTGGAAAAGTCGATGATGGTTGTCTCAGATTCCTGCTGCAGCCGGTCCAGTGCCTCGCGCAATTGGGAGGTCAGCATGGAGTCATAAAGCTGTCCCAGTACCAGAACTTTCGGTTTCGCGAGGATTGCAGCGGCCAGTTTCAGCTGCATCGTTTCGGTGATGGTCAGCGGCCAGCCGGTCGATGCCACACGCGTATCCAGGCCGTCTTCAAGTTGCGCAATTGGCGCTTCGAGGCCAACGGTGCGGATGATTTCCAGAACACGCCGCGTGGACACGCTTTCCGCGCTCAGATTCAGGTACTCCCGAATGGTCATCTCTGTCGCATTGGGTCTGTCCAGAACGATGACTTCCTGACGCAGCTCATGCGCCGGCACCGCCATGATGTCCTGCCCGCCGAGGGTGACCAGGCCTCCCTTTGGTCTTTCGTGACGCTTGAGCAGATTGGTGACGGCGCGTTGGATTGCATGGGTTTTGGCAACACCCATGACGCGCGCTCCGCTGGGGAGACTGAAGGTCAAATCCATTGGCTGGCCACGCGCATCGCCACGAACATGGACGAACTCCAGCGATGCATCGCCATCGAGCATCAGCGGGTTGGCAAGAGGTTCATCCTGCTCAATGTCATCAAACAGCGACAGTTCTTCAAGCGCTGCACACAGCTCATAAAAATAGGCCAGGTAGGTGCCGAGTTGCGAGAGGCCGAAGAATACCGCGGACAACACAAGCTCCGCCGCGACCAGTTGGCCCAGGGAAAGCTGACCCTGGATAACCAGCCAGCCACCCAGACCCAGGAGTCCCGCACTCGCTACGGCATACAGCGCGATGAAGCACAGGGTCTGCGCAAAATGATGCCGGAAGTGTTTCTGGTGCCGGTCAATATAGTTTTCCGTCACCTCATCCGTGCGTCGCAACGCTTCGGCGATGTGATGCTCTGATTTGAAGAAGCCGTTGGACGCGCCCAGTCCTTCAATCCATGCGGCTGCGGCATGTTTCTTGTGCGACACTTCCACAGCGCTCAGGATGGCCCGACGCCCCCAGACCAGCCAGATGAGCCAGATCATCAGGATGACGACCAGGTTAAAGGCCAGAAACAGCGGGTGATACAACGATGTCAGCGTAAAGCCTACGGCTGCCTGGAGAATGATCGTAAACCCCCCTACCAGCAGATTGGGGACCGTTTTTTGGACAATCAGGATGTCAAAGTATCGATTGAACAGGGTGCCTTTGTTGTAGTCCTGGAAAAACGGATTCAGTGCATAGACCGAGCGCAAGGCGATGGAAGACACCATGCGGGCGTAGAATCGCCGCTGGAACAGATCCATCAGATGGATGCGCATTGCATTAAGGAGCCCGGCACCGAGCAACAGGGTGAAAAGTGTTGCTGTGAGCACCACCAGCGGGGTCGTGAGGCCGGTGTGTGCCACGGTGTTGACCAGCATTTGTACGGATATGGGCAGGCCCAAAGACAGCACGCTGAGACCGACGCCATAAATAATCGCGAGGCTGTAGTAATTTCGCTCAGGGCCAAGTATTTTGAAGAAATAGGAGAAAATTTCCCTGAGGGACACATTTTTTGATAGTGCTTGGTCGCTCATGATGCTCTCCGGTGCGAAGCCTTTTCCAGACCTTGTTTTATTCTACAGTGCCTGCAAACCGCTGGCTGTACCACCGTATATCGATCAGAGCGTGCAGGAAATGACGTCAATTTGTGATGAAGCAGGTGTCTGCTGGCATGAAGGGTAAAGTTCTGCTGGCAGGTGCCACCGGTTATATCGGACGCGCGGTGGCCGCCGAACTCGTGGCGCGTGGCTATCAGGTGCTCGCCCTGGTTCGACCCGGACGCACGCCGGAGCTCCCCGGCTGCTCGATTAAAACCATCGAGTTGACTGACAGGGCCGATTTGCTCGAAGCGCTGGAGCACGAGTCTTTTTCTGCCGTCGTATCCTGTATCGCATCACGAACCGGAGTGGCGGCTGATGCCTGGCTGGTCGACCATGATGCAAACCAGAATCTGCTTGCGGTGGCGAAGCACTCCGGGGCGCGTCGGTTCGTATTGCTGTCGGCAATTTGCGTGCAGAAACCCCGTCTGGCTTTTCAGCAGGCCAAGCTGGCGTTTGAACAGTCACTCACAGAATCCGGAATGCCCTACAGCATCGTCAGGCCCACCGCGTTCTTCAAATCTCTTTCCGGACAGGTGGAGCGGGTCCGTGATGGAAGCCCGTTTCTGTTGTTCGGTGATGGGGAGCAGACCCGGTGTAAGCCCATCAGCGAGGCGGATCTCGCCCGCTTCATGATTGATCAGCTTGATCGAAGCGATGGGGAGTCGGCGATCCTGCCCATTGGCGGACCGGGACCTTCCATATCGCTCAGGCAACAGGGCGAGATGATTTTTGAACTGCTGGGTAAGCCTGCCAAATTCAGGTCGGTTCCGCCCGGCTTGTTGCGTTACGTATCAGCCGTTTTATCGCCGTTCGGACTAGTGTCGCAAAAGCTCGCAGACAAGGCCGAGCTGGCGCGCATTGGTCACTATTATGCTACCGAGTCCATGCTGCTCTGGGACGAGACATCTGCAGCCTACAGGGACGATGCGACTCCCGAGACGGGCACGGACACGCTGCGTGATTTTTATATCAGGGTTCTGGAAGAAGGCCTTGAAGGACAGGAGTTGGGTGCGCAAAAAATGTTTCGCGAGGTCAAAAAGAAAAAACCTTGAGGGCAGGGCCATCAAGGTCTGATGTTTCAGTGCTGGCTTTGGAATGAAGCTTCAGTCGACAAAGGCCCGCTCAAAAACATAGTCTCCGGTAACGCCCTGTTGGGGTGATGCCTCGAAACCATACTCATCCAGCAGAACGCGCATGTCTTTAAGCATCTCGGGGCTGCCGCACAGCATTGCCCGGTCTTTGCCCGCATCGAGTGGCTCGAGCTCAAGATCCTTGAATATTTTCCCGCTGCGAATGACATCGGGTATACGACCGCGGTTCGTAAAAGCCTCGCGTGTAACGGTCGGGTAATAAAGCAATTGATCACTGACCAGTTCGCCAAGGTAGGGATTGGCGGGTAACTCGGCATCAATAAAATCCATGTAGGCAAGATCCGATACATGCCGCACGCCATGAACCAGGATGACCTTTTCAAACCGGTCATAGGTTTCCGGATCCTTGATGATGGACAGGTAGGGCGCCAACCCGGTGCCGGTGGCAAACAGATAAAGGTTTTTGCCAGCCCGCAGATCATCAATCACCAGCGTTCCCACCGGTTTCTGGGACAGAACCACGCGATCACCTGCCTGCAGGTTTTGCAGCCTGGAGGTCAGGGCGCCGTCCGGTACCTTGATGCTGAAAAACTCCAGGTGGTCCTCATGGTTAGCACTGGCAATGCTGTAGGCCCGCAGCAAGGGCTTACCCTCGATCTCGAGACCTACCATCACAAAATGGCCGTTTCTGAAACGAAAACCCGGGTCACGGGTTGTTCGAAAACTGAATAACCGGTCGTTCCAATGATGGACCCAGTTGACTTCTTCGCTGCGTAGAGCGCGGCTCATGAAAATACCCCGCTGTTCTTCGCGGCGGACCGCTTTGACGCGGCAACATCGCCCGGATTCCATTGCTTGATTACCCGCGGCCATTCGAGTCTGAACCAGGGCGTAAAGTGATCAGGAAACTCCACCAATTCCCGCTCAAGGGCTTCCGGGCTCACAAACCGGCAATCGTTGACCTCGGTGGCGTTGGCTCGCACCGGGTCGTCACTGATACCCGCGTAGACGGAGCACAGTTCGTGTTCACTACCCAGCGAACCAAAAGCGGCCTGGTATTCAAACTTGAAGAGGTACTGAGCCACACAGCTGATGCGCAGCTCCTGCTGCAGGCGTCGCTGCAGTGCTTCGGACATGCTCTCACCCTTGCGGGGGTGCGAGCAGCAGCTGTTGGACCAGTAAAGAGGCCACAGGCGTTTGCCTGCGGCCCTTTGCTGAAGAAGAACTTCACCTTTCGAGTTAAAGACGAACACCGAAAAAGCACGGTGCAGTATCCCATCACGGTCGTGACAGTCGGCCTTGGGGCTATACCCGACCTCCTGATCCTGCTGATCGACGAGTATTAACTCCTCGGTTTCGCAGGAAACCACTTCCCCAACACTTACCGCTGCCGTGCTTGCCATCTCCAGTTTGCCCTGTTTACCCAACAATATTACTGGGGCTGGGCCGGGTTCTGGGGTAACAGGCCCGGATAGTCTGCTGCCATTTTGGCGCCGCCCAGGGGCTTGGGCAAACCGGCGTGGCAGGTAGAGCAGTACGCTTTGGGCGCATCACCCAGCGGTCCGAGACGATTATCCGGATACACCGGGCCCAGCGGGATCAGATAATCCTCATTGAGGTACTGAACCATGTTGATGCCGTGCCAGGCCGTGACACGTTGGGTGCGGCCTGTGCCCCAGTCAGCAAAATTATTGCTGTTGTGGCAGTAGGTGCAGTTAACGCCCAGGGCTCCGGACATGTGCATCATGAGCGCATAGGTATGTTCGGTGTCCATGATATTTGCCTCGCCTGAACCTGGTGCCCAGTCGGTGCTAAGTACGCGGATACTCGGACCATCCTGTTCGGTCAACAGCGCGGTGAACGGGTCTCCTGGCAAGGAACTGTATCCGGCCGAGGGAGCGGCAATATTCTGGCCATTCCGGTTGCCTGCAAAGTTGGACATGCCCACTTCACTGGCATCGGTGAACCAGATGTTTTCCGGTACCGGCTTGCCGGCGTGACAGGTATAGCAGGTAACCCCCGTGTCAGCGACATGGTCGGTCCACTCAGAATTGATATTCCGGGTCATTTGCAACATGCGTCGCGAGACGACCTTGGTATAGATATCATCGCTGGCCAGGTTGGTTGGAATATGGCAATAGTTGCAGCCTTCTTCCGGTGAAACCCACTCGGTAATGGAGGCCATGGTGCGGGTGAATTCTGCAATGCTCAGATCGCCCAGTACCTGGACGTTCTGATAGATGTCACCCGCTTTTGGACCAGCCTGAGGGGCCGGAGGTAAGGCTTCAGGAACCACGATTGGGGTGGCCAGGCGAGGATTATTTACCTGAACCATGGCCGTTCCACGATATCCAACCTGCTCGGAATCTACCGGCGGGCGTTCACAGCCCGCCAGCAGCATCGTACCGAGGGCCGCAGCCAGGATTACTGGCGTTGTTTTCACGATCGTCATCATTGTGCTCCACTCAGGGCCGGGTCAACGACACCGGTGTCAGGGTAGGGCGGGACCAGGCCGTGCTCCAGACCCCAGAGGTACCAGTTGTCTACGACAGTGCCGGTCAGAATGATTCCAATACCACCAGTGAGCGGGGTGAGTACTGCGAACCACCAGCCCCAGCGGTGAATGGATTCCATCGTGGCATTGAAGCCCATCGTCCAGCGCCAGAACAACGCGCCGCGCTCGGCACCGGTACCGCGGTCCAGAATCTGCTCGACCTCGCGGTGGGCACCGTAGCGGTCAGTCGCAAGGATGGTTGCGCCGTGCATTGCGAACAGCAGGGCGGAGCCATACAGGAAGGCGATTGAGAGCATGTGGAACGGGTTATAGAACAGGTTGCCGTAGCGAATCGAAAAGGCCGCTGTCCAGTCCAGGTGCGGGAAGATGCCAAAGGGCACCGCTTCAGACCAGCTGCCCATCAGGATCGGGCGGAAAAAGCCCAGCACCAGGTACAGCCAGATCGCGGCGGCAAAAGCCCATGCGACGTGCGTACCCATTTTCAGTGCGCGTGCCCTGCGGTACATCCGCACCCACCAGAGCAATATGGAGGCGGTCAGGAAGAATCCTGCCCAGAGCCACCAGCCGCCCTCATTGAGTGGCATGAACACATTCAGACCTTGCTCAGCAGAAGGTGCTTCCAGTGCCAGCCAGGGGAGTTGTCGAACGAATTCGATCGGGTCCCAGCCCACTGAGGCGAGCATGTTCAGTCCTATGATCTCGAAGGCGATAAACCCGCAGACCAGAGACGCTACACCGAGCCCTCCCAGGTAGATAGGTCCGACCTGTGCATCCCCAATCTTGGAGAGCCAGTAGGACATGAAGATCTCGCCACGTTTATCACCCCAGGTTCCCTTCATCGGGATACCAGGATCGCCGGGACCGTGGACGGTTATTTGGGTAAAGATATTTTGATATTCAGCCATGATTGCGCTCTCAATTCCAGACAGGCAGCGTCAGCCACCAGTTCCACCATTCAGGCCAGCCGCGTGTCCAGAACGGGCCGCTGATGATGATGCAAATGGCGCTCCAGAAACCGGATGACAGCGCCAGGAAGAGTCCCAGGCGATGAATGCCGAGGGAGCCGATGGAGTAGTTAATGGTGTCCCGGAAAAACGCATTCTCATGCTCGCCGCCCTTGACCGTTTCGCCGTCAGGCGGACAGGCCGCTGACAAAATGGCTGCGCCGTGCAGAGACAGCGCCAGGGCCGTGGTGAAGAAGAAGCTCACCGCGATCATGTGCGCCGGGTTGTAATGAAAGTGCAGGTACTGATAACCCGTATTCGACACCCAGTCCAGGTGACTCATGATGCCGTAGGGAAAACCGTGTCCCCATGCGCCCATGAGCAGTGGCCGGATGATCACCAGGCTGACGTAAGCAAAAATGGCGACACCGAAAGCGATGGGCACGTGATAACCAATACCCAGCTTGCGACAGATTTCCGCCTCGCGCATTGCCCAGCAAACAAACGAGCCCAGTGCGCAAATCGTGATGATCTGCCAGAGGCCGCCTTCAGCCAGGGGCGCAAGCGCCAGGCCGTAGCTTAAATCCGGGGGAGCAATGCTGATACGCCATACATTCCATGTTTCGCCCATTGCGGCGCCCCATAGAATGAGCGAAGTGCCCAGCAGAGTGAAAAACAGGCCTAAAACGCCAAAGAAACCGACGTAGAAGGGCCCGGCCCAAAAATCAAAAAGGTCCCCGCCGACAAATGTGCCGCCACGAACCCGATACTTCTTTTCAAAACTCAGCATGGACATTGCTCATGCCCTCCCGGGTGTAGTTCAAACCGCCCGGGCGTTGTGCCCGGGTTTCGGTTGGCGGACGGGATGGGTAAATTATCCTTACCCGTCCGCCAACACCTCATTGCCCAGGTAAAAACCAGAGCATTCTTGCTTGGACTTAAGCGTCGTTAGACGAGTCGGTCCAATGTCTGTGTTACCTCGACAGTCGATGCCATCGGTCCTTCGATCCAGTTGAAGCGATCGGTGCTCAACAGAATGAAGTGGATAAGCAAAGCGAGGGTGAACAGAAAAACCGCGATCGCGACTAAAGCGCGACGGGGATCGAATAGTTGCCAAATACGCCACATAATCGTTTCTCCTCTTTAAGACAATCGCGACATGACGCTTTGCGCCACGGCGTTGAGGCCATCAGTGACGGCGGCATAGCCTTCGACACTTGGAAACCAAGGACGCCATTGCCACACTAAAAAGTGAGCGATGATCGCGATGATGGTGAAGCCAATAAAGCTCATCATGAAAAGACGATGAAACTCTCGGGCTCCCTGGTCAGACAGACCTGATGAAGACATAGCACTTCTTCCTCTGATTCGGCCCTTCGGCCGGTTCCGTGCGGACCCAGCACGGTAGGGTGTGGATTGGCCCTTGGGCCTCGCCACGATTGCTCTTTAAATCAGACCGACAATGCGATTCCGGCGACGTTACGCGCCATCGCGCGTGTTTCCGCAATCACCGAACCGTAACCGTCCGGGCCTGGAGGCCATGGACGCAGGCGCCAGCCACTCAGCCGGGCGACCACGGTGACCGGAAGCAACACCACAAAGCAGGTTGCTGATACCAACCAGGTGCTCAGTCGCTCTTCGCGACGGCGGGTTGAGATCGTGTCCATAGTCTGATTCATACTTGCCTCGTTCCGGACTTCTGCCCGGTCTTGTTCCGCAGACACTACTGCGTGCCTGCCATTTTGCGTTGAGCGCAGCGCTTCATGCGGCGGCGCGTTCGAAACCCAGTTCGCCGGCGATTGCAACAACCAGCTCTTTATTGATTCTTTCTGCTTCCACGTTCTGGGCCGCGCGCTCAATCGCGTCACGCAATTGCTTGGCGGCAGAGATTCGTACCAGTACGGGCTTACGGGCGACCAGACGGTCCAGCTCAATCTGTGCATCGTTGTCCCAGGGGACCTCGCGATGCATGCGGCTCGGGGTCTGTTCAACCTTGTCGAGTTCAGAGCCCAGCGGCAGGATGTAGAAGAGTGCATCGAAGAGGTTGTTACACACTTCCTGTACCAGGTAAGTTGCACCGCTGTAGCCCATGAACGGGGTTCCCGTGTGGCGCCGAACCACGGCACCAGGGAAAGAAGCCGGAATAAACATGGCTTTTGAGCCGGTTTCGGCCAGGTACATGCGTTCGTTGTAGCTGCCGAACACCATCAAGGGTGGATTCTCTTGCAGCTGCTTACGAACATCGGCGTTATCGGTCTTGGCTCCGGCACACCGGGAAACGGCCAGCGTGCAAGGCATGCCCAGATCGTCTTCCATGAAGTGCCGCAGTCCGCGCGCATAGGTTTCATTGGCAACAACGGCAAAACTTGCGGTGCCAAAGAAGTCCTGGGTCACGGAGCGCCACAGATCCCACAACGGTTTGATCGTCGTGTGCTTTTCTTTTTCGATAAAGGGTTCAGGATCGAGATCCAGCAGATTGCCAAGTTCACGCAGGAATTTGGTGGTGCTGTCCAGACCGATCGGGGCCTGCAGATAGGGGCGGTCAAGGTTCTCGCAAAGGAGCCTGCCGAACTCACGGTACATGCAGACATTGACCTCTGCGTCTGCAAGATTTTTGATATCCCGCAGGTGCATGCCCAATGGGAACACGCAGTTCACTTCCGCACCGATACCTTCGATCAGGCGCTGAATTTCAGCCAGGTCCGAGGGCATATTAAACATGCCATAGGCCGGGCCGAGAATATTGACACGGGGCTTCTCGCCGTCTTTGCGTGCTTTGAGTTTCGGAACCTTGCCCTTGCGTGGGCCGAATTCACTCCACAGCCAGCTCATGGCACGGTCGGCCGTCTGCCACTGATCTTCATCAATGGTGCGCGGCAGGAAACGTTTCAGGCCGGTGCCTTCCGGGGTTACACCACCACCGATCATCTCGGCAATAGAGCCGGTGACGACAACGGATGGCTGATCCGGGTCCAGGGTGGCGTGGGCGCGTTTCATCGCGTCCTCCGTCCCTGTCTGGCCCAGTTCTTCCTCGCCCAGGCCGGTAACCACAATGGGCAACTCATGCGGGGGCAGGGCATCGGTGTAATGCAGAACGGAGGTTACCGGCAGGTTCTCACAGCCGACGGGGCCGTCGATAACAACCTGCAGCCCTTTGATAGCGGTGAAAACATACACAGCACCCCAGTAGCCGCCGGCCCGGTCATGATCAAGGACCAGCATCAGGCTGCGCCTCCACCAGCTTCCGGCGGTGTATCACGCCAGACGCCTGCAGTTGGGCCTTCGCCGACACCTTTGAAAAAGGCTTTCATGGTGTCAAAACGTTCTTTTTGGCCCATGGCCGCGTTAATGACCTGTGCCAGGGACGGTGGTCCCGGCGGTCCCATAAGCGGTCGGGCCGAAATAAGGTTGGTGAAGTACATGGACGGAATGGCTTCCTCCTTGGCGGCTTGCACCACGGGAGTTGTGCCAATCGCCAGGTCCGGCTGGTGTTCACGGAAAGCAGCGATGTCTTCTTCAAGAGACGCACGGTAGTTAATGGTTACACCGTGTTCCTCAAGCCATTCCCGGTCCGGATCGGACCATTCCGTTTTCGGGCAGGCCGTGCCGACATAAGGCACCTCGGCTCCACACTCGACCAGCATGCGGGCGACCAGCAGTTCAGAGCCTTCATAGCCCGACAGCGTGATACGCCCTTTGATCGGTGATGCTGCAAGGGCACCTTTGATCGCCGGCAGGAACTGATTCTTTGCCGCTGCGATCTTCGCCGCCGGCAAGCCAACGATTTCCCCAAGGTTTTCCAGCCAGGCGGCCGTGCCATCAAGGCCGACCGGTGCCGAGCCGAACACCTTGCGTCCCGCGCGCTGAAACTCACGAACGGATGCTGTGTAGAAGGGGTGGATGGCAGCTACTGCTGCACAGTCCAGTGCGGCATAAAGCTCGCGCCATTCGCGGGTCGGGACCACCGGTCCTGGTGCCAGGTCCATGGCGTCAAGCATCTGACCAATAATGACCGGGTCGGCGGGGAACATTTCACCCAGCAGGGTCACGGTAGGACGTCCGGCTTTGCCTTCGCGCGGCGCCTGAACGGGTCCGGACTCAGCCTCCTCGCGAGCGTACTTGAGCATCGCCCCGGCAATCACATCTTTGGCTTCTGCGTGGGTAGGAACACCGAAGCCAGGGACATCAATACCGATAATCCGAACACCGTTAATATTTTTCGGCAACATCTGCAGCGGCACACCGGAGGCGGTGGGAACGCAGAGGTTGGTCACAACGATCACGTCATACTGCTCCGGATCAGCCATGTCGTGCACAGCGTCGCGGATGTCCTCAAAAAGCTTACCGGTAACCAGCGACTCGGAATTGAAGGGTACGTAGCCAACGGTCCGCCGGGCACCATAGAAGTGTGAGGTAAAGGTAAGGCCGTAAACGCAGCAGGCTGAACCGGAAAGAATGGTTGCTGTGCGCCGCATACGCAGACCGACCCGCAAAGATCCAAAAGCCGGACACATGGATTGCGGCTGGTCGTGCGGCCCGGTCGGATAGTCCTTGGCGTACTGCTCAAGGGTCTCTGACTTGCCCGCAGCATTGGCTGCTTTGCGCATCTCGCCTTTGGAATGGCAACCGGGGGCCGGCGTGCCAAGGTCCTGCGGGATACTGTCCGGATCTTTGATAATGCTGTCTGTCATAGCTCTCTTTTCGGCAGGTTCTGCAAGCCCTGCCTGGTTTGTGTTCGGTTAAACGTTGTCGTAAACAACTTCGAGTGATGGACGATCAAGCGCTCCACTCGGGCACATGTCTTCGATCTTTGCGGGTGTCAGCACCACGTCGCGACCCACGGCATCGCCGCTGAAGAGGCCGAGTAAGCCGTCCTGGTCAAGCGGGGTGGGGTGCAACGGCGGCGCAGTCGCAACATTTTCTGCCAGAATTTCAAACAGGGAAGCCCAATCTCCACCAGGCTTGCCGACAATTTCATAGTTCGCGGATTTACGACGGATATCGTCATCGGCGGGAATTGCCGAAAGCACCGGAATGCCAACTGCCTCGGCAAAGGCGTGTGCCTCGCCTGAGCCGTCATCCTTGTTAATGACCATGCCGGCCACGCCGACATTGCCACCCAGCTTGCGGAAATACTCCACGGCTGAGCAGACGTTGTTGGCCACATACAGGGACTGCAGGTCGTTGGATCCGACCACGATCACTTTCTGGCACATATCACGCGCGATGGGCAGGCCAAAGCCGCCGCAAACCACGTCACCCAGGAAGTCCAGAAGAACGTAATCAAAGTCCCAGTCGTGGAAACCAAGTTTCTCCATGAGCTCAAAGCCATGAATGATTCCGCGACCACCGCAACCGCGGCCCACTTCCGGGCCACCAAGCTCCATGGCGTAAACACCGTCACGGGTAAAGCAGACGTCGCCGATTGCTACCGGTTCGCCGGCGGCTTTCTTCTTAGAACTGGTTTCGATGATGGTCGGGCAGCTGCGGCCACCAAAGAGCAGTGAGGTTGTATCGCTTTTTGGATCACAGCCGATGAGCAGCACTTTTTTACCTTGCTGCGCCATCATGTAAGACAGGTTGGACAGGGTGAAGCTCTTGCCGATACCGCCCTTACCGTAAATTGCAATGATCTGCGTTTCTTTGGTGACCTCACCCGTGTGCACAGGATCTGGTTCCTGGGCTGCTTCTTCTCTCAGTTGGTCATGCATTTTCAGCTGAATATCGATAGCTTCCGACTTTTTCTTGGTTTGACTCACTGAGGTAAGGCTCCTTTCCAATCAAGAATCATCTTCAGGCAATCCGGGTCTTCAAAAGCCGTTGTATAGGCCTCTGGCGCCCTTTGTGCAGGAAGAGAGTGGGTGACAAGCCCTTCCAGAAGGGCCGGGTTGGCCTGCACCAGGGCGCAGACATCATCAAAATCTGAGGGTTTCCATTCCGCGGCGATGCGCAGCCTGGCTTCTTTCATAAAGGCCAGTGGAAAGGCGAAGGCGACCGGCTTGCTGTAAAAGCCTGCCAGAACAATTTCTCCGCGGGGTGCCAGCAAAGGCACCAGCTGGTCAACGATGCCATCAGCGCCGCTGGCATCCACAATGCTAGCCAGGGGAGCGTCCAATCCTTCACCGGGTTCTGTTACGCGATAACCCATGGCGCCATGACGACGGCGCTCATTGGTTTCCCATACAACCGGGGCCTCGCCGCCCATGGCGATCACGAGACGGGCCAGTAAGCGTCCAAGGACACCATGGCCGATGATCAGGCCGGGCAGCACCCCTTCCGGGTTGTCTTTCAGGGCATGGTATGCCGTGGCGGTCAGCGCCAGTAAGGCACCATTCTTGCCGAGATCTTCATGTATGGGACGTATCCGGGCTTCCGGTGTCACCAGTCGTGATGAGGTGCCGCCGAAAAGGCCGCGAATTTCGCCGTAGCACTGTGCGCCAGGCACAAACACGGTCTGTCCTTCGGTCAGTTGGCAGTCCGGGCCGGTTTTGAGCACCGTACCCACTGATTCGTAACCTGGAACCAGTGGATAAGCCAGACCGGGAAACGGGGGCATGGCGCCGGTCCAGAGCAAACGCTCCGTGCCCGTGCTGATGCCGCTCCAGTCAATGTCCACAAGCACCTCTCCCGGCCCTGGTTCAGGCAGTTGCAAAGTTTGCAATGAGAGAGACCCCGGCTGATCGAAAACAACAGCGGTTGATTCCGTCAATAAAGACGTTTTTGGGGTGCTTTGTGAGTTTAATGAATACATGACTATTGCCCTATGTGTCAGTTTAATCTGACTCAAATAAATGTCAAGCAAAGTTTACGTTATGACTTTGGACGTTCGGCGCTGACCACGCTGCAAATCATCGGAACCGATGTGCGGTGGCGTTTTATGGACTTAAAACCCGCGCTTTTAAGCATCTGTTTCAATTCGCTTGGACTGCGTGGACGACCGCTGCCCATGGCCATGAGGTAGAAGCGAAAGTAGTTACCAAGAATGCCGCCATCTTCTTTTTTGGACAGCATCGGTTCGGCCACAATCAGGGTGCCGCCCGGTTGCAGGGCGTCAAAGGCACGCGCGAGCAAGTGTTGCGCAGGTTCGTCGTCATGATCATGCACAATGCGAACCAGGCTGATCGCGTCGTGAACACCCGGAAAAGGATCGGTATGGAAGCTGCCGCCATGCAGGCTGATACGCGCAGGAAGCTCCTCGTTGGCCACCCTTTGACGCGCCAGTTCAATAACGCCTGGCAAGTCGAAAAGAGACAGCTCCAGGCCTGGTACCGCTTCTCCCACGCATCCCAGAAAGGTGCCGCTGCCGCCGCCGATATCGAGCAGGGCACGGTGTACTGAGAAGTCATAGGCATCCAGGACCTGTTCGGCAATCATGCGCTGCGAGGCAGCCATGAGGCTCGTGTATTCCTCTGCTTCAGTTGGTTTTACATCGCTGGGTGAATCGTTTTGCGCATAGGGCCACAATGCCGCCAGTTGGGTTGCCTGTGCGGGGTTGCGCAACAGTCCCACGGTATCGGCAAGGTCCTTGTACAAGGCGGAATGATGGAGGCTCATGGCCTTCAGGCCGGGGTCGGATACGAGTACCGCGCCTTGCGGGCCCAATCCCCAGTGCCGGCGCGGGCGACGTTCAACAAGCCCGAGCCCTGCTGCTGCCTCCAGCAGTCTTGCGGTACGGGTCGGGTCAAGATCAAAGTCTTTTGCGATCGTCCCGGTTGTCATGGGGCTATCGTCAAGTCGTTCCAGCAGACCCAGTTCCAGGCAGGCTGAAAGCACCTGCCCGTTGACAAAGCCGGCTGTGGCCTCAAACAGGCCCTGCGCGCGCCTGCGCGCCATGGATCTCAACAGGGGAATGCGTTGAATACGATGCCGGAAAGCCGGGTCAGCCAGCTTGCGGTTGCGCCACGCGGCTAGTCTGTTGCTCAGGAAAGGCATGATCAGGGTTCAGATTTTGCCCGCACTGCGTCCGCTCAGGCGGCAGCGGGACGACTCAGTGCGAGCTTCATGAATTGCTCGGATTCCTGACCAATCAGGGTGCGCAATGGCGCCTCGCCCGGGCAGGCGGGAATTGATTCCAGGGCTTCATCAACCAGTGAGCGGAGGCGTTGTGTGCACTTGCCACGGCCCAGTTGTTGTACCGCATTGGGCCGGTCATGGCTTTGATCCTGTCCCACGGGCTTGCCCACTGTGAGCGCATCCCCGCTGGTGTCCAGCAGGTCATCGGCAACCTGGTAGGCCTCGCCGATACACTGACCGAGTGTGCGCCAGGGGGTCGGATCAACGCCTGCGGCGGCAGCGCCGGCCATGGTGGCTGCGGCAAACAGTGCGCCGGTCTTCGCTTGTTGGTATTGGCTCAGGTCAACGTTTTTCTCGCATTCCCAGGCCTGACCCGCAACGATGCCACCGGGCATGCCGACACCGCCGGCAACAATGCCCAATAGGGCAGGCAGCCGGTCCGGGGCCTGCACCCCGGCCAGCCCCAGCAGCTTGAAAGCATGCACAATGAGTGCATCACCGGTCAGGATGGCCAGTGGCTGTCCAAAGGTCGCATGCACCGACGGTTTGCCGCGGCGCAGGGAGGCGCCGTCAAATGCGGGTAAATCATCATGCACCAGGGATGCGCAATGCAGCATTTCAATGGCGGCTGCGGCAGCATCTGTCAGGCCGGGTTGGTCGTCGCCATTGGCCAGTGCCACGGCCATCACCAGGCGGGGGCGCACGCGCGCACCGCCGGGAAAAACGGCGTATCGTACAGCGTCCGAAAGGCCCGGCGGCGTGTCGCCAAGGGCGGAGCTGGCCAGTGAGGCGCCGAGGTAGTCTTCAAGGCGTTTGGGATCGATCATGGAGTTCCTGGCCAACTGTTAACCTAGGTTGTCAAATATAACTGTCATGTAGAATAGACACTATGCCTGAGTCCGTCAATTCCGAGCCTCACAACGTAATGAATCCCCGGACCGGCGTGCCGCCGGCCTTTGACCTGTCCGTACCCGATGATGGTTATCGTTGGTGGTATCTGGATGCCGTGAGTGATGACGGGCGTTATGGCGTGGTTATCATTCTGTTTGTGGGCAGCGTGTTTTCGCCCTATTACTACCGGGCGCGCCAGCGCGGTACCGGCGATCCTGAAGCCTATTGCGCGATCAACGTTGCCCTGTACGGCCCCGGTGGGCGTTGGGCGATGACGGAGCGTCAGGCTGCCAGTGTGCAGCGCAGCGGGCGGGAGTTCAGGGTCGGGCCCAGCAGCGTGTCCTGGGACGGTCGGCAGCTGAGTTACCGCTTGCGTGAGCGATGCACACCTTTCGGACAAGCCTTACGCGGCGAAATCATTGCGCTCCCCGGTGCCGCCTGCGACCTGGCGGTGGATCTCGATGGCAACGGCCGTCATCTGTGGACACCCTGGTCGCCGCATGCACGGGTTCAGGTGCGCCTTGACGCGCCGGGCTGGAACTGGGATGGCCCCGCCTACCTGGACGCGAATTTCGGGGGTGAGCCTCTGGAACAGGCCTTTCACTCCTGGGACTGGAGCCGCACCGAGCGGCCCGCTCCCGCAGGCCAGGGCGCGGGCTCCGGCCGCACACGTCTGCACTACGAGGTGCAATGCCGGTCAGGGGAAGAGCGTCTGTTTGCCTTTGATGTCGATCAGCAAGGCCAGGTGAGCGAGGTGCCGGGTGACCCGGTTGAGAATCAGCGCCGCACGGGCTGGGGGATAAAGCGCTATCCCCGCTGTGGACACCGTATAGCCGGCGTCCGGGGTTACGAGGACACACCCTTTTACTCGAGAACGTTATTGCGTGGCGGGCAGCCGGGTGAGTTTACCGTTCATGAGCGCCTGTCCATGGATCGCTTTGTACAGCCCTGGGTCAGAACCTTGCTGCCGTTTCGTATGCCGCGGGAGTTTCCGCGCGGCAAGAAGTAACAATCAGCCCCGGACCGCAGCGTCCACCAGAAAACGGGTTTCTTCCAGCGGTGGCACATTGCTGGTGTTGCGCCGCCGCGCGGCGGTCCAGAGTGCAGAGCCCAGTAAACGGACCTTGCGTCGTGTTCCGACCACGGTGCGTTGACTGACGGAATCCAAACCCTGGCGTGCCAGTTCATGACCGATATCCCGATAAATTCCGCGGGCTGCAAAAATGCCTGGTCGGCATCTGGCCGGGAGCTGGGCGATGCCTTCGGCGGAACGGTCATAGAGCCGGTCGCCGGCATCGATCAGGCGTTGAATCAACTCGCTGAGTTCCGGTGTGAACTGCGGGTCAGCCAGAAACTGTTCCGGATCGATTCCGGCATCGCGCAACCAGGTCTGGGGCAGATACAAACGCCCGGCCCGGGCGTCCTGTCCTACATCTCTGGCGATATTGGTCAGTTGCATAGCGACACCCAGGTCGCAGGCCCGCGCCAGCGCGTTCTGGGAACGCACGCCCATGAGAACGGCCATCATGACCCCAACGGTTCCTGCGACACGTGCCGCGTAGCCGTAGAGATCGGAAAGGGTTTCGTAGCGGCGTCCGTCGTGATCCCACTGGAATCCTTCCAGCAGCGCCCTTGGGAGCGTATCCGGAATATCAAAGCGCTGAACCACGTTGGTTAACTCACGGTCCACCGGGTCGGAAATCGGCCGGCCTGCGTAAATTCGATCCAGCCGGTCATTCAGTTCGGCAAGCGCCACATCGACGGGTTCATCGCCCTCATCGATCGCATCGTCGGCGATCCGGCAAAACGCATAGAGTGCCGTGGCCGGTGAGCGGTAATACGCCGGAAGCAACAAGGAGGCCGCATAGAAGGAGCGTGAACCCTGGCGCAACAAACGACGACAGTGCCGCATATCCACCCGGTAACATAATACTGATTCGAGAGTGAGGTATTCCATATCAGCTGCGGGCCGCGAAAGTCCGCATTATCCTCCGTTCAAATGTGTTGCGCTTCCCGGCCAAAGGCAGGAAATTCGCGTTGCCGGGCGCATAAGCACCGGTTCCATTATATAAGTCACAGTCCGTGACGCCATGCCTGGGCTTGTTCAATGGCATCCTGGATAAGCCGTGGCTTTTCTTCATGCGCCAGGTGGCCAAGTTCGCCCAACCTGATGATGCGTCCTGCAGGTACACGTTCAATCACCTTTGCTGCCTGACCTGGCGGGACAGTTCGGTCACCCTCACCAACAATCAGACACAGCGGTGTAGTCAGCTCGGGGAGTTGATTCAAAAGCGGATTCAAATCCCAGTTGGCCATCATTGACAGGGTTGCAGCCACATGGTCCTGGCGTTCCAGTATATGGCGGTAGGTTTCGATACCCGCCCGGTCGAGCCGCGAGCCGGTGTTGGCAATCAGCCTTTCCACCGTGCCGGGCTGGCGCGCCCGGGCTGCAAGAATTCTGGGCACCGGAGCCAAGGCGGTGAAGGCGCGCGCCAGGGGCTGGGCCAGCGGTGCCAGCCATCCACCATAAGGGAAAAGCGCGGCATTCAGTCCAACCAGCAGCCCGGGTGTCAGCCCGCCTGTCAGTGTCATCTGCAGGGCGATGGCAGCGCCGGCAGAATGACCGACGATCAGATCTGGTTCGAAATGTTCAGCTTTGAGCAAGTCATCCAGAGCGTTCGCCATATTCGGCAGCGTGGGCAGGCGCGTTGTAAATGGACTGCTGAAGCCGTGCCCCGGCAGGTCGGGCGCCAGTACATCGTAGTGCTCGGCCAGCAGTGGCAACAGCCCTGCCCAGGAGTGTGTGGATGCCCCGGTTCCATGAATCAGTAACAGACCGGGACCCTTACCCGTGCGCTGCAGGTGCCAGCGTAATCCGCTGGCGTCGACTTTGCGGCTGCACTCGCGGTTGGGCCAGTCAGTCGGAGGCATGTCGTCCTGTGAGCCATTCTGACTGGCGCCCTGCACTTTGCTGCGCCATTCGTCCTGCGATGCGCCTTGCAAAACTCCGGGCTTTCCATCGGGTTCTGGTGTCCGGTCACGCAACAGGGACGGATTCAGTGGGCGGCTGCTCATGCGCTGGTTTCCATCCTGGATGCCACGGCCGACAATCCGCCGGCGCCACCCAGGGGCAGGGGCAGGTAGCGTGCTGCCATGGCCTCGGCCATCTCACGGGCTTTAGGCCGTGGGCGCCGCGCGGTATCGATCAGCAGGCAGTCCCAGCCGGCGGTTTTAATGATGCGGGCTGATTCAAGCGCCTCTTCTCCGGCGGCCTGGTGGCCCGTGCTGCCGTCAAGACAAACATTGGCGCGGCCATCCGTCATGAATATAAGCACGGGATGTTGGCCTTTACGTTGCAGGTCGATGGCCAGGGCATGCGCTGCATGAATACCGGCGGCGAGCGGTGTGGCGCCGCCACCGGGCAGCCCTGCCAATTCGCGTTTGGCACGCGCCAGCGCGCGCGTGGGTGGCAGGATCAATTCAGCAGTGTTCCCCCGGAACGCGATCAGGGCGACCTGGTCACGGGTTGCGTAGCTCTCCGCCAGCAGTAATTCGATGGCGCCCTTGGTCTCCGCCAGCCTTTGGGCGGCTGCAGAACCGGAAGCATCCACCACAAAAATACGCGTGGTTTGCTGGCGCGTTTTAAAACGAACAATGCGAAAATCTTCAATACGAACCTGCAGCCGGGCATCGCGTTCCGGGTCTCCGGTCAGGCGCAATTTCTGCCAGGGTGCTGCGGTCTTGAGCGTGGCCGGCAGGTGCAGGCGCAAACCGCGACGTGGATCTCCCGGCATGATGCCCACGGGACGACCCCGCCGTAAGGCCCGTGCGGGCGGCCCACCCCGGGCAACCCGCGCTTTGAGGTCGCGCCGTGCACCCTGTTTCAGCAGGCTTGCGATCAGTCCTGCCGGCAAGGCGGATTTCACTGCCTGCAAAATGAGTTCGTCGGGAATTCCCTGCGGCGGGTCCGGTTGCTTGTTGTCCTGATCCTGCTGATCTGCAGAGTCCTGCTCTGGGTCTTGTTCGGCCGGATCCGACGAATCCTGCTCCGGCTCCGGAGGTTGTTCCTCGGAATCGGCTTCCTGTTGCTCATCGGGCGCTGCCGGCAGCTGTTGTACCCGCGGCGCCAGCACGAGTTGCGCAGCGATCTTCAGGTCATCGTCATTGACCTCTTCGCGGCCGTCCAGCGCCGCAGATGCACAGGCAGCGCGCAGGGCAAAGAGCGTGGGTCGTGTTGAGTCGATGCCCAGCGACAAAGCGCCGCGACACAGGGCCGCGAGTCGTTCATCGTCGCACTGTACCCCGGGCAGCAGGCCTTGTGCCTGCTCCAGCCTGGCCCGCGACGGGGCGTTGACGGATTCTTCGCGGTTGCTGAAGTGACGGCTGTCCAGGAACAGGGCGAGGCGGTCTTCGAGGTCCCGGGTAAGGCCTTCATCGTCATCCTGTCCCTCGTCCAGAGCCACCAGGCAGAAGTGGGTTTCTTTGCGCGAGGTGATTCCGTCGCGCTCAAGCAGGACGGCACCCTGGTCGATGGCGGCGGAAATTCGTGCCGCCGTGCCACGGCCCAGGCGCTCGGCCATGGGGATGACAATCACACCGCCCTTGGCTTCGCAGAGCAGGCCGCTGGCGATCAGGGGCTTACCAGCCGACAGGCTGGCGGCAATATCCAGACCGCCCAGAAGCCGGTCATCGTCAATACTGCATGGCAGTCGACGCCAGGGAATGTTTTCCGGCATGGCCTGACGCAGTGCGCTCAGCCATTCATCGGTTTCCGGTCCCGGCCCCATGCGCAGGCATATACCGCCCAGCCCGGCCGGATCAACGGCCAGCAAGTCGAGCGCCAGCTGCGGGAGATGACCGGCCAGGACCTGGTCTGACTGCTCCCGCGCGGGCGCGTTCACCCCAGAACCTCGGTAACAGTGCGTTCCACGCGGACGCCGGAACTGGATTCATCCAACGGGTCGCGCCGCAGCCGGTGTCTCAGCGCCATCGGTGCAACTTCACGAACATGCTCGAGGGTAACCTCGCTGGCGTCATAAAGCGCCGCCAGGGCCCGCGCAGCGCGCACCAGGGTAAGTTCGCCCCGCAGCCCGTCGGTCTCAAGGGCAATGCACAGCTCCGTGATGCGCTCCATCATTTCATAGGACAGATCAGTGTCATTCAGGCGTTCGCGTGCGCGCCGGAGTTTGGCGCGCACCTGGCCCTCGCGGCTTGCCCAGCGTTTCGCGAAAGCATCGCGGTCGCGTTCAAATTCTTCGCGCCGGCGGATAATCTCGATACGGTTTGCAATGTCGCGGGGCGTGCTGACCTCGACGGACAGACCGAAACGGTCCAGCAGCTGTGGTCGCAAATCGCCTTCCTCGGGGTTACCGCTACCAACGAGCACAAAGCGCGCCGGGTGCCGCACACTGAGGCCTTCCCGCTCCACAACATTTTCGCCGGAAGCGGCGACGTCGAGCAGCAGGTCGACAATGTGGTCTTCCAACAGGTTGACCTCATCGATATACAGGTAGCCGCGGTTGGCCCGCGCGAGCAGGCCGGGTTCGAAGGCTTTCTCACCCCGAACCAGGGCACGCTCGAGGTCCAGGGCACCGACCACTCTGTCTTCGGTAACGCCAAGGGGCAGATCCACGACGGGTACCCTTGCCGATTTGCCGCTGGGACGGGCCTGGCCGGAGCCGGGTGTACAGACGTCGCATGGGCATGCCACGTTCGGGTCGCTATTGTACGGGCAGCCGGGGACCAGTTTCATGCGCGGTAACAGGCCGGTCATGGCCCGTACGGCGGTCGATTTGCCGGTACCCCGGTCACCAAAAACGAGCACGCCGCCGATGGCGGGGTCAACAGCGGTCACCAGCAGGGCGAGTTTCATCTCGTCCTGCCCGACAATGGCAGAAAAGGGAAAAGCAGTACTCATTCAGGAACCCTGACTGGTGTTCAGTTTTACAGAATATTCGATACCCGCAGCGTTTTTACGGCCGGTGGCAAGTTTCCACAGCAGTTCGTCAGGAACGCGCAGGAACAACAGAACATGTTCGAGGATCGCCAGCCCAAGCATGGTGGCAACCAGGGTTAAACCCACCTGGTCAAGCGTACCGGGCCCGGCCTGTTCGGCGGTCCTGATCATCCAGAACAGCGCCAGTCCCGCAAACAACATGGAGACCGGGAACAGCGCATTCATGCGTGCGTTGTGAACATAGCTCGACAAATAGCGCATATGTTCAGGCCAGAATTCTTCATGCAGATTGCGTACGCCAAAAAAGATATTCATCTTTGCCGACCAGCGCATAAGCCAGAAGGTCACGAACGTCAGCATGGCAATCTGATTCGCAGAATCCCAGGTCAGCCAGATCAGCGCCAGTGCGGTGACGATAATCGCCAGTTCGTGCCACAGGCTGGCTTTCACGCCGAGCACAAACCGCCGGCTCATGGTCTCGTCCGGCGCACAAGCTTCCGGCCTTGGGCCGGTGACTGAACCCAGGAAGTAGCTCATCTCATGCCAGGCCCAAATCGCCAGGCCACCCGTGAATGCAAGATAGGCACCCATCGGGCTGGTCCATTGACGGGTTTCGATGATGAGCAAAATACCAACCACCGCCACAAGACTCATGGCCGCCATGGTGACCCGGCATTTCGGCTCGGCTCTCTGGCTGCGCCACAGCAAAACCACGGTGGAAAGCCACCAGGTTCCCAGCGCGAACAATATCGGTGCGATGTATTCCAAGCGCTGTGCCGCCTACCAGGTCGGAACCATGCGGACGTCTTCCGGCAGCTCGTTGTGAATGACCGGAAGCGTATACAAGCGCAGGAACGTGGCACCGCCCGCGATGGACAGGCCAAACCGTTTGACAGCACCCACAATGCCACCCTGGGCTTTGGCTGCTTCAACAGCGGTGTTGATCTCGAGCAGCCGTGAGAGTCCCTTGCGGAATTTGGGGTTATCTGTATCCAGCGTTAATGGAAATACCTGCTTGGAAATTTCCGAGGTGATATCGAACACCTTGTAGTCGTATTCATCGGCATCCATGCCCATTGCAGCGTGCAGTTCCGGACGGCTGTGATCGCGAACATACATGGTGGCGTAGACTGCCAGCAGGAAGAAGCGGATCCACAGTTTGTTCGGGCCCTTGAGCAGTTCGGGCTGGGCTTTCATCATCAGCGCAAAGACCTCGCCGTGGCGAAACTCATCGTTGCACCAGTCCTCGAACCAGCGGAACATCGGATGAAAGCGCAGTTCAGGGTGCTTCTCGAACTGGCGGAAGATCATGATGTATCTTGCGTAACCAATCTTCTCCGACAGATAAGTCGCATAGAAGACGTACTTTGGCTTGAAGAATTTATATTTCTTGTTCTTGCGCAGATGGTTCAGATTGACCTGCTTGTTGTAGTCACGCAGCGCCTTATTGATGAAACCCGCATGCCGCGCCTCGTCGCGCGCCATGAACTCCATGGCTTCCTTGATATCCGGGTTGTCGATGGCCTTGGCGATGTTTTTATACAGAACGTGTCCGGAATATTCGGACGTCACGGAAGACACCATGAACTTGATGAACTCTTCGTGGAGCTCGGGCGAAAGTTCCCTGATCTCTGCGTTGAAAGCCTCATCGCGACGAAAGTGGTTCTGATTGGTGTCGTTACGGAACTCATCCATCAGCTTGTCCCAGTCCTCACGAACCGGTTCAACATTCAGGGCGTCCATCGCTTCCATGTCGGTCGTGTAGAAACGCGGTGTAAGCAGCGTCTCGGTTTTGGCGATCTTGGTGGATTCGTTGACTTCCACGGCGCCCTCAAGGGCATGGCTGGCTTCAGCGCTCATCTTCGTTACTCCTCGTTGCGCTCTGCGCTACGGTTGGCGCATCGCTCTCGGCGCTGCGCGTGATGGTTGATTCTTCGGGTAGATAGCTGGCGAAGACCAGTGCGTTGGTCTGGCCGAAGGCCCACAGGTCCACGGCCTGATCCGTTACCGGATCAATCAGCAACAGCTGCCCATTGGCATGCTTTTCAAGAACGAATGGTGTCTTGTCCAGACTGCCGTGCAGGCGACGGGACCGTACCAGGCCACGCAGGGTGGAGCGGACAAACCCGCTGCCGCCAACCTCAATGGTGGAGATCAGCTCACCGCTGACCGCATCGCGGACCAGGACTTCCCCTTGCGGTGTGTCTTCAAATGCCAGTTGGCGCTCGGCGATCACCGTCGGCGCGGGCTTGGGCGGCATATTGGGCTTGGCGAACCATTGCATCCAGGCCGCCGATACCAGGCTGATCAGAACCAGCGAACTTGCTCCCAGCAACGGAAACAGGGGAAACGGTCGCTGGCCTTCAGCGAGGGTTTGATCATGATGCCCCATGGTCAGCCGGCACTCGCACTGAGGTTGCCAACGGCCTGTTCACGCTGCTCATTGCTGCTCGCAGAGTGACGCTGGGCACCCTTGAAGGTTACCAGGGCATCAGCAAGGGTTTCACCAACTTCCCGGGCATTTTCTACCGAGCGGATCATCGGCTGCACACGGCCCATTGACCAGGGCCTTACATGCGGCCAGAGCATGATCCACGAAGGACGACTGCCTTTTTCCAAAGTGAGAGGCAGATCACCAATACCGCTATCCCTGACCCGCAGATCGGCCGATTCGACCAGGGAGAAGGGCAGGTTGGTCGTAATGGGCAGTGTAACCCCGCAGCGGATAACCAGTCGCTGGTTGGTAATGGTATACATGGTTGAGCGTGCGGCGAGCCAGGCAAACAGGGTCAGGAATCCGACAGCCACCGCGGCGAGTCCGCCAAGGATGGCCGTGGAGACCAGAATATCCTGCATGGGTGCCGAGGCGTTGTTCTGAACAACAACCCGGGCACCGAGCAGCAAGGCAAAGTAAATGGCAAGCTTGCGAACATGCAGGCCGAAGATCGCCAGGTCCTTCCAATCCGGTGAGCCCTGCCATCGGATTTGCTCCCCTTCGGGAAGCAAATCCGGCAGGCCCGGGATTGGCTCGTAGTCATGTTCACGAGTCAAACTCATATCAATGGTTCCGCCCGTTCATCATCGGCATACAGTGTACCGGCCCCAAAGTAGGCTGTGATCTTTTCTTCTTCCAGCATCGTAATCAGGTCGGGAGATGCGAGCTTCGGAATGTCCTTGAACTGATGAGCGTAAATGGCACGGACGGTGATCACCCGCTTCCACCGGTTAACCCGGGAGAAGTTAATCGGCAGCATGACATTGCTGCCGCCATCATTGAGGTCAACCTCGAAAAATACGATCAAAGGCTCAACCCGGTCGACCCAGATGTCTGCAACTGTTCCGGCAAGTTCTCCTCCGGAGCCAAAAACCTCCATGCCACGGGGATCGGGATCATTCTTGTCGACATGAAACTTCTCCAGGGTCCGCAAGGGCTTGAAGCGTGGCTCGCCGTGCATGGTCAGCTCCGGCTCATCCGGACGGTTGGCCCAGGAGCCAGGTCCGACACCATCAAGCATCGGGTTCTCACCCGTTGGCTCAAAGGGCGCACCAGGGTGTCCGGCTGTCGCTCGCAGTGGCAAATCTTCGCGCTCAAGCGGGCCGTCTCCGGGTAACTGCATCTCGCCACCATGTGGCTTCAAATAGGTCTTTGGTCCCGGCACGCCAGGAAAGCCCTGCACGGTCACACCATTCACATGATCTGACTCGAGCGGGTAGCCTTCGCGCTTGCTCTCGCGGTGCAGGTAGAACACCAGAAAAATAAAAAACACCCAAAACAATGTAAAAATAATTTCGGTTAGGTCGATTGAGCTACTTAACCCCATGACGGCGATCCTCCTCTGAACACAACTCAGGTACCCGGGAACTCGGCCAATCCGAGCCCGCGGTCATTAATTTCGTCTTCCCGTGCCGCGTGTCGTGCCAGCGGTCCGATAATGACTAGGGTGGTAAACAACAGTAATACTTCCACTTGGTAAACGAACGCGTACCCTGCAGCGGGTCCGGTCAGCGCGGGGCCAAGCGACCCGCTTTGAGCAAGATTGGTGACACCGTCGCGCAGCACGCCACCCATGGCGATACCCAGTCCGGTGGCTGTCGCCTGCACCGCGCCCCAGGCGCCAAGTGCAATGCCGCTGGTGGTGCGGTTGGCGAGCCCCATGGCTGCGGTCAGTGTGCCGACTGAGAAAAAGCCGCCGCCCACTCCGATCAGAAAAACACCGATGCGGAAGGTTGCGGCAGACTGAATTGCGGCAACAACAGTTACCAGGGTCAGGCCCGCGATGCCGATCACGGCGCCATAGCCGGCCAGGCGGTGCGGGTCCATGCCACCGGCCAAAAACCGGGCTGATGCAAGAAATGACATCAAGGTGCCGCCGACGAATACCGCGGTCAGCAGGGTCGTGGACGACACGGAGAATCCGAGGATTTCTGCTCCAAACGGCTCCAGCAGGACATCCTGCATGGAGAAAGCGGCGGCACCAAAGGCCACGGCGACCAGCAAACGGCCTGCATTCTTCTGCTCCATGAGTTCGCGCCATGCCTCATCAAAGTAGCGGCGCGGGGCGCTCTTGTTTACATCCTGGTTAACCAGTGCTTCCTGTTTCCACAGTGCGATCAGGTTACAGGCAACGGTCACCATGGCAGCGCCCTGGATCACCTTGATCAGCAGCAGCTGGCTGAAGTCGCGCAGCAACCACCCGAAGATCAGGGCGCTGAAGAACATGCCGAGCAGCAGAGAAACAAACAACAGGGCAACCACGCGCGGCCGTGTCTCTTCGGGTGCCAGGTCGGTGGCCAGGGCCAGGCCGGCGGTTTGGGTGGTGTGCATGCCGGCACCCACCATCAGGAAGGCGAGGGTCGCAGCCGCTTGCCCGAGGCCCGGATGAGCCTGCGAGTCGCCGGACAGTAAAATCAGTGCGAAGGGCATGATGGCCAGCCCGCCAAACTGCAGCAGGGTGCCGAACCAGATGAACGGTACCCGCTTCCAGCCCAGGGCTGAGCGGTAGGTATCAGACTTAAAGCCGATTAAAGCGCGGAATGGGGCGAACAGGAGCGGCAGGGCCACCATGAACGACACCATCCACACCGGTACCCCGAGCTCGACGATCATTACGCGGTTGAGTGTGCCGGTCAGCAGCACAACGGCCATGCCAACAGAAACCTGGAACAGGGACAGGCGCAGCAGTCGACTCAGGGGCAAACTCTCGCTGGCCGCATCGGCAAACGGCAGCATCCCGGTGCCGATGCGGGTCCAGCCTTGTGCAAGTTTGCGGTTCAGGCCTTTCATTCGTGACGCAACTCCAGTGCCTGCGAGGTATAAAAGCCGGCGCTCACTCTTTCTGTGCGCTCAGCCCTCCAGCCTTTGAAGGCTGGCAGGGATTGAATACCGGCCTGAAGTTTCTTTTCAGAGGCGGGTTCAATAAACGGCGCCCGGTGTTCGTTGGTGGGCAACAGGCGGCCGGTGAAGTGCATGAGTGAAAGCAATGGTGTGCGCGGTGCAAAGGTCGTCAGAACGCCTGTGCGCGCGTTTGCAGTCAGTGCTGCAATGGCATCGATCATGTCGTTGAGTTCGTAATGAATCAGCGAATCCATCGCCACCACGTAATCGAAGGGACCACCTTCAGCTGCCAGCATGTCACCGGCATGATATTCAATGCGCCCGCGCAACGCCTCGGGCGTGCGCTCATGCGCAACCTCGAGCAGGGTGGCGGAAATATCTACCCCGGTAACCCGGGCGCCGCGTTCGGCAGCAATGACGGCCAGGGAACCGGTCCCGCAGCCAGCGTCCAGCAAGGTCATGCCGGTCATGTCTTCCGGCAACCAGCTCAGCAGAATGTTGCGCATGCGGTCACGGCCGGCGCGCACGGTTGCTCGTACCCGGCCCACGGGTGCGTCGGATGTCAGACGCTCCCAGGCAGTCGCCGCGGTCCGATCAAAGTAATCGGTTAGTCGCTGCTTGCGTGCCGTATACGTGTTGGTCATATCGCCCATTCGTCGTGCTGTCCTGTTGGTGACCCCTGTGCCCTGACGGTTTCAGTCAAAACCCAGGAAATCGAAAATATCACGGTCTTTCATGGCCTTCGCGTAACTGGGGTCAATGCCGTCCCAGAGCGACTGGGCCAGGCGCATGTACTCAAGTTGCACCGCATCGAGTTCCGGTGAGCTTTCCATCTCAAACAGCGTGGACTTTTTCAGTCTGCTGCGTCGAATCACGTCAAGGTCCCGAAAATGGGCAATACGATTAAGGCCCACAAGATCATTGAATCCATCGATCTGGTCGGTGTCCGCGCTGCGATTGGCGATCACGCCGCCAAGCCGCACTTTGTAGTTTTTGGACTTGGCCTCGATTGCAGCGACGATCCGGTTCATGGCGAAAATCGAGTCAAAATCGTTGGCGGTGACAATCAGGGCCTGGTCAGCATGTTGCAGCGGCGCGGCAAAGCCACCACACACGACATCGCCGAGGACGTCGAAGATCACCACATCGGTATCTTCAAGCAGGTGATGTTGTTTCAGCAGTTTAACGGTCTGGCCAACCACGTAGCCGCCGCAACCGGTTCCCGCCGGGGGCCCGCCGGCCTCAACACACATGACCCCGTTATAACCTTCATAAACGAAGTCCTCGGTGCGCAATTCCTCAGCGTGGAACTCAACTTCTTCCAGCGCGTCAATCACGGTCGGTACCAGGCTCTTGGTCAGGGTAAAGGTCGAGTCGTGCTTGGGGTCGCAACCAATTTGCAGAACCCGCTTGCCCAGCTTGGAGAATGCGACAGACAGATTGGAGGATGTGGTTGACTTGCCAATTCCGCCCTTGCCGTACACTGCAAAAACCTTGGCGCCGGTAATGGCGTCTTCCGGATCCAGCGTGACCTGCACGCTGCCGGCACCATCCGGTGGCCCTTTAACGGTACGCAGTGGAATGGTGGGCGATTCTGAAATCTGACTCATTGTGTTACGGCCTCCCTGAAGCCTTCATGGCGCTCACACACAATATGCAAGGCGGCATTGGATTCATCTGGTTGTTGAAGCGCATGAATTCGCTTGTCTGTCTGGCTCATCACCATGCCTTCCCGGATAAGGGCTGGCGTTATGCTCATTGAGATCTGCTCAGCGTGCATAGTGGGATTTCGCGTCATATAAAGTGTCCACGGTAATGTGTTCGATACCTTGTTCCTGCGCAAAATTCTCGGTGTTGCGTTTGGCTTTGCCACGCACAAAGAAAGGAATCTTGCCCAGTTCCTTCTGTGCATCCGGGGTCCAGCTTGGCACGCCGGGTTGTGCGGGTTCAGCAGGCTCGTCCGCGGGTCGTTGCCCGGTTTTTACGCCGCCGCTGCGTCCCAGGTGGGACGGTGCAGCACCGTCATGAAACTCGAAGTCTTCACGGAACATACCCAAAAGGTGTTCTTCCAGGCCCATCATCAAGGGGTGGACCCAGGTGTCAAACAGGACGTTGGCGCCCTCAAAGCCCATCTGTGGTGAGTGGGCAGCAGGGAAATCCTGAACGTGAATCGGCGATGAAATCACAGCGCAGGCAATGCCGAGACGTTTTGCCATATGGCGTTCCATCTGCGTGCCGAGAATAAGTTCCGGTTGCAGCGCCTGTACCTGGGCTTCTACTTCCAGGTAGTCATCTGTGATCAGGGCCTCGATACCGAATTCTTTCGCAAGCGCGCGCACATCGCGCGCGAACTCGCGGCTATAAGTGCCCAGGCCCACCACCTCAAAACCCAGTTCGTCCCGGGCCACCCTGGCGGCAGCCAGCGCGTGTGTCGCATCGGCAAAGATGAACACGCGCTTTCCGGTCAGATACGTCGAGTCGATGGAGCGCGAGTACCACGGCATGCGGCTAAGTTCGTGCGCCAACAGGGGTTCGGGATCCATACCGGCCAACCCGCAGACTTCGCGAACGAAGCTGCGCGTTGCACCCACACCGATCGGCACGGTGCGGGTGAACGGTTGATTGAAGTGACGCTTCAGCCAGGTCGCGGTGGTTTCGGCGATCTCCGGGTAGAGCACGACATTGAAGTCAGCATTCCCCAGTTGCGCGAGGTCCGAGGGCGAAGCCCCCATGGGCGCAACAACGTTGATCTCGATTCCGAACGATTCCAGCAGTCCAACCACTTCTTGCACGTCATCACGGTGACGGAATCCCAGGGCGGTGGGCCCGAGCAGGTTACAGCGAGGCGCATCTTCCGCTGTCTTGACGCGGGCCTCGCTTCCTTGTGCCATCTTGCGCACCAGGTGATAAAAAGTTTCTGACGCCCCCCAGTTTTCCTTGCGCTGGTAGGCAGGGAGCTCAAGGGGTACCACGGGGCAGGGCAGATTCAGGGCGTCGGTCAAACCGCCCGGGTCATCCTGAATCAGCTCTGCGGTGCAGGAGGCGCCGACCAGCATGGCCTCCGGCTTAAAGCGTTCGTAAGCATCAACCGCTGCATTCTGGAACAAGGACGCGGTATCGGCACCCAGGTCACGGGCCTGGAATGTGGTGTAGGTCACCGGCGGGCGCTTCGGTATGCGCTCAATCATGGTGAACAGCAGGTCTGCATAAGTATCACCCTGGGGTGCATGCAGCACATAATGCACATTCCGCATTGCGGTCGCGACGCGCATGGCGCCGATATGCGGCGGGCCTTCATAAGTCCAGACAGTAAGATGCATCTCAGACCACCAGCCGCCGGGCGCGATCCAGGGGGCGTGCGAACAGCTCGGCGCAATCGCCGGCCTGCTCATACCCCTGAATTGGCGTAAACAATAATTCGATGGACCACTTGGTCGTCACACCCTGGGCCTCCAGGGGGTTGGCCAGGCCAAGACCGCAAACGACCATATCAGGCTTGTCTGCCAGACAGCGGTCCAGTTGCTTTTCAACGTCCTGCCCTTCCGAGAGCTGCACTGAATCGGGCAGCCATTCCAGTTCTTCGGCAAGATGTTCACGATGCAGGTAGGGCGTGCCGACCTCCATGGCCTCCATGCCCAGTTCCCGGTGCAGCATGCGCGCCAGGGGAATCTCAAGTTGGGAGTCCGGGAAAAAGAAAATTCGTTTGCCCTGCAATTGCTCACGGTAAATTGCCAACGCGCGGTTGGCCCGCTCCCGCGGGGCTTTGGTCACTTCCTCAAACTTCTCATCGGCAACATCCCACAATTTCGCCGCAGCGCGAAGCCACGCCGTGGTGCCTTCTTCGCCAAGTGGAAAGGGTGCCGCGATTCGCTGTGCGCCGCGTTTTTCCAGGGCCATGGCGGTGTCAGTGAGAAATGGCTGAGCCAGGAGATAGCGTGTACCTGTGCCGATCGGGGGCATGGTGTCGGAGGTCCTGGCGGGGAAGAAATCTACCGGGCCAATCCCTAGCTTGTCGAACAGGCTTCTGAACTGGTCTTCCACAACGTCTGCGAGGGCACCAACCACCATGAGTCGTGTTTCATTGCTGTCGCTGGCGTCCAACTCCGGAACCAGCGACGCCAGGCAGGCATCTTCGCCCTGGGTGAATGTGGTTTCGATACCGCTGCCTGAGTAATTAAGGACCCGCACCTGCGGCATGAAGCGGTCCGAGAGGCGCTCGGCGGCGCGGCTCAGATCGATCTTGATCACCTCGGAAGGGCAGGATCCGACCAGAAACAACAGTTTGATATCCGGCCGGCGCTCCAGGAGACGCGACACTTCCCGATCGAGTTCCTCGTGGACATCGGCCAGGCCGGCAAGATCACGTTCATCAATAATGGCGGTGCCAAAGCGTGGTTCGGCAAAAATCATTACCCCGGCGGCAGATTGCACCAGGTGTGCGCAGGTGCGGGAACCAACAACCAGGAAGAAGGCATCCTGAATTTTGCGATGCAGCCACACGATACCTGTGAGTCCGCAGAAAACCTCGCGCTGACCACGTTCGCGAATGATTGGACGTTCACCGGGTTTGTTTAGCGCGACGACGCTCATGAAGCAGCTCCCATGGCAGCCGGGTCACCAGAATCGACGGACTGGCCAGAATCGACCGTCATCAGCCGCGCCTGGCGCAGTTTCCACAGGAACTGTCCGGCGTTGATGATGTAAGTGAAATAGGCAGCCAGCGCTAACCACATTTGTTGTTCCATGGTCAGCCAGCCGAACGCCACGCAGGCGATGTAGGCAGTGTGCAGTGCCAGTACCAGCATGCTGAACACGTCTTCCCAGAAAAACGCTGGCGCGAAGAGGTAGCAGCCATAAACAACCTTTTCCCAGATCGCGCCGGTAATCATTATTAAATACAGGACCAGGGTCTTGATCACTACAGACACGGTTGCGGCCGTACCGCCTTCCCCCGTGACCAGAAAGTGAGCTACCAGCCCAAGGCTGATGAGAAAAACGAGAAACTGAACGGGCGCAAGGATTCCTTGCACCAGGGTCCAGGGCGTCTCATCACGCCGCCGACGCTCCTCAGGTGTGTAGAGGGGTTTCGCAGGTGCTGAACGATTCGCAGATACGTCGCCAGGGTGCCGATCAGGGCTGTGGGTACTCATTGGTTTATTCAACTTGGTTTTATTTCAACTTTCAGTTTGCCGATGCCGTTAGGAGTGAATCTAAATGCCCAACGCGCAAGTGTCAACCTAAGTTGTCGTTAATTGTTCTTGACATGGCCTTGAGGTGAGGAGTAGCGTGATAGTTGGACCGGTCAAATTAATGGCGGGTTGTTAGATTCAGCGCTTTGCGGAGTCGCGTTCTGCGTGACAAGCGGAAAGTGGTGTGTATCATGGTGGTCCCTTGTTGGGAGTAAACCATGAGTAACAACGACTCGCACGGTATCCCCCTGGAAAGCCTCGGGGATCTGATCGGAAAACCGGGTCAGCTGAGCGACCCACCCGCCGCGGACTCCTGGGGAAATGACCCCAGGCTTAGCCGCACGATTGAAGGGGAGATCATCCCTCGACTAATGATGCTCTTCGACCAACATATATCGGGTGCCCTCCCGAATGCAGGGCGACAAGCCGGATCTTTGCTGCCGGATGATGTTCGGGAATTTGTTAACGTGGTGCTGGAAAACGATGCGGACATCATCTGCGAGTACGTCAGTAATTTGAGGGACAGCGGTGAATCACTCCCCGACCTCTATTTGTCACTGCTTGCGCCCGCGGCCCGTGAACTCGGTGATATGTGGGATCGCGATGAATGCAGTTTTACTGCCGTCACGCTCGGCGTGTCGCGTCTGCACCAGGTATTGATGCGTTTCAGCCCAAGCTTCAGCGCAGAACAGCCGGAAGATCAATTTAACGGGCACAGCGCACTCATCATTCCGGTTCCCGGCGAAGATCACACTTTTGGACTTTTTATGCTGGCCGAATTCTTCCGCCGTGAAGGCTGGAATATCTGTAGTGCGACGCCTGCGACCACCGACGAGCTTGTCGGGCTGGTCAAAAGTGGCGCCTACGACATTGTCGGCTGCTCCCTGAGCACCGAGCAGCATATGGATACCCTGGTTTCAATGATAGAAGCGGTGCGCGGAAACTCCAGGAATCGGGACATCAAGGTCATCGTGGGAGGGCGCGTCTTTAGTGAGCAGCCTGATCTGGTCGATATCGTCGGTGCCGACGCAACGGCGAGTAATGGACAGGATGCGGTAAGACTGGCGGAACAGCTGGTAAGCCAAGCCCGATGAACCTCTCTTGAACTTCCTTCAGTTCCCAATGCTCATGCTGACACGCAAAAACCATTGCGGGTTGCGGTTCTGAAAGTCATGGCGACCTCGCAAATTCCCCAGCGTTATCTTGAAGGCGTGAGCCCAAAGCTGACCGCTGACCTGCTCGCTTCATCCAATGACATCAGCCTGGTTATTGATGATGAAGGCGTCATTCGTGATGTGGGTATCGATGCGGGTTCCAGTCTGTTTGAGGAGTTCACCGGTCTGATCGGCAAGGACTGGCTGGATACTGTTACCCGCGAGTCCCGCAATAAAATTCATGATCTTTTGGCTGTCACAGCCGACACCTCACCCTCCAAATGGCGGCAGATTAACCACCTTTCAGGCGATAAGGACAGTATTCCGGTCATGTACCGGGTGCTCACCCGCGATGATGACGGGCATTTGATCGTAGTCGGTCGGGATTTACGGGATATTTCAGCGCTTCAGCAACAATTGCTGGACGTGCAGCATTCCATGGAGCGCGATTACGCACGGCTTCACCAGGCTGAAACGCGTTACCGGATGCTTTTCACCCTGGCGACGGAAGGCATTTTAATTGTAAACGCCGACACCCGGCGGGTGGTGGAGGCTAATCCGGCTGCCGGCCGCCTGCTTGAGCGGTCCGTTGGCAAGCTCATCGGCCGCGCGTTCCCGATTGGCTTCGACGAGGCAAGTCAGCGCATCATGGATGAGCATCTTGCCCAGCTCATGGCTGCAGGCCACGCTGAAGAAGTCGGGTTACAGCTCGAGCACGATCCGGAAATCAGCGTCAAGGTGCGTGCCACGCTTCTGCGTCGTGAAGACGGCGTGTACTTCCTGGTGCGCATAGCGACCCAGGGTGATGGCAGCAGCGATGTTCGCTTCCAGCCCCTGATTGAAGTCGTCAAGCGTTCGCCCGACGCGTTTGTTGTAACAGACCCGGACGGCATTGTGCTCGCGGCCAATAAGGCGTTTCTGGAATTGGCACAGGTCGGTTCAGAGGTTCAGGCCAAGGGCCAGTCCCTGGAGCGATGGGTAGGCCGCAGTGGTGTGGATTTTGATCTGCTACGTAAAAACCTGACCAAGCGGACTCAGTTGCGGCAATTTGCGACCACCGTCCGACCTGAGTACGGCGACACCATTGAGGTTGATCTGTCCGGTGTTGCGGCGCTCGATGCCTCGCAGCCTTGCCTTGGTTTCGTAATACGACGAAATACAAAGAAGGTTACACCAACTATTCCCAAGCCGGATGAACCGCTGGCCGAGTCCATTCGTGACATGACCGAGCTGATTGGCCGTGTTCCGCTCAAGGACCTGGTGCGTGAAACCTCCGACATCATCGAACGCCTGTGTATCGAGGCAGCCTTGAGAACCACGCATGGTAATCGGGCCTCCGCTGCCGAACTGCTCGGCCTTAGCCGTCAAAGCCTGTACGTGAAACTGCGTCGATACGGCCTTTCTGACTTCGATAGTGAGAGCCAGCCCTGAAGTTTTACGTGCACTCTTAAGCGGTTCAGATAATCTCAAAAATATGTCTATTTTAGTTGACACTTAGCATTGTCACGTTTACTTTCAGTCTAATGACACGTGTTAGCGCTACAGCCCCCGAAACGCCGTCTCATCAATGGGGCGCGTACCTCCAGTTGCTCAAACCAATCACCTGGTTTCCGCCCATGTGGGCCTTTGCCTGCGGGCTGGTGGCTTCCGGTGCAGATCTTCTTGAGCGGTGGCCATTGATCCTTGCCGGGGTTGCCCTGGCAGGACCTCTTATCTGCGGTACCAGCCAGATCGTCAACGATTGGTTTGACCGTCATGTTGATGCGCTTAACGAACCCGATCGCCCCATCCCGTCCGGCAGGGTGCCAGGGCGTCGCGCTCTGTGGTTTGCCTGCCTGTGGACCGTATTGTCTCTGGCCGTCGCTTTCGCCCTCGGACCGTGGGTTGCAGCAGCCGGAACGCTGGGCATGATTTTTGCCTGGATCTACAGCGCCCCGCCTTTGCGACTCAAGCAGAACGGCTGGTTCGGCAACGCAGCCTGCGGGCTCTGTTACGAGGGACTGCCCTGGTTTACTGCCGCAGCCGTCGCCGCCGGTGCCTATCCGGGAAACCCGATTGTATGGCTGTGTCTGCTCTACAGTGCCGGCGCCCACGGCATTATGACCCTGAACGATTTCAAGGCCATTGAGGGCGACCTGGAGATGGGTATTCGCTCCTTGCCCGCGCAACTTGGCGCCGAACGGGCAGCGCTTCTGGCCTGCTGGGTGATGGCACTGCCGCAGCTGGTGGTCGTTGGCCTGCTGGTACATTGGGGTGTTCACTGGGCGGCCGTTACCGTGGGTGTTCTGGTGCTTGCCCAGGTGGCTTGTATGCTGCGTTTATTACAAGATCCGAAAGGATTGGCGCCCTGGTATAACGCCACCGGTATTAGTATGTATGTCTCGGGCATGATGGTCAGCGCCGTTGCGGTGCGGGGTCTGGCGGGCTGATGACATTAGATTGTATGGATAGGGTCTTATGAGCAATTTGGGCGGACTCAGCTGGTTTGGCGTATTTCGCCTGGCGCTGGTGCAGGCATCAATTGGTGCAGTTGTTGTATTGACGACCTCGACGCTGAACCGGGTCATGGTGGTCGAACTTGCCATGGCCGCTACCCTGCCGGGACTGCTGGTTGCTTTGCATTATTTTGTTCAGCTGTCACGCCCGAAATTTGGTCATGAGTCAGACAAGGGGGGCCAGCGAACTCCCTGGATCGTTGGGGGTATGGCCCTGCTGGGCCTGGGCGGCATACTCGCCGCCGCCTCGGCAGGTGTGATGTCGGTAAACAGTATCGGCGGTATCGCCCTGGCAACCCTGGCCTTCCTGATGATTGGCGCCGGGGTGGGTGCCTGTGGCACATCGCTGCTGGTCCTGCTTGCTTCCAGCGTGTCACCTGAGCGGCGGGCTCCGGCCGCGACCATAACCTGGTTGATGATGATTGTGAGTTTCGCTGTCACGGCAACCGTTGCAGGTGCATTTCTGGATCCCTTCAGCTTCACGCGGTTGCTTGTGGTCACCAGTGTCATTTCAGGGATCGCCCTGGCAGTGACCTGGGTGGCGACTCTGGGCCTGGAAAAATCTGTCGGGCTGGTGCCAGCGGCTGCGGCAGACGCTGACACGCTTCCCGACCCCGTTCAGAAGAACGATCATGAAGCGCGGCCACAGCGGTTTATCGATGCCCTCAAGGAGGTGCTCGCCGAACCGCATACGCGGGTGTTTGGCCTGTTCGTATTTATTTCCATGCTCGCCTACAGTGCCCAGGATCTCGTTATGGAGCCTTTCGCGGGTGCGGTTTTCGGGCTGACGCCGGGTGAATCGACCCAGTTGGGCGGCAAACAATACGGGGGCGTCCTGCTGGGCATGGTCCTCGTGGCGCTGATTGGGCGCTGGGCGGGCGCGGCCGGACAGGGTGTTTTACGTGTCTGCCTGATCATCGGCTGCCTGGCATCCGCGGCAATGCTGGCCGGCCTGGCAACGGCCGGGTTCAGTGGTCCGCCCTGGCCACTGGAAGTCAACGTCTTCCTGCTTGGCCTGGCCAACGGTGTTTATGCCGTGGCGGCCATCAGCAGCATGATGACGCTGGTTTCCTGCGGAACAAAAGGTCGTGACGGCACACGCATGGGCGTTTGGGGCGCCTCGCAGGCCATTGCCTTTGGCCTTGGCGGCCTGGCGGGTACCGTCGTGGTGGACCTGGTGCGCATGATCAGCAGTGATGTCGCCATCGCTTATGCCGTTGTGTTTACTACCCAGGCGCTGCTGTTTGCCACCGCTGCCTGGCTGGCATTGCGGATGCCGCGCGATTCCGCTGTACAACACTCTTTAACTTCAAAACGGCGGGCGGCAGCACTAACGCCCGCGACCCAGGAACTCTGAGGCCGAAGCCCAGGACAACGATCATGAACTCTGAAAATAACGCTATGGAAACCAACCCAAACACGTCCGGCACAAGCGGGCCCGCTACGGACTATGACGCCATCATTATTGGCGGTGGCCCGAGTGGCGCCACGGCAGCCAACGATCTTGCCAGCTCGGGACACCGGGTTTTGTTGATTGATCGTGAAGGTCGCATCAAGCCTTGCGGAGGCGCCGTTCCGCCTATCCTTTTGCGTGAATTTGATATTCCCGAGAGTGTGCTCGAGGCCAAGGTCAATACGGCCAGGATGATTGCGCCGTCGGGCAAAGAAGTCGACATGGACATCGGTGGTTTTGTTGGCATGGTCGACCGGGGCAGTTTTGATAACTGGCTTCGCCGCCGTGCAGAAAAATCCGGCGCCAACTTTTTCCGGGGTGAGTACAGCAGCATCGAACGCGACCCGGATGGCATGGCACGGGTGGTGGTGAAAAACGCCCAGGGTGAGGAGCAGGGCTTCAGAACCCGGGTCGTTATCGGAGCCGACGGTGCAAACTCGCGCGTGACCACGGAACACCTGCGCGGCTCAAAACGGATCAAGCATGTGTTCGCCTACCATGAGATTGTTGAATCTCCGGAGCCCGGTGAGAACGAAGGGTTCGATCCGGTACGCTGCGATGTTTATTACCAGGGGCGTATTTCGCCGGACTTCTACGGCTGGGTGTTTCCACATGGCAAACACACCAGCATAGGTACCGGTACAGCCAAGAAAGGCTGGTCTCTTCGTAAAGCCACAGAGGATCTGCGAATTTCAGCAGGCCTGCAAGACAACAAACTGGTTCGTAAGGAAGGCGCGCCCATACCCCTGAAAACCCTCAAGCGCTGGGACAATGGCAAGGACATCCTGGTGACAGGTGATGCGGCCGGTGCGGTTGCGCCGTCATCCGGTGAAGGTATCTATTACGCCATGGCCAGCGGACGGCAATGCGCCGATGCGGCTGGTGAGTTTCTGGAAACCGGTGATGCCCGCTGTTTGAAAGGGGCGCGCAAGGCATTCATGAAATCCCATGGCCAGGTGTTCTTTATCCTGGGCATCATGCAGTACTTCTGGTATTCCACCGACATGCTGCGCGAACGGTTTGTAAAAATCTGCGAGGACCCGGATGTACAAAAGCTGACCTGGGAAGCCTATATGAACAAGAAACTGGTGCGTAAAAAGCCCCTCGCGCACGTGCGGATCTTTTTCAAGGACCTGGCGCACCTGGTTGGCCTCGCGCCGCGCTAGAACGGCGTCAGTACGCGCGCAATTCCGAACTTCATTTTGTTTGACCGAAGCCCGCCTGCATGGCGGGCTTCAGCGTTTACCACGAATAATGTCCCGGATCAGGAAGCGTGCCGGATGCAGTGCGCGCCTTAGTGCATGGCTCACGGGCGGCGGGCCGCCGAGCAAATGCCAGCACAACAGTTCGGTGGCCAGCGGCACATAGGCCAGGCCACGTGAACCGTATCCGGCGCTCACAAAAAGGCCGTCAAGGAAAGCCCCCGGTTCTGCCAGGGAGGCATCAGCATTTTTTCCCAACAGCGCAAACCGGCTGGCCATAAGCGCATGATCGGGAACCGGCCCGACCAGGGGCAGTCGATCAGGTGTGGCACAGCGCAGGCTGGCACGTCCCTCGAACTGTGCAGCATCAGTTACCTGCGACAGCAGGCCCGGCACCTGGTGATCCAGGCGCTGCAGATTTTCCTCGTGCTCCGTCAGGCGCAGTTCCAGCGACTCGTCATTGGGTACAAAGCTGGCACCAAAATTCAGTTTTCCGTTCTGCGGCGGGGCCACATAGCCATCTCCGCACAGGGCGATGCGCAGCTTATGTCCGCGCTCACCGTCCTGCAGTGACGTGTGGCTGAGCTGACCACGTACGGCTTGTACCGGTAAAGGGCTTTGCTTCAGAAGTTCGCGCAAACTAAGCGCACAGGCCAGGATCACCCTGGGTGCCGCAGCGATGAGCTGACCATCGGAATCCAGCAGCTGCCAGTTTTGACCAGTCCGCTTAAGCCCGGCCACGCCGGCCTGGCGGTATGTAATATTGCCATGGTCGAGCAGTTCACGGCACAGGGCAGGGGGTGCCAGCCAGCCTGAGCCCGGAAACCAGAGGCCTGTTTGCTGCAAGGGTACACCTGCCACGCTACTGGCCTCCTGCTCATCCATCAGTCTGAACAGGCTTTGCCCGGGCCATGCTGCCACCAGATCCTGATGCCGTTGTGCATCGCGATCATCGCGCGCCAGATGCAGGACCCCGCAATCCTCACCGACGTCTCTCTTGTTCCACCAGCGTGCGTAATGGCGTTCCGCGAACTGCAGTGCAGCGAGGTTGAAGTCCGAGGCATCACCGCCCTGAGCAGCGGGTTTGGCATACAGAACGCCCTGTGCGTTGCCCGAGCCCCCGCTGGCCGGTTCAGGCGCCCGATCGACTAGCAGCACGCCTACACCGCGCTCAGCCAGTGCGCGCGCGGCGTGACAACCTGCCAGACCTGCGCCGACGATTATGACGGGCTCCCGGGCCGGTGGGCTGTGGGACCCGGGTGCTGCAACGTCCCAGGCGAGGGGCAGATCACCGGCCCGCGGTGAGGCGGGAAACTCAGACACATCCGGCAAGGCCAGGGTGTCACGCAGCCGCGCACAGCTCATATCGCGTTTTTGACCATAGCCGGCTTGCTTTGTGACATCGAATCCATGCGCCTGTAAGCCCCGGCGCACATCTCCAGCGGCCGTAAACGTGGCAATGGTGGCACCCGGTGCGCTCATGGCCCGCATGCAGGCAAACAGTTCTGGTCGCCACATGCCAGGATTGCGGGCAGGTGCAAAGCCATCCAGAAACCAGGCGTTGATGCCGGGTGAGAAACGTCTGTGGGCCGGGTGGGCACTCTGCAGGCAGTCTGCAAAGCTGTCGCCGGCATCGCCAATCAAAAGGGTGAGGCTAATGCGGCCGGGGTCCAGCACCAGGCGATGCACGCCGGGATGGAAACACCGGGGATACTGTGTCTGAAGCTGACTGGCGAGTTCCGCAAGTTCCGGCCAGGCGGTGTGCGCGCGGGCGAGGTCAGCCGGTGCAAGCGGGTAGGCCTCGACGCTGAGAAACTCCAGCTGGGCCGAGTCCGGGGCGACCTCGTTCCACAGCCGCCAGGCATTGAGAAAATTCAGGCCGGTGCCAAAACCGGTTTCAGCAATCTGGAAGCATGCCGATTTGGCCAGCTTGCTCCAGCGTTCCGGCAAAGCATTGCCTTCAAGGAACACGTAACGGGATTCCGCCGCGCCATCCGCGGCAGAAAAGTAGACGTCATCAAATACCCTGGAGCGGGGCAGCCCCTGTTCGTCCCAATCGAGTTCAGCGAATGTCGCCGTGCCCGAAGTTTTTGGTGGCCCCGTGCGGCTCACTCATTCATATCGTCGATGTTGTACTGCCCGGTGACCCGGCGTTTGATGTGTGACCAGGCCATGCCGGCCGCCAGGATCAGGGAGATAATGATCAGAATGACCCAACTTTTGGAGGTTGGGGACTCCAGGCTGAGCCAGCCCATGTCGATAAAAAGCCAGACAATCGCGGCGAACAGGGCGCCGCCAAGACTCACGCCGAGCCACCCAAGGGCATCAAAAGTGGTTTTCAGCAGAAAAATCCAGCCAATCAGCAGCAGCAGACCCACGATAAGGATCGGTGGACCAAATTGTGTGTTTTCACCGAAAGCCCAGCTCACAAAGGAATAGTCTGTCGGGTTGTAGGTGCCCGCGACCAGTATCAGCGCGAACGCCCAGCGCATCAGAAACCCGCCTAAACCAACCCTTTGTGCCATGTTGCCTCCCTGTGCTGCGACCGTGCGTAACCGAAACTGCCTTGCTGAATGGTTGCACGCAACGCATCCAGTAACAGGGCAGCGAAATTCTAGCAGAAGTCGTGAATTGGCTGTGCACGCCCACATCCGGCCTGAGGCCGGGTTTACGGTATGATGCGCGGCCAATAGAACAGTCACCGCCACGAGCACAATGCTCCGGGCCGAATCGGTCATTCCTCACTCCCGGGCCGGTCATGCGCCTGTCCGATTCAGTCAACGATGTGGGCCGCCGGTGAGGTAAAATGCGCGCTTGGCTCAGGAGAGACCTGATGGGTAGAGACAGAACAGAAGTAATCGGATCGCGCGGCGGCCTCCTGGGGCTGTTCGACAAGCTGCGCTTTAAAGAGATTTATCGTCAGGCCATTGGCCTGCTGCTGGTTGCGGTGTGCGCAGCGTTTACCGCTCCGGGCGATGAGCGCGTGATCTGGGGCCTGGCGCTTGCCTTTGCGGGACAGGTGTTCAGAACTTTTGCGGCCGGCACCATTTTCAAGAACAAGCGCCTGGCCAGCACCGGCGCCTATTCGCTGGTCCGCCACCCGCTGTACTTCGGCAACCTGTTGATCATGGTCGGGTTCTGTATCGCCTGTGCCAACCTGTGGGTCATTGCGATCGTCGCCCTGTTTTTCCTGATCTTCTATCCGGCGGCCATTCGTTACGAGGATGCCAAGCTGGAACGTATTTTTGAGGATGAGTGGCGCACCTGGAGCAAGGGTACCTGGGCCATGTTTCCGAACCGTTTCAATATCGCGCGGCTAACCGACACGCAGTGGAATGCACGCCAGTCGATGATCCGTAACGGCGAGCTGTATATCTGGATTTACCTGATCGCCTGCGGCGCCTGGCTGTGGTTTAACGCGCAGGCCTGAGCCTGGCGATCAAGGAGAACACCATGGAACTCATTCACATCCCCATGTCCCCCGGCGAGCTGCTGGACAAAATCACCATCCTGGAGATCAAGTCCGAGCGTATTGAAGATCCGGCCAAGGTTGCCAATGTGCGTACCGAACTCGACCTGCTCAACAGCACCTGGGCCGCCGCCGTAAACAACGATGAAACCGTGCAGCGCCTGCACCGCGAGCTCAAATCCATCAACGAAGAGTTGTGGGTGATCGAGGATGACATCCGTGACAAAGAACGCGCCAAAGAATTCGACGAGCACTTCATCGAGCTGGCCCGAGCCGTCTACGTCACCAACGACAAACGCGCCAACGCCAAAAAAGAACTGAACCTCTACCTCGGCTCCACCATCGTCGAAGAAAAGTCTTACCAGGACTACACCTGACCCCACCTCCCACAAAGGGACGAACCGTCTGACCCGCCCCAAACCCCCAGCGGCCACCCCACCTCTACCTCCAATGTGGGGGTGGAAAGCGCCAAACTGCCCAAAAACAACCGGCGATCCCGATCTGTAGAAGGAATGCATGTGTGATTTGCGAAGCAAATTGCATGTGCATTCCAGAGTGCACAATCTGCTCCGCCGATGTCTAGAACAAGATTGACAACCACCACTCCACTCCCGCATTCTGGCCCCTCGTTCTGTTGGTGATCCAAAGGCCGCCCGGCCTGAAGATTTAAACGGGAAGACGGTGCGACCCGGCGACTCCGGGACTATGCCGTCACTGCCCCCGCAACGGTAGACGAGGGTTGGGTCAACGCAGCCACTGGGCCTTCAGGCCTGGGAAGGCGACCCGGCAACAGCGCTCATTTTATGGCGTCCTCGTGAGTCCGGAGACCGGCCAATAGTGTTTGTTACCAGGTCATCGCGGTGGGCGAGGACGGGAGACACTGTTGGCCAGGGCTTTTGCTCCGCCCGGACTCCATAAAAAAATCAGCCCCCCAGGATGACTCCGCATTGCGTTCGGGTGTGAACGCGGGAGTGCACTATGAAATTATTGACTGTTCTGCCACCGGCAGCGGTTGTGCTGTCCGGTATATTGTCGTTGCATGCTCACGGGCAAGACCAGGTGCCCTTTGAAACTGATGAAGATGCACCGGCTGCGCTTGACGATCTTGTCGTGACTGCCTCTCTTGAGCCGCTGTCAGTGCGGGATGTGGCCAGTTCCATCACGGTAATCACCCGCGAGGAGATTGAGCAGCGCCAGGTGAAATTCGTGGGTGACATCCTGCGTGACGTGCCCGGTTTCAATGTCAGCCAGTCCGGCGGCCCCGGGTCACAGACCCAGGTGCGCGTGCGTGGCTCCGAATCGAACCAGGTGCTGGTCCTGGTGGACGGTATTCGCGCCAACGACCCGGCTGCTGCCGATGAGTTCCAGTGGCAGTATGCCCTGACATCGGACATAGAGCGCATTGAAATTGTCAGGGGACCGCAGAGCTCCATCTGGGGATCTGATGCAGTCGCGGGTGTGATCAATATCATTCGGAAAAAAGACGCCCCTGACAGCTATGTGGCGGGCAGCGCCGAGTTGGGCAGCTTCAACACCACGGACCTGGCGGTTAATGGTGCCTGGTCCGGCGACGGCGTGCGCGTGCGCGGCGGGGTTTCCTGGCTGGATACCGACGGCATTAATGCTTCCCTGGTGGGTGATGAAAAGGACGGTACCGAAAACACGACGGGCAACCTGGGCGTGGAGTGGGACATCACCGATGCGGTTGAATTTTTGGCCTCCGTGCAGGCCGTTGATGCAACCAACCGTTTTGATGATTTTGACTTTTTCGAAACCGGGCTGCCGATCGATGCTGACCGGGTCACGGATGCCGAACAGGCTTACTGGCGTGGCGAGCTGCGCTTTGAGCCGGAAGACAGCATCTGGACCGGCAGTACCTCGGTCAACTACACCGACACGGACAACACCAATATCTACGACGGTGCGTTCAACAGCTCTACCGCGGCAGATACCCTCGAGTTCCGGGGCAAGGCCAGTGCTCTGCTGGAAGGTTCACGGGGTGGACAGCATCGATTCACGGCCTTGCTGGATTACCGGGACGTGGATTTTTCCCAGCGCGGTATTGCCTCGGACTTTGGTGATCCCAACCAGGATCAGGCACAGGATGTCACCGGCCTGGCGGGTGAGTATGTCGGCCAGCCCATTGATGATCTGACCTGGACCGTCTCTGCCCGGCATGACGACTACAGTGATTTCGACGACATCAATACCTGGCAAATCGCCGGCAGCTACCAGCTGCGCGAACCGGTCCGGCTGCGTGGTTCTTATGGCACCGGCTCCAAGACGCCGACCTTCACCGAGCGCTATGGCTTTTTCGAGGACTTTTTTATTGGCAACCCCGACCTGATGCCTGAAGAGTCCAAAGGCTGGGAGCTGGGCATTGATACCGGGTGGCGGGATGGCAAGTTTACGCTGGGCGCTGCTTACTACAGCATGGTGCTGGAAAATGAGATTGATGGCTTTGTGTTCGACCCGACACAGGGGGCTTTTACCGCCGCCAACCGCGAGCAGGACAGTGACCGCAAGGGCATCGAGGTGGTCATGACCCTGCGTCCGACCAGTGCCTTACTGCTCAGCGCCAACTACACCTACACCGATGCCACCGAACCCGGCGTACTGGGTACGGACCTGGTCGAGGTGCGCCGGCCGCGCAATATGGCCAGCCTTAACGCCAACTGGCGCTTTGCTGCGGATCGGGCCAATCTCAACCTGAACCTGAACTACACCGGTGATCAGCTCGATACGTTCTTCGATCCGGTCACCTTCGTGGCGGAGCAGGTCGAGCTTGACAGCTACCTGGTGGCCGACCTGACCGGCACCTGGCGCCTGACCGATTCCCTGGAGCTGGTGGCACGCATCACCAACCTGACCGACGAGGACTACCAGGAGGTGCTGGGTTTTGCACGGCCGGGAAGGGCTTATTACGGAGGCATTCGCGGGCGCTTTGATTTCTGAGAAAGCGTGCAGGCGAGGGTCAGGGGTTAGCGTCAAGTTCAGAGCCCTGACTCTGATTCCAAAGCCTCGGCCAGGCTCAGCAGAGCTGGGTTCGGATCGCTCCATTCCAGTTGCCGAAGTGCAACAAGGTTTTGCTGGATCTCTTCATCCAGCGCAAAAGCCTCTTCACAGCGCCTCGGGTCGAGGGCAAATATGCTCGGATTGTGATCATACTCCCGGAGTGCAGCGCGATAGAGTGCCTCGGCCTCGCCTGACGACGACAGGTCATGTACGTAGGCATCAAGGTGTCCGGCGGGTGCTGACTCAAAGTCGGCTTTATTGAACATCACGGGCGTGCGGCACTCCTGGACCACCCTCTCAAGCTGTCTGCGCCAGCGGTTTGGGTCCCGTGACTCGGCGTCCGCCCCGACGAAATCAGGAAAAGTCATGGCATAGCGCAAGCCCTGGCCAATCATTTTTGAAAGCGAGGTATCTCCCGTCCTGATCATCAGTTCAGCGATGCGCTTGCATGCTCCCACCAGGGGCTGGTCTGATTCGCTTGTTGCCCGGCGGCAGCGCTCCATCATTGGCCCGTAAGCGAATTGCGCAACGGCAACCTCAATCGCCATGAAGGTTACGAGAGGTATGGCTGCTGGATTACGGATCGACCAGGACAGTGTTCCCGCATCAGAAGCGGCTTGAGTCAGTTCCGGACCCAGCTCCGGCATAGGGTGCTCGGAAAGGTAGGCCTTGGTCATCTCGTAAGCCGGATATAGTGCGTCACCCCAGTGCGTGTCATAGCTTGTTGCCTCGGCTGCCAACATCAGCAGGTCCCGGGCATCAACATCCTGATCGCCCAGCGGGTCGCTGCCGCCACTCAGCGGCAACAGCACGAATGCGGCATTGTCCGGCTCCAGTTCTGGCAGGCGATTGCTGATAGCGCGCTTATCGCAGTACGCAGACTCGTCGTCTGCGTCACAGCGAACATGAAGAAGGTTCACTAAGGCGCCGGGATTGTTCCAGGCAAGGGGCATGACGCTTTCAAGGACGTGCAGACGATATACCGGGCCGCCCGCAAAGGTACAAACCAGCTCCTGGTCCTCTGCGTCGGATGCGGCACTGGCCAGGAGTCGCACACCGGCATCTGGTGACTGCAAAAGCTCACACAGCAGGCCTTCCTCCCAGGCCGCGTAGGCGATTTCATAACGGCTCCATGCTTCGGAAAGTTCCGGGTCGGATACCTGTTGCTCGTCAAGACTTAACTCGTGGAATACGAAATCGTTGGCCAAAGCAGGACAGGTACTTGCGGCAATCAACCCGCAGCACAGCACTAACAGCAAATTCCTCATTCCCTTGTTCATAACACCAACCTCCCTGATTAGACGAGTACACTAAAAATAATACCTATTAGCGCTTAAATAGTTGATTCCATTGAAATACCATGACTTCTGTCATGGTGTGGCCATTGCGGATGCTGGCAATAATCTTGGAGAACCAATACACGCTGCCAAGCTGCCGGCGGTGCAGCGAAAAAAAACGTAGAGACTGTGCCAGAGTTGGCGCACCGGCAGGGTCAAGTGGAGAATTGCTCAGCTTTGTTGACTCACAGCGCGCTCCAGCTGACCGATCACCTCGTCAACCTCGATCAGCTCCATCACACCGGGCTCTTCAATGCGATGGCCCCAGCGCAGCTCCTCGGGTTCCTTGTTGCGGAAACGCCGTGCGGCCTCAGGGTAGTGATCAACGCACAGGTCCAGGAAGCGGTAGGGGCCGCTGCGGATGGACCACGTCGCGGCGTGCAGGCCAACCACGGCGGTGCCCACGGCGGACGCCATATGGGCCGGACCGGAGTCGGGTGTCATTACCACCGTGGCGCGTTGCAGCATGGCCAGCAGCTGGGTCAGGGTATCCTTGCCGGCCAGGTTGATGGCGGGTGCGCTCATCAACGATTCAATTTTCGCTGCAGTGCGCCGTTCCAGCTCACCGGGCCCGCCGCTGAGTACCACGCGCATACCCAGCTCATGCACGGCATGGTCGGCAACTGCTGCATAACGCTCATTCATCCAGTTACGCAGTGGATGGCTCGAGCAGGGGCTGATCAGCAGGGTGGGCTGATCACCGGGCATCTGTTCCGCAGCCCAGGTACGGTCCGCCTCGCTGATGGGCAGGTTCCATACCGGGGTGTCCACCTCGATCCCCAGTGCCCGGGGGAACTCGAGAAAGCCCTGCACCTGGTGCTGGAAGGGCACCCCGGCGACCTGGCAGTTGGTAAACCAGGTGTGCCGGTCACGCGAGCGGTCCTTGTCCCAGCCCAGGCGAACCGGCGCTTTGACCAGGCGGCTGAGCAGGTTGGCGCGCAGGGCGACCTGCATATGCAGCAGTACATCGTAACGCCGGCTGTGCAGCCGCTGGCGTAATTCACGAAACGCGGGCAGGCCGCCGCGTTTATCAAACACGATAAAGTCCACGCCTTCCAGCCCACTCAACAGCCGGTATTCGAGCTTGCCGATAATCCAGGTGAGGCGCGCGGTGGGAAAAGCAGTACGCAGGGCGTTAACGACGGGCACCGTATGGGTGACATCGCCAAGGGCGGAAAGCCGGAACAGACAGATGTTGTCCGGTGGCCGGTCCATACGCACAATAGGCGCAGAGGTCTCACCCATGAAGCCAGTCATCATTCAGCAAAATTCGCAGGCTATTGTATATGACGCCGATGCATTGCCCTCCATGGAGCCGCAGTTTTTCGATCCGGAGTACTGGCGCGGGCAGGATGCACTGACCGGTTCTGCGCCCGGTCGTGGCACGACCTGGTTTGTGGATGCGCCCTGGGGCGCGAGCGTTTTGCGGCAGTACCGGCGTGGCGGTATGGTGGCACGCTTTAATCGCAGTCACTACCTGTACACCGGCCGCGAGCGCTCCCGGCCGTTCCGGGAGTTTCATGTGCTGGAAAACATGACCGCAGACGGCTTACGGGTACCGGCGCCACAGGCGGCGCTGTGCGCGGTAAAAGGGCTGACATACGAGGCGGCGCTGATGACACGGCGCATCGCTCCGGCACGCGCCCTGGTCGAGCACTTTGCCGACGAGGACTTTGACTGGCAGCGCCTGGGCGCGGAGCTGCGTACTTTTTTTAATGCAGGTATGGACCACGCAGATTTGAACGCACGAAATATTCTGATTCACGATGAGAGCCGCGCGGCCTGGGTCATAGACCTGGATGCCTCGCGCTATGAACCATCGCACCCCGGGGACGGCAGCGAGCAGCTAGCACGGCTGAAACGCTCCCTGGAAAAACTCTGGCCTGCCGATGCACCACCGCTGGAGGCGGCCTGGGCGGCGCTTGAACAGGGGCACGCCACTTGAGCCGGCCCATTGTCAGTGCCATCGAGTCGCAGCGGCTGTACCTGGTGCCCGCGTCGATAGACATCACCCAGGCCGACCTGGATGGCCCGCAGGCGCTGGGCAATGCCCTGGGTGTTCCGGTGCCGCCGGAATGGCCGCCGGAGCTCTACTCCCGGCCCGCGCTGGCGGCAGTCCTGCATCAGCTGCGTGATCGCGCCGAGCACGGCTGGAGCACCTGGTATCTGGCCGGGCGCGGACCTGATGAGGGCCTGATCGGTGTCTGTGGCTTCAAAGGACGTCCGGATGCCACGGGTTCGGTAGAGATTTCCTATTCCATTCTTGAGCCGTTTCGTAATGCGGGTTACGCGAGCGAATCGGTACAGCGCCTGGTGGACTGGGCCTTCGGCCATTCCCAGGTCTCGCAAGTGACCGCAGAAACCATGCCGCACCTGCGCCAGTCCATTCGCGTGCTTGAAAAGAACGGATTCACCCACGCCGGGCGGGGCAGTGAATACGGTGTCTCCCGCTACTGTATCGTGCGTTCGCGACTTTCCTGAAACCACCTGATGGGCCGGCGTGACTTCCGGCACGTTTGCCAGCGGCCTGAGTGATACAATATGATATCACTATGATATTCAGGGAGACCTCGAAATGATCCAGGAAAAAATCAGAAAGTGCGCCTCCGGTTACCTGGCGCTCCTGATACTGCCGGTGCTGAGCATTCTGCTGCTGTGGTGGTTCATACGCATGGCAGAGAGTGAAAATGCTACCGGCATCATTGTCAGTATCGTGCTTTCAGTCATTGTGCTTATTTGCTACAAGGGATTTTTCATGGTGGCGCCGAACCAGTCCAAGGTGCTGCAATTGTTTGGCACCTACGTCGGCAGCGTGCATGAAACAGGCCTGCGCTGGGCCAACCCCTTCTACTCTAAAGAGACCGTTTCACTGCGCGTGCGCAACTTCGAGAGCGAGATGCTCAAGGTCAACGATTCCTCCGGCAACCCGATTGAGATCGCCGCGGTGGTGGTGTGGAAAGTGGTGGATTCGGCAGAAGCCGTGTTCGAGGTGGATGACTACGTGAACTATGTGCATATCCAGTCCGAGGCGGCGTTGCGTAATATGACCACGGCGCATCGCTACGAGGTTCACGATGATGTGGATGAGCTGTCCCTGCGTGGCGACCCGCAAGCCATTGCCGACAAACTCAAGGCCGAGGTCCAGGAGCGCCTGGGCAAGGCGGGTGTGGAGGCCCTCGAGGCACGCATCAGTCACCTGGCTTACGCGCCGGAAATCGCCTCTGCCATGCTCAAGCGTCAGCAGGCCCAGGCCGTGGTAGCGGCCCGCCGGCAAATCGTGGATGGCGCGGTGGGCATGGTGAAGATGGCACTGGAGCAACTCGAAGAAGACAAAATCGTCGAGCTGGACGAGGAGCGCAAGGCAGCCATGGTCAGCAATCTTCTGGTGGTGCTGTGCGGCGAAGAGAATGCGCGGCCGGTGGTCAATACCGGTTCGATCCACGGATAGGGGCTGACGGAGCCCGCAACGTTATGGCTGCCAAGAAGTCCTTTCCACTGCGCCTCAGTGCCGATACCTACGAGGCCCTGCGCCGCTGGTCGGATGACGAGTTACGCAGTGTTAATGGCCAGATTGAATGGCTTATACGGGATGCCCTGCGCAAAGCAGGGCGTTTGCCCAAAACCAGGAAGCCAGACCCGGGGTCAGGGTAATTATTACCTTGATCCTGATTATCCCGGCTGATCAGTAAGGCCAGACCTCCAGGCCGTGAATGGCATTACGGATATCCTGCGAGAAATTCACCCGGATGACATCACTGCCTGTTTCCAGGTCGTAGATCGAAACCGTTGAGGGCGAAGAACCCCCGGCGATAAAGCGCTCATCAATGGCGCACAGACCACGGCCGAAACCCTGGCGTGCGACCTGCTCGTCGCCCATATCCAGGTGGGTCAGCTCCTCTGATGCGTATTGCGGCACATCAAAGGTCACGGCGCTGCCGTCGCGGCGGTCGTAGCGGACCTTGTCCGCAGCTGTATCGTTAAACAGGATGCCGTCCCGGAAAGGCCGGGCATTGTGGGTGCCCTGCGGCAAACTGGCGAGCAGCCTTACCGTGTTGTCACTGCCGATACGCAGCAGGCCGCCGGAACGCAGCCCCGATGCATACATGCCGGTCTGGTCGGCAAAAACATTGTTCAGGTGCAGATGGTTGCTTGGCTCTGGTCCATTGGCGCCGCCCGGGCCATTAATACCGTTAGGGTCAAAGGCGATTCCGTGGTACCCCTCCTCATCCCGGGCAATATGGAGCGCCCAGAAAAAGCGTTGTTGCTCCAGGTTGAAGGCCAGGATGCTGTCGTGGCCGGTCGAGGTCAGGTACAGGTGGTGGTTGAGTACGGTGATTTCGTGACAGTGCTTCAGGTAGGTGCTGCGGAAGGAGCGCTTCAGGCGAAAATTCTGATCATAGACAAACAGCTCATCGCTGGCCGCCACGTAGACCTCGCCACCAAAAAAGGCAATTCCACGCAGGCCGCGGTCCCAGCCACGCCCCTGCCAGTCAATATCGGCCGTGTTCCAGTCCAGCACCTGGCGGATTTCCTGCTCGGCGAAGTTCAGCAAATAGATGCCGCCGTGGCTGTCCCCCTGGCGTGCGCCACGCACGACGGAACTGGCGATCAGGGTTGGAAGAGGAAATCCTTGGTCAGTCATGTAACGGGTCCGCTAAAAGCAGCGCGCACCATGCCACGGCTTGCGCCAGACTGCCAGAGGCTAACGCCAGACTGCCAGAGGCTAATGCATGTTCGCCAGAGGCTTAACCCCACAATGCAGCTTCCGGGGCGAACAATGTCCCTGCATCAAAGCGCAGCGGCGGGAACCGGTCCGCCCGCTGCCACAGCGGGCCGTCCAGATCCACCCAGCGGCATTGTTGTGCCACGACAAAGCCCGGTGCCATGGCCAGTGAGGAACCGAGCATATTGCCGACCATGGTTTCCATGCCCAGCTGTTGCGCGCGCTCCAGCATGGCAAGTGCCTCGGTCAGGCCGCCACACTTGTCGAGCTTGATATTAATGCCCTGGTAACGGTCGGCCAGGGCGTCTATCTCCGCCAGCCCCTGGCAGGATTCATCGGCGAACAGCGGGACTGGTACATCCATTCGGGCCAGCGCCGCATCGGCGCCACGCGGCAGCGGCTGTTCCACCATGGCGATATCAAGAGCGACCAGGTCATCGCCCATTGATTCGAGCAACGATACGCTCCAACTGCCGTTGGCATCGATCAACAACTGCGCGTCCGGGCGTGCCGCGCGAATCGCCGCCAGCCGCTCCAGCACCAGCGTCTCATTGAGTTTTACTTTCAAAACAGGAAAGGCCGGGTGCGCCAGCGCCTCGCGGGCCATGGCCTCCGCATCGTCCAGAGACAAGGTGTACACCGTGCAGACGGGTTCCGGAACGGGCAGACCGGCGAGTTCCCAGACACGTTTTCCGGCCCGCTTGCATTCAAGGTCCCACAGGGCGCAGTCGATCGCATTGCGCGCGCCACCAGGGGGCAATATCTCCTGCAATCCGCCGCGGTCGATGCCCTGATCTATTTCCCGGCTAAAGGCCATGACCTGGTGGGACATCGACTGGGCAGTTTCACCAAGATAGTCGACACCCAATGCCTCGCCACGACCAATATGGTCGCCGTCTTCGAGGAACACGGTGAGTGTTTCGATGGCAAAAACCTCGGCCTGAGAGGTTACGAAGGGTGCTTTCAGTTCCCAGCTGTCGATAGAAAAAGTGACCCTCATGCGGTGCTTAAGGCTTCGATTTCTCTGACCAGTGTCTCAACGCCCAGCGCGACGGGATCTGTTGCAGGCAGGCCGGTCAGATCCCGGGCCTCGTCCAGCGCCGCGGCGCGCTCAGCCGGATTCAGTCCGGAGGTATTCAGGCTGATGCCAATACAGCACGCTTTAGGGTTAGTCAGGCGGGCCGCGGCCTCGTAGGTTTCAACCGCATCCTTCAAACGTGGGATCGGGAAGCCGGGGAATTCATCGACCGCACGCCGGCCGGGTTCATGGCACAACACCAGGGCATCAGGCTGGCTACCGTGCAGCAGGCCGAGGGTAACGGCCGCATAAGCCGGATGAAACAGGCTGCCCTGGCCCTCAATGACATCCCAGTGTTTCGGGTCGTTGGGAGGTGAGAGCATTTCTGCGGCCCCGGAAAGAAAATCCGCCACTACCGCGTCCATCGGGATACCACCGCCGGCAATCATGATGCCGGTTTGCCCGGTGGCGCGGAAGCTTGCATCAATCCCTTCCCGGCGCATCGCGCGATGCAGCGCCAGGGCCGTATATTTTTTGCCGACCGCGCAATCTGTGCCCACAGTCAGTACGCGTTTTCCGGTGCGTGGCAGGCCCGTGGCGAGTGGTATTTCGGCGGGCGGCCGACGAACATCAACCAGCCTTGTACCACTGCGATAGGCCGCATTGGCCAGGCGCGGGACAGAATCAAGCGGGGTATGCAAACCGCTGACCAGGTCCATACCCGCATCCAGTGCGCCGGCGAGGGTGCTCTCCCAGTCGGCTTTCAATGCACCGCCCGAAGGTGCAATACCAATCACCAGGCTGCGCGCGCCAGCGCGCCGCGCCTGGCGAAGGTCCATATCCGGCAGGCCTGTATCCACGCGGCAGTTGGGGTAGCGCAACTGGCCGATGCACACTTCCGGCCGCCATTCGACCAGGCCCAGCGCGGTCTTGCAGTCCAGGACACTGGTCGCATCGCCAAGGAACAGCAGATAGGGCGGTTTCAGGGTGGCGCGGTTCATGATGTCCCCGGAATGGCGGCTGGTTGCTGTTGTGTGATGCAATGGATGCTGCCGCCGCCATAGGCGATTGCATTCACTTCAACCTGGATGACTTCCCGGTCCGGGAAGCAGCGTGTTACCGCTTCCAGGGCCTGCTCGTCCTCGTCTCCCACACCATAGCCCGGCAGGACAACGCCGCCATTGGCAATGTAGAAGTTGATGTAGCTGCGGCAGAAACGATCGCCCAGTACCTCCATTTCCGTGCCGGCCTGCATCAGCTGGACTTCAATTTTACGACCCTTCGCATCGACCGAGTTACGCAGGATTTCAATATTTTCCTCGAGTATGGCGTGACGTTCGGTGCCCGGTTTGGCCGCTGGATCCGGCTCGGTCAGGACCACGCCGGGGCGCACAAAACAGGCTATGCCATCGACATGACCATCCGTCTCGTCGTCAGCCGGGTCACCGCGCAGCCAGATGACCTTACTCACGCCCAGCGCCGCGCACAGGTGTTCTTCGGCCTCCCGCTTGCTGATATCCGGGTTACGGTTTTCGTTCAGCACGCACTGCTCAGTGGTCAGCAGCGTACCCTCGCCATCGGTGTTGATGCCGCCGCCCTCCATGAACAGGGGCGCGGTAAATGTGCGCAGGCCCAGCGATTCTGCCAGCTGGTGCCCGAGCGCAGCGTCCTGGCGATACCAGCGGTATTTCTGGCCCCAGGCGTTGAACTGGAAGATGGATGCGGCCAGCTCCCCGCGGGCGTTCTTGACGAAGTTGGGACCCATATCGCGCATCCAGGCATCGTCCAGGGTCCAGGGAATTACTTCCACGTTTGCGCCGCACAGCAACCGGGCCCGGGTCAGGGCGCTGGGCGGCGTGAGCATGCGCACGGGCTCAAACGCGCCAATCGCATTGGCCACATCGGCATAACCTTCCTGGCTTCGACCCAGCATGTCGCCCCAGATCGATTCTGAATCCGGCCAGGCCATCCAGCAGCACTCGTGCGGCGTCCACTCCGCCGGCATGGAGAATCCGGCGCTTTTTGCGCTGACCGGTGTGACCGTCGGTGGTGTGCTCATGGCGCCAGGCGCCCAATTGCGCCGTACAGTTCCGGCCGCCGGTCGCGGAAAACGCCCCAGGCCTGTCGTGCCACGCGCGTGGCGTCGAGATCAATGGTGGCTGTGATAACGTCCTCGCTCATGCGGTCTGCCTCGGCGAGTTTGGCGCCGGTATGGTCGGCGATGAATGAGGAGCCATAAAAGGTCATGGAAAACTGCTCGCCGGTCTCCTCGCCGATACGGTTCGAGGCGATCACGGGGATCAGGTTGGCCGCCGCATGACCCTGCATTACGCACTGCCAATGATCGCGGGAGTCGAAGGCCTGCAGGTGAGGTTCGGAGCCAATTGCGGTGGGATACAACAATAATTCTGCGCCCATTAGCGCCATGCACCTGGCGGCCTCGGGAAACCACTGGTCCCAGCAGATACCGACCCCTAATTTTCCGAACCGGGTCTTCCATACACGGAAGCCGGTGTCGCCGGGTGAAAAATAGAACTTTTCCTCGTAACCCGGCCCCTGCGGGATGTGTGATTTCCGGTACACACCCAGCAAGCTGCCGTCTGCGTCGAGCATGGCGAGGCTGTTGAAGGTGACGTTTCCTGCTCGCTCAAAAAAACTAACGGGCAGGGCGACCTGTAGCTCTGCCGCCAGCTTGCTGAAGCTTTCAATAAGCGGATGTTTGTCCACAGGCCGCGCCAGAGCCAGATATTCCTCTTTCTGGTCCATGCAGAAGTAGGGTGTCTCGAACAGCTCTTGCAACAAGACGACTTGTGCACCCTGCGCCGCAGCGGCACGCACCAGGGCCTCGGCCCGTTTCAGATTGTCTTCCTGATCCCAGCTGCACGCCATTTGCGTGGCAGCGACGGTGACTTCGTTCATGCGTTTCTCCAGGACCGAGGGTTGATTATTCGAAGGCCCGGCGGCAAACGCAAGGGCTGATGCTATGCTGACGGGTCGTATTACAGGGTCTTGCTCAGCGTGAAAGAATCAATCAGCCGGATCCTGTTCCTCTCCGCTCTTGGCTGTGTCCCCCTGATGGGCCTGCTGGTGCTGCCTGTGCTGGTTGGCGGCTTTGTTGACGATCTGGGCCTGAGCGAACGCGACGCGGGCTTACTGGCTTCGGCGTCCTTTCTTGGTGCCGCCCTCGCGGCGCTCACCCTGGCGCCCCTCATTGGCCGTTTGAATCTGCGCCGGCTGGCAACTCTTGGTTTGCTGATCATGGCTGTGGCGGATGGCGCCTGTATTTTTGCGGACCGGCTGTCGATCGAGGTGCTGGCCGTCCTGCGCTTTCTCAGTGGTCTGGGCAGTGCAGGCGTTTACGGCGCGGTGATGGGCGGATTTGCGGGTTTTCGCCAGCCGGATCGCGCGTACGGACTGTTTATGGCCTGTCAGTTTGCTTTGAGTGCGGTGGGGCTGTATTTCCTGCCTGGATTTATGCCCCGGCTGGGGGCGACCGGTCTGTTTGCCCTGTTCATGATTTTTGATGTGTGCGCCATCGCGCTGGTGGGCTTTTTGACCGCAGACCAGGACCGCACCCGCTCCGGGCAGGGCCGGCGACTTGAGTGGCGCGTAATCCTGGCGCCTGCGGCCCTGCTTTGCCTGGCCGCTTACGGTGTTTTCGAGGCTGTCATGATGGGCCAGTATGCCTATGTTGAGCGCATGGGCGTGTCGCTGGGCCTGAACAGCACGCAGCTCGGTGAGGCCCTGGGCATGGCATCCCTGGTTGGCGTTCCTGCCGCTTTGCTGGTGACGTTTCTGGGTTCACGTTTCGGCCAGTTCCTGCCGATCGCCATCGTGGCGGGTTTGCAGGCGATATGCGCCCAATGGCTGATTCGCGCGGAGAGTTTTCCGGCTTACCTGGTCATCGTTTGCGTGTTTGGTGCTGGCTGGGCTTTTGTATTGCCTTATTTCCAGGGTATTGCTGCGCGCCTGGACCGGAGCGGCAGCGTCGTGGTGGCCGGGGGCTTTGCAACCGGCGCTGCCGGTTTTGCCGGCCCGGCGATTGCGGCCCTGCTGATCAGGCCTGCCGATTACAGCCTGCTTCTGAACACGGTTAGCGCCGGACTCGTGATGGTGGTTGTGCTGACCTGGTGGGTAACCCGCCGCCGTGCGGTGGGCAGCGGTGTCGACAGCGGCATGGACAATATGGGCACTTTATAGGACGCTAGGGGACTGAGAATCATCACCCCGGAATCACACATGAGCGCCAACCCCAAATCTTCCGCTAATAGCAAAGCCGCCTGGCAGGACCGCGACAACCAGCACTACCTGCACCCCTTTACCGACCACCACGACCTGGGCCAGTCGGGCGCGCGGATTATCCAGCGCGCGGACGGCGTGTATATCTACGATATTGAGGGCAACAAGATTCTCGACGGCATGGCCGGCCTGTGGTGCGTAAACCTGGGTTACGGCCGCAACGACCTGGTTGAAGCGGCAACCCGGCAAATGCATGAACTGCCCTACTACAACAGCTTTTTCCAGACCGCTCATCCGCCGGTCATTGAACTGGCCGAGCGCATTGCCGGCGTCGCGCCGGAGGGTTTCGACCTGACCTTCTTCGCGGGCTCAGGCTCCGAGGCCAATGACACGAACATCAAGCTGGTGCGTCGTTACTGGGACCTGGTTGGCCAGCCGGACAAGCGCTTCATCATCAGTCGTAAGAATGCCTATCACGGCAGCACGGTCGCGGCGGCGACGCTGGGTGGCATGGGCCCCATGCATGAGCAGCTCGGGCCGATGGTGAACTTTATCCACCACATCGAGCAGCCCTATCACTTTGGCCTGGGCCGCGATCAGTCTCCGGAGGCCTTTGGTCTGCAGCAGGCCGGCCTGCTTGAAGCCAAAATTCTTGAGCTGGGTGCGGAAAATGTTGCCGCCTTTATTGCTGAGCCGGTGCAGGGCGCTGGTGGCGTGGTCATCCCGCCCCCGGGTTACTGGGACGAGATTCAGCGAATTTGCAGCACCCATGATGTCCTGTTGATTGCCGATGAGGTGATCACCGGCTTCGGTCGCCTGGGCGAGTGGTTTGGCAGCCAGCACCTGGGTATCAAGCCGGACCTGATTACCTTTGCCAAGGGTGTCACCTCCGGTTACCTGCCGCTGGGCGGCTCCATCGTCGGGTCACGCATCGCTGAGGTCATGCGTGCAGAGGGTGGTGAGTTCGCTCATGGTTATACCTATTCGGGTCATCCGACGGTTTGTGCGGTGGCCCTGGCAAACATCAACGCGCTGGAGTCCGAGGGCGTCATTGACCGGGTGCGTGAGGATACCGCGCCGTACCTGGCAAAGGGTCTTGCCAGCCTTGCTGATCACCCGATCGTCGGCGAGGCGCGCAGCATTGGCCTGATGGGTGCGATCGAGATCGTCGCCGACAAAGCCAGTGGCGAGCGTTTTCACAAGGACCTTGGCGCGGGCGGTGTTTGCCGCGACCATTGTTTTGCCAACGGACTGGTTATGCGTGCCGTCGGTGACTCCATGATCGTTTCACCGCCACTGGTCATCACGCGTGCCCAGGTTGATGAACTGATCGACAAGGCGCGATTGTGTCTCGATCTCACAGCGCAACAACTCGCCACTTAAAGATGAAAAAGTCTGACCGGCAACTTGGTATGGGGCAGCCAATCACGCGCCGGGATTTTCTGGCGGACAGCAGCCTTGCGGCGCTTGGCCTGACCTTGCCGATCGGTGCAGTGACTGCCGCGACCGCCGTTCCAGACGCTGTTTATCCGCCGACCCTGACGGGTTTGCGCGGTTCTCACCCTGGCTCATTTGAGGCGGCGCATCAGCTTGCTCGAGAGGGTATACGCTTCAGCGACGCGCAGGACACCGGTGAGCAATATGACCTGGTGGTGGTCGGTGGCGGTATCAGCGGTCTGGCTGCGGCCCTCTACTACCAGGACCGGTTCGGTGACGATGCGCGCATCCTGATCCTGGAAAACCATGATGATTTTGGCGGACATGCCAAGCGCAATGAGTTCCACCAGGGCGGCGAGATGCGCCTGGCCCTCGGCGGCGTGCACAACCTGGAATACGAGAGCTTTTCGCCCGTGGTTTACGCCATGCTCGAGCGCCTGGGTGTCGACATACCGGCGCTGCTTGATCAGACCGGGTTCGCCTATGGGTATAGCGGTCCGGGGCAACCCTGCACCTGGTTTGATGAAGAGACCTTTGGTGAGAATGTACTCCTGCCCGGAGCGGTTTTGCGCCATTCGGATCCGCAGGTGATGGTCGCCTCGATCGACCAGATGCCAATCAGCGAGACATCGCGCGCGCAGCTGAAAGCGTTTTACCTGGCGGAAACAGACGTGCTGCCGGAAACAGACCCGGAACAGCGCGAGGCATGGCTGAGTGCCATGAGCTACTTCGATTTTCTGCGCGATTACGGTGGCCTGAACGATCAATGCCTTGCCCTGTTCAACAACATCACTCACGGTGCCGAAGGCTTCAGCGCGATCAATCTGTCCGTAAGGGAAGCGCTGGAGACAGGGCTGCCAGGCTGGAACCTGCTCGGAGAAGGCCACGAGGAACACGGGTACGACTATCACATAGCAATGTTCCCAGACGGCAATGCCAGCGTCGCCCGGCTCATGCTGCAGCAGCTCATTCCTGCGGTCGCACCCGGGGCCAATGTGGAGAATATTGCCATCGCCCGGTTTGACTACGCACAGCTCGACACGCCTGGGTCACCGGTTCGCCTGCGCCTGAATTCGACCGTCGTGCATACGGCCAATGGCGACGATGGCAGCGATGCGGAAATCTTGTATCTGAACAATGGGCAGCTGTCGGCCGTCCATGCACGCCACGTGGTGCTGGCCTGCTACCACAGCATCATTCCGCACCTGGCGCCCGGGCTTTCTGACACGCAAAAGACAGCCCTGGGCTACCAGGTCAAAAGCCCCTTGCTGCTGACCAATGTGTTGTTGAAAGATGGCGAAGCAGTCCGGCAGGCCGGTTTAAGCACCGCGCATTGCCCGGGCCGCATGCATGCGAATGTGTATGTCTGGCAGGGCAATACGGCCGGCGGCTTCGCCCAGGGCAGTTGGGACAACCAGGCAGGTCCGGTGAACCTGGTGTTCTGGGGTTCCATTGAAGAGCCCCCCGGAGATATGACCCTGAAGGACCGGCTGCGGGCATCACGCGCGAAGATGCTGGCGCTGGAATTCGAGGACTACGAGCGCGAAGTGCGCACTGTGCTGGACGGCATGCTGGGTCCCTATGGCCTGGATGTAAGCGAAGACATTCTGGCCATCACGGTCAATCGCTGGCCGCATGGTTACGCCTACTGGTACACGGACCTGTGGGATCCGGACTTTGAAGACGGCGAGTGGCCGCATGAAATTGCACGCCAATCGTTTGGCAATATTGCGATTGCCAATGCAGATGCCTCCAGCGAGGCCTACACGCATAATGCCATTGAAGAGGCGTTTCGCGCCGTGGGCGAACTGCCTGCGTGAATCAGGTTTGCACTGACTCCAGGGAACTGCCGCCACGCTCGCGGTCACGTTCGCGCAAATCACCCCGCCACTCGGACATGTTTCGCTCAATGGCCCAGAAGCCGAGTATCCATAAAGTCTGGTCCCAGGCGTAGACATAATGACCGGTGTAGATCCACCAGGCGGCATTGCCGAATAACACCAGGTAGAAAGCCTTGGCCGCGTAGGTCGCGAGCATTAGCCGTCCGCCGCTGATGTCCCGGTTTTGCAGCCAAATGGCTAATTCGATGGACCAGATGACGAGCAACCAGACGAGCGCATCCATCAGGTCCACGGTCGTCTGTTCTTTCTCCATGCGCCAGCCGGCCGAGTCGGTAATCACCGTTTCCTCCAGCATGTAGAAGGACGTGTCAGTGGTGAAATTGGCGCAATTGGCGGTAGTAATCGTTTCGTAATCGAAGTTGAAGCCCCAGGAAATCTCCTGGTCAGCGACCTGGCAGAGGTTACTGATGTCCGGGCGGGCGGGCGCCTCCCAGGCTTTGTCCAATGCCGCCATCCGGGCAATGACCGTGTGGGTGAGCATCAGGTAGCAGATCACCCGCACCCCATGCAGGGCCCAGGGCACCCAGCGTTTTTCGAAGGTGTCATCCTCCAGTGCATAGGTTTCCAGCTCAAAAGCGAACAGCAGGCCGTACCAGGCAAAGTTATCGATGGTGGTGGCAAAGGCCTCGGTCCATTCAAACAAACCGCCGCCCTGGCGCATGGTGTGCTCGGCCATCTGGAATTCTTCTACCGTGTAAAAGACGCCGTTACACAGCAGGAGCAGGTAGACCGTCCATTTAATCCACTGACCCCGGTTGTGGCGGGGTCGCTCAGAGGCAGCTGCGCTGATGGGCGGCGCGCTCAAACGTGGGCCACATCCAATTGTGGACCACCTGCACAGAGCCGATTGCTCAAACTTGTCATACTGTGAGCATACCTCAGCATTCGCCGGGTTTGTGCTTCCTCTGCCCGGCGGACTTTGAGAAGATGGCGGATTGCTAATGGAGAATATTATGGGTCGCGGGGGAGATTGGGATAATGCATTCACGGGTGAGGGTCTGACCGGCAAGCTGTCCTCGGCACCGAGCTATGCAGGCGCGCAGAGCTTTCTTCGCCGCCGCTTTACCCGTGACCTGACTGGCGTGGATGTGGCAGTGACAGGTGTTCCTTTCGATACGGCCACATCCAACCGGCCCGGTGCACGATTTGGCCCGCGTACATTGCGTGCGGCCAGCAGCAGCATGACCTGGGCGCGCCCCTGGCCATGGAAGATTGATCCGCTCGAAGCCCTGTCGATCATCGATTACGGCGATTGCAACTTTGATTACGGCAACCCGGCGGGTGTGCCGGCAGAAATCACTGCGCACATTGACCGCATCGTGCAGGCAGGCGTGGCAACGCTGGTGCTTGGGGGCGATCATTTTGTGAGCTATCCGGTCATTGAGGCGCACGCCAGGGTTCATGGGCCTGTGTGCCTGGTGCATTTCGATGCGCATTCGGATACCTGGCCGGATGATGGCGAGCGTATTGACCATGGCACCATGTTTTATCACGCGGTCAGGAAGGGCTTTGTCGACGACAAAAACTCGGTTCAGATTGGTTTGCGTACGGTCAATGATGACCCGATGGGATTCAATATTCTCGATGCACGCTGGGTACATGAGCACGGGCCGCAGGCGGTTGCTCAGCGCATCCGCGAAGTGGTGGGCGACCGCAAGGTGTACCTGACCTTCGACATCGACTGCCTTGACCCGGCATTTGCTCCGGGCACGGGAACACCCGTGTGCGGGGGGCTGAGCTCTTACCAGGCGTTGGAAATTATTCGTGGTCTGGCCGGCATTCACCTGGTCGGGGCCGACCTGGTCGAGGTGTCCCCGGCCTATGACGTGGGTGAGATTACCGCCTTTGCCGGCGCAACCCTGGCCACCGAATTTCTGTGCCTGTTTGCGGCTGATCCGGCCCGCGCGCCCGGGGTGCAATCATGAGTCGCAGCGCCACACACCCGGTTGTCGGTGTTGTATCAGATCGCCGCATGGTTGGCCTGCATCCGTTTCACATGGTTGGCGAGAAGTACCTGGCAGCCGTCTGGCAGGGTTCTCAGGCCTATCCGGTCGGTCTGCCATCGCTGGCCGGGGATTTCGATGTGCTGGCGATTCTCGATCATCTTGATGGCTTGCTGCTGACCGGCAGTCCGTCCAATGTCGAGCCGCGTCACTACCTGGGCGAGCCAAGCGAGGCCGGCACCTGGCATGATCCGGAACGCGACCTGGCATCGCTGGCCCTGATTCCTGCGGCGATTCGCGTGGGTATGCCCATTTTTGCCATTTGCCGCGGTTTCCAGGAAATGAACGTTGCCTTTGGCGGTACGCTGCACCAGAAAGTTCATGAGCAGCCGGGCTATGGCATGCACAAGGAAAATACCGAAGACCCGGTCGAGGTTCAGTACGGTCCGTCCCACGAGGTGTTGTTCGAGCCCGGCGGGATGATCGCACGCATAACCGGAACGGACCGTGCGGAGGTCAACTCCCTGCATTCACAAGGGGTCGATCGTCTCGGCGAAGAGTTGTGTGTCGAAGCACGGGCCGGAGACGGACTGATCGAGGCGTTTACCGTGCTTCACGCACCGGGTTTCAATCTCAGCGTACAATGGCATCCGGAATGGCAAGTGCAGGACAATCCGGTATCCCTCGCCCTGTTTCAGGCGTTTGGCGATGCCTGCCGTGCCTACCAGTCCCGGTCATAAAAAAACCTGCGCCGCACCCTGCGCGGCCTGGAGTTAAATAGCGAATGTCAGAAAGCCCGGCAAGAAAGCGCAACCTGTTGTCTGATGGGGTCCTTGGCCTGTTTGACGGACTGGACAATGCGCTGTGGGGCTATGGCTTTGCAACCATTCTGTTTTCCGGAGCGCTTACGCCCTTTTTGCCCCTGGGTGTAACCCTGATCCTGGTCGGCTGGGGGCTGCTCGGCCTGTTCGTCGCCTTAACCAGCGACAGCCGTGTTCACATCGCAGCAGTGGACGAGCAGGGCGTGGTCATTCTGGCCTCCGCGGCCACCGTGTTGGTGGGTCAGCTTGGACCGGAGGTTACCGGAGAACGAGGACTGTCGACGATGCTGGCAATGATTGCCGGCACCTCTTTGCTGGTTTCCGTCAGTTTCATTATTGTTGGTCATTTCCGCCTCGCCAGGCTACTCGAATTACTGCCGTTTCCCGTGATCTGCGGATTTATGGCGGGTGTTGGCTGGCTGTTGCTGGATGCGGCGATTTATGTCACCACGGATCATCCGATTTCCGCGGCGCTGCCTGCGCAGCTTGCTTCCGGTGACGGCTTGATAAAACTCCTGGTCACCGTTGGTTGCGGTATTTTCATGATTCTGTTCATGAACCGCCTGCGCAAGGCGTGGGCCTTTCCCGCTGTGGCGGTGCTTATCTTCGGTGGCTTCTATGGCGCGGTCCAGGCGTTTGGGTTTAGCGAACAGCAGCTGATCGAAGGCGGGTGGTTGTTCAACCTGCCGGCGAAAACCGAAACACCGCTGGTCATGCTCAAGCTGTTTTCACCCGGCGCCATCGATTTTGCTTTTCTTTACTCTGTGCTCCCGGAAATGTTCACCATTGTATTCCTGGCGCTGCTTAGCGTGTCCATGTCGTTGACTGCCCTGAGCAGTTCCGGCAGCTCGGAAATTGAGAGCTCACGCGAAATCAAGCGCCAGGGTATCGGCAACCTGCTGTGTGTCGGGGCGGCGAGTCCGCCGGGCTATACGGATGTGGCCGCAACCATGCTGTACCGCGAATTTGGCGCACGCACGCGGCTGATGCCGGTGGTCGGTGCGCTCACCTGTTTGCTGATCGCCTGGTCCGGCGGCTGGCTGGTGGCCTTGATGCCCAAGGTGCTCGTGGGCGCAACCATTTTCATGTTTGCCTACCGTATGGTTGTGGAGTGGTTGTTTGAGCGCGTGCGTGGCTTTCAGCCGGTCGATTTTCTGATCGTATGCATCATTCTGGGCATGGTTATTTTTGTGGACTTCATGATGGGGGTCCTGACCGGAATCGTGCTGACCGTGATCCTGTTCGTGTTGCGCTACAGCATGATCAGTGCGATCCACGGACGTTACTCCCTGCGCGAGTACCGCTCTTCGGTCGAGCGTCCGCCCAGTATCAATATGACGCTGGACAAGCACGGCACCAGCTCCCTGGTCTATACGCTGCGTGGCTTTTTGTTTTTTGGCACAGCCAATGCGATCCTCGACCGGATCAAGAGTGACCTGGCGGCATCCCCGGATGATCACCTGTGCGTGTTGCTCGACTTCAAGCGGGTTACCGGCATGGATATCTCCGCGCTCAACACGTTTTTGCAGGTGAAGCGTCATTGTGAGGCGAACGGCCTGAGGTTGCTGTATTCGGATGTACCCATGGACATCCAGATGCAGCTGCAAAGCCTGGGCGCCGTCAGTGAGGACAACGAGATGCCGCTGTTCTTCAACGACCTTGATTACGCGGTCGAGTATGTTGAGGAGCAGATTCTCAAGGTATACACACCGGGCCTGTCGCGCATGACCGTGCGTGAGCAGCTGGAACAGATTCTGGATAACCCTGACCGCATTGAGCTGATCATGAACGCCCTGCGCAAGGTTAATGTCCGTGAGGGGAAACCGCTGTTTCTCCAGGGCGATATTGATAACGGATTCTATATTCTGGAGAGCGGTGCTCTGTCGGCCTACATCGAAACGGAAGGTTCCGGCAGTCACCGCGTGAAGAAGTTCGGACCAGGCTCCCTGATCGGCGAACTGTCCATGTTTATGCCGAGCCGTAAACGCACCGCCACGGTGGTGGCTGATGTGGACTCGGTGCTGTATTTCCTCGCCACCGAGTTCATCAGCAACGATGATCTGCAAGACTCGCGTCTCTCCGGAGCTATCCATGAGCTCGTGGCCCGTGCCCTGGGGACGCGTATCAATTACATGAACCAGCGCCTTATGCTTGAGCTGGATTAAGCGCCCAACTGACCGATGAAAGTCGATGCCATTACCCACCGTGCCTGGCTAAAGCCGGCCCGGCTGTTCGTATTCTTCAAATACGCGGTGTTTTTGTTACTGACCGCAAACCTTTTTTTCTTCTGGCGTGAGAATGCGCTGGCGGCGCCGCACCTGTATAGCGAGGGCATCAACTGGGGCAATGTGCTCGAGGCCTATTCCGACACCATAGATACGCTGGCCTGGCTGGTGTTGCTGTGGCTGTTTGAGCTGGAGACGGCGGTAATTCCCGACGAGAAGCTGCGCGGCGGACTCAAATGGCTGCTGACCGGTGTCCGGTCTGTGTGCTACTTCTTCATTATTACTTCGTTTTTCGGCTATATCGGGGCCTGGCAGCAGGTGGCCGGGGTCGTGCCGTTTGTGGTTCAGGACGTCTGCAGCCTGGTCGGCACAAGCTATAGCTGGATTGAAACGCTGGACCAGTACCCGGCATTGGATGCATTGTCCTGCGCGGCCTTGCAGGCTGAGTCGCTGGTGCGTATTGAAGGCACCGAAATCATCGGGACCCTGGCGGCGGCTGAAGGCGATTTACTATCTTGGCATCGTGGATGTAATCAACTCCGCGGCCTGGTTGCTGGTTGTGCTGGTGCTGGAAGTTGAGGTGTTGCTGCAGCTGCGTAACCAGTTGGGCCAGCGCCTGATTGGGTGGTTTAAGGTGTGCAAGGCGCTACTGTATTCCACGCTGTTGGCGACTGCGATCTACTGGGGCTTCGAGGGCGATTTTCTGGATTTCTGGGATGCTTTCCTGTGGCTGGTTGCTTTCGTGTTTATCGAAATGAACATCTTCCAGTGGCAGGCGGAAGTCGATGAGGAAATAGCCCACGGTCATACCCCGGGCTACCTGGCCGATTAGCCCCGGTGGCCATGCCGGGTGGGGATTGGAGTGCGCGTTTATGACGCCCGGCGGCCACTACGCGGTCCAATGTGGACCGCCGGCTCCCGGCCTATTTCCGGTCAGCTTGCCAATGCGGGGTAATCAGCTGGCGCAGCGGTAACGTCAGCTTGAAGGGTGCAGCCAGCAGGCTGTCCGCGGTCTCGACCCCGTCGTTTCCATCAAAATCAGACACCACACCACCTGCCTCGCGCACGATCAGCGTGCCGGCGGCCACATCCCAGGGCTTCAGGCCCAATTCGAAATAACCATCCAGGCGACCGGCAGCGGTCCAGGCCAGGTCCAGGGCGGCTGAACCACCGCGACGGATATCTTCGACCTTGCGGTAAACACTGCTGAAAATCTTGGTGTAGACCGGCATGGAGCCGCGGTCGCGAAACGGAAATGCGGTGGCCAGAATGGCGGTGTCCAGCGTTTTACGGTCCGAGACGCGAATGCGCTTGCTGTTGAGAAACGCACCCTTGCCGCGACTGGCAATAAACAGTTCATCGCGCATCGGGTCGTAGATCACACCATGCTCGGTGCGGCCATTGACCTGTTGCGCGATGGAAACGGCAAAATGGGGGTAGCCATGCAGGTAATTGCTGGTGCCATCAAGCGGGTCGATGATCCACACGGTGTCACTCTCGCCCATCGCGCCGCCCTCTTCACCAAGAAACGCGTGATCCGGATGAAAACGGCTTATTTTGTTTACAATAGCGGCCTCGCAGGCCCGATCGACTTCGCTCGTATAGTCGTGGCGCGCCTTGCGGGCTACGGGAACCGTATCCAGATTGCGCAGACTGCGGCGCATGATTTCACCGGCCGCGAAAGCGGCCTCGGTAGCAATATTGATCGCGGGGTGTGGCATGGGCTCAGAGCAAGTCGATTCGAAGGGCGCGAATGATAACAGAACCAACGACCCCGGGGCAGGGCGCCTTGGGCGGATTCGCATCGTCCTGATCAACACAACCCATCCGGGCAACATCGGATCAGCTGCCCGTGCCATGAAAGTCATGGGTCTCTCGCAGCTGCACCTTGTGTCGCCCAAAACCTGGCCATCGGCTGATGCGACGGCGCTTGCTTCCGGCGCAGCAGACCTGCTGCATACCGCAGCAGTGCATGACAACCTTGAGCAGGCCCTGGACGGCTGTCGCCTGGTGCTCGGTACCAGCGCCCGGCTGCGCAGCCTGTCGATGCCGCAGATGGATGTGCGGGCCGCCGCCGAGGAAACCTTCGGCGAGGCAGCAGAAGGTGATGTGGCCATTCTGTTTGGACGCGAGGCTTATGGGCTGACCAATGACGAGATTCAACGCTGTCACAAGCTGGTGCATATCGAGACCAACCCGGACTTTGGCTCATTAAACCTGGCCCAGGCGGTGCAGGTGATCGCCTATGACCTGCGCATGGCGGCGCTGGGTGGCGGCGGCACCCAGATTCCCGCCCTGGACTGGAACCCGGTTGATGCGGTGCAAATGGAACGGTTCTATGAACACCTGCAACAGACCCTGCTGGATATAGGCTTTTTGAACCCAGACCATCCCAAGAAACTCATGATGCGCCTGCGCCGCCTGTTCAACCGCGCGCGGCCCGACGATAACGAAATGAACATCCTGCGCGGCATTCTGGCCGCTGCACAGCGCGGGGATTATGCGCAACGCGGATTGCTTGCCAAGGCAAGCGGGGACTCGGACCGGGGCAGCGATGAATCTGAGTCCGAAGCGTCCTGACCGGACTTGCATTTTTCCAGCCGTCTGTTACTTTTTAAGCAAGGAGACGCAAAGGATGGCCCCGCTGCTCAACGCACGGGAACGAACCATGGATTGGTTAAGTCACTTCTTCTCCGTCCTGCGGTTACAGGCTCATGCCTGCAGCCGCTGTTCGTCATTCTTTGCAACAGTCTTGTAAAACCACGTTAATCCCCTTACGTGGACCCTCAAGCTGCTCCCTACCGGGAACGGTGGACTTTGGCGTGTGCCTGCAAAGGTGCCCGCCATTGCGAGCCCGGTGAAGACAGCTGACCGGTGGGTACTCTCCCTTCTTGCCGGCACAGCCAAGGGAAGCGGGCCGGCCTTGTGCCGGCCCGTTTTTTTTATTGAAGGCCGGGGTGGTTGGTCGCTTTAGCGCCCGGGCTGGTCGCGGGTGTGCCTGGTTTCGGGCCTGGCTTGAGGCCTTCGGCTTCCCTCATTCACCTCCGCTTTGTGGGGTCGGCTGTACAAATCATCCTGATTTGAGCAGCCTCATTTCGCCGTCCCTGGCGAAATGCCCCCAGTCGCTAAGGCTCTCTCGGCTCAAGCCCTAATGGCCCGAAACCAGGCACACCCGCGCCCACCCCTGCATCGAGTGAATCAAACAATTCCTCGATACTCCAACACCCCCAACGCACTGATCCTAATACCGCCCACGCCTCCGTACCTTAATAACAACCTCTGATGGGCTCCTCTTCATGCCCCTTAGCGACAAACCCAGGCCGCTAACCTGAAAGTACAGCTGGATGAAAAACCACACTGCTGTCCGGCTTTGGTTCTTGGGGGATGGAGGGTCGCACGCCGTTTGAGGGTGTGAGAGGTAACGACAACAGAAATCACGGCATCGCCGTAGCTGAGGGTGAAGAGGTATCCGGCGGCCGGGATGCAGGTTGTGGTGCGGTGTCCGGGTCTGTCCGGCCATTAAGGGCTTGAGCCGAGAGAGATGGAGCGGCTGGGGTTATTTCGCCAGGGAGGGCGAAATAAGGTCACCCAAATCAGGATGATTTGTGTGACCGACCCCACCAAGCGCAATCGAACGAGGGAAGCCGCAGGCCGAAAGACAGGCCGGCCAGACCCGGACACCGCACCACAACCGTCAACAAAACCCCTCAGGGCATTTTCAGGATGAGTTCCTGTAGAGCGTCAGTACCGGGGGAGACGATGATGGCTTCGCTTTGCAGATCACCTTCGCCGGCCTGCGGATTGCCGCTGATGGACAGGCGGGCTTCGAGTTGCACCTGGTCGGCGCCGGAGATCGGGCGTTGCGGCATCATGCTGTTGGCATCGGTGACGCGAACCCGTGCCGGGAATGCGGGTGACAGGCGCACGGCGCCCAGGGGCGGGTTGGGTGCGCTGGGATCGCGGGCGATGATGAAAAGTGCAGATTCGGGATTCAGGTTCGGCAGGTTATCCGGTGCCTGAACCACCAACTCGATGCCGGCCCAGCCCACGTTGGGTTGCTGCTGCGTTGGCAAGCCGAGGCGGGTGCGCGCTGCATCGATTTGCTGTTGAACGCTGCCGGCGACTGCCGAGCCGGGCTCGAGCAGGGGCATGAGCCCGTCCCATTGACGGATGGCTTCCAGATCATCGCCAGCTTGCATGGCCACCATGCCTGATAACCACAAGGCTTTTTGCAGTTGCGGCTCAAGGCGTAAGGCGGCTTCCAGAATAAACGGTACTTCGGGGTCCATATTGCCCGGGCCTGCAGCAAAGATCATGGCTTCGGCCACCTCGACCATGATGCCCGGATCATTGGGTGCCAGTTCATTGGCCTGTCTGAATGCTGCCAGGGAGGCATCAAACTGTTGCAAGGAGCGGTAACTGCGACCCAGCAGCATCCAGCCGGCTATATCGTCCGGTTCGGCCTCCATGCGCGCCTGTAGTTCAGCCACCAGGGTCGTCATATCCGCGTCTGGCGGTATATCGGCTGCCGCCACAGGCGGTTGCAGGGAGCGCGGCGAGCCCACGCCCTGGTAGACCAGCAGGGTGGCGGCCGGCAGCAGCAGAAGCAATGCAATGCCAAGCCCAAGGGTGGAACTCTTGCCCCGCAACATGGGCCAGAACAGCACGATGGCGGTCAACAGGGGAATCAGTACGGCAAGCACCCAGAACGTCATGACCGTGACTCCCGATCATTTTCATCGCCGGGTTCAGGTTCGCGTTCCCAGGGCTCCAGGTATGAGCCTTCAAGCCCGGCCTCTTCCAGCGCCTGCTCTGCCAGCATGACGCGGCGGCGGCTGATGGTAAATGCCATGACGATGCCGCCGGTGGTCAGCAACAGCAGCGGCGACAGCCAGAGCAGCAGCGTGTCTTTGCGAAACGGCGGCCGGTACAGCACGAAATCACCATAGCGGTCGACCAGGAAACGCTTGATTTCCTCGTTGCTGTTGCCCTGTTGCAACATCACGAAGACCTCGTTGCGTAAATCCTGGGCAAGTACGGCATCGGAATCGGCCAGGCTCTGGTTCTGGCAGACAAGGCAGCGCAGTTCCTGCGTCAGGTCGTCAAAACGCTCTTCCTGCTCCGGCGATTCAAACGTCAAAGGCTCAACAGCAAGCGCGGTCATTGACAGCGTCATAGCCATGCTGAGGATTATCGAACGGCCTGCGACGGTAAACCGTCGCGAAATTCCTTGCAGAGGTTTCAAGAGTCAGTGCCCGCCGGATTATCTATGCGCGAGAAGATTTCCTGCTCGATGATCTCGGGAGTCAGGGCGCCCAGGTGTTTGAAAACGATGGTTCCGGAGGAATCAACCAGGAAGGTCTCCGGTGAGGCATAAACCCCGAAATCGATGCTGACCCGCCCGCTGAAATCAGTCAGTACCAGGTCATAAGGGTTGCCGCGCTGGCTCAACCAGTTTTTGGCGTCGACTGATTCGTCGCGATAGTTGACCCCGACAATCCGTATGCGTCCGGTTTCTGCCAGCGCTTCGAGAACAGGATGCTCCGCGCGGCAGGTTACGCACCAGCTGGCCCAGAAATTCACCAGGTAGGGCGTACCGTTCAATTCGTCATCGGTAACCAGTTGTTCCGGCTCGTACAACATGGGCAAGGCGAACTCGGGCACTGGCTTGCCGATTAATGGCGAGGGCAGGTCTGACTTGCCATCCGCATTGAACAGTCCGTAGACCAGCAATGCGATCAGGCCAAGAAACAGGGTCAGTGGCAGGATACGGCTCATGCAGGCACCGCTTTACCAGCAGCCACTGCGCCGGACGAGTCTCCTCGCACCTTCTCGTTCACGCGGCGGCGTGCCCGATAACGTTTATCTCCGGCCGCCAGCAGACCGCCGGCGGTCATGAACAGGGCGCCCAGCCAGATCCAGCGAATGAAGGGCTTGTGGTACAGGCGTACCGCCCAGGCGGCGCCATCGTCCAGCGGTTCGCCGAGAGACACGTAGATGTCACGGGTCAGCCCGGGATCAATCGCCGCCTCGGTCATGATCTGTCCCTGGCGCAGATAGCGGCGCTTTTGCGGCGCCAGTTCTGCCACCTGCTTGCCATCCCGTGTCACGATAAACGCGCCTTCATCAGCGATGAAATTTGGTCCTTCGACCACGCGTGTCCCATCAAACTGGAAGTTGTAGCCGGCCACTTCAAATGAGTCGCCCTGGGCCATGCGCAGGTGCTTTTCCGTGCTGGTCGCATCGGTGAGTGAAATGCCCACCATGAAAATACCCATGCCCAGGTGTGCCAGGGTCATGGAGGCTTCCGCGCGGGTGAAGCCGGACTTCTGGCCGTCACCGCGGAGACGCTTGAGGGGCCAGGCGAGGCTCGCAGCGATCAGCCAGAAGGCCCCGGCAACGCCCGCTGCTGCCTTAAGGCCGGCTTCCGGGGCGAGCCATAGCGTCAGCAATCCACCCACACCCGCCAGCACCATCGGCCAACGCAACTGGATGAGAATGCGGCCAATCCGGTCCTGTTTGAAGCGGGCAAACATGCCGATTGGCAAGGCGATGACCAGCGGTATCAGCAACATGGCAAACATGATGCCGAAGTAGGGCCCGCCGACAGACATTTTCTCGCCACCCATGGCCTCGACAGCCAGCGGGTACAGCGTGCCGAGCAGAACCATGGCGGTCATGACCGCAAAGACCAGGTTGTTCAGCATCAGTAAGGACTCACGCGAGACCGTGTCGAAACCACTGCCCTGGGCCATTTTTGGTGCCCTGGCGGCGAACAGCGCCAAGGAGCCACCCACCACGATCACGAGGCCGACAAGAATCCATGTGCCACGGGTTGGATCGGCGGCAAAGGCATGCACTGAGGTAATGACCCCGGAGCGCACCAGGAAGGTGCCCAAAAGGCTCAGCGAGAACGCGGAGATGGCCAGCAACAACGTCCAACTCTTGAACAGCACCGGTTTTTTCGGTTACCGCCTGGGAATGAATCAGGGCGGTACCGACCAGCCATGGCATAAAGGAGGCGTTTTCCACCGGGTCCCAGAACCACCAGCCACCCCAGCCAAGCTCGTAGTAAGCCCACCAGCTGCCCAGGGCGATCCCGAAAGTGAGAAAGGCCCAGGCAACCAGGGTCCAGGGGCGCATCCAGCGCACCCACTCACGCGTGACCTGGCCGCCCAGCAGGGCCGCCACGGCAAAGGCAAACGCCACGGCGAAGCCGACATAGCCCATGTACAGCATGGGTGGGTGGATAATCATACCCGGGTCTTGCAACAGCGGGTTCATGTCCCGGCCTTCGCTTACCGCCGGCAGCAGCCGTCCGAAAGGATTCGAAGTGAAGATAATGAACAGGAGAAATCCAGCGCCAATCCAGCCCATGACACCCAGTACCCGGGCCCGGAAATCCCTTGGCAAAGTTTTGCTGAACATCGCCACGGCCAGAATCCACAGCGAAAGAATCAGCGCCCACATAAGCAGTGAGCCCTCATGCGCGCTCCACACGGCGGTGAACCGGTACATCAGCGGCAGCGCCGAATTGCTGTGCAGGGCCACGTACTCGACAGAAAAGTCATGCTGCACGAACGCCCAGGTCAGCATCACGTAAGCAAACGCCACCAGGATCATCTGGATGATGGCACCCGGCGTGCCCAGGGCCATCAGCTGCTGGTTCTGGTAACGCGCGCCGAGCATGGGAAACAGGCCCAGGCTAATACTGGCCAGCAGCGCGGATATAAGTGCAATCTGGCCGAGTTCAGCGGTCATTGACTTGCTCTACGGCGGCCGGCAAGGGGTGACCTTTTTCCGCCAGCGCCGCGGCGACTTCCGGTGGCATGTAATTTTCATCGTGTTTGGCGAGTACCTCCGAGGCCACGAAAACCTCTGAATCGTTCAGCGCCCCGCGGGCGATGATGCCCTGGCCCTCGCGGAACAGGTCCGGCAGAATGCCGTCAAAAGCGACCTGCATGGTGCCTTCACCGTCAGTGACGCGAAACTCAACGGTCAGACCGTCATCGCCGCGCTCCACACTGCCTGGCTCCACCAGCCCGCCAAGTCGAAACTGCCGGCCGGTCGGTATGGGTTGCTCGGCGAGGTCGCCGGGGGTGACGAAATACAGCATATTTTGCTGCAGGGACCAGGCGGTAATGCCGCCAGCAACCATGACCCCGGTGAAGATGACCAAAACGCCGATAAGGCGCTTTTTGCGTTTCGAGTGCATGTCAGCTGTTCCTCGCGGATTCGCGCCGCATTTGTTCGTTGATTTCCCCGCGAATTTTACGCATGCGCAGCACCGGGGCGAGTGCACACCAGCCAAGAATGACTGCTGCTGCAGCATATGAGCCGATAATGAAGGGTGTGTGATCCATTAGCCTTGCTTTCCCTCAATCCAATCGCGCACCCAGCGCTTGTTACGGTTTTCCTCGACCAGCCGGACGCGGGTCCGCGTCAACAGGTTGGCGCCATAGTAGAGTTTGGTCGCCACCGCCATGATCAACAGCGGCCACAGCATGCTCGCATCGATACTGCTACTGCCCCCGACGATACTGATGCTGGCCGGTTGATGCAGCGTATTCCACCATTTCACCGAGAAATGAATGATCGGAAGATTTACGACACCAACAATTGCTAAAAGTGCCGCGGCTCTCGCACCTTTTCTTGGCTCATCAAATGCATTGTACAGACCCATAACACCCAGGTAGAGAAACAGCAGGACCAGCTCCGAGGTGAGCCGCGCATCCCAGACCCAGTACGTACCCCAGGTGGGGCGGCCCCAGAGGCTGCCGGTTATCAGCGCGATTAGGGTAAATGCGGCGCCGATCGGCGCGCTGGCCATGGCCAGAATTTCGGTAGCGCGGATATGCCAGACCAGGGCGATAAAGCCGAACAGCGCCATAAGCGCGTAAATCATCATCGACATCCAGGCGGCCGGCACATGGATATACATGATGCGCACGCTCTCGCCCTGCAGATAATCTTCCGGTGCCAGGAAAACGCCCCAGTAAAGACCCCAGGCGGTCAGGCCAAGGCAGGCCACCCAGAGAATCGGGGACAGGATGCCGGCGAAGCGAAACAGCCAGGGGGGTGAACCAAATTGATGGAAAGCTTTTTTGACGCGACTCATGGGGACCCGTTGCTCACTCGAGACTCAGTTTCAGGGCGGCAGCAATGGCCCAGGGAGCCAATGTCAGCGCGGCGACCAGTCCTGCGGCGATCAGCCCGAGCTGACCAAGGTAAGGAAGGCCATCGGTTGCAGATGTGACGGCGCTGGTTGCCATGATCAAGATGGGGACATATAGCGGAAACACCAAGAGGGATAAAAGCTGTCCGCCGCCGCGCAGACTGACCGTCAGGGCACTGCCGATCGCACCCAGCAAACTCAGAACCGGTGTACCAAGGGCCAGGCTGATTACCAGCACCATCAGGCCGCCCTCGCCGAGATTCATCCATACGGCCAGCAGCGGTGACAGCAACACCAGGGGCAGTCCTGCGACCAGCCAATGGGCAAGGACCTTGGACAGGGCGACCAGCGCCAGCGGGTGACCGCTGATCACCAGCTGTTCCAGGCTGCCGTCCTCAAAATCACTCCGGAACAGGCTGTCCAGGGACAGCACGGTCGCCAGCAGGGCGGCAATCCAGATCACACCAACGGCAATGCGCGCGAGTATCTGGGGGCCGGGCCCGACCCCGATCGGGAACAGGCTGACCACGACCAGCAGAAAAATAAGTGGTTGCAGGACCTCCGAGCGGCGTCGGAATGCGAGCAACAGGTCCCTTCTGAGCAGGGGCACAAAGACATGACCGTTCATGCTGTGGTCCCGGCCCGGCGCACGACGAGCTCCTGGTAGGGCAGATTCGGCGGGCGCAGGGCGCCGTGGGTGCTCATCACGCAGGAACCGCCGCGCGACAACTGACCCTCAAGCAGCCGGTCGACCAGGGCCACGCCCTGAGCATCCAGATTGGCGTAAGGTTCATCCAGCAACCACAGTGGCGCGGGGCTCAGCAGCAGGCGCGCCAGGGCGCAACGCTTGCGCTGCCCGGCGGACAGGGTGCGTGCGGCTTGAAAACGTGCCTCATCGAGACCCACCTGTGTTATTGCAGCATTGAGAGACAGATCGCCGCTGCCATTGAGTGCGGCGGCGAACGCAAGATTTTCCGTCACGGTCAGGTCTTCCTTGAGACCCAGGGCATGGCCCAGGAACCGCATGGCCGGGGCCGTGCAGCGAACTGAGCCGTCACTGGGTCGCAACAGGCCGGCCAGCAGGCGTAACAAAGTGGTCTTGCCGGCACCGTTGGCGCCGGTCACAAGCCACAGTTCCTGTTCCTTGACCTGCAGGTCGACCGGAGCAAAAACGGGCTCAAAATGGCGTTCGATAAGAAGTTGGCTGGCCTGGAGCATGCGTTGCTGAACAGTGAGGACGCGCCCATGCTAAGCGGTGGTCAAGCGCAAGTCCACGCACGGCAAGACTGTTTCACCTGCATACTGCTACATTGTGCCGGGAACTGACCCCCAAACCCGTTTTTTGCAGCACCAAAGCCCGGGATAAAAACCCGTAACTAGAACCAATTAATCAGCATTCAGGAAAATGGCAATGGCTCAGGAATATGATTTTGACCTCTTCGTAATCGGCGCCGGCTCGGGTGGCGTGCGCGCGGCGCGCATCGCGGCCGGTCATGGCGCACGGGTCGCTATCTGCGAGGAAAGTCGCGTTGGTGGAACCTGTGTCATACGCGGTTGTGTACCCAAAAAACTGCTGTCCTACGCGGCGCATTTCGCTGATGACTTCAGCGATGCGGCCGGTTATGGCTGGCAGCTGGGCGAGGCCCGTTTCAGCTGGCCCACAATGATTACCGCGCTGCATGGTGAACTCGATCGCCTGGAGGGCATTTACCACCGTTTGCTGGAGGGCTCCGGTGTCACGCTGTTTGAAGGGCGGGGCACGATGATCGACAGCCACACTATTGCGGTTGGTGATAAGACCTTCCGGGCGGAAAAAATTCTTATTGCGGTCGGCGGCCGGCCCTGGAGTCCGGAGTTCGAAGGGTCTGAACACGTGATCTCCTCCAACGAGGCGTTTGAGCTCAGGGACTTGCCCAAACGGGCGATTGTTGTAGGCGGAGGCTACATCGCCTGCGAATTTGCCGGTATTTTTAACGGGCTGGGCAGTGAAACACACCAGGTGTACCGGGGTGACCAGGTATTGCGTGGCTTCGACCATGATGTGCGGCGGGTAGTAACACGTGAAATGGCCGCCCACGGGATCAGATTTCACTTTGAAAGCACCATCGAACGGATCGAAAAACACACCGACGGGCTGCGGGCTCACCTGGATAATGGTGAAGTTCTTGAAGCCGACTGCATCCTCTCTGCCACCGGCCGCGTGCCCAATACGCGTGGTCTTGGACTCGAGGCTGCCGGTGTTGAGCGCCGCGCGGATGGATCTGTGCCGGTGGATGAGTTTGCCCGCACCAACCAGCCGCACATTTTCGCCGTGGGCGATGTAACCAATCGCATCAACCTGACGCCGGTTGCCCTGCAGGAAGGTCACGCCTTTGCCGACACGCAGTTTGGTGGTATCGAGCGGGCCACCGACCATGAATTTGTTCCTTCCGCCGTGTTTTCGAACCCCCAGGTCGGTACCGTTGGCTTCAGCGAAGAGGAAGCCCCGCACCACTTTGGGGATATCGAGGTGTACCGCTCGGAGTTCCGCCCGATGAAGCACACGCTGTCAGGCCGGGAAGAAAAAGCCCTGATGAAAATCATCGTGGAACGCGAGGGACGCCGCGTGGTCGGAGTACATGTTGTAGGGCCTGATGCGCCGGAGATTGTCCAGGGATTCGCTGTGGCCGTAAAATGGGGGCTGACCAAGGAACAGTTCGACGCCACGATCGGGGTGCATCCGACAGGTGCGGAAGAGCTGGTTACCATGCGACAGCCTGTGGAGGGCCAGGGATGAAACAGATCAATAAGGGACTGACTCTTCTTCTCTTCGTTGCGCTTGCCGCGCCCCTGCTGAGTGCCAATGCGCTGGCCAGGGTCGCCGCCAACAGCAGCCAGACGGCAACCATCAATGGTCGCTACATTGTGGTGCTGAAACAGCCGTCCCTGGTGGAGCGGATGGTGGGTGCCGAACAAGCTTCCGGATTGCAGCCCGACGTTACCGTTGTCCGCGATGTCCGTGGCCGCCTGGAGATAAATTCCGACCTTGCTCGCGACCAGCTCAACACGATGCACGCGGAATTTGAGTCATTCCGCGCCACCGTGAGTGCTGCCCTGGGCCGGGAGATCGTGCCAGATTTTCGCTACCGCATGGGGCTCAACGGGTTTGCTGCAGAGCTTACCGCGGGGGAGGCCCGGCAGCTTGCCGAACTGGATGGTGTGGAGTCTGTCCACCAGGAAGAACTCATCAAATTACAAACTGACGCCGGGCCCCGTTGGGTGGGTGCCGAGCGCGTCTGGCAGGGCGCCGGCAACCTGACCGAGAACCGGGGCGCCGGAGTGGTCGTTGGTATCATCGATTCGGGAATTAACTGGAATCATCCGTCCTTCGCAGACCCAGGTGAGGGCTTGCCGCCCGGCGTCGGTAGCGCTCATAACCACGTCAACCCCTATGGCTCGCAGCTTGGCTTATGCAGTGATGCGCAAGTGCTGTGTAATGACAAACTGGTCGGAGTTTACGACTTCGTTCAGGACCTTCCCGCCACCGATTTTGTCGAGAACTTTAACAATGGTTTCGATGATGGCGATCATGGGGCACACACAGCAGGCACCGCCGCTGGCAATCCACTCAATTACATCATCAATGAGACCCCGGTGACGGTTTCCGGGGTAGCGCCGAATGCAAACATCATTTCCTACCGGGTCTGTCACGAGACTAACCCGGATGAACCGGAAGTGGGCACATGCCCTGGCTCATTTATTCTGGCTGCCATTGATCAGGCCATTGCTGACCGGGTGGACGTCATTAACTACTCGCTGGGTTCAGACCCGACTGACCCCTGGACTTCTGCGATTGCGATCAGCTTTCTGAACGCTGCAGAAGCAGGGGTATTCGTTTCGACCTCGGCGGGTAATTCCGGCTCTGACGGTCCGTCAACCGTCGGTTCCCCGGCCAACGCACCCTGGATTATGGGGGTTGGCGCGGCCCAGCATGATCGTTTTCTTGGTGGCGTCCTGAGTGCCAGCCAGGGCGGCAGTACCACGCCTCCCGGAGCGCTGTTTGGCGAGACACTGACCACGCAGTCTCTGGCAACGCGCAATATTGTTTACGCGGGAGACTTCGGCAACGCACTGTGCGGTATCGGCGAGTCCGAACAGACTTCAGCAGAACAAACCTGCGATGACCTGACGGGATCAAGCAATCCTTTTGCGCCTGGTACTTTTAATGGTGAGATCGTGGTCTGTGACCGTGGTGATTATGGCCGCATTGAGAAAGGCTTTAATCTCCGGCAAGCCGGCGCCGGCGGTTACATACTGATCAACACACCTGACGGTGCGCAGTCCACCTCAGCTGACAATCACTGCCTGCCGTCCCTGCATGTCGATGCAGCCGCTGGCACCGGGTTGCGCGACTGGTTGTCCAGCGGCAGCAATCATCGGGGCTCAATGACCGGATTTGGTTTCCGCAGCAATCCCGCCGGCGCAGACCGGGTCACTTACTTTTCCAGCCGGGGTCCTGCCGATGGTGCCGTGCAGGATATCCTCAAACCCGACCTCATGGCACCGGGATTTCAGATACTCGCAGCCGATAACGAGAGCACCAATATCGTGCCCAAAAACGGCACATCAATGAGTTCGCCGCATGTGGCGGGCGCTGCTGCCCTGATCATTGCTGACCGGCCGAACGTGTCACCGGCGCAGGTAGCCTCCATGCTGGTGCTCTCGGCCACTGACCAGGATGCTAAAAATACGGATTTTGGCCCGGCCGACAATTTCGACACGGGTGCCGGGCGAATCCAGGTGGATGAGGCGATTCAGCTCGGAGTTTACCTGGACGAAACGGCTGATAATTTTCGTTTCTCCAATCCGCAGTTTGGCGGTGAGCCGCGCAATCTGAACCTGGCGAGTCTTACCGATGCAAGCTGCCTGACGACCTGCTCGTTTACGCGGCGTATCGGATCGTTTGTGAACGGCGTGACCTGGAATGCCTCGGTCAGTGATTTGTCGCCGGGCGTGGAGGTCAGCGTCTCACCCCAGAGTTTTACCCTGAATGCTGGTCAGACCCGGGAAATCACCGTTAATGTGAATGTCAGCGGGGTGCCGCGCGGCGAGTGGGCGTTTGGCAAAATCAATATCACTAACCCGAATTTCCCGAATGCGGTTATGCCGCTGTCCGTGATTCAACCAACCGGTGTGCCAGAGGAGTTCCTTATCGCTACCCCGCTGTCATCAGGGTTCAGGGACTTTGAATTGAGTGGCATCAGCGCCCTGTCCGGTGCTGTGTTCGCATCCGGTGGTTTCCAGGAAACCGAAAGCAATACGTTTAATCTGGTTCAAGACCCTACCAATAATGATCCCTTCGACAGTGCCACCGGTGTGGCCGTCGTGCTCATTAATGTTCCCGCCAATGCCCTGTTGCTGCACGCGGATACGTTATCGCCTACCTCGGAGGACGTGGACCTGTATGTGGGCTTTGATAGCGATGGCGATGGCCGTGCAGAGCTCGACGAGGTCGAATGTATTGGCGGCTCGCCCGATGATATTGAAGCCTGCGATGTCACCAACCCGGCAGCTGGAAACTGGTGGATTCTGGTGCAGAACTGGAACAACGGGACGGGTGCCTCACCCGGGCCTGCTCAGGCAGTTACCCTGGCCACCGCAGTGGTATCCGCGTCGCCTGATTCAAGCCTGGTGGTAACCGGACCCGGCATTATCGAGGACGAGGCCGTATTTGGTTTGCGCATGTCCTGGGATGGTGTTTCTGCGGTTGATGGCACCACCCTGTGGGGCGCCGTACGCATTACCGAAGCGGGCTCAAACCCGGCGGTTTCCCGGGTTGTTCCGGTTCGCATGGTGCGTACAGCAATTGAAACACCGGCTGCGCTTCCGCTGTTTGACGGCCAGGAAGCGTCATTCGCCATGCGCTCCAACAGCGCTGCTGAGTTCCTGTTTATCGACGTGCCCCCGGGCGTGGACTCTCTGGATGTTCGCGTTGCGGGCGGAAACGTGGCGCAAAATAATGCTCTGAGGGTCGAGCTGGTCAGGCAACCCTTCGATAGTGCCTTTAGCAATGCGCCAGGTGTGTCCTTCCCCCGCGGCACCTCACCTGCGGCCTCCGGCAGCGGCAGCAATGGACAGGGACCACGCGCAACCATCAATGGCGGTGTAAGCCCCGGGCGTTGGTTCGTGGTCGTGAGAAACAGCGGCAGTAGTCAGGCCTCGGTGCGCCTCACGGCAAGCATGCAGCATAGCGGCACCCCGGTGAATGTATTCGGTGGTTTGTGGCAGCCCGGATCCCGGCCGGGCATCAACCAGGGCTTTGAGTACACGCCCGGGGGTAATGACCGTGGCTTTGTCTGGTACACCTATGACGAGGACGGTTCGCCGGTGTGGTACATCGCCTCTTCGGCCCAGACTGATTCCAATATCTGGACGAGCGAACTGCTTCGTTTTACCAATGATGGTGCGGAGCAAGCCGGCACGCAGGTCGGTACGGTCGGTATCACGATGCTTGACGACAGTGACGCGATCATGAGCTGGACGCTGTTTGGGGTCAGTGGCAGTGACCGGGCGATACCCTTGTCACGCAGCTGTCCGGAGAGTGTGACCCCCAGGCAGAGTTTTTCCGGACTCTGGTTCCGGGGTACCGCTGGTATTGGGGGTGCGAGCATTATTGCCAACTCGGCAACCCAGGCGCACATTCACTATCTGTATGACGCTGAAGGCCAACCACGCTGGTTATATGCGGAAGGTGCGTTTCAGGATGAGTTGCTGACCGCGCTCCAGTTCCGCGGATTCTGCCCGACATGCACGGGTAGTGCGACGTTTGAGCAAGTGGGCACAATCGGTGTTCAATACGCTGATAATGCCACCGGCATATGGGACCTGGATGTTGACTTTATCAGTCCGGCAGCAGGCTCGATCGACCGTATCGACGACATCGTGCGCCTGACCAATACGCTGAGCTGCGCTCAGTAAGGCTCAGCGAAAGACCGGCAAGGATCAGGTTAACGCTGGCTGAGCCAGCGTTTGACCTGCGCCACAAAGTTCCAGCAATCTTCATACCGGTTATAAAGTGGCACCGGGGCTGCGCGAATAATGTCCGGCTCCCGCCAGTCCCCAACGATGCCCGCGCCAATCAGGTATTCAAACAGCGATCTGCCCGCTTCACGGCCCTCCCGGACTGCCATTGACAGCTGACATCCGCGTCGTGACGGGTCGGATGGCGTGATGATTTCCAGTACATCGCCGAGCTCTTCGAGAACCAGCCGCTCCAGGTAGGCGGTCAGGCTCAGGGACTTGGCCCGCAGTGCCTCGAAACCTGCAGACTCGAATACTTGCAGTGATACCCATAGCGGCGCGGTTGAGAAAATCGGGCTGTTGGACATCAGCCAGGCATCAACACCTGAGGCAGGAACAAACTCCGGACCCATCAGAAAGCGGCTTTCCGGCGCACAGCCCCACCAGCCATGCAGGCGCGGCAGATCAGTTCGGCCATGATGCCGCTCGTGTACAAAAGCACCGCCCACCGCACCGGGCCCGGCATTCAGATATTTGTAGGTGCACCAGGCGGCAAAATCAGCGCCGGATCCATGCAGGTCCAGGGGCGTATTGCCAACCGAATGCGCGAGGTCGAATCCAACCATGGCACCGGCCTTGTGCGCCGCACTGGCAACGCGTTGCAGATCAAAGGACTGCCCGGTGGCGTACTGCACACCCGGCCACAGAACCAACGCCACCCGGTCGCCTTCGCGGCGCAGGTAATCCTCGATGTCGTCCTCTTCCAACAGGCGCTCCGGGCCCTTTGCAGCCAGTTCCACCAGGCATTCGGCCGGATCCAGTCCGTGCAGGCGCAACTGTGACTCAACGGCGTAACGGTCAGAAGGAAATGCCTGACGCTCGATGACAATCCGGTTGCGGCTACCCTGCGGTTGAAAGAAGCTGATCATCAGTAAATGCAGGTTTACCGTCAGTGCATTCATGGCGACGACTTCTTCAGGCAACGCACCGACCACACGCGCCAGCGGAGCCTTCAGATTGTCCAGGTAGGTCATCCACGGCCGCTCACCCTTGAAGTGGCTTTCCACCCCCAGGTCGCGCCAGCGGGCAAGCTCCTCGTCCATGAAAGGTGCGACGGCACGCGGCTGGAGGCCCAGCGAGTTACCGCAGAAGTAGGACTGCTCGCCTTCTTCATGTTTGGGAATCCAGAATTCATCGCGCCAGTGACGCAGGGGATCTGTCTGGTCCAGCTCCCGGGCATGTAGCTGGCTGGTGTTGTGCGAATCGTTCATGGGCAAAGCTCCACGGGATAGAGGATTGGACGGCTTGGCGTGGCATCGCTGAGCAAAGGCGATAAGCCAGGTTCCAGCCAGTACAGACCATCAGACACTGCGTCCGGTACGAAGATCATTTCTGTTGCACTGCGACGACCGGTGTCGAGGCCTGCCGGCCCGTCATTATCCGCCATACACCACCAGTAACGGTGAACCATGAGTCGTCCGCCATCATGCGCCGGATCCAGTGAAGGTGAATCGACCAGCAAATGCTTGACCGGCTGTGCCGCCAACCATTGTATGGCCTCATCGCCAAAAACGGCATAAGGAGCGGCATGCTCATAGGCCATCGAACAGCGTTCAGGAGTATTGGGCTGACTGCGGATCACCGCCGCTTCAATAGGCAGCTCACTGCGCCAGGCAGCTTGAAGTTCCTCGCGGGCAAACCGCGGATATCCATCTTCAGAGGGTTTACCTTCCAGGCTAATGAGTTGCGCGAGGCAGGGCTCCGGAAATACCGTTTCCTGCACCCGCAGCCGCTCACTGGTGAGGTGTCCGCGACACTCCGTATGCGTGCCATGACAATGCGGAATCAGCTCGACCACCTCCGCATTGCAGGTCCCGCCAAGACGCACATCGCCAATGTAATCACCGGCGCGCAACGGTCTGGCGCTGGCCGGCTCATCGGTAAAGAACGCCGGTTGCGGGCCATGCGGATCAAGCGGAATAGCAATAGGGATACCAGCACCAAAATCAACATTAATCTGGTGCGTATGCAAGTTTATCTGGGCGATCAAAGCGTTCACTCCAGCTTAAGGCCAGCGGAGTATACCCAAGGAATGTGAAATGTCGTCGTAGGCAGAAAGCCCGGCCGGACAGCACCGGACACCCCACAACAACCGCCAACAAAGCCCCTGATTAATTCAAGATCAATTCGGTGTACCCTTCGCGCTGGATTTCAAAACACCTGTTACCGATAGAGTCATGCGCAAAGACCAGTTCAATTACGATCTGCCCGAAGAACTCATTGCCCAGCATCCATTGCCAGATCGGCGGGCCAGCCGGCTGCTTTGCCTGGACCGTCAGAATGGTGATGTTGTGCACCGGCAGTTTGCGGATTTGCCCGGCTTGCTGGAGCCAGGGGATCTGTTGGTGTTTAACGATACGCGGGTTATTCCTGCGCGTCTGTTCGCTCAGAAGCCGTCCGGGGGCCGCGTGGAAATCCTGCTTGAGCGACTGCTTCCCGGTGATCGCTGCCTGGCCCAGTTGCGGGTCAGCAAGAAACCTGCGACCGGCATGAAACTGCTGCTCGATGGCGGTGGTGAGCTGGAAGTGCTTGGCCGCCAGGCGCCTTTCTTCGAGTTACGCATGTGCGGGGGGCGTTTGGTTGATGTGCTGGAAGAGCAGGGTCATATGCCCTTACCGCCCTATATTGACCGCGAAGATCAGGCCATGGACCGGGAGCGCTATCAGACGGTCTACGCCAGTCAGCCCGGCGCGGTGGCGGCACCGACGGCGGGCCTGCATTTTGACGACGAACTGTTGAGCGCCATCGATGCGCGCGGCATTCAACGGGCTTTCGTTACGCTGCACGTTGGTGCGGGCACCTTCCAACCGGTGCGCGCAGAAAATATTGAAGACCACCAGATGCATGCCGAGTACCTCGAGGTGAGCCAGGCTGTATGCGATGCCATCGCGCAAACCCGTGCCCGCGGCGGCCGGGTCATCGCGGTGGGTACGACCTGTGTACGCAGTCTCGAGACCGCCGCAGCCGGGTCCGGGTCAGCGGGCGAGCTGCAGCCGTTTGCCGGCGATAGCCGCCTGTTTATCTATCCGGGTTATGAATTTCGGGTGGTTGATGCCCTGATCACCAACTTTCACCTGCCTGAATCCACGCTGTTGATGCTGGTCAGTGCCCTGGCGAGCCGGGATTCGATCATGGCGGCGTATGCTGCAGCGGTCGCCGGGCGCTATCGCTTTTTCAGCTATGGCGATGCCATGTTGATCTCCTGAGACGCAGCTTGCGCTGCTCATCGGTGGGCCGGACAGGCATTCCGACTGGGCAGGGGCAAGTCAGGGTGGCAAAATAGCCCCCCCGCGGAACCTACCGCTTATCCAAATACTGAGAATGTCCATGTCAGAGTTGCTGCAGCAGGTGCACGATCGCGAATGGTTCTACACCTTTGAACTGCCCGATGGCAGCACCACGCGCACTTACCATGGTGGTGAACTGGACGAGATTCATACTACCCGCTGGCGCATGCTTGAGCACACGCTGGAGGGTGTTTATCCCGGCGGCTATGCCGGCCTGACCGCACTGGACCTGGCGGCACACCAGGGTTGGTTTGCATCGCGCCTGGCGCAGGCTGGCTTGCGCAACGTTACCTGCGTGGATCAGCGCGAAAGCCACATTCAGGACAGCCGTCTGATCAGCCAGGTTCTGGGCCTGGATGAGATCCGTTTTGTGCACAGCGATATTTTTGATCTGGATCCGGGCGAGCTTGGTACTTTTGACGTGGTGCTGATGCTGGGCCTGTTGTATCACCTTGAAAATCCCGTCGGCGCCCTGCGCCTGGCGCGCGCGCTGTGCAGTGACGTGTTTGTGATCGAAACCCAGGTGGTTCCCGGTATGACCGGCATGGTCGACTTCGGCTCCTATCGTTTTGTGCGTCCGCTTAAGGGTACCTTTGGCCTGATTGATGAGCTGGATGAGACTCATGCCCCGGAGGCAGGCGTCACCGGTATCTGCCTGGTGCCGAGTGTGGAGGCACTGACCTGGTTGCTGCACAAGGTGGGTTTCCGTGACGTGCAAGTGCTTCAGCCGCCCGCCGATGCCTATGAGCAACTGCTCTATGGCAAGCGGGTCGTGGTTACGGCCCGGGTCTGAAGACGGGTGGACTTTACGCTTAAGGCCACCGATGGTGCAGCGCGCCGCGGTGCGCTGCAATTTACCCGGGGTAGTGTTCAGACTCCTGCGTTCATGCCGGTCGGAACCTACGGCACGGTCAAGGGCATGACCCCGGAAGATGTCCGTTCCACCGGTGCTGAAATTCTGCTGGGCAACACCTTTCATCTCATGCTGCGTCCGGGCACCGATGTAATCCAAGCCCACGATGGACTGCACCGCTTTATGAACTGGCAAGGCCCTATTCTTACCGATTCGGGTGGTTTTCAGGTGTGGAGCCTGGCCGAGCGCCGCAAAATTACCGAAGCGGGCGTTACCTTCGCCTCGCCGGTAGACGGTGCGAAAATTTTCATGGGCCCGGAAGAGTCCATGGCCGTGCAGCGGGCGCTGGATTCGGACATCGTCATGGCCTTTGACGAATGCACGCCATACCCCGCTACCGAGCAGGAGGCGGCGGAATCGATGCGCCTGTCCATGCGCTGGGCGCGCCGCTCCAAAGATGCTTTTGCTGATAACCCCAATGCGCTGTTTGGCATCGTGCAAGGCGGAATTTATGAGTCTTTGCGCCAGGAGTCGGCCAGCGCGTTGTGCGATATCGGCTTCGATGGCTATGCGATTGGCGGCCTGTCGGTCGGTGAGCCGGAGGACGAACGTAACATGGTGCTGGATTTCACCATTCCACACCTGCCGGCGGATGCGCCGCGTTATCTGATGGGCGTGGGCCGGCCCGAGGACATTATTGCGGCGGTGCGCCGCGGCGTGGATATGTTTGACTGCGTCATGCCGACCCGCAATGCCCGCAACGGCTTTTACTTTACGCGCCGGGGCACGCTCAAGATTCGCAATGCACGGTTTCGCGCTGACACGCGGCCCATCGACCCGGAGTGTGCCTGCCCGACCTGTCAGGGTTACTCGCGGGCCTATTTAAAGCACCTGCAAAAATGCAATGAAATGCTCGGCGCCCAACTCGCCACCTTGCACAACCTGTGGTTTTATCAGGAGCTTATGCAGGGCATGCGCGATGCCATCGAGGACGGGCGCCTGGACGCCTGGAGCGAGGCGACGCTGGCGCGGCTTCAAGAGGGTATTGACTGACTTCATCAAGGGCGTTTTCCCGCTTCCGTTGGGCTATAATGCGCCGCTTGTCTCCGGTGGCCTTTGAATTTGCAGGCTCCGGCCCCATTAAAGCGCACATGGAACGCCCGATGTTGCGGTGCGTGTTGCGAAGATTTGAGAAAACAAACCGAGGGACCTCATGGATTTCCTGATTGCCAATGCCTATGCGCAGGATGTTGCCCAACCCAGCACGCTGGCGCAGTTTCTGCCACTGATTCTGATTTTTATCGTTTTCTACTTTCTGCTTATCCGTCCGCAAATGAAGCGCGCGAAGGAACACAAGCAGCTTGTTGCCGGCCTGAACAAGGGTGATGAGGTAGTAACGAACGGGGGTATGCTGGGTAAGATAGCGGAGCTTAATGACTCTTTTGTAACGCTCGAGCTTGCTGAAGGCGTTCAGATCAAGATTCAGCGTCACGCCATTGCCAGTGTCATGCCCAAAGGCACGCTTAAGGCGGCCTGACGCCGCCTGATTTTGCTATGACTGCGGCAATACAACAGCCAGAACGAGTTTCGTGAGCCCCCCAAAATGAACCAGTATCCCGCCTGGAAATATGTGCTGATCCTGCTGATCGTCTCCGTGGGCGTGCTCTATGCGCTGCCCAATCTATACGGCGAAGATCCGGCGGTACAGGTGACCTCCTCCCGTGGCTTTGAGTTGTCCACGGATCTGACCACGCGCATCGATGATGCCCTGGCCAGTGAGCAGATCACCTACATCAGCCTCGAGAGACCGGACAACCGCCTGTTGTATCGTTTCAGAACGCTTGATGATCAGGTGATTGCGGCCGAATTGATTCAGGAGGCGGCCGGAGATAATTACGTTGTGGCGCTTAACCTGGCTCATGCCACACCCAATTGGCTGCGTGCTATAGGTGGCAAGCCCCTGACGCTGGGCCTGGACCTGCAGGGCGGCGTGCACTTCCTCATGGAACTCGATATCGATACGGCGCGTGGCCGGGCCGTTGATGCTTATGTTGATGATGTGCGCAACTCCTTGCGGGATGCGCAGATTCGCTACGTGTCGGTGCGCGCAGAGGCGGGCGGTGTGCGAATTTTGCTGCGCACGGAAGAAGACCGTGATGCTGCAAAAAGCCTGATCAACCGGGATCAGAACTTCAGCGGGCTGGATCTGAGTGAAGTAGCGGCCGGGGAGACGTTTGGATTGCAGGCACGCCTCCGGGAAGAACAGCTTCTGGAGATTCAGCAAACAGCGCTCAAGCAGAACATCACCACCCTGCGTAATCGTGTCAATGAACTGGGTGTGGCAGAGCCGGTGATCCAGCAGCAGGGTGCCAACCGCGTGGTTGTGCAGCTGCCGGGCGTACAGGATATGGCCGAGGCCAAGAAAATCCTCGGCGCCACCGCTACCCTGGAATACCGTGCGGTTGATGAGACCAATGATCCGTTTTCCGCTGCCCAGACCGGGCGTATTCCGTCGGACTCACGTCTGTACGTGGACACGAACGGACAACCGATCCTGCTTAAAAAGCGCCTCATCGTATCGGGCAACCAGCTGATTGGTGCCAGTGGCGGCTTTGACCAGCAATCCGGTTCACCGCAGGTGTCCGTTACCCTCGACGGCGTCGGGGCGAGCCGTATGCTCGACTTCACCCGCGATAACGTGGGTAACCGCATGGCGGTGGTTTATATCGAACAAAAACCCGGCGGGCAGCGCATTGAAGATGTGATTTCTGTCGCCGTGGTGCGTGAGCCCTTTGGCAAGCGTTTCCAGACGACCGGTCTTGATTCCCTGCAGGAAGCCAGCCAGCTGGCTCTGTTGCTGCGTGCCGGTGCCCTGGCTGCGCCCATGGAAATTGCATTTCAGCGCACAGTAGGACCCAGCCTTGGCGCAGACAATATAAAACGCGGCTTTCAGTCGGTGGTTATCGGTTTCATATTGGTGCTGATCGTGATGGCCCTGTACTACCGGACCTTTGGCCTGATCGCCAACGTTGCCCTGACCGTAAACCTGGTCCTGCTGATTGCCCTGCTGTCCATGCTGGGCGCGACGCTGACCATGCCTGGTATCGCGGGTATCGTGTTAACGGTCGGAATGGCGGTGGATGCCAATGTGCTTATTTTTGAGCGCATCAGGGAAGAAATCGATAACGGCAATACACCGCAGGCGAGCATTCGTGCCGGTTACGAGAAAGCTTTCTCGACCATTGCGGATGCCAATGTCACGACATTGATCGCCGCCTTCGTGTTGTTCCTGTTTGGTACCGGTCCGGTGAAAGGCTTCGCTGTCACCCTGTCCCTGGGGATCCTGACCTCCATGTTTACGGCCATCATGGGTACCCGGGCCCTGGTCAACCTGGTTTATGGGCGCCGTCAACGCGTTCAGAAACTGTCCATCTGAGGTGCTGACATGAGACTGGTCAAACAAAAAACCACCATCGACTTCATGGGCAAGCGCCGGCTGGCGCTCGGTTTATCGGGACTGATGATTGTTATATCGCTGATTTCTTTAGCGACATTGGGGTTGAACTTCGGTCTCGACTTTACCGGCGGTACGGAAGTTGAGATGCGCTTCAGCGAGGCGCCGGAAGTGTCGGATGTGCGCGAGAGCCTGGCCGAAGCAGGCATGGGTGATGCCACCGTGCAGCGTTTTGGCTCTGCCACGGATCTGCTCATCCGCATCCCGCCTTTTGATGGCGAGACACAAAGTGACGCGGCCGAACAGGCAACCCTGGTATACGATACGCTGGCGGCCGACTTTGCCGCCGGTGTTGAAATGCGCAGCTCCGGCTTTGTGGGCCCACAGGTCGGTGAAGAGCTTACCGAGCAGGGCATCCTGGCCGTCATCTACGCCCTGGTCGGCATCTTCATCTACGTGATGTTTCGCTTTCAGTGGCGCTTCTCAGTGGGCGCGGTCGTGGCCGTTGTGCACGATATCCTGGTGACCCTGGGGATCCTGTCTCTCCTGCAGGTGAATTTTGACCTGACCGTGGTTGCCGCGCTGCTCGCGGTAGTGGGTTACTCGCTGAACGACACGATTGTACTGTTCGACAGAATCCGCGAGAACTTCCCGCGCATGGGCAAATCCACGCCCTCACAGGTGGTTAACACCTCGGTCAACGAGACGCTATCGCGTACCTTGATGACCTCTTTGACCACACTGCTCGTGCTGGTTGCCTTGTTCTTCCTGGGGGGTGAGATCATCCATGCCTTTGCCCTGACGCTGCTGGTTGGCGTCATTGTGGGTACCTACTCATCCATCTACGTCGCCAGTAATGCATTGCTGATGCTGGGCGTGAGCAAGCTGGACTTGCTGCAGGTGGAGAAGGAAGGGGCTGAGATGGATTCCATGCCCTAGAGGGGCCCGGGACGCCCTTCGGGGCGCGGCCGACAAGTTGGCCTTCGGCTTCCCTCCGTTACACTCGCTTAGTGGGGTCGCTCGCACAGGTCATCCATGACCTGGGCGAGCTGATTCTGCGTCCTGCAGAATCACCCCAGTCGCTCGTTTCACTCCGGCAACTCGTCTGATTGGCCGCGCCCCGAAGGGCGTCCCGGGCTGGGGGGTATGGGGTGTTGGATGCTCCGCCTTGGGGGGTCGTAGGTGAGACCTGATCCGCGCCACGTCACCTGCAAGACATGCGGAAAATGCGCGTCGTGGGCCCTATAATGGGCGCAGTTTTTGTCACACCGCCTGCGGGCAGAACGTCGAGTTCTCAGTGCCGACGGAACCAGTTTGGGAGAATTGAATGAAATCACGCGCAGCTGTTGCCTGGGAAGCAGGTAAGCCTCTTGAGGTCACCGAAGTTGATGTGGCCGGACCGCAGGAAGGTGAGGTGCTGGTTCGCATCGTGGCGACCGGTGTGTGTCATACCGATGCCTATACGCTTTCCGGTGCTGATCCGGAAGGCCTGTTTCCGGCTATCCTCGGGCATGAGGGCGGAGGGATTGTTGAAGAGATCGGCCCGGGTGTGAACAGCCTCTCGGTCGGTGATCATGTGATTCCGCTGTATACCCCCGAGTGTCGTGTCTGCAGTTTCTGTACGAGTGGCAAGACCAACCTGTGCCAGAAAATCCGGATTACCCAGGGTCAGGGCCTGATGCCCGACGGGAGTTCGCGTTTCTCCAAAGACGGCAGAATGATTCATCACTACATGGGCACGTCGACGTTTTCCGAGTACACGGTTTTGCCGGAAATCTCACTGGCTAAGATCAACAAGGCAGCCCCGCTGGACAAGGTTTGTCTGCTGGGTTGCGGCGTGACCACCGGGATTGGTGCCGTAATCAACACCGCCAAAGTAGAGCAGGGGGCCTCGGTAGCGGTCTTCGGGCTTGGCGGTATCGGTCTTAGCTGTATCCAGGGTGCCGTGATGGCCGGTGCGGGACGAATTATCGGTGTGGATCTTAATCCCGATAAATTCGAGATGGCCCGGCAACTGGGTGCAACAGATTTCGTAAACCCGGCGGACTATGACGATCCTATTCAGGATGTGATCGTTGATCTGACCGACGGCGGGGTAGATTATTCTTTCGAGTGCATTGGTAACGTGGATGTCATGCGCGCCGCGCTTGAGTGTTGCCACAAAGGCTGGGGCGAGAGCACCATTATTGGTGTGGCCGGGGCGGGCCAGGAAATTGCTACCCGGCCTTTCCAGCTTGTAACCGGCCGTGTCTGGCGCGGTTCAGCCTTCGGTGGCGTCAAGGGCCGCACCGAGTTGCCCGGTTACGTGGACCGCTACATGGACGGGGAGATCAAGATTGATGAAATGGTCACCCATCAAATGGGCCTGGAAGACATCAACAAGGCTTTCGACCTGATGCACGACGGTGAAAGTATTCGTTCCGTGATCATTTATTAGTATGGGTGAACCGGCGATGCAAGAGCTGTCTGCGCAGCGTAGCCATGGTGGCTGGGTGAAGCGTTTCTCTCACCAAAGCGATGTGCTCAACTGTGCGATGACCTTTGGTGTCTTTTTGCCGCCGCAGGCGCAGCATGGTCCGGTTCCAGCGCTGTGGTGGTTGTCCGGTCTGACCTGTACGGACGAGAACTTCATGCAAAAAGCAGGTGCGCAGCGCCTGGCGGCGGAATTGGGCATCGCCCTGGTGTGCCCTGACACCAGTCCGCGCGGTACAGATTTGCCGGGTGAGCACGATTCCTGGGACTTTGGTTCCGGAGCGGGCTTTTACGTGAATGCCACCCAGGCGCCGTGGCGCGAGCATTACCAGATGTATGACTATGTGACCCGCGAATTGCCAGCGCTGCTTGAGTCAGTGCTGCCGCTGGATGGTCGCAAGTCTGTCAGTGGGCATTCCATGGGTGGTCATGGCGCACTCATTTGCGCTTTGCGCGAACCGGAGCTGTGGCACTCGGTATCGGCTTTCTCGCCGATATGTCATCCGTCGGAGTGCCAGTGGGGCATCAAGGCCTTCTCCAACTACCTGGGCGAGGACCGCAACGAATGGGCTGAATGGGATGCCACGCAGCTGGTCACCAGCGTCAGCAAGCAGCTGCCCATCCTGATTGATCAGGGTGGTGATGACGAATTCCTGGGCGACCAGTTAAAACCCGGCAGCCTCGAACAGGCCTGCATTTGCACGCATCACCCTTTGGAAATCAATGTGCGGGAAGGCTATGACCACAGCTACTATTTTGTGGCGAGTTTCATAGATGACCATATGCGCCACCACGGTAAAGCGTTCGGATTGATCTGAAGGGACGTTGAAGACAGCGTTTTAAGGCCGGTCCTGGATGACCATGCGGCTTATACAGGCTCGGCCCAGAACAGCTTGTCCAGAGCGCCCTGGTAGCCGTACCGATCAAGATCAATCCGCCCTTTCAGGAACACAACACCCTCGGATTTAAGCAAGTCCTTCTGAACCTTATGACCCGGTGAATCCTCAGGAATCGAGATCTTGCCCTGTGCATTAATGACCCGGTGCCAGGGCAGCGCCATGTCCCTCGGCGCCCAGCGCAGCGCCTGGCTCACCCGCCGTGCGTAGCGTGGATTACCTGACAACCGTGCAACCTCCCCATAGGTCAGCACATTTCCCTCGGGAATATCCTGCACAACCTTCCAAACCGCCTTCGCCCAGTCGCGATCGGGTTTTTGCGCCGTGTTCTCGGGTAAATCGGCCATGGGGTTCATCGGAGATTCTGAAGGACGTAAACCGTATCATGCCGCCCGTCAAAATCCCAAACAGGTAGCACCATAAAATCGTGATTCCGGTCTCCCCAATCAATCAAGAGGTGACCCACTGTTCCTTAATGTATTTCTGTCGTTCCCGCCCATGCATCGCCAGGTCAACCAGGGTTTTGAGCAGGATGAGGATGACCAGCATCCAGGTTTGATCCCCCAGGGCCATGGTCAGGAAACCACCCAGCAATATGGCGATGTGAAGCGCAATGATACGACCGTAGGGTTGCACCATAAGCGACATAGGGGTGGCCTGGCGGTACTCGCCGCCACCCAGGTAGTTGAACACGAAGGAGTACAGATGGCTGGCTGCCAGGAGTATCAAGGGAAAGGCCAGGCCACCGGTGAACAGTGCCGGAATAACGGTGAACAGGCTCTGGTCAAACTCACCGAATTCCTTGAAAAATGCCAGCATGAAGATGCCATGGCCCAGGCAAAAGCCACCGTAGTGAAATATGAAAAAGGGAATCAGGATCAACCTGATGCTCCAGCTTACCGCCATGGCAGCAAGGCGTTCGTTCCAGGCGAGTTGCGTTTTGTCGTCGTCAATGAGGGGAAACGCGAAGATCATTTTGAAAATGTTGATGATGCCGATGATCACGTTTTCAGCCCAGAACAGGAACATCACATCAAATACGCTCCAGCCGAAATACAGCACAGCCAGGAGAATGCCGAGGTTGACGGCAACCAGGATCCAGCCGGAAGGGCGGGCGAGACCCGCGCGTACGGCTGACAGTCCCTTCAGCGCCATAAACAAGAACGCGGGCCGAGGCCCGCGTTGTGTATTGCTGAAGTCATCATCCGGCCCTAGTTGGCGTTGGCCTGGTGCATATGTACATCGCTTTGCGGGTAGGGAATGCTGATGCCCGCTTCGTCCAGCGCCACTTTGGAGCGGTGCAGGACGTCTGAATACACACCCCAGTAGTCTGCAGTATTGACCCAGGGCCGCACGTTAAAGTCCACGCTGCTGTCACCCAGGTTTGCCACGAACACGGCTGGTGCCGGTTCTTTAAGCACTTTGTCGTGATTTTGCAGCACGCCCATGATGACGTCGTGAGCCGTTTTCAGATCGTCGTCATAACCAACACCGATGCTCAGGTCGACACGGCGGGTGTCATTGGCGGAATAGTTGGTGATGGTGCCATTCCAGATCAGCGAGTTGGGGATAAGAATCAACTTGTTGTCCGGGGTCAGCAGCTTGGTGCTGTTCAGATATACCTCGTTGACGGTTCCGGATTCGCCGCCTGCGTCCACAAAGTCTCCTTTGGTGAAGGGGCGGAACAGGACAATCATGACGCCTGAGGCAAAGTTCGACAGACTGTCCTTCAGGGCCAGGCCCACGGCGAGGCTGGCTGCGCCGACGACGGCCAGCAGGGAAGCCGGGGAAATGCCCAATTGATCCAGGGCGGCAATGATGGCGACGACGGTCACTGCGATATTCGCGATGGAGCCCAGGAAGTCGACCAGCACGGCATCCACATCACGTTTACGCAGCATTTTCTTCAGGACATTCTCGGCGATTCGCGCGAGCCAGCGACCGACAATGTAAATCAGTAAGACCAGGAAAAGCCGCGTGCCGATGGTCACCAACAATTCGGTGAAGTTGGTGTTGGCAATGTATTCGTTAATGTGTTCCAAGATAATGCCCCCCAGGCATGTTCAGAAATTAAGCGTTAATGAATTCCGGTTGCGCAGATTTTAATTTAATTACCGGTTTCGTCAGACAGAACGTTCAGGCGATATCGCTATCGTTGTCGAGTACCTGTTCGAAACGGTCTGCCATGGGCGCTACCGAGTTGATGACGTATTCGAGCTCCACGCCATTGAGCGTAGGGTAGGCCATATTTTCGCAAAGCTTGATGAAGGCGGTGTTTTCAAGATCACCCACAGCCAGATATCCCACGCGCTGCATGAGATTGATTCTCAGGCACTTCTCCGCATCGAAATCTTCCAGCGGTACGACCGGTGTCTCGACACGCAAAAAACGTCGACCATCATCGCCTTTCAGCTCGGCCAGAAAGATGCTCTGCTTGCGACCCTTGTCACCCACCGGGCACTCAAAGGCCAGCAGGAAGGGCTCATCAATCATGAGGTCGTGCCGCTCGCGGACGTAATCCCTTACTTCTGTGAATGTTTCCACGAATGACTCCTATTTGGGTTGCAGACGAACGGCGCCGTCGAGACGAACAGTTTCGCCATTGAAGTAACCATTTTCCACGATATGAGCCACCAGTTCAGCAAATTCATTTGGTTTGCCGAGTCTGGAGGGGAAGGGGATGGAAGCGTTCAGGGCTTCCTGCACGTGCTCCGGCATGCCATCGACCATCGGGGTCCAGAAGATGCCCGGAGCAATCGCATTAACCCGCACACCAATGCGGGTAAACTCGCGCGCCAGCGGCAAGGTCATGCCGACAATGCCGCCTTTGGACGCGGAATAGGCTGCCTGGCCAATCTGCCCTTCATAGGCTGCAACCGAAGCCGTGTTGATAATAACGCCCCGTTCGCCGTCCGCGCCAGGCTCATTGGCTTCCATGGCCGCCGCGGCGGCCTTGCTGGCATTGAAGCTGCCCACCAGGTTGATCTGGATCACCTTACTGAAGAAGTCCAGCGGCATGGGGCCTTCACGGCCCAGGACGCGGCCTGCGCCAATCACGCCCGCGCAGTTCACCGCCACGTTGACGCCGCCCATGTGTTCCACAGCCCGGTTGACGGCCGAGGTCACGGCGTCCTCGTTGGTGACATCGGTGGCGATATATTGAGCCACTTCGCCCAGTTCGGCTTCCGCAGCCGCACCGGCCTCATCATTGATATCGAGCAGGGTGACCTTACCGCCATGGGCGACAAAGTGTTTTGCTACCGAAAGGCCGAGACCGGAAACACCGCCGGTGATGACGGCTTTAACGTTATCCAACTGCATGGGACTACTCCTGTAAGTTCTGTTTCAAAATCCAATCGGGGGGTCGTTTGTCCAGAAAAGCACGCATGCCTTCCTGACCTTCCTGCGCCACCCGCAATCTGGCAATCAGTTTGGCCGTGACCTGGTCGTGCTTGAGCTGCTCATCGTCGTCATGACCTGCGGCCTGGTAAACCAGTCGTTTGCTCGCGCGCAGCCCGGCGGGTGCGCCTTTAAGGCATTGCCCGGCCAGGCGGTTAACCTCTGCGTCCAGTTCGCCAGCTGTCGTGACCTCGTGGACCAGGCCAAGCCGCAGGGCCTGCGCTGCGTCGAAACGCTCACCGCTTAGAAAGTAACGTCGTGACTGTGCCTCACCAAGGCGCCGGAACACGTAAGGGGAGATGATGGCCGGGGCCAGGCCGAGACGTACCTCGGTTAAGGCAAAGCGTGCTGATTCATCAGCAACCGCAATATCACAGCAGGCTACCAACCCCAGGCCGCCGCCCATGGCCGCCCCGTTAACGCGGGCGATGGTCGGTTGCGGCAGGTAATTGAGCAGCCGCAGCATCCGCGCCAGGTGCAGCGCATCGGCTTCGTTGGCCTGCTCGCTGGCGTTGAGCATGCCCTTCATCCAGTTCAGATCGGCACCAGCAGAAAAACTCGGTCCCTGCCCGGTGAGCACTACCACCCGGGCCTCTTCATCTGAGGCGAGGGATAGCAGCGCATCGGTCAGGCTGCAGATCAGCTCATGATCAAAGGCATTGTGTACGTCGGGCCGGTTCAGGATCAGCGTAACGACGCCGGTGGCTTCGCGGTGAATTTGCAGATTGCTCATGGACGCTCCGGTCTCCGGCTTACATGCGGAAGATGCCGTGGCGACCGCGTTTTACCGGCGCGTTGGCGGCAATTGCCAGCCCTCGGGCCAGCATCTGGCGGGTATCCACGGGGTCGATGATTCCGTCATCCCAAAGTCGGGCAGTCGCATAGTAGGGGTGACCCTGGCTCTCATAGGACTCGCGGGTGGGCGCGCGAAAAGCTTCTTCCTCTGCCGCGCTCCAGCTGTTGCCGGCAGCCTCGATGCCGTCGCGATGCACGGTAGCCAGCACCGCCGAGGCCTGTTCGCCACCCATGACAGAGATGCGCGCATTGGGCCACATCCACATGAACCTTGGATTGTAGGCGCGACCACACATGGCATAGTTGCCGGCGCCAAAGGAACCGCCAATAACCACGGTAAAGCAGGGTACGTGGCTGGTGGCCACGGCTGTCACCATTTTTGCGCCGTCCTTGGCAATACCCGCCTGCTCATAGGCCTTGCCGACCATGAAACCGGTTATGTTCTGCAGAAACACCAGCGGGATATTGCGCTTGTTACACAGCTGAATGAAGTGCGTGGCTTTTAGCGCCGACTCGGAAAACAGAATGCCATTATTGGCCACGATACCGACCGGCCAGCCATCGATATTGGCAAAACCACAGACGATGGTTTTTCCATAGCGCGCCTTGAATTCATGAAATTCACTCCCGTCCACGATGCGCGCAATCACTTCACGAACCGGCAGCTGAAAACGACTGTCCCGCGGGACGACGCCGTAGAGCTCCTCTGGAGCGCATGCGGGTTCGCGTGGTACTTCGCGGACGAAGGGCTGTGGCGGTGTCCGGTTAAGGAAGGAGAGGGCCTCGCGCGCCAGCAACAGGGCGTGGTCATCATTGTCTGCGCAGTGGTCCGTGACACCGGACTTGGTGCAATGTACATCTGCGCCGCCGAGCGTTTCTGCATCCACAATTTCGCCGGTCGCGGCCTTCACCAGCGGTGGGCCACCGAGGAAAATCGTGCCCTGGTTGCGCACGATAATGGATTCATCGCACATTGCCGGGACATAAGCCCCGCCGGCAGTACATGAACCCATAACCACGGCGATTTGCGGAATATTGGCCGCCGACAGACGTGCCTGGTTATAGAAAATGCGTCCAAAGTGGTCGCGGTCCGGAAACACCTCGTCCTGCAAAGGCAAAAAGGCGCCGCCGGAATCTACCAGGTAGACGCAGGGCAGCTTGTTTTCTGCTGCGATTTCCTGGGCGCGCAGGTGTTTTTTGACGGTCATGGGGAAATAGGTGCCGCCCTTGACGGTGGCGTCATTGGCAACTACCAACACATCCTGACCATGGACCTGCCCGACACCGGTAATGATGCCGGCGCCTGGTGACTTGTCGCCATACATTCCATGTGCCGCCAGCGCGGACAATTCCAGGAATGGGCTGCCTTCATCGAGCAAGCCGGTAATCCGGTCGCGGGGGAGGAGCTTGCCGCGTTTGAGGTGTTTGATGCGCGCGTCGTCGCCACCACCAAGGTGAACGTTGGACAACTGCTCCTGCAGATCTCCGACCAGCGCCTTGAGCGCGTCGGCATTTGCTTTGAAGTCGTCGCTCGAGGTGTCCAGTTTGGTTTCGATCAGCGCCATGGGTCCACCATTATGCGGCAACGCCTCACGAAGCACCGTGAGAATGCCGGCTGAAGCGGACGACGTGACCGGCCCACAGGTTTAAGGAAGCTCGATGGCGATCGCGGTTGCTTCTCCGCCACCGTTACACAAGGCAGCCACACCCCGCTTCAGACCGCGATGCTGCAGAGCGTTGATCAGGGTCGTAACAATGCGTGCGCCGCTGGCACCAATCGGGTGGCCCAGGGCACAGGCGCCACCGTTGACATTCATTTTCGCGTGCGGAATGTCGTGCTCATGCATGGCCGCCATGGTGACTGCGGCAAATGCCTCGTTGACCTCGAACAGGTCCACGTCATCGACGCTCCAGCCGGCCTTTTTGAGCACATTGCTGATGGCGCCGATGGGCGCGGTAGTGAACCAGGCGGGCTCCTGGGAGTGCGTGGCGTGGGCGACGATGGTCGCCAGGGGTGCAACGCCCAGTTCATTGGCCTTTTCTTCGGACATGATGACCACGGCTGCCGCACCGTCCGAGATCTTGGACGAGGTGGCGGCGGTGACGGTGCCGTCCTTCGCAAAAGCGGGGCGCAGGGCCGGAATTTTTTCGAGATTACAGTTCGGCGGCTCTTCATCTTTGCTGAACACCGTTTCGCCGCGGCGGCTGGTGACAGTGACGGGCACAATCTCGTCCACGAACTCCGAATCCATGGCGCCGAGGGCGCGTTCCACCGAGGCGATACCAAAGGCATCCATGGCCTCGCGGCTAAAGTTGAACTTGTCGGCGCAGCGCTGGCCGTAAACCCCCATCATGAAACCTTCGTCCGGGTCCTGCAGGCCGTCGGTGAACATATGGTCGAGTACTTCGCCGGGACCCATACGGTAACCGCCGCGGGCTTTTGGCAGCATGTACGGCGCCCGGGTCATGGATTCCATGCCACCGGCTACCACGACCTCGTACGTACCGGCCTTGATGCTGTCGTGACCCTGCATGATCGCGATGAGGCCGGAGCTGCAGGCTTTGTTAACGGTCAGCGCACCAGCGCTGTCAGGGATGCCTGCCTTGCGAGACGCGAGCCGCGCCGGGGCCTGGCCGACACCGGCCGGCAGCACGCAGCCCATGATGACGTCATCAACATCAGTAACCTTAATGCCCGCGGCATCCACCGCGCCGCGGATGGCGGCCGCACCCAGCACGTCTGCCGGAACCTCGCTGAATTGTCCCTGGAAGGAACCGATTGGGGTGCGCTTGGCACTGACGATGACAATTTTGTTCATGGTGACACTCTCCGAAAACGCGTTTTGTTGTTCGTAATGTGGTGATTAGCCTGCACTATTAAAAGGTATCAGGACCTGGAGTGGTTCCCGTCAGGTCTGCGTGCCGGCGACCAGCTCGCGGCCGATCAGCATGCGGCGAATTTCATTGGTGCCTGCACCGATCTCATAGAGTTTGGCATCGCGCAGGATGCGCCCGGCTGGATATTCATTGATATAACCGTTGCCACCGAGGCTCTGGATGGCTTCCAGACCCAGCTTGACCGCATTGCGCGAGGCGTGCAGCAGGCAGGAGGCGGCATCAACCCGCGACTTTATTCCCGCATCAAAGTCCTGCGCGGTGCGGTAGGCAAAAGCGCGTGAGGACTGCAGAGCCGTGTACATATCGGCCAGCTTGGCCTGCATGATGCCGAATTCGCCGATCGGTTTGCCAAATTGCTTACGCTCGCGAAGGTAGGGCAGGGTGATGTCCATGGCCGCCTGCATGAGTCCGAGCGGGCCGCCGGACAACACGACGCGTTCGGTATCAAGACCGCTCATGAGGACCTTGACGCCTTCATTAACCTTGCCGAGCACATTGGCGGCAGGAATGCGGCAGTCCTCGAACACCAGTTCACAGGTGTTGGAGCCCCGCATACCCAGCTTGTCGAGTTTCTGCGCCTTGCTGAATCCCGGCAGGTCGGATGTGACCAGGAATGCGGTCATACAGCGACTGCCGGCCTCCGCGCCGGCGGTGCGCATGTAAACAATAGCAACATCGCATTCCGGTCCGTTGGTAATCCACATCTTGCTGCCATTGGCGACCCAGTCTTCCCCATCAGCCACGGCGCGGCAGGACATCGAGCCAACCACATCGGAGCCGGCACCCGGCTCGCTCATGGCCAGCGCACCGACAAGCTCACCGCTGCAAAGTCCCGGCAGAAAACGCTCGCGCTGCGCGTCCGTGCCGTTGCGTGCCAGGTTGTCGACGCACAGGTTGGAGTGCGCGCCGTAGGACAGGCCCACGGAACCCGAGGCGCGGCTGATTTCTTCCAATGCAACAACATGTGCGAGGTAGCCCATACCCGAGCCGCCGTAGGTTTCCGGTGCGGTCAGTCCCAGCAGGCCGAGTTCGCCCAGCTTGGTCCACAGATCGGCGGGAAACAGGTTTTCCTCGTCGATAGCGGCTGCGCGCGGGGCGATTTCCTGCTCCGCAAAGCGCCGCACACTGTCGCGGAGCATTTCAAGTTCTTCGTTCATGGCATAGGCCTCATGGTGCATTGCACAGGCTCAGGCGTGCTGCCGCTCGCGACCCGGGAAACGGTGTGGTTTGCCCATGTGGGGCATTTTTATTTTGCCAATAATCGCGATGCGTTCTTCTGCCATGCGGTCCGAGGCCCGGTAGGTCGGAATGTTATCGCGCTTGGCAATTTCAAAAATGCGCGTGAGGTTGTAGTAGATGGCGCGCGTCATGCGATAGGCGCGCTCTTCGCTGTAGCCCTCAAGCTCAATGGATACATTCATCAGGCCGCCGGCATTGACCGCATAGTCGGGTGCATAAAGGATGCCGCGTTGCTCCAGCTCATCGCCGGCCTCGTTATTGGCCAGCTGGTTGTTGGCAGCGCCGGCAACCAGTTTGAATTTGAAGCGTGGAATCGTGTTTTCATTCACCACCGCGCCCAGGGCGCAGGGGCTGAAGACATCTGCATCCACATCGTAGATGTCGTCAAGACCCACGGCTTCAGCGCCCATCCCGACGGCTTCGGCGACTGCTTCTTCGTTGATGTCCGTGACAAAAACCTTGGCGCCTTCCTCGCGCAGCAGGCGGATCAGGTGATGCCCGACATGGCCGGCGCCCTGCACGGCAAAGCTGTAATTGCCAACATCCTCGTTACCAAACCTGGCCTGCAAAGCCGCCTTGATGCCCTGCAAGGTGCCGTAGGCTGTGAAAGGTGAGGGGTCGCCCGAGCCGCCATGCACCTGGTGCACGCCGACAACATTGTTGGTTTCCTGGAAAATAAATTCCATGTCGTTCACATCGATACCCACATCTTCTGCGGTGATGTAGCGGCCGCCGAGCGTGTCGATAAATTTGCCCAGGGCGCGAAACAGGCCCTCGGACTTATCTTTGCGCGGGTCACCGATAATGACTGACTTGCCACCGCCGAGGTTCAGGCCGGACACAGCCGCCTTGTAGGTCATACCCCGCGACAGTCGCAGCACATCATTCAATGCCTCCTGTTCGCTGGCGTAGGGCCACATGCGCAGGCCGCCAAGGGCCGGACCGAGGGTGGTGTTGTGAATGGCAATGATGGCCTTCAGACCCACATCGGTGTTGTTGCAGAATACGATCTGTTCATGCCGCGAGGCGCCGATCGTTTCGAAGAGTTCCATTACGTTCTCCCTGTTGTGCTGTCTTTCGCCAGCCGGCCGTCTGGAGCTGCGCGCTGATTACCGGATGGGTTCGTCAGATATCTGAAAGACTGGCACTAAGCTCAATGATGTGGTGCCCGGGGCGGGCCCGCGAAGTTATCCGGTCAATTGTACCAAAGGCAGCTTGGTTTTGCGGGTTAATCAGGAGATAAAGCAACCCTCTGAAGGGCAGGCGTCTCGCAACGGAAAGCGCCGTCCGGGGAGGTGACGTGTGATGGCCGGGTTAAAGAAAGTCGTTGACATCTCAGGGTCAGTGGGAGATAACAACGTCATGTTCTCAGAAACACGTCAAAACGTGCGCGAAATTAACCGGGTCGGCAGAGCCCCGGCTGCGCTGCGTGACGCGTTAAATCCTCTCCTTCTTGGCGTACTAATTATTCCGGCACACGACGGGGTTGGCGCGCACATTTAGCGAAACAGGCGAGCAAATAAATCAAACCCCGCAACTGAAAAGAAGCGGGGTTTTTTCTTTTAACCAGACCAGAGAAGCAATGAGCGATCATCCGAAAAAGCAGGATAACGATAAGCACAAGCTGCAACTGCGCAGTGATGTGATGAAATCCGGTGCGAGCCGGGCGCCGGCACGTGCCTATCTGCGCGCCACCGGGCTGGATGAAAAGTCGATGGCTCAGCCGCTTGTGGCCGTGGTCAATACCTGGAGCGACGTAACGCCGTGCAATATGCACTTACGTAAGCTGGCCGATCCGGTGAAGGCTGGTATCCGTGAGGCGGGTGGTACGCCCATCGAGTTCAATACGATTGTGGTTACCGATGGCATCGCCATGGGCACACCGGGCATGCGTGCATCCTTGATGTCCCGCGAGACTATCGCCGATTCCATTGAACTGGCCGTAAGCGGGCATTCCCTGGATGCAATGATCATACTGGTGGGCTGTGACAAGACGATACCGGCGGCAGCCATGGCGGCTGCAAGACTGGACGTGCCCTGCGTGATTCTTTACGGCGGTACGATCATGAAAGGTCGTCTGGGCGACCGTGATCTGAGTATTCAGGATGTTTTTGAAGCGGTTGGCGCCCACGCTGCCGGAAACCTCACCGAGGCCGAGTTGACCGAAGTGGAAAAAGCCGCCTGCCCCGGCGCCGGCGCCTGCGGTGGTCAGTTCACGGCCAACACCATGGCCATGGTGATGACGGTGCTGGGTCTGTCCCCGGTTGGCGCCAATGACATCCCGGCGGTTCATCCGGGCAAGCCGGATGCCGCGCACGCTGCCGGCGTTGAGCTAATGAGAGCCCTGGCCGGGGATCGTCGTCCGAGCCAGCTGATTACCACCGGGTCCCTGCGCAATGCGGCCGCCGCGGTTTGCGCGACCGCCGGCTCGACCAACGCGGTGCTGCACCTGCTGGCCATTGCTGCCGAGGCCGGCGTGCCCTTTGAGTTGAATGAATGGGACGACATCGCTGCGCGCACGCCGGTTATTGCCGACCTCAAGCCCGGCGGACGGTTTCTGGCCTGCGACCTGTTTGAGGCCGGCGGCACCGCAGCCATCGTGCGACGCCTGGCAGCGGCTGAAAAGATTACCGATACCCCAACGGTCACCGGGCGCAGCCTGTTCACCGAGGCCGATGCCATGGACGAGCCTGCCGCCCAGGAAGTGATCGTTGATGTGGCCACGCCACTCAAGCCGCGCGGCGGTTTCGGCATTTTGTACGGCAATCTCGCGCCGGATGGCTGCGTGGTAAAGCTGGCCGGCCACGGCATCATGGAATTTGAAGGCCAGGCCAAGGTTTACGAAAGTGAGGAAGATGCTTTCGCGGCCGTGCAGGCCGGTGAAATCCAGCCCGGTGACGTTGTGGTCATTCGCTTTGAAGGACCCCGTGGCGGGCCCGGTATGCGGGAAATGCTGGCCGTTACTGCGGCGATTGCCGGACATGGCATGAGCGATTCGGTTGCCTTGATCACGGACGGGCGCTTTTCCGGCGCCACGCACGGTTTCATGGTCGGGCATGTGGCACCCGAGGCCCACGTGGGCGGGCCATTGGCCCGTTTGCAGACCGGCGACCGCGTGCGTATCGACGTGGCCCGGCAGGAGATCAACGCCCTCGTGGATCTGGATTCCCGCAGCGATGCCGAACCGCCGGCCGACAAGGCCCCGGTGCGCGGCGTTTATGCCAAGTACCGTGAGCTGGTCGGCTCGGCCGCGCAGGGTGCAGTCACCGTCCCGGTTGCGGCGCTACCGGGCTAGACAAGAGCGATAAAAAATTGAGAAATATTTTGCGAAATTCACTAACCAAGCAGAGGAATTGTTCATGAAACTTCACACCGTCGATGATGTAAAACGCGATGCCCTGGAGGGCATGACCATTGCCGTGCTCGGCTACGGCAGCCAGGGCCGGGCGCATGCCAATAATCTGCGTGACTCCGGCTACAAGGTCATTATCGGTGCGCGCCCCGGTGGCCCCACGGCCCAGGCAGCTGCTGCCAAGGGCTTTGAAGTCGCAGACTTTCGTGACGCGGCCGCCAGGGCCTCGCTGATCTGCATGATGGTGCCGGACATGGCCCAGCCTGCCGTGTTCAATATGATCAAGGACGAACTCAAGGCCGGTGACACGCTGCTCTTCGCGCATGGCTTCAATGTGCACTTCGGCGCCATCGAGCCGGCCGCAGATATCGACGTCATCATGGTTGCACCCAAATCTCCGGGTGACCTGGTACGCCGCCAGTACCAGGAAGGGCGCGGCGTGCCCTGTTTGCGGGCGGTTCACCAGGATGCCAGTGGTGAGGCCTGGGACCGGGCGCTGAGTTATGCCCATGCCATCGGCGGTACGCACGCCGGCGTGCTCGACACCACGTTTGCCGAAGAAACCGAAACGGATCTGTTCGGTGAGCAGGCAGTGTTGTGTGGCGGCGCGGCCCAGCTGGTAATGCATGGTTACGACACGCTGGTTGAAGCCGGCTACCAGCCGGAGGCGGCCTACTTTGAATGCCTGCACGAACTGAAGCTGATCGTCGACCTGCTGTATGAAGGCGGCATGGACAAAATGTACGAGTTTATCTCCGACACCGCGTCCTATGGCGACCTGGTTTCCGGCCCGCGCATCCTGGATGACTCGGTAAAAGAGCGCATGAAAGATGTGCTTTCGGATATCCAGGACGGCACATTCGCCCGGCAGTGGATGGATGAATATGCCTCCGGCTCCGGCGGCTACCAGGCCATGCTCGCCCAGCGTCGTGAACACCCGATTGAGAAAACCGGCAAAAAGCTGCGTGAGCGCATGAGCTGGTTACGCGCCAAGGATAAATCCCAGAAGGCGGCCTGAAGCTGCCAGAGGAAACACCATGAGTCTGCTCGAGGAACAAACCGACGCCCCGCAAAGCGGTTCGCAACTGATGATCGAAGCGCTCAGGCGCAACGGGGTCAAGCACATTTTCGGCTATCCCGGGGGCGCCATCATGCCGCTCTACGATGCGCTGGTGGACTCGGGCCTGAAGCATTTCCTGTGTCGCCACGAGCAGGGCGCTGCCTTTGCGGCCGATGCCTATGGTCGCGTCACGCGCCGTCCCGGCGTGTGCATGGCAACCTCCGGCCCGGGCGCTACCAACCTGGTTACCGGCATCGCTAATGCCTTTCTGGATTCGGTACCCATGGTGGCCATTACCGGCCAGGTACCCAGCCCGCTGCAGGGCACGGATGCGTTCCAGGAGGTGGACATCTTCGGCATCACTTTGCCGATTGTGAAACACAGTTACACGGTGCGAAACGTGGCGGAAATCGGTGCGCTGGTTGACGAGGCCTTTGAAGTTGCCGCCTCCGGCCGTCCCGGACCGGTGCTGATCGATTTCCCCAAAGATATTTCCATGGAAATGTCGTCCGAGGCGCAGCCCCGGCCCGCCGACCCGTATCGCGCACCGCAGATTGATCCAGAGGCCATTCGCGCTGCAGCGCAAATGCTGGCCACAGCCCGCCGGCCGCTGGTGATCGGCGGTGGTGGTATTGCGATTTCCGATTCAGTTGAGGCTTTCCGGGACTTTATCCGGCGCTACAACTTACCGGTGACCACAACCCTCAAAGCCATGGGTGTCATTCCAACCGATGAAGAAGGCTTTCTGGGCATGCTGGGCATGCATGGCAATGAGGCGGCCAACCACGCGGTACAAAACTGCGATGTGTTGATGGTCGTCGGCGGGCGCTTTGATGACCGGGTGACAGGTCGCCTGACCCATTTTGCGCCCACCGCGCGAATCATTCATATGGACATCGATCCTGCAGAGGTGGCCAAGCTGCGTAAGCCGGATATCGCCCTGGTGGGTGAACTGGCGCCGGGACTTGCTGCGCTGGAGGCGCTGGTCGAAGAAGATGGCGAGGTGCCTCGCGTCAATGATTCCTGGGTGCGCCAGTGTGCCGCCTGGAAGAAAGAATTTGCCTGGCGCTATGACGCGCCCGGTGAGGGTATTTATGCCCCGGCGCTGTTGCGGGACATGAGCCGTCACAGCGAGACCCCGCCCATCGTCAGTTGTGATGTGGGACAGCACCAGATGTGGGTGGCACAGCATTGTCGCTTTACCGACCCCCTGCAGCACCTGACCTCCGGTGGTCTGGGCGCCATGGGTTACGGCCTGCCGGCGGCGATTGGTGCCAAGGTGGCCTGCCCGGATTCAACCGTGGTGGCAGTATGCGGTGACGGCTCGATCATGATGAACATACAGGAGTTGGCCACCATCAAGCGCTACGACATTGATGTACGAATCGTGTTGCTCGACAACTCGATGCTGGGCATGGTGCGCCAGTGGCAAAAGCTGTTCTTTGATGGCAAATACTCAGAAGTTGATCTGTCCGACAACCCTGATTTCGCAAGGGTTGCCGAGGCTTTTGGTCTGCGCGCGATGACCATTGAGCGCCCGGACCAGGTGCAGGGCGGTCTGGATTGGGTGCTTGGCCCGGGTGGCCCGGCGCTGTTGCACGTGAAGATCGACCCGGAAGAAAACGTCTGGCCGCTGGTGCCACCGGGTCGGGCCAACCACCAGATGATGGGCACGGCGCCCTCCAAACGGTCCAGGCAGTGGGAGGGCTTAATGGAATGAAGCACCGCTTGCACATACACCTCCGGGTTTGCGAGGGGGCGGTCATCCGCACCCTGGGCCTGATTGAACGTCGCGGCTTCCGGCTGGACGCGGTTTCCTTGAGTGAAGCTCAGGGTGACGGTCAGTCCATGGATGTCGTGGTCAGCGGGGACCGCTCCCCGGACCTGCTGCAACGCCAGATTGAGCGTCTTCATGACGTGAGCTGGGTCGCGCAGGACAACAACGAGGGCGTAGCGCCCCACATTGGATCGATGCGACCCGTTCACGGCTCGCGGTAAGGAGAACCTTCAGCATGGCAATGATCAAGATTTTCGACACGAGCCTGAGAGACGGCGAGCAAAGCCCGGGATTCAGTATGACCCTGGACCAGAAGCTTCGCGTGGCCCGGGCCCTGGCCGAGCTTAAGGTGGACATCATCGAGGCAGGGTTTCCGGCGGCCTCGCCGGGTGATTTCGAGGCCGTGCGCTCGGTGGCTGAGCAGATCAAGGGTCCAACCATTGCCGCCCTGTGCCGCACGGTACCGCGGGATATCGAGCGTTCTGCTGCGGCCCTGGAGCCGGCGGCCAAACAGCGTATCCATACCTTTATTGCGACCAGCCCCATTCACCGCAAAGAAAAGCTGCAGCTTAACCGCGATGAAGTACTCAAAAGTGCCGTCGCCGGCGTCACGCTGGCCAAGACGTTTATGGATGACATCGAGTTTTCTGCAGAAGACGGTATTCGCACCGAGCGCGACTACCTGGCGGAGATTCTGCAGGCCGTCATCGAAGCGGGCGCCACCACGGTCAACATCCCCGATACGGTGGGTTATTCCACACCGCAGGAAATGACGGAGCTGTTCAGCTGGCTGCGCGACACGGTTCCCGGTATCGATCAAGTCACCATGAGCACCCACTGTCATGACGACCTGGGCCTCGCGGTGGCCAACAGCCTGGCGGCTGTGGAAGGCGGTGCGCGGCAGATCGAGTGCACCCTGAACGGCATCGGCGAGCGCGCCGGTAACTGCGCGCTGGAAGAGGTGGTGATGGCGCTGCGTACGCGCGCGGATCGCTTCGGACACGAGACCGCCATCGACACCCGGCGCCTGAATAACGCCAGCCACCTGCTGGCGGCGGTCACGGGCAACTTCGTGCCGCGCAACAAGGCGATTGTCGGTGAAAATGCCTTTGCCCACGAATCGGGCATTCATCAGCACGGCATGCTCGCGGCGCGCGAAACCTACGAAATCATGAAGCCGGAAGATGTGGGCGTGCTCAACTCCCAGCTTATTCTGGGCAAACACAGCGGCAAGCATGCCGTCATCGACCGGGCCCGGGACATGGGCTTTGAGCTCGAGGCGCACGAAGTGCCCGACATCATGAAGCGTTTCAAGGAACTGGCGGACCGCAAAAAGCGCGTGTTTGATTCAGACCTCGAAGCCATCATTACCGGCAAGAAGGCCTCGACGGTGGGGCCCTGGTCCTTGCAGTGGCTGAGTGTGGTCAGCCGGGTAAGCGGTGAAGAAGACCCGACCGCCTCCCTGACCCTGGCCCATGAAAATGGCGATACGGCCACCCAGACCGGCGAGGGCGACGGCCCGGTGGACGCGATTGTGAAATCGCTGGAAAGCATCACCGGTATGGACATCACCGTACTCAACCTGGCCATGCGCAGCATTTCCCTGGGCGAGGATGCCCAGGGCGAGGCCAGCATGCGGGCCATGGTGGACGGGGTGGAGTACAGCGGACACGGCCTGTCCACGGATATCGTGGCGGCCTGTGCAGAAGCACTGTTGGAAATCGTCAACCGTGCCAGCCGCCATGCTGAGCGCCGCGCTGAGCGCGGCGAGGAGCCCGCTAAGCCCGCTTCAGCGCGTTCAAACGCTGCGTGATGAACCAGGAAGAGCGATGAACCCGACAGAAACAATCTGGCACAACGGCACCTTTAAGCCCTGGCATGAAGCGACAACCCATGTGCTTACGCACGCCTTGCACTACGGCTCCAGCGTTTTCGAGGGCATTCGCGCGTATGAAAAAGACGGCCGCCCGGTGGGATTCCGCCTGCGTGAGCACATGCAGCGACTGTACGACTCGGCGCGTGTGTATCGGATTACGATTCCCTTCGATAAAGAAACGCTGATCGATGCCTGTCATGGTGTGGTGACCCGCAATGGCCTGAAAAGCGCCTATCTGCGGCCGATCGCTTACCGGGGCTATGGCTCCATTGGCCTGGCGCCGAAGGCGGATGTGCCCGTCGATGTGGCCATTGCCGCATTTGAGTGGGGCGCCTACCTGGGCGAAGAAGCCCAGCAAAAGGGCGCACGGGTATGCGTCAGCAGCTGGCAGCGCGTGGCCCCCAATACCATTCCTGCCGGGGTCAAAGCCGGTGGCACTTACCTGTCCAGCCAGCTCATCAGCCTCGAGGCGCACCGCCTGGGCTATGACGAGGGGCTCGGCCTGGCGGCTGACGGCACGCTCAGTGAAGGTGCGGGCGAAAACCTGTTTATCGTCAAGAATGGTATTTTGCTGACGCCGCCGCAGGCCTCCAGCATCCTCGCCGGCATCACGCGTGATTCGGTTATCCGCCTGGCGCATGCCATGGGTTACGAGGTCCGCGAACAGACCCTGTCGCGCGAGTCGCTGTACATGGCCGATGAAATGTTCCTCACCGGCACGGCAGCGGAGATTACGCCGGTCGCTTCGGTAGATGATCTGGACGTTGGCATCGGCCGCCGCGGGCCCATGACCGAGCAGATTCAAAAGGCGTTCTTTGGCCTGTTCAGTGGCGAGACAGAAGATCGTTTCGGTTGGCTGGAGCCGATCGGAGCCCGTGATGGCGCCGGGGCCGGCAATGGAGCAGCAGTCGAAAAAGTGGCAGGTGCCTCATGAACCGGACCCTGTTCGATAAACTCTGGGATGCACACGTGGTCACAGCAGAAACCGACGATTTGCCGGCAGTCCTGTTTATTGACCTGCACCTCGTCCATGAAGTGACCAGCCCGCAAGGATTCGACACCCTGCGTCAACGCGGTATTGGCGTACGCCGTCCGGACCGCACCCTGGCCACGCTGGATCACTCCACGCCGACCACACCACCGGATGAGCACGGCGAACGACATTACTACACGCCCCAGGCGCGGGCCCAGGTCGAGCAGCTGGAGCACAATTGTGCAGAGTTTGGCATCCGTCTGGAAGGCTGGGACAGCGCCCAGCGCGGCGTGGTGCATGTTATGGGACCGGAAATTGGCGCGACTCAGCCCGGCATGACCGTGGTTTGTGGCGATTCGCACACCGCCACCCATGGTGCCTTTGGTGCGCTTGCCTTTGGCATTGGCACCACGGAAGTAGGTTATGTGCTGGCGACCCAATGCCTGCTGCAACGCAAGCCGAAAAGCATGCGCATAACCGTTGACGGAGAGCTGGGTGAAGGCGTGCGCGCCAAAGATCTGATCCTGCATATCATTCGTACCATTGGCGTGAATGGCGGTACCGGACATGTGATCGAATATGCCGGTGAGGCCATCGAAGCACTGTCCATGGAAGAGCGCATGACGGTGTGCAATATGTCCATCGAGGCTGGCGCCCGGGCCGGCATGATCGCCCCGGATGAGAAAACCATTGAGTATCTGCGTGGTCGTCCATTGTCGCCGCAAGGTGAGGCCTTTGAGGCCGCAGCGCAGCACTGGCTCGCCCTGCGTTCCGATGATGCTGCGCTCTTTGATCGCGAGGTCCGGATCAGTGCCGCAGATGTTGTTCCGACGCTGACCTGGGGCATTGACCCGGGCATGTCCATTGCGGTGACTGGCATCGTGCCCGACAGTGGCAGCGCCGGAATTAATCGCGCGCTGAACTACATGGGGCTGCGTGGCGGTGAACCGCTGATGGGCCACCCGGTGGATATCGTGTTTATCGGCAGTTGCACCAACGGGCGAATGTCCGATCTGCGCGATGCCGCGCAACTGCTGGAGGGTCGTAAGGTCGCCGGGCATGTCCGCATGCTGGTGGTTCCCGGTTCAGAGTCGGTGCGCCGCCAGGCGGAGGCCGAGGGACTGGACAGGATTTTTATCGAAGCGGGTGCCGAGTGGCGCGAACCGGGCTGCAGTATGTGCCTGGCCATGAACGGTGACCTGGTGCCGCCGGGCAAGACCGCGGTCAGCACCTCGAACCGCAATTTTGAAGGCCGCCAGGGCCCGGGTTCGCGAACCCTGCTGGCCAGCCCGCTGACCGCAGCAGCCTGCGCGGTAGCCGGCAAAGTGGTCGATCCACGACTATTGAGGCTGACTCACCCCGGGAGGCTGCCTGATGAAACCCTTTACCCGCCTGACCGGGCCGGCCCTGGTGCTGGAGCAGGAGAACATCGACACGGACCAGATCATCCCCGGCCGCTTTCTGACCGCGACCAGCTTTGAGGGCATGGGCAATCATGCCTTTGCAGACTGGCGCTACGATGGTGATGGGAATCTGTTGGCCGATTGCGTTCTGAATGAACCGCACGCATCGCGGTGCCCGATACTTGTCGCGGGTCGTAATTTTGGCTGCGGCTCATCCCGCGAGCATGCGCCTCATGCCCTGCTTGGGTTTGGATTCCGGGTGGTTATCTCCTCGGAAATTGCGGATATTTTCCGCAGTAATTCACACAATGTTGGCCTGCTGGCCATCGTCCTGCCGGAACACCAGCACGAGGTGCTCCTGAACATGGACGGACATCATTTAACCGTCGATCTTGAGAACCGCGAGGTTCATACGGACGACGGACAGGTTTTTGAATTCGAAATTGATGGTTTTGCGCGCCATTGTCTGCTCAACGGCATGGACCGGCTCGACTATCTGTTGGCCCAGGACAGCCACATCACCCAGTATGAGGAACACCATGAACGCTAAAGTACTTCTGCTCCCCGGGGACGGCATCGGCCCCGAAGTGACCGCCCAGGCCGAACGACTCATCAAGGCCGTGGCAGACATCCACGGCCTGACCATCGAGATTTCCGAGGCGCTCATCGGCGGTGCGGCGCTGGATGCGACCGGTGAACCCCTGCCAAAAGAAACCCTGGCCGCCTGCCGCGAGGCAGACGCGGTGGTGCTCGGTGCAGTCGGTGGCCCCAAGTGGGACGATCCGGATGCCAAGAAACGTCCCGAGCAGGGCCTGTTGCAACTGCGCAAGGAACTGGGGTTATTCGCCAACCTGCGCCCGGTGCGCCTGCACCCGTCGCTGGCGCACATCAGTCCTCTCAAGGCTGAGCGCATCGAGAATGTCGACATGATGGTGGTGCGTGAACTGACCGGCGGCAGCTATTTCGGTGAGAAAACCCAGACCGAAGACAGCGCCTCCGATGACTACAGTTACACGCGCGAGGAAATCGAGCGGGTGGTGCGCCTGGCTGCCGACATGGCCCGCGCCCGCTATGGCCGGGTGACGATGATCGATAAGGCCAATGTTCTGGCGACCTCCCGGCTGTGGCGCAAAGTGTCTGGCGAGATCATGAGCAAGAGTTACCCGGATGTGGCCTATGAAACCATGCTGGTCGACACCGCTGCCATGCACATTGTTTCCAATCCATCGCGGTTTAATGTGATCGTTACGGAAAACATGTTTGGCGACATTCTTACCGATGAGGCCTCGGTGCTGGTCGGTTCCATGGGCATGCTGCCCTCGGCCTCCCTCGGCGAGGGCACGGTTGGTCTGTACGAGCCCATTCACGGCTCGGCGCCGGATATTGCCGGTCGCGGACTGGCCAATCCCCTCGGCATGCTGGGTTCGGTCGGCATGATGTTCGAATACAGCCTGGGTCTGCGCGAAGTTGCGCGGCAGATCGAGCTGGCCATCTGGAACGCCGTATCGGCGGGTCAGTGCACGCTGGATATTGGCGGCAACCTGCGTACCGATGAGGCGGCAAACGCGGTCATTGAGCGCATGGACAAGATCAACACGCGAAAAGTAGCCTTTATATAGGGCGATGAGCACGTCCCCGCACACCTACCTGCAACGAGCGCTTCGCGCGCAGGTCTATGATGTGGCCCGCGAAACCCCCCTGGATCCGGCGCCCGCCCTGTCGGCGCGCGCCGGGGTTCAACTGCTGCTGAAACGCGAAGACCTGCAGCCGACCTTTTCGTTCAAGCTACGCGGTGCCTACAACTGCATCCATAAACTGGATGCTGCGGCCCGTGCGCGCGGCGTGGTGGCCGCTTCGGCCGGCAACCATGCCCAGGGCGTGGCCCTGGCAAGCCAGCGTCTGGGGGTTCATGCGCGCATCTACATGCCGCGCACTACCCCGGAAATCAAGGTCGCGGCCGTCGCCGCACTCGGCGCGGAAATCATCCAGACCGGTGATGACTTTGACTCAGCCTGCGCTGCTGCCATGGCGGATGCCGAAGCCTGCGGCGCGCGCTTTATTCACCCCTTTAACGACGAGGATGTGATTGCCGGGCAGGGCACGATTGGTATCGAAATTACCCAGCAACTGCCCGAGCCACCGGATGTGGTCTTTATTCCGGTGGGCGGTGGCGGCATGGCTGCCGGCGTGGCGGCAACCATCAAGGCCATTTGCCCCGAGACGCGCGTGATTGGTGTGGAACCGCACGATGCAGCCAGCATGAAAGCGGCGCTCGAGGCGGGTGAACCGGTGGATATCGGCGCCACCGGCATGTTTGCCGATGGCGTGGCGGTGCGGCGCGTGGGGGATATCACCTTTGCCCTGTGCCGCGAACTGCTGGACGAGGTGATCACCGTCAGTGTGGACCAGGTGTGTACGGCTGTGCGCCTGGTGTATGAGGAGGTCCGCGCGGTACCTGAACCAGCGGGCGCCCTGGCCGTTGCCGGTGCCCTGGAGTGGGCCGCCATGCACCCGGAGGAGGTCCGTCCTGATGCCCGCTGGGTGTCCATCGTCAGTGGTGCCAATGTCAATTTTGACCGCCTCGGCCATGTGGTTGAGCGCTGCACGCTGGGTGATGGCTCAGAAGCGCTGCTGGCCGTCAGCATTCCTGAGCGGCCGGGCAGCTTTCTCGAGTTTTGCGCCGCCCTCGGGCAATCCCCGGTGACTGAATTCAACTACCGGCACAATGGCACCGGGCAGGCGCGGGTATTTGTCGGGGTGCGGCTCAGAGAGCCCGTGCAGCGACTGCTGTCGCACCTGGCCGATATTGGCTACGAGGTCACGGACCTGACGGATAACGAGGTGGCCAAGCTGCACCTGCGGCACCTGGGCGGCGGCGGTCTTCCGGTTTGCGAGCGCGAGGTGCTCTACCGCTTCGAGTTTCCCGAGCGCCCCGGCGCATTGCTCGAGTTTCTGACCGTACTGGCCGGTCGCTGGTCGATCAGCCTGTTTCACTATCGCAATCATGGCGCAGCCCAGGGCCGCGTCCTCGCCGGGTTCCTGGTCCCCGCCCAGGATGATGCAGCCTTTGCTGCGTTTCTGCAGGAGACGGGCTACCACCACGTGAATGAGTCAGCGAACCCGGCTTGCCAGGAGTTTCTGTCGTCCTCACCGGAAGTCCGCGATTTGCGCCTTGCGGTAAACCGTTGACCCCATAACGGCCTGCCGCTCGTTGTCAGCTTTGAAACATGTCTGAAAAGGGACAATCATGAACAAAATCACAAAGATCTCAGCACTGCCGGTGTCATTTCTGTTACTGACGCTCCTGGCAGCCTGCAATAAAACGGACGTTGAAACTGAACCCCCCGGGGCGGAACAGGAAACCATCATGGTGACCGAGGCAAACACTGGTCCTTCCACGGGCGGCACCCTGATTGGGACAGCCTGGTGGGTGGAAGACATTATGGGCGGGGGCGTGATAGACCGCGCACGCACCACCATCGGCTTTACGCCGGACGGAATCGCCGCAGGCAATGGCGGCTGTAACCGCTTTACCGGTAGTTATGAGCTGAACGGCGAAAACATCAGCATGGGCCCGTTTGCCGGCACGATGATGGCCTGCCCGGAGGCCCTGATGGACCAGGACAGCAGGTTCCACAAGGCGCTGGAGCAGGTGACCAGCTGGCGCATCGACGCGCAGACCGGTCTGCTGCACCTGCAAAACCAGGCAGGCGAAACCGTTATCCGGGCATCCGCATTGCCCGCAGGTGAACAGGCCTAGAAGCCGCTGGCACCTGCCGCTGCTGCGGGTGCTGCCTCTTCAATCAGAAAACCGTCCTCATCGAGTTCGACGATGGGCATGCCAAGCGCCTCCAGGCTTTCGCGAATTGCAGCCTCGTCACCGACCACCACGATGGCGGTATTTTCCGGCTCCAGAATTTCACTGTAGATCTGGTTCAGCGTGTCGCGATCGGTTTCCTGCAGAATCGCGTTTTGCCGGGTGCGGTAATCCAGCGGCAGGTCATAACGCAGGATGTTGTTCAACAGGCCCAGCTTGGCACCTGGTGTTTCATAGCGCAGGGCATCGATCTGTCCGATGGCCGAGCGCATGAAGGCGAACTCCTCATCCGTCATGCCATCCTGGTCATAGGCTTCCAGCTCGTTGATCACCTCGGTGAGCGACGCGGCGGTGGCGTCCTTCCGGACTTCTGAGCTGAAGTTTATGCCGCCGAATTCCGGTCCGCCATTAAGGGAGACTCTGGCACCATAGGTGTAACCCTTGTCTTCGCGCAGGTTCAAATTAATGCGGCTGGAGAAGTTACCTCCCAACGGGAAGTTGGCCAGCGTACCGCGGTAGAAATCGCCAAGGGCATCATAGGGCAGCGCATGCTGACCGGTGCGCAGACTGGACTGTGCGGCACCTTGCAGGTTGACCAGGTACACCGTGCGGCCTTCGACTTCTGGTATCGCGCCCTCAATCACCGGGCGCAGGGCTTGCGTGACCTCGATCTGTGCCAGCCCGTCCAGCGCTGCAAGGATGTCTTCTTCCGGCAAGCTGGTGCTTACCGTGACACCGGTCAGGTGCTGCGGCAGGTGCGCGGCATAGAAGGCCTTGACATCATCCAGAGTGATTGTGGATACGGTGGCCGGCAAGCCGCTCATCGGGTAGGAGAGCGGATGCTCCGGGCCCAGCATCACGGCGCCGAGCGCACGGTTGGCCAGGGCTGCGGGTGTTTTGCGCTGCTGTTGCAGAGCTTCGATCGTCTGCTGCTTGACCCGGTCAAAGTCTTCCTGGGTAAAAGCCGGCTCAAGAATGCGCTCCATCATCAGGGGCATGACTTCATCAAGATTTTTGGCCAGCGTATTGAGCGTAACCGTGGTTTCATAATCCCCCGGGCTGATACTTACAAAGGCGCCCAGGCGTCCCAGCGCCTCGGAGAATTCAGCGGCGCTGCGTTGCCGGGTCGCTTCACTCATCATTGAGGCCATCATCGCGGTCAGGCCCGCCTTGCCCGGCGGCTCATCACGCTGACCCACCTGGAACACGGCGCGGATCGTGACCGTCGGCGTTTCATCATTGGCCACGGCGAGAACGCGCACGCCATTGGCCAGCGTTACATCACCAATTGCGGGCAGTTCAACCTGTGGGTTGACTCCGGGGGTTGGCTGAATGCTGCGGTCGAAAACATCATTGACCGGGCGCAGTGCCAGGGCGGCCGCTTCATCGCCAAAGCTTTCCGGAATGGTGCGGTCTGCTTCGTGGTTTTGTGGCGCGGCCGCCAGCTGCACCTGACCATTGGGGACGATGCTCAGTATGACTGCCGGCTTGCCCATGATGTATTCATCAAAAACCCGCTGAACATCAGGCGTCTCTACCGCCAGGTAGGCACTGATTTCATCATCAATACCCTTCGGGCTTCCAGTGAACGTCTCGAAAGCGGCGAGGGCAGATACCTTGCCGGACACTGATTGCAGCCCAAACACCCGTGCTGACTCATAGCCGGCCTTGAACTTGAGCAGGTCGTCCTCAACAACACCCCGTTGGGCGAATTCGTCCAGTGTTTCGCGCACGGCGGCCTCCATCTCGGCCAGTGATTCGCCGGAAGCCGGGTTCTGGATCACGATAAACCACATTTCACAGGCTAGTTCTCTGCAGGAATGCGACACAGAGGCCTGTACGGCGCGCCCGGTCTGCACGAGGCGCTGATAAAGCAGTGATTCCTGACCCTGGCCCAGAATCTCCGCTGCCGCATCCAGCGCCGGCTCGTCCATGTGGCCGGAGAACACGGTGGGGATCATCATGGCCAGCGCAGGCAGATGAATATTGTCTTCCAGTGTGACGTAGCGGTCTTCGGTCAGGATCGCAGGCTCTTTCGGCAGATTTTCCACTTCTGGTCCAGCAGGGATCGGGCCAAAGTACTTCACCACCCACTCAAGCGTCCGGGTGGGGTCAATATCGCCGCCGATGGTCAGTGCGGCGTTATTGGGACCGTACCAGCGCAGGAAAAAACGCTTCAGATCATCCAGGTCGGCACTGTTGAGATCTTCAATCCAGCCAATCACCGGCCAGGAATAAGGGTGTCCGTCCGGATAGGTGGCAGCCATCATGGTTTCCAGCGCCCTTCCATAGGGCTGGTTATCCACGCGCTGACCGCGTTCGTTCTTGACGGCGTCGCGCTGCACGTCAAATTTTTCCTGAGTGACAGCGTCCAGGAATACGCCCATGCGGTCTGCTTCCAGCCACAGCGCGGTCTCCAGCTGGTTGGCCGGCAGGGTCTGGTAGTAGTTGGTGCGATCGGTGTTGGTGGAGCCGTTCAGCGTGCCACCGGCTTCCTGGACAATCTTGAAGTGCTGTTCATCGCCTACATTGACCGAGCCCTGGAACATCATGTGTTCAAAGAAGTGGGCAAAGCCGGAGCGGCCCGGGTCCTCGCGGTTTGACCCGACATGGTAGGTGACATCGACATGCACCAGGGGATCAGAATGGTCTTCATGCAATATTACGGTCAGGCCGTTTTGCAGCCGGTACTTTCTATACGGGATGGCGATTTCGACGCCATCGCCGTCAAATTCTTCAATCAGGGTGACGCCGGTGGGTAAGTCAATGGTGGTGAGCGCTTCTGGCGCTTGGGCAACAACGCTATTGTCATTGGTCGACTCTGAAGAGGGCCCGCACGCGGTCAGGAACAGCGCAGCGGAGGCCAGAAAAATGAGCTGAAGCTTGGTAGTCACGAACACACCCTTGCGAATTTTACGGGCCGGCAGATTATCATGTCGTGGTGAAGTGTCCATCATCCAAAGGTCACAGGCGCCAGCTCAACACAATATGGGCGAGTGAGCGGAAACAGCAAAACTTGTGGTACTAAAAGTGGTCACAATAAGTTATCGGGCGCTGAGTCCGTTTGGTAACGAGCATTTTGGAGATGCAAACATGATCAAGTTAATGACAATTGCCCTTTCCCTCATGCTGGGGCTGACGTTGAGCACGTCGGCCAGGGCCAACAATGATGGGGATGTGCCCGAAGATGGGCTGCAAAAGATCAAGGTCAAAAATATCGACACGGCCTACTGGCGGGAAGGAGCCAGCCTGGCGGGCTATGACAAGATCATGATCAGTGATGTGGACGTGGCTTTCCGCAAAAACTGGCAACGCGACCAGAACATCGATCGCGTTGGCGTGAATAACCGGATTACCAGCGAGGACATGACGCGGATTCGTGCTTCCGTTGCAGAAGGGTTTACCCAGGTGTTTGTCGATCAGCTGGAGAAGGCAGGTTACAGCGTGGTCGACACGCCGGGAGATGATGTGCTCGCGCTGGTGCCGGCCATTGTGAACCTGAATGTTAATGCACCCGACGTCAGTTTGCGCCAACCCGGCATGACCAGGACCTACACCACCTCGACGGGTGAAATGACCCTGAATATGGAGTTTTTTGATTCCGCCACCAACCAACTGATTGGCCGGATCAGCGACCGGCGGCGGGCCATGGAGACCGGCACTCTGCAATGGACCAACAGTATAACCAACCGTCAGGAGGCCAATATCATGTTCCGCTCCTGGGCCAACCGCCTGATAAAGGCGCTGGACGAATCACGCGAACATTGACTATGCTTAAGATTCGCATCGGCAGACCGGTGCGGGCAGGCGACCTGCTGGTTGCCATCATTCACCTCGGTAAGGAGTTAGAACATGAAGTTGTTTAAACACATCGGTCAACTGGCGTTGGTACCTGTTCTCGCCATGGTATTCGCCACCACAGCCCTGGCTTCTGACCACGGGTACATCACGGGAATACTTGATGCCGACCCGAACGAAAGCATTTTTCCGGTGAATATTGAGACGGTTAACGGCAAAAACACCAACGCACCAAACGTGGACGCCCCCGCGGGCACCAATGAAGTGGTGGTCAGCCTGGTCTACAACTCAAGCTGGGGTCATGGCATGGCTGGTACTCAGGGCATGACCTACACCAAGACCATTGAAGTCGAGGTGGAAGAAGGCAAGACCTACTACCTCGGTGCCAAAGTGGACACCGGAGCCTCGGTAGAGGCGCAGCAAGATGGTTCTTTTTGGGAGCCGGTTATTACCAAAGTTCGCTAAGCCAATTTTATTGACCCGCTGCGGGTCTTCAAATGAAAACGCCCATGGCAAGCACCATGGGCGTTTTTCGTCAGGGCTTCGGGGTTTCGGCCGCTAACTGATTCTTTCTGTTATCCCGGTTTCAGTCGCCCGTGTCGTGGTTCTTGAGGTTCATGCCATCAATGATCTCTTCCACGCCGCTGACGTTCTGCACATTGGCGATAACCGCCAATCGCTGATCGTCCGAGTCGATAAAGCCACTAAGCAGTACCTTGCCTCGATTTGATTCGGTATTGATTTCCAGCGCCCTGGTAACGGCGTCTTCAGCCATGGCGTTTTCAACGCTGGCTACCAGCAGGCCGTCATCCAGCACCTCACCGGCGCTGCGCCCGGGTTCAACCACGATGATCTGGTTGTAGACCTTTTTCACACCTTTCACCCGCGCCGCGCGCTCGGGGAGAGACTTCGCCAGCTCCGGGGTGCTGGTAAAGCCCGCCAGCTGTACCTCGCCCTTGTACACCTCGATATTGATTGACCCACCACTGTTGGTGGACAAAGAAGCCTTGACCTTGGTGTGGATCCAGCCGTCATCAAAGTGATCGCCTGCGGTTTTGCCGTCATCGGCCGCCAGGGGGGTGGCGGTCAGTAGTGCAAGGGTAAGGGTAAATATTGAAATTTTGGCGAAACGCATGGGGGATAACCTATTTGTATGTGACATCTGATTATGCAGATTGTAGTTGAACCGCTACTGAATGAAGAGGCCAGAAAATGCCCCGGGTAATAGTGCCCGGGGCACCTGTGAGCCTACGGGATCACCCGGGCGGTAGGAATGGGCGCATCTCGAAGCTCTGCAAAATGTTGATCGCAGCTTGCGACTCGTTCCATTATTACTTAAGCGATGTGAAAAATACATAAATAATATATTAATAAAAACAATGGTATATATAACATATTGGTCATTACACTCGACTAAATCACTCTAAATGACGTTTTAGTCCCCTGCAGCCCGCTGCGCTTCCCGGGCACGAATAAAGTTCACTGTGTCCCCGAGCGTATCGGCAACAAAGTCGAGTTGCGGGGCCATGGCAGCCGCCACTGCAGCATGCCCTGTATCCGGGTAAAGCTTGATGGTTACCGGCACCCCGGCCTGGCGCAGAGCGGCCGCAAAACGCTCGGTGTTACCGGGTTCCACGAGTTCGTCGTCCTCCCCATGGATCAGCAGCGTGGGCGGCGTGTCGGCGGTTACAAAATTAATCGGCTGGCTGTCTGCGCGACTGTCTTCAGGAAATACCTCGACCAGGTAGCCCGATTCAATCGGCAGAAAATCGTAGGGGCCGGAGAGGCCGACAAGCCCCGCCAATGTGTTCGCTGATATTGATTCCTGCGCCAGGTATTTCTGGTCGGTGGCCAGCAGCGCCGCGATGTGTGCACCGGCTGAATGACCAACCAGGTAAACACCGGCTTCCCGGGCCTGGCTGCTGCCCGTGCTCTTGACCGCCCAGCCGGCGGCTGCAGCCGCATCCGTCATAAACGTGGGAAAACTCACCTCGGGATACAGGCGATAGTCCGGAATGACCACGCGAAAGCCCGCCCTGGTGAGGGCCGAGGCCACAAACTCGTATTCCGTGCGATTACCATCGCGCCATCCGCCGCCATAGAAAAAGACGACCAGTGGCGCATCGCTGGCTACATCAAGCGGTTCGTAATAATCGAGAAAATTACGATCGGCCTCGCCATAACGAATGTCGGATGTCTTAACGAAGTGCCCGGACGGGCTGGTGTCGCTCATGATCTGCAGCGCGCCACAGGCTGTCAGCAACGCCGTGCAGGAGCAAAGCAGAGCAATCGCGACGTGTCTGGAGCAACTTCTCAGTCTGTTTTTCATCGTTTTGACAAGTGGTGATTAAACAACGCAATTGCAAATGAGTATCTGTTCACATAATGGGAATTGCCCCGTTCAATCCTGCACTGGCCACACGGTCTCACCACCAAACAGCGTCCGGGTGACCCTCGCATCGCTGATATCGTAAGGCGATAGCTCAAACAGATTTTTATCCAGCACTACCAGGTCGGCCTTCTTGCCCACCTCGATACTGCCGGTTTCATGATCGCGGCCCATGGCCCTCGCCACATTGATGGTGTAGGCGGCGAGCATCGTTGCAAGATCCAACTGTTGTGATTCACCCAGGGGCTCGCCGGCATTGCTTAAGGGGTCTTGCCGCGTGATGGCCGTCTCGATACCCAGTAATGGGTCCATGCTGGATACAGACCAGTCGCTGGAACCCAGCAGTCTGCCACCTGCATCATGGATGGCTCTGACCGGGTAGGCGCTCAGGGTTTTCTGCATGCCCACCAAAGCCGGATACATCTCCAGGGTTACATCGTCCTGGTACATCCAGTAGGGCGTGATGCTGGCGGCCACGCCCAGCTCGCCGAAGCGCCGGGTGTCGGCGTCGGATACAAACTGCAAATGGGTGATCACCGGCCGCGACGTAAACCCGCCCGGCGGACGAGCTGCCGCAAAGCCGTCCAGGGCGAGCCCGGTGGCCGCATCACCAATGGCGTGCAGGTGCGCGGAAACATTGCGCGCCTCCAAACCACGCAGAATGATGGTCAGTTCATCCAGGCTGTAAAACGGGGGAAACGGCGCAGATTCGCCCAGATAAGGTTCCACCATGGCCGCGGTACTGGCCTCGAGCGCCCCGTCTATAAACAGCTTCACGCAGTTCTGGGTGAGCAAGGGGCTGGTGGGTACTGGCGCCTGATCCAGGAATTCAAAAACTTCCGGGCCAAACTGGTCGACTTCCCAGCCGGTCGGCGCCAGGCACAGCTGGACCCGCATGCCCAGGGCATCCTGCCCGGCCAGTGCATGAAATGCCATGGCCCGGTCAATATCCAGGCCGGGCTCAAGGGCCGCGGTAATACCAAACGAGTGCGCGAGGCGGACCGCCGCCTGGATGCTCTGCATATTGTCCTGCAGGGATGAGGGCGGCACAAACCGGGTCAGCAAGACCATGGCTGATCCGGACAGCATGCCGGTTGGCTCGCCGGTTTCCGGGTGGCGAAAAATGACGCCGTTGGGAGGATTGAGGGTGTTTTCATTGATCCCTGCAATGCTCAGTGCCCGGGCGTTGGCCCACACCGAGTGTCCATCCGAGGTTTCGACCGATACGGGGACATCAGGAAACAGTTCATCCAGAAAGCCAGCGGGCGGTTCTCCGCCCGGGAAGCTGGTACGGTCCCAGACCCGGCCAACAATCCAGTTGTCCGCGCCCCGGCCCGGCAGCTCGCCGCAGGCCAGCAGGGTGTCGCGCACGGCCTCGGGAGAGCCAGCGGCGCTCAGATTACAGGATCGGATGGTCTCGCCGCCCCACAGCAGGTGCAGATGCGAGTCCTGAAAGCCGGGCAATAGCATCTGCCCCTGAAGATCAAGAATTTCGGTCTCGTCACCAGCCCGCTTGAGTGCGGATTCCGAATCACCGACGTAAATAATCTCGTCGTCAATAATGGCTGCGGCCTCGGCCCAGGGCTGCTGTGAATTGACGGTGTACACCCGGGCATTGGTCAATATCAGGGAGGCGGGTTGCATGGCAGGCTCTGCTGCCCGGGCGAACGGGTACAGCAGCATACTGCCGAGGGTGATTGCGCTGCCAAGTGACTTGATCGGATGCATAGCGGGCGGTTCGCTCCCTGGCGATAAACGTTTTGTTGGTTTGAGTGTCTTAAGGTCAGGATCTGAGAATAAACGCCCAAATGGTTCAGGACCAATGAATTTATTGCGTGACAGGCTGCCGGAGCGCTGAGATGTTCACGGTTAAGTCAAAAACTTGCAGGGGCAGCCTTTCACGATTTGGGGTCACAGGGCTGACATGCGCTAAAATGGTGCGGTTTCACTCGTGATTCATGCCAATTGGCATTAAAATAGAAAACAGTCAGGTCTGACGGTTAATTCCCGGTTTCGACAATCATCGAAGCCCGGCACCGCAGCGCTATGCTTTCCACGGACAATACAGCTATGAGTCGACCCGCTTCCGAAATCAACGCAACCTCCGGCCAGGGCGCTGGCGAAAGTACCAAAGAGCGTCCCGCGCTGACCACGCCGCTGCGTTTTGTCACAGCCGCCAGTTTGTTTGATGGCCACGATGCGGCCATCAACATCATGCGCCGCCTGATCCAGGCCCAGGGCTGCGAGGTGATTCACCTGGGGCATAACCGCTCGGTGCTGGACATCGTGCGCGCAGCCATCCAGGAAGATGCGGACGCCATTGCGCTCAGCTCCTACCAGGGCGGGCACAACGAGTATTTCCGCTTCATGGTGGACCAACTCAGGGAAAACGGCGCGGAGCACATCAAGGTGTTCGGCGGTGGCGGCGGCACCATCACCCTGGACGAGATCAAGGAACTGGAAGCCTACGGGGTAGAGCGTATCTATCACCCCGATGACGGCATGAACCTGGGGCTGGTGGAAATGATCGAGGACGTGGTCGCGCGCGCGGAAAGCGGTCGCAAGCCGCCGGGCGACCCGGGTGACCTCAGGCCGGACAATTCCAATGATGTGGCGGCCATACTCACGGCGCTGGAAGCAGAGCTGTTTGGCGAGGCCGAGCTGAAGATGAAACGCCTTGAGTGGGCCGGTGCGGATAAGCAGGCCCCGGTCATTGGTATTACCGGCACGGGTGGTGCGGGCAAAAGTTCGGTAACCGACGAAATACTCAACCGCTTCCTGACCAGCTTCCCGGACAAGAACATTGCCGTGCTGGCAGTTGACCCGACGCGCCGGCGCACCGGTGGTGCCCTGCTCGGTGACCGTATCCGCATGAACTCGCTGCGCTCGGAGCATGTTTATATGCGCTCCATGGCCACGCGCCGTCAGAACCTGGCCACCAACGCCATGCTGAAGGACGCGATCAACTTCCTGCGCCAGGCCGGCTTTGACCTGGTGATCGTAGAGACCGCCGGTATCGGACAAAGCGATTCGGAAATTGTCGATCTGGTGGATTTCCCCATGTACGTGATGACCAGCGAGTTCGGCGCCCAGAGCCAGCTGGAGAAAATCGACATGCTCGATTTCGCCGAATTGGTCGTGCTCAACAAATATGACAAACGCGGCGCCGAAGACGCGCTGCGCGATGTGCGCAAGCAGTGGAAACGCAACCATCTGAAATTTGACCTGAGCGACGACGACACCCCGGTCTACCCGACCATCGCCAGCCAGTTCAACGACCCCGGTGTGAGCTGGATGTTTGACAACCTGATGCGCCTGCTGCGCGAGAAATGCGACCTGCCTAGCGATGAGTGGACGCCAAATATTGACGTCAGCCTGAAAGAGCCCAAAGCCACCATTCTTATCCCCGGCAGCCGCACCCGCTACCTGGCCGAGATCTCCGAACAGGGCAGGGCCATCAACGCCGACATCCAGCACCAGGCCCAGGCCGCCAGCCTTGCGCAGCATTACTACGAGACATTGAAGGACCTGATGAACTCGGACGCCGCCGCGAAGCAGGGGTCAGACCCCTTTTCGCCAGGCGGCCGCGATCAGGGGTCAGACCCCTTTTCGCCAGGCGAGATCGCGCCGCAACTGCAAGACCTACCAGGCGAAAAGGGCTCTGACCCCACCTACGTCCTCCTCAGAGACCGCTACAACACCCAACTAGCCGAACTCAGCAAAGACGCCCTCGACCTCCTGAAATCCTGGCCCAAACGCAAAAAGGGCCTGCGCACGCCACAATTTGAATACGAAGTCCGCGGCAAGAAAATAACCGGCAACAACTTCCGCGAGTCCCTCAGCCACAACCAGATCCCCAAAATCGGCATGCCCCGCGACACCGACTGGGGCGAACTGTTGTCGTTCTTAATGCGCGAAAACCTGCCCGGCCACTACCCCTACACCGCCGGCGTATTCCCCTACCGCCGCGCCGGTGAAGACCCAACCCGCATGTTCGCCGGCGAAGGCACGCCCGAACGCACCAATCGCCGCTTTCACTACGTCAGCGAGGGCCAGCCGGCTGCGCGCCTGAGCACCGCCTTCGACTCGGTCACGCTCTACGGCGAAGACCCGGCCCGGCGCCCGGACATCTACGGCAAGGTCGGCAATTCCGGTGTCAGCATCGCCACCCTGGACGATATGAAAAAGCTCTACTCGGGCTTCGACCTCTGCTCACCCACCACCTCGGTGAGCATGACCATCAATGGCCCCGCGCCCATGATCCTGGCGTTCTTCATGAACGCCGCCATCGACCAGCAGATCGAGCAGTACCTGAAGGCCGAAGGGAAGTGGGAGGAAGCGCAGGCGAAGATGGACAAGTTCTTCGAAGGCAAACAGCGCCCGCGTTACCACGGCGAGCTGCCCGAAGGAAACGACGGCCTCGGCCTCGGCCTGCTCGGCATCACCGGCGACAAGCTGGTGGATGCAGAGACCTACGAGCGCATCAAGGTCGATACGCTCAGTAAGGTCCGCGGCACCGTACAGGCAGACATCCTGAAAGAAGACCAGGCCCAGAACACCTGCATCTTCAGCACCGAATTCGCCATGCGCATGATGGGCGATATCCAGCAGTATTTTGTCGACCACAAGGTGCGCAATTTCTACTCGGTGAGTATCTCCGGGTACCACATCGCCGAGGCCGGAGCGAACCCGATCAGCCAGCTGGCCTTCACGCTTAGCAACGGTTTCACGATTGTTGAGTACTACCTGGCCCGCGGCATGAACATCGACGAGTTCGCCCCCAACCTGAGCTTCTTCTTCAGCAACGGCATGGACCCGGAATACACCGTCATCGGCCGCGTCGCCCGCAGAATATGGGCAAGGGCCATGCGCGAGCGCTACGGCGCCAACAAGCGCAGCCAGATGTTGAAATACCACATCCAGACCTCAGGGCGCAGCCTGCACGCGCAGGAAATCCAGTTCAACGATATCCGCACCACGCTGCAGGCGCTCTACGCCCTGTTCGACAACTGCAACTCCCTGCACACCAACGCCTTTGATGAAGCCATCACCACGCCCACGGAGGAGTCAGTGCGCCGGGCCGTGGCCATCCAGATGATCATCAGCAAGGAGCTGGGCCTGAACTTCTGCGAAAACCCCTGGCAGGGCAGCTTCATCGTCGACGAACTCACCGACCTGGTCGAAGAAGCCGTCTACAAGGAGTTCGAAAGCATCTCCGAGCGCGGCGGCGTACTCGGCGCCATGGACACCATGTACCAGCGCGGCAAGATCCAGGAAGAGAGCATGTACTACGAGCACAAGAAGCACGATGGCTCGTTGCCGATTATCGGGGTGAATACGTTCCTGGCGGGCAAAGAAAGCCACGTGGAAGGCGGCGAGATTGAGCTGATGCGCAGCACCGAGGAAGAGAAGGTGCAGCAGGTGGAGAACGTGGAGATTTACCGCTCAGTGCATGAAGGTGATGCGGAGTCGTTGCTGAGCCAGCTGCAGGAAACTGCCCGGAAGCGGGAGAATACGTTTGAGGCGCTGATGGAGGCGGGGAAGGTTTGTAGCCTCGGTAGCATGTCGCACGCGCTTTATGAGGTTGGGGGGGAGTACCGAAGAAACATGTAGCCGGGCGTTCGTTGCGCTCTGAGGAGCGTTTTTGAACCGAGGTCACTGGGAGAAGATTCGTACATGAAATACAAAAGTTGAACCCACGTGCTTGTCACAGTTAGACTGCGCGCTTTGCGAGCGCTTGAGCACCAATTAGCCGGTAAGCCGGTCCTAGGAGAGTGATTTCATGAAAAAATTAAGCCTATTGGCAGTGCTGTTACTGGTCTTGACGTGCACGGCTGCATCGGCCGCGGTCATTGTGGAGATTCGTCAGGACGGAGCCAACGTGACTGCAACCGCCACCGGTTCGCTGAATGTGAGTTCGCCCATCAGCAGCGGCACAGCTACGGTTTTGCCGATCATTTTCTATAACAACGCAAACGACTTCAGCTACGTGGTAGGGATTGGCGGCGGAAGTTCTGCGACGGCATTCACTTTTCCTTTCGCAACCACCACACCGCTCAACACGGTTGCGATCGACCAACTGTCCGACAGCAATACCGGCGGTCCGGTGGGCGTGGGCAGCGGAGGCGTGCTGTATACCCCGGTTGGCTATGTTTCCGATGACCCAATCAACTCTTCGTCTACCTGGAACAACACCACGCTGCAGGCGCTGGGTCTAAGCCCCGGCAGCTATCTCTTTGACTATACAACCGACAGCATCACCTTCAACGTGGTCGGCTACTCGGTGGGTGGCAATGTGTCCGGTCTGAGTGGTTCTGTGACCTTACAAAACAATAATACAGGACGACCTCACGGTTAACGGTTTCTCACTTCCGGATGGCACCATGAGCACGGACCGGGGTGAACCCGATTCCGATCATTGATCTTCGACCGATAGCGGGGTCAGGCCAATCCGCAACTCGCCGACAGCCCCGGCTCAGGCCAGGGCGGAGAAAGCTTGCATAACTTCAACTGACGTAACGCCGAGCGATAACAAGCCTGCCTACCTGCTCGCGCTTGAGGCGGTCTTTGGAGGGCCCAGCCAGAAAGGCTTCGGGAGCGCTGTGTTTTTCATACCCGGACCACAAAGTGTCGCGCTTGAAGAAACTGCCCGGTCTTGTTACCAGCACTTTGTGGGGGAGAATTGGGAAAAGTGGGGAGAAGAGGCCTGGCTCGGGCCATGGCGGGAGACCTACCGGCGCGACCGCGCCACCAAGCACGACATCGTCGCTGAGCTTCGCGATATTCAAGACCCCGACAGCCGCCTGCAGGTGGGAACCCTCCTGGATACGATCACCGATCCAGCGGAAGCTCATACCGCGCTCGCAGCTACCTATAACGATCCGGAAATGATTGATTTGCGGGTGTACAACCTGGGTGACGGCGATGCGATGGCGGGAGTGTTGATAGCGGGTTTGCGAAAGAACAGTGACGTGACCATCGTAGCCTTTTTATTGGATTGAGGGTCCGGGATTGACACCCGACCTGATGAAGACAGCAACGGTTTTCCAGATGGCCGCCTGGCTATCCGCGGCCTTATCTTTCCTGAATGGCGGAATCGTTCTTTTCGACGGCGTGATGCATTCGGAGCGGCTGCAAACGCAGTATCAGATCGCCACCCTGATCGTGGGTGTGATCTTCGGTGGGCTCAGTTTCGTCATCTTCGGACTAGAGCGAAGTCTGACGAAAATTTATCGCTTTCAGGCTGGCCTGGAGAACTCGGGAAAACTAGTGATGCCGTGGCGGGTAGTGCATTTGGTGCTGGGCCTCACGATGTTCGTTGCCGCCGCGCTCATGGCAGGCGCCTTGATTGGAATTATCGAGAGAATAAGACAGGGTATTTCGATTTTCGGATGACCGCCAGCTACTCAGGTCCAACGCTATCGGCGCAACGGCAGACGCATCTGTTGGGCCACTCGACAAGTAAACCTATAAGGAGAAAATCCATGGCGAATTTCCAGCTCAAACCATCCCTCGTAATCGGTCTCGCCCTTGCGCTCGCTGGTTGCGGTGACACTTCCACGACGTCGGATGTCGACATGGGTCCGGCGCAATACGATGCCTCCGGAACCATGCCCTGTTCCGCGGGCGCACCAACATTCGACCAGGCTTGTGGCTGGCGTGTATTGCGCAAGCCAGGTGATGGGGCCGAAATCTGGATCTCGAATATCGCGGTCAGAGACAAGCCCGCTTACCGTGTGCTCGAGTTTTCGGAGGGTGAGTTTACGGCTCGCGACGGGGCGCGGGTAGAAACCGCCAAGGATGCTGATATGTGGTCGTTAACCATCAACGGAGAAGAGTACTACCGCTTCGCGGACGCCCTTATCACCGGCGGTTAAAGGGAAGACTGTGGCATTGAAGATCCGCATCATCTTTTGCGTAATGATCATGCTCCCATCTGCTCTTGCCGGCGCGACACCACCACCACCGGCTCAGCTGACCGCGGACTGCACATCGCCCACCTACGCGAGCGATGTGATGGTTTGTGAAGACGCCGGCCTCAGGGAACTCGATAAATCGCTGGCCCGGCGTATCGAGCAACTTACCCAAGCAACGGCCAACCCCAGCCGCGATGAAAGCGACCAGGAATGGTTCAGGCGCAGCCGCCTGTGCGCTTTCGAAGCTGAGCAGCGCGAATGCCTGGTGTCTGCTTACTGCATGAGGCTGGCGCATTTCGACCGCAGCGACTGGATCAACCACGTGGAATGCAGCGAACCGCTTCCCGGTTACGTCGCCGCAGCGTCCATCAGCAAGTCGGGGTTTGTCAGCGATGAGGCCAGGGTGCGGAACCTACTTGGCCGGGAAATTGGCGTGTTTGGCTTTGTGGATCATCTGAATATATTTGGCGACGAACAGGCCAGGCTGATTCTGGGGGATTGGTGGGCGGGTTACGGTTCGGACTCAGCAACCTGGCAGTTCAAACTCAAGGCGAACAAGAATGATGGCCCGGGGCAGTCATTTACCGTGCGGGTTCAAAACGACATGCTGCGTGACGATTTGCTCAGGCTGATCGCTCAGGACGCCGCGGCAGGAAGGCCAACGCCGGTGCACCTGACGGGAGTTATTTCAACGTTTGCCGCACCGTCCAACGCCAGAACTTTAGTCGGCCTTAGCATGGAGCTTGAGTCATCCTGGGATGTCCATCTGGGACCAAGGCCAGCGCCCTAAGTGGCTTAATAAGCATGGAATAAAGGGTTCGGATCCAATTAATTTGATTTTGGCGGTCTGCCGAATCTTTCCTGTCCGGATATGGAGGGCGAAGCCGAAGTTAGCGGGAAGGCGGAGAGAAAGGTAACCCGAGGAGACCCAGACGAAGAAGAAATGAGGCGAAGGAGGGAGGGAAGAGAAACCACACGAAAATGAAAGGGAGGAGGCGGGACCCGGCTTCCGAAGAAGCCCAAGCCGCGAAAGCTGCCGCGCGCCAGCCCGCTGGAAAAAGGAAAGTGGAGGGGGATGTGGGGTGATGGGGGGGAGTGTGGGGGGGTGTGGGTCCCAGCTTGATCTCCAATTGATGCTCAATTTGGGACTTGAGGGATTCTCTCCCCAGGGAAAGCCCTTGATAGGCGAGTCGATCCTCAATGAGGAAGAAGCAGTCCTGGCGGTTGTTACCGCGCTGGGTGATGTGTTGCGGGATGCCGACCAGGTTGAGCCGGCGTGGTCGGGGCATGACATGACTCCAGGTTTAAAGCCATGATCATGCGGCGGTGTTTCGCGCAAAAATATCTTGATTTGCCTGATTATCTGACGGAAATTGGATCCGACCCCTTTAATTGGGAGCAGGGCGCACCGTTCGTCAATCCCGCCCTTCCGATACTCGGGCGATTGTCCAAGGGGCGATTTATAGATGCCTATCCGCACAGTCCCTTGCTAACCTTGTGCCATGGGTCATTCCGACTTGAGAAACCCGGGTGAAGCGACTCCGCAAATACCCCGTTGGCGTCGACCGGCGTTCGCGCTGGTCCTGTCCGGCGTGCTTCACCTCTTGATCCTGGGGCTCCCGGGTCCCCGGGAGCCGAGGGTCCCTTCCGAGTCGGCGCTGGAAGTGGAAATTGAGGTCCTTCCGGGGCCGGTCAGAGAGGTCGTGGAGGCGCCAGCCCCCGCCGAACCGGAGCGGCCGGTCCCGGAGCCGGATGTTCCGCGACCATCAGACCCGGTACCGGAGCCCGCAACTGAACACCTCGCCGGGCAGAGTGCAGAACCGACGACTTCAGTGGGTGACCGGGTTGCGCGTGAGTTGACGCCCGAGCCCCGGGTGCCGGAACCCGTTTTGTCTGATGGGGAGCCGGTATCCGAGGCACCGCCGGTCCTGGACGACCCCGCCCTGGTGACACGCCTGCTGGCGGCGCCCTTTGAGCGCGATACGCCACCGGGGCCCTTTGATCGTCCGGTGCCAAACGACCCGGCCCCGGTTGATTTCCGTTTTCCGGAGCGCGAGAGCATGATCTCCCTGCTGAGCCCGGCGCTACAAGACTTGCCCTTTGCCGATCCCGGGCTGAACGTCTTCATGTACTCGCCTGACTGGCAGGGCAATCTGCACCGAGGCTTCGATAAGATCACGCCGGTCTTCGGCTGGAATACCAACTCGGGCCTGATGATCCGTTGTCGCTTTATCCTGATCGCCGTGGGCTGCGGCTGGGGGCGGTCCCGCTATTCGCCGAGCTGGGACAAGGAACGGCAGGCGCGTGAAAAGGAGCGGAGGGAGCGTGACGCCAACAAGGGCCCGGACTCTAAAGGCGGTCTCTAAAGGGGTCGGATCCAATTAATTTGACTTAGGCGGTCTGCCGACCTTTCCTGATCCCAGTGGATAGGAACTATAAATCACCTTTTTCGTCATTCACGCAAGTATCAGGAGCCAATACCTGGCGCCAAATTGGACCTGAACAACGCCTGCATCACCCAAACCCCTGCCGCATGGGCACCGGAAAGACGAAAAAGGTTGTTTATGCTTCCTATGCGCTAAATGGATTTTTAAGCGCCGTTAGCTTTTCGTAAGCCAGCGGAACGGGCGTTTTTGACAGCGGCGGGTCAGTCCGCCTCGCGCAGGTGGCGGCGCACCCAGGCCCGGGCAAAACGCAGCTGGCGCTTGGCTGTGGATTCGGACACCTGCAGCGCCTCGCCGATCTCCCGGTAGGTGTGGCCGCCAAAGTAGTGCAGCTCCAGCACCCGCTCCAGTTGCGGATCGTGTTCTGCCAGCGCCGCCAGCGCCTCGTGCAGGGCCAGAACGTCCGGACTCGTGGACGGCCCCGCCAGCCGGCCTTCCTCGAGGGTGAGTTTGACCAGTCCGCCGCCGCGTTTCTGTGCGTTCCGGGCCTCGGCGTGGTTGACCAGGATGCGCCGCATCATGCGGGCGGCCAGGGCGTAAAAGTGGGCGCGGTTTTCCACCGCCGGCTTTGAGCCGGCGAGCTGCAGCCAGGCCTCGTTCAGCACCGCAGTTGCCTGCAGGGTCTGGGCCTGGCCCTCCTGCCGGAAGGCGGACCGGGCCAGCCGGTGCAGGTGCTCGTAGACCAGGGGCGTAAGGGCCGCCATGGCCTCCTCGTCCCCGTCACTCCAGCGTGACAGCAGCCGGGTGATGTCCTGTTGCTCATTCACCGTCAGGGCGTCGGGGAGCGTGCCATGGGCGCTTCAGCTCCCGGCCGAATCGATGAGCGCGCGCATGTCCGCCGCCTGCTCCGGCCGGCCCATGCGCTCGTACAGGAGCACCAGTCGCTCGCGCGTCTCCACCAGGCGCTGGGCGCCGGGCAGCTCCTTTGCCGCGAAGCGCTCGTGGGCGTCGGTGAGCAGGGCTTCGGCTTCGTCCAGTTCACCGAGCTCAAGCAGGGATCCGCCCAGGTCACTCTTGAGCTCGGATACGAGCCGGTGGTCTTCGTCGAGCGCCTCCCGGCGGATCGCCAGCATCTCCCGCAGCAGGGGCGCGGCCTCGGCATGGCGGCCGAGTTTCTGGAAAACCTGGGCTTTCCCGGAGGTTGGGAAGGTGCGGTTGAGGTGACGCGGGGGCAGGTTGACGGCGTCCTGCATGGCCAGGGATTTGTCGAAATTTTCGATGGCTTCCTCCTGGTAGCCGGCCTCTGACAGCATGAAGGCGCGGTTGTTGTAAGCCGCACCCAGGCTGGGGTGCATGTCCCAGCCCCGCTCGATGATCCCCACGAAGTTTGCATTCGCCTCCAGCGCTTCCTCCTGGCGGCCGGTGCGCAGGAACAGCTGGCTGTAGCTGTTCCAGGTCACCGCCAGCTCGTAGTGGTCCGGGCCGAGCAACTCCTCTTGCAGGGCGATGACTTCCGCGTAGAGCGGCTCGGCCTCGCTGAAGCGGTCCGAATTGCGCATGAGGCCGGCGAGCTGTCGCCTGGCCTTGGCCGCCAGCGGATGGCGCCCGTCGTAGAGCCGGTCGAGCACGGCGAGCACCTCGCGCAGCATGGGTTCGGCTTCCTCGCGCCGGTCCTGGGTGCGGTAGAAGCCGGCCAGGTTGTAAACCTGCTTCGCACGGCCGACATCGTCACCCGGATAGAGCGCTGCAGCGATGTCCAGGGCTTCCAGGTGGTATGCCTCGGCAGCGTCGAAATTGCCGCGTGTTTCTTCCAGGAAAGCCATGGCGGCCACGGCCGCCAGCACGTCTGCGTGGACCGGACCATAGGCCGCCCGGCGGGCCTTCAGTGCGTCCATGAAGGCGGCCTCGGCGGCGTCATAGTCCCCCTGGTTCTGCGCGACGTTTCCAAGGTTGAAGCGGGCCGCGATGGTGTCCGGGTGGGCGGCACCGAGGGTTTGCTCCAGTTCGTCCCGGGCTTCTTCCAGCAGGGTTTCGGCCTGGCTTTCCTCGCCGAGCGCGTAATACACCTCGCCAAGCACGCGTTTCATGGTGGCGCGCAGCTCCGGCTGGTCGGACAGCTCGTTGTCGATCTGCCGACGACCGGCCTCGAGAAGCTGGCGGGCCGTGACGTCCTCGCCGCGGGCGTTGGACGGGTCCGCCTCGGCAAACAGCCCGGTGACGAAGCGCACCACCTCGTCCGCCTTCTGCTGCTGGAGCAGGGCGGTGTCGCGTTCCTCGGCCAGGCGGTTGACGTGGTAGACGCCGAAAGCCGCGAACCCGGCGGCGACCAGAACGGTGGCGGCAACCCCGGCCCGGTGCCGGCGCACGAACTTGCGTGCCCGGTAGCCCAGGCTGCCCTGGCGGGCGCGTACCGGCACGCCGGTGAGGTGGCGTTCGATGTCCTCGGCGAACTGCTCCGCCGAGGCATAGCGCTCCCCGGGCTCGGGACGGATGGCCATGAGGCAGATCGTATCCAGGTCCCCCCGGAGCAGCTGGCGCAGGCGGCCGGCGCCAATGGAGCGGGTCTGGCTGAGCTGCTCCAGTGTGGCGGGTCCGGGCACGCCGTGTTCCCCGCTGGCCGGCGCCGTGCGCGTGATGATGGCGCTCGGGCGGGGCGCGTTGCCCGACAGCACCTGTTCGCGCAGCTCCGTGGGGGTCTTCATGGACTCGAAAGGGCGGCGGCCCGTGAGCAGCTCGTAGAGCACCACGCCCAGGCCGTAGACGTCCGTGGCCGTGGTGATGTCCAGGTTCAACAGCTGCTCAGGGGCGGCATAGGCCGGCGTGAGAAGCTGACTGCCGGTGCGGGTCTTCTCGCTGGCCCCTTCATCGAGGAGCTTGGCAATACCAAAATCCAGGAGCTTCACCTGCCCCTCGGTGTTGACCAGGATGTTCCCGGGCTTGAGGTCCCGATGCACCACCAGGTTGCGGTGGGCGTAGTGCACGGCCCGGCACACCACCTCGAAAAGGCGCAGGCGTCCGGCGATGGACAGGCGCTGTTGGTCGCAGTGTTCAGTGATGGGCAGGCCGTCGACGTATTCCATGACGAAATAGGGGCGCCCGTCCGGCGTAAGCCCACCGTCCAGAAGGCCGGCGATGTTGGGGTGATCCAGGCGGGACAGGATACGGCGCTCATCCTCGAAACGCTGCACCACCCGTGCGCTGTCCATGCCCCGGCGCATGACCTTGACCGCCACCTGCCGTTCGAAGGCGCCGTCCGCGCGCTCGCCGAGGAACACGGTGCCCATGCCGCCCACGCCAATGCGTCGCAGCAGGCGGTAGGGACCCAGCTCGCTGCCGGCGAGCTGGCTGTCGAAATCCGGATCGAATTCCTCGCCGAGGGAGCCGGCGGCGGCGCCGGCCAGGGTGCCGTTGGCCGAGTCGTCGGCATCCAGCAGCGCCAGTACCTCGTCCAGCAGTGCCGGGTCGTCGCCACAGGCGACTTCGAGGAAGGCGCGGCGGTCAGCGGCAGGCCGCTCCAGCGCCTGCTCAAAAAGCGTCTGCAGTTTTTGCCAGCGTGTCACTTCTCCCCCATCACCCGGTTGATCCCACCATGCACCACCAGTGTAGCCTGATCGGGCGCAAACGGCAGCACGGGTGCATAAATTGGTCTGAAGAGGGCCACGGGAGTTTGCAACACGCAAAAACGCCGGCCCCGGACCGTCCCCCGTGGAACGGTCGCGGAGCCGGCGGGATGGGCCGCTCAGTCCACCAGGTGGACGCGTTTGTTGAAGTTGCCCTTGTGGCCCGCGTCGGCCTCGCCCTCGATCTTAATGCTGTCGTAGAAGCTCGAATACTCCATGACGAACTCTTCCCTGCGTTTGTTGGGCTGGGTCCAGGCGGCGTTCTCGAACACGTCCAGGTCCTGGGCCAGCAGGTCGGCGCCGCGGCCTTCACGGAAGCCAATGATCGTGCGCCTGTCGCTGCCGCCGATACCCGGGCGGTTGAAACTCAGGGTCAGGGACGAGATCCACAGCTCGCTCTCGAAGATCCCGGCGCATGAACCGAGCCCGTCCTGTTCCAGCAGCTCGGTCTCGATGCGCAGCGTCATGTGCAGCGGCACGGACACCGAGCCGGTGGCGTTGCGCCAGACCTCGTCGTTTTCCTGCGTGCCGGACACCGTGAAGCGGCTTACGTAGTTACCGTCCAGGTCGAAGAAGGCGATGCGGGTGCGGTGCGTGCAGTCCTTGTCGGGCACGTTGTAGCGGTAGCGCAGGTTGTAGGAGGCGGTCACGCGCTGGTTGTTCTCGCGGCAGCTGTCGGACGCGCGCGGGCCGGAGTAGCCAATGTAATAGCTGGCGCCGATCGACCCGGACTCCATCAAGTCCAAAGCCTTCGCCTGGCAGTGCTCCGAGCCCCAGAACCAGGGCTGGAAGGTGACATTGCCCTTGTCGCACTCGGAGGAATCCCAGGCGATCTTGTCGCCGGTGGCGCAGTAGGGGAACCAGTCGGCCCGCGCGCCCTGGCCATCGCGCCAGCGGTTTCCGGCGAGGCCGTCCGTATAGAGGCCGCCGTAGTTGTTGTGGTGGTCTATGCGCTGCTTGAAGGGATTGGCGCCGTTGGTGCGGTCCTCGCGGATCCACCCCGGAAACTCCCAGCGCTCGGGCACTCCGAGGCCGTTGAAGCCGTCACCGGTGTAGACGGCGACCTCGTCGTTGCGGAAGGTAATGCCCACCAGGTTGTTTGACAGCTTTTCGATATAGCCCAGCCGGCCAAGCCGGCCAGGCCGGATGTCGGACCGCGAATCGATATCCACTCTGGTGCGGCCGGGCTGGGCGAAGGCGTAGAAGTCCACCTCCCGGAACTCCGGCTCGTCCGCGACAAGGGCGACGGCGTGGGAGCCCTTGCTGTGGCCGTAAACGCGGATATCGGTGGCGCCGTTGCGGCGCAGGCCCCGCAGCAGGTGCATGAGGGACTGGCGTGCGTCGATGACGCCCTGGTCGTACTTGGCGCCGTCCAGGTCCTGCAGGTCGTTGTCCGCCTCGCGGGCGTCCTCGTATTGCAGGGACACGTGCCCTCGATCATTGTCGCTGTTGAAGATGTGGTTGAACTGCTTCCAGGCGCCGAACTCCGCGTTGGTGCCGGGGACGAACACGTCCACGCTGGCCGCGCAGCCCAGGGGCAGTGCCACGCGCAGCTGCTCCGCGATGCAGGCCTCGACTTCCGCGTCGCTATCGCGGCTGGTGCACACGTTCGGATTGTCCTTATCCAGCTCGTCCTGGCTGAGGTTCGCGATCACCGCGCCCAAGTGGTCGCAGGCCTGGGTTCCGACCCTGCCGGTGGCACCAAAGGCCTCGCCGTCGGAAAGCCGGAACAGGTTGAGATTGCGCCGGAAGTCACCGAATGGCGGCTGCTGGTAGACCAGGTCCAGTTCGGCCCGGTCGAAGCCCTCCTCGGGCTGGCGCGTGAAGTCACGGTCCAGGTTCAGGCTGCCGGCCGGGGTGGGCTCAACGGGGAAGGTCGGGCACTGGCGGCAGTAGCCGAGAAACTGGTTCAGGGGAATGCTCAGCGCGTCTTCCGGCGCCGAACCCAGCGCCCAGCGGGGCTGACCGTCAGCGTCATAGTAGTACACGAGAGCCGTGACAGTGTTATCCATGTGCGCCATGGTGAAGCCATAGCCCGAGTTGCCAATGCCGCCGTACCAGATGCCGCCATAGTAGGGGTCGGTGCCCGGTTCGGCCCCGAAGTCCAGCAGTTCCGTACACCAGCTGCCCGTGTCTGCGCCGATGCGCCAGGTGAATTCGGACGGCTGGCGGGCATCGCCGCGAAACACGCCGTCGTTGCAGGCCGGGGCTGCAAGGCCCTGGGTGAAATCCAGCATGAATTCGCCATCGAAGTCAGGGTCGGCGACAGCCTGCGGATTGCCGGCCGTGTCGTAGGTGAAGCGCAGGAAATCCCCCTGCAGCACGCCATCACGCATGTCGGCGGTACCCAGGTACCACTCCGGGTCCCCGCGTCGATCATAGGTGTAAAAGTAAAGAACCCAAAGGTCTCCAGCCTTGTGCAGCTCAAAGCCGTGGCCGTCGCGGCTGCGGTCATAACCCAGGCCGAGCATGACGTCCTCGGCGATAGCGGTGGTGGTGAGCCAGGGGCCCACGAGCACCGTCATTGTCATCAGTAGCATTCTGCAAAATCGATTCATGTCCTAACTCCCTTGGCATCATCCGGCGCGAACGCACACGCCCTTGAGGATGAATGCAGGAAAGCAGACTGAATCGGGTCAGGCAGGGGAGCTAGTGCCGTCCAGGGTTGATTGCGAGCCGCTGCTCTGGACAGGCGCGGTTTCGGGAGGGGTGGTGGGCTCGAAGGGCTTGCGAAGCCACGGCGGTCTGCCGACCTTTCCTGATCCCAGTGGATAGGAACTATAAATCACCTTTTTCGTCATTCACGCAAGTATCAGGAGCCAATACCTGGCGCCAAATTGGACCTGAACAACGCCTGCATCACCCAAACCCCTGCCGCATGGGCACCGGAAAGACGAAAAAGGTTGTTTATGCTTTCTATGCGCGTTACCGAACCCTGGACGCGAACCTGAGGCTGCGATGCCGCTTCCCGGCCGGGTGGCGGATAAAACTCAGTATTTCCAGCCCAGACCGGTGATGATGCCGTAGTCGCTTTTCTCTGCGCCAACCTCTACCGGCTCGTTGTCGTAAGTGGCGTAAAACTCCATGGTCCAGAACAGGTCTTTGACGAGCTCGAGACGGAACGTCGAACGGAGGTTTGCACGGACCCGGCCCCAATCGGTCAGACCCGGGAACACGGTCAGCGTGGTATCCAGGACCCGCTCCGGTCGCGCATAGCTGAAGTAACGATAGCGGCTTCCGAGCACTCCCTCGATGGCCTCCGTGGTCGCGCCGATCAGGGGCGTTTCCTGGGTTACGATGGCGCCGATTTCACCTAAAAACCAGGTGCGGTTGGACTTAATAAAATATTTTCCGTAGCTGCCACCAGCGGAAACACGATAATCCAGGCCAATGGCCTCGTTCTTGTCGTAGCTGATATTCACACTTCGAAAGCGACGATTTCCAAGCAGCTTCTGCAGGTTGGCACGAATTTCTTGGCGGTTCTGGTCATCGCCATCAGCCTGGGAAGTGACATTGCTGCGGAAGGAGCCCTCAACGACGCGGTCTTCCTCCAGGTAAAGGGCGTCCGCCGCGATATTGACGTTCGTGATATCAGTGGATTTCTGCTAATCGAACCCTATGGAAAAGCTCAGGTCGAGTTTGTCCATAATCGTTGCCTGCACCGGCCAGACCGACACCACTTCCCGGGCGGAGACCAGCTGCGGACCGTCCGCCGTAATGACCTCCACGTAGTCCCCTTCCGCCGGTTTGCGCAGCTTGCAGCGACGCGCGCATCAGCGTTTCCTGCTCATGCCGCTGCTGCAGAAGCAACTCGTGGTAAATGGCCTGATGCTCGACGGGGGCGACCTGGAGAACCTCGATGAGGCCAGCGGTACCCATTACGGCCTGCGGGCGCTGACGGTCAAGACGGGTGCGCTGAAAATGGGCGAAACCGGCCCGTCCGAACCTGTCCAGCTGGACCTGTCCACGACGCTCGAAGACCTTGTGGCAGGGACGACCACGCAAATCGACCTCACGACTCTGGTAACCATTGATGTGCGTTCGCAGGTCTACACGCTCGATGACCTCTCACTGATCGCGAACCGGGAACAGGCTGGCGCACCCATCAGGCTGGAGAGCCCGAAGCTGATGGCCAACCTCGCCGAACAGACCGCCGTGATGGATTCGTTCTCCCTGAACGTCGGTGAGCTGAAGGTCACCGGCAAGCTGCAACTGCGTGACCCGCTGGGCGAACCGTCCTTCAACGCCGCTATCGAGGCACCCGCCTTTTCACCCTCGAGCCTTCATGGCGGACCTGGGTATGGATCCGGTCGACACCATGGATTCCAATGTTCTGGCCAGTGCGACGCTGGCGGCGCAGCTCGAGGGCAATACCAATCGAGCGGTCCTGCGCGACCTTCGATTGGACCTCGACGACAGTCGCATCGACGGACAAGTGACCATTGACAACTTCTCTGCACTGGCCATCCGCTTCGATGTGAACATCGATGCCATCGACCTGATCGCTACATGCTGCCGGCGGAAGAAGCGGTGCCGGGCGAAGATCAGCCTGTCGTCATTCCGGCAGCTGACCCCGGCGCACAGGACATCCAGGTGACGCTGCGCGTCGGCCAGCTGACCAGCGATGGGCCTGGCCTGGAGTGACGCCGAGGTGGGCATTGATGCAAAGAATGGCCAGACTCGCGTGCATCCCCTGACCGCCGGCTTTTTCGGCGGGCGCTACAACGGCGATATCCGTCTCGACCACGGGGATGTCCTGAAGATCAGTTTCGACGAAAAGGTCGAGTCCGTCCTGCTTGAGCAGATGGCGGGCGAGCGCTCGGCTACTGGACGTGTCCGGCGTAGCGCTGGGCCAGTTCAAGGCCGAGGGCAGCGGTTTTACGGCGGATCAGATCATAGAGACTCTGCAAGGCAGCCTGGTGCTGGGCCTCGAGGAAGGTGCCCTGGAAGGTATCGACATCTGGTACGAGATCCGCAAAGCCCCCGCCGTGATCAAGGGCATGCCCGCACCGAGGGCGACCAGGGGCGCACCGTGTTCTCGACACTGCAGCTCGACGCCGCGCTGGCGGGACGGTTTGATCCGCACCATGCAGCTGCCTGACGGGTCAGCTGCCGTTTCTGAACCTTGACGGTAACGGTCTGATCAACATGCGGGATCTCTCGATCGATCTCAACTTGACGGCCGCAGTGAGAAGCGTGCCCGAGCTGGAGACCGATCCCCTGGCGGCTGATCTTCAGGGTCGTCGCATTCCTCTGCGAATCACGGAGTGACCTGACCGCTCCGGAGGTCGCCGTCGACCTCGAGAGCCTCTGGAGGGAGAGGCGACCAATCTGTTGATCGATCGCTTGGGACTCAATGCGGAACCGGAAGCCGGCGAACCCTCCAAGGAGGATGAGCGCACCGATGCTGCCAGGGGCCTTCTCAAGGGCTTGCTGGGTGGCAGCGATGATGACCGGGATGAAGACAGCGGCGATCGGCAACGACTAGTTGCAGCGTGAGGTTTTAATCGAACAGGCCAGCATTTGTTGCCAGCATAAAAACATCTAAATATTCCCGATGTCCTTGAGCTCAAGATGTCCGATGCAACCCCTCAAGCGGGTATTCGCCAACGATACCGAGACCTGTCGACTGTGGGGGCAACTGCGGGTGATTGCTTGTGCTCGAGGAGCCTGCCCTGATCGCGAAGATTCTGGGGCATATTCGGGCGCGCCATTCGTCAATTCCGCCTTTCCAATTCTTGGGCGATAGTTCAAAAAGGCAGCTTATACTTCCTGTTCGCTGAGCGCTTTGCTAGGCTTCCATCAACAGCAACATCGAAGAAGGCAGAACGATGATCAGCAAGCGGGATGGGTGCCGGGAATGCTGTTGCTCGCGGGCTTGGCGTGGCCGACGGTTTTCGCCGCCGGGGTAAAGATACCCTCGACCTTGTAGCGTCTTCACCGTGAGCATCGAACGCTGGACCTACGAACAGGAGATGAGCGCCCGGATCATTCGCGAGGCCTACGAGGTGCCCTACAGCGACGACCCCGCGGACTGTGACAAGCTGCGCTGCTGGGTGGAAGATCGTGGCTGGTCCAAGTTCGCCTTCCCGTACTGCGCACGCATGGGCGACATCAAGGCCTGGAGCCCGTCCGAGATTTTCGACCGGAGCACCTCCGGGGACTCGGCTACGGCACCTTCCCAAAGTGCCCGCACGGTCTCGCGGAAGCAGCTCGAGGAGAATATCTTCGGGCTCTCGGGCAACGACCAGTTCAACAAGGAGTTCGTCGATCTGGTCTTCAACGGCGAGCGGCCGCCGCGATACTTCCCGAGCGAAGGAGGAAATCGCCGGATACTGGTCGCTGTCGGAGGCGCTCGAGACCCTCGAGCCGGATGCGACCTGCGAGGACATCAACTACCATGTCGAAGGGATTGTCACGGGCCCGCTACGAGGAGATTTGGTACGATTGAGCTCTTTCCCAGCGTGAGCGACGCCGTCGCCGAACGGAGCCTTCCCGCAGGGTCTCCGTCACGCGCCGGGCGGCCGGGCCGACTGAGACCGATTCGCGAGCGTCGATTCAGACGCTGCTCGGCCGCCGGGAACGAATAAAGGGGTCGGATCCAATTAATTTGAGTTAGGCGGTCTGCCGACCTTTCCTGATCCCAGCTTAATGTCCAATTGATGCTCGATTTGGGACTTGAAAGACTCTCTCCCCGGGGCAAGCCCTTTGCGATTGCTGTGCCTGATTTCATCAACCTGGGACTTTTGCGGGGCATCATCGATGTGCGCGTCATAGGCACTTTTTCTTTGAATCCGACCCCTTTTCCCAGACCCCTTTTTCCCGACCCTCTATCCATTCGCAAAATCAAGTTTAATGAATGCCGGTGTCCCCCGTTAATGATGAGAGCCAACGGCCATTAGACTACCCGGTCGAACTGTTTTAGCTTCCGCGGTTGGATTAATGGATTACACGAGTTGCCCTCATGACATCTAATTTTCGGTTTTTGCAAGTTGCTGTGATCAGTGTGTTGTGTTCTGCATCGGCCAGTGCGGCTCGGGTGGTCTGGTCCGTCGATGGTCTCAGCCGCGACGTGCGCCAAACCCGCCGCCCCTAACAACAGTCAAAGCCTCGGGGCGTCGATACACTTGCTTTAATTGATTTGCTACTATCCTGGGCTGGGCTTGCTTTATGCAGCCTGAGCCTTTCGCTCCGGTGTCATGGAAATGACCCGTTGCGATAAAACCAATAAACGATCCGTAAAAGGGGAATGTCACATGACAAGAATGAACAAGCTTTTTGCTTCCGTTATGCTTTTTGCGCTGCTTCCATTTCTGCCGCCCAGGCTTTGACGCCTACGCCACAACTCACAGGCGAGCCGTTCAATTGGAACGACAGCATGTTCGGCGATGGTGGCTTCACCTTCCCGCGACCCAGTGTTAGCTGCGATGGTTCGACCGTCGGCGGTAGCGTTTACGAGTTCAGAACACGACAATTTCAGGTAGATACTTCAGGGGAATACGAGATTACGTCCACCCAGGAAACCACTTTGATGGCATGATTTTCCTGTACGAGCGGGACGTTGATTTTTGCAGATGCGCCCGGTGATCTGAGTGACTTTATTGCCGCCAATGACGACGATGAGTTCATCGGGCGCTCCAGTGATGTTCGTATTCCTCGAGCGCTGGGTCAGCTATGTGCTGGTGACCAGCACTCTTTCAGCAAGGCGAAACCGGTGACTTTAAACTATATTGTTGGGCCGGGACAGGTCACCACAAACTTTGGAGGGACTGCTCAGTAGAAACCACTATAGGCAAGGGCTTTAATCGTCCCTTGAGTGATTGCGGGTCTGTTTCGCCCCTCTCCGGTTGCGTATGACACTCTCGCCTTCCGGGTGAATGTGAGTGGGGCGTATAGTTTTTCAGCATCCTGCGACGGCTACGATGGTTATCTGCACGTTTACGAAGGAGAGTTTAACCCGGCGTTACCTTTGCAAGGCTGCCTGGCTGCTAATGATGATGGCCCGGGAGGTATTGGTACCTCTAACATCAGTTCAGTCAATCTGCTCGCCGGAAGAAACTACGTCGTGGTCGCTTCGGGATTCAGTGAATCGGATGCTGGTGACTATGAAGCCTGCAGCTAGTGGCCCCTGACGGAGACGACCGGAATATTCGCTGCGACTTCGGTTACACCAATGCCGCGTCTGTTGAGCCCGGTGCGCTTACGGGACTGTGGTTTGATCCCTCTTTCGATGGGGCTGGATTCAATATTCTTGACTCTCCTCAGTCTCATCATTACGTACTATGGCTATATTAATGGCGATCAGCGCTGGCTGATCAGCACACAACTTCTTCCCGGAACACGTCACCCTGAACCGCTACGTGGACCTGGATTCTCCTGATTGGTGACACTGGGGATTCGACCTCACCCCAGCCGCCTTCTTCCCGGATACATGGGGCTCGCTCCGCATCCAGATTTCCGCTTGCGATAGGGCGACTGTGTGGATCTTTTCGCTGTTTGGAGATTTTGAGGAGTTTGAGCTTGTCCGACTGGCCGGAAATAACAGCCGGGACTGCTCAGCATTTTAGTTAGATTTTTGAAGCCTGAATGAGCAGTACGCTTATAGAGCAACAGGATAAAAAGCCCGCCAGCAGGCGGGCTTTTTTTGGTCGGTTAATGACGGGTTACAGCAAGAGGGCTTTGCCCTTTCACCGCGCCCGCGGCTTTGGAGCGGGTTTGTAAAATGAGGGTTGCCTCTTTCAGTATGGTGGTCAGCTGGTCCTTCCATCAAACTGGTAAGTCTCATCTGTTTCAATAGAAGTGTCAGGTTAAACATGGCCTAGTACAAATGAGCTTGCGCTACAGAGTCTACCTTCCTGTATTGGTCGTATTTGTCGGTGTCCTTCATGCCTATCTTTTTCTGAGTGGGTATCGGCTGACGGCCGATGACATTACTTATCACCTCCATGCCATGAACGGTCTGGCCGAGTCCTGACAAGAGGTCAAGAGGGAGCAATGTCCCAGGCCGGAATGGACATTTTTTCTCTTTGCCGCTGTCCTTTCTTGCCTCCCATTTGGCGGAATACCTGCCGTTTCGTGTTTTCTCCGTCGCACTGTTCTTTGCCAGCTTCTTCCTGGCGGCACGATACGTCGACATAATTTCCGTAAATCCAGTATTGGATGGTTCCTGCTACTGTGTCTGTTTGCCTTTCACGGTCTTGACTATTTTCATTTGTCTCCAAACTCATACCCCTTGATTTTTCCGTATCCGTGTTCCTGATCCTTTATCCATATACGTTTGCTCAAGATCAGGCAAAACCTTCCTGCAGACAATCAATCCAAAGGTCTGTTCTGGTTGGCTCTGTGCCTGCTCGCCATGCTCTTCAACGAATTTTCTTTCGCGTTTGCACTGTCCCTGATTCTGATCGAATTAGTCACGCGCATGATTTTTACCCGTTACCGCGCCGGGAACTGGCGCTATGGGCTCTTGGCACGTCTGCCGGCAACGGTCCTCCTCGCGAATACTTTTCGATCGTGTTCCTGTTTGCCCTGATCTACTCAGGTTTCAGGCTCGCCAATCCATCCATGTATGAGGGAAATCAGCCAACCGGGATCGCACAGCCCATGCTCATGCTGAAAACCATGGCAGGGCACGCATCGGGTGCTTCCGCTTTTTCTACGATCTTCCGATCCGGGGCTTCACCCCTGCATCTCGCAAGGAACTGGATTTCGCTTCTGTGGTTGTCTTGACCGTATTTTTCATGGCGACCCTATCGGCTTTCATCCTTATTGATGAGCCATATCCTGCGGGACACGGTAACGAAAAGAATTCAGACAAAGATCTGGATGGCAGCATAACAGTCGCTCTTCTCCGCTCTGCTGGTCGCCGCCCCGGCTGCATCCTCGGAGAAGCACTAGCATTGGTGTCACAGTTTGAGTAATTGCGCTTATCTCGACAGCAGTTTGTCCTATCTCGGATTCGGCATTTCGCTGGCTTGCGTCATTTTGGGCGTATCGTCCTGGATTTTTCGAGGCAGGTGGGCAGCAGAAAATCGGTTGCTTATACGTTGAGTATAGTCCTGAAATTGACGGCAACACTGGGGCATGCCTACAACATGCGCATGGAACGCCAGATGGAGCGTTCAGTCGCTGCCTGAAGTCGTGCACAAGACCTTTATGTGCGCTCCTGCGTGGTTCAGGCGCCTCGTTCGGCCCTCAATGCCGCAGGCGATTGACCCTTATTCTGGCGTCTCCGTTCATCCGAATTTCGACCTGCAGACCTATTGGGCTAACACCTGTCCGGTCAGGGTAGTCGCGCTGATTGCGGGAACCCTGCAGAAACGGTAGCTATATTGTATCCGGAGATCGGGCGCGGTCAGAAGATGATGTTCACAGATACCGGCCTTGGCTTCGACATACCTGCTGGATGGCTGGTCCCGGCCAGAAGTATGGGGGACATGGTCAATCGGTGAATACGCGACATTGATTCTTCCGTTGGATCCCGAGGCGGAAGAGATCGTCTTGGAGTTGCAGGCCCTGGTCGTCGAGTCTCACCCGACACAAACAGTCGTGATCAGCACAAATGATGGACTGTTGGGTAAATTTTGCAATTTCTGAACGGTAAGGGAATGAAATCACCCTGAGGTTACCCCGAAGGAACTACCCGGGTGCGCCTGAAGATCATTTCGTCATCCTCCGGTTCGAATTGCCAGAGGCCGTCACCCCGTCCGAATTGACGCTCAGCAGTGATAGAAGGCGCCTGGCCATTGGCCTGGCTTTCCTTGGCCGTCAGGTAGTCCTGTATGGGTAGCGCATGCCGAAGAATCGCAGTGCCGGATACATTTCGTGGAAGCAGGGCTAAATCTCACCGTGCCCGCAGCCGCCCGCGGCTCGACGACATCGTTGTCGCGCGATGGCTAAATACCAGAACCACGCCAGTTTAAACATCAATCCGCCAAGCATCAGAAGTGCCAATAACATAGCGATTAGCCCATAGTGACTGAGGGTTGGAACCGCTAATGCTGGAGACAGGCTGCCAAAATTCAGGTTGGCAACACAAAGCAAAAATGGTGGCGCCTCGATTACTATTCTTTGCACAGCCCCGTTAAAGTTGAATACATCAGATTCTCTGCTGATGAAGCCTGGGCGTCGATTTCAACGCCATTTGCATCAAAGGCGGTGATCGTGACGCCGCTGAGGCGGGCGACCACCAGCTCGACAGCGAGATTAATCGCCGGACTGGTAAACTCGATTTCAAATGAACCTGCTGAACCTTCGAAAACACCGTTAACATTATCCGGCGTGAAGGGATCAGTAGCGGTATAAACGTTAAGATCTGA
>CALOBN010000003.1:0-783329 GCA_942491555.1 uncultured Gammaproteobacteria bacterium
CCTGTACTGATCCCCGGCAGGCCGGGGGCGCCGGCCTCAAACCACCAGCAACGTAATCCCCACCCCCGTCAGCGTCCCCAGCACGAAAAACCCCGCGAGATAAAGCGCCAGCGGCCGGCCCTTCCGGACCGGCGTGTTCAGCGCCTGGCGCTCGACCTCCAGGGTGGCGCACAGGGCGTTGAGCGTCTCCATGCTCGCATTGCCCTGCAGCTCCACCCGCTGGATCGTGCGCAGGCTGAGGCCGGTCACATCGGCCAGTTGCTGCTGGGTCCAGCCCCGCGCGGTGCGCAGCTCGCGTATGCGGTCCTTGTCAAGCAGCATCGCCGAACCCGAACAGCTGCATCAGCAGGGACACGCCGAAGTACCCGAACAGCCCGCCCAGGGCGGCGCTGACGGTCACCAGCGCGATCATGGCGGCCGGCTTCTTTCTCTCGCCGTACAGTCCCAGGCCGTAGTCGATCTCATCGTGATCGACATACTCCCCGTTGCGGTACAGGTCGATCCGCGACAGGCCCTTGAGCATGCTGATGATCGTGACCTCCACGCGGTAGCTGTCCCCGTCCAGCGTGAACTCGTGGCTGGAGCGGTAGCGCCAGTTGCGCTTCGCGGACACGACGGCGCCATCGACCGTCACCGTTTCCTTGCCGCTGTAGCTGCTGAGGAAGACTTCGATCACGTGGTCGCCCACGTCGAAAAAGGTTTTCATGCCGGCAAGGCTGAACTGGCTTTTCATGTTCTTCTGCATGGTGAACTCCTTTGCATTATGCCCAACATTGGGTCGAGGCAAAGTGTTCGCTTTTGCAGTCCGTGATACGACGACAGCGCTATGACTGGCCGGTGTCTGTCACCTGACAGTTAGCCGCCAGTGGGGCGCCGGGCCGCGCTTTCAGCGGTTTAGCGGCCGCAACCGCCACACCAGCACCAGCGCAAAACAGAAGGTGATCACCTCGGCCACCGGGATCCGCCACCGGAATGGCCAGGTACACGCCCTTGTCCCCGAACCACCGTGGCAACAGCAGCAGACCCAGCCCCGGCAGGATCAGGCTGCGCGTCAGCGCGATGGCCATGGACGGCAGCGGGCGGTGCAGGGCGGTGAAGTAGCTGCTCAGGCAGATGTTCATGCCGTTGAACAAAAAGGCCGGCCAGAACAGGCTGATAAAGGCCAGGGCGATCAGCATGGTCTCCTGCTCGGTGGTTTCCAGGAACACGCCGATCATGCGCTCCGGGACAGTCACCAGCAGAATGCTGACCAGCACGCCGACCAGGAACGCCGAGGCCACGGCAATGCGCAGAAAGCGGCTGATCCGCTTGGGCTTGCCGGCGCCCAGGTTGCGGCTGATGGTGGGTTGCAGCGCCTCGGAAATGCCGTAGCTGGTGTACAGCGCCACCATCATCAGGTAGCCGATCACCGTGTAGGCGGCCACGCCCTCCACCCCCTGGCGGGTGATCATCACCCAGTTAAACAACAGCACCACGAAGCCCACGGACAGCTCGTTGGTGAACTCCGACAGGCCATTCCACGCGGCATGGAACACGTCTTTCCAGCGGCCCTGCGCCAGGGTCATGCGCAGCGAGCAGCGCCGGTCAAACCAGTGCGAGACCAGCAGGGCCAGCATCACCACCTCGGCCAGTGCCGAGGCCCAGGCAGCGCCCTCGATACCCCAGCCCCAGTAGCCGATAAACAGCGCATTGAGCGCAATATTGGTCCCGGAAAATGCCACCAGGGCCATGGCGGCCAGCACCGGCCGGCCATCCACGCGCACGAAGTAGTCCAGGGTCAGGGCGCAGATCAGCGCCGGGGCAAACCACAGCACGATGCGCATATAGGTGCTGACCATCGGCGCCAGCTCCGCGTTGGCCCCGAGCAGGCGCACCAGCTCGTCCAGGAACAGCAGGCCAGCCCCGGACACCAGCAGGCTGGCCCCGACCGTGGCGATCAGGGTGCGCGTGAAGATGCCCGAGGCCGCGGACTTGTCGCCGGCGCCCAGGTAGCGGCCGCACATCACCGAGCCGCCCACGGCCAGCATGTAGACGATGGCCGAGAACGCTGCCCAGAACGGCTGGGCGATGTTGACCGCGGCCAGCGCCGTGGCGCCGACATAATTACCGATAAAAAAGCCGTCGATAATGCCCGCACTGCCCACCGCCAGCATGCCCAGCACCGCGGGAATGGCGTAACGGATAAAGGTCGGCAGCACGCGGCCGGTGGCCGGGTCGTAGCGCGGGTCGATGCCTGAATCCAGCTCAGGGTCGATGGGCAGGCCGCTGTTGGATTCGGGACGGGTATTCATGGGTCCTATGTTCCCACATCATCGGTACAGGTTTCGCTATGCCGGGTTTTTCATGCACACTGCCCCCGGGCACCACTGACGGGCCAGGCCACCGTAACCCATGCATATCACCCTTACCGCCAATACGGACTGGTATCTGTTCAACTTTCGCGGCGACCTGGCCCGGGCGCTGCGCACCGCCGGGTACCGGGTAAGCCTCGTGTGTCCCGATGGGCCCTATGTAAAGCGTTTGCGCGACGAGGGCTTTGAAGTGGTGACCTTCATGGCGCCGAGTGACGGTTTTTCCCTTGCCGGCAACCGCCGGGCGCTGCGGGAAATCACCGCGGCCTACCGCGCACTGCAGCCGGACCTGGTGCATTTGTTTACGCCGGTCTGCGTGCTGCTGGGCTCCATCGCCGCGCGCCGCTGCGCCGTGCCGTACCAGGTGGCGGCCCTGACCGGCCTGGGGCACGTGTTTACCTCCACCAGCCTCAAGGCGCGTCTGGCCCAGCCATTGCTGCGCCAACTGTTTCGGCGCGAACTGGGCCGGCCGGGCACCGCGGTGATTTTTCAGAACGAGGCCGACCAGCAGGAGCTGATCAACGCCGGCGTGGTCAGGGCAGGGCAGTGCCACCTGGTGCGCGGTTCCGGTGTGGATGTGGACCGTTTCCGGCCCCCGGAGGAGCGGGAGCAGGATCCAATTTCCGAGAAACGGGTTCTGACCCCCCGGAACCCTGCCGGGCGTGGCGTGCGGGATGCTGTTCGCCTCGCGGCTGCTGGGCGAGAAGGGCATCCGGGAGCTGGTAAAGGGCTTTGAGATCGTTCGTCAGCAGGTGCCCGATGCGGAGTTATGGATTGCCGGCAAAGTCTATCCGCCGAACCCGACCAGCCTGAGCGCTGCGGAGGTCAAAGACCTGGCAGACACACCGGGCATCCGCGTGCTGGGACATCAGGATGACATGCTCAGCATCTTTGACCAGGTCGATATTGTGGCTTTGCCGTCCTACCGGGAGGGCACGCCCAAGGTGCTGCTGGAGGCGGCAGCCTGTGGTCTGCCGATCGTGACCACCGATGTTCCCGGTTGCCGGGGCGTGGTGGAGCATGGGGAAAACGGGTACCTGGTCCCGGTGAAAAGCGTTGACCCCTGGCTGAGCGGCTGCTTGAACTGGTGCAGGATTCTGATCTGCGCGGGCGGTTTGGCCGCAAGGGCAGGGAGATTATGACTCAAGGCTTTTCGATGGAGCGGGTCATTGCCGACACGGCAGCCGTTTATGCCATGTTGATACACGTGTCAGCGCCTGACTGAGCCAGGTATTGATCACGGCTGATACAGGCATCCAGAAGTAGCTTACCTACGTGGATTAGGGTCAAGTTGCTCTATAATTAGCTAAGTCACTTAGCTAATCTTGGTGCATGAAGATGCAAGTTACCATTCACGAAGCAAAAACCAACCTCTCCAAACTGATCCGCCAGGTACTGGCCGGTGAGGAAGTGATCATTGCCCGCAACAAGACGCCGCTGGTAAAGCTGGTGATGCTGAGAAGGGGGTGGCGACATATCATCCGGGAGTACGATGGTTCTGCTAAGAATTGGCCATTTTCTGAATTACCCCTCACATGCTATGTTTAAAAGCACGCCGTATTTGCGCATGCCACGACGCCTTTTGCATGATAAGAGTTCAGATTGCGATGAGCTTTATTCGTTGCTGTCGCAAGACGGGCATTCCCAAAAGCGGGAGAGTCACACACGCTTGTTGAGTTAATCATCATCGGCACTAAGCGAGGCTATGTGTTCAATGGCCGTGATTTTCGCTGTGCCTGCCAACTGGACTTCCAATTGCGGTTGCAGGGCCTGCAAGGGCGGTCTTGAGTTAGGACAGTTTGCACAAGAGAATTTCATTCGAATCTGAGTCGAACGTTCATCACGATAGTCTCGCGGCGAGGTTCTCAATCAATTCCTTTTCGCGGCTTTTATCAAGCCAATCGGCGAAGGACTGTTCCATCGCTGCCCATGTTTTATCACCGCCTGGTCGGCCCATATAGTGGGGCTCGCGATGTCTTGCGGTGGCGTACGGGTGTGAGGGGTCGAATGTGCGGACCGCGGCCACGGCCGAGCGGCCGCGATGAAGTATGTAGCCCTCCTCATTGCCGGGGAAGTGCGCTGCTTTACCGCCCCGCTTGATCAGATCCCGCTGCATCCACCAGGCAGGGCTGCCGTGGTTTACCCAGGGACTGATATCTCTGCGCGCCGCCCAGTCACGGCGGACCGCCAGGAAGGAGGCCTGCGCTTCGGCCAGAGAAAAAAGATGCGTTCGCAGCTCTCCCGCATGAGATACCGCTGGGTCAGAAAACACCTGCGCCACCTCGCTCAGCGTATCGGTCCGCAGAAAAAGCACGTCCGGATCGCAGAACAGCAGGACATTGGCGCACGCCGAATCCGCTTTTTCCCCGTCGTACTCGTCCAGCGCAGCAAGGCCCAGGCGCATGCCCCGTGCGTGGTTGTTCCAGCGCCGGTTTTCCACCAGCAAGACCTTCTCACAGCGCTCGGCCAAAGCCTGCAGAAAAGGCAGCCCCCCGTCCTGGCTGCCGTTATCGACGATGACCAGGCGCTCCAGGCGCTGTAAATCGTTCTGTTCACAGAGGCTGAGGAGCATCATTTTCAGGTAGCGCGTGCTGTGAAAGTTGACTGTGAGGAGGGCGAAGTGTGGGTTGCCGTTCCATTCGACTGGGAGGTTGCCGCCGCGGAACTTGCGCCTTGCTTTGGCGGCCAGTTGGTCCATCCACTGGGCGCGTTTGCGGCGCATGCGGTTGAGGGTTTCAGGTAAAGGCATGGGAGAATCCACGCCCCTGCGTGCTGCGCCGTCGCAGCCGGCAATAATGGTCAGCGCTGTGTCTCACGGCGCACCTGATTGAGCAGCGTCTCTTTAAGGAAGCCAAGCTTGTCCGCCGTGTTGTCTTGGCCGCTGAAGTCGGACCAAAGCCAGGCCAGGCGACCGGCATCAAGCAGTTTCGCTGACGGCTCCTGCTCTTCCCGGCGACGCAGTGTTTTAAGTAAGCCGTCTGGCAGGGACGTTCCGAACATGGTTTGGCATTCCGCCAGTGCCGCAGCACAAATCGCACCTACCCCCATAGCGATCGACTCATCAACGAAGAGAGTCTGTTCTTTTGCGGTCAGTGCACCCAGCAAGAGGTGCAGGTCGTAAAGCCAGCCCAGGCGCCCGGCCTCGCGCCCTCTGCCATGGGCCAGTCGGTGCAGGCACGCATGAATCAGCAAATGAGGCCCTGCGGGTGCGAAGGCTGCAGGGTGCAGGCTCTTAATCGGCTGGCGCCGTATCCAAAGGGTCTCAAAGGGCATGAGACGGCTAAATGCGGCGCGATTACTTATGCGACGATGTATATCGAAAACAACTGGCCGCATTGTGGGTGGTGGTGCAGTGGCGGTGAACTGGTGGCTGGTGACCGGGTTGCGTGTGTGCCAGTTAAGGGTATAGCCGGCGTTTATCAACACCTGTCGTATTTTTGGCTCCTGCGATTGCCGGATGAAGACATCAAGGTCGACGCGTTGCCGCGCGTGACTTTCGGGGTAGTAAAGCATCGCTACCGTTAGACCTTTAAGGATCAGGGCGTCCAGTCCTGAGGCCGATAAAAGGCTGAGCAGTTTGGTAGCCTGCCGCCGTTGGTCCACATCAACCAGACTCAGGGCTTTTTCGTGTATCAAGAGCTGATCGCCCAATGCAGCTTTCAGGCCCGTGACATGACCTTTCCGGTAGCGCAGGGCCAGCAAAGCTGTCACCACATTTTCGGTTGCCAGGTTTCTAAGAACGGTTGATGCGACATCGCTAAAGTCTTCCGGTTGACCTGAGATGGCACGCGCGAGGCGGCCAATAAGTGGGGGCGAATCGGGCACCTCAGATCGGCCGTCTACGGCTTCGTCCACTCCTCTCCGTCTTTTACTGGTCACGACTGAAACCGCCGTATAACGGCCTCGCTGACCTCTTTCAAACGCTCAAGGTCTTGCGGAACATGGAGTTCGGTTACAGTCACCTGACTCAACAAGTCGGCGAGAAAGCCAAAATGGACTGCAGCCGACTCGCTGAATGCGAACAGGAGCTGCTGCACGACAAGGTTCAACTTATCAGCACCATGGACGTCTATGAAGCGGATATCTGTGTCTGGCGCTGCTGGTAGAAGGCGGAGCAGCGCTCTTAAAGGTACCGGATTACGGGAAATTGATCGGGCCTTCAGACCGAGATCCAGATTCCGGCGGTATGGCCGGTAGCGTGTGTGTGACGTTACAGCGCTAAATTGTCCGTCCTGTTCCAGGATTGCCACCTTGTCGTCACTGATGAGTGCGCAATCTTGCGCGAGCAGTGAGGACAGCAAGGTGGATTTCCCGCTTCCCGAAGGACCGAGAATTAGTACGGCTTTTCCGTTGATGCTGGATGCTGCGGCATGAAGAAAATGATAGGTTCCTTCAAGCGCGAGGAAAGCAGGCAATACCGTGTGAATCAACCAGAACGACAGAGCTTCAGAATTTCCGGCCGGTCCTGGCTCGTAGCTCAGGACGGGTTGGCCAACGGTCCAGTGAAAAGTTGCCGTTTCCTCGATTTCCAGCCACCAGCTTTGCCCGATAATGGCGCCTCGGAACGCCTGGTTGCTCAGGGCCGTGAGTTGGCGGTCGTGACTAAATGCAAAAGGCAAACGAACTGCCGGGATTAGCGGCGGCGCGGGGGATTCATGCACTTCGATTGACCGGACGTTTTGACGTCGCGACGCGAGAGGCAAATAGGCGCCAAGGTCAAGGTCACTGTGAACGCTCACGCCGTAGGCTTCAAATCCAGGCACGTTGTTCACTCGGCGTGAATTGCGGCACAGTCATAATCGGTAAGGCTCAAGGCAGACAGCCATCACAAGGAGGAAAGACGTGATCATAGCGCAGGCAATAGATGGCCGGCGATCGGGCGCGATGCCGTGAGCGGGAATTTCTCCGAATCCCTTGTGTTGGTCGTGCCTCGTCTTTCGCGCACTCTGATTTCAAAGTCGCAATTGCAATCATTGTTGCAGCTGGCCGAAGACCTTCCGCCCTTGCACCGGGGCGGTTTTGAATACCAACTGGGAAAGGGCCCAGGTCTGGATCTTCAGCAAGCCGTTGACTCAACTGCTGCGGCGCATGTGAAATTCCATCGCTTCTCCAGGCAATCTAGTGGGCGGTATGCCGCTGGTTTGGCAAGGCTAGGAGGCCTGCTTTCCATGTGGCCGTCAACGCAGGCTGATGCATCTGCTTGGCTAAAGCGTGTCTGGCTGGAATTTGACGAGACGCGAGGCGAGGTTTCGACGCCCTCTATTTTTCTTAGTCTACGCGAGCAGGTGCAACCAGAGGCTCTTGTGCGTCATGCGGAATACCTCTTCAATGGTATGGCCGATGTAACGCTGGACCCAGTCGCTCGTCAGTATCTGTTGCGCGCCTGTCGCCCTGGTCTGGATTTCTCGCAGATCAGTGATCTGGGCTGCATGGCTTCCCGCGAATGTCAGACGATGCGTTTGATCCTGCCCTGCAGGTCCTCCCGGGGGGTGCTTGCCTGTCTCGAGGCGTTCGAGTGGTCAGGTGATTTATCAGCAACGCAGGAATGGTGTTCCCGCCTGTTTCGAGTGGTAAAGGAACTTCGGATTTGTATCGACGTATCCGACAGGATTCTACCCACGGTTGGGCTGGAGATAGCGATCAATGCTGATAGCCGTGATGACCCGGCAGCACTCGCCCTAGGCGAAATGTTTGTTCAAAGAAACTTTTGCCGGCCCAGGGAACTTGCAGCTCTGCTTCAATGGCCGGGCATCATTACACCGCAGGATGCGCAAGGTTCATGGCCACAGGATTTGGTGGTGGAATCCATTGAGGGCCAAGCGAACGCGCTGACGGCTCTGCAGTGCAGGTTTAGCCATTTTAAGGTCACGCTTGGTGTCAACGTGGAACCAGTAGTAAAGGCGTATTTTGGCTACTTTGAGACATGGCTAGGTACCTCGAACGTCCATGAGCAGTCTAAGTACAGATTGTTCGCGCGTGGTTGAGTTGGGATACACTATTGGACATGTCTGGTATCGATGCCAACGAGTCAATTCGAGTCGCGGAAAACGTGGTCTTCCAGGAGATTGATGGAGAAACCGTGTTGCTTAACCTTCAGCGAGAACAGTATTTTGGTCTTGATGAGGTGGGAACCCGTATATGGGGAATGATTGAGGAAGGGCTCTCATTCGATGGAATTGTCGAGAAACTGGCGAAGGAATACGAAGCCAGCAGGAATCAGATTGCGACCGATCTCGACAACCTGCTTCATGAACTGGTGGTTGTTGGCTTGATCGAGCAGTCGAAACAGGGCGCTGAGACACCGTGATTGCGCTGATTCGGAAGATTCGCACGGCCCGGCATTTGCCACAGGAGACTCGGAGCGTGGTCCGAATCTCGTTGTTCTGGATACCCGTGACCGGCGCTCTGCTTCCAATTATTGGATACAAGCGGCTAGAACGCTTGATCAGCCATATCGCCGAGCGATCATGGTCAGTGCGTCATCAGTTACCTCCTGACCAACGACGCGATTCGGTAGAAACTGGCTTTCGCCTCGCCAGGAAGAACTTACCGTACCGGGGTAGCTGCTTATCAAGGAGCGTTTTGCTCCAGGCGATTGCTAAGGCCAATGGTCTGGAAGCGTCGCTATGCGTTGGTGTACGCAAGAGCGTAGGATGTCTGGAGGCTCACGCATGGGTCCGCGTTAATGGTGAAGATGTGGGCTGCGATAGCGCGGTATCTGGCGACTTCAAACGGTTGTCCGGATCGCAAGAGGCCGGGTGGGTCCAGAGCCCAATAACGAGGTAGGCGTGCATTAAATGGAAAAAATATTGAATCAAGAAAGTGGTTTTGACGTGCAGTCTTCCACGGATAAAGACACCGACGATCGGAAACCCTATTCGCGGCCGGAGCTAACTCATTATGGGGATATGAGCGCAATGACCCGCATCGGTACTTCGGGTGGTCCGGAAGATTTTATTTACGGTGGCGGCCCGCCTTCCTGATTAACCCAGTGCCACTGGCATAGCGGCATGACGCTGCTGTTCGGCTCACTCTCCTTTGCAACAGCCGATAGGGCGCACGTCGTCCTTGATGCACCCACAAGTCTCGCTGGCATTCCTGAAGTTCTGGTCTATGAAGTCCACCACGATGGTGCGGCTATTTTAGGGCATGCGTCTCCGGCGGAGAATGCGCCGGTAGGCTTTCAGACAAGTTTTTGTCGATTTGAATTTGGGTCGGTCGTTTTCAAGGGCCGCCTGTTCGCCGCCGACTCAGATCACCACTCTCCAGACTCGAATTTGCGAAAACTTGAGCTTTTGGTTAACCGTCTTCGCGCCGGCGATGTGAGGGTGCTGGATGAGCTACCCGGCGGCTTTAGCTTGGCGTTTTGGGATCGGGTGGAGCGACGCCTTCTGCTGGTTAGAGACCATCATGGGCCTGCGGAGCTGTTCTATAATCGGCAGGGCGATGAGATTCGCTTTTCTTCCTCCCTGCCGTTCCTGCTTTCACAACAACAAAACACGCTTGCGCCGGACAGACTGACAACTGCATTTCTTCTCACTGGGCTCTCGGATCGGAATGGGTCTCGCACATTTTACGAGTCCGTTCGACAGGTTCCACCCGGTCACCTGCTTAGTGTCACTAGCCAGGATTCCCGCCTGCATCGTTACTGGTCGCCGTGGAAAACAGAATCAACCAGATTTGGCGGAGACAAAGACACCGTTGCCGCCTTCAGGGAGGTGTTCAAGGGTGCTGTGGCTCGGGCAATCGATGCTGCGGAGCGCCCCGCGATCATGCTAAGTGGCGGCTTGGATTCCGGCGCAGTTGCCTTGACCGCCTCCAGCTTGCTGGCGCCTAAGCGAAAGGAGTTACTGGCGTACACGGCGGTTCCGGAATTTGACGCCACTGCCTTCCTGCCAACGCTCAGGCAGGGAGATGAATCTCAGTCAGCTGCGGCCATCGCGGGGCGCGCATCGAACATGGTGCATCGCTGTATCGCCACGGGGCCCGTGACACCGTTATCCGGGGCGCGCGAACTGCTCGGTATACTCGGACATCCCGCCTTTGGTGCAGTGAACGGTGATTGGCTCTTGTGCTTACTGCGCAAAGCACAAGCTGATGGCGCCGACGTGTTATTGACCGGTCAGTGCGGTAATGCGACGGTTTCCTGGACTGGCAGTCGCGTTCGCCTGATCCGACAGTTCCTTAGCCGCGGCAAGTTGGGCAAAGTCAAAGCGGAATGGCGGGGCTTTCAGTCTGAGCGAAACGCTTCGGCGTTGAGTACGCTCAGGAGCGTCATCTTGGCACCCCTGGTGCCCTGGCAACTCACCCACCGTCTTTTCGCCATGCGGGACGCAAGCGAATGGTTGATCGATCGTTCAGCGATAAGGATGGACGTGGCTCAGCAGCTCGAGCTCTTCGACAGAACCCGCGATGCGCTGATGCTTGCAAAGAATGTTCATCATGTGCACCACCGGGATGCGATTCTACAGACCGGTGTTTACTCTCCCAATGCGTTCAACGCACGAGTGGCGTCCGCTTTCGGACTCAGGCTCGAGGACCCTACATCGGACCGACGTGTGATCGAATTTTGTTACGGTCTTTCGGACGACGCCTATATTTCTCAGGGACGCAATCGAATGTTGATTCGTCAAGCCATGGCGGGTGAATTACCCGACGAGGTGCTGTGGGCGAAAAAGACCGGAGTCCAATCAGCCGATGTCGTGCTGCGCGTGCGTGAAAGCCGCAAAGAAATCGAGGAAGCACTCGTTGCTGCAGAAAATTCAGAAAGGGTTCAGTCGTTCCTGGATGTGAGCCGTATGCGCGATGTGTTCGAGGCGGCACTTGCGCGGCAGGGATATGAGGTCCGTGCCAGGACAGCATCGGTGTTGTTGAGGGGTTTGATGACAGCCGAATTTTTGCGACGATTCCAGTGATGGCCGACGTGTAAGTTCAGCGCCTTGAGAAACCGCACCAGTTGTAGGTGAAGCGACGCTCGTGTCGTTCGAAAGCGGGGCCGAGCACCCGGTCGAAGAATTCGTAACCGGGCGTGGTCAGTCGATGCACTCCACCTTCATCGAAGAAAACCCATTGTGAGCCGCTAGCGTTGCGGGGTAAGACCCGGAAGAAAGAATTCCGCCCGCGTTCGGAATCGTTCCAGGTATGCACGGCACGGGCATCAGCAACCTCGATGACCAGGTTTCCACTGGGTTTAAGCCATTCAGTCATGCGTCGGCAGAATTGTTCTATCAGTTTCATATCATCGAGGTAGCCGTAAGACAGCCAAAAGCAGGAAACCAGGTCGTATTCAGGCACCGGCTGTACTTCGAGGACGTCCCCGAGTATCAATCTTGCGTTAGGGTTATTCTCTCTTGCCACTTCGAGTTGGGACTCACTGAGGTCCAACCCGGTCACTTCACAGGGCGTCTGAATCTTTCCAAAATGCCACCCGCCGCCGCAGCAAAGATCCAGCCATTTTCCGTTAGCGGGTAACAAGTCCTCAACACAGCGCAGATTGTCGGCATTTTTCTGCGACCAGTCTTCATTCCACAATGTCGCGTAACGACGGACGTATTCCCCGTTGTAGATGCTTCGCACAGCATCTTGGTAGGGTGGCTTTTTCTGTCTTGGCGTCCGGTCGATGGAAGGTGGTGCTCCGGGTTCAGGTCTTAAGCCTTGATCAAGGTGGAATGCGCGCATTTTCCAATCGATGCGATGGGCTTCAATAAGCTCTGCCTTAGAGCAGGCCATGCCGATTTTTTTGGCGCTTGCCAAAAGATCATCAAGGCAGCGCGGTTGAGTGTCGTCAATGACACCCATGTCGTCATTTTTCGCGCGGGTGGCACGAATGAAGTTCAGTGCTGATTGAATGCTCACTATTGTTGATCTCTTAAAACTTTGGCCTCACACCGTGATGCGAATCGCGTTTCTGAGTTGTATAGATAAGCTACTTTGCGTTGGTGCAATTCTAAGATCCTATAGTCTTCACTTATCATTGACACTGTCACGCCAGGTGAGCATAATGCCGGGCTTCGCGTCAAAAGCGAACCAGTATCTGATTTTTTTGATTGTGCGCCCGTAGCTCAGCTGGATAGAGTACCTGGCTACGAACCAGGCGGTCGGAGGTTCGAATCCTTCCGGGCGCGCCATATAAAGAAAGACCAGTCACCTTATCGTGGCTGGTTTTTTTTTGCCCCGGAACCCTGCAGCAGTTCTCGTGCCTGCTAAAGTTATGTGCCGGACTGCAGGAACGCGCCATGCCTGAATTAAACAGGGTAGCGAGTTACATCATCGCTTTCATCATCATTATCGCGCTGACATCCCACAGCACGACCGCCATCGCGCAAGACCAAAAACCCAACATCGTGCTGGTCCTCATGGATAACTTCGGCTGGGGGGAGGTCGGCGTTTACGGCGGCGGCATGATGCGCGGGGCGCCAACGCCCAATATCGACAGCATCGCCGTGGAAGGCTTTCAGCTGAACAATTTCAATGTCGAGGCGGAATGCACACCCTCGCGTTCGGCCATGATGACCGGACGTTATGGCATTCGCACCCGGCAACGTCCGGATGGCGAGCCACGCGGCGTCTGGTACGGCATCACCAAGTGGGAGATCACCCTGGCCGAGATGCTATCGGATGCCGGCTATGCCACGGCCACCTTTGGCAAATGGCACCTGGGCGACACGGAAGGGCGTTTTCCCACCGACCAGGGTTTTGATGAGTGGATTGGCATTCCGCGTTCATCCGATCGCGCCTTCTGGCCGGACAGCAACAGTTTTACCCCGGGCAGTCATCCGGATGCGGTATTTACCCATGTGATGAGTTCCAAAAAGGGCGAAAAGCCGGTCGAGCTGGAGGTTTACGGGCGCGAGAAACGCAAAACGATTGATCGTGACATTACCGACCAGTCAATCGACTTCATGAAACGCAAAGCCGCCAGCGAGCAGCCTTTCTTTGTGTTGTTGTCCTATACCCAGACCCACGAGCCGGTCGATCCGCACCCGGATTACTACGGTAAAACCGGTAACGGGAGCTTTGCCGACGTCTTGGCCCAAACCGATGATTACGTCGGTGATCTGCTAAGAACCGTTGATGAGCTGGGTATCAAGGACAATACGATCTTCATCTTTACCGCTGACAACGGTCGCGAGGGCGTGCCGCGCTCGTTTGGTTTTACCGGGCCATGGCGCAGCGGGATGTTTTCACCTTATGAAGGTTCCCTGCGCGTGCCGTTCCTGATTCGCTGGCCCGGCAACATTCCGGCCGGGGGCGTATCCAACGAGCTGATGCACCAGGTTGACCTGTTTCCCACCGTGGCCAATCTGATTGGTGCGGAACTCCCCACCGACCGGGTTTATGACGGTGTGGACCAGACGCAATTCCTGCTGGGCAACACCGACACATCTGCCCGTGAGTCGGTCATTATCTACATCGGCAACACACTGTTCGGCGCCAAGTGGCGTAACTGGAAGATTCTGCTCAGGGAAATGGACGAAGACAGCTACGCGATTCGCGAAATGGCCTATCCCTCCGTCTACAACCTGCTGGTTGATCCGAAAGAGGAGGTCCCCGAGCTTAATTACCTGAACGACACCTGGGTGGATTTTCCCCTGTACCAGGTCATCGAAGACCACCAGGCATCGATCGCGAAGGATGCAGGCTCACCGGATCCTTAAGTGCATCCGGGTGGTTCATTTTCGATGCAACGTGGTGCTATAATACGCCGTTCGGGGTGTAGCGCAGCCTGGTAGCGCAACTGCTTTGGGAGCAGTGGGTCGGGGGTTCAAATCCCTCCTCCCCGACCAATTTTTTGGCTTGACAACAAGCGCCTGTAGCTCAACTGGATAGAGCATCAGCCTTCTAAGCTGGCGGTTGTGGGTTCGAGTCCTACCGGGCGCGCCATCATGCTAACGGTTTGGGTTGAGTAAATGCACGACAGGGCTGTGGAAAACGCGGCCCGCCGGGACAGCCCGGCACAGCATCAATGGTGGGCGTAGCTCAGTTGGTAGAGCACCGGATTGTGATTCCGGCGGTCGTGGGTTCGAGCCCCATCGTCCACCCCATTTTTAATAAAGCCTGGCGTATGCCGGTTTTTATTGGGCCATTAGCTCAATTGGCAGAGCAGTTGACTCTTAATCAATTGGTTCCAGGTTCAAGTCCTGGATGGCCCACCAATCAAAAAGCCGGCAACTGATGTTGCCGGCTTTTTTTATGGCACGGATGACGGCTTCAGCGTCGCTTGAAGAATTTGACCCCGGATAACCCTTCAAAATCGGCATCCTGCGTCCAGACCAGCGCTTTGTGCTGCTGGGCGGTGGCATAAATAATGCTGTCCGCCAAAGGCAGTTTAAGGGTATGGCCAAGGGTGGCAGCGTCAACAGCAAGCCCTGCATCAAGATCCACGACGCGTCCACGGCGCATTTGGGCAATGACTTCCAGCGCGGCGTGTTCAGATACCTGGCGCAGAACGCTTTTGAATACCTCGGCCAACGTAATGCTCGGAACCAGCAGTTGGTCGGTTTTCTCAATGGGTAGCGCGAAGTGCTCCGCATTGGGTTCGCCAGCGAAATAGGCCAGCCAGCCCGAGGAATCGACCACGTTCATACCCGGTCTTCGTCCCGGGCAACGTTGGTATCGATGCCTTTGATAAAGCCCCGTAACTCGGATATCGGCCTGAGTGGGATCAGCTCGATGCGATCCTTGTAGGCCATGATCTGTACTTTCTGGCCGGCCTTGATGGACAGCGATTCGCGCACCTCTTTAGGAATCACAACCTGGAACTTGGGAGATACGGTAACAGTAGTCATACAAAATCCTGATCGATAGCATTAATGTAATACCAAAGTCTAATCGATATGAGAAAGTAACGCATCATCAGGTAGATGAAACGATCGCCGGTATATCGACAAAACGCCCGCCAGACATCGCATCGCGGTTGACCTGAAGCGACCGCAACGGGATAATGCGCGCCCTCAGACGGGCAGCGCTATGCCAGCGCCCGTTAAGAAAAGAATTTGCTGTACCAGGTTTTTGGAGAGGTGCCAGAGTGGTTGAATGGGCTCGCCTGGAAAGCGTGTATACGGTTTATAGCCGTATCGAGGGTTCGAATCCCTCCCTCTCCGCCAAATAAGAAACCCCGCTACGGCGGGGTTTCTTACTTATCCGCAGCTTAAAAAATACGGCATAATTGAAGGTCGAGAATTCCGCAGAAAAAGTTCGTATGACCGATTCAAGCACCCCCTACCAATGCGCCCCCGAAGTCCTGTTCCAGGAAGTCAACGGCGAAATCGTCCTGCTGGATCTGCAGGCTGAAACCTACTTTGGATTGAATGAGACCGGCGCACGCGTGTGGCAGTTGTTGCAGGATGGCAAGGCGGGCGACCAGCTCCTGGATCAGATGCTGGAGGAGTTTGAAATTGATCGTCCGCAACTCGAAGCTGATGTCACCGAATTGATCGCCCAGTTGAGTGAAGCCGGTTTGATCGTCCGGAAGGACGCTTAGAGTCCTGATTGCGGAGCGTCCCGGTATGGCAGATTCAACTTTAATTGCCCCAACGGCCAACCCGCTTAAAACGCGCGGCTTGTGGCTGGGTCTTTTACTGCATGGCATTGCGCCAGCAGCTGCGGTCATCAGCATGGGTGCTCCTCCGCTTTGGCTGGTCAGCACCGTATTGTTCGTTTTCGGCATGGTCGCTTGGGCTCCGGCGGGCCGCTCCTGGCCGGTCAGCATAATTGGCTGCGTGGTTTCGGGTTTATGGATGCTGCTGTCCCTGATGCTGGCTGCGGCCTATTTCTCCCAGGGGCAGGGTTTTGATGATGCCTTTTTCTTTCACTTTAATCTCCCGGCAATCACGGCCGGGTTTGGCATCTATCCGCTGCAGAGTTACGGGTCAATGGCATTCCTGGTCCTGGCTGCGCTGTGGCCGCTGATGCTCAAATCGGCGCGGGCCCGGGTGGGCCTTGCGGTGCTGGCGGTGGCCGTGCTGGTCTCAACGCCGGTTCACTCCCTGATCAATTACCGCTCCGGATTGGATGCAATTGATTCTGAGGCGGTTGCGCCCCTGCAGCAGCGCGTCGCCTCGCAGGTGAATCTGGCCCCGCCGGGCACGAACAAAAATATTGTCCTTATTTACGTCGAGGGCCTGGAGCAGGCTTACTTCGACAGGGAAGTATTCGGTGATTTGCTGCCCAGGTTGTCGGCATTGAACGCGCAAGGCGCCCGCTTTACCGACCTGGAACAGGTGCGCGGTACCGGCTGGACCATTGCCGGCATGATTGCCAGCCAGTGTGGCTTTCCGCTGATTACCTCCGACAGTTGGGCCAACAACAGCACCATTGCCTCCGCCGAGCGTCCCTTTGAGGACAGTGTCTGCCTGGGCGATATTTTGCAGGACAAGGGTTATCTGAATATTTTTTACGGTGGCGCCGACCATCGATTTGCCGGCAAGGGTAATTTCTTGCGCACCCACGGGTTTAAGGAAGTCTATGGTCTTGAGGAACTCGCCCCTGGGCTCGATGACGGGATGGAACTCAGCAAGTGGGGCCTGTATGACAAACAGATTTTCGACATTGCACTGGAACGTATTGCGGCACTGGAAGCGGCCTCTTCATCGCCCTGGATGGTGAGCGTGCTCACCGTTGATACGCACTTTCCCAGAGGCCACCCATCACCCGGCTGTGCGCCCTATGAGGGCAGTGATGATGAAATCTCCCAGGCAATTTACTGCACTGACCAGGTGCTCAGTGAGTTTGTGGCGCAGGTGCAGGCCGTCACTGATCCGGAAAACACCCTGATTGCCCTGTTCTCTGACCATCTTTCCTTCCGCAACACCCTGGAAGAAAAAGTATTTGCTCTGGAAGAACGTCGTCTGTGGTTCACACTGCTGGACGCCAACCTGGGTGCGGGCGAATTCGATATTTCAGGCAGCCATTTCGATATCACACCGACGCTGCTCAACGTTGCGGGCATTGAAACATCTGAGGCGCCGCCAACGGGCATCTCCCTGGTCAGCGATGACTCGAAAAATCGAATGGAGTATGCAGAGGTGGTGGCCGCTGCACCCGAGATCCTCGCCACGTCGCCCTCGGCCCTGGATACCGGTGCGCTGATCAATGCTTCTGATTGGAGCATAAGCTTCGGCGATTTTACCCTGGTGCCGCATGTAGGCGGTTACCCGTTCAGCGAGGGCATTTTCATGGCCCTGCTGGACGAGAACGGGCGCGTTACGGACACGGTTTACGAGTACGACTCAGATTTTCTGCTTGAAAGACATGCCGGCCGCTTTGTGGTGGGTATCTCGGTGATTAACGATGCAACGCTGGCGGTGGCGTTTGTCGGCACCATCAGCGAAGATCCCAACCTGATGAACCAGGCGCTGTTGCAGCAGAATCTGTTTATTTCGCCGGCGCAGTTCGCGCAGTGGATTGCTGTGACTAAACCGCCAAATTAAGTTTGCTATGATACGCGCGCCGGGGTTCTTGCGTACTCCGAAGCAAGGCTGATCCAGGGACAGGGTTGGCTGTTTTCAGCGAGATTGAAATTGACAGGGCCATGACGTTCGGTGTTGGCTCAGGGGTGATTGCGGCGTAAGGGAAGGGCGTCTTTTTACCGCATGGTGGTCTGTGGTCGCCGATGTTGGTTCGACAGCAGACTGCATTCATTTAAACGGCGTTTTAAGTATAAGGCTGACTGATTTTATGCTTCGTTTCCCGCGTGGTCTTTTTTCCCTGACAGTGCTTCTTGGCAGCCTGTTCGCTCTTAATCAGACAGCCCTGGCCCAAACCGCCCAGATTTCTGAAGCAGTGCCTTCGGAGAGCCTGCTCGGCGAGCAGTTCTGCTTTACCACCCGGCTGACCAACTCCGGCCCGCCGGGTTACGGTCCCTATTTTCGTATCGAGCTTCCGGTCGGACTGCAGCTGAACTCAGCCACATTTTTTGGCGATTCAGTGAGCATCACAGCGCTGGGCACATTCCCCGCCGCGCCCGACAACGAGCTTACCGACCCGCGCATCAACCAGCCGGTCACCGGCACACCCGACAGCACCCTGAGCCTGGTGGTGCTGCCCATTGGGGCCGTGGTCGAAGACGGGCCTGCGCTGGATCTTGAGCTGTGCGTCACTATCAGTCCTGATGCGGAACTCGGGGTTCCTCTGCCCGTGGATATCACTCCGGTGTATCAATTCGGTGACACGGCCACCGGCAGAAATGGTCCGATCATCGGCGCGCAGGTGAATCAGAACGTGACGCCCGTGGTGGTTTTACTGGATAAAACCGATACCGCGCCGGAGGGCGAGCGCCCGCCGGGCCAGATCTGGCCCTTCGAGTACCGTGTGACGGCCGACATTGCATCTGCGGCGCTGATTTCGCCGGTCCGTATCATTGACACGCTGCCGCCCGAATTCCAGTTTGATGGCCGTCTGACTTTCACGGGCGCCGGAGACTGTTCGACAATTCAGCTACCGCCCCTGAACACCCCGGGCGGGACGCTTGAAATTGAATGCGTAAATGTTCCCCCGGGTCAGCCCGGTGGTGACGATATTGTTGTGACCTACGGCGGTTACATTTCTGATGTGCTGTCTGAGTTGTCCTGTGACACGGCGCCAGTCATGAACCTGGCAAGCGGCGTTGGAACCTATCAGCCCCCTCAAGGCCAACCGCTTGAGCTGAACAGCAATGAGATCTCCACCACGCTCACGGCTAAAAACCTGGCCTTTCAGAAAACCGCAGCACCCGGAACCGTGGCGCCCAATTCGGACGTGACGTTCACCCTCAGCGGCCAGCTCACAGAATTTGACAGCCTTGCCCGGCTGGTCATCACCGAGACACTGCCCGATGGTCTGGACTTCGTGTCCCACGGCAGCCTGGTGATTAATGGCAATGCGGTGGCCATCACCCCGGCTGTTGTGGTCAACAATTCCATCACCACCATTACCTATGACGTTACCTCGGTAACCGGCGTTCTGCCGGCCGGCAGTTCCATTACTCTGAGCTATAACGCGCGGGTTGCACTGAACTATGGCGGGACCGGATCGCCGATCCTGGCAGGTGATGGTTTTTCCTCTGCCACCGCCGTTGCCTATCAGCTGAGCAGCTCAGCAACCCCCTGCAGCGAGGGCAGTGGCGCGGCTGTCAGCGTGGCTGCGTTGTCGGTCAGCAAAGAATTGCTCAACCGTCAGCCGGTCTATCGTCCGGGTGACGAAGCGGTGTTCCGCCTGACCCAGACGATTCCGGCCGGTTCCACCCGCAACGTTGTGTTCAAGGATTTTCTGCCGCTGCCCGCGCTGGACGCCGATGCGCTGAATCTGAACACCGATATCGACAACGCGCCCGGTTCGGTGCGTCGCGGACCAGGCGATACTGCTGCTCTGAATCCGGCCTCAATCACGGTCAACTCGGCACAAAATGCGGTCACCATCACCTGGCCGGATGTTTCCAATGTCGGTGGACGGGTGCTGCAGGTTGATCTGACTACCGTCGTGACCGGCGAGCCGTTTGCCGATGGCCTGTTTCTGACCAATGTATTCGAGACCAGCAACCGGAATACGATTGGCACGACTATCAGCAATATCGATTCGGACACGCTGAACATCGCGGCGCCGCAACTGGTAATCACCAAGGGCGTATCCGGAACCAGCGGGCAGGGTGCGATTTCACCACCGCCTTCCAGCCTGCCCATCAACGGCAACATTAGCGGTGCCGATGGCAATGACACCATCAGCTACCGCGTTACCGTCGAAAACGTGGGTAATGCGCTGGCCTATGAGGTGCTTGTTACAGATCCCGGTGTACCGGACGTATTTGCCCAGTGCGCGGTCACTTCGGTCACCGATAGTAACGGTGACCTGTTGGGCTTCAGCGGCTCGGTGAGCGGCGGGCTCACTCTGGCCGAGCCCCTCGGTTATGCCGGCGCGGTACCGGGCGATGATCAGTTCGCCAGTACAGCGTATGTGAACTTTGACTGTCTGGTCAGCCCCGGGGTGGTGCCCGATACCGCGTTCGTAAATACCGCCTCGGCAAGCTGGACCGCCTTGCCCGGTGCCACACGCTTCCCGGACATCACTGACACTGCCAGCGGCACCATTCGCTCAACGGCCATTCAAAAATTGTTCGTGGCAACTTCCGAGTCGTTTACCAGCGACACGGCAAACCCGCCGCGCGCCACGATTGGCGAAATTGTCCGCTATCGACTGATCCTGGAGCTGCCTGAAGGTGAGATCAGCGATCTGAACTTCCGTGACCAGATACCCGACTCACTGCAGTACCTGGATGACGGTTCGGCCACGGTGGCTTTTGTCAGCAGCAACGGTGGGGTGACCTCCAGCACGCTGAATATCCCGAACATCCCCGGCAACGCTGCAGATCTGGCCAGCTTGCCCAGTGCAGCAATCACGTTCCCGGTCCCTGGCGGTGCAATTTCCGGCGGCCCGTTTAACCGCGGCGTGGATCCGCGATTTAACCTGGGAACCGTGCGCAACACTGATAACGATAACGACGCTGAGTTTGTTGTGCTTGAACTCAACGCAGTCATGTCCAATGTCAATACGGTCAATCGTGACAACCGCTTTGCGGTATTTTCCGGCGGACTCAACCTGAACGGCAATTCCAACGCCGTGCGTGTGCGGCTGGCCGAGCCAAACATGACGATCAACAAGGCTGAAACGCCGACCGTCGGCGATGCTGGTGACACCATTGACTACCTGATTGTCTTACGCAACCCGGCTGGCCCCAACGTGACTCCGGCCTTTGAGATGACCTTGCAGGATGACCTGCCTGCAGGCCTGATTAACGCGACCAATATCAACTTCGCGGCTATTGGTGGCGATTGCACCAACCTGGGTGTGGTAAACAACTCGGCTGGCGACAGCCTGTCATTCTTTTTCGCGGAATTCCGACCTGGCTGTGTGTGGGAGCTGAGGTTTGATGCCACGCTGGCAGACGATGTCGCGCCGGGCACCGTTGTGGATAACATTGCCAGTATTAACTGGACCGGTTTGCCGGGCAGCAATGGCACCATCAATAATCCCACCGGATCATCAACACCGGGTCAGCCCGGCAGCATCTCCGGCGAACGCGACAACAGCGGCGGCGTTAATGACTATGAGGTCTCAGATAACGCCCCGGTCAACATTCCGGGCGTGGGCATAGCCAAACGCGTGATTGCCACGGACCAGGACGCCAGTGGTGTGCTGCGGTTCCGCAACACGGTGACCGATTTGCTGATTGGCGAGCAGGCCACCTTTGAACTCGTTGCCACCTTGCCGGAAGGTCAGACCCCGTCGTTGATCATTACCGACACGCTGCCGTTTGCCAACGGCGTCATGCGTCTTGAATCGGCGCGTGTGGTCCGGGTTGGCGATAACCTCATTGAGGACAATGATCCACCCGTTATTACGCAGGAAGATCTGCAGTTGATGGACGGCATCATTGACACGGTCAGCTTCGATTTCGGTGCCGTGGATAATCCCCCCGATGGCGTTTCCACGCCTGAAGACCAGGTTGTTCTGGAGGTCGTCGCCACGCTGGTGAATGTGCCTGCCAACCGCAATGGTGATGAGTTAAATAACAGCGTGCTGGTGCAGTTTGGCAGTGGCCTGAATGCCTCAGCCACGGCTCCACTGGATGTGATCGAACCGGTGCTCAATATAGTCAAGACCGGCAGCATCGATCAGGGCGATGCAGACGACCCGGTGACCTATACGGTTGAAATCAGCCATGCCGGCGGTTCCGAGGCGATTGCCCAGGACCTCGTGTTTGAAGACATACTTCCGGCCGAGCTGTTGTTGGATGCGGCGAGTATCCAGGTGACCTCAGGGCCTGTTTTTGATGTTGATCTGAGCAGCGGCAATACCGTCGCGCTGGGTTGGGACGAACTGCCCCTTGGGGAAGTGATCGTCCTGCAATACCAGGCGCAATTGCTGCAAACCGTGCAGCCCGGTCAGACCATTATCAACACGGCTGATGTTGAATGGGACTCCATTCCGGGCCCCAGTGCCGACCAGCGCATCAACGCGACCAGCAACAGCCATTCCATCATTATCACTGCACCGGGTGTCGAAAAAATCATTACGGCGACCAGCGAACCGGGTACCGGCAGTGGCCAGTTCGGGCCACCTGTGGATCTGACCATCGGCGAGCTGGTGACCTACCGCTTCACCGTGGAGCTGCCGGAGGGCACCACCAGCAACGCGATTATTGCTGATCAGCTGCCGACCAGCTCCAGTGTTCAGCAGGTGGTCTCCTCACAGCTTGTCAGTATTGGCGCCAGCCTCAGCGGCAGCGGCCTGCCCGCGCCTGGCACAGCCGGTGTGGCCAGCGATACCAACGCGGACAACATTGAAGACCGCGTGGTATGGACGCTGGGTACCATTCTCAATACGCCCGATGGCGTGGAAGATGACGGCGACCTGTTGACCTTTGAAGTGATTGCGGTGGTTCCAGATGTCCCGGCCAACCAGAGTGGCGACGTGGACCAGGTCAATATTGCCGCGATCACCTCCAGTTCGGAGAACGCCAGCGGAACGGCTGCTGTGGATATCGTTGCGCCCGACGTGCAGTTGGGCAAATCAGTGGTGACCCCGGCCGATGGCTTTGTTGATGCGGGTGACAGCGTCATTATGCGTCTGCAGCTTGACCACAGTAACAGCAGCACTGCTGACAGTTATGACAACGTGGTTACCGACACCTTGCCTGCCGGACTGAGTTGGGTAGACGACGCCACGGTAAGCAGCAACTGCCCCGGATTGATCGTGGACTCGACTCTGGCGCCGGACATTATATTCAGCTTTCCGGAGTTAACGCTGACCGTAAGCGACTGCCAGATCGACTATGAGCTGGTGGTTGACGACGATGTCCAGCCGACCCAGCAGCTGCAGAACTCCGCCATGCTGGACTTTCAGTCCACACCGGTTTTTGTTGATGGCCAGACCCGTCGCGGTATGTCCTCGGCGGTTGCCAGCGTGGTGGTTATTGCCCCGACCCTGGTCAAACTTGCGGTTGACACCTCGCAGCCGGATACCGGCCTGGAACAGGGCGACCCGACCTTGCTGGATCTGACCATTGGCGAGACGGTCACTTACCGGCTAACCCTGGTATTCCCGGAAGGAGTCACTCCGGACCTGGTACTGATTGACGAATTGCCGGCCGATGCCAATGGCGTCGTTGAACTGATTGGTGCGAACGTCGTATTCGTCGGAAATAACGTTTCCACATCATTGCCCGGTACACCGCAATTTCTGGATCTGCGCCTGAACGACAACCTGAGCGATACCGCCAGGCTGGATTTTGGCACGGTGACCAATGCTCCGGATGGTGCGGTAACTGCTGCCGATCGCATCGTGGTGGAAATTGTCGGCCGGGTTGTTGATGTCCCTGCCAACCAGGGTGGCCAGGTGCTGACTAACCTGGCGCTGTTCAATACACCGCTGGGTGATCTGGAAGACACGGCAGATATTGAAATCGTGGAACCGGAACTGGCGCTCGAAAAGAACATGGTGCTGGGCAATGACGGCCTGGTGCGCATCTCAATTCAGCTGGAAAACACCGGAACTGCGCCTGCCTACGATATTGAAATCAGCGATATTCTGGATGAGGCTGACTGGCTGGTGCCTGGCCTGACACCGGTTTCGGTTACGACCGGTTTTGAATTGGATGTGCAGGCCGACTTGCCGGCCCCGGGTCAGCAGACCGTCCGGTTTGCCACCGACCCGCTGGCGGTTTCACCGGCCGGCACGGTGCCGGTGGGCGGTATGGTGAACGCTATCTTCGAGGTGCCGCTGGCCGTTCTGCCACCGGACCCGAACCCTTTGCCGAACGAGGCTGATCTGGATGCAGCCGACACGCTGCCCGGCGATGATGATGCTGCGCGTGACCTGGCACCGCTCAATGCTGCCGATGCGATTGCCGTGCCGGATTTGCAGTTGCTCAAAACCGCCGCCCTGCAGGCCGATAATGACGGTTCCGGTTCGGTGACCGCGGGTGACACACTGCGTTACACCCTGGTGCTGGAGAACACGGGGCAGGCCACTGCCACAACGCTGGTTATTGATGATGCGCCGGATGCAAATTCTGCGTTGATCGCCGGCAGCGTTACGAGCACCTCGGGCACCGTGGTCATCGGCAATACCGGTGGTGATACCACGGTTCAGGTTGCCGTTAATGCCGTGGATGCAGGTGCGAGTGTCACCATCACCTACGACACGCTGATCAATAACCCCTTACCAGCCGGCGTGGAGTCGGTCATCAACCAGGCCATTGTGGACAGTGATCAACTGCCCCCGGAGCCCAGTGATGATCCGACCGATCCCACCAGCGGCATGGACCCTACCGTGGTGCCGATCGTGGCGCAGCCGGATCTCACGCTCAGTAAAGACGACGGCGGTGCCGTTGCGGTGCCGGGCGGGGTGGTTGCCTGGACCCTGACTTACAACAACGTCGGAACGCAGGATGCGACGGGTGTGGTGCTGAGCGATACGGTACCGGACAACACCACCTTTGATGCCGCGGCGAGCACCGCCGGCTGGGTATGTGTTCCGGGCCCGGCTGCCGGTTCAGTGTGCACCTTGCCGCAGGGCGATCTGGCAGTCGGCAATAGTGGCGCGGCGACCTTCGCGGTCCGGGTTGATGATGCCGTGCCGGCTGGTGTTGAGTTCATTGTCAACACGGCCCGTGTGGATGATGACGGAACCAACGGCGCAGACCCGACACCTGACAACAATGTGGCTTCGGATAACACGCCCCTGAACGCGGTGCCCGACCTGGCCATCAGTAAAGACGATGGTGGTGCCACCGGGGTGCCCGGACAGACCGTGACCTGGAACCTCCAGGTGACGAACGTGGGTGCGCAGGGCGCCAGTGGTGTGGTGATCTCGGACCAGGTGCCGGCTAACACGCAGTTTAATGCGGCAGCCAGCACGCCCGGTTGGAGCTGTGCCCCGAACATTCAGCCGGGCAGTCTGTGCTCCATCAATATCGGCGAGGTGCAGGTGGGTGATGTGACGGCCGTGAACTTTGCGGTGCTCATCGATAGCCCGCTGCCCGCCGGAGTCCGCACGGTCAGTAACACAGCCACGGTCGGTGATGATGGCGCCAACGGCGTGGATCCGAACCCGGACAACAACACCGATTCGGACGACACACCCCTGGGAACCTCTATTGATCTGGCCATCACCAAGACCGATGGGGGTATTACGGTGCAGCCCGGTGACCTGATCAGTTACACACTGGCTTATGAGAATATCGGCAACCAGGGCGTGACCGGCGTGGTGATCAACGAAACCGTGCCGCTGAATACGCAATTCTCAGGCGCTGACAGTTCACCGGGCTGGGTATGTGTTCCCAACGGCGCGGCGGGTAGCAGTTGCAGCCTCGCGGCAGGTGGCCTGGCTGCTGCCGGGCGTGGCGCGGCCACCTTTGCTGTGATCCTGGACGATGGGGCCCCTGAAACCGTGATGGCTGTCTTCAACACCGTGACCATTACGGATGACGGCAGCAACGGCGCGGACATTAATCCGTCCAACAATCAGGCCGTTGAAACTACGCCCACGGATATCCGGGCTACCCTGGAGCTGGTCAAACAGGCCACGCTGGTCGACGAAAACGGTGATGGGGTCGGTAACGTTAATGAAACCATCAACTATGAAATGGTGGCGACCAATACGGGCAACACGACGCTGACCGATGTGCAGATCACCGATCCGCTGATTGGCGCACTGGTCTGTGTGCCGGGACAACCCGCCGTTCTGGATCCGGGCGCAACCCTGACCTGCACCGGCAGCTACGTGATTACCTTCCGCGATACGCAGCTGGACTCGGTGGTCAACACGGCCGAAGTGACGGGCATCAGTCCGGGTTCGCAAACCCTGCGTGATACTGCCCAGGCAGTTGTGCCGACCGGTTCCCGGGACGCTATCAGTGTTGCCATCCCGGTAAATGACCGTTTTGCTCTGGTCTTGCTGTTATTGCTTATGTCCGGCGTGGTGATCAGTTACCGTCGCCAGATATTTGCCACCGGCCGTTGATTGATCGCGTGATTGCAAAGGGTGCTGCGCCCGCAGCACCCTCGCGCGGCAGCTTGCGCTGAGCGTTTTCTACTTCGCTGCGTTGCGCTTTTCCCGTCTCTCCGAAAGGATTTTCATCACCGCTGCGCGGCACCGTTGAATTACCATCAGAAGGGCTACATGTTGGCTGGACACAGCGTCGCACCGCCAGCGCGGCTTTTCAGGTAAAATGGCACGCTGGCCTGGCGTCTGAAGATGCGAAAGTGGCGGAATTGGTAGACGCGCTGGATTTAGGATCCAGTGGGGCAACCCGTGGGAGTTCGAGTCTCCCCTTTCGCACCACTTTGACGCAATCCAAGCAACGATTACACGTCCGGACCCTGGCAGGTCCGGCCCGTACAACCCCACCGCCGAAGCACCCTGGTTAACCCCCGGGCACTTCGAGTAGAGCAGGGCTATTGATAAGGAAGGTTAAGTTTCATGCAAGTAACGGTTGAAAATTCCGGAGGGCTGCAGCGCCGCCTGACCGTGCAGTTACCCGCGAATGAGGTGCAGGGCAAGATCGATGAGCGTTTGCGCGAAATTGGCAAAACCGCTCGTCTTAAGGGTTTCCGCCCGGGACGCGTACCCATGACTGTCATCAAGCAGCGTTACGGCAGCTCGGTACGCAACGAGATACTGTCCCAGACCATGCAGCAATCCCTGTTTGATGCCATTCGCCAGGAGTCGCTCAAGCCGGCCGGCAACCCGGTTATCGAAAGCGTGCCTGAGCTGCAGGGTGACAAGGACCTTGAGTTCACTGCCACCATTGAAGTGTTCCCGGAATTTGAAACCATCAAGGCCGATGACCTGGAGCTGCGCGCACCGGAAACGACGATTTCCGACAAGGACATTGACGACATGCTGCAGACCCTGCGCGAACAGCGTCGCGAATGGAACCCGGTTGAGCGCAAGCCCAAAAAAGGTGACCAGGTGCTCTTTGAGTACGCGGCAAGCACCGATGACGGCCGGGTCCCGGAAGAAGGTATGAACCGCCTCGGGATCATTATTGGGCAATCTGACTTCGACGGGCTGGAAAAAGCCCTGAAGAAGCTGAACGCCGAAGAGGAAACCGAAATCGAACTGACGTTTCCGGAAGAGTTCCACCTTGCCGAGCTGGCAGGTAAAACCGCCAAAACCTCGCTCAAGGTCAACAATGTCCGTGAAGAGTCCTTGCCTGAAATCGACGAGGAGTTTATCCGCTCCTTCGCCATTGAGAGCGGTGACATGGATGAAATGCGCACCGAGGTCCGTTCCAACCTGGAGCGCGAGCTGAAAGGCGCACGCCTGACCTATGTGAAGTCGCAAGTGCTTAAACGTCTGCTGGATGCGTTTCCGGAACTGGAAGTACCCGAATCAATGGTCCATAACGAGGCCAGCGAACTGCAGGCGCGCGATGCGCAACAGCGCGGTCAGCAAGCAGACCCGTCGCAGGTTGAAAATTACATGGATATTGCCCGCCGGCGGGTCAAGGCCGGCCTGTTGATCGGTGAGATCGCACGCCAGAATGACATCCTGGTTGATGGCACCCGGGTGCGCGAAGCAATTGAAACCGTGGCTCAAACTTATGAGCAGTCCATAGAGGTTGTGCAGATGTACTACAACAACCCGGAAATGATGCGCTCCGTTGAGAGTTCTGTGCTCGAAGAACAGGTGGTTGACTGGGCGCTGGAGAACGCTAAAGTGGAGACGCAAGACATGAGTTTCAAAGACCTGATCAATGCAGCAGCAGAATCACGGAAGGGACTGTGAGTATGGAAACCAAGGCCCTTAACCTGGTCCCCATGGTGGTCGAACAGACCGCCCGCGGTGAGCGTGCCTATGACATTTACTCGCGCCTGCTCAAAGAGCGCGTGGTGTTTGTTGTCGGCCCCATCGATGACCATATGGCCAATCTGGTTGTGGCTCAGCTGCTCTTCCTTGAGTCGGAAAACCCGGACAAGGACATCAATATCTATATCAACTCGCCGGGTGGCGTGGTGACTGCCGGTCTGGCCATTTATGACACCATGCAATTTATCAAGCCGGATGTTTCCACCATGGTGGTGGGGCAGGCGGCCAGTATGGGCGCGGTATTGCTGGCGGCCGGCACCAAGGGCAAGCGTTACAGCCTGCCACATTCACGCGTGATGATTCATCAGCCCCTGGGCGGATTCCAGGGACAGGCCACGGACATTGATATCCATGCCCGCGAGATTCTCAAGATTCGTGAGCAACTCAATGAACTGTTAGCCCACCACACGGGTCAGCCTGTTGATACGATTGCCAAGGACACAGAGCGTGATAACTTTATGGGCGCCGGGATGGCCAAGGACTACGGCCTGATCGACCATGTGCTTGACACTCGCAATAATTCGGCGAAGAAATAAAACTCTTTATCAACTAGATAGAGTGGTAAGCTAGAAACGTTTCCAGGACAAAAGCGATCGTATGAGCGACAAAGAACAAGGCGGCAATGACGGCAAGATCCTGTACTGCTCCTTTTGCGGCAAAAGCCAGCACGAGGTACGCAAGCTGATCGCCGGACCCAGCGTGTACATCTGCGACGAGTGCGTCGAGCTGTGCAATGACATCATCCGTGAGGAACTCGAGGAAGCAAGCGGTACCGATCGTGAGTCGTTGCCCATTCCAAAAGAAATCCATGCCTTCCTGGATGAGTATGTCATTGGTCAGGAAGAGGCCAAAAAGGTGCTTTCGGTTGCCGTGTACAACCACTACAAGCGCCTTGAGCCGGGTCGCAATGATGAAGACATCGAGCTGACCAAGAGCAACATCCTGCTGATCGGGCCAACCGGTTCCGGTAAGACGCTGCTGGCTGAAACGCTGGCGCGCATGCTCAATGTTCCGTTTACCATCGCCGATGCCACCACGCTGACCGAAGCCGGTTATGTGGGTGAGGATGTTGAAAACATCATCCAGAAGCTGCTCCAGAAGTGCGACTACGACGTGGAGAAGGCCCAGACGGGCATTGTCTACATCGATGAGATTGATAAAGTTTCGCGTAAAGCGGAAAACCCCTCCATCACGCGGGATGTCTCCGGCGAGGGTGTGCAGCAGGCCCTGCTTAAGCTGATCGAAGGTACGGTCGCCTCGGTACCGCCGCAGGGTGGCCGTAAGCATCCCCAGCAGGAATTCCTGCAGGTGGACACGGGTCAGATCCTGTTTATTTGTGGTGGCGCCTTCTCGGGTCTGGAAAAAGTAATCTCCGACCGCTCAACCAAGTCGGGTATCGGCTTTTCCGCCGAGGTGAAATCCACCGAGAACAAGGTCGACCTGGGCGAAATTCTGGCCAAGGTAGAGCCGGAAGACCTGGTGAAATACGGCTTGATTCCTGAGTTCGTGGGTCGTTTGCCGGTGATTGCCACGCTGCGTGAACTTGATGAGGGCGCGCTGGTGCGCATCCTGGTCGAGCCCAAGAATGCCCTGGTCAAACAATACGGCCTGCTGTTCCAGATGGAAGGATGTGAACTCGATATCCGCGATGAGGCGCTGCGCGCCATCGCCCGTAAAGCCATGGCCCGCAAGACCGGCGCCCGTGGCCTGCGCACCATTCTGGAGAGCGTGCTGCTCGATTCCATGTATGAGCTGCCCTCAATGGATGGTGTCAGCAAACTGGTGGTGGATGAGTCAGTCATTGAAGGTGAGGCTGAGCCGCTTATGCTCTACGAAAATCAGCCCCAGGCCGCCAGCGGCCAGGAATAAGCGCTTAAAGCCGGTCAGGGCGCACGCCCTGACCGCGTGTTCAAACATTGCTCTCAGCGATTCATTCCGGCCCCGGTTTGAATTCCCGCATTCTGCTCCAATATCTAGAATATCCTCAGCCGGGTGAGCCCGGCTTCATGTATTCTTGAATCAAGAGCGCCGCAAATTGTTGTTGCGGCCCTGCACGGGAACATCGAATGTCTGAAACTGAAAACACCCTCCCTGTGACCCAGCCCACGCCGGTGTTGAGCCTGCGCGACGTGGTGGTCTATCCCTACATGGTAATCCCGCTGTTTGTGGGCCGTGAGCGCTCTATCCAGGCGCTGGACCAGGCCATGAACGTGGACAAGCGCATCTTGCTGGTGACGCAGAAAAGCCCGGATGTGGATGAGCCGGATATAGATGACCTCTATGAAGTCGGCACCCTGTCTACCGTGCTGCAATTGCTGCGCCTGCCGGATGGCACCACCAAGGTGCTGGTGGAGGGCGGCGAGCGCGTCCGGATCACCAAGATGTCGGAGCATGACGATTACTTCGAAGCCGAATGGGAAGAGCTCGACAGCACCATAACGGCTGGCGAGAAAGAGCTCGAAATCGCCATGCGTTCGCTCGTGGGCGTGTTTGAGCAGTACGTCAAACTCAATCGCAAAATTCCGCCTGAACTTCTCACTACGCTGGCGGGTATTGACGACCCCTCACGCCTGGCCGATACGGTTGCGGCGCACCTGTCCATCCGCCTGGAGCAAAAGCAGGAGTTGCTGGAAATGGGCAGCGCCCATCAACGCATCGAGCACCTGATGGGCCTGGTCGAAGGCGAGATGGAAGTTCTGCAGCTGGAAAAGCGCATCCGCGGCCGCGTCAAGACGCAGATGGAAAAATCCCAGCGTGAGTACTACCTGAACGAACAAATGAAGGCCATCCAGAAAGAACTGGGTGATATGGATGATGCGCCCAATGATATCGAGGACCTGGAGCGACGCATTGAAGAGGCCGGCATGCCGGCGGAGGCCCTGAAAAAGACCAACTCGGAGATGAACAAGCTCAAGATGATGTCGCCGATGTCAGCTGAGGCCACCGTGGTGCGTAACTACATCGACTGGATTCTGTCCGTGCCGTGGAAAAAGCGCTCACGGGTCATGAAGAAGCTCGACAAGGCCGAGGCAATCCTCGAGGCAGATCACTTTGGCCTGGAGAAGGTCAAGGAGCGCATCCTTGAGTATCTGGCCGTACAGCAGCGCGTGAAAACCATGAAAGGCCCGATTCTCTGCCTGGTCGGACCCCCGGGTGTGGGTAAGACATCCCTGGGCCGTTCCATTGCCAAGGCAACCGGGCGCAAGTTCGTGCGCATGAGCCTGGGTGGCGTGCGTGATGAGGCCGAGATTCGTGGCCATCGTCGTACCTATATCGGCTCCATGCCGGGCCGCCTGGTGCAGAACCTGGCCAAGGTCGGGACACGCAATCCGCTGTTCATGCTCGATGAGCTGGACAAGATGTCCATGGACTTCCGCGGTGATCCTTCATCGGCGCTGCTCGAGGTACTTGACCCGGAGCAGAACAATGCCTTTAACGATCACTACCTGGAGGTTGACCTGGACCTGAGCGAGGTCATGTTCATCGCCACGGCCAACACCCTGAATATCCCGGGGCCGCTGCTGGACCGTATGGAGGTGATTCGCATCCCGGGTTACACCGAAGATGAGAAGCAAGCCATTGCCGAGCGCTATCTGTTGCCCAAGCAGATGGAACAGCACGGTTTGCGTCCCGATGAGCTGACGGTTTCCAACCAGGTACTGGTGGATATCGTGCGCTATTACACCCGCGAATCGGGTGTACGTAATCTGGAACGTGAGCTGGCCAAGATTTGTCGCAAGTCGGTCAAACGACTGGCGATGGAAAAAGGCCGTAAGTCGCTGTCTGTGACCGCGCGCAACCTCGAATCGTTCCTCGGTGTGAAACGCTTCAGTTATGGCGTGGCCGAGGAGACCAACGAGGTAGGGCAGGTGACCGGCCTGGCCTGGACCGAGGTCGGCGGCGAGCTGCTGACGATCGAGGCCACGTTGGTTGCCGGTAAAGGCGGATTGATCTTTACCGGACACCTGGGTGATGTCATGAAAGAGTCTATCCAGGCGGCCATGACGGTAGTACGCAGTCGCGCCAAGCTGTTGGGTATCGACGAGGACTTCTATACCAAGCTTGACGCCCACGTGCACGTACCCGAAGGCGCTACGCCCAAAGACGGGCCCAGTGCCGGTGTTGGCATGTGTACGGCGATTGTGTCCGCACTGACACGTACGCCGGTGCATGCCGATGTGGCCATGACCGGTGAGATCACCCTGCGCGGCAAGGTGCTGCCGATTGGCGGTCTCAAGGAAAAATTACTCGCGGCCCACCGTGGCGGCATGCGCATGGTGATTATTCCGAAGGAAAACGAGAAAGACCTGGTCGATATTCCGAAAAACATTATCCGCAAGCTGGATATCCGTCCGGTGGCGACCATTGACGAGGTGCTGAACCTGGCCCTGGTGGATGTGCCGGTGGGTGAAAAGCTGCTGGTTGAGGGTGACAAATCCTCCAGCAAAGACGGCGAGGGTGATTCGGAAAAAGTGCGTACGCACTGATCGCCCTGGTTCGGGTAACCGAAAAGCGGCGCTTTGGCGCCGCTTTTTTTATCTGTGGCCCGGACCAGAGGCCCGCCAAATCTGCCCAATTTCTACGCTATGCAAAACGAGTTAAAGCGAAGCATTTGCCGGGTTCCGATACAAATTAGGTGCTTGCCCGTGGTAGCTCATGCTTTCCCTACGAATCCGCCCTGAAAAGCTGTTGCGCCGTCCGTTAAGGGTGGTTTAGTATCTCCCGCACGCTATGCAGGTCACGGCCTGAAAGCACCCCGGAGCAAAAAAGGCAAATTCGGGGGAGAGGGGATTTTTAGAATGGTTCAGCCGTTTGCAAACGCCCTGATAAGCCCTATGCCATTTCTCACGACTCGTTAAAATCATTGGAGTGCAAGAATGAACAAATCTGAACTGATTGATGCAATTGCTGATTCTGCTGGCCTGACCAAGGCCGACGCCGGTCGCGCGCTTGACGCAGCGACTGACAGCATTGCCAAGGCCCTGCAGCAGGGCAACACCGTTTCCCTCGTTGGTTTCGGAACCTTCACCGTGCGCCACCGCGCTGCACGCTCAGGCCGCAACCCGCGCACCGGCGAAACCATCCAGATCAAAGCGTCTAACAATCCTGCGTTCAAGGCTGGTAAAGCCCTCAAGGATGCCGTAAACTAACGCGCCTTTTGCGGGTGCTTAGCTCAGCTGGGAGAGCATCGCCCTTACAAGGCGAGGGTCGGCGGTTCGAGCCCGTCAGCACCCACCAATAAGTCAATATAAGAAAGAAAATGGCAGTTTTTAATGCCAGTATGTTTTTGGAGTGGTAGTTCAGTTGGTTAGAATACCGGCCTGTCACGCCGGGGGTCGCGGGTTCGAGTCCCGTCCACTCCGCCAGTACCGAGAAGGGCGCCACCGGCGCCCTTTTCTTTAATACGGTTTTTTAACTTGTAAGTGCGGCCTGATGTCCCAATCGGGCCAGAGCAATAGGCTTACCGGTTTGGTCTTTACAACCTGGCGCCTGCCAAGCCCCCGACGGGCGCTTTGCCGCGCTGTAACAAACGGATGTTTCTGCACCATGGTTTTACAAGTAATACGTGAGCGACTGACCGGCCCCGCATTGTGGCTGATTCTTGCCATCCTGATTATTCCCTTCGCATTTGTTGGTGTGAATGAATACCTGACGTCTGGCAGCGGTAACAACGTTGCCATGGTGAATGAGCAGGAAATCACTTTCGAGGCCTTTAACCAGAGCTTCCTGAACTACCGTCGCGGCATGCAGCAGCGCATGGGTGATCAATTCAATCCAGCCGAATACGACACCCTGGTGGCCCGCCTGGAATACCTTGACCAGATGATCGATGAGGAACTTCTGCGCCAGGCCGCCGAGTCGCTTGACCTGGCGGTTGATGACGAGCGCCTTGCAGAGACCATCCGCAGCATTCCCGCCTTCCAGGTTGAGGGCGTGTTCAATCCAGACGTCTACCAGGCCCGCGTAACGAGCATGGGCATGACCATCCCGCAGTTCGAGGCAGAGTTGCGTGGTTCCGCGGTGGTGTCCACCTTGCCAATGGGTGTGCGAGATTCCAGTTTTGCCACGCGCACCGAGTTCGAGGAGTTTATTGCCCTGTCAGAACAAACGCGCAGTTTCCGCGCGGTAACGGTGCCCGCCGATATTGAATCAATCGAGCCGGAATTTTCTGAAGAGCAGCAGGAAGCCTGGTACCTGGACAACATGAATCTGTTCCAGACCGAAGAGACCGTGGTTATCGAATACCTGGACCTCGACGTGTCCAGTATGAATGTGGCTGAGGTTCCGTCAGAAGAGTCGCTCAGGGCTGCCTATGAGGCTCAGAAAGGGCGTTTTATCGTGCCTGAACGCCGCAGGGTATCTCATATATTGATTGAGGCGTCAGCAAGCGCTGAGGACGTGGAAATTCAGACCGCCCGCCTGCAGGCTGAGGCGCTGGCCCGCCAGGCCCGCGAGGGTGATGATTTCGCGGCCCTGGCCGAGGCCAATTCCGCCGATATTGGCTCTGCACCACTGGGTGGCGACCTGGGTTTTCTGGAGCCCGGTATCATGGCGGATTCTTTTGAGACTGCGGCCTACGCGCTGACCCTGGATCAGCCGATTTCCGACCCGGTGCAAACCGGTTTCGGCTGGCACGTGATCATGCTTACCGATATCGAGCCGTCCTCCGGCATGGCTTTTGAGGAAGCGCGCGATATGTTGATCGCCGAATCCATGGAAGAGCAGAGCGAACGCCTGTTTCTCGACCTGGCAGACCGCATGGTCGATATCGTCTATGAAGATCCGACCACGCTGGAAGCGGCTGCGCTGGACCTGGATCTGCAGGTTCAGACGGAAGGTCCGTTCACCCGTGCGGGTGGATTCGGGGTTTCCTCCAATCCGGAAGTGGTTGCCGCGGCATTCTCCGAGCTGGTTCTTGAGCAGGGCTCAGCAAGTGATCTGATCGACCTGGGTCCTTCGCACGCCATTGTGCTGCGGGTCCAGGAGCATCAGCCGGTGCGTACCAAAGAGCTCTCTGAGGTGCGCCCGCAAGTGATTGAGGGGCTGCGGCAATCAGCAGCACGCGAGATCGCCCGTGAACAGGCCGGGGCCATGCTGGCAGAAGTCGAGGCCGGTGTGACGCTGGATGAGGTCGCCGCGGCATCCGGATTAACGGTGCAGGAACTGGACAGCGTCGGACGTAACTCCGCTGTGCCGGACCCGCTGACCGTTACCGGGGTATTCAATCTGCCGCGTCCTTACGCCGATGAGCCTTTGCTGCGGGTCGTGGAATCCGACGCTGGCTTTAGTGTGATCGCTCTGTACGCGGTTGCTGATGGAGAATTGGATCCCAGCCAGCTCATCGGTGTTCGCCAGGCGCGCACCATGATGGGCACGATCAATTCGGGTGTGGAAAGCTGGGCCCTGGTCCGCCAGTTGCGGGAGCAGGCCAATATCGAAATTTTCGAGGAGAACCTCGGGATTTCACGCTAGGCCCGAATTAGCAAGCTGAATGTAAAACCTGAACCCAAAATCCGGGTTCAAATCCTGGCTGAATTCAAACCCCGGGCTCACTCGAGCTCGGGGATTCCCAGGATGCTGTAGCCGGCATCCACATAGGTGATTTCACCGGTCACACCAGAGGCCAGATCCGAGCACAGGAACGCCGCCACATTGCCGACTTCCTCGGCAGAAATGGTGCGGCGCAGCGGCGCGGTCTGGGTTATGTGGTCCAGGATACGGCGGAAGTTGCCGATGCCTGCGGCGGCCAGGGTTTTGATCGGGCCGGCAGAGATACCGTTAACGCGAATGCCTTCCGGGCCGAGGCTGTTGGCCATGTAACGTACGTTGGCTTCCAGCGAAGCCTTGGCCAGTCCCATGACGTTGTAGCCGGGCAGGGCGCGCAGCGCGCCCAGATAACTCAGCGTCAGCAGGGCGCCCTGGCGGCCCTGCATGAGGGGCCGTGCCGCTTTACCCAGCGCCGTGAAGCTGTAGCTGGAAATATCATGTGCGATCTGGAAGCCCTCACGGGTCACCGCGTCCATGTAATCGCCCTGGATCTGGTCGCGTGGCGCGAAACCGACCGCGTGCACAACGATGTCAATACCGTCCCAGCGTTTGCCGATGTGCTCAAAGGTCTCTTCGATCTGGTCGTCAAAGGCCACATCGAGGGGCAACACAATGTCAGAGCCGGTTTGTTCGGCGATTTTGTCGACGCGGGATTTGAGTTTTTCAGTCTGGTAGGTGAATGCGAGTTCCGCACCCTGGCGATGCATGGCCTCGGCAATGCCCCAGGCAATGGAGCGGTTGCTGGCGACACCCACGATGAGGGCGCGTTTTCCTTCTAGAAATCCCATGATTAACTCCGTGAATGGTTCCGTGTTTGTCGGGGGCCGGCCGCAGGTTCACGGGTGGAACGCTTCACGGTCATTTGGCATCTGGTAACGCATTGTAGCGATTGGCGCAGCAACGTTACAGCGGATCAACCCCGGTCTGCGTGGTCAGTTTTTTCACCGTTAAGCGGGGGCACCGGATCAAGCCCGCCCTCGCAAAACGGGTGGCAGCGAACGAGACGGCGGGCCGTCAACCAGGTTCCCCTGGCCGGGCCATGAAGCTCAATGGCCTCGGACGCATAGCGCGAGCAACTCGGGGTAAAGCGGCAATGTTGGCCAATGTAGGGGCTCAGGGTCAGTTGATAGGCCCGGATCAGCGCCAGCAGAATTTTTTTCATGGGCGAAGGTTATGTCCTGCAGCGCCGTAAGGCAAAAAATACTTGCGGGGTCATGGTCGTTCGTATATAACAACCGTCTTTTCAGGTATAGCATTCGCCTTACTAGGGACAAAAAACTATTATTTCAAATACTTAAGAAATAATAATAATGATTTACAGGAGTTAACTTCATTATGCCGACAACTGCCGTTGAACTGCCCAAGGGTTACAAACCTACCGACAAGGAAGAGTACATGTCGCCCAGGCAGATGGACTATTTCCGCAATAAACTACTGACCTGGCGCGAAGAACTGGTAGAAGAGTCTCGTGAGACCATCAGCAATCTGCGTGATGAAGTGCGTGACGTTGGCGACGAAGCTGAGCGGGCTACCCGCGAAACGGAAAACAGCCTCGAGCTGCGCACCCGCGATCGCTATCGCAAACTGATCAAGAAAATCGATCAGGCCCTGACACGGCTGGATGATGGTGACTACGGGTACTGCGAAGAAACCGGTGAAGAAATCGGTTTGGCGCGTCTCGAGGCCCGCCCGATTGCCACGCTCTGCCTGGATGCCCAGGAGCGCTGGGAACTGCGCCAGAAACAAATGGGTGACGGACGCTAGTCGCGAACCCGCGCCCTGGAATTGTTCAGGGCGATTAAGGAAAAGCCGGCTGACCGCCGGCTTTTTTGTGCTTCATCAATTTTATGCTGCCAGTTCCGCGGCTTTCTGCCGGATAGCGCCCATCATGGCGCCCAGACCGCTGGCGCGGGTTTGGCTCAGGTGCTGGCTGAGACCCAGGTCATCGATAAAGCGTGGTTCGGTTTCCAGAACCCGCTGCGGCGGCACACCGTCATAGACCTTGATCAACAGTGCGATCAGCCCGGAGACGATCGCCGCGTCGCTGTTGGCGCGAATGTGCATGGCATCGCGGTCGCCGTCCATGACCAGCCAGACGCTGGATTGACAGCCCTCGAGAATATTTTCCGGGCAACGCTCTTCGTCCTTGAGCGGCTCGAGCTTGCGACCCAGGTCGATCAGGTACTGATAGCGGTCCAGCCATTCCGGGAACAGGCTGAAATCGTCAACGATCTGGTCTTGTGCGGTATTGGGGTCTTTCATGTTCGCTGATGTCACTTTTTCGGATTCAAGGTGAACATGGGGGCTAGTTGACCCTTCGCCAACGGGTGCTGCCGGCGCCGTCTTCCAGCTCAATGCCCATGGTCTGCAGTTGATCCCGAAGTTCATCGGCGCGGGCAAAATTACGGTCTGCACGCGCCTGGTCGCGCTCTGCCACAAGGGCGTCTATGGCGGCATCATCGTCGCCGGCAGCACCCTTGAACCAGGCCTCCGGTGACTGGACAAGCAGACCGATGAGCTCGCCATCGGCGAGTAATTCACCGGCCAGTGACTGCAGCTTAGCCGGTTCCTCATTTTCGCCCAGACCCTGTCCCAGGCGGCGCGCGACACGATTCATCTCGGCCAGTGCGTCGGGGGTGCCCAGATCATCTTCCAGAGCGGCCACGAAGGCCTCACCCGGCTCACCGGCTGTTACCGGCCCAAGGACGTCGGCCGCCTCGCGCAGCACCGCGTACATGCGGTCCAGGGTCCGCCGGGCCTGGGTGATGGCCTCGCCGGACCAGTCAAGCGGCTGGCGGTAGTGCGCGCTGAGGAGCACATAGCGCAGCGCCTCACCGGGATAATGTTTGAGCAGCTCGTGAACGATCATCGTATTGCCCAGCGACTTGGACATTTTCTCTTTATCGACGGTTACGAAGCCGTTGTGCATCCAATAGCGCGCAAAGGGCTGACCACCATGCGCGCAGACGCTTTGCGCTATCTCGTTCTCGTGGTGAGGGAACACCAGGTCCTGGCCGCCACCGTGGATGTCAATCGTGACACCCAGGTGTTCGGCGGCCATGGCCGAGCATTCCAGATGCCAGCCGGGTCGGCCCCAGCCCCAGGGGCTGTCCCAGCCGGGTTGCGGATCCACCGAGGGTTTCCACAAGACAAAATCTCCCGGGTGGCGTTTGTACGCCGCCACCTCAACGCGCGAGCCGGCCACCATATCGTCCATGGTGCGGCCGGACAGGGCGCCATAGCTGGCATAGGTGTCAATGGCGAACAGCACGTGACCGTCCTGCGCATAGGCATGGCCGGACTCAATGAGCTGCTCGATCATGCGGATCATCTGCGTGATGTGGTGCGTTGCATAGGGCGCGATGGTGGGCGGGCGCACACCAAGCGCACCCATGTCCGCCAGGTACGCCCTGGTATAGCGCTCCGCGATCACCTCAATCGGCACACCTTCATCAGCTGCAGACTGATTGATCTTGTCGTCCACGTCGGTAATGTTGCGCGCGTAAATAACTTCCGGGTAGCGACGCTGCAGGACACGCTGCAGCAACTCAAACACAACCGCCGGGCGGGCATTCCCGATGTGTGCGAAGTTGTATACCGTTGGCCCGCAGGCGTACAGCGTGACCCGTTCGGGATCAAGCGGCTGGAAGTCTTCTTTCTGGCGGGTCAGGGTGTTGTATAAACGAATGGTCACGGTTTGGTTCACTTTTTGTTGTCATGGCCGGGCGATCAGCCATTAAACTGCTGCTCTGGTATTTACATCAGTTGATCTGCAAGTAGCGCGGGGCTAACCTCATGGCCCGCCCTTCGTCAGGCGTCTATTCTAAACGCAAAGCGTCGTGCAAAACCCTGCAATGCGGGAGAATTCGCCGCTTGCCAGTCGTCCGGCACTGACCGGTTATCAGGAGACAACACCATGGCAATGCCCGAACACATCACCCGTCACTACGCAGAACATATTGACGCGCTTATGCAGTCCTGGGAGCGCGCGCTGTATGCGGAAAACCTCGACAGTGTGGTGGTCCATGCGGGCACGCCGCTGGTGAGTTTTCTGGACGATGCCCACTATACCTTCCGCGCCAATCCGCATTTTCTGGCCTGGCTGCCGCTGACGCAGAATCCGGAGAGCGTGCTTATTTTTCGTCCCGGTGCGCGCCCGACGTTGTACTTCTACCAACCCAACGACTATTGGCACTGTGTACCCGAAGACCCGGAAGACTGGTGGGCGCAGCATTTCGACATCAAGGTCATGCGCGAACCCGGGGAGTGGCGCCAGGGCGTGCCGGTAGGCTTTGAGGCGTACATCGGGGATTCGCCCGAGTTGGAGGCGGATGCGGATTGCAATCCCACGCGGCTTCTCAATCGCCTGCACCTGCTGCGCACGCGCAAGAGCGAATATGAACTGGCTTGCATGCGTCAATCGAGTGCCGTGGCGGCGCGCTGTCACCGGGCCGCCGAGGCGGCCTTCCGCAACGGTTCCAGCGAGTATGAAATTCACATGGCATATATGCTGGCCGCCAGCGCGACCGAGGCGGATTTACCCTATGGCTCGATCGTGGCTCTGAACGAGCATGCCGCTGTGTTGCATTACCAGATCCAGTCCCGGCAGGCGCCGGAGCAGTCGCGCTCCTTTCTGATTGATGCCGGCGCGACATGCCATGCCTATTGTTCCGATATCACGCGGACCTATGCGGCAGAGCAGGGTGCTTTTGCGGCGCTCGTTGAGGGTATGGATGCCATGCAACAGTCTCTGTGCGACGGTGTGCGCGGGGGCGTGGATTACCGTGAGCTGCACCTGCAAACGCATGTTGGCGTCGCAGAGCTCTTGGTGGAACACGACATTGTGAATGTGAATGCTCATGATGCGGTGTCCAGTGGTTTGACTTCGAAATTCTTCCCGCATGGACTGGGGCATTTTATTGGTCTGCAGACCCATGATGTGGCCGGCCTGATCAGTGATGAGACCGGCCAGGAAATCCCCAGGCCGGCAGGGCACCCCTTCCTGCGCCTCACGCGAACGCTTGAGCCGGGCAATGTGGTGACCATTGAGCCGGGACTCTATTTTATTGAGAGCCTGCTTGAGCCATTACGCCACAGCCGGGACCGGCAACAGGTGAACTGGGACACGGTCGACGCACTGCGCCCCTATGGGGGTGTGCGCATCGAGGATGATGTGGTGGTGACCGCTGCGGCACCTGAAAATCTCAGTCGCGATGCGTTTGCTGCGCTTGATTAAGCGACTAATCGTCCGCCAGTCCCAGGCCTTTTAGCTGATCTACCGGCATTTCTCCGGCAGGACCATGATTCCAGATGTTAGCGCGCGCCTCGACGGCGCGTCGCTTGTCTTCACTGGCCATTGCTTTTACCGCCTGCATGACGCCGGCGTCCTTGATGGTATTGCTGACAAACTGGTCCAGTTCGGCCACGTAGGGGTCGCCAATAATCTTGCGCATGACCTTGTTGGCCGTGGTCAGGTCATCAGGAAACATGTGCTTGCCGCTTTGCAGCTGATAGTGGTCTGACACGGCTTGCAGCGTGACGAGCGAGCAGTACGCATCATCCAGCAGCCCGATAATCCCCAGGTGATCAGGAATAACATCCTCATCCTGTTCCCAGTAGGTCAGCACAATGGCTACCACGCGGTTCATGGCATCAACCAGGCCAACGTTGGCCGCTGCCGTGATTGCGACCTTCAGCATATACGGGACCTGCTCCACGTAACCGACCACAAACCGGGTGCCACGCTCGAGTTCCTCGTCGTCCGGATCGATACCATTACGCACCGCGATCACTGCCAATAAGTCATACAGATCCTGCGCTGCATGCGTATCGCTGCAGATTTCGCTTATCAGGCTCTCGATGCTCGTTGTGTCCATGCAAATCTGGTATGGCGTCTTCCTGAAACAAAATCTTCCTTGATTTGGCCTGTGACCACAAGCCATGGAGCTGGATGTTGCTTGGCGCATGCTGTCCATGCGGTTAACCTATGCCGCCTGTTCCGGGAGTATCGTCTGTTGCTGTTGTTGTCCATTCTGGCCCTGTTTGCAGGACCCTTGCTCTATCAGTGGCTTCGCAAAGGAGGGCTGGTTGCGCGTACCGTTGAGACCGCCGTGGTCGCGGTCCTGGTGCTGGTCGTGGTGTTTTTGCTGGTTCCGGATACCTATGGGGAGCTGGGGCTGCTATCGCTGGCCCTGATTCTGGCCGGCTACCTGATACCCGGCCTGCTGGAGATAGCGGTTCGTCGGGCCGCACATGCCTTTCATATCATGAGCCTGTTGCTCGCACTGGTCGGTCTTATCGCGCATGCCATGCTGGACGGTGCCGGACTGGCAACCGGCGGGGGGCAGGCGGGCGCTACGCTGGGCATGGCTATTGTTTTGCATCGCTTTGGCATGGGCCTGGTGCTCTGGTTTATGGTGCAGCCGGTATTCGGCAAACGTTGGGCGGTAGCCGTACTGTTGCTGGTGGCCGTCGCCACGGTGGCAGGTTATTGGCTGTCCGAACCGTTGTTGTCGCTGGATGACGGCGGCATCGTGCATTTCATCGAGCCGCTGATCATCGGCACCATTATTCATAGCCTGGTCCATCGCGGTCACGCCCACGATGCCGGTGATGCCCCGCATACGCACAAGCACGGGCACTGAGCGCACAGGCCTTGTGAGGCTGCGTAGGATAAAATGGAAAGCAGGCGCACTGCTTCCGGTAACTTTGGAAATTCAATAATGACGACTGCGAAACCCATTGAGATTCGCGCGCTGCAGGCGGCTGACGAACCGCGTTGGCGGGCACTATGGACCGGATATCTTGAGTACTACGAATCCACCGTTGAGGAAGAGGTCTACGCCACCACGTTCAGGCGCCTGTTATCCAAAGATGAAGGGGAGTTCAACGGCCTGTTACTGGAGCAGGACGGTGTCGCCGTTGGCCTGGTGCATTACCTGTTTCACCGTTCGTGCTGGAGTGTCGAGAATAAATGCTATCTGCAGGATCTTTTCGTGGCGCCCGAGTGTCGCGGACAAAGCCTGGGGCGGGCACTGATCGAGGCGGTTTACCAGGCAGCTGACGAGGCAGGCAGTCCCGGGGTGTACTGGATGACGCAGGACTTCAATGCGACCGGACGCCGGCTCTATGACCGGGTCGGGGAGCTCAGTGACTTCATTGTTTATCAGCGCCCCGGTTTTGATGCGTGAACTTTACTCTTATAAATCTTTCTTACATGAACGCCTGGTTCATTAATTGCTGACGCATGCACCTTTGATACCTGAACCCTCGATATCTGAACCAAAGTGAGACTTTGCCTCGCCATGCCCGTAACGGGTAAACGCTTCTCATTAGTCCGCCGCAACCGCTTAATGACGCTCCTGGTCCTCATGGCGGCGCTTCTGTGTGCGCCATTGACCAGCCAGGCACAGGAGGCCGCCAGCCTGGAAGTGGTTGTCGTGGGTATTGAAGGCCCGGCAGCGCAGAACATCATCAGTAGCGTTGGCAGCAACTGGAGCACCGTGCGTGGTTTGGGCAGCCAGCGTTCACAGCGGCGCCTGTTGCGCCGGGTAGAGGCCGATGCTGTCACCGCCCTGCGTCCGCTGGGTTACTACCACGCCACGGTAACCGGGAAACTGATCGCCCTGGAAGATGAGCGCTGGCGCCTGCAGCTGACCGTCGAGCCCGGCCCGGCCGTGGAGATCAGTGAGCTGGACTTGCGCGTCAGCGGCGCCGGGGCATCTGAACCCCTGTTTCAGGACTGGGTGTCGCAATGGCCTCTGCAGCCCGGCGCAGTGCTGAACCAGGGCACCTGGGAGACAGAAAAGTTCGAGATGCTCAACCGGGCAAACGAATATGGCTTTATTGAAGCGCGTTTTCTCGAGCAACGTATTGCCCTGGACCTGGAACAGAATCGCGCAGCACTGACCCTGATCCTGGACACCGGTGAGCAAGCACGATTTGGCACGATTATCTTTTTGCAGGACTTCGTCAATGACGCCGTGCTGCAGTCAGTTCCGCGCTTTAAATCCGGCGGTGCCTATGACCACTGGCAAATCGACCGGTTTCGCACCGATCTCTGGCAACTCGGCTTTTTCGATACGATTGACGTTCGCGAAATCCGGGTTCCCAACACAGCGCCTCCGGTGATTGATCTGGAAGTAAAACTGACGCCCACGCATCGGTATACGCATCAGGGCACCATTGGTTATGGTACCGATACGGAAATTCGCACGCAGTATCGCCTGCAAAGACACCAGCTCTCACCTCGCGGCGACAGCTATACCGCAGGCCTGGCGTGGCAGCAGCGCAATTCCGAGAGTCTTTTGTATGGCGAATATCGACTGCCCCGGCGGACTGATGGCCGGCAATACTGGCTGCTGAACCCGATTTTTACCGATCGCGACCAGGTGTTCGAGGTGGATATCCAGGGTCAGACGGAGACCATCCCCCTGGCTTCCGGACGGGTGAGTGACTTTTACCTGCGCAGTGGCAAGGTAAAACTCCGCTTCCGCGACCGGGTTGCCGAGCCGATTATCGAGACGCTTTTCATCGACTATCTATACGAGCGCAACAACATTACCGATGTTTTCTTTCAGACCTTTGACGATGGCGGACAGGTCACTGACACCATAATTGGAGGAGACACCGCTCAATATCTTTCGCCGGGCATAGAGTATGACCTGCCACAGTTTTCCGGACAGGGTTTCGATATCACCGGACACCGGGACCGGGCCTGGTTGTTCACCTCCAATGAGGCCTGGGGTTCAGCCGTTGATTTTACCCAGCTCTACATTTCATCCCGTTGGATAATCCCCGTGGGGAACGATTGGCGCCTGCTGCTGCGTGGCGAGTTAGGCTACACGGATGCACCGGTAAACGATTTTGAGGTAGTCACTGATGATGAAACGCTGCTGGTTTCCCTGACCGAACTACCCTTTCGCTACCGCTTTTTCGCCGGTGGCAGTTTCAGCGTCAGGGGTTATGACTTCGAATCATTAAGCAATAATGGTGTGGGCTCCAACAATGTGGTTACCGCCAGCGCGGAAATTGAACGCCGCATCTGGAATGACTGGTCCGTCGCAGCATTTGTTGACACGGGCAATGCGTTTAACGACTGGGGCGATGCGGCGCTTTTCACCGGCATTGGCGTGGGCGTTCGCTGGTACGCGGCGGGTTTCCCGATCCGCCTGGATGTGGCCCAGGCGCAGGACCTGGAAGGCAAGCCCTGGCAGATTCACCTCACTATCGGATCAACCCTGTTTTGACAGACACAACACAAAAAGCACGCTCAAGACTGTTCCTGCCGCTGGCCGCCCTGGGCTTGCTCACGGCCCTGCTTGTGCTGGGGGTGGCCTGGCTGGCGGGCACGACATCCGGCAGCCGCTGGCTGCTGGCGCGGACACCGCTGCCGGAAACCGTGAGTTTTGAACTGGCGGACGGCAGCCTGTTCCACGGGCTCCAGTTCAGCGATTTGAGTATTCGCAGCGAGACCTTTGTCTTCAGTGCTGAGCGCGGCATGTTAACTGTCCGCCCCATTGGTTTTGCCAGCGGCCTCACGCTACAAAACGTGATGCTGGAAAATACCACCTTGCGGTTGTTGAACAACGTCAGCGATGCAAGCACCCCGACCAGGCCCCTGGACCCGGCCGGGTGGAGCGCACCACTGCCGGTGGTTCTCGAGGCAGGGGAGATCAGGGGGCTGACCGTGATGTCGGATGCGGGTGAAAGCATCCTTCTTGAGCAGATCCTGCTTGCCGGCCGCTGGGATCAGGCCCTGAGCGGACTGCGTCTGCAAGTGCAATCAGCGTGGCTGAATGTGGACGCCAGTGGCGAGCTGCGGCTGGCAGATGGGCGCACTGAGCTGCAGCTTGACGCGCAACTCGATGCGCAAAGGTTTGACCCGGTCCTGCCTGCGGATCTGGTAATTCAGGCCACTACCGACGCCGGACTCAATGATATCGCCCTGGTTTTAAGCAGCGACATTGATGGTTTACGCGCGACCGGCAGCCTTGCGAACCTCCTCGAATCGCCACAACTCGCGCTGGAGATTAATCTTGAACGACTGGACCTGCCCACCGACGACGACCCGGCTTTAACGCTGGTCGGCATTGAAGGCAGCGTCAATTGGTCCATGCAGGACTATCGTCTGGCGCTGACCGGGGGTATGAACACAACGGCGATCGAAGACCTTCCCGAGCCCATTGCCTGGGAGATGACGGTTAATGGTGAACCGGCCGGTGACAGCACGGCGGTGATTCTGGAGAAACTTAACCTGGCGCTTGGCGAGGGACGTTTGCAGGCCACCGGCGTGGTACGCCTTGGCGAGTCGGCAGGTGAGCCACCGCTGCTGGATCTCAATCTCGACTGGCAGTCGCTGCAGTGGCCTGTGAGCGGATCTGCGCCTGATGTGACAAGCAGCGAAGGCAGTGGACATCTCACCGGGCACCCTGCGGATTGGGTCTTCGAAGGACAGTTCGCCCTGGCAACGCCGGACTACCCGGGCGGGCGCCTCAGCACGCTGGCGCGCGGGGATATGTCAGGCGCCCGGTTTGAGACGCTTGAAGGCAGCTTGCTGGGCGGAACCCTGGCCGGGCAGGGTAGTGTGGTCTGGGATGACACGGCCCGGGCCGAGTGGGTTTTGAACTTCAGTACGCTGGATCTGGCTTCTGTGCTGCCGGAATGGCCTGCGCTGGTGAGCGGCGAGGCGTCGGGGTCTTTGAGTTGGCAGGATGAATTGGAAGTCCGTGTCGAGGTGCCGCAACTTGATGGGCGCCTGTTTGACGAGTCACTGTCACTTGCCGGCGGGTTGATCTGGGATGCCCGCGGATTTGAACTGAGTGAGATCCGGCTGGCGGCCGGAACCTCGTACATTGAAGCTGACGGGTTTTTTGGACAGCAATGGCATGCGGACCTGGAGCTTGATATCCGCGGGCCGGGTTGGCTGGCCCGGCGCGCAGGGGGCAACTGGGTTGGTCACATGGCGCTGGATAGCCGCCAGGATTTCCCGGTGCTCACCGCGGATCTGCTTGGTGAGAGCGTGGCGCTGGGTGATCTGTCGTTCCGGCAATTGACCCTGCGGCTTGCAGAGCCTGACAGTGCCAGCCTGTCTCTGGAGGCAACGGATATCAAGCTGAACGACAGCCTGATCGATACCTTCTCACTGCAGCTCGCCGCCGACGCTTCTGGTGAACCCACCGGTGATTCCGGCGAGGCGCAGCGATTGACAGTCAGTGCGCGCCAGGCGGACTGGACACTGACAGCGAGCAGTCATGGGAACTTGTCAAAGAGCCGTTCATTTGCGCAGACCGCGTGGCGTGGAACGCTGGATGCCGCCCGCTTGCGTCAAGGCGAAGAGCCGTTCCTTGATCTGCAATCGGAATCGCCGCTGGAGCTTGGGGCGGACCGGGTTGCTCTGCGGGATGCCTGCTTTGAACTGCAAACCGGCGGCGCGCTGTGCCTGTCGCTGGAGCAGGCCCAGGATACCGGCCTGGACATTGCTGGTGAATTTCGGGCGCTTTCCCTGGCCCTGCTCGGCAAGTTTTCACTTGATGGCCTGGCCAGCACACAGGTGCTGGATGGCCCGTTTCGCTGGTCATCGCAATCCGCCACCGGACCGGAGGGTTCAGCAGATCTGCGCCTGAGTGCAGGCGACATCTACGACCCGAACGCTGATGAGTTTGACATTGAGGTCGGCGCCGGCGCGCTGGGCTTTACCCTGTCCGATGGTACCCTGAGAAACGGCCGGCTCGATCTGCTGCTGCCGGGTGCCGGTTATATCCGCTCCACGTTTGAAATTGACGGGGTCAGGCTGGATGGCACTGGTCAGCTGCGTGGCAACCTGGAAATAGCCCTTGAAAATCTGCACATCGTGGACGAGTTTATCGATACCGTGCAGGACCTCACCGGCACGCTCAGGCTGTCCATGGCACTGAGTGGAGTAACGGCCGACCCCAAGTTCAATGGCGGCTTTGATCTCAGTGGTGTGTCGTTTTCGGTGCCGTTACTGGGCACTGAAATCAGTGATTTGTCTTTCCGCGGGCGCGTCGACAATGCGGACCGGCTGACCTTGCGTGGTCCTTTCCAGGTCGGGGAGGGCCGCGGCACTCTGTCCCTGAACGCACGCTTGCGCGATTGGGACGATCCGAGTCTGGATATTCGCCTGCTTGGTGAAAACCTGGCCCTCGCGCGACTGCCTGATCTGTCGCTGGATCTGTCACCGGACATCAGGTTGGCTTACCAGGACGAGGGCTGGCAGGTATCTGGCACAGCGCAGATTCCGCAGGCCACCATTAGCCCTCTGACCATCGGCGTTGAGCGTATTGATGAAAGCCCGGATGTGGTGGTTGTCGCCGGCGAACAGGTCGATGTTGGGGAACGCGACAGCCGGCCTCCGGCGACGATCTCCGGCGGTATCGCGGTAACCCTGGGGGATAATGTCCGCGTGCTTATGGACAAAGCAGACCTGGGCCTCACCGGCGCCGTTCAAATGCAGTGGGGCGCTGACCCGATACCAACAGCGCAGGGTGAAATCCTGGTCAATGGTGATGTCACAGCCTGGGGCCCGCGTTTGAAGATCAACGATGGCAGGGTTCGCTGGTCCGGTGACTCGGTGACCAATCCTTTGCTGGAGGTTCGTGCCGAGCGGGATGTGTTTGGGAATACGCCGGTACGAACCGCGGGCGTGCGGGTTGCAGGCTCGGCGCAAAATCTCGATATCGAGGCTTATACCAGCCCGCTGACGACCTCTGAACGGGCCTGGGCGATACTGCTCACCGGCAGTGATGTGAATTTTGCCCAGGGTGTCGGGGCTTTCGACGTGGGTGCGTACATCGCGCCGCGCATATTCCTGAGCTACGGCATCAGCTTTTTCGATTCAGATAATGTAGTCGGAATTCGCTACGACCTGCGCCGCGGTTGGGGTATTAAAGCGACTTCGGGCCAGCAGGATTCAGGAATTGACCTGTCCTACACGATTGAGAACTGAACTTTTGGTTTTGGTTGCCAGGCCTGAATGACCGGGTAAAGCTGGCCTGAATCAGCTGGCCTGGCCGGCGGGCGTGCGGATCGGAATCATGGTGCCAACGAAGGTGCCAAGCATCAGACCGGTTCCCAGTGACAGCGTCGACAGGGACAATTGCAGTAATGAGAGGTGTTCCAGCAGTGTAAACATAGGGGTTTCTCCTGTGGCTTGTCAGCCTTGGTCCAGCCAGTGGCCGGGTCTTTCGCCTTCTGATCCGATATTCCCTGTCCGATCAATTTCATCGGTGGGTATTTTCACGAACGTTTTGAATCTGATTTTCATATCATTTCCGATCGCTTCGGATGGGGGCGCGTTACTGTCGCCGTGATTCGTCAAGCTTTGGTACAGCCTCACTTTAGGCCGGGCCAGCTGAACGCCCCGTGAATATGTGGTTGCGATTTATGTTAAGGAGTGAGCTTAAAGAGCGCGGGGTGCGCACGCTTGTCCCGGACGGACAGACGTTTGGCCGAAACGTATCGGGGGCGGTTCACAAAGGCAGTGTCGGGGCGGGGTGCTTTGTACCGTGGGCCTGCAGGACAGGATCAAGGCGTCATTGAAACGATGCAAGTGAGTGGACTTTGGTCGGGGAGCCAGGATTTGAACCTGGGACCTCTTCGTCCCGAACGAAGCGCGCTACCAGGCTGCGCCACACCCCGCCAAAATCCACTCACACACCCCGAAGGCCGCGTATTTTAACGGAGCGCAAGGCAATTGGAAAGCTCTGCACGCTGTGGCTTTGGCGTCTTTTATGCTGCCTGCGGGTGTGATTTTGGACGGTGCTGTCTTAATTCGGCTTCACAGTATCCATGAGAGAATACTCATCGAACATAGAAGAGCAAAAATGAAAAGGAGAAACTAACGATGCAAAATGACGTCGTCAACGCCCGTCTTTACCCCGCCGGAATGCTTACCAGTCTGAGCCGCATGGAAGTTGAAAGGCTGCACGATGCGAGTCGGGGTGACCTGTATAAATTCCTGCGCCGTTGCTCACTGGCCGTGCTCAACAGCGGTAATGAAGGAGATGATGCCGAGGCGCTGCTCGCGCAGTATCAGGACTTCGATATCAATGTTGAGCAGTTCAATCGTGGTATCCGCCTGGATCTGAAGAATGCGCCCGGGATCGCGTTCGTCGATGGCAAAATTATCGAGGGTGTGCGCGAGTTGCTGTCCGCGGTGATCCGGGACCTGGTCTATTACGACATGGAGATTGGCAGCAATCCCGATTACAAGCTCGACACCGGTGATCAGATCTCCAATGCGGTGTTCGAAATTCTGCGCAATGCAGATGTCATCCAGCCGCGCATCGAACCGCACCTGGTGGTGTGCTGGGGCGGCCACTCCATCGGGCGTCCGGAATATGAATACACCAAGGATGTCGGTTATGCCCTCGGGCTGCGGCGCATGAATGTCTGCACGGGCTGCGGTCCCGGTGCCATGAAAGGGCCGATGAAAGGCGCCACGATCGGGCATGCCAAGCAGCGAATCAAGCAGGGTCGTTACGTGGGCCTGTCTGAGCCGGGGATCATCGCCGCCGAGTCACCCAACCCGATCGTCAACCAGCTGGTGATCCTGCCGGATATTGAAAAGCGTCTCGAAGCTTTTGTGCGTCTTGGTCATGGCTTTGTCGTATTTCCGGGCGGGGCCGGCACGGTCGAGGAAATTCTCTATCTGCTGGGAATATTGCTGCACCCCGATAACGCCGATATGCCGTTTCCCCTGGTGTTCACCGGGCCGGCTTCGGCTGCTGAATATTTTGAGCAGGTGGATCAGTTTATCCGCCTGGTTCTCGGGGATGCCACGGCAGAACGCTACCAGATCATTATTGATGACCCTGAGGCGGTCGCGCTGGCCATGCTGAGAGGTCTCGAGGAAGTGCGCGACTACCGCAGTGACCACAAGGATGCCTGGTATTACAACTGGCGTTTGCAAATTGATCTGCCGTTCCAGCAGCCCTTCGAGCCCACGCACGAGCTTATGGCCGGATTGGTTATCAGCCGGGACTTACCAATCCACGAACTGGCCGCCAACCTGCGGCGCGTTTTCTCGGGAATCGTGGCGGGGAATGTCAAACCGCGGACGATCAAGGCCATCCGCGAGCATGGTAAATTTGAGATCAGTGGTGATCCCGAGTTCATGGCGAGCCTGGACAGGCTGCTGCAGTCGTTTATTGAGCAGCACCGTATGAAGCTTCCAGGGACACACTACGAGCCGTGTTACCGGATTGTGACCTGATTTTGCCCCGACCCGGATTGGGTCGGGTGCCGGCAAGGCTACTGGCCGATATCAAAGGGATCCGTGGACCGGCGCAGCAAGCTCCGGTCCCGGGTCAGGTTCTCCTCACCAATCAGTTGACGGAAATCGCTCAACGGAATGCCATGCGTGGGCTTGTAGGTGCGGTCTTCCAGTTCTTCCAGGAGGCCCGCCGCCAGTAAGGCGTTGCGCTCTTCCACCTCGAGGTCTTCGTACTCGATCACGGCATGCGCATCTGCATAGTCTACCGGCATGACCAGACCGCTCAGGTCATCACTGACATCAAGGCCTGCGAGCGGATACTGGAGCACATATTCGTTATCACGGTTTACCAGAACGGTAATCGCGCAACCCTGTTCCATGCCGACAAATTGGCCCTGGACCTCGGGGTTATCACGGACAAACAGGAGGAAGCGCTGTCCTTCCTCGCCGGGCAGGGTATCCGGGAAATAGCATTCGTGCTCGTGCAGGCCTTCTTCATACACATCGATGATATCGGGAACCGGCCGGTTGACCTTGTAAGGAATTAAAACCCGCAGATAGGCGGTGCCACCGGTCGGAAACTCACGCTGGTACTGGTAATCCGTATCCATTACCTGGACAAGACCGATAAAGTCAGCGGCGCTGGCGATCTCGGCCAGGAAAGGTGGCGGCAGTGTCACTGTCTCTTCAAGCGCCCCGGACATGTCTGCCGCTGTTTGCTGGGCGTGGATGCTGCCCGCGCAGGTGAGCAGTGTCACGCCGAGCGCAGATGTGATTCGTTTGAGGCTTTTCATGGTCTGTCCTTTAGCTTGTCTGACGGCCCCATCTTCGATGACGCCCTGTCTGTGCACTCATGTTTTTGATGTCCATAGCCGCAACAGGTTCCCGTGCCCAAGGACAGCGGGTCATTTTCCGGTCATCAGGGCCAGGCGTTGCCCAAGGCGCACCGGGTCCGTTGCGCCAGGCATTGTGGCCAGATCGCCCGCGACGGCGCCGGGTGGCAGGGCCATAATGACGGTTGAGCCCATATTGAAGCGGCCCATTTCCGCGCCGCGCTCAAGAACAACCTCGCCGGGCGCGTATTGTTGTCGATGCAAGGCCCGCACTTTGGCCGGCGTGATGCTACCGGCCCATACCGTGTCCATGCTTGCCACCAGCATGGCGCCAACGAGTACCTGGGCAAGAGGTCCAAACTCGGTTTCGAAAATGCATACCACCCGCTCATTGACGGCAAACAGACCCGGGACCTGGCGCACCGTGTAGGGGGCCACGCTGTAGAGCAGGCCCGGTACGTAAATCATGCGCCGCAAGGTGCCGGCCAGAGGCATATGCACGCGGTGGTAATCCCGTGGCGACAGGTAAATCGTCCAGAACTGACCACCCCGCAGTGCCTGGCACGCCGGATCATCCGCCAGCAGGGCCTGCAAGCTGTAGTCATGCCCCTTGGCCTGGTAAATCCGGCCCTGACTGATCAGCCCGCTTTCAGAGATTCGACCGTCACACGGTGATACCAGGGCAAGCGGGTTCGGGTCCAGCGGCCGGGCACCGGGCTTCAGTTCGCGGGTAAAAAAATCATTGAAGCTGGCATAATGCTCCGGATTCGGATTAACCGCTTCGTCAAAGTTGACGCCGGCGACCTTGCCAATGCCGCGTATCAGGGTGTTTTTTACCAGGGGCGTGCGTACGCGCATCAACCAATGCACCGCCGCAGTAAGTGTTCGCTGCGGCAGAACTGATTGCAAAGCTGCCAGTGATTTCTCCATCCATGCAGGCATGTGTTGACCTAATCGATTACCCGCCCAGGGCGGAACGCGTGAATTATACTGCCGCGACAGCAACTCGGGTGAACCATGGACAGCATTGAACTCTGGGTACGTCGTTGCGCCGCACAAATGGACCAGGCCGGTCTGTTTTTCGGGCATGGCACGGACAACGCGCTGGACGAGGCTGTATGGCTAGTATTGCACGTGCTGGGCGCACCGCTTGATGGCAGTTTTGAGGCCTGGGACAGCAAGGTCAGTGTCGAAGACGCCGTTCAGATCGAGCACCTGCTCGGACGACGCATTAGCACCCGTCAGCCCCTCGCTTACCTGTTGGGTGAAGCCTGGTTTTGTGGTTTGCCCTTCAAGGTCGGGCCTGGTGCGCTGGTGCCACGCTCACCCATAGCCGAACTGATCAGCGATGGTTTTCAGCCTTGGCTTGGGGGACGCCCGGTGCGCCGGGGACTGGATCTGTGCACCGGCGGCGGCTGTATTGCGATCGCCACCGCACTCAATTTGCCGGAAATCCGGCTTGATGCCTCCGACATCAGTGCTTCTGCCCTTGACATCGCGGCCCAGAACGTCAGGATGCACGGTCTGGAAACGCGCATCCGCCTGCACGAATCAGACCTGTTTGAGGGTCTGCCGGCGCAACGTTATGACCTGATTATCAGTAATCCGCCCTACGTTCCGCGCGCGGTGGTCGAGGCGCTGCCCGAGGAATATCGCGCAGAGCCGTCTGTGGGACTGGTATCCGGGTCAGACGGGCTGGATCTGCCGCTGCGCATTCTGTTCGAGGCATCACGGTGGCTGAGCCCCGGCGGTGTCCTGTTTTGCGAGGTGGGCGAGAGCGATGAGCGACTGCAGGCTGCGCTGGAACGGGTGCCGTTGACCTGGCTGGAGTTCGAGCGTGGCGGTAGCGGTGTGTTTACCATAGAGCAACAACAACTTGAGGCAGCGCAAGCGGGTATCCGGGCGGTGCTGGAAAAACGGGGACAGATCATTGAATAGCTTTGGACGTCTGCTGCGCATGACCACCTGGGGAGAAAGCCACGGGCCGGCGATCGGCTGTGTGCTGGACGGCTTTCCCCCGGGGCTGGAAATCACCGAGGCCGAAATAAAGCTCGAGCTCGAACGCCGCGCCACCGGCCGTTCACGGCACACCTCGCAGCGCAAGGAAGCAGATGATGTGCGCATCCTGTCCGGCGTTTTTGAAGGACGCACCACGGGAACGCCCATCTCCCTGTATATCGAAAATACCGATGCGCGCTCGAAGGACTACAGCAATATTGCCCGCCTGTATCGACCCGGCCATGCTGATTTTACCTACGATGCCAAATACGGCATCCGGGATTATCGCGGCGGCGGGCGTTCTTCGGCGCGGGAGACCACCGTGCGCGTGGCTGCCGGGGCGCTGGCGCGTAAATGGCTGCTCCAGGAACGGGGTATCCAGATCCAGGGCTGGCTGGCGGAGCTGGGCCCCCTGCGCGTAGACCACGATATGCAATGGGATGAGATCGACAACAACCCGTTCTTTGCACCCTCTGCGCGCATCGTGCCAGAGCTGGAAACGTTTATGGACAAGCTCAGAAAATCCGGTGATTCAGTCGGAGCACGGGTAAATTGTCGCGCTACCGGCGTTCCTGCCGGCCTTGGCGAACCGGTGTACGGCAAGCTGGATGCTGATCTGGCCACCGCCATGATGAGCATCAACGCGACCAAGGGTGTGGAAATCGGCGCCGGATTTGCAAGCGTGGCGCAACCGGGTACCGAACATCGCGATCTGATGACCCGCGAGGGTTTTCAGAGCAACAATGCCGGTGGCATTCTCGGCGGCATTTCCAGCGGTCAGGACGTGGTCGTATCGGTTGCCTTCAAGCCAACCTCAAGCCTGCGGATTCCCTGCGTTTCCCTGGATGCGGACGGCAACGAGGTCGAGGTTGTAACCAAGGGCCGGCATGATCCTTGCGTGGGTATTCGTGCAACGCCCATTGTCGAAGCCATGATGGCACTAACCCTGATGGATCACGTGCTGCGGCACAGAGGACAGATTGGCTCATGAACACTGAACATACCCTCAGCGTTGCCGTGGTTGGGGCAACCGGCGCGGTCGGCGAAACCATGCTCGAAATTCTCGCCGAACGGCTGGGCACCAAAATTCGCGTCCACGCATTGGCCAGTGCCAAATCGTTTGGTAAGACCGTGAGCTTCGGTCACAAGGAACTGGACGTGGAGGTGCTGGAGGAATTTGACTTTGCCGGTGTCGACTACGCGCTTTTTTCTGCGGGCGCATCGGTCAGCGCTGTGCATGCCTTGCGCGCTGCAAAGGACGGCGCCATCGTCATCGATAACACCTCGGAGTTTCGCTACAACGATGCCTATCCATTGGTGGTGCCCGAGGTCAATGGACATGAGCTTGACGGGCTCGGCCCCGGCGCGCTGATCGCCAATCCGAACTGCTCCACCATCCAGATGGTGGTTGCGATTGCGCCGATCCATGCGCGGTTTGGTATCACGCGCATCAACGTTGCCACCTACCAGTCGGTCAGCGGAGCGGGGCGCAAAGGTATGGAGGAGTTGGCCCGGCAAACCGCTGAGAAACTGAATATGCGCAGTGCCGGGGCGGAGGTTTTTGCGCAGGGGATCGCCTTCAATGTACTGCCCTTTATTGATAGCCCGCAGGACAATGGTTACACCCGCGAAGAAATGAAAATGCACTGGGAAACACGCAAGATTTTTGCTGATGATGATATTGCGGTTAATGCCACGGCGGTGCGCGTGCCGGTGTTTTTTGGACATGCAGAGGCCATTCACCTCGAAACGGTCGAGGAAGCACCCATCGAGGAGGTCGCACAATTGCTCAGTGAAGCGGAAGGTGTGAATTTTGTCAGTGGCAGTGACGCTGCGACTGTCCCAACGCCCTCCATTCACGCAGCCGGTAAAGATGACGTGTTTGTTGGTCGATTGCGGCGTGACCATAGCCACCCCCGGGGGATCAACCTGTGGGTGGTTGCCGATAACATCCGCAAAGGCGCAGCCCTGAACGCGGTGCAAATCCTCCAGGCGCTCGAGGAACGTGGCGCACGGGGGTAGGCCGCCTTAAACTGTACAACAAGAAATCGAGGAGTCAGACCGGACGATGATGGGGAGCAGCATTGGCAAGCGGCAAAGGGAGGTAAAACCTGGAGCCGGAACGGGGTCGTGGGCAGCACTGCTTGCGGGCGTGGCGTGCCTGTTCATTTCCGGTTTCGCACACGCACTGGGCCTGGGCCAGGCAACCGTCAACTCTTATCTGAACGAGCCATTAAGTGCCCGTATCGATCTGATTTCACGGTCTGAGGCGGAGATGGCAACCGTAACCGCCGGCATGGCATCTTCCGCGGATTTCCAGGTGATCGGCCTGACCCGGGACGCACTCGGCTTGCCCATCGAGTTTACCGTCAGCCGTGATCTTGCCGATCCACATATTCGCCTGACCAGCTCGCAGGTCATGAATGAGCCTGTCCTGCAGCTGGTGGTCGAAGTGGTCTGGTCAAGCGGCCGCATGTTGCGCCAGTACACCCTGTTCTTTGATCCACCCAGTTTTGACGCACCGGCACCCTTGCCAGCCATGCCGTCATCGACGGGACGCACGTCCGACACCCCGGCCGTGGCGCAAAAACCGGTACCCGAAAACACGATTGATTCTTCGGCTGCCGCAGTGGCGCCTGTGATCTCTGCGATCGATACCCCGGCGGTGGAAACAGCGCCGTTCGAAGATGAAACCACGGCAGCGCCTGCAGATACAGTCGCGCTGGCGGATACCGGCCCGCCTTTCGATCCGGTGACGAGCGTGCCGGAGACGCAACCGGAGCCCCCGATTGAGGAGTCCATTGCCGACGAATTGCCCGCGGATGAGACGTTTAGCACTGAAACAGTGCCTGACGAGACACCGCTGGAAGAAACATTCGCGGAACAAAGCGGGGCTGAAGAAGACAAGCAGGCCGACATTCCTGAGCAATCCACGGTTGATAACGCCCTGGTTGCCATGGATGACGGCACTGATGATTCAGCCGTCACGCCAGAAGATCAGGTGCTTGAGCAAACGCCGCCTGTTCAGGAAGTGATTGAACAGGAAGGGCCCGATCAAGTCGTTGTTGAAGACCTCGATCGCCCTGAGGATACGGTTCCTGCGCTGGTTGAAAACGAGGTCGTGGAGGAGGCAGCAGAGAGCCTGCCTGAACCTGCTGCCACCGACGCGGTTGTCGTAAATGAGGAAGCCACGCAAGAACCGGTTTACCGGGCCGTGATTCCCCAGGCTACTGAAAGCCAGGCCGGCAAGATACCCGATCAAATCAACGTGGTTCGCGGTGACACCTTGTGGGATCTTTCCCAGGACATCGCCGCCGCGCGGGGTGTCAGTGTCAACCAGGTCATGCTGGCGGTTCAGCAAAGCAACCCGCAGGCTTTTCTGGATAACAATATCAACCGCATGATGGCCGGCGAAGTGCTGCGCATACCGCAACGCGAGGACATGCTGACCATGAATGTCCGTGAGGCGATGCTGGAAGTCATGCGCCAGGAAACGCTGTACCGGACCCGTTGGGATATTCCCACCGATCCCAATGACATCCCGACCATTTCGGACCTGGCCCAGGAGGCGTCTGCAGAGGCTGTCGGCCCTGGAGCAGAACCTGATACCAGCCTTGCGGCAACCACATCCACGGCAGAATCCGGGGAGATGAGCCTGGTACTCGTTCCGCCGTCTGAGCGGGATGAGTCGATTGACGAGGGTATGGGGCAGGGCAATAGCGGCACCAACGAGGTCAGCGAGGGTATCAGCGTGGTCGAGGAACTGGCGCGCACCCAGGAAGAACTGGCCAATGCCCAACAGGAAAACAATTATCTGAACGAGCGAATCTCCGAGCTTGAATCAGCGCTGGAACGTGACCGTATTGACGATGGTTCGGGTGTTGCCGACAGCAACCTGGCCGATATGGAAGAACGCCTGCGTGAAGACCGCATGACCTCCGGGCCTGATCCTGAGCTTGATGTGAACCCTGATATGGATCAGGCAGAAGCCGAGTCGCTGACCAGTCGCTTTGGCCTGTTCATCGTTGGCGCATTGATCCTGTTGATCGGCGCGGTGGTGGTCTTCCTGCGCAGCCAACGTAACCGGGAGTTCACCGGCACAGCTGCGGGCACGAACGGGGACGCGCGGGATGTCGCTGAACGCGCCGCCATGGCCGGTATGACTGCCATGCCGGAGCCGGATACTGAAGCGGTGGCAATGGACCTGGATGACCCTGAGGCCCGACTGGACCTGGCCCGGGCGTACGCTGCCATGGGTCGCGATGAAGAGGCCCGGGAATTACTGGAAAGCGTTGTTCAGGACGGTAATGCCGCCCAGGAGCGGGAAGCAAGGGAGATGTTGCGGGAGCTTTGAGCGCACCCCGGTCCCATGCGTTATGCCCTCGGTATCGAGTACAACGGTAGCGGCTTTTACGGCTGGCAGACCCAGCGTGAAGAACCCACAGTGCAGGCTACGCTTGAGCGGGCTCTGAGCCAGGTTGCCAACCACCCGGTCAGCGTGGTGTGTGCGGGTCGCACCGATACCGGCGTTCATGCCTGGTGCCAGGTGGTGCACTTCGACAGTGATGCCGCGCGGGATGACCGTTCCTGGCTGTTGGGCGTCAATTCCAACCTTCCCGATACGGTGGCGGCGGTATGGCTGCGCCGCGTGAGTGACGATTTTCACGCACGCTTCTCGGCACTTGCCAGAAGCTATCAATATGTCATTCTCAACCGCTGGTTGCCGCCTGCGGTGGATCGCCAGCGGGTCTGTTGGCAGAAGCACAAGCTGGACGCAGCGCTGATGCATGAGGCTGCGCAATTGTTACTCGGCACGCATGATTTCAGCAGTTTTCGTTCCGCGGGTTGCAAGGCCAATCATCCGGTTCGCGAGATGCAGGCGATCAAGGTGGAGCGTGACGGGCAACGGGTTATTTTGTCGGTGACCGCCAACGGGTTTCTCTACCACATGGTGAGAAATATCGCCGGCACGCTGATGGTCGTGGGCAAGGGCGAAAAGCCGCCGGAATGGGTCGGCTCCTTGCTCAAGGCACGTGACAGGAACCTCGCTGGTGTGACTGCCAGTCCTGACGGTTTGTACTTTGCCGACGTGCGTTATCCGCCGGCGTTCGATATTCCTCTAACAGCGGAGTCCTTCCCGGACACTGAGTAAAACAGGCACGCTGAGCCATGCAGAGTGTATGCGTCAAAATCTGTGGACTAACACGCGCAGAAGATGTCCGGACTGCAGTTGATGCCGGGGCAGATGCGCTGGGGTTTGTGTTCGCCGCCAGTCCCCGCCAGGTCAGTGCCGGGCAGGCCGCGGCGCTGTGCGCAAAGGTGCCGGCCGGCCGGACCCGGATCGGGCTGTTTATGAATCAGGATGCTGACGAGGTACGCGCGGCGCTTAAACTGACACCTCTGGACATGATCCAGTTTCATGGCGGGGAGGACAACGCGTTCTGTGCCGCCTTCGGCTTGCCTTTTCTGAAGGCGGTGTCCATGTTTGAAGAAGACCCTGGGCAAGCAGCTGCTGCCTTTCCCGATGCCGCCGGAATACTGCTCGATTCGCATGAACCGGGCGGCGCTGGCGGAACCGGCAGAACCTTTGACTGGCGCCAGCGCGTGGGCAGTGACAAGCCCTTGTGGCTGGCCGGTGGTCTTAATCCCGGCAACGTTGCCGAGGCGGTACGACAGTTTCAACCCTACGCCGTGGATGTTTCCAGCGGCGTGGAATCTTCACCGGGCATCAAGAGTGATGCACTGGTCCAATCCTTCATTCGCAATGCAAAGCAGGTTTCGACATGACACAGCACGCGCCATCCGCTCCTGAGCAAATCTATCCTGAAATGCCTGATGATCGCGGTCACTTTGGTGACTACGGGGGGTCCTTCGTTTCCGAGACCCTCATGCACGCACTGGAAGAGTTACGCGAAGCGTGGGGACGCTGGCGCGTGGATGAAGAGTTTATGCGTCGCCTGGATGCCGATCTGACTCATTATGTCGGTCGGCCCTCGCCGATTTACCTCGCCGAAAGACTCACGTCGCACTGCGGTGGTGCGCGGATACTGCTGAAGCGCGAAGACCTGAATCATACCGGCGCGCACAAGATCAACAACACGGTGGGGCAGGGACTGCTGGCCCATTACATGGGCAAGCCGCGCGTAATCGCCGAAACCGGGGCCGGTCAGCACGGGGTGGCCACCTCCACAGTGGCTGCCCGCCTGAATCAGCAGTGCGTGGTCTATATGGGCGAGACCGATATACAGCGCCAGGCGATTAACGTGTTCCGCATGCAGTTGATGGGTGCCGAAGTGCGCAGCGTTTCATCGGGTTCCAGAACCCTTAAAGATGCCCTGAACGAGGCCATGCGTGACTGGGTGACGAACGTGGATGATACCTTCTATGTGATCGGTACCGTTGCCGGACCGCACCCCTACCCGGTGATGGTGCGTGACTTCAATGCCATTGTGGGTCGCGAAGCCCGCGCACAGATGCTGGAGCAGTACGAGGCACTTCCAGACGCCCTGGTCGCCTGCGTCGGTGGTGGTTCGAATGCGATTGGTTTGTTCCACCCGTTCATCCAGGACACAGATGTCGCCATGTATGGCGTCGAAGCGGCCGGCCGAGGCCTGTCATCCGGCGAACATGCCGCATCTTTGTGTGCCGGCAGGCCGGGTGTGCTGCATGGTTCAAGAACCTACCTGCTCGACAGCCCGTCGGGACAGATAACCGAAACCCATTCGGTGTCCGCCGGCCTGGATTACCCCGGTGTGGGGCCGGAGCATTCATGGCTCAAAGACACCAAGCGTGCCGAGTATGTTGGAATCACCGATACCGAAGCCTTGCAGGCGACCCGCGACCTGTCACGTATGGAAGGCATTCTGCCGGCGCTGGAGAGTGCTCACGCCATTGCATACGGGATGAAGCTCGCCAGCACCATGCGACCGGATCAGACCGTGCTGATCAATCTGTCCGGCCGTGGTGACAAGGACGTGCAAACCCTGGCAACCCTGGAAGGACTGAAACTATGAGCCAGCGGATCAAGGACAGCTTTCAGGCCGGCCGGACCTCGCTAATCCCCTTTATTACGGCCGGCGATCCTCATCCCGACTGGACCGTGGCGATCATGCACGCGCTGGTGGAAGGCGGCGCTAATCTGATCGAACTTGGCGTGCCCTTCAGCGACCCGATGGCGGATGGGCCGGTCATTCAGCAGTCCAGTGAGCGCGCTATTGCCAAGGGCGTCACCCTTAGCGGTGTTCTGGACATGGTCCGTGAGTTTCGCGAGCAGGATCAGGAAACCCCCGTGATTCTGATGGGGTACATGAACCCCGTTGAGCGCTTTGGACAGGAACGACTCGCCGAAGCAGCCTCGCAGGCTGGTGTGGACGGCCTGCTGCTGGTGGATTGCCCGCCCGGTGAGGCACCGGATCTGTCAGCGGCACTGAGCGCCCATGGCCTCGATTCGATTCTGCTGGTGGCGCCCACCACGCATGAGGAGCGTTTACAGCGAATCTGCAAATCGGCACAGGGATTTATTTACTACGTGTCGTTCAAGGGTATAACCGGCGCCAAGCGGCTCGATGCATCGGCCATGGCCGGGCCGATTGAGGCAATTCGCCGACACAGTTCCTTACCCATAGCCGGCGGTTTTGGTATCAATGACGGCAAGTCGGCTGCGGCAGTTGCCGAGTTTACCGACGGCGTGGTGATTGGCAGTGCCCTGGTTCAGACCCTGAGCGATGCTGACTCCGAAACGGTGGCTGCCGAATCGGCGCGGTCCTTTGTTGCTTCGGTGCGGGAGTCATTGGACAATGGGTAAACCATAAGTCGCACGCTACTGTGCGGGGAGCCTAGTCAGTCCATGAGCTGGATCAGCAAACTCATGCCATCCCGAATTCGAACCGAGGGTGGTAGCAAGCGGAATGTACCCGAAGGTCTGTGGACCAAGTGTGGTGCCTGCACTGCCGTATTGTACCGCCCTGAGCTGGAGCGCAACCTGCAGGTGTGTCCCAAGTGTTCCGACCATATGCGTCTTTCGGCGCGAACCCGCCTGGACCAGTTTCTGGATCCGGAGCCGCGTCGAGAGATTGCGCGCGACCTTGAGCCGACGGACGTTCTGCGCTTTCGGGACAGCAAAAAATACCGTGAACGCTTAATCGCTTCACAGAAAAAAACCGGTGAAAAAGACGCCCTGGTTGCCATGGCCGGCGAATTGCGCGGCATGCCAGTGGTGGCCTGTGCCTTTGAGTTCGGTTTTATGGGCGGGTCCATGGGTTCGGTGGTGGGAGAAAAGTTTGCCCGCGCCGGACAGGAGGCCATGCGCATGAAATCGCCGCTGGTCTGTTTTTCAGCGACGGGTGGCGCCCGCATGCAGGAGGGCCTGCTGTCCCTGATGCAGATGGCCAAGACGAGTGCTGTATTGCAACGCATGGCAGATTCCGGCCTGCCTTTCGTTTCGGTACTGACCAACCCGACCATGGGTGGTGTGTCGGCGAGCCTGGGGATGCTGGGCGATCTTAATGTGGCCGAGCCGCAGGCCCTGATCGGTTTTGCCGGACCGCGCGTCATTGAACAGACCGTGCGCGAGAAATTGCCTGAAGGATTCCAGCGCAGTGAGTTTTTGCTGCAAAAGGGGGCAATTGACATGATCATCGACCGCCGCAACCTCCGTGAGGAGCTCAGCGCCATGCTGGCATTGCTGATGTCCGGTGAGCGGCCCATTCCGGTTACCGGAGAAGTGGTACCTGCCTGAGTGAGTCATTCTCCCGGCCAGTCTTGCGGCCTGCAATTTCCGCCCTGCCGCAGTCCCGGCAGTGAATAGCCCCTCCCCGGGGCTCAGTTCACCGGAGCTGAGCGCATGGCTCGAGCGGCTCGAGCGGCGTCATCCCAGCGAAATTGACCTTGGCCTGGAACGTTGTGGTGAGGTGTATCAGCGCCTGGGTGCGCCGCGACCGGCAGCCCGTGTCATCACCGTGGCCGGTACCAATGGCAAAGGCTCAACCGTGGCCTGGAGCAATGCCTGCCTGATGGCCCTGGGCTATCGCACCGGGGTGTATACCTCGCCTCATCTGCTGCATTTTAATGAACGCCTGCAATTGCTGGGCGAGACAATCAGCGCGGCCGGGCTGGTGGAAGCCTTTGAACAGCTTGAGGCGGTTCGTGGCGATGTATCCCTGACTTATTTCGAGTTCACCACGCTGGCGTGCCTGTGGCTTATGGCGCGCGCGAATCTGGACGTGGCGATTCTGGAGGTCGGCATGGGTGGCCGCCTGGACACGGTCAACCTGGTCGATGCGGACGTGGCCGTGATCACGCCGGTCGGTCTGGACCACCAGGCCTTTCTGGGTAACGACCGGGAGACCATCGGCGGGGAGAAGGCCGGCATTCTGCGGGCCGGACAAACCTTCATCTCGGCCGAACGCAATCCGCCGGACTCGGTATTGAGCCGGGCTGCAGCGCTGGGCTGCGCTACGCGGCAGCTGGGACAGGACTTTGAGCTTGAGCCCGGTCCATCCGGCGTCCTGACTTTTCGCCTCGATCACTGGCAGATGGCTCTGCCTGGTCTGTCGCTGGCCGGCCCGCATCAGCAAGACAACCTGGCCGGGGCGCTGGCCGCCGTGCTGGCTTTACATGACGACCGTGAACAGGCCGGCGCGTGCTTGCCCGGGGCGCTCCTGGAGGTGCGCTTGCGCGGACGTCTGCAGTTGATTGCTACCCCGCCGGGTTACCTGTTGGATGTGGGACATAACCCCATGGGCGCGGCGGTCATAGCTACTGCCTTGCGCGACCAGGCCCCGGTAATCACCGTTCTGGCAATGCTTAATGACAAGGATGCCGAAGGGGTTGCCCTGGCACTCGCGCCCTGCGTGCAGACCTTTTTCTGTGCCGGGCTCGTGCAGGGCCAGCGCTCCCAGACCGGGCCTGCGCTGGCGGCCCGGGTGGCGGCAGTGAACCGCCGGGCACAGGTTATTGCGGTCGAAACTGTCAGCCAGGCCATGGAGCAGGCCACGGCGATGGCCGGTGATGATGGGCCCATCCTGGTTTTTGGTTCATTTCACACCGTGGCCGATGCCCTGCAGTGGTTGACAGCTACCGGACGGCTCACAGACCAGTGACACCTGTGTCGCCAGGTGGCCAACTACTGCTAGAATCATGACCTCCCCTGAACAAACATGGCCCCCATGGATAAAGCGCTAAAACAACGACTTGTCGGAGCCAGCGTTCTCGTGGCCCTGGCCGTCATCATTCTGCCAATGCTGCTCAGCGGCCAGGCAGAGCGTAAACAGGAATCACGGGAAATCGAGATACCGCCGCGGCCTGCGGAGCTGAGTTTTGAGAAACGGCGTTTCCCGATTGGTGAGCAGCCGGCTGATACCCCGTCCTCGGTTCCCGAGCAAGCACCGGCAAGTGAACAGCCCGGTGGCAGCAACGTGGTTGAGGTTGTCGAAGAGGCGGCACCTCCGCGCAGCCTGCAGGAGCGCCTCGAGGAGGTGGCTGCCGCAAATGAAGCAGGCAATACCCAATTGCCGGCCGATGCAACACCTGGCCCCGGCGGTAATGCACAAGATGCTCCTGGTGCCGGGGCGAATGAGCCGGTGGTCGAGTCGGTGGCCCCAATACTGGTTCCAGATACGCCCGAAACTGAAATCGTGGTGGCAGAGGCGCCGGTTACCGAGCCAGAGCCTGAACCTGCACCGCCCATATCCGCCGATGTTGACCAGGGTGGACGTTACCTGGTGCAGGTGGCGAGTTTCAGCAGTACAGGTAACGCCAACCGCTTGGCCAGCTCGCTGCGTGAGTCAGGTCTGCCGGTACTCATGGACACCGTTGAGAGTGCGGCAGGCACGCTGAACCGGGTTCGGGTAGGTCCTTTTTCGCAACGTGCGGAAGCGGACCAGGTCCTGGCGCGTCTGGCGAACCAGATTCCCGATGTGCGCCCGCGATTGGTTGACCTGCGTCCCGATGAAGAGTCATCTGTGACTGAACCGGAAGACGCATTAATCCGCTGGGTCGTTCAAGTGGGCGTATTTTCAGGCAGTGAGAACGCAGAAAAACTCGTGTTCAGTTTGCGTGATGCCGGCTACCGGGCGATCAGCCGCGCCGAAACTGCAGATGGAGCAACACTTTACCGGGTGCTGGTTGGGCCGGAGGTTAGCCGGACGAGCGCTGTCACCGTGGCGGACAGACTGCTGGCAGAGCAGGGCATCAAGGGAATCGTGCAGAGTACCGAATGAGCGGCATCACAACCGTTGATCTGATTCTGCTCGGCCTGGTTGTTCTGTCGACGGCGGTTGGTTTCTGGCGCGGCTTCATCAAAGAAGTCTTTGCCCTGCTGGTTTGGGTTTTCGCCTTTTTGGCCGCGTTTCATTATTCCGGAAGCACGGCCGTGTTACTTGAGCCTTATGTTGATGTGCCCTCGGCACGCAGCGGGCTGGCCTTTGTCGGCGTATTCCTGGTGGTCCTTATTGCCGGTGGTCTGCTCACCTTCCTGGTAGGAAAACTGGTTGAGAAGACCGGTCTGAGCGGAACGGACCGTCTGATGGGTGGCATTTTCGGGGCTGCCCGCGGCTTGCTGCTGCTGATCGCCCTGATCCTGACCGCCGGGTTCACGCCCGTGCCCCTGGATGACTGGTGGCAGGAGTCAGACGTTATCCAGGGACTGCTGCCGCTGGCGGAATGGGCTGGTGAGTTTTTGCCGGAGACCGCCCTGGAATATCTTGACCTGTTTCCGCAACCGGAAGCCGTTGAGACGGGGCAAGCCGATGTTGAGGCGCCAGCCGGGCAAGCTGCAGAGAAGGCTGAGCCGCAAACATAGCCCTGCGGCAGCGTGTTAGAATTCGCCGCGTCGCCGACATGGTGGCAGGCCAAGGGGTAATCCTGGATGTGCGGAATTATTGGAATTGTCGGTCATGAGCCGGTTGCACCTGCGATCTATGATGCATTAACGATGCTCCAGCACCGCGGGCAGGACGCCGCCGGTATCGCTACCCTGGACGGACACAGGCTGAATCTGCACAAAGATAACGGCCTGGTGCGTGATGTCTTCAGTGGCAGTGATATGCGCCACCTGCAGGGCAATGTGGGTATTGGTCATGTGCGCTACCCGACGGCGGGTCGCGACAATTCGGCCGAAAGCCAGCCTTTCTATGTCAACTCGCCCTTCGGTCTTGCCCTCGGCCACAATGGCAACCTGATTAATACCGAGGTGCTGGCCGCCGAACTTTTTGAGAGCGACCGCCGGCATCTGAATACGGAATCTGATTCCGAACTTCTGCTCAACGTTTTTGCCCATGAACTGAATATTGCGGCAGGCAGCCGGCCCCATCCGGAGGATATCTTTCGTGCAGTCGATGCGGTTCATCGTCGCTGCAAAGGTGCTTATTCTGCGGTTGCGTTGATTGCCAATCATGGCCTGGTAGGCTTTCGGGACCCCTACGGTATCCGTCCCGCGGTACTCGGTCAGCGTGAATCGGCCCGCGGCACGGAATATGCGATCACCTCGGAGAGTGTCGCGCTGGACGCGATCGGCTTTGATCTGGTACGCGACCTGAAGCCCGGCGAGACCATCTTTATTACCAAGGACGGTGAGCTGTTTTGCCATGAATCACCACTGGCCAAGCCGCTCACGCCGTGCATCTTTGAGCACGTTTATTTTTCACGTCCCGAATCCATGATGGATGATGTTTCGGTCTACAAATCACGTCTGCGCATGGGCGAGGCCCTTGCGCGAAAAATACTCAGGGAATGGCCTGATCACGATATCGACGTGGTGATACCGGTGCCGGATACGAGTCGTACCTCGTCTCTGCCACTGGCTTATGACCTGAACGTCAAGTACCGCGAAGGCCTTATGAAGAACCGCTACATTGGCCGGACCTTCATCATGCCGGGACAGGCCGAACGCAGTAAATCGGTAAGACGCAAGCTGAACCCGATCGGCCTCGAGTTTCGCAAGAAAAATGTGCTGCTGGTGGATGACTCTATTGTGCGCGGTACAACCTCGCGGCAGATCATACAAATGGCCCGCGAGGCCGGAGCCAGGAAAGTCTATTTCGCCTCTGCCTCGCCGCCGGTAAGACACGCGAACATCTACGGCATTGATATGCCGGCCACCGCCGAGCTGGTTGCCAGCGGGCGTACAGTCGAGGAGATTCGCGAGTTCCTCGGCGCTGACCGGCTGATCTACCAGGACCTGGATGATCTGGTGGAAGCGTGCAAGGAAGGCAACGACAGTATCCGCCAGTTTGATACCTCGTGTTTCTCCGGTGAGTACGTGACCGGGGTCGAGCCTGGTTACCTGGAGGCATTGGAGAACCGTCGTTCCGATGCCGTAAAAGCCACGCGCCGCGTCACCGGCATGCCCCGGAAAGCCGGTTGAGTAAGCCGCCATTCAAGGAGCCCATGTCCAAGGTGGACACGGCGTGGCTGCGCATGGAGCAGCCGAATAACCTGATGATGATCACCGGCGTGATCGGACTCGAGGACGATATTGATTATGAGCGCCTCCTGGAAACCGTGGAACGGCGCTTCCTGGTGTTTGACCGCTTTCGGCAAAAAGTTGTCGACACCGCGGCGGGCGCCAGCTGGGAACTGGACGAAGACTTCGACCTGCGCACCCACGTGCGGCGCATTGCGCTGCCTGGCGCCGCCGATGAGGCTGAACTGCGCATCCTGGTAGCCGACCTGGCCTCATCCCCTTTGAAGCCGTCCCGGCCGTTGTGGCAGTTTGACGTGGTGGAGAATTATGTCGCCGGCCCGGTGGTGGTGGTTCGCATTCACCATTGCATCGCCGATGGCATCGCCCTGGTGCAGGTGTTCCTGTCACTCACAGACTCAGGTCCGGAACCGAGACCCTCATCACGTGATCCGCAAGCCTGGAAAGAGCGCCGGTCGGTCGAGTCCCCGATATTCCAGCGATTGCTGGAACCGGCTAAAGAGGGCTTTGATGCGGCCGTGCACTATGGCCAGAAACTGGTGGAAGAAGGCCTGGGCCTGCTGCAAAACCCGGCCCGGGCCGGACAGTTTGCCAACGAGGCCGGTGAAATTGCCGGCGAACTGGCACATGCCCTGACGCTGTCAAACGATCCGCGTACCTGTCTGAAGGGCACGCTGGGCGTGCGCAAGGAAGTCGCCTGGGCGGAGCCGCTGGACCTTGAAGAGGTCAAATCGGTGGGTCGGGCCTTCGGTTGCACGGTGAACGATGTGCTGATCGCCAGCGCCAGCGGTGCCCTGCGTCGCTATCTGCTCAACAGCGATAATCCCTGCGATGTGGACAAGGATATTCGCGCCACGGTGCCGGTCAATTTGCGGCCCCTGGAGCACGCGATTGAGCTGGGCAATCATTTTGGACTGGTGTTCCTTGAGCTGCCGATCAGTCTCGAAAACCCCTTGCAGCGGCTGTATGTGGTGAACGACCGCATGACGGCTTTAAAGAGCTCCAAACAGGCTGCCGTGACTTTCGGTTTTCTGGCAGCACTGGGAATGGGGCCTTCTATGCTGCAAAAGCCGGTACTTGATTTGCTGAGCGAGAAAGCCTCGGCGGTACTGACCAATGTACCGGGCCCGCAACAGCCGCTGTATCTCGCCGGTTCCCGCATGCGTGATCTGATGTTCTGGGTGCCCCAGAACGGCAGTATCGGCGTTGGCATCAGTATCCTGAGTTACAACGGAAAGGTGTTTTTTGGTGTGATCACGGACCGACGATTGATTCCAGACCCACAGAAGATCATTGAGCAATTCCGTCCGGAGTTCGAGAAACTGTTGTACCTGGGCATGATGCTGCCCCTGCACGGCCGGCCCCATTCAGGGGATGCCGAGGATCTATTCGAGCTCCTCTAGGGCGCTTTGAACATCCAGGAATTCCATGGCATCACGTGGCGTAAGTTCTGAGGCCGTCACGTACAGCTCCGTCACCTTGTCCAACACCTTGTCGCCGTAGAGCATGTACAGGCCGTTGCCGTATTCCATATTGGCAATAGGCGAGGCCGGGTTAATCTCCAGGGCCTGCTCAAAATGCGCGATGGCGGTGTCGGCATTGGCGCCGTAGGTCATGGCGCCGATCATTTTGCCCACCTTATCCACGATTTCCGCGTGATACAGCCCCATGGCCGTGTGCGCCTCCGCATGGTCGGGTGCAAGCTCCAGGGCGCGTTTCAGACTGTCCTGGATCTTGCCGCCGATACCCTGGCGCAGGGCCGTCACGATGGAAATGGACTGGCTGTAACGCCCCAGGTTAAAGGCATGGAAGTACCAGCTATTGGGATCGTCCGGCAGCAGGGCGATGGCCTCTTCGGCGCGCTTTGCTGCCGCGAGGTAGAGCTCTTGCTGAACGGTTTCGTTCGACTCCAGGTAGTGCGCATAAATTCCTGCGGCTTTGTTGGCCGGGGCGTGGCCAAGCACGCCGATTTCGCTGCCCAGATCAATCGCACCACCAAAATCGCCACTGTGAAAGCACTGCCAGGCTTTAGTTAATTTCCCGGCGAGTGCATCCAGATCGCCATCAAAATCTGCCGGTGCCGCTGCCGGATGGTTTTCCAGCGTGGCTTGCAGACTTCTTGCATCCGGCCACGGTTCACGGTCACCGGCGTGCAACTCATCCCACACCGACTCCATGGCGTCATCGGAAAAGGTGTATGGGGTCGCGTCGTACGGAAATTCGTTCCAGTTACTCATGGTGCTGTCCCCCCGGAGCTCGTTGCTCAGGTCTGAAAACTAGTGTGATTGCTCTAATTCTTTGCGTCAAAATCCATTCCAAGATTTGAATTGCCTGACCAATGGAGGTTTGACATGGCACAGAAAGCGTTGAAAAAGAAGGTACAACCGAAAGGCTCCGCAAGCAAGCTGACCGACCAGGTGCTGGACTCAGCACGTGATGTCTGGCTGGCCGGCCTGGGAGCGTTCTCCCTGGCCCAGAAAGAAGGCGGCAAGCTCGTTGATTCGGGTGTAGAGCAGGGCGGCAAACTGTTCGACCAGGGCAATCAACTGTTCGAAAAGCTGGTTAAAGAAGGCGCCAAAATCGAAAACAACACCCGCAAGGATGTTGAAGGCACCGTTGTTAACCTGCGCGGTGGTGTTGAAAACCGCGTTGAGCTGGTTCGCAAGCAAGCAAGCGGCAACCTGGACAAGCTGGAAAACCTGTTCGAAGAGCGCATCGCACGCGTACTGGGCCGTCTCGGCGTCCCGACCGCAGACGACGTGAACAAGCTCTCGGCACGCGTCCAGAAGTTGTCCGACATGGTCGCCAAGCTCGCAGAACAGCCGGCAGCAGTCAAAGCAGCACCGAAAGCTGCCAAGAAAGCCGGCAGCAAGCCCGTTGCCAAAAAACCGGCAGCCAAAAAGCCTGCGGCCAAACCGGCAGTAGAGACGGAAGCCAGCAAGGCTGCCTGATCGCAAGTTTAAGTAATCCCCTCTCCCTTCCCCTGGGGAGATTTAAGGGCCGGCATCGCGCCGGCCCTTTTTTATTTCTGGTGTGTGAGGGAAGCCGCAGGCCTCAAGCCCGGCCGGCCAGAACCGGGCACCCCACCGCAACCGTCAACCAGGCCCCAATTAAGCGTTCTGATAATCCTCGGCGAGGGCGCGGAACTGGTCTGCTTCGGGTTCTGAGAGGTAGGGGACAAAGAGGTACAGGACCCGTGCTGCCGCCGTGGTGAGCGCGCTGCCGTCTTCAAGTCCCTCCGGGTCGCGCACTTGTGCATAAGCGATCCAGCAGGTCATCTGCATGACGACGTTGTCGACCAGGGCATTGGCATCACGCTCTTTGATGGTCATCATTCCGGCATTTTCCAGCCGCGTCAGCAAGTGCGCCAGGGCGGCTTCTATGCGAGCGAGCAGGCCGGTGATGGCCTGTTGCAGATTATCGATGCGTTGGAAAAGGTCCGCGAGATTGCGGTAGATGAAGCGGTAGCGCCCCATGATTTCGAAAATCAGGTGCAGGCGTAAATACAACTCTTCCAGGCTGGGTCGCGCCTCATCCGGCGCAGGCTCCAGCAAGGGGGTCAGCTCGACGAGATAGCGCTTGAACAGTTCAAAGGATATTTCATCGCGATTGTGAAAGTGGTAATAGAGGTTACCCGGGCTGATATCCGCCTCCATGGCAATCTCATTGGTGGAAACATTGGGCTCGCCCTGTGCATTAAACAGGGCCAGGCTGGTTTGAAGAATCAGCTCCCGCGTGTCCCGGCGCGTCATGTGGCGCTCATCTCCCTGTCAGCAATTCAGTCGAGGGGTGCGCCGAGTGCGCGTACCAGCTTTACGTACTCTTCTTGCGCCTCAGTCTGTTCTGTGCCCTGGAGTTTTTCCCAGGCCTCATATTTGGCCGCGCCGACAAAGTCGAAGAAGCCGGGCTTGTCACCCTGCACGTCGCCTTCGCTGCCCTGTTTATACAGCGCATACAGCTTCAGTAAAGTGTCATTGTCCGGTTTTTCAGTCAGTGACTTGACCGCAATGGCGGCCTGCTCAAACCGTTCTGCGTTCTCACTCATAATGCTTTCCTGTGCATGGTTACGGAAATGCCGTCGAGGCTTCTGCTAATATTCGCTTTCCCGATCGTAACATGATCAACCCAAAGCACTTTGACCGCGCTCGCTCAAGGATCTAAAACATGAATTATTTTATCACCGGTGGAACCGGCTTTATCGGTAAGAATCTGATCAGTGAACTGCTCAAACGCAAACGTGTCGGCACGGTGTACGTGCTGGTCAGAAGCGGGTCAAAAAAGAAGTTCAATGTGTTGCAGGCGGAGCTTGGCGAGGCCGGTAAGAAATTGGTGCCGGTTACCGGTGATCTGACCCGTAACCTTCTGGGCATCAGTCCGGCGCAGCGGAAAAAGCTCAAGGACACGGTCGACCACGTGTTCCACCTGGCGGCCATCTATGATTTGTCCGCTGATGCAGAGAGCCAGTGGGCCGCCAACGTTGGAGGGACACAGCATGCGGTAGAGCTGGCCGAAGACATCGGCGCCAAACGTTTCCATCACATGTCCTCAATCGCAGCCGCCGGTATGTTCCCGGGTATTTTCCGCGAGGACATGTTCGAAGAGGCTGTGGGCCTCGAAAATCCCTATTTCCGCACCAAGCATGATTCAGAAGCCATTGTGCGCAAAGAGTGCAGCATTCCCTGGCGGGTCTATCGTCCCGGCCTGGTCGTCGGGAACTCGGAAACCGGGGAGATGGACAAGGTCGACGGGCCGTACTACTTCTTCAAGGGCATTCAGAAGATGCGCAATCTGTTGCCATCGTGGATGCCGACGCTCGGTATTGAGGGCAGCCGCATCAACCTGGTCCCGGTCGATTACGTGGCCAAGGCAACGCTGCACATCGCGCACAAGCCCCGGCTCGATGGCAAGGCATTCCATCTCGTGGATCCCAAACCACAACGAATCGGTGAAATCCTCAACCTGTTTGCCGAGGCAGCTCACGCACCGAAAATGACCATGCGCATTGATGCGCGGATGTTCAGTTTTATTCCCTCCAGCGTGCGTTCAGCCCTGTCCATGCTGCCGCCGGTGCGGCGCATTACCAAGCAACTCCTCGAAGACTACGGGCTGCCGCCTGATATTTTGAAGTTCGTTAACTATCCGACCCGCTTTGACAGCCGCGAGGCGGAGGCAGCGCTGAAAGGCAGTGGCATAAGCGTTCCACGCCTGGACGACTACGCCTGGCGACTGTGGGATTACTGGGAACGGCACCTTGATCCTGACCTGTTTATTGACCGTAGCCTGCGGGGGCACGTCAGCGGCAAGGTAGTGGTGGTCACCGGCGCTTCTTCAGGCATCGGCAAAGCGACCGCGTTCATGATGGCCACGGCCGGAGCGCGGGTGGTTCTGATCGCGCGCAGCCTCGAGGGTCTGGAAGAGACGCAGGCACAGATCAAGCAAGAGGGTGGGGAGGCGCACATTTACCCCTGTGACCTCACTGACCTGAACGCCTGTGACAAGGTTATCGATGACATCATCAAGGACCTGGGCGGCATAAACGTATTGGTGAACAATGCCGGACGCTCTATCCGGCGCGCGATACAGCACTCCTATGATCGCTTTCATGATTTCGAGCGAACCATGCAGCTGAATTATTTCGGCAGCCTGCGCCTGATCATGCGCTGCCTGCCGCACATGACCAAGGCACGCGACGGTCAATTCGTGAACATTTCTTCGATTGGTGTGCTGAGTAATGCACCACGCTTTGCGGCTTACGTTGCCTCCAAGGCGGCATTGGATGCATTTTCACGCTGCGCTTCAACCGAATTCAGTGACACCGGCGTGTCCTTCACCACCATTAATATGCCACTGGTGCGCACGCCAATGATTGCGCCGACCAAAATCTACGACCATGTGCCGACCATCAGCCCGGAAGAAGCGGCGGATATGGTTAAACAGGCCGTGATCTACCGGCCACAACGGATTGCCACACGCCTGGGTATTTTTGCGCAGGTGTTGCACGCGGTGGCACCAAAAACATCTGAAATCGTCATGAACAGCGCTTTCCGCATGTTCCCTGACTCAAGTGGTCGTAAAGGCGTATCGGAGGGTCAGGCCCAGGCCAGCCAGGAACAGATTGCCTTCGCCAGCCTGATGCGTGGAATTCACTGGTAGGCAGATCCCGGCTACGAACTCCGGGGGCCGGCTGCGCCGGCACGCGCCGTGCGGTGCCCCCCGGTGCCGGGTCTCAGATGTCGCCCTGCAGAAGCTCCTCGAGCTCGTCCAGTGTACTGGACAGGCTTCGTCCTACCTTGGCATGGCCGTTCAGATCATGACCGACACTGTCCATTATCGAGCGATTATCATCAAATAAACGCTTTCTGTTCAGAGACATGCCATAACTTTCCAGCATTGGCTCGAGATCGTCCGCGCGACGGCGGATGTCGGCGCGTGTGGCCTGGAAAGCATGTTCACACAGGGCGTTGCGGCTGGAGTAGCTGAATACATTGGTGTAGAACAACTCGCCGTCGCCGCGTTCCGGCTCAATAAGCAGAAGACCCGATCCGGAGTGACTGGTGCGGTACTTCTTGAAACCGATCTCCATCCGCGACTGAATCAGGGCGCGGAAAGTCTGCGAGAGGATCTGTGGTAAACCGCCGGCGCTCAACGCCTCAATGGGCATGTCGGGCGTTGCGTGATCATCGGCAGCGTTATAAGGCACCAGCGGATTCACCCCGAGCATCAGGTCAACGCCCTGGTCCAGCGCGACCGACGCGTGCAGAGTGCGTCGCAAGGCGCCGTCCACGTAATACCTCTCACCAATTTTGACGGGGGGATAAAGGCCAGGCAGGGCGGCGCTGGCCTGCACAGCCTTGGAGATCGGCACATCCCGGTAGCCTTCGCCGCCAAAACGAACCGACTTGCCGCTGTCCAGATCCACCGCAACGATATAAAGCTTGCAGTCAAGGTCATCGAAATGATTGCCCTTGCCATGCTGAGTAAAGGAGTTCTCGAGAAACTCATGAATCTGCTTGTTGTTGTAAATGCCGCTGGGCAGGGCGCGCCCCAGGTCGGTAATCAGTTCCGCCGACGAGGCTGCTGCTGGGTTCCGAACAATCCGCATCAAAGCATCACGCAGAACGCCCGGCATGGTTGCTGCGCGTTCAAAATACTCGCGGTATGCCGGGCGCAGAAACAGTTCCGGTACAAACTTGAGTGCTGCGTGCTGCGTACCCATAAAGATTCGACAAAGCTCTTTACAGGAAATACCGTTGGCCAGCGATGCGGCCAGAAACGCCCCGGCACTAACCCCGACATAGACATCAAGATGATGCAGTTGCAAGCCATCGATACTTTCTTCCAGGGCACGCAGGGCGCCGATTTCATAAACTGCGCCGACCGGGCCGCCGCCGGCAATGGCCAGGCCAAGCGAAGGCGAGCCATTGCGACCATGATGCGCGGTCTTTTTCGTAGCTGGATGTATGGTGAGCATGAATGAATGAGCCTCTTTTATCGACACGATTTTACCGCTGCACCGGGTTACTGACCAGCCGGTCTGTCAAACAATCGCCGTCGTTCGCCACCTTTTATTTGGTGTTGGTTTAAGGATACTGCAATGGTGGACAGGAATAAGCGGAGCAGGGCGCGGCTGCGGGAGGAACTGGAGTCCTGCCATCGGCAGAGTGCGCGACTGCTGCAGGCGGGTTTCCCCAATGATCTTCTGGATATTTTGCAGAACTTCCAGCGGGAGCGCCTGGCGCAGTCCTATGCCGATCTTCAGGCACAGCCGCGTTATGCACCGGCCACCGATTTTTTCCTGGCCGAGCTGTATGGCGGCAGGGATATGGGGGCCCGTGATGCCCAACTGACACGGGCTTTGCCCATTCTTGAGGCGACCTTGCCCAAAAGGTTGCGCCACGCACTTGCAGACGCCTTCCGGCTGCAGGCACTGAGTCTGGAGCTGGATATCGCCCTGGCTGAGGCCATGCAAGAACAGGGCATCGAAAGCCTGGACAATGCAGGGTACGTGGCTATTTATCCGAGTGTTCCGCGCGCCTTGCGCGAGGAGCAAATCGAGCTCATTTATTGCCTGGCTCTGGAGTTGGACCGTGCTGTGAGGTTGCCCCTGGTGGGTGCATTAATCCGGGCCATGCGGGCGCCGGCCAGGGCTGCAGGCTTTGCCGAGTTGCAGAACTTCCTGGAACGCGGTCTGGGCGCCTTTGGTGCCATGGGCGGGGCACAGGTCTTTGCCAGTACCATCAGGGACAGGGAGGCGGCCGTAATGCACAAGCTGTATGCCGGTGACCCTGATCCTTTTGAGCACGACAAACTCGTGCACAACTGACCCGGGGCCTGGTCAGAATTCACAGCCGAAGTGTTCACGCAGGTAGCGAATGATTTCCTGCTCGATCGGACCCTGCAGCAAAGCCAGCATGAAGCCCAGTTTGGCCTGTATATGAATTTCCTCATCGGTCACTGCAATCTCGCCATTGACCCCCGGGCGCTCGAAGCAGATCACGTCTTCATCCCAGCCGTATTCAATCCCGAATTTTTCCGCCAGGTCGCGGGACAGGTCATCTGCTGCCGCCTGGGCTTCTTCGCGGCTCATGGTGTGTCGTGCATGAATATCGATTTGCGACATGGTCGGGTTTGTTCGTAGTGGTTGGCGACAGGCATTCTAGCAGGGCGCGGTGAAGTGAACAGACCAGGCCAATACGCCGTTCCCTTTTTGACCCCGTCCCGCTTTACAATATTAACCACGACACGGGCTACCCGGTATCCTGTGCAGCCTGAGGGCCCGGCATCCGCCCGGAATGCAGGAACAGAATGAGCCGTAATGGCCGAATTTGACGGAGAGCCGCTGTGAGCGACGACGACAAGCAACTACAGGCCGTGCGTGAACGCATCAACGCGCTGGATACACAAATCCAGCGTCTGATCAGCGAGCGGGCAGAGCTTGCCTATGAAGTCGGACGCACCAAGGGCGACCTGAGCAGCGCTGTGCATTACTACCGGCCTGAGCGCGAAGCCCAGGTTTTGCGGGCTGTGCTGGAGCGCAATGAGGGGCCGCTGAGCGATGCAGAAATGCTGCGTTTGTTCCGCGAGATCATGTCGGCCTGCCTGGCCCGGCAGGAACCCATGAAAATTGCCTACCTGGGCCCGGAGGGAACGTTCACCCAACAAGCCGTCTACCGCCACTTTGGCCATTCGGTGCTGGCTACCGGCCAGGTCACCATTGAGGCGGTTTTTGAGCAGGTTCAGGGCGGCGAGGCGGACTTTGGCGTGGTGCCCGTGGAAAATTCCACCCAGGGTGTTGTGAGCCACACCCTGGACCTGTTCATCCAGTCACCATTGAAAATTTGTGGTGAGATTGAGCTGCGCATCCATCACAACCTGCTTACCCAGGCACGCAGCCTGGGTGCCGTGGACCGCGTTTACGCTCACCAGCAAGCGCTGTCACAGTGCAAGTCGTGGCTCAAGCGCAATCTGCCCGGTGCCGAGTTGATCGCCGTGAGCAGCAATGCAGAGGCCGCGAAACGGGTTCGCAATGCGCCGGAAGCGGCGGCGATCGCAGGCCTGTCTGCGGCCGAGATCTACGGTATCCCGGTGCTTTTCTCGCACATTGAGGACCATCCGGATAACACCACCCGCTTCCTCGTTATTGGCCGCGAATTATTCAGTCCGTCCGGCGATGACAAGAGCACCATTCTGCTCGCCGGAGACGAGGGCCCCGGCTTACTGCACGCTTTGCTGTCACCGCTGGCCACTCACGGCATCAATATGAGCCGCATTGAATCGCGCCCGGCACCGGGCGGTAACTGGGAATACGTCTTCTTTATTGATGTTGATGGTCACACGCAGGAATCCCCGCTGAGCGATGCGCTGGCTGAAATGAATGCGCTGGGTGGCAACTGTCATGTGCTCGGCTCCTACCCCCGCGCGGTGATGGCACGGCTGCCCGGGGTTGAAGAGGAAGACCGTTCATGAGCGCTCCCGGGCACAAGATTACGGGCGGTTGCGATTTGTTGGATCAGGCCATGCCGGCCATCAGGGAGCTGAAACCCTATTTGCCGGGCAAGCCCATTTCCGAGCTGCAGCGGGAGTACGGGGTAAGCGACGTGCTCAAGCTCGCTTCCAACGAAAATCCGTTTGGCGCCAGCCCGGCTGCGTTGCGGGCAATGACCGCGGAACTGGATGATCTCTGGTTGTACCCGGACGGCGGTGGCTTTGCCTTGCGCACAGCGCTGGCAGCGCATCACGGCGTTGACCCGTCCTGTATCACCCTCGGCAACGGCAGCAATGATGTCCTCGTTCTGCTCGCCCAGGCGTTTCTGGGGCCGGGCAGGGAGGCGGTGTTTTCCCAGTACTGCTTCGCGGTTTATCCGATCGCCACCCAGGCAACCGGTGCAACGGCCCGGATGGTGCCGGCGATACCCGCTGGTGCACCCGATGCGCTTGGCCATGATCTCGATGCCATGCTGGAAGCGATTGGTCCGCATACGCGCGTCGTATTCGTTGCCAATCCAAACAATCCGACCGGGACCTGGGTGGAAGCACAGCGCCTGGAGCGGTTTGTTGCCGCGGTGCCGGATGATGTTCTGGTGGTGGTTGATGAGGCTTACTTTGAATATGCCCAGCGGCTGGGGTCGGGCGACGCCACGGGCTGGATCGAACGTTATTCCAACCTGCTGGTGACCCGGACCTTCTCCAAGGCCTACGGACTGGCCGGCATCCGCGTGGGCTATGCGGTATCCAGCCCGCAGCTTGCGGATCTGCTCAATCGTATCCGCCAGCCGTTTAACGTGAACAGCCTCGCGCTGGCCGGGGCGGAAGCGGCTATTGCCGATACGGCGTTTCTGGAGCGCTCCGTGCATGAGAATGCTGCGGGGGTCGTGCAACTCGGTGAGGGTTTGTCAAGATTGGGGCTGGACGTCACTCCTTCGGCGTGCAATTTTCTCCTGGCTGACCTCGGTCAGGATGCTGCGCCAGTGAATGAGGGCTTGCTTCGCGCCGGCGTGATTGTGCGGCCCGTGGCCAACTACGGCCTGCCCAATCACCTGCGCATTACCGTGGGCACCGCGCAGCAGAATGAGCGGCTGCTGGCAGCACTCGCGACGGTTCTGAATTGACCATGCGTCTTATCGTAAAACCCGCGGGCGCTGCACTGCGGGGAGAAATCACACCACCGGGAGACAAGTCGATCTCGCATCGCGCCCTGATTTTCACGGGTCTGGCAGACGGTGAGTCCAGAATTGATGGTCTGTTGGTGAGCGGTGACACCAATGCCACGCGCGCGGCCATGGAGCAGCTCGGAGCCCGCTTTACCGCCGACGGGGATACGCTGGTAGCAACCGGCATTGGCGCCCGGGGCCTGCGTGCGCCGGAGCTGACGCTGGACATGGGCAACTCGGGGACAGCGATGCGATTGCTGGCCGGGGTGCTGGCGGGGCAGGGCTTTGTTTCCACCCTCAGCGGCGACGAGTCACTCAATTCCAGGCCCATGGGACGGATTATTCGCCCCCTTGAGCTGATGGGCGCCCGCATTGAGGCACAGCCCAACTGCAGGGCGCCGTTAACCATTCATGGCTCCAGCACCTTGCGTGGGATTGACTACGAATCCACGGTTGCCAGTGCTCAGGTTAAGTCCTGCATCCTGCTCGCCGGGCTATATGCCGAAGGGCGCACCCGGGTACGGGAGCCCCGCCTGAGCAGAGACCACACCGAACGCATGCTGCCGCATTTCGGGGTCAAGGTGGAGCAGGGGCCCAGCATTACGGGTGGCCAGCTGTTGCGTGCCGCCGATGTGCAGGTGCCAGCTGACCCCTCATCTGCAGCCTTCCTTGCTGCCGCCGCGCTGCTGGTTCCGGATTCCGACATCCTGCTTCGCGGCGTTGGCCTCAACCCGACCCGGGATGGATTTTTCCGTGTTCTGGAAATGATGGGCGCGCAGCTCGACTACCTGAATCGCAGGGACAGCGGAGGCGAGCCGGTTGCCGACATTCGTGTGCGCTATTGCACGGGCCTGCAAGGCGTTGACGTTCCTGTCGAGTGGATTCCCTCGATGATTGATGAGGTGCCGATTCTCCTGGCGTTAGCATCCCAGGCCGCGGGCGTGACGCGAATTCGGGAAGCAGAAGAGCTGCGCGTTAAAGAGAGTGACCGTTTGGCCGTAATGGCGCGTGGACTGACAGCAATGGGCATTAAAGTTGAGGAATATCCCGATGGCATCGATGTCTATGGCGGGCCGGCCGCATGGGCTCCGGTGGAGGCCTTTCATGACCACCGTTGTGCCATGAGCTTTGCGGTGCTGGGCTTGCGCAGCATGGGTGGCTCGGAAATATTGGGTGCCGAATTTATCGATACATCCTATCCGGATTTCCGGGTTCACCTTGCATCACTGGGTGCTCGTCTGAAGGTCGGTGACGCATGAGCATCAGCGCGCAGATGCAGGCGCCCGTCGTTACCATCGATGGTCCGGTAGGCTCCGGCAAAGGTACGATATCAACCCGCCTGGCAGGCCGGCTGGGCTGGCACTTTCTGGACAGCGGTGCCCTGTATCGGCTGGTGGCTGTGCGCGCCCTGCAGACGCAGACGGATGCCGAAGATGAGCACGCATTGGCGACCCTCGCCGGCGAACTGGATTGCGCATTCACATTTGATGGTGCTGAGACAGGTATCTGGCTGGGCGGGGAAGAGGTCACCCGTGAGCTGCGCAGCGAGCCGGTGAGCCAAATGGCATCCCAGGTGGCCGCACTCCCGGCGGTGCGCGCTGCCCTGGTTGAGCGGCAACGGGCTTTTCGGCAGGTTCCGGGCCTGGTGGCTGACGGACGCGATATGGGAACGGTGATTTTCCCCGACGCCACGGTCAAGCTGTTCCTGACCGCCAGCACCCGTTCGCGCGCGGAGAGACGTTATAAGCAGTTGAAAGAAAAAGGGGAAAGTGTTAACCTTCCGCGCCTTTTCCGTGACCTTGAGGAGCGGGACCGCCGGGACCGTTCCCGGGCGATCGCTCCCCTGAAACCGGCCAGGGACGCCGTGATCATCGACTCTACAGAAATGTCCGTTGATGAAGTGGTTGAGAGAGCCTATAAAATCGTTAATGAAAGCCTCTCAAATAGTTGATATATATTACTTTTCATTCCGAAATAATTCGGGTATTTAACCTCTCGGCTTAGGCCGATACAACTGGGTGGACCGGGCGCGAACCGCCTCAAGTCCGTGAGATTCAAACCAATGACTGAAAGTTTTGCAGAACTCTTTGAAGAGAGCCTGGCCTCCAAAAGCCTAAAGGCAGGAAGTATCGTAACCGGCAACGTAGTAGAAATCCGCGATGACGTCGTGGTTGTCAATGCCGGCCTCAAATCCGAAGGCATCGTGCCGATCAGCCAGTTCAAGAACCTCAATGGGGAATTGGAAGTGGCGGTTGGAGATGATGTCCAGGTTGCTCTGGAAGCCGTGGAAGACGGTTTCGGAGAAACCAAGCTGTCCCGTGAAAAGGCCAAGCGCTCCCTGGTATGGGATGAGCTGGAAAAAGCCTTTGAAGACGACGAGATCGTCAACGGCAAAATCAGCGGCAAGGTCAAAGGCGGTTTTACCGTCGACATCAGCGACATCCGGGCGTTTCTGCCGGGTTCCCTGGTTGATGTGCGCCCCGTGCGCGATCCGGCTTACCTGGAAGGCAAGGATCTTGAGTTCAAGATCATCAAGCTTGATCGCAAGCGGAACAACGTGGTTGTTTCCCGCCGCGCGGTTGTCGAGTCTGAGTACAGCGCTGAGCGTGACGCACTCCTCGAAGAGCTGGAAGAAGGCCTGATCGTCAAGGGTGTGGTGAAAAACCTCACCGACTATGGCGCCTTCCTTGATCTGGGTGGTATCGATGGCCTGTTGCACATCACCGACATGGCGTGGAAACGTGTTCGTCATCCGTCAGAAGTCGTAAACGTTGGTGATGAGCTGGAAGTTCGCGTACTGCGCTTCGATCGTGAACGCAACCGCGTTTCTCTCGGACTCAAGCAGCTGGGCGAAGATCCGTGGACGGATCTGTCACGTCGCTATCCGGTTACCGCACGTATCTTCGGTACCGTCACCAATATCACCGACTATGGCTGCTTCGTGGAAATCGAAGATGGCGTGGAAGGCCTGGTGCACGTGTCCGAGATGGACTGGACCAACAAGAATGTTAACCCCGCCAAGGTCGTACAGACTGGTGACGAGGTTGAAGTGATGGTTCTGGAAATCGACGAAGAGCGTCGCCGTATCTCGCTGGGCATGAAGCAGTGCAGCGCCAACCCGTGGGAAGCATTTGCTGCGATCCACAATAAGGGTGACCGCGTCAGTGGCGGAATCAAGTCCATCACCGACTTTGGCATCTTTATTGGCCTGGACGGCGGCATCGACGGCCTTGTGCACCTGTCTGACATCTCCTGGCTGACGCCGGGTGAAGAAGCGGTTCGCAACTTCACCAAGGGCGAAGAACTCGAAGCCGTGGTGCTGGCTGTTGATCCTGAGCGTGAGCGTATTTCTCTGGGCATCAAGCAAATGGATCAGGATCCGTTCGCTACCTTCATGGCCGAGAATCCGCGTGGCAGTGTCGTCAAAGGCACGGTTAAGGAAGTGGATCCGCGCGGTGTCGTGATTGAGCTCGGAGACGGCGTGGATGGCTATCTGCGCGCTTCTGAAATCAAGCAGGAACGCGTTGAAGATGCGAGCAAAGAGTTTGCCGTTGGCGACGAAGTTGAAGCCAAGTTCACCAGCCTTGATCGCAAGACCCGCTCCCTGAGTCTCTCCATCAAGGCTCTGGAAGACGATGAACAGGCAGAAGCCCTGGAAGAGTATCAATCCAGCAGTACAGCCAAGGGCACCACGTCCCTGGGTGAACTGCTCAAGGAACAACTCAACCAGAGCGACTGATCTATGATAAGGGTGGTCGGGTTATTTACCCGGCCACCTGAACTCTGATCTATTCGTGCCATTAAAACAGCACAGGGAAAGAGAATGACCAAATCAGAACTCATCGATCGCCTGGCAGAGCAGCAAACGCATCTGGCCCATGTCGATGTCGAACTCGGTGTTAAAGCAATACTCGAACAGATGAGCGCATCCCTGGCGGAAGGTGATCGCATTGAAATCCGCGGCTTTGGCAGCTTTTCACTGCACTATCGCGCGCCTCGGCTGGGTCGCAACCCGAAAACCGGCGATGCGGTCTCGCTTCCAGGCAAATATGTTCCTCACTTCAAACCAGGTAAAGCGCTTCGCGAGCGTGTTGATGCAGGCAAGTCCTGAACCGGAGTGACCCTCTGGCGATACGGCCAACAGGACCGGCAGAAATCGGCCGAAACAGGCTGCTGTTCTAATACTGGTGGTCAATAACTGATGTACAAACTGTTCTTTATCCTGATCGCACTAATGGCCATTTTTGCAGGTCTGTTGCTCGGAACCCTCAATGCCGAACCGGTGATGCTGGACCTGTTATGGGTGCAACTCAACTGGCCGCTTGGCCTGGTGACTGTCATGGCGCTGGCGCTGGGTATCATTTTGGGTCTGGCCGCGACCTGGGTATTGCAGGTCTGGCCCCTGCGCATGGCGTTGCGGCGTGCCAATACGGCGCGCGACAAGGCGCTGACAGATCAGGTCAGTGCGCGTCCGCCGGTCACGACCGTGGATGATCCGCATGACTGAATGGCTGTTGCTCGCCCTGGTGCCGCTGGCGGCGCTGGGCGGCTGGTGGTTGGCCCGCAAATTTTTCCGTCACAACGAATCAGCGCGCAATCGTCAATTCAGCAGCCGCTATTTCCAGGGGCTCAACTACCTGCTCAATGAGCAGCCCGACAAGGCCATCCAGGTGTTTCTGGAGATGGCCGAAGTCAACAAGGACACCTTCGAAACCCATCTGGCACTCGGCGCGCTGTTCCGGCGGCGGGGTGAGGTTGATCGTGCCATACGGATTCACCAGAACATCATCAGCAAGCACAATCTCGATGAGTCGCAGCGCACCAAGGCTTTGCTTGAACTGGGCGAGGACTACATGCGCGCCGGGCTTTTTGACCGCGCAGAGCGCCTGTTCAGCGAATTAACCGAACGCGGTTCCCACGCGCCGTCGGCACTCAAGCACCTGCTGGATATCTACCAGCTGGAAAAAGACTGGGACAAGGCGCTGGAGAAAGGTTTGGAGCTCGAGGAGGTGACCGGCGAGCGTATGGGTGTGCTGATGAGCCACTTTTGCTGCGAACTGGCTGAAGAGGAGCTGCAGGCAGGCGATCCGGAAGCCGCCCGCAAGCGGCTCCGCCAGGCGCGTCGTTATGATCCGAAGGGGATACGTGCGCGCATCGTGCAGGCCAAGATCGCCCGGCACCGCGAGGACTTTCTGGAGGCCATGGGAATCTACGAGGAAGTGGCTGCCATGGATGGTGATTTCGTGCCTGACATTCTGGAGCACTATCTCGAGTGTGCCGAAAGCAGCGGGCAGGATGAACGGGCAGAGGACACATTGCGCAGCTGGTGTGAAACGAACGGCAGTATCAGCGTAATTCTCACGCTGACTGAACGAATCCGCGCCGCAGATGGCATTGAGGTGGCGGCAGAATTTCTCGCCGGTGAGCTGGCCAAGCATCCATCGGTTCGCGGCCTGGACAAACTGATCGAGTTAAAGCTGGCCGGAGGGCCGGTCATTGATTCGGGTGATGAAATACTGCGCGCAGTCGCGCAACGCCTGCTCGCGCGGCAACCCACCCATCGCTGCAGCCATTGTGGCTACAGCGGACACACCAACTACTGGCAATGCCCCAGTTGCCGCCGCTGGGGAACCACCCGTGTCATTCACGGCGTATTGGGTGATTAACGCCACATCCGTTGGCAAAGCTGTGACGGATCTTCCGATACCATGATGTGGATGTTGCTGCTGAGCGCGTTAATTACTTTCATCCTGGTCGGCATAATGGTTTTTGTCGCCAGGCGATTTGGCCTCGTGGATATCCCCGGCGCCCGTTCCAGCCACAGCATACCGACCCCGACGGGCGCTGGCGTGGCCCTGATACTGGCTTTATGGCTGGTCAGTGGTCTGTATCCCTTGCTGCCAGGCGCTGATGGCGAGACCTTTCCTGATTGGATAACGCTGCTCCTGGTACCCGCATCCGTATTGTGCCTTGTCGGCTATGTTGACGATCACCGCGCCCTGTCCGCGCGCTTGCGTCTGCTGGTGCAGTTTGCTGCCGCCCTGTATTTGCTGATTGGTTTACGCGATTCACTGGCAGGTATGCCATGGTTGGCAGTACCGGGACTCATCGCTCTGTTATGGACCATGAATGCGTATAACTTCATGGATGGCAGTAATGGCATGGCGGGAATGCAGGGTTTGTTCAGCGGCGCCTTAATGTCGCTGTGCCTGTCCCTGGTGGGCGCGCCGGCACTTGCTCTGGCGACTGCCGCCATAGCCGGTGCCTGTGCCGGTTTTTTGCCCTGGAATGCACCGCGGGCGCGCATTTTTCTTGGTGACGCGGGCAGCGTTCCACTGGGCTTCCTATTCGCTGGTCTTGGTTTGATGGCTTATGTCGGCGGCTATTTGCCGTTGCCGGTAGTGCTGTTGACGTTGTTGATTTTTCACCTTGATGCAGGCCTGACCCTGCTGACCCGCATGGCCAATAAAGAGCGGTGGTATACTGCGCACCGAAGACATGTGTACCAGAGACTGCTCGCCCATGGATGGTCACACAGTCAGGTGTTAATGCTGTATCTGGCGCTTAACGTTATCGTGATAGCGCCGGCGACATTGCTGGGAACGCTTCATGGTCAATGGGCCTGGGCGTTAATGATGATCGCTGGCGTGGTACTCGTTTTGGCGTGGTACGCAGTGTCTCTGAGGTTGGGGGAAGGTGCTTGAGTGACAAAATAACAAATACGGGTTTGCCATTTATCCGGCATCCGCGGGCCGCAGTTGTGGTGCACGACCTCGCGATGGTCCTGGTAGCCTGGTGCATTGCCCGCTTTGTGGCCGAGGGCCTGTTCGCTCTGCCCACTTCTGAGCGCTACCCCATTGCCTTTGAACTGCCGTTGGTGGTTATCCTGCAAGGCCTGGTTCTATGGGCCACCGGGCTTTACAAGGGGCTGTGGCGCTTCGCAAGCTTCAATGATATGTGGAATATCGTGCGTGCGGCTACCTTTGGCAGCATATTGATTTTCCTCGGATTATCCCTGTTACGAGGCGGCGCTTTCAGCAGCTGGTTGCCGGTTTTGCTGGTCTACCCGCCCATGCTGTTCATCGCACTTGCCTTGCCCCGCATGATCTATCGCTACTGGAAGGACGTGGCGCTGTCCCCGCAGGTTAATACCGAGGGGCTGAAACGCGTCATTGTTCTGGGTGCCGGGCATTCGGGCGCCATGCTGGAGCGCGAACTTCGCCGCCGCGGCGGTTACCAACTGGTCGGCTTCCTTGATGATGACCCGCGTCTGCGCGGTGGCGCGGTCAACGGTATACCGGTGCTGGGTGTCATTGAAGACCTTGCCGCGGTTAATCAACGACTTCAGCTACAGCTTGTCGTGATTGCCATGCCATCGGCGACTAACCAGCAAATGCAGCGTGTGGTTGGGATTTGTGAGGATGCCGGCATTAAGTTCCGCACCTTGCCAACACTTCAGGACCTGGGTAACCAGGCCACGCGCGTTGACCAGTTGAAAAAAGTCGCGATTGATGACCTGCTCGGACGTGAGCCCGTGTCACTGGATTGGAATGCCTTGCGCGAGGGACTGGTGGGCAAGCGTGTGCTGGTGACCGGTGGTGGCGGCAGCATCGGCTCGGAGCTTTGCCGCCAGATTGCGCGGCTTAATCCTGCCGAGCTGGTCATGGTGGATAACAGCGAATATGCCCTGTACCGCATCGATCTGGAACTGGGCAGCGAATTTGAAGACCTGGTGTTCTCCTCGGTGCTGGGTGATATTTGTGATATTGCCACTGTTGAAACAGTGATTGGTCGCTACCGTCCGGAAGTCATTTTTCATGCGGCAGCCTACAAGCACCTGCCGATGCTGCAAAACCAGGTCCGCGAAGCCGTGCGCAACAATGTCATCGGCACGGTGCGCGTTGCTGAGGCTGCCGACCGGCACAATGTGGGTACGTTTGTGCTGATCAGCACGGACAAAGCGGTCAATCCGGCCAATATCATGGGGGCGACCAAGCGCGTTGCCGAGATGTATTGCCAGAATATGAATTCACATTCCAATACGCGCTTTGTCACCGTGCGCTTTGGCAACGTACTCAACTCTAACGGCAGCGTGGTGCCGCTTTTTCAGGAACAGATTGCCCGGGGCGGGCCGGTAACAGTGACCCACCCGGAAATCACCCGCTATTTCATGACCATCGCGGAGGCCAGTCAGCTCATCATGCAGGCAGCCCTGTTGGGGCGTGGCGGTGAGATTTATGTGTTGGACATGGGTGAGCCGGTGCGTATTACTTATCTGGCGGAGCAATTGATCCGCCTGGCCGGCAAGGAGCCGGGCACGGACATCCCTATCGTGTATACCGGCTTGCGTCCCGGGGAGAAACTTTTCGAGGAACTGTTTCACGAACTCGAGCCCAATGAGACAACCACTCATGAAAAAATCTTCCTGGCGCATCCCCGCGAGGGCGACTGGCCGGAACTTCAGCGCGAGCTCGCACGCATTGAGTCGGCGGTCCTGCAATATGACGTGGCATCAATACGCAAGACGCTGAACCGTCTTGTGCCCGAACTTTCGAGTTCACTCAAGCGCTCTGATGAGGATCGCGTCGTACCGATTCACCAGGTTAAATAGGCTAAGCAATGGCACAAGGGGTCAGGAAGGCAGTATTTCCTGTGGCAGGGCGTGGCACACGTTTTCTGCCCGCTACCAAGGCGGTTCCCAAGGAACTTTTGCCCGTGGTGGACCGGCCATTGATCCAGTACGCCGTGGAAGAAGCGGTTGCGGCCGGCGCCGATACGCTGATTTTTGTGGTCAGTCCGGGTAAACAATCCATTCTCGATCATTTTCGGCCCGACGCGACCCTTGAGGAGGTGCTCGGCAAGGGCGGCAAGCATGAGTTGCTGGAGCGCGTGCAGGCGATTCTGCCTGCGCATGTGACGGCACATGTCGCTGTCCAGGAGCAGGCTCTGGGTCTTGGTCATGCAGTTCGCTGCGCCCGCCAGCTGGTGTCGCGGGATGAGTACTTCGCGGTTTTGCTCCCCGACGATATGGTTCGCAATCCCGAAGCCGGCGCCCTTGAACAACTGGTCGATGTCCATCAATCGACCGGGGCCAACGTGATCGGCGTCGAACGCATTGCACCGGAATTGAGCGCCAGTTACGGCATCGCTGAGATCGAAGAGACCCGCGAAGGGCACCAGCGGGTGTTGTCCCTGGTTGAAAAGCCTGCACCAGGGGATGCGCCATCTGACCTGGGCGTTGTGGGGCGGTACGTGCTGAGCGGCGAGATTTTTGACATCCTTGATGGCACCGGGGAGGGCGCCGGCGGTGAAATCCAGCTAACCGACGGCATAGTGAAGCTCATGGAAACCCAGGATGTCTATGCACAGGTTCTGCAAGGCACCCGCTATGACTGCGGTTCCCGGCTGGGGATGCTCAAGGCCAATATAGATTATGCGCTTGACCAGAAGCAGTTGCGCCCCGAGTTGCTGAAACACCTTCGGCAACTGCTTGATGGTGCGGACTGATATGCCGAGAGTCAGACCTGATCAGGCCTGGCCCCGTGGCCACGTCGAGCTTATCCGGCATCACTCGAAGGTCCTGGAGGGTAACCCCTGGCAAGATCCGACTGAGCGTGACCTGCCTGTGTACCTGCCGCCCGGATACGATGATGCGGGCCAGCCGCTGGTGGCGCTGTGGGATTTTGCCGCGTTCACAAACTCCGGCCCTGGACATCTGAATTGGCGCAACCAGGGTGAGAACCTGGTGACGCGCCTTGATCGACTGATTTTTGAAGGAAAGCTCCCGCCGGTCATCGTGCCAATGCCCGATTGCTACACCTCCCTGGGCGGCAACCAGTACATCAACTCAGCCAGTGTCGGGCCCTATGCGGACTACCTGGTTGAAGAGCTGGTGCCCATGGTCAATGAACAATTCAACGTTGTGCAGGGCAGCCATGGGCGCGGTGCTTTCGGCAAAAGCAGCGGTGGCTACGGCGCCCTGCGGCATGCGATGTCGTACCCGGACGTGTGGGGCGGTATTGCCATGCACGCCGCGGACTGTGGCTTTGACTGGGTATACCGCCCGGAGCTGCCAACCGCCTGCCAGGTTCTGACCGAGCAGGGCGGTGATCCGGAGCATGCGGCCACCCGCTTTCTCGAGATATTCTGGCGCAATCGCAAACTGGGCGGACGGGATTTTTCTGTGCTGATGACCCTGGCCATGGCCGCAAGCTATGATCCGGACGAACACAATCCAGAGCAGATCCGGCTGCCCATGGACCTGGAGACCTGCACGATTGATCCGGAACGGTGGAGTCGTTGGCTGGCCCATGATCCGCTCAACCTGGTCGAGACGACCGCCGATGCGTTGGCAGGTCTCCACTGTTTGTACTTTGATGTGGGTCGCCGGGACCAGTACAACATTCAATTTGGCACGCGTGCGCTGGCTCAAAAGCTGGTAAAACGGGGTATCCGTCACCACTTTGAAGAGTTCGAGGGAACTCATTCCCAGCTGGACTGGCGACTGGATACATCACTGCCAATCCTGGCTCAGGCCCTGTACGATGCCAGTGGCATAAGCCCGAACACCCCAAACTAAGGAACCACATCGTGATCGACATTAAACCCGCAGCGCAAACCTATTTTCAGAAACTGCTTGGCCAGCAGGAAGCGGATGATCTTTCGCTTAGAATCAGGGTGATGGAGCCGGGTTCGCCACGGGCTGCCTGCGATCTGCAATTCTGTCCGGAAGGCGATCAGGAAGAAGGTGACCGGCGTGATGAATTCGAAGCGTTCAGCCTGTTTGTCGCTGCGGACAGTATCGACTGGCTGGTGGATGCCGTTATCGACTTTGAGGAGGAAAATGGCAACGGTCAGTTGACCATCAAGGCACCCAATATCAAGGGCAATGCGCCGGGCGACGAGGCCGATCTCGGTGACCGGATCCGCTGGGTCCTGGAATCGGAGATCAATCCACGCCTCGCCTCACATGGCGGCATGGTTGAGCTGGAAACGATTACTGAAGCCACTGAAGTCATTTTGCGTTTCGGCGGCGGCTGTCAGGGCTGTGGTATGGCCGACGTCACACTAAAACAGGGCATTGAAACTACCTTGATGGAGCATTTCCCCGAGATTACTGCGATCAAGGATGCTACCGATCACGCCACTGGCGAAAACCCATATTACGCTTAGTGGTTAAAGGCATATTGCTGCCGGTCCCGGCCCGCTGAGCGTTAGTGCAGGCGGTTTGAAGTCAGTCCTGCGGCAATACACTCAGAGGGCTGGGCAGCGATGCATAATAAGCGGCAAGTTGTTTGATGTCTTCGTCGCTTAATGCAGCCGCCATGCCTCCCATAACGATATTTTTCCGGTCGCCGTCACGGTACTCGGTGATCGCTTTTACAAGATAGTCCTCGTACTGTCCGGCAATGATCGGATACGAGGGCAGGGTGCCAACAACGCCATCCGCGCCATGACAGGCCGCACAGGTGGCGGAGAGTGCCTTGCCAGCTTCAATATCTTTTTCTTTCGCCAGTACCGGTGCAGACAGCATAGCCAGACCCGTCAGGAACACAGCCGTGCGTACCAGCGGCATCATTTTTCTTCTCCGTTCAGGGAGGAGAGCCATGCGGCAATATCCGCAATATCTTCATCCGACAGGCTTTCGGCATGCAGCCCCATGGTGGGGTGGGATCGTTCGCCCGATTTATAGGCGACCAGGGCCGCTACGATGTATTCGGCTCGCTGGCCGCCAATCCTGGGCACACTGTAGGTCGGATAGACGTTCTTATAGCCGGGAATGCCGTGGCAACCGGTACAGGTATAGGCTTTGACTTTGCCTGCTTCCGGATCGCCGGCAGCCATGGTAATGGCAGGCAGCAGGGCGGTGAACGCCAGACCTGAATAGAGCAGGCCCTTATGGAGAAATTTACGCATGGGGGTCATCGTCTCTGGATGATAGATTCAGCGTGCGATTATACCGGCCAGCCCGGCAAAACCGAAGCTTTGACATGGATATGTTCTGCCTGGCCGCTGCCTGGCGAATTTCGCCAATCCGCAGGGACAGTATTCTTCGTTTCGTGGAAAGAAACGCCGTTATATAAGGGATTCCGGTCTTGGCCCGGGTTTTGCATTATTTATACCTGAGCAAGACGCATTCGTTGCCAGACACTATCCGCAAACGGTTTGGTCGAATGTCTGCCCGGGGGTTCTCAGTCGCCGATTCTGGTTGACGCGATTGATGAGCCCCCGGGCATATTTTTTGGTCCTCGTTGAATGTTAGGAGCATTTACGCTTCGTCCACCGGTTGTGGTGGGGTGCCGGGTTCTGTCCGGCCGGGCTTGAGGCCTTCGGCTTCCCTCACTCGCCTTCGCTTGGCGGGGTCGGTCATACAAATCATCCTGATTTGGGTGACCTCATTTCGCCATCCCTGGCGAAATGACCCCGGTCGCTACGGCTCCTTCGGCTCAAGCCCTTAATGGGCCGGACAGAACCCGGCACCCCACCACAACCTGCATCCCGGCCGCCGGATACCTACTTCCCTTACCTCAGGCGATGCCATGATTGTTGTTGTCGTTACCTTCCCCCCTCACACTGGGCGCAACCCTGCCTCCCCTCTGCCCGAGAAGCAAATCGAACAGAAGTAAGCTCTTTAATCCAACCGCTCAGCTGAGAAAACCTCTCGCTCCTGGCCACCACTGTAACTACCGGACATCGGCCTGGGTGTGTGGTTCGGGGTAGGAAGAGGGATCAGTTCAGGGGTTGAGGTAGAGGTACGGAGGCGTGGGCGGTATGGGGATGAGCGTGTTGGGGGTGTTGCGGTATCAAGGATTTGGTTGATTCATTCGATGCAGGGGTGGGCGCCGGTGTGGCTGGTGCAGGGCCATTAAGGCTTGAGCCGAGTGAACCGGAGCGACTGGGGTTATTTCGCCATGGAGAAGGTGAGACCGGGAACCGGTCGAGAGACTGGCCTGGGCCAGGGCGAAATAAGGCTGCCCAAATCAGGATGATTTGTGCAGCCGACCCCACAAAGCACAGGTGATTGAGGGAAGCCGAAGGCCGAAAGCCAGGCCCGTAAGCAGCCATACCGGAGACCACCCCGGCCAAAAGAACGCTGAAAATGATAAAGCAGACTTTGCAGTCATAGCTCTCAGCAGAAATCCCGGGATTTTGCGCGCATGCCGTTTAAGCCCTCCAGAAGTTCACTGTAGTCATGAACGCGGCCTGCGATCAGGTGGTGTACCTTCCCGTCGCTTTCCAGAATGCCATCAACGGCCAATAGTCCGGCGTTGAGAACAATTGCCCTCTGCCGTTCCCAGACCCTGGGCCAGACCACCACGTTCAGGGTGCCTGTCTCATCTTCCAGTGTCAGGAACACGGTACCGCTGGCGGTTGACGGGCGTTGGCGCATGGTAATCAGGCCGCAGGCCCGGGTTGGCACACCATGGCGCAGATTCACAATCTCTTTGGCGGTACGTACCCGGCGATGGCGCAGCTGAGCGCGGAGAAATGCCACCGGATGCCGGCCCAGCGTTAAACCGGTGGTACGGAAGTCTGCCTCCAGATCATCAACCGGGGTGGGTGGATTGAGCCTGACCTGGCGGCTGTCCTGACCATCCCGTCCATCTACACCGTCGAGCAGGTCATCAAAGGCCGGCATCACCGCGGCCGACTCCCACCGGGCCCGGTGCCGGTGACCGGCAATCCCCCGCAGCGCGGCTGCTTCGGCCAAGGATCCCAGTTCACGTTTGTCCAGTTGTGCCCGGTCGCACAGATCCTGCGTATCACGAAAGCATCGCTCAGCACGGGCCGCAACAAGCCGGCGCGCCGCCTGCCTGCCAAACCCCTTGACCATGCGCAGCCCAAGGCGCAGACAGGGCTCGCCGCCCTGTCCGGGCTCCAGGGTGCAGTCCCATTGGCTGTAACGCAGGTCGATCGGATGCACGGTGACGCGGTGACGTCGCGCATCCTGCACCAGCTGGGAGGGCTGATAAAACCCCATCGGCTGGGCGTTGAGCAGGGCGCAGCAGAAGGCCGCCGGATGATGACGTTTCAACCAGGCTGAGACATACACCAGCAGGGCAAAGCTCGCTGCATGAGACTCGGGAAAACCATATTCCCCGAAACCCTTGATCTGATTGAAGACCTGTTCGGCAAAGGTCTCGTCGTAACCACGCTCGCGCATGCCGTTAACCAGCCGCTGGTGCATATGCTCCATGCCGCCACGCCGGGCCCAGGCCGCCATGGAACGACGCAATACGTCCGCCTCTGAGCCAGTGAAACCGGCTGCGACCATGGCGATCTGCATGACCTGCTCCTGGAAGATCGGCACCCCAAGCGTGCGCTCCAGGACCTGGCGCAGGGCCTCGGAGGGATAGCGAACCACCTCTTCGCCACGGCGGCGTTTCAGATAGGGATGCACCATGTTTCCCTGAATGGGCCCGGGGCGCACGATGGCCACTTCGATGACCAGGTCATAAAAGCAGGCCGGTCGCAGCCGCGGCAACATGGCCATTTGTGCCCGTGATTCGATCTGGAACACCCCGACCGTGTCGGCCTGCTGGATCATCGCATAGGTTTCCGGGTCTTCGGCGGGAATGGTGGCCAGGGACAGGGAGCGAGTCGGGGGAGAAGAGGTGGGGTCAGAGTCAGGTGCCAGAGTGGCACACTCTGGCACCTGACTCTGACCCCGGTCTTGCCGATCCTGCTGGCTTTGAAAGTCATTGATCAGGTCCATGCAGCGGTGAATCGCCGTGAGCATACCCAGGGCCAGGCAATCGACCTTGAGCAGGCCGAGGGTCTCCAGGTCGTCCTTATCCCACTGAATGACCGTGCGGCCCGGCATGGTGGCGTTCTCAACCGGCACCAGGCAGGCCAGGGGCTGTTCAGAAATAACAAAACCACCCACGTGCTGGGACAGGTGACGGGGAAAACCCACGATCAGCGGTACCAGGTGCAAAAGCTGACGTACCGGCAGGCTGCCAGGGTCAAAGCCCTGTTCCCGGAGTCGCTCTGCCAGCGCGTCCGGCTGGTCCCACCAGGCCAGGTTGCCACTGAGCTGCTCTACCTGGCCGAGACTGAAGCCCAGCGCCTTGCCAACATCCCTGACCGCACTGCGTGGCCGGTAGCTGATGACGGTTGCAGCCAGGGCGGCTCGTTCGCGGCCATACTTGCGGTAGATGTACTGAATGACCTCTTCGCGGCGCTCGTGCTCAAAGTCCACATCGATATCCGGCGGCTCATCCCGGTCACGGGAAATAAAACGCTCAAACAGCATGTTCATGCGGGCCGGGTCTACCTCCGTGATACCCAGGCAGTAACACACTGCAGAGTTCGCAGCAGAACCGCGCCCCTGGCACAGGATGCCTTCATTACGGGCAAACTGGACGATGTCATGCACGGTGAGGAAGTAGGATTCGTAACCCAGCTCTGCAATCAGCAGAAGTTCGTGCTCAATCTGCTCACGCAGACCCGCTTCGATCCCGGCCGGCCAGCGCTGGCGGATGCCGGCTTCGGTCAGGGCACGCAAGTGCTCGCTGGAACTGAGCCCTGCCGGCACCACCTCGCGGGGGTAGCGATAACGCAGTTGATCCATGCGGAACTGACAGCGCCCGGCGATGCGGACGCTTTCGCGCAACCAGGCCTGTGGGTAACGTCTGCCCAGCACATCTCGCTCCTGCAGATGTAGCTCACCGCAGGGCAGGGCGCGGTAGCCGAGGGCATGTACGCTACAGCCATGCCGGATAGCGCCCAGCACATCATGCAGCATGCGCCGGTCACGCTGATGCATGCGTATGTCGCCACAGGCGGTCACCGGTAGTCCCGCGGCCTGGGCCGTGGCCACCAGCCGCGCCGCGCGCGCCTCATCATCGGCACCCAGGGACAGGTTCACGGCCAGCCAGGCACGGCTCTCAAAAAGACTGGCTACCCAGTGTGCAGTGCGTATGTCGGCCTCTCCCTCAGCTCCCTCCCGCGGCAGCCACAGTGCCAGGCAGCGATCCAGGCCCTGCTCAAAATCACGGCGTTCAAGACGATACTGACCCTTCGGTGCATTGCGCCGCCCCCGGGTGATCAGGCTGCACAGCTGGGTATAGGCCGTCTCATCGGTGACCAACAGCACCAGCCGTGAGCCATCCTCCAGGCGAAACTGGCTGCCGGGAATCAGGGCGATCGCGTGACCGGATTGTGCGGCGCGCCTGGCTTCCTCATGGGCACGCACAATCCCGGACAGGGAGCATTCATCGGTCAGGGCAAGGGCGCGGTAACCCAGTTGTACCGCGCGAGCCACCAGTTCCTGGGGATGCGAGGCACCCTGCAGAAAGGTGAAATTGCTCAGACAGACGAGTTCAGCGTAAGGCGGTGGTGCGTCAGTTCGGAAAGGGGTGTTGGAATGCATCGGCTCTCAATCTCATAATACTGTAAATATATACAGTATTATTTGATCTGTCTGCATCAATTACGCGACAGGCACGCAGATACCCGCCGCACTTGGGGAAACCGTGTTCAGACCTTATGGTTTATACTAAGCACCCGTATTCGGCATGGGCCGGGTCGACCCTCGTGGCGGCCATGGCAGCAAACCGGAACGGTTAGCGGCGCTTACGGCGTCACCACTGATGGACTTGATCCCAAAGGACAGGTACCGATGAACAGACCCGAACTGCATTTCGCCATTCTTGGCGATGGACGCCTGGCGCGACACCTGCGCCATTATCTCGAGCTTGAGGGACACACGACGTCCGCCTGGGCGCGCAACCCCCGGTCCCGCTTCAACAGCCACACGCAACCCGATGCCGAACAACGTCTGCGCCAGACCATTGCCGGTGCCGACCGTGTTCTGCTGCTGGTTGCCGATGACGCCCTCGCGCCCTTGCTGCGCCAATACCCGTTTTTACATCAACACCGGCTGATTCACTGTGCCGGTGCCCTGAGCATTCCCGGGGTCACTGGTGCACATCCGTTGATGACTTTTGGACATTCGCTTTACGAGGCGGCGGACTACCGGGCGATACCCTTTATGATCGGGGAAGGCCAGGACTTTGCTGAACTGTTTCCCGGTTTGCCCAACCCGAGTTACGCGATTGCAACGGAGCACAAGGCGCTGTATCACGCCCTGTGCGTTGTGGCCGGAAATTTCCCCCAATTGCTCTGGCACAGCGTTGCCACACAATTGCAGGCCGACATGAATGTGCCGCCCGAAGCGCTGTCAGCCTATCTGCAGCGCTCGCTGGATAACTTTATCAATGACCCCGACGGCGCCCTGACCGGGCCGCTGGCCCGCCAGGACCAGTCCACCCTGCAACGCAACAGGGCGGCACTCGGCAGCGCTCCGCTGGCCGGGCTGTATGAGGCCTTCGTGGCCTTTCATCGAGAAACCCGGCCTTCCACGCAGGAGCAGCGCGCATCATGAACCTGCTTAGCTTTCCTGAACGCAAAAAGAACCATGAACGGCTGGTAATGGTGACCTGTTATGACTACACCATGGCGTCCATTGTGGCTGATTCGGATGTGGATCTGATCCTGGTGGGCGACAGCGCCGCCATGGTCATGCATGGTCACGACACCACACTGCCCATTGATGTGGCGGATATGGCAATGCATGTACGTGCGGTACGCCGCGGCGCCCCGGATCAATTCATTGTTGCCGATCTGCCGTTCATGTCCTGCCGCAAGGGCTTAACCCCGGCCATGGAAGCGGTGGAGACCCTGATGAAGGCCGGCGCCTCCGCGGTCAAGATCGAAGGTATAAGAGGGCAGCAGGAACTGGTGCGGCATATCGTCGATTCCGGCGTGCCTGTCATGGGGCACCTCGGCCTGACGCCGCAGTCGGTCAACGGACTGGGCGGCTTCCGTGTGCAGGGTCGCGGCGAGGATGAGGGTCGTCGCCTGCGCGAAGAGGCGCTGGCCTGCCAGGAGGCCGGATGTTTCTCGCTGGTGCTCGAATGCGTTCCCGAAGCGCTGGCCGCAGACATCACCCGGTCCCTGGATATCATCACCATCGGTATTGGCGCCGGCAACGACACGGATGGCCAGGTGCTGGTTCTGCAGGACTTGCTGGGCCTGTCGGCGAATTTTCGACCCAGGTTTGTACGCCGCTATCTGGACGGGCGCGGTCTGATCAGCGATGCCCTGCAACGCTTTGCCGATGACGTGCGCAGTGCTGATTTTCCGGCCCCCAAAGAGCGTTATGGCGAATGATTGTCTTCAACACGATCGCTGAATGGCAGGCCTTCCGGCGCGACGCGGCGAATTGGCAAACCGGCTTCGTGCCTACCCTGGGTGGTCTGCATGCAGGCCATGGGTCATTGATTCAGCGCAGTGTCGCGGAAAACCCGCAGACCGTCGTCAGCCTGTTTCTCAACCCCACCCAGTTTGACCAGCCCGCGGACCTCGATAATTACCCCGCCGAACGGGAACGCGATCTGGAGCAATTGCAGGACTGGGGTGTTGATTATGTCCTGACGCCTGAAGTTGATGATTTGTACCCGGACGGTTATCGCTACCGCGTCACTGAACACGGTCTTTCTGAGCGCTTCTGTGGCGTCGACCGCCCCGGCCACTTCGACGGCGTACTCACCGTGGTGCTGAAGCTTCTGAACCTGGTGCAGGCCGAGCGCGCCTACTTCGGCGAAAAGGACTGGCAGCAACTGAACCTGATCCGCGACATGGCCGGGGCCCTGTTTATTGAAACACTGATCGTTGCCTGCCCCGTTGTGCGGGATCACGACGGGCTGGCCCTGTCTTCCCGCAACCGCAGACTGAATCGCCAGGAGCGTCTGCTGGCGCCGCAGTTACATCGCCAGCTGGTCACTCAGGCCAGGGTGGAAGACGCCGTCAAGGCACTCGAAAAACTGGGTTTCGAGGTGGACTACATCGAGGATTTCGAGGGCCGGCGCCTGGCCGCAGCGCGTCTTGGTGACACCCGTCTGATTGACAACGTACCCCTGGAGCAGCCCCATGCCCGCTAAACCTCCAAATTCAAATGCCTCTCGTACGCAGCGCAATATTCTGATGTTGATGTCAGGCTCCATTGCCTGCGCCAAGGCAACCCAGCTGATTTCCGCCTGGACCAGGGCCGGGCATACCGTGCGCGTGGCGACCACCGGCTCGGTGGCCCATTTTGTGGGCCGGGCCACGCTGGAAGGCCTCAGCGGCGAGCCGGTTTTTGCGGACACCTTTGAAGCCGGGCAGGCCATGGACCATATCCGCTGGGCGCAGTGGGCGGACCTGGTGGTGGCCTGTCCGGCCAGCGCCAACCTCCTGGCCCGGTTTGCCAATGGTCTGGCCGACGATGCCGTGACCACCTTGTGGCAGGCCTGTTGGTCCCGCCGCGCACCGCAGTTTATTGTTCCTGCCATGAATACCCACATGTGGGATTATCCGGCCACCCGGGAGAATCTTGCGAAATTGAAAAGCTGGGGAATCCATGTGCTGCCCACCGCAGAAGGCGAACTGGCCTGTGGCGAACAGGGCGCGGGACGCATGCTTGAACCCGAGGCGATCCTGCAGCACATCGAATCAATCCTGGCGTTTGAAGCGGCTGGCAAACCGGCCGGTAAGCGTTTGCTGGTCACCGGCGGTGGCACGCGTGAGCCTATCGATGCGGTGCGCTATATCGGCAATCACAGCAGCGGGCGCACTGCCGCCGTGCTGGCCGATGAATTGAGTCGCCTGGGGCATACGGTGACCTGGTTGGGTGGTACCGGCTCGATTGAGCCCACCGCGAACGTCACCCGGGCGTATTACAGCAGCTTCCAGGATCTGGACCAGCAACTGCAAAGTCTGCTCGGCGCCGGGCACTTTGATGGAGTTATTCATGCTGCTGCGATCAGTGATTTCTCGGTCAGCCAGGTGGGCGGACACCAGGGCGCTTGCAGCGAAAAACTAAGCTCCGGCGGGTTACTGAACATTAGCCTTACCCCCAACCCGAAACTGCTCAACCGGCTGCGCGACTATGCCCGGAATCCTGCCCTGCGGGTCGTGGGTTTCAAACTCACGTCCGGTGCGGATGCGGGTGCCGCAAGCGATGCAGTGCAGCGCTTGTTCAGCAACGGCAGCAGCGATCTGGTGGTGCACAATGATTTAAGTGAGATCTCAGCTGAGCGCCACAGCTTTGAGCTGCACCGCCCCGATGGCCGCCGCCAGGCAGCGGCAGATCACACAGAGCTGGCGCATCAGCTGGCGGAGTTTCTCGGAGAGCCCGCATGATTCTTTGTCTGGACATTGGTAACAGCCATATTTTCGGCGGCCTGTTCGAGGGTGATCAGCTGCGCCTGACGTTTCGTAAAACCTCGAAACAAGGTGCTTCCTCTGACGAATATGGCCTGTTCTTTCGCGCCGCGCTGCGCGAAAACGGTTTTGACCCGGATGCTGTCAGCAATGTCGCCCTGTGCAGCGTGGTTCCGGAAGTGGTCTACAGCATTGTTAACGGCTGTCAGAAGTACTTCGGCAAGGAGCCCTTCGTTCTCAAAGTGGGCGCCAAAACCGGATTGAAAATTCGCTATCGAAACCCGCTCGAAGTGGGCTCGGACCGTATTGCCAATGCCATCGCGGCCACCCAGATGTATCCGGATGAAAACCTTCTCATTCTGGATCTGGGGACTGCCACGACCGTGGATGCCATCAGCGCAGAGCGTGATTATGAGGGCGGGGTCATCATTCCCGGCCTGCGTCTGTCCATGCAGGCGCTCGATCAGGGCACCGCGCGCCTCAGTTCCGTGGAAATCCGGAAGGCCGACCAGTGCCTGGGACGCAGCACCGCCGCCTCCATCCAGTCCGGCCTCTACTTTGGCCACCTGGGCGCCCTCCGCGAAATCATGCGTGGCGTCAGCAAGGATGCCTTCGACGGCGTCAAACCCCGCGTCATCGCCACCGGCGGCTTCTCCAGCCTGTTCGCCGACACCGACCTGTTCGACGAGGCCGTCCCCGATCTCGTCCTCCGCGGCCTGCTAACCGCCCTCATCATGAATCTGGCCTAGAGTTTTCAACCGTCAGGCGCTTATGATCCAGCCCAAAACGTAGCCCGGTATCTGCCGAACCATCAGGGCCTTCGCCGAGGGAGTGAAACCGACTCGGGTCAAGCTGCAGGACGCAGCTTGAGGTCCGCCTGGCCAGGGATGGCCAGTCGGGCCGACCCGACCAAGGTGCAACGAGCGAGGGAACCGGGCAAAGCCCGGCGAAGGACCGTTCGGCAGATACCGGGCTACGGTTTGGGCGCCCCCAGGACCATGAAGGTCTGGATTTAGTTGGTCATCGAGAAGAACAGCAAGGTTAGCATTGCGGTAAACAGGTAGGTGAGCAGAAATACCGGCAGGCGGTTGCTGCGGTCGGTGTCCGGGTCGGTCATCACGAACCATAGCGCCAGCGGAGCGGCAATGTGGATGATCAAACCCAGGGGTAGTGTGTAAATCAGGGCAAAGGCGGCAGCAGCGGCGACCTTGCGCCAGTCCGGTATGGGGTAGTTGGCTATTTTGCATGCGAGGAACAGGCTTGCAGTGGTCATGACGGCCAGTTGTATGAAGTGTGCAATCGCTGTGCCCATCAAGGATCAGGGCTTTTTCAGGGGTAGTTCTGTGGCCTGGCGTTTGACACCGCCGGTAACGGCCAGGCGCATCGCGTCTTCGAATTTTATGTCCACGGGAGTGAGGCAGGTGCGTGGAAGGTACAGCGTATAGCCGCCAATCTGATAGCTCATGGGCAGGTAGACAGCGACCGGGTCCTCGCAGACCGGGTTGATGGGCAGGTCGTCAAAGGTTTCACGGGTGACAAAGCCGAGCGCCTCGTAGTCCTGTCCAGTCAGGCGCACCATGACCACCTTGCTGAAACCCCGGTTGGCATCCGGTGCAAAGTAGCCAAAAAAATCTTTCAGAGCCGAATAAATGGTTTTAATCAGGGGCAGGCGCGCCAGCACGCCTTCACCCCATTCAAATAAACGTTGGAAAATGATGACATGGGACAGCAGGCCGACCAGCAGAATCAGCGCCATGGTCGAGACCAGGCCCATGCCCGGAACGTACCAGCCCTCCGGTAATAATTGAATTAGCAGGCCGCCCAGCAAGCGTTCCGCGCTTGCCGCCAGCCACCAGGCAATGGCCAGGGTCAGGCTGATCGGAATGATCACGGCCAGGCCTTTCAGAAACAGTTTGCCGACGACGTTCATGGCACCTCACTTCAAGACAGGACCGGCTGGCCCTGCTGTGTTTACGGTACGCAATTCATCCGGTTAAGGCAAAGCATTGCTGATGGCTTCAGGGTTTAGCCAAACAGCCCCTGCAGATACCAGCCCGGTTGCGGCTTGTACTCGCGGTAGGCCCACAGTGTGCTGCCATGGCAGTCACGCACCACGAAGTAGTCGCGGCGACAATCGTGTCCATCCCACCAGCCGCTCTCAATGCGCTCCGGACCGGCCAGCACGCGGTAATCTTCAATGCGGCAGCGCTCGGGCCGGGGCAGCAGCCAGACCGGTCGATGGGGCAGGGACTGGCAGCGTGCCGGCTCCTCCAGGCGGCGGCGTGCCCAGCTGTATTCCGGGCGATGATCTTCCACACCGTTAAGCCCCGCGACCGCCGCCTCGCCCAGGCGGGCGCGCAGGCGTTCCAGCAGGGGCTCCACCGGATTTGATGCCGGGTTATCCGGGTCGACAAATAAGCCCTGGGGCGCTGCGTCAAAACCAAGAAATTCGTCGGTATCCAGGGACAGGCTGCAGGCCGGCTGTGGCAGCCGGAAGCGCTCCAGGCGCTCGCGCAGCAGGTCCATAAAATGTTGCTCATCCCGTGATGGCTGCTGCAGGCGCAGCTGCAGGCGCTCTTCGCCACTGCGCAGCTGCAGGTGGATATTCAGTTCCTGTATGCCCCGGTCAGCAGCGCGCAGTACGCCACACAGCTCGCCGACCAGGCGGCGCAGGGGAAACAGCAAGCCCTGGCTGTTGCTCACCTCTGCGGGCAGGTCCATGAGGCTGCTGAAACGCTCCGGGGGTATCCAGTGGCGCTGCGGGTCCGGCCGTACGCCACTGAGTCGGTCCAGGTACTCCACCATGGCTGTGCCCAGGCGCCGGGCAAGCGCCTTGCGCGGTAGGCGCATCACATCGCGCACCCGGCGGAAGCCCATTTTTTCCAGCGCCGCATATTGTGCAGGCTCAATAAGAAGCGCCTCCAGGGGCAGGTTGCTGAGGGTCTCCTGCAAGGCCTTCAGGGTGGGCAGGTTCAGGCCGCGGCGTGCGGCCAGAAGCGCGCCTTCCGGTGTCGGGCCGGTGCCGGCATGGGCGTGATAGCCCAGGTTAAGCAACTCACCGGTCAGGCGTTGTGCCAGTGCAGCCGAATCGCCCAGCAAACGCTCACTGCCGCCACTCTCCAGCAACAGGGCATGCCGTCCGGGCAGGATACTGACCGCGCTGCTGTACTGGTAACACCAGGCTGCCAGGCGCTCCAGGGCCTGCTGCTCTGCATGCGGATCCCGGTCGGTAAGCTGCAGGGCGCCGGCCAGCCCGCGGGCTGCATTGAGCGGCATACCGGCCCGGATACCAAGACGGCTTGCTGCCGGGTTGCAGTCAAGAATTTTCGGGCGCCGGGCGTCTGCGTCGCTGATGGCCATCGGCAGATCGCGAACGCCTTCCTTGCCCCGTGACAACAGGTCCAGGGCCAGGTGCGGCAACTCTATGGCCAGCCACAGCGGGGTCATGCGTTACCGGCCGGTGGTCGATGAGTAAGATTCCCGGCGCCGGTGCTGCCTGGCAGTGGCCGCCGCCCCTGTGCCTTGTCGCGGGGCAGGGTAAGTGCCGGTGGCCGTTCAAGGTGCTGGCGGCGCAAACGGACTGCCGCGCCGGGGTGGCAACCACGTCCCTTGAGCAGGGTCAGGCACAGGTCCTGCTCATCCACATCCAGCAGCAGGCGCAGGCTGGCTGGTGAAGACTGGCCGGCAACCCCGGATGAGCGGAACAAAAACGCGCCTTTCTGTCCGCTGCGGGCGGCCAGTTGCAGGCGCCGCAGATGTTTGAAGCCGGCTTTGTGGCGATGGCCGCGTAACCAGCTGAGCACCACGCCGCCGCGCACACCGCGCAAGGCCTGCTCACAGGCCCACAGTGATTCACCTGCATCACGGGTACTGATTACCAGTAAGCGTTCCAGGTTAATGCCATGACCATGGATGGCGGGCGGATAGGGTGTCCATGGCGGGTCAACGAGCACCATCCAGCCGCCGTTGCGGGAGATCTGTGCCAGGGTGGGCAACAACAGGCTGAGCTCACCCACTCCGTCGCGCGCCACCAGTAGTTCGGTCAGGGCGCCGAGCGGCCAGCCACCCCCGGGCAGGATCCGGTCAAGGCGTTCATCACCCGAAGACAGGACCGGTATATGCGCCTGGCGGCGACTGCCCTGCCACAGCAATGGGTGCTGCAATGAATCGGGAAGAGGGTTGCGCATGTGCCGGGTAGCAGCGATCAGGGTTCGAGTGTCGGGCGGATCACCCCGACACCCAGGCCTTCGATTGCCAGGGCCTGGTGACGCAGGTCGACCCTGATCGGCGCAAAATCCGGATTCTCGGCATGCAGCAATACCTGGTGCCCCTGCTGCTCAAAACGTTTGACGGTGACCTCGTCCTCGATACGCGCCACGACAATCTGGCCGTTGCGCGCCTCAGGTGTGCGATGTACTGCCAGCAGGTCGCCATCGAAAATACCTGCATCACGCATGCTGAGCCCCTCGACCCGCAGCAGGTAATGAGGACGGGGGTTGAACAGGTCCAGGTCGAGACGGTATTCATGCTCGATGTTTTCCTGGGCGAGCACCGGACTGCCGGCGGCCACGCGTCCGATCAGGGGCAGGCTGCTGCGGGGTTGCCCTGGCAGGCTGGCCTGCGCCAGGGTGGTGAGGGTGATGCCACGCGAACGACCCCGCTCCAGGTGAATGACCCCTTTACTGTCCAGGGCCCTCAGATGACTTTCAGCAGCATTGGGTGAACTAAAGCCAAAATGACTGGAGAGTTCCACCCGGGTAGGGGGAAATCCATTATTATCAATATGTTCTGATATATACCTGAGAACTTCTCTCTGGCGGGGTGTCAGGGGTTTTTCGCTCATGACCGGGCTCCATTACAGGTACTGTAAATATATACAGTACTGCGCCCGGGTTCAAGCCGATAAACGTTTCAGCTTTGCGACGCTGTTTACCAGCCGCCACCACCGCCGCCGCCGCCACCACCACCGGAAGAACCGCCACCACCGGAGCCCGAGGATGATCCTGGGGGTGTGGCTGCAGAAGAAATTGCACCCGAAAGCTGACTGTTAAGCTTGGAACCAATGTGATGCAGTGTCGAGGCCTGCCCGATGTCGCCGCTGTACCAGGCCGGGTGATAGCCTGCCGCCTCCCGTTCTTCCCGGGGAATCTCGCTCTGAAAGCGTCGCGTCCAGCGGTTTTCCACGCCGAGGGCAAAAGCATAGGGCAGGAACATCTCGAACAACTCCGGCGTCATCCGGGGTGACTTCATGCGGTCCAGGCGCTGGCCTTCAGCGGTCGACAGGTACATCTTGAAGCCCTCGATCTCGTCCATGACCTTGCGTCCGATAAGGGTCGGGGCCTTCAGCAGAAGGATGAAGATGATATGGATAATGATGATAAGCAGTATCCAGACGATCCAGATGGCGGGATTCTCCTGTCCCAGTGCACCGGCCAGGACCGCCGTGATAATGGTCAGCAGGAATGCGGGAATTGCATAGACCACATTGAGGTTGAACAGGCGCCCCTTGTATTCCTTTTTCAGAGCCTGGCTCAGAACGGACCGCGCTGTACCAAAAGCCTTGTGTTCCTTGTTGTCCATCGTGATGCTGCCGCTGCCGCCGGGCAACAGCGCATTGAGAACTGCCTGCTCGCCGGGGCTGAGAGATGGTCGCTCCCCTGTCGCATGTTTGCCAACACCATGCAGGGTAAATTCGCCATCTTCCTCCTCAATCGTCAGGTAGCCCTTGACGCCCAGGCTGACGATTGCCGCGGTAAAGGCTTTTTGCTTAAAGCTCATCTCCTTTACATACAGGCTGGCCGCCGGCGACAGACCCCCGGGTGGTTCGTACCGGGGAATAATGACACCCTTGGCGGGATCACGTCCTTTATGGTTCCAGGCCCACAGGTACCAGCTGAAAATCGCCAGCAAGCCGAGTAACTGCACCAGGGCGCCGCCGTTATCGCGAAAAAACCAGCCCACTTTCTGATTGCGTGTCGGCTCGACCACCAGGCCCTTGGGCCAGCCTACGGCGACGGTCAGTCCCTCGCGGGCTGCCAGCGGCGCGGTGGTCTCAAAAAACACCGTCCGGCCATTGCGGACCTCTACCCTCGCAGCCTGTCCTGTGCTGCCCTGGGGGCCGGTGTAGAACGCGGTTTCCAGCTGCCCGGGTGAAACATTCCCCGGCAGCGAGATACGGGCGCTGGCCGCATCAATGGGGAAGGCCCAGCCATTGCCGGTGACATTCCAGTACAGCTCATCAAAACCTTCAAAGAAACCAATCTGGCGGGTGGTTTTGTAACGAAGCTCATAAACGTGCTGACCGTTTTCAATATACTGGTTGCCGGATCCGGCATAAATACGAATGCCGTTGGAAACCTGCTCCGTATGGTGCGCTTCCGGCGCTCCGTTGCGCGTCACGTCAAGCAATTGGAAGTCCACGTTTACCCGGTTGCCATGGCGGTCCCGGTAACGGGTAGGAAAGTCCCGGTAAATACCGCGGCGTATCTGTTTGCCCTCAGCTTGCACCCGGATTTGCTCATGCACGAGTAAACTGGCGTCCGGCAGAATCTCGACATCGACGTGGTAGGAAAGTATTCGCTCCTTGGCAGCCGCGCTGACCGGCAGGCAAAGGATGAGTGCCAGGACGACCAGCGTCAAAGCCTCCTTTGCTGAATATGCAGCGCGGATGATTAACTTACAGCTCAACACGGGGCGCCTCACGCTGGCTGGCCAGTTCAATTTCAAAAAACTCGGCAGTGCCAAAACCGAAAGGACCTGATACCAGGTTCACCGGAAAGCTTTGCACCAGCGTATTGTTGTCGCGCACGGCGCCGTTGTAATAGCGCCGTGCATATTGGAGGTCGTCCTCAATACTCACCAGGCTTTCGTGCAATTGCTGGAAGCCCTCGCTGGCCTTGAGGTCGGGGTAGTCCTCAGCCAGGGCGAACAACTGGCCGAGCTGCCGGGAGAGGCCTGTTTCCTGGGCTGCGAGGGGTGCCAGTGATCCCGGGTCAGCGCTGCGGCTGAGCGTGGTCTGCTCCAGGACCTGCGCTTCATGTTTCATATATCCCCGAACCGTGGCCACCAGGTTGGGGACCAGTTCATGGCGTTTCTGCAGCTGAACGTCGATATCAGACCAGGCTGCGTTGACGATGTTTCGCTGGCGCACAAGGCGGTTGTAAATCCAGATAATTCCGGCGCCCAGCACCAGGATAAGCAGCAGCAGTGTTTCCATGGGTGGTCTGCCTCCTCCCGTTACCGGGTTCCCTCAAAAGACCCTTGGAGTATAAGTTGTCCGGACGCGTTACTGGAGTGCCATTGGTCGGGTTAAGCTATTTCTGATGGCTACACAGAGTGCTTGGTCAACTGACTTTTTGCGCTGCGGTCCCGGGTTTGAACCGTTTCAGGGCGCGCAATAATTGCGCGCGTTCCTGTTGTTCATCCGCGTAGCGCAGCTTGAGCCAGGACAGAGCGAGCGCCTGTGCCTCGTCTGCCGATGTACCGGGAAGTTGCTGCGCCATCGTCGCCACTTCCAGCGGCCCCAAGGAGAAACTGACCGGCAGGCCGGCTTTGCCCAGGCGTGTAATGAACAGCCGCCAGGCCCGCAACGCCGCATCACGCTCCCGGCCCCGGCTGAGGCGCAACAACCACGGCGCCATCAAAAGACCACCGAGCAGCAGGCTGGCTGCCAGCAGGCCAACCAGGCCACGGGCGCTGAGTTGCCCGACACCCATAAAACTCAGAATGCCAGACTGTTTTTGCGCATCAAAAGCGATCACCCAGTCATTCCAGGATCGGTTTACCCAGTCCAGGCCATTACGTAACTCCCGGTACCATTCGTAGTCCAGAAAATGCCGGCGGTCACCCAGCGCACCCAATGAGCCGCTCTCCACTCGCGATGGTGCCACGGCCGCCGTAGGGTCTATACGGGTCCACCCGACCCCGGGCAACCAGACTTCAGCCCAGGCATGTGCATCGGACTGACGTACCAACATGTAATTGCCCAAGTCATTAAACCAGCCGCCCTGGTAGCCGGTGACAACACGCGCAGGAATGCCCGCCATGCGCATCATGACCGTAAAAGCCGAGGCATAGTGCTCACAAAAGCCGGCGCGTGTATCAAACAGGAACTCATCTACCGAATCACCGGAGAGCAATGGCGGGTTGAGGGTGTAACGGAAGGCTTCGGTGTTAAAGTGCGCGAGTGCCCGGCGGACCAGCGCAGCATCTGTTTCCGCCTCCGCCCGCCATCGTTCCATCATCTCCGCCGTGCGCGGGTTAAAACCTTCAGGCAGGGCAAGGGCCATGTTGCGGAACGTGACTTTGAGTTCCGGTGAATCAATGAAATCGGGGTTGGAGATCACCTCGTAGGCTGTTAACTGGGTGACGCCACGACGGGTCAGCAATTGAAAGTCGAACGTCAAGCGGTGGGCAGCTTCGGGTTTGGCGACGGGATAGTCGAGGGCAAACAACCAGTTTCGTTCATTCGGTTCAAGCTGTACCTCGTATCGATAAGACGCGGTCTGGGCATCCGGCAGCTCGTCAGGCTCAATACTGTTGCTCCAACGACTCATATTCCAGGTGCGGCCGTCAAAATTCCACATCACCGGACCGCGCCAGTACAAAGCGCTTTGCGGGGGCACATCACCGTCAAAGGTGGCCCGGAACGCGGGCGAATCATCCATAAACAGGGCCTGGATACTGCCCGGGGTCATACTGTCACTGAGACCGGTCCTGGAATCGAGGGAGCGTTCAGGTAAACCCCACAGAGGGCTACCCCAGCGGGGGAAAAACAGGAACAGGGCCAGTCCGATGGGAACCGCAATAAGCAACAGGCGGGTGCCGAAACCCACTTCGCCCAGCACGCCCCGACCCATCGTTGGTGTCTGGCCTTTGGGCAGAAATGCCTCGCGACGCTCGATCAGGGCCAGCGATACGAGTGCGCCGACCATCACAGCCGCCCCATAGAACACCATGCCCATGCCCTGGGAAAACAGGAATTGTGTGGCGCACAGGAACAGGCACAGGCTGGCGACCACCCGTGCATCACGTGTCTTGAAGGTCTCCAGCAGCTTGAGCGCCAGCATCACGCACAGCAGACCAACCGCAGCGCGGCGTCCGAGCAGGTTTCCATAGGTAGCGACCAGCAAGACCAGGGTTGTGATGGTAATTGCCAGGCGCAGTATGACCGGCAGCGGTTTATAGCGTTTGATCTCCGCGAGCAGTCGCCAGGCGATTGGCAGCAAGGTGATAGCAATGAGTAGCGGCGGCATGCTGGTGAGCTGGGGAAGCAGCGCCACCAGCAGGGTCGCGATTACCCAATACATGGGATTGGACCAATCGGCTTTCATCAGGCAAACAAGGCCAGTGCTTCAAGACAGGCCGCGCGATGCGCCGGCCCGCTGGATGGCTCAATACGACGATCGGGCAATACCAGGCTGTAGATCAATTGGCGATGCTCCGCCCGCAGCACCCAGGCGGTGAGCACGCTGAGACGTTGTTCCGTGCCCATACCTTCCAGAACCCGAAAATCCAGCACACAGGCCGCGTCCCGGGGTGATTCCAGCTCCCGGCTGTAGAGCTGGTTGTGGCGGGCGCTGGTGCGCCAGGCAATATGCTTCAGAGAATCGCCAGGCCGATAATTACGCAGGCCGTGCACCTGATCGCCGTCGCCTTTGCGCGCCTCACCCCGGTCACCTTCGCCGGTAGTGGGCAAGGCTGGCACATCCCGCGCAGGTTGCGGATAGACAAGGCAGCGCGCGCACGGAAACAGCCACGACCAGGCCCGGAACAGGCCAAGCGGATAACGGGTTTCGATACGCAGGGGCGGCGCATATAACCAGCCGCGTGTCTTGCTTGGCATTGCCAGCTGCATGGCGCGCTGCGATCCGGCCGGTAAGTCAATGCAATCACCGTGCCGGTTTGTGGCCAGTGACCCGGCCAGACTGTAGCGGGGGCGGTCGGTGGGGTTGCCCAGGTGCAATTTGAAACACGCTGTTTCACCGGCAAACACCGGCTCTGCGCTTACGGCCTGAACTTCAAGTCCAACCAGGTTGCGGTAGGCGATATGGGTGGTTAACTGGGCCGCCGCACCGGTGATAAACACCAGCAAAAGCGCCAGGTTGTTGTTGAAATTCAAACCACCAAGCGCGGTTATCATCAGCATCAGGCCAAAACCGGTTCCGAACAGTGTGGGCAGTATGAAAATTTGCCGGTAGACCAGGTTGAATGGCAATGCGGTGTCGCCATTGCGCCGCTTGACGCGAACCAGGACTTTTTCACGCAAGGCATCGCCGGGCCAGAGCCTCGCGCTGGCACGCCGGAGTGCACTGGCACGGGGTCGTTTGAGTTGTGCAGCGGGGGACGCGGCGCTGGTATTCATCGCGCGCAGGGTGTCGCTCAGGGGACGGGGACCGTCTGCAGCAGACCGCTTACCTGGTCTTCCACACTGGTCTCCATACCGTGGCTGACGGTCATACGGTGCCGGGCAAGTCCCGGAAACACGGTTTTGATGTCTTCGGGCGCAAGAAAGTCGCGGCCTTCGATAAAGGCATGGGCACGGGCGCAGCGCAGCAAGGCCAGGCCGGCCCGGGGTGACAGGCCGGTCTCAAACCATCGACTGTTGCGGGTTTCTGCCAGCAAGGCCTGCAGATAGGCCAGCAAAGGCTCGCTGACATGCAGGCGCTCGCAGTCATCCTGCAGCGCTTTGAGGTCTGCCGGGCTGAGGCTGGCTTGCGTGCGCTCCAGTAACGTCGCGCGTGCTTCACCCAGGAGCAGTTCGCGCTCTACCTCGGGCGACGGAAAACCAAGGCTGATACTGATCAGGAAACGGTCCAGTTGTGAGTCGGGCAGGGGGAAGGTGCCGACAAGGTCCAGCGGGTTCTGGGTGGCAATGACAAAAAACGGATCGGGTAAGGAATGCGTCTTGCCCTCAACCGTGACCTGGCCCTCGGCCATGGCTTCAAGCAGGGCGCTCTGGGTTTTGGGGGTGGCCCGGTTAACTTCATCGGCGAGCACCACATCAGCAAAAATCGGACCCGGGTGGAAATCAAACCGCTCCTGGTCCCGCCGGTAAATGGACACGCCAACAATGTCAGCCGGCATCAGATCCGAGGTGAACTGGATGCGCTGATAGTGCGCTCCCAGCGCCCGGGCAAGGGCGTGCGCCAGGGTGGTCTTACCGACGCCCGGCAGATCTTCGATCAGCAGGTGACCACGTGCCAACAAGCAGGCAAATGAGAGTTTTACCTGGGTGTCTTTGCCGAGCAAAATGCCGTTCACGGACTCAATGGCCGCGTACAAACGGGCCTTACGCTCCTGGGTGGCTGCCGGGTTGGCGTCGGCATTTGCAGCCGGATCGGTAACAGGGTCTTCGGCGCTAAGGCTCGGCATGTTCAGGTTCCCAATTCAAGTTTCCAGTGCGGCTTTCCAGTTCAGCTTGCCATCCGGGCATCGACGCGCGCGGCACAGATGAAGTCATTCTCAGACAGGCCACCGATGGCATGAGTCGTAAAGCGCACGTCACAATGGTAGAAACCAACAGTGAAGTCGGGGTGATGTCCCTGACGGTTGGCAATCCAGGCAAGCAGATTAACGAACGCCATCGTCTTGTTAAAATGCGCAAACTCAAAGCGTCGCTGGATGGCCAGGCCATCATCTGCCAATTGCCAGTCGGGCACCTGCGGCAGCAGTCGGGCAATCCGGGCTTCGCTCAGCGGATCTATGCCGCCCTCACAGGGGGTGCAATGGTGTTCTTTGAGTGGTGTTGCTGACATTAGCCCGGTTCCGGATTTTTCTGATGATGAGACAACGACAGCCAGCCATAGGTTCTGGTTCGTGGTCTGCGAGTATAACGTGACGGGCCGGGCGGATAAGCGCTGCACAAAAACCTGCAAGCCGCCGCAACTTGCGCTATTGGCGATCGGCACGTAGCGTGCCGGGCATGAACCTGAAGTTTCCAGGCAATCCGTGCCGGCAATGACAGAACCGGCCCATCCACGAATCGGTGTGGTGTTGCCCGGTGGTGGCGCCCGTGGTGCCTACCAGGTTGGCGTGCTGCGTGCGGTGGCCGAAATGTGCCCGCCGGGAACCGGCCCGTTCGCGGTGATTACGGGCACCTCCGCCGGATCGGTCAATGCCGCGGTCCTGGCCAGTCATGCCGGCGACCTGGGCCATGCCGTCGCCCGGTTGGAACACTTCTGGTCAGACCTGCACTGCGCGGATATTTACCGGACTGACCCATGGACCGTTCTGAGTTCGGCGCTGCGCTGGGGCGTATCTCTCGGCTCCGGCGGTTTTTTCCCGGTCGCACCGCGGGCTTTGCTGGACAACACGCCGTTGCGTGAACTGCTCCAGCGGTCACTGAAAACAGAGGGTATCGATGCCTCCCTGAAGGCCAATGACCTTGACGGCGTGGCAATTACCGCCTCGGCGTATACCCGGGCACGAGCGGTGAGTTTCTTTCAGGGGCAACCTTCCCTGGGGCCCTGGGAGCGCAGCCGGCGCAGCGGTGAGGAAGCCCGGCTCAGCGTGGACCACATCATGGCATCGGTCGCGCTGCCGATGCTGTTTCCCGCGCAATGCATCGGCAATGAGTTTTACGGCGATGGCGGCATGCGCATGAGCGCGCCGCTGAGCCCGGCGATTCACCTGGGTGCAGACCGCCTGCTGGTGATTGCCACGCGTGATGAAAAGCCCGACCCTGCGCCTGTGCGCCGTACCCCGTACCCAAGCGCCGGCGAGATCGGTGGTTACCTGCTCGATACGATTTTCATGGACTCACTGAACTCCGACCTCGCACGCCTTGAGCGTATCAACCGTACTCTGGCGCTGCTCCCAAAGGCACAGCAGGAGGACTCACTGCTCAAACCGATTCGGGCGGTGGTGATCAGACCCAGCCGGGACCTGCGCGATGTGACCGCAGAGCATGCTGCCAGCATGCCAGGCTCGGTCAAGCTGTTGTTGAAAACACTCGGTGGTTGGGGCCGGGATTGGCGGATGGCCAGTTATCTGCTGTTCGAGGGTGCGTACTGCCGTGAACTCATCCGCATGGGTTATGCCGATGGCCTGCAGCAGGCTGACAATATCCGGGAAATGCTGGGCCCGTCCGGCAAAACTGACCCGTAAAGCCGGCCCGGCAAGGTAAGCAAGACAGGCAGGCTGATGTGTTCAAAAAGTGGGGAGGCGCCGCAGCTCAGGCGGTTTTTTCCGTCTTTTCATGCACGGCCGGACGAAAGGCGGGTTTTTCAAACCCCTCGATCTGCGATTTGGGAAAATCATCCACAGCGACTGCTTTGGCACAGGCTTCCTGGGCCAGGCGCACCAACTGCGCCTGTTCTTCGTTGATTACCCCGGCCTCAACCGCGCGTTTTACCAGCTGCTCGTAGTTATCCAGAGAGACACTTTCATTCAGGGCGTTGCGAATGGCCTGTTCCGCCTCGGCAGACTCGAGAACAAGGTGGAAAGCATTGGTGACCCGCCCGGCGGCATCGTCAGCATCGGAAAGATAGACCCCCGCAGTCAGGCGGTCGCGACTCTCATTTTCGCTCAGCAATAATTTGGCAACAGCAGCAGAGGTATTGTCTGTGGGCGGCGCATAGGGTCTTCCCAGCGGGAATACCACGATGCGCAGAAATCCGCCCAGCAAGGGCAGGGGAAAGTTCTGCAAAATACCCAGCAGGCTGTTCTGCACCTTGTACAGACTGTCCTCGATGGCCCAGGTCACCAGAGGCAGATCCTCCGGCGGGCGTCCATCGTCCTCAAAGCGCTTGAGTACTGCGCTGCACAGATAGAGGTGAATCAGCACATCGGCGAATCGTCCCGACAGTGTCTCTTTGAATTTGAATTTACCACCCAGGGTCAGCAGCACCGCGTCCGCCACAAGGGCAAAGGCAGCACTCATACGGGTTACCTGGCGGAAAAAATTACCGGTCGGTCCACGCACCGGCTTGCGCGTGGCCAGGCTGCCGGTCATGCCCAGCATAAAAGCGCGAACCAGGTTGCTGATCGTATAGCCGACATGGGAGAACAGTGCGTTGTCAAAATCCCGACGCGCCGCAGTGCTTGGTGGTGCCTGCGCGGCCTCCATCTCTTTCAGCAGCCAGGGATGAGCGCGAATCGCCCCCTGGCCGAAAATGATAAGCGAGCGTGTGAGGATATTGGCCCCTTCGACGGTGATCGAAACGGGCAGGGCGCTGTAGGCATGGGCGAGGTAGTTATTTGGTCCCTGGATAATGCCTTTGCCACCATGAACATCCATCGCGTCATTGACGGTCTGGCGGTTTCCCTCGGTCAACTGATACTTCAATATCGCCGAAAGGACCGATGGCTTCTCACCCTGGTCCAGGGCCACCAGGGTCAGTTTACGCGCGGCATCCATGCGGTAGGTGCGCCCGCCAATACGCGACAGGGGTTCCTGAACGCCCTCGAAAAGGCCGATGGGAATTCCAAACTGTTTGCGAATGCGTGCATAAGCGCCGGTTAGCAAGGTAGACATCTTGCCACCGGCGGTTCCAAGAGCCGGCAAGGAAATGGCGCGTCCGGCCGCCAGGCTTTGCATGAGCATGCGCCACCCTTCACCAAGCCGTGCCTGACCACCGATTACCCAGTCCATCGGAATAAACACATCTTTACCCTGGGTCGGTCCATTCTGAAATACCGCGCCGATTGGCATGTGCCGGTTGCCAATCTTTACCCCGCGTGTAGCGGTGGGGATCAACGCGCAGGTGATGCCCAGATCAACCTCGTCTCCAAGCAGACCATCCGGGTCCTTGGCGCGAAAAGCCAGGCCCAGGACGGTCGCCACGGGCGCCAGAGTAATGTAACGCTTGGACCAGGTGACACGCAGACCCAGCACTTCCTGCCCTTCAAACTCACCCATGCACACAATGCCCTCGTCCGGCATGCTCGCCGCATCGGAGCCTGAGCTGGTTCCGGTGAGCGCAAAACAGGGAATTTCCTGACCCCTGGCCAGGCGCGGCAGGTAGTACTCTTTCTGCGCTTCGGTTCCGTAGTGCAGGAGTAATTCACCGGGCCCCAGGGAGTTGGGTACCATGACTGTTACCGCTGTGGTCAGGTTGCGACTCGCCAACTTCATGACCACCGCGGAATTACCTTGAGCGGAGAAGCCCAGACCACCATAGGTCTGCGGAATAATCATGCTGAAAAAGCGGTGCTCTTTGAGAAAGTCCCAGATGGGCTCAGGTAATTTCCGGTAGTGATCGCTGATTTCCCAGTCGTTCAGCATGCGGCACAGTTCTTCGACCGGCCCGTCGATAAATGCCTGCTCACGTTCACTGAGACTGGGACGGGGATACTTCAACAGGCGCCGCCAGCGCGGGCGTCCACTAAAGATCTGACCCTCCCACCACACGGTACCCGCTTCCAGCGCTTCTCTCTCGGTGGTGGACATCTTCGGTAAGACTTTGCGATAAATACTTAACAGGCGATTGGAAATAAGCAGGCGCCGCAAAGGCTTGATGCCAAAGCCGAGCAGGGTGACCGTCATGATGCCGTAGGTCCAGCGGAACCATGACGGCGTTGGCCACACCAGTCGCTGTTCGGTCAGGATCACTGTGACCGCCGCCAGAATGCCCACGCACACGAGCAGGGGAATTCGGTTATAGGCAAGCACCATCAGCGTCAAGGCGATAATGGCCAGAAAGACTAAGGTCATGCAGTTCCCCGTCGACGCGGTAATTTACCGCAGGAATGAACATAGATAGTGCCCGGCCCCGCCTGGCTCGGCCCGGGCCGGCCGGTGGCTCCATATTAAGATTCCCCTGCAAACAGGGTCAAGGCGGGCTTTCGCAGCTGTGCGCGGTCATTGCAGGAAGGCCCCGCTGTCCGTAAAATTGCACAGTTAGGTCGGGCGCGATTAAACCTGACCTTAAAAAAATCATAAGCCCTGCATTTCAATAAGATAAAGGAAACCTCTCAGTGTCTGTCGAACGTACTCTCTCCATCATCAAGCCCGACGCCGTGGCGAAAAACGTCATTGGTGAAATTTATACCCGCTTCGAGAAGGCCGGTCTGAAGATAGTTGCCGCCCGTATGGCGCTGCTCAGTGAAGAAGAAGCCGGCGGTTTTTACGCTGTTCACCGCGAGCGGCCCTTCTACAATGATCTCGTTGCTTTCATGACATCCGGCCCGGTAATGATCCAGGCGCTGGAAGGTGAAAACGCCATTGCCATGAACCGCGAACTGATGGGCGCCACCAATCCGGCTGAAGCAGCCCCGGGAACCATCCGTGCTGATTTCGCCGAAAGCATCGACGCCAACGCAGTTCACGGTTCAGACGGACCCGACACCGCGCGCACGGAAATTGTGTACTTCTTTGGCGAGGAAGCTCTCGGCTAAGCCAGTGATGAGCGCCGCCGCCACCCGCATCAATCTGCTCGATCTGGACGAACCAGGTCTGCGCGACTTTTTCGTCTCCATTGGCGAAAAACCCTATCGTGCCGAGCAGATTTTGCGCTGGGTCTACCATCAGCAGGTGGCTGATTTCGAAGCCATGACCGATCTGGGCAAGGCGCTGCGCCAGAAACTTTCAGATCTCGCCGAAATACGGCCGCCACGCGTCGTCAGCGAACGGGTATCGGTCGATGGCACGGTCAAGTGGCTTATGGGTCTGCCCGGGGGTAATGCGGTGGAAACCGTCTTTATTCCCGAGCCGGGGCGCGGCACCTTGTGTGTGTCTTCCCAGGTTGGGTGTGCTCTGAACTGCACGTTCTGCTCGACCGGTGCGCAGGGCTTTGCGCGTAACCTGACGACCGCCGAGATCATCGGTCAGGTCTGGCTGGCGGCAAAGGCACTGGGTCATGAGCGCAACGGCAAACGACGCATTACCAATGTGGTGATGATGGGCATGGGCGAACCGCTGTTGAATTTCAATGCGGTGATCCCTGCCTTGCAGCTGATGCGGGCCGATCTCGGCTTTGGACTGGCCTCGCGCCGCGTGACGGTGAGTACCGCCGGCCTGGTACCCGGTATCCTGGACTTGAAGCAAGCCGCGGATGTCGCCCTGGCGGTGTCGCTGCATGCGCCGACAGACGATGTGCGAGAGCAGATCGTGCCGCTGAACCGCAAATATCCTATTGCCGTGCTGATGGATGCCTGCCGCAGCTACCTGGAAGGCCAGCACAAGCGTACAGTCACCTTTGAATACACGCTGCTCGATGGCGTTAACGACAGCCCGCAGCAGGCCCGGCAGCTGGTTCGTCTGCTGCGTCGTTTGCCGAGCAAATTGAACCTGATTCCTTTCAATCCATTTCCCGGCACCCGGTACCGCTGTCCGCCGGCGCCGCGCATTACCACGTTCCAGAATATTGTCAGGGAAGGGGGCTTGATTGCCACGGTCAGGAAGACACGTGGTGACGACATCGATGCCGCTTGTGGACAACTTGCGGGCGACTTTCGGGATCGTACCCGCCGGCGCGAAACGCTTCTTGCCAGCCAGGCGGAGCCGGCCTGATGGCGCATCTTGTAAACAAATTTCTGTTTAACAAACTGCTCCCGGCCATGGCGCTGAGCCTGTTGCTGGCGGGGTGCTTTACGTCGGCAAACCGTGACAGTGAGGAAAAAGCGGCCCTCAAAGCGGCTGAGGTCAATACGCAGCTCGGAATTGAGTACATGAGCCGTGGTCAGTACGAAATTGCCCTCGAAAAACTGAAAAAGGCGGTATCGTCCGATCATGACTATGCCCCGGGCTACACAATGCTTGGCGTGCTCTACGAGACCCTCGGAGAAATGGACAATGCGGGTGAGAACTATCGTGAGGCGTTGCGCATTGACCCCAGTAATGGGGACATCAACAACAACTACGGTGCCTTTCTTTGCCGGGTGGGACGAGGTAACGAGTCTGACCGGTACTTTGAGGCTGCCCTCGAAGATCCGTTTTACCGGACCCCGGCTGTCGCAATGGCAAACGCCGGTGAGTGCGCGCTGGAAAGGAACAATCTGGGCCTGGCCGAGAATTATCTGCGCAGGTCGTTAGGCTACAACGCAAATTTTCCGGAAGCCCTCCTGTCAATGTCGGAACTCATGTTCGAGAGGCAGGATTTCTTGCGCGCCCGCGCCTTCATGCAACGTTATGAGACGGTCGCGGTCATGAGTGCAAAAAGCCTGCTGCTTGGTTATCGCATTGAAAAAAACCTGAACAATGAAAACCAGGCGCGCAACTATCGGGATGAGTTGATGCAGCGATTCCCGGCCACCCAGGAAGCCCGTGAAGCACAGGATTTCACAGGCTGATGGCTGAACAGCAACCATTGCTGCCCATGGCCTCCGGCGAAGTGCTGCGCGCCCGCCGATTGCAACAGGGCCTTAGCCTGCAGCAGGTCTCCGCGCAGATTAAATGCCCGCAAACCATTCTGGAGGCACTCGAGCAAGACCAGCCCGTATCGCTTGCATCGGTCTACCTGCGCGGACACATCAAACGTTACTGTGCCTTGCTGCAGTTAGATGAAGAGCGGTGCCAGGGTGTACTTGACCGCTACGCCACTGAAAGCCCCGGTGTGCAGACCGTGTTTGAAACCCGCCCGCGGGTACGCAGCTCAGACCGATGGTTGCGTGTTGCCAGTTATGTCCTGGCTTCCCTGCTGGTCGGTACGCTGGCCTGGCAGGTCACCCATGAAGCCGTCCGGCTGACGAGTGTTGATTCAGCGCAGGTCCCGGCGGACAGCCCGGTTGTCGAAACTGACACCGGCGTGACTCAACACGTCAATGCTTCCATTGCTTCGCTGGAAAGCCTGCGTGGCCAAAGCAGCAGAACAGGCAGCAAGACCGGTAATGCAGGACTGCAGGCCTGGCGTGCTATTGAAGCTGCACAGCTGGCAACGACGGACTCAGCTTCGGGCGACGGTGCGCATCGACTTGTGCTGGAAACCTCAGCCGACAGCTGGGTCGAAATAACCGGTGCGAATGACGAGCTTCTGGAGCAGGATCTTCTGCGTGGCGGCGAAAGCCGCCAATACAACGATGATGGCCCGTTCAGGGTATCTCTGGGGCGTTCCTCGGCGGTGAACCTCTCGCTGGATGGTCAGCCGATTGATCTGGCGCCGTTCACGCGTGATGACGTGGCCCGCCTGCTGCTTGACCCGTCCAGCCTGGTTTCGACGGAAAACCCCGGTGCTGGAAATATGGTTGCGGACTCCGCGTCGACGGATATCACCGAATCTGAAACCGACAGCAGTCCGACCCAACCACCCAGGCCAACGCCGGAAGGGTAAAGCGTGAGCCAGAGCTACCAATCCATCAGGGGCATGCATGACGTGCTGCCCGAATCAATCGCAACCTGGCAGCGCATGGAACGTACTGTGTCCGACGTGTTCGGTCAGTATGGTTTTCGTGAAATCCGTACACCTGTCCTGGAACGTACCGAGGTGTTTACCCGTGCCATCGGTCAGGCAACGGACGTGGTTGAGAAAGAGATGTACAGCTTTGCGGATCGCAATGGTGACTCATTGAGCCTGCGTCCGGAAAATACCGCGGGCGTGGTGCGGGCAGCGCTGCAGAATGGACTGCTTTACGCTGCGCCGGAGCGCCTCTGGTACCGCGGCCCCATGTTTCGCCATGAGCGACCGCAAAAAGGCCGCACGCGCCAGTTTCACCAGATGGGCGCTGAGGTGTTCGGAGCGCCAGGTCCTGATGTTGATGCAGAGCTTCTGGCCATGGGTGAGCGCATCTGGAATGCCCTGGGCCTGCGCAACATCCGTCTTGAATTAAACTCCCTGGGTAACGCCGCGGAACGGGCGCAGTACCGCGAAGCACTCGTGGCCTATATGGCACAGCATGAAGATGTGCTGGACCCGGAAAGTCTGGAGCGATTGCAGCGCAACCCCTTGCGCATCCTGGACAGCAAGAATCCGGACGTGCAGGCATTGCTGAGTGATGCGCCCACGCTGGATCAGTTTCTCGGCGACGAGTCACGGGCCCATTTTGACGGACTGCGCAGCTACCTCGACCGGATGAATATTGACTATGCGCTTAACCCGCGCCTGGTACGAGGTCTGGATTACTACGGTCATGCGGTGTTCGAATGGATCACCGATGATCTCGGCGCACAGGGCACAATCTGCGCCGGTGGACGCTACGATGGGCTGGTGGAACTGCAGGGTGGTAAGCCGTGGCCGGCCACGGGTTTTGCCATGGGGCAGGAACGCATCGTTGCGCTGATGGAACTGGCCGATATACCAGCCGGCAGCGATTTACATGCCTACTTTGTGCTGGCCGGCGACCTGGCCAAACGCGAAGGCATGGCCATGGCAGAGCGGTTGCGCACCAGCATTCCCGGGCTGAACCTGGTGTGCAACGCAGGTTCGGGCAGTTTCAAGTCCCAGTTCAAGCGCGCCGATCGCAGTGGAGCCGCACTGGCCCTGATCCTGGGAGAAGATGAGGTCAGCCAACAGCAGATTTCTGTAAAGTACCTGCGCGAAGACAGGGAACAAATCGCGCTGGCATGGGACCAACTTCAAGACTGGTTGGTGCAGTGGCTGGCAAACGCCGCCTGCAAAGCCGGCTAGAATTTCATTCATCACAGCAAAGCCCTGAATGGCTTTAGAGAGAAGATTAATCATGGTTGAAGTTTACGATTCACACGAACAAAGCGAACGGGTCAAAGGCTGGTTGCGCGAGAACGGCGGCGCCATTGTCATGGGTCTGGTCCTGGCTTTTGGCGGACTGTTCGGATTTAAACAAGTTCAGCTTTGGCAGGACAGCAAGGCCCAGCAGGCCTCTGCCGAATACGAAATCATGATTGAGCTGCTTAGTGAAGAGCGTCTTGACGATGCGGTAGACAACTTTGAGGTTTTGCGTACCGACTTTCCGAACTCGGCATACACCACGCTGGCGGCGCTTTATATGGCCCGTGCGCGGGTCAACTCTGACCAGGTTGACCTGGCCATCAGCCTGTTGGAAAGGGCACTGCCGGATGCCGAGCCTGCACCGCTCAAGGTCATTATTCATGAGCGACTGGCGCGCCTGCATCTGGATCAGGGTGATACACAAGCCGCACTGGCATCGATCAATCGCGCCGGCTCGTCTACCGGGTTTGAAAGCCGCTTTGAGGAATTACGCGGTGATATTTTCCGTGCCGAGGGTGATGATATCGAGGCGCTGGCATCGTATGAGCGGGCGCTGGAACTGAGTGATTCAGGTGTTGGCTACCGTCCCCTGCTGGAAATGAAGATCACTGAACTGGCCGGCAATGTCAGTATCCCGGCTGGAGCGGAATCCTGATGCCAATTCGCCTGCTTATCGTTCTGCTGCTGGTGGCAACACTCAGCGGCTGCAGCACGATCAAGGGCTGGTTCAGCGGAGAGCCCAAACCGGGTGATCCAGCCGAACTGGTTGAGTTCCCGGAAACCGTTAAGGCGCGAAAAATCTGGTCTACCGACCTGGGCAAAGGCACAGACCAGCGCAAGCAACAGTTGCGCCCGGCTTACCGCAGCGGCACGTTCTGGGCTGCTGGCTACAAAGGTGAATTGTCTGCAGTTGATGCGGCCACGGGCAACAAGATCTGGTCCATCGATACCGAATTGCCGTTTAGTGGTGGCCCCGGTTTGTCAGAAAACCTGGTAATCATGGGCACTGAAAACGGTGAGATTCACGCATTTTCCGCTGAAACCGGAACACCACAATGGATTGCCCGCGTGTCGTCTGAAGTTCTGGCCGCGCCGGCGGCAGCAGAAGGTGTAGTGGTGGTCCGGGCGATTGATGGTCGCGTGTTCGGCCTCAATGAAGCCAACGGACGGCGACTGTGGGTGTATGACCACAGCGTACCGCTCCTGACTCTGCGCGGTAACGCCAACCCGGTGATTCGTGCGGGAATCGCCTATCTGGGTTATGACGGCGGTGAAGTTGTCGCCTTGCGTCTGGAAGATGGCGTATTGCTGTGGGAAGAGGCCGTGGCCACCCGTGAAGGGCGAACCGAACTTGACCGTCTGGCGGATGTGGACGGGCAGATCGTTTTCGTTGCCTCCGACCTGCTGGTATCAAGCTACAAGAACCGGCTGAGCTCTTTGGCGGCCGACTCCGGACGCTTGCTCTGGTGGAAGGACATCGCATCAGCCACCGGTGTCACCGTGTCTCGTACCAATCTGGCAACCAGCGATCGCGAAGGGAACGTGTGGCTGCTGGACCGCCGTAATGGTGATTCGCTGTGGAAGCAGGATGCGCTAACCAACCGCGGTCTGACCCGGCCGGTGTTTTTCATGGATTACGTTGTGGTCGGGGATGAAGAGGGCTACCTGCATTGGATTGATGTTGAAAGCGGCAGTTTTGTCGGCCGTACTGAAGTTGGTGGTAAGGGGTTCACTGGCGCGCCGATCGTCATCGGCAGCAACATGTTTGTGTATACGCGTAAGGGCGAATTGATCGCTTTTGACGCAGTGGATGTGCGCGGCTGACAAGCCGCCTTTCCATGCTTCCCGTAGTCTCAATCGTCGGACGTCCTAACGTCGGAAAATCGACGATTTTCAATGCGTTGACCAGAACCCGTGATGCCCTGGTTGCCGATATGCCGGGTGTCACACGAGACCGGCAGTACGGCATTTGCCGGGTTGGCAGAAATCCCTGTGTGCTCGTTGATACCGGCGGCCTGGTCGGCGGCGCCGAGGGAATCGACTACCTCACAGCGCAGCAGGTCTTACAGGCCATCGCAGAATCCACCCTGGTGCTGTTTGTGGTCAGCGCCCGTGACGGACTCACCGCAGCGGACGAGGAAGTTGCTGAAACCCTGCGGCGCGAAAACAAGCCGATCATGCTGGTTGCCAACAAGACTGACGGCACCGACACCGACATTTCCCTGACCGACTTTTCCCGCCTGGGATTCGGTGATCCGGTTGGAATCTCCGCAGCACATCGCCGGGGACTCGACAGCCTGATGCATGATGTGGCGGAACAACTGCCGCCGCAGTTTGAGGAAGACGAAGACGGCGAGGAAGATGATGACCGGCGTCGCCTGGCCATTATCGGCCGGCCCAATGTCGGTAAATCCACCCTGGTTAACCGCCTGCTCGGCGAAGAGCGTGTCATGGCCTTTGATATGCCAGGCACCACCCGCGATACGATTTCAGTCGATCTGGAGCGTGACGGTATCCTTTACGAGCTGATTGATACAGCCGGTGTCCGGCGCCGTGCCCGTGTCCAGGAGGTGGTGGAAAAATTCAGTGTTATCAAAGCACTGCAAGCCATCGAGCGGGCTCATGTTGTGGTGTTGATGGTTGACGGGCAGGAAGGCCTGACCGACCAGGACACAACCTTGTTGTCCCACGTGCTCGAACAGGGCCGCGGTCTGGTTATCGCGGTGAACAAGTGGGACGGGCTTGACCCGGATCACCGTGAGCAGGTCTTGAATACCCTCGATCGCAAGCTCCAGTTTGTACCCTGGGCGCGCAAAGTGCGCATCTCTGCACTGCACGGAACGGGCATGGGACACCTGATGAAAGCGGTGAACGAGTCTTTCGAGAGCGCAACCCGGCAATTCTCAACGCCGGAGTTAACGCGGGTGCTGATCCGCGCCTTTGAAGCACACCAGCCGCCCATGAGCCAGGGCAGAACAGCGCGGCTGCGCTATGCGCACCAGGGTGGCAAGTTGCCGCCGCGCATTATCATCCATGGTAACCGGGTTGATACCGTGCCTGACTCCTACCGGCGCTATCTGGAAAACACCTTTACCAAGGCTTTCAAGCTCGTCGGTACCCCGGTGTTTATTGATTTCCGGGGTGGCGCGAATCCCTACAAAGATCAGAAAAACAAATTAAGCGAACGGCAGATTCGTAAGCGTCAGCGCCTGAAGCATTTCACCGATAAGAAGAAAGCCAAACGCCGTTAGGCCCTGCCTGTCAAAACACCCAGGACTGAAGCTGTCGTTCGATCTCGTGGGTGAGGGCCGGATCATCCGGTTCAACATCCGAGTGCCAGTGCTCCACAAATTCGCCACGACAGTCAAACAGGTACTTGGTGAAATTCCAGCGCGGCATGATGTCCATGCCGTAGGTCTCCAGCAACGACACAAACAGGGGGTGAGCCCCGAAGCCCATGGTGATGATCTTCTCGGTCAGGGGGAATGACACCTTGTATTGGTCCCAGTAATGTCCGGCGATCGACTGTTCATCACCCGGCTCGCGCCCATCAAAGTCATTGCAGGGCATGCCGATAATTACCAGGCTGGACTGACGATAATCGCGGTAAATGGCCTGAAGTTTGGCAAGTTGAGGGGCATAACCGCACTTCGATGCCGTATTCACGAGCAGTAAGGGTTGTCCCCGCCATCGGTCCAGCGGCATATTGGCGCCACCCACCGAGCGAAACAGGTGCTCGTAAACGTTCATCGTATCCCCGGAACATTACAGTGTTCATTCCAGTGTAGACCACCCATCAGTTTTTCCCAATCCGCTACAATACGCGCCACTGTGTAAGGAGTGTTTGATGAGCGGAGCATTGATTGACGGCAAGGCGATTGCGGCTACGATTCGCGGTGAAATTCGCGCGGCCGTAAGCAACATGAAAGAGACCTACGGCAAGGTACCGGGACTGGCCACCGTTCTGGTTGGTGCACGCAAGGATTCCGAGACCTACGTGCGCATGAAAAAGCGCGCTTGCGCCGAGGTGGGTATTGAATCGTTTGCCCATGAGCTACCGGCAGATGTCAGCGAAGATGAGCTGCTCAGGGTTGTAGCCGGTCTCAATAATGATCCCCGGGTGCACGGCATCCTCGTCCAGTTGCCGCTGCCGGCGCACATTGATGATGAAACAATTCTTGGTGCGATCAGCCTGGAAAAAGACGTGGATGGCTTTCATCCTTTGAATATTGGTCGTCTGTCCATGAAGCGTCGCGACCCGTTGTTTGTCCCATGTACCCCCAGGGGCTGTATCGAATTGCTGGACCGGTCGGCCATTGAAATTGAGGGCAGGCATGCGGTGGTTCTCGGCCGCAGCAATATTGTCGGCCTGCCGGTCGCCATGCTGTTGTTGCACCGCAATGCCACTGTCAGCATCTGTCACTCACGGACGGTTGATCTGCCCGCACTGGTCCGCCAGGCTGACATTTTGATTGCCGCTGTTGGTCGCCCGGAGATGGTCAAAGGTGACTGGATCAAGCCCGGCGCTGCGGTCATTGATGTTGGTGTCAACGCCATCGATGACCCGGCGGATCCACGCGGTTACCGCCTGGTTGGTGATGTCGACTTTAATGCGGCAAAGCAGGTCGCTGGCGCGATAACCCCGGTCCCGGGTGGAGTAGGGCCCATGACGATCGCGATGCTGTTACAAAACACCAGTGACGCCGCGCAGAGAGATTTTTCCGGCGCCTGAACGACAAAGCGGGTGCGCCTGGAGCGCACCCGCCTCGTAATACTTCAAGCTGATTGCTGCAAACGCAGAAATCTATATCCGGGGCTAGCGTTCGACGATAGCCGCCACGCCCATACCCCCGGCCGTGCACACGGAGATCAATCCGCGCCCTTTGCCGCGGTTCTCCAGCAGTTGGCCCAGGGTGCCCAGGATTCGGGCACCGGTTGCCGCAAAGGGATGCCCCACGGCGAGACTGCTGCCCATGACATTCATTTTTGAGCGGTCAATGGAGCCCATGGCCTTGTCCAGCCCAAGCCTTTCACGACAGTAGGTTTCTGACTCCCAGGCTTTCAGGGTGCACAACACCTGGGCCGCAAAAGCCTCATGGATTTCATAGAAGTCAAAATCCTGCAAGGTAAGGCCGGCGCGCGTCAGCATTTCGGCAACCGCGACCGTGGGTGCCATCAACAACCCCTCATCATGGACAAAGTCCACGGAGGCCGTGCGCCCGGCAGTCAGGTAGCCCTGGATGGGCAGGCCGCGCTCTTTGGCCCAGTCTTCTGAGGCCAGTAATACGGAGGCGGCACCATCGGTCAGCGTGGTGCTGTTGCCGGCGGTTAAGGTGGCATCTTCGCCTTTGCCAAAGACCGTACGCAGGGTGGACAGTTTTTCTACGCTGGAATCGGCGCGAACGTTGTTGTCGCGCGCAACACCGGACCACGGTGTCACGATCTCGTCAAAAAAGCCCTCGTCCCAGGCCGCTGCCGCTTTCTGGTGACTCTCCACGGCCAGCAGATCCTGGTCAGCGCGGGCAATGTCCCATTCGCGGGCCATACGCTCGCAATGCTGACCCATGGACAGCATGGTGCGCGTCTCCTTGTTGGACGGTGGAACCGGCTTCAACTCCGCGGGACTGAACCCCTTGAAAACTTTCAGTTGCGCCGCGGGACCGCGTGCGCGTCCGAGGGCTACCAGCCGTTTGGAGAGCTTCTTGCTGAAGACGATGGGCGGATCGGAGGTCGTGTCGGTACCGGCGGCAATACCGCTTTCAATCTGACCACTGGCGATTTTGGCGCCAATCGACAGGGCTGCCTGCAAACTCGTACCACAGGCCTGCTGCATGGTGATGCCCGAAGTCAGAGGACTGAGCGTGGTCGACAAGAGCGCCTCTCGCGCCAGGTTCCAGTCCCGGGGATGCGTCGTTACCGCTCCGGCCACAACCTCGTCGAGTTGCGCACCGTGGAGCTTGAAGCGATCGACCGTACCCTGCAATGCCGCGGCCAGCATGTCCATATTGCTACGCTGCGCATAAATGGTATTGGAACGGCAAAAGGGGATTCGGCTTCCGCCTATGATGGCTACTTTCCGGATCTCATTGCTCATGCTTTTTCTCCGTCCTGGGCCGCGTCGTCATTCGAATCTGGTTCCTTCGGAGACGACTGCTTTGCATCGGCCTTTTTTGCCGTGCTGCGCTTCTTCGTGGCTTTGGTCTTCTTTTTTGTCGATGATCCGGCCGCCGGTTTTTCAGTTGTCTTCGGGGTCTGCGCGTCTGCAGTTTTTGGGTCAACAGCCTTGGCTGCGACTGATTCACCTGCCGGGACGGTAGGTTTTTCAATGGCCTCCAGGTAGTGCAGGGGGCCGCCACGGAACGGCGCAAACCCGGTGCCAAAGATCATGCCGGCGTCCAGGACATCGCCGTCCTCGACAATGCCATCGGCCAGGGCCGACTCGCATTCGTCAAAATAGGGCTGTAAAAGCCGCCGTGCGATATCATGCAGTTGTTGCGGGGTCGCGGTGCTCTCGCCCTTCTTGGGTTTGCCTTTTTCCCACTCGTAAAAACCCTCGCCTGTTTTCTTGCCGAGCTTCCCGGCATCCACAAAGTTCTGCAGAAGCTGGCGCTCCGCCTCGGCCTCGTCACCGCCCAGGGTGCCGAGCACCTGCAAGCCGATATCAAGACCCACCACGTCGGCCAGTTCAACCGGTCCCATGGGCATGCCAAAGCGGGTGGCCGCCTTGTCCAGATCCTCTGGCGAGATACCCTCGATGCGTTGCATCCGGAAGGCCTGCAGCAGGTAAGGAGACAGCACGCGATTGACCAGGAATCCCGGGGAGCTCTTTACCGGGAGTGGAAAGCGTCCGATCTGGTTGCAGAACGCAGCGCCATTGCGGATCTGTTCATCACTGGTGGCAGCATCATGCACAACTTCTACCAGCGGCATCTGTGATACCGGGTTAAAAAAGTGCAGACCGATCAGGCGTTCGGGCTTGTCCAGCGCGGCCGCCAGTTCTTCCAGAGGAATCGCCGAGGTGTTGGTCGCCAGAATGGCATGGGCTTGCATACGCGGCTCAATGTCCTGGTAAAGCGCGATTTTGGCTTCCGCGTTCTCAAAGATAGCCTCAATGATCACATCGGCTCGCTCAACGCCTTTGCCTTCAACGTCCGGAATCAGGCGCGACATTGCCCCGGCAACCCGGTCCGGGCTCTTGAGGCGCTTCTTGAATAGTTTCTTGGCCCGGGCCAGGGCTGGCTCAATGTATTTCATCTCCCGGTCCTGGAGCGTTACTTCCAGTCCCTGGATGACGCACCAGCTGGCAATATCCCCGCCCATGGTGCCGGCCCCAACCACGTGAACCCGGCGCGCTTTGAACTTACTGCCCTTGCCATAGCCTTTCAGGCGCTCGGTAAGGAAGAAAATACGGCGCAGGTTGCGCGAGACGTCACCGGTTATAAGAAGTGAAACGCGATCGATTTCCTCGGCCATCATGGCGTAGGGGTCGTCACCGCACTTTTCCCAGGCATCAATCAGTGAAAAGGGTGCCGGGTAGTGATCCGGATTAGCCTTGGCTGCGGTTTGCTTACGCATTTGCCTGGCCAGCAGGCCGCGCACAGGCGACATATTCTGCAGATTTGCTATGCGCCCCGGACCCTTGCTCTTGCGTTTTTGCAGAACCGCGCGGCGTGCCGCCCAGCGGGGTTCTCCATGCGGACCCACCAGTTCGTCGACCAGGCCCATAGATCGGGCCTGACGGGCGCGCAGGTTCCGTGCCGAGAGCATCAATGGCATGGCTTGCAAAGGACCACACTGACGCACACTGCGCGCACTGCCACCGAACCCCGGATAGATACCCAGTTTTACCTCTGGAAAACCCAGGCGTGTCTTGTCGTCATCCCGCGCGATGCGGTAGTCGAAACACAGCGCCAGTTCCAGTCCGCCACCGAGACAATAGCCCTCGATCGCCACAACTGTTGGGAAAGGCAGGCTTTCGATCCGGTTGAACAGTTGGTGGGCACCGTGAATATAGGCAGCTGCCTGCTCACGGTCTTCGATGTGATCGAACTCGCGGACATCAGCCCCGACAATAAAGGAGCCTTTTTTGCCCGACATCATCACCAGCCCCTTCGGCGGGTTTGCTTCCAGGTGGCTGACGACTTCCCCGAGTTCACTGAGAACCTCGTTGGAAAGGCTGTTGGCTGACTCACCCTTGCGGTCAAGGCTTAGCCAGCAAGTGCCATCCATGTCGTTTTCAATGGACCAGTGTGTGTAGTCCTGACCCTGCGTAATCTTGTCGCTCATTGAGCGTCTCCGTTAAGGCCGGACCAGCGGACCGGCGTTCATGACCATACGGTACAGTATTGAAGCATATTATAAGGGGCAGCTTGCACCGAGACCAGAGCCAGCACCTCACACGTTCTATGCCGCTCACGGCAAAGCAAAACCCACTTCCCGAAGGCATCTGCACAGGCCAATCAGGGGCAGCCCTGGCAATGCCGTGGGATCTGCTGAGCGGACCTCGTCAAACAGCGAGGGGCCCAGAGATTCGATCTTGAAGCTGCCCGCGCAGGCCAGTGGATCATCCAGTGCAACATAGCGCTCGATTTCAGCGTTACTCAAGGTGCGAAACACCACGTCCGTGCGGTCCACAAAAGCATGCTCTGTGTTCATGGCCGGACACTGGACATTCACGCCCGTGAGAAAAGTGATTTGCTGTCCGCTGAAGCGGTTCAGATCCGCCCTGGCCTGCGCGGCTGTGCCGGGTTTACTGCCGGCCTCACCATTAAATACTGCCACCTGATCCGAACCAATAACCACCGCATGGGGATGCGCGGCAGCAATGAGCGCCGCTTTGCCGCGGGCCAGGCGTGTAACCAGGGCCTCAGGTGCCTCACCGGCCATGGCGGCTTCATCAATATCGGCGGGAATCACCTCAAAAGGGATGCCAAGACGGGCCAGTAAGGCGCGCCGGGCCGTGCTTCCGGAAGCGAGGATTAATGGGTAATTGCGTGGCTCTTCATTCATTTATGATGTATACTTGGTCGTTTGCGTTGATTGCTTTCGGTCACGCCACTTGAGCGTCCTGCCGCTGGCAAGGGTTTTTGTGTTACCCGGGTATTGGCTCCACGCAAGATCCGGCCCGGTCACAAAGATTTGCGAGAAACTCTTGTGGTCGACAGCGACGAACAACGTGGTGTTATGTAGCTAGGTGGGGTCATGGCAAGGGATTTTCCAGATTGGATCAATCCCCGGGCAGCAGCCGAGGGACGACGGACGTTTCAGGGTACGATACCGCTGCAACGTTTTAAGCGACTCGAAGCCCTCCTGGAGGATGATGCATCGTTGAGCAAGGACGAAGTGGGCTTTAAGGCCCGGTTCGCACTCGACGAAGAGCGGCGGGTAATCATCGATCTTGAGGTCGACGCCGAAGTGGCGATTATGTGCCAGGCGAGTCTTGAGCCTTATTGCCAGGTGCTGCAGCGACACAGCCGGCTCGGAGTGATCGATGACGAGGCCGAAATGAAGTTGCTGCCGGAAAGTTATGATCCGGTCCTGACCGAAAACGGCAGGTTGGCAATCCAGGCGCTGGTTGAAGAAGAGCTGCTCCTGGCACTGCCGCAGATACCGCGTAACCCTGCGCTGGAAGCAATCAGATTCAGCACGGGAAGTGAGAATAGCGGGGAGCATAGCCCCCCGAAACCCAACCCTTTCGCACAGTTGCGAGACCAGTTGGCAAAGAAGACCTGAGCGCAGCAGGGCATGAGCGTGTTGCGCATAAATTTTAAAAATTCGTTTCATTTGATTTGGAGTTGAACCATGGCTGTTCAAAAGAGTCGTAAAACCCCCTCGAAGCGTGGCATGCGCCGCGCCCACGACGCCCTGAAGGCGCCGACCCTGTCGGTAGAGCCGACCACCGGCGAAACGCATCTGCGCCACCATGTAAGCCCGGAAGGTTACTACCGTGGTCGCAAGGTCATTGATACCCCGATTGTCGATTTCGACGACGACATCTGAAGCCTGAGCGGACCTGTCCATGGTCCGCGGGCGCGCTGATAAACTGCCGGCGTTAGTGCCGGCAGTTTTGTTTTCGGGCAAGCAGGGGAGGCTGATGAATCAGGGCCTTTACATGCCTGGCCATCCACGCAGGGAGGTCCGGAGCTATGACTGCACAAGCTGACACCACGCGGGATATTCCGGAACCGGCACAGCCAAGCCCATGTCTCGCCCTGGATACCATGGGTGGAGATCACGGGCCGACCGTGGTCGTACCGGCTGCCATCAAGTCGCTGAGTGAGAACCCGCAGCTTCGTCTGATGCTGGTGGGTGACGGACCGGCTATCGAAATGCAGCTTGGCAAGCAGGCGCAACAATTCGCCCGGCGCATCGAGATCGTACATACCGATACGGTCATTCCTTCTGATGCGAACGCACGGGCGGTTTTGCGTTCAGGCAAGGGCACCAGTCTCTGGACTGCCCTCGAACGGGTCGCAGACGGCAGGGCGCAAGCCTGTGTCAGCGCAGGTAATACCGTTGCCCTGATGACCCTCGGCGTGAAACTCGTCGGGCGCCTGCCTGGCATCAAACGGCCTGCGCTGATGTCGCATTTCCCGACCTCAGGCGGAATCGTTGGCATGCTGGACCTCGGCGCCAATCTTAATGTCGATGCGCAAATGCTTTTTCAATTTGCGCTAATGGGCGCCCTGGTGCGCGCGCGGCATGACGGCGCGGGTAAAAGCCCCACCATCGGGCTGCTTAATGTGGGGCATGAGGAAAGTAAGGGTGTGGATGTGCTGCGCGATGCGCACGAGATGCTCAAGGACTCTGATCTGGCCTACAAAGGCTTTATCGAAGGGCACGATATTTATTCCGGAACCGTGCAACTGGCGGTCTGTGATGGTTTTGCGGGCAATCTGATTCTAAAAGCCAGCGAGGGGCTCGCTGGTATGCTGTTCGAGGAATTTCGCCAGGCGCTGACGTCCGATACCCGGTCCAGGCTCGGCGCGTGGCTGGCACGACCCGCTTTGCGGCGGATGCTGGCACGGCTGGACCCGGACAAGCATAATGGTGCACCGCTTCTCGGACTGCAGGGCGTGGTGGTCAAAAGCCATGGCCGTTCTGGTATCAAGGCAACCAAATACGCGATACTCGAGGCGGCCCGGGAAGTAGAAAGAAACATTCCTGAACAGATCGCCAAGACGATCCGGGAACACGGAGCAGAGGACCTGACATGACCTACTCCCGCATCGCGGGTACGGGCAGTTATTTGCCCGAACGCATACTTACCAATGCTGACCTGGAAAAAATGGTCGACACCACTGATCAGTGGATCGTTGAACGCACCGGCATTCGCCAGCGGCATATTGCGGCCGACAACCAGACCACCAGCGACCTTGCTTACGAGGCCGCCAAAAAAGCCATGGAAGCAGCCGGGGTAGGTCCGGAAGACATTGACTTCCTGATTGTTGGAACCACTTCTCCGGATCTGGTTTTTCCAAGTACCGCCGTACTGCTTCAGCACAGACTGGGCTTGCGCGATGTGGCTTCGATGGATGTCAACGCAGCCTGTACCGGCTTTCTGTATGCACTGAGCGTGGCTGACAAATGGATACGACTGGGCGAGGCAAAGCGAGCCCTGGTCATTGGTGCCGAAACCCTTTCCCGAATGGTTGACTGGACTGAACGAACCAGCTGCGTGTTGTTCGGTGACGGTGCAGGCGCCGTGGTTCTTGAGGCGGCTGAAGCGCCCGGGATTATCTCAACGCATATCCATGCCAACGGAGATTACATCGAACTTTTGCGATCCCGCAGGGGCGTATCGACCGGTTTCGACCTCGAACATCACACCGGCGGTTTTGTGATTGAAATGAAAGGTAACGAGGTGTTCAAAATCGCGGTTCGAACCCTTGGTCGAATTGTGGATGAAACACTCGAGGCCAATAATCTCAGTCAATCCGACATTGATTGGCTGATTCCCCACCAGGCCAATATGCGCATCATTACCGCTACCGCAAAGAAATTATCCATGGACATGGACCATGTTGTCGTAACAGTCGACCGTCACGGCAATACCTCCTCAGCCTCGGTGCCCCTGGCCCTCGATGACGCGGTGCGTTCGGGCAAGATCCAACGTGGAGAAACGCTGCTTATGGAGGCCTTTGGCGGCGGATTCACCTGGGGCTCAGCCCTGGTGAAATACTAGGCCGCTTGATGGTGAGGACTTTATGTTGAGCAATTCACGTTGAGGAATTGGGTATGAGCGCAAGCAAAACCGCGTTTCTGTTTCCCGGCCAGGGTTCGCAGTCATTAGGCATGATGGCTGGCCTGGCGGACAGCCAGCCCGTTGTGATGGACACCTTCAGGGAGGCCTCCGAGGCGCTTGATCAGGACCTCTGGGGCCTGAGCCAGGAAGGGCCACTCGAGGCATTGAATCGCACGGCCAATACCCAGCCTGTCATGCTGACCGCCGGCGTCGCCACCTGGCGCGCCTGGCAGGCCATGGGCGGCTCACAGCCAGCCTTTATGGCGGGCCACAGCCTGGGTGAATACAGCGCGCTGGTCGCTGCGCAGGCGATCGATTTTGTTGATGCTGTGCGTCTGGTGCGTCGACGTGGTGAGCTCATGCAGGCAGCGGTTCCGGAAGGCGAGGGTGCCATGGCTGCGATTATCGGCATGGACGACAAGACACTGGAGAAGCTTTGTCTTGACGTGGCCGGAGACGAGATCGTCAGTTGCGCCAACTACAACGCGCCGGGGCAGGTTGTTATCGCCGGACAGCGCACGGCTGTGGAACGCGCCTGCGAGGTCGCACTGGATACCGGCGCGCGACGAGCATTGCCACTGCCGGTTAGTGTGCCGTCCCATTGCATGCTCATGCGTGATGCGGCCGGTGAGCTGCATGAAACGCTGCGTGCGATCACTATTAACAGGCCCGGTATTCCGGTTATTCATAACGCCGACGTCCAGGCGCATGATGACCCGGAACTGATCCGTGACACGCTGGCGCGGCAACTCTGGCAACCTGTTCACTGGACCCGTACGATTCAGATGCTGGCCGGACAGGGCACGCACAGATTTGTAGAATGCGGTCCGGGGAAAGTCCTGGCAGGTCTGAACCGGCGCATCGAACGCAATTCGCCGGTCAACGCGCTGACCGACACAGCGTCCATGGAAACACTGCAGGAGGAGTTGGCCGCATGAGTCAGAATTTCGACGGCAAAGTCGCCCTGGTGACCGGTGCGAGCCGTGGCATTGGTGCTGCCATTGCGGACACATTGGCCGCGCGCGGTGCCCGGGTGTTCGGAACCGCGACATCAGAGGCAGGTGCAACGGCGATTGCACAACGGCTTGCGGCCTTTGGCGACGATCACGGCGGGCTGGTACTGAATGTAAACGACGATGGGGCGGCCGAGGCGCTGGTCAAAGAACTGACCGATCAGGCCGGCGCACCGCTCATTCTGGTCAACAACGCGGGAATTACCCGGGACCAGTTACTCATGCGCATGAAAGACGACGACTGGGATGCGGTCATGGATACCAATCTGCGCAGCGTATTTCGCCTGAGCAAGGCCTGCCTGCGCGGCATGATGAAAATGCGCTTTGGCAGGGTAATCAATATTGCCTCTGTGGTGGGCGCTACCGGCAATCCCGGGCAGGCCAACTACGCGGCGGCCAAGGCGGGCATGGTTGGCTTCAGCAAGTCGATGGCCCGCGAGGTCGCATCGCGCAATATCACCGTGAATGTGGTCGCACCCGGTTTTATCGATACCGATATGACCCGGGAATTGAGCGAGGAACAACGTGCGGTGCTGATGAAAGACATCCCGATGGCCTCTCTGGGCAGTCCCGATGATATTGCCGAGGCCGTCGCATATCTGGCTTCAGACGCTGGTAAATACCTCACCGGTCAAACGCTGCATGTCAACGGTGGCATGTATATGCCGTGAAATAATGGCCGCTGAATTACAGCAAAAATTAAGCGTTAAACCCGACGCGGCTACGGCGACCATACCGTAGCGCATAGTCCGAAACTGGAAGCAGGGCCGCAGATTCTCTAAAATTGCGCCGGACTTCCCCCTGATTGAAGGAATTATAAAAACATGAGCAGTATCGAAGATCGCGTACGCAAGATCGTTATCGAACAACTCGGCGTCAAAGAAGACGAAGTTACGGCCACTGCATCCTTCGTGGATGACCTGGGGGCTGACTCCCTTGATACCGTGGAACTGGTCATGGCCCTGGAAGAGGAGTTCGAGTGCGAAATCCCTGACGAGGAAGCTGAGAAGATCACCAGTGTCCAGCAGGCCATTGATTACATCAGTTCGAATATGGACTGATCGAACCCACACTCCATAGTGGGTCGGAAGTGCAGTCGAATTGTTTACAGGAGTGGAAGGCCACGGCCGGCGCTACGCCGGCCGTTGTTCATTTCAACCGGTTCCGGAAGCCTGTTCCGGCTATAAAGACTGAATGACAGCGAGGTTGGGTTTATGTCCAAACGCCGCGTAGTTATCACGGGGATGGGCATCATCTCACCGGTGGGCAACACCGTGGATGATGCCTGGAAATCCATCTGCGAGGGTCAAAGCGGAATCGGTGAAATTACCGAATTCGACGCTTCCGCCATGAACACCCGGATCGCCGGAGAAATACGTAATTTCGACGTGGAGACAATCATGTCCCGCAAGGAAGCGCGTAAATTCGATAAATTCGTGCATTACGGCATGGCAGCGGCCATGCAGGCGCTGGCAGATGCCGGCATCGATGCCGTGGGCACCCACGGCATTAATCGTGACCGTATTGGTTGCGCCATTGGTTCCGGCATCGGCGGTATCGCTACGATCGAAAATACAACGGAAACTTACCTTCGCGGCGGGCCGCGTCGGGTGAGCCCGTTTTTTATCCCCGGCGCGATCGTCAATATGATCGGCGGCTACCTGTCCATTCAGTATGGCTTGCGCGGGCCGAACATCGCCATTGTTACCGCCTGCACCTCCGCGACACATAACATTGGTTCTGCCATGCGCATGATCCAATACGGAGAAGCTGATGTCATGGTGGCCGGTGGTGCCGAATATGCCACCACGCCAACCGCCATTGCCGGCTTCGGTTCGGCCAAGGCCATGTCCACGCGCAATGATGACCCGACCGCTGCCAGTCGTCCCTGGGACGTGGGTCGCGACGGCTTTGTGCTGTCCAACGGTGCGGGTGTGGTTGTGGTCGAGGAGTACGAACATGCAAGGGCGCGGGGTGCCAATATCATTGCCGAGCTTACCGGGTTCGGCATGAGCGCCGATGCTCACCATATGACGGCGCCACCGTCCGACGGCGAGGGTGCGGCGCGGTGCATGGAGATTGCGCTCAAGGATGCCGGCGTCAACCCGGATCAGGTCGACTACATCAATGCGCATGGCACTTCGACGCCATTGGGTGACCTTGCCGAGGCCCGCGCTGTCCGGCAGGTATTCGGCAATGCAGCTGATGGTGTGGCGGTCAGCAGCACCAAGTCCATGACCGGCCACCTGCTCGGTGCCGCCGGCGGGGTTGAGGCCGTATTTACGGCGCTTGCACTGCGCGATGGTATTCTGCCGCCTACCACCAACCTGGACGAACCCAGTGAAGGCTGTGACCTGGACTTTGTTCCCAATGACGCGCGCGAGGCAAAAGTCCGCGTGGCGGTCAGCAACTCCTTCGGGTTTGGTGGAACCAATGGAACGCTGGTTATGAAGCGCCTGGACGACTGATCCGGGCGGTGACATCACCCGTTATCGTTCCCCTGCGGGATATCCCTTGCCTGACGACAATCGCCGGGGCTTTACCTGATCGTTTTCCGTTTCTCCTGGAGAGTGCAGCTGACGGACCGCTGGATCGCTACAGTTTGTTGCTGCGTTCCACCGGCGAGCGTCTGACGCTAAACCCCGATCACACACTGGACCACAAACTTGACCACGGCGACGCAGGTCGACGCCCGGGCGCCGGCTTTCTTGATGAACTGGATGCCTGGTACCAGCGTGAGCGCGCCACGCCGGCCGATCTGGACGTTATGGGCACAGACGCTGACTCGCTGCCGTTTGTTGGCGGCTGGTTCCTGTATCTGGGTTATGAGCTGGCCGGTGAAATTGAACCGAAACTGAACCTGCCTGCAGCCGGCGATGGCCTGCCCATCGCGTTTGCAGAGCGCTGCGATGCGGCCGTGATTATCAGCCACGGTAGCAATCCGCGGGCCTGGCTGGTAGCCGAAAGCGATACGGTCATGCGGTCCATGGAAGAAGCGCTGTTTAATATCGATCGCGAAACCACGACGATGCTTACCGTGCTCGATGAACTCACGGCTGATCCGGCGGAAGATTTCGAAGCAGCTGTGCGGCGCATTCATGATTATCTGCTTGCCGGGGACATATTCCAGGTCAATCTGTCGCGCGGATGGCGCGGACGATACACACCCGCGATAGATCCGGTAAGGCTGTACCGCAGCCTGCGTGCAGCTAACCCGGCACCTTTCGGCGGTATGCTGCTGCTGGGTGAACTGGCCTTGCTGAGCTCTTCACCGGAACGCCTGGTGGAGGTACGCGACAGGGCGGTGCAAACCAGGCCCATTGCCGGTACGCATCCACGTGGTGCCACGCCCGGGGAAGATGCGGCGCTGGCCAGGGACATGCTGGCCCATCCCAAGGAACAGGCTGAGCACATCATGCTGATTGACCTCGAGCGCAATGACCTGGGCCGCGTCTGCGAGGCGGGCAGCGTCGAGGTAGACGAACTGATGGTGCTTGAGTCCTATGCGCATGTTCATCATATTGTGTCCAATATTCGCGGCATATTGCGTGCAACGGTGACTCCCGTTGACGTAATTCGCGCGGTGTTTCCCGGCGGCACCATCACCGGTTGCCCCAAGGTGCGCTGCATGGAGATCATCGCGGAACTCGAACAGCGCGGGCGTGGGTTCTACACAGGATCAATGGGCTACCTTGATCGCCGCGGCAGACTGGATCTTAATATCCTGATCCGCAGCATGCTCCTGGGGCCGGGGCAGTTGAGCTTTCGGACCGGAGCAGGCATCGTGGCAGATTCAGAACCCAGCAGGGAAGTGGCGGAAACAGTGCATAAAGCCCGCGGCTTGCTTGCCGCCCTTGGTGGCAGCAGCCTGGTGAGCGAAGAGGTACCCTGAATGTATTCCAGCCTGGTGAACGGTGAAATTGCGGACATCATCCCGGCCGCCGACCGTGGGCTGGCCTATGGCGACGGCCTGTTTGAAACCATCGCAGTGCACGGCGGTCAGCCTTTTCTCTGGCAGGGTCATATCGACCGCCTGAACCGCGGTTGCGAACGCCTGGGTATTCCCCCGCCAGCGCAGGAAGTGTTGCTGCGTGAGCTCAAAACTGTCGCTGCCGGGTTGACCAAGTGTGTTGTAAAAATCATCGTTACCCGCGGTAACGGCGGGCGTGGTTATGCGCCGCCGGAACAAGTCTTGCCCTGCCGCGTGGTCAGCGCGCACCCCTGGCCGGTAGGCGTCGCGGAAGACAGCAGAATGGGGGTGCACGGCACTCTGTGTGAGACCCGGCTGGCGCTACAGCCCCAATTACGCGGTATCAAGCATCTCAACCGCCTGGAACAGGTTCTCGCTGCCCGGGAACTACACGCCCATCCCGGCAAACACGGCATCATGCTCAACACCGAGGGCTACGTGATCACAGCGATCAGCGCCAATCTGTTTGCGGTCAATGACGGCTCGCTTCTCACACCACGAATGGACCGCTGTGGCGTGCATGGCGTGTTGCGCGAACGCCTGTTGCGTGAGCAGACCGCGCGTTGCGAGCGCCGGCGGATCACCCTGGATCTGTTGCGCGAAGCAGATGAGGTATTTCTTTGCAGTTCCGTGCGCGGCATTATCCCGCTGCGCTCTCTGGACGATATGCACTGGGACATCGGCCCGGTCACCCGAGAACTCCAGACCTGGCACGCCGGGTTACTGGAGCGGTTATGAGTGTAAGACCCTCACGCTGGCTGGCGATGACGCTGCTGGTCCTGTTTCTGATTGCGGGTTCAGCGGCCGGGCTGGCCTGGAATAGTTATGAGCGGTTTCTGACCACACCACTGGCCATTGATGGCACCGCTACCGACGACGCTACATTCCTCAGGGTAAGGCCCGGTGACACCATTTACGGCATGCTCGATGAACTCGAGCGGCGCGGCATAACCAGCCGGGACTGGCGTTGGCAGACCTTGCTGCGCTTACAACCGCGCACCATGCAGGCCGGCGAGTATGCCTTGCCTGCCGGGCTGACCCCGAACGGCTTGCTGGAGTTACTGGCCAGCGGTGATGTTATTCAGTATCGCTTTACCCTGGTTGAAGGCTGGAATTATCGCCAGCTAAGGGACGCATTGCTGGCCGAGGAACGTCTTGCCGTGGCGGCGGAACTGCTGGAGGCGGATCAGATCATGCTGGCGCTGGGCAGTGACGCAGCACATCCGGAGGGCTGGTTCCTGCCTGAGACCTACAGTTACACGGCAAGCGATGACGCCCTGGACGTGCTTCGCCGGGCCTACAGGGCCATGCAAGATGCACTGGAACAGGCCTGGGCCTCGCGTATTGACGGATTGCCATTGGATTCACCCTACGAGCTGTTGATCCTGGCCTCTATTGTGGAAAAAGAATCCAGCCTGGCGGCAGAGCGGCCCCGCATTGCCGGCGTATTTGTACGGCGCCTGCAAGATAACTGGCGGCTGGAAACAGACCCGACCGTGATCTACGGCATGGGGGAAGCCTATGATGGCAATATTCGCCGCCGCGACCTGCGTGAGCCCACCCCCTACAACACATATGTCATACGCGGTCTTCCGCCGACGCCGATTGCCATGCCCGGCAAAGAGGCGCTGTTTGCCACGGCCAGTCCAACGGAGGAAAGCGCCATGTTTTTCGTCGCCGATGGCGGCGGAGGACATGTATTCTCAACGACCCTGGAAGAACATAACCGGGCGGTAGAGGATTTCCTGCGCTGGTACCGAAACCGGGATAATGCCGCTGGCAACACCGCTCCGGAAAAAGACTCATGACTGAACCAGGCCTGTTCATTACGCTGGAAGGCGGCGAGGGTGCGGGTAAAACCACGCAGATTGAAAAATTGCGCGCCTGGTGGGAGGCCCGCGGCCGCCCGGTACTGGTCACCCGCCAACCCGGCGGCACCCCGATGGCTGAAAAAATTCGCGACCTGATTCTGCATGATGACAGCGGTTCAATCGACGCTTTGACCGAGTTACTGCTGATGTTTGCCGCCCGCGCGCAGTTTCTGCATGAGCAGGTGCGACCGGCCCTGGCCGCTGGAACCGTGGTGCTGTGTGATCGCTTCACTGATTCCACCTATGCCTACCAGGGCGCAGGGCGGGGCATGCCTGCCACGCAAATCAGTGCGCTGGAGGCCCTGGTGCATGGCGATCTGCAACCTGACCTGACCCTGCTATTGGATCTTCCTGTGGCCGAGGGTATGTCGCGGGCTGCCGGTCGCGGCGAAGCAGATCGCATCGAACAGGAAGATCTGGCGTTTTTTGAACGCGTTCGACAGGGTTTCCTGCAGCGCGCCCGGGCGGAACCGGACCGTTTTCTGGTGCTTGATGCTGCCGGCTCCGCCGAATCGGTATGGGCGGATATTGCCACGGCAATCGAACGGCGTTATCCCGCATGAGCACACCGCAGGAACACAATCCGGCCACCATGATAAATACCGACAATCTACCCTGGCTGGATGGTATGTGGACTCAGCTGGCGGCAAGCCTGGCTCAGGAGCGCTTGCCGCATGCGATTATGCTGACGGGCCCTGCAGGCATCGGTAAGTCGATTCTGGCACAGCGCGTGGTAAATCAGTTGCTGTGTCTCGATCCCGGCGTTCAGGCCTGCGGTAACTGCCGCTCTTGCCGCTTGATGGCAGGCGGTGCCCATCCGGACCGGTTTATTCTGGAGCCGGATGAGGACAAACAGGTGATCCGGGTTGAGCAGGTCCGCGCCCTGATTGAGCGGCTGGTACTCACGACCACCATCAGTCCGCGTAAAGTGGCGCTTGTACAGCCCGCCGAGGCCATGAGCGGTGGCGCAGCGAATGCCTTATTGAAGACGCTGGAAGAGCCTCCCGGCGAAACCGTGTTGATCCTGGTCAGCAATGACCCTTCACGTTTGCCGGTTACGATCCGCAGCCGTTGCCAGCTGTGGCCGCTGACGCTGCCGTTGCCGGACGTCGCGACGACCTGGCTGGAGACCGGGCAGGGTGTTTCGAGACATGATGCAGAACTGGCCCTGGAAGCCACCAGCGGCAGCCCGCTGCACGCAGCGCTGCTGGTCAGTGACGGCATGCTTGATCAGTTCAGCGCGCTCAGGGACAACCTGGAGGCCATGATAGGCAAGCCGTCACGCAGTGCTGGCGCCGGTGCAATCCTGACTGGTCTGGACCCGGTGCTGGGCTGGCGTTGGTTGAGCCTGGCTGCCTCCGCCGCGCTGCGTAAGTCGCTTGGCGCCAGCACAACGAACTGGCCGGAAACCGATTACGGGCTGCCACCTGCAAAAATCGCCCGCTTGCAGCGCAAGGCAGACTGGGCGCTCAGCCAGTTGGGACGCGGCCTGCGGCAGGACTTACTTCTGCAGGAATGGCTGCTAGAATGGGCACGGCTGCCATCCTCGGAGCCAATTCGTTGAGGCGGTTCGGGAGCAGATTCCGGGCCATCATCAGGGTTCCATCACGGAACTGACCAGGAACAAGGAGCACGCATGTCACAGCAGGGCATACTTTCATTATCGCTTAAGGACCGCCAGGCCCTGTACAGCGCATATATGCCGTTTATTCAGGGCGGTGGACTGTTTGTGCAGAGCACAAAACGCTTCAATCTGGGCGACGAGGTGTTCCTGCTGTTAACGCTGATGGATCTGGAAGAGCGTCTGCCTATTCCCGGCAAGGTGATCTGGATTACCCCGGCCGGTTCCCAGGGCAACCGCAGCCCGGGCATTGGGGTTCAGTTCTCCGATACGGCAGATGGCGCACACGCGCGGACCATCATCGAATCACACCTGGCAAATCTACTTAAGAGTGAAAAAAAGACACATACAATGTGATTAATATCAGCATCATAAAAAGTATTTCAATAATTTAGATTATATTTAATCCATCGCCTCATCCACGTTCCCGGCCGCTGTTAATGTCCAATCCGCAGGTGTCCTGATCCCAGATGTCCGACCAGCAGCAACGCGCCATCATTCATATCGATATGGATGCGTTTTATGCCTCGGTAGAACAGCATGACAATCCGGATTTGCGCGGCAAGGCCGTTATCGTTGGTGGGCTGGGTAACCGCGGGGTGGTGGCGGCAGCCAGTTATGAGGCCCGCGTCCACGGTGTTTTCTCCGCCATGCCGATGGCCCAGGCACGCCGTCTGGCGCCGCAGGCGATCAGCGTGCGTCCACGCATGGCCCGCTACCGCGAGGTTTCCGGGCAGGTATTCGAAATTTTCCGAAACTACACCCCCCTGGTAGAAGGCCTGTCCCTTGATGAGGCATTCCTCGATGTCAGCGGCAGCCTGCGCCTGTTTGGCACCCGCGAAATCATCGGCCGGTCGATTGTCGACGATATTCTCCGGCAAACCGGTTTGCAGGCCAGCGTTGGCCTGGCGCATAACAAGTTTTTGGCCAAGCTGGCCTCGGATGCAGACAAGCCACGGGGATTTGTTTCCGTGCCGGTGGATGGTGTTCGCCAGTTTCTTGACCCGATGCCGATCAGACGGTTGTGGGGCATTGGTAAAAAGACTCAGCCCAGACTCCGCGCCCTGGGCTTGCTGACCATCGGCCAGTTGCGCAGGGCGGATCCGCAGGTCTTGAGCAGTGCACTGGGTAACCGGGCAGGACACTTCATGGCACTGGCCCGGGGTGAGGATGAGCGGCCCGTGCAGCCATCGAGGCCGGACAAGTCCATGAGTCACGAGCAAACCTTTGACAACAACGTGACTGAACCACGCGAGCTTCGCGCTGAACTGTTGCGCCAGGCCGAGGACGTGATGCGCCGGGTACGTAAATCACAGCTCGCTGCGCGCACCATTACCATCAAGGTCCGCGACCACCGCTTTCACACAGTAACCCGCAGTCTCACTCTGCGCTCACCGGTACAAAGTACGCGAACCGTGTTCCGCGTTGCCGCCGGTTTGCTCGATCAATGGCTGGAGGCGCACGGTAACACCCCGGTCCGCTTGTTGGGCGTTGGTGTCGGGAACCTTGAAGCACTCGGTGACCGGCCCGTCGACGGGCTGGATTCGACCATAGACGGGATTACGGAAAAGTTTGGCACCGACACGCTGCGCCGCGGCCTGGTGCTAGGCGCTGGCAAGAAGCGTTCAAGCTGACGCTTCAATCTCCCGCGCGCGCAGATCCTTGCGCAGGATTTTGCCGACATTCGACTTGGGCAGCTCGTCGAAAAACTCGTAGACTTTCGGGCACTTATAGCCCGTAAGGTGTTCTTTGCAAAAGGCTCTTAACTCAGCCTCGCTGAGGCTTGCGTCCTTCTTGACCACGCAGGCTTTAACCACCTCCCCGGATTTTTCATGGGGAATGCCAATCGCGGCAACCTCGAGAACTTTCTCATGCGTTGCCAGCACATCTTCGATTTCGTTGGGGTAGACGTTGAAGCCGGAGACAATGATCATGTCTTTCTTGCGATCGACAATCTTGAAGAAACCGTCTTCATTCATCATTGCAACATCGCCGGTGCGCAACCAATCGTCTTCGAACATTACCTTGGCTGTCTCTTCAGGGCGCTGCCAGTAGCCCGCCATCACCTGTGGGCCACGAATACACAGCTCACCAATTTCACCCACGCCCAGCCACTGGTCGTCTTCGCCCAGAATCGCCGCCTCGGTAGAGGAGATTGGTAAACCGATACAGCCGTTGTATTCCTTCAGGTCCATTGGGTTGATGCAGGCTGCCGGCGATGTTTCCGTCAGACCGTAAGCTTCCACCAGGGTCACCCCGGTAACCTTTTGCCAGCGTTCCGCTACCGCCCGCTGCACGGCCATGCCGCCGCCGAGGACGAGCTTCAAATGGGAAAAATCAAGACGATCGAAGCCCTCGGTATTGAGCAAGGTGTTGAACAGGGTATTGACCCCGGTAATGGCCGTAAACGGCGTTTTGCCGAGCTCCTTGACGAAGCCATCCATGTCGCGAGGATTGGTAATCAGCAGGTTGCGTCCACCCAATGCCATGAAAACCAGGCAGTTAGCAGTCAATGCAAAGATATGGTAGAGCGGCAGAGCAGTCACGATAATTTCATCACCAACCTTGAGGTTGGCCAGCCAGGCTTTGGCCTGCAGCATATTGGCGACCATGTTGCGGTGGGTCAGCATGGCGCCCTTGGCAACGCCGGTGGTGCCGCCGGTGTATTGCAAAAACGCGATGTCATCAAAGCTGACATTGGCGGGCTGAAAGGCCTGCTTTTGCCCCGCATCCACCACGTCACCAAAGCGCTCGGAACCCGGCAGTGACCAGGCGGGAATCGCCTTGCGCACGTGCTTGATGACGAAATTCAGCAGCGCTCCCTTGGGAAAACGCACCATGTCACCGACAGCCGTGGTGAAAATGAACTCAACCGGAACCTCGTCGCGCACGCTTTCCAGCACATGGGCGAAGTTTTCCACCACCACGATGGCCCGAGCACCGGAGTCAACCAGTTGATGGCGCAGTTCACGCTTGGTGTACATCGGGTTGGTGTTTACCACGACCAGGCCTGCGCGCAGCGCGCCGAACAAAGCCACCGGGTATTGAAGAATGTTAGGCATCATCAGGGCGATGCGATCGCCGTGTTTCAGGCCACGGGCCTGAAGTGCGGCCGCAAAATTACGACTGAGACGGTCCAGGTCCTGATAGGTAATGGTCGTACCAAAATTCTCGAATGCCACGCGTGAGCCGTTTTTCTCACAACTCTGGGCGAGAATGTCGTTCACCGAATGGTACTCGTCCAGATCGACCTGGGCGGGAACGCCCTCGGCATAGTGATTCAACCAGGGTTTGTCGATCATGCGATAAAGCTCCGAGATGAGGGCAAAAGGCCGGGGTGGCGAGTTCGTGCCAGTATCCACCATTCCATCACAGCCCTTTGCTGCAGACAAGTTGGATTCACGATTGCGAGTCACCGGCAGCGGGCGAATTTGCCCGCTGCGCAGGACCTGTTTATGATCGTTTAAGTCATCAGGCTTGGCCTGCTTAGAGGGACGCAAAAGTGGGTGAACAGAACGTCAAGCGTAATACCGATGAGACTGAACGCCAGGTCTTTATGAAGAACCTGTTGATTGAGGTTCAGGCGCTCCAGAACATGCTGGATCGCGGCATGATCGAATCCGGTAAACGCCGGATCGGTGCCGAGCAGGAAATGTTCATCATCAAGCACTCGGGCAAGCCGGCACTTCGCGCCCTGGATCTGTTGGAAGAAATCGACGACGAACGCTTTACCCACGAGATTGGTCTGTTCAACCTGGAAGCGAACCTGGGCGTCCAGGAGCTCGACCCGCATTGCCTGCGCCGCATGGAGGCAGAGGCAGAAGAGATTTACGCGATTGCGCGGAATAAGGCCGCGAACCTTGACTGCGACATTGCCCTGGTCGGGATACTACCGACCCTGGGCCGCGATAACCTGACGCTCGACGCCATGGTCCCAACGGTGCGCTACAAAGCGCTGAATGATGCCCTGCGCGCTTTACGCGGCAAGGATTTTGAGTTCACCATTAACGGCATTGACCAGCTCACCGTTAAGCATGACAACGTAATGATGGAGGCCTGCAACACCAGCTTCCAGGTCCATCTGCAAACCGAACCCAGCCAGTTCACCCGGATTTACAATATTTGCCAGCTGATCACCGCGCCGCTGATGGCTGCGGCTGTGAACTCACCCATTTTGCTGGGACACCGTTTGTGGCATGAAAGCCGCATCGCAGTTTTTGAACACTCCATTGACGCCCGCTCGGATACGCACCAACGGCGCGGTCTGAAACCCCGGGTTCATTTTGGTGACCACTGGGTAGATGAGTCAGTGGTTGAGATCTTCAAGGAAGACATTGCGCGATTCCGGGTGATCCTTACAACCGAGTGCGAAGACGATGTGCTGGGCATGGTGGAACGCGGCGAAGCTCCGCGGCTCAATGCACTGCGCTTGCACAACGGTACGGTCTACCGCTGGAACCGCCCCTGCTACGGGGTCCACAAAGGGGTGGCGCACCTGCGGATTGAAAACCGCGTTATCCCATCCGGCCCGACCGTCCTGGACGAGATGGCCAATGCAGCTTTTTTCTACGGCATGGTGGCCGGTATGGCAGCACAGGATGGTGACATTCGTGATCGCATCGCCTTTGACCAGGTCAAGAGCAACTTCCTGGCCGCATCCCGCGAAGGTTTACGGGCCCAGCTGCACTGGTTTGATGATCAGTATCTGACCGCACAAACCCTGATCCTGGACCAGATGCTGCCCCTGGCACGGCAGGGCCTGGCGCAGATGGGTATCGATCCGGACGACATCGACCGCTACCTGAACGTGATTCAGGAACGCGTGGAAAACCGTCGCACCGGCGCCCGCTGGCTGCTTGATTCGGCGCAGAACATGAACCAGCAGGGCACCCTGGATCAGCGCATGCGCTGCCTGGTGACGAGCATGGTGCAACAGCAATCCACCGGTGAACCTGTGAGCCGTTGGGAACTCGCAGAATTTTGCGAAAAACTCGACTTCCGCGACAGTTACCAGACCGTATCCCAATTTATGGCCACCGATCTGTTTACCGTGCGCGCAGACGATATCGTGGACTTCGCGGCCTCCCTGATGGACTGGCGTCATGTGCGGCATGTGCCTGTAGAAGGTGATGATGGCGAGCTGGTCGGGCTGGTATCTCACCGCGCCTTGCTGCGCCTGATTGCGACCGGGCAACTGGGGCCGGATAAGAAACTTACCGTTCGCGAAATTATGAACGCCAATCCGGTCACCGTGGAGCCGCAGACCAGTACCGTTGATGCAATCCGCATGATGCGCGAGGGCAACATGGGTTGTCTGCCGGTGGTTCGGAAAGGCAAGCTGGTCGGACTGATTACCGAGCACGACCTGATCGTGGTCTCATCCGTGCTGCTCGAGCGTTACCTGAACGAAACGGATTAGTGGGCTCTTTGGCAATCCGCACCGCCGGTCTGCTGCTGGCGCTTTCCATGCTTGCCGGCTGTGGGCCTTCCGGGTCGGCCGAAGAGCTGATCAAGGCGAACATAGGGGCCATGGAAGTGGCCGCCGAGGGCGGTGAACGTGGCGGGTTCATGGATTACCTGGCCGACGGCTTCAGCGCGCAGTCCGGTGGCATGCTGCGTGAGGACTTTGCCAGGTATCTGTTTTTACAGCTCAATGAGCGGCGTCGCGTCGAGGCGCGTTTGTTCCCAATCACCGTTGAGGTTCAGGGCCCCAACCTGGCAGTGGCCCGGTTCAATGTCCTGTTGACCGGTGGCGCAGGGCTGATTCCCGATGACGGACAGCTGTTCTCGGTAGAGACTGAGTGGGTGCTCGAGGATGGCAGCTGGCTGCTCTGGCGGGCGGATTGGCGGGCGGTATCACCGGCGCTGCGCAGCGCCCGCTAGTTGTTGCGGTTCTTTGATCAGGCAGGCGGCTTAATTCCTCAGCCGGCACAACTTTCTCATCTTTTGATAATGGTCACGCTAAACTAGGGCGATGGGCGAATCGTCTCTCCAAACCTTGTTCTCACCGGCAGTCAGCAGCTGGTTTGAGCATGCCTTTCCGGCACCTACAACCACGCAACTTGAAGCCTGGACGAGTATCCGTGCGGACCACAACACGCTGGTTGCCGCACCCACCGGCAGCGGTAAGACCCTGGCTGCCTTTTTGTGCGCGATTGATGACCTGGCCCGCGCCAGTCAGCGGGCACCTCTCGAAGACCGGGTCTATACGCTCTACATTTCGCCACTCAAAGCGCTCTCCAATGACATCCATCGCAACCTGGCCGAGCCGCTGGCCGGAATCGAGCAACGGCTTGCAGAGGCCGGAGCCCCGCCAACCGGAATCCGCGCCATGGTGCGCACTGGCGATACCCCGCCCGGTGAGCGGGCAAAGATGGCCAGGCGTCCGCCACATATCCTGGTCACCACGCCGGAGTCCCTGTACCTGCTGGTCACCTCGGATTCCGGGCGGGCCATGCTGAGCGATGTTGAAACGGTCATCATCGATGAAATTCATGCCCTGGCCGGCAGCAAGCGTGGCTGTCACCTGGCACTCAGCCTGGCGCGTTTAGAGGCACTGGAGGGCAGGGTGCCACGCCGTATTGGCTTGTCTGCGACGCAGAAGCCGATTGAAGAAATTGCCCGCTTTCTCACCGGAGGCGCGGATTGCGCCATTGTCGACAGCGGGCATCAGCGTGAGCGTGACCTTACCCTGGCCTTACCGGGTTCACCGCTGACCCCGGTGATGGCCAACGAGGTCTGGGATGAGCTCTATGACCAGATTGCGCAACTGGTCAGCGAACACAACACCACCCTGGTGTTCGTCAATACCCGAAGACTTGCTGAACGCGTCGCGCGGCATCTTGCCGAGCGCCTTGGCGAAGGTGTGGTCATGGCCCATCACGGCAGCCTGTCGCGCAAGCACCGCTTTGAATCGGAGCAGGCATTAAAAGAGGGTCGCCTTGGCGTGCTCGTGGCAACCGCCTCACTGGAGCTGGGCATCGATATAGGCTCTGTCGACCTGGTGTGCCAGCTTGGTTCACCGGGCAGCATGTCTGCCCTGCTGCAGCGCGTGGGTCGCTCCGGACACAGCGTTGGCGGCATGCCCAAGGGCCGGCTGTTCCCCCTGACCCGCGATGACCTGGTTGAATGCACCGCCATGCTCATGGCCATCGAACAGGGTGAACTGGATACCATCATTATTCCCGAGGCACCGCTGGATGTGCTGTGCCAGCACATCGTTGCCGAAGTGAGCGCGCGCGAGTGGACTGCAGATCAACTGTTTGATTGCATGCGCCGTGCCTGGCCCTACCGCAAGCTGCAACGAGGCGACTATGACCACGCGGTGCGGATGCTTGCAGAGGGATACACCAGCCGCCGCGGACGCCGATCTGCCTGGTTGTTTCATGATGCGGTAAACGGGCGTCTGCGGGCCCGCCCGGGAGCACGCCTGACGGCATTTCAAAACGGCGGCGCCATCCCCGATCAGTTTGATTACGACGTCGTCATGATGCCGGCAGGCCTGCGCATCGGCTCCCTGGGTGAAGACTTCGCCTTCGAGAGCGTCCCTGGAGATATTTTTCAGCTGGGCAATAACAGTTACCGTATCCTGCGAACCGAGCAAAGCCGGGTATTGGTCGAGGACGCACACGGCCAGCCCCCGACCTTGCCGTTCTGGTTTGGTGACCGCCCCGGACGCAGTGATGAGCTCAGTGGTGCCGTCGCCGACCTGCGCCAATCCCTGGTTGACCATTTCGTGGCAGGGGGCCTTAAGCCGGCGCAGGGCTGGCTGGAGGAGCAGGGCTTTGAAGCCGCGGCGGCGCAACAGCTGGTTGAGTATCTGTATGCTGCCTGGGAGGCATTTGAATGCCTGCCGACACGCGATCGCATTGTCCTGGAGCGTTTCTTTGACGACACCGGCGATATGCACCTGGTGCTCCACGGCACGTTTGGCTCCCGGCTCATGCGCGCCTGGGGGCTGTCCCTGCGCAAGCGATTTTGTAAACAGTTCAACTTCGAGCTGCAAGCCGCAGCGCTGGAAGACTGCCTGATCCTGTCATTGGGTGAAACCCACAGTTTTGATCTGGCCGAGGTTATCGGCTATCTCAAGCCTGAAACGGTCGAACAGGTGTTGATCCAGGCATTGCTGGATGCGCCCATGTTCGAGGCGCGCTGGCGCTGGAATTCGACCATCGCCCTGGCTGTGCAACGTATGCGCAATGGTAAAAAGTTGCCCGCGCAGTGGCAAAGGAACCAAGCCGAAGACCTGCTTTCGGTGGTTTTTCCAGACCAGATTGCCTGCGCGGAGAACCTCGCAGGTCCGCGCGAGGTTCCTGATCATCCGCTGGTTAAGCAAACCATCCAGGACTGTCTGCATGACACCATGGATATTGACGGCCTGGTCACCGTGCTTGAGCGGCTCCGGGACGGCAGCATCGAGGTGCGTTGTGCCGACCTCACCGGTCCATCCCCGCTGGCCAAAGAGGTGATCAACGCCAAGCCTTACGCCTTCCTGGATGATGGCGAGGCAGAAGAACGACGCACGCGCGCAATCAGCGGCACACCCGATGACCTTGGCCAGGCCGCTACCCTGAATATCATCAGCGTTGAAGCACGCAAGCAGGTGCGCGATGAAGCCTGGGTTCGTCCCCGCGACCCGGACGAATTGCACGATGCCCTGGTCCAGCTGGGCGGCTTGAGCCAGGCCGAGTTCACAACCGGCCAGTCACTCACCGGCGCCGCCGGCAATGCATTGCGCTGGAGTGCCTGGTTCGAGGCCCTGAAAGAAGAACAGCGGGTGACCTGCCTGCGGGTTCCCTCCGGCGAGCGGTTCTGGGTTGCCGCCGAGCGACTGGCGGAATGGACCGCACTACACCCCCAGGCTCAACTCCAGCCTGTCATTCACAGTCCGCCCGGACACGATGAAATCCGTGATGCGAACGAGGCGCTAACCCGCCTTGTTCGGGATCGCCTGGCAGGTCTTGGACCGGTAACCCGCGGTCAGCTGGCGAGTGGTTTTGCGGTTGATCTGGAAACCATGGACGCAGTGCTTCTCCAATTGCAGGGCCAGGGCTATGTGATTCGCATGGAGCAAAAAGCCGTCACCGACCTGTGGTGCGAGCGGCGCCTGCTGGCACGCATTCATCGTTACAGCCGTGAACAGCGCCGGCGCGCGGTCAAGCCGGTGAGTCCGGAGGCCTACCTCAGGTTCCTGTCCCGTTGGCACGCGCTGGACGATCCTGCCAGTCTGGATCAGGCACTTGAGCGGCTTGAAGGCTGGTCCGCTCCGGTCGAGGCCTGGGAGCACGGCTTGCTGCGTAGCAGGGTAAAGGACCTGGATCCCGGGCTCCTTGACCAGCGCTTTCTAAGTGGTGAGCTAGCCTGGTTCCGCCCGCTTAGCCAACAGGGCGGCAAACATCAGGTGGTGGCGGCATCACCCGTCGCACTGGTCCCCCGTCTCGACCTGGACGCCTGGCGCGGAGGTCTTAATGACAACCAGGATGGAACACAAACCACGGACGAGCTCGGCGCTTATGCACAACAGGTCCTAACCGCCCTGGAGCGCGAGGGCGCGCTGTTTATGCCGGAGCTCGAGCGGTTAACGGGGCTGCTGGCTCCGCAGCTTGAGGAGGGTCTTAAGGCCCTGGTCTACGAGGGCCGGGTGACGGCTGATGCATTTTCGCCGTTGCGCTGGTTGCTGAGACCTGACCGGGAGAAATCCCGGGCCAGGAAGCGCCTGGAGCGCGGACGGGGCAGGGCGGCAACTCCCATTGGGCGCTGGAGCCTGTTGCGACCGTTGCTGCCGGCTGACGACAAAGCCGGGCCGTCGAACGACACCCAGCTAAGAAGACAACAGGAGCTGGCCCTGATCTGTGAGTCGCTTTTGCGCCGCTACGGGGTGGTATTTCGGGCCGTGTTACAACGTGAACCATTATTGCCGCCCTGGCGCGACCTGCTGCGTTACCTGCGCCGCATGGAAGATCGCGGTGAAGTTCGTGGCGGCAGGTTTGTCGAGGGATTCTCAGGCGAGCAGTTTGTGCTGCCCGAGGCTCTGAAACAGCTGCAGCAGGCCGGTAAGGCAACTAATCATAACGCTCATGGTCATGCTGCGTTGTCGGTCATCAGCGCCTGCGACCCTCTCAATCTGGGCGGTACGATCGCGCCGGGTCCCCGTACCCCGGCCCATGCAGGCAACCGCATCCTGCTCCAGGATGGCCTGCCTGTGGCCCGCTGGATGGGTGATGAACTTGAGCTGTTCGATGGCGCATCAAGCGTTGCGAAACAGCGTGCTGAAGACCTGCTGAGGGTGGTGACACCATGGAGAAAGTATCGCCGTTTTTAACGTGACTCTGCGTGAGAGCTCAAAACGGTTGTACACCAATCAGGGGGCATTGTTGATGATTGTGGGGAGGTGTTGGCTTTTTTGGATGCAGGGGTGGGCGCGGGTGCTCAAAAAAAAGGGATGCCGTACGGCACCCCTTTTAACGTGCGTATTCAGCTTATCAGGCAGCTGCAGAATGATCCGGTGCATCGTCGGCCAACTGGCGTAATACGTAGTGCAGGATACCGCCGTGGCGGTAGTATTCCACTTCCTTGGGCGTATCCAGACGTACAAGCGCCTTGAAAGAAATCGTTGAACCGTCTTCGCGGGTTGCGGTTACGTCCACCGTCTTCGCTGTGCCGTCACCTAAACCGATGATATCGAAGGTCTCGGAACCGTCCAGACCAAGACTTGCAATGCCCTGACCGGGTTCAAAGTTCAAAGGCAATACACCCATGCCAATCAGGTTTGACCGGTGAATTCGCTCAAAGCTTTCGGTGATTACCGCCTTGACCCCGAGCAATTGGGTGCCTTTGGCTGCCCAGTCACGCGAGGAGCCGGTGCCATATTCCTTGCCGGCCAGCACCACGAGCGGCGTGCCTTCTGCCTGGTAGCGCATGGCGGCATCATAAATACTCATCTGCTCGCCACTGGGCTGGAAGCATGTCCAGCCACCTTCCGTGCCCGGCGCCAGCTCATTGCGTAGACGAACATTGGCAAAGGTGCCGCGCATCATGACTTCATGATTGCCGCGCCGCGATCCATAGGAGTTGAAATCTACCCTGGCGATACCCTTTGACTTGAGGTATTCACCGGCGGGTGAATCTTCCCCGATCGCGCCGGCCGGAGAAATGTGGTCGGTGGTAATCGAATCACCCAGTTTGGCCAGGCAACGGGCCCCGGTGATGTCGCTTACCGGCGGCGTTTGCATGGTCATGCCCTCAAAGTAGGGCGGATTCTGAATGTAGGTGGAATCATCCTGCCAGGCGAACATCTGTCCCTGCGGCGCATCAATGGTCTTCCAGCGCTCGTCACCTTCAAACACGCTGGCGTATCCGCGGCGGAACATATCCGCGCTGACGGTTGCTGCCACGAGATCATGAATTTCCCGGGTCGTAGGCCACACATCTTTCAGGAAGACATCATTGCCCTGCGCATCCTGCCCCAGCGGCTCGTTGATCATGTCGACATCGAGGTTACCCGCCAGTGCATAGGCCACCACCAGGGGCGGTGATGCCAGGTAGTTCATCTTCACATCCGCGTGCACGCGGCCTTCGAAGTTGCGGTTGCCTGAAAGGACCGAGCCGACCACCAGATCGTGTTCCCGAACTGCCTTGCCGATGGTCTCCGGCAAAGGACCCGAGTTACCGATGCAGGTTGTGCAGCCATAACCGACGACGTTGAAGCCCAGCGTTTCCAGGTCATCCAGCAAGCCCGCTTTTTCCAGGTAGTCCGTGACCACGCGCGATCCCGGAGCCAGGGATGTCTTGACCCATGGCTTGACCTTCATGCCCAGGGCCGCTGCATTACGCGCCAGCAGTCCGGCACCCAGCATGACCGCCGGGTTCGAGGTGTTCGTGCACGAGGTAATGGCCGCAATCACCACGGCACCGTCGGTAAGGGAGATGTTCTCGCCGTTATGCTCACAGTTCGCAACCGGGGGCGGTGGCACGACCGGGTCTTTGATGGCCGTATCGCCGCCTTCAGATTCAAAACGCGCAATCGCTGCATTGCGGCGTTCCGAAGACAGGTCATGAACATGCTTGCGATAGTTGGCCTGCATGTCGCTGAGCAGTACGCGATCCTGTGGGCGCTTGGGTCCGGCCAGGCTGGGCAGTACCTGGTCCATATCCAGGGACAGCACCGCGCTATAGCTGGCCTCAGCCTCGCCGTCCTCACGCCACAGGGTCTGGGCACGGGCGTAAGCCTCAACGAGCTCGGCCTGTTCGTCGGAACGGCCGGACAATTTCAGGTAGCGAATGCTTTCCTCGTCTATCGGAAAGATGCCGCAGGTGGCGCCGTATTCCGGCGCCATATTGGCGATCGTGGCCCGATCTGCCAACGGCAGGTGCTTGAGACCATCGCCGAAGAATTCCACGAACTTGCCAACCACGCCATGCTCGCGAAGCATCTCCGTGACGGTAAGCACCAGGTCGGTGGCTGTCGCGCCTTCGGGCAACCGCCCGGTAAGACGGAAACCTACAACCTGTGGAATCAACATGGTGATGGCCTGCCCCAGCATGGCCGCTTCGGCCTCAATTCCGCCGACACCCCAACCAAGCACGCCGATGCCATTGATCATGGTCGTGTGGGAGTCTGTCCCCACGACGGTGTCAGGGTATGCCACCAGTTCACCGTCTTTCTCCACACCAAATACCACGCGCGCAAGGTGCTCCAGGTTTACCTGGTGAACGATGCCGGTGTTGGGTGGAACCACCTTGAAATTGCTGAAGGCACCCTGGCCCCAGCGCAGAAAGCTGTAACGTTCATGATTGCGCTGGTACTCAATTTTACTGTTCAGATCGAGGGCCGTATCCGTTCCGAAGCGGTCTACCTGGACCGAGTGGTCAATGACCAGCTCAGCCGGTGATAGCGGGTTAATCAAGCCCGGGTCGCCGCCCAGGTTGCGCATCGCATCGCGCATCGCCGCGAGATCGACAATCGCCGGAACGCCGGTGAAATCCTGCAGCACCACCCGGGAAGGGGTGAATGCGATTTCAGTTGACGGTTCTGCGTTGGCGTCCCAGTTGGCCAGGGCCTCAATATCGCTGCGCGTCACATCAACGCCATTTTCATGGCGAAGCAGGTTTTCCAGCAGGATCTTCAGGGAAAACGGCAGGCTGGAAATATCGTGCTGCGCTGAAAGTTCAGGAAGGCTGTAATAGCCATAGTCACGCCCGTTAACGTTCAGCGTGCGGTGGCAGGAAAAAGAATCGGCCATGTGGTGCTCCAGAGCTTTAAGGGTTTAGCTGTGCGACCACATCCATGGCCGCAGAATGAGTCGGCGGCTAAGCTTTCACAGGATAAGTGTGCATCAAGGCGCGTGCACACTGTAAAAAGCGCCGCAGTCAGCCTGTTATTATCGCCGATCTGCGGGCCTGATGACAGGGCAAATACCCCGGAGACAGATCCGGATGCGTGAACTCAGCCCTGCAAGGCAGCCTCGGCCTGCCGCAACAGGCGCTTGCGTCCGAAGAGCAGGTTGAACCGGCCGCCCCCCAGCTGCTCCCACAGGACCGCCGAACGCAGACCACTGAACAGCAGGCTGCGAATCCAGTTTACGTTGCGCGGGTTTTGCAAATACTGGGGATTGCCGTTAACCACCACACGCGGCGTCAGGGTAGATACCGTTTTGGTATACAACGCGGCCACCTGTTCGGCTTGTGCGTCCTCGCGTTCATGCGGTTCCAGTAATGCGGTTTCAGAACTGATGCGATCCAGGCCTTCACCAACGGTTTCCATCATGGCCGGGTGGCGCAGGAATTTTTTCTCAAGCTGCAACAGCGTCACCGCACACTGCAAGGGCTGCTGGTGTTCCGCCTCACCGGACAAAACGCCAATCAGCGTTTCCAGTCCCAGACGCAGGCGCTTGCGATCACCGTAAATTTCTTCGGGTGTTTCAGCCTCGAGGCGGAACAGACTTTCCAGGCTGGCGGTGGCTGCAAAACCTGACCAGGTGCCATGGCTGGCGGCCTGGCGCACCAGTTCGGCGGCCTGAAAAACACCAGCGAGGGCCAAAATCTGCGGATTCACGGTTTCTGCGTTCATGGTTTCAGCTCCGACGCCACCGGCGGTGCGTCCATGGATTCAATAATGCCACCACCCAGACATTCCTCGCCATCGTAAAACACCAGGGACTGACCGGGCGTCGCGGCCCGCTGAGGCGTGCCGAACACCGCGACCAGATGGTCATCGTCAATGGCCTCGATGACACAATCCTGATCGTGCTGACGGTAACGAAGCTTGGCGGTCAGCGCAGTACCGGCCACCGGCGCCTGCCCACTGACCCAGGTCAGTTGTTCGGCGGAGACACGGGTCGACATCAGCCAGGGGTGCTCATGGCCCTGGCCGGCATACAGGATGTTGCTGTCCAGATCCTTGTGTAAAACGAACCAGGGTGCGTCCGCGAAGCCCTTGACGCCGCCGATACCCAGCCCCTGGCGTTGCCCCAGGGTATGAAACATCAATCCCTGGTGGGTACCGATACATTTGCCTTCCGGGGTGTGGATCTCACCCGGAGCCGCCTCGATGTAGCGCGCCAGAAAACCATTAAAATCACGCTCCCCGATAAAGCAGATACCCGTGCTGTCTTTCTTGTTGTGCACGGCAAGTCCGGCTTGCTCAGCACGCGCGCGCACCGCAGGTTTTTCGAGTTCACCCACCGGAAAGCGGGTACGTGCCAGTTGCTCGTGTCCAACCGCGTACAAAAAGTAGCTCTGATCCTTGTTGTGATCGACCCCGCGAAGCAGGCGTGCCCGACCTTCGCGCATTGCAGTGCGGCAATAGTGACCGGTGGCAATGGTTGTGGCGCCAAGATCTTCAGCATGTTCGAGGAAGGTTTTGAACTTGATCTCCCGGTTACACAGGATATCCGGATTGGGCGTGCGCCCCGCGCGGTACTCCGACAGGAACTCCTCGAACACGTTGTCCCAGTACTCATCAGCGAAATTACGGGTATGCAGCGCAATACCGATATGCTCTGCCACGGCGCGTGCGTCATTGGCGTCCTCTTCGGCAGGGCAGGTGCCGAGGCGGTCATCCTCTTCCCAGTTCTTCATGAACATGCCTTCGATCGGTACGCCGGCATCCTGCAGGATCAGGGCGGAGACCGATGAATCCACACCGCCGGACATGGCAACCATGGTCAGGGATTCATTGTGCGACATGGGCTTATTCAACGTTCAGCGGCGGCTGTCCAAAAAGTGGGGTTCAGGGCAGGCAATTACAAATCAATCCGCAGTGATGGCACAGTCAGGCCCGGGTTTTGTTCAATTCCATCATTTAATCCTGAAACCTGCGTCCCAGCCATAGCAGATATAAAACAGGTATCACCAGCAGGGTTAGCGCAGTGGTGGTCAGCATCCCGCCCAGCATGGGCAGTGCGATGCGTCGCATGATGTCAGCACCCGGGCCGTCGGTAAGGAAGATGGGCGCAAGCGCCGCCAGAATCGTTATCACGGTCATTAGCTTGGGTCTGAGTCTCAGCACCGCGCCGCGCACAATGGCCTCACGAAGCTCGGAACGATGGCGAATGTGTGCCTCACGGACCTCCGCATCGATGTACAGCAACATGATGACCGCCGTCTCCGCGGCGATCCCACCCAGCGCAATGAGCCCTACGGCAACCGCAACGGACAGATTGTAGCCAGCCAGCCAGACGGCCCAGAGTCCACCCAGCAGACCGAAAGGTAGTGACAGGAGGATCATCAGGGTGCGGTCCAGGCGCCGGAAATAGAGCATTAACAGGATAAAAATGATCAGGAACGTCGCCGGAATGGCAAAACCAAGCCGTTCTGCTGCCGCCTGCATTTGCTGATACTGGCCGGCAAATGTCACCGCGTAGCCGGGCGGCAAGGACACCGATTGCGCTATCGCCTGGCGGGCATCGGTCACATAGCTGCCAATATCGCGACCCGCGATATCAACCAGCACCCAGCCGGTCAACCGGGCATTTTCAGAGCGAATCATGGGTGGGCCCTCGGTATAAACCGTGGTTGCCAGTTCGCCCAGCGGAATATGTGCGCCTTCCGGTGTGGGGATAAGAATGTCACGCAAATCATCCGGGGTTTCGCGAAACCGCCGGTCGTAGCGAAGAATAATGTCATAGCGCTCGCGGCCTTCCACAGACTGGGACAGCACCATGCCGCCCAGCGCCGTCTGGATTACCGACTGAAACACGCCCATATCGATATTCCGGCGCGCCAGTTGCTCACGGTCCGGGATGATCTCCAGGTACTTGCCGCCCAGCACCCGGTCGGCAAATGCTGAACGGGTGCCTGGCACAGCCGCCAGGCGCGTCTCAATATCCCGCGCTATGCGCTCGATTTCCTGCAATTCATCGCCGGTAATCTTGATGCCGACCGGCGTTCGGACTCCGGTAGACACCATGTCCATACGAATCTTGATCGGATAGCCCCAGGAGTTGACCAGCCCGGGCATCTGCAGACGTTGATCGAGCTCGGCGATCAGCTCATCCACACTCAGGCCGGCGCGCCATGTCTCGCGAGGTTTCAAGTGAACCCAGGTCTCGATCATGGTCAGGGGTGCCGGATCGGTAGCCGTATCGGCCCGGCCGGCTTTACCAAACACCCGCTCCACCTCCGGAACGGTCATGAGCAAACGGTTGGTCTGCCCGAGTATTTCGCGCATTTTTGTCGAAGAGACCCCCGGCAGGGTGGTCGGCATATACAGCAATTCACCCTCATACAACGCCGGCATAAATTCTGTCCCCAGCCTTTGCAGTGGAATCAGCATGCTCAGACTCAGAATCACGGTCACGATAAGGGTTGCCAGCGGTTGCCGAAGAACGCCTTTGAGCACAGGCCGGTACAGACGAATAAAAAACTGGTTAAGCGGATTGGCGGACTCCGGCCGGAACTTGCCGCGCATCAGGTAGAACATCAGTACCGGAACCAGCGTCACCGACCCGATGGCGGCAAAAGCCATGGCATAGGTCTTGGTAAAGGCCAGGGGGCTGAACAGCCGGTAGCTCTCACCGGTCAGCGCAAACACCGGTAAAAATGAAACCGTGATGATCAGGAGAGAGAAAAAGATGCCCGGACCCACCTCCTGGGCGGCCTTGAGCAAAGCCGTACTGCGCGCCGCCTCGCCGGGCTTATCCCCCAGCTCACTCAGGCGCCGCGTGGCGTTTTCCACCAGCACGATCGAGGCATCGACCATGGCGCCGACAGCGATGGCGATGCCACCGAGGCTCATGATATTGGCCGTAACACCCTGCCAGGACATGACCACGAAGGCGCCCAGTATGCCCAGGGGCAGGGTGATGACCGCGACCAGCGCTGAGCGTGCATGCAGCAGAAAGATCAGGATCACCAGGGCCACCGCCAGAGCTTCTTCGAAAAGCTTGCGTTCGAGGTAATTCACTGCACCCTCAATCAGCGGTGCGCGATCATAGACCGTGACGATTTCTACCCCGTCGGGCAGACCCTGCTGCAATACCGTGAGACGCGCCTTGACCCGGTCGATAACCTGCAGGGCATTTTCTCCGTCACGCATGATGACGATACCGGCGACGGTTTCGCCCTCACCATTGAGCTCAACAATGCCACGCCGCAAAGCAGGGCCTTCCACTATTCGTGCCACGGCTGACAGCAGAACGGGGGTGCCATCGCTGGCATACAGGACCACCTGTTCCAGGTCCTGCCGCTCATCCACGTAACCGGAAGAGCGAATGACGTATTCACTTTCGCCTTGCTCCAGAACCCGTCCGCCGACTTCACTGGATGCGGCCTGGACCGCCTCGGTGACGCGTCGCAGGGGGATGTCGTAGGCACGCAAAAGGTTGGGGTCAATCAACACCTGGTACTCACGCACAAAACCGCCGACTGAAGCGACTTCGGCCACGCCTTCCACGCCCGCCAGTTCGAGACTCAGAAACCAGTCCTGCAGGGACCTCAGCTGGGCCAGGTCGGTGTTGCCGGTCCGGTCCACCAGCGCATATTGATAGACCCAGCCAACGCCGGTGGCATCCGGTCCAAGCCTGGGGACTGCCGCCGCCGGTAACTCTGAACCCATGCGTGAAAGCGCTTCCAGCACCCGTGACCGTGCCCAGTATTGATCAACATCATCCTCGAAGATCACGTATACAAAGCTGGTGCCAAACAGGGAAGAGCCACGCACATCCTTGGTTTTGGGCAGTCCCAGCAACTGGGTGGACAGGGGGTAGGTCACCAGGTCCTCAACAATGCGCGGGCTTTGACCGGGAAAGTCGGTGCGGATGATCACTTGCGTGTCAGTCAGATCCGGAACTGCGTCCAGGGGCATCGTTTGTACCGCGCGCCAGCCTGCCACGGTCAGTGCCGCGGCCAGGGCCAGCACGATCAGGCGGTTAGCCAGTGACCAGGCGATGAGCCGGGCAGTCAGCGAATCAGCCGGATTGGGTCCAAGCTGGTCGTCAGGAAGATGTTTGTCCATGTCCATGGCCTAGTGCCGATGACCGGCGTGTTCATCCGGCGTCTGTTCGGCAGACTCTTGCGCCGCTGATGATTCTTGCTGCAGTCGTGACAGGCCCTCACGCAGATTGACCTCGCTGTCGAGCAGAAACTGGCCGCTGGCAACCACGCGTTCACCCGCGGCAAGTCCGGACAGCACCTCGGTACGCTCCCCCGATACCAGCCCGGTTTCAAGCTGCCGGGGTGCAAAACGACCCTCGCCAAGATCAACAATCACATGTGCCCCGCGGCTATCGCGCAAAACCGCCTCGGTGGGAATGGACAAACGCGGTTCTCCAGGCAGCTCCAGGGTGATGTCTGCATAGGCTCCGGGGCGCAGCAGTCCGGCCGCATTGTCCACCTCAATGCGTACCCGTCCGGTGCGGGTGACTGAATCAATGGTGGGATAGATATAGTCGACACGGCCGCTGTCCGGGGCGCCCGGGGCGCTCGGAAAGGTGAGCCGCACCGGCAGCCCGTCACGCAGCAGCGGCAGGTCCTGTTCGGGTATACGGGCCATGACCCAGACACGGGCAAACGACTGTAAGCGTAAAACCGGGTCGCCGGGCTTAACGTAATCCCCCTCACTGACATCAAGTTCGACGATGGTTCCGGTAGCCTCGGCATACACCGGAACCGCTTCAATCAGCTCGCCCTGGCGTGATAATTGTTCAATAACCGCCGCTTGCATACCCAGCGAACGCAGCCGCTGACCAACGGCCGCAAGACGCCGTGGGTCTCCGGACTCGACGGCCTGCAGGTAGTCTTTCTGGGCGGAAATCAGGTCGGGACTATATATCCTGAACAGCAAGTCGCCCGACGCCACGGGATCTCCGATCGCGTTGACTGCCAGGGTCCTGATCCAGCCTTCAAGCCGGGAGACAGTCACGGCCTCCAGGCGCTCATCAGTTTCTACGGTGCCAAACGCCCGAACGGAGCGGCCAAAAGTGGTGACCGCTGCCTCCGCGGAGCGAATGCCCATGGTCTGAATCATGGCCGGGTCAACAGCAACGCTCCTGCCGTTGGCCGCAGATGATGCCGGCACCAGGTTCATTCCACAGATTGGGCAGATGCCTTCGGCGTCAGTGGAGAGGTAGGCAGGATGCATGGGGCAGGTAAACAGTGCCTCGGTGACCTGGCCCGACAGGACCTCCGTCCACGGCCCAGGTCCGGTTTCAGGATCAGCGGGTGCAGCGGCAGGTTCACAGCCGGAAAGAAGCAGTGAAAACACCAGCGCCAACAGGGCAAAGCGGGTCATTGTAAGCTTCATGGGGTCACCAGTAGGGCATTCATGCGGGCCGTGGTCGCGGCCACGCGGGATTGTTCTGCAGCCAACTCGGCGCGCAGAATGAGAATGGCAAGCTCTGCATCCAGAAGATCGGCGTAACTGCCTGCGCCGGACTCGTATACGGTCATCAGCGCTTCGAGCTGGTCTTGGAAGATCCGGGTTTTCTCATTCAGACTGCGAATGTTTTCAAGTCCGGCCGTGCGCCGGGCGTCCAATTCTGAGTAAGTGGCCCTGGCAGCACGTGCTGCTGCCATTACCTCAGCCTGTGCAGCCGCATCATCGGCCTGTGCCGCGCGCAGCGCAGGGTCCTGGCTACCTGAGGCCCACAGGGGCACGGTGAAGGTCACCCGGCCCGAGACCCAATCATCGCCATCAAAGGTAGCGCCGGGCTCACCATTGCCTGCCTCCCGTTGCTTGTAGACCAATTCCGCACCCCATGAAGGTTTCCAGGCGGCCTCCGCCTCATCGACGCCTGCGGCTGCGATTTGCGCCAAATTTCGCGCCAGCTGAACGGCATGAAACCGGGTGGGGTCGCCAGACCACTTCGCCACCGCGATATCCGGCGGCGCGGTATCCGGCACGTATCCAAGGAGATCCATAAACCGCGCATCGACACGGCTTTTTGCAGCCGCGAGATCGGCCAGCACACGCTCCTCGCCGGTGTCTTCAAGGGCCACCTGGGCGAGGCGGTAAACCACGGGCTGACCGGCATCGATCTGCGCCGCAATCGTTTGCAGCAGCTGTTGATAAAGCGCCTCCCGCTGACGTGCCAGGTCACTTTGCTGCGCAATCCGCTCACGCTCATGTAACAGGCTGATCAGCTCCGCGCGAAGCAGGGCAAATCGCGCCTCGCGCATGGATTCGAGGTATACGGCATTGTGCTCGGCCCCTGCTGAGCGAGCCTTGCGACCTGCCTTGCTGGGAAATGACTGGCGAACGCCGATGGCTTTGTTGGTCGGGAGATAGCGATCAAAGCCGGGGTCGGAAATCGGAAAGTTGTTAATACCCAGACCCACTTCAAGATCCGGCAACCCCCCGGCGGCGGTCGCCCGCTCCCGGCTTGCCTCGGCCCTTAAGGCAAATACCTCAAGCGAGGGATGTTCGTGGAGGCGGGATTCCAGCGTTGCCAGGGACTGCGCCATCACCGTTTGTGACGCGATGAGGAAAAACAGCGTACCAAACGCTGTGAAACGAAAGCGGTCGAACATGTGAAACACCTTCTTTGCTGAGAGACAGGAACAGCGTGTGCAGCCGGCGTCGCGGCTGCCGACTTATGTCTTGCTCAAAGAAGGAGTAGTTGGTGTTGCCTGAAAAGGGTCTCAGCAGGGCTTAATGGATCATCGGGCGGGCCCGTGGAGGGCGGGCTTTGCGCCCAGGCGCCGGCAGCATCCGTCCGGACGGATTGGCTGGGCAGGGCAGGCGAATCATGTTTGCTGAAGGTCACCACCAGTGCGGGTAATTCGCTGCCCGTCAGGGCCAGCTCGCAACCCGGGCAACCAACGCACGGTTCCGGCGTCGGAGCATCGTTGGCGCTGTCATTACCATGGCAGGGCTGTTCCGCGGTCAGTTCGACCACATCGCCCTGCATCATTTCATGCAGCGCATCGCAACAGGCCAGCACCGGGCTCATAAACAGCATAAGCACAAGCAGGATTGCAATGTGGGGCGAACGGATCATCTTGCTATTATGGGCATTAAAGACGCATTCGTCCAAATATTGTGCTGGAGTTTTCTTCTCCTTGCCCCAACCTTCTTTGAAGGCCAAAAGACCTGAGCTACACTTAAACCATGGCGAAAGAACACGATTCACGACAAGACCGCGGGCTCGCGCTTGAAGAGTCCCGTCCTGAGGTCAAAAAGCCACCGCTGTACAAGGTGGTGCTGCTTAATGACGACTTCACACCGATGGATTTTGTGATTGATGTGTTGAAGATTTTCTTCAACCTGGGACACGATCGCGCCACCCAGGTCATGCTTCACGTGCACACCCGTGGCAAAGGAGTGTGCGGAGTTTTCACTTTTGAAATCGCGGAAACCAAGGTCGCCCAGGTGAACGAGTATTCGCGGCAAAACGAGCACCCGCTCAAATGCACCATGGAAAAGGCCTAGGCAGATTTCGATCCGACACTTCAATCGTCGATTGACTGGCCTGCCTGGAACTCTTCCTCACGCAGCGGGCCACAGCAGCTGAAGGAGCGCGACGATGTTCAGCAAGGAACTTGAGATAACCATCAGTGAGGCCTACCAGGAGGCCCGCAACCAGCGTCACGAGTTTCTGACGGTTGAGCACTTGCTGCTTGCCCTGACGACAAACTCCGCCGCCATCAGCGTGCTGCGCGCCTGTAATGCAGATATCGAGAAGCTTCAGGCCGAGGTCAAGCAGGTGATTGACGAGACCGTCCCGGAGCTGGGCGATGAAGATAACCGGGACACGCAGCCGACCATCGGCTTTCAGCGAGTGCTGCAACGGGCGCTTTACCATGTGCAGTCCTCCGGCAAACAGGAAGTAACCGGCACCAATGTGCTCATCGCCCTGTTCAGTGAGAAGGACTCCTATGCCACTTATCTCCTGAACAAAAATGATGTAACACGGCTCGATGTGGTCAATTATGTCTCGCACGGCATTGCCAAACTGGAGGGCGACAGCGAACCGGCCGACAGCGACACTTCCGGTGAACCGCTGGAAGAAGCCGCAGAGGCCTCCAAGAGCCCCCTGGACCTGTATGCCACAAACCTTAATGAGCGCGCCGCTCTGGGCCTGATTGACCCGCTTATCGGGCGCGACCAGGAGGTCGAGCGCACCATCCAGGTGCTGTGTCGGCGGCGTAAAAACAATCCGCTGTTCGTGGGTGAGGCCGGGGTAGGTAAAACCGCCATGGCAGAGGGCCTGGCGAAACGCATCGTCGAAGAAGACGTCCCGGAAATCTTATTTGGTGCCACCATTTATTCGCTGGATCTCGGTGCCTTGCTGGCCGGCACGAAGTATCGTGGCGATTTTGAAAAGCGTCTTAAAGCTGTCCTTGCCGAACTTGACAGTATCGAGGGCGGCATTCTGTTTATCGATGAAATACACACCATAATTGGCGCCGGCGCTGCATCCGGCGGAGTGATGGATGCATCCAACCTCATTAAACCCGTACTCGCTTCGGGCGAATTGCGCTGTATCGGCTCGACTACCTTCCAGGAATTCCGCGGGGTCTTTGAAAAGGACCGTGCGCTGGCACGCCGTTTCCAGAAAATCGACATCGTTGAGCCGACGATTCCGGAGACCGTGGAAATTTTACGTGGCCTGAAAAGCCGCTTTGAAGAGCACCACGGCGTCATTTACACCGACGAGGCATTGATCGCCGCCGCTGAACTGGCGGGCCGGCACATCAACGACCGCCATCTGCCTGACAAGGCGATTGACGTGATCGACGAGGCGGGGGCCCGACAACGACTCCTGCCGAAAGAAGAGCGCAAAGAGAAGCTCGAAGCGACCGACATTGAAGATATCGTTGCGCGCATGGCACGCATTCCGCCGCGGCAGGTGTCGCGCTCCGACCGTGATTCGCTCAGAAACCTTGAGCGCGACCTGAAACTGGTGGTATTTGGCCAGGATGATGCCATTGGCGCACTGGCGGCCTCGATCAAAATGGCCCGCTCCGGACTGGGTGACGAGGACAAACCGATTGGCAGTTTCCTGTTTGCCGGCCCCACCGGGGTTGGTAAAACCGAGGTCAGCCGTCAGCTCGCCATGATCATGGGTATTGAGCTGATCCGCTTTGACATGTCCGAGTACATGGAAGCGCATTCGGTGTCACGCCTTGTAGGTGCGCCTCCGGGCTACGTGGGATATGACCAGGGTGGCCTGCTGACCGAGTCGGTTAACAAGTCACCGCATGCCGTGTTACTGCTCGATGAAATCGAGAAAGCACACCCCGACCTGCTCAATATATTGTTGCAGATCATGGACCATGGAAAGCTGACCGACGCGAATGGTCGCGAGGCTGACTTCCGCAATGTGATCCTCATCATGACCACCAACGCGGGTGCGCGGGAAAGCGCGCGGCGCAGCATGGGCTTCATGAACCAGGACCATTCCACGGACTCCATGGAAGTGATCCGGAAAGGGTTTGCGCCGGAATTCCGCAATCGCCTGGATTCGATCATCCAGTTCGGATCACTGGACTTTGAAGTGATTCTGCTCATCGTGGACAAGTTTATTCTTGAGCTCGAAGCACAGCTGGCCCAAAAAGACGTGGGTCTCACGGTTACTCCGGATGCGCGGGCCTGGTTAGCAGAGAAAGGCTTTGACCCGAAAATGGGTGCCCGTCCCATGAAGCGGGTCATTCAGGAGCATATCAAGCGCAATCTGGCTGACGATCTCCTGTTTGGAACCTTATCTGATGGTGGCGAAGTGACCGTGGCCCTGACGGAAGACGGCACGGAACTGGAAGTCAGCAGCGCCGGCAAAGACAAAGCGCCCAGCACAACGCCTGCCGAGTCAGAGGACGGTTAGCAACAGGCAGAGTCTGGGTCGGGGAAAGCTCGTGTCCAGAACCGGGTCAGGGCAGGGCGCCGCGCAGTCAGCGAGTGAGTTCGCTGGTGCAACGTGGGCAGCTTATTTCATGCGATAAGTGATGCGACCTTTGGAAAGATCATAAGGGGTGAGCTCAACCTTGACCGCGTCACCGGTCAGAATGCGGATATAGTTTTTACGCATGCGCCCGGAGATATGCGCGGTCACAACGTGCCCGTTTTCGAGCTCTACGCGAAACATGGTGTTGGGCAGGGTCTCAAGTACCTTGCCTTCCATTTCAATGACGTCTTCTTTAGCCATGGGGTCCTGCAGTGGTTTTGGAAAGGGCGCTATTGTACGACATTCGTGCCGGAAAAGTGTGTTGTGAGTCGTCCGGGATCGTGATTCACGACACAGCGCGAACAAGTGTTGACACCGGGGCTTAAACCACTAAAATACGGCTCCTCTTCGCGGGTGTAGCTCAGCTGGTAGAGCATCTCGTTGCCAACGAGAAGGTCGTCGGTTCAAACCCGATCACCCGCTCCAATTTAAGGAACAACCCGGTACTGGAAACGGTCCCGGGTTTTTTCTTTACCCAATCCTGGTATTGGGCATCCCAGAGCCCCGGGCGGGGGTGACTGAGGACTTTAGTGCGTGTAGAATCACGCACCTTCACTTCACCTGTGGCCAGGTGGCAGAGTGGTTATGCAGCGGCCTGCAAAGCCGTGTACGCCGGTTCGATTCCGACCCTGGCCTCCATTTACCCATCATCATCACCGGACCCGCCTTTCACTGCGCAGGATTCGGGCCGGGCCTGATGACCCGTCACAGTTTTATCTGGTTGTTATACCGAGAATTTTTAAGTCAACCTCTTGTCCATGAAGGGCAAGCCGGGAACGGTGAGATTGGCCAATATGGCACTCTGATTCTCCGGGAGGACCCTTCATGCAAAAGCCCCTTCAAAACATTATCCAGTTTCTGGCGCGATATTCCGTCTACACAGTGCTCCCCGGGTTCTGGTTCGCCTATATTGCCGGGATCAGCATCTGGGTTGGTGGTGTGATCGGCTTTGTCGCCTGCATGCTGCTGTCAATAACGATTCTGATCAGCGGCCGGGGCGCAGGGCGGGGACACAAAGCCCGCAATGGAGCCCATAGCCCGAAAAATTCATTCTAGGAAAGACAGCCTGATAAGAGGAAACGCGGGAGTGCGCACTCCCGCGTTTCCATGGCCACGACTACAGCGACCCCCGCAGCGCAACCGTGCGCATTGTCCCGCTGTGAGAAATTCTGTCAAGCCCCTTGCTGATTAAGCCTGTCTCCGTTCCGCCTCCAGACAAATTCGTCAAATTCGAACCCGCGCAAAATAATTTCGCATGGAGTGAGATGCTTTGTCGCAATATTTCGTTCACTTAAAGTAGGCAAGATGCCAATTGATAAAAGCAAGCGTCACAGGGATGTGCGGCAAGTAATAAACAACCTTAATAATGATTTTTAAACACCTAATTTATAATGGAAATTAGACCCATGAAACACATATTAATCCTGGTTTCTGCCTTGCTGCTCAGTGCCTGTTCATCACAGGTCTTACTCACCATTGAGTCCGAGCCTCCGGGCGCTGCGGTCTACGAAGGCGGTAAATTCTGGGGCCATGCCCCGGTGACCTTGTCTTACACCGGCAATCAAGAGCATCAGGACGGTGGTTGCATCGGCACACGGCCCATCATGGTTGAGTGGGACAGCGGCGCACAGGCGCGTGTTTCCACCATCAATATGTGTGGCGGTAAGGCCCCTGAGCAAGAATACCTGTTCACTTACCCCGCCGGATTTTCTGAAAACTCCAAGGAACTCGCTGATGCCGATGGTATGCGCATGCCGGTGAAGCGCGTGGCGCCCAACGGTCAACTCTACTGGGAGGTGCTGCAGTCTGAAGGCGACACACCGGTGCGCTGCTACTCAGACCTCAGTGGCGCAACCGTTAAAACCAACTGCAGCTGATCAAGACCGATCAGCGCAATACAGGAACATCTTAAATATCATGAGCCAGGACAGCATTGAATACGACGAGAACGGCAACTTCGTGATAGATGGTGATCTCGAGGTGCAGTGGATGGAGCTGCATCGCGACATCCAGTCACAGTATCGCAGTGAGCGGATTCTCGCTTTCATTAAAGGTATCGCGGGGATTGGTGCGGCGGCTACCGCCATTTACCTGGTGATGACCAGCTTTTACCTGTCGATACTCTAAAACGGATACCACACCACGTTCCTAGCGCGCCCGCCTAGCCGGGCGCCGCATCAAACCCCGCCATCGGCGGTGCCGCACGCCGAAGCTGAAGGCCTTCCGGCAAGTCTATTTCGACCCCGACCGGTAAGTGATCTGAATAACCCACATCAATGACCTCGATGGTGCGTGTTCTCAGGTTAGAACTCACCAGTATGTGGTCCAGCGCCCGCTGTGGTTTCCAGGATGGAAAACTGAGTAAATCCCGCGTCGGGGCTGACAATTCCAGAGCCTCGCAAAATCCTTTCAGCTTGATGCTGTCCACGTTGGCATTGAAATCTCCCATAACCACGACGTGTTTTTGCGATTCGAGCTGATCACTCAGGTACTTGAGTTGCCGGCCGCGGGCCATCTGGCCAAGCGCCAGGTGAACAACAACCAGGGTCAGGCCCTCGCTGCCACCAAAGTTCAGAAACAAGGCGCCGCGACCGGGGATGGCACCGGGTAGACGGTGCTCTTCAATATTGTCCGGCTCAAACCGGGCCAGGAAACCATTTCCGGAATAGGCCATGGTGCCGACCTTGCGATTGGACTGGTGAAACCAGTAAGGCATGGCAGCATGGGTCGCAATATAGCGTGACTGATTAATGAATCCGGAGCGCAGGCTGCCTGAGTCCACTTCCTGCAAGCCCACCATGTCGTAATCCATGACCAGGCCTGCAATGGCCTCGAGATTCTCATTCTTAACGGCGCTGGGCAGCACGTGCCGCCAGCTGCTGGTCAGATACTCACGATAGCTATTGGCTGGCGTTCCTGACTGGATATTGAATGTCAGCAGCCGTAAATGGCCTGGAGTTTGCGTATGGGTGTCTGGCTTTTTCACGGCCCTATTCTAACGCGATATTCTGAAAACAGGGCAGGGGAAAAACAGGCTAAATGGTCGGCACACCGGCGAGTTGTTGCAGGTGGCGCTTGAGTGCAAAGTGTCGATAGCTGGTCTCAAGCAATTCTTCGATTTCTGGCCAGAAAGCCTGTTCCTGAACATCCAGGGCGATCCAGCCACTGGCATGAAAATATACCGGCAAACTGAAGCGGGGGTCATCCAGCATCAGCGCCTGTTGCTCGCCACCAACGCGAAACAGCAGATGGAGACGGTCCTCAACCACATCACCACGGACAAATATCTTCTTGCCGACACGCCAGGTGGCGCTCTTGTGCGCATCCTCCGGACTGGTTTCCGGCAGGCGTGCACAGCGTGTCGCCAGGCCCGCCAGAATCTCCTGGGCCCGGTCACCAAGCATGGGATTAATATCGGCGGCGGTCAGGGTCTGGTCCGGAGCGCGCACGGAAATGGTTGGCGGGCCTGTCTTGGCCAGCGCAGCCGGTGCCAGCTGAGACCAGGCAAGGCACACTTGCTCAATGATCAAAGTCCAGGGTGGGTTATCGGTCAGATTCAGTCCAACCCAGCCTTTAACGCCCAGATAGGGCGGAACAAAAAACAGGGTGCCATTGTTCTCCACAAGGTCATGCTGCATCTCGCTGGTGCAGGCAAGCCACAGCGCAACCCGGCCATCATCATGGTGATTCACCACCCAATAGGCAAAAGTTTTGCCGGCAACCTTGAACACGGGTGCGCCATGAGAGCGACTTTGCTCTACCCGGGGCAGGCTCAGCATCAGCTCGAAGACCGCTTTGGCGAACGCACTTTGCATGTTCTGAGCATAGCAGTGTCTGCACAAATGGCGTTGGTAATAGGCCAAGAATGAGTAAAAAGTGAGGTTTTATAGGGTTTTACGTACACCCCGGGGGTGGGGTAGGGGAGGGGTCCCGCGGCCTTCCTTGGCCATGCGGCGATGACGCTTCCTGCATCATCAACACCCTTTGAGAGGTCCTTCCCGGCGGGTGTTCGGGCGCTTCCTTGCGCCTCCGCCGCTCCTGCGAGACTTACTACGGAATCTATTAAACTCTATAATTCAGTTATATACAAGCGTTAATTAATGTTAAAACTGAATTAATTATATATATCGTTGAAAAACATAGTTTTAAAATTGATATTTTTTTGTGATTTATTACGTTTGTTACGGCCTTTTTGGTGCTTTCCTTCGTTTTATTACCCTGTTCCCGTACACTCAGTTCATTAAATCCAGGAACCTGGTGCCCGCTCATTTGCATTCAGGTACCCCTTAACTCACGAACAGGACTTCATGTATGAGCCAGGCCTGGATTGACCTTCCCTTTGAATCCTGGGCGGACAGCGCCGAGACCCTGCATTTGTGGACCCAGGTCGTTGGCAAGATACGCATGGTCCAGAGTGAATGGATCAATCACGCGTGGCACGTCACCTTGTATGTGACACCCCGGGGACTAACAACGGGCATCATTCCGCATGCCAACAAAAGCTTCAGCCTGTCATTCGATTTTTTTTCACATGAACTGGTGCTCGAAACCAGTGACGGTATTCGCAAGGCGCTTGACCTTGAGCCCCGGACCACGAGCAACTTCTATATAAACGTAATGAACATGCTCGAACGAGCAGGGTGCCCGGTAACCATCAACACCATGCCGAACGAAATCGCTGATGCGATACCGTTCGATCAGGACCAGGTTCACAAGAGCTATGACCCCGAAGCGGTTCACCGCTGGTGGCAGGTATTGCATTGCACCGACCGGATTTTTCAGGCGTTCCGGGCAGATTTCTGGGGCAAGGTCAGCCCTTCGCATTTTTTCTGGGGAAGTTTTGATCTGGCCGTCACACGTTTTTCCGGACGCACGGCTCCCGACCATTCCGGCGGACTCCCCAATATGCCTTTGTGGGTGGCCCAGGAGGCCTATTCACACGAGGTCAGCAGCGCGGGATTCTGGCCTGGCAGCAGGGACTTTCCCGAGGCGATCTTCTATTCCTATGCCTATCCGACACCGGAAGGAATGGCGGGCGCGCCCGTGGAGCCGGTCGACGCTTACTGGTCAAAGGATCTGGGAGAGTTTGTACTACCACTGAAGGCATTGAACCGGGCGCCTGATCCGGACTCTGTTCTGCGGCAGTTTCTACAAAGCACTTTCGATGCCGCTGCAAGTCATGCTCACTGGGACCTGGAAACCCAGTCCCGGCGACACTTTCCCCCGGGCTGAATCGATCGACCAGGCCCCGGGTAACGCCGGGGCCGCTCGTCGAGGTCGTGTGTTTGGGTGACATTTGTCAATTGATGGCAGCATGCGCGTGGCGCACTCTGGGGACAACCCGGAGGAAACCATGTCAACACAACACCACCCCCTTGAAAGCCAGGCATTGTTCAAACGCTTTGGCGATGTGACGGCCCTGAACGGCGTGTCCCTGCAAGTTAATGCCGGGGTCACAGCCGTACTCGGGCAGAACGGCGCCGGCAAGACCACGCTTATTCGCTGCGCGCTGGGCCTGGAGCAGCCCAGCGCCGGTTCGGTTACCTTGTTTGGCGGGTTACCGCGCAAACGCCGCAGTCGGCAACGGGTCGGCGCGATGCTGCAGGACACGGAATTACCCGACCTGTTGACCGGTCGCGAGCTGATCACGCTGTTTGCCAGTTATTATCCCGAGCCGATGAGCCTTGATGAAATCATCCAACTCACTCACATCGGCCCGTTTGTCGACAAGCGTTATAAAAAGTTATCCGGCGGTCAGAAACGCCGCATCCAGTTTGCCGTCGCCATCGTCGGCAATCCGGACCTGGTATTTCTCGATGAACCAACCACGGGACTGGACTCTGAGGCACGCAAGGTGCTCTGGGATACGGTGCGCGGTTTTGCCGCTGATGGCCGCGCGATCGTTCTGACCACCCATTACCTTGAAGAGGCCGACTCGCTGGCCGACCGCATCATTATCATGAAACAGGGTGAAGTTATTAGCGATGCCGATGCTGAGACGATACGTGCCGGGGTAGGGGGATCCCTGATTCGTTGCGAAACCGCCGCCGATATTGAGACGATCCGTGCCCTGCCTGCCTGCACCGGCGCCGCCATGGCCGGGCGCCTGATGGAAATCCGCTCTACCAACGCGGTCCAGACGCTCAGGGCATTATTTGAACTCGATTCAAGGGTTCTCGACCTGACCATCAGCAAGCCCCGCCTGGAAGATATCTTTGAGGAGCTGAACCAATGAATCATCCGCTGATCATTGAAACCGGTGCTGAGATACTCAAAGTAATCAGGGCGCCGGAATACATCGTCCCTACCCTGGTGCTGCCCGTGGCCTTCTACTGCTTGTTCGGCATCATCCTGCCCATGGGCGGTGGCAATAACGCGGCCTATCTGCTGGCGACTTATGGCGTATTTGCCGTTATGGGCCCAGCAATTTTTGGTTTTGGGATTGCGGTCGCCACCGAACGCGAGCGTGGCTGGCTGGACCTGAAGCGAGCCGCACCCGTCCCGGCCTGGTCTTACTTGCTGGCCAAGATTCTCACGACCCTGATTTTTGCCACGCTCGCTGTGGCTTTGATCTACGTGGTCGCCGGATTCTTTGGTGGTGTGGCCCTGCCACGCACCACGTGGATCGCTTTACTGGCTGTGCAAATCAGCGGCACCCTGCCGTTCATATTGATCGGCCTGACCATCGGTCTCCTGATGAAATCAAATGCCGCAGTAGCAGTTGCCAACCTGCTGTTCCTGGCCCTGGCGATCCTCGGTGGGCTGTGGATTCCCATCATGGTGTTCCCACAGTCGATGCAAACCATGGCGGGCTTTCTGCCTTCCTATCACATGGCCGAAATTGCGCTGTTTGTCGCCGGTGCGCCGGGGGAGCGGGGCCTGGCGAATCATGTACTGGCCATGGTCATTATGACGACTGTGCTGCTGGGCGTGACCGCGCTCGCCTGGCGCCGGCAAAAATCCTGAGGAACGTATAGCATGATCCGATATATCGCAGTTCTGGCTTTTGCGCTTCTGTTGGCGGTCGTGACCTTGTTACTGTTCACGCTGCCCACCCCCCGGCAACAAGGTGTTGATGAAATGCCTGCCACGGGAGATGCCCGCGCGAACACTGAGGCCCAGGGAGAGAATTCGGTACAGGGTACGCTGTTGCAAAACGTCCGCCTGTTCGAAAATGGCCGCTTATCTGAGCCCCGGTCGATACTGATGGAGCAGGGCGTCATCAGCGCCATCTTCGACCCTGAAACAGGGACAAGCCGGCCGGAAAATGTCACGCTCATCGATGGTGCCGGCGGCACGGTGTTGCCCGGGCTGATCGATGCGCACACCCACAGCTACGGCAGCTCACTGAATGACGCGCTGCGTTTCGGTGTCACCACCAGCCTCGATATGTTTACCGATCGTACCGTGCTGCCCCAGGCCAGGCGATCCCGCGCATCACGCACAGCCACGCAAGCATCAGATCTGTTTTCTGCAGGCATGCTGGCAACCGCTCCGGGCGGGCATGGCACCCAGTATGGTGTGCCCGTGGAACCGTTGACCGCACCGGACCAGGCGCTGGACTGGGTCAGGGCACGCAAGGCTGAAGGCTCTGATTACATCAAGCTTGTGTATATCCCCAATACCCGGGGCTTTCCGAGCCTCGACCGGCCAACTGCGCGCGCCGTGATCGAGGCGGCACATGCCGAAGGCTTGCTGGCGCTGGTACATATTGGCACCCGCCAGGCCGCCCTGGAAATGATCCAGGACGGGGTTGACGGGCTCGTTCATATCTTTGCCGATGAACCCGCCGATAACGAGTTGATCCAGCTGGCACTGGAGCGGGGCGTATTTTTCATTCCCACGCTCGCCGTGATCGAGGCAATCGAAGGGCCCGCTGACGACATCGGCCTGGACATCGATAAGACGGCCGGCACCGGGCTTTCTTCCATGCAGCAGCAAACCCTGAGCGCGAGTTTCGGACAGGGGATTGCGGGCTATCAGCTTGATGTCGCGCTCAACAATGTGCGCCGCCTGCATGCGGTGGGTGTCCCGATCCTGGCCGGCTCGGATGCGCCCAACCCGGGCACCGCGCAGGGCCTGAGCCTGCACCGCGAGATGCAATTGCTGTTGCGGGCCGGAATGAGTGAGCAACAAGCCGTGGATGCGGCAACCCGATTGCCGGCCCAGTATTTCTCCTTGCAGGGTCGTGGGGTCATCGAAACCGGCGCCATCGCCGACCTGATCGTGATCCGGGGTAATCCGCTTGAAGATGTCGCTGCGACGTTATCCCTGGAGCATGTGATTAAAAATGGTTTCATTGTTGATCGCACACTGGAGGTTCCGGTAAGCGCCTCGTTACTGACCGGCGATCTGCTCGGTGATTTCGAAGCTGGCCTGGAAGCCCCGCGGGGTTTCGGCTGGACAGGCACGGATGACAGTATGGCCAACGGTCAATCGGAGGTTTCCATTGAGCGCGTGGCGGAACCTGCCGGGGACTCGGCCTATGCCCTGGAGATTCGTTCCACTGTGCGTCCTGGTTTTCCCTATCCCTGGGCCGGCGGAGCGATTATGTCCTCTTCCGGTGCTGACATTTCTGCTTACCGGACGCTGCGGTTCGATGTGCGTGGCACGCCGGGCGACTACCGGCTTATGTCTTTCAATCAGGGCGCCATGGGCATTCCGCCAACCGTCAACTTTAGTGTTAGCGATGAATGGCAAACCCACAGTGTGGTCCTGGGTGACCTCATCGGGACCAACTGGCGCAGTTTTAGCGGCTTTGCCTGGGTAGCCGGACCGGTACCGGGAGAGTCGACGATTTATCTTGATAATGTCAGACTGATCAAATGATGCGACATGATGACCTGATACCGGAATTTGCCACGGCGGCCAACCGGCCGTCCCTGTATCTCATTTACCTGGTGTTCTTCTTTATTCCCTGGCTGTTCATGCCCGTTGGCACGGTCGATGTGGTTGTAGCGCTCGTCGCTATTGCCGTGTTTGTACCGTTGCATTACCTGGGCTTTACCTCGCAGGGACCGGTTCGTTTATGGACCATCGCGGCGTTTGTGACACTGGCCGTGGCAACTGCGCCTTTTGTGAACGGCAACAGCGTGTTTTATATCTATGCAGCAGCCAGCGCCGGCTTTGTTCGGCCGGTGAAGGTCTCGGCGCTGGTATTTGCCTTGTGTGCCGCGGTGTACGTGGCGAGCGCCTGGTTTTTTGACCGGCACCTGCTGGAAATTACCGTGGCGCTGATCCTCTCAGTCATCATCTGGCTGTCGTGTTTCTCAGACGGTGAGTCGATTAACGAAAAGCATCGACTTGAGCGGGCCCGCGCGCTTGATCTGCAACAGGCCTCGCTGATCGAACGGGAGCGCATTGCCCGGGATTTGCATGACCTGCTCGGGCACACCCTGACGCTGGTGTCCCTGAAGGCCGACCTGGCCCGCCGCTTGATAGACAGTGACCCGCAGCAGGCCAGGGCGGAGCTGGACACGATGCAGGCGACCAGTCGCCAGGCCTTGCACGACGTCCGTGCCGCACTGAGCGGGCTGACGGAAACATCGGTGGTCCAGGAGCTGGCCAATGCCGAGGTGGCACTTGAAGCGGCCGGCGTCGCACTGACCGTCAGCGGAGAACTGCCCAGGCTGGATAACGAACAGGACACAGCCTTTGGTCTGCTGCTGCGTGAATCGGTGACCAATATCATCCGCCATTCGACCGCGAGCGCGGCAACCATCCAGTTTGGCCGGGAGGACGATGTGCATACCCTGGTGGTAAGCGATAACGGTGTGGTGGACGCCATCACTGAGGGCAGCGGTCTCAGTGGTTTGCGAGCCCGTCTTGAAGGTCTGGGAGGCATGCTGTCGGTAAATAATAAGGCCGGGATGCAGCTCCGCGCGCTGCTTCCCCTGTAAGACACTGGACATGATTCACGCGACCCGTTTATACCCGAACAGTCGCTTCCGGAGGGATCTGACAGCATGATCAGGATTGTTCTGGCCGAAGACCAGTCCATGCTGCGCAGCGCGCTTGCCGCGCTTCTGGCCCTTGAGGAGGACATGGAGATTGTCGGTCAAGCAGCCGACGGCATTGATGCACTTCGCCAGGTGCGCGCCCATGACCCGGATGTCCTGGTCAGCGACATCGAGATGCCCGGCCTGACAGGACTCGAGCTTGCCGCGCGGCTCGCCCGGGACGAGCTGCGTACCCGTGTACTGATCATCACGACCTTCGCCCGTCACGGTTACGTGCAACGGGCCAGGCATCTGGGCGTCAACGGATACCTGCTCAAGGATGCCCCAAGTCACGAACTGGCAGAGGCGATTCGCACGGTTGCGCGAGGCGACCGGGCTTTTGATGAGCGCCAGCTGGCGGGCAGCGTTGCTCTGCCAACAGACCCCCTGACAGATCGGGATCGTCGCATTCTGCGCCTGGTCGAGCAGGGCATGAGCAACAAAGAAATCGCCGCGCAAATGAATCTGACACCAGGCACCGTGCGCAACTACCTGAATGAGGCTACCACCAAACTGGATGCCTCCAACCGCATCGAGGCGTTCAGGAAAGCGCGCGAGAACGGCTGGCTCTGACTACGAAGGCTTGTCGTGCTCCGGATCCGATGCATTCAGGGCTGCCTGGGTGAGCTCCTCTTCCGTCAAAGCCGTGTCCGCGAGGAGTTGCTCAGCCTTCTGCTCCTGCTCCGTGGGCACGTAAAGCCGCACACCGTCCACACCGGAACGATAAGCACCGTAATCCACCCGCGTTTTTACGCCGTTATTGTTCAGTCGCCCGGCGGTCAAATCCGCCAGTGCGGTGTTGTCAAAGGTACGTAAGACGGTCCATTTCATTCGGGGTGCTTGCCTCGCAATTTGTCAGCCATGGCCGGAATCATACCCAGCCCTGTTGCCACTTTTCGGATTCTTTCAGCTCGCGCCAGTCAATTTCGAACGAACGCCGGGAAAGTACGGCTTCCAGCCAGCACGAGGTGACCAGTCCATTCTCGTCAAAGGTCACTTTGACGACCATGAAATGTTTTTCACGGTTAACCGGACTCACAGCGGTCCACTTGCTGTTAGCCAGCTTCCGGGGATTGATCTGATTCAAGTCAGAAACCAAGGGCACGAATAAAACCGGCTTTATCCTTCGGCGACACCAGCACAGCGCGTTGCCGGGAATAGCAAATCTCGAGGCGATCCAGGGACAGGGCAGGGGAGGACAGCAAGGACCGGCTCGGCTTCACCGAGGTGATTTCTGCCAGCGGGATCCGCCAGCGAAAAGGGCCGGAGCGGATCAGGAGTTGCTCATTATCTACCTCGTAAACGGTGGATACGAACAGCCAGACCGGCAGCCCGAGTCCGACCACCGTTGCGCCAGCCCCGATTGCCCAGGAGCTGGCGGGCATGGGCGCTGATGCAGCAAAAGCAAGAATGACCATAACGCCGGGAAGTACCAACCCAACGATCAAGATCCAGGTATCGACTGCGCTTTTGAATGTCATGCTCTGCACTCCAGGCCTTCAAGACTCATAGCGTATTCTTCCGGCAAGGTTCTGCGGCTGGTGGCGAACCACGGTATCAGACTTGCTACTGCGCAAGTTGTTGAGCCAACCAGGCATCCATGCGTTCCTGCAGAAGATCCAGCGGTAAAGAACCGGCACCCAGCAGCTCGTCGTGAAAGGCCCTGACATCGAAGTCTTCACCGAGCGCCTCCTCGGCCTGTGCCCGAATTGCGAGCATCTTTAGTTGGCCGATTTTGTAGGCAAGCGCCTGGCCGGGGTTACCAATGTAACGATCAATTTCGTTAATGATATCCAGCTCGGTCTTGGCCGCATTTTCCTTGAAAAAGTCGATCGCCTGCTGGCGTGTCCAACCCTTGTCGTGCAAACCGGTATCCACCACCAGGCGCACTGCACGCCACATCTCGTAGGTAAGGGCGCCAAACTGCGAATAGGGGTCCTTATATAGGCCAAGGTCACCACCAAGGCTTTCGCTGTACAGTCCCCAGCCCTCAACAAAGGCTGTGAAGCCCATATAGCGGCGGAAATCCGGCATCTCGCCCAACTCCTGCTGCAAGGCGATCTGGAGATGGTGACCGGGCATGGCCTCGTGCACGGACAGCACCTCGATTTCATACCTGGGGCGCACTTCAGGCTTGTAGAGATTGACCCAGTAAATACCCGCCCGCGAGCCGTCAGCGGCAGGACGTGAGTAGTAAGCGGTGGTCGTATCCGGTGCGATAGAGTCGGGAATCGGCTTTACGCCATAGGGCATGCGCGGTAACTTGCCGAAGAGTTTTACCAGCTCCGGATCAATGCGCTTGGACGTGGCCAGGTAGGCCTCGTAAAGATCATCAGGATTATCAAAGTAGAACTGCGGATCGGTGCGCAGAAACATGAGAAATTCGGCAAAGCTGCCCTCAAAACCCAACTCGTCGATGATGAGCTGCATTTCGCCGCGAATGCGCGCGACCTCGCTTAGCCCGAGCTGATGAATTTCATCGGGCGTCATGTTTGTTGTAGTGAACTGGCGTGCTTTAAGGGCATACCAGTCACTGCCGTTCGGCAAATCAGACAGGCCGATACTTTCCCGGCTCGCGGGCAGATAGGTCGCGAGGAAGTAGTTATTAAGCCTGCGATAGGCCGGCAAAACGATGGTGGCAATGATATCGCGGGCTTGCGCCTGTAATTGAGCCTGCTGTGATGAGCTAAGACTATCCGGCAGGTTCATGAAAACCTTGTAAAAAGGGCTTTCCTCAGGTGCTTCGACGATCTGGGCTTCCAGCTGTAGCGGCACGCGTTGCATGAGTATCGCCGGTGGTACAAGACCGGCCTCAAGCCCCAGGCCGGCAAGTACGATGACCTGTTCGACGACCTCATCGATTTTGCCCATCCTGGCCAGCCAGTCCTCAAAGTCACCCGCACTTGCCAGCGGAATGTAACTGGTCAGGTTATCAAGGTTCTGCACGCCACCGCGGTGGCTAAACGGCATCAGGTAGCCCTGGAAGGGAAATTCATCAATGTCCTCCTGCAATGAGCGCCGAAACAACTCGACATTGAGCCGGTCGTCTTCATCCAGTTCCGCTGCATCAATCGCATTTGCGCGTTCCAGAAAAGCAAACGTGGCGGCCTGTCGTGCTTCGATGGCCTGCGGACCATTATCCCTCCAGCGATCGTTGTACCGACTATCGCCCAGCCGGGAGGCCATCACCGGGTATTGCTCCAGGCGCCACTGCCAGTGATCCTCAAGCAAGGCGCCGAAGTCAGCGCTTGCATCCGCCAGTGTCGAGCCTGATGCCATAGTTAACAGGATAGTGAGTATTAAATGCATTGCTTTCATTGGCTTGCCTCAGCATGGCTCTATCCATCCTGCCTCGACCCGCTGCGCAGGTTCAGGCCATGAGGTCGGGAAGATATTCAATTGGTCGATTTTTCAGATGGTGCCCGGGGCGGGAATCGAACCCGCATGACCTTGCGATCGAGGGATTTTAAGTCCCTTGCGTCTACCAGTTCCGCCACCCGGGCAGGCAACGTATTTTAACTGTTAATGGTGAGTGCGGGGCAGGGCGCTGAGTATTTTTTCTGCCCGGACCCCTGATAAGGTTACGACTGCGTGGAAACGATAAACCACAAGGCGACAGCGGCCAGCAGTAAAGCGAATACACGCCGGGCATGCTGCTGCCGGGCAGGAACCTGAAACCAGCGATTCATGGTGCCGGCGAAAATAACGATAAGCAGGTGTATCGTCGTTGCCAGGGCAACATACAGTACCGTCAACCACACGGTTTGAGCGATGAGTCCGGCTCCCGGGGTTACAAACTGCGGCAAAACAGCAATAAAAAACAGGCCTGCCTTCGGGTTCAGCAAGTTAATCACCAGGCCCCGTCGAAAATGCCTGACCGCGCCATCCCCTGAATCCACAGCACGCCCCGGTGATACCTCGCCACTGCCCCGCCAGGCCTCGATGGCTAGCCAGACCAGGTAGGCTGCGCCACCCCAGCGAAGGGCTTCAAAAGCCAGGGGCGAGGTATTGATAAGCGCCGCCAGCCCCAGCGCTGCAGCCAGTCCAATCAAGAGCAGTCCAAGTGCAACACCCGCGGTGGCCGCCATACCGGCACGACGTCCCTCCAGAGCGGATACAAGGGCGAGATAAGCCATGTTTGGCCCGGGGGTCAGTTCGATGACCAGGGCGGTCAACAAGAAGGCGCCGATTGCGCCTGTCATCAGAGAATACTTTTACCCAGCGCACTGAGAATCAGGTGCAGGGTGCGCTCGGCGCTGAGGTTGCCGTCATCCATGAAGGGGTTTAACTCGACCACATCCATGGAAGTCATGCGGCCATCATCGGCGATGTACTCCAGCAGCAGGTGGGCCTCTCGGTAGTTCACCCCGCCTGGCACCCGGGTACCGGTGCCGGGGATAACGTCAGGGTCGCAGCCGTCGACGTCAAAGCTCACATGGTAACCATCCGTGCCATTGTTAACGACCTCCAACGCCCGTTGCGCCACCACGGCCATGCCATGCTCATCAATCTCGCGCATGGTAAAGGCGTGGATTCCGGACTCGTTGATCACCCGGCGCTCGCCGGCATCGATATCCCGAATGCCGATCAGTGCTACATTTTTTGGATCAACTTTCGGCGAAAAACCCTTGATATTCCTGAGGTCTTTATCACCATGACCCAAGAGGTGGGACAGGGGCATGCCATGGATATTGCCGGACGGTGAAATGCCCGGCAGGTTCATGTCACCATGGGCATCAAACCAGATCAGGCCCAGTTTTTGCTCCTTTGCCCGCAGATGCGCCGCGACCCCGGCAATGCTGCCCATGGCGATCGAGTGGTCACCGCCAAGCACCAGGGGAAAACGCCCCTCGTCCAGCGCAAGCTCAACCCGATCGGCCAGTTTCTGGCAAACAGCGAGAATTTCCGGCTTGAACCGTGCATTCTTGTCATGGGTAACGCGGGTCTCCATCGACGGAACAAAGATATCTTCTTCCACCGCCAGCTTATGCCCCAGGCGCCTTAATGCGTCGCCAAGACCCGCGATACGCAATGCCGAGGGCCCCATATCCGTGCCGCGGCGGCTCGCGCCCAGATCCATGGGCACTCCAATGATTTGAATATGTCGAACGGCGTGCGCAGTCATGATGAATTGTCAGCGTAACCTAAGGAGCGCCATCTTAACGGAAAGCAGCCTTCAGAGGGCGTACCGGTACTCGATGAAATAGCGTCGACCAGCGCCGGGAAAGTAACGAAACTGGCCGAATGCGAAATCCGCCCGCTCGGCATAAAACTCGTCCAGCAGGTTAGTAACGCGCAGGGACAACTGGTGCGGCGTATCGGATACCTGGTAGAAAGCGCGCAGGTTGATCAGATCATGACCTTCGTATTTGGCCAGATTGGCCGGTTCCAGGTAGTAAGAACCCTGGTGCACCCATTCCAGCTGGGTACTCAGATTGACCAGGGGTGTCCAGGACAACCGGGCACCGGCTAACCACTCGGGCGCCGTATCGACCGCGTTACCGTCGACAATGCCCGATTCAGGACGGTCGAAAGCATACTGATGCTGAGCCCAGGCGCCATTCGCTGACAATCGCCAGTCCTCATCGAACTGCCAGTCCAGGCTGGCTTCCAGGCCGAAGTGATCGGTTTTACCGTCGCTGACATTAAAGCCGTCGGCGTCACGGAAAATCACGTTGTCCTTGCGCATGGCAAAAGCGGTCAGATCCCAACTAACGGAGGAATTGTTACCGCGCAGGCCCAGTTCCACGGCATCCAGCGTTTCACTGTTTAAGTCAGCTACCACCTGTCCGCGTTGCAGACGATAAAGCTCGGTTGCCTGGGGCGGCCGGAAACCGCGCGCCACGCGGAAGAGCAGGGTGGTTGACCCGCTGAATGCCCAGCTCAGTCCCACTTCCGGCGCCAGGTTATTGAACTGGTCACTGCGATCAGCCGGCCGTGTGTACAGGCAGCCCCCAAAGCCACATTCAGTGCCGTCATCGCGCGTGTTGCCGTCCAGCATGTTATTGCGATAGTCATAGTGAACGATTTCACCTCGCAAACCAGCGGTAAGTATCAGATTATCCTTTAGTTCCTTCTGATACTGACCCCAGACAGCACCCATAAGCATGCGCACGTCATAATCGTAATGAAACCCCTGGGGGCGGGTCTCCATCAGAAAGTCGGAGCCTTCCGTGGGGTTCTCCTGGAACTCGAGCAGGTAGCCATCAGCCCACTCAGCATCGGCTCCGAAACTCCAGTTATTGCCGTTGGTCCAGCTAAACAGCACACCCGCTGAGTCCTGACCGTTGGATTCCAGGGGTTTTCCCGGCAAAAAGTGTTGCAGAAAGTCCATATCGCTGGTGCGCAGATAGGGTGTAAGTTCGAGGAGTGCGCCACTGTCTTGCTGCCAGGCAAAGCGACTGCTCAGGCGAAATGCCTCAACGGTACGAAATGCCTCCGGATTCAGATTTTCGGTTCGCAAAACCGGGTCTTTAAAGGCGTTTTCACCAACGATAAAGCCCGCTGTGTCCTGGTCCAGATCGGCCCAGGCAAATCGTGTGGTGACCGTGGCGTCACCCAGGGCGGCGTCCCACACGCCGTTCGCCAGGGCATGTTTAAAGGACTCGTCATCCCGGAAACTGCCGGCATCAGTGTAGTTGCCGTACAAGGCCAGAGAGTCACCGGACAGCGTAAAACGCCCCCGGTAATAATCATCAGTTCCCACCATCAAACCGGCGCTAAGCGGCTGACCTGGATATGGATTATTGCTGCTGACGTCAATGACGCCATGCAAGCCGTTGGAGCCGTATATGACACTTCCAGGCCCACGCACAATGTCCACGCGAGAGGCCTGCAACAGGTTTACCTCGAACAGATCATTCACATTGCAAAAACCCGCCGGGCGAATGGGTACGCGGTCTTCAAGCACCACGAAGGCGCCACAGGCACCCGGACCGGTCAACACCGGCGAGCGAATGGCGACCAGGGACTCCTGGCCGGATCCTCGGCTGATCCAGGCACCCGGTACCTGGTCAAAAAGCTCATTGGGGTGCGTTGGTGATTCTGCAGTGATATCGGCCGCAGTAAGAGGACTGATGCCGTTGATGCTGCCTGACGTGATCTGACGGGCCGTGGCACGAACTTCAACCTGTTCTATGCGCGCAGGAACGTCCACAGCCGTGAGTACGGATTCGGGATCTGCTGGGGCGTCGGCCGGTGTCGCCACCAGGGACTGGAATAAGATTAATGAGGTTGCAGCGTTAAACATGGGCACAGGGTACGTATTGTCAGTGAGGATTCAATCAAAGGATATTCTGTATACGCCAAAGTGGGAACTGGTCCCAAGAGCGTCCTGAGTGCAACGCAAGAATGATGAGTAATCACTTGAGAATATATTTTTAAAATAATGATAGATCAGCTTTTAGTAGCTGCCTCGTAATAAAAACCGGGCTGTTGTCAGTGAATTCTGAAGTGGGGTTTTTTTGAGCATGCTGAGCCGTGGTTCGCATTGTGAGTGCCAGGTCGGTGCCCAAGTGACAGGCACGGCTCATAAAGCGGTTAACCATTCATGATGACCGGGCAGAGATTCGCAGGTGTATGAGGAGGGTTAAGAGCACCTGTTTAAAGGCCTTCGACCCCCATTACTGATATATTATTTAACATAATATACATTATACGCAGGTGTTGATTCAGTGAATGGCAGGGCTGGTGGATGAGATTCAGGCAGTGCCCTGGCGGACCAAGCTGTTCTGTCAGTATTAAAAAACTGCCATGAGTGAGTTCAATAGCGATTCGCAGGAACCCCGGTTCGCGAATGTCTTAACCAAATGCTCAACCGGCGGAATTGGCCGGGATGCTGTCGACCGGCAAAAACCATGTATTTCTCGATACCCCAGGGAAAACGCACTTCGATACTGGCGGCCATCGAGCGCTGCCAGGATCGTTTAAGCAGTTGGCCGCGTAATTGAACACCGCCGGAATCACTGCAGTACACAATGCCATCTGCAAACAGTACGAGATTCATTGAGGGTGCACACAGCATTTGCCGGAGCCAGTGGCAGGACATAATGGCAACAAGAAGGATCAGGAGGCTGGTAAGCCAGCCACTCAGCACGGGAAGGCTGACGGCAATCAAACACAAGAAACCCAGGATTAACCCACTCGCCACTGCAAAGCGGCGCGGATAACCGCAGATCAGCTTTACAGGCAGGTTGTGCTCACCGCCGGATAGCAGCGATAAGTTCGTCGAAGGGCTCTGAGTCTGCGTCGCTTCGACCCTGGAACCAGTCCCATAAGCGGTCGTCTTCACAGTCCAATAGTGCCTCTAACTCGGGCCAGCCACCACCGGACAATGCAGCGGATTCACGTAGGAGAAAACGTTCGAGGAGAATCTCCAGTTCACGCATGCCACGGCGGTTTAGCCAACGCAGCCGTTTGAGGCGCATTTCGCCCTGGGCAACCCCGGTATCAGACATGAGCGCAGCCCGGCGAGCCGGGCTCAGGCCACCTTTTTACGGTCAAGAAGCATCTTCTTGGTTTCAGCAATCGCCAGGCCGGGGTTCAAACCCTTGGGGCAAGCCGAGGTACAGCTGAGAATGGTGTGACAACGGTACAGGCGGTAGGCGTCGTCCAGGTAATCAAGGCGCGATTCGGTGTCTTCGTCACGCGTGTCTGCCAGCCAGCGATAAGCCTGCAGAAGAATGGCCGGACCGAGATATTTATCGCCATTCCACCAGTAACTGGGGCAGGAGGTCTGGCAACAGGCACAAAGAATGCACTCGTAAAGGCCATCGAGATGCTCGCGCTGCTCGGGGGACTGCAGGCGCTCGCCCTCCTCCACCGGCATTTCTGTCGCACGTATCCAGGGCTTAATACTGGCATATTGCTCGTAAAACCCGGACATATCAGGGACCAGGTCTTTGATCACCGGCAGGTGGGGCAAGGGATAGACGGATATTTCATCATCAAGATCGGCCAGGGACGTGGTACAGGCCAGGCCGTTCTTGCCGTCAATGTTCATCGCGCAGGAGCCGCAAATACCTTCCCGGCAAGAACGTCGATAAGTGACGGTAGGGTCGATTTCGTTTTTGATCTTGTTGATGGCATCCAGCAGCATTGGCCCGCAGTCATCCAGGTCGACCTGGTAGCTGTCGAGACGCGGGTTTTCTGCCTCATCCGGATCCCATCGGTACAGGCGAATGGTCTTGACGTGTTTTGCGCCCTCGGCGGACTTGAACACGCGCCCTTCCTGGATGCGGGAATTTTTCGGTAAGCGTAGCTGCAACATTCTGGTTTGCTCCTCAGACTCAGTAGACGCGCGCTTTGGGCGGCACCACTTCGACGTCATCACTCAGGGTATACATGTGAACCGGGCGGTAATCGATGGTGACCATGCCGCGCTCGTCCACCCACTGCAGCGAGTGCTTCATCCAGTTCTCGTCATCACGGTCCGGATAGTCCTCGTGCGCATGCGCACCGCGGCTCTCCTTGCGATTGTCTGCCGCCACCATGGTGGCCTGGGCACAACCCAGAAGATTACGCAGCTCAAGGGTTTCCGCCAGGTCCGAGTTCCAGACCAGGGAACGGTCCTTGATACCGACCTGGTCAAACGATGTGTAGACGTCCTGCATCAGTTTCACACCCTCGGCCAGCGTTTCGCTGGACCGGAACACGGCCGCATTGCTCTGCATAACACTCTGCATATTCTCACGAATACTGGCCGTACTTAACTCGCCGGAGGCGTGCCGCAGCTTGTCAAAGCCGTCCAACGCTTTATCCAGGGACGCCTTCGGTGTCGCCGGATGCGGCGTATTGGGCTTAATCACTTTTTGACAACGATGTGCCACAGCCCGGCCGAACACGATCAGGTCAAGCAAGGAATTGGAGCCGAGACGATTGGCGCCGTGTACCGAGATACACCCGGCCTCGCCGATGGCAAACAGCCCGGGCACCACGTGATCCGGATTGCCATCCTTCAGGGTGACCACTTCGCCATGATAATTGGTCGGGACACCACCCATGTTGTAGTGCACCGTGGGCAGAACCGGAATCGGGTCCTTGCTCACGTCCGCGCCAGCAAACACCTTGGCGGTCTCGGCAATGCCCGGCAGACGCTCCTCGATCACTTCCCTGCCCAGATGTTGCAGGTTCAGATGAATATGGTCGCCATTGGGTCCAACCCCCCTGCCCTCGCGAATTTCGATGGTCATGGAACGGCTGACCACGTCACGGGATGCCAGGTCCTTGGCATTCGGCGCGTAGCGCTCCATAAAGCGCTCGCCCTCGGAATTGGTCAGGAAGCCGCCTTCACCGCGAACACCCTCGGTGATGAGCACGCCGGCGCCGTATACGCCGGTCGGGTGAAACTGGACGAACTCCATGTCCTGCATCGGCAGGCCGGCGCGCATGGCCATGCCATTGCCATCGCCCGTGCAGGTGTGCGCCGAGGTGGCCGAGAAATAGCAGCGACCGAAGCCCCCGGTGGCCAGGATCACGGCGTGGGCGCGAAACACGTGCAGCGTGCCATCAGAAAGGTCCCAGGCCAGAACGCCGCGACAGGTTCCATCCTCATCCATCAACAGGTCGATGGCGTAGTACTCAATAAAAAATTTGGCATTGTTGGCCAGGGACTGCTGGTACAGCGTGTGCAGGATGGCATGCCCGGTGCGGTCTGCGGCCGCGCAGGTGCGCTGTGCCGTGCCTTCACCGTAGTGGGTGGTCATGCCGCCAAAAGGCCGCTGATAGATTTTGCCCTCTTCGGTGCGCGAGAAAGGCACACCAAAGTGCTCCAGCTCAATCACTGAGGGAATCGCTTCGCGGCACATATACTCAATTGCATCCTGGTCGCCCAGCCAGTCCGAGCCCTTGATGGTGTCGTACATATGCCAGCGCCAGTCATCTTCGCCCATATTACCCAGGGCGGCTGACATACCGCCTTGCGCGGCCACCGTGTGGCTGCGGGTCGGAAACAGTTTGCTGATGCAGGCGGTCGACAGACCCGTGGCCGCCATGCCCATGGTGGAGCGCAGACCAGCGCCACCGGCACCGACCACCACCACGTCGTATTCATGTTCAACCAGGTTATAGGCTTTGCTCATGCCTTAAGCTCCGAAAGCCAGCGTGGCCATGGTGTAGAGCACGACGATCGCACCGACGCTGCACCCCACCACTGAGACCAGTGACAATGTAGTTTGCAAGGCCTCAGGCGCATAATCCTCGATGATGCCCTGGGTACCTCTTTGTGTATGAAAGAGTCCGATAACCGCCAGCAATGCCGCGGCGAGCGCGTTCACGGGCGAAGAGAAAAATGCGCTGGCCACCATATAATCGGCCCCGGCGAGGGACGCACCGGCCCACAACATCCATAAGCTCAGCGGAATGAGCAGGACCGCCGTGATGCGCTGGCGCATCCAGTCTTTGGCGCCGGCGCTCATGATGCCACCCAGAGCGTCGCAACCCACAAAGCCAGGGTGGCGATAACGGTGATAACCCCGGTCGAACGGATCTGGGGCTTTTCCAAAAACCGTCCGGAATCCCACAACAGGTGGCGGATGCCGGCGACCAGGTGATAACTGATCACCAGTGCGCTGAGCCAGGCAATCGCCTTGCCAAGCCAGCTGCCCATGAACGACTGCATGGCGTTGAAGCTTTCCGGCCCCAGGGCCAGCATCAGCACCCACAGACACGCCAGCGGCGTCATCAGGAGTGCAAAGAAAATTCCGCTCATGCGAAAGGCGAGAGACAGAACCGTCGGAAACTCAAAACGGTAGTAGCTGCCCAGCATATAAGGGGATCTGGGACGTTGTTTGGATTGATTGCTCATTGTCGTGCCTGTTTGGCCGCGTTAGCTCGGGCGTTGGTCCGGAACCTGACTTGCCGGTTCTGAATTCTGATCCTGAATGCTGGTCTTAAATCGTGCTGCCTGATGGTGGTCTTACATGTCTTACCGAGCCGCCTGGCTCAGCTCAAAAATCAATACAGCGACCCGCTTTTTCCCAGTCGCCATAGCGGGTCGGGTCGGGACCCTTCCGGCCACCAATCTCGCGCTGCTTTTGCACCTCCTGACCGGAAGGTGACTGGTCAGATGGTTCAGACCCATCTGTATCACGAACACCGTCCTCGGGACGCAGGTCGGAGTTTAGTTTGTCTGTGCTGTTCATAGCTGCTGATGCCTTGAATTAGCGCCACCGAAAGGGTGATGCAAGCGTACTGAACCCGGGGTCGCAAGGCAACCGAATCGCGCCCTGAATTGGCAGTTTACGTCATCCTGATGGCGACTGGTGACCGGCTGCCACACCGGAATCATTCAATGATAAGGAATGCTGTGTTAGCGTTGCGTCATGATCAGAATTCAATCACTAGCTGTGCTTTCCTTCACAGGCAAAGATGCGGGTTCTTTCCTGCACAATCAACTCACTGCGGACATCAATGCGCTCACGCCGGGTAATTGCACCTTCGCAGCGCTGTGCCAGCCCAAAGGGCGCGTGATGGCCTTGTTGCTGGTGGTCTGCGTGGATGATGGTTTCCATGTTATCTGTCGCCAGGCGTTGGCCGATCGATTGATCACCTACCTGCTGCGCTTCCGCTTTCGTGAAAAACTGGAGATGGCAGTGGAGGAAGATCTTGCTGTGGTCGCCCTGGAAAAACAGGACGAAATAACCGGCGCGCTTATGCCACTGCCCGGTGTCGTTCTTGCCATTATCGCCGGTAACGAAGCCCCGGCACCGGACCCAATCGCGGCAGAACACGTCGAGGCGCAGCACCTGGCTGCAGGCGTGGTCTGGCTCGATGAGACCACCACCGAACAGTTCCTGCCGCAGATGCTGGGCGAAGACACCATCGGTGCCCTGAATTTCCGCAAAGGCTGCTTTCCGGGGCAAGAAGTGATCGCGCGCACCCGCTACCTGGGCAAGCTCAAACGTCACCCCTGGACAGGACGCGTGCACGGTGACGGTTTACCCGCAGTGATGAGCAACGTCGAGCTGGGTAACAGGGAGGAATCGGCCAGTGGCGTCCTGGTTGCCAGAGCGCAGGCAGCTGATGGCGCTCAGCAGGTCTTTATCGTGGCACGTCGCATGGACAGGTTTGCGGTGTGCGAGTTGCGCACGGAACATTCGACCTTGCAAGCCGACGGTGAATGGCTGCTTCCGCCGTCTGAAGAGAGCAACCAGAGCAGGAAGTCAGAGTAACCAGGCGCGAACGCCGCCAGCGAGTCTATTTCTCAGCGACCAGGTAACAGACCCACCCCGGATCAGCATCACCCACCTCACAGGGCATATAAATACCATTGCCCTCGCCGCTTTCCTCGTCGGTACCTTCCCAGTAAACCGTGGCTTTCCTGAAACCCGCCTCAAGCAGCAGCTCGCGCAGCTCTGGCAGCGTCCACAGGCGCCAGTGGTACCGAAACGCATCCTCCATACGACTGCCATCGGCAAAGTCGAAATGGATGCGGCACTCCATCAGTGAGTCGATCGGGTTGAATGAGGCCTGCTCCCATACGTAAGTAAAGCCATCACACTCGCGCTGTTCTTCCAGAACCATCGGCGCTTCATAGCCGCCGTAGGCGTCCAGGAAGAACACGCCGTCATCGACCAGGTTGGCATACACCGACTTGAAATAAGCACCCAGCTGGGCGCGCTCCATCAGCAGGTAGTAGCTGAAGTTCATGGCCAGCACCGCGTCGGGTGCGCGCGCAGTGCGGCTGCTCACATCCGCCTGGATCAGTGAAATTCGTTCGCGCTCGCGCTCAGTCAGACGGGACAGGTTGTGCGCCCTGCCCCATTCCAATACGTCGGCATCGAGGTCAACACCAATGGCGTAATGCCGATCACCACGCCGCACCCACTCACAGGCGGTGTTGGCAGTTCCGCAGAAATCTTCCCGCAGCAGTTCCAGCGGACGCTGACGCAACTGGCCCCAGGTTTCCTCGATGAAATCAACTTCGGTCACCACGTCCTGCACGGCCAGCTGGTAACAGATATGCCTGTCAGCGCGTTCCGCTTCGGTCTGGGGAACGCTGGGCTTTTTGAACGGCCGCATGCCTAGTTACCCGGTGCGTAGCGGGTTTTGACGTAGTCCTCGATCAGCTCGAGAAAATCCTGGGTCAATGTGTCACCACGCAAGGTCGAGTGTTTCTCACCATCAATGAACACGGGCGCCACTGGTGCCTCGCCGGTACCGGGCAGAGAAATGCCGATATCGGCATGGCGGCTCTCGCCGGGGCCGTTGACGATGCAGCCCATGACCGCCAGGGACAGGTTTTCCGCACCCGGATAGGCGATTTTCCATTCGGGCATTTTCGCACGCACAAATTCCGTGGTGTTTTGCGCCAACTCCTGGAAAAACTCGCTCGTCGTACGCCCACAGCCCGGACAGGCCGTGACCATCGGCGTGAATGCCCGGAAGCCCATACTCTGCAGCAGTTCCTGGGCCACCATGACCTCATCGGTACGGGCCTGTCCCGGCGCCGGGGTCAGCGAAATACGAATGGTGTCACCGATGCCTTCCTGCAACAGGACCGCCAGTGCCGCGGCCGAGCTGACAATCCCCTTACTGCCCATGCCGGCCTCGGTCAGACCCAGGTGCAAGGGATAGTCACAGCGCGCGGCCAGTGTCCGGTATACGGCGATCAGATCCTGCACCACACTGACCTTGGCAGAAAGCAGGATGCGGTCATGCGCCAGGCCGATGTCCTCGGCCGCGGCGGCATTTTCCAGCGCGGAGACCACAAGAGCCTCGCGCATCACATGCTGGGCGGAGGCCGGCTCTGGCAGAGCAGCGTTTTCGTCCATCATTTTGGCCAGCAGCTTCTGGTCCAGGCTGCCCCAGTTGACCCCAATGCGGACCGGCTTGTCGTACTCGATCGCCTGCTCAACGATGGTGGAAAACTGGTCGTCCCGCTTGCGTCCAAAACCCACATTGCCCGGATTAATCCGGTACTTGGCCAGCAGGCGGGCGCACTCGGGGTGTTTCTTCAGCAGCGTGTGACCGTTGTAATGAAAATCACCCACCAACGGCACATCACAACCCATCATGGCCATGCGTTCGACAATGGCGGGTACGGCGGCGGCGGCTTTTTCGGTATTCACCGTGATCCGGACCACTTCAGACCCGGCCCGGGCCAACTCGGCAACCTGCCGGGCGGTGGACTTGACGTCCTCGGTGTCCGTGTTGGTCATGGACTGCACCATGACCGGGTGCTCAGAGCCCACCAACACCCCGGCGATATTCACACTGGGTGTTACACGACGGGGCAAGGCATCACTCATGAATCTTCACCTTCTTTCCCTGTCTTTGGTTTGGCCGCATCGGCCAGTCCTTCCTGACGTACCATGATCGGCCAGGCTGACGCCAGGTATACCCACATCGACCACAGGGTCAGACCCGCAGCAAGGTACAACAAAATCTCGCCGATGAAATAAACCGGAATTCCCCAGAGCGAATCCTGATACAGCAACATACTAATGGCAACCATCTGGAATATGGTTTTGACCTTGCCAACATTGGAAACCTTCACCCTGCCCCGCTCACCCATTTCCGCCATCCATTCACGCAAGGCGGAGATCACAATTTCGCGACCAATGATAACGGCAGCGGCCAGGGCAAAGAGCGGCGTGGGATTGCGCTCAACCAGCAGCACCAGGGCAACGGCAACCATCAACTTATCCGCAACCGGGTCGAGGAAAGCCCCAAAATCACTTAACTGGTCCCAGCGTCGCGCCAGAAATCCATCAGCCCAGTCGGTCACCGCGGCAGTGACAAACACCACCACTGCAAGCTCATTAGACCAGGAGGTTGGCAGGTAAAAGCACACCACCAGGACCGGGATTAAGGCGATCCGCAGGAAGGTGAGAAGAATCGGGGCATTGAGGTTCATGAAAGGTACTCTGGATCAATCGGGGCATTATCTCAAACACCCACCAAGTTGTGCCACTGCTACAGAAGATAAAATCGTCTGAAAATGAAACGCCTGGTACCTGAACCGGTTGTGGTGGGGTGTCCGGTTGTGACCGGCCGAAAGTCAGGCCCGGCACCTGTCGCACCAGCGCCCAGCCCGGTCAACAAAATCTCGACTTTCATGCGGTAACTCTCGAACGTGAAGAATCGTCAGGATCTAGTGCAAGGCATCAAAAATCTTTTGCGCCAGGCCGTGACTGACGCCCGGGACGCTGGAGAGCTCTTCGACGCCTGCCTGGCGGACGCCCTGGATACCCCCGAAATGACTGAGCAGGGCCTTGCGGCGCCCTGCCCCCACGCCGGGAATACCTTCCAGGGGTGAGGCTGTTGCGGCTTTTTGCCGCCGGCCGCGATGACCGGTGATGGCAAAACGATGAGCTTCATCACGGATCTGCTGCACCAGGTGTGAGGCTGGCGACTCGGGACCGGGAATCAGGCTGCGTGGCGGATCAGCAAATACCCATTCCTCGTGACCGGCCCGCCGCGACGGGCCCTTGGCGACACCCATGAGCGGCAAGTCCGCCAGGCCGAGGTCGCCGAGCACTTCGCGCGCCTGGGTGAGCTGTCCTTTACCACCATCCACGATGACGAGACCCGGCATGGCCGCACCCTCTTCGCTCATGCGCTGATAGCGCCGCGTCAGAACCTGGCGCATTGCCGCATAGTCATCACCAGGCGTAATACCCTTGAGGTTAAAGCGCCGGTAATGGGATTTGACTGCGCCCTGCTGGTCAAACACCACGCAGGAACCAACCGTCTGGTTGCCGCTGGTATGGGAGATATCAAAACACTCCAGCGTCGCCGGTGCTTCCTCCAGTTTGAGCATTTTGCGCAGCTCTTCGAACTGGGCGGAAATTCGCGCATCCGAGGCCAGGTTCATTTGCAGCGAATGCACGGCGTTGCGACGCGTCAGTTCCAGCCACTGGCGGCGCTCACCGCGCGGATTGGGTTGAATCTGCACCTTGCGGCCGGCCCGTTCGCTGAAAACCTCGGCAAACAGCTCTCGCTGAGGCAAATCATCAGACAGGAGCAGATCAGAGGGCGGCATACGCTCGCGATAAAACTGGCCGAGGAAGGCCTGCATCACCTCGCCATCTTCATAGCCTGCGGTCTGGGCCGGAAAGTAGCTGCGCTGGCCCAGGTTGCGGCCGCCACGAAACGTCATTACCTGGACACACGTTGTGCCCTGATCGCGTGCCAGCGCGATCACATCGATATCGCCCGTGCCATGAGATACGAATTGCTGGGCCTGCATTTTCTTCAGCGTGTTGATCTGATCACGAAAAGTGGCCGCGTCCTCAAAACGCAGCTCTGCGGAGGCCTCCTCCATGCGCTCAATAAGCCGGGTAATCACTTTCTGACTCTCACCGCCGAGAAACAGCAGCGCATCGTCAACCTGTTGGGCATAGTCCTCCTCATCAACCAGGTCAACGCAGGGCGCGGTGCAACGTTTGATCTGGTACTGGAGGCACGGCCGGGAACGATGCGCAAAGATGCTGTCTTCGCAGTTGCGCACTCGAAAGGTCTTCTGGATCAGGTTAATGCTCTCGCGTACGGAACTTGCCGAAGGGTATGGCCCGAGATAGGTTTTGCCTTTTTCCCGCCGGCCCCGGTGAAAAGCGATGCGCGGAAATTCCTGGTTGGTGGTCATGACGATCCAGGGATAACTCTTGTCATCGCGCAGCAGGACGTTATAGCGCGGGCGATGCGCCTTGATCCATTCGTTCTCCAGCAACAGGGCCTCGCCCTCATTGCGGGTCAGGGCGGTTTCGATATTGCGAATCCGCGCGACCATGCGCATGGTGCGTGTGCCCTTGGGGCGTGCATCAAAATAGCTTGCTACACGTTTACGAAGGTTTGCCGCTTTGCCGACATACAGCACCGTACCCGCCTCGTCACGATAGAGGTAAACACCCGGACCGGTGGGTAGCTTTCGGGCCTCCTTTTTACCATCAAAAGGCGGTTGGGCAGGCGCCTGCTTGCTCATTGTTCGCTATTGAAAACCTGGTCGAGCAAGCCGGCCGTAGCGTCATCCAGCAGGTCGCACATATGCTCAAAGCCATCCTGGCCGCCATAGTAAGGATCGGGCACCTCGCGGACGGACTCAAAACCGGTGGCAAAATCCATCATCAGGGCCAGCCGGGCCCCGTCACCCGGGTCCAGCTCCCGCAGCAACTGCAGGTTGTGATCGTCCATGGCGATGATCCAGTCAAATTGATGAAAGTCATCCGCCGACACATGCCGTGCCCGCAGTGTCCTCAGATCAATGCCCCGGCGCAGCGCTGTCTCAGTCGCTCGCGGATCAGGCGGATCACCCACGTGATATCCGTGTGTACCTGCTGAATCAACCTTTACCCGGTCGCTCGCATCTGCCCCGGCAAGGTGATGACGAAAATAGCCCTCGGCCGTGGGCGAGCGACATATATTGCCCATGCAGACGAATAATACGGATGGTGAGTTGCTGGAGTTCATGGAATTTGCGGCGCTACTGTTTGGATATTTCCAGCCAGTTTATCGCTATGTGTTCGCCAAGATAAGCGGCCGCATCTGAATCATCAGCGGGGCTTGGCTTTGCGTCAGGCCCTGATTACAAACCCGGCCTCATTGCTGAATCAGTTCGTGGCTACCTGCGCAGAACCAAGGTGATCGGCGAGTTCCTCAGCCCAGCCCTGCAGGATGCGATCAGCGGCCTGCATATTCGTCCCCCTGGTGGCTTGTTCTGCGAATGGCTCACGGTCTTCTTTCCGGTCAATTATGCGCGCCAGTAACTTGTTCGTTGAGGAGTCATACAACTCCATATACAGCGCCATGGAACCCGCAGACGTGACCACTGAGGTCTCCCAGCCCATATTCACTTCGGGCGCGGTGGGGTCCAGATCAAGAATAGCCGGGCGCACAATAAGTACGTTTTTACCAGCCTCGGTTACAAGCTTGTGGCCTTTCCCGGTTAGAACCCTGGTGAACACCTTGGTGAATTCATTGGCCATCCCGGTCTTGATCGTTTGCATGTCTTTGTCCGTGATCCGCCCTGACAGACCGATTTCATTCAGGTTGTAATCTTTCTCCCAGTTATCCGTAAACTGCACATACGCAGCGACCAGCCAGACCTCATCATATTGCTCCAGGCTTGCGCCTGGCAGTGCATAAACCGCGCTGGCCTTGGTATTCTCCTGCAAATGCAGGCCGTCCTTTAGAACCTTCGGCAGCGTGTTGTCCTTCTTGTCCTTGGCCAAAACCGGTGCGTTAAGGGCAAGTGCTAACACCAGCATCAGTGAAAGGGTTTTGTTGGATTGTTTTGATAGGTACATAATGGGATCAGGCTCCTGCCAGGCCAGGCTTACAAAAATACAGTTGATGATAAATGCAACCAAAGCATACAACGATTAGCGTGATAAATAATCTAAAAAAGGAACACCGAATGAACCTCAAGATTTTAGCAATTCTGGGTTTTGCCGTGACCAGCATCGCCCCGGCGATTGCAGACGATGTGCGGGATACCAGGCTCCTTCTTTGTGCCAGTGTCGAGGCCCATGTCTGCCTGGAAGCCAGTGAATGCAGACGGTTTCACACCGAGTCCCTGGAAATTCCACGATTTATCAAGGTCGATACACAGACCGGTACACTGAGCACCACCGAAGCGAGCGGAGACAATCGCCAAAGCACGGCAGAACATGTCACGCGCACCGGTGGTCGCGTTATTTTGCAGGGCTTTGAAAATGGCCGGGCCTATTCATTTGATATTGAGGAGATAACCGGACTGGCTACATTTTCAGCCTCAGAAGTGGGCAGAAGCATCACGGTATTCGGCGCCTGTACGCCGGCAGACACTGACCAATAGAGATTAACATCATGAAACCAGTGAACATTATTTTCATTGCCGCAGCCCTGGCTGCGTCATCCGCCCAGGCTCAGCAACAGTCGCTGGCAGCAAGCCTGGACATACAGGTGTTTCCAGCCAAGGGGCAAAGTGCCAATAAGCAATCCGAGGATGAAGCCAGCTGTTATCAGTGGGCGGTCACCAACACGGGCGTTGATCCTTCTGATGTAGAAAAACAGCAACAAGCGACGCAGGATCAGGCACAGGCTGATCAAGCGGCGGTCGCGCAATCCGGTGCCGGTGCTGGTGTGGGCGGTGCGGTCCGCGGCGGGGCCGCCGGCGCCCTGGTCGGTGCCATTGCCGGTGGTGACGCTGGCAAGGCGGCGGTATGGGGGGCATCGGCCGGCATCGTGACCAGCCGTCACCGCGCTCGTAAGGGAAAGGCTGACGCCAGTGAAAACATCTCGGCAAGCGCTGCGCAGTCAGCGCAAGTAAGCCAGGAACAGATCACCAACTTTAAAAATGCGTTCAGTGCCTGCCTGCAGGGCAAAAACTACATTGCAAAATTCTGACCAGGGATCGGTTTACCAGGCGGCCTGTATACGTTGCAGGTCGCCGGCGATTGCCTCAGGGTTGAAGGGTGAGGTAAAGATCGCGTGGATATGACCCTCCGGGTCAATCAGGGTCAGAGTCGACGAATGCGCCACCAGGTAGTCGTCTGTTTCAGGCGTCTCCGGAATTTTGTAGACCGCGCCGGCCGCCTGGGTAATGATATCAAGTTGCTCAAATGCGCCGGTCAGACCCCTGAATTCCGGGTCAAAATAGGTGACATACTCCCTGATCCGTTCAGGCGTATCGCGGTCCGGATCAACCGAGACCAGGTAGTAAAGATCTTCAATGTCACCCTCACCGGCCAGCGCCTGTTTCACCTGCGCCATGACGACCAGCGAGCTGGGACAGATGTCCGGACAATAGGTGAAGCCGAAATACAGCAAAGACCACTGCCCTTTGAAGTCTTCCCGGGTGAAGCGGGCGCCTTGCTCATCCACTAACTCAAAAACCGGCAGGGGCCTGGGCTTATCCAGCACATAGCCCTGACTTTGAGGCTCAACAGGTGCTGGTGCGGTAAACGCCAGAAAGATTCCGGTGCCGAAAGCAATCAAGCCTACCAGGGCCATCACCAGGTGTTGCAGCTTCACTGAACGCGCCCGTCCCGTACCGGTACGCGAAGTTTCAAGGGCTCGCTCAAATGAAAAAACAGTTCAATTTCGACAATTTCGCCCGGCTGCATAGGGTGATTTATATTCATTAACATCAGATGGTTGCCGCCAGGTTCTAAGAATATGGTTACGCCTGAGGGAAGCGCGAATGACGCCACTTGTTCCATGCGCATCATGCCTTGCTCATGTCGATGCGTATGCAGCTGAGCTTCCGTCGCGACATTGGTGCTTGCATCAAGTAAATCATCATCGGCACCGTTGTTATGCAAGGTCAGATACACCGCGGCGGTTTGCGCGCCTGGTGGAGTTGCCCGGACCCACGCGTCGCTGACGCTTATTTCGGCATGGGCAACGCTAACCGTCGCCATGATAAGAAGCAGTAACAAGAAACGCATGGAGGGAGACTCAATGGCTAATAGTGATGGGCTAGAGATAGGTCTGAGACAGTCTATTTTCAACGCCGGCGCGCGGCACGTTCGCGCTCCAGGTCATGTGCCGTGTCAATGCCCGGTGGGATGTGTTCAAGCGCCACCGCGATACGCACGCTCAGGCCCAACTCCATAAACCGGAGTTGTTCCAGGCGCTCTGCCTGCTCCAGAACCGAAGGTGGCGCTGCTGAGAACTGCTTTAAGGCGCGATAGCGATAGGCATATAAGCCTAGATGCCGGAAATAGGGTGCACCGCTGTGAAGCGCCTGGGTGCTGTCGGCAACACCCCGGCAATACGGGATGGCCGCCCGGCTGAAATACAGGGCCCGCCCTGCCCGGTCAAAGACCACTTTGACGATATTCGGGTCGTCGATATCACGCGGGTCCTCAACAGGCCAACAAAGGGTCGCCACATCCGCCAATGGATCTTCAGCCAGCAATGATGCGACCTGTTGCAGACAAACCGCCGGCATGGCAGGTTCATCGCCTTGCAGATTCACAATAAGCTGCTCATCCGGCCAGTCCAGCTCCCCGGCAACTGCAGCAATACGGTCACTACCACTGGCATGGTCGCGCGAGGTCATGACGCATTCGCCGCCAAAAGCCTCTACCGTTTCAAATATGCGCTGGTCGTCGGTTGCTACCACCACCCGGGCTGCCGAAGATTGTTGCGCGGCAAGCCAGACATGCTCAATGACGGGTTTGCCGTCAAGTTCGAGCAACGGCTTTCCGGGCAACCGTTCGGAAGAAAATCTTGCTGGTATTACAATATTATACGTTTGATTTATCATGTATTTTATTGCTTAATTATCGCTTCGCTCAAGGCGAGGAATTCCTGCTCCCACTGCGGGTCAAGATCCGCCTCAACCTTGAGATACCAGGCATCATGCGGCTTAAGCGCCTGGCACTTAACTGCATCTTTTTCAGTCATCAATACGGGTCCCTTCAGATCAGCAAAGTCCTGTTCGCGAAATTGATAGTGATCATCAAATGGCAGACAACGCGCCGGTTTTAATCCAAGAGACTCCAGTGTGTCAAAAAATCGTTGCGGGTTACCGGTGCCCGCCATGGCCGTTACGTGCTCAAACGCCGGATGATTCTGCAAACCGGCTGCGGGGAACTGCTCCGACCCATCAAGGCGCAAGACCTCAGTTGGCCGCAAAGTCATCCTGATAAAACGCCCAGGAAGACCTGCGGGTGTGCCTTCACCGTTTACCACGACGGCATCAACGGTTTCCAGGCGTGCAATTGGTTCACGAAGTGGACCAGCCGGTATGAGGTGGCCATTTCCAAAACCTCGCGCGCCATCAACGACACAGAACTCGAGGCGGCGCGGCAAAGACACGCGCTGCAAGCCATCATCGGCAATAACAACATCTGCTCCTTCGCTAAAAGCACGCTTGGCCGCTGCCTCCCGATCGGCATCAACATGCACCACCACGCCGCAACGGCGCGCGATCAGTACCGGCTCATCGCCACCCAGACTGGCCGGGGTCGATTCATCGACGCGCACCGCACCCCTGCCCGCCCGGCCATAACCGCGACTGACCACCGCAACACGGTGTCCCGCAGCGGTTAGTAGTCCAGTCAGACGCATGACCAGCGGCGTCTTACCGGTACCGCCGGCGGTGATGTTACCCACGACAATAATCGGCTTACCCTCAAGCTCAGGGTCGGCCTGGCCGCGACTGCGACGCCCGGAAGTTGAGCGATAGACTTGCTCCAGGGCCCTTAGCAGCAGGCCGGGTGGGCGGCCTCCGTACCAGATTTCCTGCAGCCGCTGAGCAATCACCCCCGGCTCTCATCAAACTGGTTTTGATAAAGATGCGCGTAGGCCTTGCCATAGGCGAGCAATTCTTCATGGGTACCGGACTCCACGATACGGCCCTCTTCCAGCACGATAACCTGGTCCGCGTTTTCAATGGTGGACAGGCGGTGCGCAATCACCAGCGTGGTGCGGTCTTTCATGACTTCTTCCAGCGCGTCCTGAATGGCGCGTTCTGACTCGGTATCCAGCGCCGAAGTTGCCTCATCCAGAATCAGGATCGGCGCGTCTTTTAACAAGGCCCGGGCAATGGCCAGGCGTTGTCGCTGACCGCCACTCAGGCGCATCCCATTCTCGCCGGCCAGGGTTTGCATGCCCTCAGGCAATGCCTCGATAAAATCCAGTGCATAAGCATCTTTAGCCGCCTGACGTATTGCGCTCTCGTCCGCCCCGGAAAGGGCACCATAGGCAATATTGCCGGCCACCGTATCGTTAAACAGCACGACATCCTGGCTGACCAGGGCAATCTGACGACGCAATGCCTCGAGGCGATAGTCACTGAGTTCCACGCCATCAATCGTGATGTGCCCTTCATAGTCGGTGTAGAACCGCGGGATCAAACTGGCCAGGGTGGTCTTGCCGCTGCCGGAGCGCCCCACCAGCGCTGTGACGCTGCCGGCCGGCACCCGGAAACTGATGTCATTAAGGACCGGCACTTCGCCCTCTTCGGCGTTTCGGTAGCTGAAGCTGAGATTGCGGAACTCGATTTCACCATTAACCCGCTCCACCTCGTGAACCCCGGTATCGACCTCGCGTGGGCCATCAATCACCCGGAAGATACTCTCGGCGGCGGCAATGCCCTTTTGCACCTTGCTCTGGATACCCGTCAGGCGCTTAAGCGGCGGAATCGTTGCCATCATTGCGACGAGCAAGGAGGTGAATGTGCCGGCACTGATATCCGCCAGCATCGCCGGACGGCTGGAGATAACCATCATGGTGACAATGGCAATGCCGGCCATGATCTGCACTGTCGTGGAGGAGATCATGTGCGTGGCGACCATGCGCAGGTGCAAACGGCGGTTTTGTTGATTGGCCAGCGCGAAACGCTGACGCTCCTCGGCCTGACCGGCAAAAACCTTGATCACCCGTTGCCCGATCACGACCTCTTCGGTCAGGTGGGCCACATCCCCGAACGAGTTCTGTATCCGGTGGCTGATCTTGCGAAAACGGCGACTGACCACGGACACGATGAGGGCCACAATGGGCGCCAGGATAAACATGGTCAGGGTCAACTTGGGGCTCTGGTAAATCATCACGGCCAGCAGACTGACCACCAGCAGGATGTCGCGGATCGCCGAGATCACCGCCTCGGTCACCGCCGTCGCGACCTGCTCGCTGTTATAGGTCAGCTTGGAAATCAACTCACCGGCATTGAAGCGGTCAAAAAAGCGCGCCGGTTGGCCAAGGTAGGCGTCAAAAAGCTCGCTGCGCAGATCCGCAATGACGTGGCGCCCGGTCCATTCCATGCCATAGCTGGAAGCGAAATTACCCAGCGCACGCACCACGACCGTGATCATGATAATACCTGCCAATATCAGGCCAAAATCTGAATCCTTGGCGCCAAAAACCCGGTCCACCAGCGGGTCAATGAGTTTGACGAAGACCGCCTGCATGCCCGCCTCAACCGCGGCACCAAACACCCCAACACCAAACATGAACCAGTACGGGCGCGTGTAGCCCCATAGGCGCCGGTAAACAACACCGGGTTCGTACCCGGGTTGGTCCGCCGGCTCAGAAACCAGTCCGGCAACAGGCTCAGTAACGCCCGGTGCGTCCTGAACGTCCGCCTGGCTGGAATTCTGCCCGGGCTGCTGGCCGTGCTCACCCACGCTATTGTTCGTCGACCCGCTGGGTCGCTATGGACAAACGCGTGAAACCTAACTGACCGGTCACATCCATAACCGTGACCACATAATGATGCGGTGTTTGCGCATCCGCCCGAATCACCACTGGAATATTTCTCAGCTCGCCGGCCTGCCCGGCAAGCGCCGCGCGAATCGTCGCCGGTGCGCTGTCCACCAACTGCGTGTCATTCAGATAGATTCGCCCATCCGGGTCGATCACCAATTCCAGGCGGTCAGGGTCCTCCTGCGGGCGCGCCTCCGCCGAGGACTCGGGCAGGTCGATTTTCAACGCAGCCTGCCGCTCAAAGGTGGTGCTGATCATGAAGAAAATCAGCAGGAGGAACACCACATCAATCAACGATGTGAGGTTGATCTCCGGGTCTTCCGCTGAAGAGACGCGTAATTTCATTCGCTTTTGTCGGAACGTGCCTTGACCAGCGTGCCACGCTCGATGGCGCCGATAAGACTAATGGCCTGCTCCTCCATCGAAACCACATAGCTCTCGACCACGCCTTTGAAGTAACGGAAAAAGAAGTAGCTTGGGATGGCGACTGTCAGACCCGCCGCCGTGGTAATCAATGCCTCGGAAATACCGCCAGCCAGTTCATTGGGGTTGCCCACGCCAGCTACCATGATGGCCGAGAAAACCCGGATCATGCCAATCACGGTGCCCAGCAAGCCCAGCAGAGGCGTGACGCCTGCGATGGTACCCAGGGTGTTGAGAAATCGCTCGAGCTCGTGCACCACGTGCCGGCCGGTATCCTCAACGGCTTCCTTGATAACGTCGCGGGATCGATGGCGATTGGCCAGCGCTGCGGCCAGCACCTTGCCAAGCGCCGATCCGGAACGCAATTTGTTCAGGTGCTCAAGGTCGAGTTCATCGGCAGCGGCCCAGGCCTCAACCTGGTAACCAACATCCGTCGGAATTACATTGCTCCGGCGCAGTGTCCAGAACCGCTCGATGACAATGGCGAGCGCAACTACGGAACAAAGGACGATGGGAAACATCATCCAACCACCCGCCAGCAGGATTTCCAACATGCGGACTCACTCCTATGAATCAGAGGTCTTATGACTATGCTGCGCATGATACCGAAAAGCATCGCGCGGGGGTGAGTTGGACTGCCAGTCCGGCACCTGGCTCATCTGTGCCAGGGGCTGGAGCAAACCTGCCAACACCGGCGCATGAGCCTATTCAGGGACACTGTCTTGCCGCCGACCAACGCCAGAAAGCAGGCCTGACACGTCGGGCGGACGCCGCTTGCCGGCTGCCGTCCTCGCGAAAAGTGACGCGCATTGCACCACACGCTGCGGTTGTGGCCAATGGCACCCGCCAGCTCTCATAACGGTTCACAACCTCCGCATGGGGAAATACGAAGCGGTTACCAAAGCCGGTGGCGGCCCATGCGGACTGTGGTTGCGCCCAGTTCAGGAATGTCTCACTACTCGAGCTCTTGCTGCCATGGTGCGGTGCCAGTACAAGATCGAATGGCGGCCTCTCCTCGAAAGCCAGGCGCCGTTCGACCAGATGGCTGATGTCGCCAGGCAGCAGTACGCTGCCGCTCGCAGAAGTCACCGCCAGCACACAGGAACTGTCGTTACCCCGGTAAGGAAGCCAGCGGCCAGGATGCAGAACTTCAAATTCAACACCGTCCCATTGCCACCGCCTCTGCGTGTTACAAGCCGCCATGTTCTCCGCCCTCTCCGGCAAGGAACCCAGCAACGCGGTGCCGGACCACGCCCGCTGCAAAGTACGCCATCCTCCGGCATGGTCAAGGTCACCATGGCTGACCAGCAACAGATCGGGCGGACGCCGCCGAAGCTGCCTGGCCGCGGGCAGGATCACGCTTTGTGCCAGATCCCATTGCCCGGGAAGTCCCGGACCGCTGTCGATCAGCGCCAGGCGATGCTGAGTCTGTAAAAACGCGGCCTGACCCTGCCCCACATCCAGCAACTCAAGACGAAATTCCCCGTCGGATAAGTCATTGCCGGCCGGCAAGAGCAGCGGTAGCAGCAGGACCAAGCCAAAACGACGCACAGCAAACGCAGCTGGCAAGAGAATCAGAATACCGCCGAGCAGGGCCAGAATCAGGGCCAGGGGAGACGGACGCCGGGTACGCCAGGCCAGTGCCTCCAGCTGACTGCTGACAACCACCAGCGCTGTTTCCAGCCAGTCTGCCGAACGTTCCGCCATGGACGCGACCAACTCAGCAGCCAGGCTATCGGAAGGCAGCCCCAGTAAAGCCAGAAGCACCAACGGAAGGGTGATCAGGCTGACCCAGGGAATGGCCAGAAGGTTTACCACGAAAGCACTGAGGGTGGCCCACTGAAACCAGCCAAGCACCAGTGGCAGCAGCACTACGCCAACGGCTACCTGCGCCCGAATCAGCGCACCGACACGACCCGGCAAGGGCTGGCGCCCCTGGAACTGATACAACAACACCGCTACGGCACCAAATGACAACCAGAAACCGGCTTGCAGAATGGCCAGGGGGTCGAGCAGCAGAACCACGGCCAACGCTATACCCCAGGCCTGCCAGGGGTCGGTCTTGCGGCGTAACAGAAACGCAAAGGCTGCGACACTCAGCATGATCAGAGCCCTTCGCGGTGAGGTGCCAAACCCGGCCAGAGCCGCATAAACCAGCGCCGCCAGCAGCCCCGGCACCACCGCGAGGCGCTGAGCGGGCCACAGTCCGCTGCGCCAGCCTGCCAGGCCCAGCACAAGGCGGCTGAGCCAAAAGCCGAACATCGCGACCAGGCCGACGTGCAAACCCGAAATCGCCAGCAGATGCCCTGTACCGGTGCCGCGCATGGCCTCTCTCAATTCCGGCGACAACTGGCTCCGGTCACCGATACCCAGGGCGAGCACAAGACCCGTTCCCGGCAAGCCACCCAGCCGCGCCAGCAGCCTGTCTTTTACAGTCTCGCGCCAGCGCCCGACGGGATGCCCGCGGGCGGCTGCAAGACGACGGCTGGCATCTCCTTTGACGGTACCCAGACCATGAATCCGCCCGGCAAACCACGTCCGCTCCCGGTCAGGACCGCTGAAGTTCAATCGTGACCGGGGTGGAGTAAGCCGCATGGGCAACTGCCAATACTCGCCGACCCGCGGACTCACCGGCGGATCCGTCCAACGAACCTCGATCCGGCGTTCGCCTGCACCCCAGGGACCGGACTGCGCATCGAAAACAAAACTCACCCTGTCTCCAGGCCGGTATGGCAGAGACACTACCTGACCGGTTATCGGACTTTGCGCAAAGGGCCCGCCCAGTCGTTGTTGCAAGCCATGCTGTACATGCCAGGCCGCGATGGCGCTCACGCCGAGGCCCAGGGCCAGTAACCGGCCCATCCGGATCTTTTGCAATACGACAAGGCACAACGCCGTTATACCCAGCAGCAGCAAAGCCAGGTATCCGGGCGTGGGCCCGGTCAGTGCGATGGGCCAGGACAGCCCCAGAATAATGACGGGCAGTGGTGACACTGCCTTCCCCCGGAATTACAGGCAGCGCATGCGGCGCCCGCAATTACTATACGCGCAGCTGCTTACGCCTCCAGCGGGTGCAATCTGCCATTGCGAAGTACCAGCTGGCGATCCATTCGCGCAGCCAGTCGGGGGTCGTGGGTGACGAGCACCAGGCTCGTCTCCATTTCGCGATTCAGTTCAAGAAGCAGTTCGAAGACGCGTTCAGCGGTGTCTTCATCAAGATTGCCGGTCGGCTCATCACCCAGCAAGCAGGCCGGTTCGCCGACCAGGGCACGCGCTACGGCGGCGCGCTGGCGCTCTCCACCGGATAATTCACCCGGCTTGTGATCGGTGCGCTCGGCCATGCCAACCCGGCCGAGCATGGCCCGGGCGCGACGCTCCGCCTCAACCACACTTTCGCCGCGAATCATCAGGGGTATGGCAACATTCTCCAGCGCCGTGAATTCAGGTAGCAGGTGATGAAACTGGTATACAAAACCCAGATCGCGGTTACGCAGATCGGCGCGGCCCTTTTCTGTCATACCCCAGAGATCTTCACCCTGTACCGCAACAGCGCCCGCATCAGGCTGATCCAGCCCGCCCAGAATATGCAACAAGGTGCTTTTTCCGGCACCGGAAGCGCCCACAATGGCGACCGAGTCACCCCGCGGAACGACCAGCCCGACCTCGCGTAAAACGTGAATTTCTTTCGGCCCCTGGCGAAAGGTTTTTGAAACGCCCGCGGCTTCGATCACGTTAAGCGGTCGTTTTGCGCTTGCGTCACTCATAGCGCAAAGCCTCCGCCGGCGCCGTGCGGGAAGCACGCCAGGCTGGATAAAGTGTCGACAACAGCCCCATGGTCAAAGACATGGCCGCAAATTTGATTACATCGTCGCTGCGCAGGTCAGAAGGAAGCTCGGTGAGGTAGTAAATGTCGCCAGGAAACAGCGCGAAACCAAACAATTTTTCCAGGAATGGCACCACGTAACCGATATTCAGGGCCAGGCCGATACCGCCCACCACGCCAAGCAGGGTTCCGATCACCCCAATTAATGAGCCCTGCACGATGAACACGCGCATGATCGTGCCGGCGCGCGCGCCCATGGTTTTGAGAATTGCGATATCACTTTGTTTATCGGTCACCACCATGACCAACATGGAAATAATATTGAAGGCGGCAACCGCGATGATCAGCGACATGATCACCCACATCACGGTCTTTTCCGTGCGCACAGCCTGAAACAGGTTGCCGCGCTCCTGGGTCCAGTCGCGGACCCGGTACACACCTTCCAGCTCATCGGAGATCGCCTGGGCGACCATCCAGGCCCGGTTCATGTCCTGCACCTGCAGGCGAATGCCTCCCACAGAGCCGAAGGGCATACGCAACAGGCGCGCTGCATCGGCATGGTGGATCACGGCCAGCGCCGTATCGTTTTCAAACTCACCGAACTCGAAGGCCCCAAGCACCGTAAAGCGTTTCATTTGCGGGTTCGCGCCAAACGGACCCGCTTTAAGCTGTGGCGCAATCACGGTGACCTTGTCGCCCATCCCTACGCGCAATTGCGCGGCAAGGCCGGTACCCAGGATGATGCCGTATTCGCCGGGCACCAGGTCGTTCAGACTGCCAGCCAGCATTTTGTCTTCAATCTCCGACACCCGTGCCTCGTGCTCCGGGTCAACACCGCGGATAAAAGCGCCGGTGGACTCGCGGCCTTGCAACCACACGCCCTGCTCGATAAAGGGAGCGGCAGCGATCACATCATTGCGGGCTTCAGCCCTGGGAATGAGTTCTTGCCAGTCGGTCATCGGCTGACCGATTGGCTGGATGGTGACATGCGAAATCGCACCCAGAATGCGCAGTCGCAGTTCTTTCTCAAAACCGTTCATAACGGAGATCACCGTGATCAGCGCCGTGACCCCAAGCGCAATCCCCATAATGGAGATCAGCGAGATGAAGGATATGAAGTGGTTTTGTCGCTTGGCCTTGAGATAACGCAGGCCAATGAAGACAGACAGCGGTTTATACATAGGTGTATTACATCACAGGGAATCAGCAGCGACCACAGGCCTTGGTAGCCAGCCAGGTAGGAAAGTTCCCCGGGTTTCGAGCCGGGCCTTCCCCTGCCCTAGCGGCTATTCAGGAATTCATTCAGTTCATCCGGCAAGGGGCAGGAAAAGTGCATTGATTCACCGTCAGTACCTTCCAGCTCCAGCGCATGCGCGTGTAAAAACAGGCGCTCCAATCCGCGGCGCTGCCAGCGGGCAAGTGATGCCTCAGACAGGTAGCGGGCATCACCGGCGATGGGGGCCTCGAGAAATACCGCATGCGCACGAATCTGATGGGTCCGGCCTGTGATCGGTATCGCCTCGACAAAGGTCGCATCACCATAGTGTTCGATGCGCCGGAAGGTGGTCTGGGAAGGCTTGCCATCAGGATCGACAACTGAGAAATGCTCTCCGGCAATTTCCTGCTTAAGCAATGGTTCGTCCACGGTCCAGATATCACCCGGCAAACGTCCGTCCAGCAGCGCAAGGTACTTTTTACTGGTCTCGCGGCGCGCAAATTTCGCCTGCAGGTCGCGCAAGGCAGTGCCGTTCTTGGCCACCAGGAGCACACCGCTGGTATCCCGGTCCAGCCGGTGCACCAGGTCCATGCCCGGCTCATCGCGTGACTGGCGCAGGGCCTCGATCAAGCCCCACTGCAAGCCGCTGCCGCCGTGCACGGCAATGCCCGAGGGTTTATTGCAAACGAGCAAGTCGCCATCTTCATAAATGATGCAGGCCTCGATCTGGTCGATCACCGGCCTGGGCACGCGCGCCTTTTCCTTATGCTCCACTTTCACCGGCGGGATACGAATCTCATCACCGGAATGAAGCTTCTGGAAAGGCTTGGCGCGCTTTCCATTAACACGCACTTGCCCGGTACGGACAATTTTGTACACAGCACTGCGCGGCAAACCGGGCAACTGCGCCATGAGGAAGTTATCCAGCCGCTGGCCATCGCGGTCTTTCGACACGCGGACCTTGTGTACACCAGTTTTTTCAGACCTTGAAGTCAATTGGGCAACTCATTGATTGATGGGAAGAACGCTGATATGCTCACGCGCCATGGAGCACGGATGCGCTGGTCTTTTCACCAGCACTCTCAAACCCGCGACTCCCCGGCTGTCGCATCTTATCTGAACCGACGACAACTTGCCTGCCGGGAAGCCACTGGCTTGCCTCCACTGCCCGACTGCATGTCACGCCACTCCGGACATTTACATACCGGTGTTGCCAAAATGCCAGCCGGGCCACTAACGATTATCAGGGCGCTGCCGGCGCGTGTGCCAACTGCAACGCCCAGGACGACCCGGATTGGTTCCGGGTCATGTAAAGAACAATGCGTTTCATGCCGTGGGCCTGAAACCTGACCGGACCAAAATGTCTGGTCAAACAACTTACGAGGCAACACCGGTTGGGCTCATTGAGCACGCCGGGTGCAAAACCCCAGTGACGCGAGAGCCGCGCCGGGGAAGCAACCGTGGCACACAAGCCGGGTTGCCTGAGGAATTTATAATGAAAAGAATGCTGATCAACGCGACTCAGCCTGAAGAGTTGCGTGTTGCCATCGCAGATGGGCAGCAACTCATGGATCTTGATATTGAGGTCCCCTCCCAGGAACAGAAAAAGTCAAATATTTACAAGGCCAAAATCACCCGGGTCGAACCTTCCCTTGAAGCCTGTTTCGTGGAATTCGGTTCCACCCGGCATGGCTTCCTGCCGCTTAAAGAGATCTCGCGCGAATATTACCAGCAGAAATTCCGCAACCAGGACGGCAAAGTCTCAATCCGCGATGCCGTAAAAGAAGGTCAGGAAATCATTATCCAGGTCGAGAAGGAAGAGCGCGGCAACAAAGGCGCTGCGCTGACCACCTTTATCTCGCTGGCCGGACGCTATCTGGTCCTGATGCCGAATAACCCGTCTGCCGGTGGCGTTTCGCGACGCATTACCGGCGATGACCGTCAACACCTGCGTGAACAGCTTGACCAGGTCACGGCCCCGGAAGATGTCGGCATCATCGTGCGTACCGCCGGTGTAGGCCGCGAGGCCGAAGAACTGCAGTGGGACCTGGATTACCTGGTCCAGTTGTGGGATTCAATCACCAAGGCAGCTGCAGAGCGCAAGGCACCGTTCCTGATCTTCCAGGAAAGTAACCTGTTCATCCGCGCCCTGCGCGATCATTTGCGCAATGACATCGGCGAGATCCTGGTCGATAACAAGGAAACCTTTGAGAAAGCCCAGGAGTTCATGCAGTCGGTCATGCCGCACAATCTGCGCAAGCTGAAGCTGTACGAAGACCAGGTGCCATTGTTCAGTCGTTATCAGATCGAAAGCCAGATCGAATCGGCGTTCGCGCGCACCGTTCATCTGCCCAGCGGCGGCTCCATCGTGTTTGATCCGACCGAAGCCCTCTTGTCCATTGACATTAACTCTGCCCGTGCCACGAAGGGCTCGGACATTGAAGACACCGCCTGCAATACCAACCTCGAGGCCGCAGAAGAAATTGCCCGGCAGTTGCGCCTGCGCGACCTGGGCGGGCTGATCGTGATCGATTTCATCGACATGATGTCACGTAAAAATCAGCGGGCCGTTGAAAACAAGCTGCGTGACGCGCTCAAGCTTGATAAGGCACGCGTCCAGACGGGCAAAATATCGCGCTTCGGGCTCCTGGAAATGTCCCGCCAGCGCCTGCGTCCCTCGCTGGGCGAATCAAGCCAGATTATTTGCCCACGCTGCGACGCGCAGGGACATATCCGCAGTGTGGAGTCCCTTGCCCTGTCTATTCTGCGCCTCGCTGAAGAAGAGGCCATGAAGGAATTTACGGGCCAGGTGATTGTTCAGGCACCCACCAAGGTCGCCAACTTTTTGTTGAATGAAAAGCGTGGCGTTCTGAACGAGGTGGAACTGCGTCACAAAGTACCAATCGTGTTGCTCAGCAACGAGGCCATGGTGACACCCGCCTTTGAAATTCACCGTGTCCGGAAATCCGAAGTAACGGACGACCCAAGCTACTCGCGCGTTCAGAAACCCGAGGCTGAACTCGTTGCCAATGAGCTGACACAGAACCGCGCCCAGGCGCCGGTGGCAGCCGTTCAGGCCGTTGCACCGTCAAGCCCTGCCCCGGTTCGTCAGGCAACACCGTCAGAAGCCGACGTGGCGGCTGAAGCACAAGCTGTGACGAAAGAAGCGGGCTTCTTCTCGCGCCTTGGCAAAATGTTGTTCTCTGGTGGCGAGATAGCCAGCAGGGAAACAGTGACGCCCGCCGCAGCCCCCAAAACGGCCGTGGCGGCAAGACCAGGCGAACAAAACGACGATTTCGACAGCAACGCTGCCGGCCAGCGCAGAACCAGTAAGAAGAAAACCAGCCAGCGCAAACCACAGCGCGATCGTAACCAGGCCGATGGCGCCAATACGCGCAGAACCAGTAAGCGCGGTGGCAAGAAGACCAGTAAAAAGGCCGCTGGTGAACAGGACAACAAACAGGAACAGTCTGCCCAGCAGGGTAATCAGCAAAACCAGGTCAAACCCGAAGGCGAAAGCGGGGAGAAGAAGCCCCGTCGACGTCGTTCCCGCGGTGGACGCCGCCGTGGCGGCCGCAAGAATAACGCCAACCGCGAAAACCAGGCTGCAGGTTCTGATCAAGACCAGAACCAACAGGCTGATCAGGCTTCGGGTAATCAGTCTGATGTTCAGGCAAGCAAACCGGACAGTCAGGCAAATCCGCCGGAATCCGGCCAACAGCCGGCTACGGAACAGGCCAAGAAGAAACCGGCAGCAAGCAAGAAGGTGCCGGCACGAAAAGCCAGGACCGACGCCAAAGCCGCCGAAGCCAAAGCAGATGCCCAAGCAGATACCCGGGCCGATAGCAAAGGAAACGACAGCGCCGGGCCCGCCGCAGATCCTGATAAATCCAGTCAGGCGAATGAAAAGCCGGCAGGCAACGTTAAAGCCGAATCAAAGGCTGAAGCAAAAGCCGCCAAAAAGTCTGAAAGCAAGCCGGCAGACACGACTGAGGCTGCACCAAAGGCAGATTCAAAGCCAGCGGCGAAAGCCAAGACCAAGTCCGAATCTGAAAGCGCTGATGCGCCCAAGAAGGCAGCCAAAAAGACGTCAAAGAGGACGGCGAAGAAAAGGTCCAAAAAGACCTCCGGTGAGCAGACCGGACCAGCGGCCTCAGGCGACACGAAAAGTCCGCAAAAATCAGACAGCGCAAGCGCTGGGAAACCTGTCTCAGAGCCGGCTTCCATCCCTACGGCAGCTGCGAAGCCCCCGGCCGGCACGGCGCCCGCGCCGGACACCGGGCCCAAGGCCAAACCCGTGGGTGACACCAAAGGCATTTATACGCTGACACCCGGTAACGATAAACCCCCGGCAGAGTAAACCGCCGGCGGGCGCGGCGTCGAAGCCGCAATGCCATAAAAAAACCCCGCCAAGGCGGGGTTTTTTTGTCATGCCTGGCTGGCCTCCAGCAGTCCATAACGCATCACCATGCGCAGCAGATCGACCTCGCTGCGGGTCCCTAACTTGTCGTAGATCCGATATTTGTAGGTCGCCACAGTCTTGGGGCTGAGACACAACATCGAAGCGATATCAGGTACCCGCTTGCCTTCAGTGAGCTTGTGCATCACCTCCAGCTCGCGCGAAGATAACTCGTCAAACGGAGAGTCTGCCGTGCCTGGCAGTATGGACAGCGCCAATTGCTTGGCGGCCTCGCTGCCAATATAGCGATGACCGCTGTGCACGGTGGTAACAGCCTTAAGCAGTTCGGCCGAATCACAATCCTTGGTCAGATAGCCGGCCGCGCCCGCATTGAGCAATCGTGTCGGGTATGGTGATTTTGCATGCGCCGCCAGAATGATGACGCGTGTTTTTCGGTGCAGCCGCTGCAGGCGGCCGGTCAGTTCAAAAGCTGATAATCGTGGCAGAGTGAGGTCCAGCAGTACGATATCCGGCGGAACGGTGCGGCAGAGTTGCAGCGCCTCCTCGCCATTTGCGGCTTCACTAATGGTTTTGATGGCCGGGCTGTCTTCGAGTATTCGGCGCAGACCTGCCCGGACGAGATCGTGGTCGTCCACAATGAGAACATGGATCATGATTTCTCCCCTTCATGCAATGATCCAAAAAAAGCAGTCCTTTCTGGGTCGCACTCCGAACCCCTTCGGCGCGCCCCGGCGATTCAACCTCCTGTCTTGACCCTTGGTTGTGACCCATCTTTATCTTAGGCGCCAAGCAAGCACCCTGCACGGCAAGTCAGCCGGAATCGGTATAAACCGCGTAAATCGCATGCAAAATAACGCTGTTTTCCTACAAAAAAGCCCAGGCTGCCAATAAAAAAGGCCCGGATGGCAGAACCACCCGGGCCTCGAATTTCTGCAAAGGGCCGTCAATCAGGGGCCGGCCTGCTCCGCCTCACCTAAAAGGTACTCCTGAAAAAAGAGCATGGTGGCCTGCTGGTAGATATCACGGTTTTCCTTACGCCGGTAACCATGGCCTTCGTTGAGTGCGTTCATGTACCAGACCTCCGAACCCTGTTCACGCAGCGCCTTAACGATCTGGTCCGCCTCGGTGACCGGCACACGCGGATCATTCTCGCCCTGCACAACAAACATGGGAACAGTGATCTTGTCGACATTGTTCAAAGGACTGATTGCCTCGAGGTGGGCACGCATTGCGGAGTCACGCTCATCACCATATTCGGCACGGCGAAGATCGCGGCGATAGTCCTGCGTATTTTCCAGAAAGGTCACAAAGTTACTGATACCCACAACGTCGACCGCCGCTTTCAGACGGTCGCTGTAATGAACCGCGCTGGCCAACACCATGTAGCCCCCATAGCTGCCGCCGAACACGGCAACACGGTTCTCATCCAGATCCGCTTGAGTGGCAATCCAGTCCAGCAAGGCACCGATATCCTTAACTGAATCTTCTCTGTTAAAACCATTGTCTAAGCCCATGAAAGTCTTACCATATCCATCTGAGCCACGCACGTTTGGGCGAATGACCGTGGCACCCAGTTCATTGACCCATGCCTGGTAAGTGCTGCTGAAGTTCGGGCGAGATTGACTTTCCGGTCCACCATGAATCTGGATGATGACGGGAAATGGCCCTTCACCCTCGGGCTTGTACACCCAGGCCGATATGGAATCGGGGCCACCCTGGCCGCTGTCGAAAGTCGGGAAAGACACCAGCTCGGGAACCACGAAGTTTTCAGTATCCAGCCCTCCAACCTCACTGTAGGTCCAGCGGGTGAGATCGCCATGATCCAGAAGATCGCCCTCGCTAAGCTCAAGTACAAAGCTGTCGCTTGGCGTTTGTGGCGTGTTCAACGTCATCCCAAGCCGGGTACCGTCCGGAGAAAATTCAAGTCCGCCGATCAGGCCGGTTGGCAGTCCTTCAACCGGAGCAAATTCCCGTGTTTCATAATCCATCAGGTACAGGCGGGAAAAGCCATTCTCATTAACCGTAAATGCCCCACGACGCCGGTCATCGCTAACCGCGCCACCTTCGACATGCCAGGGAATATCGCCGGTAATGATCTGCGGTGTCGAACCCGGTTCAAGCGACTGCCAGGCCAATTGCTGAAACTCACCACCCTGATCAGTAATGAAATAGAAGCCCGTCCCTTCCCGATCAAAACCAAACGGGAAATTTGAAGAAGGGTTCCCGGGATCGCCTGCCAGCAAACGGAGATCGCCGGATTCAAGGTCCAGAATATGAATACGTGAATCGGCATTGCCAACATAGTTGAGAATCAACAATTGCTGGTTGTCCGGCGAAAAATCGGCACCGGTCCAGTTGGTGCCATCCGGGGATTCAAGGATGACGCCGGCCGATTCAGGATTATCCACCTGCATCATCCAGACATCATTGGAAGACCCATTACGGCGCGTCGACAGGTATGTGATCCATTCGCCGCTGCGGTCCCAGACCACTGCGCCATTGCGGGATTCGCCATCGGTAAGCATCAGCGCCTCATCGTTGCCGTCCGGGTCCATCATGAACAGCTGTGAGAACTCGCTACCACCCGCATCCATGGAGAAGATCATTCTGGAGCCATTGGGTTGGCGGGAAACACCACCGGGAGGCTCGTTAAAGAAGGTTATCTGGGTGCGGGTGCCGCCAGGTTGGGCGACATAGTGAATTTGCGACACGTCACCGAAACGCGTTGAGATATAGATACCCTCGCCATCCTCATCCCATTCCTGGAAACCGGCCGAACGCACGTTCAGGTAGCGGTTCAGGTCATTAACGATCTCCTGGGGTATCTCAGGAACCCCCTGCATCACAAGCTGGCCATTATTCGCGGTTCGCTGCTCAAAATCGGCCACTGCGGGCAATGGCAGGTTTAACACCAGCGCCGCGGAAAGCGCGCAAAGGGTAATTCTTTTCATTTCTCACTCCAGAGTCAGGGGAAAGTAGCATATCGCAAGCCATCAAAAATTATCGTCAAGCATGAAGTCATAGGTTCCGCGGGCTGCGAAATAATGTATGAAATAGGTTTTAACTATTTGTCAAAGCACGATAAATAGCTTATAAAGGAAGCCTTGCATGGAAGCAATGAGGTATCCACGGATGGAGAACCTGATTAATGCCGCGTCTGATCGACGCCGCCTGTTTCGAACTGGAGAGCCTTCTCCGGGCCCTGTTAACCCCATCGTATTTGGCTACGGTCGACCGCGCCGCCGGCGGATGCACTGGATTATTGCCTTTGTGCTGGTGGCCGGAATGGGAGCAATCAGCCTGGCAGGCCGGTTTCTTGAGCCCGAGAACACGCAACCCCGGATGGAGGCGGTAACGGGTGATACCAGGGACTTGTTACGCGGTCCGTGAAGGCTTGCCGCGTCCTTCGCGGCACAGTAATCCCCGGGTAAAACCTGCCCTGCCCGCCTAATTGCTGATGCCGGACCTGGTCTGAGCATCCATACAGTTATATCCCATCGTTTCCAGCTTGGAAATCCGCTTCAGCTCAATAATTCCGGAACCCAGACCCAAGGCCTCCAGCACATAGCTCATATCCAGAGTGGCGCAGTTCCTGGCTGATATGATCGCCGAACCGGCTGAGGTCCTTGCTGCGGTCCTGTCGCCAAGGAATGATCCGTCGGTTACCCACAACAACTCCAGCTCGACCTCCGTATCCCCGTGAGCGAAATTGGTATTGCCAACCAGCCATACATTGTTGCCCTCGGCGTCGAAGGTATACCAGGAAAAGAAAATAACACCTTCGGTAAAGTTGCCTTCCAGTTCAGAAAATGAGATCACAAACCCCTGATCGCTGGCCCCGTCTGACACCCACACACCAGAATGCCGGCCGTTGAGCGGCATCGAGTCGGGCTGTAGCTCATCGGTGTAATCAGAAACATCAATAACGAAGTCAGGGGCCACACGCTGAGCGATCTCGAGCTCGAAGCCGTCGTTAAAGTCGTCCGGAAACAGATCATCCCAGAATTCAAAGTCTGCCTGGAAAGGTGTAACGCTATCCAGGTAGAACGTCTGCCTGCCGAGAGACTCAAAAATCAGGGTCCCGGTCGCATCCGCCTGGTTGGTATTTGGATCGCGCGTTGGCCGCAGCCGGCCTACCTTGTTGTCATTAACCAAATAAAACGTCGGTATGCGTGCCTGGTCATTCTGGCCATTGTCAGATTCAACAACCTCCAGCGTAAGCACAAGAACACTTCGATTGGCATCGGCACAACCAATGCGAAAAAGCTCAAGAAACACGGGAACGGTGGCCTCTCCAACAGAGTCCGCATCCAGCACCCCACTGACGATAAGCTCCTGCCCGCCCGTGCTCAACACGATTTCTTCTAGGTTTGTGGCGCAACCTGGCGGATAAAGCGTAAAGGGATTTTCATTGAAGTTATCCCAGCTTGCCTGGACATTGACGGCACTGATCAGCAGGAATACTGAAAGGTAGAAGCGGTAACTCGACATCAGGGACTTCCTCGGCAAAAAGATTCGGCTGTACTGGCCATAAAGCATCAGCATAGCAGGGAGATACTGTTCGACATTAAGCGGCGATTTGGGTTCCACAGCGGTTAAACCCGGGAAAGGCAATGCTAACCGTCTCGGCGAATCCAACCATTGAGGTCAAATGGTTTCCCTTGAGTCGGATCATTCCCGATACCGGCAACTGCCTTCAAGCCGTTATTGATCGCTGACTGCGCCACAAGATGACGAGCATCATCCTCAAATAACCATGCTCCATCAACGATGTCTGCGAAGCATGGTTGGTGCTGAAGCCAGCCTTCAACCCAATCACGCCCAGCATCGCTCAAGGGCGTAACCCCATATTTACCGGCCATACCCCATGACCTCAGCTTGATGTCCATCTTCTGCTCCTTGGGTTTGGGCGGCCTGTGCCTGCTGTACAGGACATAGTCACCGGTCAGAGTTGAGTCTCCGGTCTTCGCGAGTCTTCGAGAAGTTAGCTTCGACAAATAAAAAACCCCGCCTGGGGCGGGGTTTTTTAATTGGCGGAGAGAGAGGGATTCGAACCCTCGATGGGTTTTTAACCCATACTCCCTTAGCAGGGGAGCGCCTTCAGCCACTCGGCCACCTCTCCTAAACTGTTTATCCGGTTCTCTTTCAGGCTTTTCGCCACAAGGCGAGGCCGCCCGGATTCCGGGAGGCGCAAGTCTACCTTTCAGTGCGTTTTAGGTAAAGCCGAAGGCGGTCACAAACCGCCTGAATTGGTTTCCGTTTCATCCCGCTCAGCGAGGATGCGTTTGAAAATCTCTTCACGGTGTACCTGTACTTCCGGGGGGGCGTCGATCCCGATTCTTATCTGATTCCCTTTGACGCCAAGCACGGTGACCGTGACTTTTTCCCCGATAACAAGCTTTTCCCCTACTCGTCTTGTGAGTATGAGCATGAGCACCTTCCTTTGGCCTCAGGCCATTCAGTCCCTTGACAAAGTTTTTCAACCTGCCGGTTATGCGTTCAAAAGGGCCCGCTCAACCTTTTTGCGACACGTTAATGGAGCCTGCGCTCCTCCTTATTTTTCTTCAACCCAGGCCTTTACTGAGGCCAGCGCTTCGTCGAGCGCTTTGGGGTCACTACCGCCTGCCTGTGCGAAGTCGGGTCTTCCCCCGCCTCTTCCACCGACCTGCTGTGCGACGAAGTTTACCAGATCACCAGCTTTTATCCGAGCAGTAAGGTCAGGGGTCACTCCAGCGGCCAAACGAACCTTGCCTTCGTCAACACCACCGAGCACCACTACACCACTGCGCAACTTGTCTTTGAGGTGGTCAATACTGTCGCGCAGCGCCTTGGAGTCACTGTCATCCAGGCGTGCGGAAATCATCTGAATATCGCCCGCATCAACCGCCTTATCCAATAGACCATCACTGCCAGTGGCTGCCAGTGAGGCCTTAAGCGCCTCGAGTTCCTTTTCCATAGCGCGGTTACGCTCCATGATCTGCTCAAGGCGCTGAGTCACGTCATCGGGCCCAACCTTGAGCGCACTGGCGACTGTCTGCAGGCGCTGCTCCTGCGCCTGGACGGCTGCCACAGCCGTTTCGCCTGCAACAGCAATAATACGCCGGATGCCAGAACCCACCGCTGTTTCGGTAATGATCTTGAACTGGCCAATATCGCCAACACGGTGCACGTGGGTACCGCCGCACAGCTCGGTGGACAAATCTCCAAACCGCAAAACACGCACCTTGTCACCGTATTTCTCGCCGAACAGCGCCATGGCACCGGTTTCGAGGGCATCGTCGAAGGACATGACTTCGGCTGTTGCTTCCGGATTCTGGCGGATGTCTGAATTAACGCGTCGTTCTATCAGACGCAGTTCTTCACCTGTCACCTGGCGGGGGTGCGAGAAATCGAAACGCAGGTGGTCATTCGCTACGAGGGATCCACGCTGCTCAACATGATCTCCCAGCAGGTCCTGCAGGGCCTTGTGCAAGAGATGTGTCGCCGAGTGATGCAACACGATCGACTGGCGGCGATCAGTATCAATGGCCGCCTTAACCGCCTGCCCCACGTGCAACTGACCACCGACAAGCTTGCCAACATGACCGTGAAACTTGCCGGCCAGCTTCTGCGTATCACGCACAGAGAAAACGGCGCTTTCGCCAAGGATCTCGCCGGTATCGCCTATTTGACCGCCGGATTCGGCATAGAACGGCGTCTGGTCCAGCAGGACCGTGCCTTCCTCGCCTGTTTGCAGAGACTCAACGCGCTGCCCGCCTACCAAGATACCTACAACCTCGCCCGTACCAGCCGCGCAGTCGTAACCGGTGAACACGGTGGCCGGCAAGACCTGCACTGCCTCGGCAGAAATCGTCTCCTGCTGGCTGAATTGCCCTGCTTCACGGGCACGCTGACGCTGTTGGTCCATGGCCGCATCAAAACCCTGCCGGTCCACGCCCAGACCATTTTCCCGTGCAATATCCTCGGTGAGGTCAAGCGGGAAACCGTAGGTGTCATAAAGCAGGAATGCAGTGTCGCCATCAATAGCATCACCGGCTTTGCAGCGTTCCATCACCTTGCGCAAGATGCCCATACCGGTGTCCAGGGTGCGCGCGAAACGGCGCTCTTCATCTTCCAGCACCTGTGAAATCCGAGTGCCATCCTTGAGCAGCACCGGGTAGGCGTCACCCATGGCGCCGGCCAGCGTCTCTACCATGCGATAGAAAAATGGCTGGCTCTGCCCGAGCATATAACCGTGCCGCACGGCCCGTCGAATAATGCGACGCAGCACATAACCGCGCCCCTCATTGGACGGCAGCACGCCGTCAGCGATTAAAAAGCTGCAGGCGCGGGTATGGTCGGCAATCACGCGCAATGACTTGCTGCCGGGATCGGCTGCCCCGGTGAGCTCGGCGGCAGCCCTGATCAACAGCTGAAACTGGTCAGTCAGGTAATTGTCATGCGTGCCCTGCAGCACCGCCGCGATGCGCTCCAGGCCCATGCCGGTATCCACGCAGGGTGCCGGCAATGGCGCCAACTCGGCATTGGCATTGCGATCGTACTGCATGAAGACCAGGTTCCAGATCTCCACGAAGCGATCGCCGTCCTCGTTCTCCGTCCCGGGCAAGCCGCCTTCAATATGGTCACCGTGGTCATAGAAAATTTCACTACACGGGCCACACGGACCGGTGTCACCCATTGCCCAGAAGTTATCGCTTTCAAACTCCGCGCCACCCGGCTTATCGCCAATGCGAATAATCCGCTCCTCCGCCAGACCGATATCATCGCGCCACAGTTCGAAGGCCTCCTCATCGGTGTGATAGACGGTTACCCAGAGTCGATCAGCATCGAGCCCGTAAACATCGGTAAGCAATTCCCAGGCATAGCGAATGGCCTTACGCTTGAAATAGTCCCCAAAGCTGAAGTTGCCCAGCATCTCAAAAAACGTATGGTGTCGGGCTGTGTAACCAACCTGGTCAAGGTCATTATGCTTGCCACCGGCACGCACACACTTCTGCGAAGACACGGCCCGCACATACGACCGTTTGTCAGCGCCAAGGAATACATCCTTGAACTGGTTCATACCCGCATTGGTAAACAACAAGGTCGGATCATCAGCAGGCACCAGGGAACTGGACGGAACCACCTGGTGGTCCTTACCGGCAAAGAAATCCAGGAACGTCTGGCGAATCTCGGGCGTCGTTTTCACAGCACTGCTTCTACTTCAAAGGGAGATTCAGGGAAGGTATAGGCGACAGGCGGCCAAGTCCACCCGTATTGGCTAAAAAAAGCCTCTTTGCATGTACGTTGCTTGATGGTCAGGGGTTTTGGTGGCCGGGGTGGGCGCGGGTACGCCTGGTTCCGGGCCTGGCTTTCGGCCTCCGGCAAACCTCATGCCGTGACCAAAAAACTGAATTACAGGGTAGTTCCGGCGGCCATGATGCAGGTTGCGGTGGGGTGACCGGTTGTGACCGGCCATTAAGGGCTTGAGCCGAGAGAGATGGAGCGACTGGGGTTATTTCGCCAGGGAAGGCGAAATAAGGTCACCCAAATCAGGATGATTTGTGTGACCGACCCCACCAAGCGTAATCGAACGAGGGAAGCCGCAGGCCGAAAGCCCGGCCGGTCACAACCGGTCACCCCGACGCAACCGTCAATAAATCCCCATAACAACCCAGGAGGTCAGACCTCCCGCAACTCGCTGCGCAGGTGGTCGATGGCGCGCATGATCTGGTCGTGGGTGAAGCCGCGGTTCATGCCACCGCGGTACAGGCGCGCGCGTGCTTTTTCATCGAGCTCACCGCGGTGTTTGCGGCTGGCCCAGTCCCTTGCCAGGTCGTACCAGTCATGTGCATAGGGCTCCAGCACGGTGGCAACCAGGGCATCGTCGATACCCTTGCCGCGCAGCTCCATGCGGATACGGTTTAAGCCAAAACACTTGCTGACACGCTGTCGCGTGTGGGATTCGGCGTAGCGTTCCTCACTTTGAAGATTCTGGTCCGCGAGGTCATCGATGACTGCATTGGCGAGATTTTCATCCACCCCGCGCTGGGCGAGTTTACGCAGCAGTTCCAGGCGGGCATGTTCACGTCGTCCCAGGTAACGCATGGCCATGGCCATGACATCATTTGCGGATAGCTCTGTCGGGTCGCCTGCCATGAGCGCGAATTCCTGCGGGGCACGAAAGCCCGGTCAGAATGCCGGGCTGCCGCGCATAAGATCATTCAGTGACCGGGATGTCTTGCTCATCGGCCGCAACCTCAGCCTCTTCTGCAGCAGCCAGGGCTTTTTTGTCTGGCAGCAGAATTTCACGAAGACGCTTTTCGATGTCAGCAGCAATCTCGGGATTGTCTTTCAGAAACTCCCGGGCATTTTCCTTGCCCTGCCCCACGCGGTCACCGTTGTAGGAATACCAGGCGCCGGCTTTGTCCACGATGTTGTGGAGTACACCCAGATCAATCAATTCACCCTCGCGGGATACGCCCTGGCCGTAGAGGATCTCAAATTCGGCCTGCCGGAACGGCGGCGCCATTTTATTCTTGACCACCTTGACCCGGGTCTGGTTACCCACGACCTCATCACCCTTCTTGATCGCACCAATGCGGCGGATATCAAGACGCACGGAGGAGTAAAACTTCAGTGCATTACCACCCGAGGTGGTTTCCGGACTACCGAACATAACGCCGATTTTCATACGAATCTGGTTGATGAAAATCACCGTGGTATTTGAGCGTTTGATATTACCGGTGAGCTTGCGCAAAGCCTGCGACATCAGGCGGGCCTGCAGGCCAACATGAGAGTCACCCATATCGCCCTCGATTTCCGCTTTCGGCGTCAGCGCCGCGACCGAGTCGATCACCACGATGTCTACCGCTGCGGAGCGCACCAGCATGTCGGTAATTTCCAGGGCCTGTTCTCCCGTATCCGGCTGGGATACGAGCAGATCCTCAACATTAACGCCGAGCTTTTCTGCGTACTGTGGGTCCAGGGCGTGCTCAGCGTCGACAAACGCCGCCGTACCGCCGGCCTTTTGCGCCTCGGCAACAACGTGCAGCGTCATGGTTGTTTTGCCGCTTGACTCAGGGCCGTAGATTTCAATGACACGACCGCGGGGGACGCCACCAATACCCAGAGCGACATCAAGCGACAGACAGCCGCTGGGTATCACGTCAACATTTGCATGCGTGCCATCGCCCATGCGCATGATGGCCCCTTTACCGAACTGGCGTTCGATCTGGGACAATGCGGCCGTCAGGGCCTTTTTACGATTTTCGTCCACGGTTTCCTCTCCTGGCTTAATGCGGATGTGTGCTCCGCCTGGGGCAGATTATACGCTGCCCATTGTGACCTTTGACGCCTTCTACGACAAAGGGACTTATTCCTATGAAACGCCGCGGTGCGCAGCGCATTTTCATGTCAGCAGACGCACCATTGGCGAATGCCGGGCGGTTTGCCGGGTTTGGCAGCAATGCCCCTTGTGGACAATACCTGCTCCCGAAGCCGCTTGATGGTGATCATGCCCGGGGGCGTTCTCAAAATACGATAATGGTGTCAAGACTGTGCGAAAACCGCTGAGCAGCAGTCGGGATGGCGAGGCTGGCTAGTCGGTATTGCCCTGCAATAGATCAAGGACACCTTGCAGCCCGCGCAGCACAGTCTGACGGCGTACCTGGTCACGATCACCCTGAAAAACCTCGCTGGCGGTCTGGATGCGGCCACCGCTGACGGACCAGCCAAAGCAGACCATACCGACCGGCTTATTGGGCAGACCTCCGCCCGGCCCGGCAATACCGGTGGCGGCAACGGTCACGCCCGCCCCGCTGCCACGCCGTGCCCCCAAAGCCATCTGCGAGGCGATCTCCTCACTCACCGCGCCGTGCTGCACCAGGTCGTCCTGGATCACACCAAGTTGCTGCTCTTTCGCTGGATAGCTATAGCAGACATAACCACCATGAAACCAGTCCGAACTGCCGGGCAGATCGGTACATACCTTGGCCATCCAACCCCCGGTGCACGACTCGGCCGTACACAGCATCCAGCCCTTGTCTACCAGGGCCGGGGCCAGGGCTTTCACCACATCATCGATTTCAGCGTCCAGTTCGGCAACTGTTTTGTCTGTCATTGCGCATTATCCTGTGCGGCCCAGAACAGGGTCGCTTCATCAGTTCACCGCCGTACGTTACACTTCCGCCGATGTCAGCGCCAGCCAGCGAAGCCCACTCGGGCCATACCCCATTGATGCAGCAGTTCCTGCGCATCAAAGCCGATTTTCCGGATATCCTCCTGTTCTTTCGTATGGGCGACTTTTACGAGTTGTTCTTCGACGATGCACGCCGTGCGGCCAGCCTGCTCGATATCACCCTGACCACCCGTGGTGAGTCCAACGGCCAGCCCATTCCCATGGCCGGCGTGCCGCATCATGCGGCAGACAGCTATCTTGCCCGCTTGATTCGTAAAGGCGAATCGGTGGCGATTTGTGAGCAAACCGGTGATCCGGCCACCAGCAAGGGACCTGTCGATCGCGAGGTGGTCCGCATCATTACCCCGGGCACCGTGACCGACGAGGCCTTGCTGGAAGAGCGCCGTGATACCCTCATGGCGGCCGTCGCCGGCGACGGCAAGGCCATTGCCTGGCTGGATCTCTCGGCCGGCCAGTTTCATGCCCGCCAGTTGCTTGATGAACGCGAACTGGAGGCGCAGCTGGAGCGTCTGCAGCCCGTGGAGCTGCTGGTTTCGGAAGACTCACCACTGGCAGAGCTGCTCGATCATATGCCCGGCCTGCGACGTCGGGGCCCCTGGCATTTCGAAACAGCCTCGGCCGCCAAACTGCTCAGCGAGCAATTTGACACGCGGGATGTTTCCGGATTCGGTATCGAGGACAAACCCCCGGTGATCAGCGCAGCGGGCGCGCTGCTGCAATATGCCCGGGAAACCCAGCGCGGCGCCCTGCCGCACCTGCAGGGCTTGCAGCTTGAACAGGCGGATACCCAGCTTCATCTTGATGCAGCCACCCGGCGTCACCTGGAAATCCTTAGCCATCCGGAAGGTAACGAGGCACACACGCTGGTCGGTGTTATGGACAGCAGCATCACGCCGATGGGTGGACGGCTGTTGCGCCGCTGGCTGGTCAATCCGGTCCGTGACAGGGAGCGGCTCGCCACCCGCCACCGGACCATCGAGTCACTGATCAGTACCGGTGTCATGGAAGGCTTGCGGGAACGGCTGCGCGGGGCCGGCGATGTGGAGCGCATCCTGACCCGCGTCGGGCTGGGCTCTGCACGCCCGCGGGATCTGTCTACCCTGCGCTCGACACTGGCCTGCCTGCCCGACCTGCACGAACTGCTCATGGCAACCGGCGACACGCCACTCAAGACACTGCGCGAGTCCATCCAAGCGTTCCCGGATCTGCACGCCCTGTTACAAAGCGCATTGGTGGAACAGCCGCCGGTGTTGCTGCGCAATGGCGGGGTTATTGCCCGGGACTACGACAAGGAGCTGGATCAGCTTCGCGATCTTTCTGAAAACGCCAATGATTTTCTGCTCAACTATGAGCAGCAGGAAAAGGAAAACACCGGCATTGGCACACTCAAAGTGGGCTACAACCGGGTGCACGGTTACTACATCGAGATCTCCCATGCCCATACCGCCAGGGTACCAACCCACTACACGCGGCGTCAGACGCTCAAGGCGGCTGAGCGCTACATCACCGAGGAGCTGAAAACCTTCGAGGACCAGGTGCTGTCCAGCCGTGAGCGCGCGCTGGTGCGGGAACAGTATTGCTATGAACAGCTCATCTCGCGGTTACAGGACAGCTTGCCGGCTCTGCAACGCATGGCCAGCGCGCTGGCCCGCCTTGATGTGCTCTGCGCATTTGCAGAACGGGCCCTGAGCCTGGATTACTGCCGTCCGGAGCTGAGCGACGACCCGGGTTTTGAAATCGAAGCAGGGCGGCACCCGGTCATCGAGGCCGTCCAGGACGAACCCTTTACCCCGAACGACATCCACCTGAACCCGGAGCGCCGCATGCTGGTGGTTACCGGGCCGAACATGGGTGGTAAGTCGACCTATATGCGTCAGACGGCATTGATTGTGCTGCTGGCCCATGCCGGCAGCTGGGTTCCAGCCAGCGCCGCCCGTATCGGGCAGGTCGACCGCATATTTACGCGCATCGGCGCGGGTGATGACCTGTCCCGCGGCCGCTCCACTTTTATGCTGGAAATGACCGAAACCGCCAACATTCTGCACAATGCAACGGACCTCAGCCTCGTCTTGATGGACGAAATCGGTCGCGGCACCAGCACCTATGACGGCCTGGCACTGGCCTGGGCCTGTGCCGATCACCTGGCCCAGAAGGTGCGCGCGTTTACCCTGTTCGCCACGCATTATTTTGAGCTGACCCAACTTGCTGCGCAGCGCGACGGGGTGTTCAACGTGCATCTGCGTGCTGTCGAGCATGGTGAGCGAATCGTCTTCCTGCACGCCGTGGACGAGGGACCGGCCAGCCAGAGCTACGGCCTGCAGGTGGCAGCCCTGGCCGGTGTGCCGGCAGCGGTGCTCCACCAGGCCAAGCGCTACCTGCTGGAGCTCGAATCACAGCCCCAGAGCGGACCGCAGATGAGCCTGTTTAATGCGTCCGCGCCAGAGCCGGTGGCGGAAACGCCGGAGACTGACCTGTTGCGGGAATTGGCAGACGGAGTGGACCCGGATGAGCTGACACCCAGGGAAGCGCTGGAGTGGATTTACGCACTGAAACGCAAACTGGAACGCTAGCGGTCCTGGTCGTTGCGGAATTTGATAATCTGACGCCGCTGACGCTTGTCAGGACGGCGTTCACGACTGCCATGGGCCTCGCGCTCCAGGCGGCGCTGATCAGCGCGGGTTTCGCGCTGCAGACGGCTTTCTTCTGACTCGGCGTACATCTGTTGGGCTACGCTGGCCGGACCGCGCTTATCGTTCAGATCCAAAACCCTGATGGTCCAGCTCTCCTCGCCTTTCTGAATCCTTAATTCATCATCAAGCGCAAGGGTGCGGGCCGGCTTAACGCGTGCGCCGTTGAGTTGAACCTTGCCACCCTGCACGGCGGCGCGCGCCAGGGAGCGGGTTTTGAAGAAGCGCGCCGCCCAGAGCCATTTGTCGATTCGTACCATGGGCTCAAGGATTGCTTTGCAACCGGCTTGTCTGTGCCCGGACATCAAAAACGCCGCGAGCGGGATGCTGCTCAGTCTTGCCGGGTAAAAGAAGACGGTTCATCCGCGCTACAAAGGCGGCTGCATCATCCAGTTGACCACCCTCGGCAAGTACCGCCTGTTCAAACACGATTCGAGCCCAGTCCTCAAAATCTTCTTCTTGTGCTTCACCCAGGCGTTGCAGCATCGGGTGATCAAGATTGACCTCGAGGGTTGGTTTGCTGTCCGGCAACTCCTGCCCCGCCTGTTCCAGCATGCGGCGCAGGTGCATGGCCATTTCCTGCTCATTCAGAACCAGGCAGGCAGCAGAATCGGTCAGGCGCTTGCTCACGCGAACCTCCTGCACCTCATCGCCGAGTGCGTCCTGCATGCGTTGCAGCAGTTCGGGCTTTTCCGCCGCATCGGTCTCATCGGCGTCAGCATCCAGGTTGACCTCGCCCTTGGCGACCGAGCGCAGCGTCTTGCCGTCAAACTCGTTGAAGTAGCCCATCATCCATTCGTCGATGCGCTCGTGCATCAGCAGTACTTCGATGCCCTGCTTGCGGAACATTTCCAGGTGCGGGCTGTTCCTGGCGGCCTTCAGGTTGTCCGCCGTGACGTACCAGATGGTGTCCTGGTCTTCGGGCATACGCGCGATGTAATCTGCCAGGCTGACCACGTCGCCGGCATCCGCGTCTTTTGTCGAGGTAAAACGCAAGAGCCCGGCAACCTTTTCCTGATTGCTCATGTCCTCGGCCAGGCCTTCTTTCAGAACGGTACCGAACTGCGCCCAGAAGGTCGCGTATTTTTCCTCGTCAGTATTGGCCAGGCGCGCGATCAGGTCCAGGCTGCGCTTGACCACGGCGCCGCGAATCTTGCGCAGGGCATCGTTTTCCTGCAGCAACTCGCGGGAAACGTTGAGTGGCAGATCATCCGAATCCACCACGCCGCGCACAAAGCGCAGGTAATGGGGCAGCAGCTGCTCAGCGGCATCCATGATGAACACGCGCTTCACGTAAAGCTTCAGGCCGTGCCGCTCGTCGCGCTGCATCATGAAGTCCAGCGGCGCCTTGCCAGGCAGATACAGCAGGCGAGGTGTAGTTCTGCGCGCCTTCCACCTGGTTATGGGCCCAGGCCAGCGGCTCATCCATGTCGTGGCTGATGTGCTGATAGAAGTTACGATGTATTCCTCGTCGGAAATCTCGCCCTTGGGCAAGGTCCACAGCGCCGAGGCCTGGTTGATGGTTTGCCATTCAAACTTTGCAGTGGGTTCTTTTCCTGTCTCCTTGTCACTTTCGTCGTCGGCCGGTTCTTCGCCCGGGACGTCGTCATCAGCGTTTTTGACCGCAACTTTCAGGCGAATCGGGAAGCCGATGTGGTCCGAGTAGCGGCTGACCAGGGACTTGAGCGTCCAGTTGTCCAGGAACTCTTCCTCACCCTCTTTCAGGTGCAAAATGACCTCGGTGCCGTGGCGGGGCAGATCCAGGCTGCCGATCTCGTAGCTGCCGTCACCGGTGGACATCCAGCGCACGCCCTCGGCGGCCTCACTGCCGGCCCGTCGCGTGTGCAGGCTCACCGTATCGGCCACGATAAACGCGGAGTAGAACCCCACGCCGAACTGGCCGATCAGGTTCTGATCGAAGCCCTCGCGCTGTTTCGCCTGCTCGATGAAGCGTCGCGTGCCTGAGCGGGCGATGGTGCCAATGTTTTCCACGACCTCGTCCCGGCTCATGCCGATACCGTTATCGCGAATGATCAGCAGGCGCTTGTCCTTGTCGGCCTCAATCTCGATGACCAGTTCGGCATCACCTTCCATCAGGCTGTCATCCCGCAAGGCTTCGAAACGGAGCTTGTCACAGGCATCGGAGGCATTGGAAATCAGTTCCCGCAGGAAGATTTCCTTGTTGGAATAAAGCGAATGGGTCATGAGGTTCAGGACTTCCTGAACCTCCGCCTGGAATTCGTGTTTTTCGGTTGTCTGGTTCATAAGCTTCAGAAATCTTTGGACTGACGCAGACATAGGGGGTCACTGCGAACGATTCAAGACACAGCTCTGCCAGGTAGATACAAAATAGTCCCGGATAAAAGAAAGACGCCGACCTGGAACAGGTCGACGTCCTTCTTGTCTCAGCCCGGTAGCGGCCCTTGAGCCCCTGCCAGCATGGCACATTGCACCGCCGGAGATATCCGGCCGGCGTGGCTTATGCGCTTTTGAGCTTTTCCTTGATGCGCGCGCTCCGGCCTTCGCGACCACGGAGGTAGTGCAGCTTGGCGCGACGTACGTCGCCTCTGCGCTTGACCGTCACGGAGTCGATCATCGGGCTGTAGGTCTGGAACACGCGCTCGACGCCGGTGCCGTGAGATATTTTACGGACCGTAAACGCCGAGTTCAGTCCCCGGTTACGAATGGCGATTACCACGCCTTCGAAAGCCTGCAGACGCTCACGTTCACCTTCTTTTACTTTAACGCTGACTACCACGGTGTCGCCCGGCGCGAAGCTGGGCAGTTCCTTGGTCATCTGTTCCTGATCGATCTGGTCAATGATGTTCATTGCTCTTTCCCTTCCTGCGGGGCCGTCTCGGCCCGGTATGTTCAAATTTCAAACGCGTTAGCCGGTTTTAACGATCTAACCGGTATGTTCCTGGATAAACGCATCGAGCAGATTACGATCGTCTTTATCCAGATCAATTTTTGCCAGCAAATCCGGCCGCCTTAGCCAGGTTCTGCCCAGCGCCTGCTGCCTGCGCCAGCGCTCAATGGCGCCATGATCACCGGAAAGCAGCACCTCCGGGACCCGCTGCTCCCCCATCACTTCAGGACGGGAGTAATGCGGATGGTCCAGCAAGCCGTCCATGAAGGAGTCCTCCTGGGCCGACGCCGCATCACCCAGCACGCCGGGCACCATTCTCAGCAGCGCATCAATCAACACGGCTGCCGGTAATTCACCACCACTAAGGACGTAATCGCCGATGGACCATTCTTCGTCCACCTCGGCCTCGATCAAACGCTCATCGATGCCCTCGTAGCGTCCGCACAGCAGAATGAATCCATCCCGCTGCGCCAGTTCCCGTACCGCGCCCTGGTCCAGGGTGCGGCCCTGCGGACTGAGCAGGCTGACCGGTATCTCCGGGGTTCGCCGCTTTGGCTGCACGAATGGCACTGCCCAGCGGCTCAACCGTCATTACCATGCCGGGTCCGCCCCCGTAGGGCCGGTCATCCACCGTGTTGTGCCGGTCCTGCGCAAAATCCCGCGGGTTCCAGCTGTGCAACGAGGCCTGGCCCTGTTCAAACGCCCTGCCGGTAACGCCCAGTTTCACCATGGCCTCCAGGGCCTCGGGAAACAGGGTGATGACGTCAAATCGCTTTTCAGTCATCGTTAACGCGCCTTGTTCAATCTTCCGGGTGCCAGTCCACCAGTATTTGACCCGCTTCAAGGTCAACGCGTTCGATCACCTGCCCGGTCAGGAACGGGATCAGCCGCTCCCGGTCACCCTCCAGCACCATCACGTCATTGGCGCCGGTTTCAATCATCCGCCGCACTGTGCCCAGCGGCACACCCTCGCGGTTGATTACCGCCAGACCGATCAGGTCTGACCAGTACCACTGTCCTTCGCCGGTCTCCGGCAGCGCCGCGCGCGGCACCCGGATATCCTGCCCGACCAGAACCCGGGCCTGCTCGACGTTCTCGACGCCCGGCAGCAGTGCGATCAGGGTCTTGCCGTTGGGCTGACCCCGCTCCAGCGTTACCGCCTTTCTTCGTCTCCCAGCAACCAGGGCTGGTAGTCGAAGATGGCTTCTCGCGGGTCGGTAAAGGAATGCACCTTAACCCAGCCCTTGAGGCCGTGAACGCCCGATACATGGCCAATCAATACTTCGGCGATGTCGTTGCTCATCACGGTGGCCCGTCAGGCCAGTCGATCCCGGTTCAGGAAGCGGTTGCGGCTCCGCGGGCTTCGCTCACCAGGTGGCGAACGCGTTCGCTGTACTGGGCGCCGACGCCGGTCCAGTACTCAACGCGCTCAAGGTCGAGGCGCAGGCGCTCTTCCTGGCCGCGGGCCACGGGGTTGAAAAAGCCGATGCGCTCGATCCGACGACCGTCACGCTTGTTGCGGCTGTCCGTCACCACGATGTGGTAGAACGGCTGTTTCTTGGCGCCGGAGCGCGACAAACGAATTTTGACCATGGTGATAAAACCTTCTTTTTCAGGGCGCCTGCCGATTCACCGGCGGGCACTGTTCCAGGGCGGGACGGCACTAGCGGCCCACCGATAACTGTTCATACCGCTCGGGGTATCTTTTATCCCGGCCGGCTGCAGAGTAGTTCTTCCGCCCCGGAATGCTTTCACACATCCACAGCGCAAAGCTGAGCCGAGCTCAGGAAACCGCCTATTCTAACCCGTACCTGCTCAAAAGAAAACAAGCGCTTGCACATGACAACCCGGCAACGCCGCAGGGGCTGTTCCCTGGCCGCCCCGGGGGGCTTGAGCACCCCCGTTGGTAGGGATAAAGTCAACAGCGGAACCCGGCAGCGGATTTGGAATTGGCCAGAGAGCCCTTCATCCTGGAAACACCCCGTTTGCGCCTTCGCGAATTTCGCGAAGACGATGCCGACGGAACTCTATCGTCTGAATGCGGATCCGGATGTGCTGCGTTACACCGGCGACGCGCCGTTTGTCTGGTAGACGGCGCCGCCCGCCGAACTTCATCCGGCACTATGATCCTATGACAGTGACGGCTTTGGCCGCTGGGCCCTGGTACGCCGTTCGAAGACGACCGGTTTATGGGTTTCTGCGGCTTGCGTCGCTCCGACCAGACCGGGGAGGTCGATCTTGGCTTGCGGTTGTTCCGGGAGTACTGGTCCCAGGGCTATGCCACGGAGGCCGGCGCGCGGGGCACTGGAGGCCGGATTCCGGCAGTTCGGCCTGCAGGCAATCATCGGCCGCGCCATGCGCGAAAACCTGCCTTCCATCACGATTTTGCAAAAACTGGGCATGAAGTACCGCGACATGGTCGAGGACGACGGCGAATTCTGGCTGGAGTATTCGGTGACCGCCGACCGGTTTCTAAAACAGTTCCTGCATCGCGACTGACAGTTTTTTCTGCCGGCTGAGCCCTAGCGCCGGAAACGACCCGGCGGACCACCTTGCCCGCCCTGCATGCGGCTGAGCTGTTTCATCATTTTGGCCATGCCGCCCTTGCCAAACTTTTTCATCATCTTCTGCATCTGCGCAAACTGCTTGAGCAACTTGTTGACCTCCTGGATCGAGGTCCCCGAGCCATTGGCGATACGGCGCTTGCGGGAGCCGCGAATCACGTCGGGAAAGTCCCGCTCCTGCGGGCGTCATGGAATTAATGATGGCCACCATGCGTACCGTCTGCCGGTCATCCAGCTGCTTGCGGGCCTGTTCCGGTATCTGGCCCATACCCGGCATTTTCTCGGCCAGGGAGCTCAGGCCGCCCATCTGATCCATCTGCTGCATCTGCGACTTGAAATCTTCCAGGCTGAAACCGGCGCCGCGACGCAGCTTTTTAACCAGCTTTTCCGCCTTGTCCTTGTCGACCTTGGCGGTGACCTCTTCGACCAGGGAGAGGACATCGCCCATGCCGAGGATGCGCGAGGCGACGCGGGTGGGATGGAAATCCTCCAGCGCATCCCACTTCTCGCCGGAACCGATGAACTTGATCGGCTTGCCAGTAATCTGGCGCACCGAAAGGGCCGCACCACCACGTGCATCACCGTCCGTCTTGGTCAGCACCACGCCGGTCAGCGGCAAGGCAGCGTCGAAGGCACGCGCCGTATTGGCCGCATCCTGACCGGTCATGCTGTCTACCACGAACAGCAGTTCTGTGGGCCTGACCGCCTCGGAAATCGCCCGCGCCTCGTTCATCATGGCCTCATCAACCGCCAGTCGCCCGGCCGTATCGACGAGAAGCACATCCACGAAACTGCGTCGCGCTTCATCGAGGGCGTTGCGGGCAATATCCACCGGCGACTGGTCCGGAGATGAGGCCTGGAACACGGCACCTACCTGCTCAGCCAGGGTTTCCAGCTGCTTGATGGCCGCCGGACGGTATACATCACAGCTGACCACCATGACCTTCTTGTTCTGATCCTTGATCAGCAGGCGGGCAAGTTTTGCTGTCGTGGTCGTCTTACCTGAACCCTGCAGGCCGGCGAGCATCACCACCACGGGTGGGCTGGCGGCCAGATTCAGGGCGCTGTTTTCCTCGCCCATAACGCGGATCAGTTCGTCGTTGACGATCTTGACCAGCGATTGGCCCGGCGTCAGGCTTTTCAGTACTTCCTGGCCCAGCGCACGCTCGCGCACCTGGTCGATAAAGCCCTTGACCACGGGCAGGGCCACGTCAGCCTCAAGCAGGGCCACGCGCACCTCGCGCAGAGCTTCACTGATCGAATCCTCGGTCAGCCGGCCTTTACCCTTGAGTTTCTGCAGCGTCCCGGAAAGGCGCTCGCTGAGATTGGAAAACATTCGCTACTCCGCTGTGATCGGTCAGGTATTATAACGACCGAATTCGAGATTCGGAGTCGATTATTTACCATGCATGACGTTTTTGGTCTCGCCGCCACAGCCTGCTACCTGCTCGCGGCCGGCCTGCTGTACCGGAACCTGCTGGGCCGGGAGGTAAAAGTCTCCCGGGCGCCGGCGGTCATCGCTGCTGCCGGCGTGGTCCTGCACGCGGCCGCACAAGCCCAGCACTGGTTTCTCCACACCCCGGTGCAGCTCAGTTTTCTGAACGTCATGTCGCTGTGCGCCCTGATTATGGTCGTGATCTTGCTGCTGGCAGCAGTAACACCTAACCGGCTGTTTGCGGCTGGCCTGATTGCCCTGCCCATGGCAGGCGTGCTGCTGATCGCGGAATGGCTGGTTCCGGCCCCGGGCAACATCCTGGCAAACGTCTCACCTGCGATCGGCCTGCACGTGGTCTCCTCGGTCATGGCCTTCAGTTTTCTGGGCCTGGCGGCTATTTATGCCGTGTTTGTGGCCATCAGTGATCATTTCCTGCGCAGCCACCATTTCAATCGTTTCGTACGCGCCCTGCCCGCCCTGGACGTGCTCGAGACGCTGCTCTTTACGCTGATTAATCTCGGGTTCATTCTGCTGACCGTCTCCCTGCTCACGGGCGTGCTTTTTATCAATGACATGTTCGCCCAGCACCTTGCGCACAAAACAGTGCTGTCGTTCATGGCCTGGGTCGTGTTTGGGGTGCTGCTCTGGGGCCGGCGTTTCCGCGGCTGGCGGGGCCGCACTGCGGTCCGGTTCACCCTCGCCGGCATCATCATCCTGACGCTGGCCTACTTCGGCAGCAAATTCATCCTGGAACTGGTGCTGGATCAAAACTGGGGTTAAACCAGTTGATCACGGACGGGCAGGAATAGCAGCGGCCTTACTGTTGGTCGTGTTGGGGTGTTGAGGAACTCTTTGGGTAACTCGATGCAGGCCCGGCACCAGGCGCACCGGCGACCACCCCGGTCACAAGAACCCTGAAGGCGTCAGCCGAAGCCTTGTTCCAGGGCTTCTTCGATGCGCTTGACTGCAATTACTTCAAGCCCTTTTATGGGCTTGCGTGGTGCGTTGCCTGCGGGTACCACGGCGCGTTTGAACCCGTGTGTGGCGGCCTCTTTCAGGCGTTCCTCACCGTTATAAACCGGCCTGATTTCACCACCAAGACCGACCTCCCCGAAGACCACTTGGCGTTCGGCCAGGGGCTTGTCCCGGAAACTCGACATCATGGCCAGGGCCAGGGGCAAATCACAGGCAGTCTCGGCCAGGCGTATGCCGCCCACGACGTTGATAAAAACATCCTGATCGCCGAGGCTGACGCCGCCGTGGCGGTGCAGTACGGCGATCAACATGGCCAGCCTGGCGGCATCCAGCCCCACCACCACGCGCCGGGGGTTGGCGAGATGACTGGTGTCCACCAGGGCCTGCAGTTCAAGCAACATGGGACGGGTGCCCTCGCGCACCACGGTCACGGCACTGCCTGGGGCGGCCACACTGCCGGTCAGGAAAATCGCCGAGGGGTTTTTGACCTGTTTTAATCCTTCGCCGGTCATGGCGAAAATGCCCAGTTCATTGACCGTGCCGAAGCGGTTTTTCACGGACCGTACAATGCGATACCGGCTGCCGCTGTCGCTCTCGAAATACAGGACCGCATCCACCATGTGTTCCAGCACGCGCGGTCCGGCGAGTGCTCCTTCCTTGGTCACGTGTCCAACGAGCAGGACCGTGCACCCGGCCTGTTTGGCATAACGGACCAGTGCTGCCGCCGACTCACGTACCTGGGATACTGAACCCGGAGCAGACTGCACCTGTTCTGAAAACAGGGTCTGAATCGAGTCAATCACCACGATGGCCGGTTGCCGCTGAACCATGGCGCCCAGAACACGCTCCACACAGGTCTCGGTAAGGCAATCGAGATTTTCGGTAGGCAGGCCAAGGCGACGTGCGCGTAAGCTGATTTGCTGCAGGGACTCCTCGCCGGTGACATACAGGCACTCACCGGCCGCCGCCATCGCCGCCGTGGCCTGCAGCAGCAGGGTTGACTTGCCAATGCCGGGGTCACCGCCCAGCAACACCACCGATCCCTCGACCAGTCCGCCACCAAGCACACGATCCAGTTCATCAAGCCCGGTGGAACGACGCGGTTTATCCGCGGTATCGACACTGGACAGCTTGACGATGCCTTCCGCTGCCGACGCACCGGCATACCCGCCGCTGTTATCGGTCATGCTCCGCAGTGACGGCCGCGCTGCGACTACGCCCTCACGCACGCAGTTCCAGGCGTTACACTCGGGGCATTGCCCCGCCCACTTGGTCAAGGATGCGTGACATTCCTCACAGGTATAAGTGAGCTTGGTTCTTGGCATGATAAATTCGATCCCCTGATGGAAACCGAATGATAACCGTTTTGACTCTTTATGCAGGCATGACGGACAGCCCACGCAACTTGTCATTACTTTTCTTACAATAGTCACAGGTCTGAGATGGCAGGAAGACTTTTGAGGGAACAGCAGGAACAACAATTGATCGGTGAATCCCCGGCTTTTCTGGGGGTGCTTGAGCATGTATCCAGGGTCGCGCCTCTGAATCGTCCGGTGCTGATTATTGGTGAACGCGGCACCGGCAAAGAGCTTATTGCGGCACGCGTGCATTATCTGTCCGGTCGCTGGGATCAGCCCTTTGTGAAAATGAACTGTGCGGCGCTGGCCGAGTCGCTGCTGGAAACGGAGCTGTTCGGTCATGAGGCAGGCTCTTTTACCGGGGCCGCTAAACGGCGTCTGGGTCGCTTTGAGCTGGCCAATAACGGCAGCCTGTTTCTTGATGAACTGGCGAATACCTCGGCCCGGGTTCAGGAAAAAATCCTGCGCGTGATCGAGTATGGCGAACTGGAACGCGTCGGCAGCAGCGAAACGGTCCGCACCGACGTGCGCATCATTGGCGCCACGCATGAAGATCTGCCGTCGCTGGCCAAACAGGGCGGATTCCGTGCAGACCTGCTCGATCGCCTGGCGTTCGATGTGATCACCCTGCCCCCGTTGCGGGAACGCAGCGAAGACATCATGCCGCTGGCAGATCACTTCGCTATGCGCATGACCGGTGAAATGGGCTATGAACTGTTTGCCGGTTTCGACGAGCCTGCCCGTCGCGAGCTATTGGAATATCATTGGCCGGGCAACGTGCGGGAGCTAAAAAATGTCGTTGAGCGGGCAGTTTACGGCCGGGACGACCCGGCTGAGCCCGTCACCAGTATCGTCTTTGATCCCTTCGAATCGCCCTGGCGCCCCGCGGCGAAGGCCCGGCCCAACGGCGCAGAGCAGCCCGACGCAAAACAGGAGTCCAGCCTCGTTGCGTCACCGGATGGCCCCTATGATTTCAAAGAACGGGTGCAGGAACTGGAAATCGCATTGCTTCGCCAGGCACTGGAGCACTGTCGTTTCAATCAAAAGAAAACCGCTGAATACCTGGGCATGACCTACCACCAACTGCGCGGCTATTTGCGCAAATACGCCCTCACAGACGAGGAATCAGCGACCGGCTAAGGTCTAGTCGCTGACTTTGAACACGCGCCGGGTCAGTCCCGCAACCAGCTCGTAAGGAATCATGCCGGCATGGCCGGCGATAGTCTCAACTGGTAACTGCGCGCCCCAGAGCATGACCTTATCCCCCACTTGCGCATCTTCATGCCCGCGCAGATCCAGGGTGATCATGTCCATGGAGACTCTTCCGGCGATAAAAGCCTCACGCCCATTGATCAGCACGGGCGTACCATCGGGGATAGCGACCGGATATCCATCACCGTAGCCAATGGAAGCCACACCGATCCGCATCGTTTCCGGGCACACAAAACGGGCGCCATAACCCACAGACTCACCCTTCGGCACCTCATTGATTGCCAGCAGGCGGCAGTCCAGGCTCATTGCCGGACGCAGGCCCAGATCACGGCCACACTGCCCGGCAAGCGGTGAAATGCCATACAGCATGAGCCCCGGGCGAACGTAATCATGATGCGCGTCGGGAAAATTCAATACCGCGGCCGAATTGGCCATCGACGACTCGCAATTCAGGCCGGCGGTTGCTGCTATAAAGCGCTCCATCTGCTGCTGCGTCGTGGCGCTTTCAGGATCATCTGCACACGCAAAATGAGTCATGAGCACGGGCGCCAGGTCGGTCAGAGCAGACAGTCGATGTACCAGGGTCGCCGCGTCCTGTGCAGGAAAACCCAGGCGATGCATGCCGGTGTCGAGCTTCAGCCACGGACGTAAGCCCGGCAGCCCCCCACGCTGGGCAAGTATGGCAAGCTGCGATTCGTGATGAACCACGTACTCAGCGCAGGTATCGTGAACTGCGGCAAATTCTTTGGGGCTGGAAAAACCTTCCAACAGCAACAGGCGCCCCTGCCAACCGCTCGAGCGAACCGCCTTGAGCCCCTGGGTGGTTGCCACGGCGAGCACATCGGCCCCGGCGAGGCCTGCAACAGCATGTGAAATACCATGGCCGTAAGCGTCCGCTTTTATGACAGCCACGATCTTGCTGCCGGGTGCAAGCTCACGAACCCGAGCAAGATTCTGGCGCAGGGCTGCAGTGTGTATCCGGGCCTGAACCTTACGACTCATGACGATCCCTGTTGATTACCAGGGCCTCAGTCCATTCGGTCATCGTGAAAGTAATCCGGAGCCATGTTGACGAACCGGAGCCAGGGACCCTGGAATAACAGGTCAACCGTACCGGTGGACCCGTGCCGGTGTTTGCCGATAATGATTTCCGCCTTGCCTTTGTCCGGCGTATCCTCGTTATACACCTCGTCGCGGTAAATAAACACGATCAGGTCGGCGTCTTGCTCAATCGATCCGGATTCGCGCAAATCCGCCATCACCGGGCGCTTGTTGGGACGCTGCTCCAGGGCGCGGTTGAGCTGCGACAGGGCAATCACGGGCACGTTGAGCTCCTTGGCGAGCGCCTTGAGTGAGCGGGATATCTCGGCGATCTCATTGGCACGGTTCTCGTTGCTACCCGGCACCTGCATCAACTGCAGGTAGTCGATAACGATCAGGCCAATATCGTGCTCCCGCTTGAGCCGCCGCGCGCGCGCGCGGAGTTCCGCCGGCGACAGGGCCGGCGTCTCGTCGATAAACATCTTGCTGCGCTTGAGGAGATTCATGGCACTGGTTAGCTTGGGCCAGTCCAAATCATCCAACTGCCCGGTTCGCAGACGCCCCTGCTCGATCTGGCCCAGCGATGAAAACAGGCGCATCACCAGCTGGATGGACGACATCTCCATGCTGAATACGGCCACCGGAACACCGCTCTTGATCGCCGCATGCTCGGCAATATTCATTGCCAGGGTGGTCTTGCCCATGGCCGGCCGACCCGCAACGATAATCAGGTCCGACTCTTGCAGACCGGCCGTCTTCTTATCGAAATCCACATAGCCGGTGGGAATGCCGGTGATATCGCCCTTATGCTCAACCAGTTGCTGAATACGTTCAAAAGCGGTGTCCAGCGTTTCCTGCACGGAAACAAAACCCTGGCCTGCCCGTTGACCTTTCTCGGCAATGGCAAAGATAGCCCGTTCAGCCAGTTCCAGCAGTTCCTTGCTGTCGCGCCCGTCACTGCCATAGGCATCGCCTGCCATCTTGGTGCCCACTTCGATCAGGGAGCGCAGGATACTTTTTTCGCGGACGATATCCGCATAGGCTTTGATATTGGCGGCACTGGGCGTGACGTTGGACAATTGCACGACATAGGCGCCGCCATCCACGCGATCAATTAAACCGTTGCTCTCAAACCACTCGGTAACCGTTATGGCATCGACCGGTTTGCTGTTCATGTTGAGGTCGGTGATAGCCCGGAAAACCAGGCGGTGGTCTTCGCGGTAAAAGTCTGCCTCGCTTACCCGGTCGGCGATTTCCTCGTAACCGGACTCGGCGAGCATTACGCCACCGAGCACCGCCTGCTCTGCTTCAAGAGAGTGCGGCGGCACTTTGAGTTGTTCGACGCTGGCCAGCTTGGCTTCAGGCATAACCTACGGGGATTTACCTTTATGGTGGTTCATGACGTCTCGAGCGACAAATTGCCGACAGGAAACGGCTCAAAAGCATAGCACAGTGAATTCAGTAAAAAGCCGGCATGCGCCGGCTTTTTACGAGTCAGATCCGGAGAACATCGCCGGCCTGATTTCGATCCGATCAGACGGGTGTTTTGCCCTCGAGGCCTTCGTCTTCCAATTCAGCCTCGACAATCTCAACTTCCTCGTCGTCGTAATCCATGACTTCCACGATTTCTTCAGCCTTCTCACGTTCAGCAAGCTTGGCCAGAGCAGCAATGTCGTCTTCATTGACGATGACTTTGATCTCACTAATCACATCAGCATGGAGCTGCACCTGAACCTCATAGGCTCCGGTGTTGCGGATCGGGCCTTCACCCATGATCACTTCAGCTTTCTCCAACTCGACACCGCTGGCAGTAACCGCATCAGCAATCTCGCGAGGACCAATTGATCCGAACAACTTGCCCTCGTCGGAGGCGTTGGCTTCCAGCTTGAGAACCACTTTGGCCAGTTCCGTAGCACGCGCATTGGCTTTGGCGAGCTTGTCGTTGGCTGCCGCTTCCAGGTCCGCGCGACGCTCTTCAAACACCGCGACGTTGCTCTCGGTTGCCGGCAGAGCCATGCCCTGTGGCACCAGAAAGTTGCGACCATAGCCGGCTTTCACATCAACCGTTTCACCCAGTTCACCGAGGTTGGACACTTTCTCAAGAAGAATCAGTTTCATATTTGCTTCCTCCCGCTCATTGGTTGTCGGTGTAAGGCAACAGCGCCAGGAAACGCGCACGCTTGACTGCCGTGGCGAGCTGACGCTGATACTTTGCCTTGGTACCGGTGATACGGCTCGGAACCACTTTGCCGGACTCACCGACATACTGCTTGAGCAGGTTCAGATCCTTGTAATCTATCTCGGTGATACCTTCCGCTGTGAAGCGGCAGTATTTTCTGCGACGAAATTGACGGGCCATTATGCGGACTCCCTCTCATCGGCGTCGTCAGCATCAGAATCATCATCATCATCATCAGCATGGACACGTTCAGGTTTACGGCCGCCATCGCGGTCGTTTTGTGCTTTGTCTTTTTCTTCCTTGGCTTGCAGGATGGCGGACGGCTCGTTTGCAGCATCCTGACGACGCACAGTCAGGTGGCGCAGGACGGCGTCATTGAAGCGAAACATACCTTCCAGTTCAGCCAGTGTCTCCGCATCGCACTCGATGTTCATGAGCACGTAATGCGCTTTGTGCAGTTTGGCGATGGAAAAGGCCAGTTGACGACGGCCCCAGTCTTCCAAACGATGGATCTCACCACCTTTTTCTTTGATAAGGCCCTGGTAGCGTTCCAGCATTGCAGGTACCTGCTCGCTCTGATCCGGGTGGACCAGGAAGCAAATTTCGTAATGTCTCATTGTTACTCCTTACGGGTTTGGCGGCCCTTTTACGTTGCGGTGACCGTGGCGCTAAAACTGCCAGGGCCTGCCTCATAAATGGGCCTTCAAAGTCTCCCCGGTGCAGGACGGGCCAAAAGGTCAAAAGTCCCAATGAACGGCCGCTGTGTTACCGGGTGAAACAAGGTGTCTTCAGGAAGGGATCAATCCACGACGCGAAGCCGGCGGAGTGTATCAGAATCATCGCACCTGGTACAAGCTCAAGCGCCAACGGGCGCCGGCCGAGAATACCGCCCTTCCCGACTGCTAAAGCACGCCGGGTATCAGCCACCAACTTCTTTTCCGGTACGCAGGCCAGCCGGCATGACGGCTCATGCTGGCCTCCTTCATATGCATATTGACAGTAAAGACAGCCAGCCACACAAAGCCCAGCACAACAAACGGCAGCCAGTGCCAGACCATCAACGCAAAACTGCCATAGATCATCATTTCGCCCAGGTAATTAGGGTGTCGCACGTAACGGAACATCCCGTCGGTAATTAACCCCCGCTGAAGTCGCAGCGTGAAGAACTTTTGCGCGTCAGCAGCCACCATGATGACGCAACCGATCATGCACAGTGTGATGCACAGCGCAAACCAAGGCCCGTCAGGCAAGGGGTAGTCGGGCGGCTGAGGCGCCGCAATCAATAACCAGCCAAACACCCAATACCAGCCGAGCACCGACACAAACGCCATAACGCCGCCACCAATCGTGACGCGCTTTTGCCAGGATGGGTCCGGGAACGCCACGTCCTTGATAATCCAGACCAGCCCGTAACCGCCATGCAGGGCCAGATAAATCCATGCGGACATGCTGTTGTTTTGATACACCAGCATGAGCACACCCAGAAAAATGAAGGTACCGGCCTTCTGAAAATTAACCACCCAGGCCAGTTTCCAGGGTCGGGGTCCGCCGAGAAAATCCCCGGATAACCATTGACTGAGGGCATGCAAGCGCAGAACCAATGGAGATGCGGTCTGGGGAGATGTTTGTTCGCTCATAAGCCTGCCTCGGTGCCCGCGGTTGCCAGCTAGTATCTAACACTCTCATTGGCGCCGCACCAAACCGGGACAGGCCGGGTAACGCTTACACTCATTCTGCTGCGCGCCCACGTACCTGCCTGAAATGCGCCCGGGTGAAGGATCCGCGTGACATGGACCGGACAGTTCGGCAAGCTGGCGTTATGCGGAAACCCCATCACAGCCCATCACGGCCTGACAGCGTTCCGGTGCCATGACTCTGCAAAAAAGGCGAACCATTGCGATTGCCGGCAACATTGGTGCTGGAAAGTCCTCATTGGTTGATTTTCTAACCAACACGTACGGCATTGAGCCCTTTTACGAACCGAATGATGAGAACCCGTACCTGAAGGACTTTTACACAGACATGCAGCGCTGGGCATTTCATTCGCAGACCTATTTCCTGGCCAGCAAGTTCCGCATCCACCAGCAGCTTGACCAGACCCCGGGAATCTCGGTTCTGGACCGGACCATTTATGAAGATGCGGAAATTTTTGCCGCTGCGCTGCAGCAGATGCGCAAAATCAACAAACGGGATTGGCAAACCTACCGGTCTTTTTATGAGGTGATTGTTAACGCAATCCGCCCCCCGGACCTGTTGATTTATCTGCATTGCAATGTGCCAACCCTGCGCCGGAGAATTCAGCTGCGGGGCCGGCGCATGGAACAGAATATTCCCCTGTCGTACTTAAAGCGGCTGGATGGTTTGTATACCGACTGGATCAGCAACTACCAGCTTGGACCGCTGCTGGTGCTCGATAGCGGGCGCCTGGACTATATCCACGACATGGTTGACCGACTCGATGTGATGGAACAGGTCGAGGCCTTGCTACCAAAAAGTTTAAGACGCGGACGTTAAACCCGGCACGCGCCCCGAAGCGCTGGTTTGCCCTTACTGAGCACCCGTCAGCTCAGTGCGCTCAGCCTTCTTCCGCCTGACGTGCCTTGTAGCCTCGAACGGCCACGTTGAACTGCTCTGCAATCCGCTCTTCCATCTCCACGGAGTAGTTAAACGCCTGGTTCAACGCCACTTGATTGCCTTCAGTCAATTCCAGGGCACCGTTGGCCAGATCAAGGCACTCACGATAGCTTGCCAGTTCAGCCTGAAACTTGCTGACATTAGTTTTGGCAACCACCAGATCATCGTAGCTGGCCTCATCCGGAATGCGCGGCGGCGCTGATGGCAGATTGCAGGTCTGCGCTTCAAGCGGTAGCACTACCTCGGAGGCATCCTCCTGCGCCTGCGCCTGAAAGATTACGGCGCTGCCGAGCATGACCACGGCCAGCAAGACAGGTAACTTAATTAACTTCATCTTCTTTATCTCCCTCGGGCCCATCAGCAGGGTCTTAGCCGCCCGTACTGAACGTGGCGTGAAACACATTGGACTAGAGAATAGCACCGCCATCATTCGAACTGAATGGCCGGCAAGATCAGCCCGCAAAGCCCGGGCTTAAGCCGCCTGGAGATAGCGCATACGAATCACACCATCCGCGTTGGCAATCTTCTCAAGAGCATTGGCATCCGGTTCGGTTTCAAGATCAAGAATGTTGTAAGCGATATCTCCACGGCTCTTGTTGACCATGTCCAGGATATTGATGTTCTGTTCAGACATCACGCCCAGAACTGAGCCCAGTACTCCGGGAATATTGCGGTTGGTAAAGGTCAATCGAAAACCACCGTTGCGACTCATACGTGTGCGCGGGAAGTTAACCGAATTGAGAATATTGCCGTTTTCCAGAAAGTCCATCAGCTGGGTTACCGCCATCACGGCGCAGTTCTCCTCTGCCTCTGAGGTACTGGCGCCAATGTGTGGCATCAGCACGGCACCGGTTTTGCCGAGCAACTCCGGACGCGGAAAGTCACTGATGTAACGGCGCAGCTTGCCACTGTCCAGCGCCGCTACCAGGGCAGCCTGATCCACCACTTGCTCGCGGGCAAAATTGAGCAGACAGGCGCCATCGCGCATGGCTTCAAAGGCCTCGCTGTTAATCAGGCCCTGGGTGTGTTCATTGGCCGGAATATGCAGCGTGACGAAGTCGGAACTGGCCAGCAGGGCTTGCAGGCTGTCGACTTTCTGTACCTGGCTGGACAGGCGCCAGGCAGCTTCAACGGAAATCGCCGGATCGTATCCGACCACTTTCATGCCTAGCTCAAGCGCCAGGTTGGCCACCATGGCGCCAATCGCGCCCAGGCCAACGACACCGAGGGTCTTGCCGGCGATCTCGCTGCCTGCAAAACGCTTTTTCTCGGCCTCCAGCAGACGGGACATCTCGGCCGCATCGGTAACATTCTGCAGTGACTGCACAAAAGCCATACCGCCAAAAATATCCCGGGAGCCGAGCAGCAAGCCGGCCGCCACCAGTTCTTTCACAGCATTCGCATTTGCACCGGGTGTGTTAAAGACCACCACGCCCTGGGAGGTGCAGTCGTCGACAGGAATGTTGTTGACCCCCGCCCCGGCGCGGGCGATCGCCAGAAGGCTTGCGGGCAAGGGCTCACCATGAAGTTTCTGGCTCCGCAACAGGTAGGCATCAGGGTTCCCGCCTGCTTCTCCCAGGCTATAACGGTCAGCCTTGAAGAGGTCGAGGCCCCGGTCAGAAATACGGTTGAATGTCGTGATGTTAAATGGACTCATAAGATCATATGTCTTCTGTTCAATGGGTTGTTAGTCTGCGCCCCGGACATGGTCATACGCCCAGCTTAGCCAGGGCATAAGCAGTTTGAGGTCTTCAGCTTCGACGGTCGCTCCGCACCAGATTCGCAGACCGGGCGGCGCATCACGGTAGGCACCAATATCGAAAGCGACCTGCTCTTCGGCCAGCAGGCCCACCATGGCCTTCACCTGCTCCGGTGTCAGGTCAAGGGAGAGACACACACTGGTGTTTGACCGCGTGGCCGGTTCGGTCGCCAGAAAATCAATCCATGGCGTTGCCTGCACGAAGGCTTCAAGCACTTTGAAATTCCGATCACAGCGCGCCATGGTCCCCTGCACGCCACCTTCGCCTTCAACCCAGTCAAGGGCATCAAGGTAATCGGCCACGCACAGCATGGACGGCGTATTGATGGTCGCTCCCTGAAAAATACCCTCGTTCAGAGCGCCGTTTTTGGTCAGGCGGAACAGCTTTGGCATCGGCCAGGGCGGTGACCAGGACTCCAGCCGCTCCACCGCGCGCGGACTCAGAATCAGCATGCCATGGGCTGCCTCACCACCAAGCACCTTTTGCCAGCTGTAGGTCACCACGTCGAGCCGGTCCCAGGCCATGTCCTGGGCGAACGCTGCCGAGGTAGCATCACACAGGGTCAGGCCCTTACGATCAGGACTGATCCAGTTGCCGTCGGGTACGCGCACCCCGGAGGTAGTGCCGTTCCAGGTAAACACAATGTCATGATCCGGGTTGGCCCGGGAAAGGTCGGGAAGCTGGCCATATGGCGCATCGAAATAACGCGCATTATCGAGTTTGAGCTGCTGCTCAATATCGACACGCCAGCCTTTACCGAATGATTCCCAATAGAACACATCGACCGGCCGTGCGCCCAGCAGCGACCACATGGCCAATTCGAAAGCACCGGTGTCTGAGGCCGGGACAATGCCTACCCGGTAACCGTCGGGCAAGCCGAGGATCCGGGCTGTGCGCTCACAGGCAGACTTGAGAATATCTTTACCCAAAGCACTGCGGTGCGAGCGTCCAAGAGCCGCCAGGGACAGCGTGTTTACGTCATAACCCGGCCGCTTGCTGCATGGGCCGGATGAAAATCGGGGGTTGTGGGGTTTTACCGAGGGCTTCACGTTGAAATCCTGCGCTCTGTGGCGCCGTTAAAACCGGTGTTATACGTGCTTGGCCGGCGTTGCGCAACGCCCTGCCCCCGCTGGTCACGAAATTGTCACGCAAAAATTCAGTACTGTGGCGCCAGTCCCGTACTAGGCGGCGGGCTCATGCAAGGGCAAGGCCGTGGTGTTTTTTGAGCTGCGCAGCACAAAGCTCGTGTTAACGGTATGCACCGCTTTGCACGGCATGATCCACTGGCTAAGCAATTCATCGTAGGCTTCAATACTCCGACAAATAACTTTAAGCGTGTAGTCGTGTTGCCCGCTGGTCGCGTGGCACTCAAGAATCTCCGGGCGCTCATTAATCATTTGATTGAATTCACGCACCGAGTCAGGGTGGTGGTCTTCAAGACTAACCATCGCGATGGCCGTAACCTGCAAGCCCACCTTGCGCGGGTCCACCAGGGCTACCGTCGCCGTAATCACACCCTGTTCCTGCAGACGTCGTACCCGGCGCCAGCATGGCGATGTGGACAAGCCGACACGCTCGGCCAGCGCCTGACTGGAAAGACGCCCGTCGTCCTGCAGCGCGCTGAGAATTCGATAATCAATGGCGTCCATAGCGCTCCTGGAATATATGTTTCGTTAATGTCTTTATTTTAACTTATTTATATCTAATTAGCAGTCTAATTTAAAATATATGAAAATATTAACCGGCCCTGACGATATATAATGCTCGTACAACCTAAGAAATGGAGCGCTGCTGTGGCAAAGAGCACCCAATATAGTTCGCATACACCCGATAGCGAGGGCTATATCCGCTACTCGGATGAAGAAAATGCCATCTGGGCGACTCTCATCGAGCGCCAGGTGCCGCGGCTTGAGGGCCAGGTTTGCCAGGAATACATCGATGCGCTTGCGTTGATGAATTTTCCACAGGACCGCATTCCTCAATTACCTGAAATCTCAAAGGTGCTGAAGAAGCACACGGGCTGGTCGGTGGCTCCCGTCCCGGCGCTTATCGATTTCACTGGTTTTTTCAAATTGCTGGCCAATCGCCAGTTTCCAGCTGCCACATTCATACGCAACTCGCATGATCTGGACTACCTGGAAGAGCCGGATATTTTTCACGAAATTTTTGGTCATACACCGCTGCTGACCGACTACCGGTTTGCAGCATTTGCCGAGGCATATGGAAAAGCCGGCCTGGCCGCAGACAAACGTGATCATGCCATGCTCGCGCGCCTGTTCTGGTTCACAGTCGAGTTCGGACTGATCGACACACCGCGGGGCTTGAGAAGCTATGGCGCTGGCATTGTCTCATCGCCGGGCGAGCTGGAATATGCGCTGCACAGCCAGGTTCCGGAACGGCGCCCCTTCGATGCCCTCGAAGCCTTGCGTACGCCCTACCGGATCGATATTTACCAGACGGTATATTTTAAGCTCGAGTCCTTTGATACCCTGTTCGACCTCGCCCGCACTGATCTCATACCGCTGATTAACGAGGCGCGTCGACTGGGCATGCACGAGCCCACCTATCCTCTTAAAGCAATCGCCTGAAACGGCCGGAGTTTTCATGTCCACAGCCTGCAACCTGACTGACAAGCACTGCACGCCCTGCGAAGGCGGCGTAGAGCCCATGGATAAGCAAGCGGCACTTGCCCTGCTTAAAGATCTGCCCGGATGGGACCTGAGCGATGACGGATGCATGATTTCACGCCGCTTCGAGTTCAAAGGTTTCTATAAAACCATGTCATTCATTAATGCGATGGCATGGGTGGTGAACCAGGAGAACCATCATCCGGACTTTTCTGCCGGGTACCATTTCTGCGAGGTGGGTTTCACCACCCACGCCATTGACGGTCTGTCAGAAAATGATTTTATTTGTGCGGCGAAAGTTTCTGCACTGCTGGACTAACGCCCTGCCTGACCAGGATCAGGCGGTGCACACACCTGAAAACTCCCGGCAATTCCCAGAATGCGGCTTAAACAGTAAAACCCCAAAACAAAAAACGCTGTGATTCCCCTACCCGTAAAGGTTTTGGAATCACAGCGTTTTTCTGTGCAGGCCCGAAAGCCTGCCCCCCCAAGTTTTTTTAGTTAAAGCGGGTTACTTACCAGCCCCAGGGCTTGCGAGCTGAACCCGAACGACTGGCGTTCATTCTCAACTGCACCGTACCGGACTCCCGGCCTACATCCAGAGAATCTTTCTGGCCAGCCAATTTAACCTGCCGAAACTTGGAGTCATGCATTGATTTCGCAAACCGGTATACCCAGACGCTAAACATTGCTGCCAGGAATGCCCCGGATGCGATCAAGATGATTTCCAACATATTTGCTCTCCTTCACACACGACCTGAATTCCCTGCCGTGCTGACGGTTCATGCACTCACTCCCTGTGGGTGGCTCGAACCTGCTCTTGGAGACGCTTGCAATCCTGTTTCAAGACTGCAATTCCTTGTCAATTGCTACGTTGTTCTTATATACAACGCAAACTACTTAAAGTTGACATCAGAATCACTTTATTTGTGATTCAGACAAGGAATCCAATTTCCCAACGGTGTGGACCCGCCAGAAGGTGAGATCAAAACCCGGATTGCGAGGCAAACCGAGTCTTTTACTAATCTGTCAACGGACTCAATGACCCGCTGACTCCCCTTTCTAAGCCGGCCCGAAACCCGAACCGTTGCGAAGAATTGTACCCTTATGCTGCGTTATTCTAGCTGAGGAAACGTTGAAAAGCGAGTGCCATGTGCATCAGACCGCTGGCTCCGCTATGAATAACAAGACAGCCATACTCCCAAACCGGAAATAGTTGATCTGAGTACAGCCCACATACCACCCGGCCCTTCCGCACAGGAACTGGAGCGGAGTCTTTACGCTGCAACGCAGCGCGTCATTTGTATTGACCGTATTGTGCCCATTGGTGGTGGCGACAGCCACCCGGCCTGCCGGATCGTGACCGACAAGGGTGATTGGTTTCTGAAGTGGAATCAACGCAATATGCTGGAACAATTTCAGGCCGAACGGGATGGGCTGGCGATGCTCGCCGACAGCGACCCACAGGGCTTATTCATACCAACCGTAACGTCTGTTGATCACGATCACCGGCTTGCATGGCTGCTGCTGCCCTGGATGGAACTCGATCGCAGCGGCGACCCGGCGCAGCTGGCGGAAGGGCTGGTGAAACTGCATAAGGTTCGGCGCTCTGACTATGGATGGGACCGGAATAATTTTTTGGGCCGGTCACCCCAATCAAACGCGGTCAGTACAAACTGGGATAAATTCTGGTGGCAGCAACGGCTCCTGCCCCAATTTGAACGGGCCTGCCAGAAAGGTTGGGGAGCGGCGCTGGAGCCCCACCTGGCCGTGCTGGAACGGCGCACAGAACAATTATTGGATCATCAGCCCGTCTGCTCCCTGTTGCATGGCGATCTCTGGTCCGGAAACCAGGGCTGGCTGACAGATGGGCGGCCGGTGATATTCGATCCTGCGCCCTATTTCGGGGACCGGGAAACAGATCTTGCAATGATGCGCCTCTTCGGTGGCTTCAGCGCCGCTGTGTTTGAGACTTACCAATCACTATGGCCGTTGCCGCCCGGCGCAGTTCAGCGCTCGCCGCTCTATCAGCTTTATCATCTGCTCAACCACCTCAATCTGTTTGGTGATGGCTGGTTGCCCCGCGTGCAACAAGTGATGGATACCCTGATCATGGAGGAACCCCTGGCCGCAAAAGATCCCGGCACCGGCCGCGTGCCATGAGCCTGTTCCGAATCGGAAACGAGACGCCATCACTGGCACTGGGTCGCGTTACACTGGACAGCATGGCGCTGGCGGCAACTCTTCTGACTTATTCCGAACAAAACGCGGAATATACACAGGCCCTTCAGAGGATGATTGATTACAACCAGCTGACCCTGACCGATGAGATGCAGCTTTACGAGCGCGAACCGGTTTATTTTGATCAGGACCGCGTTGCAAGGTTGATTCAGCGCCCTGCCGAATCCTGGACGATTAACAGCAACAAGCAGACCACTCATGACCGAAATTCGCCAGATTAATTTTCCGGAAAAAGATCTACCCCTTCGTGCGGATGTGAGCCTCATGGGCCAGCTGCTGGGTTCGGCGTTGCTGGAGCAACATGGTCCGGAACTGTTCGCTCAGATAGAGACCATTCGCACCGCCGCAATCGCCTGGCGTGAGGCCAGCGTCAGTGATTCTGCCGACCTGGAGTCACTGCTCGCGAGCCTTGATATGGAGAGCACCCAGCATATTGTTAAGGCCTTTTCTACCTATTTGCGCCTGGCCAACCTGGCTGAAAAGACCCATCGTATCCGGCGCCGGCGGGAGTACCAGAAAAATGATGCTGGCGCCCAGGCAGGGAGCCTTGAGGCCGTATTCACACAGCTGGCAGAACAGGGAGTGAGTGCCACGGCACTTTTGGAACAGATTGCCGTGTTAAGAATCCGGCCGGTTTTTACCGCCCATCCGACGGAGGCGACGCGGCGCAGTTTTCTTGAGAAAGAATACTCGATCATCCATCGCCTGACCGAGCGTGTGACCGGTGACCTTACGCCACAGGAGAACCAGCAGGTGCTGGACCGAATCCGTGACACGATCAATGCAGCCTGGCAAACCAGTGCTGTGCCCGGCGTCAAACCTACCGTTGCTGATGAACTGGATAATGTCCTGTTCTATCTCACCGATATCCTGTACCGGGTGGTGGCCCCCTTTCAGGAGTCCCTCGAGCACGCTCTGGTCAAGGCTTACGGTCCTGACACGCCATGTCCGGACACCCGCGAACTGTTGCGCTTCGGCTCCTGGGTGGGTGGCGACATGGACGGCAACCCCTTCGTCACGGGCAAGACCCTGCTGGAATCTCTGCGCACGCAACGCGAAGCCATTATCCGCCGCTATCTCCCTGAAGTCAGGCGGCTGGCGCGCTACCTGAGCCAGACCATAGGTATGGCGGAGTTTGATCCGGAACTGCAGCCACGGCTGGCTCGCTACATCGAGCTAATGCCGCGTGAAGACCAGCGCATTCCCGCAAGACATCGCGAGATGCCCTATCGTTGCTTCCTCAATTTTGTGGCTGCCAAGCTGACCAATACCGCGCTGGACAGGGAACCGGCATACACCACGCCGGCGCAGTTCCAGCAGGACATTGAACTTGTCGCCCGCAGCCTTGAGCAGGGCAAGGGCCGTCATGCTGGTTTGTTCGGCCTGCGCCGGCTTCTGCGTAAAATTGAGACCTTTGGTTTTCATCTCGCCACCCTCGATACCAGGCAGGATGCCCTGTTGCATCGCACCGACCTGGGGGAAATCCTTGGTGAGCAGGGATGGCTGGAGCGTTCTGTTGAAGAGCGCACCCGGGTTTTGGCGGCGCAGTTGGCAAAGCCGGCACCAGCGGTGCCGCGAAAAACCGACCTGTCTCCCCAGGCACAGAGCACGCTCAGCGTGTTTGGCGCTATCACCGAGGCCCGCGAACGATTCGGCCCGGAGGCGACCGGCTTATTCATTATCAGCATGACCCAGGGTGCAGATGATGTACTGACAACCATGGCCCTGGCACGCTTTGGCGGGTTGGGCGATGGCCAGGATGTGCCGCTGGATATCGCACCCCTGCTGGAGACCGTCGATGATCTGGATGCCGGACCGGCCATTCTTGATCGCCTTCTGTCCATCGATGTGTACCGTGAGCACCTGCAGCGTCGTGGTAATCGCCAGGTCATCGTGGTGGGATATTCCGACAGCAACAAGGACAGTGGAATTCTTGCTGCGCGATGGGGGCTGTACGAGGCGCAGCGCCAACTGGTCGAATTGGGTAAACGACACGGCATCACCGTGCAGTTTTTTCATGGACGTGGTGGCACGGTCAGCCGTGGTGGCGGCAACCTCGTCAATGGCATCGAAGGCGCGCCGCCTGGCAGTATTGGCGGCTATCTGCGGGTTACCGAGCAGGGCGAAGTGATTAATCAGAAGTTTGGTATCCGCCCTATTGCCCTGCGCAACCTGGAGCTCATGACCGGTGCGGTGATCCGCCATCACCTTGCTGACACGGGACAGAATGCGACACCGGCACAGCACCAGATCATGGAGGAGATGGCGCGCACGTCCCGCGAGACCTTCCGGGCCCTGGTGTTCAACGACCCGGCTTTCATCCACTACTTTCGCACGGCCACACCGATTGATGTCATCGAACAACTCAATATTGGCTCAAGGCCCGCCTCCCGCCGCAGTGGGCATGGTATTGAAAACCTGCGCGCAATTCCCTGGGTGTTTTCCTGGGGTCAGGTTCGTATCGGTTTTCCAGGCGTGTACGGCGTGGGGACTGCACTTGAGCAGGCCATTGCCAGGCATGGTATCGACGCACTAAGGGACATGCTGCACAACTGGAGTTTTTTCCGCGGACTGATTAATGACGTTGAAATGGTGCTGGGCAAATCAACCCTGGAAATTGGCCGTCGCTATGCTGAGCTGGCCGGCCCGGAGGCCGCACCGGTCTTCAACGCCATAGAACGCGAGTTTGTGCTCACAACGCGCTGTATTCTGGAGCTGAAGGAAATCCCTGAGCTGCTGGCCGATCAGGAAACCTTGCGTCGCAATGTTCGCTTGCGAAATCCCTATGCCGATCCGATGCATCTCATGCAAATCGACCTGCTGCGGCGCTGGCGGGAAGGCGGGCGTAAAGATGATGAGCTGTTGTATGCGCTCAAATCCACGGTCAATGGTATCGCCCTGGCGATTCAGAACACCGGCTGAGCCAGGCCATTCCGTCCATGCCTGCCCGGGATCTAATCCTCGTCCTCATCATCTGTATGGTCTGGGGATTTAATTTCGTCGCTGGCGCGGCAGCCATGACCGGTTTTCCGCCCATGTTGTTCATGGTGTTGCGCTTTTTGCTGGTTTTGTTGCTTGCCCTGCCACTGATTCGGCGTCCTCCGCCGGGGCAGTGGCTGCGCCTGGCAGCGGCTGCCATAGCAATGGGCGGTTTGCACTTTACCTTCATGTTCTGGGCGCTGGATTTATCGGACGATGTCACATCGATCGCCATCACGCAGAATATGTATATCCCCATTAGCGTTTTGCTGGCTGTGGTCCTCCTCAAAGAGCCGGTAGGCTGGCGAACCCTGGCTGCGACCGCAACCGCCTTCCTCGGTGTCATGATTGTGGGCTTTGACCCAATGGTTCTGGGTCAACTTGATGCCCTGGGCCTGATTCTGTTGTCGGCTTTTTTCCAGGCGCTCGCATCGGTCCTGATGCGCGGTTTGTATGGCATTCACCCGATCAGTTTCCAGGCGTGGACAGCGATCTTTTCCCTGCCCTTGCTGGCGCTCGCCAGCGGCCTGTTTGAGCAAGGCCAATGGGCAGCCATTGAAGCCGCGCAGCCCATTCACTGGGCAGCTCTGGCCTACACGGTCGTCATGGCATCCCTGCTTGGACACGGGCTGTTCTTCTTCATGGTGCAGCGCCATCCCCTACCATTACTCATGCCATACATGCTCATGATGCCGCTGTTTGCAGCAATATTCGGCGTGCTCATCTGGGGTGACCGGCCCGGACCCCGCCTGCTGATCGGCGGCAGCCTGATCCTTGGCAGTATTCTGTTCATTACCCTGCGCGGGCGTCGCAAGATCGAAAAGGTCCTGGACACGCGCTCCGCTGACCCGCAATGACGGCAGAATCCGCCCCCGCCAGCCTCACTGACGCCGGGGTGCATCGCCGGGTGCTTGCCATCTCCCTGCCGGCAATCCTGGCCAACTCCTCAACCCCACTGGTGGGTCTGGTTGATACCTGGGCGGTGGGTCATTTGCCTGGCGCGGTTCATCTTGCTGCCGTCGGCATTGGCAGCGTCATATTCAATTTCATCTTCTGGACGTTTGGCTTTTTACGTATGGGCACGACCGGCCTCGTGGCACAGGCATGGGGTCGTTCGGATCCGGGTGAACTCGGTCGGGTGGTCGTGCGGTCCTGTGCACTGGCGGTACTGATCGGACTCGCATTATGGCTTGGCCAGATGCTGATCTGGGAATTATCGATTGCCGCACTTGCGCCGCCACAGGACGTCGCGCAGCTGACCTGGACATATTTTGAGCTGCGTATCTGGGCAGCACCCGCGACCCTGCTGGTTTTTGTAATTTCCGGCGTGCTGTTCGGCCTTGGCCGGACCAAGGGTGTGCTGGTGTTGCAGCTGGTCCTTAACCTGGCCAATGCGGCGCTCAACCTGTGGTTTGTGGTCGGCCTGGGCATGGGCGTGGCCGGTGTCGCACTGGGTACGCTGATCGCCCAATGGCTGGCAGCGGCCCTGGGCCTGGTCATGCTGGCCAGGGAGGCGGCCACGGCCGAAATGCTGCGCGTCACCAGGGAGCGGATCACCTGGTCAGCAGGCGGATTCCAGCCCCTGCTGGTATTGAATGGTTATATTTTTCTGCGCACGATTCTGCTGATGGTCGCGCTGACGCTGATCATGCGCGAGGCTGCCGGACTCGGTGAAACGGCGATGGCAGCCAGCCATGTCGTCAATCAGTACCTGATGCTGATCGCCCTGGGTCTGGATGGCTTCGCGCATGCCGCGGAGGCCCAGGCAGGGGCCGCCTGGGGTTATGGCCGCAAAGCGTTGTTCCGGCGGTGGGTACGTGTGGCGGGCTTATGGGCATTTATCGCCAGCCTGCTCTATACGGCACTGTTCTGGTTCGCTGGTGATGCCATCACCGCGCTGCTCACCAACATTGAATCAGTCCGCGCGGCCACCGCCCAGGTGATGCCCCTGGTGGCACTGTTACCTGTAGTCTCGGTCTGGTGCTATCACTTCGATGGGGTATTTATCGGCGCCACCGCCGCCAGGGCCATGCTGCTGACCATGGCAACAGCCTTCGTCATCTACTTGATGATCCTGTCGCCAATGACCGACCGCTGGGGTCTGCCGGGACTCTGGGGGGCGGTGCTTGTGTTCATGGCCATTCGCGGCATCGCCCAGGCGGCATGGTATCCCTTCATGCTGCGCAAGCTGCGCTGACTCTGTAACCGCTCTGCCCGCTTGCCTATACTGTGATCCCCATCTTTAAGACCCCCGGGAGGGGCCGTGACATCACCTTCTGAATCAGACTCTGACAGAACCGGACCAGCATCGATCAACCCCTGGCTGAACTGGCGGCGTAAGCGCTTCTGGCTGGTGATACTGCTGCTGACCTATACCCTGGCGGGTTTTTTTCTGACACCCTGGTTGATCGAGCGGCAGCTACGCAACACGGTGACCGAGACGGGGCGCAGCGTATCGCTCAGCAAAATCAAGACCAATCCCTTCCTGCTGACGCTGGATTTACAGGGGCTGGAAATAAAGGATACTGACTCAACAACCCTGCTCACCCTGGACCGGCTGTTCTTCAATATACAGACCAGTTCAGTCTTGAACCTCGCCCTGACCTTCAAATCACTGTCTATCGAACAGCCACGGCTGTACGGCGAACGTTTTGCAGGCAACGACACCCGCTGGGTACGTTTTCTGCAAGACCTGTCCGCCGAAGAAGCACCGGAAGCGCAAGCTAAAGACAGCAAGCCCCCACCGGTTTATCTGCAGGCGCTTAACGTCACCGATGCTTATCTCAGCTTTCGCGATCAGACCCTGGATGGCTTTGAGGCCACGGCGGGCCCCATGACCGTAAACCTGGCCAATATTCGAACCCGCCCGGACCACATCGGTAGCCAGAACGTGGAATTACTGATTCACGACACAGACCGGGTGCAGTGGCAGGGTGAGCTGCAGTTGGTTCCTTTTCAGTCCACAGGCACCGTGCAACTGGATGCGAACAAACTTCCACAGTTGCGTGCACTACTGGATTTATTTATTCCTTTCGACCTGGCATTTGAGAGTTTGAGTACGACATTCCAGTACCAGGTTGCGATCGGTGATGAAGGCTTAACGTTCGCAGCGTCACAGCTTGCAGGCAATGTGCAGAGACTCGAAGCCGTTATGGACAGTGGCGGTGATCCGGTTGTGGCGCTCGCAGAAATTTCGTTTCGCGGTGGCTCGCTAAACTATCCGGCACAAACCGCTGGATTGGAACACCTGGCATTGTCCGGGTTGACCATTAACGCAGCGCTCGAGGAAGACGGCCGGCTGAGTCTGCTTGAAATGATTCCGCAGCAGGAACCATCTGAACCCCGGGATGGCAACAGTTCCACGGCCAGCGCGGCGCAAGCCTGGAAAATCAGCCTTGATGAGTTTGTGCTCGATGGAGGTGCACTGAACCTGGCTGATCGCTCCATAAGCCCGGTCGTTGCGGTCACGGCAAGCCCCATCGCGGCCAGCGCCAGCGGCATTGACAACCAGCCGGGCACCCGGATCCCGCTGGCGTTCCAAACGGTCTTGTCCAGCGGCGGCACGATCGGCTTTGAAGGCCATGCCATGGCCCTGCCCCGTCCAGAAGTCAGCGGCGCATTAACGCTGGCTGGCGTTCGAACTGCGCTCGTCCAACCCTATGTAAACCAGTTTCTGAATGTCGGTTTAAGCGGCGGCGAACTGTCGCTGTCTGCTGACGTCAGCCATGGTCCTGATCAGTTGCTTGCTGCGGCGGGCAGCTTGAACTACGACCAGTTTGAGCTGCAGGATCTGCTCCGGGAGGAGCGACTGGCCGCCTGGGATACGCTGCAGGTGAACCGCTTTGAGTTGGATGCGGATGCGAAATCTCTTGCCACCTCAGAGCTGGAATTCCACGGACTCTACGGGCGCGTGGCGATCGCTGAAGACCGCAGCACCAACGTGGGTGATCTGCTCACAGCGACCCCCGCAAGGCAACCGGACCAGGCCGCCGGCACATTTGCCGTTACCCTTGGCGGCGTGATCATGCATGACACCGCACTGGACTTTAGCGATCGATCCCTGCCCTTGCCTTTTGATGCGGCCATCCGCGAGATGGATGGCACCGTCTCCACCCTGTCCACCGTTTCTGAAGAAGCTTCTGAAGTGGCCATTGAAGGCCGGGTGAATGAGTTTGGCGAGGCGCGAATCAATGGTACGACCCGCTTGTTGGATCCTGCCAACAACACCGACATCGCCATGATATTCCGCAATCTGGATATTTCTCGCCTGTCCCCCTACACAATACAATTTGCCGGCTACTCCATTGATGCAGGCCGCATGGATCTGGATCTTGGCTATCGCCTTGCACAGCGACAATTACAGGGCGACAACCGGGTCGTGATCCGTGAAATGCAACTGGGTGACAAGAGCGATCTGCCCGGCGCCGGCAGCTTACCGCTGGGCTTGGCCGTCGCCTTGCTGACCGACTCGGAAGGTGTGATCGACCTGGCCGTCCCGGTTGAAGGCGACCTGGACAACCCGGAGTTCAAAATCGGCGGCGTAGTCTGGCGTGCAATTGGCAACCTGATCACCAAAGCGGTCACGGCACCTTTTCGATTTCTCGGCAAGCTGGTCGGAATCGATTCCGAGGACTTCGGCACCCTGAGCTTCCAGCCCGGTCGCGCCGATCTTTCGCCGCCAGACCAGGAGCAACTGGTAAAACTGGGAGAGGCCATGTTGCAACGTCCGGAGTTAAGCGTCGAAGTTGCCGGGAGCTGGGCAGGTGCGCTCGACCGGCCCGCCATGCAGGACCGCGCCGTGGCAGAGGCGGTCAGTCAGTGGCTGGATCAGAACCCGGGCAACGGTGAAGAGCTGACCACCGCGCGTGACCGCAGAGCACTGGAATCGCTGATCCTGGCGGCCAACCCTGACACCAGCCTCGAAACGCTGAAAACGCCGTTCATAAGCGTTAACAACGACGATCCGGACGGCGAACCGGAACTGGACGAGGTCGCCTATCTGACCGGGCTGCGCGAACGATTGGCCGCGCAAGTCGAGATTGGAGAAGCGCAACTAAGCGACCTGGCACGGGCCAGGGGTCTGGCGGTCATCGAAGGCTTACGCGCAGGCCAGCCGGGTGCGCAACTGCGCGTCAGTGAGGTCGAACCAGTGAGCGTCGAGCCAGCGGAAGACGACACAATTCCTCTCGAACTGGCTGTTGCCGGGGCTGACTAAAGCGTATCCCGGGCACGGGAATAGTCATTCACGAAAGCCGGGACGCAGCAGCCGCGTTATCACGTTGCGTATTGCGTTCAGCAATACGCCGGTTCCTGGCCCATTTTTGCTGCACCCGGTAGCCCAGTAAGACTGCCAGTATGACCGCGTAGACCGTGGGCTCCACCGTGTCGAGTTTTACCTGCCAGTAATAGTGCCAAACGCCCAGAATCGCGGCCGGATAAACCAAACGGTGTAGCGACTTCCAGCGACGTCCGAGTCGGCGCATCCAGCCTTTTGTTGAGGTCAGGGCAAGTGGAATCAGCATGATCAGCGCGGCAAACCCGATAGTGATAAAGGGCCGCTTAATCACATCTTCCAGAATCAGTCCAAGGTCCAGCGTGCGGTCAAGCACCACGTAGGTCACCACGTGCAGCACCAGGTAAAAGAAAGCGAACAGGCCGATCATGCGCCGGTAGGCAACCAGCTTACGTGTGCCGGTGAGCTCACTGAGCGGCGTAATGGCAAGTCCAATCAGCAAAAACCGCAGGGCCCAGACGCCCGCCCGGTCCATGATTTCCTCGACCGGATTGGCGCCGAGGGAAAACCCGGCTATGCCGAAGGCCGCAGCCAGAATAATCAGTGCAGGGAGCAGGCACACCACGAAAAGTGGCGGCTTGGTCCAGAGAAACAGCCTTTTGCGACCCGCCAGCATCTCAGCGCAAGCTCAGTAGTTTCGGCGCAGATCCAGACCTGTGTAGAGACTCGCCACCTGGTCTGCATAGCCGTTGAAAGGCTTGGTAGGAATTCGTCCGGCAAACAAGCCCGCTCCGATGGGCCGCTCTGTCGCCTGGCTCCAGCGCGGGTGGTCCACGTCCGGATTCACATTGGCGTAAAAGCCATATTCACGGGGAATGGCGCGCTCCCAACTCGATACCGGTCGTTTTTCCATAAATTCGATCGTGTCGATGGACTTAATGCTCTTGAAACCATATTTCCAGGGCACAACCAGGCGCAGCGGTGCGCCGTTCTGAGCGGGCAACTCGCGACCGTAAACGCCGACAGCCAGGATGGTCAGTGGATGCATGGCTTCATCGATCGTGAGCCCCTCAACATACGGCCAGTCCAGGGTCCGACGGCGCTGACCGGGCATTTCCTCCGGCCGCATGACCGTTTTCATGCGTACATAGTGGGCCCGGGAATTGGGCTGGAATCGCTTGAGGATGTCACCCAGTGGAATGCCTACCCAGGGCACGACCATGGACCAGGCCTCCACACAACGTAGCCGGTAAATACGCTCTTCCAGCGCATGTGGCTTGAGCAGGTCCTCGAGTGCGTAATCACCCGGCTTTTCGCATTCACCGCCCACGCGCACCGTCCAGGGGCGCGGCTTGAAATCACCTGAGTAGCGCGCCGGGTCGGATTTGCCCGTGCCGAACTCGTAATAGTTATTGTAGGTGGTGATGTCTTCCCAGCTATTGGGCTCGCGTTCCGGCCGGAAATCTGTTGTCTGAATGGGGCTCAGCGTGGGTGTGGCACCCTGCTCGGCGAGCATCTGGGCATTGACCAGCGGCGACAGTGCGGCGCCTGCTCCAACGATTCCCGCGCGCCTTAACAGTTCGCGGCGGCGCAAATAGACCGACTCAGAAGTAATTTCCGAGGACAGAATCGCGGATTTGTGACGTATGAGCATGGCAATGACCCGGATGAATGAAAGTGGCGTGTACGGAAGATGACCGGAAGTTGGTCAAAAAGCTTACGCACGAACGGGTCAATCGCCTGTGAACTTGGCCTTGGCGGATTCCTGCAGGTCCATGCCCATTTGACGGGCACGCCGGCGCCACTTGCGCCGCGCCAGATCCTGCATATCAATTGTCGCGTCACTCTCGTCCACAATTTCGAGTCCGAGCAGCGTCTCAATAATGTCCTCAAGCGTGAGGATACCCTGCATATCACCGTATTCGTCGACCACCAGCATCATGTGAGCCCGGGTTTCCTGGGCACGGTTAAAAGCGCGCCCAAGCGTCAGGGTCTCAGGCACGGAAGGCATATCCCTGCGGTAGGTTTCCAGGAGCTTTTGCTGGTTGCCACGGGCCTGGGCCAGGAGCAGGTCGCTGCGCAAGACAAAACCGGTGATACGGTCACCGTCATCATTGTCATAAATAGGAATACGCGAGAACGGCTCCTGCTCGTAACGATGAAAGAACTCGTCCACGGTGGTGCTGTCCGGCAAGGTAAACAGCACCGTGCGCGGGGTCATCGCAGCATGAACCGGGGTATGACGCAGAGCGAGCAGGTTTCTGACCACCCGCGACTCCTGTTCCCCCAACTCACCCTCCTCGGCACTCAGCTCGGCCATCGCCGCAAACTCCTGGCGGCTGAAGCCACTGAGCGTCGGGCCTTCTGTCATCGTACGGGTCAGATACTCGGAGAGCTTGACGAAGGGATACAGCACCAGCACCAGTATTCTCAGCCCGTAGGCCGTGGCCGGTGCGAGCTGGCGCCAGTAGGTGGCGCCGATTGTTTTGGGAATGATTTCCGAGAACACCAGGATAAGCAGTGTGAGGATTGCCGAGGCGAGCGCCAGGTACGCACTGCCGAAAACAGCGGCCGCCTGCGCACCGGCACCGGCTGCACCGGCCGTGTGCGCTATGGTGTTCAGCGTCAGGATGGCGGCCAGAGGCTGATTGATATTTTCCTTGAGCGTCCTCAACACCGGCCCGCAGGCTTCGCCCTCTTCTTCCTTGAGCGCAATATACGCGCTGGTGACGCTCAGCAACACGGCCTCGGCAATAGAACAGAGGAACGAGAAAATGAGGGCGACGAGGACGTAAATAATCAGGAGGGTCATGACCCGTGCAGTGTAACCAATCCCGCCGCACTTAAACATGAGCAATACACGAAATATCAACGCCCACTTTCAATTATAAAAAAGCCAGCCCGGTGATATAAGTTCAGATCGGCCGTCGTTATAGAAGATAAGGGCAGTGGACGTGGTTCCAGACCTTTTCCTCCGGTCAGAGCCTTTCTCCCCCAGCAGAACGTCCACTGACTGGTCCCCGCCCGGGTATGGCATGCGCTTCGCCCGGGCGGGTTTATTTCTGCCACTCCACTTTTTGATTCCTGAATACTTTTGGTGCCTGGTGCCTGGTGACTTCTTTGGCCGGTTGCGGCGCGGTGCCCGCAGCACCCGCGACCACCCCGGTCAACAGCGGTCACTCTGCTGGCTCCTGATTCTCAGGCAGCAGAAACTCCAGGGTTCCTCCACCGGCCAGGCGGCGGTGGGACACGCTGAACCCGGGAAGCCTGGCGCCGTTGAATTTCGCTCCGGTTGCCAGGGCTTCAGGATGCCCTGGTGATAGCCCTGGCGCTTCAATAAAAAGCCGATTTTCACCGATCTCCAGGCTGGCACTCGCTACCCGGGGCAGGCCAAGAATGTAGTCACCCCGGGTCGGCATCACGGGGTAGAACCCCAGCAGGTTAAACAACTCCCAGGCGGCACGACCGGCGGTCATATCGAGCGGCGGTTCCTCCTTGAACAGAAACCGGCTTATTTGCTGACCGTGCGCTGGCTCGTTGGACAGGGGGTAAAGCCATGGTACGTGCCAGTGGGCCGGTGACCCGGCCTCATAGGCCCCGATATTAGTGCCGCCCCGCTCTGCCAGCTGACCGGGTTTGGCACCACCCGGCGCGAGATCAAAGAAGTCGTCAAGTCGCAGTGTCAACTCCTGGCGCCCACCCAGCAGGGATAAAAGACCGTCCATATCAAACTGGGCGATGGACCAGAGCGCGGCCCAGGGATCACGCCCGGCAAAATCCTGGCTGCCGGGGCCTGCGTTTTCAGGCTGGAACGGGGTACGCCAGTTGCGCTCATCGTCGCGTCCGCGAAACCACTGCTCCTGTGGGTCGTAGAGCTGTCGGTAGAACAGCGTTCTTACTGCGAATGACTCTGCCAGCCCCTGCTCGCCCAGCGCCGCGGCAACCGCTGCTGTGGACTGATGCGCGAGCCCGGCCGCCAGGCTGCGGCTGACCGAACCGCTTGGTATGGACTGGAAGGAGAAATATCCCCGTGGCTCGTAATCGGCCCAGGGAGAATCCCCGGCACCGGGCAGGAATGCCTTCAGGAGTGGTGGTAGCGCCTGTGTAGCCTTTACATCCGGCAATTGGCGGCTGACCAGTGAGGCAATCACCGGTACCGCAGGCTCAAGCTCGTCCGATGGGCGTGATTGTCCCCACACGGTTTGTTGGGGCAGAACACCTGACGCCCGCTGATGGGCCGTGATGGTCGCAAAAAGATCAGCCATGCGACCGGGTTCCAACAGACTGAGAAAGGGTATGACTGTCCGGTAATTCTGCGCGGGCAAAAGATTTCCAAAATAGGCCTGGCCGCCAGCCAGGCTGCGTATTTCCTGGCTCGCCGCGCGGTATTGACCATCACTGTCCGTAATGTCGCCGTATTCGGCCAGGAGCCGGTACAGGGCCAGATATGCGCGTCGGCGAAGCGCCTCTTCCCCGCTAACATCCAGACGCCCCAGCAGCGCGTTCCAGGAATCCCTGGCGCGCCTTTGCATTTGGCCAAAATCCGGTACATCGGACGACCCGAGATTCTCCCTGGCGCCATTCACATCCACGGTCGACAGGGCCAGCGCAAATTCCAGGGGGTCGGGCGTCTGATCAAACGTGATTTCCAGGCTGCCATCAGCAGTATGCCGGGCCCGTTGAAAAGCACGGCTGAAGCGCACGAGTACATGCAGTGTTTCGCCACCACGTCCGGTAAAGCTTCCGCTGATTGAACGCCTGCCCCTGGCCGGCTCAATCGTTCCACCCCGGAGCTCACCGAAATCCCGCCAGGCCAGACGCAACGTCAAGGCCGACTGCAACGGGGGTTGCAGGCGATAATGAGCACTGCGCGGGCCGGCACTGGCCTGCAGTTTTTGCTGGCCGGCTGCGTCGATATTGAACCACCCGGGTCCACCCCGAATGGCGAGCGTGGAGGCGTCCGGGACCTGATCCGGAGTCCAGCGAACATCAAAATCAACGCCTTCTGAAGAGCGCGCATGGCGCAAGCCAAGCCACTGCCCGCCTGGCGCAATCGCCGGATGCAGGCGCAGCATACCAAAAGGATAAATTGCCTCCGCCAGGTCAACACCGTCCAGGTCAACGCGCGCTGCAGCGCTGCGCTCTTGCGTCACATTCAACTGCTCCGGGACGGGTGCCGCCGGGTCAACATCACCGTTCTTCTGATCACAGGAAAGGATTAAGGAAATGAGCAAACCTGCAAGCAGCAGGCGCCAGGCATTGTGAATAGCGGCAGCCAGCCCGCTTGTGTGGTGAAAGTCAGACATGTATCCAGCGAAGGCTAACTGATATCAGGACGGTTTCGGTTGAACAGATGTGGGTTCTGGTGTTTTTGGAAAGAAATAACATAGTCTCGGACGCTTCCCTTTGCTGCTAGGACATCCTGTCTGCCAACGGTATGCGCTGACCGATCAATCGCGTCGAGACAGAAAAACATTAAACTATTTAATAATGTTTTACAATAGCTTATATTAATTACTTAAAATTTATATTAATTTAAATCCTAAGCCCCGAAAGTGATTTTCAGCATGTCCCCCGGGCTTTTCTGCAAGGAGTATGCAATAAGGGCGCAAACTGTGCCTAGAATAAGGGGATGATTTACAAAAACCCGAACAGGGAGGAAACCACCAATGCAATGTCCCAAGTGCTCTGCGCAAACCGAAGAGACCTACTACGATGATGTGCGTGTTGATCGCTGCACTGAATGCAAAGGCCTGTGGTTTGACTCCGGTGAACTCGAAGCGCTTCGCGAAGATACCTGGATGGCCGACTATATCGTGGACACCGGGGATGTCCGGGTTGGCAAGAAGTTCAACCGGGTTCACGATATCACCTGTCCGCGCTGTTCAATAAAGATGATTGAAGAACACGATGCGGAACAGTCACATATTCTTTACGAGCGATGCCCGGCGGGCCATGGCACTTTTCTGGACGCGGGCGAATTCACCGACCTTGTGCACAAGTCCTTCTGGGACCGCTTCAAGCGGGCAACTTGAAGCCGAACGGCAACGCCGGCCAGCATTCCACGCGCCTGCCCCTCGTGGGATGGCGTGGCGGCTCAGGCCTCGTCCTCGTGGCGAAGATGCATTGAGACCGGTTCCACTGATTCCACGACAACGGTCATGGGCCGGCAGCACACCTGGCAATCTTCGATGTAACGCTGCATTCCCCCGGAAGGATCAATAAGCAGCTGGACCGGCTCCGCACAATACGGGCAATGGCCGTCAACAAGTTCCTCGCCCCAGTTCACCGTCAGCTATCCTCCAGAACACCAAACGAAATGATTGTGTAGCATACAAGTGGATTTCTGAAACTGGTGTCATGTCGATGCAAACCGACCTGATTTTTCTGTTGTTCATCGTCCTCGCCAGTGCCTCAATGGCGGCGACCGTCATGCTGTGGGCGCGCCAGGCCCTGATTGTGGGCTACCTGATGGCCGGCGTCATCTGTGGCCCCTGGGTTCTGGGCTGGGTTTCCGATACCCGTGTCATCGGCGAGCTTTCCGAGGCCGGTATCATCTTCCTGCTGTTTCTGCTGGGCCTCGACCTGACGCCGCAAAAACTGCTGGCCCTGCTCAAGCAAACCACTCTGGTCACGCTGATGACTTCAGTATTGTTTTTTGTGTCAGGAACCATGCTCGGACTCGTCTTTAATTTTCCCCTGCATGACGCAGCCCTGATCGGCGCGGCCTGCATGTTCTCAAGCACCATCATAGGCATCAAGCTATTGCCCACCACGGTGCTGCACCACCGCCATACCGGTGAAGTCATTATCTCGGTGCTGCTGCTGCAGGACCTGATCGCCATTGCCGTGATCATCGCGCTACAGGCCATGAGCAAAGGCTCAACAACGCCGGGTGACCTGCTGATGCCCCTGCTGGGGTTGCCGTTGCTGGCCGTGGGCGGCTATGCCTTTGAGCGATGGATCATCATGCCCCTGTTCCGCCGTTTTGATCAGGTGCAGGAGTTTGTCTTCCTGCTGACCATCGCCTGGTGCCTGGGCATGGCCTGGGCGGGTCATGCGGTCGGTTTGTCCTATGAGCTCGGTGCATTTCTCGGCGGTATCATCATGGCAACCAGCCCGATTGCCAAGTTCATCTCGACCCGTCTTTATCCCTTACGGGACTTCTTCCTGGTGTTGTTCTTTTTTGCGCTGGGCGCGCAACTCAATCTGGATGTTGTTCCCGCCGTGCTGCTGCCTGCGTCCTTACTTGCAATCGGTATGCTCGCCATCAAACCGGCCATCTTTCGTTTTGCGCTGGGCAGGGTTTCCGAGTCGCCCAAACTGGCCTGGGAAACCGGCTGGCGACTGGGTCAGATGAGCGAGTTTTCACTGCTGATTACTTTCATGGCCATGCAGGTGCCCATATTCAGCCCGGACGTGGTGATTCTGATCCAGGTAGCGACCGTACTGAGCATTGTCGGCTCGTCATCGATTATCGTGTTTAATTTTCCGACGCCGATGGCAGCGAGCCGGGCCTTACGAAAAGACTAAGGCAATGATCGGGCGGCACACCGGGCGGGCAACCAAAAACACGATTTGAATGGTGCCGTGTAAGGGGCTTATTCGGCCGGCCCTGCGACCACTTCCAGCCCTTCAAAATCATTAATCCTGATGTTTTTGCGGTGCACCGTGATCAGCTCGCGCTCCTGAAACCTTGCCAGTACCCGGCTTACCGTCTCGGTGGCCAGGCGCAGGTGGCTGGCAATATCCCTGCGCGCCATGGAAAGATTGAATTCATGGCGCGAATAACCCCGTCGTTCAAAACGTGCGGAAAGCGACAACAGGAACCGGGAAATACGCTGGTCAGCGGTTAAATCAGCCGAATTCGCTTCCAACTCGGCAATTTGACGACTCATCACACGGAAGAGTTCTGCCTGTAAATTCGGCAGCGTCCTGGCCATGTCCGCAACGGTTGCGAAGTTCAGGGTACACACCGAGCTGGTATCAAGGGCAACCACATTGGACGTGTGGCTGTTGGCATGAATGGCGTCAAGGCCCATGATTTCTCCAGGCAGGTGAAAGCCGAGAACCTGCTCTTCACCCTCTTCATTGATCACGTAACTTTTAAAACTACCCGAACGGACCGCAGCGAGCGAACTGAAGGATTCACCAGCGCGAAAAATATGCTCACCCCGTTGCAGAGGTCGCGACTTCTGGACAATTTGTTCAAAAGTAAGGAGTTGGTGATCGTCCAGCAACCGTGGCAGACACAAATTGCTCAGGCCACATTCACTGCACGCAACCCGTTGCTGAGCCCCAGGGACCCGCTTGACCAAATTAGCCTCAGAATTCGAACTGTTCATGGAGCCCCCTTCCGTAACCGAACCGTTCGATTATAACCCAGCAAAGATGGATCAAATAACTTTCGAAAAGGCGCGTTCCTGATCTTTTGATTTAAGCGATTCATCAAAAACCATGGCGATTACCCGAACCAGCAACATCCCAACCGATGTGGCCCGCAAACCACTGCCGGACAATCTAAGCAAGCCATCCCAGGCAAGTTTCTTCAACATGACCAACTCTGCGGCGAAATGCTCACCGAAATCAATTCCGAACTGCGTTTCGATCCGGTCGAAATCCAGCGCACCATGACACATGATTTGTTCAATAATGCTGCGCCGCAGGCTGTCCTCCCTGCTCAGTTCCACGCCGCGCCAGACAGGCAGGTCGCCCGCTTTCAGGCTGTGTCGCCAGTTGATCAGGTCTTTGAAGTTTTGCGAGTAGCTGTCCCCGACCTTGCTGATTGCACTGACACCCAGCCCAAGCAGGTCGCACTCGGCGAACGTGGAGTAGCCCTGAAAGTTGCGCTGCAACTGTCCTTTATCGCGCGCACGAACCAGCTCATTATCCGGCAAGGCAAAGTGATCCATGCCGATGTAGAGGTAACCTGCCGCAGCAAGCGTTTCAATCGTGCATTGCAACAGCGCCAGGCGGACTTCGGGCACCGGCAGGTCCGCATCCTTGATCAGACGCTGCGCACGAAAAAGTTCCGGCAAGTGGGCGTAGTTATAAACTGACAGACGATCAGGCCGGGCTTCAATCACAACCTCAAGTGTGGTGCGAAAAGATTCCAGGGTCTGCTTTGGCAAGCCATAGATCAGATCAATGGAAATCGAGTTGAAACCCGCCTCGCGGGACGCTCCTATCAAGTCAAGCGTCTGCTGCGGATCCTGCACACGATTGACGGCCTGCTGCACCCGGGGGTCCAGGTCCTGAACACCCAGGCTCAGACGATTGAACCCCAGCCGGGCCAGCTGCCGGACCCGGCCCGTATCTACGGTGCGGGGATCAATTTCAATCGAAAACTCCCGCTGCGGCGCCATGGAAAGATGAAAGTTTGAACTCAGGCCCCTCATGATGGCAGCAAGCTGGTCATCGTCAAAGAAGGTCGGTGTCCCTCCGCCCAGGTGAATCTGGAGCACTTCGCGGTCGCTGTCAAACAACTCTGCCTGCATACAGATTTCTTTTTGCAGCCAGTGCAAATAGTCTTCGCCATGACTGCTGTGGCGGGTGATTTTCTTGTTACAGCCGCAGTAGTAACAGAGTGAATGACAGAACGGCAGATGCAGGTAGAGTGAAAGGGGGCGGGGAATAAAATCCTCGTTGCTCTGCAACGCCTGCTCCCGGTAAGCCAGTTCGTCAAACCCCTCATGAAAACTCACAGCGGTGGGATAGGAAGTGTAGCGGGGACCGTTCAGCCCGTAGCGCTGGACCAGGTCGGCATCAAACAGGGCGGTTTCAGACATCTTCGGGGTCTCGCGCACATCGAATGCTGCCCAATGTATGCGCTGACAGGGTGTGTCGGGTTGACACGGGTCAACTGAAATTCAGATTATGCACCCTGCCGGGCGAATGAATGATCCACTGACCCGTCCATCATGATTCCGCTAATCAACCGTTGCACGCATGGACACTTCCAGCCGGCCATCAGGCAGCAACATGCCACGTTCGATACTGAAACCGGTCAGCAGATTGATGAGGATCGCCTGCGAATGGGGATAAAACGCCGGTTGCCTGACACGCGGGGGACGACGGGTAAACAAATGGGGTTGATCAATGCCGTACCACTGATTGGTCAGCGCAATGTTGGAAGTGCGGACCGCAAACGCATGCGCCATGGTTTTTGCATGCAAATAGGGTCGAAGTGCTTCATCAAAGGCCTGCAGGCTTTCGTCATCCAGGTAATTGGGGTAGTCCCAGAGCAGGCAAAGATCAAACTTCGTTCCCTCCGGCACTGCGAGAAGCCGGGTGAATTCAGCGACCAGCTCTTCCCTGCTCTTATCTCCCCGCCCGTCCAGGGTCAGCGGCTCGCTGTACATTCCGGCAAAGTGCAGCCGGCAGCGAACCTGGGAAAAAAAATGAATGGTTTCATTGTGCGCGGGACCGATATCGAGCACTTTAAGCCGCCCGCTGGTGTCGAGTTTCTTGAAAAGGGAGGGAAACAGCAGGCTCTGCTGACGCTCCATATCCGGAATAGAAGGGGGTGAGTCCGCACCGATAGGTGCAGACGTCGCTACGTTGCTCACGTGCTACTGTCCTCGCTGAGACTTCGCGCCCGGCTTACCAGGCGCTATGCCTTGCACGATCCGGCTCAGTTACCTTTCAGGGGTAAACCCTGATCGGAAGAAGCCTTGCCCTGCATTGAAGCGGCCACAGCACCATTCGACTTTGGTGCATCCGGGGATGCCTCGCTGGAGGCTTCTTTTGGTGCGGTCTTGCTGGCTGCAGGTTTGGCTTCCGACTTTGTCGCTTCGCCCGGATCCATATCGATGCTGCCTTTGAACTTCGCACCATCTTCCAGGGTCATCCGCGGCGCCTTGATGTTACCGCGGACATTACCGGTCCGGGATATCGTGGCCATTTCACTGGCTTCGATATCACCTTCGACCGTGCCATCGATCTTGACAACTTTGGCCTGGATGTCAGCTTTAACTTCGCCGGAAGGACCTACGTCCACCCGGTATTGCTTGAGATTGACACTGCCTTTGACCTGACCTTCGATGATGAGATTCTCTTCACCACTGACGTCGCCATTGATCTTGATTCGAGGCCCGATAACAGCCGCCCGTCCACTGGGCTGAGCCTGCCTGGCCTGGCTGGCCTGGCTGGCTGACAGGTCGTTCAGGCCCGCTTCATAATGGGCCTTCGGTCCTTCCTGGTTACTGTCTTTGCGCTTATCAAACATGTGAATCTTCCGAATTTTCTTTACTAGGGGACTTCTGAGTCTAGCAGACGAGGATTGGCCAAGTCCGTTAAATTTCCGTGTGAAGGGGGGCAAAACGACGAATGGTTTAAGCGGGCAGACAGGCGTTAGAATGGCAAGATGTTTATGACCCTGCGCGCCCGATCACCCCTTCCCGGCTTTTTGGCAGCGCTTCTGATGCTGATCCTCATGGCAGGCCGGGCGGCTATCGCAGCAACACCACAGGATGTGGCAGACCAGTTTTCCGGGGTGTTTCGCGCCGCCGCAGAGGAATACGACTACCCCGCCGCGGCGCTCGCAATCGTATCCCGTGATCGGATCCTTAGCCTGGTCACCCTCGGGTATCGGGACGCATCGCAAAACATACCCATCGACAGCAACACCGTGTTTCGTCTCGCCTCGGTATCCAAGACCATCGCCGCCGGAGCGGTTGGCCTGTTGGCTAACGATGGCTCGCTGGCCTGGGACGATCAGGTCATGCGCTACGAGCCCGGCTTCAGCATCATCGGTGATACCCAGGCGGTGCGCTTGCGGCATCTTCTTGAGCATAGCGTCGGACTTGTCCCGCACGCTTACGACAACCTGATCGAGGACGGTGTGCCGCGCGAAGCGGCCATCGCGAGGCTTGCCGAACTCGAACCGCTGTGCGCGCCCGGCGCCTGTTATGGATACCAGAACGTGGTCTTCAGTCTGCTCGAGTCAGCGGTCGAAGCCTCGAGCACGCTACCTTATGACGAACTGGTTCGTCAGCGCATCTTCGAACCATTGGCGATGAACAATGCCTCAATTGGTTTTCAGGCTTACATGAACAACCCGAATCACACCGTGCCTCATGTTCGGGCGCGCGGGCGCTGGCGACCGGTTTCGGTTGAGCCAAATTATTATCACCTGCCTGCTGCCGCCGGCGTCAACGCCAGTATTTCGGACATGGCAAGCTGGCTGCAGGCCCAGCTTGGTGCACGCCCGGATGTTTTTCCGCCCGATCTTGTGGCCTATCTGACAATGCCGCGCAAGCGGACGACCGGTCAGCTACGGCGTAGATACTGGCGCGACATCATCGATGATGCGCACTATGGAATGGGCTGGCGCGTCTATGATCTGGACGGCCTGACCGTCATCTATCACGGTGGCTGGGTACAGGGGTTTCGCGCCGATATCGCATTTGCACCCGAGCTCGACCTGGGTATTGCGATCCTTCTTAATGCCGAGGCCAACAGCCTGTCTGAGCTATCTGCCGGCTTCTGGTCGATGGCGGCACAACTCCAGATAGCCAAAGGGCAATCCGCAGACTGAACATGTGGTGTTCAATAATTTACCGGTCAGCAGCGCAAATCCGCCCGCGTGCCACCCTGCCCCGTCTCCAGTCCCTGCGGCTTGATGCCATAATCCGTGCCGACCAATCTTCACTGCTTATTCCTGTCAGGAAACAATAATGAACAACAAGCTGATCACCGCACTGTTATCCCTTCTTTTACTGGCTCCCATGGCCCGTGCCGATGTGGATATCACCCAACTCGAAGCGCTGGAATGGCGTGAAATCGGCCCCTATCGCGGTGGCCGCTCAGCCGCGGTAGCGGGTATTCCCGGAGATCGCGAAACCTATTATTTCGGTGCCACCGGCGGCGGCGTCTGGAAAACCAACAACGGCGGCAGTGAATGGACCAACATCAGCGACGGATGGTTCGGCGGATCCATTGGCGCTGTCGCGGTGTCGGAGTGGGATCCGGCGGTGATCTATGTAGGTGGCGGCGAGAAAACGGTGCGCGGCAATGTGGCGCATGGCGATGGCGTTTGGAAATCGACCGATGCCGGCCGCAGCTGGACCTTTAAAGGGCTTCCGGACAGCCGGCATATCAGTCGCCTGCGCATTCATCCACGCGACCCGGACCTTGTATATGCCGCAGTGATGGGCAATATCCACGGGCCCGGCGAAGAGCGCGGCGTGTACCGTAGCCGCGACGGCGGTGACTCCTGGGAACAGATTCTGTTTGCCAACGAATTCGCCGGCGCTGTCGATCTGGCGATGGACCCCACCAATCCGCGGATTCTCTACGCGACAACCTGGCGACTCCTGCGCACGCCATACAGCCTTGAGTCCGGGGGCGAAGGCTCCGCCATCTGGAAGAGCACAGACAGTGGTGATAGCTGGACCCTCTTGTCGGAAAATGAGGGTATGCCGGCGCCGCCCCTCGGCATTGCCGGTATCGCAATATCTCCGGGTAACCCGGACAACCTCTACGCGATGATTGAAGCGGCAGATGGCGGCGTTTTCCGGTCCCGCGATGCCGGAACAACATGGGAGCGCGTCAACAGCGAGCGCAAGCTTCGGCAACGCGCCTGGTACTACACCAGAATCAATACCGATCCGCTCAACGAAGAAGTGGTGTACGTGTCCAACGTGCAATTCCACCGCTCTGCCGACGGCGGTAAAACCTTCTCGGCAATACCCACGCCGCACAGCGATAACCACGATCTGTGGATCGACCCCGCAGACCCGATGCGCATGGTCCAGGCCAATGATGGCGGAGCCAATGTGAGCTATGACGGTGGTGCAAGCTGGTCGACCCAGGCCAATCAGCCGACCGCGCAGATGTACCGGGTCTCGACCGATAACGCTTTTCCTTATCGTCTGCTTGGCGGGCAGCAGGACAATTCAGCAGTGCGCATAAACTCCCGCTCAGCCCGCGGTGGCGCCATCACGGCCCGTGATTGGGAACCCACCGCCGGCGGGGAAAGCGGCCATATCGTGGCCAATCCGGATAACCCGGACGTGGTTTACGGCGGTTCCTACGGTGGCTACCTGGTGCGCATGGACCATACCACCGGGGAACGGCGCATGATTAATGTGTGGCCCGACAATCCCATGGGCTGGGGTGCGGCCGACCTGACCTATCGCTTCAACTGGAATTTTCCGATACTTTTCTCGCCGCATGACGCGAACACGCTGTACGCCGCCGGCAATGTCCTGTTTCGAACCCGGGATGAAGGACAGACCTGGGAAGCCATCAGCCCCGACCTGACCCGTGATATCAAGGCCAAACAGGGCTCATCCGGTGGTCCGATTACGCAGGACAACACCAGCGTTGAGTACTACGGCACCATTTTTGCGGTCGCCGAATCACCGCTTCAAGCCGGTATTATCTGGACCGGGTCAGATGACGGCATGGTGCACCTGACGCGCGACGCGGGTGAAACCTGGACCGACGTGACGCCCAAAGGGCTGCCGGAGGAAATCCAGATCAACAGCATCGAGGCGCACCCGTTTATCCCCGGTGGTCTGTACCTGGCGGCAACCGGTTACAAGAGTGATGACTTCAGCCCCTGGCTGTTCCGCACCACCGATTTTGGTCGCAGCTGGAAGCGCATCGATAAAGGGATTGAGCGGGATCACTTCACCCGGGTCATCCGTGCCGATCCAGCCCAGCCCGGACTGCTCTATGCCGGAACCGAGTGGGGCCTGTACCTGTCCACAGATGATGGCGCCTCATGGGAGGCATTTCAGCTTGATCTGCCCATCGTCCCCATCACCGATCTGGCCATCAAGGAGGACAACCTGGTTGCCGCCACCCAGGGCCGGGGTTACTGGATTCTTGACCCCCTGAATGTTGTTCGCCAGATGGCGGCGGGAGATGCGCCTGAAAGCGACGGCCTTTACCAACCCGCCGCGGCCTGGCGACTGGCCAATGAACCCAGCGATGATCCCGGCCAGGCGGGCACGCATGCACCGTCGGGCGTGGTGTTTCACTACCTGCTGAGCGAAGCGCTGGATGAGGACACCCCGCTGACCCTGGAGATTAGCGATACGAATGGTAACCTCGTGCGCCGCTTTACGCGCAAGCCGGCCGATATCGAAGACAATGAGGAACCCGCCTTTGCTGATGACGACCGTTTGCTCGAGGCCGGTGCCGGGCTGCATCAATTTGTCTGGAATCTGCGTTACCCCAGTGTTGAAACCTTTGCGGGTCTGGTCCTGTGGAACCGCGGTCTGGAAGGACCGCTGGCCCTCCCGGGCAACTATCAGGCCACAATGACCATCGGCGATTTTGCGCAGACCGTACCCGTTGAGGTACTGGCCGACCCGCGCGCGAGTGCGGATATTGTGGCGCTCACCGAGCAGTTTGAGTTCGTACAGGGCATCAACCTGAAGCTGACGGAAACCCACCAGGCCATTCGCACGATTCGTGAACTGAACCAATCCATCAGCCAGGTCGAGGCACGCGCCGGGGATCAGCCTCAATTCGAGGCACTTATTGAGCGTGGTGACGCGCTCAAAGCCCAACTCGGGGAGGTTGAAGCGGCCCTGTACCAGACCCGCCTGGAAAGCCCCCAGGACCCGCTTAACTTTCCGATCAGACTCAACGACAAGCTGGCTGGTGTCATGGGTATGGCAGACGTGGGCGATTATCCACCCACAGCGTCGGCGATCGCAGTTCGTGATGAGTTGGTCAGTGAAATCGACGTGCAGTTGGACCTGCTTGATCAGCTGATTGGCAAAGAACTGGCGGCATTCAATGCAATGGCAGCAGAAACAGGCTTGCCGGCCGTCACCGCAAACGCCGTCTTGCCCGAGTAATCCGGAGCATGTCGACCCGATGCTTTACTCTTCCTGGTACCCGCTGACGTCCAGCAGATAATCATGTGCAGGGTGTCGGTGAGGTTCCAGGGGACTGTTAACGAAACCCGGCGTTGCTGATTCCTGTCGCAGCAGGCTGAGGGCCCGGTCGACCAGTCTTGGCGGTGCACTGCTGCGTTCCAGTGCGGCTCGTGCAGCCGTCATTTCCAGGTCAAGAACACCCTCGAGCATGACCGCCAGAAGGCGGTCATGACGAGGTTCCGCAGGGTCGGCTCTATTGGTGGATTTGTTCGTTTGATCCATTCCTTGGATCTCCTTAAAGCTGAATTAAGGTGCTTGGGCTATGTGCCGGACAACGCTCGAGTTACCGACTCAAACCATAAATCAACACCTTCCCTACCAAAAACGAACGACGCGCGCGGCCGGAACATATCATTAAAAAATTACTCTGATGCAGGCGGCTTACTGCTGCTTGCCAAGAACCGCTCTGCGCCATGTACAATCAGGCCGGCGGGCGGAGTGAGAAAAACCAGATGACTGACACGGAAACCGACAGCGAAATCACGCAACTGCTGGACCAATGGAGCAGTGGCGATGCGGGTGCGCTGGATAAATTACTCCCCCTGCTCTACCACGAGCTGCACCGCACCGCGGGTGCTTACATGTCCCAGCAAAGGGCCGGTCACACCCTGCAGCCCACCGCCCTGGTCAGTGAAGCCCTGATGCGCATGAATGCGCCGACCGACACCCCTTTTAAAAACCGGTCCCACTTTCTGGCAGCGGCCGCCCAGGCCATGCGTCATCTGCTGATCGACCACGCACGCAAGAAAAATGCGGACAAACGGTTTGATCCCGCCGATCGGGTCACCCTGGTCGAAGGCGCTGTCGCCGCCGGCCCCGATGACGTTGACATGCTGGCGCTGGAAGAAGCGCTGGCACGCTTAAAGGCCGTTAACCCCCGCCAGGAACAAGTCGTGGTCCTGCGCTACTTTGGCGGCATGTCCCAGGAAGAAGTTGCCGAGGTACTCGATATCTCGGTACCAACTGTGGCGCGTGACTGGCGGGTTGCCCGTATGTTGCTGCACGACTGGCTTAGTGAAGACCAGGAGCGCTGACGGAAACAGGGCCCATGAGTGCATCAACGCAACAGCAAAAGGACAGGCTAATCGCGGAACTGCTTGATGAGGTGGTCGATCTGACCCCGGAAGCGCGGCGAGCGCACTTACGTCAAGCGACGAATGATGAGGAAGTGATCCTTCGGGTCATCAACATTCTGGAAGGCGAGTCAAAAGCCGAGAAAGTTCTCGAAGCGCCACTGATGACGACCATCGACCTGGACCTCGACCGGCTCGAACAGAATCACAAAGAGAAAACCAAAGAACCCATTCGACGCACCATTGGCCACTACACCCTTGAGCAAGTGCTGGGTGAAGGTGGCATGGGCCGTGTCTATCTTGCCTATCAGAAAGAGCCAATCCAGCGCCAGGTCGCCCTCAAGATCATGCGACACGGTCTGTCCACCGCGGCGGACGAGGCCCGCTTTGACGCCGAACGTCGCTCACTGGCGCGCCTCAGCCACCCGAACATTGCGCAGATGTTTGAAGCCGGCTCGACCGAGGACGGCAAGCTGTTCTTCGCCATGGAGCTGGTTCAGGGCATGCCGATTACCCGCTACTGTGACAGTCGCAGTCTGAGCATCTGGGAACGTCTGCATATTTTCATGGATGTTTTGCTCGCGGTGCAGCACGCGCACCAACGCCAACTGCTGCACAGGGACCTGAAGCCTTCCAATATCCTGGTGACAGAGCTTGACCAGGTGCCCATGGTCAAGGTGATCGATTTCGGTATTTCCCTGGGAATTGACGAGACGGCCGGCGAAGCACGTCAGAAAGGCCAGAGGGCGGGAACACCAGGCTATTCATCGCCGGAGTCCCTCGAGCCGGAGGGCGCGGACCTCGGCCTGGATACGCGATCGGATGTTTATACCCTCGGCATTGTGCTGTACGAACTGGCCTGCGGCCGGCGGCCTTTCGACGAACCCGGCGACTCCATGCAGGAAGTCTGGCGCAAGATCAATGAAGATACGCCATTCCACCCGGCGCAGCAGATTTCCATGATGGATCAGGCCAATGCCGAGGCCATCGCCGCGGCGCGTGGCACCCGGCCCGCACGACTGATCAAAACAATATCTGCGGATCTGGACGCGATCATCATGAAAGCCATCTCCCGGGACCGGGAAGATCGCTACGCCTCGGTCGCGGCGTTCTACGATGACCTGGCCAACTTCCTCAATCGCAAGCCCGTCTCTGCCCAGGCACAGGATTTTACCTACCTCATCGGTCTTTTCGCGCAACGCAACCTCGGTTTTGTTGCCGCCGCAGCCTTGCTGATCGGCGCCATGGTGGTCGGCCTGGTGGCCTGGTCCGGCGAGGCACGCCGCGCCAACCTGGAAGCAGAACGCGCCAGCCGCGAAGCCATGCTGGCCGAAGAGGCCCTGGCTGAATCCCGCGAGCTCTCCAATTTCCTGGTGAGCCTGTTCAGCCTGACGGGTGAAGCCAGTGGTGCACCAGAACGCATGACGACCCGTGAATTGTTGAATCTGGGTGCCAATAACCTGGATAGCATGGAAGCCGTGGACCCTCTGGCTAAAGCACGCCTGAGACAGCTGCTGGGCGAGGTCTACACAGAACTGTTCATGCTGGACCAGGCGGAGGGTATGGTCCGCCAGGCCCTGGATACACGACGCGAGTTACTCGGCCCAAACCACCCCTCGGTGGCAGACAGCATGGGTCAACTGGCCGATATCCTGCGAACCCGGATGAGCTACGAGGAGTCCGAGCCGCTGTTACTGGAAGCGCTGGACATAGCCCGTCGTGCCCGGCCCCAGGATCTCGCCATTACGGCGGATCTCTGGAGCCGTCTCGGCGAACTGTATTCAGATCAATCGCGCCTGGACGAAGCGATTACCGCCCATGAAAGGGCGCTGGAAATTCGTGAATTCGAGATGCGCGGTCAGGATGACCGTGCATTGGCGAATTCACTCTACGATCTGGGTGTAATCCTGCAAACCCGTGGGCGCAGTGCCGAGGCCGAGGCCTACTTCAGCCAGGCCATTGAGATTTACCGCAGCATGCTTGGCAACGGCCAGCGTATCGCCGATACGCTGGCAAATCTGGCCCAGTCCGAAGAAGCAATCGGCCAGTTGGATGACGCTGAAAAACACCTTCGTGAAGCCTATGACGTATGGGCGACCATTGAATCGCCCGATGACAGCAATGCGATACGCGCCCTGGAGCGCCTGGTCCAGGCGCTCACACGCTGGGGACGTTACAACGAGGGCATCATTGCCGGACAACGTGCCCTGGCCTTGCGAGAGGGTGTGCTTGGGCGCAATCACCCGGATCTGATTAACAGCCTGCTGGCCCTGAGCATTAATGAGGGCTTTGCCGGTGATTACCGCAACGCCAGCCGTAATCTGGATCGCGCCCTGGGCCTTGCAGTCAACTTTTATGGTGAAGATGACCGGGGCACGCGGGCCGTCAGGGACGCTCTTGGCTGGCTGGCCTGGCAGCGCGGTGAATACGAAGAGGCACTCACCATCCACCAGGAGTTGTTGGAATTTCGCCTGGCCACCAATGGCCAGAGTCATGTTCTGAGCGCATTCAGTGGGCAGAATACAGCCCTGGCCCTGGCGGCCCTCGGCCGTTACGAGGAGGCCGACCGGCTCATGACCCAGGCCCTCGTCACCTGGGAACGGATACACGGCTCCGGTCACCGCAGCACCGCTAGAGCACAGCACTACCTGGGGCTGATTCGATGGCAATTGAACGATATGGGCCAGGCACAGGCGCTGCTGGAGCGTGCGCTGGCTACCCGCGAGGGGCTGTTTGACGACCGGCACCCGGATGTTCAGAAAAGTCGCGCTGCCCTGGATTCCCTGCGGGGTGGTCGTCAGCCCCTGCCGGTAACGGCGGATAACTAAGCCGCAAAACAAACCCTCACTTCAGGGCCGGCGTTCCGGCGCTTCCGTCGAAATAAAAACGGGGCCGGACTGCAGTGCAGGCCGGCCCCGTCTTGTGACCATTCCATTGGTGTAGTGCCCGGTGGATGGCACCTTGACCGGGCGTCGTGCCCTGTCATCTCCCTTAACTTTACTAACGGCGTTCTGCCGAAAAACACATCACCGATCTGCAATGACTTACGAATTTTCACGAGTTTGTTGCAAAAAGCCAATTGTTATCAGGCCCGTGATATGAAATGCCAACAGAATACGGTTGTTAAGTTAGAGAAAGGGGAACTGGCGGCAATTGTCAGATTGAAAGGGGAGCGGTTTTTGACCGCTGGGAAAAGGCCGGGATTCGTCCCGGCCTTTTTTCTTGCCTTTTTTACCTCGCCATGGGCCACCCTGTCGGCGTTCCGCCCCGCATTCCTTTCATTCACGTTTTATGAAGCCCCACCCAACAGCAGTGAATGGCCACCAGACCTGCACACTCACAGATTTCTGATGCGTGATGAGTTAAATTAACGATTTAAACACTCAGCAGGCGCGTACCCATGGCCAACACGATCGAGATTAACGGCACCCGGCACGAAACAGATTCAGACGGGCAAATGCCGCTGCTCTGGTTTCTGCGTGATGTGCTTCAACAAACCGGCACCAAGTTTGGCTGCGGCAAAGGTTTATGTGGCGCCTGCACGGTACATCTTGATGGCCAGGCCATTCGCTCCTGCCTGATTCCGCTCAGCGCCGCTTATGGCCGCAGGGTGACAACCATCGAGGGTCTGTCGGAAGACGGCAGTCACCCGTTGCAGATCGCCTGGGTTGAGCAGCGCGTGCCACAGTGTGGTTACTGCCAGGCGGGACAAATCATGAATGCGGCTAGTTTTCTGGAAAGCAACCCGAATCCGACTGATGCGGAAATTACCACCGCCATGCAGGGCAATATCTGCCGCTGCGGCACCTATAACCGCATCAAAGCCGCGATAAAAAGCGCGGCAGACAACTCGAGGGACACCTGAGATGAGCGCCTTCCATATTAACCGAAGAGATTTCCTGCGCAGCACGGGTGTTGCCGCGGGCGGCCTGGCGCTGGGTGTCACTTTTAATCTGCAGGCCAATCCAGGCCACGCCGTTGCCACACCGTCTACCGAGATGAATGCCTTTATTCATATCGCCGAGGACGGTGCGACAACCCTGTACTGTGGACGCTGCGAAATGGGCCAGGGCATATCCACCGCCCTGCCCGCCGCCGTTGCTGATGAGCTGGAAGCGGACTGGGACCGGGTCACCGTATTGCAGGGTGATGCGGATGAGAAATTTGGCCCGCAGGCCACCGGTGGTTCCAACTCCATCAACCAGATGTTTGTACCCATGCGCGAAGCCGGCGCGGCGGCGCAGGCCATGCTGATCAGTGCCGCGGCACAGCGCTGGGGAATCGATAGCACCGAGTGTTATGCGCAAAATCACCAGGTTCATAATCGACAAAACGACCGGACCCTGGGCTACGGTGAGTTGGCCGCTGACGCTGCCCTGCTGCCCGTTCCCGATTCCGTCACGCTGAAAACCCCCGACCAATTCCGTTACATCGGCCAGCCGCTGCCACGCGTGGATCTGATGGAAGTGGTTACTGGCACGCGAATCTATGGCGCTGATGCCCGCGTACCCGGTATGAAATACGGCGCTGTTCGCCATGTTCCAGTCAGGGGTGGCAGCGTGAAGTCGTTTAATGCTGATGCAGCCCGTGCCATGCCTGGCGTGGTGGACGTTATCCAGATCGACCCTATCCAGGATGGCTACAGCTCACTCGGGGGCATCGGGGTTATCGCTGACACAACCTGGCATGCGCAACAGGCCCTGAATGCCGTCGAGATTGAGTTTGAGCCGGGACCCAATGCGGTCTACAACTCACCTGAATACAAGGCTGAACTGATCCGGGTCGTGGAATCAGAGGCCGAGCCGGTGTTCAGCAAAGGCAATGTTAAGGGAGCATTCGAGTCAGCCAGTAAGCGTTATCGGGCAACCTACACCGGCGGTCACCTGTCACATTCACCGATGGAGCCGATGGCCAGCACTGTCTGGGTAAAACCGGACGGCAGCTGCGAAGTCTGGGCCTCGACACAGGATCCGGCGGGCATCCAACGGACCCTGGGCAAGTTTCTGAACATCGACCCAAAGCAGGTTACAGTGCGGGTCATGATGGCGGGCGGCGCTTTCGGCCGTAAATTCAAGTGTGACTACGTGCATGAGGCGGCGGCCATGTCCAAAGCGACCGGCCTGCCGGTCAATCTGACCTGGTCCCGCGAGGAAGACACCCGCACCGGTTATTACCATTCCGTCAGCGCCCAGCATATTGAAGCCTCAATGGATGAGGCGGGCAACGTGACCGGCTGGCTGCATCGGGCGGCGTTTCCGTCCATCTCAAGCACTTTTAACCCCTCAGTTGACCGTCCCTCCGAAGGTGACCTGGAAGCGCTCAATAACCACCCTTACGGCATCATCAACCTGGAGATCGAGTCGGGCCTGGCGCCCTCGCACACCAGGATCGGCTGGTATCGCGCCGTTTATGCCATTTTTTATGGTTTTGCGATCAATGTATTTACCGACGAGCTGGCTCAACAAGCCGGTATGGACTCGCTGGCGTTTTACCAGCAGATCTATCGCAACAACACCAATCCTGAACAGGCCGAACAGGTCCAACGGTCCCTGGGCGTGCTCGAAATGGTTGCGGATAAAGCCGGCTGGGGCAAAGACCTGCCCGATGGCGAGGGTCTTGGCCTGGCTGTTCACCATAGCTTCGAATCGTATGTGGCGATGGCCGTCCATGTCGCGCTCGATGGCGATGATGTCCGCGTACTGCGCGTTGACTGCGTTGTGGATTGCGGCCTGGTGCTGAACCCGGACCAGGCGCGCGCACAGATGGAGGGCGCCGTCATCATGGGTATGTCGCTGGCGCTGTACACCGAAATCACCTTTCAGGATGGCGCCGTGGTGAACTCAAACTTTGACAACTACCCGGTATTGCGCGCAAATGAAGCCCCGCCGGAGGTAAACGTCTATTTCACCAATACCGACGCAACGCCCACCGGTTTGGGTGAGCCCGGTGTGCCCACTTTTGCACCGGCGCTCGCCAATGCGATTTTTGCCGCTGGCGGCCCGCGTCACCGTAGCCTGCCGATCAAACCGCTCAAAGCCTGACTCTGTTCGTCTCACCGCGTGCATCTCTGCACGCGGCGAGCGAGCCTGCGCGCGTCATTTGCGGTATATTGGCCGGCTGCTAATCAAACCAAAGGTATGTCCCCTGATGAAAATCCGTTCAACACTGGCCGTGGCCGTGGCCATCAGCCTCGCCGCCACCGCATGTTCCAAGTCCGAACCTGAAACCAATGCCGAGGCAACCGCAATGACCGATGCAGTCTCCAGCGATGCGATCGCACCGGTGACGCTGGACCAGGATGCCAATCCCTTTTTAGTTGAAAGCACCCTGTTCCTGCAGTACCCGCCTTACGACCTGATTCAAAATGAACACTACCTGCCCGCTTTCCAACTGGGTATGGCAGAACAGATCGCAGAGATCGAGGCCATCGCGAATAATCCGGAAGCCCCGACCTTTGAGAACACCCTGGTCGCCATGGAGCTCACCGGCAAAGTGCTGAGTCGTGTATCCCGGGTGTTTTATGCAATGGCATCCGCCAACACCAACGACACCATTGAGTCCGTGCGCAGCGAGATGGCACCGCAACTGGCCGCGCATCGCGATGCCATCCTGTTGAATCCGGCCTTGTTTGAACGGGTACAGGCCATTTATGCGCAGCGCGATGATCTGGATCTGGATCCGGAGTCCTATCGCCTGATTGAGGAGACCTATACCGATTTTGTTCGCGCCGGCGCCCGTCTCAATGACGCTGAAAAAGAACAGCTCATGGCCTACAACGCCGAACTGGCTACCCTGCAAACGCGCTTTTCCCAGAATGTTCTGGGTGAGGTGAATGCCAAGGCCATCGTGGTCGATGACCCGGCTCTGCTCGATGGCCTGGGTGAGGCTGGTATCGCAGCCGCCGCGGTAGCAGCCGAGGCGCGTGGCCTCGAAGGCCAGTATGTCATTCCGATGCTCAACACCAGCGGCCAACCGGCGCTGGCGTCGTTGACTGACCGCGACCTGCGTCTGCGCATCGCCGACACATCACTCGGGCGTGGCTCCAGTGGTGGCGAATTTGATAACCGTGAAACCCTGACCCGGGCAGCGCTCATTCGCGCTGAACGCGCCGAATTGCTGGGTTATCCCAACCATGCCGCGTACGGGCTGGAAAACCAGACTGCCCAGACTGTTGAGGCCGTCAATGAACGCCTGGCCAGCCTCGCCCCGCCATCGCTGGTGAATGCACAGCGAGAGGCAGCCGAACTGCAAGCCATGATTGACGCTGAGGGCGGCGATTTCGAGCTGACCTTTGCCGACTGGTCTTATTACACGGAGAAACTGCGTAAGCAGAAATTCGATTTTGATGCCGCGCAGCTCAAGCCCTATTTCGAGCTGGATAGCGTTCTGATCAATGGTGTGTTTTTCGCGGCCGAACAGGTCTTTGGCCTGACCTTCGAACAGCGCACCGATCTGCCCGTCTATCATCCTGATGTTCGCGTCTGGGAAGTATTCGAGGCCGATGGCAGCACGCTTGGACTGTTTGTCGAAGACATGTATGCCCGCGAAAGCAAACGCGGCGGCGCGTGGATGAACTCGGCTGTAAGCCAGTCCGAACTGTTTGGCACCAAGCCCGTCGTTGCCAATCACCTGAACATCCCGAAACCACCTCCCGGCGAGCCGACTTTACTGACCTGGGACGAGGTCACCACCCTCTTCCATGAGTTTGGTCATGCACTCCACGGCCTGTTCTCCGACGTGAAATATCCGAGTTTCTCAGGCACCTCGGTGCCCCGGGATTTTGTAGAATATCCTTCGCAGGTTAACGAAATGTGGGCCGACTGGCCGGAAGTTCTGGCCAATTACGCCGTGCATTACGAGACCGGCGAACCTTTGCCGCAGGAAATGCTGGACAAAGTGCTGGCCTCAAGCATGTTCAACGAGGGCTACCGCACAACGGAATATCTGGCCGCCGCCCTTCTTGACCAGGCATGGCACCAGTTATCACCGGAAGAAGTACCCAGCGCTGAAGAACTTCTGGCCTTTGAAGCGCAAGCCCTGGAAGCAGCCGGTATCGCCTTTGATCCGGTTCCTCCGCGCTACCGCAGCGCCTACTTCTCCCACATCGTGGGTGGGTATTCAGCCGGCTACTACGCTTATATCTGGAGCGAAGTACTCGATGCCGATTCGGTGGAGTGGTTCAAGGAAAACGGCGGCATGCTGCGTGAGAACGGCGATCATTTCCGCGCGACCCTGCTGTCGCAGGGTGGCTCCAAGGACGCCATGGAGTTGTTCGTCGACTTCCGCGGCCGCGAACCGGACGTACAGCCCCTGCTGATCCGCCGCGGTCTTACCGTCGAGTAAGGATGCACTTTCAGTACTGTAAAAAGCCCCACTCCGGTGGGGCTTTTTCATGCCTTCTACAAATTACCAGGCTGGCGGTGACTCCGTTGGCGGTTGTTGCGGTGTGTTCTGTCCTGGCCGGCCGGGCCCTGCGCCCGGCGCACCGGCGACCACCCCGGTCAACCTTCGTTGTAGCCTTCCGGATTTTGTTGTTGCCAGCGCCAGCTGTCGGCGCACATGTCTTGCAGATTCCGGTGTGCTTTCCAGCCCATGCTATGTTCTGCGAGTGCTGGGTCGGCCCAGATTTCAGCGCTGTCACCGGGGCGTCGATTCACGATGCGATAGGGGATGGTTCTACCGGAGGCTTTTTCGAAGGCTTTGATCATTTCCAGTACGGATACGCCTTTGCCTGTACCGAGGTTGATGTGGTGCAGGCCGGGCGCCTGGCCGAGTAGCTTCAGGGCTGCGATGTGGCCTTCTACCAGGTCCATCACGTGGATGTAGTCCCTGACTCCGGTGCCGTCCGGGGTTGGGTAATCGTTTCCGTACACATTCAGGTATTCCCGTCGGCCGACGGCTACCTGGGTGATGTAGGGCATAAGGTTGTTGGGAATCCCTTTCGGGTTCTCGCCGATCTGGCCGCTGGGGTGTGCCCCCACCGGATTAAAATAGCGCAGGCAGGCGATGGACCACTGCGGATCTTCCGCGAAACGTTTGGCCAGCAGGCGCTCAACATCAAGCTTGGTCTGACCATAGGGGTTCACCGCGCTGAGTGGTGCTGATTCGGCCACGGGAACCTGCTCAGCAGCACCGTAGACGGTCGCTGAAGAAGAGAAGACCAGGTGCTTGATACCTGTGTCCTGCATGGCGTCAACCAGGGTTTGTGAGCCGACGACGTTGTTCTCATGGTAGAGATCGGGGAATTCAACAGATTCACCGACCGACTTGAGGCCCGCGAAATGCAGGACGGCGCGAGGGCGATATTTACGCAATACTTGCTGCAGCCAGTTGAAGTCGCGGATATCACCTTCCAGGAACGAAACCGGCTGTCCGCAAAGGTCGCTCAGACGCGGCAGCACGCCGCGGCTGCTGTTGCTCAGGTTATCGACAATCAACGGTTGATACCCTGCCTGCACCAGGCTCACACAGGCATGGGAACCGATATAGCCTGCCCCACCGGTGACCAGCACCACATCTGCAGATATTTTCCCTGCGCTCACTGAGTACCCTTATCCTGCTTTAATACCCCGCTGAAGCTAACAGCCATGGGCTGGAGGGTCCAGTCATTCGCCTGCGAAGACCGTATAATGCGCTTGGTTCGAAACAGGCCCGGTTCAGACCCAGGATGACCACGGCCGATACTGAAAGGAATGCGATTGTGAAAATTCTAGTCACCGGCGGCGCTGGCTTTATCGGCTCGGCGCTGGTCAGACACCTTATCCAGAACACGACTGCCACCGTGATCAACGTCGATTTGCTCACCTACGCAGGCAACCCTGACTCTCTGGCGGCAGTCGCGGAGTCGTCCCGGTACCACTTTGAGCAGGCGGATATCTGTGATGCAACGGCCATGCAGGCGCTGTTCAGCAAGTATCGTCCGGATGCGGTCATGCACCTGGCTGCGGAAAGCCATGTTGATCGATCCATTGATGGACCCGGAACCTTTGTGCAAACCAATCTTGTGGGCACCTATACACTTCTGGAGGCGGCACGCCAGTATCGCGAAAAAGATGCACCAGGGGGTTTCCGCTTTCTGCACGTCTCTACCGATGAGGTCTATGGCGACCTGGGCCCGCAAGATGATCTGTTTCGCGAAGACACTGCCTATCAGCCCAGCTCGCCTTATGCCGCAACCAAGGCCGGCTCGGACCACCTGGTTCGTTCCTGGGGTCGTACTTTTGGCCTGCCGATCCTGGTCACGAATTGCTCCAATAACTACGGACCCTGCCAGTTTCCGGAAAAACTCATCCCGCACATGATCCTCAACGCCCTGCAGGGTAAGCCACTGCCAATATACGGCGATGGACAGCAGGTTCGTGACTGGCTGTATGTAGAAGATCATGCGCGCGCGCTGGTCTGCGTCCTGGAAGGCGGCGAGCCTGGCGAGACTTACAATATTGGTGGCTGGAACGAAGCACGGAATCTGGATGTGGTGCACCAGATCTGTGACCTGCTGGAAGAAATGGCAGCCGACCGTCGGCCAGGTCAGTTGACATCATTTCGCGATCTGGTGACCTTTGTTAAGGACCGGCCCGGTCATGATGTTCGCTATGCGATCGATGCGGGTAAAGTGCATCGTGAACTCGGCTGGAAACCTATTGAAAACTTCCAGTCGGGTCTGCGTAAAACGGTCAGCTGGTACCTCGATAATCAGGACTGGTGGCAACGGGTACTCGACGGCCGCTATCGGCTTGAGCGCCTGGGAGAAGCCTCATGAGCGAGATTTCCCGCAAGGGTATTATTCTGGCCGGCGGCTCCGGCACGCGATTGCATCCGGTGACGCTGGGGGTATGCAAACAGTTGTTGCCGGTTTATGACAAACCAATGATTTACTACCCGCTGACCACCCTCATGCTGGCCGGACTGCGGGATATTCTGATTATCTCCACGCCGGACGATACGGGGCGTTTCGAACAGATGCTTGGCGATGGTTCGCAGTGGGGCATCAACCTGTCCTATGCGATACAGCCTTCGCCGGATGGTCTTGCGCAGGCTTTTCTGATCGGTGAGGATTTCATTAACAATGACGCTTGTACCCTGATCCTCGGTGACAACCTGTTTTTTGGTCACGGACTGGAAGACCAACTCCGCGAAGCGGCCAGTCAGCCATCGGGTGCCAGCGTGTTTGCCTACCAGGTCAGTAATCCGGAAGACTTTGGTGTCGTCGCATTTGATGAAACCGGCCGCGCCATATCCATCGAGGAAAACCCGCCAGGCCAAAAAGCCACCACGCAGTCACCGGGTTGTATTTTTATGATGAAAACGTGGTTGATGTGGCCCGCAACATTCGCCCGTCGGCTCGCGGCGAACTCGAAATCACCGACGTCAATCGCCACTACCTGGAACAGGGAAACCTGGCCGTACAGCGGCTGGGTCGCGGCATGGCCTGGCTGGATACCGGTACCTTTGATGCCATGCTCGAGGCGGCGCACTTTATCCAGACGCTGGAACGCCGCCAGGGCCTTAAGGTCGCAAGCCCTGAGGAAGTCGCCCTGCATAAGGGCTGGATTAACCGCGAACAGCTTTTGCGTCTAGCCGAGCCGCTCAAGAAAAGCGGCTATGGCACTTACCTGGCCCGGCTTGTGGAGCAGCAGCAGTGACTTTCGAGGAAACCACCCTGCCCGGAGTAGTACTGGTCACCCCCAAAGTACATGGCGATGAACGTGGGTTTTTTCTGGAGACCTGGCGTGAGGATCGATACGCCGAACTGACCGGCGCCGGCGCGGGGTTTTGCCAGGACAACCATAGCCGTTCGCGCCGTGGCGTACTGCGTGGGCTTCATTTTCAGACCCGCCGCCCTCAGGGCAAATTGCTGCGCTGCGTGCGGGGTGAGATCTTTGATGTGGCAGTCGATGTGCGGCCCGGTTCAGAGCATTTCGGACGATGGGTTGGCGTTCGGCTGAATGAGGAAAACAAACAACAGCTGTTCGTACCTGCCGGATTCGCGCACGGATTTCAGGTCCTGTCGGACACGGCCGATGTCGAATACAAGTGCACGGATTATTACGATCCGGCCGGTGAGTCAGGGGTTCGCTGGAATGACCCGGACCTGGCCATCGCCTGGCCCCTCGCAGAGCCGCTGGTCAGCGAAAAAGATCAGGTCTTACCGCTGCTTGCAGAACTCCCCAGCTGAAAGACCCGCCGAAACAGTTTGCTCATTCCCCGATGAATCGCACTGTTGAGTGGCACCAGGCCAAAAAACACGCGACTGAAGCGATGAAACATCACCGCCCGGCTTGCACCCGGGTAAGCGCCTGCATATTGCTCGGCAAGGTTTTGGGCCATCCGCAGCTGGCGCTGAAAATAGCGCTGTGACAGCGTGCTCTCACCAGCCTCCTTGATCAGGGTCACCTGGTCCAGATTGCCGAGCACACCCCGCTTGCCGAGCCTGGCCCACAGATCCCAGTCTTCTGCGTAAGGCAGGGACTCGTTATAGCCAGATGCCGCCTCAAATGCCGTGCGACGGATCAGCGTGCTGGAATGACAGAATGGGCAGCGGAATAACATCTGTTTACGAATCTCTGTGTCGCTCAAAGGATTGGTCGACTCCCTGCCCTGTTCATCAATATAGGCAGTACCCAATAAGACCCCGTCAGGGTGGGCCTCCATCCACGCCAGTTGTTGTCTGAGCTTTGTATTATCGGTCCAGTAATCATCATCATCGATACGCGCCAGATACTCCCCGCTGGCACGCCTGGCTGCACGGTTCAATGATGCAGACAAACCCAGGTTCTCAGCATTGTGCATACAGATGACGCGCTGATCATCCCGCCAGTTAACGAGGACGTCCCGGGTTTGATCACTGCTGTGGTCATCAACGATGATCAATTCGACAGACACATCTTGCTGGTTGAGTACTGACTCGATAGCCCGCGACAACGTGGTCGAACGGTTCCGTGTACTCATCAGAACCGAAACGCTCACGGGTGTTTCTGATGAGGCGCCTTTGCCCACTCAGGACCCCTTCACACCAGACGGCCGGCCGACACCACGGTGTGATTCGGTATAATCGTGATACCGTTTAATGATCTCTGAAGGATCGCCTTCAGCCATGATTTCGCCATCCTCGAGCCAGATCACACGCTGGCACAAGCTCGCTACCGAATCAGCGTTGTGGGAAACATAGATCACAGATTGTTCTGAGTTAATCCTGGCCTGGATAGCATCCTGAGCCTTGATCCGGAAAGCCATGTCACCAACCCCGAGCACCTCATCGACCAGCAACAGATCTGCCTTCATTTTCAGACCAACGGAGAAAGCCAGGCGCGCTTCCATCCCGGTCGAGTAGGCTTTTAAGGGTTGATCTATATAGTCCTCGAGCTCCGCGAATGCGACGATTTCATCGTGCATTGCATAGGCTTCTGCCCGTGAGGCGCCCAAAAACATGCAGGAAATGATGAGATTATCGCTGCCGGATAACTGGGGGTCGAAGCCCACATTCAATGCCAACAGGGAAATGCTCTCGCAATAACGCCTCACCGTTCCCCGGACTGGATTGAAAACACCCATGATCAAACGTAATAGCGTGGACTTTCCACAACCGTTTCTGCCAATCAGACCGAGCGTTTCACCTTCATAGACACGCATCGATATATTCCGCAGTGCTTCGATTTTTTCACCGCCGTAAAAGCCGATCCCTGAAGAGTACACAAACCCCACATCATCCATTTCCAACAATAATTTTCGTTGCTGGATCATTGTAAGGCCAGCCGGGCATAGGTGGTTTCAAGGCGACGGAAGACGAAGCCCAGAATGACAATTAAAACCAGGCTAAAGAAGCATATCAGCGCGAGTGCGCCCCAATCCGGCCAGGCCCCGTCAAGCAGAACCTGACGGTAATTTTTTATGAGGTTAGCCATGGGGTTCAACAGGAAAAGCTCCTGATGTTCCTTCAGCAAAACATCCTTGTAACTGTAAAAAACGCCTGAACCCCACATAAGAACCGTGAGGAAGGTCACAATCAGAAACCGGAAATCGGGCACCAGCGGCACAATGGCGCAACACGCAATCCCGATGGCGAGGGTGATGAGGGCCTGCGTAAAAATCACCACGGGCAAACTCAACCAGGCTACGGACGGACTCGCGCCAAGGTAAAGGAGAAAGGCAAGCATGGCGATGAATACCACCATTTGCTTGACGAAATCCTGGCAGAAAGTGAGCATCGGAAAAAATATTTTCTGGATCGCAACCTGGTTTATAAGACTCTTGTTATCGCGCAAAGAACCCGATGAGTTGATGACACTGCGGTTGAACCATGAAAAAGCGACCTGGCCAACAATCAGAAACAGCAGGAATCCACCCTCACGGTTCCCCAGAAAAATACCGAAGACCACATACAGGGCGGCCACGTAAAACACCGGTTCGAGGAGCCACCAGAGGTAGCCCAGGTATGTCCGCGAGACTTCGGAGCGAAGATTGAGCTGGAGCTTGGTGAAAAACACAGCCCAGAACTGGCGCGAATTGACTGAAAGCAAGTAGTTTTCTCCAGAAAGCATCAGATCAGGCCCGGTCTTGACAAGATGTGATGCCCGTTTCTGTTTCAGAGCATAGGTAACCGGGCAACGCATCATTATCGGGCATTGTCCCGTTCAGGTCAGCCCCCGACACTCGTGAGGAGTACGTTCAACCTTCATACAGCATGATCAGGCGCAGACAGAATGCTTTGACAGTGTCGTTTTAGGATGGTGATTGGTTGATTTTATGAATCGAAGGTCATGCCTCCGGGCCTATTTGGCCACCGGCAATGACAGCCCTGATACGGGCCGTTAAAATACGCGGTCCCGCGCGACGGAACCATCGCCTTGAGAATTCTTCACATTGGCAAATACTACGCGCCTTTCCGGGGTGGCGTAGAGACGTATTTGCAAGATTCACTGAAGGCCCTGGCATTACGTGGTCACGCCTGCGTCGCGCTGGTGCACAACCATGTCAGGGGTTTGCGCATCAGCGATGAACAACACGGCGGCACGCCCGGTGGCGCGTCAACCTGGCGGGTGGTTCGCAGTGCGACCTGGGCCAGTGCCTTTTTCACCCCGGTAAGCCCCGGATTTCGCCGCGACCTCAAGCACCTGGTCACCTCGTTTCAGCCTGAGGTCATCCATGCTCATTTCCCGAATCCATCGGCTTGTTGGCTCCTCACACTCAGGTCAACACGGGATATTCCGTTGGTGATCCACTGGCATTCTGATGTCCTGACAGACCAACAGGGGCCGATAATGCGACTTCTTTACCGCATATACCGGCCCTTCGAAAAACGACTGCTCGACCGGGCTCAGGTCATCATTGCGACCTCACGCTGCTATCTTGAGAGTAGCAATGCTTTACAAGGCCATATGAACAAGTGTCACGTGGTTCCCCTGGGATTGGATCCGGACCGGATCATGGTATCTGACCCGTCAGATGTCATACCTACGGGCCCTTCAAAAAATGAAAAATTCCAGATACTGGCAATTGGACGACTCACTTACTACAAAGGATTCGGTATTCTCATCCGTGCCATGACGCAACTTCCACACAGTGAATTAACCATCATCGGCCAGGGCAGCCTTGCACAGGAGCTATCCGAACTCGCCGCGCAATTGGGCGTGGCAGAACGGGTACGGTTCCTGGGTGGCGTTGATGATGTGCAACTTCGCGATCATTTGCACAACTGTGATTGCGTTTGTCTGCCCTCCATCGAGCGCACCGAGGCGTTCGGCCTCGTATTGCTTGAGGCCATGGCGTTTGGCAAGCCGACGGTGGTCTCAAACGTCCGTGGCTCCGGTATGGGCTGGGTGGTCCAGGACGGCGTAACCGGCCTGCATACCGAACCGGGCAATGCGAATGACCTGGCCGGGGCCCTTGAGACTTTGCGGCTTGACCCGGCCCTGGCCCGGGAGTTCGGCCGCGCAGGCAAACGCCGTTTCGACAATACTTTTTCGATCGGGCCCTCCGTCGACGCCCTGGTGGATGTCTACGAGGACGCGCTAACAGCGGCGCAGGCACAATGAGCGTACCTGCCGCCCTGCCATTACAAGATGGTATGAAAACCGGCCGCCCGGCTGACCCGGCAAAGGGTGTCAACGGCATTATCATCATGCCCGCCTTTAACGAGGCCCACGATATTACCGCTGTGGTCCAGGCAGTACGGCAGGAAACCTCTTTGGAAGTGCTTGTGGTTGACGACGCGAGCACGGACCAGACCGTGGAACTCGCGCGTCAGGCGGGTGCCAGGGTTATGTCTCTTTCCCAGAACCTCGGGGCCTGGGGTGCCATCCAGGCCGGCCTGCGCTATGCCTGTCAAAGCGGTTTTGATTTTGCCATGACCATGGATGCCGATGGACAGCATGAGGCTGTTTGGATTAAAGAACTGTTTGCGCCGGTCGTGGCAGGCCGGGCCGATGTCTCAATAGGTTGCTGCATCCGTCGCGGCTCGAAGCTCAGGAAGGTTGCCTGGGTGCTCCTGAAATTCACTTCCGGCTTGAAAATGGAAGACATTACTTCGGGCTTTCGTGTTTATAACCGGTCCGCCATGGAGTTGCTGTCCGGGCGCGAGGCAACGCTGCTTGAATACCAGGATGTGGGCGTATTGATTCTTCTGAAAAATGCAGGTCTGCGCCTGCAGGATGTTGACGTTACAATGTTGCCCAGAACGAGCGGTAATTCCCGGGTCTACAGTTCCTGGCTCGTGGTTGCCTACTACATGGCCCACACCCTGTTGCTGGGAATCACCAAACGGTTTTCCGTACGCTGAAGCCGGCCGCTCACCATGCTGGTCACAGGAGCTAGAATCGCATGACTTCACTGGTCTCCGGCTTCATCGGTTTTGTCGCCGCGATTGCCATATTCGTCCTGATCCGCAAGGACCATTTACATGTCCGCCTGGGCCTGTGGTGGGTCATGGTGGCGCTGGCTTTTTTGTTTCTCGGCGTATTCCCGACACTGTTTGACGCCCTTGCGACAAAGCTGGGGATAGCCAGCGGACCCGTTCTGGCATTGACCATCGGCTTTAGTCTGCTCATGATCAAAGTCCTGACTCAGGACATTGCCCGCTCAAACAACGAGGCGCGCATTATCCGCCTGGTGCAAAGGGTTGCAATGCTCGAAGCTGATCTGGAACGTCTTCGAGAACCCGGTAACTTGCCCGGGCCAGGCGACCCTGGCAACAATGATGTCAGCACTAAACCCGTCAATAAATCCGGCGTTTAAAACGTTGCACGTCCAGCAACCTTCCATCGCTGCCTGAATGGCTTTGTCCACCCTGACCCTGATCTTCGGTCTCTCGATTCCCTGGGTCGCAGGGTATTTCTGTATGCGCACCCTGCAGTCTTATGATCGGGCTCCGGGCTCGTTGATGATTGCATTGTCGGCAGGGTTATTTCTGGGATACGCCGCCGTTTCGCTGATCCTGACAGGACAGAATCTGGCCATCGGTTCGATCAACCGCTGGTTGCCATTGTTGATTCTGGCACCGATCGCTGTTCTTGCTTTGTGGCATGGAGCCAGGCAACCCGTGGTTTCTCAGCATCCGGATGCCGATTCATCCTTGAACGGTGCTGCGCGCTGGCTGGCTATTGTGCTTGCCGGCGGAATCCTGATTCACCTCGCGTATTCCTTGCTCGAACTGCTGACCCAGCCATTGTTTCCCTGGGATGCCTGGAACGTCTGGACATATCGCGCCAAAGCCTGGTTTTACGACGGCTCACTGACGCCCATGCTGGACGGAGAAATATGGATGGATGCTGCCGAGCCTTTTCGCTACACCTCGACGGCCATCAACTATCCATACCTGCCCTCACTGATGCATTTGTGGGCGGCTTTGAGCCTGGGTGGCTGGCACGAAACGCTGATTAACCTTCCAGTACTGGCCTGCGGGCTAGGCATAGCCCTCGGGCTCGCCGGCAGTATCCGGCGGGCGGGTGGCTCGATACTCGTTAGTCTCGGTACGGTATATCTGCTGTTTTCCATTCCCCTGATGGGTGTCCATACTTCCCTTGGTGGTTACGGTGATATCTGGATGGCAGGGTTCGCCGGCACCGGCATGACGCTATTCCTGTGTGGCATGCTTGTGAAACAACGGTTTTTGCAGCTGGCTGGCGCGCTGTTACTGCTCGCCGGCTGTATGGTCAAAGTAGAAGGAACGGTGTGGTTGTTTGCGGCGCTGGCCATCTACCTGATTCTACGACTATCTGCCAAGCAACTGATTATTCTGCTTATCAGTTCGGCTGTTTTCCTGTCAGCCGCTGCACTCACTGGCATTACGTGGCTCGAGTTGCCAATGGTCGGAGCACTGGGATATCGCGATGGCTTACTGCTGGTCCCCATGCGCAGCGGAGTGGAAGTCGGCCTGCAGGACGTTGGCAGCGCCTACTTGTGGAACGCTTTCGTACTCAACAGCTGGCATTTGCTCTGGCCGCTCGTGCTGCTGGTGGCGGGCTTTGTGGTGCTGCGCACAAACGGTGCTTTGCGGAAACTGACGCTGACTTTTTTTGCGGTGTTCGTAGCCACCCAGGTAGCCATTTTCGGGCTGACCTCACAGGGCCAATGGGCCAGAGATTTTACGGCCATCAACCGCTTGCCCCTGCATATGTTGTCGCCAATCCTTTTTCTGGTCGCCATGGCAATCGAGGCGCAACGTCCGGCGCTGACCATGGCACTCAGCACACCCAGAACACGCCGATCGCTGCTGATTGGCCTTGCCGGTGCGATGCTCATCAGTGTCTTGGGCGTGCTCATCTGGCAGGCGGGCAACCTCGGTTTTGCGCCGGCGGAACGTCAGGTCATCAGCCCCGCTGATCTGAACTTCGTGCTTGGCAGCGGTGAGAAAACCAGTCACGGGGTCCGTATTGAGAACTACCAGGATGGCATCGCCCTGCTGTCCTCCGGGCCGACCAGTCTGGATGCAAATCAACTGTCCCAATTGCACTTTGAGCTGACCTTCGATGAGGACATTGTGAGCCTTGATCAGGCCCCCGCGTTTTTCTGGCGTCGCGCTGACCAGCTGCGGGAAGTTTCGCGAATGACCCTGATTAATTCCGGCTACGCCGACCTTGCCCAATCGGAAGACTGGACCGGCGAGATTGTTGAGTACGGCTTTTTCTTTGTGGAGAACCGTGGTGAGCCTGCAGAAATCGCCCGCGTTGAACTTGAGGGCAACAGTCTGGCCAACACGCTCAGACAAATTCCAAGACAATGGTTTGCGTTCACAGGTTGGTCCCAGGCATCCAGTAACTGGCTGCCCGGGGGCGCTTATGAGCAGGTGTTATACCTGACCCTTCTGGTGACGATCATCGTACTGTTGGGCGGGTTCCTGGGCTGGCTGCTAGGGGGCAAAGGCCAGCTCTTACAACTGACCCTTTTGTGTTTCATGGCTGGCTGGATCATTCTTGATGCGCGTTGGTTGCTGGAGCGCAGCTGGCAGGCACAGCTCTCGCAGGACAAGCTGTTCGGGCTCACGGTTGAAGAGCGCATTGCAGAGGGCCATATGGGCAAGTTTTATCCGTATCTGCAACGGCTCCTGACTGAAGAATTGGGCCCAGAGCGAGCCCGGATCCTGATTATCCTGGATCCGGAAGAGGAGCCTTATTTTGGCCTTCGCTCCCGCTATGAGCTGCTACCCCATGCGGCTAATCTGCGACTATCAATGCCGCCGCTTAGCCAAATCAGGACCGTTGATTATGTGCTCTTCCTGGGGGACTACAGTTCGGGCAACCCGGCTGCGTACATTGATGAAACTACTGCACAGCGCTGGGAGCGCCTGGGCGTCAACAACCCGCGGGCAAGACGCCTGATGAAGCTCGTTGATGAGAGTCCGGAGGGAACGCTGTTTCGGGTAGAGTCCGGAGACAGCTGAAAACAATGGGTGCCTGGCCCCGTGCAGATCAGCGGCACCGCAGGTTTACAGAGCAACCGGCGGCCCTGTTGTCAGGCAGTGCGCGGGGTAATCACTCAGGCAAAAAACCCGATCTCCCGGTCGCCCACTGCTACAACGGGAGTTTGCGCAGCCTTACAGACGCTTCTTCAAGGGTGACATCATCCTTGGCAAAGCAAAAGCGGACCACGTTACGCGACTGAGGCTTGAGCGAAAAGACCGAAACGGGTATCGCTGCCACGCCAATATCTTTGGTCAGCCATTCGCAAAAACTGACATCGTCAAGATCGCTTACCGCCCGGTAATCGGCAAGCTGAAAGTAGGTTCCCTCGCAGGCCAGGGGTTGCAGAGCCGAATCCTCAAGCAGGAGCCGAAACAGATCACGTTTTTCCTGGTAAAACGCACCAAGCCCGAGATGATGCTCCGGAAGATCATCAAGAACATCCGCCAGGGCATATTGCAGCGGCGCATTGGCACTGAAGTTAGTGAACTGATGAATGCGTAAAAACTCTGACATGATGAGCTCCGGTGCAATCGCATAACCCAGCCGCCAGCCGGTGGCGTGATAGGTCTTGCCAAACGAGCTTACGACCACGGCACGCTCGCGCAAAGCGGGATACCGCAGCAGACTCAGATGCTCGTGCTCATCGAACACAATGTGTTCATAGACCTCGTCGGAAAGCACCCAGATCGGGTGGCGTTCCAGCAATCCATGCAGAGCATCAATGTCCTGCTGATGCCACACAGTGCCACTGGGATTATGCGGCGTGTTAATGATGAGCAAGCGGGTCCGCGGAGTAATGGCCGCCTCGATTCGTTCCCAGTCCGGCCGGAAACCGGCTGTCATGGGCACGTGCACAGGCACACCACGATTGAGTCGCACGCAGGGGTCATAACAGTCATATGCCGGATCGAGGATTACCACCTCATCACCGGGATGAACCATGACGGCGATGGCTGTCGAAAGCGCCTCGGTCGCGCCAGGCGTAACGCAAATATTGCAATCAGGGTCCGGTTGATAGCCATACAAGGCGCTCACCTTGTTTGCGATGCTCTCCAACAGCCCGGGAATACCGGCCAGCGGCGAGTATTGATTGTGACCATGGTTCATATGCCAGGCGGCACGATCGCGGAGCATCTGGGGGCCTTCAAAATCAGGAAAACCCTGTGAGAGATTGATGGCGCCATGCGCCTGGGCCAGCCGCGACATGACGGTAAAGATCGTGGTGCCAAAGCCGGGCAATCTGGATTCCAATGTGGGCTGCATGGGCAAGGCTCTCAGTTCAACCAGGGGTTTTCTACGGCGACAGCCGCGATTACTTTTCCGGACACGGGGTCGATTATTGCGGCAAAATCTTGCCGTTTTCCCTGCATCGGCACAAACAGCGCGCTGGTCGGGGCGAGGTCCACTCCTGCCGCCGCGTCTTTGAGTGCTTGCGCATCTGCCGGGTATTGGGCCATCAGTTCTGTAAGAGGCCGGGCGCGGGACACAATGGCCTGGCGACCTCTGGCCAACGGTATCCAGAACTCCGGGCGGCGTTCCAGATCTGGCTGGCCACCAAAGAGAACACTGTCCTGGAAATCTGCGAACGCCTGACCCATGGGCATTTCAGCAAAAGCGTACACGGGTCCACCAGCCTGATCATCACCGAAACCGCGCGGTCCGGCATCTGCAAGGTTCACGTCCTTGTCTGCCAGGGGCGTATACCGATCAACCGCAAACACCACATAAGCCGGACGTTCGCTAAAGATCGCATAAACACCGTAAAGCAGTGCTGCTAACTGCACCGTGGCGATGATTGACAGGTCAAACTTCAAGCCTTTCTTGAGGGGTGCGTAGACGACGAAGACAAGAAACGGAAATACGATCAGCTGCACGCCGACCAGGATGGCGACCACATGTGCAGCGGCCTGAACATCAAAGAACGGGTAGGGAAACCAACGGAAATAAATCAGGAGTAAAACCGGCAACAGCACACAGAGACTCAGCACCAGATGCAGCAACGAGGCACGACACTTTGCAGGCAGATTTTTCACAGCAATGGCCTCTTGAGCAGAATCATAAGCACGCTATTGGGAGTTAGTGAATCTATTATTATAGTATGAACTATTGCTTTTCAGTTAGTTGCAGCGTATAACGTAAGTTGATTGTCAAGTGATCTGACAAAGGCTTGTCGCTTTTGGGCAAGCGGGTCGGCGCACAGTGTGCGAGTTTACAGACCAAACCAAGGAGGGTCTCCCAATGACCACAAAATTGATACTGATACTGCTCTTCATCTTCTCCCTTGCCGGCGCCATCCTGGAAGGCGTGTGGACCGGAGCGCCTGCCGCACTGGTGCAGTTTAACGGCTTACTTTTACTGCTGTCTGCCATTGGCATCGGCCTTATGGCGATTATCGGCGGATCAAGGCCCACCAACGTGCCACATTCAGAAGGCTCATAAGGGAGACCGCCACGTAGGTCATCGCCGCAGCACGCAGGATGACTTTCGCGTGTGGATGATCCTCAGCCCGTAATATCCCGTCGCGTTTGAGTAACGGCATGGCCCGCGTAAAGCTTGCATTCCATTCGGTGGGCAGCGTCACGAGATGCACCACGCTGGAAGTCCCCAGGGTCAGCAAGCCGCCGGCAATAGCCACCCCGGCGACCGACGGCATGCGCGTCACCACCGCCAGCACCGGCGATGCCATCAGAATCACGGCTCCGAGCCGTTCCAGGGGTTTGAGCATCCGTATCAGTCGCGACCGCAGAATTAGTGGCTGATAGCCCGTGGCATCCTGCATCGCATGACCTACCTCGTGCGCAGCGACGGTAACGGCGGTCAGCGAATGACCGTGAAAACGCTCTGCAGCAAGGCGCACTGCCTTGGACTCAGGGTCATAGTGATCGCCCTGCTCTGTGAGCTCCACGGCGACCTTATCAAGCCCCTGTTCATCGAGTAAATGACGGGCCAGCTCTGCGCCGGTCGAGGGATAACGGTCGGCAGGCTGGTCATAGCGCGCCATAACCCGCCGCACCCACCACGACGGCAGGACCACAGCCAGAATCACGATCCCTATTACCAATATCCATCCCATAAGATTATGATAACGCGCCCGCCGTGAAGCCGAAGGTCATCTCACAGGTACCAAGGCGGGCACGAGGCCAACCCGGCCCAACTTCCTGTAAAAGGAAGCAGAAGATCATGGAGAAGCAGAGCATGAAAAAATTCAATGCAGGCAAAACCCTCAGTGCGGCAATGCTGGCCATTAGCATGTCACTCATTTTGAGCAATGTTGTACTGGCCGATGAGGGCATGGGCAATGCCGACAAGCCTTCAATTTCCGCCAGTCGCACACTCACAATGAGCGCTACGGTTGAGTCAATTGACCAGGAAACCCGCGAAGTGACGCTGGTTGGCCCCGAGGGCGACATGATGACCATCACGGCCGGGGATGAGGTTCGCAATCTTGCGCAGGTCTCAGCAGGGGATATTGTCGTGGCCGAAATCACCGAGAATATAACTATTGAGGTGTTTGCCAATCCTGAAGGCACTCAGCCCGGAGCCGGCGCCTTTTCCGCTGATACTGCCGCAGAACTTGGTGCCATGCCGGGTGCTGCAGTCATGGACACGGTTGTGATCAGTGCCGTCGTTGAGGAGATCAACCTGGAAATGAACACCTTTAAACTGCGTGGGCCTGAAGGCAATGTCCGCGAATTTGCAGCACGAAACCCGGACAATCTGCGCAAGGCTGATGTCGGCGACCTCGTGGTGATCACGATCTCCGAAGCTGTCGGTATTGCCGTCAAATCACCGGGCGATTAATTGAGTCCTGATAAACCAGCCGCTGCGGTAACCAACAGTGTTACCGCAGCGATGCTCTCATCAATACCAGCGACTGGACCCCACGCTCATGTAGCCGTGATTACCGATCGGCACACCCACGCTCAGACCAACGCCAACATTACCGCTGCACGCTGTTAACAGCAGACCCAGGAACAGCATGAGGACGACGGTTCGTGGAATACGTAAGGAAATCATCACTTTACTCCTGTAACCGGTTGCTGAAGCCCAAAAATCGCCCCGGTAGGGTCTTCAATCAGGGCAATACTGCCATCTCGTATGTCTGACTGCGGTCGTACTATGATTTTCCCGCCCAGGGTTGCCGCCTTGTCCGCGGCCCGTGCTGCATCACCGCTGACAAAATAGGTTAACCATAAGGGTGTCACCTGTGCATCCGGTCGCGCCATGATCCCGGCACGCTCCAGCCCTTTATCGCTTAAAACGTAGTAAACATTTTCACCGCGCAGCGATTCCTGTACCGAGCCGGATGCCAGCGATGCATAGAAAGCCGCCACCCCGGGAGGATTTGCGGCCAGCAGTTCATTCCAGGCAATTTCCCCATCGCCGACGACGGCGCGATCTTTGGGAAAACCTACCCCGCTGGTAATCAGGCCCACTACTGCCCCATCAGGATCCTGTATGGCAGCGACCCGCGCGACATTGGCCAGGTTCTGAGCGTCCACAACTACAGTCCCGCCGGCTTCCAGAGCCGCTGCGACCGCCTTATCGACACTGGGAACCGCGTAGTAGCCAAGCCACCGGGAGTAGTCCTCGCCATCAGCGGGGTCTTGCAGCTCAACCATGCCACCGACATAGTTACCTGCCGAGGAGACAATCAATGTGTAGGGTCCACCCCCGGGCCGCCGGGTCGTCTCAAAGCTCCACCCCATTAACGGCCCGTAAAATGCCCTTGCAGCAGTCACATCGTCGGTTACCAGGTCATGCCAGATAAACTTTCCGTACTGCGGAATATTGGTCAGCGACGCTTCCATCATGGGACCGGACTGCGGCGCACAACCTGCCATAAACAACAGGCTGAGCAGCCCGGCAAAAGCAGCTTTTTTCAGTGCAGACATTTCATATCCTTGAGCTTGATCGGCAGAGGTAACGATAGCATTCCCGCCTGGACACGTCAGCCATCGGGCGAGGCCATGATCGCGCGTATCTGATCATCTTCACCGGTCAATTGCCAGCGCAGCAGCGACACCGGAATGACGCCCGCCTCGTCCACTTCCTGAAAAAAGTTTTCCAGGCTAAAGGCATCACCGAGCTGCCGTGCGCGGTCTGCGATCAGGTGGTCCATCATTGCCTTACCGGTAATGTAGCTGGTGCCGTAGCCGGGCTGACGCAGATACAACAGCTGCTCAAAACCCAACAGGTCCAGATCTTCGCGCATCCAGCCACGCGGCGTCCATCGCACATGAAAATCCCGCGCTTCTTTGAGGGTAAATCTATTGGCCTGGGCCTGCAGGGAGCCGAGTCCACGCGCCGCACGCTGGGCAACCATAATCCACACCAGCTCACGGGCCCGCGGATTGCTCTCATACAATCCGGCGTGCATGGAGATTTCTTCAAAAGCAGTCGACAGGCCTTCAGACCGGCTGTCCCAGAGGTTATACAACAAGGCATTACGACGGATCGGACTGGGGTGCGGCTGGGCCTCCATCCGCGCCAGATCGAACCAGTGGTACCAGTGCGTCCACAGCGCCAGCGGCTCATGGTGCGACACGGTGTAGAAGAAATTGCGTTGCTCCGCAGGCACGTATTGACCCATCTGGGCGCGCAGCGCCGGTTCCAGGTACTCATAAGGGGGCAGGATGTCCCCCTCGCCAAGGAACGCCAAAAAGGTTTCCAGGGACCGCTCCGCCAGCTGCTCATATTCCTCGACACTGCTCACCGGTGTCAGGGGCGGCAGGTTACGATTACTGTGCTCTTCCAGTTTCAGTGATGACCAGGCCCGGTCCAGCTCACGCTGCAACAAACGCACCTCGTCCTCCCAGGTCATCGGAATGTAATGCACATTGCGCAGTGACCAGGTGTAATCCTCAATGCCGATACCGGAGGGGCCGTCTTTGGTCGCGCCTTCGGCTACCAGCCAGGTAATGAAATCGTCTGTCGCCTCAGTCGCACGCGCCAGTGATTGGGCAAAGCGGTCACCGGCATCCCCCGCCATATCGGCAAGCCCGGCCAGGGAATCTGCCTGATCCCTTATATTCCTGATCCCGCCAATCCACAGCTCGCGCGCATTGCCGCTCAGATTGATCTGCGCCTGGGCCAACAGCGGTGGTATGCCATCGAGCTGGAGTGCCAGACGCCGTGCGTCGGCATCGGCGAGCGGGAAGTTATAAGTCCACAGTTCAATGAGCGCATGGTGCGTGGGGCCCTCATGCGCCGGGGTGTCACTCTGGTAGGTCCAAACCGACTGATAAAAGGCGGGGTCGCGTTGCCATGGGCGCAGCACGCGAAGATTGAACGCCAGGCCGTTCATCTCTGCGCGAACCAGGTGCCAGTCCACCTGCTCAGCGACGGGCCAGGCAGAGATGTCCAGTGCATTGAGCCGCGCCTGCCAGAGCTCTAACTCTTTAGCCCTCTCCAGGTTGGTCTCCGCCCGGTAATCAGGCGCACCGTCGACGAACGGCGGCGTTTCAAAGGCACGCCATTCTTCGAATAATTCCACCAGTTCCGTGTAGTTCGACGCCATGGCCGAGGCCGACAGGGACAGCATGCACAACAAACCGGTGACCTTAACAATAACGTGATGCATAGAACGCCCTCCTGGTATGGTTTTAATGAATTGAAAGGCTGTTTTGCCTGTCTTTGCGCAACCTGAAACGCTTGTCTGAAGCCTTCAGGCTGCCTAGCATAGCAGCATGGATTTACCCACCTGGCTCGCCGTGCTGTCAATCTGTGCACTGGGAGCAATGTCACCCGGACCATCGCTGGCGATCGTCCTGCAGCATACGCTTGCAGGAGGCCGTATGTCCGGGGTCGTTGCCGCCCTCGCACACGGCTTTGGCGTGGGGCTCTATGCGCTGGCCTGCATCTCCGGCCTGGCAGTATTGCTGACCGCCTCCCCGGCCCTGTTCCTGGCCTTTCAATGGGCGGGTGCAGCTTATCTGGCCTGGCTGGGGATCAGGGCCCTGCGCGCACAGCCCGACATCTCGACAAGCCAACAGGAATCACCCGAACTGGGCGGCGCTGCCCGTGACGGCTTCATGGTGGTGTTTCTTAACCCAAAGATCGCCGTGTTCTTTATCGCGCTGTTCAGCCAGGTGATCGGGCCGGACACGGCCTGGCTACCCAGGCTGGGTTATGCCGCTACTGCGATGGTGGTGGACGCGGTGTGGTACCTGCTGGTGGCGTTTATGTTTTCCCACCCGGCCTGGCTACCCGGATTGCGGACCCGGGCGCACGTGTTCGAAAAGCTGTTTGGGGTGGTATTGCTGCTGCTCGCTGCACGATTGCTGTGGGAAACCCTGCGCTAGGGCCGGTCAGCCCTGACCGCTGCATCAGACTTTGCTGCCGTAACTCAGGTCGCCGGCATCTCCAAGGCCGGGAACGATATACGCCCGGCTGTCGAGGGTCTCATCTATGGCTGCTACCCAGAGCGTGGTTCCCGCCGGAAAATGTTTCTGAACCTCGGCAATGCCCCGTCGACTGGCCAGTACCGAAACCACATGTAACGATCCAGGCGCGCCGCGCTCCAGCAGCGCCCTGAAGGCCAACACCATGCTCGAACCGGTCGCCAGCATCGGATCACAAAGGATCACGGTGCGACCTTCGATGGTCGGACTGGCGAGGTACTCGATTTCCACCTCGAAGGTCTCCTCATCGCCGTCATGCTTTCGATACGCGGAGATAAAAGCGTTATCGGCCCGGTCGAAGGCATTCAGGAGACCCTGGTGCAAGGGCAGACCGGCACGCAAAATCGTCGCCAGCACGGGTTGATCGCTGAGCACGGGAACCGTTGCTTCACCCAGCGGTGTTGCAACAACGCGGTTCTCATAGACCAGGCGTTTGCTGATTTCATAGGCAAAAATCTCGCCGCAACGTTCGAGATTGCGCCGAAAGCGCAGCGGATCGTGCTGAATATTCACATCACGCAGTTCCGCAAGCAGCGGATTAATGAGCGAGGACCCCTGGCTGAGGTCAATTACGTCGACAGTCATAACCCGCAACGCTAAAGAACCTGGTGCGCGGGCGCAAGCCCGCAGAAGCACCCGGCCAACAGGGATTTCCTGCCCGGCTGGTGCCAACCAAACCCTGGGCAATCCACCCGGCAAGACTGAGCAAGGTGTAATTTCTCTTTTTCCCATGTTCGAGCGTTGTCTGTTAATCGGTGTAAAGACCAACAGCCCTGCGCAATAAGCAGATAACTTACCCTTAGACGCGGCCGCAACAGAAGGGATTGAAAGAGGCGCTTAGGGAGTGTCAGTTCGCAAGGAACGCAAGGCGGTTGTCATTAACAGCAAGCCAGCGAAGGCGAGCACGGGAAACAGGGCCGCAAACAATAAACCGGTCCAACCGGTACGCAGCAGGAACCAGCCGGATCCAAGCGCCACCATGGCCTGCACAGAAAAAATGAGAAAGTCATTCACGGACTGAACGCGGAATCGCTCTGCGTGGGCATAGCCCTGCGGAAGCAGATTGGTTCCGGAGAGAAACAGAAAGTTCCAGCCAATCCCCAGCAACACCAGGGCCAGCCAGTAATGCAGCAACTGCGTATCCACTGCTGCCACCGCCAGGGTTAAACCATAAGCCGACAGGCCAAACCACAGCATTCGCTTGACGCCAAAGCGTGCCAACAGGCCGGCAAACACCAGGGATGGGAGGTACATTGCCGCAATATGCGACTGAATCACCCACTTGGTCGCTTCCAGGCTGTGACCTGCATGCTCATGCATGCTGATCGGCGTGGCGGTCATCAGAAACGTCATAACACCATAGGCCGTCGCGGCCGAGGCGATGGCCAGCACCACCACCGGTTGGCGTAAAATTTCAAGCAGTGGCCGCCCGCCTCCGTTTGTGACGTCCTCCGGGACTGGTGCGTCGCGATAAAACGCAATGACCAGCAATCCAAGCAGGTAGGCACAGGCCAGCAGTAAGTAAGAGGCCAGGTATTCAGTATCGGCGAGGTACCGACCCCGCACCGCCAGCTCTGGTCCGATAAACGCGCCCAGAATACCGCCGAGCAGCAGCACCGAGGTGGCCTGTGCAGCGCGCCCCGGCGCCACCAGCTCAAGGGCCGCAAACCGGTATTGATGACCCGCCGCAGCCGACCAACCCATCATGAAAGCGCCACTGCAGTAGATCCAGAAATTACCGTTAAGCAGGGCAAACGCATTGAGCAACGCCGAGCTGACCGCCAGTACCCCATAGGCCAGGAACACGGGCCGCCGCCCAAAGCGCTGCAACAGCCGGCCAGTGGGCAAGGTTGATGCAGCAACCCCGACCACGGCCAGCGCGATTGGCAGCGTCGCCAGGCCGGGCTCCGGTGCCAGTTGCAGGCTGATAATTCCGGCCAGCAACACGGTCAATGACGTACCGCCCATCATCAGGGCATAGGCCAGCATCAAGCGCCATACAGAAAAAGGAATATCCCGCATTACCCGCCCTGCCCGTGTGCTGCCTTGAATGCCTCGCCACCGTGACCACGCTGAAACACGCGGTACAGGGTCGGGATCAGAAACAGTGTCAACAGGCTGGCCACGCCCAGACCGGCCACAATGGAAGACGCCACCGGCCCCCAGACCAGTGACTTGCCACCCAGGCCCACGGCCAGGGAGAACAGCCCCGCGATCGTTGTCGTGGTCGTCATGAGAATCGGAATAACCCGGCGTCGGGCAGCATACACGGTGGCATGCAGCGGCCGCATGCCGGCGCGAATCCGGCTGTTGGCCGCATCAATCAGCACGATCGCGCTGTTGACTGCAATACCGCTCAGGGCAATCACCCCGTAAAGGGTATACAGGCTCAGGGGGTTGCCGGTCAGTACCAGGCCTACCACCACACCGGTAAACGCCATCGGCACCGTCGCCAGAATCAGGAAGGGCTGGAAATAGCTGCGGAACTGGGTGGCAATAATGAGGTAGATCAGGCCCAGACCCAACAGGAACAGACCCAGCATGGCATCCAGGCTTTCCTGGATATCATCAAGTGCGCCGGATTGCTCGATATTGGCGCCCGGGAACTGCGGGCTGATTTCAGCCCAGGCTTCCGCCAGCTGGGCATTAACCGCCACGGTGTCGGTAATTAAAGTATCAATATCGGCCTCAACCGTGATGGCCCGGCGGTAGTTAAAATGCTGAATCGCCCCTTTACCACGATCCAGCCGCACCCGCGCCAGCGCGCCGAACGTGGTCAGGTTGCCGTCCGGCAGGACGATCGGGTCATCCAGCACGCTGCGAATATCCTGACGGTTACGCTGCTGACCGCGCACCCGTAACTCAACTTTTTCTCCCTGGTCGCGGAAAAAGGCCACCACTTCACCATCAAGGTGCAGGCGCAGTAAACGCGCCACCTCACCGGGACTAAGGCCGGCGCGCCGCACCGCAGGCTGGTCAAGGTCGAGTACCAGTTCCGCGCGACCCGGCACATCATTGTCGGTGACATTACGCGTACCCGGCAGATCCCGGACCAGCGCTTTGACGGCATCGGTCGCGGCACGTAACTCGGTGAAATCATCGGACCGGACCTTGGCACTGATGGGTTTCGCGGTTGGCGGCCCGCCGGTCAACACGGTCACACTCACCACGCCGTCAACCGGTGCCTGCTGAATGGGCGCTTCAATCGCCGCCACGATTTCATAGACGTTTCGCATACCCGGCGTGGCCGGATTCAGAGACACCTGGACCTGCGCATACTGCTCACCGTAGAGCGCCTCGGTATCGGTAAATTTAATGCCCGCATTAACCGTGATGGCCCGGATTTCATCCGCTTCAAGCTGCTCACGCACGTACTGTTCGACCACTACACCCTGACGCAGAGTTTCTTCGATAGGCGCATCAGGCGGCATGTCCAGATTGACGTAAAACAGGCGCACAGGATCGGACAGGAAAAACTCCATGCGGATCACGTTGTAGTTGACCGCTGCGGCGGCAATGGCAAAGGCCAGAGCGCCCGCGCCAAGAAACCGTGCGGGCCGGCGCATCACGTAACACAGCATCTTTGTGTAGCGAATACGAATAAGGTGCGTCCAGCGCACCCGCAGACTGCGATTCTGACCTTGCTCAACCCGCTCACCACCGGGTTTGGGGTGCAGCGAGATCACATGTGACGGCAGTATCCAGAAAGCCTCGATCAGGGAAATGGCAAGACCCACGGTAACCACAAACGGAATGACAAACATAAACTTGCCGACAATACCCGGCAAAAGCATCAGCGGCAGAAATGCCGCCATGGTGGTCAGCACCGCCGAGGTCACCGGCCGGGCAACCTCACTTAATGCGGACATCGCGGCAGGTAGTGCCGCCATGCCGCGCTGCAAGCGATAATAGATGGCCTCGACCACCACGACGGCATCGTCGACAAGCATCCCCAGGACGATCACGATGCCCAGCAAAACCGAGACATTGAGCGTATTACCCGTGGCAAAAAGTACCCACAGGGTCCCCGCGATGGAAAACAGGATACCGAGCGTCACCATCGCGGCGATACGCAGCCCCAGAAAAGCCCAGCACACCAGCAAGACCAGGATCAGCCCCAGCAGGGCATTATTCTGCATGATGCGAATGGCATTGCGCGTGGCGACCGTCTGGTCGTCCGCCAGCACAAGGCGCACGCCGCTGCCTTCCAGCTGCGTGTTTTTGGCCTCGATATAGGCCTCAAGACGGTCCATCAATTCGATGGTATTGGTATACGGCACCTTGGCGATGGACAGCGCAGCGGCTGAGCGGTTTTGATAGGAAACCAGCTGGTTGGCATCCTCGCGTGCCCGCGCCACCGTTGCCACCTCATCCAGCGCGACAAAACGGTCCGGTGCCGCGCGCGGTGCAACCTGGAAACCGGCAAGAACCTCCGGATCACTGGTCGTGCCGTCAACCCGGACCAGCCACTCCTCGTCGGCTACCTGCGCCTTGCCGGCAAAGGTGTCCCGAAAGGCCAAAGCAAGCCCGTCGGCAACATCGCTTGCCAGCAGTCCGCGGGCGGCCAGCGCTTCCGGATCGAGACGCACCTGGAGTTCCGGATCCCGTTCGCCTATGGCGATGATCTGGTCAACCCCTTCAATGCCTTCAAGATCTTCCCGGACAATCCGCGCCTGGCGACGCAAAGACTCATCATCGGCCTGCCCTGTAACCACGACCAGCGCGGTGGGGTAGCCTGAAGACGTCGTCACTTCAAGCACGAAGGGGTCCTTCGCCTCATCCGGTAGTTCATCATTGGCCTTGGTCTGCACCTCGCGGCGCACATCGTTGATGCGCTTATCAAACTCGCGGGGTGAAAGGTCCCGGAACCGAATCAGAATATTGGAGGAGTTTTCCTGCGTGGTGCTGATGACCCAGCGAATATCCTGCACCCCGCGGATCCCATCTTCCAGCGGCCCGGTGACCAGTTGCTCCACATCTTCCGCCGAGGCACCCGGCAGAATGGTGCGCACCAGCACCCAGTTGAAATTGATTTCCGGATCCTGCTCGCGCGGCATGCTGAAATACGCCAACAGGCCCATGACCATCACCACCCCGAACAGGATGTTGACCAGCGGGTGATTGGTCAGGAGACTGCGGTACATGGTTGAGACTCAGCGCACCTGGACCGGATCGCCATCCTGCAGCCGGTCCTGGCCTTGCACGATGACCTGGCTATCGGCGGGCAAGTTAACCGGAACAGGCCGGCCTTCCTGGGCATATGGCAGTGGCACAAAACGTGCGCGATCCGATTCGAGCAGAAATACACCGAGCGCCCCGCCGCGCAGACTGACCAGGTTCGCGGGCAACTGGCCACCACCCACACTCCAGACCAACTCACCGTTGAGCCCGGCACGTGGTGTCTCATCGTCAAATGCAAACCTGGCCGGCTGGGCGCGACGACCTGGCTGGATGACCGGAGATAATCTCAGCAGGGAAACATCCCATCGCTCTCCTTCCGCCTCGAAATACCAATTCGTGGCATCTGTCAGGGAAGCTGCCAGGGAACTGGGCACCTCGGCGTCCAGCTCGACAAGCCCGGTTTGGGTTAATTGCACAAGGGGCATACCCACTGTTACGTAGGCGCCCTGCTGCGCCATGCGCGCCTGAACCACACCATCAAAAGGCGCAATGATGAGGCTCTTGTCCAGTTGACGGCGGGCAATCGCAACCTGGGCTTCTGCATTCAGAATGTCGGCCGAACTGACCGCGAGCGCGGTTTGACGGGTCAGCAACTCGTCTTCCGACACGTACTGGGCCTGGCTTAAGCGCTGCGCCCGGTCGAGCTTGGCGCGCGCCTCCGCGGTGCGTGCCTGTGCGGCGGCCAACGCGGCCTGCGCGGCCTCGAGCTGAAGCTGAAAATCAAGGCGGTCCAGTTCGACAAGCAGATCGCCCTGACGGACACGCTCACCGACATCCACACGCACCGCAGCCACCACCGCATTCACTTCGGCAGCGATCAGGCTATCATTCAGAGGCAGGACTTCGGCCGGGGCCCGGCGTTCCAGCACAACCAGCACGTCACGCAAGGGAGCCACATTGACCGGTTTGACGGGGGACTGGGCAAACACCGGGGCAACCCACAGGCACAGTAAGAATAAGCCTGTTCGTAACATGACAACTCCTGGATAGGCCCGCTGAAATCAGCACGACCGGATGACCATTATGTTTACTATCGGGCAGACGTTTAAGGCAACGCAATCGGATCGCAGCTGCGGGGCGAGTCTACCACCGTGCGCTGGCGCATGGTGTGATGGCGGCAAGGCAGGCGCTTCATCGTACAATGTGCCGATATGCCAATCAGCCGTTGCAGGTCCATGACCCAGGCTTTTCTCCAGACGATCACCGAACCCGACCAGTTTGTGGTCAATATCCGCGGGCCGTGGCTGTTTGAACATGTCAGTGAACTGGAGGAAGCCAGCCTCGAAGTCCGCGACAAGGCCCAGGGGCATGTGGTTTTTCAATGCGACGGACTGGAGGACATTGATCTGGCTGGCGCGTGGGTGCTCTATGACCGGGCTCAGCAACTCAGTGAGGATGGGCTCACCTCTGAATTCAAGGGTTTCAAGGCCGCCCACTTTAAGTTCTTACAGCACATTATTGATGCCGCCGCGATCCGGGAAGCAGCTCATGACCTTGATGAGCGGGTTCCTCCACATTTTTTACGAAATGGCCTGCAGGCCATAGGTCAGACCGTCACGGACGGGGTCGCCGATACCGGCCAGGTAACACGCTGGCTGTTCACCGGCTTTGCGCTGCCAACGCGCATGATGATCAAAGAAACGATCCGACAGGTCTACCAGGCGGGTGTACTGGCCATACCTGTGGTCATGCTGATCACTTTTCTCATCGGTATTGTGCTGGCCCACCAGGGCGCCAGTCAGCTGGAGCGATTTGGCGCGCAGATCTTTGTGGTCGACATGGTCAGCATTGCGATTGTTCGGGAAATGGGTGCCCTGCTCGCGGCGATCATGGTCGCCGGTCGCTCCGGCAGTGCTTTTGCGGCAGCGCTCGGCACCATGAAACTCAATGAAGAAGTTGATGCCATGCAGGTTATGGGGCTCAACCCGATACAGATACTCGTGCTACCGCGCATCTTTGCGCTCATTATTGCCCTGCCCGCCCTGACCCTGTTTGCCAACGTCGCGGGTCTGGCTGGCGGGGCACTGGTAACCATTCTGATGCTGGATGTCAGTACGCTGCAGTTTGTGGAGCGTGTCACGCTCAGCACCGATATGAATGATGTTCTCGCCGGCATTATCAAGACCCCGGTTTTTGCGTTCCTGATTGCTGCGGTCGGCACGCTGCGCGGTATGCAGGTACAAAAATCTGCGGAAGAGCTGGGCACAAAAACAACCCAGGCAGTGGTGTTGTCGATCGTATTGATCATCTGTGCCGACGCCTTCTTCACCACAGTGTTCACGAGGATCGGCTTTTGACTAACGAACCATCGGACCAAACACAGGTAGAGAACGTCATTGAAGTGCGTGGACTGGTGAACCGGTTCGGAAAACAGGTGGTGCATGAAGACCTCAATCTGAACGTTCACCGGGATGAAATACTCGGTGTGGTGGGCGGTTCGGGCAGCGGTAAATCCGTATTAATGCGCAGTATTCTTGGCCTGCACCGCTTCAATGCCGGCGAAATTGTCGTCATGGGTCAGTCCATTCACTATGGTGAACCCGGGCCTCACACCAGTTGGGGTGTGCTGTTCCAGAACGGCGCCCTGCTTTCAAATCTGACCGTACAACAGAATGTTGAGCTGCCCATTGCCCTGCACTCGAACATGCCTCTGGAAACCCGTCATGAACTCGCCAGCCTTAAATTAATCATGGCCGGCCTTTCGCTCTCGAGCGCCGACAAGTATCCCTCGCAACTGTCCGGCGGCATGCGCAAACGCGTTGCGCTGGCCAGGGCACTGGCGCTCGAACCACGCATTCTGTTCCTCGATGAGCCGACGGCCGGCCTTGACCCGATCGCCGCAACGGAGTTTGATGAGCTCATTACCTACCTTCACGACAATCTGGATCTGACGATTTTCATGATCACCCATGACGTGGACAGCCTGTTCAACACCTGCAACCGCATCGCGGTACTCGTGGACAAACAGGTTCGGGTAGGGACTCCGGAAGAAATTGTCTCGGACGCTCACCCCTGGATCCGCGAATATTTTGGTGCCCCGCGAACCCAACGGGCCTGGCGGGCGAAGGGAGCACACCATGGGTCCTGATCGTAATTTTGTTGTTGGCCTGTTTGTCATAGCGGCCATCCTTATCGGCTTTGTGCTCACGGCCTGGGTTACCGGCCAGCGCGGCTCTGAGCCGACCAACCGCTACCACGTGATGATTGACTCAGATGTTAGCGGGCTGATGCTCGGTGGCCCTGTGTTTTTCATGGGTGTGCAGGTCGGTGCGGTCACTGACCTGGTGATCGTGCACGGTAATCCTGCGGTGGTGCGGGTTGAGCTTAATGTGAATGCCAAAACGCCGGTCGATACCGGCACCTGGGCAACGCTGGCGGCGCAAGGTATCACCGGGGTTTCGGTCATCAACCTGTCTGCCAGTTCCGGAGATCACACTCCCCTGAAGGCTGGCGAGGGTGAAGATCTGGCCGTTATTCCCTACCGGGATACGGGTTTTTCCGCCCTGCTCTCCTCGGCGCCCGCGGTTATCGAAAAACTCGACGCACTCCTGGACAACGCTAACCAGCTACTGGACCCGGACAATCAGCTGGCAGTGACGCAGACCCTTGCTAATATCCAGCAATTATCAGACAGCCTGGCACAGCAGGCCGATGTGATCGCAAGTTTGCCCCGGGCCTCGACCGATGTGCTGGCGGATATCAAGGAACTCACCGGTGAACTGAGCAACCTTGTCGGGGAGAACGGGTCAACGGTCAGCCAGTCCCTTGCCAACGTCGAGTCGGCGACCGCAGACCTGCAGAACGTCAGCGCGAGACTTGATGCGCTGTTGAGTCGCCACGAGGGTGATTTGAGCACCTTCAGCGAAGATGGCCTGGCGCAGGTTCCGGCATTGATTAACGATACCCGTGATGCCCTGAATAATTTCGACCGGCTGCTCAAATCGCTGGAGCGGGACCCGTCACGCGTCATCTTCCGTCCCGTGCGCGACGAAATCACAGTGAAGGAATAGGATGATGCAACCTACAAAGACCGCGCTGCTCGTGATGCTTGGCCTGGGCCTTACCGGCTGTGGCAACCTGCTGCAGTCTGACGCCCCGGCCACCACCCAATGGTGGCTGGTCTCCAGTCCGCTTTCTGAGTCGACGCCGCGCTTCCAGTGGCCCCTGGTACTGAACCTGGATGTGGTGCCCGGCCTGAATACCGATCGTATCCTCAACCTGAATGATCAGGCCCGTTTGAACAGCTACAGCGGTGCAGCCTGGCCCGATGCCCTGCCCCAGGTGCTTGAATCGCTGGTCCAGCGAAGCCTTGAAACCATCAGTGACGCGCCAGTCCGCCGTGGTGCCCGTGCTGATGCTTCCGCCTGCCTGCTGAGCCTTGAGGTACGGGAATTTTTCGGTCGTGTAGACAGTGCTGACATCACGCAAAGAGTCCGGTTTGAAATACAGGGCGAGCTGACCTGCCCCGGGTTCAGCCGGGTGGTGGCAAGCCGTCAGTCAATTCCGGTTACCGAAAACCGTATGGGCCCGATTGTTGGGGCTTTTCAACAAGCCCTGGATGTGGGCCTGCAAGATCTGTCGAACCAGCTTGTAACGCCGCCTCAGGGCTAACATCAGTCCGGACTGCGATTGCGTAATCCATTGACTGACCCGTTCCAGACCATGCCGCAATGGAAAAAGCATCCGGCCATGCGGCCGTATCGCGAACTGTTGGCACAATGTCCGGCAGACCGCTTGCCTGCGCCTGCAGAGCTGCAAAGGTTGTTGCCGGCTGATTGCCGCAATGCGCAAGGTCAGGCGATCGAGCTGGTGGACAGTCGAACATTACCCGGCATGAGCGGTGACGGGGCATACGAGCGGGAAATCGCCGGCAGTGGGCGGGTCAGTACACGCGAAGGCAGTTTGCATGACCTGTGCAACGCCCTGGTCTGGGCGCGATTCCCAAGACTCAAGGCTACCCTGAATCAGAGACATATGGATGCTCTGCCCCACTCCGTGCCCGGGCGGCGCGGGCCGATGCGCGACACCCTGACGCTGTTTGACGAATGCGGCATGGTGGTAGCCTGTGCCGACCAGGCGCCGTTACACGCACTGTCCCGACACGACTGGCGCGCGCTGTTTGGTCAGCGGGGTGAATGCTGGCCGGCATCCGCCCGCGTTTGGATGATTGGCCATGGCAACCTCGAGGCACTTACTCAACCCTATCCAGGCATGATCGCCCAGTGCATCCTTTTGCATACGCCTGACGGAGTCCCGGACACGGCCCGACTTGACCAGGTCATGGCAAATCTATGGTCCGGGACAGCCGGGCCATCAACACCGGCCCAACTATGCGCTTTCCCCTTTGCCGGCATTCCCGGCTGGTGGCACGGGCCACAGGATGAGGCCTTCTACAGTGATCAGGACGTCTTTCGTCCTCCACGCCCGGGACGCTCGCCACCACCGGCCTGGACGGCACCCTCCTGATCCCGGTGAAACGGCAGTAAAGTTGCAGCCTGTTCGCCATAGGCTTCTGAATGGGGCCGCTCGCGCGCCAAAAAATCTGCAATGGCGGCTCGAAAACGCTCGTCGCTGATGTAATGCAGGGAATGCGTGGTCACCGGCTGAAAACCCCTGAGTAATTTATGTTCACCCTGCGTTCCCGGGTCAAAAACCTTCAACTTGTTATCAATTGCAAATTCCATGCCCTGGTAAAAGCACGTTTCAAAATGCAGACAATCGACCGATTCCAGGGCGCCCCACCAGCGGCCATAAAGTCGCTCCCGGTCGAACAGAAACAGGGCCCCGGCAATGACCGCGCCGTCACGCCGTGCCACGACCAGCATCAACTGGTCCGGCAGACGCTCACGCAGCAGGCGAAAAAAGGCACGGGTCAGGTATCCCGCATGGCCGCTGCGCTTCATAAAGGTGCTCACATAGCAGCGATAGAAAGCCTCCCAGTCAGACGCGCTGATGTTCTCACCCACCTGGCGCGACATTTCAACCCCCTGAGCCGCAACCCGGCGCCGCTCCTTGCGCAGGTTTTTTCTGCGACTTGCACGCAGGGTCTTCAGAAAATCTTCAAAATCTTCAAACCCGGGGTTCAGAAAATGGAACTGGGTGTCCTGACGCGGTAACAAATGTCCCTGCTCATCACCCCCAAGCAGCTGCTCGCGGCTTGCCTGCTCGGCAAACAGGATATGCCAGCTTGATAATTCACGCCGCTGGACTTCAGCCACAATCGCATCGAAGGCATCCGCGCCCAGCGCCTGCGCATCCAGGCCGGGCAAAACACCCAGGCGGGGACCTACCGAGGGCGTAAACGGCACCGCGGTGAGCAGTTTTGGATAATAGTCCAGACCATAACGTTGCCAGGCCTCTGCCCAACCCCAGTCGAAAACAAACTCTCCATAGGAGTCTGTCTTCAGATAGAGGGGCACAGCTGCAACCGGGCGTCCATCCTGTTCGAGCAGCAAGTGATTGGGAGTCCAGCCACGATCCGGAACAGCCGAACCACTGTCTTCCAGGCTGGACAGAAAGCCGTGCTGTAAAAAAGGATTGCCGTCAGGAAAAAGTGCGTTCCAGGCGGACGGTTCAAGCTCGGACACGGCACCCAGCCAGCGCACACTGTGATTGCCTTGCCCCTTCGTCGTGTCTTGCGTGTTGTGATCCATGAGGTTCGTATTTTTCCTGGTCCCGGCGTGGCCAATTGCGCAGTGCAACGATACAATAGCGCGCCTCACGCCCGCGGGGCGTCTCTCCATGCGTAACGGCCCCATGCTGACTCTGATACTTAACGCTGATCTGTACTGCCCCGAAGCCAGGGGAATCGGGCATTTACTTCTCGGCGGTGAGCGCGTGCTGTGGATGGGCACCGAGCGCCCGGATATCGATATGGCGCTCCTGAAAGAAACCATCGACCTGGAAGGCGCACCCCTGACACCGGGTTTTATTGACGCCCATGTGCACAGCGCCGGCGGTGGCGGGGAGGATGGATTTTCCACCCAGGCCATGCCCGTTCCGCTAAGCCAATTCACCCGCTTTGGCGTCACCAGCGTGGTCGGTTTGCTCGGCACTGACGATGAAACCCGCAGCACGGCAAGCCTACTGGCGCGCACGCGTGCATTGCGTGAAGAAGGTCTCTCGGCCTGGTGCTGGACCGGTGGGTACCATATTCCGGTCACCACGCTTACCGGCTCTGTACGGCGCGATATCGTCAGCCTGGGTCCGGTCATCGGGCTGGGCGAACTGGCAATTTCCGACCATCGCTCAAGCCAACCCACTATTGATGAACTGGCACGCCTCGGCTCCGAGGTACACGTGGCCGGACTGCTGACCGGTAAAGCCGGGGTCATGCACCTGCACCTGGGTGACGGCCCACGCGGCCTGGAGCCCGTACGCCGGCTGCTGGCCGAGACGGAACTCCCGGCGCGCTGCTTTCATCCGACACATGTCAACCGCCAGCCGGCACTGCTGGAAGAGGCAATTGCCCTCGCCTCACGGGGCGTAACCATTGACCTGACCGCGTTTCCGGTGGAACACGATGACCCGGCCTGTACCGCGGCTGATGGCTGGGAGGCGTTCCACAATGCCGGCGCACCGCCGGCGCAACTCACGATCAGTTCAGACAGCGGCGGTTGCCTGCCGGTGTTTGATGAACAGGGTGAACTTGAACGCATGGGTTTCGCCAGTTCCAGCGGATTGACCGAAACGCTGGGTGATTTAATGCGTCGCGGCCACGCCCTCGAGACGGTACTGCCATCGCTGACCAGTAATGTTGCCAATCTGTTGAGACTGCGCCGCAAAGGAACCATCGAACCCGGATCAGATGCCGACCTGGTGGTCCTCAATGAAGCCCACCTGCCCTTGCATGTGATGGCACGGGGACGGTGGATGATACGCGACGGCAAAGCCGTCACCCTCGGAACCTTCGAAGAGTAAGTTCATGCCAGCAACGCCCAAGCAATCAGCGCCACGTGGTTTCCTGATCCCTATCGGCGGCGCAGAGAAGCGCCGTAAAAGCAGTGAGATTCTGCAACGTTTTGTCGCCCTGTGTGGGGGCAAAGACGCCCGGATTCTGGTCATTCCAACGGCATCCCAGCTTGACGAAACCGGACCGGAATACCAGGCATTGTTCGAAAACATGGGCGCCAGGTCGATGTGCATGCCCGTGGAGCACCGCGAGGAGTGCTTCAATGAACTGTTGCTCGAAAAACTGACAACCTGCACAGGCATTTTCATCACGGGCGGCAACCAACTGCGCCTGTCGACGATCCTGGGTGGCACGCCGGTCGCGCGGGCCATTCGCCAACGTAATGCCGAGGGGGTTCACGTGGCCGGCACCTCGGCCGGTGCGGCCATCATGTCGGAGCATATGATCGCCGGCGGACGCAGCGGCCCGTCACCACGCGAGTCAGGGGTCGAACTGGCTCCTGGTCTGGGTCTGACCAACCGCGCCATCATTGATCAGCATTTCAGTCAGCGCGGACGGATGGGTCGACTGTTATCCGCCCTGTCATTCAATCCATTTATTTGCGGCATGGGAATCGACGAGAATACGGCTGCCTTTATTAATCCCGAGGGCGACCTCGAGGTTGTGGGTAATGGCACGGTAACCATTATTGATCCGGCCGACTTGCGCCACTCTTCAATGAGCTACGTGCGCCGCGCGGAGTCGGTCAGCCTGCTGGGATTGAAGTTACACATCCTTGCGGCAGGCTCGCACTTCAACCTTGAAAGCCGCGAAGCCCGAATGGCCTGATCCGCCTTGCAGTAGACGGCGCGCTCTTGGCGGGTACAATTCCAAGCTCGCCCGCTAAAAATGCCAAGGCCGCTGATCGATGAAAATCCTCGCTACTAACGTCTACGTCGGGCCCAATCAGTACGCCCTGTTCCCGGTTATTCGTCACCAGGTAGACATCGGCATCCTCGAAGACTGGCCGTCGGTTCAACTTGGCCCGGAATTCATCGATGGTCTGCAGACCGCGTTGCCGGGGCTGCAGGATCATGGGTGCTCCTACGGCGAGCCTGGCGGCTTCCTCAGACGTCTGCGCGAAGACGAAGGCACCTGGATCGCCCATATCTGGGAACATGCCACCATCGAACTGCAGAACATGGCCGGCTCCAGGGTGACCTTCGGCCGCACCCGCGCCCTGCCCGGCGGCCCGGCCGGGCACTACAACATGGTTTTCGAATACAAGCAGCGGGATGTCGGTCTGGAAGCTGCACGCATTGCGCGCCGCCTGCTGATGCAGCTGATGCCTGAAGCGGTTCGCGACCAGCTGGGGCCGGACGCTGAAGAGGACTTTGATTTTGAGGCCGAGCGGGACAGCTTTATCCGCTTCGCGCAACGTAAAGAGCTGGGGCCTTCGACGGCATCACTGGTCGCCGCAGCAGAGGCGCGCGGCATTCCCTGGCTGCGCCTGAACGCCTATTCGCTGGTGCAGTTTGGCTATGGCCGTTTCCAGCAACGTATCCAGGCGACGATTACTTCCAAAACGCCCCACATTGCCGTCGAAATATCCTGTGACAAGGAGGACACCCATGGCCTGCTCAAGGACCTCGGCCTGCCGGTACCCCGCCAGATCGTGGTGCAACGCGAATCGGACTGTGTCCGGGCTGCACGGCGCGTTGGCTACCCCGTGGTGGTCAAACCCCTTGATGCAAACCACGGCCGGGGTGTATCCATCAATCTGGTTGATGATGAGCAAATCCCGGTGGCCTACGAAAAGGCCCGGGAACATGCACGCGGGCGCAGCGTTCTGGTGGAAACCTACATCGAAGGCTTTGATCACCGCATGCTGGTCGTGGATGGCAACCTGGTCGCAGTCGCCAAACGCGTTCCCGGGCACGTGGTCGGGGACGGCAGCAGCACCATCGCTGAACTGATTGATCAGGTGAACCAGGATCCCCGACGCGGCATTGGCCACGAAAAGGTGCTGACCCGTCTGGAACTCGACCACCAGGCACATCGCCTGATGACGAAAGCAGGCTTTGATGAGAATACGGTCCTGCCCGGGGGCGAATTATTTTTCCTTCGCTCAACCGCCAACCTCTCGACCGGCGGAACCGCGATTGACATGACTGACGTGGTGCATCCCGATAACCGCGAGATGGCCGAACGGGCCGTTAAAGCGGTCGGACTTGATGTCGGCGGGGTGGATTTCCTCACTAATGACATCAGCCAGAGTTACAAGGACATCGGCGGCGCCATTGTGGAAGTGAATGCGGCGCCGGGCTTTCGTATGCATGTCGCACCCTCCGAGGGCAAGCCCAGGGACGTTGCAGGCCGGGTAATGGACATGCTGTTTCCGCCGGGCACACCGAACCGCATTCCTATCGCGGCGATTACCGGCACCAATGGTAAAACCACCACTTCACGCATGCTGGCGCACATTCTCAAGACCGCTGGACACACGGTGGGCATGACATCAACTGACGGTGTCTACATTAACGGGCGTCTGTCGGTTAAAGGTGACATGACCGGGCCCCAGTCCGCGCAGATCGTCCTGCGTGATCCGGATGTGGACATGGCGGTGCTGGAAACCGCCCGTGGCGGCATTTTGCGCTCAGGGCTGGGTTATAAAACCAGCAACGTCGCAGCCTGCCTCAATGTGGCCGAGGACCACCTGGGCCTGGGCGGCATTGACACGATTGAGCAACTGGCAGAAATCAAGCGGGTCGTGGTGGAAGTTGCAACCGACACGGCTGTGCTCAACGCAGATGATGAACTGTGCCTGCGCATGGCGGACTATACGCAGGCAACGCATCTTTGTTATGTCACGATGAATCCGGCGCATCCCCTGGTGCGCGAGCATGTGCAGTCCGGCAGCCCCGCCATGGTGCTGGAACAGGGAATCAACGGAGACATGATCACCCTGTATGACAAGGGCGCACACTTTCCCCTGCTGTGGACTTACCTGATTCCGGCAACCCTGGAGGGCAAGGCAACGCACAACGTTCAGAATGCCATGTTTGCGGCTGCCCTCGCCTACGCCATGGGCAAATCACTGGATGACATCCGCGACGGGCTGCGAACCTTCAGCTCCACGTTCTACCAGGCGCCCGGACGCATGAACGTGTTTGACGAACTGCCTTTCAAAGTCATCCTGGATTATGGCCACAACGCCGCCGCGATCGGCGCGGTTTGCCAGCTGGTCGATCGTCTGGAAGTAACCGGTCGTCGCATTGCGGTGCTGGCAGCACCCGGTGACCGGCGTGATCAGGACGTTCTGGCCATCGCTGATGCGACAGCCAGCCACTTTGATCGCTTTATCTGCAAGGCCGATGGCAATCGCCGCGGGCGGGGTGATGATGAGGTGCCGCGCATGATGCAGGGCCGTTTGCTTGAGCAGGACGTCGAGGCCAGCTGCATCGAAGTCGTCCCTGACGAAGCTGACGCGGTAGATGCCGCTTTGCTCATGGCCGAACCCGGCGACCTGCTGGTTATTTTTGGTGACAACATCACGCGTTGCTGGAAACAGATCATCAGCTTTGAGAGCGATACCCAGGCAAGTCCGGAGGTTAAAAAGCCCGTGGTCAGCTATGCACAGGAGGCCTCTGATGGCTTCCAGCTGGACCCCGACGCCGAACTGATCCGCGATGAACGAGGCGTGCGCATCGCCCGCCAGGAGCCCGAAGAAAGTGACTGAAGCAGTCCGGCTGACGGACAGCCGTCGCCTGACCGGCGCCAACCTTTACTGGCAAAAACCGGCGGCAATCATTGACTGCGCCGGCGACGGCAATCTGGGCGCCTTCATTGAACGCTGGCGCGCGGCGGTAAGCAAACTGCTGCCGGATGTCGGACATGCAAGCGAACAAACCACCGTGCGCATTTTTGACGGCGGTGCCAGCCTGTTAATTTCCGCACCGATCGACGCGCTTTACAGCATGTGCGAGCTGAACGAAACAGCTTTTGCGAACGCTGCGGGCGAGCTCGAACTTGATACGCAAGTCATTGCACAGCTGCGCGCATTGTTTGCCGAAGAGGCCAATCCACCGCTGCTGGCACTGCAGGCCGCCGCCGCGGAACACGGCGTGCATTTCCTCTGGGATGACGATGCGGTTTCGGTGGGCTATGGCGCCACAGCGCGCGTGTGGGAACCGGACAATTTGCCGGACCCCGCAACCGTGCCCTGGCAGGATATCGGTTCCGTGCCCGTTGGCATGGTCACCGGCACCAATGGCAAATCCACCACGGTGCGTATGTCCGCTGCCATCCTCAAGGCTTCCGGCCTTTGCGCCGGCCTGACATCCACGGACTGGATCCGCCTGGGCGACGATATTATCGACCGGGGCGACTACTCCGGCACCGGGGGCGCCCGCACGCTTCTGCGCGATCCGCGTACCGAGGTTGCGGTGCTGGAAACCGCGCGCGGCGGCCTGCTCAGACGCGGCCTGGGTGCCGAACGGGTTGCCGCTGCCGTGATCACCAACATTGCTTCTGATCACCTGGGTGAATACGGCATCAACACCGTTGCAGATCTGATCGAGGCCAAATTTATCGTGCGCCGCGCTTTGTTTGACGGCGCACCGCTGATCCTGAATGCCGATGATGCCGGCGCGGTCGATTTTGCCCGCAAGCTCGAACAGCCCTTGGAGTGGTTCAGCCTCAACCCGGACAACCGGGTGCTGATCAGTCATCGCGAGCAAGGCGGGCGGGCGGCCTTTCTTGAAGACGAAACGCTGTATCTTGCCGAGGGCGCAGAGAAACAGGCATTGATGCCGGCCTCGGCAATTCCGGCAACGCTCGATGGCGCGGCCCGGCACAACATTGCCAATGCGCTTGCTGCCGCCGCCCTGTGTCGCGCCCTGGGTGTTGATATTAAAGCGATTCGTGACGGCCTGCGTTCATTCCGCGGTGACGAGGCTGACAATCCGGGGCGCGGTAACTGGTTCGAAAAAGACGGCGTGCGCATCCTGGTGGACTTTGCCCACAATGAACACGGTATGCGCGCGCTGGCGGAAATGATGCACCACGTGCCGGCTGAGCGCCGCTTCCTGCTGATATCCCAGGCCGGCGACCGCTCGGACAAGGATATTCAGGATATGACGGTGGCGGCCTGCGCCATGCAACCGGATCATGTGCTGTTATGCGAACTGCCAGGTTACGAACGCGGCCGGCAAGCCGGTGAAGTCTCCGCCGTGATTCGCGAGTCAGCCCTCGATTGCGGCGTCCATGGCGACGAGATCAGCCATTATCCGACGCCCCGCGACGCCGTCGCGGGGGCCCTGGAAATGGCACAACCCGGCGATCTGCTGGTGCTGTTGGTGCTCACCCAACGGCAGGAAATCCTCGCGCTCGTGCACGATTTCCTCGAACGCTGAACGGATTTCGCCGCAAAAAGCAAAGATTCCCTGGCATTCCCTCAAATTCATCTCGCATTCCACACAGGACTTGCCAAGACTGGCTCGCAACATCAACAACTTGGGTAAACTACTGCCCATCCGGGAGCGAACCATGAATTTCGGTGAATACCTCAAAAACCAACGCGACGACCGTGGCTGGACCCAGCCCGTAGCAGCCGAGAAAATCGGCATCGAACAGTCCTACCTCTCCAAGCTGGAAACCGGCAAGGCCACCCCATCGGAAGAAATGTTTGAACGTCTCGCACAAGCCTACGAATTTGATCTCGACAAACTGGCCGAATCAGTCTCCATGGCAGAACTGGAACGGCTGCGGGAAATCGCCGCAATCCGCGACCTGGTCCGACGCGGCCAACAGGCAACAGCTCGTGGACGCCGACGCTGGCTGGTCGCGTCCCTGCTACTCCTGGTTTTTGGAAGCGCCCTGCTGTCCTTCGTCATCACAGAGAACCGGTATCCGAAGTACGAGTCCCGATACGTTTCAAAAGGGGTTGTTCTTGAAAACGAAAATGATTTTATCTTCGGCCGTTTCGACACGCTGAACCCGTCCTATATAGCGCAATTCCACCAGGACGACCCCCTTTCGCAACGCCTCGACCCGGTGTATCGCTGGCTACCAGAAGATGTCGGTGATTACTTTGTCGTACCCGTAGAAGGCGGGCGGCGCGTATTCGAAAGCGATGGCCATCGAGCAACCCCACCCATTCTCAACGCCCACCTCGGCCACGCGCTCGCCCTCGCCATGCTCATCGCCGGCCTGGGCGGACTGTTCGTGGCCCGTCGCTGGTAAGGCGGAGTCTATTCCCCGCGTCCCCCATGCAGGTTGTTATGGGTTACCTGGTTGTGAGCGGCCAATTAAGGGATTGAGCCGAAGGAGCCGTAGCGACCGGGGTCATTTCGCCACGGATGGCGAAATGAGGCCGCCCAAATCAGGATGATTTGTGCAGCCGACCCCGCCAAGCGAAGGCGAGTGAGGGTAGCCGAAGGCCGAAAACCCGGCCGCTCACAACCAGGTAACCCATAACAACCGCCCTACACCGTCCGCGTTGCAACAGCCGGCGGAACACCAGCAGCACGCCGCGCCGGGCCCAGCACCGCCAGTTGCCCCACCAGCAAAAGCACCAGCATGGCGATGGGAATCAACACACCGTCCATGCTGTCCAGGCCGAAAGCGTCAACCATCCAGATATTCAGTCCGATGGTCAGGCCGGCACCCAGCAGCACTCCAATACCACTGATCACGAGGTTTTCAGACTGGAAGTACCGCGTGATATCCGACTTGCTGGCGCCCAGCGCCCGGCGCGTGCCGATCTGCTTGGTGCGGCGACTGACACTGAAACTGGCCAGGCCGACAATTCCAAGGGAGGTGACCAGCAACAGGAGACCCACGGTAAAGAAGAGGATCTTGATCATGGCCGCATGACCCCGATAGGACCGCTCCCGCGTCTCTTCCATGGTGCGCATCCCGCGCACGATACGGTCCTTGTTGGACCGGGCGAGCAATTCCTCAACTTGCGGCATGAGTTCATCGCGACGCCCGGCTTCCGTGCGCACCACGTAACGTGATGAGCCAAAGAGGGTTTTCTGTGGCTCGAGCATGACATTCTCAACATTATCCCAGCCATTCCAGGCAGCCTGCATGCGCTCAATCAGCCCAATAACCGTGATGGGTTCATCGCCGTTGATATAGACCGTATTGCCCACCGCGCTCTCCCAGTTGTCCTCACCAAAGAGATCCTTGGCCAGCTCAACAGTGATGAGCGTCGTCGGTGCCCACCCCGTGTTGCCACCTTCGCGCCACTCCACGTCCGTGGGGGCAAAGTTTTCACCCGCCACCAGTTTCAGATCGTAAGTAGCAATTGCATGGTCGTCGACAAAGTAAACCGCGGTGCCGGTTCCATCGATGTCATCGCCAGGCTCCGTCTGCAGCGACATGGACCAGCCGCCACCGGACAGCGGCACGCTGTTGGTCTGTATTGCATCAACGACACCGGGCAAGGCACGCAGCTGGCGCAGGTCCTCATCCACGGCCACCTGCTCATTAAAGTTTTCGTTGAAACCGATACTGCTGATGAAAAAAGTGTTGGCCTCATCAATGCCGGTCGGGCGAGCCATGGCCTCTGAGCGCGTCTGAATGATGGATATAGCGTTCACCATAATCGCCATGGTCACGGCCATCTGCAGGGCAATGAGAATAGCGCCGGTCTTGTTGCGCAGCATGGCGCGCCAAATGGGTCCGAAATGCATGACAAGCTCTCCTATTGAGTCTTAAGCTGACTGGCGGGCATGACCTGGGTGGCGCGCCAGGTGGGGTAGAGACCGGCGATAATCGCCGCGATAATCGCCATGGCAATGGCCGTGAGCATCATCACCCAGTCGAAGCTGATCAGGTTCTCGACAAGATCGCCGAACAGTACTTTGATACCTTCCAGGCCAAGCCAGGTCAGGAACAGGCCCAGGATGCCGCCTGCCAGGCCAATCAGACCTGCTTCCACCATGTGCTGCATAAACAGATCACTGCGGCGCGCCCCGAGTGCGCGGCGCACACTGATATCACCCGTTTTCTTCATGAATTTCGCCAGCAGCAGACCAATGGTGTTCAGCAGGCAAACCAGGAGGAACAGAAACGACAGCCCCAGCATGAGCTGGGCGTCGTCATCAACAACCTGCTGGTTCTCAAGCCACTCGGTGACGTTCAACACCTGGTTGTTCAATGGACGGGGAAAACGCCCGAGCACCTTTTGCTCCATGACATACGCATCCAGCCAGCTGGTGAATTCCGCTTTTTGAGCATCGCTTTCCAGCTCCACCCAGTACTGCATCCAGACGCACTCGGAATTGCGGAACGCTTCCATGCCATCCCCTTCCGGTGCCTTCCAGCAATTGGTGTTGCCGTTACGTGGAAACTCCTGCTGGATGGCCAGGTTAAAGGGAATAAAAGCTTCTTCGGTCTCGTCGAAGGGACCGTTGGTGACATCATAAAACTTGGGCACCAGCAGCCATTCATCCAGTACACCAACGACCCGGAAGTCCATGCCGTTCATACGCACGGTGCGCCCCACAGAGTCCTCACCACCGAATACCTGCTCGTTGAGTTCACGGCCCAGGACCACCACCGGCTCGCTGTTGAGATCCGCCGTATCGTCCCAGCCTCCTCCGTACAGGAATGGCGGTTCGAACATCGGGAAAAAGTCGGCCCAGGTGTTTCTCACATCCACCGTGAAAGGTATTTCTTCATCGCCTTCCGGTTCGAGCACAAGGGCGGAGCGGTTGCTGACGATTTTGCGGGGAGCCGGCGCGCCGCGCATCATCGCCATCGAATCACGATAGGTCACCTGATCCGGAGGTTCAAAGCCGTCATCGCCCGGATCGTTGGCATCCCAGCTATCGAGTTGCACATGAAACAGCTGATCTGATTTCTGTGGGATCGGGTTGCCCGACATGGTGTAGTTGACGGTGAGTATGGTCATAAAGGCGCCGATGCCCACGCCGATCGCCGCCACCATGAGAAGGCTCAACATCGGGTTGTTGCGCAGCGATAGCCAGCCCAGTTTCAGGTAATAGTTGAACATGCGTACTTCCTCAGCCGTTAACGGCTTCAGCGAGCTGAACATCCGTATCCAGGTCGGATACCTGTCCGTCGCGGATATGAACATTACGACCGGCAAGCTTGGACAGTGCCGGGTCATGGGTCACCATGATGATGGTGGTGCCCGAGTCATTGATGTTTTTGATCAGCTCCATGATGCTCAGGGCCATGGCTGAGTCCAGATTACCCGTGGGCTCGTCTGCGAGCAGAAACCGCGGCTCGCCGGCAAGCGCACGGGCAATGGCAACCCGCTGTTGCTGTCCACCGGACAACTGGGATGGCAGGTGTTTGGGCCTGGATGCCAGCCCCACCATGTCCAGGGTTTTTTCAATACGCCGTTTGCGCTCCGCGCTGCTAAAACCGCGGTACCTCAGGGGCACATCGACGTTGTCGAAAACATTCAGGTCCGGAATAAGATTAAAACCCTGAAAGACAAAGCCAATTTTCTCATTACGAACCCGGGATGTCTGGGCATCCGACAGGGCCGACACGTCCTTGCCGTCCAGCACGTAACGTCCTGAAGTAAACTTTTCCAGCAGCCCGGCAATATTCAAAAAGGTGGTTTTACCTGAACCTGAGGGACCGGTAACCGCCACGAACTCGCCCTCGCCAACCTCCAGGGAGAACTCGCGCAAAGCGTGGGTTTCAACCGTGTCTGTCCGGTAGACCATGGAAATATTCTGCATACTCAGCATTGTGCTCTCCTGCTTATTCACCTGTTTTTCTGAAAGACTCCGTGTTACGCCCCCGGAACCACAAACTTGCAAAGCCCTGCAGACTTTGTCCCTGAACGTTAATCGCTGATCCGCACCACGTCCTCGCCCCGAAAGGCTTCCAGACTCGATACGATCACTGTTTCACCCGCCTCAATGCCGGACAGAATCTCCACGGCAGCAAGGCTCCGTGCGCCGATCTCGATGGCACGACGCCGGGCCATGCCGTCCTCGCCAAGCACATAGGCCACCCGGCCACCGCCTGAATCTATAAACTGGCCTCGCGGCAGGGTTAGCACCTGCTCGCGAGACTCCATCAGGATGCGCGTCGTGAGACGCTGGTTCTGGCGCAATCCAGGCGGCATCGCTTCTGAAAAGCGCACCCGGGTGCTGACCTGGTTCTGCATGATCTCCGGGGAAACGGACACCAGCGTTGCGGCAAATGCCTGGTTGCCCACCAGCACTTCTGCCGGCATGCCAATACCCAGGTCATCCGCATAGCTTTCCTGTACCTGCACCTCGACCTCGAAGGCGCTCAGGTCTACCACCGCCATCACTTCCTGGTTACGGTTCACATTCTGTTTCTGGTCGACCAGCAGGTTGCCAACAATACCGTTCACCGGCGAGCGCATCTGCAGTTCAGCCACCTGGCGTTGCAGGTCATTAACCAGCAATTCCTGGCGGCTGACCTGCAACTGGCGGGTTTGCAATTCAAAGACCAGGCGTTCGTCATCCAGCGTCGCATCCTCCACCGCATGCTTGTGGGCAAGCCGTGCAGTCTCCAGATCGTCCCGGGAGCGCTCGTAGTCGATCTGGGAAATGGCTTCTATTTCCGACGCCGACTCGGCCCGGCGAAACTCACGATCAGCCGCGGTGAGGGTCACCTTTGCCAGATCGACGTCTTTGCGATTGTTGAGGGCCTGCTGTTTGGACTCGATTTTTTGCCGGTCCAGTTCAACCCGCAGACTGTCCAGCGTTGCCTGCTCCTGTTCCAGCCGGCTCTGCAGTTCCGGGCTTTCCAGATTTGCCAGAACCTGGCCCTCGGACACCTCGGCGCCGGCCTCAACCTGCAGCGTGATAATGCCCTCGGCAGGCGCAAACAAACTGGGCGCAACGGCTGCCACGACGCGACCCTGGGCAGATACATCACGCACCAGGTCGTCGACCGTGGCGGTTGCCAGCCGCAAGCGATCCAGCGGAACCGTTACACTCGCACCGGCCCAACGCTGCACGGCAGGAACAGCCCATAGTGCAAACAGAGCTATTGCGATCAGGGCGCCGCTGGCGATGACGAATTTCTTGCGTTGACCGCCCGGTTCTATGGCCACGTCCTGGGCGGACGGTTCAGCAATTTTCAATGATTACTCTCCCTCACTTACGACCTTAGACGCAACCAGGGCCGAAAACGTTACGTTTAAAAAATTCGGCAGGTACAGCCGCGGCTTCTCCTTTGGGAGACCTGATGAATCCCGCCAGAACGGGCTCGATGCCTTAGTGGTGATGATGGGCCGAAGGCGCGCCGACACTAAACAATACAAACATTGTCCAGGCCGCCAACAATAACAGACCGAGCCCGACCAGGCGCCGCGTGACACGATCCTGGAGAAACCCTGACAATGCCGGCGCCCACAGCGTCATGCCCAGCAGCGCGGGTAAGGTTCCGGCGCCAAATGCCAGCATGGTGAGGAAGCCACTGCTGAAGCCACCGGTGCTCACGGCCGTGAGTAACACCGTGTACACCATGCCGCAGGGCAGAAAGCCCCAGCAAAGCCCCAGCGCCAGGCGTCCGAACGGACCGGGGTGGCTGGCCGCGCGTCTCACCAGCGGGCTCATGCGCCGCCAGAGCCCCGCTCCGGCTTTTTCGATGACCGCAATGCCCTTCCAGTCAAATAGAAAACGCAGTCCAATCAGGGCGATAAGCACAGCGGTGATGAAACGTAGCCAGCGGCTCCAGCCAGGCACCGTCAATGCCTCCCCGGCGGCCCCCAGCGTCCATGCTGCAAACCCACCCAGCAGGCTGTAACTCATCACCCTTCCGAAGTTGAACAACAGCGCCGATACCCACGCGCCACGACCTGAGGAAAGCGCGCCCAGACCACCGGCGATACCTCCACACATGCCGAAACAGTGCCCTGCCCCAAGCAGACCGGCGAGGAACGCCGTCGCCAGAACCGGCAGCAACTCACCCGCAATCATGGCGTTTTGTCCGCAATCTGCTCCCCGGACTCGTCATGATCGCCGGGGTCGACTGAGGGGCGCTCATCATCATCAAGCACCGGCGTCCAGCCATGCGACTCAAGCTCGTCGAACTGCCCGGAGCGAATCGCCCAGATCAGCACCCCGACCGCCAGGGCAACCAGCACCAGGGCCAGCGGAATCATCACGTAAATAATACTCACGCGGTCTCCTTCGAAGCAGCCCAGGGCACGTTCTGCTTATCCATGGCCCCTGTGTCACCCGCATCAGAGCTGCGGCGGCCCAGGCGCGCCGAGTTGGCAACCACCAGCAGAGAAGAAGCCGACATCCCCAGGGCGGCCATCCAGGGCTCGAGGAATCCGCTCATTGCCAGCGGCAATGCCGTGGCGTTATAGCCAATCGCCCAGGCCATATTCTGGCGCACGATACGTTGTGTTTCCCTGGCAAGATCCAAAGCCATCGGAACACCACCCAAGGAAGGCTGCGTCAGAATCAGGTCAGCCGCACTGTTGGCCAACTCGGTGGCGCCCTGCACGGTCATGGAGACATCAGCCTGCGCCAGCACGGGACCATCGTTCACCCCGTCCCCAACCATCAGGACGGTGTGTCCCGCTTCGCGCAGTTGTGCCACGAGGGCCATTTTGTCCTGTGGCGATTGTCCGGCTTGCCAACGACTGATACCCGTGGCCTCCGCCACGCGCTGTACCGCGACGGCCGCGTCTCCCGAGGCAATGAGGCACTCAACACCGCGCGCCGCCAGGCTCTTCATTACCTGTTGGGCATCTTCACGCAGTGCATCACGCACGGGAAAACAGGCAAGCCAGCCGTGCTCATCGGCCAGGAACACAGAACCATCATCCAAAAATCCTGCCGCATCATCACCGGCCAGGGCAGCAGAGCCGATACGCCACAGGCGTCCATCCACCCGGCCTTGCAGGCCCTGGTGGGGTAAATCCCGAACCTCACTGGCAATTGTCCGGTCTGCGTGTGAGCGAAACGCGTGCGCCAGGGGATGGGCCGAATAAGACTCCAACGCGGCCGCGATGGCATAAATTTTCTGATGCTCAAGACCGGACATCGGGTGGGCCTCGTTGATCAGCACCGCACCCAACTCCGGCCGGCCACGCGTCAGGGTGCCGGTCTTGTCAAACACCGCCACATCAACCGAAGCCAGCGTTTCCAGCGCATCACTGCGGGCCAGCAAGGTACCGCTCTCCAGCAGGCGGCGACTCGCTGCGGATGTGGCAGCCGGAAACGCCAGAGACAGCGCACAAGGGCAACTGACCACGAGGATCGAAAGGACCACCGGCAACACACGGCCTGGGTCATAGGTAAACCACCAGGCAGCGGTCAGGGTCGCAATGACCAATACCGCCAGTACAAAACCACTGGCCGTACGTTCGGCCAGCGTGGCGCTGCGGCTTGAACGGCTGCGCGCCTGCAAAAGCAGGCGGCCCAGCGCCGAGACGGTGGATGCCTGGCCGGTGGCGGTCACTTCCACATCCACGGACTGGGACTGATTTACGCTGCCGCCAACGACTGGATCACCGACGGACTTTCTCACCCAGTGCGCTTCACCCGTCAGCAAGGATTCATCGACCTCGGTCTGGCCTGACAGCAGTACGCCATCGGCTGGAAACGGCTCGCCCGGTCGAACCCGGACGTGTTGGCCGGCGACCAGGTCAGCCAGCAGCACCGTGCGTGTTTCTGAACCCTCGAGGAGTTGCGCCCACTCCGGCAGCAATCGTGCCAGCGCAGCACCACTTTGCAGGTTGCGATGTCGTTGCATCAACTGCACAAAACGCGCTGCCGACAGGAAGAAAATAAACATGACGACAGAATCGAAGTACACCTCGCCACTGCCGCGCAGAAAATTAACGCAGCTGGCCACGAACGCGGCGCCAATGGCCAGCGCCACGGGCACATCCATGCCGACACGGGCAGCTTTGATTCCACTGATGGCCCCGGTGAAAAAGGGTCGCCCGCTGTAGAACACCACCGGAATGGTTACCAGCAGGCTGGTCCACTCCAGAAACCGCTCGGCCCCGGCGCTGATGCCCATGGCTTCACCGGCATAGAGCCCGACCGCGTACATCATCACCTGCATCATTCCCAGCCCGGCCACGCCGAGCCGCAGCATGGCCTGGCGTCCCTCGTTTAAGCGGCCACGTTCTTCATGTTCTGCGATCGGGAGATGTGGCCGGTAGCCAATCTCGGCCAGGGCAAGGGCTATTTCGCTGAGCGCGATGTGTGCCGGATCCCACTCGATCCGCGTATAACCGGTACCGATATCCACCTGCACCCGGGTCACGCCATCGCGGGGCTCAAGACGACTGCGGATCAGCCAGGCGCAGGCTGCGCAGCGGACGCCCTCGGTCTGAAGTAGCAAGTCATAACGACCTGCGCTGGATGGAACGCCCCACAGCTCGCGACGCTCGTCACAACTGCGCCAGGCCTCGCCCAGCGCTTGCATATCCTCATCGGCCTTGCGCGCCTGGCCCTCGCGAAAGCGGTAATAGCGATCCAGGCCGCTGTTAAAGATCAGGTCTGAGACAGCGCGGCAGCCTTCGCAACACACCGGGAGATTCCGGCCATCCCGCTGCACCACAATCGCGCTCCCGGCGGGACACGGTTCGCCGCAATGAAAACAGGGTGTCAGGACCGCGGCCAAAACACTCAGCCGTCGTCGTCAGTGGAAGACGGCTCCGCCTCATTATTCTGCCTGGAATTACCCGCACCGGTTTCCTGGGCGCGCAGTTGACCCTTGATCTCGCGGTACTGCTCATCGTCAACAACCAGCGCATCCGGATTACTGATGGCGATCCCCAGCGTGATCAGGCTGGCCAGAATTACCGCACCCAGCATGCCGATGATGATCCAGGGCCAGGGCTCCTTGTACCAGGGCCGGCCGTCCAGATTTCTGGCCTGGGTGTTCATTGGCCGGCATCAACCGGAAAGAGCATTCGAGTGTCAACCAATTTACTGATATCCGGGTTGTCGACCGATTCAAACAGAATATTCACCTCGACAGAACCAGACCCCAGATCAGCCGGTGCACGCAGGGTCAGGGCGAACTCACCAACCTGCCCCGCTTCCACGACCGGCTGGGGAAACACAAGGATTTCAATTTCTGAAAAATCGGGCGAGGTCACCCGGTAACTATGGGTCACGCTGTCCTGGTTGATCAGCTTGAGCTTGTAGATGTTTTCTACCAGGCCATTGCCAACATCACGGAACAGCATATTGCGGTCGCGGATCAGGTCGGCACGCAAGGGAATCTTGTTACCGAAGGAAAGAAAGATACCCGACAGAATCACCAGCAGCAGCGTGCCGTAAATCAGGATGCGCGGCCGCAGAATGCGCGTTTTCTTGCCCTCCAGGGCGTTTTCCGTGGTGTATCGAATCAACCCGGGTTCGTAACCCATCTTGTCCATCACCTGGTCACAAACGTCGATACAGGCCGCACAGGCAATACATTCGTATTGCAGACCGTCGCGAATGTCGATACCCGTGGGACAAACCTGCACACAGAGCGTGCAGGATATGCAATCACCCAGCCCCAACGCAGCGGAGTCATCATCCTTGCGCCGGCCACCGCGCGGTTCGCCACGCTTCGCGTCATAGGAGATGGTCAGCGTGTCATGGTCGAACATGGCACTCTGGAACCGCGCATAGGGGCACATATATTTGCACACCTGGCTGCGCAGGATGCCGGCATTCCCGTAGGTGGCCAGGCTGTAGAACAAACCCCAGAAAAGCTCCCAGCCACCCAGGGACAGGGTGAGAACGGAATGTCCCAGCTCACGAATTGGCGTGAAAAAGCCAACAAAAGTAAAACCGGTCCACAAGGCAAAGGCAATCCACAAAAACTGCTTGGTGGCTTTGCGGGCCAGCTTGTTGACACTCCAGGGTGCCTTGTCGAGCTTCATCTGCTTGCCGCGATCACCCTCTACCCAACGCTCCATCCACAGGAACACCTCGGTCCAGACGGTCTGCGGACAGGCGTAGCCGCACCAGAGGCGACCCGCCAGGGCTGTGAAGAAGAACAGGGTCAGGCCCGCACAAATAAGCAATAAGGCCAGGTAGATAAAGTCCTGCGGCCAGAACTCCAGCCCCAGCACATGAAAGCGCCGGGCCGGCAGGTCAAACAGGACTGCCTGCTGATCACCCCAGGTCATCCAGGGCAGGAAGTAATACAGACCAAGCAATACAAAAACCGCTATTTTCCGCAACCGGTCATAGCGACCGGTCACCTCGCGGGGGTAAATCTTGGGTTCTTTGAGATAGAGGACTTCGGGCGAACCGGAGCCGTTATTATCACTCACTTCCATTGCTCTCCGCGCAGGTCCGGATTCAAGGTCTCCGGATCGCGTACGGGAGGCGGCTTGCGGCGCCCCTTGCCTTGTGCGTGACCGCGCCCGGGACCCGTCCGGATCATGAAGGTCATCAGCCGGGCCGCGACGAGTGAAACCAGGTACACGAAGGCAAATCCAACCCCGTAGGTCACCCGCAGCTCTGACTCCCAGCCATAAACCCAGGCATCACCCAGACGCTCCGGATCAATCAGGGCGAACAACAACATGGTTCCAAAGCACGCGGCCAGGAAGGCCACCCACAGGGAGACCGCCCAGTCGCGCCGACGTTCCCCCCAACGACCGGGGACGGTTGCTTTTTGCTTGCTTGTCACAGGACCGGCAGCTACTGGCTACCCTGGATTGACGCCGCTTCGCCAAGCCCCAGGATGTAGGCGGCCAGAAGCTCGCGGCGCGCTTCACTCAGCTGACCTTCAAAGGCCGGCATCACGCCATAACGTCCCTCGTACAGTCCTTCGATGATCGCTTCGCGATCGCTGCCATAAAGCCACACGTTATCAGTGAGGTTCGGAGCGCCAAGCGCCGGGTTGCCCATGCCTTGCGGACCATGACAGGCCACGCAGAACATGCCGAATTTCCCCTGCCCTTCAACGGCCAGAACCGGATCGTGCTCAAGCCCGCCAATCTGACGCACATATTCAACGACCGCATCAACGCCGTCTTCGCCCAGCGCCGGAGCCCAGGGCGGCATGGCGGCATTGCGACCCAGGGTAATCGCGTGCAGGACCTTGTCATAGCCCTCACCCCATTGCCAGTCATCGTCCACCAGGTTGGGGAAGCCGTTACCGCCGCGCGCGTCTGAGCCGTGGCACATGGCGCAATTTTGTCCATACAGGCGACGGCCGGTTTCCATGGCCTGCGGATTGCGAATCAGCTCATCAAGTTCCATGGCGTTATAGGCGGCAAAAATATCCGCCGTGGACGCCTCAGCAGTCGCACGCTCTTCTTTGTACTGGTCCACCGAGGTCCAGCCCAGGATACCGGCGACATTTCCCAATCCCGGGAACAGCACGAGGTAGATAATGGCAAACACGATGGTGATGTTGAACAGATTAAGCCACCAGCGCGGCAGGGGGTTGTTCAGCTCCCTGATGTCCTCGTCCCAGACATGACCGGTATCGTGGACATCGTCATCCTCCTCACGATCGGAAATTCCCTTGGTCCAGTGCAACAGCCACCAGCAACCGAGAATACTCGCCACCACGAGCAGAATTGCGAACCAATTCCAGAATGTATTGAGCACCATTATCTTATTCCTTTTCCGTACCGTGCCGCCCGGGCTGCACGACATCTTCTTCCAGGGGCAAGCGTGCTGCCGCATCGAAATCGGGTTTGCGCTTTTTGCTCCAGGCCCAGATCCACATGCCGATAAAGCCGACAAACATTGCGATCAGAATCCCGCCGCGCACAAAGGTTGAGTCCAGGTCCATCTCAGCGACCCGTCCGCGTCGTGCCCAGAGCCTGCATATAGGCAATGATTGCGTCCATCTCGGTTTTGCCTTCGACGTCGCTGGCAGCTGAGGCAATCTGCTCATCCGTATAAGGGTCCCCGGCCCACTGCAGGGCGCTCATCTTTTTAGTGATGACTGCTCCGTCAATCGTTGCGTTCATTAGCCAGGGGTAGCCGGGCATATTGGATTCGGGCACCACATCACGTGGGTTGATGAGGTGAATGCGGTGCCAGTCATCGCTGTAACGCCCGCCAACCCGGTGCAGATCCGGCCCGGTGCGCTTGGAGCCCCACTGGAAAGGCCGGTCATAAACCGACTCCCCTGCCACCGAGAACGGCCCGTAGCGCTCGGTCTCGGAACGGAAAGGCCGCACCTGCTGACTGTGGCAGTTGTAGCAACCCTCACGCACATAGATGTCACGCCCGGCCAGTTGCAGCGCCGGATACGGCTCGATCCCCTCGGACGGCTCGATGTAGCGGTCCTGGGCGATCAGCGGAAGCAATTCAACCAGGCCGGCAATACTCACTGCAACAACGATCCACACCGCCATCAGGTTGATGTTTTTCTCCAGCTTTTTATGCGCCTTGCTCATGCCTTGACTCCTTCCGCGGCTTTGTCCCAGTTCAGGGTGCTGCCGCCTCAACTTCGACCGGCTTGGACCCAGCCATGGTCTTCCAGATATTCCAGGCCATGATCAGCATGCCGCTGAAGAACAACAGACCGCCGAGCAGACGGATGGCGTAGTACGGCTTGGTCGCTACAATCGTCTCGATGAATGTGTAGGTGAGGGTTCCGTCATCGTTAAACGCACGCCACATCAGGCCCTGCATAACACCGGCGATCCACATTGAGGCGATATACAGCACCACGCCGATGGTCGAGGTCCAGAAATGCAGGTCGATCGCCGCTACGCTGTGCATGGTTTTCTTGCCCACCAGGCGCGGGATCATGCAGTACAGGGAGCCGATGGTCATCATCGCGACCCAGCCCAGGGCGCCGGAGTGCACGTGACCGATCGTCCAGTCCGTGTAGTGACTCAGGGCATTGACCGTCTTGATCGACATCATCGGGCCTTCGAAGGTCGACATACCGTAGAAGCTCAGGGCCACAATCATGAACTTGAGGATCGGGTCGGTACGCAACTTGTGCCAGGCACCTGACAGCGTCATGACACCGTTGATCATGCCGCCCCAGCTGGGTGCCAGCAGGATCAGGGAGAACACCATACCCAGACTCTGCAGCCAGTCCGGCAGAGAGGTGTACTGCAGATGATGCGGACCGGCCCACATGTAGATCGAGATCAGCGCCCAGAAGTGAACGATGGACAGCCGATAAGAATACACGGGCCGCTCAGCCTGCTTGGGCACGAAGTAATACATCATGCCCAGGAAGCCGGCGGTGAGGAAGAATCCGACGGCGTTGTGGCCGTACCACCACTGCACCATGGCATCCACGGCGCCCGTATAGATCGGGTAGGACTTCCACATGGAAACCGGAATGGACAGGTTATTAACGATATGCAGCAGCGCCACGGTGATGATGAAGGCGGCATAAAACCAGTTGGCAACATAAATGTGACTGACCCGTCGCTTCATGATGGTGCCGAGGTACAGAGCGGCATAGGCCACCCACACCACCGTGATCAACAGGTCGATTGGCCACTCAAGCTCGGCATACTCTTTGCCCTGGGTAATGCCCAGAGGCAACGTTATGGCGGCCGAAACAATGACCAGCTGCCAGCCCCAGAACACAAAAGACGCCAGCTTGTCGCTGAGCAGACGTACATGACAGGTCCGCTGAACGACATACAGGGAGGTGGCCATCAGCGCGCAACCGCCAAAAGCAAAAATCACTGCATTGGTGTGCAGGGGGCGCAGCCGGCTGTAGGTCAGCCACGGCAGGTCGAAGTTCAGCGCTGGAATCCACAGCTGGGCGGCGATCAACACCCCAACCAGCATGCCGACGATACCCCAGAGCACAGTCGCCACCGCAAATTGGCGGATTACCTTATCGTTATAGGTCACAGTTTCTTCCTCTCAAAATGACGGGAAATCCGGCCGGCAGGAACTGCCAACCATTTTGCATGTCGGGCCGGTTATGAACCCGGGTCCTGAAGCACAAATCACCAGCTGCAGGTCATTAAAAAAACATGGGACAGGCGCATTTAAGAACGCGTTCCGAATGAGTCTAGCGTGGCGTCAATTATGCCAGCTTGACCCATGTCAACTCAAGCTGACACAGGATAAATTTGCCAGACCCTGAGCTATAGTTAGTGCAATTCCCTGCGGAGCGGCCTGGTGAGCGAATCCGACCAGAAAAATCCCGAGCCCGGCGTAGCTGCCGACCACCAGACATTGATTGCGCCGTGCCGCGACCTGCACCCCGCTGATCCTTTCACCTGGCTTAAACTGGGCTGGAAGGATTATTGGACGGTGCCGGGTCTGTCACTGACATACGGTTTAATCGTGTTCCTGGCCAGTGCGGCCATTTCCCTGCTGGCCTGGGCAGTCGGCGGTTGGGTCCTGCTGCTGACCCTGCTGACCGTTTTTGTCTTTGTCTCGCCCTTGCTGGCGTTTGCCCTCTACTCGGTTCCGCGCCAGCTCTATGCGGGCAACGAGGCCTCTCTGAGCAAGACTTTCCGCGCCGCGCGCCGGCCCTTTCAAAATGCCATGCTGTTTGGCCTGATATTGATGGTCGTCGACCTGATCTGGGCCCGCGCGGGCTCAATGGTGCACGTCTTTTTTCCCGTAACCAGCAGCCCCAGCACTGCTGAAATTGCGATCTTCTTTACGATCGGCAGCGCCGTCGGCCTGGTGTTTGCGGCTTTCACCTTTGCGGCCAGCGCCTTTTCCCTCCCCATGCTGGCCAATCGGGATGTCGACGTGGTGACTGCCGTGATATCCAGTATAAACGCCGTGATGCGCAACAAGTTCACCGCCCTCGTCTGGGCAGCTTTAATTGTGAGTCTCACTGCTCTGGGGATCGTGACCGGCTTGCTTGGTCTCATCATCGTCATTCCCTGGCTGGCCTTTGCGACCTGGCATGGCTATCGCCAGGCACTGGTTTGTGATCATTGGCCGGTTCTGAAAATACCGGAGGTCGAGCCGGTCGATTCAACGAGCGGGACAAATGGCGCCACAGGAACAGCTGACTGATGCGATAATCCCAGCCGACTTTTTCAATCTCCTTGCCCGGAGTCCTGCCTGCTATGTCTGAATCATCTCTGACCCTTGCCGTGGTCGGCTCCATAAATCTGGACCTGGTTGCACGGGTCAAAACCTTTCCCCGCGATGGCGAAACCATTTCCGATGCGATTCTCGAACAGCACCCCGGCGGCAAAGGCGGCAATCAGGCCCTGGCCGCGCGAAGACTGGGTGCCAGCGTGCAGATGGTTGCCTGTGTCGGTGATGAGCCTAATGCCGACCTCGCCCTTGCCCGGCTCGCCAGCGAGGGCGTGGGACTCAGCTATGTGCAGCGTCTGGCAGGCGTGAAAACCGGTGTTGCCATGATTATTGTTGATCAAAACGGCGAGAACCAGATCGTCGTTGCGCCGGGCGCCAATGCCTGCTTCACGGAGGAATATCTTAAGGTACCGCGCTGCGACGGCATGATTGCCCAGCTGGAGGTGCCGATGCCCACCCTGCTCCGCGCCGCCACCGAGCATGAGGGGTTTTTCTGCCTGAATGCAGCGCCGGCAAGACCGGTGGCGGAGGCTTTACTGGCCCGGACCGATTTACTGGTGGTTAACGAGCTGGAGTCCGAGGCCATCGGGCCGCGGCTGGCGGATTATGGCGGTTGGCTGGCGGTCACCTATGGCTCGTCCGGTGCGGAACTGACACGGGAAGGCAGCTGGGTGGCCTCCAGCGAATCGCCACGGGTAGATTCCGTCGATTCCGTGGGTGCTGGTGATGCCTTTACCGCCGCACTGACCGTTGGCCTGATGCTCGGCCTGGAGCCGCAACGCGCCCTCGAACGGGCCTGCTGCGCCGGCGCGATCGCCACGACCCGCAGCGGTGCCCAAAACGCACCCACCGGGAAAGAAATTGATGCCCTGCTGAACAACGTCGGGCGCTGACGTCCGGGCTGGCGTACCGCGTAGCGTGCCCACGGCAGCGAATCAGTAGCCGCGTTCAGGGCTCAGCAAATAATGAAGCGCGCTGCCATCACGGAAGCGCTGCAGATTGCCGGCAAAAATCCTGGCGATATCGCGCGGCCAGCTTCTTGCCGCGACATGGGCAGTGATGATCAGCCCGGGCGTACGCCAGAAAGGATGCTCCGGGGGTAGCGGCTCGGTCTGAAATACATCCAGTACCGCACCGCCAAGATGCCCGGATTTCATCACCTCAACAAGGTCGGCCTCTACGATCAAACTGCCCCGCCCCACGTTGATCAGCAAGGCATCAGGCGGCAGGCACCGCAGCGCCGGGGCATCCAGCAGTCCCGATGTGTCCGGTGTGTCGGGCAGAACCGCCACCAGCACATCCAGGCTTTCAAGAAATTCGCTCAGCGCATCGTGGGCAAACACGGCAGAGAAATCATCGACCGGCTTACCACTGCGGCTGAAACCGATCACCCGTGTATCAAACGCCGCAAATTGCCGGGCGATTGCAGCGCCGATGGAACCGGTTCCCATAATACCCACGGTCTTCCCGGCCAGGGTCCCGGTTGCCTGCGCCATCCACTCGCCCTGGACCTGGGCGCGCGCGCGGGCTGGAAGTTGCAGAAAGTAGCTCAGCGTGTAAGCGAGCGCGTATTCCGACATTTGCTGCCCGAATACACCCTTGACCCCTGTCACCGCGAGTCCCGTGGATGCCGCAGGAATAAGGGGCGTAAGACCCGCCCAGGTGGACTGGGCCCATTGCAGATTCGGCAAGCGGGGAATGGTGACAGCCAGCAGATCGGGCTCACCCAGTGCAACACGGGCCTCTGCCGCGCCCTCTGGAAGCGCATCCGGATCAGACGCGGTCAGCCATCGGACCCCTGCAAAGTGCCGCTCCCGGAGCAAGGCGAGATATTCGTCCGCTTCACGACTCAGAATCAGAACGCTTAGCGGCGAATCAATGTCCTGCTTACTCATGGCCTGCCTCTTACTGAACGACATGGTGGTGTGCACGCATTGTAACCATCTGTCAGCTCCGTATGATCGGCACAATGAAAGGTTGCCAGCAATCTGAAGGAACAATTCCTGGATAAGGTCCCGGGAAAGTCGACCGATAAATTCATGAGCAAATCCATCGTCAAATCAGGGGCCAGAGCAGGCGTAAACTCAGAGGGCAGCAGCTGGATATTCGGCTATGGCTCGCTGATCTGGAACCCCGGTTTTCCCTGGCTGTGCAGCCGGGTTGCGGCCGTGAGACATCGTGAACGACGGTTCTGGCAAGGTTCTACCGATCATCGCGGTGTTCCCGGCGCTCCGGGGCGGGTGGTCACATTGATTGATGCGCCCGGTTCTCTTTGCTGGGGACGGGCGTTTGAGTTACCGCCAAATCAGCGGCATGAGATACTCGCCTCCCTCGACCACCGCGAACAGGGTGGCTACCAGCGCCTCAGCCTGTCGTTACTGCTCGACGATGGTTCATCTTTACCCGGCCTGACCTGGATCGCTACCGCTGAAAACACCAATTACCTGGGCCCCGCTCCTGCGACAGAAATCGCCGCGCAGGTGCTGGCAGCCTCGGGGCCGAGTGGCCCGAACCGGGAATATGTGCTGCGCCTGGACGAAGCGCTGCGCGCAGATGGTCATGATGATCCGCATGTTAGCAACATTGCAGAGTTGGTCCGGGCCAGCCAATCGGCAGGCCCGAACCGCAGAACCTGATGGATTGAGTCGTTCGGGCTACTGCTTGAGCCGCTTGTAGCGAACCCGCTTCGGTCCGGCGTCATCACCGAGGCGGCGTTTACGATCTTCCTCGTACTCACTGTAATTGCCCGGATAAAAGGTCACCTGGCTATCACCTTCATAGGCCAGGATATGCGTTGCGACGCGATCCAGGAACCAGCGGTCATGCGAAATAACCAGGGCGCAGCCGGGAAACGCCAGCAGGGCCTCTTCCAGGGCGCGCAAGGTTTCCACGTCCAGATCGTTGGAGGGTTCATCGAGCAGCAAGACATTACCGCCCTGCTTGAGCGCAACGGCCAGTTGCAAGCGGCCCCGCTCACCTCCGGACAAATCGCCAACGCGCTTTTGCTGATCCGAGCCCTTGAAATTAAAGCGCCCGCAATAGGCCCGTGAAGGCATCTCGAAATTGCCGACCTGCAGCAGATCATGGCCATCGGAAACCGCTTCCCATACGGTCTTGCTGTCGTCCAGATCGTCGCGGAGCTGCAAGACATTGACCAGATCTACTGTCTTGCCCAGCTCAATGGTGCCCGTGTCCGGCTGCTCCTGACCCGCGATCATGCGAAACAGGGTGGTTTTACCGGCACCATTACCCCCGATAATGCCGACGATGGCGCCTTTGGGAACCGTGAAGTTGAGGTCTTCAAACAACACCTTGTCGCCGAAACTCTTGGACACACCCGCAACTTCGATCACCTTGTCACCAAGCCGCTCACCCACCGGGATATAGATCTCGTTGGTCTCATTGCGCTTCTGGAACTCCTGGCTGGAGAGCTCCTCAAACCGTTGCATACGCGCTTTGCCCTTGGACTGACGCCCTTTGACCCCGGCCCGAACCCATTCCAGCTCGTGCTTGATCGCCTTGCGCAGCGCGTCTTCCTGTTTTTCTTCCAGCGACAGGCGTTGATCTTTCTGCTCCAGCCAGGACGTGTAATTGCCTTCCCAGGGAATCCCCCGGCCGCGGTCAAGCTCAAGAATCCAGCCGGCGGCGTTGTCCAGGAAGTAGCGATCGTGGGTTATTGCTACCACGGTGCCGGGAAAATCAACGAGGAAATGCTCCAGCCAGCCGACACTTTCTGCATCCAGGTGGTTGGTGGGCTCATCCAGCAGCAACATGTCAGGCTTGGAAAGTAACAGCCGGCAAAGCGCCACACGCCTGCGTTCACCACCGGAAAGGTTTTTGACCTGCGCATCCCAGGGCGGCAGGCGCAGGGCATCAGCGGCCACCTCCAACTGGTGCTCAAGGGTATGCGCATCCCAGGCCTGGATTACGCCTTCCAGGCGCTCCTGGCGTTTGGCCAGCGCATCAAAGTCGGCATCGGGCTCTGCGTAGGCGGCATAGACTTCCTCAAGGCCGGCAAGCGCCTCGAGCGGCTCCTTGAGGCCCTCCTCGACATTCTCCTTAACCGTGGCTTCCTCGTTCAGCTCCGGTTCTTGCGGTAAATAGCCAATCTTTATGTCCGCCATGGACCGGGCTTCGCCCTCAATGTCTGTGTCCACGCCTGCCATGATGCGCAGCAAGGTTGATTTTCCCGAGCCATTCAGGCCCAGCACACCGATCTTGGCACCGGGGAAAAACGACAGGGAGATATCCTTGAGAATCTCGCGCTTGGGCGGCACGATCTTGCCTACGCGGTTCATGGTGAAAACGAATTGGGCCATATTAAATTGCCGGTCACAGAAAACGGAGGCGCATTATAACCGCTGTCCTCTCAGGCAGGGATCAGAAAATGATCAGGATGAGAGCCCAAATCCCGTGTTGGGCATTGCTGTGTCAAATCCAGAAAGCCTGATGCTTTAATGCGTATTTCTATTCGCGTATTAACAGTCAGGCCAGGTTAATAATCTGAAACGTTGTTTGTCACAAACCAGGCAGTTTCAATTGGCCATATCTTAATGTTACTTATCATTTAGTGTCTCATATTATTGTTTTATAACAATATATAAATTAATTATTATTTATCCAAGCGAAATGTTCTAATAAAGCCCTGTGCCCCCCGCTCTTTGAGGACATCCACAATTAACCGTTTCGAAAAACGTCTTGCTGAGTCCCGCCCCCTGTTATTGGATGGCGGACTGGCCACGCAGATTGAAGCCAACGGCCACGCACTGCACCCCACCCTGTGGTCTGCAGGACTTCTGCACAGTGCGCCAGAGGTGATTGCCGAGGCGCACCGGGCATTTGCTGAAGCCGGGGCGGATGTCATAGCCAGTGCAAGTTACCAGGCCAGCGTCGCGGGGTTCATGGGCATTGGACTGAGCCGCAGCGAGGCCGAGTCCCTGATGATCGGCTCTGTCGCGCTGGCCCGGGATGCTGTCGCTGACTACCCGGAGGCGCTGATAGCCGCCAGCCTGGGGCCCTGGGGCGCCGTGCAGGCCGATGGCTCCGAGTTTACCGGCGCCTATAGCGCCGACGCACAGGAGCTTACGACCTTTCACCGCGATCGATTGGCGCTTATGGATCGCAGCGGTGCGGATGTACTCGCTCTTGAAACCATTCCCAATATCCAGGAAGCAAAAGTGCTGGCCCAATGCCTGCGCGAGGTCAACACACCCGCCTGGGTGAGTTTTTGTTGCCGGGATGACAGCAGCCTGAGCGATGGCACCCCGATTGAGGAGGCTGTGGCCCTGTTTGATGGCCACCCACGGGTGCTGGCGCTGGGCATTAATTGCATGGCGCCCGGCAATATCCCGCGACTTTTGCGGCGTATGAGCAAGGCCGGCGATCTGCCAATCCTGGTCTATCCGAATTCAGGCGAAACTTATGATCCACACGAACACTGCTGGATCGGTGAGGTCGCTGCGGATCTTGCCGGCAATGCGGCAATCGACTGGATTTCTCTGGGCGCCAAAGGGGTCGGAGGTTGCTGCCGGATGGGCGAAAGCCACATAAAGAGTATGTCTCAAATTATTGAAAAATATAACTATGAATGATTTGGATGAACACAGGTACCCGGCCATCCAGGACCTCTACGAGCCTGACTTCCAGGTCTGTTACGGCTGTGGCGCTAAAAATCCGGACGGGCTGCAACTGAAAAGCTATCGCGCCGGAGACCGGGTTGTCGCCCGGTTTTTTCCCCGCGATAGCCAGCTTGCGATTCCCGGGGTGGTTTATGGCGGATTGATCGCATCCCTGGTTGACTGTCACGGCATCGCCACGGGTGCGGCCCATTTCCAGCCCGACCCGCTCGCTACCCCGCCGCGCTGCGTCACAGGTTCCCTGTCTGTGGACTATCGTCGACCAACGCCCATGAACGGCAAGGCCATCGAGTTGAGCGCAAAGGTCGTGGAAGCATCGGAGCGTAAAGCGGTCGCCGAGGTAACCGTGATGGTTGATGGCGAGTTAACGGCCGAAGGGCGCGTGGTGGCGGTCAAACTCCGCGCTTAAGGGCCACTGTCTTTACCCGCCCGCCGCAAGCCGTTCAGAAGCGATAAACCGGATGCGGCCCTCTAGGATCATAGTACTTCTCCATCTCCGGCCCGAGGGCAGCCAGCTTGCGCTGACGGTTCTCCGGGTCCGGGTGCGTGCTTAACCATTGCGGCGGTGCACCGCCCTGAGCGCCCATTTTCTGCCACAAAGTAGCAGCGGCGTAGGGGTCGTAACCTGCCTTGGCTGCAATCTCGATACCGATCCGGTCAGCCTCTGTCTCTGCCGCACGGCTGTTGGGCATGTTCACTGCCAGCTGGGCAGCCAATGCCGCCCCACCCAGGGCCGCCACGTGGTTGTCAGACACGATAGCCACCGTCGCGATGCCGGCCGCGCTCATCATTTGCATGGACATCTTTTCAGCGGAGTGATTGGCCAGGGCGTGCGCAATTTCATGCGCCATGACCTGGGCCAGCTCATCATCGGTCGGCTGAATCTCATTAAGCAGCCCCGTATACAGGGCCATACGACCCCCGGCCATACACCAGGCATTGACGGTGCCAGGGTCATCAACAATGACCACACTCCACTCCCAGTTGGCACTATCAGGCCGCATCTTGATCGCTTCGGTGATCAACCGCCCGGTGATGGTCTTGACCCGCGCATTGATCGCGGGATCCGTTGAAATCTGCCCGTTTTTACGAAAATCCGTAACCGTAGCGACGTACGCCTGCTTCGATTGGGCAATCGCATTGTCTTCGGACACCAGCATCAACTGGCGCCGTCCGGTCGGGCTGGTGGCACACGCCGCAATCATTACGGCAATTATCACCAGGCACATAATCCGTTTTAGTTTACGATTCATTTCCAGCATCATCCTGCACCGCTAATGGTTCACTTCATGCGCTATTACCGCAGTCTGCACCCTGCCGCTCATTGCGGCTTCCGACTCCGCTGCTCAGATACAAATTTACGTCAATTCGGATGAACAGATCCTGAACGCACGGGCACTTAGTCTATCCAAAACTGAAAAGCCGCCCATTCACGTGCCGGTATCCCCTCACCGATCATTTCCCGACGCGCCGCAAGCAGCGAGTCCAGGGGGGTCTGGCCCACACTCAGCTTGCCATAGTAACGCTCAAAGAACCCTGCAGAGGATGCTTCATCCCGCGCCCATGCCGAAGTCAGAACACTCTGTGCGCCCGCGGCCAGAAAATCTGCGACCAGGGGCATCCGCCCGCCCACCGGACGCGCACCGTCGGATAATTCGCCCTGCCCCATGACCACGAGAAAGGCATCCAACTGCCAGCGATCGATGTCCCGCGGCGTTATACGCGTTCTTCCGGCGCCCCGGAAGGGCTCCGAAAGCTCAAGGAATGACCCTGAGGGCCCGGTCAAATCGAGAATCGCCGGCATGGCCAGATGAACCAGGCCTGCGTCCTGCATGGCAGGCATCGTAAACTCGTCAGGCAACAAGGCCGAACCCTGCACAACAGACAAACCTGGGCCTCGAAAAACATCCATAACGGCCAGCAATTCGCTACCGGTTGCCAGACGCTCCAGAAAATCGGGACTGAAATCCTGTGGTTGCCCGGCGAGAAACACCCCTGGCGGACGCACCGGGGCGAGCATTTCAGCCGGCCCGGGCCGGGCTGGAAAAGACGCCAGGCGGACAAGCTGGCGACGCTCAAGCAGGCGTTCACCGCGAACGGTCATGGCCTCGAATGGTATTGCAGCGAGCGCCCCGGACATCGCCAGGTATACCCGGTCCGGTAGCCGGCCTGCTATTGGTCCAAGCAAGCGCGCACCCCAGGTGTCCAGAATCGACTGGAACGCCGCATCGCTGAGGTCCTGCGGTCCGCCGAGCAGTTCTGACCAGTTTTTGAAGTCAGCTGCAGGCCCCAGGACATAACGCTGAACGCCTGCGCGGTTAGCAAGAAGGGCATACGCCTGCGGGCCCTGCAGATCGAAAGACAGCACCGCCGCACCCTGCTCCAGAGCACTCAGCCAGCGCTGCAGACCAGCCTCACTGAGAAACGCAGTCGCCTGTTGAAATTTCTGACGGCCGCGGGCAAATTCGACGGCCAGGCTTTGATTGATCATATTGATCTGTCCGCCCGGCTCGGGACGTTCGCGATCTGCCAGCATGGCCCGGTACGCCTCCTGGTCAAGTCCGGCAGCCTGCGGATCAAACGGCAAACCCGTCCCGTCGCCGCTGGCTGCCAGCCACTGGGCGCGGATCAGGCCCAGCAGATGCTGTTGGGAATCACCGCTGCTTCGTAAAACAGTGAGCGCATCGGCGACCAGTAAGGATGATCGGCGCCAATACCAGTCGCCCAGCACGCCGGGTACGCTAAACCGCAGGAAGATCAACTGATCGAGGAGCGCCGCATAGGCCGTATTGGCAGCGCTGCTTTGACCTGAAGAGGCCAGCCAGGCCGCATAGGCCCAGGCGCCGGAAACCTGGTGACGGGGGATTTGCATGCCATTCAGCGCATCATGGGCAGCCCTGGCTGCACCCGCGGGACAGTCACTGCCCAGCCGGCACAGCCACAGCTGCGCAAGCTCACGGTAAGGCGCGGTTTGCGTCGTGGCAGTCTGCGCCCGCACCTGGCGCAGCCACGGTATCGCGCTTGCCGGTGAGCCCAACGCAAGCTCATCCTGGGCCCGTTCCCAGGCCCACAGGATTTCCTGCGCCATGTTTTCCAGGTAAGCCCGTTGCGCATCCCGCGTTCGCTGCAGTGCCGCGCGCTCACCCCGCGCCCGCTGAACACCGGCGATAATGTTTATGCCCTGACCAACATCCAGGGCTGAAGTCGCACGCCGGAATGTGCCGTCCTCGACGCGGGTCACCGCTGCTTTGGCCTGGGCGTAAGCATCGTCAAGCTCCCCGAGCGCATAATTGGCCGCAGCCAGCTCCAGTCGCACCTGGCTGCGGGTCAGGCTGTTGTGTTCAAACTCGAGCGCCTGGCGAAGTGCGGCCTGCGCAGCATCGTAACGGTAGGTACGGTTAAGAATGCGCCCCTGGGCGAGAAGGTTCTGAGCCAACTCGTCATCGGCGCCATCTTCTGTGAGCTGGCTCTCAATCGCCCGCAGCACCTGTGAGGACGCAGCCACGTCACCGCGGGCACCGTGAATGGCGACCATGTCTTCGCGCACCCGCGTGGCCAGATCGTCCGCTTCAATGGACACCGCCAGGTCCAGCGCCTGCTCGAAGCGGGCCAGCGCCTCGGGTTCCAGGCCGCGCTCGGCAAAATCGACGCCCGCGAGATACAAAACCTCGGAACGTTCGAATAGGTTTCCGAGTCGGGCAGCCAATGATGCGGTATCGGCTGCCACTGACTGCACAGGATCCGAATCAGTGTCACGGGCAGCCAATTGCCCTGCGCGACGCGCAAACAACAGGGCCTCCAGCCTCAGCTTGAGCGTTGCCAGGCTCAGGTCGGCGTTGCGGCGCGTACCCGGATTGCCCAGGATCTCCTCGCTGAGCAGCAAGGCCGCGTTGTAGTCTCCGAGTTCTGACAGCGTGATCTGTGCGGCCAGGAACTTTGACCAAAGCTCCAGCTCCGCCATGCCGAAGTCATTGAAGGTGCGCGCTGCATTGAACAGTGCATTAACCTTGATACTCCAGTTGCCGGCCGTATCGGCGACCGGCAGTTCAAGACCGAAGGAAAGCCACTCGTAGCCCTGCGCAAGACGTGCACTGCGCTCATCGCGGATATCAATCCGGCTCAAACCCATTTCAAAGTTGCTTCTGTTGGTATCCAGCGCTGCGGTTACACGAACGTCCAGTTGCCGGCTACTGTCCGTGGGCGGAATATATTGAAACAATGGCGCCAGGCGGCTGCCCGGAACTCCTGAGGCCAGGACCAGATCGTCTTCGATGGTGAAAACGCTCGATTCGAACTGCGCCTCACGACCATTGACCCGGATCAGCAGTCCCTCGCCGGCCTCCTGACGAACGAAATACTCCTGCTGTTGCCCACCAGAGGGTAAGGTCTGGGCCCGAAGGTTCGTTGCCGGCGCCAGGGCGCAAAGGATTAGCGCAAGCATCGGCAACATCATCGGGATAGCCGGAAAACCAGCAGGCAAAATACGTAGCTTATGCATAGCTCGGATTGACTGACGCTCCTTGAAGGATTGATTAAACTGACCCCCTTCGAACAGGGTCACGTATTGAAGGCCGAGGCCGCATTGAACATAGCGAGCCACCCCGCTGTCAATCAACATCAGGTACCACGGAATTTAAATTGCATTGAGAACTCCGGACCGCGATACATCTGTCTTTACCACGTCGGCGATCGATCTGTTCGCATCGGCGCTGGGTGCATTCATCCTGCTGATGATGCTGCTGTTTCCCTATTATCAGAACGCCGGCCGGGATGATTCGTTCAGTCGTACCCTGGATATTGTTGAAAAGCGCCGCCTGGCAGCCGGGGAAACCGAGAACCTGGAAGCCGAACAGCAGAAAATGCAGGAAGAGCTCAAGTCACTGTCTGAACGCAATCAGGCCCGCGCCCAACGCCTGGCGCAGCTGCAATCGGAACTTGCGGATGTGAACGAGCAGATCGCCGATCTCGCCATTCCCTTGCCCCCCCCGGAGGCCCTGCAAGCACCAGAACCAGCGCCGGTAAGCATCGCAGATGGCGTCGAGTTTTCTATTCTCGGCCTGGCCTCTGAGTCCAAATCCTTCGTTATCGTGGTGGATATGTCAGGCAGCATGCTCAACTATCAGGATCTGATGATCGAGTCTGTCCTGGACATCCTCGAACCACTAAATGAAAGCAATACCTTCGCCATTATTGGCTATCAGGGCACACCGGAACCGGAGTTGTGGCAGTTCCCCGGTGACGGCCGGCTGCTGCAGGCAACCCCGGAAAACCTGCGCCAGGCACAGGAATTCACCAAGGGACTGGCACGCAAGTTTTTCGGCAGTACGCCGACCCATTTTGCACTGCAGGCGGCGCTCGAGTATCCCACGAATGCGGTCATTCTCATGAGTGACGGGGAGCCCAACAGTCCGCCGGGTTTCATTATTGAGAACATCTCCACAGGCAATCAGTTTCGTCAGACTGAGCTGCATACGGTAGCGATCGGTGATTACACCCACAATCGAAACCTTGTGCTGTTCCTGCAGACGCTGTCGCGACTGAACAATGGCGATTTTGTGGGGGTTTCGCGATGAGAAGCCGCACACGCGTGTTCAGCGTCTATTCGCTCTCTGCCATCGACCTCTTCGCATCTGCGATGGGCGCATTCATCATCATTACCATTATCCTGATGCCTGATTATCAGAAGGAAGTACGGCTTGAAGGTCACCTGGCGGCGCTTGAAGCACTGGCGGCGCGCACTGACGCCCGCCTGGACGAGAGTGAACTGGGTACTGAGCGCCTGGTAGTAGCCCTCAGTGCTGCACAGACCAGGGCGCAGGAACTTGAGGCCGAAGAGGCCATTCTGGCGAGCGAATTGCAGACCCGCAGTGGTCAGCTTGATGCGGCGAAGCGTCCACCAAGCCCGCCGCCACCGCAGGAACCACTCGAGCAGGAGGCCGCAGCCAGCAACCGGGTCACGTTCCGGTTCCTTGGCCTGAAAACGGAAAAAACCCGATTTTTGTTGATGATCGACATGAACAAGTATCTGGCCGAGCACCGCGAACTCGTCATCAATTCTGTGAGCCGGGCCCTGGAGTCTCTGCAGCCGGGAATGGAATTCGCAGTGCTTGGTTTCCAGCAACTTGATGCCGGGCCCGCATACTATCGCTGGCCGGAACAGGGCGGAATGGCCAGCGTCAGTCAGAATAACCGCCGACAGGCTTTGCGCTTCTCCACCTCCCTGGCCGATCGTTTCGATGGCGGCTCGCCCATGCTGGGCGCTTTCCAGGAAGCTTTTAATACCGAAGCAGACGCCATTATTTTATTTAGCGATGGTCTGCCAAACCCCGTATTCAACGAAGACCTGCCGCCACGATCCCTGGCACAGGCCATTTCCGTAGCCAACCGGGGCAATGTACAGATTCATGCGGTTACGATTGGCGACTATTTTAAATACCAGGGCACCGTTGAGTTTATGGAGACCATTGCACGTGCAAATTCCGGTGGCTTCCTCGCCCTGGCCCAATAGCCGTCTGGCGAGCCCGGGGGCTAGGGAAGCATCGCGGAAATCAGGTAAACTGGACCCCTGCACGCGAAGGCATGGCAATGAGGGGAAAAAAGGCATGCGGACGAACAATAAAAAGCGAACAAGATCATGAATGCTGACTCTACCGTCACCATCGGCAAGAACGCCACCTGCGATGTGCAGCTGGATGATCCGACCGTTTCCGGGCTGCATGCGCAGGCACGCCTGGATGCAGGGCGTTTTCTGTGGGTGAGGGACGAGTCCTCGGCCCGGGGCATGTTTCTTAAACGTCATGACCACTGGGTCCGGGTCCGGCTGGTGTCTCTGTGTGTCGGCGATCTTCTGCGCTTTGGTAATGTTGAGGTCACCATCGATCAGATCAGCGGCCTGTATGACGACACCGTGGATGTACGCCTTGCACCGACGCCAGCCCCATCGCTGTTTGATAAGCAAACCGGCCGCTATACGCTGCGCAACAAGGATGATGAGCCAACCCTCAATACCCTGACCCGAAACACGCAGACCGGTAAGGTTGAAGACAAGAACAAGGATAAGGACAAGGGCACAGACTCATGAGCCAGGTCAGCGAAGCCAAAATACGCATGATCACCCTGGCCATCAGCCTGGCCGCAGCGGTTCTGCTTATTGCCCTTCTCGCCAGGATTCTGCCGGAAACTGCCTCGACGATCCTGCTCGACATCAACCGCAGCACCTGGCCGTTTACAGTTCAGAATATTCTCTGGCTGGCGTTCTTCGCCGGCCTGGGCGAAGTGTTTATTCGCTGGCGGGCCGGACTGATTGAAGAAAATCAGTTTGATCGGGAGTATCTACCCCGTGATGATGAAACCGTGTTACGGCCCGGCGACGACATGACCCCGATTTACCAGAAAGTGCGTAGCAGCCGCTATCGCCAGGTTTGCTTTTTGCCACGGCTGATCGAGCGACTGGTACTCAACTTCAACCTGAGCCGCTCGGTGGACCAGACCAATGCCCTGCTTAACTCCAGCCTTGAACTTTTCCTGCACGAACTGGATCTGCGCTACAACATCATTCGGTATATCACCTGGCTGATCCCGAGCCTGGGCTTTATCGGTACCGTCGTTGGCATCATGCTGGCGCTGAATTTTGCCGGTGACCGGGCCAACGTTGAGAGCCCTGAGTTGCTCTACGAGGTGACCCAACGACTTGGTGTCGCTTTCAGCACAACACTGCTGGCTCTGATCATGGCAGCGATCCTGGTTTTCCTCCAGAACCTTGTTCAGGGCAAAGAGGAAAAGACCCTCAACCAGGCCGGCCAGTACTGCCTGGATAATCTCATTAACCGGTTGTACGCACGATGATCAGTGTCAGACAATGCCCGGCGCGGGTAACGAGCGCCATTGCGTCCATGCTGATGGCTTTACTCCTCTGGCCCGCCGCGGCCGGCGCACAGGGTCTGCCGACGCGCACGATCATGCCGGAAGAAGTCGTACTCGTGGTCAAGCGCACCGGCGAGGATTCGGTTGAGCCAACCACCGGCGTGGTCATTGGACGTGCGCCCAAGGGCGTGACACTGGTCGCGATACCTGCATCATTCCTGGCCGATGAATTGCCAGTCTTCGTTATGGATGTAGGTACCGACCTTCTCCTGGATGGTTTGCCGGCCGGGGTCTTTCGCCAGTCAGCGGAAAGCCCTCTGGCTGTCCTCGCTGTCGAAGGCATGCAGCGCAGAGCGATTACAGTGACGCTGAATCTTCCGGATGTGGCGCACGAGGTCCGCCTTGCAGCCTGGCCCCCGGCCGATATGATGGCATCCCGGGCGCCGCCTTACTGGATTCCGGTCGACGTGGCAGGAAAGCGCCCTGGTGAGTCCCAACAACTGGTGCAAAATTTTGTGGTACCCAATCTCACCGGTCCCCTGATCGACCTTTGTGGTCAATTGGCAGGCATGGTCCTGGCAAGCGGCGAGTCCGGCCCCGGCCTGGAGGCGGCGCCGCTAATCCTGTTAACTGACACCTTGTTGCGTGAGGCTGAAGCCTTGCAGCTCGAGTTACAACTTGAGGCCTGCGACCAGGTGGCACCGGCGGGTGGCATCGTCCTCTCAGCACCTTCCGGGAATGACGTCCGCAACAGCGGCACCAGCAGCAACCCGATCGACCGGCTTATGCAAGACGCCAATCTGGGCATCGGCGCACTGGTTTTCCTGCTGTCCGCAATCTTGAGTGGTTTGCTGTTCTGGTATCTTGTCAAACGCCGTGCAGAAGCCCAACGGCGTAAAAAGATCAGGCGGACCCTGGCCACGGAAACCATGACTTTTTCGGCAACCGGTATGCCCACCCGGGTCACCCGCGCGGACACCAAAACCTTTAATCCGGGTACCCGGCCACCAGGCACCAATGGCTGGTTACGAATCGAGGGCACACATGCCGATGGACGGCCATTGCGCGCAGTCACCGCCATAACGGAGGGTAAGTTCCAGGCAGTAATCGGACGCGCCGGCGTTGCCCTGTCGGCAGACGGCCCTGGCATCAGTCGCAAACATGCGGTGATCGTCAGCGAGGGCGGCCGGCTCACGATCAGTGATCTGGGTAGCCGCAACGGTACTTTCGTCAATGGGGTTCGATGCCAGCCCGACGAGGTCTTCTTTATCGAGCCGGGAGATAAAATACTCCTGGGAGCGGCACAAATAACGGTCACCCTCAAGCCGGTTCAGGACCTCTGAGGTGAAGCCGCTCTCCCCGGGTCTGCAGGTCGAGGGCCTGCAGGTTCAGGCGCTATTGGCTCGTTTGCCTCACGGATTTGTCTACCAGGTCACTGACAAGGCCCTGGGGCGCGCCTTTGAACTCGAGGAGTTCGCTCCGGGGGATTCGCTGGCGATTCGCCGGGAGTCTGGCGATATCGAGCCCGCAGCGGATGCCGGGCAAGCTTTTGAAGCCAATCGGGAACTGTTTCTTGAGGCGGCCCGTCTCAAGAGCAGGCTGGACAACCCTGCCCTGCCCCAGGTGCTGCGCGTCATCGAGGCTCATGGCACCGTCTACGCCCTGCGCCCGGCACGCGAAGGACGGCCGGTGGCAGCGCTGCGCAAGGACGGCAAGGTCGCCTCAAGAGCGCATGTGCGCGAGGCACTGGCCACGCTGGCTGACGGACTGCAGGCGCTGCATGACAGCGCCAGGGTACACGGCGGACTGAACACGGACGAAGTCTGGCTGGACGCACAAGGTCGCCCGTATCTCAAAACGCTTGGCATGGCCGAGGGCATGACGCCAAAAAGTGCAGATCCGGATAACCCCGCGACCGCGCCGGAGGCACTCCAACCAGACTCTGAAATCACGCCGCGCTCTGACTGCTACAGTCTTGCCGCGACCTTACTGGAATGGCTCAGCGGCGAGGCCCCGCCGCCGGCCCGCCAGCGTCTGGATGCCCTTGCCGGGGGCGGACAAGACCCCCTGGACCTGATTACCCTGCGCCGTGAGGGTGGCATGGGCGATCTGCTCTCCCAGGCGCTTGAGCTGGATCCGGACAACCGTCCTGAGCGTATCGCAAGCTGGGCCGAATCGCTCAGTGGTATCGATGCCCGTCTGAGCATGCTGAAAGAGGCGCAGGATGCACCGGAAGTGGCGGAACGTCGGCCCTGGGGTCCCCTGGCGATCGGTAGCCTGGTCACGGTATTGATGATTGCCGCCGGCATCTTTCTCATAAGCAACCAGGAACTGCCTTTCGACGACTGGTTTCAAGACATCGACATGGGTGAGGAGCGTGATCGCGGACCGCGGGCGCTGGCGCCAACTGATGAGGAAGAAGCCCGCTGGAATGCCGCGCTGGATGCAGACACCCTGCTCGGCTACCGCCAGTTCATGGAGGACTTTCCACGCTCCGTGTTTGGCAATCAGGCCCAGTTACAGATTGACATACTTGATGAGCGGGCCTGGGAAACGTTATCTGCCGAAGATACTCGGCCCGCCTATGTCGATTATCTTGAAGACTTCCCGACCGGCTTGCATCAGGCCGACGCGCTGCGGCGTATCGAAGCGATTGATGAGGAAATTGCCCGTCTCGAGCGCGAGCGGCTGGAACGCGAACGCCTGGATAATGAAGCGTGGACAGCGGCCCGCGATGAGCGAACGATCGAAAGCATGCAGGGCTATATCAATGAGTGGCCGGCCGGCTTACATATCGACGAGGCGCAAAAAATCCGTCGTCAACTCAGCGACCAGGTCAATGATGACAAGGCCATGGCAACCGCGCGTCAGCTGGACACTAAAGCATCGTACCGGGCTTACATCGACGCGTTTCCCCAGGGACAGCACATCACTGAGGCCCTGGAATCAATAGACCGGCTTACGCTGACCCCGGGGAAACCATTTCGTGACTGCCCGGTTTGTCCTGAGCTTCGCGTCATGCCCATCGGTGCTTTCGCCCAGGGTGCTACTGACGACGACCCGCTGGCCCTTGCCCAGGAGCGACCACAGCGCCTGGTCAGCATTACCCGGCCGTTTGCCGTGGGTATTTACGAGGTGACCATGGGCCAATGGGATGCCTGCGTTGAGGCAGGTGGCTGCAGTAACCGCCCTTCAGATAACGGCTGGGGCCGGGGTGACCGGCCCGTCATCATGGTAAGTTGGAACGATGCTCAGGAATACGTTGCCTGGCTTAGTGCAAAAACGGGTGAGACCTATCGCCTGCCGAGCGAGAGTGAGTGGGAATACTTCGCCCGCGCGGATGCACGCGGCCCGTGGCCGGACGGTGACCCTGCGGCTATCTGCACGTTCGGCAATATTGCGGGTACTGAGACCGGCTTTGACTGGCAGCATGACGCCTGCGGGGACTCAGTGGCCGTCGGCACGGTTCCCGTTGGCGTTTTCCCGCCCAATCGGGCCGGACTGTTCGACGTAATTGGTAATGTGGCGGAGTGGACCGCAGACTGTCTGAACCTGTCCTATCTTGATGCGCCGACAGACGGCAGTGCCTGGACCCGCGGCATCTGCTCATCACACATGACGCGGGGCGGATCGTGGGTGACGGGCAGTCGTGACATCCGCCTGTCTTCCCGTTTCAACCTGAAAAATGGCGACCGGAACGATTTCACCGGTTTCAGGGTCGTAAGAGAGATCAGGGAACAGGAATAAAGATGTTGGCAACCTGCACCAGACTCACAGGCATTTTGCACACGCTGTTATGCGCCGTGTTTTGCGGTCTGCTGATGGCGTTGCCTGCGATCGCCCAGGATAATGGCAGCGCCGAACCGGACCCGGATGATCTGAGTCGTGAAACGGACATCAGCGAAGACAACTATCGCCGTTACATGGAGCTTAAAGACCCACGGCTGGAACGTCCTGCCTTTCCTGCCACCGTCTTCAAGCCACCCTCCAGCCTGGAGAAAATGGCTCAGCTGCCGGAAAGCTCGCAAAAACATCTGCGCAACCAGTTGCGCGGCATCATCCTGCAAAGCGGACCCTGGACTCCGGCAGAACCGGAGCGCGAATATCGCTTTGTCCCCAGCGCAGAGGCGCAGCAGGATGCAACACTATTGCGCGCTGAGGCCGAGGCCTGGATTGAGCTGGTCGGTGAATACCACGAACGTGAAGCTGAAAGCCTGGCCAGTGAGAACGGCCAGCGCAGCCAACCAGGTTCAGCAGCCACAGGCAACGAGCCCGGGGAACCCCCGGCACAAGACGCCACTGGCACCACCGGCAGTTCGTCCGCAAATCAAGCCCAACAACAGGCCATGGCCGGAGGACCCGGAAGCAGCAATACGGGCGAATCTGAATCCGGAGAATCGGGTGCCGGCCAGAACCCGACCAACGGTGGCCGGCAGGGCCAGGGTCAATCAGGACAAAGCGGGCGCTCCGCCAGCTCAAGCAGTTCCGACAGCTCACCCGGCCGGCAGGCGCAGCGCGATAACGGGCAGAGCCCCGGATTGGGACAACCTGACGCCATCAGCACCGAGGGCGTTGCGCAAAGCGCGTCAGAGCTGCTAAAAAACCGTGGCCTGGGCCAGGATGGCCCCAGTGAAGCACCGCCCAAATATACCGATGAGGCAGCTGGCACAGGCGCGGCTGGGCGCTGGGGATCTGAATATCTTTCCATGCTTCCGGAGCTGAGGACGACTGATGCTGCGAGCGGGCAAACAGGGCCGGCACGAGCGACACCCAATGTTCTGGAAGCCCCTGACGTCGCTCCACCCATGGCCGACCCGCAACAGCCGGGAACGCTGACGATTGAGCAGCTCCGTGAGGTACAGGGCGTGACCGCGAGGCGTCCGGCCGAAGGTGATGACTCCATGAACAGCCCGTGGAATTGGAACTTTCAGAACGAAGCAGATGGGGCTTTGGGTCAACCGTCTTTGGAAACCGTCACGCCAGACAGCGAACCAGAACCTGAGCCTGAATCTGAACCCGGGCCTGAAACGGAAACACCACCGCCAGCATAAACCGCGTATCAGCGATTTGGCTGAGACTCCATCAGCACCATATTGCGCAGCATTTCCTCCGTTAATTCGCCCGCTTTCGGGTCAAATTGCCCTTCCGGCATATAGATAAGCTCGGCGGATCGTATGCGTCGATCAAACGTCCCTGAGTTGGTCTCATCATCAAACATGCGCTGATAGGCATCGAGCTTGCCACCCACCGAGGCGATGGCCTGACCCGTTAGCGCATCCAGTGCCTGTTTGAACTCCACATACTCCAGCGCATTACGCAACACCACGGTCTGCTGCCGATAGCGCCCGGAGGCTTCCAGTGCGGCATCACCAAGACCGGCATAGACCATGCCGTCTGCGATGGCCTGCCGGATCAGGATGGTGTCTTCATCCAGCCTGCGCCGGTCCGCGTTTTCCAGCACAAAACTGTCACCTTCCAGGCTTGCAAGTCTGGCCCGGATCGCCTGCTCATTGTCCCGCACAAACCGGAACAACTGCTCGGCACCGGCCAGCAGACTGGCCTGGTCCACAATGCGGGCCAGGGGCGTGGTGTAGTCATCCGGCCGGAAAGGCGCAGCATCAGGCCGTTCCAGGGCCAGCGGCGCGAGCACCTCCAGCATATTGTCGTCAACACCGGCAGAAACCAGCAGCATCAGACTGAGCTGACGGTATTGCTCTTCAGGTGGCTGGGCTTCAATGGCAGAAAACTGCAGATCGGCACCCGCAGGCATTGTCCAGGTGAGGACAAGCAGCAACAGCCACATTAAAGTCGCTCGAATGCCCGCGCGCCTCATGGATTGAACACCTCGATGGTTGCATCAACACCGGCAAAGCCGAAACTGTTGCGTTCACCCGGGTCGGCACGGCCCACATCCTCACCGGCCACGAAACGCCGCCAACGCGGCACCTGTCCCGGCAGCTCAATACGCACCTCGCCATCGGGCAAGCCTTCTGCGAACCCCCCTTCAAAGTAACTTGCACCATCGAAAGCATTGCGCCGGACAATCATGGAGCCCCTGCCCCATGCCAGGCCTTCACGCGCATCACCCACGTACTCGATGGATGAACCATTGGCATCAGCAATGACGCCGTAACCACGCCCCTCCGCACGACCCGCCTTGCAGGCGCCGTACCAGCGGCCGCGTTGCTGCGAGGACGGATGCGAAAACCGGCAACGGTCATCACTCTCCACGGCCAGGGACCGCACCCGGGATTGATAAAGCGTGAGCGTCTTGTTGCGGAACTCGGTAAAACCACGGGCCGTTATCAGTTCTTTTGACTCCAGCCACTCAGCCTGTACCGACATCTGGCGCTCGAAGGTCGGCGCCATGCGCGCAATGAAATATTCGTTGACCTCTTCAGATTCGGCCCGGGTGTCCAGGGTCTGATTCAGGGCCCATACGGAACCCAGCAGTGATACACCGGAAAATGCCGCGACCGCTGCGGCACTGGCAGTGGTACTTACCGTTGCACCATAAACGGACCCGGCCAGTGCCAGGGCCGCGACAGCCGTGGTCACATTCTGCCTGCGCGCCAACCGCCGGCGCTCCTCCAGCATGCGGTATTCAGCGGCAATGATCTTGCGCATCTTGATGCCAAAATCTCCCGTGAAGGTTCCGGCGTAAATGCTCTCGGACTGGGCCGACAGAAAAGCCCGCTCCGCGGCGACCAGCGCGTCTGCCAGCTGCAGGCGGGCGCGCACACTCTCATCCTCGGACTGCAGGAAAAACACGCGCGCCAACTCAGGATCAAAACGCGCCAGGGCGCTTTGCCGTGCAAAAAACGTGGCGCGCTCGTGATCCACTTCACTGAGGAGCTCGACGATCCGTGAAGCGGCGCCATCGGCAAAATCAACCGCAAAGGGGTGCAGGGCTTCGCCGCTTTCTATCAATGCCACAAGCTCTTGATTCATTTGTATTTTCTCAAGTGGATATTGCTCCACCGAGAAGTCGCCGGCGCCCCGGCTGGCAGGCGCACGGACCGGTATGGCAAGGCCGGGCTGATCACGCTCGTTGAGAAAGGCGATAAAGTCCAGGGAAGATCCGCTGCGCTCGGGAACGCCATTCATGCGCGCCTGTAACTGGCGGTCAACGGTGACCGCGGACTGGCGCCAGGCTGCGCCCATCAGGGGCTCACTGGCAATCAGTAATCCATTGAGCGGTGGCTTTGCCCAACGACTGCTTTTCACAACCACCAGCGGTGTCACCAGGTCGCCAAAAGTCACCGGCGGCTCATCCATCATCTCGGTGACGTCCGGGAAGGAGTAGATGTTGAAATCAAGGGTGAGGACGGTCGGCACCTGTTCCGAGGCCAGGATCGGACGGCTGTGCAGACCCTCGGCTTCGCTCCACAGGATAATGTGGGGTGACAGCAATACCTGGCCCTCTGGAAGCCGTTGCTTCAGGGACTGGTACAGGGTCATCGCAAAATAGCTGGACTTCGAGATGATGGACTGCGCCATGCGTTCGGTCTGGGGCTTGCCGAACTGCGTGTAAGGCACCACACCACCGATGCTCTGGACGGCAAACGAGCTCACATAAAGAGACTCGGCCTCAGCATGAATCATGGCCGGGTAACGTATCACTACCAGGGCTGTGGAGTCTGAGCTTTGGGCCTCGTTGGCCGACGGTTCTTCGACCGCAACCGCGGAACTGCGAAACACCGAGCGGTCGATCCCCTTGGCCGTACCTGCACAACCACTGATCAGCAGCGTACAACTGACCAATAGCAGCAATGCGCTCAGGGATTCTCGAGAATAGGTTTTGACATTGCGGAGCATGATCGATGTGTCGATTCCGGGGTCACGGGGGTGATGATTTCGGCTAAAAATACGGTTCTGTCGGGCCTTTGAGTAGCGCAGGCAAGAAAAGTGCCCCCGCTATTCAGCCAGTACCGCGCGGCCCCGTCAATAGCCCATAAATATCGGGCCCGCCGAAGCGGGCCCGAACCCCCTACGCTGGCCCCGCAGGTCCAGTCGTCTTCCCCATCCGCAGAACAGACTCAGTTCATACCTTAAGCACAAGTGGCGACTTGAATGTTGTGGCTTATCGTTATGGGGACTACGCATTACCAGCTAAAAAGTTGGTTTGATCACACTTTCGCCTGGCCAATTGCCCGCACACCGGGCCGCCGGTAACATGCGCAAGGCAACCGCCTGTGAGCACCATGTCCCAACCATCTTCCCTGCCGTCCCTGCTGCGTACCATCAGTCTTATTGGCGTGGGTGCCTGGCTGGCCTGGCAACTGATCAACATCAGCATGGGACTTACCGGCTTCATGCCGGTTTTAAGGGCCCTGGTTGTTGTCGGCATCATCCTCATAAGCATCGGTCTTGGGTTTCGTTATCTTCGCCGCACCAGGGGCGGCGGCTGGCAACGAACAGATGGTCCTTTGCTGATCTTCGCTGCAGTCCTGTTGCTGTTTGAAATCAACCTTGAGAGTCCGAATCGGCACGCGGCTGGCGTGGGAGTCAATATCCTTCCCTGGTCTGTTGATGTTGCCAGCGCCCGGGATGCACAACTGGCAGGAGTGCTGGAGGAAGCCTGGCGTCAGCACTTATGGCAACAGAACCAATGGCAGCCAGTGGTCTTTTTCGCGCCGCCGGCAGGACAGCTACCTCCCGCGCCAACCGTGCAGACTTCGATTACTGTCACTAACCAACAACTCTCTTTTCAAACGGGTATTTATACCGCCGATACCGGTCCCGCTGGTCTTAACGGCAACCCCGGGGACGGCTTGCTCGTCAACGCATCGGGGACAGCGAGAGCGTCTGGCGCTGACCTGCTGGAGCAGGCCATCAACGCGCTGGGCAGCCGGTTTACGCAGCGGCGTGATGACGCAACGGCACTTGCAGTCCAGCCGATGCGCATTTCACAAGCCGAGATCGACTGCGCCCTCAATGATCGGGGTGTGCAGAATCTCGCGCTGCAGGGCCTGCGTCAATCCGTGTTTCGGGAGCCCGATTCAGCATTGCAGCATGCTGCGCTCGCTGATTGCGCTTTGCGTATTTTCCAGTCCGCGCCGCAAACGGGAGTTGCCCTGCGTCATGAAGCTCGAGCATCCGCTAACCGCGCCATCAGACTTCAGCCCGGGCTGCCCATCGCGCAATGGACCACAGCCGCTGTCGCGTGGCGCTTTGATGCAGATCCAGTGAAGGCCCGGCAACTATGGCGCCAGGTACTGGATACGTTCCCCGGACAGGCCGGCATTAGACTTGACCTTGCCGGCATGTATTTTTCCGCTGGGCTTACGCCGGACGCCATGCACGAAGTGGACCGGGCAAGGACCACCGCACCAGACCATCCCCGCGCAGCCTATCTGCAAGCGCTTGCAGCTCTGGAACCGCGCTCCGGCGGGCAAAACTACCAACAGGCTGTTGAATTACTTGAGGCCGCTGTGACTCTCACACCCGACTCCGATGAGTTCCGCCTGGCCCTGGCTCTCGCTTACCAGCGCCTGGGGGCAGCGGAGCAAGTGCTGGCGCCTTTTCCTGTCACGCAACAGCTGGATCAGAATCCGGATTCACTGGCGTACCGCAGCTGGTGGCTGGCCAGCATTGGCGACAGCCCGGGTGCGCAGGCCCTGCGCGATCAGTTGTTTGCGCAAGGCGACCAGGGTCCCGGTCGCGCCTTTCGTCTTGCCCTGGTGGCGCTGGGCCGCGGACAGGCAGAAGCAGCCAACCTCGCATTGACCGACGCCCGCAAGAATGCCGACCCGCGGCTGTTGTGGCCCGTGACCCGCCTGCTTTTTTCTGCTGAGCCAGTCATGAGCCAGCTCTCTGCGGACTGGCATGCAGCCCTGCAGAGCCAGGGGGAAGAGACCGATTCACCGTAACCTTTTCCATACCTCGTTCGTCTAAAGCTTGAGAACGGAGGAAAATGGCAATGCGAATACCCCAACTGAGCACGAACTTACGCACCGGAATGCTTGGACTTGGCATGTTTATGATCGCCCTTTCCACGGTGGCTGGTTATGCAACTTCTACGGAAACGGACAAAACATGGAACCTGTCCCAGGCAGCCGTCGTCGACGAGAGCCTGTCTGAGCAAGAATCAATCCAGTGTCGTCCCGACCAGCAAGACCGGTTTCTGGGACGCCTGCAAAGCCTGTAGAACTGTGTGAGCGTCTCTTGACGATGCCGCCGGTACAAGGCGGGCCTGAAAAACCTATTGGCCTGCGTTGGAATCCGGAATTCGAGTCGCCTGCCAGGCGACAGCCTGCCAAATGCCATCGCGCCGTCTGAACGTACCGGTGTTGAAGTAATACTCGCGCAGTGGCATTGCGCCATCTGCCTGGGGTGTCTCGCCCACCAACCGGAAGGCCACAACTGCTGTGTCACCCATCAACATTACCTGTTGATCCTCTGCGAAAAAACGGGTTGCACTCACCTCCTCATCAGCAACGGCCGCTGGTTCGTCACCTGGGTCACCCTCCAGTCCTAGCATTATGTCGGCCTTGCCGAATCGCGCACCGCTCGATGAGGTATAGATCAGGTCAGCGGCCCAGAAACGGTCATGAACTGATGCATCGTTTACCGAGGCACCGGCAAGGAACTCATCCAGCAGATTGAGAAGCTGGCCTTCGTCAGTCGCCGGATCTGCACGACCCGCTGAAGCAAACAACAGACAGACACAGAGCAGCAAGACTTCAACTGGCCTGCGCAGAAGGATAAGTTGGGTTTTGAGGAACAGTTTCATACGGAGAGTTTACCTGAGGCCGAAGTCACCGGGGAGACCGCTCAGCTAATTGACTTCTCGTTTTACGGATGCCCACCAGGGTGCCAGGGTCGCCATACCCTCCTCGTAGCCAACCTGAACAATTGCATCAAAAGCTTTGACGTCGGTCATACCGAATTGGCGCACTGGTGGCATTACCAGAACATCTGCAGCGGAACTGCGCTCCCTGGCCTGGGTCAGGGTGCCGATCTCGGTCGAGCGCATCATCAGGGTTGCCAGACCCGGCACCCGGTAGCGTTTGCTGAAGGGTAAAAAACGACTCCGCAGGAGAGCCCAGGTCCCCGGTGTCTCATCAAAGGTGACCTGTCGCGTGCCCCTGAATGACACGTCAACGGCGACAATTTTACTGACCGGTCTGGTCAGCATGATATCCACCGGCAGGTTGTTCAGCACCGCGCCGTCCACCACAAGTTCTGAGTTCACAACCACCGGTGGCAGGACGCCAGGCAGTGAGGCACTGGCACGCAGGGCATTCACCAGATCTCCCTGTTCATGAATGTGCACTTCGCCCTTATCCAGCCGGCTGGAAACACAAAAGAACGGAATCGGCAGGTCCTCGATGAACACATCCAGGTTTTTCCGCAGAAGGCGAACCATTCGTTTACCGCGAATCAGGGAGATCATGGGCAATGTGTAATCGCTAAAAGGCTTGCCTTTCACAAAGGACTCGCGGGCCATGTTAATGGCATGCTCCGGCGTCCAGTCCATGGCGATCGCGCCGCCGACAATCGATCCAATGCTGGAGCCACCAACCCAGTCCACCGGAATGCCCAACTCAACCATGGCGCGGTATACACCCAGCTCAGCCAGCCCGCGTACCGCACCGGCGCCAAGTACCAGTCCAATCGCCCTGCCGGACAGAATCCGCACCAACCTGTCCAGATCAGCCGGCTGTTCTTCGCGCCGGTGCAAGTGAAAATCGAAAGAACGACCCTGCAGCCATTGTTGCGTATTGTGAATCGCTGCACCTTTGGCGTGATGCAGCACCAGGGCCTGCTTGCCGGTTGGCTGCAGCGCCGCGTCTGGTTGGATTGCCCCGGGCGCTTCTTCTGCATCCGCCATCCACAGCGTGATATCCGACTGCCGCAAAGCAAAACGTGCCCAGGCGTCATTGCGCGCGGCACAGATATAGACCAATAAGGGGTATTCGTCCTCCCGGTCTTCCAACCATTCGCGCAGCTCAGGTGAAAGCGCGCCATTGGAATCAAAGCCTTTGGTTGGCGCGCCGGCATCCTGCAGGCGCTGAGGGCTGACCACCAGAGCCCGCCGGCCATTACATAATTTTGAAATCAGTGTTTCGATCCCGTCGCGAACCCGCTTTGTGTCATGCAGTCGCACGAGGCAAACCGTTCCAAAGGGGCGCTGCGTATTACCCGTGCCGCGCAGATTGCGCTGCATCAGGCGCGCGACGTGACCAGCCAGTTTCATTACCATCGCCGGATGGCGTGCGGCCAGCGCCTGGAAATCTTCTTTGCCAAGACGAATCAGCAGGCTGTCCCGAATGGCTCGGATACCGGCGCTGCGCGGATCACCACTGAGGATGCCTGCCTCGCCGACACTGTCGCCGGGCAGCACTTCACCCAGCAACTTTTGCTCCCTACCCTCACCGGCAATGGCCTGTAAGCGGCCTCGAACCAAAAAGTACAGCGAATCACCGGGATCACCCTGGCGGAACAACCATTCTCCGCCCCGAAGCTCCAGGCGCTCAAGGCGCTCACTCAGGCCGGATTCGGGCCCGGCACCAAAGTAACGCTCAACGATCCGTTCAATTTTGCGCTCCGTTTCGGTCATCAAAGGGCCTGGTGCGCGCGGATATGGCTTGCGTCCATGATTTCCAACGTTTCAAAGATGATGCCAATGGATTCGATAAATCCGGCAAAGCGCTGCTCGTCTTCCCGGGTAAAGGGCTGACCATCGCGCCGGTTAAGCAATTGGGCAACAGCGAAGATTCGTCCATCGCGATCTTTTACCGGAAGTGTTAACAGCGAGCGTGTCCGGTAGCCGGTCTGGCGGTCCACCTCGCGGTTAAAGCGCGGATCGTCATAGGCGTCATCAATGCGGACGGGCTCGCCGGTCTGCGCCACCATACCGGCAATCCCTGTGCCAACCGGAAACCGAACCGGTCCGAGTTCATCAAGGTTCTCCGCCACGGCCAGTTCCAGCTGGTCACCGCGAACCAGGAACAGGGAGGCCCGGTCTGCGTCCAGTAACTGGGCGAGTTTGCGTGTGAAGGCGAATAAACCCTGCTTCAGCATGCTGGTAAAAGCCGCGTCATTGGCCATGGCCGTGGCCTGCATAAAGCGTTGGGCCTCACCGGTGATATCACCCAGCATTCCCTGAAAGGCGGACTCATCCAGGTCATCCACCAGAGCGTCAAGGTTCTGTTTACTGCGCTGGCCTGCCAGGGTGCTCATCATGAGCTCGTTGTTGGCAATGACCGAGTCGGTGAAGGTAGACAGGTTGCCGTCTTCAAGGTGCACAATGCGATCGGCGATATCCAGGATACGGTTGTCATGGGTTACCAGCAGGATCGTGGCACCCTCTTCCTTGGCAAGGAACTTCATGCGCTCCACAACCTCGCGTCCGGATTTCTTATCCAGGGACGCGGTCGGCTCATCGGCAAGCAACATTTTCGGGCCACCAATCAGCGCCCTGGCAATCGCAACGCGCTGACGCTGACCGCCGGATAACTGCTCCGGTTTGTGATCCATGCGGTCGGCCAGCCCCACGGCCTCAAGCATGGCGCAGGCCCGTTTCTTGAGCTCGGCTGGCCGGGCACGACCGGCGACACGCAGCCCCAGCTCAACATTTTCCCGTGCACTAAGCGCACCCAGCAGATTATGCTGCTGAAAAATAAAGCCGATTTGGCGTCGAACCCGCTCCAGCGTCCGGGGTTTCGCACCGCGCAACTCCTCACCAAATACACGCACGCTGCCCTCCTGAGCGGCACGCAGCGCACCCACCAACGTGAGCAGCGTGGTCTTACCAGAGCCGGATGGCCCGGTGACGATAACAATCTCACCTTGCGGAATTTCAGTGCTGATATCGAACAGGATCTGCTTCCTGAGCCGCCCCTTGCCGAAGGCATGATTCAGACCGGATACCTGGATGGGCGCCCCGCTCATTTAAAACACGTCCGCGGGGTCTAAACGGCGCACCTTGCGCACCGCCAGCAGCGCTGACAAGGCGCACATGCCCAGGGTCATACCGAACACAATCACTGCCCGCTCCTGGGTGAGGTATAAAGGCAGATTGGTCGCAGATGCTGCTTTCCCATAAAGCCAGACGGCGGCCCCGGCACCGGGCACAAAGCCCAGCACGGACAGCACCACGGCCTGTTGTAAAACAATGCCACTGACAAACCCATTGGTATAACCCAATGCCCGCAAGGTGCCATATTCAGGCAGGTGTTCCGTCACATCTGCAAACAAAATCTGGTAAACGATGATGGCGCCAACGACCAACCCCATGATGGCCCCGAAAGCAAAAACATAACCGATGGGTGTGGCGGAATTCCAGTATGCCCGCTCACGGTCCACGAAATCTGCCTTGGTCATCACGAGCACGTCCGCAGGTAAGCGCTCACGCAGCCGGTCCCGCACGAGATCAGGGTCAGCAGCCGGATCCAGTCGCAACAGGCCCAGTTGGATTTCATTCCGCTCCCGGTCCGGGAACAGACGCAGCCAGTTATCCACGCTGGTCAGGATTGTCCCGTCGATACCGAAGGACGTGCCCATGTGGAACAGGCCCGCGATCTCTACTTCCCGGTCATTGATCTCCGTTTTCAGCCGGTCTTCGCCTGCAAATGCTTCTGTCAGTGACCGACCCGGGGGGCCGAATTCAGGTCGCGAGGCAGCATCCAGGATCACCACGTCCTGGCGGGTGAGACTTGCCTGGTTTTCTGTAAATCCGGGTGTTACCAGAAGATCATCAGCTGGTTCAAACCCGATCGCGTTAATACTTCGGCGCTCGCTGTTCCAGGGGTTTTTGAAAACAGCGGGAAAAATATGCACCGGCGATACGTCAACCACAGCCGGATCACCCTGCGCCTGATAAAGCCGCCGGACCGAAAAACCCTGTGGGCGCACAATAAACACGCTGTCCGGGCTGAACAGGGCAATGTCATAGTTGAATCGTTCATGAAAGCGCACCGCGCTCTCGAACAGTGCGGAGCGAAAGCCCAACTGCATCATGATGAGCAGCACGGCGAAGGCGATACCCGCCACCGCAACCAGCAGCCGCAGTGGACGGTGTCGAAGTTGCAGCCAGCCGAGGGGATACCTCAAGGCCAGATAACCACTTCAACCTGGAGATTTGTCAGACCCATGGCCTCGGCCGGGTCGTCCAGGGCGATGCCGACCTCGACGATTCGGGCATCTTTTCGCGCCGCCGGGTCGGTGCCAATTTCATCCTGCTTCTGGACTTTAGGACGAATGAAGGCGACCGTGCCCCGCTTACTTTCTACCAGGGCATCACTGCTGACCAGGGCGTTTTGGCCAATGCGCACCTGTCTTGCGTCGGTTTCATAAACTTCTGCAATGGCCATCATCTCCTTGACGCGGCCCAGTTCCAGTACGCCTTGCTCGCCCACATACTCGCCAGGCTCGGCATTGATCCTTAGAACGCGCCCCGAGAATGGCGCCAGGACCTGGCTACGCGCCAGTTCGGCACGGCGCAGGTCGAGCTGGCTGCTTGCCAGACGGATACCTACCTCGGCCACCCGCGCGTTGACACGTGCGGTGGTGCAGGAGGCCGCCTGGGCCGTTGCATCACCCCGGCTTTGCTCCGTCTCCTCGCGGGATGCCAGCTCCTGCTCAAGCAGCTTGTCGCGCCGCTCAGCCTCGCGGGCAAGCACGTCCGCGATAATGCAGGCTTCATCAGCGCGGCTTTTGGCGGCGTTGGCGCTCTCCTGACTCAATTCCAGTTCAGCCTCGGCGACGGCCACTGCAGCCTGCAGTGCGGCCTCCGGATCGGTTACCGCAAGCAATTGGCCGGCCATCACGTCATCGCCTTCTTTGACGAGGAGACGGGCCACAACCGAACCGGCCAGCGACAGTGGGGTACTGGGGGCGGCAACGCGTACGATGCCGCCCATGGGTTCAAGACGCCCCAGGGCCGCGACCCGTTCCTGGGACTGCAGTTCCTGTGCCCGGGCAGTATCGCTGCTTGTCGCAGCAAGCAGCAAGCCTGCGGCTACCAGGCCTGGCAAAATATTAACAAGGTGTTTCAAAGACCCCTCCCGTCCAGGCTCGATAGAGGCTCTTACCCGGGTAACTGGTTATTGGTTTTATAGCATCAATATTACGTGACCTTGGCGAAAATTTCCCGATACTATCAATAGGCGGGTTAGCGGAAAAAGTTTGTTTGTGAACACGGTGGGCGGGAAAACACTGGCCCCGTCTTTGAAATGGTCACCCAAAAATATTGATCTATAAATGCAAACGGCCGGGACACATGCGTCCCGGCCGTGATGAACTGTCAGTTGGAAGTCCGGTTTAAATACTTCTGCCTTGCCAGCATCTATCGGTTTGCTCGTCGGTGCCTGCAAGGGCGGCTTGACGACCGCCTAGATCATCCAGCGTCATCGTTCCGCAGCTGTCATCGGCCTGAGCGGGCTGTGGAGCCGCTGTCAAGGTGAAAGACTGATCGCCCAGCCCACCCCTGTTCAGCGCCATGGTTACTATGTACCGGTTATTGGGAGAATTAATAGTTCCCGCTACCAGGCCACATCGCCCGGTATCATAACGATTCTCCTTAATGTAGATACGCTCCTGACAGGCCGCGATCTCCAGAACCTGGTTGATTGCGTCGCTTCGGTTGGTGCGCAAGACATACTCCTGATAACTGGGTATCGCTATTGAGGCAATAATAGCCACAATTGCGATCACGACCATGAGTTCAATCATCGTAACGCCGCGTTGCCTGGCCGGCATCACCGACCCACCCCTTAATGTCGTTTTGATTTCCATATTCCCCTCCTAGAAAACCGGACGCCGACTGGCGTCCGGTCAGGTTTTCGTGCGGACTAGCGCTCACCACGCCAGTTCTGTCGACCACAACTTAACGTCTCCGTGGCCGTCTCAATCGCCTGGATAGCGCCGTTGGACCCCGTGGTGAAAGTATAGGCTCGTGCACTACCTGAGTCACAGCCCCGCACATCGTTGAATTCCAGCGGGAAAGGAGGTGTAGCCGAGCTGAACCCCGGACGGTCATCGTAAATGAGCGCTGGCAGGTTCGGAATACTCGGCGAACTGACGCCTACTGGTATCAGATTGTCACCGTCATTATTCGGGTCACCCGCCTCAATCGTATCGTCATCCAGGCTCACATCACGGTCATTCGTGATATCGAATACCGGGAAGGTTGGCGCGATACCCGTTGCGATATCCAGTACCGAGATAAAGCCTGTACCACCAGCCGCACATGGATCCGGGTCGGGTGTCATCGATACGAAGAACAGCAGGTTATCCCTGAGGACCGGGCGCCGGATCATGCGCTCACCCTCGATCGGGAAGTCCAGATACCAGCCCTTGTCGTCAGGGTCGTTGTTTGTGTCGAACCAGCTGACCGCGGCGCCACCATCGATAACACGAACACCACCCTGCACATCGTAACTGTTGGCCTGGAAGTCAGCCTTCGTAAAGCCGCGCTGTTGGGACTCGCCAATGCCCTTGGCGGCAGCATAGGTTTTATCGAAGTCCCAGACCGCATAAAGCGTTTGCACAGGTTGCCCGACGGTAGCATTGTCCGATTGCTCGATGTACTTACCCGTACCGAACAGCACCAACTGGCCAAAACTGCGACCCGCCGGGTGCGCCGCAATCGCCGGTCGGTCGGTAATCGGGCTGTCGATCCCGGCATTGAACATAGGATCGGAACCAAAATCCAGTTCCCAGCTCAAATCCGACGTACTGGTTACATCAAATTTCCACATGCGACCCAGCAGGTCACCAGCGTAGATGTAATCGACCTTTGAATCTCCATCGAGATCTGCTGCCGCTGGCGTGAACAAACCATTGGGCGTACCTACTGAGCCACCCGGGACTTCAAGTTTGACATAGTCCGACGGGTTATCGAGGTAAATGATAAATAAGGAGCCGAAGCCGGTCGTGCTGGCCTTGCCATCGTTCTCGGTATTATTCAGGCCGTTACCGACAATCACTGCCCAGCGATCATTCTGCATCAGCTTGATCTGCGGCTCGCCCCAGATATAGCCCAGGTCAGCGTCTACCTCATCACTGAACTCCCAGAGAACGTTTGCGCCTGAAAAACTGTCGGGGTCTGTGACATCCAGGGCATAGACCGCCTGGCCACCGGAGCGTAAACCACCGGCAATAACAGACTTCCAGCTACCGTCAAAGAATGCATCACCGTATCCCGGCGGGCCATCCACATAGAACGTGTGCTGATAGTCGGGGTCGGACAGCTTATAAAGGTTAGGAACGACCTCGCTGGGAATATAAGCGAACAGTTCCTGACCATCTGATTCCCTGAAGGCATGCAACATACCATCGTTGGCGCCGACATAAATCACGCCAGTGCGCGCCGAATTGGCTTGAAAGAAAGTCTGGTAGTTGCCAAAGGGATAGAAAAACGGCGGGAAGCCAACAAATGTCGGGTCCGAATTGACAATGTCACCCAGCCGGTTTAGCCGGTCACGGAACACGCCACCCTGTGCTTCTTCATCACTCTTGACACCCAGAATATAACGGGTGCGTCGCTCCGCAAGGCCATCCGGATTACCGCTGGGGTCCTTATCGAGATGTGCACGCATTTGGGCCGAACCACTAACCGTGGACCAGTCAAAGCGTTTTCCGATGCCCAATGGCACGCTGGGGTTACCTGGCACCCAGGTGTAAACCTGGCGGTTTGCCATTTCTGCATTCGTTTTCCCATTGAGCAGGGCATTGGCATCCCAAACGGCCGTTGAGCCGAGGGTGCCATCATCGTTGACCGGAAATGCAGCCAGCTCTCCATGCCAGTCCGCACTATCAAACTTTGCCTGGAAGATTCGCGAAGTTGAGGAGATAGAACCTGAGTTGGCGGCCGCAGAAGCGGCACCACCGATACGCGCACCGATATCGGTCAGCGCGTCACGCACCTTCTCAAACAGGTCTTCCGGCCGCTGCGCATTGAAATATCGCCCGCGGGAGTTCCATGCAGCGTGCCACATGTCCTCAATCCGGTCGAGCTGATTGCCGTTCTGGTACCAGTTGTCAGTCCGGTCAAGGGGCGGATTCGGCCAGCCGTCGTCGTCCGTATCTTCGAGTGTGCCCTGCAGGCCGAATGCGATCGTATAGGTCACCAGGTGCTGGTAGTTTGCCGAGTCAAAGATATCGGTCGGAACCGCATTATCGAGATCGGTGCGCAGGTCCGTGTCGTAGTAATAGGCGGCAACGTCTGCAAGTGTTGTGTTTCTGCCATTGACAACCTGCCCGTCACCATCCCAGTCATTGTTTGGGGTACCCGGGTTGCCGCCGTTCCAGAAGCCATCGGAAAACAGCAGTGCGAAGTTCTTCTGGCAGGTCAGGTTAATCGGCGATGGAATACCTGGGATATTGCCCTGGAAGATGCGCCCAACCCGCTCAAGCCCCCGTCGCAGTGGCGTTCCGGCGGCCACGCGGTCGGTGTTGTAGATAACATCGAGCATATCGCGCGTGTTGTCTTCAAAGTCGACGATATTGCCTGCTGGAATTGGCCAGATGGCGCCGGTCTGGTTAATGCTGCTGGTGCCATAGCGGTACTCAGGCAACTGGTCAGCGACGTTGGCCACGGCAGCCCGGGCCACATGGGTCCGGCGCCGAAAGTACTGAAACCAGTTTGCGGCGCGGTCACGCAGCGCATCGTCAGAAAGCCCTGCCTTGGCCAGGCCACATTCGACAGCAGAGGCCGGGGATGTGGTCGGGTTAATCCCCTCCAGATTATTGGGCCAGCTAAAGGGTTTCGGGTCATAGCTGATTTTCTCACAGCTAACGCTGCCCGGACCGATGGTCACTTTGATATGACTGTCCCACTGGTCAACGATGCCATTGCCACCAACGGTCATATTTGGCGGATTGGCCCTGGGCAGGGCATCGTTAGCGTCCCAGCCCTTATCGTCTATCCAGTAGTGATAGAAGAAGGGACCCTCATCGTCATTGGTGCCGAGATTGAACGTGTTGCCAAAACCGGTTTCTCCGGATACCGGCCAGGAGCGCGCGGAATTAAAGCTCGCATCGGTAAAAGAGAAGTCATTGGAATTGGGCCAGCGTTGGTAATCATTTGCAGGATTAAAATACAAAACGTTGAGCGCAGAGCTGCGCGCGCGCCAGTCCCGGTCGATAGGATAGGTACGGGTGTTACCGCCCTCGCTGCGCGTCCGACTATCGCCAAAATCATCCCAACAATCGCCCCATGACCCGCCGTTGCCGCCGCCGGGACAATTCGAGTCATAGCGGTGGTCGGCATTACCCAGATCGAAAATATAAGAGATGTTGGTAATCTGCGGGTTAGCGCCGTCATTATTCCACCGCCCGGTCCAGATTTGCATCAGACCATCGGTGTTCGGGAACACCGTATTACACTGCAACAGCGAGTTATAACGGCAGCTTGTAACATGATCTCCGGACAGAACCTCCCAGTCCATGGAGCCGGAGTCATCCAGTTGAAACCAGACGTTGGGTGGCGCATCGATCGAAACGATCAGCGGAACATTGGGGATGTTCACTTCAGCAGCGTGCGCAGCCTGGTTGGCAATCCCGGCACAAAAAGACAGGGTCGCGATCGCAAAAGCAGTAAATGGACGTTGTAGGTTCATCATATTTTTCCTTGGGCCGGCTTACTGGAAGCGTTTGGCCACAGCACTCTGCAAAATGGAAACGGTGGTATCCCGCTCACCCGTGGAGGCAGCGTAGACGCGATAGAAAACCCGGCCTTGTTGTGGGTTGCCGGCAAGATCGTCGCGGTCAACAAACGATTCTTCCATAATGAACCTGGGTTGGTCGGCAAGTGCGCGGTTGCCGCGGGCAGCATTGCGAAGATCTGCCCAGCCAGATACCGCGGGCATCGGCGCAGGTGCGCCACAGACCGTGGCCACATCCGGGTTCTCACCAAAATAACGCGCATTGGCCCAGTACTGGTCACCGCAGTCCCAGGGATCACGTTCTTCCACGTCATCGCCCGTGATCGCAACAGAGTTAATCAACAAGCCGCCCGCAAGCACCTGTCGTGGGTTGGCGCAGTTTTCATTAGCCGGGTCCGGGTCCAGGGTCTGGCAAGGGAACGGCCGGTCCAGTGGTGTGCGGCTCTGCAGGAATGTTTCACCCCAGCGCAGGGCCAGCTCAGCACCTTCGAAAGACACCTTCTCATCCTGGTAGTTACCGGCCATGCGGGCCTGCAGTACTGAGTTATTCAGGGCATATATGCCAAAAAATGTCATGACCAGGATGAGAATCATGCCGAGCAACATGGTAAATCCACGTTGCCGGCCGGGCAGCATTCGGCCAAATTGCTGCGTTTTCATCCTGGAAACCTGTACAGAAGAATTCATCATCATCATCTCAAAGTGTCAAATTACGCATGTTCACCTGCCCGGAGAACACCTTGCGCGAACGCCGGTCATTTGCGGCCGCCGTGGTGTGACTAAACAAATCAAAGGTCTGGGCATCATTCTCGGCGACATATTCATCGGGCGTCGCTACCAGGACGGCGATGCGAATCGCGACAATATCAAAGGGATTGCCGACCGCATTGAAGTCATTCCATTGATTCGCACTCAGGTCACCCGTGGTGTCCTCGCCGTACTGAAACTGGACATTTTCAATACCATCCGCCACCGGCGCATCGATCTGGTTGACCAAGGCACCTCCGACCGGTCCGTAGTCGCAGCGATAGATCAGCTGGTCCGTGGCCGGGTCCACCCGGAAGCTGACGACCTTGCGGAAGTAGCTCGGTACATTGGCCGCCGCGCCAATCGGCGGTGTCAGCGGCTCGTTAACAGGGTTCTCAGCACCAAAACAGTTGCGATCGGATTCATAGTGCACTTCCAGTTGATCCGGATTATCGCCATTGTCAATCGTGCCCAGAACTGCATCACCCGCTCCACTCACAGTCAGAGCAAAGCCAAGCCTGGGCGGATCCCAGACTTCCGGGTGATATCCCGCTTTCTGGATTTCTTCCGTCATAAGCTGCCAGGCAAAGCGGCCGTTTTCCTGTTGCCGAGCCTGTTGTTCCTGGGTAAGGAAGCTCGCGCGACCCGAAATGAATGTGAAAACCATGGCCAGAATGATCAATGTTGACAGTACCAAAGCGATCATCAACTCGACGAGCGTCAGCCCGCGCTGCTTATGCATTACAAGACGGGTGCGTGGGTGATTGTGTTGAATATTCATCTAGGGGCTCACCGTCGTTACGAAACGTTGGAATTCACTTTCATTTGCAGCCGCCTGGGTATCCGGGTCCTTGATGTCACGCCAGAAAATCTTGACCACGTTGGTGCCATTGCCATCACAGTCGAGCGCGTCAGGCTGACCATCATCCGGTGTCGAATCCGTGCACAGATACCCGCGACCGTCCGGCAGAGCGATCGCCAGGCGGTCACGCCAGGTCGCATAATCGTTGGCTGCCTGATCGCGACTATCAGCACAGGAACCGCCACAGGCCACAGGGGCGGTCACGTCATCAGCCGTGTTGAGCCCTGCAAACCAACCTTGCGTGTAGGCGTCCAGGTTGGCGCGCATCATCTCCACGCCGGTTTGCGCCTGGGCGACGGCAATGCTGTTGTGGCTGGCCGCATTTGAAGTGGTCATGCCCTGCAGCAACAAGGCAGCAATGCCAGCCAGCCCCAGGGACAGCACCAGCAAGGCAACCATTACTTCAATAAGATTAAAACCGCGCTGATGCAACAAGGCTGGGTTCGCCGTGCCCTGGCGACGGGGCGAGAAATTCTTTTTGTACATGATGTGTTCCATATCAGCTGCTCAGGAAGCGTCGAAATTGATCACGGAAACGATACCGCTGGGCCGGATCTGCACCTGGCGGCAATCCGTGTTGCCGTCATGGCATACCGTCAGGTCAAGATCATCAGCCGTGAGAACGCCAAATCCGTTGGGTCTGAACAGAAACTCATTGGCAGCTCCGGTCACCGTCAGGTCATCACTGGTAGAAAGCACTTTCAGAACCCGGTCTCCCGCTGAAAAAGCACCACTTGCGTCATCATCAATGAACACAACCACGTCATTGCCGCTCCAAGCCGCCCCACACGAGGCCCCCTGATCATCAGAGGCGCATACGCCAGTCTGTTGGCCGCGTGAAACCGCCTCGCTGCGCGCCAGCGCCATCGCCCCGGCCAGCTCATTGGCTTGCCCGAGCAGCTGGTTCCGTTCAATAACACCACGCAGGTTAGGCGTCGCAAGAGCCAGTAATATGGCAGTGACGGCCAGGACGATCATTAATTCGATCACCGTGAAGCCCTCCTCAGCCCGGCGCGTGCGTTGTACGATTTGAACTTGCGAACTATTTTCAGTCATGCGGCTTCTTCTCCTGATGCCCGTTTCCCACATGAGTAACGTGCTTACTGCTACAAACGCAGATTGATGCAAAAAAGCATAAAGGGCGCGGGCCGGGTCAACCAGTCGCTAGCGTACCGCTGGTCGAAAGATCAGCGCCGTTTGTCAGAAAAAGGCTTCAAGAGGGGTAAGAAAGGACTGTTCAGGCGAAGAAAAGGCCCGCAATTCGGAGGAATGACGGGCCTTTGGGTTTTACTGGATTTACTACCGGCTGTGTGTTGCGCCCGGGCAGCGCGCGCCGTCCGCGCGCCCTCACCATAGACTCAACGACCAACCGGAACTGATGCGCGGACGCTGACGCTCGATACGACGCTGACGACGCATGCGGCGGTCATGAGACACATCGCGCTTGAACTGCGCTTCGTTCGCGGCAGACTCGCCCGCGATGAAGCCGATGACTGCACTGGCCGGTGGTTCAACCGGAGGCAACAATCCGCCTGAATTTGATACTTTTTCCTTTAACATTTTCTTGCTCCTTACCTACCTCGTTGGTATCACGCTATGGTGCGTTATTGTAAATCAATATGGCGTGAAAAACTATTAATTAACGTCACCTTATAGAACGCAATTTGAGTCGATTCATATTACAGAACAGCGAATTTATTGATGGTATATAATGAACTTAACTTAATTTTTTCTTAACTCATATGCCATCAGTTCCCCTCAACGCCCTACGTACCTTCGAAGCGGTTGCGCGTCATTTGAGCTTTAGCGAGGGTGCACGCGACCTGAACGTCACCACTGCGGCAGTCAGCTCGCAAATACGTACGCTTGAAGAACGCCTCAATCAAAAGCTGTTCCGCCGTCATGGACGCCAGGTGTCACTGACCGCCGCCGGACGTAAGCTTTATCCGGGTGTCCAGCGCGGCTTGCGTGAACTTCGCCAGGCCGTGCAGCTTGTAAACGCCGATCGCAGCGAGGGCGTGGTTAATGTCAGCATGATGCCAAGCTTTCTGCAGAAGTGGCTTATGCCGCGGCTGAGTGAATTTCAGGATCAGCATACCGACCTTGATCTGCGGATCAGTACCGATGATGCGCAGGTTGACTTCGCCACTACTGACTTCCATGCCGCAATCCGTTTCGGTCCCGGCAATTGGCCGGATCTGGAAGCAGAAAGATTGATGGGCGATTTTGTAACACCGGTTTGCAGCCCACGTTACCTCGAGCAACATGGCTCTCTCGATTCTGTGCAGGAACTGGAGCAGCACGACCTGCTGTATGTAGACAGTCCGGTTCTTAACAGCTGGTTTCGGGAGGTGGGTGAATACGGACGGCAGCGTCACCAGCGACTGCTGAATGATGCGACAGCCATTTTATTGGCTGCAGAGCTGGGTGAGGGCATTGCGCTCAGCCGTTGGTCATTGGTAGCCAGAGATATCGCTGCCGGCCGCCTGGTCAGACCCATCCCAAAAACCGTGGCCACTGACTGGTCCTACTACTTCATCTCGCCATCGCACCATCGGGAAATGCCAAAAATCAGGGTGTTTTATCAATGGTTGAAGGCCCAATGCGATGCATTCCCCGGCCCGGACACCTGAACGAACCGGCGACACGGTCGGGGCATACAGATAAAGCAGCAAGTCTCGCGCATTGCGTCAGCGGCTGACGGCAAACGTCACATGCTCGGCGTCACGGTCAGGCTCAATGAACCTTAATCCTTGTTTTCGCGAGATATTATCTTCTGGCACGTTTCCTGCATTTATCTAACTGAGTATTTCCCTTAATTCGCCGCACGGATCGCGGCGACAACAACAAAAGGACTTGAGAATGAATACACCCGTAAAACATGGCACCGGCATTCACCGGGGTCCCGACTGCTCTGCGCACCTGGACCAATCAGCCGTACCGAACCGCCCTGCGAAAACGAACTGCGTTACTCCCTTATAAGAGCCGGTATTGAGCCAGCCTGAGAAAGTTTTGCCTCATCAATGCCAGTTCCGATGAGGCAAATCGCACAGTTCGAGTTTCGCCACCCGTAGGAACTGTGCGCGGTTGGTGAGCATCCGACAGGATAAGCTCACCAACCACCTTCAATCCAAACCCCGCGCCGGCTTGCCCGGTGCGGGTTTTTTATGCGTCCTGCCAGCAGGTGGATGTGGCGCCGTGTTTATTGATCGTCGACCGGGCCACGAAGTTTTTTGAGGTTACCGCGTTGCTTCTTCGCACTAACCCGACGCGCTTTTGCCGCGCGCGTAGGCCGGGTCGGCACACGCTTGACCGGCTTGACGGCAGCCTCATCAATCATGTCAGCGAGTCGCTCAAGGGCTGCCCGCCGATTGCGCTCCTGGGTACGGTGGTTCTGTGCCTTGAAGATCAATACGTCGTCGTTGCTGACCTTTGACCCGCCAATTTGCAAGAGCCGCTCCTGAATCTCAGGCGACAGCGAGGAAGCCCTGACATCGAAACGTAAGTGAATGGCTGTCGCCACCTTGTTGACGTTTTGACCGCCCGCACCCGAGGAACGAATGGCTGACAACTCGATTTCCGCAAGCGGCACGCTTATTCCGGAACTGGTCAGTAAATCATCCGCCAACGGCGCCGCCCCTCATCAGTCCTCATCCGCATTAATCGCGGCCAGAAAGTCCTCACCGTGGCGGTCAAGCTTGACCTGCCCGACTCCGTTGACACCCAGCATCTCGTTCAGGGTGCCGGGACGCAACAAACACATCTCAAGCAAAGTGGCATCGCCAAAAATCACATAGGGCGGGACACCGCGCTCCTGCGCCAGGGACTTTCGCAACTCACGCAGCGTTTCAAAAAGCCTCTGACCTGCGTCATCAAGTGCTGCAGATGCCCTCGACGGGCGCCCCTTGGTGGTTGCCTTGATGCGCGGCCGCGCCAGCTCGAGCGTTTGCTCACCCTTGAGGACTTCGCCGGCCAGCGGTGTAAGCTTCAGGACCGAGAAATCCGCAATGTCCTGAATCAGATAACCCCGATGGATCAACTGACGGGCGATGGACTGCCACTCCACGGTGCTGCGGGTCCGGCCGATACCATAGGTACTCAGTCGCTCATGACCCAGGGTCCGGATACGCTCGTTGTCCGCGCCGCGCAGAACATCGATTACATGCTTCATGCCAAATCGCTGTCCCACGCGGTAAACACAGGACAGGAACATGCGGCCCTGCTCGGTACCGTCAAAACATTCCGGAGGATCCAGACAGACATCGCAATTGCCGCAGCCTACCTCACGAGACTCCCCCAGGTAGCTCAGCAGCACCTGCCGCCGGCAGGATAAGCTCTCGGCAAAGCCCACCATGGCATTGAGCTTATGCGACTCAATGCGGCGCTGCCGCTCCTGCCCCACCTGACCCACCTGGTAGCGCGCTGTGGCGACATCCTGGGTGCCGAACAACAACAGGGCCTCGGCATCGAGACCATCCCGCCCTGCCCGGCCGGTCTCCTGGTAATACCCCTCCAGGTGCCTCGGAAGGTCGTAATGCACAACAAAGCGGACATTGGGTTTATCAATACCCATGCCAAACGCAACCGTCGCCACCACGATCGATAACTCATCACGCAGAAACTGCTCCTGAACGGAGCCACGCACCGGCGCGGCAAGCCCCGCATGATAGGCCGCCGCCCGCTTACCCTGTTCGTGCAGGAAGGCGGCGACTTCCTCAACGCGGCGTCGCGACAGGCAATAAATAATGCCGGATTCATTTTCACGACCTGCCAGAAAGCGCAGCAACTGGCGCTTTGGCTGATGTTTGTCCATGACCGTGTAGCGGATGTTCGGACGGTCAAAACTCGTGGCGAAATGCTTTGCCTGCTGCAAACCCAGAACATCAATAATGTCGTCGCGGGTCTGTGGGTCTGCGGTTGCCGTCAGTGCCACGAGGGGCACGCCGGGTAAACGGTCGCGCAAAGCACCCAGGCCCGTGTACTCCGGGCGAAAATCATGACCCCACTGCGAGACACAGTGGGCTTCATCGATTGCCAGCAGCGCAACCGGACAGTGCTCAAGTGTTCTCAGGAACCCCGGGCTCAAGGCCCTTTCCGGCGCCACGTACAGCAGGTCCAGATCGCCGGACCCCAACTGCTGCAAAACGGCTGACTGCTCGACCGGGGTCAGGGAAGAATTCAACATGGCAGCCCGAATGCCATTCGCGCGCAAGGCATCGACCTGATCTTTCATCAGGGATATCAGCGGCGAGACCACCAGCCCTACGCCGTCACGATGTAAAGCGGGCAGCTGGTAACAGAGCGATTTGCCACCACCGGTGGGCATCAGGACGAAGGCATCATGGCCATCAATCAGCCCTTCGATAATCTCCTCTTGCATCGGCCGGAAGGACTGCAGACCGAATACATGCCGCAGCGTATCGCCAGGTGTCCTGCCGCCCTGCTGTTCCTGGCCCGAAGCGCTTACCGGGCCGGGTTTTTCTGCAAAGAGGCAGGGAGTGGAAGGGGAAGACATGCCGGGGATTATACGTCAGCCGCGCGTGCATTCTTGCTGAAGAATGCGCGGCTGTCTGACCGAATAGCCCCTGCCCAATGGTCAGGATTTACCCCGCACCAGGATACTGACCCGGCGGTTCTGGCTGCGACCCCAGGCATCGTCGTTGGAAGCAACCGGATAGGACTCACCGTAACCGATCGCCACCATGCGCCCCGGTTCCACCTGCCGGGATCGCAGCTCACTTTGAACTGATTCGGCGCGACGCTCTGACAGCGCCAGGTTATAGGCCTCACTGCCGGTCGCATCGGTATATCCCTGGATGACAATGGCCGTTTGTGGATAGCGCTTCATGACCGTGGCGAATTCATTCAGCTCGCTTTGCGCGGTAAAAGACAGCGCGGAGGAATTGATATCAAACAGGATATCGCTGTCGAAATTGACCTGCAGCGTTTCCTCATCAATCCGCACCACATCGGCACCCTCGATTTGCTCGAGCTCCCGTTGCTGCTTGTCCATGTACAGACCAATACCTGCGCCTACGCCGGCGCCTACAACCGCGGTACCGAGCACTTCGTCAAGCTCACCATCGCCGACAAACAGCCCTGCTGCCGCACCCACAGCACCACCAATGATCGCGCCGCGCTTGGTTTGTGCATAAGGGTCCTGGGCGGTCGTTGTAGCGCAGGCGGCAAGCAGCAGCGCCAGGCTGGCTGCCAGGCTGATTGTCATACCCAGGCTGAAGTGTTGGTGTCGGCTGTTGTTCATCGTGATGTCCTTTTCAAAGAGATGACGGGGATTGCAAAACAGGTTCGGATGAAAGCTTGCCGGCATGCTTCTGAACCCTGGCTGAACCGGGGTTGGCCTCGAAAGCCGGTGGCAGTCTTGACAAAACGGTCACAAAGTCACTTTATGCTGTCGATATGTACAAGTCCCCAATCACATTGCTCGTTATTTTCGCTACCGTGCTTGCACCCAACCTTGCACTCAGCCGATCCGGGGAAAATCCAGGCGGTGACGTCAAGGCCCCGGCCAACCTCGACCACGCTCCGGCAGAAGTGCGCGCCGCCATACTTCGTTATGGCAATACAGACCTGGAGCAGTGGCACTATCAGCGCACCCGGACCACCGAAGAAGGCAGCATCGTTGACCGGCACGACCCGACACTTCCCGGCGCGGAGCACTGGCAACTGGTTTCCATTGACGGTCGCGAGCCCACCAGGGACGAACTGGAGACCTTTGAAGATGATCGCGCCGATCATTCGGATGACGAGGAAAAGGCACGTACCGATTACATCATTGATGTCATCCAGCCGGGCAGCATCGTCTTTCAGGGCGAAATCGACGGCGCCGAACGCTACGGCTATTTGCTGCGTTCACCGGATGGCAAGCGTGAAAAAACCTTCCTCAGGCTTGAGGGCGACCTCTCGATACAGACCGGAGATGACGGCCCCTGGGTGCGCACGGTCCGGGTATGGAATACCGAAACGCTGCGGCCCATCATTGGCGTGCGCATCGACCAGGTCATGATGAGTTTTCATTTCGAACTCCAGGACGGCTACCTCTTGCCCAGGCGTGTTGAGGCCCAATGGCAGGGAGAATTTCTGATGCTCAAAAACATTGATCGCGTGGTTGACGTGTCGCTGACCGACTTCCGACTTGCTGAGCTGCCGGGAGCCAATGACCCGACAGGCAGCATCCATGCAGACCAGAGCGCAACATTCTCTGCCAGCCGGTGATGGTCTGATCGTTTCCGTTTGCCCCGGGCTTGCCGCTCACCCGCCGCTTTCAGGCCTCATCAAGTAACCCGTTCAACCGTTTTGATGGCCGCATCGCCGCCTCAACCCTGGCAGCATCCGGGCGATAGTAGCCAGCCAGATCAACCGCCACGCCCTGCACCTGGTTCAATTCATCAATCACGGCAGCCTCTGCTGCCTGCAGCTTTTCGGCAAGCACGCTGAAACGTTCCTGCAGCGACAAGTCCTCGGTTTGTTCTGCAAGTGCCTGCGCCCAGTACAGGGCCAGATAAAAATGGCTGCCGCGGTTATCGATCTCACCGGCTTTGCGCGACGGGGCGCGCTGATGGGTCAAAATGCCTGCGTTAGCCTTGTCCAGGGCCCGGGCCAGGACGCCTGCGGCAATATTGCCGGTTGATTCCGACAGGCCTTCGAGGGAGACCTGCAAAGCCAGGAACTCGCCGAGCGAGTCCCAGCGCAAATGATTTTCCCGGATAAATTGCTGCACGTGCTTGGGAGCAGAGCCCCCGGCACCGGTTTCATACAAACCGCCGCCCTCCAGGAGGGGCACAATCGAAAGCATCTTTGCCGATGTCCCGAGTTCAAGGATGGGAAACAGGTCGGTGAGGTAATCACGCAAGACGTTTCCGGTAACAGAAATAAAGTTATCGCCGGCGCGGACCCCGGCCAGCGTCTCTCGCATGGCGGCAACCGGGGCAAGGATGCGAATATCAAGACCCCCGGTATCGTGCTCGGGCAGATAGGCGTTCACCTTGTCGATGAGCACCGCGTCGTGTGCCCTGTCCGGGTCAAGCCAGAAAAGCGTTGTACTGCCAGTCGCCCTGGCGCGGCTGACCGCCAGACGCACCCAGTCGCGAACCGGAATGTCACGCGTCTGGCACATTCGCCAGATGTCACCGGTTTCCACAGCGTGGCGCATCAGTACTTCGCCCGCCTGGTTAACCACCCTTACCTCGCCACCCTCGACCATCTCGAAAGTCTTATCATGCGAGCCGTACTCTTCGGCCTTTTGAGCCATCAGGCCAACATTGGCCACGCTGCCCATGGTGCGCGGATCAAAGGCGCCATGTGCGCGACACTCATCAAATACGGCCTGGTAGATACCCGCGTAGCTGCGGTCCGGAATCATCGCCAGGGTGTCATGCAACTTGCCGTCCGGACCCCACATCTGGCCCGAACTGCGCAGTGCGGCCGGCATGGAGGCGTCAATAATGACATCACTGGGAACATGCAGATTGGTAATGCCACGATCCGAATCTACCATCGCCAGAGCGGGACGCTCCTGATAAACGGCACGAATCGCACCCTCGATTTCTGCGCGCTCGCTGTCGGGCAGATCAACCACCCGCTTATAGACATCGCCGATACCGTTATTGGCATCGACACCCAGACGCTCAAAGGTCTCCCTGAAGCGCTCAAAAACCGGGGCGTAAAAGCGTTTTACAGCATGCCCGAAAATAATCGGATCGGAGACTTTCATCATGGTGGCTTTCATGTGCAGGGACAGCAAAAGCCCCTCCTGCATGGCTGAATCAATGCTTTCAGCAAAAAAAGCCTGCAAAGCCTTGCAGCTCATGACCGAGGCATCAATGACCTCGCCCGGCTGCACGCTTACCGCATCTTTGAGAACCGTTATGTCTCCATTCGCGTTCAGGTGCTCAATCCGAAGGTCATCCTCGTGGTCAATGACGCAGGACTGTTCACTGCCATAGAAGTCACCACTGTCCATATGCGCGACCCGGGATAATGAATCCTGCGACCACGCGCCCATACGATGAGGGTTGGCCCGCGCATAGGCCTTGACCGGTGCCGCCACGCGACGGTCCGAATTACCCTCGCGCAGCACCGGATTGACGGCGCTTCCCAGAACCCGGGCATAGCGCTGCCTGATGCTGCGCTCCTCGTCGTTTGCGGGCTCTTCCGGGAAAGGAGGAATGTCGTAACCCTTGGAGCGCAGTTCATCAATGGCGGCGCGCAGTTGTGGCACCGATGCGCTGATGTTAGGAAGTTTGATGATATTCGCCTCGGGACGTTTGACCAGCTCGCCCAGCTCGGCAAGCGCATCCTCAAGACGCTGATCCTCACTCAAACGCTCCGGAAATTGCGCAATAATGCGGGCAGACAGTGAAATATCGCGCGTTTCCACATCAACCCCCGCCGCGCGGGTAAAGGTGCGCACGATCGGCAGCAGGGAATAAGTAGCGAGCGCAGGAGCCTCGTCAGTCAGCGTATAAATGATTTTGTACTTCAGGGTATTGCTATCAAGGACTTCGTTTTTCTGAACCATGCTGTTTACCGGGCTCCCCGCTGATCGTTGTCGCGGCCCTTGGTCGACCGCCTGGTGCGTTTTGGACGCGCTTTCTCTGTGCTCCGGTTCGTGTGAACCGGAACGTGCGGAAGTATACCAAGGGAGCGGGGCTGACTACCCCACCAGGTCAACGGTCTGCCGGGCTTATTAAAGCGGCTGCCAGACCGGACCCGTGCTGCTGCGCCAAAACACACCCCTGGCCCGGCCGTACAGGGCCTCAACGGGGACAAAGCCGAAATAACGCCCATCCTTGCTGTTGCCGCGGTGATCACCCAGCACCAATACAAAACCATCCGGGACCCGGACCGGCAGCAGATCAGGACCGCCACCATGCTCCAGGTTCAGGGGTACCGTGCCACGCTGATAACGCTCCACGGGCTGCCTCGACTGGCGAAGTGGCTGGCCATCAATCAAGACATTTCCGCCGCGCACCGCCACCTCGTCCCCACCCACGGCAACCACACGCTTAATCAGTCTGACGCCATCTTCCGGCGAATCGAAAATCACCACATCGCCACGCACGGGATCATCACCGGGCAAAAGAATCTGATGAGTGAAAGGAATGCGATAGCCATAGGCTGATTTGCTGACCAGAACGTGGTCGCCCGGCATCAGTGAGGGCTCCATGGACCCCGAAGGAACATGGTAGTGATCAGCCAGCGTAGACCGCGCCACCAGGACCAGTCCGATCATGAGCAGCACTGGTAACCACTCGAGTAACCACTGGCGTGGTTGAAAAACTGGTGTTGCCGGCGCAGCCTGAATTTCATCCCCCATCGCTTGACCCTCCCGCTTGTTGTGCCATTTCAGACCATGGTTATGCGCGGTGGTTCCGCGGCCGTCCAAACGGATTTGCGACGGGTCTTTTTGCCTAGTCTGCTGCTGTCGCGCGCTTTACAGACCAGCTGCGTAAGGCATTGATCTGCTCGGACATGGTTTTTGACAAAGGCACCATGCGAAAACTGTTGCGCATCAGGTCGTCGTAAACAAAATCACGTTCATCGTAAAACGCGTCGAGCCGGGCTGCGCGCACCATCTGTTCAATTTCCGCAGCAGTCCACCCATCAACCAGTTCCGCCAGATGATTCATATCGAACTGGGAAGGATCTCCCCCTTGCTTGCGAATGTGAATGGACAGGATTTCCATCCGCGCCTCTGCTTTGGGCAGGTCGAGGAAGAACAACTGGTCGAAACGCCCCTTGCGCAGCATTTCCGCGGGCAGCATTTCAATCTTATTGGCGGTGGCGACCACGAAAATATCTTTAGACTTTTCCTGCATCCAGGTCAGGAAGGAGGAAAATATGGTCATATTCCCGCCCGTGGCTGCACCGTCCATATAGCCAAAGCTGTTTTCAATTTCATCAATCCACAGAACCACCGGCGAGGCGCTCTCCGCGGCCGCGAGGGCGCGCGCCCAGGCGATCTCGGGAGATCCGCCGGCTCCGGCCATCACCTGGTTCATATCCAGGCGTACCAGGGGCAGGTTCCAGGCTGCCGGAATGATCTTGGCCGCGAGGGACTTGCCACAACCACTGACACCCATCAGCAGCAATCCGGATGGCGGCTCGATGCCGGCCTCCTGCGCACGCTGCCCGAACAACTCATGGCGGGTACGAATCCATTTTTTCAGTGCACGCAAGCCGCCGATCTGATCCAGGTCCAGATCGACCGACATGGATTCCAGGCAACTTTCCTTGCGCAAAAGGTCTGCCTTGATCTTACGAATCGCTTCCGTGGCCTCCGCTGGCTCACGAATGCCGTCACTCATCAGGCGGCGGAACAGGTCGCGTGCCTCGTTCCCGGTCAGACCCCGAAAATGCAGGGCGCAATGAGCGATAAAGTCCGGATCCCGCGCTTCGCCATCCGCCAATGCGGCATTAAATCCGCCGATGAGTTCGTGCATCTCCTCCAGGGTAGGCAGAGGCAATGACACGGTCGACAGTTCACGCGACAGATCATCCGGCACCCTGGCACCGGGATGGGAGAGCACCAGCGTACCCGGCGCATCGGAGAGCGCGTCATACACATCACGTACCGCACGGATCAGTGTCGGATCATGTGCCCATAACGCCGGGAGGTCGCGCAGCAGGCAGATGGCCTCACGACCTTCGCGGGCCGCAAAAGCCAGCGCAGCATGCGGATCTTTGAGCGCCTGGTCGGCTCCGGGCCCATCCACAAAACCGGATGCAGCGGACCAGCACCAGACCGGTTTATCGCCGGCGGCATCACGCAGAATCGCTTCCAGCCGCTCTTCTTCCCAGGTATCAACCAGCATGACCGGATAACCGGCACGCAACATATTGATCACCTCCAGTGAGGTGACCGCATGATCATTCGACATGAGTGCGTATTCCTGACGCCGGGGCTACCGGCCGTTAATTAATTGTTGAACAACTTGATAATGGTGCCGGGGTATTCCCAGAGCTCGCCTTCGTTGGCCTTAATGCCGCCGTAAAGCGAAAAGATCAGCGTGGCGAGTCCAAGCACGATGAAACCAAATACACCAATCACGACAAACGTCAGAACGAAACAGATAAGAAAGTAGACGAAACTACTCACGATCCAGTTCATCACCACGTGCGCATGAGGAACAATGCCGGGCAGCTCATCCTTCTTGATTTGCCACAACAAAACGGGCACCACGATGCCAGCAAGGGGTATGACCCAGCCGGCCAGTACTGAGAAATGAATGAACATGGACCACTGCCGGGTCTGACGCTCCAGATCATTGCCCGGACCGGGTTCATGCTCAGGTTTGGGCTCTGGCGCGTGCGCCTGGCCGGCACCGTCGCTGTCCGGCCCTGGATTGGACATTGACTCTGCTTTCGTGTCTTCAGTCATCTTCAGTACCTCTGATCATGGCCACGCAGTTTTGCAAGCGAGAGTTTAGCAGGCGTGCGCTGACCGTTCAGTCGTTGCAGGCCGGCGCTGAGCCGGACACGCTTGCACCTATGACCCTTGTTGCGCGCCAGCGGTTCCGTAAGCTGCGAGAAAAACGCGGACACAGCTTTCGATATAGGCCCCTTCGTCTTGCTCTGAAACAGGATCCAGGCCGAATTGAGCACGCATGTGCGCCTCACCCTTCAGCATGCAGAAAAACTGCCAGGCAGCCGCATCCGTGTCCGCAATGCTCAGGTGACCAAGGTCGACCTGACATTGCAGGTAGGCAGACAACACATCCACGGTTCTTTTTGGGCCATGGCGGTAGAACAGCTCCGCGATGCGCGGGTGTGATTCCGTGCTGTTGGTGCAGATCGCATAGACCCGCAAGGCCTCGCGCGACTTGACCAGGTCCACGAAACTCCGCGCCACCAGCGGCAACATCACATGCGGAGACTTGTGCATGTCAATGGCATCTTCATCCACGCCGGCACTGCGGCATTTGTCAGCCACCGCAAGACCGAAAAGGTTCTCTTTACTGCCGAAGTGGCTATAGACCGTCTGCTTCGACACCCCGGCATCAAGAGCAATATCGTCCACGCTGGTGCCTTCATAGCCCTGTTCGGTAAACAGGCGGGTGGCCGCGTCCAGAATGAGCTGGCGCTTTATTTTACTGGGTGGCCGGCCGCGCGGACGACTTGTTTTGGGGAGCACTTTCATTTCATGGGATGTTCACAGGATTTAACTAGACTTGCAAGTCCAGTAACTATATATTGGACTCTCTGGTTCACTAATAATACAAGCTGATGAAAAGCGCTCTGCCCACAATACTCATGACGATCACAGCGAGCCTGCTTGCCGCCTGCGACTGGAATTCAGAGGCAGACAGCGCGGTGCCGGCATACCTCCACGCAGTCACGGTCCAGGAGGCACGGCTCCAGGACAGTTTCTCTGTAGAGCGGGAATTTGCCGGCCAGGTCGAGTCTTCGCAGAACCCGACCATTGCCTTTGAGCTGCCGGGCACACTGAGCGAATTATTGGTCAACGAAGGGGATGTAGTCAGCACAGGCCAGGTTCTGGCCAGGCTGGACAGCCAACTGCTCGACGCGGAACGACTGGAACTTACAGCGCGGCAGAATGAAATCGAAACCGAATTATCTCTGGCCCGCCGTAACCTTGCGCGCATCGTGAAGCTGGAAGAAGAGCAACTGGCCAGCGAGCGCGAGCGGGATGAACTATCCAGTCGCGTTAAGCTGCTGGAGGCCTCGCTGCAGCGTAACCAGGCCAACCTTGATGGCAACCGCATCCGCCTGGAAAAGTCGCAATTGCGCGCGCCCTTTGATGCCGTGATACAACTCCGGCTCGCCGATGCAGGCACGGTCGTGACCCCCGGCACACCGGTATTCAATCTGGTCGAGACCAGTCGCCGGGAAGTTCGCGCGGGTCTCCCGGCCCATCTCGCCAAGGATCTGAAGGTTGGTGAACAGCTGCCCATCCGGGCTGGCGATATGCAAACCCGTGGTGAACTCATCGCCATTGGCGCGGTGGTTGATCCGGCCACACGCAGCCAGGTGGTGCGATTCGCAGTCAATGCGGACTGGTCACCCGGCGAACTGGCCTATGTCACCGTGGCAGAGCCACTCAGACAAACAGGCGCCTGGCTCCCGGATACGGCGGTCACCGAGGGCCTGAGAGGCTCCTGGGTGATTTATGTAGCAGTTCCCTCCGGAGATCTTCAGGCCGTTCTGGAAAAGCGCAGTGTCACCGTGCACCACGCCTCAAACGGCAAAATCTTTGTTGCGGGTGCGCTGAGCGAGAACGACCTTGTCGTCAGCAACGGACTGCATCGCGTCGCGCCCGGTCAGCGGGTGCGCATCAGTAGCGCTTCGGTAGTCAGAAATGCTCGCCAGGACCCTTGAAAACCCCCGATTAATCGCGCTGTTTGCCGCCCTGCTGATCGTCTCGGGGCTCGCCGCACTCAGCAGTTTGCCGACTGCGGAAGACCCGCGTGTCATGAACCGCGTTGCGACAGTCCTCACGCCCTACCCAGGCGCTACCCCGGAACGGGTCGAAGCGCTGATCTCAGAGCCGCTGGAAAATGCCCTGCGAACCCTGCCGGAGATCGAAACGATTTCCTCCTCGTCGCAGGCAGGCGTGTCTGTGGTCCGCGTCGAGCTTAAAGACAGTGTCTATGACACGGTTCCCGTGTGGTCAGAAGTTCGCGATACGCTGGGCGAAGTAGCACCCGAACTGCCCGCGGGTGCCGGTGCCAGCCGTCTGGATGATGACCGGGGTTACGCCTACACGCGGCTTATCGCACTTCAATGGCAAGGTCCGGGTGAACCCTCGTTGTCGACCATCGGCCGTTATGCCGAAGAATTTGCGCAGCGACTGCGAGCCGTTCCGGGCATGGACCTGGTCCGCCAGTACGGCGCACCCGAAGAAGAAATTCATGTCGAACTGGATCCGGTTGCTGCTGCCCGCTCCGGCCTCGGGATTGATGCGGTGGCCAATGCCATCAGGCAACGGGACGCAAAAGTGTCAGCCGGCCAGCTGCGTGGTGGCGACCGGGAATGGCTGATCGAGGTTTCCGGTGAACTTGAGACCGTCGCACAATTGGGCGCCACCGTGATCCTTGAAGATTCGGACGGAAGAGTTCTGCGGCTGCGCGATATTGCATCCGTAAACCGCGGCCCGCGTGAGCCCCCGCAAGACCGCGCCCTGGTCAACGGCAGGCAGGCGATTGTCATCGGTGTGCGTATGCTGCCGGAACTGCGCATTCGTGACTGGAGTGACAGTGTTGATGAAGTCACTGCGCAATTTAAGGCTGAACTACCGGCCAATATTTCTCTCGAAGTTCTGTTCGACCAGCAGATTTATACCAATGACCGGCTCGGTGGACTGGTCTGGAATGTCCTGATTGGCTTTCTGGTCATTCTGTCCGTCCTGTTTCTGACCCTGGGCTGGCGTGCCGCCCTGGTGGTCGCCTTTGCCTTGCCTCTGACCGTCTCGTTTACCCTGGCCTGCCTGAGTTGGTACGGCATGCCGATTCACCAGATGTCCGTTACGGGCCTTGTCGTGGCGCTGGGTATCATGGTCGACAACGCGATTGTCATGACCGATACGATCCAGCGTAATCTGCGCAATGGCGACACGCGGACCCGGGCGGTGAATCGAGCCCTCGGTCACTTGTGGGCACCGCTGGCCGGATCCACGCTGACCACCATCCTCGCCTTCATGCCGATTGCCATTATGCCGGGCCCCTCCGGCGAGTTTGTTGGCGGCATTGCTATCTCCGTGATCTTTGCCCTGATCGGTTCCTACCTGGTGTCCTTCACGCTGGTTGCCGGCCTCGCCGGCCGGTTCCTGCGGGCGCAGGATCAGCACGTCGGATTCCATTGGGCAGCCCTGGCAACACGTTTTCGCGCCCTGCTCGGCTGGGTCGTTGAGCATCCGCGCAGTGCCCTGCTGGTATCCCTGGTTTTGCCGCTGGCGGGTTTCCTTGCGGCCGGCCAGCTCGATGAACAGTTCTTTCCGCCCTCGGACCGGGACATGTTTACCATTGAGCTGCATCTTGATCCCGCAGCCGGTCTTGCCGCAACGCAGGCCATGGCCGAACAGATCACACCCCTTATCCTCGATACAGAGGGTATAGAGCATGTGGAGTGGTTTCTCAGCCGCAGCACCCCTTCTTTTTATTACAACATCGTGCAGCGATATGACCGGCGCCCCAACTTTGGCCAGGCCATGGTCAGCACCTCCGATGTCGAGGCGGCAAACCGCGCTATCCCGAAAATCCAGACACTTCTGGACGACCGTTTTCCGGGCGCCCAGATCCTGGTCCGAAAACTGGAGCAAGGCCCACCGTTCAATGCGCCGATTGAACTGCGTTTATACGGCCCTGACCTGACCGTCCTTGCTGAAGTCGGTGAGCAGATCCGTGCCGAAGTGCTTATGACCGAGGACGTCGTGCATGCGCGCGCCACCCTGACCCGCGGACGGCCAAAGCTTGCTTTGCAGGTTGATGAGAACCAGGTTCGACGGGCCGGGCTGGCACCGGTTGAACTGGCGAGCCAGTTACAGGCAGTCCTGGAGGGCGTGCAGGCCGGATCCATTCTCGAGGGCACTGAAGAATTACCGGTGCGCTTGCAGCTGGCAGGCCCTGATCGTGAAAGCCCGGAAGATTTATTAAAGCTCCACCTTGCCGGAAACTCGCCAGACTCGGCCATTCACCTCGACAACCTGGCTTCCATATCAATCGAACCGGCCGCAGGCATCATTGCCCGGCGCCAGGGTGAACGGGTCAATACCCTGGAGGCCTATCAGCGTGCCGACGTGCTGCCTTCTGTGGTGCAGGCCAGGATTCAGGAACGCCTGGCGGCTTCCGGACTTGAACTGCCACCCGGATACCGGATCGAATATGGCGGCGAATCGGCTGAACGCAATTCGGCCGTGGGCAAACTGCTTTCAAGCATCGGATTGATCCTGGTTTTGCTGGTGACGGTTGTGGTTCTGAGCTTCAACTCGTTTCGCTTGAGCTCAATCGTGTTCATGGTTGCAGGGTTGTCCGGAGGACTGGGTCTGCTGTGCGTCTGGCTGTTTGGCTATCCCTTCGGCTTCGTCGTCATTGTCGGATTGATGGGCCTGGTGGGGCTGGCGATCAATGCGGCCATTGTCATTATGGCGGAACTGAAATCAGATCCGAAAGCAGTCACAGGAAATCGTGATGCTGTTGTCGAAGGCGTCATGAACTGCACGCGTCATATTGGCTCAACCACGCTGACAACCCTCGGTGGCTTTATGCCGCTCATTCTGGACGGAGGAGGTTTCTGGCCACCATTTGCCATCGCCATTGCCGGCGGCACGGTGCTTACCAGTGTCCTGAGCTTTCTGTTTGTACCGGCCGCTTTCATTTTGTACGCACGGCGCAAGCCCTTCGAAGCCAGCAGAGTCCAGGACTCTGACGATGATCCGGCGCTGTCTGGAACCGTCACGCCAGCACCCTGAATCTGCACACGCTTTGCCCGGCGCTGCCCCTGTATGCCATGATGGGATGCCACCTGTGGCCTGAACACCTGGAGAGGAATCAAGATGCTGCACAGCAGCCTGCGGGCCACACTCGTGTGTGTGCTCATCGCCCTGCCCCTGTCGCTGACCGCGGCCACCTTTACTGACCTTTCGGGCCACCCGGACCTGCGCTCCAAGGCCGCCATTATTGTTGACAGCCGGGGCCGGGAAATCTATGCAAAGGATGCCGACAGCGTGCGGCCCATTGCCTCCATCACCAAGTTAATGACGGCCATGGTGATCATTGATTCGGGCCTTGATCTGGATGAAAAAATTACCGTCACCAAGGCTGACCGGGACATTGTGCAACTGACCGGTTCCCGCCTGGATTATGGGGCAACCCTCTCACGGCGCGACATGATCATGCTGGCCGTCATGTCATCGGAGAACCGCGCTGCCGCCGCCCTGGGGCGCACCTATCCGGGCGGCACACAACAGTTTGTTTCGGCGATGAACGCCCAGGCCGCCCTGCTTGGCATGAGCCAGAGTAATTTCGCCGATGCTGCCGGCCTGAACGTGGACAACACCTCGACGGCGCGGGACCTGATGAAACTGGTTCGCGCAGCCAGTGACTACCCCCTGATCCACAAGGCGAGCACCACCACCCGCATCGAAGTGCGACCCTGGTCAAACCGCGGGCCACTGGTGTACGGCAACACCAATCGCCTGCTTAAAAATGACAGCTGGACCATTGAGCTGAGCAAAACCGGTTACCTCAATGAAGCGGGACGCTGCCTGGCTATGCTGGCGCGTATCGACGGTGAACCCGTAACCATTGTGCTGCTCGACTCCTTTGGCAAACTGACGCCCTTCGGGGACTCGAACCGCTTGCGGCGCTGGATGCTGTCCGGTAACTGAGCAGCTGAGCAGTGAACGTCCGGCCAACCCCTGATAGTGCGTCACCATGAAGAAGTCATTGAGAACCGGGTCGTACTGCGCTGTGTTTCTGGTCCGGGCACCGCGCATTGTCAATACAGCACATTTTGCCCGGCTAAGTGATGAAGAAAAGCGCACTTGCGGGCGACTGCGTAACGAGGAACATCGCGCCCGCTTCACCTGCGCGCATGCGTTGCTGCGCCTGACACTCGCCGCCCGGCTGGATATCACGCCGCGGGATCTGAATCTGCAGGCGGGCGTTAACCGGCGACCTGAACTGGCAACCGAACTGGCGCGACAGCATCCCGGCGTGGACTTTAACCTTTCAACCACACCGGGCTATGTCGCTTGCGCGATTGCTCAGGGGGTACGTGTGGGTATCGATATTGAGCAGGTCCGAAGCGGCCCGACCGTTGCGCAATTGAAGGACCAGGTTCTCAGTCGCAAAGAGCAGGACTGGCTGGAACACTCGAACGACCCGGCAGGCTTTTTCAAGCTGTGGACCTTGAAAGAAGCGGTGGCCAAGGCCGACGGTGAGGGGCTCGGGCTCGCCTTCAATGAACTTGAGACGCTGCCGCAGGAAGACGGCAATCTGGATCTGGATTTGCGCTTGCCGGCCCGGGCGACCCGGCGTTGGCGGGTAATCGCTTTGCGAAGCGTCGTACCGGCAGCCCTGGCCATTACCGGGCCTGAGATCGACGTTGACATACGTATCAACGAGGCCGTGCCCGTATTATTCCGCGCGCTACACGTGAGCATCGGGGCACAGGGCCGGACCGGCTAATTCTCCGGCTCTGGTTTGCTAAAGATCATGAAGTGTTGCTGCGGCAGATATCGCTTGGTGGTTTCCCATTCCAGACCGGCAGCAGTCATCTCCAGGCGCGCCTGCTCCTCGCTCATTTTATGCAGGGGCTTGATGGGCACGTCGGGGTCTTCAGCGCGGTATTCAATCAGGACCAGAACGCCGCCGGGTTTTAAGGCCCTGGTCATGGCACGGCCCATTTCTGCCGGGTAAGAGAACTCGTGATAGGCATCGACAAGTAAGATCAGATCAACGGCGTTTTCGGGCAAACCAGGGTCGCGCTCCGTTCCGAGCAATGTCTCCACATTCGTGATCCCGTTCTCTGCGCGACTTTGCTCAATGATCGCCAGCATTTCCGGCTGGATATCGACCGCAATCACCCGGCCATCGGGCACCCGCCTTGCAATCGGAAAACTGAAGTAACCGGTCCCGGCACCAATATCCGCCACCACGCTGTCATCGTTCAGTGGCAGGCTCTTAATCAACAGGTCTGTACGTTCCTGGCGTTTCCGATCCCGGCGCTCCAGCCAGCCTGCACCCTGGTGGCCCATGACCAGGGAAATTTCACGACCAAAATAAAACTTACCTGTACCGTCAGCAGTTCGCGGACCGTACTGATAGACGTCTTCGTTCACCGGCGAAATTATTAAATCGCCTGTTTCGATATCCACAATGACACCGGCATCGGCTTCAGATGCCAGGCAAGCCGCAGCCGGCATCAGCAACAGGCCGGCCAGCACCACGCCCTTAATGAAAGCTTCATTGATGATTTGCAACGTTTTACATTCCTGGAGCGGTTGACATGTCCTGGCTGGCGCATTGACCGCGGATGCGAAGTTTATTCGCAAGATCGCGCAGCGCGGTGCGCAAGCCTTCTTCGATTACCGGATGGTAGAAAGGCATCTGCAAGGCACGTGTCACGCTCATGCCCTGCTGAACCGACCAGGCGAGCAGATGTGCGAGATGCTCTGCGCGCGGCCCGATCATTTCAGCACCAACAATGGTGCAGCATTTACGATCGCCATATACGCGTAAAAGACCGTGATTACGGCCCATCACCCGGGCCCTGCCCTGATTGGCAAAAGATACTTCACCCACCTCGAAGCTGCCTGGCTCCAGGCTGGCATAAGAGGCGCCAACCATGGCCATATTGGGGTCGGTAAAAGCCACCGCCAGGGGTACGCGGCGCACATGGGCGGTCAGGTCAGGGTAGGCAGCCGCGTTGGCACCGGCAATCCGCCCTTCGTCCGATGCTTCGTGTAACAAGGGGCGGTGCCCACTGACATCGCCCGCCAGGAATATCGGCAAATCCCCGGCTTGTGTGGTGCTCGCATCCCAAACCGGAAACCCTCTTTCATTAAGGCTTAATCCGGTATTCTCGAGACCAAGGCCGTGTAACTGAGGCCGGCGACCGGCAGCGACAAGCACTTGCTCAAACAGCCCGTCGTGTTCGGCGCCCTCGGCGTCTTTCCAATGCAGGCGTATGCCGCCATCGACCTTTTCCGCAAGACTGACCTGCGAGCCGAGTTGCAGGTTCAGCTCGGCATCCAGCAAGGTACGGGTCACCCGAATGATCTCAGGATCGGTGAAAGGGCCAAGGTCTTCGAATGGACTGAAAAAAGTGGTCCTGGCACCCAGGCGCTGCAGCGCCTGGCCAAGCTCCAGGCCAATGATGCCGGTGCCTACAACGGCCAGGGTTTTGGGTACCGTGTCTAGTTCGAACACATCATCATTAATCATGACGTGTTCGCGAATTGCATCATAAGGTGGCGGAATAACCGGTGTGCTGCCGGTAGCGATCACCACAGCCCCGGCCTCGACCAGGGTCTGGTCGTCAACCTGCAGCGTCGTCGGTCCGACGAATTTGGCACGGCCCTTCATTCGCTGCTCCTCAGGCAGCGCTTCAACATCTTCAACGACGAAACCGGCGAACCGGTCCCGTTCTTGCCGTATCCGTTCAAACACGCGGCCGGCGTCGACATGCCAGTTATCCACCTCGATTCCGAAGCGGCCCGCCCCAGCCACTTCATAGGCAGCGTCGGCCGCAGCGATAAGCAGTTTGGACGGCATGCAGCCGACCCGGGCGCAGGTTGTCCCGTAGGGCCCACTCTCGATCATCAGGGGCTTTTGACCCGCCTTTTCCACCTCGCGGCGTGCGTTCAGACCGGCCGAGCCCGCGCCAATAATGGCAACATCAACCTTTCGCGTGTTCATAGTGTTCTCCGGATTTGCGCAGCGTTAACAGCGTCTGCCGTTGCAGTGAGCATTCAGGGTGATCATACGCGCCGCTACCGGTCTTGACCGACAGGGCATTCACTACGGGAATGGAAAAACAGAGGCGCCGGTGAGATTTCCGGCAGACCGCGGCCGGTTGGACCGGCCGCGATTCAATACTTTGTGCCGCCCGGCACAATGCCTCAGGCACGGTGCCATAGCCTTGCGGATTAGTTGGCCAGCGCGACTTCGATAGCGGTAACCAGTTCTTCGTTGTCCGGCTGGGTGCGCGGGCTGAATTCCGCGATCAACTGGCCATCGCGACCAATGAGGAATTTGTGGAAATTCCAGGTCGGATAGGTGCCCGACTGTGCTGCCAGCCCGGCATAGAAGGGATGCGCGTTCTTTTCCTTGACCGAGGTCTTTTCCATCATCGGAAACTGCACACCGTAGGTCAGCCTGCAAAATTCCGCGATTTCTTCCTCTGTGCCAGGCTCCTGACCCATAAAATCATTGGACGGGAAGCCGACAACGACCAGACCTTCTTCGCCATACTGGTCATACAGCGCTTCAAGGCCGTCGTACTGGGGGGTGTTGCCACATTTGGAGGCCGTGTTGACCACCAGCATGACTTTGCCTTCATAGGCTTCACACAAGTTTACTTCATCGTCCGAGGCGAGCATGCGGAAATCGTAGTCCAGCAGGTCGCTGTCACAAGCAAAAAGGTTGGTGCTGGCGAGCAGCAGGCCGAGCGCGAAAAGAGCTTTCATGGGTGTAACTCCAGATTAAGTTATTAGCCGATGGTGACCTGAGGGCAGTGAATTGCGTGTCAAGCACTACCTGGATTGGACATTATATCCGGTCATTTCCAGATAACCCTTGCCGATAAGCTGCGTGGCGGCATCACGCACCTCGACGCGGCCTTCCCAGTAGGGGAAATCCAGATCCATCCACTGTTCATCCAGCGCCGCATTAATCTGCAAATCAAGGTCTTGCGAGCGCCATTCCAGCTCCCACTCAAGCGGCAGGCTGCGCCCGGCGACAGAGCGCTCTGCGCGCACCTGCAAGCGAAAATCATTCACAGACGCCTGCACACGCCGGCCGTCCGGCCATAGCCGGACCGCGTGCCGATAAGGGTCGCCCCGCTGGCTGCGCAGCTGAAAGGCCATCAGTTTTGAGCCGTCATCCAGGTGCAGCGCAAACCAGTCCCAGCCTTGCTGATCCTGCTGCAGGAACTGGCTGCTCCATTCACGGTCCAGCCAGGCCTCGCCCGTCACAGCGACCTGTTCATCGCCAAACTGCAGCTCACCGGACACGCGCAGAAAAGGATGGCTGTAGTAGTAGGAGCCGCCGCCATCGGGATGTTTTTGCGAGAAGCCGGCCTCACCCTGCAGCACGAGCGGTAAGTCACTGCTTAACTGCAAATCTGCTGCCACATCATCCTGAGCTGCGCGGAGTCGCAATGGCAGCCATTGTGGCCCGGTACTGGCCAGCTCCCAGTCGTCCAGCCAGGCGGCAAAGGGCTGCGCTGTGACCCCGGCCTGGCGCAGTCCGCCATGATCACCGCCCCGGCCATAACGCTGAAAGGCCTTGTGCTGATGTGGCGCACTCACCGCAAAGTGGGCAAGGTAGACCTGCCCGGCCTGCCAGGGGTTAGTGTCGTCCTGATCCGGGTCAATCTGAATTGAGCCCGCCCTCTCCCCGGAAGTGAGCGGCGGCGTGACCGCCGAACGGAACAGGGTCCACTGAATGCCCCAGTCCCGTCCCCGCGTATCGACCAGGTTGGCCGTGACGTACCACCACTCAATGCGGAAACCGGGGTGCGCAGCATGGTCCCGGGGAAACTCGAGACGCCTGCCGGGCCGGGCCTGCTCGAACCGCTCATCCGCCTGCGCCAGGAGGGAAAAATCGCTACCGCTCGCATCCGCGGGACCACGCTCACAGCCGGTCAGAACCCCGAGCATCAAGCACAGCAGTGCGCCTGCCGCCCGGAACAACCGCGGGCACGCCGATCTGACACAAAGCAATCCGGTGCTCATACCGATTGCCATCGCAACAGGTCGGCCGGACTCGAGCGCAGCAGGCGCAATGAGGGCAGCAACACGGCCAGTATCAGGCAGGCAATGGCAGTGCCGGCTAACAGCAGCAACGGCGTCCAGGCCAGCACCAGGGGAAAGCTCCAGCCAAAGGCAATGGGCGTGACCACACCGGCCAGGTAAGCGGCCAGCAAGGTACCAAACGGCCACACCAGCACCATGGCCAGCAGGCCCAGCACACCCCACTGCAGCAACAACAAAGTGCCCCGCAGTCTTCGTGACAATCCCAGACTGGCCAACAGGGCCTGCTGGGCAACACGGTGGTGATGAATGGCGCTGATGGCGCAAAAAATACCGATGCCCGCCACCAGCAGGGTCAGCAGGTTGAGCGCGCGGGTCACGGCAAACGTCCGGTCAAAGACCTGCATGGCGATCGCGCGCAGCTCGCGCTGATCAATGACATCTGACTCATCCAGCGCAAAGTCACGGATCAGCCCGGCCGTCAGCGCCGGCCAGTCAGGCCCCGCTTCAGCCCCGGCACTACTGAACAATGCCTGTCCTGAAGGTCCCAGACCCGGCGCACAGGCCTGGAACTGTGCAGCGCTGAGCATGAATTGCGACAGGGTATTGCCATAATCGTGATACACCCCGGCGATCGGCAGGTCTGGCAAACCCTCACACAACGCCACGCCCTGCCCGGGCTCAAACCCATCCAGGCGCCAGGCCCGTTCACTGATCAGCACAGCCTCACCGGCACGAAAACGTTCAAGCGCATCGGGCTGTGCCTCGAAAAGCTCCAGGGTATTGAGAAAGCGCGGCGTGTCCGGTAAATCCACAAGCTGGACACGAACCGTCGCGCCATTGGCATTCTCAAGGCTCAGGGTCGTGCCGTGACGCTCCGCCAGCTCAACACCGGGTGCTTCCCGGGCAAGCCAGTCGCGCAAAGATTGCGCATCAATTGTTTCGCCCAAATACAGGTCAGCGGTGAGACGTTGCGCCAGCCAGCCGTCTGTAGCGGCGCGAAAACTGCCGATCATGGTATTCAGACCACTGTTGGCCACCAGGGCGAGGGTCACCGCCATGAGCGCCAGGGAAGCGGGCCCAATCAGCCAGCGACTATCGGCCAGCAGCCAGCCCAGTGCGGCACGGCGCGGTGGAACCAGGCGTTGCAGCAGACCCAGCAAAAGTCGCAGGGTCAAGGGCAGCAACAGGGCCGCACCCAGTAACAGGCAAGCCATGCCGCCTAAAGCGGTCACTACAGTCGCCGCGAACTCAGACAGCAACAGTGCGATAGCCAGCAAGACTACCCCCACAATCGCGAGACGCCGATCACGCAGCGCTGCGGCGGCCAGACTCCAGCCCGCCTCACCGCGGTCCAGCAGGGGCGCGCGCAGAGCCCGGCGCAGGGGAAACAGCGCGCACAGGGCACCGGCCAAAGCGGTCATCATGAGCGGTGGCCACCAGCCACCCGGCACCAGGCCATCCGGATACTGGATATAGACCCCGTAGAGCTGAGCCAGGGTCTGCCCTACCCCGGGAATCAGAAAACCCGCCAGCCATGCCCCCAGCAAAGTGCCCAGCAGACCGCCAAGGGCAAGGAACACGCCCAGCTCCAGCAACAAGGCGATGCGCAGCTCGCCCCGGCCGACCCCGGCCAGGCGCAGACGACGTATCAGCACCCTGCGATCGGTATAGCTGAAGGCCAGCGCGTTGTAGATCAGGAACACGCCGACCACAAAAGAGAGCAGACCCATGGCCGCCAGATTGAGATGAAAACTCTGGGTCAGCTCCGCCGGATCCGGTTGATCACTGGCCGGCACCCAGCGAAGGTCTGCCGGCAGTTGCGCAATGAACCGGGCGAGACGCTCCGGCGGCATATCGAAGACCAGGATGCCGCTGAGCTGGCCGCGACTGTCACTCAGATCCTGCAATGCTCCGACATCAAGTAACAGGCGATGCCCGAGTGAGCGCCCGGCCACGGCCGTGGCAGGGGGCAATGTCGCGCCATTCGTCAACATAATTGTCTCGCCGGCCGCTGCGCCCAGCTGGCGCAATCGTGCCGGCGCACCCCACAGTTGAAAGGGCGGCAGGGAAAACGAACCATAGTCGGTCCCGGCCTGGCCTTCCCGAATACGCTGACGGTCTGCACCAACCGCGCCGGGCATCACCAATCCGTCAATGCCAAGCAGTTCCAGGCTTTGACCATCCCCGGTCAGCACAAAACGGCGCAGCAGCGGCGCGATTTCAAAATACCCCGAGCGCCTCAGCTGCAGATACTTTCGCTCATCGAACAGCTCGGTGCCGGCCAGGGGCAGCACACGACCTGCCGGGCCGGCACCCAGCAACACCTCGCCCTCGGCGTAACTGGAACGGGCTTGTGCGTTGATGACCTGGGTTCCGACCAGCAACACGTTGGCCATGATGATTCCGGCCAACAGGAACAAGGCCTGAACCGGATGCCGACGGTAGTGACTGACCAGGCTGTGCAGAACCACGCGCATCAGCCTGGTTCACAGGGTGCAAGGTGGCCGTTGTCGAGGCGCAGACGGTTCTGCGCGTATTGCGCCATGTCATGGCTGTGGGTCACCAGCAGCAAGCCTGAACCTGCCTCGTCCACAAGGCGCACGAAAAGCGCCATAACGCGATGACTCAGGCTGTCATGCAGGTTGCCGGTCGGTTCATCGGCAAACACCAGTTGCGGTCGATGGGCCAGTGCGCGCGCGATGGCGACGCGCTGTTGTTGTCCGCCGGATAAAACCTCGACGGGACGGGTCAGCAGCGGGCCAAGGTCCAGCTCCGCAACGAGTTCCTCCAGCCAGGGATCCTGATCGGGCAGACCATTGAGTCTGCGCTGAAAACACAGATTGGCCATCACATTCAGGCCCGGCAACAGGTTAAAGGCCTGGAAAACAAAACCCAGGCGTGAGCGACGGATCGAGGCCAGCTCGCGTTCAGCAGCCGTTTCCAGGTGGGTTCCAAACATCAATACCTCACCCTGGTCGGGGCGCTCCAGCCCGGCGGCAATTTGCAGCAAAGTGCTTTTACCGCAACCGCTCGATCCCAGCAGTGCAAGACTTTCGCCCTGCCCCAGCGTCAGACTGACCCCGTCGAGCACTTTCAGTTCGCTCTCGCCATCATGATACGACTTGGCAATGGAACGTAGCTCAAGCATGTGACTGCTCCGCTATGCCCATCGCATCGAGTATGCCGGGAATCTTTCGTTTTAGCTGAAAAAATCCCCGGTCGGCCCAGGGCCAGGCGGCAGCATCATAGGGCCGGACATGTCGGTGCAAACGAATCGACTCCTCGAGTAGCTGCTGTTCCAAATGCAGCAGTGCGTCGGCGGTTGGCCCGTATGGCACATGAAAGCAATGCACGTCACGCACGCCATGGCCCGCCAGCCGGGTCATCAGCGCTCCTGCATCGTGCTGCGCCTCGAATACCGCCGGTTCGTTACTGTAACGCCGGACTGCATCGTCAAGACAGCCGCTGACAAAAGCGTGTACTGCCGGCGACAGCCCGCGAGCCGACAGACCCTGCGTTGCCTGCAGAGCGAAGACCGGAACATCCTTTGGAAACGACCCTGGCGGCGTGGCGTCCTCGTCAGTAAGCAACCATGCCGACCCGGCGTCCGGGACGGGCGGCGACTTTGGCCAGCGCAGCTCAGGCTTTACAGGCGCGCATTCATCATCAGGGATCTGTGCTGTGTCCGCGAGGCCGGAGCCTGGATCCAACCGCCCGTCGGTGAATTTGAGTACGTTCTCACGGCGCGCGAGATAGGCCTTGCCCCTGGTGTGTAACCCGCTGACCCAGCGCCAGCTCAGCGTGTTGGATGCCGGGTCACCATCGAGCAGGTGGCGAAGAAAAAAATCTGCGCCAAGCGCCCAGGGCAACCGCAGGGTAAACACCCAGATACTGGCAAACCACATCCGCGCATGATTGTGCAGATAGCCGGTGCTGACCAACTCCCCCACCCAGGCGTCGAATGCGGCATTGCCGGTGTTGCCCGTCTCCGCATCCCGCAGTCTGGAAGCCAGCTCCGGATCTGAATCCAGGACACGGATCTGGTGGCGCACAGACGTTGCGTAATCGGCCCACAGCGAACTGCGGTGCGCCAGCCACCCTCTGAAGTAGGCGCGCCAGAAGATCTCATCGATAAATTTTTCAGCTTGTGTTGCGCCGTGCAACTGAACGACCGCTTCGAGCACCTCCTGCTCCAGCAATACCCGGCGCCGCAACCAGGGCGACAACATCGAAACGTTGTCGCGATTCTGGGCGCCAAAGTCGAAGTTTCTAAGTTGCTGATAGCGACTGCCTGCGCCCGGGAGGAAAGACTGAAGGCGCTGCAGACCGGCGTCCCGACTGGGGTTCATGGCGTAAAAACCGGTTCAAGCGAGCGCGTACAATGGCCAAAATGCCATGAAGTCGCCGTGAACCATCCGGTAGCTCCGTGTGCCGGACCGGTCGCCTGTTCATGGGACAGTTCAACCTCTACAATGCGCCTCCGCCAACCTCCATACTGCATCCACATGTTCCGAAATCTGCGTTGTTACCGCTTACTGAGTCCCTGGCCCGAAACCGAGGAAGCACTCTCTGATGCCCTCACCACCAAGGCCTTCAAACCCTGCTCGGCGTTCAGCGAACGCAGCGCCGGTTGGGAGTCTCCCGGCGAACAGGGCGGTGCCCGCCTGTGCCGGCGTGTTGCCGGTGCTGACCTGCTGGAATTGCGCACCCAGAGCCGTATCTTGCCTGCCGCAGCCATCAAGGAGTCGCTGGCTGAGCGGATTGAAGACTATCGCAGCCGCATGGGTGAAGCGCCGCCCCGACGCGAAATGCGCCGCCTGAAAGACGAGGCACGGGATGAGCTACTGCCCAAGGCCCTGGTTCAGTCCAGCCGCGTGCGGGGCTTCGTGCTGCCCAAAGACGGACTGCTGGTGGTGGACGCCGGTGTGGCGAGCCGCGCCGAATGGTTTGTCGAGCATTTGCGGGCCTGTTTTGACGGCTTCCGTTGTGAACCACTTCAATACAGGCGTGCGCCCGCTTCCCTGCTGCAGGAAATGTTTCTCGGTAAGTTGCCAACAGGCTTCAGCCTGGGGCGCGAATGCCGCATGGCCGACCCCCGGGATGGGCGCTCTACCGGAACCTGGCGCCACACCGACCTTGATGATGAGGCCATTCGACGGCATGTCAGGGAAGGTATGCGCGTCATTCAGCTGGGCTTCGGCTTTGATGCCGTCATGAGCGGCGTACTGGGCGAGGACGGAGTCATCACACGTTTCAAACTCGCCGATGGTGAGCTGGAGGACGGCGGCGAGATGGAGGACGGGTTAGCCCTGCAGGACAGCGAGTTCGTGCTGCTGACAGGCCTGGTCCGACGCTTGCTGCAACGCCTTGCGGAACTTCTGGAAGGCTATGACGATACGCCGGCAAACCCGCTTGGTAAGGCACCAGGCCCTGACTGAAGACTATGGCAGCCCACCGGCAGAGGCCCTTTAAACCCTGCTGACTTCACCCTGACCGTGCGCTGCGCCATACTGAAGAGTATTACAGGCAGGCATCAATGGATTAGCAGGAGAACCGCGTCATGAACGCGTCAGCGCAAGAGACTACCAGCACCCGCCCGGCAAGCACACCGGGGCCCGATTACAGCGAGCTTCTGGGGCATCTGCGCGCGGGTTTCAACAGCGAAAGAACGTTGGATGAGGCCTGGCGCCAGGCGCAGCTCACGGCGCTCGAAACCATGCTGGTTACGCATGAGGACGCGTTCCTGAAAGCGCTGCATGACGACGTTGGCAAGCCCGCCATGGAAGCCTGGGTCACCGAATTATCCTACGTAACCTCGGAAATTGGACACTGCAGAAAACGTCTGCGCCGCTGGATGAAGCTGCGCCGCGTTTCCACGCCGGTGTTTGGACAGCCGGGCCGCAGCTGGGTGCAGGCCGAGCCACTTGGTGTCGTGCTGGTCATGAGCGCATGGAATTATCCGCTGCAAGTCGCTCTCGCCCCATTGGTGAGCGCCATCGCTGCAGGTAACTGCGCCATCATCAAGCCTTCCGAGCTTGCACCGGCCACTTCCGCGCTCCTCGCCCGACACATTCCGGAATACATGGATCGTGACTGTTTTGCAGTGGTAGAAGGCGCTGTCGCTGAATCAACCGCCCTGCTCCGCGAACGGTTCGATCATATAATTTATACGGGAGGCGGAACCGTCGGACGCATCGTGATGGCCGCCGCAGCCAAACATCTCACGCCTGTGACCCTGGAGCTGGGTGGCAAAAGTCCCTGCATCGTCATGCCGGACGCAGATCTGGACGTCGCTGCCCGGCGAATCGCCTGGGGGCGCTTCCTGAATGCCGGTCAAACCTGCATTGCGCCGGACTATGTGCTGACCGACGCCCGGACCGAGGCGCAACTGCTGCCCTTGCTACAGAAACACCTGCACAACATGTTTGGTAAAGACGCCCAGACCAGCGAGTCCTACGGCCGTATCGTCAATGCGCGGCATCTGGACCGTCTGCGCGGACTGCTTGGCACCGGCAGCATTGCCCTGGGCGGACGTTTTGATACCAGGGACCGTTACCTTGAGCCCACGATCCTGACCAACATTCAGGCTGGTGATCCGGTCATGCAGGAGGAGATCTTTGGGCCCATTCTGCCCATCGTGCAAATCGATGATCTGGAGGAGGCGCTGGCGCATGTGCGCGGCGGTGACAAACCGCTGGCCGCTTATCTGTTCACTAAATCAGACGAAGCCGAGGCACGGTTTGTCAAAGTGATTAGCGCCGGCAGCATGTGTATCAATGACGTGCTGATGTTCTCAGCCGTATCCGAATTACCATTTGGCGGGGTCGGCGAGAGTGGTATGGGAGCCTACAAAGGTGAGCGGGGATTCTTAAATTTCAGTCATCAAAAGGCAGTAATGAAGCGTTCCTGGTGGCCTGACATCCCTCTCAGATATGCGCCTTACAGTAAAAGCAAGTTCAGCATTATCAAAAAATTACGCTAGAAAACTATTCTTCACCTAAATAGCGGATATCATCGTAAGTCCGCATGATGGACGGCGCAAAAATAGTCAGGGCCGTGACCACCGCTCCGCTGATAAAACCCTCGGGAAACGCAAGGAGCAAAGCCAGCGGATGATCAAGCGACCAGCCCTGAATATGACTGGCCATCGATAGCGTCGCCAGCATGGAGAAGACCCCGCCCAGAAACCCCACGCCCAGCAGGTAAACAAAAAGATTTGTGCGCGGCAGAAGATCTGCCAGCCACAGGAGCCCCTGGGTGACGACAACTGGTACCAGCACCGAAAGCAGGATTTCCAGCGGCAAGGCAGCCCAGGGCCAGAAGCCCAGCAATGCCAGCACAACAGCCGCCAGGTAGCCGCAAAGCAAGGCAAGCTCCCAGCCGAAAATCAATACCACAGGCGTCAGGCCCAGCAAATGAACCATGACATTGTCCTGAACCTGAATACCGCCGAGCCACAGCACGGCAAGCAAGGCCATGCACAGTACGAACATGTGCTGCCTGGCTGACTGGTCCAGTAATTGCCGCCATGGCGCTCTGAACAGCGCAACCAGGCCAGCCAGAATCATCAGAGCGGAGAACATTGCAGGTCTGCAGTTAACATGAGCACCTCCGGATGGCGCGTCGGATTAAAACGGTCACCGGCAGCAGCGGGACGGGCAAAAAGCGGCCTAAGGGCCGGATTTTGCGGCACGACGCTTCACGGCTGGTTCACGTGTAATTGATGGGCGCTTTACCATCGCAGCAACAAACTAGCTCCCTAGAAGAACTGCCCTCACCCCCCAGGAACGCATTTACCATGCCCATGTCCAACGCCATTATCAACATTCGCAACCTGCGCCTGCGCACCTTTATCGGCTTCAACCCGGAGGAGCGCACCAAGAAGCAGGACGTCGTGTTGAACATCGAGATCCGCTACGCCGTCAACGCGGGGGCTTTACAAGACGAAGTAAACGAAGCGCTGAATTATAAAACCATCACCAAGCAGATCATCAAGCTGGTTGAAGAGGGTCAGTTCCTGCTGCTTGAGCGGCTCGTGGCCGACGTGCTTGAGCTGTGCAGTGACCCTGCGGAAGTCAGTTTTGCCCGCGTGACGATCGATAAGCCGCACGCCCTGCGATTTGCAGATTCCGTCTCCCTGTCCCTCGAATACCAGGCCGACACGTCGGCGCAGCTTACCGTTCTGGAGAAAGCATCATGAGTTCTGAACTGATCAACATAAACTTCGACGCCGCTGCCAGGGATGAGCACCTTTCAGCAGAAGCCATCCTGGTGCGTGACACACTGATCCGGGAGGGCCTGGAGACACCAATGCTGGACAACGGGCTGAGCCCCGACCAGAAGTACCAGCGTATTCGCGACCTGATGCATGATGTGGTGGAAACCCTGGGCCTGGATCTGGCAGACGACAGTCTCGCTGAGACCCCGCACCGTATTGCCAAGATGTATGTGCATGAGATCTTTTCCGGACTCGACTACCGCCATTTCCCCAAGCTGTCCCTGATAGACAACAAAATGGGCGCTGACGAAATGGTCAAGATCCGGGATATTGACCTGACCAGCACCTGCGAACACCACTTTGTCACCATCGATGGTGCTGCCAAGGTCGCCTACATTCCCGGCAAGCGCATTATCGGTCTGAGCAAGATCAACCGTGTGGTGCAATTTTTTGGCCAGCGACCGCAGGTGCAGGAGCGCCTCACCCGGCAGATTCTCGTGGCACTGCAGGCCTTGCTGGAGACGGAAGATGTGGCGGTTAGTATTGACGCGGTGCACTACTGCGTGAAATCGCGTGGCATCAAGGACAGCAACTCGCAGACCAGCACCACGGCCCTGGGTGGCTGCTTCAAGGCAAACATCCACACCCGCGCCGAGTTCCTGAATCCGTGAACGACTCGCCCATCCTGATTACCGGGGTGGGCAAGCGCGTGGGGCTGCACCTGGCCCGGACATTTCTCGACCGCGGGCAGCCCGTGATCGGAACCTATCGTAGTCATCGCGACAGCCTGGACGAGGTCCAGGCGCGTGGCGCGCAGCTAATCCAGTGCGATTTCGCCGAAAACGGTGATGTCACCGCTCTGATCAGGAAGGTCAGTGAACTGGCGCCGAAGCTCCGGGCTATTATTCACAACGCATCGGACTGGCTCGCAGAAAACTCAGGGGAAGGCGCCGGCATGTCTGCGCGAGAGATCTTTGAGCGCATGATGCGGGTGCATGCCGGCGCACCTTATGAAATCAACCTCGGACTGGCAGACTGTCTGCGTGCCCGGGCGCCGGAAGCGGCGGACATTATTCACATTGGTGACTATGTCAGCTCGCGCGGGAGCCGCAAACACATCGCTTATGCAGCCAGCAAAGCCGCTCAGGATAATCTGACCCTGTCCTTCGCAAGCCTGCTGGCACCGCAGGTCAAGGTCAACAGCATCGCTCCGGCGCTGATCCTGTTCAATGAGGGCGACAGCGAGGAATACCGGCGCAAAGCGCTGGCCAAAAGCCTGCTCGCCCGGGAAGGCGGACTGGATGAGCTTCAGCACCAGGTTGAGTATTTGCTTAACAGCCAATATGTCACCGGACGCATCATTCACATGGACGGGGGCCGGCATCTGGCATGATGCCGGTGCGTTATTTGGCCGTTTCACGCACAATAGGACTTTGAGATGAGCTTGGAAGCAGTGCAATCTGCCATGAACCCGGTTGAACCCCAGTCTATCGTGCCGCCACGCACCTGCCCCGTTGCCGAGGCAGTCCAGCGTGATGCAGGCCCGCTGCCTGAGGGTCATCCACAGGTTCGGGTAGGAAAAACCGGGGTCCTGCTGGTAAACCTTGGGACGCCGGACGGTCATGACCGCAAGAACATGCGCCGCTATCTCGCGGAATTTTTATCCGATCCGCGCGTAATTGAACTGCCCCGGATTCTTTGGTGGCCGATTCTGCATGGCATCATTCTCAACACGCGGCCTAAAAAATCCGGCGCGCTGTACGCTTCCATCTGGAACAAGGAACTGGACGAGTCTCCGCTGCGCACCTTCACCCGCTCGCAGGGCGAACAACTCGCCGAACGGCTGGCGGATCAACCCAGGGTGATGATCGACTGGGCGATGCGCTACGGCAACCCATCCATCCCCTCGCGGCTCGCCGCCCTGCAGGAAGCAGGCTGTGAACAGATTCTGATTGTGCCGCTCTATCCGCAATACAGCGCCGCAACAACCGCCAGCGTTTCGGACAAGACCTTCCAGTCGCTGACTGAAATGCGCTGGATGCCGGCATTGCGCACGGCGCCGCCCTTCCATGATGACCCGGTATACATCGAAGCGCTGGCGCGGCGACTCGAGGTGCAGCTGGCGGAACTGGACTTTGAGCCGGAACATATTCTCGCCAGCTACCATGGCGTGCCCAAAGACTATCTGGACAAGGGCGACCCCTATCACTGTCATTGCCTGAAGACTTCACGACTGCTGGAGGCCCGTATGGGCTGGCCGGAGGGCAAGTTGATCAGTTGTTTTCAGTCCCGCTTTGGTCCCAAGGAGTGGCTGCAGCCATTCACTGACGTCACTGTCAAGAAACTGGCCGAGAGCGGCGTCAAAAATATCGCCGTGTTCAATCCGGGCTTCGTGTCTGACTGCCTTGAAACGCTCGAGGAAATTGCCGTGGAAGTGGCCGGTGAGTTTACCGAGGCTGGTGGCGAAAAATTTGCCCACCTGCCCTGTCTGAACGACTCGGAGCCTTGCCTTGACATGCTGGAATCCATCGTACGGCGTGAACTCTCCGGCTGGATCTGAAAAAACCGGATGGTTTGCTTTTTTTCTGCCGTGCCGTTGTAATGACGGCCGCCGCACTCCGGAATCCTGACCTTGACCCAGTTAATCCTGCATCATCACGACCCTTCCCCCTTTGCCGAGAAGATCCGGCTCGTTTTCGGCATCAAGAACCTGCCCTGGTCGTCGGTGCAAATTCCCATGATCATGCCCAAGCCGGACCTGACCGCCCTGACCGGCGGCTACCGCAAGACCCCGGTGGTGCAAATCGGTGCAGATATCTATTGTGATTCAGCGCTGATAGCCCGGGAACTGGAACAGCGCTTCCCCGAACCCTCCCTGTTTCCCGCCGGGCACACGGGCCTGGCCTATGCGCTGGGTCGCTGGAGCGACAGCGCATTTTTTGAACCGGGCGCCGGCCTGTCCATGGGCGAAAACAAACAGATTCCTGAGGACGTTCTGGAAGACAGAAAGAACTTCTTTAATTTCATGGATTTTGATAATATTCCTGAAGCAATGCCTCAAGCCTATGCCCAGTTCCAGGCCAACTGCCAACTACTTGAAGATGAGCTTGCCGGGCGCAAAACCCGCTATCTCTTGAGTGATCAACCCGCCTGGGTAGACATCCTCGCCTACTTTCCCGTGTGGATGGCCAACAGCAACATACCGCGCGCCGTGGAGCTGCTGCAGCCCTTCCCTGAAATTATTTGCTGGTCGGAGGCCATGGAAGCCATCGGTCGCGGACAACGTACGGAACTGAGTAGTAGCGATGCACTGGACATCGCACGTGATAGCGAACCGGATGGCAGGGGGCGGGTCGAAGCCGGTGCCTTTCACGACTTCCGGTCCGGCGATTCGGTCACAGTGACCGCGGACGACTATGGACAGGATCCCGTCAGCGGCAAACTACGGGCTTTGAATCATCATAAAATTGTAATCGAGCGGGACAGCGAAGCGCTGGGCCGAACCGCCCTGCATTTTCCGCGCACCGGATTCCGGCTTGAACACAACTGAGCCGGGATCAATCGCCGCACTTGCCGCCAGACCCTGACATAATCACCCGGGCCGGCTCAACCGGCGCGAATTAACAGTTTGGAGCACACCATGAATTACCTGAACGAGCGTCTTTTCTCACGCCCCCGCCTGCTGGGCGTACTGGCTTGTTTCATGGCCAGCGGTAGCGTTTTGGCCCAGGACACCGGGATCACCTTCAAATCTACCGAGGTCACGCCCGGTATCTTTATGGTGGAAGGTGTGGGTGGTTTTGGCGGCGGCAACATGGCCGTTCTGGTCGGCGAAGAGTACGTTGCCATGATCGACGACGGCCTTGAGCCGCTGGCACCACAGCTCCTGGCCCACGCCACCGATACCGCTGGTCGTAACATCAACTTCATGATCAACACACATGTGCACGGCGATCATGTGGGTGGCAATGCGCATTTCGCTGAGTCCGGCACGGTGATTTTCGCGCATGACAACATTCGTAAGCGCATTAAGCAGGACCCCAAGGTCGCAGGAGGCCCTGGAGGATTGCCGGTAGTGACATTTGCCGACGGCGTGACGTTCCACCTCGATGGTATCGAGGCAAGAGTGGTTCATGTGCCGGCAGCGCATACCGACGGGGACGCCATGATCTACTTCCCGCAGGCCAATGTGATTCACTCCGGCGATCTCGTGTTCCACAACCTGTTTCCCTTCATCGACCTGGACAATGGCGGCAGCGTGGACGGGTACATAGCGGCGCAGGAGGCCATTCTTGAGCTGGCCGATGACAACACCCGGATCATTCCCGGCCACGGCGTCCTGACCGATAAAGCCGGGGTGGCAGAGGACCTGGCGGTACTGATTGCCGGCAGAGCCGAAGTGCGCAGCCTGGTCAATCAGGGCATGACTGAAGAAGAGGTCCTGGCCGCCAATCCCCTCGAGGCATTCAGCAGCCGCAGCTGGCCGTTTATCACGACTGAACGCATGACCCTGACGTTCTATCGGGACCTGACCAGCAGCGACTGAGCAGACAAGCTGATGGCACAGCCATTCTGGGAATGCAAAACCCTGGCAGAGATGTCAGGGGAGGAATGGGAATCACTGTGCGACGGCTGCGGCTTGTGCTGCCTGCACAAGCTGGAGGATGAAGATACCGGCGAGGTGTTCTTTACCGACCTGGCCTGTCACCTGCTGGACATCCAGGCCTGCCGTTGCAGCGACTATGCGCATCGCGCCCGGAGAGTGAAGGAATGCCTGGTGCTCAGCCCGGGCAATGCAGATACATTCAACGGCTTGCCGGCCAGCTGCGCTTACCGGCGCCTCCATGAGGGCCGGGATTTGCCAGCCTGGCATCCCCTGCTGACCGGCGATCCGGATTCTGTTCATGAAGCCGGCATATCCGCGCGGCATTTTGCCCGGCACGCTGCGGAGGGTACGGATCCTGAACAGGAAAATGGCTTGCTGCTAAAACTGGATTAGGATCAACCATCGGGGAAAATGGCTAGCGCTTGAACTTATCCGGTAGCGGGATAAATTCATCATCACCCGGCACCCGGTCAAAGCCCCCTTCATCCCAGAGACTGGCGGCAGCAGCAATACGCTCCCGACTACTGGAAACGAAATTCCAGACCAGGAAACGTTTACCGAGCGGTTCGCCCCCCAACAGCGCTATGGTTGCGCCTTGCTCACTTGAGATCCGGACGTGCTCCTTATCGGGGAGCAAGGCCATGCTGTGGGTTTCCACCGTTGCGCCGTCAATCCCGAGACTGCCCGCCACGACATAAACCGCCTCCTCCGGATAAAGGCGCGTCCATTCAAACGATTGTCCCGGCTGCAGGGTCGCGGTGAGGTAACACAGCGGAGAGTACACAGCGACCGGGGAACGGGCGCCCAGCGCCCGGCCTGCGACCAGGCTGAGCGAAACATCGCCGAGCTGAACCCGTGGTATCTGTTCCGCTGGATAATGCTGGAAATCCGGTGCGACTTCTTCTGACTCATCCGGCAGGCCCAGCCAGATCTGCAGGCCATGCAGCGGCTTGGGGGTATCACGGAGAGCCTGCGGTGTGCGCTCGGAATGAACAATGCCACGCCCTGCCGTCATCCAGTTCACGGCGCCGGGACGAATACTCTGGTCATTGCCCAGGCTATCGCGGTGCATGATCTCACCCTCAAACAACCAGGTCAGCGTCGCCAGGCCGATATGCGGGTGCGGGCGCACATCCATATTACGATCAGCGGGCAAGGTTACCGGGCCAAAATGGTCCCAGAATACAAAGGGCCCCACGGCAGCCTGCTGTGTTGCCGGCAGCAGACGGCGAACTTCGAAATCACCAATATCCTTAACCAGGGGCGTCAGGGTCAAAATTGTCATGGGGTTCTCCGCTAACCGGGTGCACAAGGCCCGTCAAGAGTCTGTGCTCAGTGACGGCAATTCCGGGCCGCTAGACCGTACAATCACATCAGGCTAATCGCAACCCTTCCCCGCCCGGCCACCATGACATGAACCTTCCCGAGAACCATGACAAGAATCACCTCTACAACTAGCGGGCGCACACTCCCCACCGATACCCTGCCCTTCGCCTGGGGTGAACCTGTCATCATGGCTGCATTTCGCGTGGCCGCGGAGGACTTCATTGTCGAAGAACGGCTCAAAGTACCCGCGCATGCGGGGGGTGCTCACTGGTGGCTGCACCTGCGCAAACGGGACTGGAACACCAAAGATGTCGCCCGGCTGCTGACCACCCTCGGTACAGGTCGGATTCGCCAGGTGGGCTATGCCGGCCTCAAGGATCGTCATGCCGTCACCAGCCAATGGTTCTCCTTACCCATTGAAACCATCGATCCGGAAAAAATCAAAGATGCTTTGCCCGACGGCCTGGAACTGCTCGAAGTCCTCAGGGCACGGCATGCAGTGCGTCGCGGCGGTCTCAAGGCCAACCGCTTCACGATCCGCCTGCGCGATGTGCAGGGCGATCCGCTGACCGTGGAAAAAAGACTCGGGCAAATCAGACAGGGCGTGCCGAACTATTTCGGTGAGCAGCGCTTTGGCATTAACGGCGGCAACCTTGACCGCGCCCGCAAACTGTTTGACGGAAGCCTGGGCAACCCGCCGCGTTTTGAACGGGGGATGTACCTGTCTGCCGCCCGCTCACAGCTGTTTAACCTGGTCCTGGGAACGCGGGTCAGTGACGGCAGCTGGAATCGCCTGATCGGCGGCGAAGCGGTCATCCTGGATGGCTCACGAAGCTGGTTTCCGCTGCCCGAACCGCCAGTCAATATGGACGAACGGCTGGCCGCTCTCGACATTCACCCTTCCGGCCCGCTGCATGGCATTGGCGAGAGCGCTGCCAGCGGCGCCTGTGCAGCCCTGGAACACGCCATACTGGCCGGTGAGCCGCTCCTGACTGCCGGGCTGGAAGAACGCCTTATGCGGGCCGAACGGCGCGCCCTGCGGCTGGTCCCCCGGGCCTTGAGACATGAGTGGCAGGATCAGGACCTGGTGTTGCGCTTCGATCTGCCCTCAGGGGCTTTTGCTACCGTGGTTCTGCGCGAACTGGCATATCTGCAGCAGAATCAGAGCTGAAAACCACCGCTTATCGGCCCCGGGCGCTTATGCTTCCCGCCACTGTCCAGGCTGCAGGGTGCCGAGTGACCAGTCGCCAACCCGTGCCCGGATCAGGCGCAGCGTCGGATAGCCGATGGCTGCAGTCATACGCCTGACCTGCCGGTTGCGCCCTTCGCTGATCGCAAGTTGCAGCCAGCGGGTCGGGATTTCGGCACGGTAGCGTATCGGTGGATCGCGATCCCACAGACCGGGGGGTTCATCAATAGCAACCACCTGCGCCGGCCTGGCCGGGCCGTCTTTGAGGGTCACGCCCTGGCGCAGGATATCCAGGGACGCCTCATCCGGGCTTCCTTCGACCTGCGCCCAGTAGGTCTTCGGCACCTTGTGCCGCGGGTGAATCATGCGCTGAATCCAGCGCCCGTCATCACTAAGCATCAACAGGCCCTCGGAATCGAAATCAAGACGGCCTGCAACGCGCAGCTCCGGGTCGTCAATAAAATCAGCCAGCGTCACCTTGTCGCCGTCACGGCGGAACTGGGTCAGGACATGAAACGGCTTATTGAACAGAATGATGCGCGGCACTGAACCGTCTCAGCCCGGCCAGGAGCGAATAATCTTGAAGTGCCGCTTGGAAAAGTCCCAGCCAAGCAACCGCTCCAGCCGCGCATTAAAACGATGCTTCTTCTCCCGCCGGCTCAGTCGGTGATTGGGATCGAACTCAAACGAAGGGTTGGCATGCTGTTCAATCCAGTCGGTCATGATTGCAGGATGCTCGCCCGTGAAGCGCCCGATTTGCTGCGGATCCAGGTTGCCATAGCTGGACTGGAAGGCCTGTTTCTCGTCCCAGTACTGGTTGCCTGCAGCTGCCTTCTGTTTCACATAGCGCTCGTGGCGCGCATTGCCATAGTGATAAATCGGCAGGTTCAGCGCAGCGGCCCGTGGATAGCGTGTGCGGCGCTTGTTGCGTCCTCCGTGCCACTTCTTTTCTTTGATCACCGCCCAGTACAAGCCGTCCGGGGCAATGGCCCGCAAGCTGTTACGCAGGATCCGCGTGGCCTTGCGGTAGGCCTGGGAGGCCAGGTGCAGGTGCTGTGTATCGCCGTAAAAGTGCAGGTAGTCAAACGCCAGGGCTTCAACTTTGGGGTCTTCCAGGTAGTGCTGCATGGCACGCCGGAGTGAATCCAGGTCATTCTCATGCAGCACCTCGTCGCCCTCGAGGTAAAACGCCCAGTCGCCGGTACAGTTGTACTGCGCAATCATCTTTTGCTGGCCGTATACAAAACCATGGCTGCGGCATTGCTCGTTCCAGGTCGTGGGAATCAGGCGCAGCTTGGGCTCATTCATGGCCTGCAGGCGCTCAAGGGTGCCATCGTCACTTTTGCCGACCGCGACCACGAACTCATCACACACCGGTAGAGCCGAGCGAATACTTTCCTCGAAGGGATACCCGAGTTTTACGCCATCACGCAGAAAGCAAAAACCGCTGACTTTCATGAATTGGCCTTCACCGTTGCAACTCGTTTAGCTTACATGAGCAGTCCCGCTTGGACTACGATATGCCGCATGGAATCCATGCCCCGCATTGGCCTAGACGTAACCCAGGCGGTCAAACGCCGCGGCCGCGGAATCGCCCGCTATATCCGTGAAGTGGTTGCTGCCATGCCCGCCGACGGACTGCCGGCGGATCTGTTTATCCGCGGTCATCGCTGGTTTCAACGCAGCCTGATCGATGACATGGGACCTGGCCGGCGGCGGCGCTGGATGGCCAACACCTCGCGCCTGGGCGGCAAGGACATTTCGCTGTTTCACAGTTTCGGCAATCATCTGCCACGACACGCCAGTTGCCCGCTGACATTTACCGTGCACGATGTCCGCGCCCTGGACGAACCCGCCGGCTACGAGGGCAAGGAGCGCCTGCAACGCAACATTGGCCGGGCAACCGGCATCATCTGCCTGACACACTATGGGCGGGGGCGTCTGCTGCACCATTATCCGGATCTGGACGGGAACAACATCGTGGTCATTCCGCACGGTGTCGATCATTCACGATTCATGCCTGTGGATGAGGACCTGCAAAATGCGGTCCGGCGCCAGCTTGGCCTGCAACGTCCCTATCTGCTCCAGCTGGGCAGCTGGTTTCCGCATAAAAACCTCGAACTGTCCATCCGCGCCTGGTTGCGCAGCGATAGTTATCTCCAGGGCAGAGACCTCGTGTTCGTCGGCGGCGGTGCGCCGGATGGCTACCGTGACGAACTTGCACGGCTGCTTGATGCAACGGAAACGACGGGCCGTGTGCATTGGATTGAGCATGTTGGCGGTGAGCAGCTGGCGCCCTTGCTGGCCGCGGCCGACTGTCTGCTTCAGCCCTCGCGCTATGAGGGCTTTGCCCTGCCGCTGCTGGAGGCCATGGCCTGTGGCACGCCCGGCGTGGTCTCCGATTCTTCCTGCCTGCCGGAAGTCTCCAACGGCATCTGGCCGAGTGCCGGCGTGGATGACCCGGACGCTTTTGCTGCAGACATAGACCTGATGACCCTCGACACTGCAGCCCGTGACACGGCGATTCAAGCAGGCCTTGCCTATGCGCAAGGTTTCACCTGGGAAGGCACTGCGCGCGCCAATGATCAGTTCTTCCGGCACATCCTGGAACAGGTCTGAGTTCAGGTGACATGGACCGTCTACATCATCCGCTGCGACGATGGCAGCCTGTACACCGGTGTGACCACGGACCTGGAACGGCGCTTTGCCGAGCATCAAAGCGGCAAGCGCGGCGCGCGCTACTTCGCCGGGCGTCAGCCCGATGCCGTGGTGTGGGTGGAACCGGATCATGACCGCTCCAGCGCTCTGCGGCGCGAGGCTGCGATCAAGAAGCTTTCGCGGCAGGACAAGCTGGCTTTGGTTACTGCAGGTGAACCTGATTATCCGTGTGACTGAGCTCCGTCCTGCGCTTTAACCACGATACCGGGGCTAATATTTGGGAACTTCGGGGGCGTAGCCGCTGGCGTTCAGTATTCGCTCTGGAGACTCGAGCATTAACAGTGTTTGAAGTGCGCCGGATTCAGTCTCGGACTGAGGCTGTGAGTGGGCCTGGGCCATGAAGGCTGCCACGATCTGGTTGCCGATCCAGTAGCCGAGATCGGCTGGTTCTCCGGGGCGGCCGGGGCCGTACATCCAATGACCCAGTAAGTCACCGTTCATGTCGTCGCGAAACTCTTGCCAGATGTGCGCTTCATGGGCTTCACCGAAAGTGGTGCGTTCGCGGGCCTGGGGCGGGACGGCACCCAACTGTTGCATGCTGAACCAGTCTGCGAGGCCTTCGATCATAGCCTGGCGCAGGAGGCTGTTGCGGGCGCCCGGCTGTTGCCGGCGGAGTTGGTGAACGTGCACTGCCTCGTGGCGGATTGCCGCCTCCAGCACCTGCTCTGCGGTTGCCTGTGAGCCGGCAAAACGACACTGCACTTCCAGTGCAATCACGATGCGGTCTGCCGCCACCATGCCGCCCGTGGTGCCGGCACCAAATAAGGCGATGACTTGTGTGGCACCTGGGTCATCAGGAACACCCAGGCCGTCGGCGACTTCCATCAGCCAGGTATCGACCTGGCTTGCGATGCGGTGCATGGCTGGCAGGCACAGCTCAAGCGCGTGACGATAAGCATAACGTTGATTGCTGACCGCGGCCTGCAGTTGCAACGCCCCGGTCTCGTTCCTGTCCAGCAAATCATGCAGCGCGGGCGATGCCTGCGACAGGTAGTCACGCTCAATCTCCATGGCTGAAGGTCTGTAGGCCGTTTGGCCCAGCAGCCTGGCAAAGCGGTCCGCCTCGTCCAGCCGGACCTGCGCCTTGAGCGGAACCGGTAATGACAGCAGCACAATGCCTGCCAGCATAAGGGGCAGCACCATGGGTAGCTGCCGGACAATTAAAGTCCAAAAATCCCGGGGCTCATTCATGTCATGTTCAGGCATCCACTGGATGATAGCGTCAGGGGCAGGCAGGGCGCAGTTCAGATTCTGCAGTATGCCCTGCAATTTCGGCGATCTTGCCGGATAATAAAGAACAGTAACTAATGCTAACGATCATGACTCAAGCCAACGTCTATCACCGGAGCACACACAACGCCCTGCAGTGGGTCGGGCTGGCCCTGTTCCTTGCGCTGCTGTTGTTGCTGACCGCTTGTGCCGGCACTGCGCGGGGTAAAGCCAGCAGCACCTATGACTATGATGCCAGCCGCGAGGTAGCCGACGCGAGCCGCTCCCAAGCCGATGCCTGGGTCGTATTGCGCTATCCCGCAGTGATCGAGGAAAGTGCCGAGGCGGCTTATTTCGAGGCTTATACCGACCATGCGATCGGCGGATCCGTCAAGACTGACGGCTGGACCAGCATCGATGCCGAGAACATCGCCCGTGCGAGCATTGCCAAATCGAATTTCTACGCCATGTCGCTGTACCGGGTCCTGGCCGGGGAACTACCGCAGGACACCGTGCTGCTGTCGCCGCACCTGGTCTACCTGGATGCAGATGACAAACTGGCGAGCCGCCCCATGCTGGCCACCGAGTCCATGCCGTCCGTGCTGACCATCGATTTCGTCACCTATTCTTTTCCGGATGCCGAGAAAATGATGGGTTCGCAGCCTCTGACTTTCGGCGATATCGTGACACCGCTGGCAGTGGTCCACAGCGATCACTGGATGGGACCGGCGACCAACGGTTTGTTGCTGGCCAGCGGGCCATTGCTGGAGACGGCATGGCAGCAGTCTGTGGCGATTGCCGGGGAAGAGTTCCAGGGCCGGCTGGCCCTCAGACCCATCGATGATTCGCGCACTCTGGATTTCATCAGTTTCCTTAACGGGGAGCGCGTTGTTTTTGCCGAACTGCCGGTAAAACCCGTCGGTGGTGACCGCTTAACGCTGGCATCGGTTGAGGATTATCCGCTGGAGAAGATTCGCCTGGGCAGTGAACTGATGGACAACTGGGTCACTGCACCCCAGAACGACCCGTTCGCAGAGGGGTTTGCCAAAGGCGTGGGGACACGTCTGGAGGCGGCCCTGGGCCGAATTGATCATGACCGGGCTACTTTTTCTGATCGCCAGAAGCTGCTCGCATCTTTCGATCCGGAACTGGCCTTTGCTTTTCTTGCCCAGAGCACGGATGAAAGCGTGCGCGCCAGGCTGGCGCTGGCCGAAAAACTGATCGAGGCGGAGCGGCGTTTTCTGGCCGCTCAATCTGAACGAATCTACCAGGGCGTTTATGAGGGCAGTTACGGTACCTCCATGCGCGAACTGATCACCGCGGAGTATCGCAATCTTGAAGAGCGACGGGATATCGCACGGCGCCAGAATATGGCTACCGCGTTCGCTATCCTGGCTGCCGCAGGCGCAGTTTACGCAGGCTCGGAAGTTTTTGATGGCGGCAGTTATGACCCGGGTATGGCCCTGCTCAGTGATGCGTTGATACTCGGCTCCTTCGCGGCAATCGAAACCGCGGTGGCCACGAATCAATTGGGTGATGAGGTCGGCGAGAGCTTTCTGGCACAAATGGCCCCGGCGATCTCCGAGCAGGTCACGGTCCAGGTTCGACTCGCGGAGGGTGCAGAGGAAATCACTGCCCGTGATTATGCCGGGTTTCGTGAGCAGACCCTGGCGCTGTATCAGTCCCGCGTGCGCTCCATGACGGTGGATATCCAGACGGATTGTAATTTCCGCCATCCGGAGGCCAGCGGCCAGGGTCGCTGGTTTGGCAGCTGTGTTAACGGGCTGGCGTCCGGACAGGGCTACGGGGTAATCCTGACTGATGATGAACGGCAAATTGAGTATGTTGGCGCAGCGCGATCAGGAACCGCCAATGGTTCCGGCGCCATGATCATTCACAGCCCCGGCGGCACCGGGGCGACCTACTTTGACGGCAGTTTTAACGGGGGCCAACCCGACGGTGTTGTGCGCGTCGTCACGCCGGGAAATTATCCCGCCTGGCGCAGTTATCAAAACGGCCGGGACCGGGGTCGCGCTGATGAAACGGACTGGCAACCGTACCGGTTCCAGTAAGCGGATGACCCGCATCGGCCTGCTGATCGGCACGACCCTCATGCTATTGCTGGCTGCCTGCGCAGGCAACCAGGTCGGCAATGACGCTCCGGAGGCTGTCCCGGAAACACCGGCCTCCGACATCGTATCCGTTAGTCCGGGGGAGCCGTCACAAACACCGGCGGAACGCTACTGGCAACTGCGCTTCGCCCTCGGCCTTACCGACAGTATTGATGCCGAACTTCTGAACGCCCTCGAAATGCACTTTGGACCGCCGGACGGAACCGTACCGGTGCTGCCTGATGTTGCCAACTACCAGGGCGCGGGTTACCGGATTGCCAGCAGCAGCAGTATCCTTGAGGCACTGGCGGACCTCGCCGCTTTTCGCGCGGCAGCCGGGGAGGCTTTAACTGCCGAACTGGAGCAAATCGAAAGCGATTATCCGGAGCAGCTTGCGACCCTGAGCGAGGAACTTCTGGCCGAGGAAATCCTCATCGTACGCAGCGCCATTCTCGACAGTCTGGAAAGCCTGGCACTGCAAGACCCGGCTTTCTCCACGCTGGACCTGGCGAGCTATCGTGAGGGCACGCTGCGCGCCAGGAACCAGCTTGAATATGTGGTTTTTGCCCAGGACATGGACATGCTTGCTGACCGCTCCATCGAGGACACGACCGGACGCCTGGATGCTTTTCACCGCATGCTGGACGACAATCAGGATGCCGCCTTTGTGCGCGAGCGAATCCTGGCAACCGAAGAAATGAACCGTCAACTGACCGACGAGCACCGCGAGTACGCCACCCGTCGAACCTTGCGCACCCTGTTCTTCCTGCTACCGGCGATCAACCGTTATTTTCGTTACCGCTAGCACCGTCACGGTCTAGTTGCCGCCAGCCTGATCAGCGGCGGCATCCTCTGCCTCCTGCGACTCCTCGTCGTCGCCTCCAAACAGCCGTCGCAGCCACGCCAGGAACCCCGTTTCCGGCGGTTGGGCAGTGGCCGGTTGCCCGGCTTCAGAAGGCGTTTCAGTATCGCTGGCAGGGGCCTCCTCGCTTGCCTCGGAAGAATCCGCTGCGGGTGACTCCGGGTTGCCGGCCTCGGGCCCGCTTGCAGGCGGGAACAGCGCCTCAAGTGCCTCAAGCGGCAGGCTGCCATCCAATGCTTCCCCCGGCTCGGCAGACGCTGCCTCGCCATCTTCCTGGCCAGGTTCGGGGGCCGGATCTGATTGATCAGCTTCCTGCCCGGCTTGTTGATCTGCGTCCTGCACTGGTTCCGAGCCCGGCGCTTGCTCAGTGCCCTGCTCCGGTTCCCGGGCCTGACCCTGAGTCCCGGAATTCTCTGCACCATTCCCGGCTCGTTCCTGAGATGGGACGACAGTGGTGTCTGCAGCGGCAGGCTCCGTTGACTGCATGGACCCGCCGGCAGGTGCTACCGGGTCATCCGGTGCGGGCGTCTGCGCTCCGGGCTGTCCCTGCTGACGCAGAAACTCAAGTGCATTAAAGGCCTCATCCTGCGGCTCGCGCGGTGCGCGCTCTTCCGGCACAGCGCTGCCCGCAGCGCCGCTGTCGCCGTTAGCGGCGCCCTGCCCGCCGGCGCTGCCACCCATGCCACCCTGACCTGTACCACCCTGACCGGCACTGCCCTGGCCCGAACCGCCTGCACCACCTGATCCCATGCCACCGGCAAAGGCCGCCTGTTCGCGCTCGTGGTAGGCACTCACCATCCCTTCCCAGGCCGCCTGCTCTTGCGCCGCCAGTTCAGGATCAATCTGCGCCGCTGCACTGGGCGTATAGGGCGCAGGCACCGACGCATCAGCCGGCTCCCAGCGCCCGGTCGCAATAATTAACTCCGTTAACTCGTCCTCAAGATGTTCGCGGGATTCGGGAGGAAGATGGTCCAATGGGCCCGGCTGGGGAATCACATCGATGATATCCGGCAGGGTGGACGGGTTTACCGTGCGGGTATCGCCCGCGCGCTCTTCAAGTTCCATGCGGCGCCGGAATTCTGCTTCCTCCCGATCTACATCTTCACTGTTGACTGGCGGCGGGCTAGCCTCGCCGTCCTGCGCCATTGCCGGTGCACAAAGCGTTAACAGGACCACCAGTGACACAGGGCGCAGAACCCCCCCCTCCGGCCGGCTCATTCGTCCACCGCCCGGACAACGCGAAAGCCGGTAAAGTCATTCCGCTCACCACTGCGCAGAGGAAAACGGGCAGGCAGTCGAATCTCCTGGCTGCCAGAGAACCACGAACCGCCGCGCGTAACCCGTGAACTACACAGGCCCCGCTCCCAGGCGGAGCCGTCCGCCGGCGCGTCCAGGTAGGACAGGTTCATACAGTCGCGAGTCCATTCAGCCACATTGCCCACCATGTCATGCACACCCATTGTGTTAGCCGGAAAATACCCGCCCGGCGCTGTACCTACGCTGAACGGGTCAGAACAAGCTTCATGACGCCATTCAAAACCAGTCTCGGCAGCGGCGATGTTGGCCTGACTGCAAACGCTGGCTGCGCTGCCGCCCACCCACGGGCCGGTTTCTCCTGCCCGCGCCACATATTCCCACTGACTTTCGCTTGGCAATTCGTACACGGCGCCGGTCTTTTTCGAAAGCCAGGCCGTGTAGGCCTGGGCATCCACCCAATTGACCAGGATGACAGGACGATCACCACGGCCCCAGCCATTGTCCTGGGGTTGGTCCCGGCAGGCGCCATCAGCGACGCACTGGTCCCACTCGCGAAAGCTCACTTCCCGCACCGCCATGGCAAACGGACGTGACAGTCGCACCTCATGTTGGGGTTGTTCATTGGAGCGCACCATGGGCGTATCTTTCGCGGCGCCCTGTGTGAACCGGCCCGCTGCGATAACCATCATTTCCGGACACTGTGCACAGTCCCGGAAACGTTTACCCGGTTTCAGCGTCAGGCGCTCAATGGCCGTTAGCGCCTCAGCGACATAACGCCCCTTCGGATGAGCGCCCAGATACGCCTCATACGCGTCCAGACGATCGCGTTGTACAGCGCTGTTCCAGGCTGCCTCGTCCTGTGCCGCACGTTCAATCGCTGCTTTTCGCTCCAACGCCGCGGCAACATGCAAACCGCCGGGAAACTCAGCCAGGTAGGCGTCCAGCGCCGCTTCCGTTGCGGCAGCCAGGGCCTGCGTGTACGCCGCGGTATCACGGGCATCCCGCTCCGCGCTGGCACGTGCTGCGCGCTCCTCCGCCTTGCGCAGTACATCAAGCCGGGCCTGCGCCTCAACCACGTAGCGGCCATCAGGATAATCCTCGAGATAACCCGAAAAATCCGTCAAGGCGGATGATGCCTGAATGCTTGCCCAGCGTTGCTGGTCAAAAGCCGCCAGTTGTTCACGCGCCGCCGCCCGGTGCCGACCGTTTGGGAAGGCGCCCAGGTAGGCGCGAAAACCCGCTGCCGTGTCGGTTCGTACGGCCTGCTCCCATGACAAATCATCTTCGGCCAGGCTGGTATCCGGCAGGGTGCTGGGCACCGTGGACTCCGGTGCATCCCCGGCGTCCCGGTCAATAATGAACACCCAGGCAGCCGCTGCAAGCATGATAACCACGAGAATGCCTGCCAGTACCTGCGGGAGGACGACACGCTCGGCGCGGTCCCCGTCCGTTGCAGCCACAGGGCGCAGTGCAGCAGCCACCGCGCCAAAGGACTGACGCCAGACGGATGTGCTGCGTGGCCGGCTGGCCGGCTCCACGCCAAGCCCGTGATCAACCGCCTGCAGGAACTGTTGGTCGAAAGCCTCAAGGCCGGCCTGCCCTTTTAGTGCAGGCAATGGGTCGGGCCTGCCGGCACGAAGCGCAGCTTCACGCCGCACGGCTGAAACGGGAATCTGGCCGGTGATCAGGCGATACAGGGTTGCCGCCAGACCGTAGATATCGGTCGCCGGCCCGATACGAGCCGGCTTGCGGTATTGCTCGATCGCAGCAAAGCCTTCACTGCCCGCTGTACCAATATCATCGTCAATGGCGGCCCCCAGCACACGGGCTGCACCAAAATCGAGCAACACCGGCGCACCTGAATTGCTGATCATGATGTTGGAAGGCTTGATGTCGCCATGCACCACGCCACGCTGTTCAAGGTAGGCCAGAGCGTCCAGCAAAGGGGTCATCAACGCGGTCAGTTCTTCCGGACTGAAGCTGCCGTCACGCACCAGTAATTGGTGCAGCGTGCGTCCCGCATAGCGCGGCATCAGGAGAAAGGCCGTTCCCTGCTCTTCAAAATGGCGCAGCACGCGCGCCAGATTGGGATGATCAAGGCGGGCCAGAGTTCGGCCCTCGGCAAGAAACCGCTTCAGCCCCTGCTGAAAAGCGTCCTGCGCACCGTCAATTGCCAGTACGTAACCCTCCGGCTGCCGCTGGGCCAGACCGGCCGGAAAATATTCTTTCAGCGCAAATTGCAGATCGAGCGTGGTGTCACGAACCAGATAAGTCACCCCAAAGGAACCCTGGCCCAGAATATCCAGAATCTCGTAACTGTCGATTCGACTCCCGGACTGACGCGTCATGGCTCGCCCTGCTCCGCTGGCGGTTCAAGCCGGTAACGCTCATCAGCGAACAGCAGTTCATCCCCAAACTGTACTGCGACAGGCTCGAATGGCTGGCAGCGCACAGCGTTAACCCAGGTCCCGTTGGTTGAGCCGAGGTCTTCAAGCATCAGTGCCCCGGGACCACCATGCAGTCTTGCATGCTGGCGGCTTGCGGACGTTGAGCGCAGCAATATATCCGCATCAAACCGCCCCAGCACGGCATTGACCCGATCGTGATCAGCGACCAGCAAGTGCTCATCAGTGGACCCCACCAGGCGCGCCACCGGGATAAATTCCGGGCGCTGTGCTGACAATCCACCCTCCGGCTGCGACTGCGCCGGATCTCTTGCATTAAGCCGGCGCAGGCTCAGGATTATTCCCGTAAGCAGAACCGTCATAACCATCCCGCCAGCAAGCCACCAGGGCCAGACAGCAGGCTGATGAGTAACATGGTCACTGACGACATCGCCGGCATCGCTGGCCTGTGCCGACTCTTCAATGATCAATTCAGGAGGAGCCTCATCGGGCAACACGGCCCCGGGGGCAGACTCGGGGGCGGGCTCCGGCGTTGACAGCAGGTCTTCGGCAACCTCAGGCGTCTGCCCGGGGGCACTATCAGGATCAGTTTCCGCTGCAGGCTTCGGCTCAACAGTCTCCGGAAGGACGCCGGGTTCCGCCTGGACCGGGTCCGGCCAGGGACGGTTGCACAGGGCGGATGGCAATGAAATGCCCGCCTGTTCCAGTATCGCTTGCAGTTCATCCCTGAAACGATACTGCGTGTTGTGGCTGCTGCCCATCGAAGCAGCACCGCGTGCGGCACTATGGCCGACCCAGTATCCACAGGCATCGGTAAGCGCGCCGGTCACATTTGGCAAGGGGCGATCCGGCGCAAGGGTAATCATGCCCTGGTCGATTACCAGGCTGGAACGTAAAAAAAGACTGTTTTTGCCGGCCGCAATTAATGACGCCGGCGGATAGGCCTGCAAGGCGATATCCGTGCCGCCCGACGGCCGCGCCGGGGCGAACAAAGGAACGGTTCGCTCAAGCCCGGCAACCCGCAATATGGCGAGACCCTGAACGTTAAGACGCTGCTCGACGACTGCATCCCGGCCAAATCGCGTCAGATCCGCGCCACCATCAAGCACCAGCAGCGTGCCGCCAGGGACGGTCAATTCACTCGGCACCAGGACCCTTTCGTCACCGAGATAGATTCCCGTGGAAGGCACGACCCGGTCTCCCGGCAGCACTCTCACAACAGGCACAAGCCAGTCCGGCAAAGTGGCGGCCTGCTGAGCAAACCCAGGCATCACGGTGACACCGAGCAAGAGCATTAGCAAACATCGCACCAGGTTATTAACCATCCTCTTCGATATCACCGGTGGAGGGGTTACGGCGCGGTTTTTCATGACGCGGCAGCGAATCCCGCGAACCTTGCTCCAGCAACACTTCGTGCAGTTCTTCACCACCCAGCACCACCGCGAAGGCGGGAAAGGCTTCCAGCAACGTGCGCAGCGCAACCTCGTGCTCACCGAAACGCACCGGCTGATCCGGGCTAACTTCCTCGCGCTCAATACGCCGCCACTGTGTACCGTCCTCAACCAATGTTCCATTGGAGGAGTCCAGATCGGTGAGATCAAGCCGGGCGCCGGGCAATAATTCCAACCGGGCGTGTTCGCGCGAGACCGTGTCATCATCGAGACTGATGTCACAATGAACGCCGCGGCCGATTAGCAATGATCGAAGAAGTTTCATAGTCATAAGACCCAGGCGTTTAATGAAGATGAGGTTCGCGATACGATGGTACCGCCAGCGAGAGAATGCAACGCTCTCCCCGGCGCCGCCAGGGCACCACGGCAGGCCATCAGGAACTTGACCATCCGGAACTGCAAACCATGTTCAGACCCACTAAAAAATCGCACAAGCCCGGGGTTCCCCCCGCGGACACCGTCGACAATCCGCTGGCAAGACGCGTGATTCGTGGCGACGACAGTCCCACCGTGCCGCTTGACGGCACGGCTGGTGCCATTGACCCTTCCGAGGCGGCAACGCGCCTGCTGAATCAAGCTGATGATGCCCATGCGCTGACAGACCCGCCCGTGGCCATGCTGCTGATTATTGCCGGACCTGGCAAAGGGCACCTGGCCCCGGTTGGTATCGGCATGAACCCCGTGGGTCGCGGCCCGGACCAACGCATTCGTCTTGATTTCGGCGATGAACGAATTTCGCGCAGCACCCACGCCGCCCTGACCTATGACAGCGATGGCAAACGTTTTTACCTGCAACACGGGGGTGGCGCCTCCCTGACCTACCATAACGGCGCCCCGGTCCTTGAACCGGTGGAAATTGTCGATGGTGCGCGCATCAAGCTTGGCGAAACCGAGTTGCTGTTTCGCGCCCTGGTCGGGCCGGATTTTGACTGGGTCACTGCATCCTCCTAACGTGACAAGGCCATGAATCCGCCATCATTGGCCTTGGCCAGCGTTTCCATAAACTGGATCGTGGTCCGGTACTTGAAATAATCTCCCAGGGTCACCGCATGTATCTCTTTGTTGGCGACATTCTCGCGGGCAATACGACTGACAATACCCGTACCATCCAGGCCTGAGTTATACCTTGGGTTGACCAAACCGTCACTGAACAGAACCAGGGCGTCCGCCTCGCTTGCCAACCCGGTTTGCAGCGCACCGAGAACCGGTGAAGAGCCACCAAAGCGGTCCTCCAGAGTCGCGAGAAACTGCCGCGCGTCACCCAGATTACGACTGCTGGCATTGACCAGGCTGCCGTCAGCCGGCCAGCGCAGGTAAACCGGTCCGGCATCCTGTTGATTAAAAGCCAGAATCGAGAACTCATGTTGATCGCGCAGCGAGCCCAGGGTGCGGCTCACCGAATCGATAACCAGTGCCGCGTGTGGCTCGAGAAACCCGTTCAGGTCGACCAGCAACAAAAAGCGGCGTTCATCCGTCTTTAAACCCAGAAAGCGGAATGACACCTCATCAACCGGGCTGGTCTCCAGGGCCGGCTCAGGCGGCGGAGGCGGGTCAAACCTGGCATCGAGCTGTTCCCCGGCCTCAGTCACGCGGTTACGCAGCAAGCTGGCCTGATTCATCAATTCATCCAGCTCCAGCAAGGCGAACTGCTTGCGGCTCTGCGCCTCACTCTTTTGCTCATCAACATCGTCCAGCGCATCTTCAGATTCCGCCAGCAGCTGTTCCAGCAGCGTGTTATCACCCTCGGCCATGACCTCTTTGCGGTAATCGGGCATGAGTATGATCGTGATAATCAGAAACGCGCCCATGGCGGAGGCGAACAGGTCAATCGCCGACATGGTGAACACTTCATCACTGCGCGGTTTGCGTCTCATCGCGATACCCCGACAAAATCCCCGCCATTGCGTTGTGCCAGCTCCTGCAGAAACAGCACCAGGTCACGGTCACTGGTGTAATCACCCAGCGCCACGGTATGAATTTCTTTGCCCAGCCGCCGGTTGAGCCGTGTTACATCTTCCACGATCTGCGCGGGGTTACCATCGGGCGCACCGTCACTCATCAGGATTACCGCATCGGCAGGATACTGCAGCGCGCGCAACAAGGCGCCGTGGGTTGGCGTTGATCCGCCAAAGTTACTCGCCAGACCACGGGTGAAATCCACAGCCTGACGAAGATTGGCAGCGGAACCCGGCAACAGGCTGCTGCTGCGCGGAAAGGACATGATGCGCGTCGACCCCAAACCGCTGTAGCCAAGAATGGCAAACTCATTACTGGCATCCAGCGGCTGCAATATCTCCAGCACGGAGCGAATCATCAGGTCCGCGTAGGCCTCCATGCTGCCTGACATATCAACAACAATGACAAAGCGCTTCTCATCGGTATCAATTCCCAGCAGCGAAAATTCAACACCACTTTCCACATAGGGTTGCGGCACATCAGGCGCGACAGGTTCCGGCGGTGGTTCCTCGGCCAGTTTGGTTTCTAGGTTAAACAGTTCCTCTTCAAGAGTGACCATCTCGCGACGCAAGCGGTCGGCCGCCGCTTCCAGTTCACTGATTTCATTCTCGACAGTCACCGTGTCAGCCATGGAATCTGCGACAGAGCGCAAGGCTTCGCGCCGGTTCTCTATCAGGTCGCTGGTATCCGATGGTGCCGTCAACGGCCCGGCATGGCGGTAATAGGGAAACAACAGCATCATCAGGAGAATGAAGGCCCCGAGCGCGGAGGCAAACAGGTCAATCGCGGAGGTGCTGAATACGGACAGTTCCCTCCTGATCACTTTCATTGCGTTAACCCCTGATAACAATGGCCGATCGAACACGCAGACGCCCACGCGACTTGCAAAAGTATAAACCAGACAACCCTGCGGCCTGCTGAATGGGATGTGGTCCTGCATTGGTTTATGCTTAGCGCGTGAACATCTCTTCCTATGGCGCCACCCATGTCGGGATGGTTCGCGAATTCAATGAAGACGCCGTGCTGTGTCGGGACGATATCGGCCTGTGGGTGGTCGCCGACGGTATGGGTGGCCATGAAGCCGGTGACATGGCAAGCGGTGCAATTATTCGCAGTCTTGCCCGTCTTGAACCGGCCGATACCTTTGCCAACACCCTCAGCCGGGCCCAATCCCTGATCCATGAGGCGAACAAAATCCTGATTCAGGATTCGCATCGCTTTGCACGGCATCGCAAACCAGGCAGCACCGTGGTGGCACTGCTTATTCAGGCCGGTCGCGGGGCCGCGATGTGGGCCGGTGACAGTCGTCTGTATCGTTATCGTGCGGGACAGTTAACGCAATTAACCCGGGATCACAGTCATGTTCAGGACCTGGTTGAAAGCGGGTTGCTGAGCTCCGAAAATGCCGAAAGCCACCCGATGGCCAATGTCATCACACGCGCGGTTGGCATCGATCTTTTGTTGGAACTGGCAACCTGTGAGTTCGAGGTATTACCCGGTGATCGCTTTGCCCTGTGCTCTGATGGTCTGAGCCGGACCGTGAGTGACCCTGAAATACGCCAGGCCATGAGCAACAACGATAGCCGGGCTGTGGTGGAAGAGCTGTTACCGATGACGCTTGAACGCGGCGCGCCGGACAATGTATCCATCATCAGCGTGATATGCGACGACCAATAGGGCCGGTTCATTGCCAGCCGCGTGACGCACACCGCCCTGGTTAAAAGCAGGGCCGGGCCGGACCGGCCCGCAGGCTCAGTCAAGAAAGGCCAGTTCATCAAGAAGCTTGTCTTTCTCCTGCCAGATTCCCGTCATCCAGGCCTGTAAGGCCGCACGGGCCTCCAGGTCATCAGTAAAGTCGCGGTTCAGAATATCCGGCGGGATCGGACGCCACTGCACGCGAACCTCAATATGTGGCACAGTGCCGGAAATCAGGGCCCAGAAGCTTGGTGGTTGCTCACCGGCCTGATTCAGGCCGTAGGAAATCGTCACGTCTACACAACCATCCAGCTCATCACCCAGCGCATAAATGACTGCTCCGGCTCCGCCTGCCTTGGGCGGCAGCAAATTACGAAAATCACTTTCCCTGGCCAGTTTTGCTCCCGCCCGACGGGTACCCTCGGGGAAGCTCATCATGGCAACCGGAACATCCCTGAACATCTCACAGGCGCGCCGCGCAGACTCCAGGTCACGTCCCCGTAATTCCGGCCGGCGGGCCAATTGTTCGCGCGAGGCACGCCGCATGAAGGGAAAATCCAGACCCCACCAGCACAGGCCGAGCACCGGCACCCAGAACAGCTGGCGCTTGAGAAAAAAGCGTAACAAGGGCAGCCGCCGGTTAAAGCAGTACTGCAGCACAAGAATATCAGACCAGCTTTGATGGTTGCACAGCACGAGGAAGCATCCCTCGTGATTCAGCTCGTCGGGAAATTCAATCCCGGCGTTGAAGGTATCACCACGCGTGATCAGAAAATTATTGACACCGATCCAGGACTCCGCAACCCGGGTCAGAAAATGACGCACTGCCTGGCGGCCACGCCCTTCCGGCACCAGGAATTTGAGCAGGGCCCCGGGCACAATAACAGCGCCGTGCAACAGCGTGCTCAGGACCATGACCAGCAGTGTGAACGACCCACGCAGCGTGGCAATAAGGATAGCCAGCGTTTTTGCACCCCGGCCCAGGTGGACCAAAAGAATCAATCCGCATTATCGCAGTATCTGCCCGAGCTTGAAATGATGGCCGCAGGTTTCGGTCAAATTGTCACAAGGATGGCTGGCAGTCGGGGCTCAGTCGCACTAACATGCAATGCTCGGCTGCAAGGACTGCCCTATGGAAAAACTGATCATTGGACTCGTATTGTTTATCGGGATTCATTCCGTCTCAATCGTCGCCCCGGCCTGGCGTGATCGCTTTGTGGCACAGCACCAGGCTGCCTGGAAAACACTGGTCGTGTTTGTTTCTCTCGCCGGCCTGGTGGGTATCATCAAGGGCTACGCTGACGCGCGCCTGGACCCGGTTCTTCTATACACAACGCCGGCCTGGATGGCCCATGTCTCAGCGCTGTTGATGCTGCCCGTCTTTATCTTTTTCTTTGCGCCCTATTTTCCCGGACGCATCAAAACAACGCTGAAACATCCGCAGCTCGTGGCGGTTAAATTATGGGCGTTCTCTCACCTGCTGGTGAACGGCACACTCGCCGATGTACTGCTGTTTGGCAGCTTTCTGGCCTGGGCCGTGGTGGATCGCATTTCCATGAAACGCCGGGAAGCACGCCCCCTGCCGGTGGTGAGCAAGAGTTCGGCCAACGATGTGGTCTTGGTGATTATCGGGCTGGTGACGTACGTGCTGTTCGTGGCCTGGCTGCACAAAGCCTGGATCGGCGTCGCGCCTTTCGCCTAGCAGCCAGCCAGACGATCAGGACGGTCAGGATATTCGCGGGCCGTTATTCCGGTTTACGGCCCACTGGTGTCTGCAGGCATGCCCAGGTGACGCTGAAAGAAGTCCAGCAGCATGGCATACAGGTGCACACGCTCTTTCTCACCGGTTATCCGGTGGCGTTTACCCGGGTAGGTCATAAGCTCAAAAGGTTGCGAGGCGCCCTGCAACGCCGCCATCAGCTGCACGGAATGACTGAAAAATACATTGTCGTCGGCCATGCCGTGAACCAGCAGCAAGGGACTTTGCAGCCCGTCAACCCAGGCAATCGGACTGGATTGCCAGTAGGCATCGCCGACGGCCGGGTCACCCATGTAGCGCTCCGTGTAGTGGGTGTCATACAGTTTCCAATCCACCACCGGCGACAATGCCGCCCCTGCGGCAAACACCTGCGGGGCCTTGAACAGTGCCAGGAGAGTCATGTAACCACCGTAGGAGCCACCGTAAATACCGATACGGCTGGCGTCGATGCCAGGCTGTTGGGCCAGCCAACGCACGCCGGCGACCTGGTCATCAACCTCTACAGAACCCATGGCACGATAGATCGGGTCATCAAAATCCGTGCCGCGGCGGCCGGTTCCGCGGTTGTCCACGGTGAAAACCACAAAGCCTTCACGGGCCAGTAACTGGTTCAAATCCGCCGACCAGTCGCGCTGCACCCTGGCGCCACCCGGGCCGCCATAGGTATAGACCACCACCGGAAAGCGCCCGGATGCGTCAAAATCCGCCGGGCGGATCAATTCGTAATACAAAGGTGTGCCATCCGCGCCCGGCAATGTTCCAAACTCACTGGGCAGGTGTGCATCGAGGTAAGGCGCATAGGGATGGTCATCATCCAGAGGGTTTTCTACGATGAAGCTCATCAGCGCGCCATCGCGGTCCATGATGGCCGTATAGGGCGGCCTTTCAGGTGATTGGCCATTGTCAATGAAAAAACTGCCGGTGCTGGCAACCGAGGCGTCATGCCAGCCGCCCGGGACCGTCATCTGCTCGGGCCCGCCATTGTCCTGCAGGTCAAGCCGGTAGAGGCCCTTCTCAAGCGGTGAGGTCTTATGGGCAAGAAACCAGACTTCGTCACGCTCCTCGACCAGCGCCCGCACGGCCCCGCCACCCCGACCCGTTTCAGCAAGAGACCAGGTACCGGAAGTGAGTTGTCGCAGCGCGTCGGCATCGCGGTCATAGAGGTAGAGATGCCGGTAACCATCTCGCTGCGAAGTCCACAAAAACCGCCGCCCATCGGCAAAGAAATGCAAGTCGCTGTGCAGGTTAACCCAGGTATCGGAGGTCTCCGTCAGGACGACTTCCTGTTCCATGTTTTCAAGATCCACGAACACCAGCTCGAGCCGCTGCTGATCGCGCGACTGGCGCTGGAAACTCAGCTCGCCGCCGGGAGCAAACTGCACACGCACCAGGTAATCGTCCACTTGATCCGACCAGGGCACCTCGCGCAATCGACCCGTCGACAACTCCAGCACAAACAGCTGGACTTCGGCGTTGGCCTCGCCAGCGAAAGGGTACCGCTGGGGAATCGTCACAACGCCGCCGTCAGCCCCGATTTCATAACGGTCAACCAGCGTGACCGGGGCCTCATCAACCCGCGTGAAAGCAATATAGCGCTCATCATCCGACCACCAGTAGCCGGTGAACCGGTACATTTCCTCCTGGGCGACAAACTCCGCAACGCCGAACGAGACCGTTTCACCACCCTCGTGCGTCAGCGCGCGCTCTTTGCCGGTATCGAGATCAATCAGGAACAGGTTCTGGTTCCGCACAAACGAGACATAGCGCCCGCCCGGTGACACACGGGCATCGGTCTCGGTCGCGGCAGATGACGTCAGGCGGCGCGGTGTTGCACCCAACGGCAGGTAATAAAGATCGCCACCGAGCGGGAACAGCAAAGACCCGCCATCGGGCGCGAAGTCATACTCGATAATGCCGCGAAAAAAAATGCGCTGCCGCTCCCGACGTGCTTTTTCCACCTCATCCAGGGTTTCCGGCTCGCCGGTCAGCGTAAGGCTGTCTGCCAGCAGGCGCTCCTGCCCGTCAGCAATGTGGTATTCCCACAGGTCAAGCTGATAACGATCACTGTCACGGCCCTTCAGATACGTGACCCGGCTGCCGTCCGGGGCAATCGACACCCCGCGTGCGGCCGGGCCGTCCAGGCCCGGGCTCGCCTCCAGTCGCTCAATGGTTAGTGTTTCACTCATGACAGGACCCGCAATGAGACACAGGAAGAGGAAGATTGCAGCGCGGTAAGACAAACCCTGAAACATATGACCCCCGCAAAAACGATTCAGCTTCGTTTGGACTCGAGAAAAGCGGCCAGCTCACGAATGCTGGGGTGATCAAAGACATCGGCAATATCCAGCTCGCCCGGATACAGCTCATCGACCCTGGAGTGGATCTGCGCCAGCGCCAGCGAACTGATGCCGATATCAAACAGGTTGTCGTCGAGGCCCACCGGTCGATCGATAACAATGCTGTTACAAATCGCCTTCAGTGCCTGTTCTAACTCGTCCCCTTCCCCCTCGGCTTGCGGACCTTGCGTAAAACCGGCCAGCTGTTTGATGACCTCGTTGAACGATCCATCCAGATACGCCTCCGCCAGCTTATGTCGCTGAACCTTGCCACTGGTGGTCTTTGGAATCCGCGCGACCGGAATCACGTGCGCCAGCTCAAGCCCGGTCACCTCGTTTACCCGCCTGCGCAGCTGCCGGGCAAGGTCAGCAAAGGCCTGCATATCACCACGCTCCAGCACAAACATCAGCATCTCGTCCGTGCCCGAGGTGGCGCTGCTGACACCGGCCACGGCGATCTTGCCAAGCTCCATGTCGTCGACGCCCAGCGCAACATTTTCGACATCATGCGGATAATAATTCTGCCCATTGACGAAAATAATGTCTTTGGAGCGCCCGGTGATCACCAGCTGACCCGCATGAATCATGCCCAGATCGCCGGTTCTCAACCAGCCATCGACCGTATGGAATGTCCGGTCTTCCGGGTCCATGCCGTAGTAACCCCGGGTCACGTTCTTGCCGCGAATCAGCACGTGCCCGACATGTTCAGCCGGGAGGTCATGGTCCTCATCATCGCGGATCGTCAGCTCGCAATCGGGCAGGCTCTTGCCGAGCATAACGAACTCAATGGCATCCTCCCTGAGGTTCGCCCCGGCGCCATCCTGAGCAGCCTGCGTGGCGGCCTTCCAGGGCTGTCCAACAAGCAACTCATGCCGGTGGGCAAGAATGGTTTGCAGTGGTGCACCCGGCTCGGGAAAGGTCACACCGAGACTTGCCTCGGCCAGGCCGTAAACCGGGAACATGACATTGCCGTTCAGACCCAATGGCGCCATGGCCGCGAGAAAATGACGGGCCAGGTCTGCAGAAATCGGCTCAGCGCCGTTGAAAACCAAACGTACCGTGGACAAGTCAATAGCGCCCGGCTCCCTGGATTCAAAAACCTTGAGCAGGTGTTTGTAGCCGAAGTTGGGTGAGCAGGTGAGCGTGGCCCGATGTTCTGAGATCTTTTCCAGCCACAGCAGCGGCCGGCGCACGAACAAGGCGGTGTTCATGATGTGGTGATCGTTGCCGCGCGCAACCATGACCAGATGGAAACCGATAAGCCCCATGTCGTGGGTCAGCGGCATCCAGCTCAGCCCGATATCATCATCGCGACTACCGAAGCCCTGCATGATGGCGTTGATATTGGCCAGCACGTTGCTGTGCGTGAGCACGACGCCCTTGGGCGTACTGGTGGAACCGGAAGAGAACTGGATAAAAGCCGTTTCATCCGGCTCCGCTTCATGCGGCTGACCCGGAGTCCCGATGGTCTCAATTTCATCAACCACCAGGCAGTTATCGCGAACCCGGAAGAACTCAGCCTCCCTGCCCTCGGCCTCTGCATAGCGCTCAAGTCGCAACAACAGATTTTGCTCGGTATACAGGTGCGGGCGCTGCAAGGTGGCAAACACCTGCAGCAACTTTGCGCGGTGGTCATCACTGATACCTACAGCAACCGGTACCGGAATGATCCCGCCCAGAATACAGGCCCAAAAAGCATCTACAAATTGTTCGTTGCTGTTCGTGAACAGGATGAGCTCATCCCCCACGCCCAGGCCGCGCGCCTGGAAATGGTGCAAGACGCCCAGCGCACGGTCGAGCAAAGATGCGTAATCGACGCGAACTTCTTCACCCGCCGCTTCGATAAATGTAACGCCGCGCGGCCGTGTCGAGGCTGCCTTGAGCAGACTGCCAAGGGTTTCAGGAAGATTTGTCATGGGGCGATGGCCTCAATGGTCATGATCAGATTATATTTGCTGCGCAAGTTGATGGCCGGCTCCAGTTCAACGGGCTGACCGGCGACCCGGTGCAGGCGGAACCGGGTGGCCAGCAAAGCCAGGTGGGTGCGCATTTCCATAAAGGAGAAGTATTCACCAATGCAACGGCGGGGCCCTGCGGAAAATGGAAAGAACGTGTAATCGGTGTGCTCAGCGGCACGCGCCGGATCGAAACGCTCCGGGCGGAAGCTGTTGGGTTCCGGCCAGTAGCGCGCCATACGTTGCACCAGGTAAGGCGACAGGAAAATATTGTCGCCCGTCTCGATTGTAAAGCCACCCAGCTGATCAGGCGCAACAGCGCGACGGGTAAAGAGCCATACCGGGGGGTAGAGACGCAGCGTTTCCTCGAGCACCTGGCGGGTGAAAACCAGCGCTTCGAGGTGTTCATAGTTCAAGGGTTCACCCTGGCACACCTCCCGGACTTCATTGCGCAAGCGCTCTGCAGTGGGCTCATCACCACCCAGCAAGTGCCAGGCCCAGCCAAGTGTGCCGGCCGAGGTCTCATGCCCGGCGATGATCATGGTCGCCACCTCATCGACCAGCTCGCGGTCAGTCATCGCCTCGCCGGTTTTGCTCGCCCGGGCATCCATCATGGTAGAGAGCAGGTCAAACGGCCGCTCGCCGGTCTCACGCCGCCGCTCAATCAACACCCGCACCTGCTTGAGCAGCTGACGGAATTTCATGGCCACCCTGAGGTCCCGGGAAAGATCATCCGTCAGAAAATTAAACGGGTTGATGCCTTCCTGGTCCACAAAAAAATCAAGGTCATCGCTGAAAATGGCCCGCAGGATCACTTCCAGGGCGTAATCACTGACCGAACGGGTAATGTCGACGGGCTCGCCCGTTGCAGCAAATGCCGACCATTGCCGCTCCAGGCGCTGGGTGGCGGTCTTGATCATCGAAAAATAGCGCGGCATGCTGCCACGGCTGAAGGCCGGCTGAATCATGGTCCGCTGCCGTCGCCAGAAAGCCCCGTCGCTCACAATAATGCCGTTACCCAGCAGCATCTCGACCCGCTCAAAGCCCACGCCTTTGACGTAGTTGCGGTGATTGCTAATCAGTACCCGTCGGATGTCGGCCGGATTGCTGATAATCCAGGCCGGGCGTTTAAGGTTATCTGCCTCGACACGAACCACATCACCGTGGCACTCAACCAGTTCCGGCAGCAATTTGAATGTTGCCTCGTCACAATCGAGATTGTGCCGACCGGTGGGCCCGGGCGCGGTCATATTCTGATTGGGTAATTGGCTCATTGGCGGGGTCATGGGGCTGCTGTTATTGCGGGCATCGGGGCCTCATCAATCAAGCGGCCAATTATACACCGCAGCGCATGGCAGGGCAGTTCTCAGGCCTTATCACGGCCATTCGTGTAAAGTTCGCTCCACAGGCCCACAGACCCGTAGCCCGATCGATTTAAAGCAAAGCAAAATGACAAAAAAAGAAACAAACTATGCCCCGGGCCTCAAGGCTCAACGTTCACGCTCATCCGGCGCCCAGGCAACCTCAAGCCGACGCATGAGCGGCGGTCGCAAGGCCTGGTATGCATTCCTTGTTGCCCTGGCGCGCGGTGTGGCGAAGCTGTTGTGGTCGACCTGCAAGGTGGACAATGTCATCGGCGCGGAGCACATGGACGCAGCAGTCGATAGCGGCAAGCCGGTTATCCCCTGCTACTGGCACCAGATGCACGTATTCTGCAGCCGCTTCATGCTGGACCAGATTCCACGCGGCATGAAGGTCGGCTTTTTAATCAGCCCGTCGGTCAGCGGTGAAGTGCCTGCGGCCATGGCCCGCGCATGGGGTGCCGAAGTAGTCAGGGGCTCCCCCACCCGCACGGGCGGCCAGGCCCTGCGGGATATGTACCTGACCGTAAATAAAGAAGGCGTCTCGCCGGTCATTACCGTAGACGGTCCCAAGGGGCCGGCGGAAGTGGTCAAAATAGGCGCCGTCCTGCTGGCACGACTCACCCGGGCACCCATGATTCCCATCGCCTATGCGGCAAGCTCGGCGAAACTATGGAACAGCTGGGATCGTTTCATGCTGCCCCGGCCCTTTTCGCGAATTGTTATCGTGGTTGGTGAACCGATCACGGTCCCGCCGAACACTCCTGTCGACGAGCTTGAGCCCATTCGGCTGGAACTTGAAGCGCGTCTGCATGAAGTGAACCGCAAGGCCTGGGCGTACTTCGGAAAAGATCCGCGCTGAGCTACTACATGTTGCTTTGGCGTTGTTGCGGTTGTGGCGGGGTATTTGGTTGTGGCCGGCCACCAAAACGCGAAAGGTTCACCCAGGAAATGCATTTAGCTCTTTCAAAATAAAAAAAACCCGGGAGCGCGAGGCTTCCGGGTTGCAATGGCCTGATGATTCAGGCCGGGGGTGAGACTGTTTCTCCTGATTCTTGCGCTGCACCGGCTTTGATCAGGGTGCCTGGCTGGGTGATTTCGTCATGCAGGCTTTTTACGAAGCCTGGGGGTAAGGTCATTTGATCGGCCAGTTCCTGGAGGAATAATCGATGCGCGGGGGATGGTGTGCCGGCGATCAGCAGCGCGGCTGCGTAAACTTCTGCCGCCAGCGCACGCGAAGGCACTTGCTGCACCAGTTGTTCAATATCCAGCGGTGAGCTGATCTCTTCCAGCAGCAGACCTTTTTCCGCGTGACTCAAGTCCAGCTTTTCGATCCGCCCGAAAATTTCAAGACGTTCATTATCATCAATGTGACCATCCGCGTGCGCGGCAGTGATCATCGCCCGCAACACGATCAGATCGCGCCGGGCCGCAGCACCACTGGCCTGTGGTAGAAACTCGTCTTCTTCGATCGCATCCCAGCGCTGTCCGCCCCTGACACGTTCAGCCAGGCCCGGACTCTGTGCCAGCTGTCCTTCGGAGTCGCCGGGATTGTTCGAACGATAGTTCCGGTACGCATTCCATGCCAGGCCCCCGATCACCGCCGCACCACCAAGCTTGGCGGCCGAGCCGGCCATCTTGCGGCCTTTCTTGCTGCTCAGGCCCTGTATGAGCAGTGCCGAAGCCGCGCCGCCAGCGACACCACCGGCGACACCGCTCGAGAACAATCCATCAAAAATTCGATTCAGATTCATTATTGACTCCGCGGACTTGCCATCCGTTAAGGGTCTTTCAGCATTGGTGCCGAAAGCCAATTCACTGCGTGACAATGACACCTGCAGCGCACAGCCACCAGCTGTTTTAAGCTGACAAACAGATCGGCTTTTTCGAAGTATTCAGTCAGATTAGATGGTGTTACCTAATTCCGACCATCACTGGACCGCAAACAGATTCTGGCGAGCAGCGTCGATGATGGTCAGAACAGCCGAGTGTTTGAGGCGGCGCTCATGCGAGATCGCGTAATACCGCTCCTGAATTTCCGGCGTCTGTCCTATTTCCTCAACCCCGTACATCTGGCAAATATCGTCCTTGATGGCAACCGGTCCGGGAAATATTCCGGCGCCCGCCTGGCCAAATGCTTTCATGAGCGCGCTGTCGGTGAACTCCGCCACCGGATAGGGCGCAATGCCCTCCTGCTCAAACCAGTCATCCATGCGTCGACGCAGCGCACTGCCCTGTGATGGCAGCAGGAGAGGCTGGCCATCGAGGCAGGCAGGAAATTCCCCGCTGATTTCCCGGGCCTCCTTACGCCGCGCGAAGAAGGCGATATCACTGAGGCCCAGGGGATGATTAAAAGCGCGCACATGCAATCCCGCGGGCAAGGGCTGGTCGGACAAAACCATATCCAGCCGGTGAATGGCCAACTCTGCCAGCAGGTCATCCAGTGGCGCTTCGAGGCAAGCCAGGCGCGGCGGCTGGTCAATCGCCAGGACAGGCTTCAGGATCTGGGCCGCAATCAGTTTGGGAATGGATTCAACAATACCCACGTTGAGAACCGGCTGTACGCCCGCCTTGCGCCCGCCAACCACCTGCGCAAGCTCGGCACCGATGCTGAAGATCTCATCGGCATAATGAAAGACAACCCGCCCGGTGGAGGACAGCACCAGGTTTCTGCCGGAGCGGTCAAACAGGCGTTCGCCCACGACCTGGTCGAGCTGTTTAAGCTGACCGCTGATCGTTTGCGGGGTTACATGAAGCACTTCGGCGGCTTGCACGATGCTGCCCTCCCGGGCAACGACCCAGAAATACTGGAGATGGGCATAGTTTAAATGTCTCATCGCTCTATCATAAGGATATTCCGATGTGTTGCATGTGACATTTCACAGTGAACCGATGAATAGTCCATTGCACATGTCTACCGCCGACCCCATTGTCGTTACACTATCGGGCTTGATTCCCTTACTGCATTAACCTTACCGGAGCTTTATCGATGCCACGAGCCATGCCGCTGTTTCGCACCACCCTGATAACCGCCCTCGCCTTCACCATCGGCAGCAGTCCACTTCTGGCAGATGATATCGGTCGCTCGGATCGACATGATTATCGCGTTGTTACTGTCGCCGAGGGTCTGGAACGGCCCTGGTCGATGGCCTTTTTGCCTTCCGGTGACATGCTGGTTACTGAGAAACCCGGGCGGCTGCGCTTGATTCAGGATGGCCGGTTGCTGGACGAACCGATCGCCGGCGTGCCGGAGGTGTTCGCCACCGGACAGGGCGGGCTGCTGGACGTCGTACTGCATCCGGATTATGCAAACAATGGTTATGTTTATCTCAGCCTGGCCCGGTCCCTGGACGAAGAGGCCTCAACCACCGCCGTTGTGCGCGGCCGGCTTGACGGCATGACGTTTACGGACCAGGAGGAAATCTTTCAGGCCGTAAGCAGTGGCCGTGGTCACTATGGCTCGCGGCTGGCCTTTGATAACGAAGGTTATCTGTTTATCACCGTGGGTGACCGTCAGGCACCCCCTAGCGGCGACCTCGAAGCACACCCGGCCCAGGATCTTGAGTCTCATCAGGGTGTCGTGGTGCGCCTGAATGACGATGGTAGCATTCCGGCCGACAACCCGTTCCTGGAGACGAAAGATGCCCTGCCGGAAATCTGGACCTACGGACATCGCAACCCGCAGGGACTGGTGGTTGATTCAGAAACCGGCCAGGTCTGGATCACCGAGCACGGGCCGGAGGGTGGTGATGAACTGAACCTGCTGGAATCCGGTCAGAATTATGGCTGGCCCGTGGTTGGGCTTGGCGTTCAATATGGTGGTGAGGCAATCCATGCGCGAAGCACTGCCGAGGGCATGGTTGATCCGGTCAAATTCTGGGTTCCATCAACCGGTGTTTCAGGACTGGCTATTTACAATGGCGAGGCTTTTCCCGAGTGGCAGGGCCTGTTCCTGGCCGGGGGACTGTCAGGAACCCGACTGGACGTCGTTGGCGTTGAAGATGGCGAGGTTGTTTTTGAAGACATCCTGTTGCGCGGCCAAGGCCGGGTGCGTGATGTGCGCGTTGGGCCGGACGGTTTCGTTTACGTTGCAATCGATGCCCGCGAGGGTACTTCGCCGATCTTACGTCTCGAGCCGGTGCCACGCGCGCCGCTGAACTAAAACCTGAATACCCATCGGCCGGGTCAACAGCAGTGTTCCTGCAGTTGACCCGGCCGATTTTTTTTCTCAGGTTTCAACGCTTACCCGGCGGCAATTCCGGATCATCTTCGGCAGCAGGTTTGCGGCGTTTCATGCGAGCCAGCAAAATGGTGCCCAGCGCCAGCAGCAGTTCATCCGCCAGGGGCAAGGCATCCGGAATAAAAACATTGAGTACAAACAGGATGAAAGTCAGCAGCAGCAGATAAGGAAACCGGAGGTTCTCCAGCCAGGCTTTAATTGATTTGGAAAAGGGAAGCATATTCAGGCCTTTAAAAGGTACGCGCTATTGTGACCGTTCAAGCGTATTCATGAAAGAACTGCTGACATGGCAACCTTAAGGAGTTCCTGCACTAACGTGAACTTCACCCGGTAAGCACGCCATATTCACTCCGCCGCCCCCACACTCTCCCCCGCTGGCATCTTCGGTGCCGGCTTGCCGGGTCCCGCCTTCAATGCGTAGCCGGTCATTATTCAACTTAAGGAGAGTTTCCAATGACATTTCGTTCCCTGACTACTGCCGCCCTTGCTGCCGGCGCCGTGCTTTTAACGACGACCCCGGTGATGGCTGATGGCCATGGCGACCATGGCGATCAGAAAGACATCGTCGAGACGGCCGTCGCAGCCGGAAGCTTCACCACGCTGGCAGCCGCTCTGACCGCTGCAGGCCTCGTTGACACACTGCAGGGCGAAGGCCCTTTCACGGTATTTGCCCCAACCGATGAGGCATTTGCCAACCTGCCCGCCGGAACGGTAGACACACTGCTCCTGCCGGAAAACAAGGACCAGCTGGTTGCCGTCCTGACCTACCACGTGGTTGGTGGTGAAGTGACCGCAGCCGATGTTGTCACCCTTGACTCTGCTACCACGGTCAACGGTCAGGACGTCGAGATCGCAGTGATGGGTGAAAAAGTCATGATCAACAATGCCACGGTTATCCAGGCCGACATCATGACCAGCAATGGCGTAATCCACGTCATCGACACGGTCCTCTTGCCGGAATAAGTTCCGCCAATCACCAGTGTCTGGCCCATCTTCACGGGCCACAGAAAACCCGCCACCAATGGCGGGTTTTTCTTTTGCGGCAACTTAACAGCACGACTCCTGGCCGCTCCTGGCTAATCCGCGCCAGAGCATGTCCTGACGGGCAATTTACGGTATCCTTTGCGCCTTTTTCAGCGGCAAGCTACCGGCTTAGCAGCCAGATTCAACGGTTGGCATATCATGAACAACAGCACCAAAAACAAAGCCTGCCTGGGCATATTGGGTGGCGGCCAACTCGGGCTTTTCCTGTGCCGGGCGGCCGCACGACTGGACATTCAGACCATGGTCCTGGAACCCAACCCGCAAGGTTCAGCCGTGCAGGCCGCCGGCCGCGCCATCGTGGCAGGGCTCGATGACCTTGAAGCTATCCAGCAGCTCATCGACAACTGCGATGTCATCACCTTTGAACTCGAGGCCATCCCTGATGAGACCCTCGAGCTGCTCGCAGCGGCCGAGCGCCGCGGCGATGTCCACGTACGACCGGGTGTAGAAACCCTGGCGCTGTTCAAGGACAAAGGCGTGCAGAAAACCTGGCTCTCTCGCGAAAACCTCCCCACCTTGCCATATCTGCCTGTCGTAAATGGTGTTTTGCCACGCGAACTGATTACCGGCGAGTGGTCCTTGCCGGTTGTGCAAAAGGCGCATCGGGGCGGCTATGACGGCAAGGGTGTACAGCTTTTACGCACCGAGAGTGACCTGGAGAATCTATGGAGCGTTCCCAGTTACCTGGAGCCGGCTCTGCAGCCCTGTCGTGAGATTGGCGTGGTTGTCGTGCGTGATCTGCATGGGAAGCTGCTGGCCTACCCGCCTGTTTCGATGACTTTTGATGACCGCTACAACGCAGTTCACAGCGTTACCAGCCCGGGCGACTTATCCCCCGAATTGGTCAAAGAAGCACGCGCGCTGGCATTGCAGGCGATCGGCAAACTCGACAGTCCGGGGGTTTATGCCGTTGAGCTGTTCGTGGCAGGTGAGAGCTCCGTCACGATTAACGAAATATCCCCACGCGTACACAACTCGGGACATCTGACCATGGAAGGATTCGCGCACTCACAATTTGATCAACATGTGCGCGCTGTTATGGGCTTGCCGCTGGCCGGGATTTCCGCTCTGACGCCGGTTGCCGTGATGCTGAACCTGCTGTACGAGGACGGCCTTGAGCCCGTTTGCCCGGATCGGCCACTGGACCTGCAGCGTAACGGCGCGACACCAGTCAGCGTTCACTGGTACGGTAAATCCACCGGCCAGGCGGGACGCAAAATGGGCCACCTGACGGCAGTCGGCGAAAACCCTGAGCAGGTTACGCAGGCCGCAGAACAAACCCTGACCATGCTCAGGCAAGGTCAACAGACAGGGCTGGAGCCAGTCCAAGAGGAGACAGGTTAATGACTGCAGAGACTGGAACGATCGCAAAAGTCGGCATTATCATGGGTAGCGATTCGGACCTTCCGGTCATGCGCGCAGCCGCAGATATGCTGGATGAACTCGGCGTGCCCTATGAAATGACGATTGTCAGCGCGCACCGTACGCCGGACCGCTTATACGACTACGCTAAAAACGCAGAGCAACGCGGGTTAAGGGTCATCATTGCCGGCGCCGGAGGCGCTGCTCACCTGCCGGGCATGGCCGCCGCACTGAGTGAGTTGCCCGTTATCGGTGTGCCGGTCAGTGCCACCTGCATGAATGGTGAAGACGCACTGCTGTCCATCGTGCAGATGCCCGCAGGTGTGCCGGTTGCCACCGTGGCCATCGACAATGCCGCCAATGCCGGCATTCTGGCTGTACAAATGTTGTCTACCGGGGATGCCGAGTTGCGTGGACGGCTGCGGGACTACAAGGCGGCTCTGCGCAAAAAAGTTGAAGACAAAATCCAGCGCCTGGAAAATCCCGGGACGTAAAAAAGCCCCCGCAACGCGGGGGCTTTTTTAGTTATTGACTGTAATGAGGAGGGCGTTACAGCCAGGTAACCTTGCCAGTGCTGACATCATACATGGCGCCAACAATCTTGATTTTGCCTTCTGCTTCAAGATCCACCAGTACCGGGCTGCGCTCACGAATATCTTCGATCATCTGCACAACGTTCTGCGTAGCAACCAAATCCAGCAGCGGCGCCTCACAGATCTCGCCTTCCGGATATTCTGCAGCAACGACATCAATCGCTGGCTGGATCCGGTCCAGCAGTGCGGTCAGGTTACCCAATTGGGCTCCGGCACAAGCACCCTGCACCGCACCGCAAGAGGTGTGACCCATAACCACGAGCAGCTTGATGTTGACCAGCGCACCGGCAAATTCAAAGCTGCCGACCATTTTCGTGTCTTCAACATTGCCTGCCACACGCCCTACAAAGATGTCACCGATACCCTGATCAAACAGGATTTCCGGTGGAACGCGTGAATCGAGGCATGAAAGGATTCCGGCAAACGGAGCCTGGCCGCCAGCCGTGGCCTCAATCTGAGCCGCAAAATCCTGATCAAGGGTGTTGCCGCTTAAGAAACGCTCATTACCCGCTTTGAGCGCCATGATTGCCTCATCAGGCGTTGTGATCACCGCCTCATCGACGCTCTCGCCTGCGTTGGTATTCAAACTGATCGCCAGGCCTAGGACCAGGGCTGCAGCGCTCGACTTAAACCGTTTGTTCATCAGATCTACTCCCGTTGAATTGGGGGAGATATTACCGTCAGAATCGTGCGAAATGTGTGAAATATAAATCGAATATACCTTCACTACACATCGGTTTTATCGATGTATTAGCCGCCGGCAGGATAGGTGTAGCTGGACATGATACCCAGCGGCAATCCGCTGAAGGTGTACAGCAGGAGAAACGCCGTCCACACCACCAGGAACGTGATGGAATAAGGCAACATCATGGCCGCCAGGGTGCCAATTCCGGTGCCTTTGCAATAGCGCTGGCAGTAGATCACCACCAGGGGAAAATACGGCATCAGGGGGGTAATGATATTGGTGCTCGAATCACCCACCCGGTATGCAGCCTGGGTCAGGTCAGGCGATATGCCCAGGGTCATCAACATCGGCACAAAGATGGGCGCCAGAAGACCCCACTTGCCACTCGCCGAGCCAACAAATATGTTCACAAAGCCAGTAAGCATCACGATGCCGACGATCGTGACATACCAGGGCAAAGCCAGGGATTTAAGCAACTGCGCGCCTTCCAGTGCCATCAGCGCACCCAGGTTCGACACGTTAAAGGCGTAAACGAACTGGGCGATGAAAAACATGATGACCAGGTAATAGGCCATCGAGTTCATGGCCTTGGTCATACCCTCGATCATATCTTTGGAGCTGCGTATGGTTCCAGCCACCAGGCCATACACAATGCCGGGAATCAAAAACAGCAGGAAGATCAGGGTGACGATGGAGCGCATGATGGGAGAGTTGAAATTGGTGATCACACCCTCGTCATTACGCCACGCCGAATCAGCGGGAAGCGCGGTAAGGAAAACAAGGGCCAGTCCGAAAACCATCACGGCGATCGCAGCCCACATGCCCTTGCGCTCGTGGGACTCAAGCTTGTCCATGGCGGGTAAGTCGCTGAGGTCACCGTCTACCTCGGTGGCACGCAAGCGGGGCTCAACCACCCTGTCGGTCAACCACCAGCCCAGGATCACGATCAGGATTGAGGAGGTCGCGGTGAAAAAGTAGTTGTTGAGCGGGTTCACCTCGATACCGGGGTCAAGAATCTGCGCACCCACCTGGGTCAGTGACTGCAGCAAGGGGTCCAGGGATGACGGTGCCGGGTTGGCGGAAAAACCACCTGAAACGCCTGCAAAAGCAGCTGCGATTCCCGCCAGCGGGTGTCGTCCGGCCACGTAAAAAATCAATCCACCCAGGGGAATAACCAACACATAGCCCGCATCCACCGCCGAGTGACTGACGATTCCCACGAAGATTACCATCGGGGTTAACAGTTGCTTCGGGGTAACGCTGAGCAAGGCCCGCAGGCTCGTGTTGATGAAACCGGAGTGCTCGGCCACGCCTATACCCAGCATAGCGACCAGCACCGTTCCCACCGGCCCGAAACCGGAAAAGTTGGTCACCATGCTGGACATGAAGGTGGTGATGGCTTGTCCGCTCAACAGGTTGTTGACCACGATCGGCGCACCGGTACGCGGATCAATCACCGCAAAGTCCACGAAAGAAAACAGCCAGGACAACACTGCGACCACGAAAAACAACACGATAAACAGCATGGCCGGATCGGGAATCCGGTTACCAATACGCTCTACCGCACCAAGAAAACCGCCCGGCTGGACAGCAGGGGTAGTGGCTTGTTCATTCATGGACATTCATCCTCACCCTGCAGGGTAATAGGTGTTGGTGGCCGGACCGACCGGCAGTCCAAGGCCGAATACATACAGGAAAAACAGTGCCACCCAGGCCACCCACAGACAAATTGAATAAGGCAGCATGGTGGCAATCAACGTGCCGATTCCGAGGTTTCGGTCATAACGGGTCGCGAAAGCCAGAATCAAACCGAAGTAGCTCATCATCGGGGTGATGATGTTGGTCGTCGAGTCACCGATACGATAAGCCGCCTGGATCACTTCCGGGCTGTAGCCGGTCAGCATCAGCATGGGTACAAAAATCGGTGCCGTAACGGCCCATTGGGCCGAAGCGCTGCCCAGCATCAGGTTGATAAAGCTGCACATCATGATGAACGGAACAAACACCAACGGGCCGGTCAGGCCAATGGCCTGCAGCGTCTGGGCGCCGGCGACCGCGATGATCGCGCCAAGATTCGTCCAGCCGAAGAAGGCCACGAACTGCGCCGCAAAAAATACCAGCACGATATACAAACCCATGGATCCCATGGTGTCCGCCATCGCATTGATCAGGTCCTTGTCGTTATTGATGGTGCCGACCACTTTGCCGTAAACCACTCCGGGAATGAGGAAGAACACGAAGATCAGCGCCACAATTCCGCGCAGGAACGGCGAACGCAACACATCTCCGGTTTCCGGATTTCGCAGCACACCCGACTCCGGTACAACGGTGGCTGCCAGCAACAGCGACACGACCGTTGCCGCGATACCAGCCCACAACAGGCCTTTGCGTTCCAGCCGGTTCAATGGCTCAAGCGTTGCCTCGGATAGAGCACCTTTCTGGGCGTTTTCAGGGTCATATTGCCCAAGACGCGGCTCGACGATAAAGATTGTGACCAGGGAGCACACCAGGGTCACCAGGAAAGTACTGACGATCATGAAGTACCAGTTAACCGCCGCATGCACCTCGTAGGCCGGGTCGATCAGGTGCGCGGCCACTTCGGTAATCCCGGCCAGTAAGGGGTCAACCGTACCAATCAGCAGATTAGCGCTATAGCCACCGGATACCCCGGCGAAGGCCGCCGCCATACCTGCCAGCGGATGACGGCCGAGACTGTAAAACACCACACCGGCCAGGGGCACGAGAACCACGTAGCCCATTTCGGAGGCCGTATTGGATAGCACCCCCGCAAACACGATGGCCACCGTGACCAGCTGCCTCGGCGCGCGCAGTACCAGCGTCCTTACCACCGCGGACAGCAGACCTGACTTATCGGCAACGCCAACGCCCAGCAAAGCCACCAGCACGGTGCCCAGGGGGACAAAGCCGGTAAAGTTGGTGACGAGGTTTTCCACAATACGGCGCAGACCTGCGGCGTTGAGCAGGCTGATGGCCTCAATGCGCGCACCCGCCCCCGCACTGGGTCGCACATCCGGCACTGACAGGCCAAAGTAGCCGGCGACACCGCTTAGCAAGAGCACCGCAAAGCACAGGATGGCAAACAGGGAAACCGGATGCGGCAGAAGATTGCCAAGCCACTCCACCGCATCGAGAAAACGCCTGAACCAGCCACGGTTCTGCATGGCCGCGAGTTCAGTCGACATCAGGGACTCTCCTTGTTTATGCCGGGCGATTGGGCCTGGGCATTGGTGAGCGCGCGTACCTCTTCCCGCAATGCACGCATGCTGTGCAGTAACTCCTCACGTTCATCATGAGCGACTTGCTCTGCGTGTTCGGCAGCTTCCCGGTCCTGCATGTGCTCCGCCTGCATGGAGTTAACAATCAGCGCGATGAAAAGATTAAGCACCGCAAAACTCGTGACCACCACAAAGGGCACAAAAAAGATCCATGACAGGGGGAACTCCTCCATCACCGGACGGACTATGCCCATGGACCAGCTTTCCAGGGTCATGATCTGGAACAGCGTATACATGGACGCACCGATGCCCCCGAACCATTCGGGAAAAGCGGCTCCGTAAAGTTTCGTGGCCATCACCGAGGCGACATAAAACACCAGCATGAGTACCGCCACCACTGAACCCATGCCCGGCAAGGCTGAGAACAGGGCGCCGATCACCGAGCGCATTTGCGGCACCACCGACAACAGGCGGAGTACACGCAGAATGCGCAGTGCCCGCAGTACCGAAAGCGCACCACCAGCAGGCAGCCAGGCGGTACCGACAATCACGAGATCAAAAACATTCCAGCCCTGTTTGAAGAACGACAGGCGATAGACAAGGAATTTAAGGCTTAACTCAATGGTATAGATGATGAGGGCCGCACGGTCGAAGAACAGCAATGCACCTCCCATCCGGTCCATCACCGCAGGCGAAGTCTCCAGGCCGAGGGAGATGGCATTGAGCACGATGATCGTGACAATGAAACGTGTAAAACCGGGGGATTCCACAAAGGCCTGTAAAGCGCCAGGCGGCTCCGGCATCTCCGTTGACGCTGTTCGCTCGTCAGCCACTGTCAGACGTAATAAACCAGAACATAGGCGGCCAGCAGCGCGGCAATCCACAGGGCCGTGGTGCTGATTGGCCAGGAACGGGCAAACACGCCCTTCGCACCCCAATGTTCACCCAACCAGTCACCCAGACTACGCCGTGCAGCCGCCAGGTCTTTGACTGCTTTGTCACGTATCGTTGCGATCGCTCCGGCAAACCAGCGCCACATTGCGGGCAGCATCCGGCGGTATACCCAGTCCAGATCCAGAGACAGGGTCAGGGTGCGCTTCATCAGCGGCAGCATCAGGAAGAATGCGAGCCCGCTGAACAGCAGCAGCTGGAGGTAGAACAACACCTTGCCCGGCTTGTAGAAATTCGCATCTTCAGGATATGGCAGCAGGGCATATAGCGGGTCGGGGTAGACACCGATAAAGATGCAGGCCGCGGCAAAAATCACCATGGCAAGACCCATGTTCCAGGGCGCATCTTGCGGCCGCAGACCTGAGTCCTTCTGGAAAAACACAAACCAGGGGAATTTGATCCCGGCATGCAGGAATACGCCGGCCGAAGCCGCTGCCAGCAGGTAGTAAACCAACACCATGCCCTGTTCTGCAGCACCCTCGGAGATCAGGGTCTTGGTTGTGTAGCCTGAGGTTAGCGGGAAGCTCGAAATGGCCAGCGCGCCGATGATCCCGCAGATACAGGTCAGCGGCATCGTGCGGAACAGGCCACCCAGGTCACTGACCCGGTTCAGGCCGGTGCGATACACCACCACGCCCGCGCTCATAAACAGCAGGGCTTTGTAGATAATGTGCGCAAAGGCATGCGCCGCGGCACCATTCAATGCTGTTTCTGTACCAATACCCACTGCGGTCACCATGAACCCCACCTGGTTCACGATCGAGTACGCCAGAATCCGCCGTGCATCATTCTCAAGCAGGGCATAGATAATGCCGTAGAAGATCATGAACAGGCCGATCGGGATCAGTACCGCCTCGCCGGGGAACAGCAGAATGAGCGCGAGTACCGCGGTCTTGGTGGTAAAGGCAGACAGGAATACCGAACCGGTGGGACTGGACTCCGGATAGGCATCGGCAAGCCAGGCAGACAGGGGCGGTGCCGCCGCGTTGATCAGAATACCCATCAACACCATCCAGGTTCCGAAGTCCGTGGCGCGCATGGCCTGGATTTCGACGGAGCCGGTGTTCACCATGACCGACTCGATGCCCACCTTCAGAATAACACCACCCATCAGGTGGATCACCGCATAGCGGATACCTGCGGCCCGCGAGCGCTCGGTGCCGCCACAAAAAACGATGATCGTGGAGAAAATCGCCATCAGCTCCCAGAACAGGAACAGGGTGATCAGATCGCCCGCAAAACACACACCGATGGCGCCGGCTGCGTAGGCAAAGGCGGCCGATAGCTCATAACCCCTCGCCGTCCGATAGGCGTACAGGCCACCGACAAAGGCCATGATGCAGAAGATCGTGGCAAACAGCCGGCGCACCGGAGCACCCTCGACCAGTTGTATCTGGTAATCAAGGTAGGTCGCGGTGGCAACCACCCCGTCCGGGATCATCCACACCACCCACAAGGTAACCAGGGGCACGGTCAGAACCACGGCACTGCGTAAGGCACCCCGGGTCAGCGCGATTAACAACGCGCCGGCCAGCATGATCAGGCCGGGAGGAAGAAACTCAATCATCAGAGCGCTCCTTCTCCTGCGGCGGTGGTTCGATCCCCAGTTCGGCGTAGTACTCTTCCGGACGCTTCAGCCACCAGCCCAGAACCCGCGCAGCAAGCACCATGAGCACGCAGGTCCCAAAGCCATACCAGGCACCAAAGGCAAACATCGAGTCCAGCGAGAACTTGCCTTCGATGGGAATAAAAAACTGCGCAACGACGGTCAGGACAAGCACGGCACCGAAAACCCACCACAGCTTACGGATCGTCGCCGGCCTGGTCAGCCAGTTGTTATCGCCCGCAACCACTTTTTCAGGTTCCGGCTTTTTGTCGCTCACATCACTCATTTCATCTTTCCTACGAGTTGTGACTCCAGGTCGAGCACGGGCTGGTTGAAGAGGAAAAAGGCTATGGTCAGCGTGGCCGTAATCGTCAACGCCAGCACCATGGGCCAGGGCGCCTCACCATGGTCTTTGGCGGGCAGTGTTTCGGGCCGCCACCAGGCACGGTAGATAACCGGCAAGAAATAAGCCGCATTAAGCACCGTGCTGGCGACCAGGGTGAAAACCACCAGCAGATTCCCCGCCTCCAGCGACCCGCCCAGGATGTACCATTTGGATACAAAACCGGCGGTCGGCGGCACGCCAATCATGGACAAGGCGCCAATGCTGAAAGCGGTCATGGTCCACGGCATGCGGCGCCCGATTCCATGCAGCTGGTATAACTCGGTTTTTTTGGCTGCCACGTAGATTGCGCCGGCAGCAAAGAACAGTGTGATCTTGCCAAAGGCGTGCGACACCATGTGCACGGCCGCGCCAATCTCGGACAAGGGCTTGAGGACTGCGGCCGCCATGATGATGTAGGACAGCTGGCTGATGGTCGAATACGCCAGCATACGCTTGAGATTGGTCTGCGCCAGGGCGATCGCACTGGCCGCCAGCACCGTGAATGACGCCAGCGGCGTCAACCAGTCGGCGCTGGGCTGGGTAGCCAGAAAGTCGAGACCAAATATGTAGGTGATTACCTTGGTGATCGTAAACACGCCTGCCTTGACCACCGCCACCGCATGCAGCAGCGCGCTCACCGGAGTCGGCGCCACCATCGCCGCTGGCAGCCAGCGGTGCACGGGCATAATGGCCGCCTTGGCGATACCCAGCACAAACAGGGCCAGCAGCAGTCCCACGGCCGGACCACTCATCTTGCCCTCGAGAATTCCGCCCACGGTGAAATCAAGGGTTCCGGCGACGGTCTGGGTCCACAAAATGGCCGGCAGAAACAGGCCAATTGATGTGCCAATCAGGATGCCCAGGTAAACCCGGGCCGATTTGATGGTCGCCTTGTCGCCCTTGTGCGCCACCAGTGGATACGTGGAAATCGTGAGGATCTCGTAGCACAGGAACAGCGTCAGCAGATTACCGGCAAAGGCGATACCCATCGTCGCAGCCAGGGCGATCGCAAAGCACGCATAGAAGCGGGTTTGGTGCTGCTCACCATTGCCCCGCATATAGCCAATGGAATAGACCGAATTGACGATCCACAGCAGGGATGCCAGGGCGGCAAACAGCATGCCCAGCGGCTCAACTTCGAAAGCGATTTCGAAGCCGGGCATCATCTCCCAGGCCCTGAGTGCTGGTCGTTCCCCCGCCGCTACGAGCGGCAACAGGCTCCAGACACAGGCCATCAGCGACACGGCTGTCACCAGCGTGATCGTTTCGCGAAGGTTCGGCCAGCGACCTGCCAGGGCAATAAGAATCGCGCCTGCCGCAGGCAACAGCATGCTCAGTGCAATCAGCATGGAGGCACTCATGGAACGTGCCTCAGAAAATCTTCCGCGGCCATACCTGCCAGCGCCCCGGACACGTCCGCATTAAGACCGAACCAGATATTCAGACCGACTGCCAGCCAGGTGATCAGCAACGGCCACAGAGGCGCCTCTCTGACCACAGCCGCTCCCTCCGCGGGCTCACCAAACCAGAGCTGCTCAACCATACGCCAGACATACACCACCGCCAGCAGCGAGCTCACCACGATCACGGTGACCAGTGCGACGCCCAGGGCGCCTTGCTGCATGACCGCCAGAATCAGCGCCCACTTGCTCACAAACCCTGCCGTACCCGGGATACCGATAAGGCTCAGACCGGCAATAACAAATGCCGTGAATGTCCAGGGCATCTGGCGCCCTGCCCCGCCCAGATCATTCAGCCGCAGGCTGGCAAAGCGCAGGCTGAGACAGACCACCGACAGGAACAGGGCGGACTTTATGAGCGCATGGTTAAACAGGTGCAGCACCGCCGCATTGAAACCCGCCACCGTAACCAACGAGGCCCCAAGGAGAATGTATCCAAGCTGCGCCAGGGATGAGAAAGCCAGAATGCGCTTGATGTTCTGCTCAAATATCGCCGCGATAGAGCCAAACAATATTCCCAGCACGGCCAGGGGCATCAGCACCAGCGCAAAATGACTCTCATGCCCGACCAGGTTCTGCTGGAAAACGAAGAAATCGAGGCGCAACAGGACGTACAGCGCAACCTTGGTTGAACACGCGGCAATGAATGCGGTGGCGACATGCGGCGCATAGGTATACGCGTTTGGCATCCAGGCATGCAGCGGGAAGATGGCTGCTTTCAGGGCCAGGCCAATCGTGATGAAGCCTGCTGCAACATAGATCAGGTTCGAGCCACTGACGCCGGCCAGTTGCTGTTCCATATCAGCGATGTTCAGCGTTCCGGTCATCATGAACACCATGCCCACACCGATCAGATAGAACGTCGCTCCCACGGTGCCGGTAATGAGGTACTTGAAGACGGCCGGCAGCGCACGGCGCTGAGGCCCCCCGGCGACAAGGATGTAGGTGGCCAGGGAGGAGATCTCCATGAACACGAAAATATTAAAGGCATCGCCACTGACGAGAATCCCGACCAGCCCGGACAAGGCCAGCAACCAGGCCGCCAGAAACAGGGGCAGGCGTTCTCCGCCGATTTGCCGGGTCAGGCTTGAGCGACCAGCCAGCAAGGCCAATGTCGATGCACCACTGACCACGAGCAGCAGCGTGGCACTGAGCGCATCAACCCGCAACTCAATGCCGTAAGGCGCCGCCCAGCCACCCATGTCGTAGGTGATCGTCATGCCACCAAGCACCGCTGAGGCCAATGCGACAGCAATAATCAGCGTCATGATGCTGGTTATAACCGCTGCCAACCATGCCAGGCGGGCGTCGCGCAGCAGCACAAGAATCGGCGCGGTGAGCATCGGCACCACAACCTGCAGCGCCGGTAATTGAGCGGTGATGCTCATGGTGTGGAGTCGCGCTCCGGCGCGTCGATATCAGAAATACGGCCGTAGGCTTCCTTGATGCGCACGACGATCGCAAGGCCCAGCGCCAGTGTTGAAATACCTACAACAATTGCAGTAAGTATAAGGACTTGTGGCAAGGGATTAGAAAATACATCATCCCAATTATCATTCACAATGATCGGTGCCGTGCCCCCGTCGACCTTGCCCATGGAAATGAACAGCAGAAACACCGCGGCCTGGAAAATTGAAATGCCCAGCAGTTTCTTGATCAGGTTATCCCGCGCGATGATCGCGTAAAAACCGATCATCAACAGGACCACGAACACCCAGTAATTGAACAGATCAACCACGCTGCTCATGTCCGGCCCCGCGCCGCAAAAGCGTGATACACCGACAGCAACACACCCGCCACCGTAATGCCCACGCCCGCCTCGATCACCAGAATTCCCAGCTGTTGCGCCTTGACCGGATTTTCCCGAAGAACGTCATAGTCAAGAAAATTACCGCCCATCAGCATCGTCACAATGCCAACCGCACCAAACAGCAGCGCACCACCGGCCGCCATGGCCTTGAGCACCCCCGGTGGGATCACCGCGATGGCAGCATCCTGACCTTCAATCAAGCTATACAGAATGACCGCGGCGGCGAGCAAGGCTCCTGCCTGAAAACCACCACCTGGTGAATACTCGCCATGAAACTGCACATACAGGGCAAACAGCAGAATGAAAGGGATCGCGATCTTGCCAACCACCCGCAGCGGCTCATGATGCTTGAGCCCGCCCTGAATCGCCGCACCCGTTGACGGACTTCTCTTACCCAGAGGCGCACCGGGGCCGATCATGAACAACACACCAATGGCTGCGGTTAAAACCACGATCACCTCACCCAGGGTATCGTAGCCACGAAAGCTGGAAAGCACCGCCGTGACGATGTTGGGAATATCAATATGCTGCTGCGTCATCGGAAAATATTCCGCTGACATATGCGCCTGCACCGGCGCATTCGGATCACCCAGCGCCGGCTTGTCAAATGTGGCGTAAAAAATGACCCCGGCCGTAATGATCACGACCACCAATGCAAGCAGGGGCTGCATACCCTTGGTGCGCTCCTCCTTCGCTGTGAGCGCAAGCGCTGACAGGAGCAACACGGTAGAAATACCCGCACCCACCGCCGCCTCGGTGAGCGCCACGTCCGGTGCATCCAGCAAAATAAAGCTGGCTGCCATGAGCAGACTGAAAATTCCCATGAGCATGGTGGCGGCAAACAGGTTGCGTGACACCACCACGCCGGCCGCGGTGATAACCATCAGGCTGAGCAGAAATATCGACAGCAGCTCAATCATCGCCCTTTGCCCCTTCGCTGTCTTTCATCAGCGGCTTATGCCCTGAAAGCAATGCCGCGTTGCCCAGCGCGTAGGTAGATACAGGGCTGGTAAACAGGAGAAAAATTGCTATTGCACAAAGCTTCAGCGTCGCCAGGCTCAAACCATATTGAAGCATCAGCGAGGACAGGATCAGCAGGCTGCCCAGGGTATCGGTCAGGCTGGCAGCATGCATGCGCGTGTACAGATCCGGCATACGCAGGGCCCCGATTCCTCCGATGAGTACGAACAGGCCACCACTTGCAGCAAGGATCGCGGTGATCCATTGCAGCGCAGTCATGGTGCGTCACTTTCCGCGCTGCGGGCGGGTATATCCGGGACCTGTGACCCGGTGCGCGGCGCATCTACTTCAGATGGTGGAGTCGTGTTGCTGCGCTGGCGAAAAAACTCCAGCACTGCCAACACGCCGATAAAGTTAATCAGTGCATACGCCAGGGCGAGATCAAGATAGTCCGGTCGACCCGCGACAAAGGCAATGACCGAGACCAGCAGCACCGTCTTGGTACCGAACATGTTCATGGCAAGCACCCGGTCATAAACACTGGGGCCCAACAGGGCGCGAATGAGCGCCAGCATCATGGTGACCGCAATTGCAAATATCGCCGCGCTGAGCATTAGCGATCACCTACTAAACGTTTCAGATCTTTTGCCATGGTCGTGTCACGGGTCTCCGCGGCGCTCTTCTCGGTAAGACAATGCACCAGTAACTCACCCTTATAGGAATCCAGGGTCACGGTGGAAGGCGTGAGCGTAATGCAGTTGGCCATGGTGGCGAGCCCGACCTGGCCTTTAAGTTCAGGCCTCAGCTTTACCATTGTCGGCGCAATACGCAGCGTGGGGCTCAAAATAATACGCGCCACCTCGAAATTGGACTTGATGATATCGACCAGCAAACCGGCCCAGAAAATTGGCAAGCGCGGCACCAGATCCAGGGCATAAACCGCTTTACGCAGCAAACCCATGCGCACGCAAAGCCACAGGGTAAGCGCAACGGATACGACGCCCAGGCTTAACAGAAGCGGTTTGTACAGCCCTGACCAAACCAGCCAGGTGGCGCTTAAAGCCAGCGCCAGGATGAGACTACGCAGCATGTGATCAGTCGTCCGTTTCGGAGTTAGTGGTGGACGGTGAGTCCGCCCCACGGTTGGCGTTTTCGTCCAGGAAGGCGACCAGGTCCGTCTCGGCAATACGCCATTCTTTCCCGATTTTGACGGCGCGCAGACGCTTGTCATTAATCAGGGCGCGCACCGTGTTTTCCCTCACTTTGAGGAAATCGGCAGCATCGTGCACCGTCATCATGGGCTTGCTCAACATGCGCGTATGTTAACGACGTATTTCATCGTTTGCCATCATTTTTGATTGCTTTTGCTTTTTTCAATGCCTTTGAATACAAATTCACCTTTAATATGAATTATTTACAGAAACAGGTCCTGCCGAAACCAGGCGACGGCATTGCCAAAGTAGTGCCTGTAATCCCCGGTTATGCTCCGAGGTGAGGCATCAAGGTGCCGGCGACAGCTTCTTTATAAGCGGTTTTGGACTGGTGCTGTGTCAGACATCCTGTTACCATACCGCGCCCAACGCAGGGGTCCCTTGAGCGTCAGAAATAAGTCGTTCTAACGATCGTTCGGGGGCAGTAACCAACATTCGAGTTCTAGTACGGCGCTCTGCTTGCCAGTGCGCCGTTAACTATTAGGACACCCAATATGACGGGGACGACAGTGAAGTTCGCTGAGTCATCGCCCCGCCCGAGACAAGTGTAGAGCAGTCATGACCGACCTGAGTCACTATCGAAACATTGGCATCTTCGCCCACGTTGATGCCGGCAAGACCACGACCACCGAGCGTATCCTGAAGCTCACCGGCAAAATCCACAAAACCGGTGAAGTACATGATGGCGCCGCGACCACCGACTTCATGGAGCAGGAACAGGAGCGTGGTATCACGATCCAGTCCGCTGCCACGAGTTGCGAATGGGATGGTCACCGCCTGAACATCATCGACACCCCCGGGCACGTGGACTTCACGATCGAAGTGTATCGCTCGCTGAAAGTGCTTGACGGTGGCGTGGGCGTGTTCTGCGGCTCCGGCGGTGTTGAACCCCAATCTGAGACTAACTGGCGTTATGCCAACGAGTCCGAGGTTGCACGCATTATTTTCGTGAACAAGCTGGACCGTCTCGGCGCCGACTTTTACCGTGTCGTCAAGCAGGTTGAGGATGTCCTGGGCGCCAAGCCCCTGGTCATGACCCTGCCGATCGGCGAGGAAGACGACTTTAAGGGTGTGGTCGATCTGATCTCCATGAAAGCGTGGATCTGGGACGACACCGGCCTGCCGGAAAACTACGAAATTGTGGATATCCCGGAAAACATGGTCGCCAAAGCCGAGGAATACCGCGAGAAATTGCTGGAAACGGCCCTGGAGCAGGACGATGACCTGCTGATGGCCTATCTGGAAGACGAGATGCCCTCTGTTGAAGACCTGAAGGCCTGCATCCGCAAAGGCACGATCAACCTTTCGTTCTTTCCGACCTACTGTGGCTCGGCATACAAGAACAAGGGTATCCAGAATGTACTGAACGCCGTGGTCGACTTCCTGCCGAACCCGATGGAAGTTGAGCCGCAGCCGGAAGTAGACCTGGAAGGCAACGAAACCGGGAACTTTGCGGTGGTCGATTCCGATGGACCGCTGCGCGCGCTGGCGTTCAAAATCATGGACGACCGCTATGGCGCCCTGACCTTCACGCGCATTTATTCGGGCTCCATTGCCAAAGGCGACACGGTGCTTAACACCTTCACCGGCAAGACCGAGCGTATCGGCCGCATCGTTGAAATGCATGCCAACTCGCGTGAAGAACGTGATTCAGCCCACGCCGGGGATATTGTCGCCCTGCTCGGCCTGAAGAACACCCAGACCGGTCACACGCTGTCCGATCCGAAAAATCCGGCCACGCTGGAGCCGATGGTATTCCCGGATCCGGTCATCTCCATTGCCATTGCCGCGAAAGACAAGGCCGGCACGGAGAAAATGGGTATTGCCCTGGGCAAGATGATTGCCGAGGACCCTTCCTTCCAGGTTGAAACTGACCAGGAAACGGGCGAGAGCATCATGAAAGGTATGGGCGAGCTGCACCTGGACATCAAGGTGGACATTCTCAAGCGTACCCACGGCATCGAAGTGGAAGTCGGCCGCCCACAGGTGGCTTACAAAGAGACCATCACCCAGGCCGTGACCGACAGCTACACGCACAAGAAACAGACCGGTGGCTCGGGCCAGTTCGGCAAGATCGACTACACGATTGAGCCCCTGGTATCCGAGGATGGCGAAACCTACGAGTTCGAGTCCACGGTAACGGGCGGTAACGTACCGCGCGAATACTGGTCTGCCATTGGCAACGCGTTTGGCAAGATGATGGTCGAGGGCACGCTGGCCGGCTACCCGCTGGTGAATGTGAAGTTCACCCTGCAGGATGGTGCGTACCACGCGGTCGACTCCTCCACCATGGCATTTGAAGCTGCTACGCGTAACGCCTATCGTCAGTCTATTCCCAAGGCTGCGCCGCAACTGCTTGAACCAATCATGAAGGTCGACGTGTACTCACCGGACGACAATGTCGGTGATGTCATTGGCGATTTGAACCGCCGCCGCGGCATGATCAAGGATCAGGAAAAAGGCCCGACCGGGGTGCGCGTCAAGTGTGAGTGCCCCTTGAGCGAAATGTTCGGCTACATCGGTGATCTCAGAACCATCACCTCGGGACGTGGACAGTTCTCCATGGAGTTCTCCCACTATGCCCCGGCACCGCGTCCGGTGGCCGAAGAAGTGATCGCAGAGGCCAAGGCTCGCCGCGAGGCTAAATAAAGCCAATCAGCATTAACAAACAAGCCGGCGCAATGCCGGCTTTTTTGTGGGTGGCATAGCGCACGCTATCCCTTTACCCTGAGCCCAACCCTTTGCGCCAACTCACCCCGGAAGCATGCTCATGGACATTTATGTCGCTGCCATGATCGCCAGCCTGTTGGTCTATCTGCTGGTTGGCAACTATGCCGGGCGCCGGGTAAAAGACCTCGATGATTATTTCGTCGCTGGACGAAACGCTCCCACGCTGCTGATTGTCGGCACACTGGTGGCCAGCGTAATGTCGACCAACGCCTTCCTGGGCGAGACCGGATTTGTGTATGACGGCCAGGGAGGCGCCTACCTCCTCTGGCCGGGCATTGCCGCGACCTTTTACGTTTATGGTGCTTTGTTCTTCGGGCGCTACCTGCGCCGCAGCCGGGCCATTACCGTGGCCGACTATTTCGGCCAGCGGTTTAATTCACAAAGGGTTCAGACGGTCGCCGGACTCACCATCATTTTCGGCCTTGGCGGCTACCTGTTGGCGGTTACCCAGGGTGCCGCCTATCTGCTCACGCAGGTGCTTGGCATTGGCTACGAACAGGCCTTGCTCGTGAGCTGGGCAAGCTATACCGGATTCACGCTGTACGCCGGCACAAGGGGTGTGATTCTTACTGACACCCTGATGTTTCTGCTGTTTACCTCGGTCGCCTTCGCCGCGCTGCTGTTTCTGGTCAACGAAGCGGGTGGCATGAGCAGTGCAGTCACGCAGTTGACCCAACTGAACTCCAAGGAGGGTCTCATGTCCTGGACCGGCGTGGTGGGTGAAGACTCTCCCTTTGCATCCGGGCTGGAATTTGCGCTTTGGAACATCACGCTGGCGCTCGCATGGGGCATGGTTTACGCCGTAAGCCCCTGGCAGTCCAGCCGTTATCTGATCGCCCGTGACGAACACGTGGTCATCAGGGCGGCCTGCGTGGCCGCCGTTTGCCTGACGTTTCTGGAGATCGTGCTGTACTTTGGAGGCACCGTTGTAAACCTCTGGAACGATTCAATCGACCCGCCGCACCAGGTGATGGTTTACGCCGCCAGGGAGTTGTTGCCGCCACTGCTCGGGGCCGGACTGTTGTCCGGCATTATGGCGGCCGCCCTCTCCTCGGCTTCGACCTTCATGTCGCTGGTGGGGTTCAGCGTGAGCAATGACCTGTTTCCACACCGCATCATCGACGAAAAGAAACTGCTGCGGGTCAGCCGCTGGACCATGCTGGGTATTGGCCTTGTGACCCTGGCGGTGGCCTTTCGGGCACCGGTTGATCTGTTCTGGCTAACCTATTTTGTCGGCACCCTGTTTGCCTCTTCCTGGGGCCCCGTAGCGATAATGAGTGTGTGGAGCAAACGCATCACGGCGGATGCCGCTTTCTGGGGAATTATCAGCGGATTCCTGTTCAATGTCGGGCCAAAAGCTCTGGAGACCCTGGGCTGGATCACCCTGCCCTTCTGGCTTGACCCGGTGTTGCTGGGCGGCCTGGTCAGCCTTGCCACCGTGCTGCTTGTATCCAGGCTGGGTCAGCCCAGTCGCGCCGAGCATCTGTACCGGCTGCGCATGCACCGCACACCCGCAGAGGATCGCAAACCCGGCAACTACCGACTGACAAAGCTCGCGCCCCTCGCGCTGGTCGGTTACAGCGTCGGCACTGCGCTGCTTTACATGCACTTTTACATCAAACCTTATGAGGCCGTGACCGGCTCAAGCGCGCTGGCAGAGCGGGCCCTGGTCATGGCAGGTCCCGTGTTGTGGATAGGTGCAGCAGTCATCGCCTGGCGGGTACTGCACAGAAGTTATCGCCCCACCGGAAAGCATTCGGACAGGCCGGTCTGAGCCTGGCCAGAAAAAGTCAGACCTCGCTCAGGCGGTAAGTCATGACCGCGCCGACCAGTCCCATCATGGCCAGTAAGGCAATCACGCCAGCATTGCCCAACCAGGGCACCAGCAATCCGACACTGCCCACCACGAGCAACAAGACACCGATAACCGTATTACTAATGGCGACATAATCGGTGCGCAGGTTGCCGTCGCCAAGATTTACCACATACGTGCTGCGACCGACACGAACACCCTCATGAGCTATGGACAGGAGCAGGTAGGCGAGGGGCAAAAACCACCAGTCAGTCAACCAGCCAGCCTGCGTTTGAGCCACTCCGAAAATGACGAGTCCGATTCCGGAAGTGACCAGCGCCGCCGCAAACATGACAAGCCGGCTGGAGCGATCCGCATAACGTCCCCAGAACGGACCGCTGACCAGACCAGCCAGGCCGGAGGCAATCACAAAACCGCCAAGCGCTGCGAGCCCGGAAGCTTCGCCCTGTTGCGCGAGGGCGACATAGAAAGGTGCGCTGAGCGCGGAACACATCAGCAAGGCACGGGCAAGAACGAAACGGCGAAATGGCGCATCATCCCGAAGCAGGGACAAGCGTTTGATTGAGCTGACGGCTGAGCGGCCACCACCAGTCTCGCCCGGCTGTTCTTCAACGAGGGCGAAGATTCCTGCGGCAAACCACCAGAGCAGGGCCCCCGCAGCCAGCAGTCCTGCCAGAACAGCAACCTCCAGGCCGGCACCGGGCACAAGGGCGACAAAGAGACCCACGCCCACGCCAATCAGCCCGGAGACACTGGATGCCCAGCCGGCCAGTTGTCCGCGGCGTGGCTTGGGAATAGTCTTGCCAAGCACATCTTTGTAGGCGATTGAGCTGAGGCTGCGGCACAGGCTGAAAAAAGCAACCAGCCCCAGCATGGCCCAACCTGCGGGCGTACCTTTCAGCGTCAGGGCGACCACAGCAAGGCCGGCCATGGCAAGTCCCTGGCCAAGACTGCCCAGCACCCAAACCCATTTGCGCACCGCAAGGCGCCGAATCATGCCACCCAGAAACAGCTGGGGAACCATGGCACCCGACTCGCGCAGGGGCACCAGGTAGCCGAGCACATAACCAGGGGTGCCCAGGGAACTGGCCAGCCAGGCAAGCGTAGTCTTGGGATTGGTAATCGCATCTCCCAACTTGGTCAGACTCAGACTGAGCAGCAGCAGGGCAAAGTTTCGCGGGGTTTGCTCGCAGGCCTGTTCCGGGATGTCCTCGCAGAGCCGGCCGTCCGTGTCATCGGTCAGTAGTTCATAAACAGTGCCATACTGGCTCATAACCCTAAAACTCCCGACTCACAGGCCCAGGTCTTCAAGGGCAAGTAATGTGCACTCATAGCCCAACTCCGCCAACTCCTCCGCGCGGTTGAACTCGAAGAAACTCGCAGAATCCCGCGCGATCTCCACCACGATATCCGGGCTGTAGGCGGCAAGCTTGAGACGGGCAATACCGCCTTGCATGATATCGATGGAACGCACCAGCATTTCCCGCGCATCCGGTAAATCCGGAGCGTCCGTGTCATCGCCATTGAACAGTTCACCCACAAAGCGCGTGATCCGGTTGCGGTACACGTCATCTTTGCCGCTGTCTGGGTTTTGCTTCCCTGGCGACGCGCTCAAATGATGTCCCGAAGTTGCATTCAGGTTGACGGCGATCGTGAGGGCAGTATCGTTGCTCAGGGTCGGCGCAATTGGAATGGGATTGACCAGCCCACCATCGACCAGCGTATGTCCGTTGCGTCGCACCGGCGCAAAAACGCCCGGAACCGCACAGGAAGCCTGTACTGCCGAAAACAGAGGGCCCTCGTTGAGCCAGACCTCGCGCTCGCTGTCGATGTCCGTTGCAACCGCCACAAAGCCCAGGGGCAATTCCTCAATCTGGTGATCGCCAATCAGGTCTCTGAGCGCCTCGAAGACACGCTCACCTTTGAACACAGCACCGCGAAAAGAAAAATCCAACAGCCTGACGACATTCGGAGTGTCCAGCCGATAGGCCCACTCCGTATACGTATCCAGCGCGCCGGCGGCGTAGATGCCGCCGATCAGCGCGCCGATGGATGTCCCTGCTACATTCTGTATCTTTAGCCCCCGTTCCTCGATAGCCCTGATGACTCCGATATGGGCATGTCCCCGGGCCCCGCCGCTGCCCAGCACCAGGGATATCCGCCGTCCCTCTGACGAGTTTTCATTCATGAACTGTCACTGTTTTGCGCATCTCTCATTTGCAGATTCCCTGGCTTCACTATGTTTCTCCGCCTTTGCCGCCAAAAACTGGGCGCCTTCCTGAAAGCCGGATCAGCGGCTTGATTCACTGTTGCCGCCGGCGCATTAACACATGCCGGCATGCGTCCTTTAGCCATGGTGCCAGATCCCGGCCTTTGCTTGAGGACTTTATGTTCATCAGCATTCCAGTAGTATCTGCGGTCAGTCTAATCAAGGGTCATCAATGGAAAACAGTGCGCTGATTGCATTTTACGTTGCCTCACTGGTCGGGCTGGGAGCCCTCTGCAACTGGATGGCGTGGCGCATCAACCTGCCCGCCATCCTGTTCCTGTTGGCTGCCGGTCTGATTCTCGGACCTGTCACCGGCACACTCAACCCGGACGAGGCGCTGGGTGAATTGCTGTTTCCCTTTGTTTCCCTGGGTGTTGCGATCATCCTATTTGAAGGCGCATTGACATTGCGTTTCTCCGACGTCCGCAATGTCACGCGGATGATACGCAATCTCACGACCATCGGCGTTCTGGTCACCTGGGCAGTCATGAGCACGGCTGCACACCTGATCGCCGGGCTCAGCTGGCCCATTGCCCTGCTGTTTGGTGCCCTTGTAACGGTTACCGGCCCGACGGTCGTGGTGCCCATGCTGCGCAGCATTCGCCCCAACGAGCGGGTTGCCAATATCCTGCACTGGGAGGGTATCCTGATCGACCCGATTGGTGCCGCGCTTGCGGTACTGGTCTTCGAGTTTATTTACAGCGGCGGCGCAGAAGCAGAATCCCTGCTTGAATTTGGCAAAGTACTGGTCATTGGCCTGGGAATCGGCCTGGCCGGGGGTTTCGCGCTGGCCCAGATTCTCAAACGCAACCTGTTACCGGACTATCTCATTAACTTCTTCGTGCTGGCCAGTGTGCTGGTGATTTTCACCGCAGCCAATCTGCTGGGCAAGGAATCGGGGCTGATCGCGGTCACGGTGGTCGGTATTGTCATGGCCAACACCAAAGACCTTGATGTTCGTGAGCTGATCTCCTTCAAGGAAGACCTTACGCTGCTGGTCCTGTCATTGCTCTTCATTCTGCTGGCAGCAAGACTTCAGGTTGATGAACTCAATGCCGTGCTGTGGCCGAGCCTGGCGCTGCTGGCGGTAGCGCTTTTCCTGGCCCGCCCGCTGTCGGTCTGGATTTCAAGCTGGGGAACCAGCACGGAATTTCGCGAAAAGCTCCTGATTTCATGGGTCGCACCGCGTGGGATCGTGGCAGCGGCGGTTTCTTCATTGTTTGCACTCAGGCTGGCTGCTGACGGCAATGAAGAGGCCAATGTGCTGGTACCCCTGACCTTTGTCATCATTATCGGTACCGTTGTGGTTCAAAGCCTTACCGCCGGCATACTGGCTCAGCGCCTGGGCCTGTCCAGCCGGGAGAAGGTTGGCGTTTTGATCAGCAGCGCCAACCGGGTGACCCTGGCCCTCGGCGAGGCCCTGAACAAGGCCGGGGTCAAGGTCATGATTCTCGACACCAACCACGGCAATCTGCATAAAGCCCGTATGCGGGGACTGGGTACATTTTTTGGAAACCCGCTGTCGGAGTACACCGAGCGCTATCTGGACATGACCGCCTACAACCACCTGGTGGCGGGTTCACGACGACACGAGACCAACACCATGGTGTGCAGCCAATATCGGCATCAGTTCGATACGCGCCGTCTGTTCACTCTTCGCACCGGTCCGGTTGATTCCGCCACCGAAGAGGAAGACCTGGTTCCGGAGTTGCGCTTTAATGTCCTGTTTGGCGAACAGCTGACCTGGTCGCGTTTTGCCAGCCTGCTCAGCCAGGGCAGTGAAATCCGTTCCACGCCGTTGACAGAACAGTATGACCTGGATGCATACCGGGAAAAGATGGGTGAGGAAACGTTGCCATTGTTCGCCCTGGACCCGCAGGGCAAGCTGCACTGGATATCCAACCGCAAAGCCCCTGAACCGGGACCGGGCTGGACACTCACCAGCCTGGTACCTGCCGCGATCATAGAAACCCTGAACCAGGAGCGGCGCAAGCCGGAAGATGCCGGGCAAGGCTCATCAAATGAACCAACGGCATAAGTTAGTCCTTTAAAAAAAACGCGGCGGTGTTTGCACACCGCCGCGTTTCGTTTCTTACCGCGACCTTCCGGCCGCGCTTTTATTCCTTACTTACTGCTGGCGGAACTCAACCCGGCGGTTCAACGCCCGGCCGGCATCCGTATCGTTGGTAGAAATCGGATCCGTTTCGCCATAGCCCTTGGCCGTCATATTAGCCGCCTTGGCACCCTTGGAGATCAGGTAGCTGCGAACCGACTCAGCGCGGCGCTGGGACAGGCCTATGTTGTACTCGGCGGAACCAACGTTGTCCGTATGGCCAGCGACTTCAACCTTCAGATTGTCATTGCGCAGCAGAATCTTGACGTCTTCATCAAGCGTCTGCTTCGCAGCAGCCGTCAGATTAGCCGAGTCAAACTCAAAGTTGACGTTTTCCAGGCGGTATTCCTGTGCCAGATCACAGCCGTCATTGTCGACCGGCTGACCAGCTTCGGTATTCGGGCACTTGTCGCGATAGTCATACACGCCGTCTTTGTCCGTGTCAGCACAGCCGACCGCGTTGACCTTGGCGCCTTTCGGAGTACCGGGGCACTGATCCTTGTTGTTGGCCACGCCGTCGCCGTCGTCATCAAGCGGGCAACCTGTTGAATCTACCGCTGTACCTTGCGGTGTGTTCGGGCAGCGGTCTTCGCTGTCTACAACGCCGTCGCCGTCGCTGTCGAATTCGCAACCGTTCTCATCAACGGGAGCACCGGCAGGTGTGCCGGGGCACAGATCACGACCGTCTTTCACGCCATCGCCGTCGGTGTCTTTATCGCCACAGAACACTGCGCCGAGGGTTGCGCCAATAATGGCCGCGGTGACAGCAGTTTGCCCGTCATCGAAGGCACCCGCGGCACCAGCGCCGGTGCCGAAGAGCAAGGCGCAGTTCAAACGTGATTCAGTAAATTTCTGTGCCCCAGGGGTCGAACAAGCTGTGGTGATCAGAGCCACCATCAGTATCAATAACAGTCGCGAGGTATGCTTCATTTGGTCTCTCTCAATGCAAAAAATGGGATGCGAGTTGTGATTATAGATCAAGATTCCGTTAAATAGGTGTTCAATTTTCAACTGCATTCAGACGCTAATCTTCACAGGCAGTTTGCTACCTTTAAGGCGTTTGGATAGTTTCCTGGGCGCTTGCCATGCAATTGATATTCTGGAAAAGACTGGTCAAATTCCTGCACACCGCTACCGGGCTTGGATTGGTTGGCGGTCTTGCTGCTTACATGATTGTGCTTGCCACCGGCCCGCAAATTGATTCGCTCGCTGCTTATGCGGCAATGCGCTCCAGCCTCGCGATGGTGTCCAAATGGCTGCTGATCCCTTCCATGCTGGGTGTGCTGGTGACCGGCTTGCTGGCCATGATGCTGCACTATCCTTTTCTTGAGAAACCCTGGGTGTGGCTCAAAGCGCTGTCCGGCGTGCTGATATTCGAGGCCAGTCTGGGCAGCATAGACGCGCCTGCACAGGCAGCCGCACGCCTGAGCATGGAAGCGGTCAACGGGGAAATTGACACACTCCTGCTGGCCAGCCAGGTTCGTGATGAGTGGGTTGCATGGTGGATTCTCCTGGCCCTGGCGGTGCTTAATATCGCGATCGCGACCTGGCGCCCTCGTTTTAACAAGCTTTTTGGCGAGAAACATCTGCCTGGTTAAGGCACATGCAACAGCGATAAGGCACAATTTCTGACAACGTTATTCGACAGAACTGTGGAGACCCGGCAATGGAAAAAGAAAGATTAATAAAGGCGGCGACGTTTAATCCACGCGTGAAAACCTACTGGTTACTCAGCGGTGCTTTAATCTTTGTGGTGAGTATTTTTGGTATCCCTCTGCTGTTGCTGTGGTTTCCGCTGGGCCTGCTGTTCACCGGACGCTACCTCGACCAGATGTCCTGCGAACTGACCAATAAATCACTGAAAGTCCGTAAGGGCCTGTGGGTTCGAACGGAAAAAACCATACCGCTCGACAAGATTACGGACATGGGCATGGTTCAGGGCCCCATCATGCGCTGGCTGGATATCGAACGGCTTACGGTGGAAACCGCAGGCCAATCGGGTGCCGGAGCGCTGGTGTCCATGGCCGGCATTGAACATGCCAAGGACTTCCGCCAGGCGGTCCTGGATCAGCGGGACGAATTGACCTCCAGACCGGGCAAACAGGCGTCAGACCAAAACGGGCCATCCACCGAAGGAAACACCCAGGAGGCCATACACCAGACCCTGATCAGGATTGAGCAACTCCTGATCTCGCAACGCGATGAGGCGGCCCGCGATGATCACGGTCCGTTTTGATTGACCGGTGACAACCTGCGCTGCAGCGCAAGCTGCTGAATTGCCCTGACCAGGCCTTATTTGTGGGCGATGGGTTTTTCCGTGAACAAGTAGTCTTTCAGTTCACTGTCAAATCGCGGGTCCTTGCGGCGAATCCACTCCAGGACCATCGCAGCATGTTCCTTTTCCTCGTCACGGTTGTGCGCAAGGATCGCCTTGAGATCCTCATCCTTGCAGGCATCGACGCGCTGTTGATACCAGTCCACCGCCTCAAGTTCTTCCATCAATGAGACGATGGCACGGTGCATGTCCCGCGTTGCGTCACTGAGCTCCTCGATGGGTTCGTGATACCCCTCATTTGACATAGTATTCTCCTTGTTGATTGATAAATCATGAATGATTTGTGCGTAACTATTTCACCGCAATTGGTCTAGGATGGCGACAAATGACTGAAAGGACAATATCGTCGAAAGACTAATCAACCAAATCGTCAATCTGGGCCAGCAGCTCTTCGACTTTATGAGTCGCTCACAGAGTCTTCAGCAGTTGCTGATCGTCGCCTTCACCCTGCTTGTTTCGCGGCTTTTAGCCAAGCGACTCCAGCCCGGGCTGGAGCGCCGGATTCGCGCCATGCACCAGCCTAATCCACGGCTGTTGCGCCTGTTGTCTTTACTTCTCCGGCGCATGGAATGGATTTTATTCATCGTGCTGACGGCCATGGCCCTGCTCATCGTCCGTTCGCTGGACTGGGCAGGCACAGACTATGTCATTTATACCAGCCTGCTGCTCGCGCTGGCCTGGGTCGGTATCGCACTGCTATCGCGCATTATCCGTAACCGGGCATTATCTGCCGTCGTGGCTGGAATGGTTTGGTTCTACGTTGCGCTGATACTGCTGAACATTGACGACGACATGGGTCAGCTGCTGGATGCGGCAGGCTTTTCGGTGGGCGGTTTCCGCCTGTCGATACTGCTCATCATAAAAATGCTGTTACTCATGGGCGCCCTCCTGTGGGGCGCGGTCGCGCTGGGTAACTTTCTGGCAAACCAGCTGGATAAACTGGAAGACCTGTCCCCGTCCCTGCGCGTGCTGCTGGGCAAAGTCGTAAAGATAACACTGATTATCACCGCAGCACTGGCGGGTATCGCCAGCCTGGGCATCGATCTGACCATCTTTGCCGTGTTCTCCGGTGCCATTGGCGTGGGCCTTGGCTTTGGCCTGCAGAAGGTCGTTTCGAACTTTATTTCCGGGATCATTATTCTTATGGACCGTTCCATAAAGCCCGGTGACACGATCACCCTGGGGGAAACATTTGGCTGGATCCGCGAACTGCGCGCCCGCTTTGTCTCAGTGGTGACACGCGATGGGCGCGAATACCTGATTCCCAACGAGGACTTCATTACGCATGAGGTTATTAACTGGTCGTTCTCCGACCAGCTGGTGCGCCTGGATGTGGAATTTGGAGTCAGCTATGACTCGGACCCTCACGAGGTTATTGCCCTGGCCATTGCCGCGGCTGAAGGCTGCCGCCGGGTCTACCCGGAACGCAAACCCGTGTGCTGGATGACCGAATTTGGCGACTCATCGCTGAATTTCATTCTGCGTTTCTGGATCAGCGACCCACGCCAGGGGTTAACCAATATTCGCGGGGTGGTCATGCTGGCCCTGTGGGATGCATTTAAGGCGAATGACATTCACATACCCTACCCGCATCGCGAGATCATCATGAAAGGGGCCAGCATGCCCGGGGAATCGCCGGCTGATCCCGATGACCAGGGAAACGCCGCAGAAAAACCAGCTCGCAAATAAATACTAAGGAATCAGGAATAATCTGGTCCATCAACCCTCACCCATGAAATGTAAGGCTTTATTGACTTTTAAAACAGTCATGTTTAGTTGACACTTTGCTCCGTAAAGAATAAATTAGACTTCATGAACCGATGGCGACGCGATGTGCACTCGGGACTTGAGTTCAATATGGAGTCCTTGAATGACAGCAGATAGAAACGTGGCGCATCGCTCAACGCCCGTTAACGTCGTTATCGTAACGATGGATACGCACCTGGCCAGCGCCACGGATCGAGCCCGAATCAGGTTGTTACGTCAAATGCCCGGCCTGAAGCTGACGCTCCATGCGGCGTCTGAATGGGGCGCTCACCCAGGTGGCCTGGAACGCTGTATCCGGGACATTGAAGAGGCCGATATCATCATCGCGGCCATGCTGTTCCTCGAAGACCATTTCCTGCCTATTCTTCCCGCTCTTGAAGCACGTCGCGAACACTGCGATGCGCTGGTCTGTGCCATGTCCGCCACCGAAGTTGTCAGCCTTACAAGGCTCGGCAATTTCGACATGAAAAAGCCGGTCACCGGACCCATGGCCCTGATCAAGCGACTGCGCGGCGACAAGAAGAAAGCTGCCAGTGGTGGCGCTGCACAAATGAAGATGCTGCGCCGCCTGCCAAAAATTCTTCGCTTTATTCCAGGTAAGGCACAGGACATGCGGATGTACTTCCTGACGCTCCAGTACTGGCTGGGCGGTTCGGAAGAAAACATGCACAACCTGATTCGCCTGTTGATTGACCGTTATGGCAAAGGTCCGCGCGAAGGCCTGTGTGACAACGAGATTATTCCTGAGCCGGAAGATTATCCGGAACTGGGCGTTTATCACCCGAAGATGAAAGGCCGTCTGTCGGAACACCTCAGCAATTTGCCGTTACCGGCAGACAGCAGCAAGGGCACCGTAGGTGTCTTGATGTTGCGCTCCTATCTTCTTTCCGGCAATTCCAGTCACTATGATGGTGTGATCGCGGCGCTTGAAGCACGCGGCATGCGCGCAATACCTGCGTTTTCAGCGGGTCTGGACGCCCGGCCGGCAATCGACAAGTTCTTTATGCAGGACGGCGTGGCAACGGTTGATGCCGTGGTCTCCCTGTCCGGTTTCTCCCTGGTCGGGGGTCCGGCCTACAACGACGCCAAGGCGGCTGAAGACACGCTGGCCAAACTTGATGTGCCTTATGTTGCAGCCCATCCGTCCGAGTTTCAGACCCTGGACCAGTGGGGCAATTCCGATCGCGGGCTGTTGCCGGTAGAGAGCACCATTATGGTCGCAATCCCGGAGCTCGATGGCGGCACCGGACCGATGGTTTTCGGCGGACGCCCCGGCGCCGCAGGCGTCAAATGCGAGGGCTGCGAACACCACTGTAACTTCACGGCATCAGACACGCCGCAGGATATGCAATCCTGTCCGGAACGCGCCATTATGCTGTCCCGACGGGTTGAGAAACTGATCGCCCTGCGCCGCTCGGAACGTGCGCAGCGCAAAGTCGCCGTGGTGCTGTTTAACTTCCCGCCGAACGCCGGCAATATTGGCACGGCGGCTTTTCTGGCCGTCTTTGAATCGCTCTACAACACGCTTAAAGGCATGCAGGACCAGGGCTACTCGGTCGACCTGCCGGATAGTGTCGATGATTTGCGCACCAGCCTGCTCGAGGGTAACTCAGAGCAATACGGCGCAGATGCCAACGTTGCCGCGCTGATTCCGGTTGATGACCATGTACGCCGCGAGCGCTGGCTGAAAGAAATTGAAAAGCAGTGGGGCGCCGCGCCGGGCACGCATCTCAACAACGGCAAATCCATCTTCGTGCTGGGCAAAGAGTTCGGTAATGTGATGGTTTGTGTGCAGCCCTCCTTTGGTTACGAGGGTGATCCCATGCGCCTGCTGTTCGAAAAAGGCCTGGCACCGACGCACGCTTTCTCAGCGTTTTATCGTTATCTGCGCGAAGACTTCAACGCCCATGCTGTGCTGCATTTTGGAACGCATGGCGCACTGGAGTTCATGCCCGGAAAACAGACCGGAATGTCAGGTACCTGCTGGCCGGATCGTCTCATTGATGATTTGCCAAACCTGTACCTTTACGCCTCCAACAACCCCTCGGAAGGTGCGATCGCCAAACGTCGTTCCGGCGCCACGCTGATCAGCTACCTGACGCCGCCCGTGTCCCAGGCGGGTCTTTATCTCGGCCTGCTGGACCTCAAATCGTCCATCGATCAATGGCGCGGCACAACGCCCGAAGATCAGCGCACGCTTACCGAACTGGCAACCCTTATTCAGTCACAGGCCGCTGAGATTGACCTGGCTGAAGCTGAACCAATCTGGAGTGAGGGCGCCGGGGAAAAAATCCAGGCGCTTGCCGACAAGATACTCGAGCTCGAATACACCCTGATACCGCACGGCCTGCATGTCGCCGGTCGCGTGCTGAGCGATGCTGAGCGCACAGATATGCTGACTTCCATGGCCGATGCGACGTATGGCGAGAACATCGATCAAGCGGCCATGCAAAAGCTGGCTGAGACCGGCTCTGCCGACGCTGCACTCAGGGAATCCGGTCTGGCAGATACCCCGGCCAACAAGGCGATGTTTGAGGGCCTGGCCAGGAGCAATGCACTCATGAACGAGGAAACCGAGGTCGCTGGCATCTTGCGCGCCCTTGATGGACGCTTCATCCGCCCCTCCCCCGGTGGTGACGTGCTGCGCACACCTGATGTTTTGCCCACCGGACGTAATCTGCATGGTTTCGACCCCTTCCGCATTCCCAGCAGCTTCGCGGTTCGTGACGGCGCCCAGCAGGCACAGCGCCTGATTGACCGCTACCTGGCAGACGGCAACGAATTACCCGAATCCATCGCCCTTGTGCTCTGGGGCAGCGATAACCTGAAAACCGAGGGCGGTGCCATCGGCCAGGCCCTGGCTTTGATTGGTGCATCACCCCGCTTTGACAGCTATGGCCGGGTCGCCGGCGCAACCCTGATTCCCCTCGAGGAGTTGGGGCGCCCGCGCATTGATGTACTGCTCACCATCTCCGGTATTTTCCGCGATCTTATGCCCCTGCAAATCAAACTGCTCGCCGAAGCGGCATTTCTCGCGGCATCGGCCGAAGACGAACCGCTGGAACAGAACTTCGTGCGAAAGCATGCGCTTGACTATCAGGCGAAGCATGACTGCTCCCTTGAGACCGCTGCGCTGCGTGTCTACGGCAATGCCGAGGGTGCTTACGGGTCAAATGTGAACAACCTGGTAGAGAGCGGCAACTGGGACCAGGAAGACGAGCTTGCCGAGACTTATTCGCGGCGCAAAGGATTCGCCTATGGCCGCGACGGTCGCCCGGAAAACCAGGCTGACCTGATGAACAGCGCCATGGCAGATGTGGAACTCACCTACCAGAATCTTGATTCGGTTGAGCTTGGCGTGACCACCGTGGATAACTACTTCGATACGCTGGGCGGTATCACCGGGGCAGTCAAACGCGCCCGCGGCGGCAAAACACCACCGGTCTATATCGGTGACCAGACGCGCAGCGAAGGTACCGTGCGCTCCCTGGACGAACAGGTCTCCCTGGAAACCCGTACCCGCATGCTCAACCCCAAATGGTTTGAAGGCATGCTGGAGCACGGCTACGAGGGAGTCCGCCAGATCGAAGTGCACGTGACCAATACCATGGGCTGGTCAGCAACTACCGGCCAGGTACAACCCTGGGTCTACAAGCAGCTGACCGAGACGTTTCTGCTCGACCCGGAAATGCGCGAACGCCTGGCCAAGCTCAACCCGACCGCTTCCATGCGCGTCGCCAACCGCCTCCTGGAAGCATCAGAGCGCAGTTACTGGGAGCCCGACGCGGAAATGCTGGAACAACTTCAACAGGTCACCGACGAACTGGAAGACCGGCTGGAAGGCATTTTCGAGAGTCCGGAAGCCACCCCGGCGCAAGCAGCCTACGCCTGATTTAATCCGGAACCACTGCCCCTGAACCGGGACAACGTGGTTCTGAACATGACCTCCCGGATCTTCATGCAGCCCTCGCCGGGGACGGCGCAGGCAATTGAAGAATCTGGGTGCGAGACAGACCCAACTGCGACATCCACCCTTCCGCATGCGGCTGGAGCACATCCAGTGCCGCCAGGCGGGCGATATAGTTGAGCTTGATACCCAGGGCACCCGCAGCAATCAGGTAATGGCCCACGGCCTGCCAACCGATTGAAACACGTGAATCAAAAACATAGCCCAGCACGATACCGAGCATGAGAATGGAAATACTGAAAATCAATGCAATACCGGACCACTTGAGCAGTCGCTGCGCAAAAGCAATATCAAACATGTTGCAATCCTCATCAAACGATCGGATTGCACTTCGCTTTACCCACCTTATAAATGGGTTCAGACCCGGGGTTTAACAAGGATTGCAGGGCAGGAATTTCCCCAGGAAGGGGCGGTTTTTCCACGCAGTGGAAAAGAAGCGCCTTCCGGGTAGAAATGGTGGGCCGTGCAGGGATCGAACCTGCGACCAATTGATTAAAAGTCAACTGCTCTACCAGCTGAGCTAACGGCCCCCGGAAAGGCTGCGCAGTTTATTGGATTACGCGGCTGCGCTCAAGGGCAAACCGCAATTTTATCCCCGATATCTGGTCGGGTCGGCGACACCCGCGGCATCGAAGCCCGCCCTGCGTATCCTGCAGGAGTCACAACGACCGCAGGCGCGACCCTCGGCGTCGGCCTGATAACAGGACACAGTGAGGCTGTAATCAACGCCCAGCCCTGCCCCGGCCTGAATGATTTCGCCCTTGGTGAGCGCAATCAACGGGGTGAAGAGCCGCAAGGGCGTGCCTTCCACGGCGGCCTTGGTCGCCAGGTTGGCAAGCTGTTCGAAGGCCTCGATAAATTCCGGACGGCAATCGGGGTAGCCGGAGTAATCCACCGCATTGACACCCATCGCCAGCACCGTCGCACCAAGTACTTCAGCAAAACCCAAAGCCAGTGACAGCATCACCGTATTTCGCGCGGGAACATAGGTCACAGGGATCCCCTCGCCTTCCGTTTCCGGCACCGTGATGTCATCGGTCAGGGCGGAACCGCCGATGGCACGCAGATCGATCTGCAGGATCTTCAGGGAAACGCCTGCGGCGTCACAGACCCGCTGTGCCGCCTGCAATTCAGACCGGTGGCGCTGGCCATAGTCAACAGCCAGGGCATAACACTCAAAACCCTGATCTTGTGCCATCGCCAATACGGTCGCCGAATCCAGACCACCAGACACAAGCACCACGGCTTTTTCGCCTTTGCTGGTCATTTGCCCGGCACGTCGCCCCACAATAGCTTGTGCAGCTGTATCTGGACACGCACCGGCAGATGATCCTCGAGCACCCATTCGGCAAGCTGCACCGGCTCCAGGGCGCCCCAGGACGGCGAGAACAGCACATCGCAGCGTTTGCTGAGTGAGTGCGACAGAACCTGCTGCCGCGCCCATTCATAATCACTGCGCGAACAAATAACAAACTTCACCTGGTCATGCGCCGTCAGCACGTCGAGGTTTGCCCACAGATTACGTGAGACCTCGCCGGAATCCGGGGTCTTCAGGTCAACCACGCGGCTGACGCGGGCATCCACCCGGCTCACATCAATCGCGCCCGATGTCTCCAGCGAGACGCTATAGCCTGCGTCACACAGCAGCTTGAGCAACTGGTGACAACGCTTTTGAGCAAGCGGCTCACCACCCGTCACGCAAACATGCCGGACCTGGTACCGGGCGGTCTCGCTGAGGATGTCGTCAAAGTTCATCCAGCTACCGCCAAAAAAGGCGTACTCACTGTCGCAATAAGTACATCGCAGGGGGCAGCCGGTAAGCCGGATAAACACGGTCGGGCATCCGACATCCCGCGCCTCACCTTGCAGGGAATGGAAAATCTCCGAAATCTTTAACTGCCCGGCACGGCTGGCGGGCACGCGTTTTGACCCAGGCGTGGTTTCGATGCTGATACTCATGGTCGCGGAGGCTGCAGTTGCAAAACTGGTCGATGCGGCGTGCGGCAATCACCGCAAGGCGCCTGAACGTCAGCCTAAAATTGCCCTTCAAGGCGCATCGAGCGCAAACGACTGTCCGCCAGCCGCGCCAGCGGAGTATTCGGATAATCGCGTTGCACCTGCTCCAGGGCGGAACGTGCCTGATCAAACTGTTCGAGTTCGTAGTAGGTAAACCCCACTTTGAGCAGGCCATCACCACGTTTGGTGCTGTCCGGATAACCACGCAACAAATCCTGGAACGCTTCCAGGGCAATCTCATAGTTACGCGTGACGTAGTACGATTCACCCAGCCAGTATTGCGCGTTTCCGGCCAGTGAACTGTCCGGGTAAGCGATCAGGAAATCCTGGAAACCCTGCGCCGCATCGGCATAGCGAAGTTCCTTCAAAGCCTGGAAGGCCTCGTCATAGGCTGCCTGTTGGGCCTCGGGCGTGGCAACAGTGGCCGCGGTAGCAGCCGCTGGCACTGCCAGTGCACTGACTGCAGAAGGGGTATCCGGCCTCTGCGTCACCACTGGACCATCGTCAGCAGGCTGCGGCTGTGCCTGGCCAGTACCAGCCACAGCGCTGGAAGCCGGGGCCGGGCCAACGGTTGGTCCAAGCTCTGGCATCGTTGTCGGAGGCGTGGATGACATTGCGCCACTGACGCCGGCAGGCAAGCCGCCCCTCAACTCACTGATACGCTGATCCAGATCGAGATACTGGTCGCGCTGACGCCGCTTAAGGCTTTCCAGTTCGAAGCTTTGCTCATCAAGCTGCCCCCGCAGCATACGAATTTCGTCCTGCAGCTGCTGGACCTGCACGACCAGGTTCATAATCTGCTCGTTAGGCGCATCAACCTGCGCAGCAACGGGCGCTGAAACGACGATGGCCAGCACCAGGCTGGCCATCGCGGCAAAACGTCTTGCTGTACTTTGCATCATTACCTCGCGGTGTAGACGATCTCTACGCGACGGTTTTGCTGCCAGCACGATTCCGTGCTATCGCGGCAAACCGGGCGCTCTTCACCATAGGCGACCACATCAAGCTGATTACTCCGCGCGCCACCGGCGACCAGGAGTGCATCTACCGCGTTGCCACGGCGTTCACTCAGGCCCAGGTTGTATTCGCGGGTTCCGCGCTCATCGGCGTGAGCTTCAAGGCTGACCCGTGCACTGCTGCTGGATGCCATGAACGTGGCGTGTGCAGCAACAATGGGACGATACTCGGCCTTGATCTCGGAGCGGTCAAAATCAAAGTAAATTACCCGCTTGGACAAAAGGCTTGCCGGGTTATCAAAGTTACGCGCATCCGTGAAATCACGCGGATCAGGCGCAGCGGCGGTTGTGGTTACCGGCTTGCTGGGCTCAGCAACCGGCGCGGTAGTGTCTTCATCGGGCTTGGTGTTCTTGTTACAGGCTGACACAGCAAGCGCCACAGCAAGGGCGAGCAGCAGACGCAAAGCGATTTTCATGAATTCCTCCTGGTTGGGACATAACCACCATAATGGTGGTGAAATTTACTGATAAACAACAAGTTAACTAACTATATTACCTGATTACGGGAGACCACGCCGGTTCACGTACGTCGCCCTCGCTAAGGATAATTCTTTGCCGGACATTTCCATCCGTAGAAACGGCTGAAAGCACGCCACGACGGCCTTCGCGAGTCGCATACAATATCATGCTCCCATTGGGCGCAAAACTAGGCGATTCATCCAGATGACCCGGCGTCAAAACATTCAGACGCTCGGTCTCCATGTCCCAGACCGCTATACGATACTCGTTTCCCTGACCGTGCGCTACAGCCAACTTACGCCCATCCGGAGCGACCGTAACGCGCGCATTATTGTCGCCTTCGCGGGTGATTCTCTGTGCCGTCCCACCTTCCTGGGGAACCGCATAAATCTGCGGCTTACCACCCCGGTCGGAGGTGAAATAAATCGTTTTTCCATCCGGCGACCAGGCTGCCTCGGTATCAATGGCCCAATGATTGGTCAATTGCCGTGTTGTCCCGCTGGCCAGGTCCCGCACATAAATCTCCGGATTGCCGCTGCGCGATAGGGTGAGCGCCATCTGCCGGCCATCGGGCGAAAATGCCGGTGCACCATTAATCCCCTTGCCACTGGATACCAGCTCGCGCGCCCCGGTAGCGACTTCCTGCACATAGATGGCCGAATTACCCGCCTCGAACGATACATAGGCCAGCCGCTCGCCATCAGGGGACCAGGCCGGTGACAACAGTGGCTCCGGTGAGCCCACGACAGTTGTCGGATTAAACCCGTCCGCGTCAGCAACAACCAACTCATAGTTCAGGTTGGCGCCCTCACCGGTTGCCGAAACATAGGCGATGCGGGTGGCGAATGCACCCGGCACACCCGTCAGCTTTTCATAAATGGCATCAGCGACTTTGTGGGCACCAAAGCGCAGATCACCCGGCCCGACACTGGTGATCTGGCTCAGCAGGCGTTCCTGCGAAAACACATCAAAGAGCTGATAAACAAGATCGTAACCGCCCCCGGGGGCATCATTAATCCAGCCAATCACCAGGTAATCGGTCTGCAACAGGCGCCAGGTGCCGAAGCGAATCGTTTCCGGATCGGACGGGCGATCCACCATGTCCTCCTCATCGACCGGGTCGAACAGGCCGGAGCGGTACAGATCGGCAGCAACCACTTCGGCGACCCCGGTGATCGGAGGTGGCCCGGCTGCGCGCCAGTCGAATGGCACGATGGCAATGGGTAACTGGCTGGCATTGCCCTGGACAATTTCAATTTCCAGCTGCGCCTCGCCCTCAAGGGCCCAGACTGCCAGAAAAATAATCAAGAAAATTTTACGCATGGTGTCAGTTACCGTCATAGCTAAAGTTAAAATCAATTTCCCGCTCGAAGACCTCTTCGAAACCGCGATACGGGAGTGAGCCGGCGCGCTCAACCGCTGCGATCAAGGAGCGCCGGGTCGCCTCATCGCCATTGCAACTGCCCCGGATCGCCGCCGAGATAACCTCTCCGCCAGGTATCTGCACGATGCTGATGGTGCAACGCAGGCCCGGCCGGGCGGTCGGTGGGCGCAACCAATTGTTGGTCACCTGCACCTGGATCGCGCTGGCATACTGCTCGCGCAAGCTTCCCAGCTGCCCTGCCCGCGCGGCCGCCTGCTCTGCGGCCATTCGCGCCTGCATGGCCGCCTCTTCCTGCGCACGCTGTTGCGCCTGGGCCTCGACCTGCTTGCGGGCCTCAATCTGCTTCATGCGCTCTTCTTCGATGCGGCGCTCACGCTCTGCCGCTTCACGCTGCTTGCGGATCTCTTCGAGCTCTGCAGCCTGGCGGTCAAGCTGCTCCTGACGCTCTTGTGCCTGGCGGTCGCGCAGTTGCTGCAATTTCAACTCGGCGTCTCGTTTGCGCTGAATCTCCTGGCGTTGCAGCTCCTGCGCTTCCGCGGCTGCCTTTTCGCGGGCGATTTTTTCTCGTTCCTGCTGGGCGGCGAGCTCACGTTGACGCTCAATCCGCCGCTGTTCCTGCCGCTGGGCCGCCTCGGCTTCACGTATGGCGGTTTCCTGCCGTTCAATCAGGACCTGTGTATCCACCATGACCGCTTCGATTTTCATTCCGGTAATCACCCGCGGAGGCTCGTGCGCCTTCCAGTTCCAGGTACCCAGCACGATCAGCAGCGCAGCGAGGACGTGCACGACCACGGCCAGACCAAGAGACTTGGTCTGCTCCCAGCCCTCCAGCAGATAAGGCTGGAGCGCGACCATCAGGCGTCCGGGTTATCCGTCAGCGGATCCGACATAAGACCAACCTTGGTGACACCGGCCTTCTGCAGCAGCACCATGGCGTCATAAATACGGCCATACGCGACCGCCTCATCACCGCCAACCAGCACCTGCAGTTCCGGATTGCGGCGCACAATGGCCGATACGGTCTGCAGCAGGGTTTCCGCATCGATCAGGCCATTGCTGGCATCGGATTCACCACCCGCGTTGAGATACAGATCACCATTCTCAAGCACGGTGACCACCATCGGCTCATTGTTCTGTTCCGACTCAAGTGGTTCCGCATCGGCTTGCGGCAGATTGACTTCCACCCCGAGATTCAACATTGGTGCAGTGACCATGAAGATAATCAGCAATACCAGCATCACGTCGATATACGGCACGACGTTGATCTCTGACATGGACTTGCGTCGTTTACGCACAGCCATGATTAATCAGTCTCCACTCGCGGTCAGGGCCTGACGATTCAGGATGTTGGAAAACTCTTCCTTGAAGTTATCCAGGCGCATTTCCATTCGATCCACCTGGTTGGAGTATTTGTTATAACCAATTACCGCCGGAATCGCCGCGAACAGGCCCATCGCCGTGGCCACCAGCGCCTCGGAAATGCCCGGTGCGACCATCGCAATGGTGGCCTGGTTCACGGTAGCCAGCGCCTGGAAGGAGGTCATGATGCCCCACACGGTGCCAAACAGGCCGATGTAAGGCGAGGTGGACCCGATGGTCGCCAGGAAGCTGAGGCGGTGCTCCAGCCTGTCGGTTTCCCGCGTCAGAGCGATACGCATTGCCCGTTCCGCGCCCTCCACCTGTCGCTCAGGAGAGCCTTTGCTCTGCTCCCGCACCCGGTTGAACTCGCTGAAGCCGGCCACGAACAGGCGCACCATGCCAGCCTGATCTTCCTGGTTCTGGGTGATCTGGTTATACAGGGAGGTCAGGTCGGTGCCAGACCAGAATCGCTCCTCAAACTTATCGGCCGCTTTTTCCGTATCGCGCAACAGGGTGCGTTTTCGAAAAATAATCATCCAGGAGGAAACCGATGCGGCCAACAGGATGGCCATCACCATCTGGACCACCAGGCTCGCCTCGAGAATCAGTTCCCAGAGGTGTAGTTCATTGGACATTCTTGATCTCCGTCCTGATGTGTTCAGGCATTTTTATGGGTTTGAATTGGGTCGCATCCAGGCATACGGCCATCACCTCGGCGGTTGCGACCAGTGCTTCATCTGACTGGCGATGCATGTCCTGGCGAAATTCCAGTCGCGAGGCACCCGCTGTGACCGTATGCACACTCACGTTCAGAACATCGTCCAGGCGGGCGGGCAACAGCCAGTCGACCTGCATGCGCCGGATTGCGAAAACAACACCTTCCTCAGCAGCGATGCGGGCCTGGTGAATGCCCCTTGAGCGCAACCATTCGGTTCGCGCGCGCTCAAAAAAATTCAAATATTGACTGTGGTACACCACACCACCGCCATCCGTGTCTTCCCAGTAAACACGCACCGGCCAGACAAACTCCGAGACCCGATTTTTGCTGTTTGGTTCAGTCATGGCGTGTTGAATAAACCCTTAAACGTTGTGCCGGACCGAGCGGGGTTAATCGTCGTCACCGAACAGGTCCTCACCCACACCATCAGGCCGCGCCAGGCCAAAGTGCGCATAGGCCTTGCTGGTGGCGACCCGCCCGCGGGCTGTACGGGAAATGTAGCCCTGCTGAATCAGAAAGGGTTCGAGAACGTCTTCGACCGTACCGCGCTCCTCGCTGAGTGCTGCGGCCAGGCTGTCTACGCCTACCGGTCCACCTTCAAACTGGCCGATGATCAACTTCAAAAGCCGCCTGTCGAGGGTATCAAAACCGCTCTGATCGACATTCAAAAGTTCCATGGCCTCATCAGCAACAGCGCCATCGATAAACCCGCTGCCTTTAACCTCGGCAAAGTCCCGCACGCGGCGCAGCAGGCGGTTGGCAATGCGCGGTGTGCCACGCGAGCGGCGCGCAATGCCTTCTGCACCGTCATCATCTATCCCGATATTCAGGATGCCGGCAGAGCGGCTCACAATGGAGGCCAGCTCGCCGTTGTTATAGAACTCCAGACGCTCCACGATGCCGAAACGGTCACGCAGCGGCGAGGTCAACAGACCTGCGCGGGTTGTTGCCCCCACCAGGGTAAATCGTGGCAGGTCCAGCTTGATGGAGCGGGCAGCAGGGCCCTCCCCGATCATGATGTCGATCTGAAAATCTTCCAGTGCGGGATAGAGCACTTCTTCCACGACCGGTGAAAGACGGTGAATTTCATCCACAAAAAGAATATCGCCAGGTTGCAGATTGGTCAGCAAGGCGGCCAGGTCACCGGCACGTTCCAGCACCGGCCCGGAGGTCTGGCGCAAGCTGACACCCATCTCATGTGCGATGACATGCGCGAGCGTGGTCTTGCCAAGTCCCGGCGGACCAAAAATCAACACATGGTCCAGCGCATCTTTACGCCGCCTTGCAGCCTCGATATAAATCTCCAGCTTGCGGCGCATGGCCGCCTGGCCAATATATTCGTCCAGGCTTGCAGGACGCAGGCTGGCATCCACCGTCCGTTCCAGATCACCCTCCTCCGGATTAACCAGGCGCCCATCGGCTTCGTTCTCAAAGCCTGCCAGCGGGTCAGGGTTAGAATCTGTCATGTGCCAGCTGCCTGCAGCGCTTTACGAATCATGGTTTCTGCATCCATGGCGGGCTCAGCCACTTCGCGCAGCATGCGATTAACCTCGCCGTCTTTATAGCCGAGTGAGCGTAGAGCATCAGCAGCCTCGCGATGGGCACCGGAGGCACCACCAACCACACCGGGGGTCAACGATCCGGGCAGATCATCCAGCTTGTCACGCAGTTCGATGATGATGCGCTCGGCGGTCTTCTTGCCAATGCCCGGCAAACGGGTCAGCGAGTCCGTATCGGCGTCGGCCACGTAGCGCGCGAGGTTCTCACCACTGGCGCCCGAAAGAATGGTCAGCGCCAGCTTGGCGCCGATACCGCTGATCTTGAGAAGTTTGCGAAACAAGGCGCGCTCAGCGGCGCTGGAGAAGCCATACAGCGTTTGATTGTCCTGACTGAACTGAAGATGCGTGAGCAAAACGAGCGGCTGCCCAACCGGTGGCAGGCTGTCCAGAACGCTATTGGGCACCTCAACTTCATATCCGACACCGTGTACATCAATCACCACGTACGGCGGATTTACTTCCAGCAGGGCGCCAGAAAGTCTTGAAATCATTTTTTTTATCGCTGCGGGCGCACCCGCTCCTCTCCAATTCCACTACCACGCCGCTCACAAGCACAAGCGATGCATCTCACTTCTGCAGGGCCGCCATTCTTTGCAGCGTACCCTCCGTATGATGATGACATAATGCCACAGCCAGCGCGTCTGCGGCGTCTTCTGCAGGCGTCTCGCGCATACCCAACAACAGGGTCACCATATGCTGAACCTGGACCTTGTCCGCAGCACCACGTCCCACAATAGCCTGCTTGATCGCGCGCGGCGCATATTCTGCAACCGGAATACCTGCATCAATGATCGCGCAAACCGCGGCACCGCGTGCTTGCCCCAGCTTGATGGCGCTTGAAGGGTTCCTGGATACAAAAACTGTTTCTACTGCAGCGGCATGGGGCTTCAGGACCGCTGCCAGCTCGCGAACACCGTTAAAGATAATACCCAAACGCTCGGTGAACTCCGCACCACCGGTTTTGATCACCGTGTGGTGCAGTGCCGTTACCCTGTCACCCCGGACTTCAATCAGCCCGACACCGGTAAATCTGGACCCGGGATCGATTCCCATAATCCGTCGCGGCTCGCCCGGGCCAGGCCCGATCACTGATCGTAGACTTCGGCTGGAATGATCGCGTTGTTATACACGTCCTGAGTATCGTCAAGATCCTCAAGTATATCAAGCAACTTCAATACTTTGGCACCTGTTTCTACATCCAGGTCTACATCGGTTGAAGCGCGCATGGTGACCTCGGCATTTTCCGGTTCCAGTCCGGCCGTCTGCATGGCCTGGAGGACATCGGAAAACTGCTCCGGCCCGGTTAATACTTCGATGGAACCGCCGTCCTCCGTCACCACATCCTCGGCACCCGCCTCAAGCGCAACTTCCATCACCTCGTCCTCGGAGGTGCCGGGGGCAAAGTTGAGAACACCGACCTTGCTGAACAAATAACTGACCGAACCATCCGTTCCCAGGTTACCCCCATGCTTGCTAAAGGCATGACGAACCTCGGCGACCGTACGGTTGCGGTTGTCGGTGACACAGTCAACCATCACCGCTGCACCACCCGGGGCATACCCCTCGTAGCGAACCTCCTCGTAGCTGACCCCCTCCAGTTCACCGGTGGCCTTCTTGATGGAGCGCTCGATGTTGTCCTTCGGCATATTGGCCGCGTTGGCCTTGTCGATGGCCAGGCGCAGTCGCGGGTTACTGTCCGGATCGCCACCGCCCTCGCGGGCTGCCACCGTGATCTCCCGGTTCAGACGCGTGAATATTTTGCCGCGCTTGGCATCGACGGCTTTCTTCTTGTGCTGGATATTGGCCCATTTACTGTGACCGGCCATGGCGCTTCACCTTGATAAGAGCTGTTATTGAGACCGTAGATTTTAACATGATCCTGGCGGCCTCAAAGGCCTGGAGTGACCGGCATGAAGCGTCCTGTGTTTAAAAAACTGAGCAGCTGCCGGCATACAGGCCCGGAGAAAATCAATCCGGTATGCGTTACCGGCATCGTAATATGCGCCTCAAGTCCGTCATGACGGGTTTCGGCAACCGCCACCGTCCCGTCATTGGGTTTGTCCAGCCCCCCGGCAAGCAGCCCCAGCCCGACCGACCTCGATCCGGCAATCATGCCGATATGACGGCTTTCTGGCCACTGATGCGCACCCGCTTGCAGGGGATCTTGCGCCGCACCCAGCAACAGGGAGGCTCCGGGCCAGGCGGCTGCCTGCCGGGCGACTGCACTGCCGCACAGCGGTGTACCCAGGAATACCACCCTGCCCGGCCGGGTCCAGCGCCCGGCTTCCAGCATCTGCAAAATGAGCAAGCCCCCCAGGCTATGACCGACCAGATGAACACCGCCGGGATAATCACGAGCGCAAAGGTGCTGAAGGCGCATGGCGCTGCGCTCCAGCGGCACAGCTGTCGAGCGATAGTTAAACCCCTTAACTCGGAAACCGGCCCGCTCAAGGCGTCCCCCCAGGACCCGCAACCAGGCCGCGCGGAACCACAGTCCGTGGACCAGAACGACATGGGGAATCTGATGAGCAATCACGACTCAGACTTCTTGCCCGGGTCGCGCCCGGCGCGCTACCCGCCGGGCGCGCAAGGGACCGATGGCAACCAGCAACAGGCCGGTCCAGATACAGGCGAAGGCCACCGCATGACCCTGCGTAAAGGTCTCGCCCCATAGAAACACCGCCAGGCAGAACGTCATGCTGGGCGCCAGGTACTGGATAAAGCCGATCAGGGTCAGGGTCAGCCGCTGCGCTGCCATGTTGAACCAGATCAGCGGCATGACAGTGACCAGGCCACCGGCAATAAGCAGGATGTCCATCGAGCGCGGCCCGTGCATAAAACTCATGCGCCCCTCGGCAGCCGCCCAGCCCATGTAGGCCAATGCAGGCGCGACCAGCAGCAGGTTTTCCCACAGCAGCCCGGTCATGGGTCCGACATCCAGGCGCTTGCGCACCAGGCCATAGAGCGAGAAGGACAAGGCCAGCACCAGGGAAATCCACGGCGGTTGGCCCAGGTAGATCGCCAGATAGACCGTACCAAAAGCGGCAATACCCACCGCCCATTTCTGCCAGGTCGTCATTCGTTCGCCGAGAAACAGGAAGCCAAAGGCAACATTCATCAGCGGATTGATGAAATACCCAAGGCTGGTGTAGAGCACATGATCGTTGACTACCGCCCACACGAAGATCAGCCAGTTAGCGCCAATCAGGAAGCCGCTGACCATCAGCCACGCCAGTTGTCGGCGGCTCACGCGCAGCTTTCTCCACAGGGCGCGGCCATCGCGCATGAGCAGAAAGAGCAGCAGGATCGGGATCGCCCAGATCACCCGGTGCGCAATAATCTCCCAGGCGCTGACCGGCTCGAGCAGCTTGAAATAAATAGGCATCAGGCCCCAGGAGACGTAAGCAGCCAGGGCTGCCGCCAATCCCGTGCGGTCTGCGGGCTCGATCTCCTGATTCATGGGTTCCACGGTCCTGGACCAGATGGGCCCGGAAGGGCCCGATAAGGGTCAGCTTAGCGGCTCATGGCCGCGCGGGAAATGGGTCGGATCCCCACTCCTGTGCCGAAAATACACCCCTGGCTGTGAACAGCCTGTCAGTTACTTAATCGTTGTCGGGAACCTTCTTACGCAGCGCGATTCCCAGCTCCGCAATGGAGGCTTCCGGGACGGCCGAGGGGGCATCGGTAAGCACACACTGCGCCGTTGTGGTCTTTGGAAACGCAATCACATCCCGAATGGAGTCCTCGCCAGCCATGATCGCCGCCATGCGATCCAGACCAAAGGCGATGCCGCCGTGGGGCGGGCAGCCATATTTGAGCGCTTCGAGCAAAAAGCCGAATTTTTCCTGCGCCTCATCAGGACCGATACCCAGCAGATCAAACACCGCCTGCTGCATTGCCACGCGATGGATTCGAATGGACCCGCCGCCAATCTCCGATCCATTGAGTACCAGGTCATAACCCCGGGACAAGGCATTGGCCGGGTCTGCCCGCAACGCTTCCGCGTCATCGACGCCCGGTGCCGTGAATGGATGGTGCATGGCGAAGAATCGCCCGCTCTCTGCATCCCACTCGAACATTGGAAATTCCGTGACCCAGAGCGGTGCCCATTCCCGCGTCAGCAGCGCGCGGTCATGACCGATCTTCACGAGCAGATGGCCCATAAAGGTGCTGGTCACACCCCAGGGACCGGCCCCAAACAAAATCAGGTCACCATCCTGTGCACCGGTGGCTGTGGCAATGCCCTGCCAGGCCGAATCATCAAGGAACTTGGCAATGGGTGACTGCAAGCCATCCAGGCCCAGCGAGGCATCATTCACCTTGATCCAGGCCAGACCCTTGGCCCCGTAGCGCGCCGCATAAGCGGCATAGTCATCAATCTGCTTGCGTGACAGATCGGCTCCACCAGGCACACGCAAGGCCGCAACACGTTGCCCGTCATCATTGGCCGGACCCGCGAACACTTTAAACTCAAGCTGTTTTACGTGTTCGTCCACGCTGGCCAATTTCAGTGGCAATCTCAAATCCGGCTTGTCAGATCCGTATAGCTCCATCGCTTCGCGCCAGGTCAGGCGCGGGAATGGGCCGTCAGAGGCAAGGTCAACATCCAGCACATCCTTGAGGATCTGGCAAACCAGTCCCTCGGCGAGGTCCTGTACCTGCTGTTCCCCGACAAACGACATCTCCAGGTCAAGCTGGGTGAATTCCGGCTGCCGGTCGGCGCGCAGGTCTTCGTCTCGAAAGCAGCGGGCAATCTGGTAATAGCGGTCCATGCCGGCCATCATCAACAACTGCTTGAACAACTGGGGTGACTGGGGCAATGCAAAGAACTCACCCGGCTGGGTGCGCGAAGGGACCAGGTAGTCGCGCGCACCCTCTGGCGTTGCACGCGTCAGAATGGGTGTTTCAAACTCAGTAAAATCATTGGCATCAAGATAGTTCCGAATCGACCGGTTCAACTCTGCCCGAATACGCAGATTGCGCTGCATACGCGGCCGGCGCAGGTCAAGGTAGCGGTACTTCAGGCGAACTTCCTCACCGTCTTCATCTGTCATCAGCAAGGGTAAGGGCGCCGAGGCATTGAGCAGTTCGACCTTATCGGCGACCAACTCAATTCGTCCGGTGGACATGTCGTCGTTCCACTGGCTCTCGGGACGTGCGCGAACTTCACCACTGATGCGCACACAGAACTCGTTGCGCAGGCGCTCGGCATCCTTGAAGCCTTCGCTGTCCGGCTCAACCACGACCTGGACAATGCCGGCCCGGTCCCGTAGTCCCAGAAAAATCAGGCCACCGAGGTCACGGCGCCGGTCAACCCAACCACACAACGTGACCCGGCTTCCGGCATGTGACGAATTCAGTTCACCGCATAGGTGCGTTCGCATTCTGCTCTCCTGCTTCCCGTCTCAGACGGATTTGTTGTCTTTGCTCTTCGGCGCACTGCTCTTGTCCGTACTTTTCCCGCTACCCTGACCGCCCGACTTACCTTCAGAGCTGCCCGCCGTTTTACCCTTGCCGGAATCACCGCCGGAGTCGCCTGATGATTTTGCCGGTTTGTCACCGGAGTCCGCGAGGTTGCGTTTATTGCCTGATTTGAAATCCGTCTCATACCAGCCGCCGCCCTTCAGGCGGAATCCAGCGGCAGAGATAAGCCGCTTCAGATCAGGTTTTCCACAACTCGGGCAATCTTTGAGATGGTCGTCGGTCAGGCGCTGGAGTTTTTCCAGATCGTGACCGCAGGACTGACAACGATATTCATAGATGGGCATGGGCTCTTCTCTCACGCCGCGCAGGCGGCATTATAGCGATGCCGCAAGAGATGGGGTCTTGTGACAGGCTTTTCCATGGCATCATAGCGTTTCTTTCCATACAGCAGAGGCGGAACCCACCGCCCGAAATCGACCATGAACAATACTCTTAAACAATCAATTCCTATCGTCCTGCTTGGCCTCGTGCTGACTGCCTGCGGCCCCCGGGACGCTGACCCGCAGTCCGGACAAATTGTTGAATCCGCCAAAGTCGACACCGGCACGGAGGATGCATTGAGCGCAGAAGTCATCATGCAGGGCGAACCACGCCTGGAAATTTATACACCGGTGGTGCTGACGACAGACCTGTCAGGGCTCAGCGGGGCGCAGAAAGAAATGGTTGTCCTGCTTATTGAAGCAGCCAAGCTGACCGATGACCTTTTCTGGCGCCAGGTCTGGGGTGACCGGGATGCGCTGCTCAATTCCATCGATGACCCGGACCTGCGGCGCTTTGCCGTCATCAACTACGGCCCCTGGGACCGACTGGATGGTGATCGTCCCTTCATGGAAGGTTTCGGGCCGCGTCCGCCGGGCGCCAACTTCTACCCGCGCGACATGACCCGCGAGGAGTTCGAGGCGTGGGATCAGCCGGGCAAAGACGGCTCCTACTCCCTGGTACGTCGTGATACTGACGGCGCACTGGTGCTGGTACCCTATTCGGATGCCTACCAGGAAGACATCCAGGCCATCGCGCTCCTGCTAAGACAGGCCGCTGACCTGGCCGAAGACCCTGGCTTTGAAAACTATCTGCGCCTGCGGGCTGATGCCTTGCTGAGTGATGATTACCAGCCCTCCGACATGGCATGGATGGATACCAAGACCAACCTGATAGAACTGGTTATTGGGCCTATCGAGACCTATCAGGATGCGTTGTTTGGCTCCCGGGCAGCCTTCGAGACCTTCGTATTGCTGAAGGACCAGGCCTGGAGCGAGCGTCTGGCACGCTTCGCCACCTATATGCCTGACCTGCAACGCGGTCTGCCCGTCCCGGAGGCCTACAAGCAGGAGATGCCCGGCGCAGATGCAGATCTCAATGCCTACGACGTTCTTTATGCGGCGGGTGACGCAAATTCCGGCTCCAAAACCATTGCCATTAACCTGCCAAACGATGAGGAGGTTCAACTGGCCAAGGGAACCCGGCGTCTGCAGCTGAAGAACGCCATGCGCGCCAAGTTCGACAAGATCCTGATGCCCATCGCCGACGAGCTGGTCGCCGAGGATCAGCGTGATCACGTTACATTCGACGCATTTTTCGGCAACACCATGTTTCACGAGGTTGCGCATGGACTGGGCATCAAGAATACGCTGGATGGAGAAGGCACGGTCCGTGCAGCACTGAAGGAGCACAGCTCGGCACTGGAAGAAGGCAAGGCAGATATCCTGGGCCTGTACATGGTCCAGCGACTGCGGGATATGGGCGAGATTTCCGAAGGGGAACTGATGGATGACTATGTCACCTTCATGGCGGGCATTTTTCGCTCGGTTCGCTTTGGCGCCTCCAGCGCGCATGGTCGCGCGAACATGATCCGTTTCAACTATTTCCTCGACGCCGGCGCCTTCAGCCGCGATGAGGCAAACGGCACCTGGAGTGTTAACCGGGAAGCTTTTGAAGCCGCCGTGGAGAGCCTGAGCCGCCGTCTTCTGATGCTGCAGGGGGATGGGGACTATGCCGCGGTGGCAGCTTTCGTTGATGAACTTGGCACCGTCAGCCCCGTATTGCAGGCAGACCTTGACCGGCTCGCCGCAGCGGGCATTCCCGTGGACATTATTTACGAGCAGGGCGTGGCGCAACTGGGCCTGTGATGTTTTGAGTAAACCGCGCCGTATCGTTGTAAAACTGGGCAGCCAGGCCTTGTGCGCCCCTGATGGCGCGCTGGCACCTGAAGTGCTGCAGTCTCTTGCTGACCAGGTCGCGTCTTTGCGAGGTGAAGGTTGGCAGGTGCTGCTTGTCTCTTCCGGAGCCGTGGCCTCGGGGCGCGGCTTGGCCACGGCGGCAACCGAGTGCCTTTCGAACCCGGTAACCATCAAGCAGGTACTGGCTGCGGTTGGCCAGGTTCACCTGGTAGCGGCCTGGCAGAGGGCCTTCCAGGCACACGGGCTGATCACCGCCCAGATTCTGTTGTCCAAGTCAGATTTCCAGAGCCGCGAGCACTATCTGGACACCCGGGCATGCCTGAGCGCCGCACTCGCCGCCGGCATTGTGCCGATCATTAACGAAAACGATGTCGTGGCGGCGACCGACTTCATGTTCTCCGACAATGACGAACTGGCCGGCTTGCTGGCCGGAATGATGGGCGCAGAAATACTGGCGCTGCTCAGCAGTGTTGAAGGCGTACTGAACCCGCAGTCGGGCCAGCTTATTGAAACCTGGGACGACGAGCACCATACCATCAAGGATGTAGTTCAAAGCGGCAGTTCCAAGCTCGGGCGCGGCGGCATGCACAGCAAACTTGCTGAAGCGCGCAAAGCGGCCGCCCTGGGAACGCGGGTCATAATCGCTAATGGACGGGCTGACCAGGTGCTAGGCCACATCGTGAAAGGCGAGCCCATTGGCACACGTTTCCCACCCAGTCGCACGGTGACTCCGGCGAAACGCTGGCTGGCAGTGATGGATGATCATGCCCAGGGCGTCGTAGTTGTCAATGATGGCGCCCGGGACGCGCTGATGGACAGCGATCACCTGGCCAGCCTGCTGCCTGTTGGCATCGAGCGTGTAGAGGGTAACTTCGAACGCGGTGACGTGATTCAGGTTTGTGACCTGCAAGGCCACGTACTGGGCTGCGGACGAGCTGACTATAACGACACACGTGCCCGGGAACGACTGGGCCAACGAGACCAAAAACCACTGATTCATTATGACTACCTCTATATCAATGATTGAACCATCAAAGACTTCACCCGATGAGCTCGGGGCTGATCTCGGCCGTGGCCTGGATGCAGCACGCGCAGCCGCACCCGCCCTCGCTCACCTGCAGGAGGACATCACCGCAAGCGTGCTCAATGGCCTTGCGGATCGCGCCGTCGAACAGACAGAAAAAATCCTCGCAGCCAACCGCAAGGATCTTGCGCGCATGGATCCCCAGGACGCCAGGTACGATCGCCTGATGCTGAACCCTGAACGCATCGCGGGTATCGCCGGGGACTTACGCAATGTGGCGCGCCTGCCCGCTCCGCAGGGCGAAGTACTCGAAGCCCGCACCCTGCCCAATGGCCTGCAACTGCAGAAGGTACGTGTTCCTGTCGGGGTGATCGCGGTGATTTATGAGTCGCGTCCGAACGTCACTTTTGATGTCTTCGCGCTGTGTTTCCGCAGCGGTAATGCCTGCGTCCTCAAGGGCAGTTCTGATGCGCGGGACAGTAATGCGGTCATTGTTGAATTGATTCATGAGGAGCTGAAAGCGGCTGGCATTGACCCGGGCGCTGTATACCTCGCGCCACCGACCCGCGATGCGCTGGCACCCATCCTGGCTGCGGTGGAGCATATCGATCTGGCAATCCCGCGCGGCTCCCGGGGTTTGATTGACTTCGTGCGCGACCATGCCCGGATTCCGGTGATTGAAACCGGCGCCGGCATCGTCCACAGCTACGTCGACCGGAGCGCTGACCGGGACAAGGCCGCACACATCATTACCAATGCCAAGGCGCGGCGGGTCAGCGTGTGCAATGCACTCGACACACTGGTGGTGCACCGTGATCTGCTGCCGGAGCTACCCGGCTTGTTGCACGAACTGGGTGAAACTCATAACGCGGAAGTTTTTGCTGACGACGAGGCGTATGCAGCGCTGACGGGCCACTACGCGGGCAAGCTGCACCACGCCACAGCCGATCACTTTGGCCAGGAATTCCTCTCCATGCGCCTTTCAGTGAAGACAGTGGACGACCTTGACCAGGCGCTCGCACACATCCACCACTACTCTTCCAGGCATTCCGAGGCGATCATTGCCGAGGATGCGGAGGTCATCGAGCGATTCCTCAATGAGGTCGATGCCGCTACCGTTTACGCCAATGCCTCAACGGCTTTCACCGACGGGGCCCAATTTGGCATGGGCGCGGAGATAGGCATCAGTACCCAGAAGCTGCATGCGCGCGGCCCCATGGCGCTCCCGGAGCTGACCAGTTACAAATGGGTGGTTCGCGGCGACGGACAAATTCGCCAGGATTAGTGACTACTTGAGCCCGGACTCGAAGGCCTGTTCGAGATCCTCAATCAGATCTTCCACTGCTTCCACACCGACGCTGATACGCAGCAGAGCCGGCGGGAGATGTTCCTGTCCTGCATAGGCTGAGCGTCGCTCCATCGTCGTTTCAACCGAACCCAGGCTGGTGGCATGACAAATCAACCGGGTTGCCCGGCACACCCGTTCCGCACCTTCGCCATCGCTGTTCAGGATCACGGTCACAATCGCACCAAAGCCACCCAGTTGCTCACACGCGAGCTCATGCTGTGGGTGGGAAGCGAGACCCGGGTATATCACTTTGACAACCTGGGGGTGTTGTTCAAGGAACTCGGCAACGGCCTGCGCGTTGCGCTGTGCGCGATCCAGGCGCAGTGCCATGGTGCGCAAGCCGCGTGTCGCCAGATAGCACTCAAGAACTCCTGGTGTAGCGCCATGACGCTGCCGCCGGCGTCTGAGCTGTTCGAATAAGCCCTGGTCATTGACCGCGACCATGCCGGCCAGGAGGTCTGAGTGACCGCCGATAAACTTGGTTGCCGAGTGCAATGAAACGTCGGCACCGAGCAACAGCGGCTGCTGGTTTAGCGGTGTTGCAAAGGTATTGTCCACGACCAGCAAAGCGCCCGGTTTGCGCGGTGCTGCGGCAATCGACGCCAGGTCAGCAAGCACCAGCATCGGGTTGGATGGCGATTCCACCCAGAGCAAATCTGCGTCTTCGGCAGCTGCAATCCAGGCCGCGGTGTCGTCCGTGGGCAGACGGGTCACGCGCCAGCGACCCTGGGCCTCCCCATCGAAAGCCAGCGCAGCAACGCCGTGATAACAATCGTCGGGCAGCACCACTGTCGAGCCGACGCGCAGCAAATCGAAGACCGCCGAGACCGCAGCCATGCCAGATGCAAAGGCGAGCGCCTGACCGTGCTCCAGAGGGCCGAGAATGTCCTCCAGAGACTGCCAGGTTGGCACACCCTGCTCCCGCGAATAGACCTTGCCGTCACCCAGGATAAAGTTAGACGCCGGGACAATGGGCGTGTTCAGCGGAGAACCCGGCCCTTCAGGACGGCCGGCATGGACGAGCAAAGACTCGGGTTTAATCGGTTTCATGTTGATCCAACATTCTTGGCTGACACGCCACCAATCTTACCGCCCTCGCTGCGACCAGGCGCACGATTATCTGTGGCCTGACCTGGCGCCACGCCGTTGCCCCGGGCCGAAGGCGGATGACTTTCCTGCCAGGCATCCATGGCCAGCGCGAAGGCGCATGGTGCTTTCTCACTGGTGCGAAAATAAAGTGAAGGCTCGATCAGCTCCAGTTCCATGAGTTCCGGCTCGCCACGATCATTGCGGACCAGGTCCACCCGGGCATAAAGCACCGCTTGACCCAGTGCGGCAATGGCCCCCGCTCCGGCCTCGCGTAAGTCCGCCGATGGCTCCACACTGAGGATATCCGCGCCGCGTTCCTCCTGGGAGCGAAACTCACCCGCAGCGGGACGCTTACAGATGCCATGGCTGTAGCGGCCATTAAAGTAGAACAGGGAGAACTCCCCTTCCTCCACAACCCGGCGCCGGAACGGCTGAATCATGACGGCTTTGCCTGTGAGCCTGTCAAGCGCCTCTTCAGTCGGTTGCTGGTCGGAGTAAAACAGGAAAGCATCGATACCGCTGGCACCTAACTGGGGTTTCACAACCCAACCGGTCGCTGCATGTTCCCTCCGTGCCTTCAGCAGATCTTCGGCACACAGCGAATCAATAAACCGGGTGGGCACAATAGCCACGCCGGCCTGTTTGATATCGCGAAGGTATGTTTTGCAAAGATTCCAGCGCATCAGTGCCAAGGGATTGGCCAGGCGGGTTTGCTGATCGATGATTTCCAGGGTAGCGAAAAAAAGATCCGGCGCATCCCAGTAATCCCAGGTTGAGCGAACCACGACCAGCTCAAATTGACGCCAGTCGATATCCTTGCGCGTCCATGGAATCACCGACACTGTCCAGCCTGACGATTCGATTGCCGGGATGGCAACCTCATCATCGATTACCCAGTCAGCACGCTCCTCCAGGGTAAGAAAAGCACAGTGACGCTGCGCAGATGCAGGGCTCATTAACCACGGACAGCCAGCACGTCACAAGTGGCTTTCTGGACCACGGAATTCGCAGTAGAACCGAGCAGGCGCTGCAGACCCTTCTGGCTGCGTGAACCAATGACAATAAGGTCTACATTGTTCTCTTGCGCAAACTCGCGCAGGACGCGTGAGGGTTTGCCGCCGAGAAAATGAACCTGTTCGGCAGGAATCTCTTTGGACGCAGCCCAATCAAGTAGCCGCTGGTTCAGGTCGGCCTGCAAGCGGTCATCAAAGCCGCTCACCGCCTCGGCCTCGGAGCCGATCGGACCTGAGCCCATGTACAGCGACTCCATCCGCTGGTGCACATAAACAACATGCACCGCGGCTGACTGACCGGCAATCGCCAGTGCCTTGCTCATCAGATCGCCCGAAGTCTCGCCAAGATCAATGGCGACGAGAATATTGTTATAGACAGACATGCGGATTTCTCCTTGTGCGAAACGTATTCAGGGTGATGGTAGGACATTACCGGAAGATTGCACCGCCTGGATCAGCAACCGGCCCAATTCTTCATTTTGCAGCACACCCTGGAAGGCTTCGCTGCCGGGGCCTGACACGTAGAGCGGCACATCCACGCCCGTGTGACCGTGCGTGGTCCAGCCGGTCAGGGTACGCTCGGTCATAATTTCAGTCAGTGCGTCATAGGCCTCATCTTCATCCCGTTCCACCGCGCCAAGTGCCTCGCGCTCCAATGACGTCAGTTCAAATGGAACAGCGGCTTGCAACAGCGCCGCGAGACTGGCCTCCTCGTCCATCATGAACTGCTCGGTAATACCTTCAGGTGTCAGGGTCATACCCCGCATCGGAACGGGATTCCACGCGTAAATACCATCCCGGCCAAGACTCAAACCGCCAGTTTCATGATCCGCAGTAATCACCACCAGGGTATCACCCTGCTCCCATGCATAGGCCAGGGCGACATCGACCGCTTCGAGAAATCCCTGCATTTCACTGATGACGCCGGAGATGTCCCTGCCATGCCCTGCCCAATCAATCTGGCTGCCTTCGACCATCAGGAAAAATCCCGCGTCATTGGCGGACAGCAATTCGATGGCTTTGCCGGTCATTTCCGCCAGGGACGGACTGTCGTCTGGCCGGTCCCAGTGGCGTGGCATACCCACTGGCGCAAAGAGCCCGAGCAAAGGCAAGGCATCGGCTGCCAGCAGAGCTTCTCGGTCTTGCACATGGTCATAGCCTGCCGCTACCAGCTGTGCGGTCACATCCCGATCCTCCCGCTGGAAGTCATCGACGCCGCCCCCGAGGATCACCTGCACCATTGGCAAGCCGTTGACCTGGTTGTCGTAATACTGGTTAGCAATATTCGGATAATCGCGACGGGACATCACATGTGCAACAAAAGCGGCCGGGGAGGCGTGGGTCACCTGGGAGGTTGAAACCACACCGGTGCCCTTACCCTGGCGGGCCGCAAGCTCCAGAACGCTGGTTAATGGCTCGCCATTGACGTCGACACCAAGCCGCCCGTTAATCGTGTCGACACCGGTGGCGTAGGCGGTTGCAGAGGCAGCCGAATCGGTGACGCCGTAAGGGTTGCGCACACAGTCGGTCTCATCTTCTCCCTCGCAGGACATCGCGATCGAGTCTGTGGCAATCGACCCCTTGAGCAGCGGGTCAATGCTCAGCGGGTCGATCACTGGTGTAAGCGGGTCGTTCGCGAAAGCCCTGTAAGCCTTGATATAGGCGGGGCCCATGCCGTCTCCGAGCAGGAATATCACATTTCTTGGCCCCTGGCGGTCTTCGCTGCCGTCGGCGAGGCCAGGCATTGACGCACAGCCAAACAGAAGGACCGCGTAAATTGCTGAAAGATGGGCTCGCAACAGCTTGGACATGAACCGGACTCCATTAACGGGAGACAAATTATAAGCGAGTAAGGCTGGTTTATGGGCTATTCAGTAACTTCAATCCAGGGTTCCAGTGGGTAATTCGAGTGTTTGGAGTACGCTGCCGGCTTACAGAAATGAGTCGCCCTGCACCTCTTCCAGCAGCCATTCACGAAACACCTTGACCCGCTCATCAGCCTCGAGCTCTTCGCGGCAGGCCAAAAACCAGCGACCTCGCAACTCGATACGATGGCCCGGGAATAATTCGATCAGCGAACCTGCTTGCAGCTCACGATTTACAAACGGCTGCATCCCCAGGGCAACGCCCAGACCCTGGGTTGCCGTATGGAATGCCAGGTCATAACTATCCATCTGCAAGCCGCCATCAGGGTTAAGGCTGCTCCCGCCGTATTGCTCAATCCACTGAAACCAGTCACCGCGCGACGGGTAAACCTGAATCAAGGTGTGATGCTCAAGGTCGGCCGGCTCTGACAGTGGGCGACGCCCCCGTTGCAACGCGGGACTGGCAACCGGGAACAACTCGGAAGCGAAGAGATAGTCATAATGCACGCCATCCTGGTCCGGCTCCCCCACCATGACGCAGAGTTCGACATCCTCATGTTCAAAATTGACATCCGACTGCGAGGTATGTAGCCGGATAATCACTCCAGGGTGAGCCCGGTGAAATGCCGGCAGCCGGGGAATAAGCCAGCGTACCGCGAACGTCGAATAGACCTGCAGTGTCAGCGGCCCCTGCGCGCGCGGTTCACGCAACAGGTCGGTCGCCTCATGCATCCGGTCAAAGGCCTCGCGCAGCGACGGATAATAAACGCGGGCACTTTGGGTCAGGCGCACGCCGCGGGAGACCCGGTGAAACAGGGTGATCGATAGATACTCCTCAAGACGCCGGATCTGGTGACTGATCGCGGAGTGGGACACGCACAGTTCCTCGGCCGCTAACTTGAAGCTTTTGTTCCTGGCCGCAGCTTCAAAAGCCCGCAAGGCGTTTAATGGCGGCAGGCTCCGCCGCGTCGCGCCAATCTGTCCCATGAGTAATTCTCATGTAAAAGTGGTAGCACAGAGTTTCCGCGCTGCACTACGATCTGTCAATGAGCCGGCCGGGAATCCGGCAGGCCTCTTCTGGAAACCCCATGAACAAACAAGATCGTTCGACGCCAGGCAGGGTTCTGATCACCGCAGGAGCAGCGGGTATCGGCCAAGTCCTGGCGCAGAGCTTTAGTGACAACGGCTATCGCGTACATATCTGCGATGTAGATCGCGACGCCCTGGCGGCAAGCCTTGAGGCAAATCCGCGACTCAGCGGCAGCGTCACTGACGTCGGTGATCCCGCACAGGTCGACGAACTGTTTGCTGCTGCTCGGGAATCACTGGGCGGCCTGGATGTTCTGATCAATAACGCCGGCATTGCCGGTCCCACGGCACCGGTCGAAGCTATTTCCAATGACGAGTGGCGTCAAACGCTCGCCGTCGATCTTGATGGCCCATTTTTTTGCTGTCGGGCAGCGGTACCTCTGCTGCGCGAGAGCAAGGCAGGCAGCATTATCAATATTTCGTCCAACGCCGGATTGTTTGGATTCCCTTATCGCCTTCCCTATGCGGTGAGCAAATGGGCCATGATTGGCATGACCAAGACCCTGGCCATGGAACTGGGACCGGCAGGAATCCGTGTTAATGCGCTGTGCCCCGGCAGTGTTTCCGGACAACGTATTGATCGCGTGATGCAGCGCGATGCCAAGCAACAGGGCGTCAGCGTGGATGAAATCCGGCGACTGTATACACGCCAGACTTCACTGCGCTGTTTTATCGAACCTGAGGATGTTGCCGCCATGGCACTATTCCTGGCCTCGAAGGCAGGCAGCCGTATTTCCGGACAGGCGATTGGTGTCGATGGACATACCGAAGGCCTGTCCAATTTTCAGGAGTAAAAATCAGCAATGAAAGCAGCATGGTTTGAAACCTTTGGCCCCGCACAGGATGTGATCCAGATTGGTACGCAACCCACGCCGGAGCCGCTGCCCGGTGAGGTTCTGGTGCGCCTGCATACCAGCGGCGTGAACCCGTCGGACACAAAGAAGCGCGCCGGCGCCTTCGCGAATCTGCTGGACGGCGGCCTGATAATTCCGCACAGCGATGGTGCCGGAATTATTATCGCCGTAGGCGAAAACGTTGATCCGGGCCGGGTCGGCGACCGGGTGTTTGTTTACCAGGCGCAGTTCGGGCGTCGCCTGGGGACAGCAGCGGAATATGTAGCTGTGGATTCAGCACGTGCACCGGCCCTGCCCGCCGAGGCGTCTTTTGAGGAAGGGGCATGCATTGGCATTCCCATCATGACCGCACACCGTTGTGTCTTTGCCGATGGCGATGTGTCAGGCCAAACCATTCTGGTGACCGGCGGTGCCGGTCGCGTGGGTTACTACGCGATTCAGTGGGCGCTGCAGGCCGGGGCCAGGGTGATTGCCACGGCCAGCAACCCGGCTGATCAGGCTTTGTGCCGCGGGCTGGGCGCCACCGCCGTGGTCAATCACCGCGAGGCCGGCTGGGGAGAAGCCGTGGCGGGTGTCGCTGGCGGCAAGGTGGATCGTGTGATTGATGTGGAGTTTGGCGCCAACCTGCCGGAAGTACTGAACTGCATCCGCACTGGCGGCACCATCGCAACGTACTCCTCCACGGTGGTTCCGGAACCCACGCTGCCCTTCAGGGATATGATGTTCATGGACCTGACCATTCGCATGGTCATCGTGTATTCCATGCCGGAAAGCGCCAAACAGCAGGCCATTGAAGATACCTGCAATGCCTTGCGGGCGGGCTTATTCAAACATCGAATCGCTCATACGGTTAGCCTTGCGGAGACGGCGCGGGCACATGAACTTATCGAAGCGGGAGGCTTTGGCGGTTGCGTCATTGTTAAGATACCCTAGGTTGCCACGCTAAACCGCCATTCCGGGCGCAGGGATAATTGCTCCATGAACTCAGCTTCCGGGCGCCACGGCGCCGTAGACTGGTGGACCTTCAGCGGCACCGCACTTACGATCCTCGCGTTTTGCGTGCCCCTGCTACTGGTTCCGGAAGCCTCCGCAGCGATTATCGAAAGAACCTACGACGCCCTGACAGAAACCTTCGGTGTGGTCTATATCTGGTACGGCATCGGCGCCCTGGGTTTTCTCCTGTATCTGGCCAGCAGTCGATTTGCCCACGTACGCCTGGGGCCGGCGGACAGCCAGCCTGAATTCTCTACGCCCAGCTGGGTTGCCATGCTGTTTTGTGCCGGTATTGGCGCGGGACTGCTGTATTGGGCGGTTATTGAATGGGGCTACTATATTGACGCGCCGCCTTTTGGTGTCGAGCCACGCTCTACCGCTGCGGTTGAATGGGCCTCGAGCTACGGTCTGTTCCACTGGGGCATCATGGCCTGGGCGTTCTACTGTTTGCCCGCACTGGCTATCGCCTACCCTTTTTATGTACGCAAGGTGCCCTATCTGCGCCTGAGTACCGGCTGCCTTCCCTTTCTGCCCGGTGGCGTCAATTCACGGCGCGGCCGGATGATCGATTTTCTTTATATGCTGAACCTGATCGGCGGAACCGGCACCTCGCTGGGCTTGTCCACGCCCATGATCGCAGCCAGTTTTGCCGAGCTGAGCGGATTCAGCCATGACTTCATGCTCGAGGTTTACGTGGTTATCCTGGCGGTGGCGGTGTTCGGAACCAGCGCCTGGCTGGGCCTCGAAAAGGGCTTTCGCAAGATGGCTGATTTCAATATGTGGCTGGCCCTGGCCCTGCTGTTCTTTGTGCTGGCGGTTGGACCCACCCTGTTCATTCTTAAGACCGGCACCAACAGCATTGGCCTGGTCCTGCAGAACTTTATTCACATGAGCACCTGGACCGACCCCTTTACCGACTCCCGCTTCGTTGAGGACTGGACGATTTTTTACTGGGCCTGGTGGGTGGCTTATGCACCCTTCGTGGGCATCTTCGTCACCCGCATCTCCTATGGTCGCACCATACGCCAGGTGATCGTGAATATGCTGTTGTTTGGGAGTCTGGGCGCAGGCATCTTTTTTATTGTATTCGGGAACTATGCCCTGCACCTGGAGCTCGAAGGCCTGCTTGCGGTCACCAGCATCATGGCGGAAGACAGCCCCGCCGCTGCCATCACCCAGGTGTTCTCGAATCTGCCAATGGGCCAATTGGCGCTCGCGGCATTCCTGGTCGTCGCCCTGGTGTTTCTGGCCACCACCTATGACTCTGCCTCGTTCACCCTTGCATCTGTGTCCACACGAGAGCTTTCTGCGGGTGAAAATCCTGCTCGCTGGCTGCGCGTGTTCTGGGCCGTGAGCCTCGGCATATTGCCGGTTTGCCTGATGTTCATTGAAGGCGGCCTGAAGACCATTCTGTCCACCACCATCATCGTCTCGCTGCCCCTGCTCCTGTTGGGCATTGTTCTGGCAGTGTCACTGCTGCGCCTGCTGCGCGAAGACCATCCCCTGCCTTAACAACTGCAAGGGACCAGGAGAAGTGGTCAGGAGATGGGGCCGCCGTTGGCGCGTCGAATCAGGCCACTCAGCGCAGGTTCAGTTGCTTGGTCTTCTTTTCGCCCATGAGTTTGGCGATATCCTTGTTGGCACTCTCAAAGCGGCCGCGTAAATTGTCGTAATCCCGGTATGAATCAACCGTGGTTGCCACGTAAACCAGTTCCTGTTCATCCATCTGAAAACTCATGCGAACCATTAGCGGCTTGTTCGCATTGATCAGGTCAGTGGCCTGCTGCTTGTTCATGTTTATCATGTTCACGGTGGTCTTGTCGGCCTTCACCGCCTCAACCTTGCTGGCGATCTGCTTTACATCAGTTACCTGATAGATAGAACCTTTATAAACGATGGTCTTGGTAGTGTCATAAACTTTGGTACCGCCACACGCAGACACAATGATAACGATCATCAGGAGCAAGGCTGCACGGGTTACACGGGTTAAATTCTGGGTCATGGTTTTGCTTCGCACATGAGGAGTAGGTTGCAAAGTGTAAGGTTAAAAATGAGAAATGACCATCCAATCGACTCAAAATAGTGATTAAAAATAGCAGGGACATAAAAAAAACGCCCGCTTGAAGCGGGCGTTTTTCTGGTTTGCCAGTTAGTTTCAGGCATCGTCACCATAGTTATAGCTGGTTTGGATCGTACCATCAGCGCGATGGACAACCAGCCGGCTTGGCTCATTGGACTGGGCCAGTTTTCGCGCCGCGTCCAGGGCTGCCGTCTTGGTGTCCTGCACGCTGCTGTCTTTGTCTTGCCCTTCCTGACGGATAGACCACTTATCGTCTTTTGGCAGGAGATGGTAAACCGTCGTTTCTTTTGCAGCCTGCGTTGAAGCTTTCACAGCAGCGGGTGGCGCTGCCTTTTTAGGTGCTGCCTTTTTTGGAGCCGCCTTTTTCGGGGCTGCCTTCTTGGGAGCCGCTTTCTTGGGGGCTGTCTTCTTAGGCGCCGCTTTCTTGGGCGCTGCCTTCTTGGGCGCTGCCTTCTTGGGCGCCGCTTTCTTGGGGGCTTGGGGGCTGCCTTCTTGGGGGCTGCCTTCTTGGGCGCCGCTTTCTTGGGAGCCGCTTTCTTGGGGGCCGCCGCTTTTGCTGTTGATCGAGGCTGCTTCGCCAGTGCCGTGACCTGACCACTCAGCTTCTCAACCTGGGCAGACAGACGGTTCAGCTCATCGCCAGTGGGCACGCCCAGGCTGGCCATAACACGCGCGACACGATCTTCAAAGACTGTCTCGAGCTTATCCCAGCGGTCTTCGGCCTGTTTGCGGGCCTCGTTGAGTGTTTGCTCAACGCCTTCACCCATGCCGCTGACTTTGCTGCGCACTGCTGAGGTGCCCTGGTCAACCACTTTACGTCCCTCGGCTTCCAGTCTGGCACCTTCAGCGACCAGCTTTTCAAACATGGCCGAACCCTGGCCGACGACCTTGCCGCCTTCCTGTTGAGCCATCGCGAAGGCACCAAGGCCTGCGCGCCAGATGTTCTGGGCAGAATCAAATACGGGGTCAGCCAACTGGCTGATACCTTTCTTGCTCGAGGTTTTACTCGTTTTCTTCTTCTTCAGTATTTTCTTCGCCATGACAAATTCTCCGTTCAATGTGATTTTGATAGCGACAGTCTAGGCGTTGAACTTAGAGTCTTCACACTAATCAGCCGGGATATTGACGTTACCCGACAGATAACTCCCATTGGCCAAGTAGGTTTTTAAAGCAAGCGTATGCCGGGCCGATCAAGCTTTTTGAGCTCTTCCGTTTGAGCCAGGGGCGTTGACACTGCGGCATTGGCCCTTGAGTCGCTTGACTCGCGCTAAACTCGCACTCGGGACTGTCAAGGAAGCAAACTTAGTTCGGGGTTTTTGCCTGGCAGACCAAATTAGTCAGAATTTCAAATCGCGCCAGGAGTCCGCTGCGGCGTGAACGATCGGCGGGCTTTAGCTGAGGGCTTATGTTTGCGTAAATTTTTCTCCAATGCTGTCTCAACGCGGCCCCCCAGTTCGGCACGAACATGGCTGAGTGCAGCTTTGGTTGTGCTATGCCTGGGTTTGGCGGGTTACCTCGCCTTCTCGAGTGTCACCGCTATTTGGCAATATGGATTCGGCGAGATCTTTGCCGACCAATACCGGCAATACCAAAACCTGCATCAGAGCCCCTTGTTGGAAGCATTGTTTAGCCCCGACAACGGACATCGACAGGCGCTAAGCAACGTGGTCCGGCTGATTGACATTGAGATTTTTGGCGGCGCTCAACGCGCCGGGATAATCGCCGGTGTGCTCGCGATGCTTGCTGCCTGGGCGCTGTTGCTGCGCTTGCTGTGGTCTGGTTCTGCGCGCGCCGGATTGCCCATTACTGCGGCCGCCACATTGCTTATTACCCTGGCACTGTTCTGGCTGGGCTCTGGCCGCATGCAGTTCCATGGCAATGAAACTTTCCAGGTGTATTTCACTATTGCCTGCGCTGCGCTGGCCATCACTTGCGTCGAGGCGGCCCGCAATGAAGCTCGCGCGCGGTATCTTTGCTGGGCTTATGCCCTTGGGCTGGCCGCAACCTTGAGTTTTGCCACCGGCGTTGCGGTCTACGGCATGGTGATCGCCTATGGCGTTATACGCCGCATAGCGTGGCGTCCGCTGCTGCTCTTTGCTGTCGCCAGCATGCTGACGGTCTACGGCTATTTGTATGTGTTGCCCGGTGGCGACGGGGTGCGCAATACCCTTAGCCTGGCGCCGGTTGCCTTGCTCGAGACAATCGTCACATGGCTGTCCTCGGCGTGGTTGACGGCGTGGCTGATGCTGGGGACCGAGGGTTTCATGGGTGCGGCGCCGGAATCGGTCATCCATGGAGGCACGATGGCCCAGGCCCTGGTGACGAGCAGTGCAGGCGTGCGTGCCATCCTGGGCTCACCAACGCCGCTGGAGCTTGGCCTGATCATCGGCGCGGTTGGGATTCTGATCTTGTTCGTCTTGTGCGTGCGCGCCTGGAACCGGGCGAGCGCCGTCGGCGGCATTGAAGCCGCGGGCATTGGCCTGGCGCTATTTTCGACTGTGGTTGCGACCCTGGTGGCGCTGGGGAGACTAACGTACTTTGAACAATATCCCGCACAAGTGCTTGCCGATCGCTACGTGATCTGGACCTGTGTTTTTTGGTGTGGGTTGGCCCTCGCATCTATTGCCAGACTGCGTTCCGTGCCTGCACAGTTGACCGCTGCAGTCGCTGCCTTGCTGCTTGGCATCGCGTTGCTCCCTACTCAACAGCTGGCCATTGGCTGGGCTGCAGCCTCAGTGCAACACATTGAACAGCGCACGGCTCAGGCGCAATCCCGCGTCTTTTTGCCGGGTTTTGAGGTTTATGCGGATTTACCCGACCGCGCAGCACTGGAGCGTGCGATCAGCTATTTCAGCACTCATCAGTTCGCGATCTTTCGTCACCCCAGATCACGTCAACTTGGTGATGTCATCCCAGCGTCGACGCAGCGCACATTGCTGGCGCCGGAAGCCATGGAAAACATAAAGTCAACAAGGGTTCAGAGCGTTGAAGACGCGTGGCATTTGCGCGGGCGCCTCCCGGCACCAGCAGACCGTAGTCGCGTCGATGGAATCTGGATCAGCGACGTAAATGACACCGTGATCGGACTGGGTGAATTTGCTTTTGCCGATGACTTACCGCTACTGCAGCGGGTTGATCAGCGCGGTAACGGCTTTGAAGCCTACCTGCGCTTATCTCTGACCAGCTGTGAAACCGTGACTATCTGGGCAGTTGATGATGATGCAAGTGAGGCATTGCGCATCGGGCAGACTGAGCTATGTCCATGAAGCCGCACTTCAGACAATGCCCGGCTGTCAATTCGATACCGGTTAAATTTCCCCGGGGGCCCGGGACAAGGGCTGCGCAACTCCGCCCGAAGTGACATAATTAAGGTCCCTCTTGTTAAGGATCCACCATGACTAAAATCAGACAGCTAATATTTTTTGTACTGCTGGCCGGCTTTGCCTCGTTTACTGTGGCAGAAACGGTTGAGGACTATTCAAAGACGATCAATGAATACAAGGCTAACCCCACTGCTGGCCCGTACTTTAACTCTGCGTTCGGCTATGCGGTTCTGCCCAATGTCGGCAAGGGTGGATTAGGTGTCGGTGCCGCTCACGGTAAAGGCCAGGTATACAAGGGTGGTGAAGTGACGGGCTTTGTGACCATGAACCAGTTATCCATCGGTCTGCAGGCCGGTGGCCAGGCCTATAGCCAGGTCATCTTTTTCGAAGACCAACGCGCTTACGATGACTTCATCAGCGGCAACTTCGAATTTGACGCAGGCGTCTCAGCGGTGGCCATCACCGCCAGTGCGCAGGCCTCTGCCAGCACCACCGGCAACACAGCCAGTGCCGGACCTGGCGGTACCGCCGGCAACCAGGCCGACACTGACTACTATAAAGGCATGAAAGTGTTTGTTATCGGCAAAGGCGGCCTGATGTACCAGGCAGCGGTTGCCGGCCAGAAATATAAGTTCAAAGCACTCTGAGCGTAATAAACAACGCCACCGGGATAGCGGTGGCGTTGTTTCTCACTCCCGGTTCCTGATCACTCAGGAGTCGCCAGGGCGCTGCGCATCGCGCTTGGCGCGAAACTCCGAACCTTCTTTCCAGTTTGGCCAGTCGCTGCTATTGGCCACCTCGAGGCCGGTGCGGAAAAACATTTCCATATCCTGCAGGGCGCCACTGACCACCCAGCTCAGGTCATACTCATCGGACACCCGGTGGTAATGATCCTCGGTGTACTCATCGGCTTTTTCCAGGCCATACGCTACCCCCTTTTCCCGGTCGTCATAGCCTTTGTTGGGATACAGCATCGGCACGCCCTCCTTGGCCAGCTCAAAGTGGTCTGAGCGGAAGTAGTAACCTTTTTCAGATTCGCGGTCGCCCTCGAGTACCCGCTCCTGGGCAGCGGCAGCCTCGGCAAGATAGGAATCCAGATCGCTCATTCCAAGACCAACCACGGTGATATCCCGGGTTTCACCAAAATTGTTCATGCCGTCCATATTGAGTCCACCCACCGTATCGCGCAGTGGGAACAGTGGCTCAGTGGCGTAAAAACGGGATCCGAGCAGCCCCTGCTCTTCGGCAGCGAGGGCCAGGAACAACACGCTCCGGCGGGGCGCCTGCTCCAGGGAAGTGAAGGCGCGAGCGATTTCCAGCAATGCTGCCGTCCCACTCGCATTGTCCAGCGCACCGTTGTAAATCTGGTCGCCCTCAAGCGATGGATCGGTGCCCAGGTGATCCCAGTGGGCCATGTAAATGAACACCTCTTCCGGTGCTTCGCTGCCACGCAGAATTCCGGCAACATTCTGCGACACAACACGCTTAACCTCGGTCTCGATAAGGGTGCTCGCATGTAAGTCGCCCAGCGGGATGGCTTTGAACCCGGGCTGCCCGGCGGCAGCATAAAGCGCATCGAGTTCAAGACCGGCGCGCGCCACCAGCGCGGCCGCCTGCTCTTTGGTCATCCAGCCTTCCATCGCAGGTAAGCCGGCACCGTTATCTTCCAGCTGCATGTTGAACTGGGTCCCGGTCCAGCTGTTCTGGACCGTTGGCCAGCCATACGCGGCAGGCAGGGTGTCATGCACGATCAGGGCACCGCTGGCACCCTGGCGGGCGGCCTCATCGAACTTGTAGTCCCAGCGCCCGTAGTACGTCATGGTGTTGCCATCGAACAACTCCGGGTCCTGGGTGGCATAGCCCGGATCATTGACAAGGACGACCACTGTCTTACCGGTCACATCGATGCCCGCATAGTCGTTCCAGCCGCGTTCCGGTGCATTGATCCCGTAGCCGACAAAAATCAGCTCTGAATGATCCAGTTCACTGCCATCGAGCTGGCGGCGGGTAAAGACCACCTGGTCAGGACCATAAGCCAGCGTCATGTCGCCATCCGCACCACTGATTATCAGGTCCGGACTGTTGGTCACGCTCACACCGGCCAGAGGCACATCCTGGGTAAACGACCCCTGGTTGGCCGGTTCCAGGCCAATTTCTTCAAACTGATCGATCAGGTAGGCAACCGTGAGCTCTTCCCCCGGGGAGGCCGGAGCCCGCCCGCCAAACTCGTCGGAAGCGAGAATCTCGACATGCCGGCGATAGTTGCTCTCGGTCATTGTTTTCACCGCGGCTTGCACCAGGTCAGCATCCGCCGGCATGGACACCGGGACAGTGGACACCTCGCTCAGCCCTTCGGCAGTGGTGGTATCAGTCGTGGGAGCATCTCCGCCGCAGGCACTCAGCAACAGGGCAGCATAAATCATGGCGGGCATCAGGACGCGTGATGTCATCGGTGAAAAACTCCAGGGGCGTGTTTCATGAATCGGGCGGCCACTATAAGTGCTCAGGGCAGGCTGTCAACGAACCCGCTTTGATCAGATGCAGCCGGAACCGGTCTTCGCTTCACTTTTTTTCGAAGCACAGGCAGTACAATGCGCGGGTTCAAAACTAACAGGACAGTCACTATGGGTTACTGGTTGATGAAATCCGAGCCGGACGTTTACGGCATTGATCACCTCGAACGCGACGGCAGAGAGCCCTGGGACGGCATCCGCAATTACCAGGTCAGAAACATGATCCGGGACGATATGCAGGTCGGAGATCAGGCTTTTTTCTACCACTCGCGCTGTAAGACCCCGGCAATTGTTGGCGTGATGCAAATCGTCAGTGAAGCCTACCCCGATCCTTTCCAGTTTGATGCCGGGAGTAAATATTTTGATGGCAAAAGCGACCCGGAGAATCCACGCTGGTTACTCAGGGACGTTGAGTTCGTCCGCAAACTGGACCGTCCCATCACCCTGAAGGAGCTCAAGGCCCACCCGGCATTGGCGGATTTCCAGCTCAACAAAAAGGGCAACCGGCTGTCGATTTTCCCGGTAGAGGAGCAGCAATGGGAACTGATTCTCGCCCTCGAACCTGAAGAGCCCGCGGTCTGAGCTCAGCCGTAATCGACCTCGAAAAACACAAATTGATGTTCATCGCGGCCGTGCCGTTTGAAACAAACATCGCGACGTTCCCCGAGTGCGGCGTGGGCCTGTTCGGTGAGCAGAATGTCCCGTGCCCGGGCAATGTCCTCGCCCAGCTTGCTCGCCTTGTTCATCTCAGCGCCCTGGGCCTCATCCGGTCCTATGCGCAGGACCTCTCCATACCCAATCCCGAAACACAACTCGGTTGGGTTCTGTGAAGCCAGGGCACTCGCGTTGAAACTGGCGATGCGACGCTGAACCTCGAGGGCCGCATCAAGCGCGGCATCCGGCGTGGTGAACAGCGCATAGATATCATCTGCGAAACAATGGACCAACTCGGCCCCGTGCGCTTCAAGTGCCGGAATCGAGACTTTCTGCGCATCGAGAATTCGCAACAGACTGTTCAGGTCACCGGCGGATATCGCCGCGGTGGTAAAATCAGTCATGTCGATTACCAGGATCGCACGGGTCCAGATATGCCGGTCCTTGAATTCTGCCTCACTGAGCTTGCCCCTTTGTAGGGCAAGTAAATCCTGATAAACCGCCTGGCTCCATCCCTGGCACCGCGCGAGGCGCTCGGGATCTTCCAGCAGGGGATAGCTAAAGTCAGCTTTCACAATCATCCATTATCGTGTCTGGCATAAAGGATTATATCGTGCGAATCATTGCTGTCGTGCGCCCTTCTTGAGGAGGTTTTGCTGCACCTGCCACCGGCGCTCACCCGTCAAAGTATTCATTTCGTTATACTCCTGACCCTTCGCATATGCCTGAGGTTGCTAATATATTTATGAATTCGAACGTTATTATCAGCTGCGCGGTTACCGGCGCCGGTGACACCACTGGCCGTCACCCTGCCATACCGGTCACCCCTAAAGAGATTGCCAACGCCTCCATTGAGGCAGCCAAAGCCGGCGCAGCCATTGCCCATATCCATGTACGCGACCCGGAGACCGGCAAAGGCAGCCGGCGCCTGGACCTGTACCGGGAGGTGGTCGAACGCATCCGTGAGAGCGACACCGATGTCATTATTAACCTGACAACGGGCATGGGCGGTGACCTGTTTCTCGGGCCGGACCATGACGTGCTGAATTTTGCCGACAATACCGACTGCGTGGGTCAGATGGAGCGAATTGAGCATGTCGAAGACCTGCTACCCGAAATTTGCTCGATGGACTGCGGCTCGTTCAATTACAGCGGCGATAATTATGTTTATGTTTCCACCCAGAGCATGTTGGAAACCGGTGCACGTCGACTCCAGGAAATCGGGGTCAAGCCGGAGCTGGAGGTGTTCGATATGGGCCAGCTCTGGTTTGCCAAGCACATGCTTGAGCAGGGCCTGCTGGATAGCCCGCCGCTGTTTCAACTCTGCCTCGGAATTCCCTGGGGTGCACCGGCCACACCCAACACTTTTCTGGCCATGGTGAACGAACTACCCGCAAACGCCAATTGGGGCGGGTTTGCCATCGGTGCCATGGAAATGCCAATGGTGGCGCAGTCAGCCCTGCTCGGGGGTAATGTCCGGGTAGGCCTGGAGGACAACCTTTATCTGAAAAAAGGGGTCTATGCCAGCAATACACAACTCGTTGAAAAAGCACGGCGTATCATTGAGGACCTTGGATCATCGGTACAAACCGTGGCCGAGGCGCGTAAAACCCTGCAACTGAAGTCACCCCATGAGTGATAAAAAAGCACTAAATCTTTATAAAGGCGTGGTACAACCCTGGGAGTGCGATAGCCTGGGGCATTTAACTACCCGCTTTTACATGGCGATGTTTGACGATGCGTCGTACCAGTTGCTGTTTGAAATCTTCGGCTGGTCTGGTGCCAGCGACGCGGCACGGCAACGCGCTTTTGTGGATGTACGGCACGAGATCGACTACCTGGATGAAGTACAGGCCGGGGAACTGGTAGAGATCCACGGGACCCTGGTACAGGTTGGCCGCAAGTCCATCCGCGCACGCTATGACATGCGTAAGCGTGTTGGTGAGAGCATAGCTGCCAGCCTGGAGGCTACCTATGTTCTTTTCGACCTCAATGAACGGGTGGCGCTGGCACTGGACGAGGCGCTCAAAGCGCAGGCTCATGCTGCCTTGCCCAACGAAGAGGATGGTTCAACACGGCACTGACCGGGGGCGCACAATACCGCTGTTTTCACTTTCACTACACAGGGTGCGGCGTTATATTGCAGATTAGCCAATCTGGAATGCGCCGAGATGAGTGTCGCTATTAATGAACTTGAACCCGTAGCCGGCGGGCGTGAGCCTCGCTGGTGGAACGGCACGCCGCCGCTGGATGCTGCACAATTCACTGTTGATGCACGGGACTATAAACCTGCGCCAAAACAGTCTGAAAACGATGATCTCGAACCGGATCCAAACATGGCGGCGCGCATGCGCCAGGTCTTTCACGACACTGGACTGCTGCACCTGACCAATACGGGGTTGACCGAGCTGGCTGACATGCGCCGCCTGGCCATGCTGGTGATCGACACCGAGATGCTCTACGAAGGTGGCGCTAATCCGCGCGCCAACCTGACCCCCAATGTTTATGAAGTTGGCGCGCCCTTGACCGCCTGGCTTCATTACCACCACGAAATGGCCTATATCGGTCAGAGTACCAGCATGCTCGGGTTTCTGTGCCACCACACTGTGGCAGGTCGCGGCGACACCTATGTGTCAGACAATCTGCGCGCCACCGAGGCGCTTCTGGAGACCGCTTTCGGGCGCAAACTTCAGGAACTGGGGCTGTGTTACCACCGCAACCTCACGGACCGCGAGGCGTTCCAGGGAAGAGACGAAATTGGCGTCTACAACCACTGGCAGCGCTCCATGCGCACCGAGGACGCTGATGAGGCGGAGACCAAGGCCCGGGAACTAGGTCTTGACGTGGAATGGGGCCCGGACCGGCTCATGAAAACCCGCTACATCATTTCGGCCTTTGAATACTTTCCACAGCTGGATCGGAATGTACTGTTTTCGAGTGTTGCCGACGATGCCATGTGGTTCGACAGTTGGCCGAAGGTGATGCATCTGCCGGACGATCAGCGCCCCCTCAAGCTGACCTTTGGCGATGGAACACCGATGACCCGCGAGGAGAAAGCCGAGTTTGTTGACGTCTATGACCGCTTTGGCATGCCAATCCCCTGGCAACCCGGCGATGTTGCTGTGGTCTGTAATTACCGCTTCGCGCACGGCCGACCCGGCATTCATCTGCAAGCCGGCGAACAGCGCGAGCTGGGTGTCGTGATGGGTAAAACCTTCGACCGGGTCGGAGACCTGCCCGGCAAGTGGTAAGCGAACAGGACCCTGGTCGCGTGCTGATTGGCAATACCAGGCGTTAAGTGAAACTCACGGGGGCAGTACGCCCCCATGATCGTCGAAAAACCGCAAAACCAGCGGCCAGGACCACTCCAGTTCGTAGGTATGGCCCATATCGGCGCGGCAATCAAGCACCTGCGGAAGCCCCGTGTCCCCCGCACAGAAACTTCGGCACTCCACCTGGTCCCAGGGCATCGTAATAATTCCGGGATCACCGCTTACCTCACATTGATGGGCTTGCGCCCAAATCGAGGTAATCGCACTGGCACTCTCGTAGTAAAAGCGGTCGTTGTCGTTACTGGTGGTCGTAAAAGTCATATCACCCCATTGCCCCGGAGGCGAAACCGGATCACGCTGGCCGGTAATCAGCAGTAGCGGCAGATCGCCGTCGCGACCCGGTCCCGCGAGATAACCGCGATGCGGTAAACCGATTAATGAGGCAACAGCCCGCAGTCTGCCGGCGCTGGCCGGGTTTTGCGCCAGCTCGAAGGTGAACATGCCGCCATTTGAGCCGCCCACTGCAAAGATACGCTGCTGATCAAGACAAATCTGGTCGCTTAAATGCTCCAGCAAAGCCAGCGTAAACGCCACATCATCTTGCTGACATTGGGTCCAGGCACAGCTGTTGGCTGCAGTATCTGCACAGTTGACATAGTTGTAATCAGGGGTGATTTCAGTGTCGCAGATGGGTCCGCCATTGCCATCCAGCCCGGTGGCAGATCCGCTGAACGTCCATGAATTTTTATCCTGACCAGCGGAATCAGAACCCAGACCCCGCGGTGCGACCAGCACATAGCCGCTTTGCTCCGCGGCCTGGATGACATGGGCGAATTGAAGGAATTCAGACTCATCACCGGCCCAACCATGGAACACCATGATCAGGGGCAGCGGCTGATTTGCAGCAGCGCCAGGGGGTAAGTTCAGGCGATAAGGGCGTGATACACCCTCAAAAGTAAACTCCTGTGTGCCGCTTGCCTGCATTGGCTCAGCACAGCCCGACGCCCACACAGCGGCAGGCAGGCTTGCTGCAAACAGGGTGCACAGCAAAAGGCCGCGACTCATGACCCGGCGCTCAATGGCTTGCACCGGCCAGGGTATGCTGGCGGCGAGGTGTGAACCTACAGGGAATTACAGCAGAGCCTCAATCGCATCGGTCATTTGCTCCGGACTGGTCGCCGAGGCATATCGGTTGACCACCTGCCCTTCCCGGTTGACCAGGAACTTGGTGAAATTCCACTTGATGGCCTCTGTGCCCAACGCGCCGGGCGCCTCGGATTTGAGATATTTGAACAAGGGGTCGGCGTCGGCCCCGTTGACTTTGAGTTTGCCGAACACGGGAAAGGACACCCCGTAATTGACCTGGCAGAACTCCTGGATTTCTTCATCACTGCCCGGGTCCTGCCCGCCAAACTGGTTGCAGGGAAAACCCAGTACAACCAATCCGCGATCAGCGTACTGTTTATGGAGCTTCTCCAGCCCCTCAAACTGTGGCGTAAAGCCACATTTGGATGCGGTGTTAACGATCAGCAGGACTTTGCCGCGATAGGCGTCCAGTGGCTGCGCATCGCCGCGGGCATTATCGGGGCTGAACTCGTATACGCTCTCGGTCATCTTACTTCCTTTGGTGTTTTGCTACGGTTTGTGCGGGCTTGGTCCTTGCTTAGCATCGTTCGCCCGGCGCGTGTCAATCAGGGACGGGGCTCTTCACAGGGCGGCGAGCATACGCGCACTGCATCAGCATTAGCGATCAGGGCAATCAAGGCCCCCAGGGCGATGATGCCCCAAACCCAGGCCGCAGCCTCACCCTTATTCTGGTTCGGCCGGTCCACCTTGAGCGTACGCATATCCTCAAAACGATAAAACCCGGTACTGCCGCCGAGACCTTCCTCATTCATTTCCATTACCCGGAAGGTATCCGTGCTGCGGTCAAGCATCGTCACTTTGACCAGGTTGCCGATCTCCACACCGGGCGGCGCACCCTGGCGCATGCTCGTGTCCACGTTGACCGTCTGAAACGAGGAACAGGCAGCCAGGTTGAACAGCAGCAAAGCCAACAGGTAGCGGCCCAGAAAGGCCAGTGGCGCGAATCGGGGCCGCGTGTCTGGTGCGATGGAAGCGTGCAATCGTTTTGAAGCCATAGCGTTACATTTAGCCTCAGCAAGGCACAAAAATATACCCCAAAAAAGGAATTCGGGAATACCCGGGACAGGACAGTGACCGGGCGGGCCCTGTCTGCTGGCTAACAGGAGCTAGGGGTCGATTGGCCAGCCGTCGAGGTGGATATCCTCACGCAGGAGGTAGCGTGGCGAACCGACCACCAGCGGATCTTGCCCAACCACGACCTCCCGGTCCTTGTCCGGATAATCCAGCGTACTGAGGAAATGCTGCATGCAATTGAGCCTGGCCCGCTTCTTATCGTCCGATTTCACGATATGCCATGGAGAATCTGCAGTATCGGTATAAAAAAACATCGCCTCCTTGGCACGCGTGTACTCATCCCACTTGTTCACCGCCGCCTCATCGACCGGGCTCATCTTCCACTGTTTCAGCGGATCAGACTTGCGGGACTTGAAGCGAAAACGTTGTTCTTTTCGCGTTACCGAAAACCAGTATTTGAACAGCTTGATCTCGGAATTGACCAGCATCCGCTCAAAATCCGGGCACTGACGCATGAATTCCAGGTACTCATGTGAATCACAAAAACCCATAACGCGTTCAACACCCGCGCGGTTGTACCAGGAACGATCAAGGAACAGGATTTCACCGCGGGTGGGAAGATGCTCCACGTAACGCTGGAAGTACCACTGACCGCGCTCCTTGGCGGTTGGTTTTTCCAGGGCCACGACCTTGGCAGCTCGTGGATTGAGGTGCTCCATGAAGCGTTTAATGGTGCCGCCCTTACCCGCCGCATCACGGCCCTCGAAAATGACCACGATTTTCTGGCCCGTCATCTTTACCCAGTTCTGAACCTTGAGCAGTTCGATCTGGAGCCGCGCCTTTTCCTCTGAGTAAACCGACCGATCTATCCTGTCCGCATAGGGGTACTTGCCTTCCTTGAACAGGCGTTGCGCGACGATTGATTCATCGTTCAGCTTGCGCGCAATCGTCGGTACCAGTTCGCCGGCGAGGTAGTGTTGATGATCAGAAATGACCGCTTCAGCTTCCCCGGGCTCTCCGCCGGATTGCGAATCAGTAACAGTTTTCAGATTACTGCTCATGGGTACTCCTTCGTCTCGATGCCTGAATGTGCTGCCTTGCATCGTTTCCAGCATAGGGGTTTTTAATGGTCCATACATTGACATCAATCAGGTTTGACGGTCATCACGGTTGATTGAGAAATCCAGAGTACACTAGCGTTGATATTTTTTAACGCAAAGATCTCTCATGAAAATTTTTTCTGTGTTGTCGTTCCCCGCCTTACTGCTGTTTAGCAGCGCTTTGCTCGCCCAGCCGCAGCAAATCGGCCCGTGGGTGCTCAATGTTGATGCAGGTGCGGTTTCACAGTCGGAAACCGACCTGGAAGACGACTCCGGCAGTTTTGATTATGACCGATGGTTCGCCGCCGCCAGTCTGAATTATCTGTGGTCACCGCGAACAGCCCTGGGGGTCGCCGTCGGCGGTGGGCAGAGCAGTTACGGCTTTGAAAATGTAACCGGGCTGGCCGATGGGGATCCATGGGATGATCTGGAAGATTACCGTATCTCCGTGATCTCGCGCTTTGCCATCAACGAGAGAGTCTCGGCCATTGTTATACCCTCCTGGCGTGTCGACCGCGAAAAGGGTGCAAGCACAAGTGATTCACAAACCTGGGGCCTGCTGGCCGGCTTGTCCTGGAGACTCAGTGACACACTGACCATTGGCCCTGGCATTGGTGTTTTTGATCGAATCGAGGAAAGCGCGGCGGTATTTCCAATCGTCGTTATTGACTGGGACATCACGGACCGCTGGAACCTGAGTACCGGCAGTGGACTTGCGGCTTCCCGTGGGCCCGGCCTTACGCTGTCCTATCAGGCAACCGATACCTGGCGCCTGGGAATTGAAGGGCGTTATGAACAGATTGATTTCAGACTGAACGATGAGGGTCCGGCACCGGGCGGCGTGGGCAGAGACGAGGTGGTTCCGTTGGTTTTAAACGCCGAATGGTCGCCGAGTCGCAGGACTCAAATCAGTTTATTTGCCGGCGCTGAATTTGGCGGTCAACTTGAATTGGCCGACGTCGATGGCATCACGATTGCAAGCAGCGATTACGATGCCCCCTTTATTTTCGGCGGAAACATCAGATTGCGCTTTTAAATGCAACGCACGCTCATATCCACCCGGCAGGTATTGTCGGGCTGTGGCTGAGCTTTTCTCTCCATGACTGGTCCCGCGCTTAAGGCGTTTCCGGTGCGCTGGCGGATATTTACCGTCATCGCGCTCGGTAGCTTTGTCTCCTACATCCTGCGCTCAAATATTTCCCTCGCTGCCCCGGCGATTAAGGCAGACCTGGCCCTTGGTGACGGTGAATGGGGGTTGGTGCTGTCGGCTTTTATCGCCGGTTATGCGCTGTTCCAGCTGCCCGGCGGCCTCGCCGGTGATCGTTTTGGTCCCCGCAAAGCACTTACCTTCATTGCCATTGTGTGGGCCATCCTGACCGTGGCAACGGCGCTTGTACCGGGCCCCGCCGTGGCAGGCACCGGTGTCACGCTGACCTTGTTAATCGTGGTGCGATTCCTGGTAGGCGCCGCCCATGCACCCATATTTCCAGTGCAGAACAGCGTTTTTGCGCGTTGGTTTCCACCCGGCAGCCGCGCCCTGCCCCTTGGCCTTGTCAGCACCGCGCTGACCCTCGGCTTTGCCGCAACCGCCCCCGTACTGACCTGGCTGATCGTCGAGTATGGCTGGCGCATAGCGTTCTGCCTGCTGGCACCGACCGGACTACTCATCGCCGGGTTGTGGTGGTGGTATGGACGGGATCGCCCCGCTGATCACCCGGCCATGACAATCGCGGAACTTGAACTGATTGAAGGCGAAACAGCCAGTCAAACGGAACATGACGAACCACCCCCAGCGGGCAGCTGGAAACAGATATTGAAAAACCGCGACATGCTGCTGCTTATGGCCAGTTACTCCTGCATGAACTTCATTTTTTACCAGGTCTTCAACTATTTCTATCAGTACCTGGTGGAGCAGCGGGGTTTCGACCCGGTAACCGCGGGATGGGTCACGTCTTCGCAATGGATTGCCGGCGCCATCGGTGCCGCCTTCGGCGGTTGGCTTTGCGATCGTCTCAGCCGGCGCCTGGGCCTGCGTTGGGGCGCACGCTGGCCAGTCATCATCGGCCTGTTGCTGTCCGGCGGTTTTCTGCTCGCAGGTTCAGTCTCGACCCATGCAGATATCGCGGTTGTGTGTTTTGTAGGCTGTTTTCTATTCAACCAGATCACCGAAGGAGCCTACTGGTCCTCGAGCATCAACATCGGCGGCAGGCTGGCGGGCACGGCAGGCGGAATCATGAATACCGGCGCCAACCTCATGGGTATCGTCAATGCCAATCTGGTGCCGCTGATCGCACATATTCTGGGCTGGACATCAGCGATTGCCTCAGGCGCCCTGTTTGCAGTGCTCGGCGCACTGTTCATGCTGGGAGTGCGGGCAGATCGGCGCGCTGATCTGGACGAGCCAGTCTTGCCTGGCTGATCCGCCGGAGCTGATCCATCAGCTCTTATCTGCGACAATCAGGTCGAGATCCTCAAGCATATTTTTTTGGGCCCATCATCATGACCGACGCGCTGAACCAACTGCATGCCAATGGCTTCGAACCGAGCCTGCACCGTCGCTGGTACCTTGACGAGGCCTACTTTGAAAAAGAAAAGTCGGCCATTTTTCTGCGCGAATGGATTTGTGTGGGCCGCGAGGAAGACTGGCCAAATCCCGGTGACCACCAGGTACTCGAGCTGTTTGGCGAAAGCATCCTGCTGGTGCGCAACCGCGAGGGCAATCTGCGGGCGTTCTATAACGTCTGTCGTCACCGCGGGGCGCAATTGTGCTCAGAAAAACCGGCGGAGCAGACAGCGGCCGCGGGGCGAGGCGGCATCATAGGCAAGCGGCTGATCCGGTGTCCTTATCACGGCTGGACCTACGACCTGGACGGCAAACTGACCCATGCCCCCTTCATGGATGCGCAGGACAGCTTTGACCCGCAATCGATAGCTCTGCACACCGTTGGAATAGCTACCTGGGGCGGTTTTGTCTTTGTTAATCTCACACCGGAATCCGCCGCGGATTTCGATCCTGCCATTAGCGGGCCGGCGCAGCGTTTAGTCCGTTACCCCCTCGAATCATTGCGTACCGGCCGACGTATAGATTACGAGGTGGCAGCGAACTGGAAAGTCCTCTGCGAGAATTACAATGAGTGCTACCACTGCGGGCCGGTGCATCCGGAGCTTAGCGCACTGGTACCGGCGTTCAAGGAAAACGGCGGCTCAGACCTTGACTGGGAACGGGGTATCCCCCACCGCGAGGGTGCCACGACCTTCACCGTGAGCGGCGAAACCACGAGACGCTCGTTTCCGGGCCTCAACGAGGACGAACAGGTACGTCACAAGGGTGAATTGGTGCTACCCAATCTGTTCCTGTCTCTGAGCAGGGACCACGTGACAGCGTATATTCTGCTGCCCACCGCCGCGAACCATTGCGAGATCAGATGCCTGTTTCTCTTTGAAGCGCAGGAAATTGATAGCCCGGCCTTCAGTCCTGAAGACGCGGTGACCTTCTGGGATCTGATAAACCGCCAGGACTGGACGATCTGTGAGAGTGTCCAGCGGGGCATGAATTCGCGCGTGTTCGAGCATGGGGCACTGTCCCCGATGGAAGACTGGTCGCTGGATATTCGGCGCTATGTTCTGGAGCGCACCGGGCTTCAGTTATCCGGGTAAGCCGGACCCGGGCCATCCACGGTGATCGGCTGATCGCGCAGGAACCGGGTCGATTCAGCCCCAAGGTTACGCCCGTATTCATGGCCTGAATACACCGCGTGCACGATCGCGCCAGGCGCCCTGGCATCACCAATGGCCGTCACAGACTCGACCCCCGCATCTGCCCATTCCGCACGCCGGGCCAGCAGGGACTGGTACAAATTATCGTTGCCGACCCGGTGCCCGACAATCAGCACGGATTGGCAAGGAATACTGAACGACCTTTGGTCAAACAGACCCTCGAGCGTCGCCGCGCTACCATCAAAATCAGTCAGCAGGCTCATGGTTGACAGACCCACACCGTGCCGGGCCAACGCCTGGTGAACAAAAGGTTGCTCATTGGTCATGAAGGTCCAGGCCGAGGCATGGCCCGCTGGTGTGGCGTAATGCACTTCAAGACCCTGCGCCGCCAGGTGCTCGGCCAGGACCCCGCCCAGGTAGTAATTGTCAAAATCAAAGACCAGTACGGGCCCTCGTGGAACGATGCCGGCGGCGATATCGTCAGGGGTGTAAACGCCATCTCGTTCCAGCGTGCCCGCCGGTATCTCCAGCCTCGAATAAAGATGCCGCGTCCAGCGGGCGCCGGTAGCAATCGCCACGTGGCTGTGCTCCATCGCCAGAATGTCGTCCACACCGAGCTCACTGCCCGGGTAGAGCTCGACTCCATCCATTTGCTGCAAAGCATTGATTCGATAGTCCTGTACGCGACTCCAGCTGGCCAGACCGGGCAAGGCGGTTTCAAACAGCAGCCGACCGCCAAGCTTATCCCGCGAATCCGCCAGGGTTACGACAATCCCGCGCCGGGCAAGGACATGTGCCGCCTCCAGGCCTGCCGGCCCGGCGCCAATAATAAGTACCGGCCCAACATTTTTTGCCTGTTCAAAGCGTTCCGGGTGCCAGCCGCGCCGCCACTCTTCACCTGCGGTCGCATTCTGTGTGCAACGGACCGGCACACTGTCGTGCCAGCTGGAGATGCACAGATTGCAGCCGATGCATTCGCGGATATCGTCTTCACGCCCCTCACGCAGTTTGGCGGGCAGGAAAGGATCTGCAATCGAGGGGCGTGCGCCACCGATGAGGTCAAGGATGCCGCGTTTCACCTGCGAGACCATGGTGTCAGGGGATGTAAACCGGCCGACGCCTACTACAGGTCGTTTGGTGACACGCTTGACGAAATCGATCACCGGCTCATGCGCGCCCTCTGGCCGAAAACGTGAGGCACCGCAGTCAGTAGGACTGGAATCCATTTTTACATCCCAGAGATCTGGCACCTCACTGAGCAGGTCGACAAGCTCGTGGGCCTCGGACTCATGGTTTTCCGCCGGTCGCTGACGTAATTCTTCAAGACTCACTCGCAGGGCAATGCCGCAGGTATCCCCGACTGCCTCCTTGGTCGCCTCGATCAGCTGACGAACAAAGCGTGAACGATTCTCCAGGCTGCCACCATAGGCGTCCGTACGCTGGTTGTATTCGGGCAGCAAAAACTCGTAGCCCAGGTAGCCCATGCCCGCATAGATATAGATGATGTCAAAACCAGCCTGACGTGCGCGATGCGCCGCCGCAACCTGCCAGCGGATAACATCCCTGATGTCGTTTTCATCCATCACACGGGGACGTTGCTGGCCCATAAAACCCACATGCGTCGCCGCCCAGGGAATTCCTGACGGCGATAAGGGCGGTGTCCGTGTCGTGCGGTTCATGACCACCGCACCGCCATGCCACAACTCGACCGCAGCCAGCGAACCATGCCTGTGTATGGCCTCGGTGCTCAAAGCGTGCGAACGGATGTCGTTGTCATCCCACAGACGGGCAAAGGGTAAAGGACTGTCATCGGAAGTTGGGTGGGTGGATACCGCGCCGGTGCTGACCACTCCCCAGCCGCCCTCGGCCTTCATCTCCCGGAAGGCCGCCCGGATTCGTGGGTTCGCCTCGGTCATGCCGCTGGCATGCGGCACCTGGTAAAAACGATTGGGGGCAACAACCGGGCCGATGGGCACTGGTTCGAACAGAATTTCATAACGTGGGTTCATGCACGGATGGTAAACAATTTTTCTGACCCTGTATGCGCCTTTCACGGGCCGGTCCTGCGTCAATCTGGCACAATTAAAGATAGGCCTGTTTCACTTATTTTCGACTCGCGTGCTGATACCGTCCGCGCTTTGTTGAAGCCAAAACTGCACTAAGGATCTAACCATGCCACGCACTGCGCTGCTGACCCTCTGTCTTTCGATGATGTTTGTCCAGACCGCCCATGCCGCGCGCGAAGTAAGCTTCGGGCCACTGGTGGTCCCCGAGACAGGCAACATCGCCGTACCGGTGTCCACAACGCCTGAGGGTGAGGTTGCAGACTCCGACCTGCTTACCCAGATCGACGGCCTTACCGGTGGCGCCATCCAAAAGGCCATGTCTGCAGCCGGTTTCAAGGGCGCCGAAGGCAAAACCCTGAGTCTGTTCGCTATTGCGCCCTTTGATCGCATTGAATTAATTGGGATCGGGGACGCGGCCCCGGGGCTCATTGCAGCTGAAGATTTTGGCGGCCGCGCTGCTGTACTTGATGACGGAACCAATGGCGGTCAATTGCAGTTGCTGTGGCCGCAGGACGATGCACAAACAAGCGCCAGGGTCGCCTTTGGCTTTCAGCTGGGAGACTACCGCTTTGACCGCTATCAGCTGACCCGCCGGGACCCGGAAGCCCTGGGGAGCGTGCGCGTTCTGAGCCCCTCACCACAAGCCGGGGCTGTCTACGCCAACGACCTGGCCTACCTGGCCGACGCGGTATACCTGGGCCGGGATCTGTCTTCCGAGCCGGCCAATGTAATCTATCCGGAATCATTCGTGGAGCGGGTCCAACAGGCCTTCAAGGGCGTGCGCAATGTCAAAATCAAGGTGCTCGATGAATCAGACATGCGCCGCCTGGGCATGGGCGCCATACTCGGGGTGGGCGGTGGCTCAGCCCGGCCACCCCGGCTTCTGGTGATTGAGTACATGGCCGGAGGTGATGAACCACCGCTGGTTCTTGCCGGTAAGGGAATCACCTTCGACAGTGGCGGTATCTCGCTAAAAGATCCGGACAATATGTGGCACATGAAAGCCGATATGACCGGCGCCGCGGTGGTCAGCGCCACGACGCTCGCTGCAGCCCGTCGCGGCGCGAAGGTCAACCTGGTAGCCATTGCTGCCCTGGCAGAAAACATGCCCTCCGGCTCTGCCAACCGCCCGGGTGATGTGCTGTTGTCGATGTCCGGACGCACCATCGAGATTAAATCCACCGATGCAGAAGGACGCCTGGTGTTGGCCGATGCCGTGGTTTACGGCCAGCTTGAATACGAACCTGATGTGCTGATCGATGTAGCAACCCTGACCGGCTCAGTGGGCCGTGCGCTTGGTGAGTTCTATGGTGGCTTGTTTGGCAACAACGAAACCCTGCTTGCCGATCTCAAGGCCGCCGGGGAAACCACAGGTGAGACGCTCTGGCAGCTGCCACTCGACAAACGTTATTACCTGCAGAATGTTTCCACCATTGCCGACGTTCGCAACGGTGGTAGTGGTAAAGCCGGCGCCAGCACCGGCGCAGCGTTCATAGGTTTCTTCATCGCCCCGGATCAGCCATGGGCGCACCTGGATATTGCCGGAATGGATCATTTCGATGATGCACAACCAACCGTGCCAGCCGGCTACTCGGCCTGGGGCATCCGTCTGCTGGATCAGTACATCCGCGATCAACGACAACCCTGAACCGCAGGAATGACCGCTTGACCTCCACTTGCTGCTGCAACAAGCTGGCAGCATGACTATTTCAAGATCAGCCGTCGCCCTGGTGCTACTGGTAACGCTTCCAGTGGTCATTGCCTGGTTCCAGCTGTCCGTGTTCTGGGCGGTGCTGCTGGTCCTGGCCGCGCTGCTCGCGCTGCAACTGTTGACGCTCTCGCAGTTGATGAGCCGCCCGACCGGACCGGAGCTGGAACTGGAGACCATCCAGCAAAGCCATTTTGTAGAAAAAGTCCGCTGGTGCATGGACCGGCTCGGCGTTGACTACCAGGAAAAAGCCATGGCAGGCGTGTTCGGCGCCTTTTTTCGTGGCCGTTCTGTCCCCCAACTGGACGTAAGGACCGGACGCAGCCGGTCTGCCCTGTCGGAGTCCTCGCAGATTCTGCGTTATCTCTATGGGCGCTACGCCAACAGCCCGAACGTGGATGCCGAGTTTCTGGAACCCAGCCCGGAACGTCTGAACTGGGAACAGCGCCTGGACCGCTACGGGGTGGGCCAGCAGGTATGGATCTACTACCATATTCTGCAAGAACCCGCCCTGTGCAAACAGGCCTGGGGGGCTTACAGCAAGAAAATCCCCCTGTGGCAACGGTGGACCGTACTGGTGATGTTTCCCTTGCTGGCAATGATGGTCAACCGGGCCTTCGACCCCTCCAAAGCGAACTATACAAGGGCGGTGGAAAACGCTGACTCACTTCTCGGGGATGCCGAGAAACTGCTGGCGGATGGTCGCAGCAGCCTGCTGGGCGGTGATGAGATCGACTATATCGACATTACCCTTGCCAGTCTTTCGGCGCTCTGGTTACAGCCGGCTAATTTTGCCGCCGGCCGCCTCGGGCAAGACCGGATTCCGCTGGAAAAACTCCCGGCAGCCATGCGCGAAGACATGAACCGCTGGCGGCAAAAATTTCCGCTTGTCACGCAACATATCGAAACGCTTTATAACGAGCAACGTCTTACCTGATGAAAGCATTCAATTGAGCAACGTACCGCCATACTTGTAGAGCAGCGTGCCGATGAATGTTCCCAATGCATAACCAAGAACGCCGACCAGGACCCCGGGCGTCACCAGGTTTTTCCAGCCCTTGGTGGCGGCCAGTGCCGGCGCCGTGGTGGCTCCGAGGATCGCGGCATTTGAGGCCGTAATCAGCTCCGGAAGGCTCAGGCCAAACAAGCGCCCCAAAGACAACAGCACGAGCAGGTGGACGCTAAGCAGAATGCCGACCAAAACAGTGAGCATGGGCGCCACTGAAACCATGGCAACCACGTCCGCACCAGCGGCAATGGCTGCAAAAAATACGAAAGACAGCCCTACCCCAAGCTCAAAGCTTCCGGCCAGTTTCCTGTCCAGCCCGGGAATAACCGTGGCCAGAATCAGCGTGATTGCGGTGATAATGACATAACGCCAGTCCTTCAATCCGAAGGCCTGAACCAGCAGATCACTTGCGACAACAATCGCCAACGCCACGGCGATGGCAAGGGTCAGGCTCATGGCCGAAATACGCGCCTCCTCAACCTCCTCTTCCCCGGCCATGGTGTGGTCATGCTCGACGAAGCGTGCCGACAGCCACTTCGAGGCCGGCAGTATGGCCAGCAGACCAAGGTATAGCGCGCTAAAGAGATTATCCGTGGCTGTTGCGGCGGAGAAAAACGATGCATCGCGTTGCAGGCCGGTAATCTCACCGAGCGCCGCGTAGTTGACCGAACCACCGATATAGGTGGAGGCAAACAAACCCACGATAGCTGGTTCCTGTTGCTCGGGAGCGAGGCCGGCAGCGGCGCCCAGCCCCCCAAGATCAAGTAACAACGCCGCGAGGGTAACCCCGGCAACAGTCCCAATCGTGGCGAGCAAAAAAGCGCCCGTGGTGCGGGTCGTTTCAAACAGGATTTTTCTTAGGTCAGCCTGAAACAGAAACATCGGTATCAGGGCTGGCACGATATAGCTGAAAACAAAGCCATAAGCTGGCGCAGAATGTGGAATGATTTTCAGGTTGGAAGCAACAATCGCCCCGAGAATCGCAATGACCGCGCCGGTCACGTGGGATCCAATCCGGGTCTTTTCACCAAGAAAGCCGAGGCCGGCAATGATGAACAGGGCGGCCATTACCGCCATATGGCTGTCTGCAGAAATAAGGCTCATACGAATTGTCACGCCTGCGATCGGACTGCCTGGATCAGCGTTAAGCCTAGCATGGGTGGAAGCGGCGTATCGTCTGCCTTATGCTCGGCGCTCAAATTTGACCCGAACATCAGGAACCCGTCATGAAACGCGAACATAAAGTCCAGTGGACCGGAGCACTGAGCTTCACCGGCACCAGCCCCGAGGGTCATTCAATAGCGATTGATGGCGACAAGGCCGGCGGCATGTCGCCGATGGATTTACTGCTGCTGGGGACCGCAGCGTGCGCCAGCGTAGACCTTGTGATGATTCTCAAGAAGAGCCGACAGGAAGTTATTGATGCCTGGGTTGAAGTGGGCGGTACCCGACGTGAAGAAATGCCCCGCTATTTCACAGCTATCGAAATGCATTTTGTAGTGCAAGGCCTTGCGGTTAAAGAGACGGCTGTCGAGCGCGCCATCGAGTTGGCCATGGAAAAATACTGCTCCGCCTCGGCCCAGATGGCCGCCCTGGCGAACATCCGCACCAGCTATGAAATTGTTGAAGTTGATCAGAAATGAGAAACCGAAAACTATTGCACAACAACTGCTTCACCTTTCATCGTTCATAATCTACGATCAACAGTAATTGAACAGGCAAGAAGACCATGTACAGTATCCGACAGTTTCTAGACAAAAAAGGTCGCGATGTTTTCAGCATAACGCGCGACGCACCGGTGATGGACGCGCTCAGGCTGATGGCGGAACATAACTGCGGCGCCCTGGTGGTGCTCGACAGTAACGGCAAACTGGTGGGTGTTATTTCCGAACGCGACTACGCGCGCAAGGTAATTCTGCTGGAAAAGACCTCGGCTGACACGCCGGTGGTAGATATTATGACCACCGAGGTAGTCACCGTGGACGAGGGTCACACCCTCGACCAGTGTCTCGCCATCATGTCCCACCACAATATTCGCCATCTGCCAGTGGTTGACCGGGATAAGGTGGTTGGTGTGCTGGGCATCGGCGAACTGGTCACGCACAAGCTTGATGAAAAAGACCTGCAAATCCAGACGCTGACCAAGTATGTGTCCGGAAACCTGGCCTACCGCTAAGCCGGCATCGATTCAGAAATAAACCAATGAGGGACGCCATGGCTGACATGGCGTCACTTTTTCCAGGCGCTATGGATTAACCCCGGTTTTCCGCTTCGCCTTCTACCGCGTCTTCCTGCAGGTCTTCAGCCTGTTGATCGGTAACTTCCCCCTCCGCTTCCTCACGCTCCTCTTCTTCTGCCGTCGCGTCGAGGTAGTACTGCTGATCGCCATAGTAATCGTCAATCGCATGCTCGGACGACAGGGGGCTGAGGTAGTGAGGACCGGTAAGCCCTTCCCGGTTCATGGCAATACCAGTCAGGCAAGCCTTGATGATGTGGGCGCTGTTAAGGGTGGTTTTATAGGTGGGATCCAGGGCCGGGTGTAATTCGACCAGGTCAAAACCAACGACATTGGCTTCCGCGCACAGGCGGCGCACGATGCTGATTGCTTCGCGCATGTCCAGGCCACCGGGCACCGGGGTACCCGTTGCCGGCGTGAACGCCGGGTCGATGACGTCAATATCAAAGGAGATATGCAGCTTGCGACCTTCTTCGCTGGCCTCCGCCACCACGCGATCCAGCACTGCGCCCCAGCCGCGCCGCTCAACTTCGGCCATGGTGTGGTAGCGCATACCCTGCTCACGCATCCACTCAAATCCGGATTTCCCGGGGCCACTGGAGCGCAGGCCTACCTGGATGTAATCGGCCGCACGCACATGCCCCTCCATGATCAGGCGGTACACCGGGTAACCATGACTGATGAGATGGCTGCCGCCCCACCAGGCGTCGTAATGTGAATCGAAGTGAATGACGGAAACGTTTTCCTTACCATAAACATCGGCGAGCGCGGCAACATTGGGGTATTCCAGCGAATGATCACCACCCACAATCATGGGCACCGCACCGGTCTCGGCAATTTCCCGGACGATTTCCCGCACATGTTGCATGGAGCGTTCAGTGCTCTCATTGTCGACTGCAACATCACCATAATCGACAACATTAAGTACTTCGGAAGCATCGATCATAATGTACTGATCCTGCCCCCCAATTGCCCAGCCGCCCACCACGCGCAGGTCCGTTGTGGCCTGTTCACCGGAATCGCGCCAGCCCGAACCCATATTCAGTGGCGCACCAAGAATGGCCACATCCACCTCACCCGCGATCAGGTCCGCTTGTGACAGCGCCAGAGGAAAACCGCCAAAGGTCGGCGGACCACCGGAGCCGTCATAACGACCAAGCGAGACAGGCCCGTCTTCACGCGGCGGATCCATGCTGCGTGGCCGTTGTAAGCGCCAGGCATTATAGGCATCCGATTCCGTATTGAGGGGAATATTGGGTTGGTCAACACCTTCCTGGTAACGGTTGTTGTCGAACACCTGGCGCATGGCGTCTACCCAGGCTTTCACCTCCTCGGGAGAGCGCTCTTCAAGCGCCTCGAGCGTGTCTTCTTCGGAACCGGCCAGGCCGCGGGCGTCGCCACTTTCGAGAAACTCAATATCTCCGGCCGTCAGCAATTCCAGTTTGGGTGCAACACTCTCAGGCAGTGTGACCGGGTCTTTCTGTTTTACCCGCGGGTCAACCGTATCAAAGGGATAGGCTTGTTCACCCACGATGTGCCCGGACAGGTCAGGTTCAGCGACTTGCGCTACCTCCTGGGCGTTATCCTCCTGTGCCGGAACACTCCCGGGGGCCATTAACAGAAGCAGGCCGGCGATCACCCGCAGCGACAATCCAGAGTTCACAAGAGGTCTCCCCAGACGCCGTTCATCAACGCTGTCCATGGTCAAAAGTAAGTGGATGGATATAGTCCGGATCCAGGCCGGATGCGCGCACGGCCATGCCATTAAGGCAGGCATTGAGCAGAGCATTGGCGTTAGCTGTCGACACCCGTGAGGTGTCGAGCATGGGCGCAAGATCAGTGATCTCGAAACCAACAATCTCCTTTTCGGCACAGACAAAGCGGATCAGCCGGGCCACTGCCGCCAGGCGCATGCCCTGCGTCACCAGACGACCCGCAGCCGGCATCTCAGCCGGGTCCAATACCGAGACATCCACGGAGACAAAGAACGTACCAGGCCCACGGCTGACTTCTTTCTCCACGCGCTGCAGCACCTTGTCCAGGCCACGGGACTGAATCCCGGCCATGGTGTGGTAGCGCACTTGCTGGTCACGCAGCCACTGCAGGCTTTCCTGGTCCAGGTCGTCGCCCCGCAAGCCCACCAGGATGGTGTCCTCGCCGTCGATTTTGTCGTCGTCCAGCAGACTGAAGACAGCCCGCCGGTCCGAGAGCTGGTGATCGTCGTTACGCACCACATCGGGATGCGCACTGAAGTGCAACAAGCCAAAACTCCCCGCCCCCTTCACTTGCGCGACCCCGGCCACCCCGGGATACAACATCGACGTATCACCGCCCACAATCATCAGCACAGCCCCGGTGGCGCTTGTCTCTGCCACCATCCTGGCCACCCGTGTTGCGGTGCGTTCCGTGCTGAGACCGTCCACGGAAAAATTGCCATAGTCCACAACCGACAGCACGTCCAGCGGCTCAAGCAGCGACTGGCCGTCGCGCAAGGCAATGGTGTTCAGGGAGCGCATCGCATCAGGCCCGCTGCCGGAATCACGACGCCCGCTGCTCATATTGCTCGGCACACCGACAATGGCCACATCTACGTTTCCGACCACAAGGTCTTCAGGCCAGATCGCCACAGGCGCCCCCGCAAAGGTGGGCACGCCTGACATTGGAAAGAGATATCGATGTACACCGAAGGGTCCCGGATCGCGCTGCAGTTCGCGCAATGCTTCCGGGGTTGGCAGAGCGCCACGGTTAAAATAAGTAGAATTCAGGTTTAACGGGATCGCTCCCATGTCCTTTTCAGGGTCATAGTCCATCGCATCAGCCAGGGCCATCAGCTCGTTGACCAGCTCAGCAAGTTGCTCCGGTTTGCGGGTGTTGAACTCATGTTCCAGCTGGCGCTGTGGCAGGAAATCAAGAACGGCGCCCGAAGTCAGAAACCCCTGCTGCTCCGGGTTAAGCGCCGCCAACTTTTCGACAAGTGGTGCGGGCACCTGCCAGTCGGCATGCACAGACGACACCAGCAGCGGCAGGCCGCAGAACAGCATGGACCAGAAGACTGAGCGGATGCGCCTGGCGCCGCGTGAAATCGTCATTGCCTGAAAATCGTGAGTGCGCTGTGTAAGCCTGAATCTGACATCTGAGTGAGCCTCCCCTGCCCGGTTCTGTTTTTTATCCGGACGCCGGGAGTATAGGTCAAATTCATAACCCGAACTGCCGGATTACCCCCTACGCTTCCGGCTCTGGCGCGGGGCCACAGTCAAACAGCCCCGGGTTGCGAAACGACATTGAACCATTGGCCTGAAAGATAAGACCGAACATGGCGCTATCCAGCCGCTCAGGTACCGTGAACACCTGATAGGCGCGAAACCAGTCTGTTGTGCCCAGATTGGGTGAGTGTTCTGCGCTGCTGTCAATCGCCAGACGGGAACCCAGAATCGCCGGCTCGCCAAAGGCCCGGATAAGCACCTTTAAACCACCTTTGGGTTCAAAAGCATGTGGCCAGTCATCGCCGTTCAGAGAGAGCTTGAGATCAGCCTGATAAAGCATTTGATGCCCGATGTGCTCTTTGAGATTCACAAATTGCTGCAGCGTGTACCAGGGCTCGGGGCCTGTGCGTTCGATGGTTAGAGTGCCAGCTTCTACAGAACCGGAAAACGAATGAATAGCGCCATGCTGGGTGCCGTTCCAGTCCAGGACCGTAGTCTCATCCGAGGAATTGAGCTCAGGGTTTTTGAGCAGATTCGTGGTACCCGCGCATGACGGGCCGTCAGTGCTTAAAGCAGGGTCTGTTTCTGAGCTACACGCGACAACAACAAGTGACGCGACACCAATAATCAATCTGCGCAAGGGACTTGCTCCTGAAATCTTTCAATTATTCTGAGGCCTGGGGCCGTGATTGCCTAGTCCGTTTCGAATAAAGGCGGGCACCACCGCTCAAGTCGAGAGCTGGGACCTCCCGGCGAAAACGGGTTGCATCATCTATTATCAGAGTCAGGCAGCATGGTAAATGATGCGGGCGGACGTATTGAAAAAGCGCGCCCGCGCCCCAAGATACACTAATGGCGGTAATCTTTTGCCCTCACAACCACCTGGTAAGGAGATTGATCATTACTATTTCCCAAGGCGATTCCATCCACCACCCCCAGCACGGCATCGGCACGGTGCAATCCATTCGCGAAAGAAGCTTTTCGGGCCCTGACAACTTCAAGTTTGTAAAATTATTTTTCCCGCGCGACGACATGGTTCTCATGGTGCGCGAGGACGACGTAGAAGAAACCATCAGAAAACCGATTGAAAAGTCGGAAGCTCGCAAGGTACTTAAGCACATCGTCGATTGGAGCGAGGCTGAGAGCGAGCAGTGGAAAGTGCGCGCGAATGCGCAGCAGAACAAACTGGATGAAGGCAATCCCTTTGCCCTGGCCGAGGTCTACAAGACCCTGAGCCAAAGGATGGAAGCGGACAAGCTCAGCGCCGCCGACCGCAGGCAGCTCAGCCAATCTGAGCAGTGCCTTTCCGAGGAACTTGCCGCTGCGCTGAACCAGCCCCTGGCTAAGGTTTGTGCGAAGATGGAAAAGGCCGCGCGAGGTTAGTTAGAAAGATCCTGGATCCATGAGCAGTACCACGATTTGGGTAGACGCTGACGCCTGTCCAAATGTCATCAAGGATATCCTCTACAGAGTAGCTGACCGTGTGTGCATTAATGTGGTGCTGGTTGCTAACCAGCACCTCACGGTTCCGGGCTCACCTTACATAAAGGCCGTTCAGGTAGCTGGCGGATTTGATGTGGCAGACAATCATATCGTGCAGGAATGTCGCGAGGGCGACCTGGTTGTCACTGCTGATATTCCACTTGCTGCCGAGGTCGTGGACAAAAACGCGGCGGCCTTAAACCCCCGGGGTGAGCGCTATACCCGCGAAAACATTCGTCAACGACTTAATATGCGCGATTTCATGGATACCATGAGGGGCAGCGGTGTTGCCACCGGCGGGCCACCCCCGCTAAGCCCGTCAGACCGGCAGGCCTTTGCCAATCAACTCGACCGCTGGGTCGCAAAACTACCGTCCCGCGACTAGGTCACATCGTTAACGGGCGACGGTCTCACCTTGCCGAAAACCAGCAATTCCGCACCACCCATCAGCATGAAATATACCGCGGCCGCGGCAACCGCCCGATAAGGTTCCCGTTCCCAGATCCCACCACCCCGGCCAGGGTAGACCACGGTCACCACTTCTTTCGTAATGCCCCACTCGGGGACCGGTATAAAGATGCTGGCAGCGACGATTAACAGGTACAGCGTGACACCGATTGCTGATCGGGATACCTGGCTGTTGAAATCCACCTTGCCCATGGCGAGCGCAGAAATCAGGCGACCGGACACCACGCCGGCAAAGATCCACAGCAGAGCCGGGCTGTCCGTGGAATGGGCCATCGCCCAGGTCAGAAGTGAATAGAAGAACAGTATGCACAGCATCCCCCAGCGCCGCTTGGCCGGCGGCACTTCCGGCCTGAACAGGGACGCCATGAAGACACCGGAATGCAGCAGAATAAACTCCAGCAACATCAGCCCGACACCAAACCGGACCCAGCTTCCTTCGTCACGGGCCATTGGGTCGGCCCACACACCAAACAATGCCCAGGACAGCAACAGGCAGGGCGCGGCAGCCAATGCCGCGACCAACCAACAACAGAACGACCACCCAGGTCAGGAACTGATGCAGCAGCAGGGGTTTCAACAGTCACTAAAGAACCTCCCGGCGGTCGCTAATTGCAGCGACGGGTTATTATTCGCACCCTAATCTAGCAGACAAGCTCTTCCGGTGATTGCCATGACCTCGATAAATAACCTGCGGCCGGGCCGCCCGCATGCACTGCTTACGGGCTTTTTTCTTGCCGCGCTTATCCTTGTGTTCGCGCCTGCCGTTCATGCAGCTGAGCCTGATACAGAACCGCAACGTCTGGAGCCCTATCACTATCGTCCTTTAATGCAGGCTCAAGAGGCCGTAACGAGGACAATTGATACTGCCAGGGAGGACGGAAAACTTGCATTGATCGTACTGGGGGCGGAATGGTGTCATGACAGTCGCGCCTTTGGTGTCCGTTTGTCACAGCCGTCCATGCAGGACATTATTAAAGAGAGCTTCGTCACACAGTTTGTCGATGTTGGCTATCTTGAGGACCGGCGCGCGATCACCGCACCACTGGGATACCCCATTAACTTTGGTACGCCAACCGTGCTGGTCATAGATCCGCAGTCTGGCGTGCTGCTTAATTTCGCCGATGTAAGTATCTGGCAAAACGCCGATTCCGTGCCCCTGGAGGATTACGAGCACTATTTCTCCAGCCTTGCGGTTAACTGGAGCCAGGGCCTTGTCGATCCCCTGATCAACGAACCTTCCGTTGAGCTCCAGTCATTCACAGATCACAATATTCAGCGACTCCTGGCCGGCTATGCGGCACTGGGGCCCATGCTCGAGGACTATGACAACGACAAGCTGGAAGACACGGAGTCCTTCGAAGCCCTTTGGGCAGAGGTAAGGGACTTTCGTGCTGAGCTCCAGAGGAACATGACGGAACTGCGTATTTCTGAAGCGGGCGCGGACGGCCCGGCGGCCGGGAGTGAATGGCCGGAATACGGCCCCTTCAGCTGGGAGCTGACAGAACCCTGAACCCGCTGATATCCATGCCTGGTCCGGACTTATGGCCGGGGTTTTAACACCATGCTGCCATCGTTGGGCGGCGGGACCGGCTGTGGCAGTGGCCGGTGAACCGGCGGGCGATGGGGACGGTTTGGACGGTTGGGACGCCACCAATAGCCGGGATAAAACCTGGGTGTTTCCACAATAACCTGCTGAGGTGGCGGTGCCTGCCGCGGTGCACGCGCTGCGGCCTCACGACGTTCTTCCCGCTCCTCTGCGCGCTGTGCCTTGCGTTCTGCCAACTGCTCACGGACCGCCTCTGGTGGTCCAATCTCTATGCCCGAAGTGCTGTCATCCACCACCACGATCGTCGCCGATTCTCCGCAGGGCTGATCAGAAAACTCCACGCCAGCGGCGGTGTCACACCGATAGATCTGTGCCTGAGCATGGCCGGCCAGGATCGCGAGAAATATCAGTGACCATTTCATAAATAAATCCAAGGCTCGGAAAACATCATCAAGTTTCAGTATAGGAAAACCACGTGAACAAGGTCTGAAGCACCACCGGAGCGGACGCCATTAGCAGGGCATCCGCCTTCAATCGGACAACTTCTTGCTAACCTTAATGCATCCCGTCGCATCAAATCCTCATGGCAGCCCAGATAAGCAGCTCCTCAATGCCCGGCGAGTCCGAATTTCACCAGGCGATCTCCCGCCGCAGCGACCATTGGTATGGCGCCTGCCTGCGAATTACGCGCAGCCCGGAGCTCGCGCGCGATGCCATGCAGGATGGCTTGCTGAGCGCCTGGCGCAAACGACGCCAGTTTGAGGGTGGCGCACAACTGGAAACCTGGATTCACCGGATTTGTGTGAATTCCGCCCTGTCATTGGTTCGCGCCCGGCACCCGGAGCGCTGGGCACCCCTGGACATGGATGTCAGCGATGAGGAATTTGATCCTGCGGTGCGTCAGCTGGGCATCATGGGCGCCACTGCTGAGCTTGCACAATTAAGCGAAAGGCCCGGCGCATCGGAAAGCCTGATTCAGGCCTATGCGATCGCCGGCGACACGCAAAGCCTGTTGATTCTTGCCCGGGATAACAGCGATCCGGAACGCCAGATGGCCGCCCTGCAGGGATTGGGGATAGCCGGCGGTGATGGCTCCACAGAAGCTTTTCTGGAAATCTATCGCGGCACGGACAACTACGAGGTCAAGGAAGCGGTCATGCACGGGCTGATGATTGCCGGTGATGACAGTGCCGTGCTTGAGCTGTTCAAGGCGGCCGAGGACGACCAGGAAAAGGCCGACTTGTTGCGGACCCTGGTGATCATGGACAGTGATGCAGCCATAGACGCTATCGATGCTGCCCTCGGCGGGAACGGATCATGAGACCCTCATTGATCCTGTTGACCTGCGCTCTGGGCCTGTCCACACCGCTGAGCAGCAGCGGGCAAACCCAGGTGCAAACATTTGACCATGACGGCTGGTACAGCTGGCGTGTCGAGGCCCTGCCCAATGCGCCTGAATGTCCTGGTTGTAATTGTTGGTAGCGACGAGCAGTCAATGCATAACCGTCAAAGCGCTTTGTTCTGGCTTGCACAGCTTGAAGACGGTTCTGGTGTCGGGTTCATCCACGATCTGCTGCTCACGAACTGAGGCAGATGTTTGCAGCCCCGCATGACAACATGCCTGCGACCGCATCATCCTGAAGTGGTCCGGGTAACAATTACCTGCTGGTCCTGTAACAGCACCTATTGGCAACGTGACAGTTAATTGGCTAAGGTACAGGCCATTTCAAGAGTTGAGCCACGGCTCAGGAGCTGTCATGAAACGTTCTACCCTTTTCTTGCTTTGCCTTTCAGCGGGGCTCGTACTTGCCCTGCCCGTGGCCACCCTGGCCGACAACCACACGCTCACCGAGCAGGACGCCGCCGAATTTATCGCAGAGGTTGAACAGTTCTCGCGGGAATACGGCGAGTACGCCGCGCGGATAGCCTGGGCGCAGGCCACCAACATCACCTTTGACACCAACTGGCTGGCCACGCGGGCGGATACCGAAGCCACGGAAATGGGCGTCAAATTCGCCAATCGGGCCAAGGATTTCAATGATATAGAGCTGCCGGCAGAAATGCGCCGCAAGATGAACAAGATCAAACTGGGCGTCAATCTACCCGCACCCACCCGCGAGGGAGCAGCTGCCGAACTCGCCGCAATCAGTACACGTATGAGTTCCACCTACGCGACCGGAAAAATTGAACTGGATGGCGAGATGGTTTCCGGCAACGACCTGGAAGCACTAATGGGAACAGTCCGTGATCCGGAGCTGCTCGAGTACATGTGGACTGCCTGGCGCGAGATGCCCGTTGCACCGCTCGAAGATGGCGGCAACATGAAGAGCGATTATGCGGCCATGGTCGCCCTTTCAAACGAGGGCGCGCGTGAGCTTGGCTTTGCTGATGTGGGCGCCATGTGGCGATCGCGTTATGACCTGCCGCCGGCCGAGTTTGCCGAGGAAACAGATCGCTTATGGGGCCAGGTCAAGCCACTCTACAACGAGCTGCAGTGCCATGTCCGGGCCAGGCTCAACGACCAGTACGGCGATGAAGTCGTACCACTGAACCAACCCATTCGCGCCGATCTGCTGGGCAATATGTGGGCTCAAACCTGGGGCAATATTTATGACCTCGTGGGTCCTGCCGAATCAGACCCGGGTTTTGACCTGACCGAACTGCTGGTCGAGAACGACTTTACGCCCACACAAATCGTGGAAACCGGCGAAGCGTTTTTCTCATCACTGGGCTTTGAACCACTACCCGAGACATTCTGGGAACGCTCCCAGATCACCATGCCGCGGGATCGCGAAGTGGTGTGCCATGCCTCGGCCTGGAACCTTGACGGGCAGGATGATATCCGCATCAAGATGTGTACCAAGGTTAATGGCGACGACTTTAATACGGTGCATCACGAACTCGGGCACAACTACTATCAGCGGGCCTACAAGGAGCAGTCACCCATCTTCCAAACCGGTGCCAATGGCGGTTTCCATGAAGCCATCGGCGACATGATCGCGCTGTCGCTGACCCCGGAATATCTGCAAACCATTGGTCTGCTCGACACGGTACCGGATGCATCCAGCGATGTTGGCCTGCTGATGGCCCGCGCCCTGGACAAGGTCGCTTTCCAACCCTTCGGGCTGCTGATGGACAAATGGCGCTGGCAGGTATTTTCAGGCGAGCTTACACCGGAAACCTATAACGATGGCTGGTGGGCCCTGCGCACCGAGTACCAGGGAATCCGGCCGCCCGTTGAGCGCTCTGATGCCATGTTCGACCCGGGCTCGAAATACCATATCCCGGCCAACGTCTCCTACACGCGTTACTTTATCGCGCATATCCTGCAGTTCCAGTTCCACCAGGCCGCTTGTGAAATGGCCGGCTGGGAAGGGCCCCTTCACCGCTGCTCAATCTATGGATCAGAGGAGGTTGGTGAGCGGTTTAATGCCATGCTGGAGCTCGGTGCATCAATGCCCTGGCCGGACGCCCTGGAAGCCTTTACCGGCAGCCGCGAAATGGACGGTACCGCGATGGTGGAATATTTCGCGCCGCTAATGGCATGGCTGGAAATCCAGAACGCTGATCGCGAGTGCGGCTGGTAAGCCAGAAAAACATCGGACCACTGGCAACGGCCTGAATAAAGCGTTCAGCCTCGTCTTGCCCGTGATGCGCCGGTGCAAGCGGCAAACAGATCTTCAGGACAGGCGGCGTGCCCATTAACTGACCCGTTAACGGGCACGCTGCCTGCTCAGCCCTTAGTCCGTCTCAATGGTTGACCAGTAGTAGACATGATTGGGGTCATTGAAGCGCCCCATTTCATCTGCCAATCCCTCGACCTGCTGAAGCATTTCCTGCACGGGGCTGCGAGCGCGTGACAGTTGCTCATCAACAGCTGCATTCGACATAAACTGAGCAATCAGTTGCTGTTTGAAGTCCAGCGCCTTCTCAACATAGGTGACGGTGTAGTCATCGCCCAGGTCAGCGAGTTGCGCGCCTGCGGCAATGGCATCAGCAAGGTCTCCCAGGTCATCGACGAGACCCAGGCGGTAAGCATCCTCGCCACTCCAAACACGGCCCTGGGCGATCTCATCGACTTCTTCGATGGACATATCACGCGACTCGGCAACGCGCATCAGAAACTCGCGATAGCCCTGCTCGATCATGGTCTGCAGCGTGCGGCCAACCGCTTCGGGCAATTTGAGGTCCGGGCGCACACCGGCCAGTGGCGCGGTGCTGATGCCATCCACACGAATACCGAGATACTCCTGCAGCGGGCGCTGATAGGTGGGAATCAAGGCAAAAATGCCAATCGAACCGGTGATCGTACTGGGATGCGCCCAGATCTGGTCAGAGGAAGTGCTGATCCAATATCCACCGGAGGCGGCCACGCTGCCCATGGAAGCGATTACCTTGATGCCTTCAGCACGTGCAGCCTCCAGCTCGCGGCGGATGACCTCGGAGGCGAAAGCACTGCCACCACCGGAATCGACCCGCAGGATGATCACCTTAACGTTGTCATCATTCCGCGCCTGGCGTATCAGGGCGGCGGTTGAATCGCCGCCAATCGTCCCGGCCGGGTGGGAACCATCCAGAATCGTACCGCGTGCGATGACCACCGCAACCTTGTTACCTTCGGCAGAGCGACCAAAGCGGTCCTCATCAAGGCTCGCAAGGTAGTCCGTCATATCGGTCTGCAGGAAGCTTTTCCCCTCCTCATCTTCACCGACCATTTCGACAAGATAGGCGCGCGTCTCAATGCGCGTCAGGGCCTGGTCCACGAGGCCGAAATCAAGCGCCGCCAGCGCCGTATCACCATTGGCTGCGGTCATGATGGCTTCAAACCCCTGTGCATACTCATCTATTTGCGCGGCACTCATGCCACGCGCCTGACCCACATCATCCAGGTAGATGCGCCACAGGTCGCCGAGCCATTCTCTGTTGGCTTCGCGGGCCGCATCGGACATGCCATCGAGGAGGTAAGGCTCCACAGCGGACTTGAACGTGCCCACCTTAAAGACATTAATGTCCAGGCCCAGCTTGTCGATTCCCTCGCGGTAGTACATCCGGTAGCGCCCCATACCCTGCAGAATGACGGCGCCCATCTTGTTCATGATGATCTCGTCAGCCTGCGCTGCCAGGTAATAGCCGTCCTGTTCATAATTGTCAGCAATGGCAATGACCCGCTTGCCACTGCTTTTGAAATTACCAATCGCTTCTGCCACATCCTGCAATTTGGTCAGGCGCGCGCCGCCAAAACTGTCCAGGTTCAGGACCAGAACCGAGATCCGCTCATCATCACCAGCTGCATTGATCGCATCGACAACATCTTTGAGCAGGGTTTCCTGAAGGCTTATTCCCCGGGCCTCATCAATAACCTGGTCAAAGGACCGCGCTGTGAGCTGCTCTACCAGTTGCCCCTGGGGTGCGATGACCAGAGCTGACCCCTCCCTGACCTCCGGCAAATTGTTCTTGAACAAGATAACCAGCACGCCAATGACAATGGCAAGAAAAAGCAGATTGACGAGGATCCGGCGGGTACGGTCGATGCCGTTCCAGCTTGCACGTAAAAAGCGGGCCAGTGGGTTGGAGGAGCTCATAAATAGATTTCCTGATAGATAGGTGACTCGAAGGGTACCCGGTGCGCGGGCCACAGACTACACAGCCAATGCGCCGGTTCATGAATTTTGGGTATGGGCAGTTAAAGCAGTGCCTGGGAGGCCTAGTTTCGCGTCCTTTGAATGATGGCCGGCGACAAGCTGAAACGGGCCAGCCACTGCGGACCGAAGGTATCCGGGCTCACGACGTAATATTCCATTTCAAAATCCATCTTGACCGGCATACCAAACCAGCGGAGCATTTTTGACACACCCCCGCCAAGAGGAATCTGCCACTGGTTGTCGCTGGTCGCTTCCCAGTCATACACAATGGTCGGGTTGGAAATGATATTCCAGCCGTTGCCCAGTCCATAGGCAAAAAAAACATTCAGGTGCGTTTCATTGGTATCCCACGTAACCGGATCGCCCGGACGGGATGCGTTAGCCACACTTGTAAAGTGCTTTAGACGGGTGCCAAGAATACCCCAGTCGGTGACTTTACCAAGGGTTAAATCCGGCCCCAGCAGATACTGATCGCGCTCGATGGAACCATCCTGATTGGTGGGTAACACGCCAACAATACCGATACCGGTTATCCACCCTGAATCACTGGTCCCACCCCAACCAACATCGTAGGAAACATCTGACAAATGGCCATGGCCTTTGAACCACTCCTGACCATCCGGAAGGGTATCGGCATCCTGGCGAATTCGCCAATCCACATAATCACGGTCAGGAACAAGATAGGTCGGTTCACCAAAATTGACCGGAAAATTTACCCGGACCACGATTTGCTTGCCGCTGTCGAGCAGAAATGGCCACGACGCGGTGATATCCCAGGTGAAGTTCGACTGATCATCGGCGCCCGCCAGGTCACCCTGGAACTGGGTTTGCTCAAGGCGGTTGAACACACTGAACACGGTGCCATAGGGATTGATCATCTCGATAGCCAGATCATCGAGACTCCGTGATGGCTGTGTTAATGATGTGCCGGAACCGGGTGAACCCGCCTGCGATGAACCGTCCCGGGCAGAGTCTGCCTGGGCGACCACCATGCACGGCACCAGCAGCAATGAGAATGCGCAGATTCGAGTAATCCCGGGCATATCTGAATGTCCTTTCGTAAGTGTTGGTGCCAATAATACCGACCTGCCTAAAAAATAACCGTGATTCCAATTAACCACCAGTCGGTCTTTGACGGACAGGACTCTCTTGAAGCTCAAGCCTCTACAAACTTGCCGGCCGCCTCTGACGGTTTCAATCTGGTTTATGGCCGCTCTGGCGCTGTCGCGCCTGTTTAAGGTGAGTATGTTTACAGATCGGGTGGTGGCGACAGAAGGCCTGCCGAATTAGCCGCTCTGGCTCAACCGTAATCCAGCGGTCTCGCTTTGCCCCAGAATACCCAGTAGGCATACATCGAATACGCCAGGATAATCGGCACCACAACCACCACACCGAACAGGATAATCATGAGCGATTCCGGCGCACTTGCCGCGTCCCATATGGTAACTTGATCCAGCACGAGATAGGGAAACAAGCTGTAAGCCAGGCCGTGAAAGGCCAATAGAAAAAGGGCACAACCGCACGCGAAAGGCACCCATTCACCATACTCATTGCCTTGATCCAGGCGCACCGGCAGCCGTTTCAGGGCACGCAGGGCGATCAGGATAACCGCCAGCGTGGTTACCGGGATTGGCCAGACCATCAACAAATTCTCGATGCTGAACCACTTGTTGAATATTTTCTCACTGATCAGTGGTGTTGCGACCGATACCGCAGCAATTCCGAGCGCAGTCAGGAGCATGGAACGACGCGCCCAGACAATGGCCTTGAGCCTTAAGGGGCCGGTGGTTTTTATGATCAACCAGGTTGAGCCGAGCAAGGCGTAGCCCGAAGCCAAACAGACTCCGATGAACCCCGCGAAAAGCAGGCTTGCCAGGTCCCCCTGGTACCCGGTGATCACCCGTCCCAGCATGTACCCCTGTGACAAGGCGGCCATGCCTGAACCAACAAAGAAGGCCGTGTTCCAGGCACCGCGATGTTCAGCCCTGGCTTTGACGCGGAAATCAAAGGCCACGCCGCGCAAGGTCAGCCCCACGAGCATCACTGCGATTGGCAGATAAAGATGGCCCAGGATGATGCCGTGCGCGGGGGGAAAAGCGACCAGCAAAATTCCAATCCCGAGCACCAGCCAGGTTTCATTGGCATCCCAAAACGGACCTATGGAGGCAATCATCACGTCGCGTTCGCCGGCATCAGCGCCGCGAAAAAGCAGGCCCACACCAAGGTCGAAACCATCCAGGATGACATAGGCCAGGATGGCAAAACCCATCATCAGCATAAACACCAGCGGCAGCCAGCCGGCTGGTGTGGCCATGTCGGGCATCAGCTCATACATTATCGGTGGTCGGCTGTCTGCGCCCGCCCTGCGGCAACACAGCAGGTCCGAACGCGGTTGGCGGAGACTTCTTTACGGCTGGTTTAGCCGCTTCCCTGGCAAGGTAAAACACGGCCGAAATATACGCCGCTATCAGCAGTGCATACATGACGAGATAAACCACAAGGGTCGTCGCGACGCTGGTTCCAGACACCGGCCCCAGAGCGTCTGCGGTACGCAGAACCCCGTCCACCAGCCACGGCTGCCTGCCTATTTCCGTGGTGTACCAGCCACTGAGTACTGCAACCCAGCCGGAAAACGTCATGAACGCGAGAGTCCGCGTCAGCACAGGCCCCGGCATGCCCTTGCGTTTTATCTGAATGCTCGCCAGCCAGGACACCAGCAACATGAGCATACCCGTGCCCACCATGATCCGGAACGCCCAGAACACGGGGGCTACCGGCGGATGTTCGCCCTCAAAGTCGTTGAGCCCCTGCACCACCCCGTCCATATCATGCGTCAGAATGAGCGAGGCCAGCCCTTCAATCTCCAGGGCAAAGCGGTTTTCACGTGCTTCCTCATCCGGCAGGGCGAACAACACCAGCGGCGCCCGCGAGCGGGTTTCCCACAAACCCTCCATGGCGGCTACCTTGTCCGGCTGGTATTTCAGGGTGTTCAGGCCATGCAGATCGCCAAGGAAAATCTGCAGGGGAATCAACAGTGCTGCCAGAATGACGCCGGTGCGCAACGTGGCGCGAACCGAATCCGTTTGATCGCCCCGCCGCCAACGGTAAGCCGATACACCTGCGATCAGGAACGACACCGTCAGGAAGGAGGCGACCAGCGTATGCGACAGACGGTAGGGAAACGAAGGGTTGAACACGATCGCGAACCAGTCCGTGGCATACGCGACACCATCGCGCATCTCAAAGCCAGCCGGGGTGTGCATCCAGGACACCAGGGCGATAATCCAGAACGCTGACAGGGTTGTGCCCACAGCCACCAGGACCGTGGCCAGGGTATGCACACGGTTGCTGACCCGGTTAAAACCAAACAACATGATGCCAAGGAATGCGGCCTCCAGGAAAAAGGCGGTCAGCACCTCGTAACTCAGCAAAGGCCCGGCAATGTTGCCCACCGTATTCATGTATCCGGGCCAGTTGGTCCCAAACTGGAAACTCATGGTGATGCCGCTGACCACACCGAGCGCAAAGGACAAGGCGAAGACCTTGACCCACAAGCGATAAGCGTTCATCCACTTGTCATCGCCGGTGCGGTTAAAGCGCAGCTTAAAAAACAGCAACAACCAGCCCAGGGCGATCGTAATCATGGGGAACAGGATATGGAAGCTGATGTTGGCAGCGAACTGTATGCGTGACAGCAGCAGCGGGTCAGCAAAACTCACGTTGGCATCTCCGGTCTGGCAAAGCGCCAGCTACCATTTAAAAGATGGATTTGCACGCGGCCGGTTTCAAGGGCCGCCTTGCGCGTTACTGCGTAGTGGGTAGTATTGAACCTTACTTAGTCTCAAGGCAGCGTCATGAACAAGAACCTTTTTATCCTCGTCCCGGCCCTCCTGATTTCTGCTTGCGCCATGTCACCGGAAGAGGTGGAGAACGAGATGGAAATCCCGCTGGATGCGGTCCCCGCCAACGTGATGGCGGCAGCACGCAGCGCCTTGCCGGGCATTGAACTGAGCGAGGCCGAATACGAGGAAGAAGAAGGGCTGATGGTGTACGAGCTCGAGGGCATGCTCGGTGACACACGCTACGAGATCGAAATTACCCCGGAAGGAGAGGTCCTGGAGATCGAGCAAATCGACGATTAGTCATCGCGAACGAACACCGCTTTGAATCGCGGTGCACCGTGGCGCTCTAAATAATAAGTCATGGTGTTCAGATCCGCGCTGAACGATAAGGACCACTGATTGGTCCTGGCTTCCGGTACCAATGAAATCGTATCAGCATCTGCGGGGAAAGACTGGGCGAGCGCGGTGCCGGCTGAGTTTGTGGTGCCGCCATACTGGGTGATCTCCTCCGGTGTGCCGTCTGCATGCCGGTGATCGTGTTTCAACTGCAGTCCGGAAGCCGTTGGCGTAATAACCCAAGTGCGCGAGTGATTCTCACCGACTGCCAGAGGGATACGAATTTCATCAGGTGTGCAGGAGGCAAAAGTAGCCACCAATGGCTGATCACGCCAGGCTTCGCCCGGTTCTTCCGGATACACCGTTTCACCGACAAAGGTAGCGCCGCACAGCGCGACGAGCTGCTCGAAAAACGCTTTCTGCTGCGCCCCGGGGCCGGCCTGCGCCTGCAATGAGGTGGCCAGCACAGCAATGGAAATGAAAACATACAATCCGCGAATTCGACTCATAAACAAGATACCTGGTATAAAAATCAACGGCTACTTTAGCGCCTTATGCTGTCATATAATTCGCCTATGTTCCACGTACCAAAACTGAAACAGAGCGCCGTTAATGTGATCACACGCTTCCAGCGAGCATATGGCGCGCGTGCCGTCGTAGCCAGCCTTGGCATTTATTTGCTTTGTGCGATGACCATGCCTGCGATGGCCACGACGCCGTCTACGGCCGGTGCTGAACTACTCCAGCCACGACAACTGTGGATTCAAAACCGCTTTTCCGGTGAATCACGGCTGGAAGACATTCCGGCACCGGACACCTCACTGTGGAACCAGGCACGTATTGAAGACTATTTAAACAGCCTGACCGTTGACGCGCAGCCACCCCTGGGCGTCCTGATCATCGAAAAAATCGGCCTGGAAGTGCCGGTTTATAACGGTACCGGGGACCTCGAACTGGACCTTGGCGCTGGCAGAATCCCCGGAACGGGAACATTCTACGGGGCAGGCAACCTGGGCATTTCAGCTCATCGCGATGGCTTCTTTCGTGGCCTTAAAGACCTGCAAATCGGCGACACTATTACTCTGCGCGGAGTGAACGGCGATCAGGTATTTACGATCAACAACTTCAGCACCGTTCACAAGACTGATCATGCAGCACTTAAGACAAGCAACGAGCGAATGTTAACCCTCGTCACCTGTCATCCGTTTTATTTCGTGGGTGAGGCACCGGAACGCTACCTTGTTCAAGCCGTTCCTGTCTCGTCATCGCACGGTAGCAGCGAATGAGAGCAGTGCTGACGTAACGCCGCTCATGCCCTGCGGACCCGGACCACTTTCATGACCTCCACACTCATGCCGGCAACCAGTCTGCTGGAGGCGTAGTAGGTCAGGTTGACCCGTCCGCCGGTAAGCGTTTTGTATCGCTTTTGCCGCTTGTACTGGAAAGGCACTTCGTAACCATCAATCATCAGCGTGTTGAGAAACCAGTCGCCTTCACTGCGCTGCACATGGGAAATGACTTTCGCGTCCTCCGTGTGCACCAGTTCATGATGTTTATACAAAAGTTTTTTTGGATCGGGATTCATGGACCTCCTCGGTGACGGCCTCCTCGCGGCGCCGGATAAATCTGCCATCACCTCCTTTATTCTAGGTGATGGCTGTGCGATGCACTGCGCGCAAAGCCCGTTGTGCCAGAGAGCATGCCCCCAACACCGGAACTCATGACCCGCGCGGTGCCGCCGCCCGCTGCAGTCGATCATTGATTGCCTCACCCAGGCCGGTTTGCGGAATGGGCATGACGGCAATAGATCCCACACCCGTGCCATCAAGCTCCCGCAACATTCGATAAAGGTTGGCCGCGGCCTCGACCAGGTCACCCCGCCGTGACAGGTTTGGCACGTCATCCGGCGCGCCCGGACCAAACCCCAGAAATGCCTCACCGGGCCTGGCCGTCTCAGCATTCAGCCGCACCTGTGCCCTGGGCGCATAATGCGTAGCCAACTGGCCCGGGGCCATAATGCCTGGTGTTTGGCCGTCACTGACCTTGCCAACCAGTGACTCGATGACGTCCCGACCGATTACTCCCGGACGCAATAAGCGGACCGGCTCACCCGGGATCACCGCAATAATGGTTGACTCGATTCCTGCCTCGCACAGACCACCATCAAGGACAAGGGTCACCCGGGTGTCGAGTTCCGCGGCCACATGAGCAGCGGAGGTCGGGCTAAGACGGCCTGACGGGTTGGCAGACGGCGCGACCAATGGCCGTCCAAAAGCCTGGATCAGCGCGCGCGCAACCGGATGCGAGGGACATCGCAGCCCGATGGTTTGCAGCCCTGCCCGCGCCAACTCACACACCTGCCCTCCAGCCTGAACCGGCACCACCAGGGTGAGAGGCCCGGGCCACAGGGCTTTTGCCAGCGCCACGGCACGTTGATCAAACCGGCCCTCAAGCCGCGCGGCCTCAAGGGTAGTCACATGGGCAATCAGGGGATTGAAATCCGGCCGGCCCTTGGCCGCGTAAATGCGCGCTACAGCCGTGGCATTGGCCGCATCTGCCGCCAGGCCGTAGACGGTCTCAGTAGGCAAGCCCAATAACTGCCCGGCGCCAAGCGCTCGCACTGCGCGGGCGATTCCGTCCTTGTCGGGAGAAACCACGGGAATTGCACTCACAACTGACGGCCTTCCTTAAACAGCCTCGGATCTAACGTGATGTTAACCCATGCCCGCGCCGGTATATGCGTGCTGTTTCCGGTAAGCAGGGTAATTCTGTGCTTTGATAAATACTCAAGGAGCAATAAGCAGCAGGGAGTTCAGCATGAAAAGAATCGCCATATTCACCGATGGAACCTGGAATTCACCAACCAAAGGGGGCGCGACCAACGTGCTGCACCTGGCCCGCGGCATCAAGCCGGTTTCTGATGATGTGGAACAGGTCGCATTCTACGACTGGGGTGTTGGCACCGATCGAAAGGCACTGATGGGTGGCATATCCGGGGTGGGTATCGATAAAAACATCACCGACTGCTACCGCTTTATTGTGCACAACTTCAATGTCGGGGATCAGCTGTTTCTGTTCGGATTCAGTCGCGGTGCTTATACGGCACGTTCTCTCGGCGGGTTCATACGCAACTGTGGAATCTTGCGGCGCGAGCACGCCAATCAGATTCCCGCAGCCTACGAGATGTACCGTAAACGCTCAAAATCAGCCAGCCCCAATGCGCCCAAATCCGTCGGTTTTCGCCGCCGTTATGCCTGGGAGAACATCACTCCCATCGAGTTTATCGGCGCCTGGGACACGGTAGGATCACTGGGCATTCCCGTGCCATTTTGGGGCACACTGGGCGAGAAGGAGTTTCTGTTTCACGACACGGAACCGAGCAAAATTATCCGTCATGCCCGTCACGCGGTGGCTATCGACGAGGTTCGCGAAGATTTCCAACCCACGCTCTGGGATAAAAAGCCGGATATTGATCTGCAACAGGTCTGGTTCAGCGGCGTGCACAGCAACGTGGGCGGCTCCTATGACGACCGCGGCCTGAGCGACCATGCATTGCGCTGGATGGTCGATGAGGCGGGCTCCTTTGGTCTGGACTTCGAGGACCATGCCCTCGCCACGATCAAACCGGACCACCGCGGCAAGCTCTACAACAGCCGCCGCGGAATTTACCTGGCACGCAGTAAACATCAGCGAACCATCCTTGGCGCAATCCACGAATCAGTCAAACGCCGGTGGCAGGATGATGTGGATGGCTACCAGGCGCGCTGCAAGCCGCTTCGAGCCTTACTTAGCAGCGTTGGTAACGACTGGAGCCGCATAGAAATTGCCGGCAATGCGGCGTCCTAGTTTTCAGTGGGAGATCCATCGGAAGCTAATGTTCTCGACCTGGATGGAATATACCGGCCCTGACAGGCAGCGTATTCCGCTAGGATAATAAACAGGTCGGGATCATTCCGGCTCATTCGCTCATTCAATTCGGAGTTCCAGCATGAAAAAAACATCCTTACCAAACGCCGAACGTCGCCAGTTGCTTAAATGGATGGGCGGCAGTGTCGCGATATTGTCTGTGACCGGCCTGGCCGGCTGCTCAGACGGCGGTTCCGAATCAGGCACTGCAGCTGCGAAACCCCAGGCCAAACCCCAACCAGAGCCCAAACCTCAGCCAGCCGCACAGCCTGCGCCCCCGCCTACCCAGGCGGCGCCCGCAGCTGAACCACCGGCTGAAACCGTTGCGCAAACGCCAGCGAAGCCCGACACCCAGGCTGCAGCGGCCAATACCGGGGAGATGCCCCTGCTGGCCGAGGACAACCCGCAAGCGCAGGCCCTGGGTTACGTGGCGGATACCAGTCGTGTGGACGCAAGCCGTTTTCCCAATCATGCCGCAGATCAGGCTTGCTCTAACTGTGCACTGTATACCGGCGAGGCCGGCCAGGAAGCGGGACCGTGCGGAATCTTCCCGGGGCGACAGGTTAGTGCCAGGGGCTGGTGCAGCGCCTACAATCGCAAAGCCTGATTAAGACAACGGCACGGTATCTTCAGATGCCGTGCCGGACTCGCCGGGCGCACTCCGGGGTTGGGGATCAAAAAGCGTCCCACACCGGGCTAACGCCATGCGGCAATTCAGGCGCGCGGCCCAACTCGGACCACGGCGCACCCGGAGCATGAAAGTCAGAACCGCGGGAGGCCAGCAGTTGCAGTTCGCGACACAGACTCCCCATATCCCGGGTGCGTTGTTCCAGCTGGTTACCTGACACCACCTCAAGGCCCTGGCCGCCCGCCGCCACAAAGTCGTTCAACAGGCGCTTGAGTTTGCTGCGGGTCAGCCGGTATTTAAGCGGATGTGCCAAAACAGCAATGCCGCCCGCATCCCTGATCCAGGTAATCACCTCGGGCAACTGCGCCCAATGCTGACGCACATCACCGGCTTTACCGTCACCAAGGTATTTTTTAAAGGCCGTCTCTACCGAGTCGACATGCCCGGCAGCGACCAGGTGATGCGCGAAATGCGGACGACCGATCATGCCATCCTCAGCCAGCGCCATGGCCCCATCAAAACAGTCCCGCATACCCTGGCGGGCCAGGTTGTCGCCAATTTGAACGGCACGCTCCAGACGGGCATTGGTTTGCCGGTCGACGCCGTCCCTGATTGATGCACTCCCGGGATCAATATTCAGACCAACGATGTGAATGCCTGTGGCATACCATCGGGTCGACAACTCGATTCCCGCCACGATGTTAATGGCCTGATCACGACCTGGCAGCTGATCATAAGCCGCAACCGTGTCGTGATCGGTGATGGAGATTGTCGTAACACCCTGTTCCAGTGCCCTGGCCAGGAGATCGGCAGGACTTAGCGCGCCATCGGAACAGGTGCTGTGGGTATGCAGGTCAAAATTCATGGTAAACCGCGAACCGTCAAAGACGAGAATTCATATTGTAAGTGATCGGCTGTATACCCGGCGTCGGCATCAGGCCCGGTGTGCTCAGCGATGGGGCCGGGTTCGGGGTCTGCTACTCTGGGTCTGCTACTCTGGGTCCGCTACTCCGGCACTTGACTCTGACCCCTTCCCTGTTGAAATGTGAGGTTGAGATCTGACGCCGGAAACTGAATGCCATGACAATTATCGAAATAAACCGCGAGCCGGTTGAACTGTACAAGGTTCTTAAATTTGAGGGCCTGGCTGCCAGTGGTGGCGAAGCGAAGCAACTGGTCGCTGAAGGATTCGTCGAGGTCAATGGTGTTGTTGAAACCCGCAAACGCCGCAAGCTCGTGCAGGGCGATCAAATCGGTTTTGACAACCGGTTGTTCACTCTAGAACGAATTTGAACCGGTGCGGCACCATCTACAACATCAGGGGTCAACATCCGGCACCGGTTTTGTGCTTGAGTGTGTTCAGTACGGGAGCTACGCTGCACCGGGCCCGGACGGCTTTTACGGGCCCGATGTATTGGGCCTCCGGGGCTCGTGTCCCTTTAACCTTCAATGACCCCCAGACATTACCATCGGGATTATGATCAAGCGGCTTATTTCACGGTTAAAAATACCCGGAGTAACAAGGGCCATGAGTCCTCAGTCGGTCCTGGTGTTGGGTATGCACCGCAGTGGAACGAGCTGTCTGACCGGTATTCTTGCCGAGGTTGGCTTTCATCTCGGTGATGTCAGGCAGCATACCCGGGGAAATCCAAAGGGCAACCAGGAGATTCCCAGGGTATGGCAGCTGAACAACAAACTCCTGGCGCACAACGACGCAGAGTGGACACGTCCTGTCGTCATCCGGGAATGGCTGCCCGAGCACGAACAGCAACGCGATGAGATCTTGTCTCAATTGACAAAGGCCAAACGCTGGGCGCTTAAAGACCCGCGCACACTGTTTACCCTCGAGTTCTGGGAAGCCGGCCTGACATCCCCGCCAGTGCTGCTTGGGACCTATCGGCACCCAACAGCGGTGACGCGATCATTACTGTCAAGGGATCCCCTGGATGAGACCATTTCCCTGGAACTCTGGAAACGCTACAACTACCAGCTTCTGGAACACTGTTGCACAGCAAATGTCATGCTGGTCTGTTTTGATGATGAGCCGGATACTTACCTTGGGAACATCCGCAATCTCCTGGGCAAGCTGGGCATCGAAACACCGGACACGCTGGAGTTTTTTGATGACCAGTACCGCAACAACACCGATTTGGACACCTTCCCCGACGAGGAATCAGAAGTTCTCTACCGTGCCCTGGGGCTGGCAGCGCAGGGCGATACGGAACAGGCGAAACAGCATGTTGAACATTACCGGGAGACCGGCCGGTTATTGGAAATCATCCCGACGGACAGGTCTGTGGGTGAGCCACCGCCGCAAACGCTGTCCGCCAGAATTCGGGGTTTTTTCAGCGCCTCGCATGGCCAGACTGACTGAACCAGTCTGCACCCGTGCAACAGACAGGCATGTGTCGCGTTGCGAGCGATAAACCGCCTTATAATTCGCGCTAATCAAAATCGCACAGGCCAGCCGGCCGGCCTTAGTTGCCTCGAAGCACCCGGTCAATGTTGAAAATGCCCATGAATTCAGATCAGCGCAACACCGATTGGCACCCCTTTGCTCTCATCGGCGGCAATGCGCTCGCCCTGCTGCTCATGGCAAGCTGGTACAGCGCGTGGGGACAGGCCTTCTGGGCACCTCTTGATGATTGGGTTTTTTATACCCTTAACGGCAGTCTTGCGCATGGTTCTGCCTGGCAAACGTTCTGGGCAGTGGCCAACACCAAGCGTTTCGACTACGCCTCGGCGCTGCTCATATTATCCCTGTTCAGTGTGCACGTCCTGAACGGTAACCGGCAGCAGATTATCCAGCGGACGGCTTCCGGGATTCTTATCCTGTTGGCGGTGGCGCTGACCATCCAGGTCTCCAAGAATTTCCTTGATTATGGTCGCCCCGGTCCATCAACGACGCTGGAGCCATCGATCCTTCTGAGCCAACTGGTTTCGGGGTTTGAATTCAAGGACACGTCTGGCAATAGCTTTCCGGGCGACCATGGCATTGCGCTGATCATGTTCACGAGCCTTTTATGGTTCTTTGCCGGCCGCACCTACGGCATCATCATGGCGCTGATTGCCGCCTTCCTTATGCTGCCCCGGATGGTGGTTGGCGCACATTGGCTCACCGACAACCTGGTGGGTGCCACCTACATCAGCCTGTTTGCGCTGAGCTGGCTGTTAGCGACCCCCGCGCATGCCAGGCTGGTTCGTTGGTTTACCGTTCCGGTGGAGAAGATATTCGATTTGGGAGAGCGTTTGCTTTCATTTATCAGCCCCAGCCAGGAGCAACTCAACTCCGACCTGGCCAGGGCACCTTTGACGGTCGGCAAGGGGTTTTGCATGGGCAGCGCAGACATCATTCCCGGCGTCAGCGGCGGCACCATGGCCTTGATACTGGGTATCTATGAGCGCTTACTCACGGCGATCCGGTCGTTCGATATCGCCTGGATCAAAGCGCTCCTGCGGTTTGATATCAAGGATTCCCTGGGTCGTAATGATCTCCTGTTCCTGGCGCCGCTGGGCTTTGGGATCATTGCTGCCATCCTGTTTTTTACCCGCATCGTGCCACTGCCCAGCCTTATCCTGACGCATCCGGAACTCATCTATGGTCTGTTTTTCGGCCTGATCGCCGCCTCGGTCATCGTCCTGATGCGGCAGGTGACACATTTCGGACCGAAACAGCTGGGGATTGCATTATTGGGGGTTGCACTGGGCTACCTGGTCGTCACCCTGGTGCCCGTGGATACCCCGTCGGACCCGTGGTTTATCTTTGTTTGTGGCTTTATTGCGATCAGTGCAATGTTACTCCCTGGTATTTCCGGTTCATTCATCCTGCTGATCCTGGGCCAGTATGCCTACATTGTTAACGCACTCGGCTCGTTCAATATTGCCGTGATTGCGACGTTTGGGGCAGGTGCGGTGACCGGACTGGTGGTGTTTTCACGCACCATCGTCTGGCTGCTGAAGCACTATCACCAGACCACACTGCTGGTGATCAAGGGCATCCTGATCGGTTCTTTGTGGATTATCTGGCCCTTCCAGGAGCGCATCTATGAGACGGTCCGTGGCAAGCAAAAGCTGGTAGCCGCCCATCCGGTAATACCGGAAACCATGAACGGACTGGTGTTCGCGTCCCTTGCGATGATGGTCGCAGGGTTTGTCCTCGTGCTGCTCATCAGCCACTTCGCAGATCGCCAGCTTGCAGCGGGGCATGGCCGCTCCTAGCGACTGTGCCATGTCATCAACTCCGCCCTGACTGCCGGCATTGCTAGAGATCCCGTGCCAGCTCCAGGAGTCGACCAAGAATAGACTGGACATTGAACGTATCGATCCCGCCTGCCGGTTCATTGGCCATACCAATGACGACCACCGGCGGCTCTCCCTCACGCTCCAGCATAAATGCGTGGGTCAACACCAGTAAGCCGTTGGTCCCAGACCCCAGGCTGCCGCCTTTGTACCACACCCTGTCCCAGTGCTCGCGGACATTCGGCTGAGCTGCCTGGGCCTGCAGGGCGCGTTCGACCAGTAGCGCCTCATCGGATCCCGGCTCATGCAGACGATGCCTTGCGAAGGCTCCACAAACGTCCATCGGACTGGCCTGCCAGGACCCGTCAATAAACAGCGACACATTGTTAAATCCGCCGCCACTGTTGTCCCGGGAACCTAATGGAACAATGCGGTTATTGAGAAAACTCCTTTGAAAAGACTCTGTCCCATTGACATAGCTCAGTGCATCAGCGAGAGAGAAAGAAAAGAAAAGATGAAACTGCTCGCTAATCCCCAATTGTGGCGCCATCAGATCGGGCGAACTGTGCCCGTATTCGGCATGCAGGCCATTAAAACGGTCGCGGCCGGCCAGCCCCAGCAACATGTCTGTGGCCGTGTTGTCGCTGACTCCGAGCATCAGCGTTGACAGTTGGTCAATACTCATCGCGGTGCCGGCCGGTTGGCTGTACAACGGCCCGCCGTTGACCTGCTTGCTGCCATCAAGAGGGACCACCTGGTCATGACGCAATGAACCGTCTTTGATCGCTTCGGCGACACCTCCCAGAACCCAGATCTTGAAGACCGAAGCCGTGGCGCGCAGTGTGCCCTCCCCTCGCCCAAACACCGGCTGACACTGGTTGTTGCTGTCAATCTGCGCAACCAGGATGGAGGACTGACTTGCAATGGCATCAAAGGCATCGGCCGCCTGCGCGAAGCTCAGATTGGCATCACGGGCAAAAACCGTTGAACCCATTCCGCCCTGCCCAAAAGGAAACACGCCCAGGTTATTGATCTTGCCATCCCCCAGATCCACACCCAGGACAAGAAACGCGTCGTTATTGTTCTGGCCATTAATAATGCCGGTAAACTCAATAGGCGTCATGCCTATCGGATCGATCAGGCGGGCCCGGGGATAGTTGCCTCTGGCGTCCTGCAGCAACGTCCGGGTAGCCGCGATACTGTTTTGTGCCAGCCACGTGGCGGAAAACTGCTGATTGATCATGGCGTCGGTAATCTCGCCGCTACTGGCGAGTTGGCCGAGAAACCATTGGAGCTGGCGGCCCGCCAGGTGGTCAGGGATATCTGCTTCTCCGTCAACGATCGGGTAAAGATTGGTCAAAGTCGGGTCTTCGCACCTGTTCGGCCCAATGCCGATGAGTTGTCTCAGATCGAAACGGATCTCTGAAAAATCTGCCGGGTCGGTGCTTTCAAACTCGACATAACCGCCTGTACAGCTGAGCCCGAGTCGAGCTGTCCCGACCGGATCCCGGCTGACGTCCGCCGGGTCGAAATTGGGACCGAATCGTCCACCCACCGGCTGCAGCATGTTGAGCGGGAAACTGCCCTGTGTCGCGGAATTTTCTCCGACAGCGACCATCCAGGCCTGGTTGCCTTCGATGTCATAGGTAAACCAGTAAGCGACCTGTCCTCCGTTGGGAAGAATCTCGAGGACGAAGCCCTCCCCGGACCGCGTCGGGTCGTACCATGAGCCGCTTTTTCGCGGGACATTGAACTGCGCAGAACTGGCGACCTCCACGGGCCGGGTAAGCCGCTGAATGGACTGTGTGCCATCCACGCCATTGATGGTGTATTGCGCCGTTCCGGTTTCGTCGTCGTCAAACAACAGGTTCAGCGTACCCGCGTTGACTCGAACAACATCGTCCGGATCAAAAGAGGCACCGAAAACACCACCGTCTGTTATCAGGAGTTCTGCAACTTCAAGGGTATTACCACTCATCTGACCCACGCCGGTAAACCACCGCTGTTCGCCCAGTTCGTCATAGGTGAACCAATAGATTACGGCGCGCGAGTCATCAATGAACTGGACGATAAAACCCTCACCACTATGCGTGGGGTCGTACCAGGATCCGCTGCGGTTTACCGAAGCTGCAGCAAGACTCGTCCACAGAAGAGCGAGGCTCAGAACTGTAATCGCGACAAGGTGAAATGAGCGAGTCGTCGTTAATTGCATACTCTTAATCCTCTTGAATGCGGTTGCATCGGCATGTTCATACACGCTGGATAACCGGCTGGTATCGAATACTGCGCCTGATGCGCAATTGACAGTATAGGCAAGCTGTCCAGCTTATTCATTGGACCAAGCATCAGCCACGGCGTAGTGCTACGATTTGGCCCAACCCGGTCAAGAGCGAAAAAGAATGAGAATTGCCGTATTCCTGATTGCTGTGTTGTTATCCCCGTCTTTGTTGGCCCAGGGATTTGATAATGGCGTCTTATCATCTCAGGTCCCCGGTGGCGAAGGCTGGAGCGGCTTTTACGACTTTCACTTCCTGCTGAGCACCTTCCTGACACTGTCTCTGGCCGCCGTGCTGGGCGCCGTCATCGGTTATCACCCCAAATTCAACCAGACTGCAGACACGCTCAAAGAAATCGAAGCGCCAAAAGTAGACATCATTTACGCCGTGATCGGTGCCCTGATTGGCATCATGGTTGTCAAATACGGGCTGGTAATAGGTTTTGTCCTGTTTGGCATTGGTGGGCTGATTCGCTTCCGCACGGTCATGCGCTCAGCGAATCTCACCGGTCAGGTTATCCTGGTCACGCTGATCGGTCTTTCCTGCGGCCTCGACCTTCCGCACGTTGCCGTACTGGCGACCGCTTTTGCCTGGGGCCTGATGTTTCTGCTCGAATCCAAGGTCGTCTTTCGCCTGGATGTACGCGGCTTGCCCAAAGACCAGTTCGCTTCCGCCACTGATGCCTATCGCAATGCACTGAGGGATAAGGGCTGCCGGATTCTGGGCGAAAGAAAAAACCCTGACAGAGGCCGGGTGCGGTTTGTTCTCAGAATGAGTCGCAATGCAACCCGTGAGGGTGTTGATGAGGCCCTCGGAAAAGAAATCCACGAATCACTACGCGGTTCTGTGGACTGGGAAATCGACTGAGCACATCAATTTCGGCTAGGGCGTAACTCCGTCATCTGCCGGCTGCAGCGCTGCCAGGTCTGCCGCCGGCACCTCGTCAAAGCTTCCGCCCAGCACCAGGTACAGCTGAACCCGATTCACGGCCTGCGAGGCACGCAAGCGCGCCAGTTTAGAGGCCGTCTCCAGCGATTCCATTTGCAGCTGTGCGACCCAGAGCAGATCACGGGCGCCCGCCTGGTATTGCAGGGTAGCGATCTCAGCCGCGCGCTCACGGTTTTTCAGAGCGGTTTCCTCATACGGAATACGCTTGGCAAGCAGACGGTCATTGGCCAGCGCATTTTCCACTTCCGCAAAGGCATCCAGCACCGTGGCGCCATAACTCGCGATTGCCAGCGCCTCCTGTGCGGTGGCGATTTTTACCCTTGCACGCAGCGCGCCCCCCTCATAAATGGGGATCGAAATGCCCACGTCTGCAGTTGCCAGCAACGGGTTTAACTGTGCAACGGACAGGAACTGATCATCCAGCCGCCCGCCCAGAAGTGACACGGAAATACTTGGCAACAAGGCCAGCTCTGCCGCCTCTTCACGTCGAAAGGCCTCAAGCACGGAACGTTCGGCAGCTACGATATCAGGGCGCCGGTCGAGCAGAGCCATCGGAATGCTGGCAGGAGCAGCCGGCGGCAGCCGAGGATAATCCGAGGCAATAGCAATCTCGGCGGCAGGATAACGACCCAGCAAAACCTCAAGACTACGACGTGCTTCCCCGTAAGACTGCAACACACCTTCCAGATCACTCTGGGCGGCTGCCAGTTTCGCGCTCACGTCGGCGACATCCAGGTCTGTTCCCTTGCCGGATGTCTGCCGGGCTTGCACCAGTCCCTGCAAATCCGTAAATACCCTTACGGCGGTCTCACCCAGCTCAACAAGCTGGCGGGTCTGAATGGCCAGGAACCAGCTTTTTGCAACGAGTGCGGCAATGGACTGACGGGCATAAGCGTAATCCAGGGCGGTTGCCTCATAGCCTGCCTCCGCCGCTGCCCGTTGCGCCCTCATGCGGCCCCAGAGATCCAGTTCCCAACCCACACCAATATAGGCTGAGCTGCTGTTATAGCCGGAATCCTGATCATCATCGCGGGTCGTGCGTGCGCCAAGCTGGCCGCCGACCTGGGGCCGCAACCGACTGCCAACGCGAATCAAGTTCTGCTGTGCAATGCTCACCCGCTCAGCTGCCTGGCGCAGGTCAAGGTTATTGGCTATGGCCTCGAGGGTGATTGCCTGAAGTTGCGGATCTTCGAAGAGCTTTAGCCAGTCATCAGCTACCGCTGTCGCTTCAGCCTCAGATTGCCACTGGGCCGGCACCTGCGTGGTATCGGGCAGCGCCTGTTCCAGGACCTCGCTACGTGACGGCGCCTGCTTTAGCGCACAAGCGCTGAGCGACAGCATCGCGACGATACCGATGACATGAAACGATGTGCGCATCAGCCGGAGAAGGGATAGATCCAGTTGAACCAGCTGTACCCGCGAATACCAACCTTACGCAAAATCGCAAAATTGCTTTCCGGGTTGGTGTAGATGGTCGCCCTGCCCTGAGTGCCGATTGGAAACTTGGTCTGGTCCGGGTCATCCAGTGTAATGGCAACCGCGAACTGGCCCTGCGGCGTGTCGGTTGAGACATAATCAAAGTTGGGTAAGGTGCCGCTAGCCAAAAACTGTCCGGCACCGGTACCCTGCCAGACGGCCTCAACCTTGCCGGTGAAAATCTGTCCGGGGTACAAATCTATGGCCGCTTCGACAGCTTGGCCTGGCTTTACATATTTAAGGTTTTCCTGAAAAAATTGCGCCAGTATGTAGCGGTCAGAATCACAGATAAAGGTCGCAATCGCACCAAACCGCACAATGCCCGCCACCATGCCCGGCCGCACCTGCAGGTTCACGATATAACCGTCTTCCGGCGCAACCATGAGGGTGTTATCGAGGTAGAACTGCGCCTCGTTCAGTTGCGCCTGTACCTGGGCAACCGTGGTGTTTTCACCATTGATTTCCGAGGCAAAAAGCAGCTGGACCCTTGTCCGCTCTGCCTCTGCTTCCCGGATACCGGCTTTGTAGGCGTTGACCTGTGCATTCCATTTTTGAACTTCTTCCTCGGGACCAGCACCCTGCCCGGCGAGGCGTGTCGATAATTGTTGCTGATATTCCGAATAGGCCAGTTCACTTTTCAGTTTTTCGATCTTGTCGTCATAAATCGTCAGATCGTTTTGCAGCACGAGCACATTCTGCTTCGCAGCAGCCAGCTCTGCTTCCAGCAGGTCTACCTGGTACTGGTACTGGCGCCGGTCAAATTGAAACAGCGGCGTGCCTTTTTTGACCCGCACATTCTGTTCAACCAAAACATCCGTTACCAACGTGGGCATGGGCAGGCGCGGCGTGAGCTGGATGGTCGGCTGCACAACCACTGCCTGGGTTGCCAGGGGTGCCACAAAGCGTAAGCCAATCACGAAGATCAGCAGCAGGTGGACAACGAAGAAGGCCGAAAAGAAGCCCCAGGGAATGGTGAATTTCAATAACTTGTAATGAAAAAACACCAGCCATACCACCACGACATAGGCGAACAGCAGGACAAAACCTAGCAGCATACCGATTGCTCCATATCGTCAGTCACCGAAGCGGCCATGGTGGATATTCTCAATCCAAGAGTCTTTTGACTGATTATGCGGGGTGGGCTATTTTTCGTCATGCTTTGCCGCAGCCTTTTTACGACGCGGTTTGCTGCGCATCTTGGCCAGCTCCTCTTCATTCGCTTGCGCCTGCTCAGCCGGAAAACGACGTATATCAATGACATCTGTGGGTTTAAACGCCCAGATAAACGCCTGAACCCAGGGAAGCACCGTGGGCAACAAACCGGCATAGCCCATCCATTGAACCGCCTGGGCTTCAGGGTGATTACGGGCGATGGCGATACGCCCCGGTAACCCCATTAGCCAGATCACAAAGCCCAGTCCAAAAGCACCCGCCAGGGCCAAAGTGGCAAAAGTGATGTAATCCCAGTGTGTCAGCTCAAAGCCCAGCATTGGCCTGTTCTCCTGCTAAAAGTTCATTATTCCCATTGCATCGAGGCCACACAAGGCCTGATCGCAACACGTTTCTCAGAGCACCGGCCCAAGCATGGCCAGCGCATTGTTCCACAGGCGCCGGCCCATTGACCATTCCTGAATTTCCTCAATGGTGACCGGGTCTGACTGGGCCAGGAACGCCAGCTGCCGTTCGCGCACCACCGTAGTCGTTGCCCTATCGTGCAAAAGGATATTGTTCTCGTAGTTCAAATCAAAGCTTCGCCGGTCCATGTTGGCCGAGCCAATCAGGGTGACGTCCTCGTCCACGGTCAGGGTCTTGGCATGCAACAGGCCATTGCGAAACTCGAAAATCTTTACGCCGGCCTGGAGCAATTGCTCGTAATAGCTGCGACTTGCAGCGGCAACAATGAATGAATCGTTACGCTGCGGGACGATAAACGTGGTGTCCACACCCCGGTTAGCCGCTGCACATAAAGCGGCCTGCATCATTTCACTGGGCACGTAATACGGCGTGGATATGACCACCGTGTCGTGGGCCGAGTACAGCAGGCTGGCGAATACCTCCGGCATTGCCGAGGCACGGTCGGTAGGACCGGTTGCAATCACCTGGGCCGGGAAGCCGTCCGCATGACCCGTCGGCGGCGTTTGCAGGAGGTCGCTGATGTCCTCATTCACCGCGCTCATCCAGTCGCTGGCAAACACGTACTGGTTCTGCATGGCAATGGGACCTTCAATACGCATCAGCACATCAACCCAGGGCGCGTACTTGGGCTTGACGCGAAATTCCGGATCCGCACAGTTCTGGCTGCCGCAATAGGTGATGCGACTATCAATGACTGCGATTTTGCGGTGATTACGCAGGTCCATGCGGCCGCGAAAGGGCGCCAGTAAGGGGTTGCTGGGTGGTAAAGCGACACCCGTTTTTACGCCACTGTCGCGCATCTTCACCCAGTGCTCGGACCCGATCATTGCGCGTGAGCCAAGACCATCAGCCATGGCGCGGCAGGTCACACCGCGGCCGGCTGCACGGCACAGGGCATCGACGACCTGCAGACCATTGTTGTCCGTCAGCCAGATATAGAACATGACATGGACGTGCTCCTCGGCAGCGTCAATATCTGCAACCATGCGGGCAATGGCATCGTTGGAGTCCCTGGTTAACTCGGCCTTGTTGCCGTGCACTGGACGAAAACCGGAAATTGATCGTCCGAGACGAAACAGCGGTGCCCGGTTACCCAGGTGCTCCTCTTCTGCATCCCTGGTGCCCTCGGGTTCAAGACTTCCTTGATGTGGCAATTCCTCAAGGGTTTGCCGCACGCGCGCAATCCGCCGACGGCCAATATTCGTCTCACCCAGCAGAAGGTAGGCCAGAATGCCCACACCGGGAAAAACGACTATGACCACAATCCAGGCAAGACGCGATGCAGGCTCGCGATTGGGGCGTAACATGACCCTGGCCAGCACGGCCACCTGAATGACCAGCAAAGCAATAAAGGAAATTAGCGCCCAGTTGCTCATCTTATTCTGTTCCCTGAGAGTGGCGCCTAGCATAACGGCAACGACCCTTTGGCTTAAACCCCGATTAATCGCCGGCCTGGTGAGAGATCGTAAAAGACACGACTTGCCAACAAGACGTGCGAGTGCAAACATCAGCTTACGATGAAGCTTCGCAACCCACCCCGAACCCCAACCAGAAGTCATGGCCTGCCCAGGCTGTCACGCAAGGCCATGCTCGCCCTGCTCTGCCTTGGCGGCGCATCAACATCAACGGCGCAACTGTCAGAAGCCGAGTTCGATCTCTGCCTGGTAAACCTGCAGACGCAGGCACTTGAGCTCGGTCTGCCGGAGCAAATCGTGAACGAGGTGATACCCGCACTTCAGCTACAGAACCAGGTTGTGCGGCTTGACCGTTCGCAGCCGGAGTTTGTGCAGACCTTCGGACAGTACCTGGGCATTCGCGTTACTGACACGCGAATCGAAAAGGGGCGTGAGCAACTTCGTGCCAAATCTGAACTACTGCAATCATTGCGTGATGAGTACGGCGTACCGGGACAATACCTGATGGCGTTTTGGGGATTGGAAACGAATTTTGGTGGCTACCTGGGGAAACTTCCTACCCTCGATTCGCTCGCCACCCTCGCCTGCGATCAACGTCGTTCCGCCTTCTTTACCACGGAATTTCTGACCGCACTGGAACTCATGGAGCGGGAACGTTTCACGCCCGATCAGATGCGCGGGTCCTGGGCCGGCGCCGTGGGACATACCCAGTTCATGCCCAGTAACTACATGCGCTATGCGGTCGACGGGGACAGCGACGGCACCATTGATCTGTGGCGCAGTGAGGCCGATGCGCTCGCCTCGGGTGCCAATTTTCTCAAGCAACTGGGCTGGATTCCGGATTTACGCTGGGGCAGAGAGGTCCTTATCCCGGAAGGCTTTGACTACTCCCTGGCAGGCCGCAGCCATTGGTTACCGTTATCTGAGTGGAGTGAGCTGGGCATCAGCCGTGCCGGCGGGCAAGCTTTGCCGGCGGTTGCAGATATTGATGCAGCGTTGCTGTTGCCCGCGGGCGCGGAAGGACCGGCGTTCCTGGTCTATCGGAATTTTGAAATCATCATGCGCTGGAATCGCTCTGAATCCTATGCCCTGGCCGTGGGCCTGCTGGCGGATGCCATTGCCGGCAGCTCAGGGCTTGTGGTCGACCCACCGGGGGGTGACGGACTGCGCTATGAAGACATCAGGAATCTGCAAACAGCACTTGCCGAAAGAGGTTTTGATCCAGGTCCGGCAGACGGCATTTGGGGCCCGGGTTCACGCCAGGCTCTGAGCGAATTCGAGAAAAGTACCGGACGAATTGCCGATGGCTTTCCGGACACCGAGGTTCTGGAACTCCTGGTCAACAATGAACCAGCACCTGGCTCACCATAACCCTCCCTATAAAAAAAGCGGCAGAGCCCGGGGGGGCACTGCCGCTTTTTTATTGCCTGACTGCGCCGGCGCAGTCAGGATTCGTGACAACTACCTTTGGATGATTTACTGGCCCGTAGCACCGGACTGACGATTGATTTTCTCAACCGCCACCTGTTGCACAGGAACATCCAGGTCGAAACGGTCGAGGTTCATCACCTTGACCCAGGCATCCACGAAGTCTGCGACGAACAATTCATAGCCGTCGTTGGCGCCGTAGACTTCTGCAATGGCCCGCAACTCTGAATTGGAACCGAAGATCAGATCCACTGGCGTGGCCGTCCACTTCAGCTCCATGCTCGCGCGGTCACGGCCCTGGTAGAGGTTTTCCACACTATCGGAACGTGTCCATACGGTCGACCGGTCCAGCAGGTTGACGAAGTAGTCATTGCTCAGGGTGCCCGGACGGGCGGTGAATACACCCTCATCGCTACCCGCGACGTTGGCATCCAGGGCACGAAGACCACCCAGCAATACGGTCATTTCCGGCACGGTCAGCGTCAACAGGTTGGCCTTGTCTACCAGCATGGCGGTAGGTGAACGCAGGCTGCCTTCACTGAAGTAGTTACGGAAACCATCAGCTGCAGGCTCCAGCGCGGCGAAGGACGCGACATCAGTCTGCTCCTGGGTCGCATCGCCGCGGCCCGGAATAAACGGAACAGAGATACGATAACCCGCATCGCTGGTTGCCTGTTCGATCGCTGCAGCGCCACCCAAAACAATAATGTCTGCCATGGAAATACGCGTGCCGTCTTGCTGCGCATCGTTAAAGCTGACCTGGATCTGCTCAAGGCGATTCAGAACTTTCTCCAGCTCGGCCGGGTTGTTGACATCCCAGTCCTTCTGCGGAGCGAGGCGGATTCGGGCGCCGTTCGCACCGCCGCGCATGTCCGTGCCACGGAATGATGAAGCCGAAGCCCAGGCCGTACGCACCAGTTCAGGTACCGTCAGACCTGAATCCAGAATGTCTGATTTGAGCGCGGCAATGTCCGCATCATTTACCAGCATGTAATCAACCGGCGGGATCGGGTCTTGCCAGCTCAATGCGATCTCAGGAACTTCCTGGCCGACGTAACGCGCCCGCGGACCCATATCCCGGTGCGTCAGTTTGAACCAGGCCTTGGCAAAGGCAAGCTGGAACTCCGCCGGATCTTCCTTGAAGCGCATGGAAATTTCGCGATAGCTCGGGTCAAATTTCAGGGAGAGATCCGTGGTGAACATGATGGGCGCATGACGTTTCGTCGCGTCAAAGGCATCCGGCGTCAGGTTGGCTGCCTGACCGTCCGCGGGAATCCACTGAATCGCCCCCGCCGGACTGCGGGTCTGCACCCACTCAAAACCAAACAGGTTATCCAGATACTGGGTCGTCCACTGGGTCGGGTTGGCGGTCCAGGATCCTTCCAGACCACTGGTAATCGTATCCGCACCGTTGCCGGTACCGCAGCGGTTGGTCCAACCCATCCCCTGTTCCTCGATTCCGGCAGCAGCCGGCTCCGGACCAACGCATTCATCCGGCTTACCTGCGCCATGCGCCTTACCGAAGGTATGACCGCCGGCGATCAGCGCCACGGTCTCCTCATCGTTCATGGCCATGCGACCGAAGGTCTCGCGAATATCCTGCGCAGCAGCCAGTGGATCGGGATTACCGTTCGGGCCTTCCGGGTTAACGTAGATCAGGCCCATCTGTACCGCCGCGAGTGGATTCTTGAGTTTACGGTCACCCTCATAGCGCTCATCAGCCAAAAATTCGTTCTCCGGGCCCCAGTAGACCAGGTCCGGTTCCCAGTCATCCTGGCGGCCGCCGGCAAAGCCAAAGGTCTCAAAACCCATGGACTCCATGGCAACGTTACCGGTCAGTACCATCAGGTCCGCCCAGGAAAGTGATTTACCGTACTTTTGCTTGACGGGCCAAAGCAGCGCCCTGGCTTTATCGAGGTTGGCATTGTCCGGCCAGCTGTTCAGCGGCTCAAAACGCTGCTGACCGCCACCGGCGCCACCACGGCCGTCCGCAACGCGATAGGTGCCTGCGCTGTGCCAGGCCATGCGAATGAAGAAGGGACCATAGTTCCCGTAGTCTGCGGGCCACCAGTCCTGCGAAGTGGTTAACAGCACCTCGATGTCCTGCTTGACCTCATCAAGGTCCAGCTGGGCGAAAGCCTCGGCGTAGTCGAAGTCCGCGCCATAGGGGTTTGATTCCGGGGAATGTTGACGTAAGGGCTGAAGATTAAGCTGCTCCGGCCACCAGAAACTCGGCGAGCGGGCCTGATCGGCAATGACTGTGCCGGAGGCAGCGACGGAAATGGCGAGCGCTAAAGCAGAAACCAATGGTTTACGATTTTTCATGACTGAAATGTCCTGTTTGGTAAAACGTTGATTAAGACTAATAGGTAGATCGAATTATTGCGAGCATTTCCATCCATAATATCTATGATATTTATTGATCGAAGTCATTGAAGAACGTGATAGATCAAAAAAAACCCCGCAGCGCGGGGTTTTCCTCAACAGCATCAGAACCCGGGGCCATCATTCCGGGCCCCGAGACGCGAACCGTTCCACCCAGATTTTCACTTCGCCGTACCAGTTCAGAGAACTGGCGTGTTTTAAAACCCAATGATTCTCATCCGGGTAGTAAAAGTGACTTGTTACAGCGCTGAATCAGGACAGGTTTTCAGTGAAGAAGGCGATGGTGCGCTCCCACGCTATCTCGGCCTGCTCCGGGTTATACCGGCCTGTCGAGTCGTTATGAAACCCATGCATGGTACCGGGGTACATAAACATTTCAAAACTCGCACCATTGGCCTTTAACTGCTGCTCATACTCCGGCCAGGTTGCATTAACCCGTTCATCGTTTTCGGCCAATTGAACCATCAAGGGTCCTGTGACATCGGCCTGTAAAGGCGCTGCTGCCGGCGTGCCGTAAAAGGGTACGCCCGCGTTCAGGTCACCCGGCATGACTGCGGCCAGCAGGTTGACGATATAGCCACCAAAGCAGAAACCGACGGCACCGAGCTTGCCCGTGGACATCTCGTTGGTCTTGAGCCAGTTGGCCGCGGCAATAAAATCCTGCTCGATCTTTGCGCGGTCCAGGCTGCTCTGCAGTGCCCTGCCCTCGTCATCGTTGCCCGGGTAACCACCCACCGGAAACAGCGCATCAGGAGCGAACGCCAGGAAACCGGCCTTGGCCAGCCGGCGCGCCACATCCTTGATGTAGGGATTCAAGCCGCGGTTCTCATGGACAACAAGCACCGCCGGCCAGGGCCCCTCGGTTTCAGTGGGCCGCACCAGGTATCCCCGCGCCTCGCCATGGCCTGCAGGCGATGGCAGGGTCTCATAAGTAGCAAGAATTTCCGGATCGTTGAAAGACACCTGTTCGGCCAGAGCGTAATCCGGTGTCAGGGCAGTCAGCAGCGCGCCCATGCCCAGACCTGCGACGCCGAGGCTGGATAATCTTGCGAGAAAGGTACGCCGGTCAATAATCCCGTGGGCGTACTCGTCGTACCAGTCAAAGGCTTCTTGTGGAATAGGCAGAGCTTCAGTGTTGGGCTTGGTCATCGGTTCGGGACTTTAGTTTTAAGGGAGCGCAATTATAAACACCGTCCGGTAAAAGTTGCCTGCCCGCCCGATTCACTCAACGACAGCCGGCTTTGCGGGCGACTGACCCTCAGGCGGCCGTGTAACCGCCATCGAGCGTGAACACCGAGCCGGTGCAGTAGCCGGAGTCACTGCTGGCGAGAAAAGCGGCCATGGCGGCGACCTCATCATTCACGCCATAGCGGTGCAGCGGAATCATTTCTTTAAGCTGGGCTTCCAGGGCACCCGGGTCGTCCGGCGCCAGCTGATCGGTCAGCGAGTGAATCATCCGGTTGTCAATGGGGCCCGGAGCGATCGCGTTGACCCGCACGCCGAATTCCGCCACCTCCAGCGCAGCACATTTCATCAGCCCGATAACGGCATGCTTGCTGCTGACATAGTTGGCCAGGCCGGGAAAGCCGATCAGCCCGGCGGTAGAAGCGGTAACAATGACGGCCCCGGAGCCCTGCTCGCGAAAATGTGGCAAGGCATATTTCAGAGACAACCATACACCCAGCACATTCGTTTCGAAGGGCTCGCGAAACTCCTCTGCCGTCATGCTATCCAGCGGCTTCAGTGCACCTTCGGTTCCCGCGTTGGCAAACAGAATGTCCAGGCTTCCAAACCGTGCAATGGTCGCTTCGACAGACGCGCGTGTCGCGGCCTCATCGGTGGCATCCGCCACACACACTGCAAGTTGCTCGTTGCCAATGGTCTGCTTGAGCTGTTCGAGTTTGCCGGCCGACCGGCCGACTGCCATGACGCTCGCACCTTCATCCAGAAAGCGGCGAATCGTTGCCTCGCCAATCCCGCCCGTTGCGCCAGTAACCACGGCGACCTTGTTTGCCAATCGTTGCATTGCTTTCTCTCCGTACCATCAGACTGAATCAGTCAGTACTATAATCGCTAACTGTGTGTACCGGCACTCAGCTTAAGAGCCTGCGAACGAGTTGCATAAACTATCTCTCATTGACCGGTTTACCTGACCAGGGTCAGGGAGTTGCTGTGTTGCAAGTGTAAGCTTGTCTGAGACTTTTACATCCGAGGTCAAGTTTGAAACCAATCATCCTGCCATTTTTTGAACCAGATTCATTTACCTGGAGTTACCTGCTTGCCGACGAGGCCGCAGGGAGAGCAGCCATCATCGATCCGGTGTGGGTCTATGATCCGGTAAGCGGGTTTGCCGACCGCACCTTTGTCGATCAGATCCTGGCCGCCGCTAATGAGCACGGCTGGACCATTGACTGGGTGCTTGAAACCCATGCCCACGCTGATCACATGAGTGCCGGCGATCTGGTGAGGCGCGAAACCGGTGCGGAACTCGCCATCGGGAGGGGAATCACATCCGTGCAGGCCAGTTTTGCTCAGGTCTACAACCTGCGTGAGTTGACGCCCGATGGCAGCGCCTTTGACCGCTTGCTGTCAGAGGGAGATGTGTTGATGCTGGGTGATCTGAAAATCCAGGTGATGGAGACACCCGGCCACACCGCCGACAGCATCACCTACCTTGTCGGTGATGCCGCCTTTATCGGCGATACGCTGTTCGCACCCAACTACGGAACCGCCCGTTGTGATTTTCCTGGCGGTAATGCGCGGCAGCTGTACCAGACAATTCAGCGGCTGCATGCCCTACCTGGCCAGACGCGCCTGATGCTCTGCCACGATTATCCTGACGCTGACGCCGCACCCCGCAACGAGGTGAGTGTCAGTGAGTCCAGGGAAAGCAATATTCATATCGCCAGGCACGTGACCGAGGAAGAATTCGTGACCATGCGCGAGGCCCGGGATGCCACCCTGGACCTGCCCCGTTTGCTGCTGCCGTCCTTGCAAGTCAACATTCTGGGTGGCGCAGCGCCACCCGCGCAAGACAACGGCGTCAGCTACCTGAAAATCCCCTTTAATATGAGCATTCCACAGATCCTGGACAGAACATCATGACGGAATTGACGGCATTCACCCCTGCGAGCGCCGCTCTGGGCGGGGTACTGATCGGACTGGCGGCTGTAGTTTTCATGGCCTCCCTCGGGCGAATCGCCGGTATTAGCGGAATATTGGGCGGCCTTATTGCCTCACCACGCGGTTCATGGAGCTGGCGACTGGCGTTTCTGATCGGGCTGTTGTTGACCAGCCTGGCCACCTGGCAACTCATGCCAGATGCCTTTGTGCCGCGCGAAGGTTTCCCGCTGCCATTGCTGATCCTCGCCGGCCTGTTGGTTGGTTTCGGCACCTCGCTGGGCAACGGCTGCACCAGCGGACACGGTGTCTGTGGGTTGTCGCGCTTATCCGTGAGGTCGCTTGTCGCAGTCATGATATTCATGGCGGCGGGCGTCGCCACCGCCACCATACTGCGCATGGTGTTGTGGTCATGAGCACGGCGCAGGCAGTGACCAAACCGGGGGCCATTCCCTTCGGCCAGACCATCGCTGCACTGCTGTCCGGCGCCCTGTTTGGCGCGGGACTGGTTATTTCGGGCATGAGCAACCCGCAAAAGGTGCTCAACTTCCTGGCCCTTGACGCGCAGTGGGATCCCAGTCTGCTGGTGGTTATGGGCGCAGCGACCTTGACCGCGCTCATCGGTTTTCGGCTGGTCTGGCGACGTCAAACGCCTTTGTTTGACGAACAGTTTCACCTGCCGACCCGACGCGATATTGACCGTCCCCTGGTGCTGGGTGCATTGCTGTTTGGCCTGGGTTGGGGCATCGCAGGATACTGCCCGGGGCCTGCCCTGACGGCGCTCCTGATTGCACCCTCGGAAGGCCTCTGGTTCGTGGCCTCGATGATTATTGGAATGCTGGCGCAGCGGTTTTTATCGAGCAACAAAGATACAGGCTGAATCGCAAGGTCACACCGTTCAGAAAACCCGGGGTTCAGGCTATGCGTCAGGAAATGGACAGGGTGAGTTTCCCCATATGTCCGCCCTCGCCCAACTGCGCCAGGGCCTGGCGCACATTGCTCATGGGAAAGCTCTCATGGATTTCGGGCCGCAGTATGTGCTCGCCGACAAAGTCCATGTACGCCTCATAACTGTCACGATTGCCGGTGCCGATACCATGCAGGTTGGCGTTGCGGATAATCAGGGGAAACACCGTGATGTCCATCTCGACGCCGGCCATGTAACCGATAATATTGATATGCCCACCATGACGGATGGCAGCCAGCGAGTTCTGTATCGTCCCAGCACCACCAATTTCCACGACAGCATCGACACCGACCCCTGACATTTCACGCGCCAGGGGACCCCAGTCCGGAGTCTTTGCATAGTTAATGCCATGGTCAGCGCCCAGATAGGCAGCACGCTCCAGCCGTTCATCACTGGATGAAATAATGATGACTTTTGCACCCAGGGCCTTGGCAATCTGCAGGGCGGCCAGGGCGACTCCACCCGTACCCTGCACAAGCACCGTATTGCCGGCTTTGATAGCCGAGCGGTCAACCAGTGCCGACCACGCCGTCAGCCCGGCGCATGGCAGACAGGCTGCCTCATGCGCGGTCAAGTGCGGCGCGGCGCGCACCACTGCGTCCTGGTGATAAACGCCATATTCCCTGAGAACGCCCGGCGCTTCCAGGCCCGAGGAGATGGCCCGCTCCTCACCGAGTGCCTCGCCATGCAGCCAATTCGGGAAGAAGGTTGGCGTTACCCGGTCGCCCACGGCAACCCGCTCCACGCCCTCACCAATCGCCTCCACGATTCCGGCTCCGTCTGAAAGGGGAACCAGGGGTAAGGAAACATTGGGCGTAAACTGCCCGGTGAGGATTTGCAGATCACGCGGATTGACCGAGGCTGCTTCGAACCGCACCAGGACCTCGTGGGCACCTGGTGCCGGTGTATCCAGATTTACTACTTCAAGATGTTCCAGCCCAAAGGCCGTCAGATTAATCGCTTGCATGGATTTCCCTCCTGCTCACCGGCATGCCGGATTCCGTCCGAATTGTTCATTTTTCTGATGCAGCCCACGGTAGCAGACTTCACGCTTGCCGTGTCTGCACTAAATACCTGGCCAAAGCCTTGTTTTGCTATAATTGCGGGGTTAAACGGTGCGCCTGTCATCGTGTGAGGATCATCCCCTGAACCCCCGGAACCTATTCAGATTGCTATCGCGCTTCGCCAAAGGGCGCATGCTGCCGGCTTTATTTATCGTGGTTGCGATGAGTGGGCTCATTGGTGAGGTGCTTGCCCAGGGCAGTCCGCAACCGGACATCCACCTTACTGACTCAGAAGCCATGGTCCGGGTCGACGGTATTTCGCTGTTCAAGGTTCGCGGGATCAGTTCGTTTCCCGCCTCGGAGCGGGCGAGTGTCATCGCAGAACGCGTCAAAGCCCTGGCCAGGGACGACAGTGTTCCGGCAGACTCGATTACGTTCGTAAAGGATGATGACGAGTACAACATCGTTGCCGGCGACATTGTTATTGTCCGGTTTGTGCAGGTGGACGCCGATCTCGAAGGGGTTCCCCTGGCACTCCTGGCTGAAGTTGCTGCTGCGCGCACCAGTGAAGCAGTCATCAAGTATCGAGCTGATCGCACTACCGGCGCATTGCAGCGCTCTGCCCTTTATTCAGTTGGCTTAACCGTATTGCTCGCCCTGTTGATCTGGGCGATGCAACGCCTCCACAAATGGCTCGAGCGGGTCATGAGAAAGCGTGTCGAGGCCGGCATGGCGAGTCTTGAACGCAAGTCAGGTTCTGCCGTGCATCGAGGCCACCTTTGGAGCCTTGCTCATGGACTCCTGCAGATCATCTGGGTCCTGTCACTACTGGTGATCGGATATTTCTACCTTTCCTCTGTCCTGGGGACGTTTCCTTATACCCGCAGCGTGGCCTTGCTGCTGCTGGAATATATCAAGTCGCCGCTGGTCGCCATGGGTAATGCCCTGGCCGATTCCATACCAGACCTCATATTCCTCATTGTCTTGTGGTTTGTGGTGCGCTTCCTCTTGCGCACGCTCAAAACATTTTTCAATTCCGTCGCACGCGGACGTGTGCGACTGACAAATTTTGAGCCGGAATGGGCACTAACCACTTATCGCCTTGTGCGACTGCTTGTGATTGCTTTTTCTATCGTGGTCGCCTATCCCTACATACCCGGCTCAGATTCTGACGCCTTCAAAGGTATTTCATTGTTTCTTGGGGTCATCCTTTCGCTTGGGTCTACCTCCTTTATCGCCAATATTATCGCCGGCACCGCCCTGACGTACCGGGGCGTATTTCGAGAGGGAGACTGGGTGGTGATTGGGGATGAAGAAGGCAGGGTAGAGCAAATCCGCGGACAACTGGTGCGCCTCAGAACCCGGGATAACACACAGGTGAGTATTCCCAGTTCTACGATCCTCAATTCGAACGTGACCAACCTCAGCGAGCGCAAGGATAAGAGTGGCCTGGTGCTGCGTTGCCCGGTTGGCATAGGCTATGACGAATCCTGGGAAAACGTGCACAAGCTGTTGCGGCAAGCAGCGCATGATACCGAGGGCGTCATGCCAGAGCCCGAACCCCGGGTGCTTACCAACGAGTTAGGCAACTACGCGGTGTCCTACACCCTGGTGGTCCAGATTAACGACCCAACAGCATTGCCGGACATTCGCACCCGCCTGAACCAGGCAATTCTTGATCGTTTTCAAAAAGCCGGAGTCCAGATCATGTCACCCAGTTATGTGGCCGATCCGGCAACGCCAAAAATACCCCCGGTGAAAGCTGCAGCAGGCAACCATGACGCCCTGACGGACGAGAGGATGGAGCCGGATAAGCCTGCTCCAACCGGCCGATGAAAATATTCTCTGATCTTCGTGGCGCGGCGCGGCTGGCCTGTGACGCGACCATTGGGGTTACTACGGTTGTGGAGCGGGTTCACGGAAACGTACTAAAACTACCGCCTGTTCTGAGCAAAGACGAGCATAAGCCGGGAGCCGGGCCGGCCAGCCTGATATACAGTGCCATTCGCGGCACAACGCGCCTGGTGCGCGGGACCGTGGACCTTGGTCTTGCGCCCTGGTCATCCCATGATCCGGAAACAGAAAGCCCGCCTGCCCGGGACGCACTCGTCGCTGCCCTGAACGGCGCTTTTGGTGATCACCTGGAAAGCAGTGGTAACCCGCTGGCGACAACCATGCACTTGTGTCAGCGCTTACCCGGGGCCACAGGTTCTGCGACGACCGATGGCCAACGCCTGCTGGTTCTGGCCCATGGCTTGTGCATGAACGACCGTCAGTGGACAAGAAAGGGCCACGATCACGGGATTGCGCTGCAAAGAGCGCTTGGCTTGTCACCGCTGTATCTGCGCTACAACAGCGGCCTGTCCATACAGGACAACGGCTCCAGGCTGTCGCAACTGCTCGAACGCCATGTTGTGGGTGCCGATGACCCCATAGAATCTGTTGATCTGCTGGGTTACAGCCTGGGCGGACTCCTGGTGCGGAGTGCTTATGCGTCCGCCGTTGAACAGGACCATACCTGGCCGTCACTGTTGCGCAGGATTGTCTTTCTGGGGACACCCCATGACGGCGCACCGCTGGAGCGTGGTGGCAATTTGCTGGATAAAGTCCTGTTGCGCTCGCCCTACCTGGCGCCCTTTGCAATGCCCGGCAGGGCGCGCAGTCTCGGAATCCAGAACCTGCGCCACGGTGTGTGTCCGGCATCGGTCCCGCTGCCCGACAGCGTCGAGTGTTTTGCCGTGGCCGGCGCCCTGGCGGAAGACCCTTCCCGGCCGGGGGCCGCATGGGTCGGCGATGGCCTGGTGCCGGTCGCAAGCGCCCTGGGTCATGGACGGGCGGGCAATCCGGCGCTGGGCATTCCTGAGCACCGCCAATGGGTAGCACCGGGCGTCGGACACCTCGACTTGCTGAGTGATGCGATGGTAGCCAGGCAATTGGAACAGTGGCTGGCTTTCGATTAACGGCAAGGGTGCACCGCGGGCAGTTTCCCGAATCACCCATGCAGAGACCATACCGGGTCAGAAACTATATCGGGCCGATATCTGCATCTGCGTGGCGGTACCCTCAGAGTCATCCTTATTGGTGCGTTTGCCCCACATAAACTCAAAGCCCAGGCGCACTTTTTGTGTCGGGTAGTACAGCAAATTGGCCGATGCCCGAAGAGTGTGGTTGTAGGACGACGGATCCTGGAATTCAAAATTATTAATATCCACCCAGCTGAGCGTGAAAGTAGAACGCAATATCCCGGGATAGTCCCGCAGAAAGCGGGACCAACTGGTGTCGATGGTGTGGGTATAAGACAAAAAGCCGGCTAATACGGGCAGCGCTCGCAGTTGGCCTTGCGGATCAATGACCGCGTCGCCGCCACCAACGGTCCCGAGGTCATTAATGTAACGTCCGATGCCTTTTCCATAGGTCACCTGCCAGGAAATGAAATCCTGCTCATTCCATGCCGTTAACGGGGCCTGGCCGCTGGTGGTAATACCCCAACCGGTTGTACTGCTGATGATTGAGGCCTCCCCGTCGGTCTGCATACCTCCGACTCCGCCCGTGGCTTCAAGATCCCGAACGATAAACGCGACCTCATAATCCCATGCGCCCAGCTTACCCAGCGGAATTTTATTGAGTTTAAAAACCGTATCGGCAAAATTACCGGGGCTGCCCACGCCATTTTGCACGTCCGTGGCCGTGTTCTCGAGAGACACGACGAGCTTGAGGTCAGAGTTCAGTTTTGGGAAAAAACGCAACTGCGACTGACGCAGCAGGACCATCCCGTTGATCCCCTCGAAATCGACTTCTTCCGGACTGATTTTTGGATTCGAAAACGCGGTCGACGTCTTTCCGACCAGTACTGACCGGTATTGACCGTACGCGTGCCGCAGCCGGAAGGTGTCGCCCTCCCCCTCAAAGTCACCTTCGATAAAGGCACGAAGTTGCCCGCCCGAGGTCTCCTGGCGGACTTCGTAATTGAGCCGGGTCTGGGCCGCGGTCACCGTCGTGCCTGACTCGGCGCCGGGTACGTTTGACCCGCTGGGCGGAATGGAACCAACGATAAAACGATCGGGCACCAGCACCGGATCGAAGCTGTTAACCAGCGTCACGTTCACAAAACCGCCAATGCGCATTGCCGCAGTGGTACCCGGCAAGTGCCAGGCACCCACAAAATCTTCGTCGTAAATGCTGCTGGCCGGGTCATAGAGTGTTGCCCGGGCATCCACGTCATCACTGGTACCGGCAGTCTGCTGGCGCCTCAATTCAGCTTCCGCCGCACTCTTTCCTTCAGATTGCGTGTCTACCGGCTCGCCCACATTTGCAAGCTGCGGGCTGCCGGGCGCTGACGGTGTTGGTACCGGCTCGGGGGTATTAACGGTGGCGTCGACGCGGTCCTGCGGCCCGCCGGCGACACCCATTAACTGCTGGATGAGCCTTGACTGTTCCGCCAGCTGTTCACGTTGAGCTTCGAGCTGGGCCTGCTGCTGACGATTGACCTCTTCCAGGCGCTCCAGGCGGGCCTCAAGCTCTTCATCGTCGGCCGCAAAAACAGGACTGCCGCCGACCCAGAGCGCAGACAGCAGGACGCCTAAGCCCAGAGATCTGGCCTGACATTTATGTGGAACAATCTTTGACATCCAAACTGCCGTGCCCGCGAGTCAGAACTGCAGACTCCTTGCATGCATTCTGACATAAGCGGCAAACAGATTCGACGCACTGTTGTTTTGGTTCCCGCGTTCTCTATTGGTTCCGGTCACGCGCAAAACGCCGGCACAGCACGTAAAACACCGGCGTAAACAAAAGGCCAAACACGGTCACGCCGAGCATACCGCTAAACACGGTAACGCCAATGGCCTGGCGCATTTCCGCACCCGCGCCGGAGGCGACAACCAGGGGAATGACACCCAGAATGAAGGCCATCGAGGTCATCAGGATCGGACGCAGTCGCAGACGCGCTGACTCGATGGCCGCATCCCATCGACTGCGGCCCTCACGCTCAAGCTCGCGGGCGAATTCAACAATCAGGATCGCATTCTTCGCGGCCAGACCAATCAGCACCACGAACCCGATCTGCGTGAGTACATTGTTATCCATGCCTGCAATGACCAGGCCAAGCACCGCCGAAAGCAGGCACATGGGTACAATCAGGATGACTGACAGGGGCAGATTCCAGCTTTCGTACTGCGCTGCAAGTAACAGGAATACGAACAGGACTGCCAGAAGGAATGCGATACCGGCGGTGCTGCCAGCGGCTTTTTGCTGATAGGCGATTTCGGTCCATTCATAGTCAATACCGTCGGGTAATATCTCGGCGGCGAGTCGTTCCATGGTGCTGATCGCTTCGCCAAGGCTGCTGCCTGCGGCCACATCACCCACCAGGGCTGCAGACGGATAAAGGTTGTAGCGCGGGACTCGAGAGGTACCCGACGTATCACTGACGGAAGCTACCGCGCCGATCGGCACCATGTCTCCATCTTTGTTACGAACCCGCAAGCGCAGGGCATCTTCGCGATTTATACGAAACCCGGAGTCTGCCTGTGCTCTGACCTGAAACGTTCGCCCAAGAAAATTGAAATCGTTAATAAAAACCGACCCGATATACACCTCGAGTGCCTCGAACACAGCCTCTACGGGCACGCCAAGCCGTTCGGCTTTTTCACGATCAATGTCCAGATAAAGCTGCGGTGTACTGTTTTCAAAAAAGGTAAAAACAGAAGCAGTCTCCGGCGCCTGGTTTGCGGCTCCAGCGAGCGCCCAGGTGGACTGTTCGAGCACGTCCAGGCCACGACCAATGCGGTCCTGAATCATCATCCGGAATCCACCCGCATTGCCGATACCGCGCACCGGCGGCGGCGGGATCACCACGATGAACGCCTCCTGGATCTGGCCAAGCTCGGCGCGCATGCGTGCCAGCAGCGTGTCGTAATCCAGGCCCGCGGCCCGGCGCTTGTCAAAGGGGGACAGCACGGGAAATATCGCTGCCGCATTCGAAGCATTGGTAAAGGTGGCGCCGGCAAAACCGGCAAACGCGACGGCGTTATCGACACCTTCCATGGCCATCAGGCGGGCGGTCGCATCCTGCACCACTGCATCCGTCCGTTCCAGTGAGGCGCCGGGAGGCAACTGGATCGAGACAATAAAGTAGCCCTGATCCTGGGGTGGAATGAACCCGGTAGGCACCTGCATGAACTGCCACGCAGCTACCGCCATCAAGCCGGCATAGATGACCAGCATCAGACCGACTCTCCGCACGGTGACACGCACAAAGCCCTGGTATCGACCGCTCAGCCAGCCAAGCGCCTGGTTAAAGCGGCAGAAAAACCAGCGTATGGGGCTTTTCAACGGGCTGCTTGGCGTGTTGCACGGGTCATTGTCGTTGGGCCGCATGATCAGGGCAGCCATGGCGGGGCTGAGCGTAAGCGATACGCCAACCGATATCGCCGTGGCTACGGATACCGTGATACCAAATTGCTGAAAGAACCGACCTGAAATTCCCTCGAGAAACAGCGTGGGCAGGAAGACCGCGACCACGACAAGCCCCATGGACAGCAAGGCCGAGCCTACCTCGTCCATGGTTTTATGCGCCGCCTCCCTCGGAGACAGGCCATCGCGCATGTTTCGCTCCATGTTTTCCACGACCACGATCGCATCATCGACAACAATGCCAATGGAGAGGACCAGGCCAAAAAGGGAGAGTGAATTCAGCGAAATCCCCAGGCCCTGGAGTACGGCGAAAGTACCAATCAGTGAAACCGGGATTGCGACAATGGGAATTAATGCGGCGCGCCAGGTCTGCAGGAACAGCACAATCACCAGCACCACGAGCAACACGGCTTCGAAGATGGTTTTTACCACCTCATCAACAGATTCCTCGATGAACCTGGTCGGGTTATAGGCCACATCGAACTGCAGCCCCGGCGGAAAGTCTTCGGCAATGGCGTCCAGCTCAGCCAGGATCGCGTCAGCGGTCTCGATCGCGTTAGTACCCGGGCGCTGGAAAACCGGCAGTGCGACCGCCGGCTTGTCGCCCAGGTAGCCGCGCGTGGTGTAGCTTTGCGCCCCGAGCTCGATACGGGCCACATCGCGCAGTCGCACGATGCGGCCGTCATCACCGGATTTGACAACAATATTGCCAAATTGCTCCGGCTCCATAAGCCGGCCCTGGGTTTCCAGGCTAAGCTCGAAAGCGCCCTGCTCCGGGACTGGCGACTGATTCAGGGTTCCGCCGGCGACCTGAACGTTCTGACCGCGCAGAGCAGCGACGACATCACCAGCGGTCAGACCGTAGGACTGAATCAGGTCCGGGTTGAGCCAAACGCGCATCGCATATTCTGCGGCACCAAATATCTGGATGTCCCCGACCCCGTCGATACGACGAATCCGATCCATGACCTGTAGTACCGCGAAGTTACCTATATAGGTTTGATCGTAGGTTCCATCCGGAGAAAACAGGTTGATGACCATCATCAGGTCGGGAGAGTTTTTGCGGGTAATCACGCCCAGGCGTCGCACTTCTTCTGGCAAGCGTGGCTCTGCGATGGCAACGCGGTTTTGCACCAGGACCTGGGCCTCATCGAGATCGGTCCCCAGCTCAAAAGTGATGGTCAGGGTCATGCGGCCATCAGCGGTTGACTGGGACAACATGTACAACATGCCCTCGACGCCATTGATCTCCTGTTCGATCGGTGTGGCCACCGTCTCGGACACGGTGCGCGCGTTGGCGCCCGGGTAGCTGGCAATGACCTGAACGGTCGGCGGCGCAACCTGGGGATATTGCTCAATCGGCAGGTTCACATAGGCCAGGCTGCCAACAATGACGGCAAATATGGAAAGGACCGAGGCAAAAATGGGCCGGTCGATAAAAAAGTGGGAAAAGCGCACGCCTCAGACGTCCGTCGTGGCTTTGACCGGTGTCACCGGTTGGTCCGGTTGGCGAATGCGCTGCATCCCATTGATCACCACACGATCTCCGGCGTCAAGACCACTGTTGACGACCTGGTATCCATCTTCGAGCATTCTGCCCAGGGTGATGTAGCGCCGCTGCGCCCGGTTCTCCTCGTCAACCACGTAGACAAACCGTCTCGACTGATCGGTGCTCACGGCTGTGCGGGGGATTGCCAGCACATCGACTTCGCTGCGGCCAATCAACCGAGCCAGACCGAACATGCCCGGATAGATTACCGCGCCCGGGTTCGGAATCAGGGCACGACCCTGGATGGTTCCCGTACTCTGGTCGATCCGGTTATCCACGAAGTCCATATGGCCCGGGTGGGGAAAACCGGTCTCATCCGGCAGCCGGACCTCTACCCGGTTCGGCGCGGTATCGGAACCCTGCCGTTGGCCGGAACGGTCCAGGCGGATGTATTTCAACAGGTCGTTCTGGCTCGCATCAAAATAGAAATGAATGGGGTCCAGGCTGACAATATTGGTGAGAATAGTCTCGTTGGCGATAACGAGGTTGCCGACGTTGTTAAGATCCCGGCTCACCTTGCCTGAAATCGGTGACCGCACCTCGGTAAATTGCAGGTCGAGCTGAGCCTGCAAAAGACTGGCCTCGGTGATATTGACTTCCTGTACCCTGCGATCAAACTCCTCCTGGGGAATGGAGCGGGACGCAATCAGCTTCTCGGCGCGTTCATACTCCTTCACCGCCAGGGCATGCTGGGCCTCCGCCCTCTGCAAGGCATATTGGAAGGTTCGCTGATCAATCACGAAGAGCAGATCACCCGCCTCGACGAGCGCGCCGTCATCGAATTCGACCCGTTCAATGTATCCGGTCACGCGGGCACGGATGTCAACTGACTCTACCGCCTGAAAACGACCGGTGTACTCCTCCCACTCGGTAATGGTCTGTTGAGAAGGTTGTAAAACCGTTACCTCCGGCGCACCCCGGGGCGCTCCCTGCCCCTGCGGACCTGGCTTGCAAGACACCAGCAATAGCGCAGTGACAAGAATAGCGGGGAGTATGGTCTACTTCATTGGGCGCTCTTGATAGCCTGGCTTCGTGAATTATGGTAAGTTAAGCATATATCTGCTCAGCCCTTCGTGAACTCTAACGTCGCAGATCCGGGGGCCCGGAACCTTACGAGCCGCACCCCGGCGCGAATTCCCGGGCCAAAAAAAACCCCGCCAGCTGGCGGGGTTTTTTAGTGTCTTGGCTTAACTCTAAATTAAGCGGCGACCACATTGGTTGCTTGTGGACCTTTCGGACCATCTTCGAGGTTGAAGGTCACGGCCTGGCCTTCAGCCAGAACCTTGAAGCCATCAGCCTGGATAGCAGAGAAATGTACGAATACATCTTTGCCGCCATCTTCAGGAGAGATAAATCCAAAACCTTTGGACTCGTTGAACCACTTAACGGTACCTTGTGCCATTTCTAATTTCCTTAAAATATTGATAAATACTGACTAATCGCATCTCAGGAAAATCGAAATCGTGGAGTTACCAACGTGGGACTTCTGAGAGAACCTAAAGAGTACTGCAACTAATCGGTCTTTTACTCGCGGGGTGCAAACTATTGCCTCCCCTAACAACGAGTGCGTAGATGGTACGCCATTTTCACTCCGATAGCAATGTTTATTCGTATTGCACACCACTCGCTGGCGCTATCAATTCTTTGAAAAATCCGGAACTTGCCGAATCCAACCCACAAAACTTCTTGAAAAAGTTGCAGCGTTTCCGATAACGGGCCATCACCCGCGACCTTGAGTGCCAAAAGAGCGACACTGAAACCCGCCGTTGGTGTGATGCTGAGTGAACAGATGACCTGAATAACGCTTCAGGATACCCCGCTACTTTGCGCGCTTACCCTGCTTGCCGGACTTTGGCTTTTTCCCGCGAAACGGAGGCCTGTTGCGCTTGGCAGGCCGTGGAGACGCCGGTTTGCGCGATGCACCTCCGGTATCAGGTGGCTCACCCTGGCGCGTGATGTTCAGACGCTGCCCGGCCACCCGGACCTTTTTCAGGTCCTGAAAAATATCGTTGGGCATGCCAGCGGGCATATCCACGAGACTGTAGTCCTCCTGGATATCAATGTGTCCGATGTAACGCCCGTCCAGACCGGCCTCGTTGGTGATCGCACCAACAATATTGCCCGGTTTGACGTGGTGCTTTCGGCCTACCTCGATACGATAGGTTTCACTGCCCTCGCCATCAGGCATTGTGTGTTTGTTCTCACGCGGCGGGCGCGACTTGCCCTTCGCTTTGTTCGACTGACTGGACTTGTCAGCCTTCCGCGCATGCGGCGCCGGCTTATCCGGCGACAGAAGCAGCTCACCGTCTCCCAGGGATGCCTTGGCCAGGGCGGCGGCGATCTCCAGCGCCGGCACATCATGCTCCTGCTGATACTGTTCAAGCAGTGAGCGCATGAAGTCCAGCTCACCCTGGGCCAGCATATCGGTTATGGACTGCTTGAATTTGGCGATACGCTTGTTGTTGATTAATTCAGTAGACGGGAGTTCCAGCGGCGCGATGTCCTGCCGGGTGGCACGCTCAATGGCTTTTAGCATGCGCTGTTCACGCGGTGCCACGAACAGAATGGCGTCTCCCTGGCGACCCGCGCGACCGGTGCGGCCAATGCGGTGAATGTAGGCCTCGGTATCGTTGGGTATATCGTAGTTCAGGACCAGGCTGACCCGGTCAACATCCAGGCCGCGGGCGGCAACATCCGTCGCCACAAGGATATCCAGCTTGCCGTTCTTTAAACGCTCAACCATGTGCTCACGCTGCCGCTGCTGCATATCTCCGTTCAGCGCTTCAGCGGCGTAGCCACGCGCCTTGAGCCGCTCGGAGAGCTCGGTGGTTGAGATCTTGGTACGCACAAAAATCAGTATCGCGTCGAAGGGCTCTGCTTCCAGAATCCGGGTCAGGGCATCGAGCTTGTGCAGGCCGCTGACCAGCCAGAAGCGCTGGCGGATGGTCTCTGCCGTGGCGGTTCGGGACTTAATCGAAATTTCCCTCGGTTCGCGCAGGTGATGCCGGGCAATTTTTTCAATTTCGCGCGGCATGGTTGCCGAAAACAGCGCAATCTGACGCTCCTTGGGAAGCTGCTCCAGCACCCACTCCACGTCATCAATAAAGCCCATGCGCAGCATTTCGTCCGCTTCGTCCAGAACCAGTGCTTTCAGCCCTCCGAGTTTGAGCGTGCCCTTGCGCATGTGGTCCATCACCCTTCCGGGTGTGCCAACAACCACGTGCACCCCGCGCTTGAGTTGCTTGATCTGCACCGAGTAATCCTGCCCGCCGTAAATGGGCATGACATGAAAGCCGGGAATGTTCTTGGCATATCGCTGAAAGGCCTCGGCCACCTGAATGGCGAGCTCACGGGTCGGCGCCAGCACCAGTACCTGCACCTCATTGCGGCGCAGATCAAGGCGCGACAGCAACGGCAGCGCAAAGGCTGCGGTCTTGCCGGTACCAGTCGGTGCATGTCCCAGCAGGTCACGACCCTCCAGCAAATGCGGAATGGCCTCGGCCTGGATGGGCGAAGGGTTTTCATAGCCCACCTGCTCAAGCGCTTCGAGCAAAGGTGCACTCAGGCCCATATCACTGAACCTGAGTTCGGTACTTTCCGGCTTGGTCATACAAATTCCTTGGGTGGGTCGTCGTCAGACGCTGTGACTGCGCCTGGTGCGTATCATAGCGCGATAGGCTGCCAGTAAAGCAGCTATCGAGCGCTGCCTTGCATGGTTCATGTTTCTGGATATCCAGACCCTGTCCTCTTATAGTCGCTTTTCAGCTCAGCCTTTGCCTCGCCTGTGAATGCCCAACCCGCAACAATCCATCTCCATGCCGGTGCGCACAAAACCGCCACCACTCACCTGCAGGTCCTGTTGCGCCTCAACAAGCCGTATCTGGCCCAGGCAGGGGTCGGTGTTGCAACTCCACCCGAGCTCGAAACCTGGATGCGTGATTTTCGTTGGTATCAACGCTTGCCGGCCTGGGCACGCTGGACGCTCAATCATCGCCTGAAGCAGGCAGCGTCCAATGAGGACTGCTGGCTATTCAGTGAGGAAAATTTCGCCGGCCACCTCGGTGAGCTTTTAAGCCAGCCGGTTTTATTCAGCGGTTTGCCCGCCCGCCTGACGGCCATGCAAAGACTTTTCCCGGAGGCCCGAATTACACTCTTTTTTGCCATCCGCAGCTACGATAGTTTTCTGCTGTCCAATTACCTGGAGCTCATTCGGGCAAGGGGCTATTTTCCCTGGGAGCAGTTCCATGATCAGCAACGCATGGCCGGCTATTCATGGCTGGAAATGTTTGACCGGGTAACAAAAGTGATATCGCCCGAGTCCATCGTTTTATGGCGTTTCGAGGACTTTCGCGAAGCGCAGGGAAAAATACTGGGCAGACTGACCGGGACGGATGATCCGGATGCCTTGCTGGCGCGTTACCAAAACGAAACCACCCGCCCCTCCTTATCGGCACGGGCCGTTGAGCACTTACGGAGCGACCGGACACCGAAGCCGGGAAGCCCGGAATACCGGGCCTACGTGGTTGACCTTAATGCCCGCTTTCCGGCCGGTGATGAGCACCCGCGCCCACAGCCCTGGGAGCCCGGAGAATTGAAGGCCCTGCAAGCACGGTATGAGCGGGACGTTTCGACAATTCGCGAGCGCTATCCATCGATTGAGTTTCTGTCGGCATAAGTGTCAATCAAAATATCCTTAACCGCAGTCCGAGGGGGTAGCAACAGTCCCCGTGTGGCGACTACTTCAGACCCCCGGCATATTGCCGCTACGAAGCCTTATCATTCGAGTCACAATAACTCCAACCCATAGCTGGTATCGTCCCTCGAATGACATTCAAACAAAAACCATATGATTCGACATCGTTTCACGACGAGCTTTTGGACCGCGACGGCACAGCCCGGCCCCATGCAGCCGCCCTGGTGGACTACTTCGGTCGCATGCAGTCCAGCGAACTCCGGGAGCGGCAGCAGGCGGTTGAGCGCACCATCATGGACATGGGCATCAGCTTTACCATCTATTCCGAGGGCGACAACATCGACCGCGCCTGGCCGCTTGATCTCGTGCCACGGGCCATGCCAGGCAAGGAATGGGATCACATCGAGGCAGGCCTGGAACAACGCGTACGGGCCCTGAATCTCTTCATCGACGATCTCTACAATGAACGTCGCATCCTCAAAGACAAGGTGGTGCCCGCGGAAACCATCGACAGCTCGCGCAACTACCTGCAACCCTGCCGGGGGGCAAAACCAAAACATGGCGTCTGGGCCCACGTGACCGGTTCAGATCTGGTTCGTGGTGGCGACGGAACCGTCTATGTTCTGGAGGATAACCTGCGCGTACCTTCCGGCGTGTCCTACATGCTTGAAAACCGTACGGTCACCAAGCGCGTATTTCCATCTCTGTTTCGCAATCTCAGGATCCGTCCACTCAGTGAGTACCCCACGAGATTGCTGGAAATGCTCGAATCCATTGCGCCTGCTCGTAATGATGCCGAAAAACCCGAGATCGTCGTCCTCACCCCGGGCATTTATAACAGCGCCTACTTCGAGCACAGCTACCTCGCCCGAACCATGGGCGCGGAGCTGGTAGAGGGTGGCGACCTGTTCGTGGACGATGATGATTGCGTTTACATGCACACGATCGAGGGTCCCGAGCGTGTGGATACCATCTACCGGCGAATCGACGACACCTTCATGGACCCGGAGGCGTTCCGGCCCGACTCGATGCTCGGCGTGCCCGGGCTGCTGCGCGCCTGGCGGAACGGCAATGTGGCCCTGGCCAATGCACCCGGCTCGGGCGTTGCTGACGACAAGGTGGTGTATTCCTATGTACCGGAGATCATTCGCTATTACCTGGATCAGGACGCGATTCTCCCCAACGTACCCACCTGGCGTTGCTCGGATCCTGACCATCTTGAGCATGTGCTGGCGAACCTGCCGGAGCTGGTGGTCAAGCCCGCCAACGAGTCCGGTGGCTACGGCATGATGATCGGGCCCCGCGCCAGCAAGGCCGAGCACGAGGAATTCCGCGGGCTGCTGCAGGCTGATCCGCGCAACTATATCGCCCAGCCGACCCTGGACCTTTCCACGGCGCCAACTCTGTGTGAAGGCGCCCTGGAACCCCGGCACCTGGATCTGAGACCTTTTATTCTGCAGGGCGCGGATGTGTCGGTAACTGCAGGCGGGCTGACCCGTGTCGCGATGAATCGCGGTTCCCTGGTGGTGAACTCCTCCCAGGGCGGGGGCAGCAAGGACACCTGGATTGTCGAGGAGACTTCCTGATGTTGTCGCGAGCTGCAGAGCGCGTCTACTGGCTGGGTCGCTATCTTGAGCGCGCCGAAAGCACTGCCCGCATCGTCCAGCAGTATTCTCAACTGCTGCTGGACCTGCCCGATGAGGTTGGCGTGGGCTGGGACGAACTGGTAACCATCTTCGGTGCCCAGGACACGTTCCATGAACCGCAAGCCGATGAGAAGACGGTGTTGCGCTTTTTGGTCTCCGATACCGAGAGTCCCGCTTCGCTCGCCTTTTCCATTCGCATGGCCCGGGAAAACCTGCGTAATACGCGGGATCTTTTGCCAACGGAGAGTTGGGAGGCCGTCAATGAACTCAGCCAGTTTGCCCGCCGGCAGTTGGGTGATGTTTCAGACGACGATAACCGCTTCGAAGTGCTGTCGGAGTGTATCGCGCGCTCACTGACCATCAGTGGCAGCCTGATGGAATCAATGAGCCACGGGGCCCCTTACCAGTTTCTGCGCCTTGGACAGGCGCTTGAACGTGCTGATATGACCAGCCGCATTGTGGACGCAGCCACGGCTCACGTGCGCAGGGACCCGGACCTGGTAGCCCGTTTTGGCTCCGAGCTGGGCACCAATGTGCTCAAATCAGTATCCGGCTTCCAGATGTACCGTCAGTACTGTTCTCCGCGGGTGGAGGGCCGCCGGGTGGTGGATTTCCTCACCCGGGACACGCAATTCCCGAGGTCTATTGCTTATTCCATTAACCGTGGACGTAAGGCCTGTGCCGCCCTGCCCGGGGGGTGAGGTCAGCAAAGCAGCACTGGACAGGATCGCAGCACAACTGGCAGAAACACCGGCGCCCGCACTGGATGCATTTGACGTGAGCAACGTCATGGATCAGTTGCAGAGCAATATTGGACATGTCCACGCATCCGTTGCGCGTACGTGGTTTCTGCCGGAAGGTCACCAGTGAAGCCCCTGCATTGCCGCTGCGGACAGGCGGTCTACTTTGACAATCACCATTGTGCCGCCTGTGGACGCATCCTGGCCTTCGACCCTGGCACGCTGAGCATGGCATCAGAGATGCAAAAAGGTGCCGGCTTGCCGACCTGCTCCCAGCGAAGCGGTTACATTCGCTGCAACTGGCTGGCCCCTGACGGAGGACTGTGTCTGTCATGCAGCAGCAGCAAAACGATTCCGGGTTTATCCAAGGTCGTCAATCGCGCTCGCTGGCGTAAGCTGGAGCATGCTAAACGTCGTTTGATTTATGACCTGCTGAGCCGCGGTCTGCCGGTGTCGCCGCAACGCCTGAGCTTCGTTTTCAAGGAAGACCGCCGCAGCAACCCGGACGTGTCTGACGATCATGTGGCCATCGGTCACCTTGACGGGGTGATTACCATCAACGCCGCCGAGGCTGATGAGGTGTACCGGGAGGAAATGCGCCAACGCATGAATGAGCCGCTGCGGACCCTGTTGGGACATTTTCGCCACGAGTCAGGTCATTACTATTTTGATGTGGTACTTGATGAGGCGCAGAAGGAAGAGGCCCGCACACTGTTCGGTGATGAGCGGGTTGATTACAACACCGCGCTGCAGACCTATTACGACCAGGGGCCGATCGAGGGTTGGCAAAACTGGTACATCTCCGCCTACGCCTCGTCACATCCGATGGAAGACTGGGCTGAATGCTGGGCACATTATCTTCACTTGCGTGCCGCGCTTGAGGCGGCAGACACCCAGGGATTAAAAAACAAGAAGCCGGATACTGACTGGCACCGTGGCTTTGTCTCCCTCGCGCTGGGCCTAAACGAGGTACTGCGCAGCCTGGGTTTGCCGGATGCCTATCCTTTTGTCATCACACCGACGATCGCCACGAAAATCGAATTTGTGCACAGCGCCATAGAAAATTTCAGTTCTCGACAACGCGAACCATAGGCGGCGGCAGTTCGATCGGCGGAAGACTCTCAAACGCCAGCAACAAACGCTCAGCCCAGTCCTGGCGCAACTGCCTGAGATAGTCATCGTCCTCTTCGAATACCCGGTGAACCCAGCTACCGGGGGCACCAGCCCGGTACAGCATAATCTCGATAGGCGGACCAACGCTGGCGTTGCTGCGCGTGGTCGAGTCCATGGAGACAAGACCGCAGCGCGCAGCCGTTTCAAGGTCCGTATGTGAGGTCAGTATCCGGTCGAGAATAGGCTTGCCGTACTTCTGCTCACCGATCTGAACATAAGGTGCCAGTGTTGTAGGTGAGTAGAAGTTACCTGCGGAGTAAATGTGAAACAAGGCATGGGCGGCACCGGCAATCTGTCCGCCGAAGATAAAATCCGCATCAGGCACAAAACCTGCCGGCCGCTCCTCCTCCGGATAATGCGCTTGCATTTCCTGATTAATCCGACCGATATACAAGGCAGCCTCGCGCATGGTCTCAACCACCGCCAGGCTGGGTTTTTCTTCCTTGCGAATATCCCGCTCCAGGCGGGCAATGACGGCCTGTGTGGTGGCCAGGTTGCCGGCACTGAGCAGCGTAAAGAAGCGCCCGGGCAGTTCAGTGAAAGCATGCATTTTGCTGAAGGTACCCAGCGAATCAATACCCGCATTGGTACGCGAATCCGACACGAAAACGAGTCCGTGGTCGACAATGCTGGCGAGACAATAAGTCATCGGCGAAGCTTAAACCTGTAGCCTCGCCAATGGAATGAGCGCGTGTGCTGTCAAAGACACGCCCGCTTAGCGCGGCATGCCGGAATAACCCGCCGCAGCGCGCAGCGCGTCGCCATCCATGACATAGCCATCACTGACCACCGTATGCACGCGACGGAGCGCGCCGAGATCAGCGCTGACATCACCCTCAACGAGCACCAGGTCAGCCTCCTTGCCCACGGTAATTGAACCCGTGCGGTCTGCAATACCAACCAGGCGCGCTGGATTAATCGTCGCCGTTTGCAAGGCAGCGGCGCGGGGCATGCCGGCCTGCTCGTACAGTTCGATTTCCCGGACCAGCTCAATACCATCGCCGTCGGTGCCGGCAACAATCGGAATTCCCGCCTCGTACAACTTGCCAATCAGGGAGAGCATCTTCTGGTAGCTCTCAATAAACATTTCGCGGGTGACTTCGCCAAACAGGGGATAGCTGCCCGTATTCAGGGCGCGTTCGTAAACGACCGGCAAGGTGCCCGCATAAGGCTCATAAGCCGGCCCCAGGGAAGGCTCTTCCTTGATGAAGAACTGTTCGAAAATCATGATGGTCGGATCCACCCAGGTGCCGCGCTCTTTCAGTTCGGCAATAAACTCCGTCATCTCCGGGCCATCGAGATCGACATCACGCGCGAATTCAGCCGGCCCTTCAAAGCGGGCTGCGGTATTGGAAATATCCACCACTTCCTGCGGCAAGGCCTGCATCATGATGAAGTTCAGATGCGTTACTTCGTCATAGCCCGCCCGCACAGCCTCTATCGGCCGCATGGTGGCGGGCACATGCCCAAGCACGTTAAGCCCCAGCCTGTGCGCCTCATCCGCAGCCGGTGCAATCCACTCCGGATTCATCGAGGTGTAGAACTTGACGCCCCAAAGATCATTTTCGGCAGCCAGCTGAACGGCTTCAATCGTCTCTTCTTCGCTGGTGACCAGAACGGCACCCTGCGCTGAAAGCGGGTGCTGCTGGTCAATGATGATGGCGCCAAAAACCTCGGGCGCGACGATTTCCCCGGCCGCCCGTGCTTCCCGTGCCCACACCAACAGGTCCAGGCCGTTGCCGGGGCTGCGAATGCTGGTCATGCCTACCGCTACATTCGCGAGCAGGTCATTACCATTACCAAAGTGCTTGTGGGAGTCCCACAGGCCGGGCACCAGGGTTCTTCCCTCACCATCCAGAAAACGTCCGCCCTCCGGGAGCGGCAGGGAACCGGCCGGCCCAATGCCCGTGATCACGCCATTGGCGGTGGTGACCGCCTGGTTCTCAATAAATACGCCTTGTATGGAATCAAAAATACGAACGTTATCCACCAGTAAGGGCGCGCGGGCCGCTTCGGTCAGGAACTGCTCCGCAATGGTTTCGGAAGCGGCTGCGACCGCTGCCTCCTGGAAGTCGCGCAGCTCACGAAAATGTTCTTCAGAACCCTCGCGCATCAGACCCATCCAGCCAACCGTGGCCAGGTGCCTGCCCTGCTCATCCACCCATACCGGCGTTGGCGCTTGCTCCAGCCCCTCGATGAACAACAGCGTTGCCTCGAAATCACCGTCTTCGTCTTCAATAACCAGGGTGCCGACTTCCCTGACGGTCGCGCTGCCCATGGGCAGAAGAGCCACTTCTTCGGCAACAACCAGGCGCTCGACCAGTAGTCCAAACATGGAATCCGGCCCGCCGCGGGAAAGATAGAAACCACTTTCAGCACCTGCTGCGCCGCGGTCCGCGCCGGAATCCCAGTAAACGCCATCGACGTTGGTACCCATGATTTCCGCCGCGTCGCCCTGCGGGGTCACCCCCCTGATACGAATGCTGGATGGGTTGCCGTTTTCGTCCAGTGTAACCAGCGCGTCCGTCTCGGTGATCCAGCCCCGCAAGCTCTGTGATTTGCGAAAAGCAATTGCGCCCTCCCCGGTAACCCAGCGCCATTCGTCGCCATGCGTGTTGGTGTCGGAGACAATAATGTAGCGCGTTGCTTCTGCCGGCGGCACCATCAGGTCGCCCGCGGGTGTGGGGTTAGCAAGTGCCGGAAAGGCAAGCATCAGGAGCATCAAAGTGGAGATTATTTTCATCTGGTTTTAGCCTTTTTTCTACGCCCGGCCGGGACCAGGCAGAGTGGATTGTGCAACAACACTGAGCTCGTCTCAGCTGAGCTCACGCAAAAGCGCAGATAAGTGTATACCGAAACCACATGACGATCTCACGCACCCGGCTGTCAATTTTTATTGACACTTCTTTGTGACTACTTAGCTTGACATTGCCAAAGCCATTCGTTAGATTCAATCCTGCTTGGTACCTTGAAATATGAGGTGTGTTCTCATCGCGGGACTGATGGTTTCGTGCAGGTACCGGCTTTTTGAGTCTCAAAGTTAATTGGTACTCGCGAAGTGCTTAAGAGGAGAAAAATATGTCTGACATTAACGATCCAGATCGCGTCTGGCCGACGGGTCTGACCATCAAGGAATCAGAAGAACTACATAAACATGTGATTGATGGATCACGCGTGTTCTTCGTAATTGCGTTGTTCGCTCACGCTTTGGCGTACATGTTTACGCCGTGGCTCGGGTAAGGAGATAATTCATGAATCAAGGTAGAATTTGGTGCGTAGTTAAGCCAACCGTTGGGTTGCCTCTTTTCCTGGGATCGGTAGCGTTGATTGCATTTACAGTTCATTTTGCGATTCTCAACAATACCACTTGGTTTGCCGCCTACTGGGGCTGATGCCAAGCAGTAATAAAAGCAAAACCGCGGTCCGGCGTCAGCGCCGGATCATGGTTTTGAAATACTAAAAACACTTAATATAATGAGTGCAGCCCCGCCCTGGAGACAAAACCATGTTCCCGAAGGATGACCGGTTTGAACCGGCAGCGTTCGAAACGCCTGATTACTCAGAATTACCGGCTGTAGATACTGCGGATGAATGGCGGGCAGCGCCCTTCTCTCATTTCCTGGGGCTATCCACGATCTCGCACAAACCCGCGAAGTCACGACTGGTTCCATTCGATGACAAGGTCTCCTTCGGGTTTAAGCTGCTGAGCTCGAATCCAACACCGCTTTCATCCCTGCTCGGCTTGCCACTGCTGAAAGCAAACAAGCCCAATAAAACGACAAGTTTCGGTTTACCCCTGCTGACCAAACCAAGAGGCTGATGAGCCTCGCTGGTCTGCCCTCTGGTGGTCACAGCCCTGAAGCACACCGTCGTTGTTTCAATATGTTAAGAAAGATATCTAACAGATCGCGCCAATGTGGCGGGATCTGTTAGCAAGCAAGTACTGATGAAAGCATTAATCCCTGGAATCAATCTTCAGGTCCAGGCAAGACCCCAACCTGCGGTTATCGCGGGCCGGAATCAGTCATGAACCGAATTACGCGAAAGTTGATTGGAACCTGGGTATCTATGGGCCCGCGGTTCATGCCTTTTGCCGACATTGCCACGCCCGACCTTCCTTTCGGGCGGCTGCTAAGACTATCCCTGTTTCAGATTTCCGTCGGCATGGCATTGGTCCTGCTCGTAGGCACCCTGAACCGGGTGATGATTGTCGAACTCGGCGTTCCAGCCTCCCTGGTGGGATTCATGCTGGCATTGCCATTGGTATTTGCCCCGTTTCGGGCCTTGATCGGATTCCGTTCAGACACCCATCGATGCGAACTGGGCTGGCGGCGTGTGCCGTTTATCTGGAAAGGGACACTGCTGCAGTTTGGCGGATTCGCCATTATGCCGTTCGCCCTGCTCGTGCTGGCCGGCATGGGCGAGTCCGGGGGCGCGCCGCCCATCATTGGCTACTCAACTGCAGGCCTGGCTTTTCTGCTGGTTGGCGCAGGGCTGCACACAGTCCAGACCGCCGGCCTTGCACTGGCCACAGACCTCACTGCGCCCGAGTCGCACCCCCGCGTTGTCGGACTCATGTATGTCATGTTGTTGTTCGGCATGATCGGCAGCGCCCTGCTCTTTGGTGTCGCTCTTGAGAACTTTTCGCCCGGCCGCCTGGTTCAGGTCATTCAGGGTGCTGCAGTTGTCACCATTGTCCTGAATGCCGTGGCAATGTGGAAACAGGAGACGCGCAATCCACCGCGTGGACGGGCTGCGCCGGCACCGGACCCTTCTTTCCGTGAGTCGTGGATGATGTTCTGCAAGGGCAAGGATGCGATTCGACGCCTGGTCATTGTTGGCATCGGCACAATGGCCTTCGGCATGTCGGACATCCTGATTGAACCCTTCGGCGGCGAGGTGTTGCAATTGAGCGTGGCTGCGACCACGAAACTAACCGCCTTACTTGCATTGGGCGGTGTCTTTGGCTTCTGGTTTGCATCACAGACACAGTCAAATGGGGCAGGCCCTTACCGAATGGCATTGACCGGTGCCATTATTGGTGTACCGGCACTGGGGCTGGTCATCATGTCAGCGCCCGAAAATCAGACCAGCCTGTTTATTCTTGGTAATTTCCTCATCGGTTTTGGCGGGGCCATGTTTGGGCATGGAACGCTCACAGCAACCATGAACCGCGCGCCACGTGAACAGGCCGGACTGGCACTGGGTGCCTGGGGCTCAGTGCAGGCAACCGCTGCTGGTGTCGCCATGGCGCTCAGTGGCGCGATACGCGACCTGGTCAATATAGGCACAGGTTCAGCCTCGACAGTGTGGCTGTTTGAAGGAGCGGCTGTCGGTTATGTGACCGTCTATGCTCTGGAAATTCTGCTCTTGTTGATTGCCATTACCGCTCTGATTCCACTCACCCGGGCCGTAATGAAATCCAACGAAACGGGCACGGAGAATCTCAGCGAGTCCCTGTTGGATGCCGGTACCGGAGCCGCTGATACCCGCACCAGCGTTTCCTGAACCAAAACTCATGTGAATCAGTACTCATGGCCAGACTCGACATCCTTGAATATCCCGACCCACGGCTGCGAATACGTTCCACGCCTGTCACCGAATTCTCCGATGAGCTGAACCGGCTTATCGATGATCTTCTGGAAACCATGTATGCCAGCAAGGCCATTGGCCTGTCCGCACCCCAGGCCAATGATCACCGCGAAGTGCTGGTCATGGACCTGTCCGGGGATGCCTCGGCACCCAGGGTCTTTATCAACCCCGAAATTCTCGCCCATAGCCTGCCCTGCCTGGTTGAGGAAGGCTGTGTATCGCTGCCCGGACTCACGGCCAACGTCGTGCGGTCATCCGAGGTGCGCGTGCGCGCACAGGACCGAGCGGGTGAGACCTTCGAGTGTGACCTGAGCCAGATGGAAGCGGTATGCCTGCAGCATGAGATGGACCACCTGGTCGGAAAATTATTTATTGACCGCCTTTCCTGGTTTCAGCGACTCAAACTTCGCCTTGGCAATAAGCTGGGCAACCCGGTGAGCGATAAGCAGTAAGGGAGCAGTTGAGGGCGTTCAGACGCAAACCAGAAGCCCTATTCCTCATTTTCACTCGCGGGCTGCAGATAGTCGCGCGCAGCATCAAAGCGCGCCTGCAGGCGCGGCATTTCAACATCACCATAGGCCTCGGTCACGGCCGCTTCCGAGGCATCAATGGCGCGCAATAAATCCTCCGCGGCTTCAGCGCGGGCGACCGGATCAGTACTGCCTATCTCTCCGATCCAGATGGGTGATGCATGCACGAAGGGTCGTGCATGCATGCTCGGCCAGGAATCCGCAGCTTGCTCCTGCGCATAAGCGCGGGCTGCGATCCAGCCGCCCTCCGGCAAGGTGACCTGGCCTTCCAGCTCAGCAATGCCTCCGGCCGGCACCCCTTCCTGGCGCGCGACCACCTGGCCGTTGACGATAATCTCGAAGACCTCCACGGCCGTCGTACTGATGAGCGTTGCATCCCAGCGGGTCATCCCAGGCGAGGTGACGTCACCCGGTGCGGAGCCATCGGCCAGGCCAAAAATAAGCGCAGGACCCGTGGTCACGAAACCCCGCCCCGCCGTGGCAGCAGCGAGCGCCTCGTCAAAGCCGGTCCGGCCGCTACCGACCCGGATGTAATTACGCGCCGTACCCATGGCGGGCGTGCGGTGGAAGTCTACCCAACCGTCGGTGCCCGACATGGCGGCGACCGGCCGGCCGATGTTCAGCAATCGATACCAGACCTCGGCATTACCCAGGGGGCTGGTCCAGGCGCACACGAGCTCGAGCCCCATATTTTGCGAAAGAACACCGTCAGATATCAGCTCCAGGGGGATCGTGTCCTCGCGTCCTTCAGCGAAGGGGTCGTCATCACTGCCCATGGGGTGCACATAGGTCGGAAACGCACCAACCACTTCCGCGTAGGCGATCACGTCACCATTGGTGAGGTCAGGGTTACCCAGGGTCGGGTTGGAAGGCCCGAAGAACCACGGCTCGAATGGATCGCTGATCGGCGACAAACCGATATGGCCATGGAAGTGCGAGCGGACCTCCTGACCCTGATCGACCACGTGGCCGCCCTGCTGGCTACGCAGGCCAAGGATGGGACGGTCGATGCGACGCTCCCACCGGTTCCAGGACATGGGCACCAGGTAGTCCAGGTCTTCACCGGCCATCACCCGCAATGCATCCTGGTGATTGGCCCGGTGGTGTCCATCGCCATTAAGGTGCACATGGTAATCCGCCGAAACATAGCCCGCAGCAGCCGCGTCCCAAATGGGCGAGAGCACCAGACTGGCCCCGGCTGTACCGTCACCGCGGACCCGTAACGTGTCTTCAACTACCGGTGTCATGGGACCGCGCGCGGCCAACACCGTGTAACGACCCGCGGGCACCCGGAATTCCGCGCTGCCCTCGACATAAAAGTAGTGCCGCCCGCTTTGTGAATCAAAGTATGTTGCGTCCCCGGGGAAAGCGACCGGGTGCCCTGCCTCCGAAGAGATCGATACGCGCGCCGTTACAGGCTCGCCGGCTGAATTGGTAACTGCGACTGAGAGCGCACCGGTCGCGGTCCCGTAATCCCATTCAGTAATCTGCACGGCCTCGGGCGTGCCGCCATAAGTCGCCATGCGCATCAACGTAAACTGACGCTGCTCATCCAGTGTGACGTAGTAGATCGCCTCTCCGTCAGCACTGAATGCCGGGGTCAGTGCAAAAGGCTCACCATCGGTCAGGCGGTGCAGAACCCGGTTGTCGTCCAGATCCATGGTCCAGAGGTGGTAATCATTATCAATTGGCGCGCTGTAGACCACCAGGCTCAGCGCAGGATGGACGTCGGCCGTAAGGTGGTAGGCAAGAGTTTCAGCATGCACAATCTCATCCGTACCGTTGATCAGATCACGCAGCCGCAGCGATCGGTGCGGCCCGTCGCCGTGCAGGTACAGGATGCCGCGGCCGTCCGGCAGGCGTCGCACATTGCGCTCTACCTGGGCCAGGTCGGTCAGCTGCTCGGCAGCACCGGAATCAATATGGCGTCGCCACAGGCTTAACTCATCGCCAATCGCGGAGGCATAAAAAAGGTAGGCGCCGTCCGCCGAAAACTCCGGGTCGAGCTCAATGGTTCCCGATGTGAATTCAGTCTCTGCACCGCTTTGCATATCGCGGATCACGATCAGGGTGTCCAAGCCCGTATCACGAACAAAAGCCAGGCGCTCACCATCAGGCGACCAACGCGGCCGTGCATCCAGATATTCACCCTCGGTGATACGTTGCGCACTGCCAGACTCAAGATCCAGCAGCCACAGCCAGCCCTGGGCAGCAAAAGCCAGGTGACGTCCATCCGGCGACGGTGCCGGGTCTGTCGGACCGGCCGCGAGTATCGGCAGCTCATGCTGCTCCAGATAGGTGTGATGCCCGAAATCGCTGAGCTTCGAATAGCGGTTGTTCCATTGCGCCTGGGCGGGGGTTGCAAACGTTACCCATAGTGACGCTGCCGCGAGCAGCGTTACGGCGGTACGCCACAAGACCATGCAGGTTGCAGTGTTCCGGAGAACCGGCAACATCAAGGTATTGCCCGAAGAGTTCAAACTAGTCATCCGTATCCTCATGGTCAGGGTAAAGTTTAAGGCAGAGCCTTGCGATGCGCCGCGAAATGGTATCGATACGCCGGTAGCTTTCGACCATTTCCGACTCCATCTGAAACTTGTCGACGCGCCCCGGTTCCAGGTCAACCAGGCGCGTCGCGAGATAGGACGTGGCCTCCTGCGCCAGGTCATTGATGATCGATTTACGCTCGATCACCTTCAAGGCGTCGTCCACACTGCCAGTATCAAGGGCATTCAGTGCCAGCTTATAGGAGAGGAGCACTTCTGCATCGAGCGCGGCGAGTTTCTCTATCGTGCCCGGGCTGACAACAAACCCGGTTCGTGCCCTTTTCTCGGCGTTGACCAGCATGTCTTTCTTGACCACATCACCAACGCCCTCAATGTAGTTGGCAATTCCGATCAAATGACTCAACTGCATGGGTTGCGTAAGAATAAGATTTTTCTGCGCCAGCTTGCCCAGGAACCGGACAGTATCTCTATAGAGCAGATCAACACTTTTGTCCTCCTCTACGATGCGATGGATCTCCACTTCACCCGCAAGGGTCATGGCCTTGAGCGACTTTCCGAGCATGGCACTTGTCAGTCCACCCATCCTGACCAGTTCCCGTCGCGCCAGGTCAAGCGCCATGGCCGGCTGCTCAAGATAGAAATCATCCAGGTAACGAGGTGTAATGTCCCCGGGCTTCGTCTCCAGCGGCACGATGTGGTTCACCAGCCGCGCCAATGGTGTCGTAAACCAGATGAAAAGGACAAGATTGCTCACGTTAAATATCGTGTGGGCGTTAGCAATCTGGCGCGCCAGGTCCGCTGTTGGCACTGCCCCGCCTGGCAAAGTCATTGAGGACGGTGACAGCGATCGCGCCAGGTCTGCAAGCTGAGGAATGAACAGCACCCACAACAAGACGCCGGCGACATTGAAAATAACGTGCACCCAGGCGACCTGCATGGCTTCGCGCGGCCTGCCCAACGCGGAAATAAAGGCAGTCACACACGTGCCGATATTAGAGCCGAGCACCAGCCCAATACCTGTTTCCAGGCTGATCAGTCCCTGGCTGGCAAGCACAATGACAATACCTGTGGTCGCAGAAGAACTCTGCACGATGGCAGTAAAAGCCATACCAATCAGAATAGAGAGCAGCGGGTTCTCAATTCCCTTCATGGCCTCAATAAAGGGTGGCCACTGGCGTAACGGTTCGGTACCGATACTCATCAGTTCCATGCCGAAGAAGATCAGGCCCAGCCCCATCACCGCGACACCCCATTGACGCAGGTATTCACGCCGCGCCAGGATCTCCATGAAAAATCCAATGGCGACCATCAGCAATCCGTATTTGTAAACCTGGAACGCGATGATTTGGGCCGTAATCGTGGTGCCCACATTGGCGCCAAGAATCACGCCTATGGACTGACTCAGATTGAGCAGACCAGCAGAAACAAACCCCACCACAAGTACCGTCGTTACCGAGGAAGACTGCACCACAGCGGTAATAATCGCCCCGGCAAACGCCCCGGTAAAACGGTTGGCCGTAAGCTTGGCCAGCAGGTTCTTCATCCCCGGCCCGGCAACCGTTTTCAGCGATTCGGTCATCAAGCGCATACCGAAGAGAAACAAGGCCAGTCCGCCGCCGAGCTGCGTAACTAATGCACCCAGGTCAAGGGTCTGAGGTGAGGCAAGGCTGGTCATATTTGCAAGAAGCGGTCCGGTGCGGTGAGGCCCAATTCATCATTACGCGATGTTGCGGTATGCGTCAACGGACTTTACCGCTGGCTATTCACGCATCATTGCCTGGCCAGTAGGGTAAACAGGCCGGGGGGCGCTTGCTCATCCGCAAATGCGTGGCAATGCCAATTTCCAGGTTATGGATAGCGACAACGAGATGCGCATGCATGTCACGCCGACTATGGGCCCATTACAATTTAGGGTATAAGGCCCTGTTGATAACCCTTCATCCGCCGAGATACGCAGGATCAAAGACCGTGCAAGTAAAACCAACATGACCGATGGACCACCACGCATCCTGTTAGGGCCGCAGCGGCCTGTGCACAATATCGGGACTGAATTTGCTGCGCTGGGCCTGCCTGAAGGCCGGGTAGCAGTTATTTCGGCCGGTATGCAGGAAGCAGAAGGCGATGTTGAACACGTGGCGGAAGCCATTAACCGGTCATTGCTTGATCTTCGCTTGTACCAGCGTGCTGAGCAGGTTTTCGCTGCCGACAATGCTTTGCGGGAAGCATACCGTGCCCGCCAGGAACGCCTGCAGGCCCTGCAGCGACTGTACCGGCAACGCCTTCGACCACTGGCCCTGGCGCTGCGCGAGATTTACGGGATTGAGGGAGAGGAGAGCTTACTGGCACCGGAGCGGCGTCATGCGGTCGCCCAGGTTCGGGCCCTGGATCACCACCACCTTGGGCGCGTAGAGGCGGCGCACCGGGCGTTTGAGGAAGCATTTCCAGCGGAGGGTTACGCCAGCCTGGCAGAGCACCGCGAGGAGATCGCCCAACAGCTGGCAGCATGCAGCGCACTGATCATTACCGGCGGCAACCTTATCGTTCTGTTAAACCGGTTGCGCCTGTTTGGGGTGGATGGAATGCTGGCTGAGCGGCCCATTCTCGCCTGGTCAGCAGGCGCCATGTTGTTGGCGGACCGCATCGTACTTTTTCACGATCGCACACCCCAGGGTCGCCGTGATCCGGAGATCCTGGGCCCCGGCCTGGGGCTGATTAATCGCAGGGTGTTCCTGCCCGATGCGCGGCATCGCCTGGACAAAAAAGACCTCTTGCGCACCCGCTTGCTCGGACGCCGCTTTACACCCGCCACCTGCATTTGCCTGGACAATGGCAGTGCCTTGCGGTTTGCCGGGCAAGAAGCTGGTGTCATGCAGCGGTGCTCAGCGCATCACACGCAGCGGCCGCCTGGAAGAGGTCAGCGTGGCATGAACCCGGAGCTGCAAACGCTGTTTCAGAAAGGCGCACCCTCACCCGCTGCCATCAATACGTTTCTCGCCGAGGGCACCTTTCCCCTGGTCGACGACAATGCCATCACGTTTATATGGCGGGGCGAGGCAGAGGCGGTTTACCTGCGGTGCTGGATTTCCGGGCTCGATACCGCGCAGCCCTTTGAGCGCATGGACGGCACAGACTTGTGGGCCGTCACCATTGAGCTGCCCCGGCGCTCGCGCATCGAATACAAATTCGAAGTGGTGGCGCATGGTGGTCGTGAACTGGTGCTGGACCCGTTCAACCCGGTGCTGGCACGCGATCCCTTTGGCGCCAACTCCGTATGCCAGGGAGCCGGTTATGAGCGGCCGCAATGGACGCTGCCAAACCCTGCTGCCCGGCCCGGCCGCTTGCAGGCGGTCCAATTAGAGAGCCAGGCTTTTGGTGGCAATCGTCACTTCAACGTCTACCTGCCGGCGCGTTACCGGGAAAACAGCAGCTACCCCTTGCTGGTGGTTCATGATGGCGACGACTACATGAAGTTCGCCGACCTCAAGACCGTGCTCGATAATCTGATCGATGCACTGGAAATACCCGCGATGGTGGTTGCGCTCACCCAGTCGCCGGACCGGCTCAAAGAGTATTCGGGAGACGAGCGGCACGCCAGGTTTCTGGCCGGGGAGCTGCTGCCCTTTATGCAAAATCACTATTCGCTGATTGACCGCCCCGAAGCCCGCGGGATTATGGGCGCCAGTTTTGGCGGAGTCGCGTCCCTGCACACCGCGTGGCGTTATCCGCAGATATTCGGCAATCTGTTCCTGCAGTCGGGCTCTTTCGCCTTCAGCGACCTTGGACGTCACCAGCGCGGACCGGCTTTTGACCCGGTGGTAAAATTCATGAATGAGTTCCGGAAAACCCCTGGCAAACCAGCGGACCGGATTTTCATGAGCTGTGGCATCTATGAATCGCTGATTTATGAAAACCGGTCGCTTGTGCCCCGACTGCAAGCCCAGGGCATCAATGTGAAGTATGAAGAGGCGCGTGATGCGCATAACTGGGAGAACTGGCGGGACCGCCAACGCAATGGGCTGTGCTGGCTGTTTCCCGGCCCCCAGTGGCTGGTCTATGAATAGTGCTGCCGGCCTTCTATAGTTACCCACCCGCAGTGTTCCCGATCGGAACAGAGGAGCAATAAAAATGGGCACCATCACCCGGCGTATTGGGTTGTCACTCGGCGCAGATATCTGCTGGCCGATCTGCTTTGAGGCCCTGTTAAAGGAACTCGACCTTAACCTCGACATTGATGGCAATTCAATGCGCTTCGAATCAGAGCGGGTGCGCATTACCCCCTTTAATCTTCGCAGCCCAAACCGTTACGACGTGGTGATTGATCGCCTGACCCACTGGTATCACCCTTCGAGAGAGTGGATCAAGCAGGCGATTATCAGCGGTGATATGTACGTGTTTAATAATCCCTGGACCTTGCAGTCCATGGAGAAGCAGACCACCTACTGCGCCATGATGCGCCTGGGCTTTCCCATCCCGGAAACCTGGATGATCCCGCCCAAGTCCTATGTGGAATCTGCCGACCTCAAGGCAACCCTGTCGCGCTACGCCGAACTATTCAACCTCGGCGATATCGGTGACGAGATCGGCTATCCGCAGTTCATGAAACCCTACGATGGTGGCGCCTGGGTTGGCGTGACCGCCATTAAAGACCGGCAGGCCCTGAATGCTGCCTACGAGGACAGCGGCACCAAGCTCATGCACCTGCAAAAAGGCGTGATACCCAACGACGGGTTTGTGCGCTGCGTTGGTCTGGGCCCACAGTGGCGCTTTGTCAATTACGATCCCGATGCGCCCCTGCATGACCGCTATCGCATGGACACCGGCTTTTTGACCCCGGAAGAGGAATTACGCCTGTCGCGCATGACCATGGTCATCAACGCGTTTTTTGGTTGGGACTTTAATTCCTGTGAGTCTTTGCGCAGCGACGGTATCTGGCACCCGATCGACTTTGCCAATGCCTGTCCGGACTCCCAGGTCACATCTTTGCACTACCACTTTCCCTGGCTCATCAAGGCCAACCTGCGTTGGTCTTTGTTCTGCGCCGCGACTGACCGCCAGCTCAACACGAACCTGGACTGGAACCGGTATTACAAAATCGCCGACAGTGACCGCTCCTTTGATGAGAAGCTTGAGGCCTACGCTGAAATTGCCATGGCCCGGTTCAGTGCCGATGAGTTCGAGGAATTCTGTTCTGAACATCTCGGTCAGCTTGATGAGGTGGCTTTGGAATTTTTTGCATCCGACACGGTTCGCGATGCCATCCAGCAGAAAGTGGAAGCCCTGTTTCCGGAACACGAGGTTGAAGAGTTCACCGGGCTGTTCTGGGACCGCATCCAGTCCTGGCGTGAAACCGAGGGGTCAACGGCTTGAGCGACAAAGAAATCACACGCTGGCATTCGCCGCGCCTGCAACAGAACATGCAGCTGGTACGTTGGGGGCACTTTGGTACGCCGGTCCTCCTGTTTCCTACTGCTGGCGGGGATGCCGAGGAAGCCGAGCGGTTTCACCTGATTGGCGCGATACGCCCCCTGATTGATGCGGGCCGGATCAAGGTCTATTGCATGGACAGCGTCGCCGGCAAGACCTGGATCTCAGGCGAGCATTCCGATGCCTACTGCTCAAGGGTACAAAACCTTTTTGATGCGTTCATCTATAACGAGGTCGTTCCGGCTATCCGCCAGGACACGGCCAGCGAGGGCATTGAGATTATCGCCACCGGGGCCTCAATTGGCGCTTTTAATGCAGTGGCATCCATCTGCCGACACCCTGATGTGTTCAAAATGGCGATCGGTATGAGTGGCACCTATAACCTGGCGCGTTTTCTGAACGCACCGCCCAATCAGGACTTTTACTTCTCATCACCGATTCACTTCCTGCCACGCCTGGAAGGCCCACAGCTGGAACTGTTACGCAAAAGACTGATCCTGATGCCTTCGGGCGAAGGCGATTACGAGGATATCGGCGAGTCGTGGCGCATGGCGCAGGTACTTGGCGCCAAGGGTGTGCCTAACCGGGTTGACCCCTGGGGTGCGAACTACCGCCATGACTGGGTGACCTGGCGGGATATGCTGCCCAAATATCTTGACGAGTTTGCCTGATTGAGGCGCAGGTTGGGAATATTCCCGGCAGGTTAATTTCCGGTCAACTTCTTATCGCCTAACTGTTTTCAGCGTACAGGTTCAGCTCGCTGCCAACCGCGTCGGCCATGTCTAATGTCGTGGCCAACTCGGGGTGACGCAGCATGATGAACCCGTCAGAAACCAGTGTCTTGCGCCAATCACGCCGCGGCGTGCCCGGCGGCAGCAGGGTGTTCCAGACCACATGTTCGCCAAACCGCTCCTGCAGCTGCTGTGCGCCCTCAATGCGGGCAATGCGGCCGGCACCCTGGGCGCGCTTGTAAATGGTCGCAACGTTATAACGACGGTGGAACTGCTGTTTGATGCCGCCACCGGTGACCGCCTCACCCCAGGCACGGAACACGTCAAAATCACAGGCCCATTTCATCTGGTCGACCTGGTGCGCACCCGGTGGCCGGGCGCCAATTTCACCAAACACAACTTCGCCGTCTGCCTTGCGATACCACTCCATGTGGGTGAACCCGGTGTCGAAACCCAGCGCCTTGATCACGGCCCGTCCCATGGCGGCACCGTCGGCCAGGGCCGGGTCATCCACATCACGCAGGGCAATGACCTGCGGGCTGATCCACTCATTGGTTCGCGCAACCAGGGGGCGGGGCCGGTACCAGGCGATATTGTGAAACAGGATGTCACCTCCGGCGCAGATAGTGTCGTAGGTGTACTCCTCGCCCTCAACGAACTCCTCGACGCTCAGAAACGGCACGTGACCCAGCCGTGGTAACACCATGCGCAGCTCTTCCCTGTCGCTGACGCGATAGGTATCGGCCGAACCGGCGCCGGCCAGGGGTTTCAGTATCAGGGGGAAGCCAATTTCCTCTGCAGCCGCCCAGCAGCCTGCCACGCTGTCAACCGCGATATGCCGGGGTGTCCGAATGCCTGCGGCATCCAGCGCCACCTTCATGGCCTCTTTGTCACGAAACAGCCGGGTCTGTTCTACCCCCATACCTTGCACATTGAATGTCTCGCGTAATTGGGCAGCCAACTCCATGCCGGGTTCCCATAAGCACTCAATGCGGTCCAGGGCATGACCCCGGAGCTGGTTGCGCAATTCAGACGCGACAGCCGGCGTGTCCCACAAGGAGGGCACCTGAACATAACTCGCCAATGACCGTCGAACGACCGGAGGCAAACCATCACGTCGCTGGTCACCGACACCTATGACCTGGGCGCCGCATTCTGACAGTCCACGTGCAAACTCTGGCATGTCGGCGGGATAGCCGGGCGAAATAAGCAATATATTCATATATTTATATTCATAATATCAGGCTATGTATCAAGTTATAAAAAGCACAGGTCCAGCGGGTTAGAATAGCACTTCATCAGCACTGCGCAGGCAAGCCATTGACCGACAAGCGACCACTGAAAATCTGCATGGTCTCCGCCGAATTTACGCCCTTCGCCAAGACCGGAGGACTGGCCGATGTCTCGTCCGCCCTGGCCGCTTATCTGCATGATGCGGGCCATGAAGTATTGGCCATCATGCCCCGCTATCCCCGCGTGGACGATGCCGGCAGCGAAATCACCCCCGTTGCCGGGCTGCAGAATCTTGACATCAGGATCGGGCCGCACCTTGTCCATTACAGCATTGACCAGACCACCCTGCCGGGTCGCGAACTACCGGTGCACCTGGTGCGCTGCCCGGCCCTGTTTGGACGACCGGGCATCTATACACAAGATCGCGATGAGCACTTGCGCTTTATTGTGCTGTCACGGGTGGCCATCGAGGTTTGCCAACACCTGGGTTTTGCACCGGATATTTTCCACTGCAACGACTGGCATACAGCACTGATCCCGCTGTACCTGAAAGCCGCGTATCGCTGGGATCGCCTGTTCGACAAGACGCGTTCGGTCTTTACCATCCACAACAACGGCTACCAGGGCATGTTTGGCGCTGGCGTGCTGCCGGATCTGGGCCTGCAGGGTACTGAGCATCGTTTGCACCAGGATGACCTGGAGCAGGGTTACATTAATTTCCTCAAGACCGGAATCCTGTATGCCGACCTGGTTACCACGGTCAGTCCTACGTACGCGCGCGAGATCCAGACGCCGGAATATGGCGTGGGCCTGGATGCCTTGCTGCGCGGGCGTCGCAATACCGTGGTCGGCATACTCAACGGCGTTGATTATCAGGAATGGAACCCGGCCACGGACCCGTTAATTCCGGCGAATTATTCACCCGAAGATATGCGCGGCAAAGCCGAGTGTAAACGCGTCCTGCAGGAAAGCCTGGGGCTTGAAGCACAGGCCGACCGGCCGTTGGCAGGCATTGTCAGCCGTCTTGTTTCGCAAAAGGGTATCGACCTGATCGAGAAGGTTATTCCGCACTTACTGGAGCACCGGGACTTCGCCATGGCCATTCTCGGCTCCGGTGAGCCACGTTACGAGCAGTTCTTCCACTGGCTGCAACAACGGTTTCCGGGCCGGGTTTGTTTTTATCGCGGTTACAACACCACCCTGGCGCACCAGATCGAAGCGGGCGCCGATCTGTTCCTGATGCCTTCGCTATACGAACCTTGTGGCCTGAACCAGATGTACAGCCTGAAATACGGCACGCTGCCGGTAGTTCGCGAAACGGGTGGCCTGGCTGATTCGGTGATCCAGGTCGACGCCGGCAAACGCTCCGGCACCGGTGTTCTGTTTCGCGATTACGATGTCAACGGACTGGCATGGGCGGTAAATCGTGGGCTTGACCTGTATGCAAACAAGCAAATCTGGCCCAAACTGATCGCCAATGGCATGGCCCAGGATTTTTCCTGGGAACGCCAGGGCGCCGAGTATGTTGAACATTACCGCCAACTGGTTGGACAAGCATGAACATTATCTTTATCGAGCCGTCATTTCCCTATAACCAACGCGAGTTTGTTCGTGGCCTGCATGCTGCCGGAGCGAACATCATCGGCATTGGTGAACGGCCCGTCGAATATCTGTCCGATGAGATGAAACACTGGCTCACAGAATATGTTCAGGTCCGCTCCGTTGTTGACGAATCTGCGCTGCTCAAAGCCGTCAGACTGGTACAAAGCAAGGTCTGGGTAGATCGCCTGGAAGCTACCGTTGAGGCGCATATCATGGCCGCCGCCAGGGTCCGTGAGGCGACCGGGATTCCGGGCACCTCGGTGCACACGGCCTATCTTTGCCGCGATAAGCCGGCCATGAAGGAGGCATTGCGCAAAGCGGGAATTTCCTGCGCCCAGTCAACCCGGGCTGAATCACCCCAGGATGCGCGTGACTTTGCCGATGCCGTGGGCTACCCGCTGATCATCAAGCCACCCGATGGCGCCGGCGCGTCCGGCACCTACCGGGTGGCTGACCGTGAACGTCTGGAAGAGGTCATCACCGAATCCGGGCTGGCCGCCGGTCACCCGGTTGCGGTCGAGGAGTTTATCGAGGGCCACGAGGGCTATATCGATACGCTGACCATTAACGGCAGCGTCGCCCATGAATTTATTACGCACTACTACCCGGGTGTGCTCGAAGCCATGCGTAAGCGCTGGATCTCACCACAGATGGTCACCACCAATCGCATCGAGGAACCAGGTTATACGGAGGTTCGCAAGATGACCCGTGACGTGATCAGGATTCTCAACATCGGAACATCGGCAACCCACATGGAGTGGTTTTATGGCCCCAAGGGCCTCAAGTTTTCCGAGATCGGCTGCCGTCCGCCCGGCGTCGGGCAATGGGATGTTTACAACGCAGCCAATGATTTCGATCTTTACTTTGAGTGGGCCAATGCGCTGGTGCATGGCCATCCGAAACAGGCACCCTCGCGGCGCTTTGCCGCCGGCATGATCGCGCTGCGGCCGGATCAGGATGGTCGAATCGTCGGCTACTCCGGCGTCGAGCGCATCCAGCGTCTTTACGGTGATTGTATTGTAGCCTCCAGATTGCCCGATGCGGGAACACCCACGCAACCGGTTGAGGGCGGCTACATGGCCAACGCCTGGCTGCGTGTGCGGCACCCAAACTATGACCGTTTGCGGGAGATTCTTGATGATATTGGACAGACATTGAAGGTACATGCCGCATGACGGACTCGCTCAGGGAACATGCTGCCAAAGTCGAGGTTGCCGGGGATCAAATCGAAAAGCAGCGCTTTGCCGAGCTGAAGCAACGTCTGCCTGTTATCTGGGAATCGCTGAGCACCGACCCGGCGTATGAACACACCTCGGTGATTGTTCCGTCGCTGAGCGTTAACCAGGAAGAACTTGCTAAAGTCCTTGGTGCCGCATGGTATGAAGAGCGCCTGCTGTTTGCCCTCATTCGCCTGCGCAATCCCAGGGCCCGTTTGATTTACGTCACCAGCCAGCCGGTGCATCCGGATGTGGTGGATTATTACCTGCAAATGCTCGAGGGCGTCACCGTCCGGCACGCGCGCGAGCGACTGCACATGCTGGCAACCCACGATGGCAGTGCGCGCCCGCTCACCCAGAAAGTGCTCGCGCGGCCGCGCCTCATCAATCGTATTCGGGACCTTATTCCCGACCCCCAGCGTGCTTACCTGACCTGTTACAACGCCACCCCCCTGGAGCGTCGCCTGGCCGTCGAACTGGATATTCCCCTGAATGGACTTGACCCGGAACTTTTGCATCTGGGCACCAAGTCGGGAAACCGCGAAATTTTTCAGGCCGCTGGAGTGGCATACCCGGCCGGGACCGAAAACCTGCACAAGGAAGACGAGGTGATTACCGCCTTGGTCGACCTGGCACAAGCGCGCCCACGGTCACGCCGCGCCGTGGTCAAACTCAACGAGGGCTTTGGTGGCGAGGGCAATGGCATTCTCACCTTTCCGGACAAACGTGATGACCGCGAGGCCATGCGCCAGGCCCTGCACACGCTGGACTGGACCGCACCCACCGAAACCTTCGAGCACTTTATGGAAAAGTTTGCCGAGATGGGCGGGATTGTAGAAGAGTTCATCGAAGCACCCGAAGTGCGCTCACCCAGCGTGCAGATGCGTATCAACCCCGACTGTGAAGTGGCGCTGGTTTCCAGCCACGAACAGGTGCTCGGCGGCGCCACGGGACAGTCTTACCTGGGCTGTCGTTTTCCAGCCAATGACGATTGCCGGCAACAGATATTGACCGAGGCGCTCAAGGTCGGCAGGGAGTTGTGCAAACGCGGCGTGCTGGGACGGTTTGCCGTTGATTTTCTGATTTTTCGTGACGAGGATAGCGCCTGGCAGTGCAGCGCCATTGAAATCAACCTGCGCATGGGCGGCACCACACCACCTTTTCATGCCCTCGAATTCCTGACGGGCGGGCGCGTGGATCCGGGTACAGGATTGTTTCTGGATCCGACCGGTCAGGCAAAATATTACTGCGCCACAGACAATTTGAAGTCGCCCGACTATCGGGGCCTGCTGCCGGAAGACCTGTTCGAGATTATTTCCCGTCGCGGTCTGCGCTACCGGCATGCCACCGGCACCGGGGCGCTGTTTTACATGATTGGCGCGCTGTCGGAACACGGCAAGGTCGGCCTCACCTGCATTGGCAACAGTGCCGCGGAAGCGCAGAGTCTGTTTGATAACGTCGTGAGGGTTCTGGACGAAGAAACCCAGGGCGAGGGTCATGGAGAACCCGGGCCTTTGCTGGATCGCCACCTGTCAATGGAGTAAGTGGTCAGCCGGTCTTGCCGTTGCTTAGTCTGTTGCCCTCGTTGAACCGCCAAGTGCGCGTTGCAGGCGGGGACGAATGCGCAGAAATTGCAGGTAGAGCACTTCCAGCAACTGCTGCAATGGCTGCCAGCGTGCAGCCAGACCCAGCGGACGAAGCAGCGGGATGGCACGCCACATGGCCGCAAACGCGGCCGCTCCCGAGACAAGTTCCCCACCCCGCTCGCGGGCGTGAAAACGCGCCAGAAGCGTCTGCTGATCAATCGGACAGCCCTGCCCCCCGGTGACATCAACAAACTCAATCGCTTGCCGACGGTCCAGACGACGCATCAGGCTGATTTCACGCACGCACAGGGGACAGTCACCGTCGAACCAGACCGTCAGCTCAGCGCCTGATGAACTGTTGTTAGTGTAAGAGGTCATAACACCAGATTAGGACACAGGCTGTGAAATGAGAGTGGTAAAGCGCTGTGTTACTGCACATTTCCGCAGACCATCCAATCAGGCTGCACTTACCCGGGAGACTGAAAATTAATGCAGATGCGCGTACGAAATTTCCTTGTAGCAGCAGTTACAACAACCCTGTTACTGCTTTCTGGAACGGTCATGGCGACTGAAGAAGCCGAATACGCAACGATTCAGCAGGAGGGCGACTTCGAATTGCGCGCCTACGCGCCACAAATCGTTGCCGAGGTGGTCGTTAATGACTCATTCTCCAGCGCCGGCAACAGCGCTTTCCGACCCCTGTTCAGGTATATCTCGGGCGATAACACCGCAAAAACCGAGATCGCCATGACCTCACCGGTGTCACAGGTAGCAAACAGTCAGGAAATTGCCATGACATCACCGGTCGGCCAACGCGCCAGCGGTGATGGCTGGGCTGTGAGTTTTATGATGCCTGCCGAATTCACGATGGATACCATCCCCACACCCGACAACCCGGCGGTATCCATTCGCCAGATTCCGGCTCACCACATGGCGGCGGTACGTTATTCAGGGCGCTGGTCAGAAAAAAACTACCAGTCACATCTCCAGGAACTTCGTGACTGGGCGCAGGCGCAAGGGCTGGAGGTCACTGGAGAGCCCGTTTTCGCCCGCTACAACGCCCCTTTCACCCCGTGGTTTCTGCGACGGAATGAGATCCTGCTGCCGGTCGATGACCAGGGCCTGATGGCACCTGTTGAATAAGGAGCCCTGGCATCCTTCTTGCGCCAGCCCAGGATGAAAATCATCGGCAGTGAGGTGATCAGAATCGAGCGATGCTAAAAAGCCATAAAAGCTGTTCAGCATGCCCGGTGACTCCCGAAGGGTGTTGCAAAAGTATTAGTGCTTTTTCAAATGTCTGCAACGCCGTACCATGCACGGTCAGATCAGGCAGAGTCTGACCACAGCACTGCAGCAACCCCGGAGGAATTGCACTTCATGGCCAGCATCAGCAGAAAAACCGATCATTGGGGATCACGTTTTGGTTTCATCATGGCCGCGATCGGCTCGTCCGTCGGGCTGGGCAACTTCTGGCGTTTTCCCTATACGGCCGGAGAAAACGGAGGGGGTGCTTTCATTATCCTCTACGTTTTGTGCGTCTTTCTGATCGGCCTGCCGCTCCTGATCGCAGAGTACTCCATCGGTCGTAAATCCGGGCTATCGGCGATTGAGGGTATCGAAACCCTGGCTGAAAACGAGGGACGGAGTCGTTCCTGGGGCGCGGTAGGCTGGATCGGTTCCTTTACCGCGTTCTTCGTATTGACCTTTTACCTGGTGATCTCGGTCTGGCTGATCGCATTTCTTTTGCAGGCACCGACCGGTCATTTTACCGGCATGGACGCCGCCAGCTCCGTGGCCAATTTCAACAATACCATCGGCCAGGGTGAAAACGCAGCGGCCAGGAAATGGGGCATTCTGGGGTTATTGGCTTTGCTGATGGCAGCTAATGTCTGGGTCGTGGGCCGGGGGGTTAAAGGTGGACTGGAGCGTGCCGCAACCCTTCTTATGCCTGCCTTCTTCATCATGTTGCTGGTCGTGGTGGGCTATGCCATGACCCAGGGCGACCTGGCCAGCACCATCCGCTTTTTGTTTGAACCCAAGTGGGAGGATGTCGGATTCCGGACCTTTCTGTCCGCACTGGGGCAGGCCTTCTTTTCCATCGGCATTGGCGGCGGACTGATGATCACCTATGGCGCGTACCTGGAAAAAGACACAGACATTGCACGCTCTTCGGTGATCATTGTCGGCACCGATACGCTGGTCGCCCTGATTGCCGGATTTGCGGTCTTTCCCATTGTATTCATGGCCGGCCTGGATCCGGCCGGCGGCCCGGGGCTGTTTTTTATCTCCATGCCGGTCGCGTTTGGTACCGCGCCGGGCGGCGCCTTATTCGCCACGGTGTTTTTTGCACTCGCACTTTTTGCTGCTTTCACATCCTCTATTGCCCTGATGGAAGTTTCGGTGTCATGGCTGGAAGAGCGCCACGGCGTGACCCGCAAAGGAGCAGCCCTGGGTATCGGCTTTGTGCTCTGGATGATCGGTGCCGCGCACGTATTTTCGCTGGATTACCTGGACTTCCTCGACTTCATGACAGAAGCGCTGATGCTGCCGCTGGGCGGCTTGCTGGTGGCCCTGTTTGCCGGCTGGGCGGTACGCCGCAAAACCCTGGTCAGCGAACTGGGGGACGGTAAAGTCATGGACCTGTGGCGTTTTATGATTCGCTGGTTCGTCCCGGCTTTCGTGGCCTTTGTGCTGGTATTTGGCTTTATGGACAAGATTCAGGATCAGTACCAGGTGCCTCTGCCCGGGTTTTTGACCGTCTGGCTTGGTCCGAATGCATGATCCATGAATAGTTACGGACAAGTGTGTAATCACCGGCAATACGCACCAAAGGCTCTCGCATGATCTGGATTCGCCGCGGACTCATCCTGACCCTGCTGCTGATCGGTCTTACCGTGCTGACGGCCTGGTGGTGGTTAAAGGGCAGCCTGCCGGCCCTTGACGGAGAACAACAGGTCAATGGATTGCAAGAACCGGTAACCCTCGTGCGCGATGCGCAGGGCATCGTCCATATCCAGAGCGATGACCGTAACGATATCGCCTTCGGTCTGGGCTTCGCGCATGCCCAGGATCGCTTTTTCCAGATGGATTTACAGCGCCGTCGCGCCGCCGGAACCTTATCCGAGCTATTCGGCGCCCGCGCCCTGGAAGTGGATCGCGCTGCGCGCCTGCATCGATTCAGCACCCGCGCACTTGATCGATTCAGCCAGGATGATTCGGTAACCCGGTCGCTCGCATCTGCCTATAGCCGTGGTGTGAACGCAGGTCTTGAATCACTCTCCCGGCCACCCTTTGAATACACTCTGCTGGGTGCGGCACCCCAACCCTGGATGCCTGAAGATATCTACCTGACCCTCTATTCGATGATCCTGTTACTGCAGGACAGCGACGGTTCACGCGAACGCCTTTTGGGCCTGATGGCGGATGTGCTGCCGGCAGACGTGTTTGAGTTTCTGAACCAGCCCGGTGGACGCTGGGACGCGCCGCTGAACGGCCCCGCGTTCGCGGAGCTTCCGGTGCCACAAACCGGGCTGCTGCAGCTGCTCCCTGACACGCCGCAAACAACTCAAGTGATGTTCACGGGTGCAGACGAACTTCCCGGGAGTAATAACTGGGCCGTGGATGGACGCTTTACCGAACACGGCAGCGCCCTGGTTGCCGACGATATGCACCTGCCGGTCGGTGTTCCCAATACCTGGTATCGCGCCAGCTGGAGCAATCCGCAAAACGGCGCATTGATCAGCGGGGCCACCCTGCCCGGCACCCCCTTCATGATCGTTGGCAGTAATACCAGCATTGCCTGGGGCTATACCAATACGCAGGGAGACTGGTCAGACGTGGTCTTGCTCGAGGTCGATGAGGCGCAACAGAATTACCGAACCATCGACGGCTGGGAAGCATTCACCGTCTACCCCGAAAGCATCCAGGTGAAGGACGCGTTACCGGTCACCCTGAACGTCCGTGAGACCCGCTATGGCCCGGTTATCGGGGAAGATCATAAGGGGCGGCTGATGGCGCTGCGCTGGACCGCCCATGACCCTGAGGGCGCTAACTCCGGACTCATGGAGCTTGAGCACGCACAGAATGTTCAGGAAGTGGTCCGCATCGCAAACCAGTTTGGGATGCCCCAGCAGAACCTCGTGGTCGGCGACAGTCAGGGCAACATTGCCTGGGTGATAGGCGGGCCGGTGCCAAGAAGATTTGGTGATACCGGAAATATTCCGGTCTACTGGGATGACGGTCAATCTGGCTGGAACGGCTATCATGACAATACCACCCACCCCCATCTGTTAAGCCCGGACCATGGCCGCCTGTGGACGGCCAACGCGCGCGTGATGTCCGGCGAGGCCTACGAGATCATGGGCGACAACGGGGCAGCGCTGGGGGCACGGCAGCAACAGATACGCGACCGGTTGTTTACGCTGGAATCCGCAACACCCCTGGATATGTTGCAAATTCAGCGTGATAACGAGGCCCTCTTCCTGTCCCGCTGGCAGGCCCGCCTGCTCGCATTACTGGCGCGGCATGCAGGACCGGACCAGGCAGCCATCACCGCCGCCCTGCCCCTGGTGCGCGACTGGTCAGCTCATGCCGACCGGGATGACGTGGGCTACCGCCTGGTGCGGGCCTGGCGCCAGGCGGCCCTGGAGCGGGTCTTCGCGCCCGTCGATAGCATCCTTGAGGCACAACTTGAGGGTGCAACACTTTCCCGCGCCACTCGCCAACTCGAATATCCTGGCTGGCAACTGTTACAGGACCAACCCGCGGCCTGGCTCAACCCGGAATATGCAGACTGGGAGCAACTGGAGCTGGATGCCATTGTGTCAGTACTGGAGCCGCTTTTTGAGGACGGCACCCTGAGCAACGACAGCTGGGGGGAAATCAACCGGCTGGACATTGCCCACCCGCTGGCGGGTGCGCTGCCCGTGTTGGGCAACTGGCTCACCATGCCTGCCACCGCGATGAGTGGTGACAGCAACATGCCATTTGTTCAACGACCGGGGTTTGGCGCATCACAGCGTTTTGCCGTGTCACCCGGACATGAAGACGAAGGCTATTTTCACATGCCGGCAGGGCAAAGCGCGCATCCGCTGTCGCCATTTTTTGACCTGGGGCACGAGGACTGGGTGGAGGGCATTCCTAGCCCCTGGCTGGCTGGACCAGCGGTCCACCGCCTGGTTTTGGAGCCAATGCCCCGGGCCGCTGATTGAGTGGCTGACCCGGGGATTTGACTGGTTTGCTTACCAGCGGCTGCTCAGACTGTCAGGGCATTACCCCGGAAAATCCGCGCCAGGTAACGACTGTCGCGCGGACTCGGTGCTGGTAAGGCACACAACAGAACCGCCTGAACCAGGCGTCCCATTTCCTCGGCCAGTTCCTGCTCTGTGCTGGGTTCCTCGGCGCGTGCGCGACGCGTGAGTTGCACCTGGTTGACTGCCGCCTCTGTTGGCAGGCGCTCACTCTCCACACCGAGAGTGACGGTAAAGGCGTGCAGCGAGCTTTCGATAAACATGGCCAGCGCAAACTCCTCGCGGGTCGAGGCCCGGGAAGTATCCGGGGTTACCAGAACCAGCTGGCAGTGCGGCATCAGGGTACATTTGCGGGCCACCCGGTAATGATGTGTCAGTTGCTCTTCGACCACCCGCGCGAAATCATCACGCGACAGCACGCGCTTCCAGTCACCACCCGCCTCCGCGGCGAGTGGGTTGAGGGGCAGTCGCGCAAAGGGTGTGCACACAACCGCATCAATGTGCCCTACTTCGTCCAATACGCGGTCCAGGCCAGCTTCCAGCTCATCACCGACCGCACGGGTCGTAAAGTGAACATCCTCTGGCACCTTGATGCGCAGGCTCAGGCTGTCGGCAGCTTCCGTACTCCGCGTCAGGATACTCAGCCCGGCGATGCCCTGGGCGATAAAGCCCTCGGCAATCTGCTGAATTTCATCCGTCAGCGCTTCGCCGATCAAGACCACCTGGCGTCCTTTAAGCTGGGCCAGATCCTCGGCACCCGGGCGTAACATCATTTCACCCTCGGACACAGAACGGTCGAATTTCAGACCACCTGAGGGGTGGAAAGTCTCGCCGCTCACAATGTCATCAGCGAGGCTGAAGACGGTGGACAAGGCAACCTGTTCATCGGTAGGCATCTTGTGCAGATGCAGGCGGTTAATAATGCCGTCCTCGATCCTTTTGGCCGCAGCATCCACGTCCTCCTGGCAAAAGAACATCTCGTCTTCGGGCGGCGCCTTGAATTGGGCAAGAAAGTGCTCGGCATCTTTGCGGGCGAGCAGGCCGCCAATCACCAGCCTGTCCATCAGTTTGGCAGCCAGCGACTCGTTCAGGAGGTAGTGCGAGGAACTGCCTTCGGGGCGTCCTTCTGCAACCTGGGCAAACAGGCGGCGCAGTGCTTCGGGCGCCGGATCCCAACGTTGCAAGGTCTCAATTTCATTAGCAGCCAGGCGTTCAAGGAACCCGCTGTCAGAGGAATTCTCGAGCATGGCCATCATGGCGGTATGCACCCGGTTAAGGCGCTTGTTTTCCAGAATCAGCCGGGCACGGCGGGCAAACAACCCCGGTGCGCCGCCCAGACCACGCAAACGGGCACCATCCACCGGCCCGGGCGCCATGGCATTGATTTGAATTTCAGGCCCGAGGTGGCGGGAAAGAATTTCTGCGAGAACCCGCTGACCGGCCTTGGATACCGCGTAATCGGCACGGTTCGGATAGGCCACGGCAAGGTACTTCTCTCCGCCGAAGTAACTGGAAACGTTAAGTATTCTACCTGAGCCACGCGCCTTCATGCGCGGTGCGAACTTGCGGATCAGGGAATAGTTGGAGATCAGGTTGGCTTCCATGGTGCGGTTCCAGGATGCCAGGCTCATGTCCACGACCATCTCCTCGGCGCCGGAGATTCCGGCATTGTTCACGAGGTAATCAACCTCACCGAACAGATTTACGGAATGCTCAAACAAGTGCTCAAGCGCGGCCTCATCACCGACATCAATGCCGGCCAGAATATGAACGCGTTCATGCGGGCGGGCGTAGCCGATCGCGCGTAACTCTTCGATCAGCTCATCACGGGCTGCAATCAGTTTGCCTTCGCTGCGCGCGCTCAGCAGCACGCGTGCGCCGGCCATCGCCAGGTAACGGCCCAGTTGCAGACCGATACCAAGGCTACCGCCGGTAATCACCGCGCATTTGCCGGTATGCAGCCCCGGCAGCACCCGTTTTATGGATAAAGGTTTGGAGGACTTGCCGGTAGCGCGCTCAATGCTCTTTGGCACCCACAGGTTAATCGGATCCATTTTGCGCACCCGGTTATTCAGGGTGGCGGTCCAGTCGGCGCTGAAGGTCAGGTTTTCTGCATCATGATTATCGAAGCGTACAATCTGGTTGGGCAAGCAGGCCCAGGCGCGCTCACCGCGGCGCACCGCGTGCTCTTCTTCCAGGCGCCAGACGCGAATCAGTTCTTCGACCGCGGCGCGCTTGATCTCGTTGAGCCGGTTTCCGTGACCATCATCGGTATTGGTCACAAACGTGACAGCGGGGGCCTCGCTGCGGGACAGACGACCGCGCAGTTCCAGCGCCAGGGCGCGCGCAAAGGCCACCGGCGCCACGAGCTCCTCGTTCACAAAGCGTTCGACGTCACGGTCCTCAGCGGTACCCAGCGAGTAGCCATGCTCGCCGTTGGCCGTGGTCGGTAAAACGATGACGCCATCCAGGCGCTCGAACTGCTCAGCAATGAACTGGAACGCGCGGTCCACGGACTCTTTCTGCAAGGGATCAAGACGCAACAGGTGCACCTCGGTGTCGTGCAGTGCCTGAACCTTGGCCCGCGCAAGCCCGACGCTTTCCATGCTGCGGAAGGCCAGCACGACGGATGCATTGCGTTCACGGTTGCGACGCACAAACTCTAACGCCTCATCGACATCACTGCCGCCAACAATCAACACGACCTGGCCATGCAAATCCACCAGCCGGTTATCCGGCCAGGAAACCAGCTTGGCGCGACTCTGGGCCGGCACCTGCATACCATTGGTCACCTCAAAGGCATGACCGGAAAATGCTTCCGACTCCGGTGAGGCCAGCCACACCATGGTATTGGCCACATCCTGCGGTACCGGGTAGCGGTACACCATCTTGTCGTCCGGCTCATCATCATTGATGGCCGGCCGGCGCACAATCATCAGGTCCTTGAAGTGCTGCGATGTGGCACCTGTATCCTGGTTCTGCAGCTCATCCATCCGCTCGAAGACACTGTGAATACGCTCGGACTCAATCGGACCGGGAAACAGCGTGTTCACACGGATACCGCGGTCGCCATCGCCAAGCTCGCGGGCCAGGCCCAGGGACAGGGCATTAAGACCTGACTTGGGCACCACGTAAGGGATACGACCAAAATACGGCGTGCGCGAAAAGATCGTCGAAACGTTCACAATGGAACCGCTGTTGGACAGGTGCGGGACCGCTGCCCGGGTCATGTGCCAGGGGCCACCGAGCAGATTCATGGCGGCCTGGAACAGCGTCTCGTAATCACCGCTGGCCTGCGCCTCGGCGTCAGTCACCGGAATGTTTTCCAGCGTTTGTTTGGGGCCGGCACCGCCAGCGTTGTTGATCAGCACGTGCAGCTCGCCGAACTGTTCCATGGTCCTGGCGACGATCGCCCGGCAGACCTCGGGATCGGCGCAATCACCGGCGGCCGCGCCCATGGCTTCGCGGTCAAAGCCCTCGGCAACCAGCTCGTCAATAAAGGCATTGAGCTTGTCCTCGTTACGCCCGGTCATCATCACCCGGGCGCCTTCGCGCAGCAGCGCACGCGAGATATAACTGCCGATGTTGCCCGCGGCACCGGTGAGGATCACGGTGCGTCCTTGCAGGCGTGCCCCGACGTTACTGCTGGTGGAATTGGTTTGCGTGTCATTCATCTCAGTGATCCTGCTGAACCGGTATCAACCCGGTGAAGTTCAATGCCCTGCTCTTCCGCTTCGCGAATGGCCCAGGCGCGATACAGTTCGTCTCGCGTTTTAAGGCCCTCGCGCGGCAAGCCGTGGATGGCAACGTAGGTGGCGCCGGCGTGGTCGTTATCCCACATGGCCTGGTGCGCCGCGGGCAGCTCAGTCAACGGCACCGGTATCGGGTCAACCACGTCAATCATGCCCGCAGCAATGCGCTCGAGCACCTCCGCATATTCGCGCGCAGTATTGAGGTGCGTTCCGCGAATTTCCGCCGACGGCATCAGAATCCGGCGCTGACGCATCCACACCTGTGGCGCGTAAAAGCTGAAACGCCGGCCGGCCAGCTCCTCTGAGTACACCACCCGCCCGACATTGGGCTTGACCAGGGACGTGGCCAGCGCCAGCCCATCCCGGCCACGCCGCTCAAACACCACATCCGGCAAACCGCGCCGGTCCAGGGTGTTACGTAACAGGGGCCCGATGGCTGATCCGATGGGCTTGAGCGTGCGGTCCGAGAACGCGCGCACCGCTTCTTTGAAGGCCGCCGACTCGGTGAACGGGTTGGGCATGGCGGTCATGGGCCCCGGCGGATCGAAGTCGCTGCCCAGCCGGCGGGCGATCTCCTCCACGCTGACCACACCGGTGAGCTGCGCACCAAAGCCCAGAGAAGTGACGAATTCTCGTTGTGGAACCGTGTCCGCGAGCACGGCCACCCGCGCTCCACGCGCACACCCGGCCTCGATGGCCTCGATTGCGACCAGGTCGACAATGCCATCCTCGGCACCCGGGCCGTACATCACCAGCAGTGCCTGTCCAGCGCGCAAACCCGCCCGGGACAGCATGGTCTCGGGCCGCTCAGAACCCGGCTTGCCCATAAACGAAAACCGATAGCCCGAGGTGGCACCAAAAAACGTCAAAATACCCCCATCGCCCAGCAACTGGAAGGCGCGGGAAAAGGCGCGCTCGCCGGCATGCGAGACCACGTAGTCGATCGGTCCCCCGGCGCGCTTATGGACCTCGGCAACGTACTCCGCTCCGGTCTCTTCCCAGCCCGCCCAGTGTGCCTGCTCATCCGGCACTGACGTGAAAATATCCGCCCAGCGCGCATCTTTGCGGTTCACTGCTTGTCCACCATGCGCCAGCACCCGCTGCGCACGCTCTTCGCTGGATACCATGCCAACCACCCCGAGACCCGAACGACGTGCCGCGCGCAGGCACTCAAGACCGGTCCCGGTGGAGGCACCTTCAACAAACAACCTGCGACCCGGCTGGATCTCAAGTGTGCGGAACAGCGCCCGGTGAATGGTGCCCTGGGTCAAACCGCTGGCCGCTGCCTGTTCAATCGTCAGGCCGGGCAGCTTGGCTTGCAGCTGCGGCCCCTGCACCACCAGGAATTGCGCATGCGAGCCATCGTTGATTTCATAACCCTGAATGTGAAAATCAGCCGCCATGGGATCAAGACCCTGGTCTGGCGAAAGCAGCTCGCTCTGCCCGGAATAGATGGTCACCAACTGCCCAACCGTCAGACGACCTTCCCGCACCAGCTCCTCACCCAGCTGGGCGATCAGGGCGACCCCTCCGGAACCGGTCACTTGCAGATCCGCATCCCTGGCATCGAACGGCGACACCGGAATCCCGGTAATCGCCCAGATGTCATTGAAGTTAACCTCCGAGGCCAACAGGAATACCAGGGCCTCGTTGGGACCGGGCCTGGGCGTCGGCAGTACCAACAGGCGCTCAGCCTCTGCCGGATCACCATGCGCAGGTTGCGCTGTTTGCGGATCCTTGACCACCCCCATGCCATATTGATAGGCGGGGATCGGTGTTACCCCGGGATAAAATGGCGCCTGCAGGGGCAATAACTGTCCCTCGGCCTCCAGCCTGCTCCGCATGGCATCATCAGCCAGGGGCGGCACCTCGGTGTATTTCAACGGCAAGGGCGCGCTGCGCTTTTCCAGAAAAGCGCGGATGCCCGGCGGCCCGCAGTCAGGATCACAGACCGCTTCGGCAAACAGTTTTGCCTCGTGTCTCAGTCCGGCTGTCTGACCTTCACGGGCACCCAGTTCGAGCGCTTCCAGAATGCGCTCGACGGACTTACCCCGTCCGCTGGCAAGAATCTGGGCAGCGGTGGCGGCCAGGCGCGGATGCTCGAGCAATGATTTACTCCACGGCAAGGGCGCCTCACGCGCGTCCAGCAAGGTGCGGCGTTCGGCCATCGCCTCAACCAGGGGGCCTTCACCGCGCAGCCAGCGACGGACGCGGTCCATGGCCACGGCCACCGGACCCTGTGCGTCATGTCCGACGACTTCGTCAACCAGACCGAGCGTCAGCGCCTCATCAGCATCCACGGCACGACCCCCGATGATCAGGCGGACCGCATCCACGAGACCCTCTTCGGCGCGGCGCGCATGCAGACGACGGGGCAAACGTTGCGTGCCGCCATAGCCCGGCAGCAGGTTGAGATTGATTTCCGGCTGACCGAAGCGCGCGTGCTGATCGGCAATCACATAGCCACAAGCCAGCACCAGCTCATTGCCACCGCCCAGTGCCGCTCCGTTCACCGCGGCAATAACAGGCTTGTTGATATTCTCGAGGGTTGAGAAAGCGGCATGCGCCGCATTGGGCGGCGTCTGGGCGCTGTCCAGATCCCCTTCCTCACCCACTTCCAGCAATTCCTTGACGTCGGCGCCGGCCACAAAGGCACTGCGTGCCCCGGTAATGATGACCGCCGCGGTATCAGCACGATGCTCGATGTGCTGCAGCACGGTATGCAGCTCGTCCAGCGAGCGCTCATTCAGGGAATTGACCGGCGGGTTATCGATGGTCAGCAAGGCGACCGTCTGGCCATCACCCAGGGGGTGGTTCTCAAGCCGCAGATAACGGTAGCTCTGCACAATGTCGCGGGCATCACTCAGGCGGCCAAAGGCGCGCCATTGGGCCACCGTGTCACGGATTTCATCAATAACCTCGGGGTTGCGCAGGGTCGAGGTATCGCCCAGCGGTTCTTCCAGCAAAATAGCGCGCAAGGTGCGCCGCATATACTTACCTGAACGCGTCTCGGGAAAGGCCGATACGACCAGGAAGTCCGAGGGCACTGCTGTCACCCCCTTCTCGCTGCGGACCAGGGCCTTGAAGCGGTCAAGGTCTTCGTCTTTCAGGCGCGCTTCGGGCGCTGCAATCACAAAAGCGACTGGTGTTTCGCCTTTCTCGTCATGCGGGGCACCCACCACTACTGCGTTACCCAGCGGTGAATCGGGACGCAGCACCTTGTCACGCAGAATGGCACCCTCGATTTCCTCGGTGCCAATGCGGTGACCGGAGACGTTGATGACATCATCGGAGCGACCATGCAGGGTAAAGGAACCGTCATCGTGGTAACGCGCGTAGTCACCCTGCGTGTAGGCCAGCCCATCCGGCCAGCGATCAAAATAAACTTCGCGGAATCGACCCAGATCGCCACACCAGGCCTCGCTGCCAAGATTCCCGGCATCGCCCCAGATGGTGCGCGCCAGGTAGGGGTACGGACGCGTAATGACCAGTTCACCTTTCTCGCCGGCCTCGGCGCGGCGCCAGCGCGTGACACGACCCCTGGCATCAGTCTCCTCGGTGACGCGCACTTCAGCATCGATCCAGGGCAAGGGCCAGGTCTTGGCATCCGCTGCCAGAGGCTTCAGGCCGCCCCAGGGGCAGGAGAACACCATTCCGCCATGCTCAGTAGCCCAGTAGGAGTTGATGTAGTGCTCACACACTTTTTCCATGGCGAACTGCTGGACCGCCGGGGAGACCGGCTCGGCACAGAATGTCGCGGCCCGGAGGGAAGACATATCGTAGGCCGACATATCACCGGTGCTGGCCGGGTCGGTCATTACCGCCTTGAGAAAGGTCGAGCCGGCCTTGAACAGGGTCACCCCGTGGCGCTCAATCGTGGATGAGAAACGTCCCGCGTGCGGGAACAGCGGCGAGCCTTCTGCCACAACCGAGGTAATTCCCAACGACAGCGGCGCGCCAATCAGATAGGACTGGCCCGTAATCCAGCCCGGGTCAGCCACCACATACAGGCGGTCTTCAGACTGCGCGCCAAACACCGTGCGCAGGGTATGGGTAATACCGGCCAGCCAACCCCCATGAGCATGCACCACACCCTTGGGCTTACCGGTTGATCCGGACGTATAAATGATGAACAGCGGCCAATCTGACGGTACCGGGGTAGCCGGGTGACTGGCGATCAGGGCACGCCAGAGATCCTGGTCTTCCAGGGCCAGCAGCTCGTCGCGGCTGTGCACGGCAAAACCCGCGTCACGGGCACGCTGAAGAACCTGCGCCGTGGCGGTTTCCAGCAATTCGTGGGACCAACAGTCACGCGGCTGCTCAACAATCTCCTGCCCGGTGTAGCGCACCACGATTACGCGCTCTACCGTGTGCTCTATTTCTGCCAGCGTGCGGGCGACGGTGGTTCGGATGTTCGCCGTGTCCGCCGCGGGCAAGTCTGTTTCCTCGCCCAGAACGCGCCCCAGTTCGCGCATGAGGTCACTGCGCTCGATGGTTATTTCACCGGCCAGAGCCTCGCTCGCCGCAGCGACCAGGCGCGCACCGAGCTCGCCGAGCTGAAGCTCATCCAGCACGTTTTGCAGGGCATCAAGCGCTGCGGTGAGCGGAATAAAGTTATCCAGAGCAGGGTCGGTATAGGCCTCTTTAAAGGGCACCACCTCGGCATTGCGATAGCCGCCATCGGCCGTGACCACGACACGCGTTCCGGCATCGTAAATCCGGTCTGACAGGGTTTTGGCCGAGAAACCGCCAAAAACCGGTGTGTAGATAATACCCAGGCGCTTGGCCGCCTCGGTGTAGAACAGTTGTTCGGGAATGTTGGGCAGGTTAAATGCAACCCGGTCACCGCGCTCCAGGCCGATGGCCGTAAGCACCTCGGCCCGCAACACGGTTTCGAGGAGTAATTCACGATAGCTGATATTGCGCTCAACAACCGGACCGCCGCGTCCGTCATTGCGCGAGGGATCCCAGCGGTCGCCCTCAAAACGAAACGCGTGATGACTTCCACGCCCACCGAGAACATGCCGGTCGACCTCATTGAAACAGGCATTGGTTTTGGCCCCGCGAAACCAGCGGTAAAACGGTGCCGCAGAGTCGTCAAACGCTTTGTCCCAGGGACGCCAATCGGCAGATCGCAGGTCAGACGCGGTCGCATTGCCGCTGTGCTCGTCAAAACCTGTCCAGAGGTCTTGCTCAGGACTGAGGTTTATCCAGGCCGCGTTCTCTTCATCAAACCAGTGCAGCTCTGCAGCAGCAATATCACCGTGAAACGCTCCCGGATCACGCTCTGCCTGCTCCCTGGCGGCACGTTCGCTGTCATCGCTGACCACCTGACCCCACTGCTGATGGTTTTCGCTGTCTCCGCGGTGATCAGAACTCGCTGACATGAATCGTTCTCCAGTATGTACCCGGCCCCCACGGCGCAGGCTTCCCAACGGCCGTACAGCTTGCCAGAACATATCGCTCTTGGCCATGCGCTGAACCAGTTCAATGCGATCATCGCTGTCATGCTCCGAACGATCCGGTACTATGGCGCGCTTCGCGCTACGTGCACGAAGACACCGGTGACATACCGAAACCCCGGTCCAGCATCTGCAGCCGGCGCAATCCCGTCACCGCATCGCGAATATGTCGGCCCGCAGCCGGCTGGCTCAGAATACAGGACCCGATGCTTACAACACTGAAACAGGACTGGCTCGGCAACACGAGAAATGACCTGCTGGCCGGCACCGTGGTGGCGCTGGCGCTGATTCCCGAGGCGATTGCTTTTTCCATCATCGCCGGAGTCGACCCGAAGGTGGGTCTCTATGCCTCGTTCTGCATTGCTGTCATCACCGCCGTCATTGGCGGGCGGACGGGCATGATCAGTGCCGCGACGGGCGCCATGGCCTTGCTGATGGTCACGCTGGTCCGGGAGCACGGGCTCCAATACCTGCTTGCGGCAACGCTGCTGACTGGCTTATTCCAGATTCTTGCAGGCTTTCTCAGGCTCGGCAGCCTGATGCGCTTCGTGTCACGCTCGGTGGTAACCGGCTTCGTTAACGCGCTGGCCATCCTGATCTTCATGGCGCAACTACCGGAATTAACCAATGTCACCTGGCACGTGTATGCCATGACTGCCGCCGGGCTGGGCATTATCTACCTGTTTCCATTGCTGCCGGTTATTGGCCGGGCGATTCCCTCGCCCCTCGTATGCATCGTCGCCCTGACCGCAGCGGCCATCGCGATGGGCCTGGATATCCGCACGGTCGGCGACATGGGCGAACTGCCTGACACGCTCCCGGTATTCCTGTGGCCCGATGTGCCGCTGAACCTGGAAACACTGCGTATTATTTTCCCCTATGCCATTGCCCTGGCTGTGGTCGGACTCCTTGAATCCATGATGACCGCGACGATTGTCGATGATCTGACTGATACCGACAGCGACAAGAATCGCGAGTGCAAGGCCCAGGGCGTCGCCAATATCGGCTCAGGACTGCTTGGCGGCATGGCCGGCTGTGCCATGATTGGCCAATCCATCATTAACGTTAAGTCCGGTGGCCGCGGACGCCTGTCAACATTTACTGCCGGGCTGTTTCTGCTGATCATGGTGGTGTTCCTGGACGACTGGATCCGGCAGATTCCAATGGCAGCGCTGGTGGCCGTTATGATCATGGTGTCGATTGGTACGTTCTCCTGGGAATCGGTCAGCAATTTGCGAACCCACCCCGTATCCAGCAGCGTGGTGATGATTTCCACGGTGATTGTGGTGGTCTTCACTCACAATCTCGCGCTCGGCGTGCTTGTCGGTGTGTTGCTGGGCGCCCTGTTCTTTGCCAACAAGATCGGCCGCTTCATGGTGGTCAAAAACGAGGTAACAGACCGTGTCACCCGTCAATATGTGGTGATCGGGCAGGTCTTTTTCGCATCTGCCGACCATTTCATTGCATCGTTTGATTTCAAAGAGGTGGTTGAACGGGTGGTTATTGACCTGTCCAAAGCACATTTCTGGGATATCACCTCGGTGGCCGCGCTGGACAAGGTGGTCATTAAGTTCCGCCGTGAAGGCACGCAGGTGGACGTGGTTGGCATGAATGCAGCGACCCGGACCGTTGTTGATCGCTTTGGTGTATACGACAAACCCGAGGAAGTTGAAAAATTGATGGAAAACAACCCATGAGTGACGTGATCACCAGCAAGAAAAACATCGTGACCGCCTGCATCGACGGGTCGCAAATGACCGAATCTATTGTTGATACAGCCGCCTGGGCGAGCAAACAGCTCGGCACACCACTGAAGTTTCTGCATGTGTTGGAAAGAACCAGTCAGCCCATTGGTAATCGTTCGGGCTCCATCGGGCCTGGAAGTGCCAGTCACTTGCTTGATGAGCTGACCGAGCTGGATGAAAAACGGGGCAAGCTCGCCATCCAGCTGGGTAAACATATGCTGGAAGAGGCCAGGGAGCGGGCGCTCGATGCCGGAATCGCAACCGTAACGGTGCAGCAGCGCCATGGCGACCTGCTCGATGCTGTCATGACGCTGGAGGACGAGACGCGCCTTTTCACCATAGGCCGGCTGGGCGAGGACCATGAGGGGAATTCAAGCAAGCTTGGGGCCCAGCTCGAAAGCCTGGTTCGGGGAATACACACACCTGTTATCGTCGCCGTTGGGCAATTCACGCAGCCGGCAAGCTTCATGGTCGCCTACGACGGCAGCGAAACCGCCAGGAAAGCCATCGCCGACATCGCCCGTGGTGATTTGTTCAAGTCCATGCCGGGACATGTGGTCATGATTGGCAGCGATAATGCACGCAACCGGCAGGACCTCCAGGACGCCTGCAACGTTCTGAGTTCGCACGGTCACGAGGTCCAGGGTCATCTGCGCCAGGGCGGCGTGGTAGCCGAGCTCAGCGCGTTCCGAAGTGAGCACCATATCGGCCTGATTGTCATGGGTGCCTATGGGCACTCGCGCGTACGTGAGTTATTTGTCGGGAGTAACACGTCAAAAATGATCAGCGATAGCCCGGTACCGCTGCTTTTGCTGCGCTGAAGACGCCTTTTACTGCGCAAGCTGAATAAGCTACTGGTAAGATTTCACCATGAATGAAAGTCTGGCCCAAAAAATATTCTTCGGTCTGCTGCTGCTGGCGGTTAGCGCGGCGTTTGTGTGGCTGATCAGGGGGTTTTTGCAGCCGATCTTCTGGGCCGTCGCCCTTGGTATCGTTTTCTATCCGCTGCATTCAAAAATCTTGCGCTTGACGGGCGAGCGCCAGTCGCTGGCCGCCGGCATCAGCCTTATATTGGTGTTGCTGCTGGCCATTTTGCCCCTGGTCGGCGTCACGGCCGCGGTCGCCCAGGAAGCCACCCAACTCTATGAGCGCGTGCGCAGCGGTGATATTGCGATAACCGGCATTCTGGATTGGTTAACGCTAAAGGTGCCTGTCGTTTCCACGGCGCTTGAATCGCTCGGATTTGAAATTGACAAGATCAAGGCGCAGCTCTCAACGGTCGTACTGCGTTCCGGCCAGTTTGTGACCTCCTCGATCGTGGCGCTGGGCCAAAACACCGTGCGCTTCGCTGTCATGTTTTCCATCATGTTGTATCTGCTGTTTTTCATGATGCGGGATGGAAAACAGATCATTGAGGCGGTCATACACGCCTCTCCCCTGGGTGATGAGAAAGAGCACGAGTTACTGGATCGCTTCGCCGCGGTATCACGGGCCACCATCAAGGGCACCCTGGTGATCGGCCTGGTCCAGGGCATGATTGGCGGCGTGGCGTTCGCCCTGATGGGTTTGACCTCACCGGTGCTGTGGGGCGTCGTCATGGCGCTGTTGAGTATCGTACCGGCTGTCGGGCCTGCGCTGGTATGGGTACCGGCCGCGATTTTGTTGTTTGTGAATGGTCAGATCGCCATGGGGGTGATTATGGTGATCGTGGGTGTCGTGTTTATCGGCCTTGCTGACAACCTGCTACGACCCCTGTTGGTCGGTCGCGATACGCAGATGCCGGATTACCTGATTTTACTTTCGACCCTGGGCGGGCTGGTGGCCTTTGGGCTTGCCGGCGTGGTGATCGGACCCATTATCGCCGCATTTTTCATCACCATCTGGGGCATGGCCGCAGACGAATATGGCGACCGGGATACGCCCGACGATCAGGGCAATAGCGAGCGATAGACTTCCAGGGTTTCGGCGACACAACGTTGCCAGCTGAACTGTTCGGCGTAAGCTAATCCCGAAGCCGAGCAGCGCTCACGCCATTCACTGTCCTCAGCGGCCTTGCGCAGGCCATCCGACAGCTCATCGGTATCCTGCGGATTAAACAGCAACGCATCCGGTCCGGCCACTTCAGGCAGCGAGGAAGTATTTGAGGTGATCAAGGGTACTCCACTCGCCTGCGCCTCCAACAGAGGCAGGCCGAAGCCCTCGTAGAAACTGGGATACACACAGCACAGGGCGCCGCTGTAAAGGTCAGGCAGCTGCTGTTCCGGGACATAGCCCAGATATCTGACCTGCGAACCCTGCAGTGCCTCAAGGCGTTCTCTAATACCTTCGCACATCCAGCCCATCACACCTGCCAGCACCAGCGGATGAGCTTCACGAATATCGCCGGGTAAAGCCAGGTAGGCGTCCAGCAGGGCCTCGATGTTCTTGCGCGGCTCCATGGTGGAGACAACCAGAAAGTAGCCCCCGTGATTTAATCCCAATTGGCTTAACGTCGCCTGTGTCTGTTGCGCCGATTGTCTGCGAAATACATCACTGACTCCCGGATAAATCACACTCGTTTTGCTACTGGCAAAATCAAACTCACGCAGCAGGTCAGTCCGGGTCGACTCGGAGACACAGATGATGTGATCGCTGTCCCTGACAGCGCGGGGCAACATCTGGTTGAGCCAGCTAATCCGGGCTTTGGGGTGATAGTCGGGATACAAACGGTGGGTCATGTCATGCACGGTAACCACCGCCGGCCCGGCCACCCTGGGCAAGTGAAAATTGGGAAAGTGATACACCACATCCTTTTGTCCCGGGACCTTGTACGGGCGCTGCAGCGACAAGTAGAAACGATACAGGGTGATACCCAGGACAGAGCCGGCAGCCATTTTCCTCAGACTCTTTGTATCTGCGGTCTGGCGCTCCTTTGCGTCTGCCTGATCCAGCTCCTGCAGCCGTTCCCTCACCGAATGCACTTTGCCAAGGTCATAGCCCTGAATCGAGTCGACCCCTTCCCTGTCAAGCATCCCGAGACAAAGTTCACGGGCATAGCGACCTATGCCGGTCAGTGGCGGGTGCAGACTGTCCGTTCCGATAAGGATATTCATGCTTTCGAACACATCTGAACGACGCCGGGGAACAGCGTTTTTCTGCTTGCAAACCAGGCTGACCGGAGATGGCGCCAGGGGCCTGATCGATTAATCAGAACCATCAATGAGTTCCTGGTACAGATCCAGTGTTTGAATGGCGGCTTTCCTCCAGGAGAACTGGTTTGCCTGCCGCAGAGCGGCGAGGGACTTCTGACGACGTAACCCGGGATCCTGATACAAAGCCATATATTGCATCTTGATGTCCTGCAGGTCATCCGGATCGGCTGGTAACCCACCCTCGCCTGCGACCTCGATCATTGAGCTGTTGTTGCCGAATACCACCGGTGTACCACATCTCATTGCCTCAAGCACCGGTAGCCCGAACCCTTCATAGAATGACAGATAACTGAGGCACAGTGCATCTGAGTAGAGATAAGCCAGGTCTTGATCGTCGACAAAGCCGGTAAAAAATACGCGACCGCCGGCTTTTTTAGCCAACGCATAAATGCCATCAGCGTCCCAACCCTGCTTACCGGCAATGACCAGCGAAAGATCAAGGTCTGGATGTTCTTCACGCAGAGACACAAAAGCGCGGATGGTGTTCTTCAGATTTTTGCGTGGCTCCAGTGTAGAAAGACAAATAATGTAGGGTCCATCGAATCTAAGGCCGTATTTTAGACGCACCAGTTTGCAATCCCCTTTGCCGGGCCTGGCGCTGAATTTACGCGGGTCGGCGGCCTCATGAATTAAATGTACCCTGGCTGCATCCACGTTTAAATCAGCCAGGATGTTCTGCCGCGTGGCCTCGGAAACGGCAATGATGTCAGCGCCGCTCGTAACTGCAAAATTCACTCCCTGTCTGGCATTTCGAATGTTACTCCGGGTGTGAAACTGCGGAAAATACAAGTGCGTGAGGTCGTGGAAGGTAATCAGTTTTTTTGTGTCATTGCGTCTGAATGCTCGAAAATGCTGCTTTAGTGGGAGGTGAATCAAGTCATAGCCAGTCAATTTGCCCTTTGTGGAAGCTGATGCGAACAGGCCACGCAAACGCTTGGCAGACCGGTAAGCTGAATCAAGCATGGTGTCCAGAAAATCCAGCACCCGCACCAGAATCGACCGCATTCCATCGTAGACAACATGAAAAATCGTATTCTCGTTTTGTTTCAGGTATTCAACGAAGCGCGATGGCGCCAGTCTGACCAGGCCCAGTTCGATGCGGGTCAGAATGCCAGGCTCGGGAATGAAGTTCTGGCTGATTTCTGCAATTCCAGGGTCATTTGATGTAGCGCCATTGCCGGCTGCCCCCGTTGCGGATTCGCTTTTACGGCGCGCAGATGACTGCAGGTCACTGCGACTGAAGGAGTGAAAAAGTAAGGGCCCGCACTCATCAAGCGGGAGAATTTTGCCGTGAATATAAAGATCAATCTGCCAGCGCGACTGCGGGTAACTGACCGCCGGAAACATCGCCTTCAAAAGTTCGACCTGGTAGCGTTTAACGCCATCATTGTCGCTTGACACCAGCTTGTTGGCCTCCATGAGCACCCGGTAACGACGCTCAGGCTGACGAATCGACTCAAGCCCCAGTTTTTCCCGCAACACGTAGTCCATATCACGGTGTGGCTCGCGCAAGTCGCCTGAATACGAGTAGCCCACCGAATCCATGGTATCGCCGTGGATGCTCCAGAACAGCTCCTGCAGCGCCCCGGGCATTTCCTCACGCCACCCACCGGCCTTGCCACGACGAAAAAATCGCTTCGAGTGCTCCTTCTTTTCGTCTTCGCTGATTTCCTGGTGACGTTTTGCACCGTATTCAGGAATGCCGGATTTCAAACTCTCGAAGGTTGGCAGCTTTTCAGCATCGGGTTGTGGCAGCTCAAAAATCGTGCGCAGGCGCTCAACCTCGGACAAGGGGTCTTTGATCAAATCCTCGAAACGAATAACCAGGTCTGCCCGCTTGCACCACTGTTCAACATTCTGGGACCACCCGCCAAAGAAGCTCCCACGATCAGCCAGAATCGCTTCACGTAAATTCTGCTCATAGTCCGAGCCGGGGGCTATCAGGTTGCTGCGGTGATGCGCAATTGAACACATTGCATCGCGACCATCGCGGACCAGGTATACGACAGGTTCTCCCGCGAAGACCCCGTCTGCTTCCAGCGCTCCGGGCAGCTCATGCGTCTTGATGACCGGGAACTGTTTAAAGTTCGCGTCCACCGGGTACTCGCTTTCCCTATGGTAGGTGCTGGAAGCGAGTCCGTAGACTTCGAACAGTATGTTTCTCAGGAACGTATTTCCTGAGCGTGGGAACGATGCTAACCAGACCATGTTGTAACGGCTATCTCCCCAACCACCTGATCGCTTACGGTGGTTCCGGTCAGTTTCAGGATTTCAGTGGACGAGAGGCCCACGTACAACCCCTCAGGAAAACAGGCGCTCCATTGTAAGGTGAGCGATTCCTGATTGCATAATTCTCAGCAACATTTAAATGTCATCCTGTGCCTGATTGGTGCTCCCTGATTCTTTGAGCGGGTTCAGGGCAAGGCCAAAATCGCTTTGCTAGTGAGTCTTCACGCAGACTGTCATAAACTTCGCGCAACGCAACAAGTCCCGTCTGATCTCAGCCGGGGCGTTATTCAATCAGGGATATCAGTTAAACCATGAGTGAGAAAACCGAACGTGCCGTGCTTGCAGGCGGATGTTTTTGGGGTATGCAGCAATTGATCCGCCGCATGGACGGGGTGCTGTCCACCCGGGTGGGTTACTCCGGCGGCGAAGTGGACCATGCCACTTACCGCAATCACGGCAATCACGCCGAGGCCATTGAAATCATTTTTGACCCGGAGATCGTCAGCTTTCGCGAGTTACTGGAATTTTTCTTCCAGATTCATGATCCCACCACGCCCAATCGCCAGGGCAACGACCGCGGCGCCAGCTATCGATCAGCCATCTTTTACACCTCGGGTGCACAACATGAGGTGGCGGCAGATACCATTGCAGATGTTGAGGCCTCAGGCCTGTGGCCCGGCAAAGTCGTCACAGAACTCAGCGAAGCCGGCCCTTTCTGGGAGGCTGAGCCTGAACACCAGGATTACCTTGAGCGCACACCCGGCGGGTATACCTGCCACTTTGTCCGCCCCGACTGGAAACTACCCAGGCGCTCTGAGTAAGCCATCAACCGTCATTTACTGCTCTGACAGGCGCCCCTGGAACGTAAATCATTGCTGCGATTGACCTGGGCCATCTCCGTGGCGCTTCTTTTCTGTGATAATCAGGACTCGTTTTCCGTGTCACGCAAGCGCAATTGCCTATGTCAAAATCCAGCCGGCCCGATCCAGTTGAAGCCAACAGCACGGTGCTGAAGAAAGTCGTCTGGAGAATGGGGCGGCAGGCCTTTGATTCCCTACGCGAAAGCGCGCTGGCGCTGTTGCCCATTGTGCTCGTCGTGGCTTTTTTCGAGCTCGTTGTTTTACGGGAACCGATACCGAACCTTGGCCGTATTCTGGCCGGTGCTCTAATGGTCATGATCGGGCTGGCCCTGTTTGTGCGCGGGCTGCAACTGGCCCTGTTCCCGATCGGCGAGGAAATGGCGGGCGATTTCGTACGCCGGGGCAGTCTTTGGTGGCTGCTGTTGTTTGCCTTCACCCTGGGCTTTGGGACAACGATAGCCGAGCCAGCCCTGATCGCGATTGCCGATGAGGCCGCCCGCATAGCCGCCCAGGGTGCTGTAATAGCCAATACACCGGGTGCGGAGCAGCAGTATGCGTTGGGCTTGCGTCTGACGGTGGCGCTTTCGGTAGGTGTGGCGTTGCTGGTGGGTGTGTTCCGGATTATCAAGGGATGGCCCGTGCAGTACCTGATTATTGGCGGTTATGCCGGCGTGGTCCTGATGACCTTCTTTGCCCCGCAGGAGATCATCGGCATTGCCTATGACTCTGGCGGTGTCACCACATCGACGGTGACGGTGCCGTTGGTGGCCGCCCTGGGTGTCGGCCTGGCCAGTACGATTCGCGGCCGAAACCCCTTGATCGATGGTTTTGGTCTTATTGCCTTCGCCTCACTTACGCCCATGATGTTTGTCATGGCCTATGGCATTGCCATCGAGGCGTTTACATGATGGATGCCCTTGCCAGCTTTGGCGGGACACTGCTCAACATGCTGCGGGATATTCTGCCGATTGCAGCGATCCTGTTCGGTTTTCAGCTTTTTGTTTTGCGCCGGCCGATCCGCAATCCGGCGGCGGTGGCCGCAGGCCTGCTGATGGTGCTGATCGGGCTCGCCCTGTTTTTGCAGGGCCTCGAGCTGGCACTGTTTCCACTGGGCCGCCTGATGGCCGAACAACTGACCGCACCGGAATTCATTTTCGGCGCAGATGGCATCAGGCTGGGCACCTGGTCCGACTATCTCTGGGTCTATGCTTTTGCCTTCGCCATTGGGTTTGCAACCACGGTGGCCGAGCCGGCCTTGCTGGCCGTTGCCATCAAGGCCAATGATGTTTCCGCGGGTGCTATCTCGGTGCGCGGCCTGCGTGTTGCCGTGGCACTGGGTGTGGCAGTGGGTGTGGCCCTGGGGACGTTCAGAATTATCACCGGTACGCCATTGCACTGGTACATCATCACAGGCTACGTGGTAGTGATTGTGCAAACCGCCTTCGCGCCGAGGATGATCATTCCGCTGGCCTATGACTCCGGAGGAGTAACCACCTCCACGGTTACCGTGCCGCTGGTAGCGGCGCTGGGCCTTGGGCTGGCGGAAACGATTCCGGGGCGCAGCCCGATTCTGGATGGCTTCGGCCTGATTGCCTTTGCAAGCCTGTTTCCTATCATGGCTGTAATGGCCTACGCACAAATAGGCACATGGCTGACGCGCCGCAATCGCAGGCGGGATGGCGGGGAAAGCCCCTAAAACTTGAACACTGGAGCAGAAAAATGCATTTTAAACTGATCGTTATCATGGTCGAAGACGAACGCACCAGAACTGTTATCGATGCCGCCCGGGCGGCAGGTGCGACGGGTTGTACGGTTCTCGATCGCGCGCGCGGCGAAGGTCTTAGTCCGGCCTCGTCGTTTTTCGGTATCAGCGTTGACTCTCAGATTGATGTGATTCTGGTTTTAGCAGAAGAACACCAGAGCCGGAATATCCTCGAGAGTGTGGCAGAAGTCGGCGAATTCGACGAGACCTCCGGCGCCGGCATTGCCTTTCAGATTGACGTTGAGGATGCCATCGGCGTTCGTCATCAAATCGCCAAACTCAGTGAACAGGTAGAAAACAGCATATGAGCAAGCAAGAGATTGTGCGCGTCAGAAATGTCATGCAAACCCAGGTTGATATTGTCGATGGCATGTTGACCGTGGCCGAAGCGGTGCGTGGCATGAAGTATCCACGAACCCAGGCGCTGATCATCGATAAGCGCGATGAGAATGATGAGTATGGCATCGTCGTGTTCAACGACCTGGCCCAAATGGTGCTCTCGCCGGCGCGGGCGCCCGAACGGATCAACCTCTATGAACTTATGACCAAACCGGTCGTGCATGTAGATCCGGAGATGGATATTCGCTTTTGCACCCGACTGTTCGCGAAATTCGGCTTATCCAGGGCGCCGGTACTTGATAAGGGGACCATCGTTGGGCTCGTAAGCTATGAGGACATCGTCGTAAATGGATTGTTTGCAGGACTGGCTGACTCAAGCTCCGTCTGAAATAAAAACCACACGGATCGGAGCCGGGTATCAACGCGGATGCTGAAATCATTCCAATCCGGGTGTGTACCGATATACTGAAGGCTCCTCATGAACATGGAGAGTCGTGATGAGAAAAGGGATGTTTCTCACGTTTTTGCTCATGGCTGCGCCCCTGCACGCGCAAATCCCCCCTGATGTGACACTGGATCCGGTTCCCGGCCTGCCGTCATTCTCAACGCCCGTGGGGATCAAGCACGCAGGCGACGGCAGCGGGCGTTTGTTTGTTGTGGAGTTGGGTGGAACCATTCGCGTGATTGATGGTTCCGGCGCGGTGCTGGCCACGCCCTTCGTCAACCTGGGTTCACGCGTGACGTCCGGTAACGAACGCGGGCTGCTGGATATCGCCTTTCACCCCGACCACGGCGTGCCCGGCGCTGCGGGCGAAGGTAAGTTTTACCTGCATTATTCTGCCGGCGCCTCGCGCCCGGCCGGCACCGATGTTGGCGACACGATCGTCGCGGAATTTACGGTCACCGGCAACCCCAATGTCGGGAACTCTGCGCCACAACGAATCATTCTGAGCGTTCCCCAGGACTTTTCCAACCACAACGGTGGCCAGATGCGGTTTGGCCCGGACGGCTACCTGTATATCGGCCTGGGTGATGGCGGAAGCGGCAACGACCCCTGTAATCGCGCGCAGACACTCAATCCTGCCACCCTGGCGGCCCCCTCTTCCTGCGGAAGCGCCGGCGCCATTGAGGACGGGCTTGCGCTGCTGGGTAAGATGTTGCGCATTGACATCGATAACACCACAGCCGCCGGCAGCAACAATTTGTGCGCTGCAAACAGCAACGGCTCAGCTGAATATGCCGTGCCGGCAAACAACCCTTATGCGGGCCGGGCGGATCGCTGTGGCGAAGTATTGCTCTACGGCTTGCGTAATCCGTGGCGCTGGAGTTTTGATCGCTTCACGCGGGGCCTGTGGATCGGTGATGTCGGACAGGCGACCACCGAAGAAGTCAGTCTCCTGCAATGGCCCCTGGACAGCGGCGGCAACCTGGGCTGGAACGTCTGTGAGGGCTCAACCCTGAGAGGTCCCTCGAACACGGCATGCACGATTCCAGGATCGATTCTTCCTGTTATGGAATACCCCCGCGCCGGGGCCAACTGCTCAGTGACGGGTGGATACCGTTACCGGGGGCCGGTCAACAGCCTGTGGGGACGCTATATTTTTACCGACTTCTGTTCAGGTACCTTGTGGTTCGGACGCGAGGCCAACGGCACCTGGGTGCGGGAGACGTTCGGCTCGGCGGGCAGCGTCGTGCGCAGCCTGGGTGAAGATGAGGCGGGCAACGTCTATGTTATCGCGGGTTCGCGCCTGAATATCTTCAATGGCGAAACGGGCCCGGTGTTCTCAGACGGGTTCGAGCAATAACAGCATTGCACCCACAAAGGGGCTATTGCGATGCCGCCAGCGCCTGATCAAGGTCAGCGATGATGTCATCAATGTGTTCGATGCCAACACACAGGCGCAGCATGTCTTTGCTGACACCGGCCGCGGTCAATTCATCGTCGGTCAGCTGCCGGTGGGTGGTCGAGGCCGGGTGCGCGGCCAGCGATTTCACATCACCAATGTTGACCAGACGCAGAAATAACTGCAATGCATCATAGAATTTGACCGCTGCTTCAAAGCCACCCTTAATACCAAATGACAACAGAGCCGATGGCTTTCCACCCGTGTACTTCTGTGCTAATTCGTAATATGGCGAATCTGGCAGGCCGGCGTAGTTGACCCAGGTAACCCGGGGGTCATCGGACAGGTAGCGGGCGACCGCCATGGCATTGTCGCAATGACGCTCCATGCGCAGTGGCAGGGTCTGCATACCCTGCAGAATCTGGAACGCATTCATGGGACTGAGCGCCGAACCCATATTGCGCAAAGGCACCGTGCGGGCACGACCGATGTATGCCGCCGGGCCCAGCGCCTCGGTATACACAACGCCGTGGTAGGACGCTTCCGGCTCAGTCAGCATGTGGAAGCGTTCCGGATAATCGGCCCAGGGAAACTGGCCGCTATCAACAATAACGCCGCCCAGTGAGTTGCCGTGCCCTGCCATGTACTTGGTCAGCGAATTGACAACAATATCGGCACCCCACTGTATGGGCTTGAGCAAGGCCGGCGTCGCAACCGTGTTGTCGACAATCATTGGAACGCCCCGTGAATGCGCCATCCGGGCCAGGGCCTCGAGATCGACGATGTTGCCGGCAGGGTTGCCGATTGACTCGCAGAAAATCGCCGTGGTCTTATCGTCAATCAGTTGCTCGAGCGATGCTGCATCATCATTGGCCGCAAAACGCACATCAATGCCCAGTTTTGGCAGCATGTGTTTGAACAGTGTGTAGGTACCGCCATACAGCTGCGGGACGGTGACAATATTATTGCCCTGCTCGGCGATATTGAGAATCGCATAGTTCACCGCCGCACTACCGGCACTCAGACAAAGCCCGGCGATCCCCCCTTCAAGTTCAGCGCAGCGCTGCTCAAGAACACCGGTGGTAGGATTCATGATGCGGGTATAAATATTCCCCTGCACTTCGAGGTTAAAAAGATCCGCACCGTGCTGCGCGTTTTCAAACTCATAGGCAACCGTCTGGTAAATCGGCACCGCAACCGAGCGCGTCGTTTCATCGAATTTGAAGCCTGCATGAATGGCCAGTGTTTCATCTTTCATTGTTGATTCCTCAAGGTTCCAATTTCAGGGCGCCGCCTGGAGCGTCGCCGGGATGTGCTGCGTTAATACCGAGCGGATCGTTCGGATCTACGCCCGGCATGAAGTGCCCGGTTCTGTCCAGGCTGGTCAACTGATAAACCAGGCCCAGCCAGTTATTCACGATCGCTTTGGCCGTATCGCCCCAGGTATTGTCCAGCAGCGGTTCGATTAAGCGTTCCGGGCTGTCTGGCGGCGCCTTACCATTCCTCATGGCATGACGTGCAGCATCAATGTAGTCATTCCACAGGAAGACTGCATCCTCCGGGAAATAGTTCACCGGAAACGGGGGGCGGCTGGGGCGCTCGTCAGAGAAATAGCGCAAAAGCTCGCGCTGATATTCCTTCAGCAAGCTGTTGAAGTCATATTCCGGATGGCCTTGCATATACACAACACGAAACTGATCCGGGCTGACCGCAAGGTGCACGCCGCCTTCCGCACTTTCCGCGAGCACCGTCAAACCTGAACCCTCAAGCTGCTTGCGTGAAATATCATTAAACCGCGAGTGCGGCGCGTCAAAACGTGTATTGATATCGCGCAACAGGGGATGCTTTGGTGCACTGATCCGGTGGCTGTACACACCCCATCGTTTACCTGGCAATGGCTGACGTTCGATGCCATGAAAGTGCTTCAGCAAGGCATGGGTGGCCAGGCATGAGCACAATATCGAGGCGACATTATCTTCCGCCCAGGAAGTAACTTCGACCAGGGGCTCCCAGAAAGGCTCCACATCCAGAGCAGGGTTTGCCACATTAGCACCGGTAATGATCAGCGCATCCAGCCCTTGCACTTGGAGCTCATCAAAAGTGCTGTAGTACGTTGCAATGTACTCCTCGGTCGCGGGACTGCGCTGCAACGAGGGCAATGAAAACGGGTGCACAAAAAACTGGGCGATTCGGTTGCAGCTGCCGACCAGCCGGATAAACTGCCGCTCCGTCGCCAGCAGCGCCGCATCGGGCATCATGTTCAGAAATCCGATATGCAGTTCGCGGATATCCTGGTGCACGGCTTTTTCCAGGGACAATAATTCATGCCCCTGTTCCTCCAGGTACGCAAAGGTCGGTAAATTGCTATGAGCAACCAGCGGCATGCCAGCATTGTCCTGAATGATGTGCGTGTAGCTTCAATCTTAAGACCCCTGCTGCTTATTAAGGAAGCAGACTGCCCAGCCAAGGGGTCATTCCATCAGCGTGAAAAGTTCCCGTTTCAATTGTGTGCATTCCTGGCTTTGATCAGCCCCAGGGTCACGCCCGTTATCCAGACCAGGTAAACGGCGCCAACAATGCGCTCGTAGGCCCCCAGCCAGCTGTCATTGACGAAGATAAGCAGCACAATCAACCACAGCCAGACGCCCAGGCACATGGCACTGAACAAACCAAGGCCGCGGGCCAGCCGGGCCAGGCCGGGTTGCAATGCGCCCATGGCCGTACCAGTCAGGCTGGCAACAATCCACAAGGGATCGTTGGCATTCGGGCCGCTTAACGCCGCATCACCAGAGGTCACAAAGTAATAAGCGATATAAAACAGGGTCAGACCGCTGGCAACGAGCAGCGCCCGACCGTAAGGCCACAGGCGCCCATGGTCCATCTTGCCAAGCGCCACTGCCAGTGCGATATGCGCACCGCCAAAGCCGATCAGTCCCAGCGATTGCAGCCAGCCCCACTCATGACGGCTAAGCTGGCTGATGGGTGTCTGAATGGGATTCTGCCCACTGATCAACAGCACCACCAGGTGCACGACCAGCGCCAACACCGAGCCAATCAATGCAAGGCGCAGCCAGTTCATTGATGGCAGACCTGAAGAGCTTGAATTTGGAACCATGTTAAACCCGGCTGGACCAGCGTTGCAGAAGGATCGTGTACTGTACCCGCTCAGTGAAATGAATGCTTGGTCTGACTTGCACTTCTGCGCCGGCATACCGGGTGCAAAAGACCAAGTTGAAGCCCGGTGCTGATCACAAAACCGGGAGACTTAACCTGGCTATCCTGCTACTTCCCTGTCGAGCTCGGGGCGCCAGGATTAAACGCTCTTTGCAGTAGCTGTCTTTGTTTGGACTTTCTTTTAATAAACCCTTGATTTTTATGCACATTAAAACGTTTACTATTTTCGTGTACACTCTTTGTGCGGCGATAAGCAAACTGGCGACCCAAGCGGGTCAATCAAATAATTTTCTGAATTAATAAACCGTGGGGAAGCAAATGAAAAAACTATTGATCGGAGCCCTATTACTGTTCACAAGTTCTGCCCATGCCGCCATCATCGAGTTTGTACCGCCAAATGATCCGGTGGGCAGAGTTTTTACCACCAATTCCAATGATGCATGGGGTTCAGGAAGAGGCGTCGTTTTTCAAGCCACTGTTGATGGCGTAATAAGCTCCATAGGCGTCTACCACGACCTTACGGGCATTGACCTTTCTTATACGCTATCCCAAACGACCTCGGCAAACGGCAATATCACCACCGGTGAAACCATTCTCGCCTCTGGCAGTGCAGTGGTGACAACCAACGGCCTGGAGTGGATTGATTTCCCTGTTGCCGACATTCCATATACCGCCGGAAGTTTCTATCACATTGAATTCGCCTTCTCTGGCAATGGCAATCAGAATTTCTTTTATGACAACAACAACGTGACGTTCTCGCAGGATGGCTTTGATGTCATTGACGGCACACAAAGTGGCAATACTGGCAATAGTGTCATGCCAGCGATCAGGCTGGACAATGACGCATCGCCAAGCCCCGCAGGACCCAGTGTGCCAATACCCGCCTTGTCTTCATGGGGTATCGCCTTGTCGCTGCTCCTGTTTGGCTTCTTTGGTTATGTCGCAACCCAGCGCGGCGGGCTAAACCGAAAATAGGTCTTCAGCATTCCGGGGGTCGGAAAAAAGCAACCCGCCCAGTCGCTCAGAATCAAAAAGCCCCGCTAGTTTTAGCGGGGTTTTTTGATGCCATAAAGCCCATAATGCTTTTTGATTCTTGCAGGCACATAGTGGATCCACCTTCCCAGAGCTATACCGTCATTGTCCCTGCCTTCAACGAAGCAGAGTTCCTGCCGGCCACCCTGGACGCGCTGGCTGTGGCCATGGGCAGAATCAGCATGCCTGGCCAGGTGGTCGTGGTGGACAACAACTCCACCGACGATACCGCCCGGGTGGCAAGCCAGTCGGGCGCGCGGGTGGTCTTTGAGCCGGTCAACCAGATCTCCCGGGCCCGCAATGCCGGAGCTGCAGTGGCGAATACACCCTTCCTGGTCTTTATTGATGCAGACACGCAGGTATCGGGCGAACTGCTTGGCGCTGCCCTCCAGCGCCTCAGCAGTGGCACTGACTGCGGCGGCGGCTCAACATTGGTGTTTGATCAGATCCCGCCCAGGGCCGAAATCATGGTGCGCACATGGACCTGGATCTCCAGGCGAATGAGGTTGGCTGCCGGCAGTTTTGTCTTCTGCCTGGCCGAGGGATTTGAGGACGTCGGTGGCTTCAGCGAAGCGGTCTACGCCAGTGAAGAAATCTGGTTCTCACGGGATCTGAAAAAATGGGGGCGCGCGCGTGGTCTGGGGTTCGAAGTCCTGGATATTGCACCGGTGGTTACCTCGGGCAGAAAACTGGAGTGGTTCTCACCAATGCGCCTGGTCACCCAAACGCTCGTCCTTACCTTTTTACCTTTTCTGGTCCGCTTCAGAAGCATGTGCGGGATCTGGTACAACCGGCCGAAGCAGTGAACCAATAAGCTGGATGATCGCAACCACGCCCTTCCATCATGCTCCAAGCGGAATGCTATGCTGCATTGCGCGATGTGCGCTGAACGCCTGCAGGGCCTTATTTTGAAAGCAAAGTACGATGTAAAAGTTGTCCGGTTCGAGGTTTTGAAAGAACTCGAAGGGGTGTGGCTCCCCAGCGACTTTCTCGCATTATTGGAGCTCATGGAATTTGGCGATACCGCCGACATTGGCGCGGAAGAGTTGCGTGAAATGTGTTTAATGTCACTGCAGGACCTGGAGCCCAGGGATGCAGCGACAGTGGTTCTGCAGTACCGCCTGGGCGACAGGCTGAGAAAAGGCGAGATCAGCAACATGTCCGGCGAGATGCTTGATGAAAAGCTGTGGGAAGAAGATTCCGACATGACTTTGCACGAGCACCTGTTCAACGTCGGCAGCCTGTTGGCGGCCGCATTTCCTGCCAGGTTTCCAGAGCCTGATGCAGTCCGCGTCTCGCTGCAAATCACCGCGGCCAATCCAGCGGCGCGGGAAGTGTTGTCGCATCCGCTCGACGAGGCCTTTTTGGTCAGGTTGCTGGCCGACGGCATGGACGATAGCGCGGTCTTACCCCGCCTGTTCGAAGAGCAGCTCAAAAGCGCGTCATTTCCGGAGGCGGAATCCATCGTGTGGACGCTACAAACTGAAGCCATTGATGACAATGCTGTGCAAACTGACGTCATCAGCTCGGGCTATTGGCTGGATTCATTGCGCGATACCCGTTCCTACCAATCAAGCGCTTACGGAGACCGGGGTGAATAAACTGCCGGGGTCCTGACCCACGCACTTATCCTATTTGTTCATTTATTTTTAACCTGGTTTTACGCCGCGATCAGTATTCTCGGCGGCATGAACACGGCATCGATACCACTGCATCACACCTTGCGGAAGCGATCGAAGGGCCTCAACCCTGAACAGGCCCCGAAAAAATCCTTTTGTCCCGAGGTGTTTTCCCCGATATGAACACATCTGGACAGACTGCGGCGCGCGCTGCTGAAGAAATGGGTCATCCCCGGCAGGAACCCGGTCCCCGGGTTTTCGAGACCGTCATCATCGGCTCGGGCTTTTCCGGTTTATTGGCCGCCGTCCGTCTGCAGCAAAACAAGCGAAATGACTTTGTCATTCTGGAGCGAAGCGCTGAACTCGGCGGAACCTGGCGGGATAACTCCTATCCGGGCGCCGAGGTGGATGTTCCCACCGGCTTGTACTCGATCTCCTTTATTCCCTATCCCTTCAAAAAGCGCTACGCGCCGCAGAGCGAGCTACTCGACTACACCAACCACATCATCGACAAGTTTCACTTGCGCAAGTACGCCAGAACGAATCAGTCGGTTACGCAACTCACCTTTGATGAAGCCCGCTGCGTCTGGCACGTGGAGGTCGCGTCAGGCGAGCGCTATGTCGCACAGTTCATTATTGATACCAGTGGTGTGCTGGCTAACCCCAAAACGCCCTCCATTGAGGGGGCAGAGACATTTCAGGGGCCTGCATTCCATACCGGACAATGGAATCATGAAGTGTCCCTGGAGGGCCGGCGCGTCGGCGTGATCGGCTCCGGGTGCTCCGCGGCACAGGTGGTTCCCGCCATCGCCGGCAAGGTCGCCAGGCTGACGGTATTTATGGGCCGAGCGCAATGGATCATTCCGCGCTCAGATCGCAACTACGGCGCTGTTGAGCGCCTCATAACGAATCTGCCCGGTATCCGGCATATCAAGCGATTCACAATATTTGCTTATCACGAGGTGAGGTTCGTCGCTTTTCGTCGCTATCCCCTGACCGCCACATTCAGTAAAACCATCAAAAAAGTCTACGGGCGCAGTCTGCGCAAGAGTCTTGAGAAATACATTGATGACGAACGCCTGCGTGAGCATATGACGCCGGATTATGAATTGGGTTGCAGGCGGGTCATACCAACAAATGCCTACCTTCCCGCGCTGGCCCGGGACAATGTAGAGGTCGATATCAGCGGGATCGGGAAAATTACCCCGACCGGGATTCGCACCAAAGACGGCAAAGACATCCCCCTCGATATCATCGTCTATGCAACGGGGTTTTATGCCTATACCGACATGAAAAAGGCGCTTACCTTTCAGGTTTTTGGCAGAGATGGCCGGAATCTAAACAGCGAGTGGGAAACACAGATCGCTTCTTACAAAGGCATCATGGTTTCCGGCTATCCTAACTACTTCAAGGTCAACGGGCCCAACACGGGGACCGGTCACAGCTCACAGATCAGCTATATGCAGACCATGGTGAGTTACGCGGTTAAAGCCATTCTTGCCGTGCAGCGCAACCCGGACAGCATGGCCATTGATGTCAAAAGCGATGTACAAGACGAATATGTCGCCATGGTCAGAGAAAAGCTACAACTGACAGTGTGGCAAAACAGCAGTGTTCCGGCGTTTTACCGCAAGAACATGACCGGCGATGTCACCAGCCTGTCACCGGAATCCGTGGTCCATTTCATCTTCTCGCGCCAACGCCTTCGTTTGAGTGACTTCGAGTTTCTTGGGTCAAAACAGAATGAGCGCGCAACATCTGCGGCCTTCAACCACACAACCGGGGGAATCGGGGCGCAGGGAACCTGAAACTTGCGCAGGCTTTAAACCGTGCGCGAAAGAACCCGGGGCCTTACCCGCGCACCATTTCTTTAGCGCATCGCTGATTTGATGGCCTCGACTGCACGGTTAACGTCATCTTGTGTCGTACGAAAATTGGACAGTGAAATGCGCATCACGCGCATGCCATTCCAGACGGTCGGACCAAACCAGGCCTCACCACTGGCATTAATACGTTCGATGACGGCATCGGTACGTGTGTCATGGTCGCCATCAGGATCCAGAAAGCGCACCAGGCCCTGGTTAATGATCGGTTTGGTAAGCACTTCAACGCCAGGCAGCTTGTCCAATTGCTGCACGAAGTCGTCAGTCAGGTCACAGCACCGCTCAATCATATCGGCCACTCCATTGCGTCCCAGGGTGCGCAGTGCGGCATAGATGGGGATTCCGCGTGCCCGTCTTGACCATTCCGGACCCCAGTTGAACTGGTCGCGAACGTCGTCGACTTCGACCGCATAAGGCGCCGGTATGGACATTGCCGCCCTGTGAGCGCCCGGGTCCGCAACAAAAGCGATGCCACTGTCATAGGGCACGTTTAACCATTTGTGCGCATCGGTTGCCCAGGAGTCCGCTTTCTCAATACCCCTGACCAGGTGGCGGTAACGTCCGGAGGACGCCACCCAGAGCCCAAAAGCGCCGTCGATATGCACCCAGGCCTTGTGGGCATGCGCCAGCTCACACACCTCGTCAAAGGGATCAAAAGCCCCGCGATTCAGGTCGCCGGCAGCCAGTGAGACAATGGTTGGCATATCCGGGTTTTTTCTTAATTCGATTTCCAGCGCGTCAACATCAATGGTGCCGTCGGACTGCAGGTCGACCTGGACCACCGCCTTACTGCCAATACCCAGGTGACGCAGCGCCCTGACGAGGGTTTCATGGTGTTCCCCGACCAGCACGCGAATGGGCGGACTTCCGGCCAGGCCCTGTTCCTCAACCGACCAGCCTTTATCGGCCAGGACCTTGTGGCGCGCCGCAGCCAGCGCGGTGACATGCGCCATCTGGCAACCGGTCACAAACGCATATGATGCGTGCTGTGGCAGACCCAGTATGTCTTTCAGCCAGTCACCGACCACCTCTTCTATGATTGCCGCAGAGGGCGAACAGGCATAGGCGCCGGCATTCTGATCCCAGGCGGACGTTAACCAGTCAGCAGCAATGGACACCGGGATTCCACCACCAATGACCCAGCCAAAGAACCGCCCGCCGGCCGTATTCAGTAATCCCTCGCGGGCATCTTCAGCAAGCTCATTAATGACCTGCAAAGGCGGCAGGCCATCGGCGGTCAACTGCTTGCGCAGCCTGTCACGAAGCACCCCGGGGTCGACCACCTGGCTGACGTCACCGTGATCGAAAGATTCCAGATATTCCGCCGCGATTTCCGCGGCGCGTTTTAATTCAGGATTCACTCAATAATCTCCACAATACGCCGCCAAAGCATAAGCCAATTCAGCGGCCAAAGTAGACTGACTATCTGGTTTGACATCAGGTCTTTTTGGTTTGCTATGCTTGGTCGACATATTTGATTTCCTGGAGGGGTAAATGGTGCGCCGGGTTGTTCAAATGAGGCAGTCTGAATCCCGCATGAGCACTGCAGAATGAAAATATCCAGAATCGATGTCTATCACTTTGAGCTGACGTACGTGCATGGCGTTTACACCATGTCAGGCGGACGCGAAATCACGGCACTGCCTTCAACCCTGGTGCGCGTTACCGGCGAAGACGGAACCCTTGGCTGGGGTGAGGTCTGTCCGCTGGGTTCAACCTATCTCCCGGCCCATGCCGAAGGGGCGCGGGCGGCGCTGAAGTTGCTCGCACCCGCGCTCATTGGCGTGGACGCCACCAATTTTGCCGCAGTCAACGATGCCATGGACGCCGCGTTGATGGGCTATCGCTACGCCAAGAGCCCAATTGACGTGGCCTGCTGGGACTTAACCGGCAAGGTTCGTGGTGCCAGTATCGTCGAGATGCTGGGCGGTATCCGCCAGACAAGTTTTCCGCTCTATTTTGCTGTACCGCTGGGGTCCCCCGCGGCCATGAGCGACTACGTCCAGGCCCGGCGGGCCGAGGGTATTCACCGCTTCCAGCTCAAGATCGGCGGGGACCCCATCACAGACGCCGCGCGGGCCAGGCACATTATTGAAAACACCGGCCCGGAGGATATCGTTGTTGGCGATGCTAACTGCGGTTGGCGGGTAAACGATGCCATCATTGCCGCGCGCGGCATGCAGGATCTGCCACGGTTCTATTTCGAGCAGCCCTGCCCGACCATGGAAGAGTGCATCGAGGTACGCAAGCACACCACGCTGCCGATGGTCTACGACGAGGTGGTCGATGATGTACGGACGCTTCTGCGCGCTGCCGGAGAAGGTGGCGCGGGCGCTTTTAACCTGAAGGTATCCAAAGTCGGCGGACTGACCAGGGCGAAGCTGATGCGGGACCTTGGTCAGGAACTTGGCCTTCAGATAACCATTGAGGATACCTGGGGCGGCGATATCGTCTCGGCCACCTCGGCACATCTTGCCGCCTCAACCAGCGCACGGGCGCTACTGAGCGTCTCGTTTATGAACGATTGGACCAACGAGCATGTCGCCGGTTACCAGCCGCGCAGCGTTAACGGTATCGGCAGTGTTCCGGAAGGGCCCGGGCTGGGCATTCACGTGGATGAGGGTCTGCTTGGCGAGCCGCTGTTCAGCGCTGGCGCCTGACAGCCGGCCGCGCGGCGCGGCCCGCCGATGATGAAAAGCGATTCGGGCAAGCGCCACAAACCCTGGTTGCGGCGCACGGTCGTTCTGAGCGCAGTACTGCTCGTGGTGGCGGCACTGTGGGGTCTCTGGGCCGAGCAGCACCCGCGCGAGGAACGCGAATTGCGTGTGCAGTTACAGGAGCAATTGCAAGAGCAGCTGCCCACTGCCATGCAGCGCCCGGCAGATCGTTATGGAATCTTTCCACGGGCAACGGGTTTGAATCCTTCCAGGTCTCTGCGCGTCCTCCTGGTCCATGGCCTGGATGAGCCTGGCGATATCTGGGCAGATCTGTTGCCAGTGCTTACAGCCGCGGGATTTGACAGCCTGGAATTCCGCTACCCCAATGATCAGGGCATCGACCAGAGTACCGATCTGCTCGCCGCCTCCTGGCCGGACATGCCGGATGACCTGCCTGTAGTTCTGATCGGGCACAGCATGGGCGGCCTGGTCATTCGCGACTTCGTGACACGATATCGCTATCCGGTCGCTGAACCAGGCCGCCCGGAAAGCGCCGAGGTAAAGGGTGTCATCCTTGTTGGCACACCCAGCCACGGTTCAGATTGGGCACGGTTGCGCGTATTGCTGGAGCTGCGTGACCAATGGGCTGCGACCAGGGACTCGGGTTTTTCACCACTTTCCGGATTGCAGGACGGCACCGGCGCGGCAAAAATTGACCTGCAGCCCAACAGTGATTTTCTACTCGACCTCAACGCGCGCCCCTGGCCACCAGCCGTGGAAGTGCAAATTATCGGTGGCGAGTTGTCGGCATCCGCACCCGCTTTGGGCGACGGCGTGGTGACCCCGGAGTCGCTCACCATCGCCGGCGAATCACCACCGCTCATGGTCGCCGCTTCACATCGAGGCATGCTCACCCGTTTTTTTGAAGATGACGGCGAACCACCGGCAATCCCCATTATCATGACGCTTCTTGACGCGCTGGAACGCGAACCTTCAGGGGTCACTCCAACAGAGTGAAAAGACCCTGCTTAAAAACCATCGCTCAAGGCCAGGCCGATCCCTACCGTGGTCTGATTCCAGTTGTAGTCGATCATGCTCTCACCGTAGCCTGAAAAAACCTGGACATAGCCGCGTAAGGGGCCGATGAATGGGCGCGAAAACCAACCCAGCTGAACCGCACCTTTACCCGTACTCAGATTTCCGCGCGTCATTAGCGCCAGGCTGTCGCCACTACCCCAGCGGTAATACGCGTTCAGTTCGGAGTGTCCGTAGTAATCGGTGATATCGGCATTGTCGTCGTCACTCTCGGACTCCTCTATCCGCTTCCAGAAACGCAGCATCAACGCCAGGTTGTCTCGCTCAAGACCAAACTCGACAAAGAGTCTGTCCCAACTGCGCGAAATTGGTTCAGTGCGACCATTGGACTGGTGGCTATAGCCAAAATTGATGAGTCTCAGGTCAAGTCCTGCGATTCGAAGGTCTGTCTGGTAACTGCCGAAAATCTCGGGCATGTAGTTGGTTTCACGAAACGGACGTGAAATGGCGTCGTTGTAGATCTGCCAGTTATTCTGCTGGGTATAAGTCAGCCATAGTCCCCAGCGTCGGTCATCGGTAGACCAGACGCGGGCCTTGAGGCTCAGCTGAAATTTTGCCTCCGTGGAATCAAGCTGTTGGTCGGGTATTTCGGCAGCATCAAATATCGGGCTGAAGGGTTGGTTGTTTACATCGTTTGAGTAGCGCAACGGCAAGATGTAATTCGCGTTGTACATGCTGATCGAATAGCGTTCCGATTCAGGGTTCAGGCGCCAGGCCGACTCTAGAATCGAGGGCTGATCATCGCCAGGGGGTACTTCAGTGCTTGTCTGGGCATTTACAGGACCTACGCCCGGTGATCCTTGTACGTCAACGGCACGGTCACTCACCCGGTCATAACAGGCAAGCCGCTGATCGCCATCGAGTATGTCGTGGCATTGTTGAAGGGCCGCGGGCTCTTGCCCCTGGGCAGCCATTGAATTCACGGCCAGGACGACAGCAAACATTGACGCCACAAGGCGTCCTGAGCACAAGCGATGGAAAGGCCGGTTCGCTGAGTGTGCACGATGCCAGAACACGAAGCGGTTCCGCCCCGAGGTGTCGAGTTTTTTCAAGGTGGTCTCCGCTGGGCGCCGACACTTCGGGCCCTGATTTGACTGAGTATACTACAGCGTAAAAACAGCAAAAACGTTGAAAGACCGCCGTATGCGGCGACAACCGTTCAGCTTTCCAGCATCCGGTGACTGCGCTGGCTTTACTTTCGGAAGGCGAATTTCCATCAGGCTAACGACTGCCAATTTCGTCAGTCGAGCGCAAACGGACTGCCTTGCCGCCAGAAGGTCCCAGACAACCGCCAGACAGTCATTTGCGTGACCGGCGAGAACCTGTTTTTAACGCCCTGCAGGAAAACTCACCTATTCAATCGGCGCAGAGGAATCCAGCAGATTGTTCCCGGTGCCGGTCACCTCGGCACGCATTTGCTCCTCGACCGCATCGTCCCGGACCGTGTCAACAGGTTCAGGCGTGGCAGCCTTTTTGTGGTCACCTGACTGCTTATTAGCGGGGGGCTTGCTGCTTACACCACGACGCAGGTTCACGTTGTAGATCGGTTCCGGCATAAGGATGCCAGCGTTATCAAAGGCCTCCTTGATCAGGCGCTGCGCTTCGCTGCGGGTTTTCTGGAAATCGTCCTGACGCTGATCCACCCAGGCACTTATCAGGAGAATCACGCTTGAGTCCCCGAGGGCGTCAACAAGGCAGGTTGGTGCCGGATCCCGGAGCACAGCAGCAAACGAGTCCAGCGTATCCAGCGCCAGTTGGCGCGGTCCGGTCAGGTCGATTTCCGTGTCCACGCCCACGCTGAACTGGAAGCGCCGCAGAGGATTGCGCGTGTAGTTGACGATGGTCGCCTTGTACACCCTGGCATTAGGAATGCGCACGTGGTTTCCGTCAAGACTCATAAGCACGGTGGCACGGGACGTCAAACTCAGCACTTTCCCTTCAATGTCGTCGATACCGACGAAGTCTTCATGCCGGAACGGCTGACGCAGGCTGAGCAAGATACTGGCGATATAGTTTTCGACCGTATCCCGCGTGGCGAAACCAATGGCCAGGCCCAGGATACCCAGAGCACCAGCCAATGATCCGATCAGGGCCGTCGCATCGAGCACCATGAGTGCAATGACCACCCCGAAAAGAAAAATGCCAATCTGCACGATCTGTCGCAACAGGTCCTGCAGAAAGGTATTGCTGGTGATACGTTGATAGAGCGCTGTGGCTTTACCGGCCAGCCGCGCGAGCAGTGTGAAGATGACGACGATCACTGCGGCGACCAGCAGCAACGGCAACAGGCTAAGCAAGGATTTCAGCTGCCCCTCCAGGCTGACCACCGTCGCACCAAAGCGGGTCTGGACCGTCACGTCCGTGGTCAGGTCATCCAGGACCATGACGACACCTTCCACCCGCCCGGCCAAAGCGAGGGCCCGCTCCTTGTCCTGCTGGGTGCCCACCGTGCCGCTGAGGGTCACGATGCCATCGCGCACCTCGACCGTGATCCCCGCCAGTGGTGTCACCGGTTCAAAAAGGGTCCGGATCCGCGCACCAATCGCCTCATTACGCGGACCATCCAGGCCATCGACAGGAATTGTTGTCCGGGTTTCCGCAGGCTCATCGCCACCACCTCGCGCCTCGGTGAGGCTGATCTGTGCGATTCCAGCCAGTGGCCAAAGCAGCGCAAAAAGCAGCGTAAACAGCACGACTTTGCCCCTTGCCCGCCGGCAAGAAAGAGTGATTCGTGAAGATAGTCGTGCGGAGACAACCCTGTGCATGGCTTCAAGAATAGCGTAATGCCCTGCCCGCTAGGTGGTTTGTTACTGCTGCCTTAAACTACACCTGTTCAAACCGGGCGGTAAATATGAGATTCCTTGACGTGCGAGTGCTTACCCTGATCGCCATGACAGCTCTTATCCTGTTGGCGTGCAATGATGAATCTGATACTGACGCAGTCAACAGCGAGCCGGCTTCGACCAGTGAAGGCTCACCTGGAACCGTCATGGCGCAGGAAAGTGAGATCAACCTGCCAGAACTTGAAGCTCAGCTTGGGCTGAAATTGCTTTCAGAACCGTGGTCAGGGGACCTGGATGGCATGATCGAGAGGCGCGTCATCCGTGTATTGACGGTCTACGGAGTTCCCCGCTATTTTCTGGAGGGACCGGAGCAAAAAGGGCTGGTTTACGAGACATTCCGGGAATTTGAAAAACTACTCAACACGCGAGAAAAGACCGGCAATCTGAAGATTCATGTCATCTTTATTCCAGTCGCCTGGGATCAGTTGATTCCGGGTTTACTCGAGGGCAGAGGCGATATCGCTGCGGCCAATCTGACCATCACGCCCGAGCGAATGGCTGTGGTGGACTTCAGCGAGCCCGCCAGTAAGCCCATCAGTGAAGTCCTGGTAACGGGGCCAACCGCCCCGCCCGTGCAAGCACTGCAAGACCTTGCCGGCCAAACCATTCATGTCCGTAAATCCAGCAGTTACTTTGCCAGCCTGCAGGCGCTTAGCACCACGTTTACGGACGCCGGAATGCCGGCCATTGATATCCAGCCGCTATCCGAATTACTCGAAGATGAGGACATTCTGGAGATGGTTCATGCCGGCCTGCTGCCCTGGACGGTGGTGGATAATTTTCAGGCTGAGGCGTGGGTCGATGCCTTTGATCAGTTGACGGTGCGTGACGACCTGGTTCTGCGCTCAGGTGGGTATATTGGCTATGCATTCCGCCAGGACAGCCCGCAACTGGCAGCCAGCCTTAACGCATTTTTGGAGACTCATCGCCAGGGAACCTTGTTCGGAAATACCATCGTCAACCGCTATGTCAGGGATTTTGATTTTGTTGATAATGCGCTGCACTCGGACGATTACGCAAAATTTGAGAGGCTGAGCGAGGTCTTCAAACAATATGGTGACCAATACGGTATCGATTACCTCATGGCGGCCGCCCAGGGCTACCAGGAATCGCGACTGGACCAGTCCATGCGCAGTCCATCTGGCGCGATAGGGGTGATGCAATTGCTGCCCAGTACGGCCGCCGATCCGAATGTTGGCATCACCGAGATTGAAATTGAAGAAAAAAATATTCAGGCAGGTATCAAGTACCTGGATTTCATTCGTAACCGGTACTTCAATGACGCCGGCATGGATAAATTGAATCAGACACTGATGTCTTTTGCCTCGTATAACGCCGGTCCCGCCAGGGTGAACGGCCTGCGCGACACTGCGGCCAGGGAAGGACTTGATCCGAATCTTTGGTTCAACAACGTTGAAGTGATCGCGGCCCGCGAAATTGGCCGGGAAACCGTGCAATACGTGGCCAACATTTACAAGTATTACACCACCTACCTGTTGGCAACCGAGCAGGCAATGAAGCGGGAAGCGGAAAGGCGGCGCGAGGGGCTTTAGTCATTAATCAGCGCCGGCCGGCATAAATGACATAACGCTTCAGCAGCGTTGCAACCGCCGGACTATCGCAACCCTGCTCCAGAACAGACGCGTCTGCCAACTGCTGCATGACCTCCACTTGCCCGGCAAACAGTGCGGCTACCTGCCCGGCATCCAGCGCCGGATTGGATTCCGCCATTTCCCGGCTTGCACGGGCCTCCAGCAATGCCAGTCGCTTTGCATACTGCTTTTTCTGAGACGGAGTGGCATCACCACAATGGGCCATGGCCTGCTGCGCCGACACCATCTTCTCGAGGATATGCGCCACCTCCATCCGGTAGCCCAGTCTTTGCAACATGGACACTTCAAATATGAGGTAGCCACCCGCGATTATTACGAACAACCAGCCGCCCTTAGTCATACGTGTTTTCCCATCGCAATATTTATATGCGATAAAGCTTAATCCAATGAGAATAAAGGGATTGCCGGCGCAGTGGTACTGCCCGGGAGCAGCAGCTTCGACCGCGTTGTCGTGATCATCCCGAACGCCAGGTTAGCCAATCTGCATATCCAGGGCATTACGAGCAGGGATAGTCTCCGCCATTCAGCCGGCCGTTCGCCCGTGCGAGGCTTGCGCTGCAGCCCGGGGCACTTGCCCAAAGCCCGCCAAAATACTAAAATGGCGGGCTTTTTTCCGGGGCGGCACTCTATCGGCGACGCAGCCCCTCTGTCACGACTTGCCCGTTTACTGTCGGCAAATCGCACCCTTTTTACGGATTAAAAATATTGTGATCACCACGGCCAACATCACCATGCAGTTCGGTGCCAAACCCCTGTTTGAAAACATCTCGGCAAAATTTGGCAACGGTAACCGTTACGGTCTCATCGGGGCCAATGGCTGTGGCAAATCCACGCTCATGAAGATTCTCGGCGGCGAGCTGGAACCCACCTCCGGCAATGTGAAAATTGATGAGGATGAACGGGTCGGTAAACTTCGCCAGGACCAGTTTGCCTTTGAGAACTACTCGGTGGTCGACACTGTCATCATGGGGCATGCCGAGCTGTGGGCGATCAAGGAAGAACGTGAACGCATCTATGCCCTGCCCGAGATGAGCGAAGAAGACGGCATGAAAGTCGCCGAGCTGGAAGTCGAGTTCGCAGAAATGGACGGCTACAGTGCCGAGGCGCGGGCCGGAGAACTGCTGCTGGGCCTGGACATTCCCGAGTCGCAGCATTTCGGCCCCATGAGTGAAATAGCACCGGGCTGGAAACTGCGCGTGTTGCTGGCCCAGGCATTGTTTGCTGATCCGGAAATCCTGCTGCTGGATGAGCCCACCAACAACCTGGACATCAACACCATTCGCTGGCTTGAGGACATGCTGAACCAGCGCAACAGCACCATGATTATCATTTCCCATGACCGGCACTTCCTGAACAGCGTGTGCACGCACATGGCGGACCTGGATTTTGGCGAGCTACGGGTCTATCCGGGCAACTATGACGATTTCATGATTGCTTCAACGGCGGTCCTGGAGCGCACGCGCTCGGAAAATGCCAAGAAAAAAACCCAGATCGCCGAGCTCAAGCACTTTGTGAGTCGCTTCAGCGCCAATGCCTCCAAAGCCAAGCAGGCAACCTCCCGGGCCCGGCAAATCGACAAGATCGAGCTCGCGGAAATCAAGCCATCCAGCCGCGTCAGCCCTTTTATCCGTTTCGAGCAGGGCAAGAAACTCTATCGCCTGGCCCTGGAGACCGAGGCGCTGGGCAATGGCTATGAGGGCGATTTCTTGTTCAAAGACCTCAGCCTGCATGTAGAGGTCGGTGAGCGGGTCGCCATTATTGGCGCCAGCGGCATTGGCAAGACGACTTTGCTGAAGACACTGACGGGCGATCTGCAGCCCGCCGGTGGCAGTTTCCGCTGGTCAGAGAACGCTGATATCGGTTACTTTGCCCAGGACCATAGTGCGGACTACGCCGAAGATACCGATCTGTATAGCTGGATGGCCCAATGGGGCAAGCCGGAAGATGATGAGCAGGTCATTCGCGGCACACTGGGTCGCATGCTGTTCAGCAACGACGAGATCCGCAAGTCGGTCAAGGTAATTTCGGGGGGTGAGCAAGGCCGCATGCTGTTCGGCAAACTCATGCTGCAACAGCCCAATATCATGTTGATGGACGAGCCAACCAACCACCTGGATATGGAGTCCATCGAGGCCCTGAACCTGGCCCTGGAAAACTACCCCGGCACCCTGTTCTTTGTCAGCCATGATCGCGAGTTCATTTCATCGCTGGCCACGCGCATTATCGAAATCAAACCCGACCACGTGGTCGACTTCCGCGGGAGCTATGACGAGTACCTGGTCAGCCAGGGGATTGAGCCGGCGTCAAAACTCAGTGCGGCCAATTTATGATGTTCCGGCTCGCTATTTTATCTGTGAGCTCATGTGACCTATAATTCTAAAAAGGGGAATAGAAAGGGACAGCAAGATTTATTTACCAAGCACTAAATTACGTGTTCTGGCGGCTTTCGCCCTGTTAATTCTTATCGCAACAGACTTGAGTGCAGCCCGCAGAGCCGTGCGTATTGATGCGGGTGCCTGGAGCCAAAACTGGTTTTTCGGGGGCGACAATATTCGATGTCCCATGTATTACTCGGGTTCAGCACTCGATGTTCTTTATTCTGAGCCGGCAGTCTCCCTCTATTTTCAGAATGACGTTTCTTCAGACCCTTATACCAACACACGCTATTGCCAATATACTGCGGATCCCCGTTTGGAATTGGATCCTGAGCTGTATCTCAATAGTGAGGATTTCCCTCCCGATGAGGCTGGCCTGGCTGCCAAGATTGGAACCAATGAGGATGGTTGGATAAGGGGTTATCGCTACACATTCCTCAATGGCGATCCGTTTGATGAAAACAGCACTGGTTATCAGTGGGCTTTTTATCGATTTCCGAATTCGATAATGCTCGTCGCCCTTTATGGAGATCTCCCGGTTCAAGCGGGGGACTTCAGCCCCATCATATACCTGGAAACGACCAACCCGGTCGAAACCGAGCGCTATTGGTCGGCGGCCCTGGATGGGTTTGAAGGGCAGTATTTTTGCTTTGACTTATCCGGCTTGAAACCTGAGTTTCTCGGCTTGTGGGATGGTAATTTTGCCGGCACTGAGCCAGCGGATGGTTGCACACTGGACTACGTCTCAAGCCGTGACGCGCTTGTCGCACTTTATGAAAGTACTGATGGCGACAACTGGACCGACAACGCCAACTGGCTGGTCGGAGACCCCTGCTTAAACGATTGGCACGGGGTTGGCTGTGGCAGACGGGGTGTGTATTGCGATGCTTTGGAAGAAGACAATTGGGAACCAGGTGACATCTGTTATGAACCCTCGTTGGACATCATGGGCCTGGACCTGGCCAACAATAATCTGACTGGAACCATACCTCCGGAACTGGGAAAGAATAATTTCCCTGCACTTCTCGAGTTGGACCTGAGCAGAAACCGTTTAAGCGGCTCCATCCCACCGGAACTGGGTAATCTGTCAACGCTTGAGCAATTCTATCTGGATGGCAATCTACTGAGCGGAAACGTGCCAGAGACGTTGTGCGACCTTACAAACATTATTGATATTCCAATAGATGGCGGGCCTTTGTTTTCCCTGGCCTATAACCGCCTCCTGGGCCCCGACACCCCGCTGTGCGACCAGCAGGACCCGGGAGGAACCCAGACGGTTCCACCAACTAATCTTGTCATCACAAACGCTGAAGGGTCCACGATTGATTTGGCGTGGGATGCGATTGATTACACCGGCGAAACCGGTCGTTACCGGGTCTGGTACAGCACTTCCCTCGACGGCCCGTACCTGGATGGCGGTGTAACGGCCGACAAGAGCACAGCCACCCTGACGATCAGTGATCTGCAACTGAACAAAACCTACTACTTTATTGCCAGGACCGAAACCGACGCTCATCCACGCAATCCGAACAATCTTGAGAGCGAAAACAGCAAGGCGGCCACCCGGATCACTGACCAAGTATTTAACAACGGATTCGAATCAGCATCTCCCTGACTCGCAGGCAGGCGGCGAGAGCTGCCCTCATGCTAAGTCGAAACATTGAATAATAAACACTGAAGGTGATACCGCCACGCTATGACCGTCGAGCTTCGTTATCGCGCTTTTATCAGCTATTCCCACCGGGACAGTCATATGGCTGCCCGGCTGCACAAAAAGCTTGAGAGTTACCAGGTCCCGCAGCATATACGCAGTACAAAGTCGGCCATGCGGCCGGGCAGAATTCGCCCGGTCTTCCGGGACCGCGATGACCTCGCTACCTCTGAGTCACTAACCAGCAGCATTCAAGAGGCGCTTGATGACTCCGAAGCATTAATCGTGATCTGCTCACCCGATGCGGTCGCATCGCAATGGGTAAATGAAGAAATTGCGTACTTCCGCCGGCAACATCCAACGCGCCCGGCATTCGCATTCGTTGTCCGTGGAAACCCTGCTGCAGACCCGGTTTTTGAACCCGAGAATGCGGCGCTGCCACGCAACCTCCTGCTGACTGACATTAGTGACCCTGACGGGCTTCGCATTGAACCATTGGCATCTGACGCCAGACCGGAAGCGGACGGCTTTTCCAGCGCGTTTCTGAAACTTGCCGCCGGCTTGCTTGGTGTTAACTACGATGAATTGCGTAACCGCGAGCTACGAAGGAGGACGAGGCGCTGGGTGCTCGTGGGTTGCTTTTCGCTGGTCTTGACGGGCGTGTTCGCAGTTCTGGCTTGGCGGGCCACCGTTGCCCGCAATGAGGCCCGGACGGCAAAGGCCCAGGCCGAGCTGGAGTTGATGTCGGAACGTCAGACCCGTGAGTTTCTGCTATCAGCATTCAGATTGGCAGACCCCGGCGAGTCCCGTGGTACAACCATAACGGTCCGTGAAGTACTCGATAGCGCAGTGGCCCGGATTGACAGCACCGATTTCGCACGTCCGGTTATCAAATCACGCTTCCTGGCGACCATGGGACAGGCCTATTCCAGCCTCGGCATGAATCATCGCAGCGTAGAGTTGCTGCGCCAATCCCTGGAAACGTTACCGGAGGATGAACGCTCCAGTGAGTCCTGGCGACAACAACTAAGCAGTCAAATTGAATTGTCAGACGTTTTATTCACAATGGGTAGTTATGACGAAGCGCTCGCTCTGCTCGATCTGGTCGGGAGCGGCGAATCCGCCGGATATCTGTCGCTGAAGCAGGGTGCCGAGTCGGCAAATATCCGTGGCGATATCTTTTCCTACCTGGAACAGGATGCGGAAGCCATGGCGGCCTTTCAGGCCGCCTTGAGTGCCATTGACCAGGCCTCGCTATCAATTGAAGAACAGGCCTCACTTCGTAGCCGCAGCCTTGGCGGTATGGCCACCCTGCACCTCTATGCGGGCGACTACGATGCTTCCCAGGCTGCCTTTGCCGAGGCCGTGAATATATTGCTGCCGGTGTATGGGGAAATGCACCCCGACACGATCTGGGCGCTGATTTCCTATGGTTCGGCCGCCTACGCCAACGGTGACACCGAAAAAGCCCGGGAGGTCTGGACCCGCTCATTGGCAGTCGCCAGAGAGCTTCTGGACGAAACGCATCCTGAAGTCGGCACCATCAAAAACAATCTCGCCCGCCTGCAGTTCGAAACAGGCAATTATCTACAAGCTGAGGCCCTTTTGCGCGATGCCCTGGAAATTGATCGCAACCACCGCGGCGATGATTTCGATGATTTGGCCTACACACTGAATAATCTGGCCCTGGTGCGCATGGCGCAAGGAGACTATGCGGAAGCCGCCAACCTGTGGCGCGAGGCACTGCCTATCGCCCGGGCATCAGAACATAGAATGTTGGGGCCCATTCTTATCGGGCTGGCGGATGTTCAGTGCCAGGGTTTGCAAATGCGGAGCGGTTTCGGGCTTTCAGAGCAGGCTGTGGCGGTGACGATACAACAGTTTGGTGTCGACGACTGGCGCAGCCATCGCGCCGTATTGACAAGGGCCTACTGTCAAAAACGCGACAGCACCAACCCAGTCAGGAAACCTGTCAACGCCGTGGCCGCCAGGGCCGCAGCCGGGGGCATTATTGAACGTTGGGGGCAGGAGAGTTTCTTTGGTACACGCGCATCATTGCAGTTAAACGAAATATTCACCGGGCAATGATCACCCAAGCGAACTGCCACCCGTCTCTGGTACGCCGGGGTTACCCTCAAGATTATCATTTACGTGTGCAGCAAAGCCGGAACCAGCCTCTGTGGACGTATTGAAAACCATGTCAGCACCGGCTTCTTGCAAGCGACTTTCCTGGTCAGGAAAACGTGCGGTGGCAGCGATGCAACGCTCATAGCCTGAAGCCCGCAACTGTTGAATCACCGCGATACTCGTGACCACATTCGGCAGGGCCAGCATGATCACCTCCAGCGTGTTGGACGCCTGCATGCGCTCCCAGAAATCCGCATCACTGGGGTCGCCGTAAATCACCTGGCGGCCCTCTTGATCTGCCTGGCCGTATTGAATTGCTGAATGGAAATGCTGAAGTACTGACTCAATGCGATCACGGCGTTCTGGTGGTGCTGCAGGGAGTGCAGCAGCATCTGGTCATCGGGATGGATCTCCAGACTCAACGCGTTATCTGAGCCGTCTGGCAGATAGGGTTGCACATGCCGAAACAACTGTCCGGGCAAAGCAGTCGTGCCGGCAGATTCGTGCCACCTGCCCCGGCAGGTCTGGCTCCCGGCTACTCATTGCTTATAAGCCATCTGGAATTGGGCATGTTTCATCACCCCTGAAATTCAAACTACAGTCATGCGTGTTTAAGTCACCGCGCTAACAGATTAGTATCTTAAAGAACCATCCGGAGAAACTCAGTGCTTTTACCCACTGCAAAAGAGCTGATGGTGCCCCTGGTGAGCTATCCGCACGTCCGCGATGACGCTTCGCTGCTCGAGGCACTGCACCGCATGAGTGGCGCCTTCATTGAAAACCACGGTGAAACTTCGCTGCCACGCATCCTGCTCGTATTTGACACTGAAGATGTGCTCATCGGCATGCTGCGTCGCAGGGATATCCTGCGTGGTCTGAGCCCACGTTGGTTTTTTGGCCCGCAGGAACAGCACCAGGAGAACTTTACCGATACCGACATGGATCACAACATCAGCGAGGTACTTGCCGATAAAGCGGTCAGCCGGTTCCATGAACGTGCGAGGCTGCCGATAACTGACTACATACAGGGCATTGCCGGCGTGGTGGACAGTGACAGCAGCCTGATCCGCCTGGTCAACATCATGGTCAAAAAGGGCTACCACATGCTGCCGGTTCTGGAAGATGAGCAGGTCATTGGCGTGGTTCGCAGCGTGGAGGTCATGTGGGCTGTTAACAGCTTGCTGTGTGACGAGGCAGCAATGAATAATGACTGAACCCCGGAAGGGTCAGGCAGACCCGGCAGAACCTCCGAAGCAGCAACACCGTATCCGCATCGCCGAAGAATCATCAGACCCGCTGCACCTGGGCCAGTCTTTTGACATCCGTCGTGTGATTGCCATCAATCTTGGGCTCATTGCGTTTGCCGCGGCGTTTTTCATGCCGGACATGGCGCCGGCCGTCGACCCGCAGGGCAATATATTTGAGCTGAGCCGGGAGGGCAAACTGGCACTCGGCCTGTTTGCACTCGCCGCAATCTGGTGGGTGATGGAGGTGGTGCCGATTGGCGTAACGGGCATTGCCATTGCCGTTATCCAGGCACTCTTCCTATTGCGCGACCCCCGCGTGGCCTTCACCGACTACCTTGACCCGGCGGTATGGTTCATTATCGGCTCCATCATTATCGGCCAGGCCTTCTCTAAAACCGGCCTGACCCACCGTCTCGCCTATCGCATGCTGTTGGTGGTCGGCGAGCGAACCAGCCGCATCTACCTGGGCGCATTTGTGATGACCGCTGCGCTGACCCTGATCATGGCCCATACGGCCGTCGCCGCAGCCATCTACCCGCTCCTGCTTGCCATCCACCATCTGTATACCGACGAAGAACGGTCCCGCTTTGGCATGGGCCTGTTTATCGGCATGGCCTTTACCGCCGGTGCCGGCAGCATTATCACGCTGTTTGGTGCGGCCCGCGGGCCCGTGGCGGTCGGGTTTTTCAATGAACTGGTCGGGCGGGAGATTTCCTTTTTCGAACTCACCTGGTACATGGCGCCGCTCGGCATTGTAATGGTGGTTCTGCTCTGGGCCTTTGTGCTGGTCTGGTTCAAGCCCGAAAGAGCAACCATTCCCGGCCTGTCCGAACGGGCCAGGAAGCTGCATGATGGCCTCGGGCGCATGTCGCGTGATGAAATCCTTACCCTGGTGATTACCATCGGGGCCGTAACCCTGATGAGCCTGCGCGCCATTGTTCCGGGCCTGGAAAGTTTGCACAAAAGCGCCATCATTCTGGCAGCCACGGTGTGTTTTTTCGTGTTTCGGATACTGCGTAAAAGCGACCTGGAAAAAATTCCCTGGAATATCGTTCTGCTGTTTGGCGGCGCCATGAGCATGGGCTTTTGCCTGTGGCGGACGGGCGCCGCCGAGTGGCTCGCGATCGAGGCACTGGGCTACCTGGACGGCGCACCCTGGTTGCTGTTCGTAATCGGCGTCACCTCCTTTATTCTCATCATGACGAACCTGATCATGAATGTGGCGGCGATCACCATCTGCCTGCCGGTGGCGCTCGTGATGGCGCCCTATCTTGGCGTCGCGCCTGAAGTGGTGTTGTTTTCAGCACTCGCTGCAGCGGGCATGCCCTTTTTGTTTCTGATCGGCGCGGCACCCAACGCCATTGCCTATGAAAGCGGCCAGTTCACGACCGCCCAGTTTTTCAAAGCAGGCGTGCCGGCGAGCATCCTGTTGATGGTAATGATTGCCCTGTTTGCCGGTCTGATCTGGCCGCTGATGGGCATGCCCGTGCGGGTTTAACAATACGGGGGTCGGCGCGCCGACCCCACCCTGCAATGCTGCCGGCCTGGTTTTCCTAGGGGCCGAACTGGTAGATGACCCGCAACCCGGCGACGCGTGGTTCGGGCAGGTAAGCGATGATTGCCCGGCCTGGCGCAAAGCCTTCCGGATTACCCGGGTCAACATTGCGCTGCGCATTACGGATCGAGTCTTCATCCGTCAGGTTGGTCACGAACCCGATCACGGTGAATTGCTCAAACTCCAGGCCCAGCTGCAGGTCGTAATTGGTATAGCTTGGCATCCAGGACAGGTTGGCCTCATCCACATATCGTTTTGAACGGTATTGCGAGGAGAGTTCAACAAACCAGGTATTGCTGCTGTCACCCAGGTTGTCACGGTAAAACGCGGTCAGATTAAGCGCATGCTCCGGGTTCTTGGCCACGGCATTTCCGGAAAAGTCCGCGCAGACATTGCCGGCCTCGGCACGCACCTGGGCCGAAGAAGTCTGGCCATCCGGCACGCCGCAGGCGGCAAAGGAATCAGGCCCTGCGGTCGGGCTTGGGCCCTGCACGTACTCATTAAACTCGGCATCGGTGTAGGCATAGCCCAGACTCAGGTCGAGCCCGTTGTCCAGAAACCAGCTCGCAGCCACTTCAATGCCGCGTGATTCCACCGAGGCGGCATTGACGATGCCAGGTACTGCGACCACCGTGCCACCTGAGCTCTCCTGATTGCGCTGAACGCCAATCTGCTGATCGGTGTAATCGTTGTAAAACAGCGCGATGTCGATGAAGACCGTGTTATCCAGCCACTGGCTCTTGAGGCCAATCTCGTAGGCATCAACAAATTCCGGCAGATAGCCCTGCCCTGCAAGTTCGATCACCTCGTTGGTGTTAAACCCACCCGGCTTAAAGCCGCGCGCAACATTACCGTAGATCATCATGTTGGAACGCACCTGGTAGTCCAGCGTCAGGCGCGGAGTCCACTCATCATAGGACAGGGTTTCGGTGCGCGGGCAAGCCTGCACGGTGCCTGGCGGTGGTACATCCGGTCCGGGCACGCCCATAAAGATGGCGCCCTGCGGAATATCAGGCAAACAGACCGGCTGCAGTCCGCGCAAAGAGGTGTCCTGCAACGTCCAGCCGGGAATTTCATAGGTGATTTCATCAGAGTTAAAGCGTGCCTCCACCCCCAGGCGCAGCGTGTCGCTGATATGCCATTTCAGGCTGCCATAGATCGCGGTGTATTCCGTATCGCGGGAGATCCGTACCGGAAAATCGTTGCTGGTCTGCTGTGGTGAAAGAAAAAACGGCGGGCCGGCCAATGGCGAATCCGGGTTGCGCAACCAGAACTTGGAGCTGTTGACCAGGCTTGAGTCCTCATCAAGGAACTGCGCCCCGATAAGCACATCGACGCTGCCGTAAGAGTTGTTCCAGAAAAGGTTATTGTCAAAACGCTCGTCGGCATAGTCCAGTTGCTGCAGTGCAGACAAAGAAAGTACAAACCCCGGCGGAGCAGGAAAATTGGTGAAGTCGCCATCAGCCTCAACAAAGCTGTCGTTGTCGATCCAGCCAAAGTTGTAGTGAAAACTGCCGTATTCGGTGTCCCAGACTGCATCAATGGTGAACAGCTGTTGATCCAGGGTGAGACCGCGCGGCGGTTGGCCGGTCTCCTCGTTTACACCCATTTGTACATCACTGATATCAGCCACGATAGGGCCGACCACCGTGCCGCGGGTGCAGGCCGCTACCACCGGCGGAGGCGCGGTCGTCAGGTCCACCGGACAGGGGATCGGCGGCGAGCCGGGCGGGCCGGCCGTAAAGGTTCCGTCGGGAACGGGCAGGCGCGTGTTGGCAGGAATATAGGCCGTGGGGTAATCAGAATTGTCCGTACTGCTGTTCTGGTAGCGCACCGTGATATCCCAGTCATCACCCGGAGTGAAGCGGAGCGCACCGGCAAAACCTTCAACTTCCTCGGCACCCAGCGGGCCGCCGTTCACCGGATTGGTCCAGAACCCGTCACCTTCGCGATAGGTTGCATTGATGCGATAGGAAATCAGATCGTCAACGATGGGACCACTGACCGAACCAACTGCGCGAAACTGGCCATACTCCGCCCCCTCCAGCAGCAACTGACCCTCCAGCGTGTCTGAAGGTTTATTGGAGATATAGTTAATCGCGCCGGCAAAGGCACTGCGTCCGTAAAGCGTGGTTTGCGGACCTTTCACGACCTCGATCCGCTGCAGGTCAATCAGGTCTGTGACGACACCCGCCGTTCCACCGGCAATGGCGAGGTTTTCGCCGGACAGGTCCAGGCCATCGAGCATCACCGCCACGCTGGGCCGGCCGCGTTCGGACTGCATACCTCGAACTGCCGGCCGCGTGTCGTTAGGAAAACCACCAAGGTCGAACGTCAGCCCCGGCGTCAGGCGCGCCACATCGTCGAGATCTTTGACGCCCTGGAGAATTATCTGGTCCTCGCTGATGACGCGGATCGTCAGGGGCACGGTGTTCGCCACTTCTTCAATACGGCGAGCAGTCACAATGACTGGTTCGAGTACGAGGGCCTCTTCAAGCGCCATACCTTCACTGTCGTCCGTGTCATCAACGGCATCCTGGGCAAGGGCCGGCTGCATCTGCAGGGCCAGCGCAGCCAGGCAGCAGATGGAAAATAATCCCGCGGCTGAGCGGCGAAAATGGGTAGATGAATTGAGCTTGTCCGGCATGGCCGCCGTGGCATTTTGATAATTTGACATGGACCCTTCGTGTTTGGATTGAACAGTGTTGGACAGCTGGCTGCGATGTGACCACCGCATAACAGAGGGGGATTTTGTCACGCCAAACAGTCAGTCGTAAAGCAAAGTTGACACTTATTTGCGATTACGGATTTTTGCCGCCAGGCCGACCCGGCGCTTTCGCCCCGCAAACCGCATCAAAGGTGCTGACCAGCCGAGCCTGTCCGGCTGACGTCAGCCTCGAGATTGTCGTTTACATGCGCGGCGAAACCGGAACCAGCCTCTGTGGACGTATTGAAAACCATGTCAGCACCGGCTTCGTGCAAGCGACTTTCCTGGTCAGGAAAACGTGCGGTGGCAGCGATGCAACGCTCATAGCCTGAAGCCCGCAACTGTTGAATCACCGCGATACTCGTGACCACATTCGGCAGGGCCAGCATGATCACCTCCAGCGTGTTGGACGCCTGCATGCGCTCCCAGAAATCCGCATCACTGGGGTCGCCGTAAATCACCTGGCGGCCCTGGCGCTTCTGTTCTTTGATGATCACGGGGTTCACGTCCACCCCGACAACCTGCTCAGGATAGTGCAACGAAATTGCATCATAGGTGCCCGTACCAATGCCCCCCATACCGATAACCCCAACGCGGGCGCCGCGCAGGTCGATGGCACTGTCCCCGGGTATGCGGCCCTCGCGCTCAAATGGCTTGAGTCGATTACGGAAGCGCATGTAAATCGAATTGGATGAGGCGCCCAGCGGCGCGGCGATGATAAAGGACAGCGTCAGGGCCAGCGCCAATACGGTTAGCCATTCCGGAGCCAGCCAGCCATTGCGAACCCCGATGGCGGCAACAATCAGGCCAAACTCGCTGTAGTTGCTTAAATTCAGGGATGCAAGCAGCGCAGTGCGGGTGCGCAGCCTGAAGGCCGACAGGAGCGCGAAAAATAAGGCGCCTTTGAAAAAAATCAGCGGGGTCAGCATCACGGCCAACCATAGTGTGGTTGTACCCGGTGTGCCGGCAAGCCCAATCGAGAGAAAGAAACCGAGCAGGAAGAGATCTTTGAACCCCAGCATGGTTTTGGCCAATTCGTCAGCCTTGACGTGCCCGGCGATAAGAACACCTGCAACCAGGGCGCCCAGATCGCCTTTCAGGCCCACGAGCTCAAACAACTCAGCCCCACCCAGGGCCAGCAACATGCCAAACAGCACCAACAGCTCGCCATGCCCTACCGAGTTCAGCAGCTTCTGCAATAAAGGGCGCAAGGGAATCAATCCCAACAAAAGCAGCGCCATCGGCGATGGCCACTTGCCGGACGAACCGGCCAGGAACACCACTGCAACCAGGTCCTGAACAATCAGAATGCTGATCGCAATCCGCCCGTGCAGCGAGTTCATGTCACCGCGCTCTTCCAGCGCCTTGGCAACAAAGACGGTGCTGCTGAAGCTCAGGGCAAAGGCGATCAGGAGCGCGCTGTGAAATTCCAGGCCTGCCAGGGCCGCCAGGCCTGCTGCGGCGAGCCCAATCAACAGCAGCGCAATCAGCGCCACTACGATACCCATATGCAACAGGGTAACCGCCATGACCTCGGGGCGGATAAGGGTACGCAAGTTGAGTTTCAGGCCAATGGTAAACAGCAGCAGGGTGATGCCAAGATCAGACAGTTTCTCGAGCATCTGTCCACTGACAGCACCCTGGCTGTTAAGCAGGAATCCGGCGCCAATAAACCCGATCATAGGCGGCAGATGCAGCAGACGGGCCACAAAGCCCAGAACAAAAGCGGTGATGATCCAGAGCAGATCATCCAGGGCAATGGCGACCCACGCAAAGTCCACGGCCTAACGCACTCCGTGCCGGTTTGTGGTCGGGCTGAATCTCCTTGAGTGGGTCAGCGTTTCCATAAGCACAACAGCATGCCGGACCCGACTACAGGGGACCCATAAACGTCCAGTCCAAACTCGTCCCGGCATGATAAGGGCGAATCCTTATGCTGGGATCTGAAATCTCATTCGGCACTTGCAGCGGGCGACGTTCGAGCACGACCCGTTCGTCGTTTACGGGCAGGCCGTAAAAACGCGGGCCATTAAGAGAGGCAAAGGCTTCCAGCTTGTGCAGTGCGTTTTCTTCCTCGAACGTTTTGGCATAGCTTTCCATGGCCACCGGTGCGCTGAAAATCCCGGCGCAGCCGCAATCGCTTTCCTTGTCCTCGATAGCATGCGGCGCCGTGTCGGTGCCAAGAAAAAACTTCTCATGACCAGAGGTTGCCGCCTCGCGCAGGGCCAGGCGGTGGTGTTCGCGCTTGGCTACCGGCAGACAATAGTTATGCGGTTTGATGCCGCCGACCAGCAGAGCATTGCGATTAAACTCCAGGTGATGCGCGGTAATCGTTGCGGCAACCTGATCGCCCGCTTCACGAACGAAATCAACCGCCTCCGTGGTGGTGATGTGCTCAAAAACCACCTTGAGTTCGGGAAAACGCTGCAATGTGGGTTCGAGAACCTTATCGATAAACACAGCCTCACGGTCAAATACATCGATGTCGTCATCAACCACTTCACCGTGTACCAACAAGGGCATGCCAATCACCTGCATGCGCTCCAGCACAGCATCGATACGCCGGATGTCGGTCACACCGCCCGCGGAGTTCGTCGTGGCGCCGGCAGGATAAAGCTTGCAGGCGGTGAACACGCCATCGGCAAAGCCACGCTCGATCTCCTGAGGATTGATTTCATTGGTCAGATAGGCCGTCATCAGGGGCGTAAACTCTGTTCCCCCTGGCACGGCCGCAATAATACGTTCGCGGTAGGCGCGCGCCGCATCCACGGTGGTGATCGGGGGCGCCAGATTGGGCATCACGATGGCACGCGCGAACTGCCGTGCCGTGTAATGAGCCACCAGTGACAGGGTGGTGTCATCGCGCAAGTGAACGTGCCAGTCATCAGGGCGCCGCAGCACAATGCGATGGGAAAAATCAGTCATTACAGGGCTCCGGCCGCAGCAGCAATCTCAGCACGCATTTTACCACCAGCAGCATCACGAAAAACTTTTCCCGGCGCCGGCCTGCCCGCCGAGAACTGATTCAATCAATGGCCCGCTCATACCAACGCACATCCCAGGCCTGGTCAAACTTGTAACCGCAGCCGTGAAAGGTACCGACCGTTTGATAACCCAGGGATTCGTGCAGCCGGTTTGAAGGCTCATTGGGCTGCGCCACACCGGCCACCGCGCGGCGCGCGCCCGTGCCTTCAAGCCGCTCCAGCAGTGTGCCAAGCAGCGCGCGGCCCAGGCCCCGTCCAGCCGCATCCGGCGCCACGTAAATCGTGGTTTCTACAGTGACGTCATAGGCACGCTTAGCGCGCCACTGGCCACTGTGTGTGTAACCCAGGATCTTGTCCGCTTCGCGCGCCACGAGCAGTTGATGGCGTGGTTGTGACCCATAACCATCAAACCAGGGTTGTTTGGCCTGCTGTGTCCATGGCTCGGTGTCGAAAACGCAGTGATCGTGGACAACATAGTGATTGAGTATCGCAAGAATGGCGGGTAAATCCCGTGCCTGGGCTGCTTCGATGATCACTATTGCATCACTCCATTAGACTTGGGCCACAGGGCTATTTGATGGTGCGAAAGTCCGCCCCGCTTTCTCGATGCCCACACCTTAAGCTGCATTGCTAGAGCCGATTCTGGAAACGCGGGCAAAGTCTCTGCTCCATAAGGATTATATTCAGTTAAACTGCACGCATTAAAAAAACACGGGAATCACCATGAAGCTCATTACTTACCTTTCCTCGATCATGCTGCTTGCGGGTTTTTCACTCGGTGGCACTGTACAGGCTCAGACCATGGATTTTGAGTCATTCACGCCGGAATGTGGTGGTGGTGGCGGAGAAGGACCGCAAGAACCGGCGGTTGTCCGCGAAGGCGAGCTATTCGAAAACGGACTACAACTCAGCCCCGCAGCGAGTGAATGGTGCGTGTTCAATGGGGATGAGGGTGGACCAGGACCAGGAGGGCCAGGCGGTGGTCTTAACGATAACGGCAGCAACTTTCTGGGTTTCTGTGGTAGCTGCGAGGGACCAAATTCGTTCACGCTGACCCGCGAAGACGGTGCGCCTTTTGATCTCCAGGCCATCGATTTGTCCAGCCTGACAAACCAGCCCCAGGGGCCCGGTGGCGGCGAAGGCCCACCCCCACAGGATTTCAGCACAACGTTTCAGATCACCGGATTTCCTGCAGTCGGCCCGCCCATCGTCGAGCAATTCACCTACGAATTTGGCGTTTGGGCCACCTATCCACTGAGCGGCATGCTGTCAGTTGAAAGCGTGGAAATAACTCTGACTGGCGATGGTTTTGATGCCGCCTTTGACAACATTGTTACCGCAGAGGCCAATGGGCCTGCACCACCAGGCGGACCTGGCGGGGCAACCGCATCGATACCCACCGGCAGCACTCTGGGTATGCTTTTGATGGCCACCCTGCTCTTATTGCTTGGCATGCATTCAGCGGCTTCCATTCGCCGTTAACAACCGCAACGCTTACCGCAGTGGCTGTTTCTATTGGACGCCAAAATAACAAGAGGGGTCGTAATGAAAATCCTGCCTATGAATAAACCAGGCCTTTTAGCCGGATTGCTCGGGACCATTGTCTGCTTAAACCCCGGGACGGCGGCCGCTCAGGACCCACTCACTGGCGAGGTTAATGGCGCAGCGGCCAGCGCGACCGTCGTGATCGACAACCTGGAATGGGCACTGACCACCAACGGCGAGAATATGAAGTGGCCTGATGCGGTGGAATACTGTGAAAATCTTGAACTGGCGGGGCACAGCGACTGGCGCCTGCCAACGCTGGATGAGTTACAGGGGCTTTATGACCCCGCTGCCGCCAGCGGCAAGAGCATTCGTAGCCCGTTTTCCATTAATGACTGCTGCCTCTGGAGCGGTGAGTCGCTGGTTGACCGCGCGGCGGATGACGGCGACGAAATCGCCGGCGATCCGGAGATGTACCAGTGGGGTTTTATGTTCGACGGCGGTCTGCCTTACTACGCCGTGCATATCTTTGAGGACGGACGCGCCCTGTGTACGCGTGATGCCGAATAGGTCAGCCTCCGGAAGCCCGCGGACTATTACCAGTAACCAATGAGCCTTCCGCAGGCAACCACGCTCGTCCAGATCAACAGCGAGACCGCGCCAAAAATTACCAGCATTCTTTGATCTCCAGGCTCGGCGGCGATGCCGGCGGCGGCGCGCCGCCAGGGCGCCAGGCGCTGGATAATCGCCACATTAAGCAGGCCGGCAACAATAATCGGAAATTTAGCGTAGATAAACGGGTTGCCGTAATACTCGGTGGTGTTAAACGACAACATCATGATGCCGCTGGTTGCGGCCACAACGAAACCAGTCACCGCCAGGGGAACCGTGGGCCGGATCAGGCTCGTAACGGGAATTGACCGCCACAATCCCATGAGCCTGAGGTCCATCAACAAGACTGCGCCGAACAGGGTCGAGATGCCAAGAATATGTCCGAGGTTGAGCAGGCCATAGGTCCAGATACCAAGACCCCGCAGGAACTCCGCCAATGGCGAGCTTTCCAGCCACAACATCAGCTCATACATGCTCGGACAACCTGCATATGTTCAGACCAGAGCACGGCATCATCCAGCTTGATCTGCCTTACTGGGGCGGATAGACGTCAAATACCTTGTCGCCCCAGACGACACGCCGCACTTTGGCTTCGAAAAGCTCCGGATCGTCGTTGCGCTCGCCGTACACCGTAACCTCGGCACCGATGGGAATGACATCTTCCTTCAGGCCGGCGCGATTGGTGCGCGGTCCTGGCGCCAGGGTGATATCCCAGAGTTGTCCTTCGGCATCCTCGATCTGCATGGTGCCGTGGGCGCCGGCCAACCTGACACCTTGAGTCACGACGCCGGATACTTCGATATCACCGGCGGTATTGCCTGCCCAGCCATGATGAGCCGGGGCCGGCAGCGCGAGTAACATAAGGGCCGCAGCCAGGAAAGCTTTCAGCATGAGATTTTGCATTTGCATGTTTGCACCATTGGTAGAGTCCGGAGGCCAATATTATCAGGAAAAGCGGTACAAACATGCCGCGACGAAAAACCATATCCGCGACTCGAGCAACCCTTTGTCCGCTTTTTCATGACGCGGTTATACTCTGGCCTCGCCAACAGCCGGTGACCTGAAGGCCTGAAAAGAATGATACAAATGCCCCGAAAGTGGCTGCTTGCGGGTGGCGTTTTTCCCATGACAGCCAATGGTCCGGCATTCGCCCTCCCCTACCCGCCCGGCACCGGTATCGCTGCGTCAGCGTACAGGGCGCAGCATCCGGCGCAGGCCTTACTTTCTTCTTGCGTAGTTCCGAAAAACCGCTTTCTTGAGCCTGGGCTCACATGAAGAGCAAGTATTTATGAGCACCGACCGCTTACCCGCAGGCAACGTTGTCGTGATGGCCGTTGCGTTGCTGGGTTTTGCCTTTTACCTGTGGCTGTTTTACCCGGGTGTTATGTCGTTCGACTCTGCCAACCAGTATTGGCAGGTCCGGACCGGCCAATGGAACAGCATGCACCCGGTTATCATGGTTGCGCACTGGTGGCTCTTCGATCAATGGCAGGAAGGACCAGGCGGCCTGTTCGTCTATTTTATGGCGCTGTTTTTTCTCGGCACCTATGGCATCGCGAAGTACAGCGGACTAACAGCTCCCGGACAGGTAGCACTCGTGCTTTTGATGACCCTGCTGCCCTTCAACCTGATGATTCTTCCGCATCTCTGGAAAGATGTTGGCCTGCTTGTTTACTCCTTGCTCAGCGTCGCTCTGGTGTTGAGATTCGAGCGTTACGGCATGCGCCGGGACCTGTGGCTGGCGCTCGCCTTGTTAGTGGCCGGAGCGCTGTTTCGTATCAACGGAAGTTTTTTCGTGCTTCCCCTGGCCGTGTTCATAGGTTGGCGGCTTTTTCAGCACGCTCCCAAATTCAGGGTTGCCTTACTGGCGACGCTGATGTTTCTCGGTGCGGTTGTCGCGAGCGACACGGTCTTGAGGACAGCCACGGACACCAAGAAATCAACACTCTGGCCGATATTGGCCCTGTGGGACCTGGCATCGGTCTCGCAGCAAACCGATGAATGGCTGGTACCTGGCTTTGTGACGGGCGGCTACGAGTTTCTTGACCAATTGGAGGCGGAAAACCGCGTCTGGTCATCGCTTCCGGTATTTTACAACACGCAGCCGGGGTTTAACCTCGGGCTCAACACCCCCCACTCGCCCGATGAGTACCAGGAGCTTTTCACAGCCTGGGTTTCCATGATTTCAAGGCATCCAGTTGAGTACACAAAACACCGCTTAGCCGTGACCGGGGCCCTCTGGGGTCTAAGCGATAAAACGGGGTACCCCATCGAGCTGATGTTTATCGAACGTTCAGTTTCCTATCAGGACAATCCGGTATTCGAAGACTCCAGTCACCCCTGGCGAATGGCGTGGATCGCATGGCTGAAGTCACACCCGTCGTTTAAGCCGGTCAATGGAGCGCTGTATGTCGCGATCGGTCTCGGGCTGATCACGATGATGGTGTTCGGATTGTTTAAAAATCGCGCCAATCGGAACGTGGCACTAGCCTGCCTGGTTTGTGCTTTTCTCGGCCTGGCCAGCCTGGTATGGACGGCACCGTCGGCAGAAGTCAGGTACCTCACCAGTTTTGTTAATTTCATCATCGTTGCCGCTGCCTTGTTGCTGTTGCCACAGCGGCAAGATGAGAACGACCGGTTGCTATTTAACCTGTGATTTGAAGTAATTAAATGAATGTACGAGCGCCTTTTAGTGCTTATCTGCATGACGCTATTTAGTAGGCAATTCAAGCAAGCAGCCGCGGTCTGACTAAGATCGCTGCGTCGCATCGCGACGCAGGCGCACCATTGCCGTGCCCAGCAACACCGCCAGCAGCACCCACAAGCCCGCGTTATTGCGGTTCGGACCCGGTATCGCGACTGCATCGCTATCGCTCCTGGCCTGAATGGATATGGGCGTGGTAAGTCGGCGCGGGCTGTCATCCGGGGCAACACCGATCAGCGCCAGCGTGTGTTGTCCGGGCGGGAAGTTTGCCGGCACAGTGATCACGAAGCGGACGTCACCATCGGCGTCGGCATTTTCTTCGCCCACCAGCACCGGCGTGGACTCCAGGAAGGCCTGCACCAGGCTGAAGGGCTTGAAACCGCCGGCGCTGGCAGAAAAGATGCTGCCCGGCAGGAGTGGCGGATTCGGAATATTAATCACAATCAGGTCCGGGTCAGGACCGCCCGGGTTAGTTTCAACCGCCGGTGTGTCACGCACAGCGATCACCTCGGCAATTGCGATGGTGAGCGCCGGCAAGGTGAGCGGATCGTCCAATACGCGGATCGTTTCCTCAATCGCAATGGTCAGGGAAGTCAGAACATTGACCGAGTCATTGACCAAAATGCGTTCCTCAATGCTGATTTCGATGGGCGGCGCCCCGACGTCGATCAGCGTGGTCGGGCCCGTCGTGCTCTCGTTCAGGGCGGCGTCTACCGCCTCTACGCGGTAGGCATAGTTGCCGGGCCTGGGCACCATGTCGGTGAAACTGCGTGCCGGTAAGCGGAAGATCTCCACATCCTCGCGATAGACCACGTATTCCTTGAGGCCGGATCCTCCGTCCACCGCGGGGCTCCACTGCAGCTGAACCCCGAGGGCGCTGACTTGTGTTGCCGTCAACTGGGCGTTGGGCCAGGCAGGTGGTGTGTTGTCCGAGTCATCCAGCACATCGAGTTTGGCGCATTCGGCGCCATCGGAGGTGTTGCCGAAGCCGTCTGTGGCGCGCACGCAAATCTCGTAAGGACCGGCCGGTAAGCCGGAGTTGGCCAACTCAAAGACCTCCACGGGGCTGTCAAAATCACCGTCGCCGGGGCTGGCGGCGAGCCATGTCCCGCCGTCGATGGCAAATTCACCGCTGATAATGGCGGCGCCCCCCGTGTTCGTATCATCCGCACTGGCGCTGATGACAAAGGCTTCTCCTTCCAGCGGCGAAGTTGGCGCGACGCTGATCGGTCCGACCTCGGGCGGCTGGTCATCCTCCCGGATGGCGCGGATATAAACGTCCTGAATACCGCCGGTATCGTTATCCACCACGCCATCGGCCGAACTCCAGAATGCCACGATATTGCCGTCATCGGAGATACCCGGTGGACCGAATGTGCCGGGTGATGCCGCCCCGGGGTTAACCGGGTTGCCGTTCTGGTCCAGGGACACAATCTCAGCCAGGTCATTCAGGAGGTCATAGCGCCACAGCCGCGCGGGCGCACTGGGGCTGGTGGTTTGCGCCTCCCAGAAGACGAAAAATCTGCCGTCATCACTGAAGCGGGCCCAGGAGCGGGGGTTGGAGGTCAGGTCCGGCTGTTCCAGCGTTATGGCGTTACCCGTATTACGGTCAACAAGATAGGTACGTGCGTTTGTGGAATAGGCCACGTAGCGCCCATCGCCACTAATGGCAGCCCGGCCGGCCTGCACGCTGCGGGCATCGGGAACCACAGCAGTATTGCCGTTAACCGTGTCGCGGACAAAAATATAGCCGCAGTCCGGCGGGCAGGTTGTGAGATTCTGAGAAAAGGTGCGAAAGACCACGAACTGCCCGGTGCGTGAAACCGAGGCCTCAGATGCCGCGAACTCAGCCGGCGCACCACTGTTGTTGGCACTCACCAGCTCCACCGTGCCGGTCGCGACACGATAACCGTAGATCTGCCCCTCCCCGTCCGGCACGCCCGCCACCAGGTCCGTGGCCCCGGATTGAAAAATCACATAAGAACCGTCTGCGGAGATCTCCGCCCGCTGGCTGCGACCGTTCCCTGGCGAACCATCCGGTGCTTTGCTCACCAGCGTAATGGTGTCCGTGTTCCGGTCGAACAGAAACACGTCCGCATCGTTGTTGTCATCATTCGGGACAAGGTTGCGTGCAATCGAATGGAAGACCACGTAGCGTCCATCGCTGGAAATACTGGGCCACAGGCTGGTGAAGTCTCCGGACGTGCCCTGGTTGTTCTTGCTCACCAGTTCGGTCAGGCCCAGCTGTCGATCACGCACATAAATATCAAACGTGGTGTTACCACCCGCCACCAGGTTGGAAGCCCCGGAGGTGAAAGCGACATAGCGCCCATCGCCGGAAACATCCACACCGCGGCTGTCACGGTTACCCGGCGTGCCGCCGGAGGCAACGCTGACGCGTTCGGTTTGGGCCAGGGCAGACAATGGGAGAAAGGCTGCGCCGGACAACAGCATGCCGGACAGCAGGCTGATAAAGATCCTGAATCGTGGCGCGCCCATCAGATCAAATGCCCGGGATTGCAGCTCATTATTCAAATGACAGGGTCACCTTAAGGGTGACGACCTGGTCCGGCAAAATACCGGAAACGGGCGTGTCGAGATCTTTCACGGTGAATTCCGTTCTACGCACAAATGCTGTGGACACAACCTCGAGAGCCAAGTCGGTTGACACTCGGAAAATGGAATAGCTCTGGCCCGAAATGCACTCGGAACCAAGCTGGAGCTGCCTGACCAGGGTCAATTCACCTGTGTCCAACGACTTCCGCAGTCGCATTAAGGGCACTCTCGACGTTGTGGGTCAGGGCGCCGTCAGAGGTTTGCTCAGAGCACTCTCTAACGTCATCCCTGGTTCCGGTTGCGAACACCGGAATGTCCCAGGCAGATCCATCAGCACGGGGCTTAACAATTTCCGTTCCCAGCAATATGTCACGCAGGGCATTGCGGCCGCCCGTAAGCGCATTCTCAAACCGCCGGTGCTGAACCACCGTTCCATCAGGATTGGCAACGATGACTTCCCACCGTCCATGAACCTTGATGCCTTCCGACCCTGCATCGGCGCGGGCAGAGCTCATGGATGCGCTGAGCATCATGGCCAGGGTGATCGTGATTGCAATTGAAAACTTCATACTTCAACTCCTGTTAATCGGGTTAAACCGTATTTACCTCAGGGACAGATTCCCGTCACCAGCTTGCGTACATCCACCTCGAGCGGCGCAAAAGCCGTCTGTCCGGGCAATGGCGTCGCGGTGGCGCTGGCGTTGTTGCAGTCCGTGTAGTCCAGCGTCAGCGTGCCCCAGGGCTCGCGCACCACATCGTCGGGGTTGAAGTCGGGACCGAAACCCGTGCCGGAGGTAATTATCATGTCGTCAAAGACAAGGCGGTTTTCCTGCCTTGTGCCTGTGCCTATTAACCAGACCTGCTTACCGTCAAGATAGGTGTACCAGGTCACAACATAGACATTGCTGTCCCCCTGCCGGGCAACCTGCAGACCTTCACCACTGCGGGCGGTATCGTAGAACGTGCCCTCATTGCTGGGAGGCTCTGCAGTCGGTTCAGGCACGGTGCAAGTGTCCGGCGTTATCTTGGTTAGATCCAGGTTGATCGGTGAAAAGCCTGGCACCACTGGCAGCAGGGTCAAGGTAGCGTTGTTGCAGTCATTCCAGGCCATACCCGCCTCGCCCCAGGGCGTGCGTACGACGTCGTCGGGGTTGAAGTCGTCGCCAAAATCAGCGCCCGAGGTGATGGTCATACCGATGAAGTCAATCTCGCCGCCCACGAGGAAACCAGAGCCGATGACCCATGCCTGTTCGCCATCCAGAAAGAAATAGCACGTCAGAATAAACGTCTGCTCATCACCCTCGAGCGTGATCTGGCAGCCTTCGCCACTGCGCATCGGGTTGTAGTAGGTCCCGGAAATAGTACGGATCAGTTCCTCGTCCCCGGGCAGGTCCGGTGGCTCCACTTCCGGTCCGTTGCCAATGGGGCCCGTTGTGGTGACGGGACCGAGCCGAAGCGTGCCATCGAAACCATCAATGTAGGCCGCGGCCAGTACAACATTGGTTACCGTGCCAAAGTCGAATTCAAACAGGGGATCCAGGCTGACCGGCACAAACTCGCTCACAGGTAGTGTGTAGCTGCCGGGCGCGGGGTTCTCAATGAACGTAATCGCGCTGTTGGAAACTTGTGAGGTAACCACGGTATTGATATCGACAGTACCGTTGATCAGGAACACCACCAGGGCAGCTCCCGGGTCAGCCTCGAGCACGTTAAGCTCAAAAGCACCCGCATTGCGCATGTCGAAAGAAGTGTTCTCCTGGTCAGGTGCCCAGCCCACAGCGCATCCGCCTTCAAGATTGACGCTGCAGGTAAATTCACCGCCACCTATTTGGGCGGTCGCAGTGGCGCCGGGTGCGCCGTCCTCGTCGACGGCAGGCGCCATCACGCGAAAGCCCCCCAGAACCCCCGCGGCGAACATGGTGCCCTCCGTTTCGCTCGCAGTCTCGCCCGGACTGACCGTGATCGGTCCCTGCGGAACAGTGAAGTTATCAACCGTGTCGGCAATGGCCGCCAACGGGGTCAATAAAAGGCAGATAAGCAGCACCAGGCGATGGTTCATGGTTGGGCCCCGATTTGACGTTTAGCAAAAGGTCTCTTACCTGTTCACGGGGTCCGCCGTAAAACTCCGCCAACAATTTGTACGCAGCGACGCCTTGTGCCCGAAGCGCAAGGGGCCGCTATACTGAATTGACCGGTAACCAGGGGGCGAATCGGCAATGGACGAGCAACAGGCGCGAGGCAATGACGGGGAAGGCCCTGCGTCCCCGGTCGCGACCGCACAGTTATCTGAGCAGGCCTACCAGCAGCTTAAGCAAATGGCGCATGGTCACCTGCGCTCATACCGTCCTGGCATGACCCTGAACTGCACCGCGCTCGTTCACGAGACTTATCTGAAGCTATTTCCCGGCGTGGATAACCTTGACGGCGGCGCTGAGGGTGACCACTTCCTGGCGCTCGCATCCATGGCCATGCGCCAGATTCTCGTGGACTACGTGCGCCAACGAAACGCCGAAAAGCGAGGTGGTGGCGCCGTGCACGTCACATTGCAGGAGTCCCTGGTGGCAGCCGAAGACGGTCAGATTGACCTGCTGGAACTTGATGCTGCCCTGCAACGCCTGGCCGGGCGGGATGCCTTGCTGGAGCAGTTGGTGGTGATGCGCTTTTTTGCCGGGCTTAGCATGGACCAGGTAGCCAATGCACTGGGACGCTCCAAGCGCACGGTTGAGCGCGACTGGACGCGTGCACGAATCTACCTCTTCCGGGAACTGCAACAGGATCATGGCTGAGCGATCCGCAAGCGGCGAGCAAACGACCTGGCATGATATCGACCAGGCCTTGCAACGGGCCCTGGAACAGAATGAAGAGAACCGCGAGAATTGGGTCCATGCGACCTACGCAGATCAACCCGAAGTGCGGGACGCGGTTCTGGCCCTGCTTGCCGATGACCTGCCCAGTGCCGAGCTATTGGGTGCAGCCGAGCGTGAGCGCGACCGATTGTCGCTGGATGCGGGGCTTGAGTACCCCGAACAAGCGCAGGCGGGTGCCCTGGTTGGCAGTCGCATTGGTCCCTATCAACTAACTGAACTTGTGGCCGTCGGTGGCATGGGTGCGGTTTACCGGGCTCATCGCGAGGACGGTCAGTTTAAGCAGACTGTAGCCATCAAGGTCTTACCCGCCTGGGCGGGCGATGCGCAAACCGTGGCGCGGCTGCGCGCCGAGCGACAGATTCTTTCCAGTCTGCAGCATCCCAATATCACGCGACTGCTTGATGGTGGCGAAACACCGGATGGCTTTCCCTACCTGGTCACCGAGTTTATCGAAGGCGAAGACATCGCCGCCTGGGTTCAGCACCAGCAACCTGCATTGGCGCCTTTGTTGCAGCTGATCATCCGGGTGTGTGAGGCCGTCCAGTTCGCCCACCAAAACCTGATCATCCATCGCGACATTAAGCCCGCGAACATCCTGGTTGACGACCAGGGCCGTCCGCACCTCCTGGATTTTGGTATCGCCAAGCTACTGACGGGCGCCGGACTGGGTGTAACCCGGCCGCGCACGGCGACGGGTTTCAGTCCCATGACGCCGGAGTATGGCTCGCCTGAACAACGTGCAGGTCAGACAGTAACCACGGCCAGCGATATCTACCAGCTGGGTTTGCTGATGTACCGCTTGTTGACCGGGAGCAGGCCCGACCAAAACCCGTCTGGCGGTGTCACGCGGCCCAGCACCATGGTTCGCAACACCAATAATGTGAGCTTGCCGGTCAAGGGTTCCAGGCTTGGCCAGCCGGCACGGCAAATCAAGGGCGATCTGGACACCATTGTGCTAAAGGCGCTGCGCGAAGATCCGCTTGAGCGTTACGCATCGGCAGGCGAGATGGCCGCGGATTTGCGTCGCTTTCTGTCAGGCGAAGCCATCGAGGCGCGTCCGGAAAGTCTGTGGCTGGCCAGCCGCAGGCTGGCACGACACTACCCGCTGGCGACAGGCCTGGCGCTGACCCTTGTGGGCGTGCTGCTGGCTTCGGGCGTAAGCCTGTATCTCTACGCCCTGGAGTTGACCGCACAGCGCGACCTGGCCGCCCGTGAGGCGCAGCGCGCCAACCAGGTAAGGGATGTCCTGGTTGACCTTTTCCGCCGCAGCGATCCCCTGCAGGCCGATACCATCGGTGGCAAGTCAGCCTCGGTTTGGGATTCGCTGGACGCCGCCGCCGATGAGGCACGTGAAGAACTCGCTGGTCAGCCCGATATTCTGGCTGAATTACTCGCCACCCTGGCCACGCTTTATCGCCACGCGGGTCAACCTGCCGAGTCGATGGCCCTGATCAGCGAGTCGACAGATTTATATCTTGCCCTGGGTCCGGCCTATGCTGCCGATGTTGCGGTAAACGAGGCCGAATTTGCCAACATACTCAGTGCAGATGATTACTCTGCCGCCGAGACACACCTGAACTCTGCCATGGCCCTGGTGCCAACTTTCGCCGCACAGGAACCGCAGATGGCCGCCACGGTCTGGCTGGAAGCGGCACACATCAATCGTTCCGCTGGTAATGCCAGACAGGCACTGGAGTACTACCACCAGGCAGGTGCTGCGCTGGCACAAAGCAATGAAGAAAACTGGTCCATGATTATCGAGGTCTTGTTTGGCCAGGCCAGTACGCTCCTGAGGCTGGATGACCCGGAGCAGGCTGAGCCACTTTTACGCGAGGCGCTGGTTCTGGGGGAGGAACATTTTGGTCATGATCACTCAAGACTTAACGGCATTCTCAGTGCATTGAGCGAATTGGAGCGAATGCGGGGGAACGTGCATGCAGCGGTCGCCTGGAGCGAGCGTATGGTGGCCAATATGGAGCAAAACAACGCCACGACGTATGACGGACTACTGTCAGCCAAGAACAATCTGAGCCTGAGTTACAGCGCCGCCGGGCGGGATAAGGATGCGCAGGACATGCTGCGTGAAGTGGTGCGCATCCGCCGCATTATGGCCGGGCCTGAGGGCAATGCAGGGCTGGCGGTCAGTCTTAAAAATCTGGCCAGCTCGCTGCACAACTCCGGGGACTATGCGGAGGTTTTACCGCTTCTGGAGGAAGCGCAAGCCCTGATGCACAGGCATTTGCCGGAGACCAGCCCCTACCGGGCCACGCCGCACTTCACCCGCGCTCTCGTATACCTGGACACTGACCGAGCCGCACTGGCAGTACCCGAGGCGGAATACACCCTGGCCATCCTTGAGCCCGCACTGGGAGATGCCCACTACCAGGTACAGGTGACACGTTGCGTCATGGCCGAGGCAATGTTGCAACTGGGCATGGTCGTCGAGGCGCGTGCGCTGGCTGAGTCCGCCCTGGACGGCATTCTCGCTTCAGGTAACGCACCAGTAAAATATGAGCGGCGTTGCCAGGCCACGGTTAATACCTTGGCGGAATCGCCGTGACCATTGAGTTGGCCCCGGAAAGTCTGATTGCCGAATGCAACCTGGCGCCCGGCAGGTTGCGCTGATGCCGCGGCTAGCTGTCTCGCGCGCCTTTAGCCGCCGCCCTCGCCTTCTTCAAAGCCGGATTTAAACAGCAGCGGTTGATCCGACGTGTTGCTATTCAACGGCGCCTGAATGCAGAACCCGTTAAAAGCATTTGCTCCTGAAGAACTCCAGGTTGATTCACGCACAGTGACGCGCCAGGTGCCGTTCAGAGGAATATCATCAAACACGCTCAGTGGCTCTGTGGGTGTCAGTCTTCCAGCGAGGGCCGGCGCGGTCAGTGCGCAGGCAGACTCGGCATCCGCACTTGCCTCATCGTCAAAGATTGCATTGATATCTCCACGTTCGCAGCCGAAAGGATCAGGGTCCGCCTGTTCGTCCACACCCGGCCGGCTTATCAGTCTTGCACTGGTGCCGCTTTCCAGGTGCTCGATGGTCGCCACCAGGAAACCCACCCTCGGGTAGGTGACGTCCAGCCTGACGTCCAGATCCGAGATGCTCAAGCCATCCTGACCACTGACAACAAGATCAGCACTCACGGGCGTGAACTGTGGAATCGGAATCTCCGGAGTCACGCATTGTTCGAAGGCGTCAATCGCAAAGTTGTTATTCGAGACGTCGAAATAGATGTTGTCAGCGGCGCGCACCTTGATACGCGCGGTCGGCGTGGCAACGTCCGGCAGGGTCACAATTTGTGCGCCGTCATTGGGGACATCCGAGGCGAGTACCCGGTCGTAGTTAAGCCCACCGTCCGTTGACAGCAGAATATCAACCGTCGCCGTGTCCACGGGAGCGAGGTCAGTGCCGGCCACATCCCAGGTAACCTCGGGCTCATCCGAGGTCGTGAAGCTCTCTCCGCCATTTGGGAAGGAAACGGCGAAAGGCCCGCTGTTACCATCCACGTTCAGGACAATATTGGCCTCGCCAAGACGCCCACCCCCGGGGTTGTTGTCCCTGGCCGTGAACCGGAAGTTCAACGTCCGGGTCGTCGCGGGCAGGGTGTCACCAAAGCGCGAGCCATCAACCACGCGGGATGTTTCCGTGCCCGGTGGCAGTGAGCGAACGATTGGGTTATCGCCCTGGTCGCCTGCGGCGATGGTGGCCTGAGCCCCCAGGTCCATCTGCTCCCAGGTAAAACTCATGGTATCGCCGTCCGCGTCTTCTACGCTGTCAATATCGAGTTCAAACGGTGTTCCGATGGGCAAGGTGTAGCCCCCGGTGGCCGTAACGACCGGTTCATTGAGATTGGTCGCAGAGATCGTAGCGGCGCAACTGCCGCTGCCATCAATGAAATCGAGCATGTCTTCCAGGCTACCGGCATGAAAATAGTCATTACTGAAATTCTGGATATTATCCGAGCCGCAAATTCCGCTATAGGACATAATCGTGGTGCCGCTGCCCGGCTCCCAGGCCGAGTTTGGGGTCCAGTTACTGCCTGCGCAGTTGCCTATGGGCGAGTTGAAGGTGTGCAGAGCGCCAAACTGGTGACCCATTTCGTGGGCGATCATGTCGACCACGATGGAATCCCCCGTGGCTCGCCATACGCCGCTGACGCCGCGCGCCTTGCGCGAACCACAGGGCGCGAACACCGAGGCGACGCCGCTACTGCCGCGATACATCACGTGACCAATGTCGTAATTTGAGGAGCCGATCACCGCATTAATGTTGCTCTGGTTTTCACTGAGCATGGCGGACGCACTGTTTTGCGAGTAGGGGTCAGTAGCGCCGTCGGCATAAATGATGTCCGGGTTGTCCTCGATAATGATTAAGCGCACGGACAGTTCCCGCTCGTAAATGGAATTCACCCGGTTAATGATCGTGACCACATTGGCCTGGGCGGTTACCACCGAGCCGCCGGCCAGCCCGGTCGTATAGTCGCCGGTGACCGCATAGGCCAGGCGATAGGTGCGTAGATTGCCCTGTGTAGAGGCACCGCGCGCCAGCGTATCGCTGCCCGGGTTCTGCATGGGCAAGAGCTCATGTTCTCCAACCTCACATTGCAGGGGCTGATCTGGCTGATTGTCCTGCTTGTGATAAGAAACGTAGCGGGTTAGCTCGCCCGGAGTTTGAGGGTCCACATAGTAGGTGCTGTTGGATGACTGCACCACGGCGTGCAAGCCGTTGGGTCCACCCCAGTCCAGTCGCGCCGTGACACCTGGCCGGCTCAGACTGCGCGCCGCGAAAGTACGCATGGGCCAGCCGCGATCTGCAAGCCATTGGGCAAGGCCAGGCTCCATCACGGGGGATTCGACGATCGAAAAATTCTCAAAATTGCCATCGGGCGTCGGCAGGGACAAAACCATCTCGGCAACGGCATCTGCGCGCCGGATCCCGGTAAGATTTTCCATGGGGACTCCGGCCAGGAGTGCATCCAGTGCGTTAACATCAAGTCTTGCAGCCTGATGTGGACCCAGGTTTGGGTTGCCCAATGCGTTCTGTGATTGGGCGTTCGCGGACACCCCCTGATCTGACGGCTCCAGGGTCCAGATGTCAGCCAGGGCATTACCGGTCCAGAAAAAGGCCAGAACAAAGCCCAACGCGAAAGTCTGCTTGAATCCATTCATCACTGCTTCCTTGATGCTTTACGCCACTGCATTGTAGAACAAACCCGATAACGCCGTTAGGGATGGTTCTGCCTGTGACAATGGCCTGCAGGATTAAGATCGCGCATTACACGAAGCACTGGCATGGACTTATACTGCTCGCCTGGAATTAACGTACCTGCGGGCGTCGGCCCGCTGCCATGAGGAAAGAACGCGATGAGCGAAACCCATTACCGGCAGGTCTGGGACCGCCGTTCGGCTGATGATCTGGCCGCCCTCGAAGCGGTAGACAACAGTGGCAGCGAAGCGGTTGCCAGGGCAACGGGTGCCTACACGGCCGATCTCGTGGCGACCGCCATCGATTTGCAGCCGGAAGATTCGATTCTCGAGTTGGGTTGTGGCGCGGCCCGTATCGGGCGGGAGCTTGTCGAACGCTGCGGTCAGTGGACCGGGGTGGATATTTCACCAAACATGATCGGCGTTGCCGGCAGTCGACTGGCTGGTCACGACAATACCCGCCTGGAAGTCCTCGAGCGTGCCAGCCTGTCGATGATTGAAAGTGACAGCCTGGATAAGGCCTACTCGGTGGCCGTGCTGTGCCACATGGATAAAGAGGATCTGTTTCTCTATTTGCGCGAAATTGCCCGCACCCTCAAACCGGGTGGCCTTGCCTATCTGGAAACCTGGAACATGGCCGATCCCGTTGGTTGGTATCGCTGGATGTATGAGGTTGAATTCTGGAACCAGGCCGACCAGAGCCAGCGCAAGGACGTGGCCCGTAATCAGTTCTGCGTGACCGAAGAATTCAGCCTTTATGCGGAACGTGCGGGGCTGGATGTGCTCTATGTTTTCCAGGACTCACCGTGGCTGCAGATGGTGGCAGGCAAGCACCTGGGTGCCGATCAGCGCGAGCAGCAGCGGCGGCGACTGGCTGAACAGCGGTCCGATATTGCTCATACCCCGTTATTCGGACAGTTGTTCCTGGAAGCGATTCGCGTGATCTACGGTGAGCAGCACCCGAAACAGGCCCTGGCCCATCTCGATACGCTGGATGAGGGTATTGAGGTGAGTCTGTACCGCACGCTGATCGAGGGCCTGTGGGAACAGGATCCGGAGCGTTACGGCGAGCCGCCGAAAGGGTGACCCTCAGCCAAAAACCCTGGTGCCATTTATACTGAGGCCACGTTCAAGGCATGAGGATCGGGATGCCGCATATGCAGGTCGTTACCACGGATGTGGCCATTATCGGCGGTGGCGGTGCCGGCCTTCGCGCTGCGATCGCGATCGCAGAAACGGATCCGACGCTGGACGTCACGGTGGTATCAAAGGTCGTGCCCATGCGCAGTCATACGGTGGCAGCCGAGGGCGGTTCGGCTGGCGTGGTGACGGACCAGGATACCCTGGACATGCATTTCCACGATACGGTCGCAGGCGGTGACTGGCTGTGCGACCAGGATGCCGTGGATTACTTCGTGGCCCACTGCACGGAGGAGATGATACAGCTGGAGCACTGGGGCTGCCCCTGGAGCCGCCAGGATGACGGTCATACCCGGGTGCGAAACTTTGGTGGAATGAGTACAGCACGCACCTGGTTTGCCGCTGACAAAACCGGGTTCCATATCCTGCACACCCTGTTCCAGACCTCAATAAAGCACCCATCCATCAAGCGCCTGGATGAGGTCTTCGCGGTCGATCTGCTGGTCGCTGATGACCAAGTCCGGGGTCTGCTGGCGATCGAGGTGGCCAGTGGTGAGTTTATTCGCGTTGAAGCGCGCGCCGTGGTGCTTGCGACAGGCGGCGCGGGACGGGTCTTTGCCCAGAACACCAACGCCGGCATTCTGACGGGCGATGGCATGGGCATGGCCTACCGGCACGGAGCCGCCTTACGCGATATGGAGTTTGTCCAGTATCACCCCACCACCCTGCCCGGCAGCGGCATTTTGATTACCGAGGGTTGCCGCGGCGAAGGCGGCTTCCTCACCAATAAAGACGGTTACCGCTATCTGCAGGACTATGCCCTCGGCCCGGTCGTTCAGGAACCAACCCCGAAAACCATGGAGCTTGGGCCACGCGACCGGCTCAGCCAGGCGTTCTGGCATGAGCAACGCAAGGGCCGAACTGTTGACACACCACTCGGCGCTGCCGTGAATCTCGAGCTTATGCACCTGGGGCGCAACAAGCTGAGTGAGCGCCTGCCCTTCATCATGGAGCTGAGCAGGACGTTTCTGGGTATCGATGCGGCCGAGGTGCCCATCCCGGTGTGCCCCTCGGTGCATTACACCATGGGCGGCATTGCGACAGACCAGGCAACCGCTACCTCGCTGCCCGGTTTATTCGCCTGTGGCGAGTGTTCCAGCGTTGGCATACATGGCGCCAACCGGCTCGGCTCAAACTCCCTGGCCGAGCTGGTCGTGTTTGGCAAGCTGGCAGGGCTGCACGCCGCGCGCTTTGCCAAGGCGCACACGCCCGGCACACCGGCACAACTTCAGACGCAGGCGGAGGAAGCCATGGGCGCCGCACTGGCAGTTCTGGAGCGATGCGACGGCGACGAGCGCCTCGCAGATATCCGCGATGAGATGGCTCGCAGCATGAGCGCCGGTATCGGCATCTACCGCACGGCGGAGGGCATGCAAGCCACCTGCGAAACACTCGATGGCCTCATGCAACGCTTCCAGCACATTCAGCTTGATGACCGCAATCGCGCCTTCAACACCGAATGGCTGAGCGCACTTGAACTGGGCTTCTCGCTCGAGGTGGCCCGCGCCATGGCCTATTCCGCCGTCAACCGTCGCGAATCACGCGGCGCCCATGTGCGCCTGGATGAGTTTGATCAACGCGATGACCAGCAGTTTCTTAAGCACACGCTGGCCCGTTTTGCCGGGGACGGACCGCCACAGATCAGCTACCAGGATGTCAACATCACGCGGTTGCCGCCCGCCGAACGCCACTATGGTGCGGCCGGCGAATCATCCAGGGGCACAGCTCGTGACTGAACGCCGGGAAATCGAGATACAGGTACTGCGCTTTAATCCGGAGCATGATTCTAAGCCGTACCTGCAGTCCTACCAGGTGCCTTTCGACCACGACACCTCGGTACTCGCAGGTCTGCAATATATCAAGGACCACCTGGACGGCAGCCTGACGTTCCGCTGGTCATGCCGGATGGCGGTGTGCGGCAGCTGCGGCAAGATGGTCGATGGCGTGCCGAAACTCTCCTGCAAGACATTTTTGCGTGATTACTATCCGGGCCCGGTTCGCATTGAGGCACTTGAGCACTTTCCTGTCCTGCGTGATCTGGCAGTGGACCAGACGGACTTTCTGGATAAGTTTGAGTCCATCAAGCCTTACCTGATTCGCGAGGAAGATAAACCCCTTGGTGAGGGCGTCTACCTGCAGACGCCGGCTGAACTTGCCCGCTACGAGCAATTTTCAGACTGTATTAACTGTCTGCTGTGTTACTCCGCCTGCCCGCAGTACGGGCTGAACAATGAATTTACCGGACCCGCCCTGCTGGCGCTGCTGTATCGCTACAACGCCGACAGCCGCGACCAGGGTACGCGGCAGCGCATGGAACTGGTCAATGCCGAGGAAGGTGTCTGGAGCTGCACCCTGGTGGGCTACTGCTCGGAGGTATGCCCCAAGCAGGTAGACCCCGCCTTTGCGATCAACCAGAACAAGGTCAACAGCACAAAGGACTACTTTTTAAACTTTTTAATGCCCCGGGGCGCCAAACGAGGCGGTTTCAAACCATGAGCACCCACAATAGCTACCGTCGGCCCATGACAGGCTGGTACCGGAAAAACCCGCGCTTTATCCGCTACATGCTGCGCGAGCTCACGGCCGTGTTCCTGGCTGCCTATGCCCTGATACTGCTCGCGGGCGTGATAGCACTCTCACGAGGGCCTGAGAGCTGGGCCGCGTTTCAGGGTTTTCTCCTCAGCCCGTTTTCGGTGGCTTTACACGGTTTGATTTTCATCGCCGCCGTGTACCACAGCTGTACATGGTTTGCAGTGTCGCCCAAAGCCATGCCACCGGTTGTTCTGGGTAAGAAGCGCTTACCGGATAGGATCGTAACAGGCGCGCAATTCGCGGTGTTCATCATGGTGTCTGTCGCCCTGGTGCTGTGGGCGATGGGCGCCTGACCATGCGCAAGCGCTCCCATGAGCCAGTCTTCTGGGCACTGTTCGGGGCCGGCGGCGTTTTTTCTGCAATGTTTGCGCCCGCGGTCGTGTTTCTCACCGGGCTGGCCATTCCGCTGGGTCTGCTCAAGCCACAGGCGTTGAACTTCGACCGCATACATGGCGCCGTCAGCAGCCTGCCCGGCAGCCTTTTCCTGTTCATCATGATCTCTTTGTTACTGTGGCACGCCATGCATCGAATCAATCACAGCTTGCACGATTTCGGCATTGATGCGGGCATGGCAGGTAAGGTAGTCTGCTATGGCTGCGCTTTGGCTGGAACCGTTGTCACGGGCTATTTTCTGGCGACAATCATGCAGCCAATCTGAAGCGGGAATTTTATTAAATTTATAGCCGGGCTGGACGTCAGCCAGGGTGCGTTTCAACTACGATTTTCAAACTTTCATATCAAGCAAAGGAGATAAGACCAGATGCAAAAGCAGGATGAGACGACTGGAATGAGCACCGCACGAAGCCGTTCGCTGATACTGGTTGCATTAATCATCGTCGTGACCCTGTTTTGGGTACTGATGCTGTTATACACCAACCTGCCGACTGCTGTACTGGCCGTTATCGCTGTGGTCAGTATCCTGCTTTTATCAGTGGCAACCGCATGGACTGCCACCGCATTGCCACGCCGGGGCGCGCAGGACAGCGCGTCCTGACGACCACTTCGAATCAGGTCTAAAGATCAGGCGATGGGCGCGGGCGCGGCGCGCGTGCCCAGCTCGTTGTCGATCATGAGCAGGCCGTAGCCGTCTTCTTTCACCAGCCTGATTTTGGAGATGATCTCGCCCACCGTGGCTTCCTCCTCAACCTGCTCGTTCACGAACCATTGCAGGAGGTTGTAGGTGGCGTGGTCCTTTTCCTTGAGGGCCTGGTCACTCAGGTTGTTCAGTTTGGAGGTCATGTTCTGCTCGTGTTTGAGGGACGACTCAAATACCTCCAGGATGCTCCCGAATTCACTCGGCGGCTGCTTGATGGCCTGCAGCACGACCTGGGTACCCTGATCGATCAGGTAGTTGTAGATGCGCGTGGCGTGCAGACGCTCTTCCTCGTACTGGTGTTTGAACCACATCGCTGCACCATTGAAATCGATGCTGGCGCAGTAGGCTGACATGGCCAGATAGGTATAGCCTGAGGAAAACTCATCGTTAAGCTGCTGCTGCAGTGCTTGCTGCATTTCATTGGAAATCATGGACACATCCTGGCGGTTTGAAAGGCCAGCATAATTGATGCGTGCCGATGCTGCGTGAACTTAGCGAATATCCAGGGTGACGCCGGCGTAGAAGGTCCGTTCCAGCGCCGGTTCAATGCCGTCGTTACGCACCCGGCTGTAATAGTCTTCATCCAGCAGGTTATTGATACCGCCATTGATGCTCCACCGGTCGTTGAAACTGTAGGTGACACTGAAATCGAGCACCTCGTAGGCAGGTATTTCCGCAGCGATTTCACCATCACCCGAGCCACGCGGCTGGTTGGAGTCCTGCCAGAACTGATCGCCCACAAAGGTCGCGGTAAGCGCAGCATTTAACTGCTCATTGTCATAAATAAAACCGGCGCGAACCAGGTAGTCGGGTGCAAAGGCGGGCGTGTTACCAACCAGCGCGGGATTACTACTTTTGGTGATCTCGGCATCCAGCAGCGAGGCGTTGGCAAACAGGGTGAATGCACGCGATGGATCAGGCAGCAAGTCATATTCCATGGCCAGCTCAATGCCCTGGTGTCGCGAGTCGCCGCTGTTGATCCGTTCCACGTCGCTAATGTCAACCTGGATCTGCTCGATCTTGTCATCGAAATCGATGCGAAACACACTGATGTCAATAAACAGATTGTCGGAAGGTTGAGTGCGATAACCGAACTCGAAGTTCAAAGCTCGCGACGCTTCGGGGGCATTGTCGCCCGTCAGTTCCGACCCCGGATTAATCAGGTCGTCAAAACGCTGCGGCCGGTACGACTCGGAGAAGTTGGCATAGACTTCTGAGCGCTCGCCGGTCTGGTACATCATGGCCAGCGCAAACAGGGTCTCGTTGAACGTTTCATCAAAATCAATGGCATCGCGATCGACGCCGGGGTTCTTCACCAGTTCTTCCAGATCATAGTTGACCCGTTCGAAACGCACGGTGGGTATCACGCTGAATTTATCGAAGCGGAACAGGTTCTCGAAAAACAGGGCGTTATAGGTCATGACCCGATCCTGCGAAAAAAGCAGGTCTTCCGGGTTCTGATCGCTGGAACGAATATCATCACTGACATGACGGGTACGCGGGCTGTCACCGTGATAGCCACTGGTGCCGGCCGTCAGCACATTGTCCTCACCCCAGGACAGGGCGTAACGCACATCGAAGCCATAGTTTTCGAACTGTTGCTCGTCAATGGCGGTCGTCGCAGGCTCGTCGGCCGGATCGGTGAACTGGGCCGAGCGACGGCTCAAACGATCCATGGAGGAGTACCAGATGTTGGCGTCCAGCGTGGAGAAGTCGTTGACTTGTTGCTCATAGGTGAAGGTGAGCATGGTCTGATCGATTTCCAGCCGGTTAAAAGGCGTTTTCACCTGGTCACGATCGGTCTCAAACTCCAGCGAGGTCAGCCGGCCCGCTTCTCCTGAGTCTGAACCGTAGACATCCACATCAAACCACATGCGAATATCATCAAACCCCTCGTAAGAGATACTGAAATAGCCCGAGTCAACCTCGTAGTCTTCATTCTCGCGCGGGCCATCGGCCTTGCGGTAGTCATACGATGCGAGGATGCCAAAATCGTTCCGGGACCATCGTATTTCGTTGTAGGTACTGTAAAAACCGTCACTGCCCAGGGTCTGGTCGGTTAAGAAGCCGTTGTCCGCCGCGGCATCCGCACGACGGGTCACAAAGTTAAGCACCGGCCCGATCTGCGGCCCGTAGAGCAACCCTGCCCCGCCGCGGACGAACTCGAGCCGCTCCACGCGCTGCGCGGCGGGCAAGTAATAGACTGTCGGATAGCCGAACCAGTCCGCTGCCAGCGGAATGTTGTTCTGGAAAAAGCCGATAAACTCGGATTCGTGCGGGTTACCCAGCCCCCGGTAGTTGACGTTGTAAATACTGGGAATCTTCTGGTCGGACACGAACAGGCCGGGAATGCGCGAGAACATCTGGCGCAGGTTCGGCTCGACAAACGTCGGCTGCTCGTCCAGATCGATCAGCGTGGTTTTTTTACCCTCATAGATCTTGCCATCCTGCAAGGCAGGCAACACGCCTGCAAGTCCAGGATCGGTGGGCGAGCCATAAACCTCGATCACTTCAATGGCCTTGCTGTCTTCCAGAACTTCTGCCGTGGCAAGAGACGAAACGGAAAGGGCGGCAATTGCCGCGTAACGTGCGATGTGCATGGATTTGGCTCACTGGACGATAACATTAATGGGAATGATTATCGTTTGTATTAAAGCCGGATGCAACAGCCCGGGGGGAACCTTTTAAGAGGATCCGGCAAAACGCCCGGAGCCACTTACCGGCAAGGTCCACCAGACAATATCGCGACTCGGCAGAGCCTGTTTCAGGTTCTCCAGCACAGACTCGACCAGGTCGGCCGCCAGGACCAGCTCAAACTGGATACGCCTGCGGCGCCCTGCCACCTGCTCGGCGAGGCTCATGGAACCGACCTGCCCGTGGCCACTCGTCGGGTAGCACTGGTACCCTTCGATGCGCTCATTCGCCAGCAGGACATCGACGAACTCCTCCTCCAGGCCGGGTGGAATATTGATCCGCAACAAAACGCAGTCAGTCATTAGGCTTCATTCCTGATAAAACGACGGTACAAAACGGGCAGCACGAACAGGGTCAATGCGGTACTCGTGACCAGGCCACCGATAACCACCACTGCCAGGGGTTTCTGGATTTCCGAACCGGGCCCGCTGACGAACAACAGGGGCACCAGGCCAAGTGCAGCAATGGAGGCGGTCATCAGCACTGGTCGTAAGCGGCGTTGCGCACCTTGCCGCACGACCTCCTCAATCGCCAGCCCCCGGTCGCGCAATTGATTAAAGTAACTGACCAGCACCACGCCATTGAGCACCGCGATGCCCATCAGGGCGATAAAACCTACCGATGCCGGCACAGACAGATATTGGCCTGACACAGCCAGCGCCAGCACGCCGCCAATAAGGGCCAATGGCACATTCGCCAGTACCAGCGCCGCCTGGGATACAGACTGAAAGGTGGAGAACAGCAGTAAAAATATCAGCAGCACGGCCACCGGCACGACCAGCATCAACCGTGTCGCCGCCCTTTGCTGATTTTCAAACTCGCCGCCCCAGGCCAGGGTTACCCCCGGGGGCAAGTTCACCGACTCCCCGATCCGTTGCTGCGCTTCCTCCACGTAGCCCACCAGGTCCCGGTCACGGACATTTGCGACCACGACCACGAAACGGCGTCCTTGTTCACGCTTCACGGACACCGGGCCTTCGACACGCGCCACATCCACCAGGCTCGTTAGCGGAATGTGTCCACCATCCGGCAGGCTGATCAAGGCGGCAGAGAAGATCTGCAGGGGATCGCCCCCGGTCTGGGGAAAGCGCAGCATAACGGGCACCCGCGCCGTGCCCTCAATGACCTCGCCCACCGGCAGCCCTTCTACCTGGACGCGAAGATGGTCAAGCAGTTGCTGCATATCGAAACCGTAGCGGCCCATCATTTCCCGGCGTGGCCGCAGGACCACGTACTGCATGCCCTCATTCACGCCCACCAGGACATCGGCACTCCCTTCCATATCCTCGAGCACCGCGCCCACTTCCTGTGCCAGCGTGTTGAGCTGCTGCAGATCCTGCCCAAAAATCTTTACCGCCAGGTCACCACGGGAACCGGTGAGCATTTCAGATACCCGCATGTCGATGGGTTGTGTGAAGCCGTAGTTAATCCCTTTGAAGTGCTCCATAACTTCGCGGATGGAATCCTCCAGTGCCGCCTTGCCACCAGGGCGCCATTCATCTGCCGGGCGAAGTTCGAGAAAGATATCCGTCTCGTTCAGGCCCATCGGATCCATGCCCAGCTCGTCCGAACCGGTGCGCGCGACAATGCGCTCGATCTCGGGAATCTCCGCCAGCAAGGCCCGCTCAACAGCCATATCCAGCTCCAGCGAGGTTTCCAGGTTGATGGAGGGCAGCTTCTCCAACTGCACAATCAGGTCACCCTCGTCCATGGTCGGCATAAAAGTCTTGCCGATAAAAGGAAACGCGATAAGCGCCAGCAACAACAGTATTCCCGCAGCCGAATAAACCAGCCACTCCCGGTCCAGAGCCCGTTCCAGCAACGGCTGGTACATACTTCCCAGCCGCCGTGGCAGCCACGGTTCCTGATGCGCGGTGGAAGAGAGCAGGAACGAGGCCAACACCGGGATGACGGTCAGGGACAGCACCAGGGAGCCGGCGAGCGCAAAAACGATGGTCAGCGCGACCGGGCGAAACAGTTTGCCTTCCAGTCCCTGCAAGGACAGCAAGGGCAGGAACACAATGATAATAATAAGAATCCCGGAGGTGACCGGCGCCGACACATCCTTTACGGCGCGATAGATGATATGCAGACGCGGCAGTCGGCCATGGTCATCACGTTGTAGCCGCGTCACAATATTTTCCACCACCACGACCGCCGCATCCACGAGCAGGCCAATGGCAATGGCAAGCCCGCCGAGGCTCATCAGGTTCGCCGACAGGCCCGCAAACTGCATCGCAATGAAGGTGATCAGGGCTGACAAAGGCAGAATCAGGGCAACGGTGAGTGCCGAGCGAAGGTTGCCCAGAAAGAGTCCCAACAGGATGAGCACCAGGATCACCGCCTCGACCAGGGCGCGCGAGACGGTTGCAACCGCGCGACCAACCAGGTCGCTACGGTCATAAAACGGGCTAAGGGTCACATGCGGCGGCAAGGCCGACTGGACTTCTTCCAGCTTCTGACGCACGCCGTCAATGACATCGCGGGCGTTTGCATCGCGCAAACTGACCACCAGGCCCTGCACCACCTCTGACTCCCCGTTGCCGGTAACCGCGCCGTAGCGTTCCAGGCTGCTCAGGGACACATCGGCCACCATGCCGATGGTGATGACACTGCCATTGGCCTCGCGCACGGGCGTGTCGCGGATGGCATCGATACTGTCGAAAGCGCCTTCAGCACGCACCAGCAACGACTCCTCGCCACGGGACAGGCGGCCAGCACCATCGTTACGATTGTTCTCCCGGATGGCACTCTCCAGTTCCTCGGTACTTACCCCCAGCGCCACCAGCGCATCAGACCGCGGTGTAACCTGGTAGGTCTTCACCTTGCCGCCCAGGGCATTGACGTCAGCCACGCCCGGCACGGTGCGCAGGGCCGGCCGGATGACCCAGTCAAGCAGGTAGCGTTTTTCGACCAGGGATAACCCGGGGCTGTCCACCGTGAACATGAACAGTTCGCTGAGCGGCGTACTCATCGGCGCAAGCCCCCCGCTCACGGTCTCCGGCAGCGCATCGCGTGCCGATGCCAGGCGCTCGGCCACCTGCTGACGGGCCCAGTAGATGTCCGTACCATCCTCAAAATCGATGGTGATGTCCGTCAGCGCGTATTTTGCGATGGAGCGCAGCATGGTCTGCCGGGGCACGCCAAGCAGCTCGACCTCGATCATGCGTGTAATCCGTGTTTCCACTTCCTCCGGCGTCATCCCTGGCGCCTTCATGATGATCTTTACCTGGGTCGGCGAGATATCCGGGAAGGCGTCGATGGGTATGGTGCTAATCGCCCACCATCCTGCGGGCACCAGCAGGCCGGCCAGTACTAACATGAGCAGCCGTTGCGTGAGTGAGAATCGAACCAGGGCGGCGAGCATGGTCTTCAGTCACCCCCGCCCATGCCAAGGCTCAAGCCTTTTAGCGCCGCAGTACCCTGTACCGCGATACGCTCACCCTCATCGAGGCCGCTGTGCACAATCCACACACCGGTAGCGGTACTTCGCGCCTGGATAACACGCTCTTCAAATCCGCCTGTGACTGCCACGTAAACAATGTCCGCCTCATTGAGGCGCACCACTGCCGCCGGCGGAACCACCAGGGTGTCGCCTTTCTCAAGTACAGCCCAGGCCGACAGCTCACCAGGCCTGAGTTCTGACGCATTGTCAGGAACCGCGCGAACACTGACAGTTTGCGAGTTTGGATCCACCACGGAAGACAGGAACTCAATGACCGCGCCGGCCTGTCCATCAACGGCGCGCAAACGCAAACCGGGTGCCAGGGATGCCGCGGCGGCCGGCGAAAGCAGGGCCTCCAGAATCAGTTTCTGCGGGTCGCCAAGCCGCATCAGTGTCTCGCTCTCGTCCACTCTTGAGCCCGGATTGACATCCCGGTCCAGCACGAGCCCCTGCGCCGGCGCGCGCACCAGCAGGTCAGGTGAAATCGATTGTGTACCAGCAAGGGATTCGAGCTCATCAGCGTCCAGCCCGGCCGCCAGCAACTGGCCTTCAAGACCTGACAGCCCGGCACGTGCTGAGGCATGAGCATAGCGGGTGTCCTGCCAGCGCCTTTCAGAAATGGAGCCGGCATCCCGCAGAAGCTGATCTCTTGCCAGGGCGGTCCTGGCCACATCAAATTCGGCCAGGGCCTCGAGAAATTCCTGCTGCAATGTGACAAGTTCGGTACTGCGCAGAACGGCCAGCGGCTGACCGGCTTCAACGCGGTCGCCCTCGCGAACATTGACCTGCGTGAGCAAGCCGGGCAATGCGCTCCGAATCACCCACAGCGCATCGGGAGAAAAAGACACGCGCATATTGAGAATTTGCGCGGGCGCATCCTGCACGCGCTCAATGACCTCGGTTCTGATGCCGAGCATTTGCTGGTCCTGCTCACTGACTTCGAGCGTTGCAGCGCCGGAATCGAACATGACGAACGCCAGCGCGCATGCGCCGCAGACCCTGAAGAATTTCATAAGCTCTCCCCTGCCGCCTGGTTGTAGGCAGCGATGGCTGCGCCATGTTGCAGCAGTAGCCGCTCATGTAAGCGCATGACTTCACGATAGGATTGTTGTCTGCGCAGCCACTCCTGCACGGAAATTTCACCAAGCTCAAGGGACAAAAGATCGAGTTCCTCACGTTTGCTGGTGGCTTCCATGAGGATGCGCGAGTTGTCCAGCTGCCGCTCAATGGTATGCAGCGTGTGTTCGGCTTCGTGAAGCCCCAACTCGAGTTCACGACGCAGGGACAAATAGTCAGCCTGTGCACGGGCCATGACCTCGTTCATTGCCGCCAGTTCGGGACCACGCGACGGGCTCTTGCCCAGGGGCAGCGCCAGCCCAACGCCGAGTGCATCAATGCGCGGGCTGGGCTGATCCGGACGGGTGCCGCGCCAGTAAAACTGGACTGCGGGTCTGAACGGGTTCGATTCCTCACTGGTGGCCAGGTCTGCCGAGGCTTGTGCAAAGCGATCCTGGGCAAACCTTAATGCAGGGTGCTCATCAGAGACCCCGGTAACGCTTGAGAGAACCTCCCGCGCATCACGCGGCAGTGCCTGGACGGATGTCAGGGCAAGGTAGGCGCGCAAGGCGTCCTGGTAGTAAGCCTCCAGGTTCAACAATTCCCCCCGCCAGGTAGCCAGTTCCTGGTTGACTGCAAGGCGATCACCAAGCGCAATGTCACCGGCCTCCTCAAATATGATGGCCTGTTCCAGCACCTGTTCCAACCGGGTTTCCTGCTGGGCGGCCAATTCCAGATCCCGCTGCGTCAGCAGCACATCCCACAGTGCACGCCGGACCTCCCCGCTGACGCGCCAGGCAAAGGCATTGGCCGCAGACTCGGAGGTATCCAGGGTGGCTGCGGCGAGCAGGTTCTGGGTTCGTTTCTCCCCCGGGAGCCACAGTGGTACGTTCAGACTCACTTCGTCCTCATAGAAACCCGTGTCATCCAGAGGCTGATCGGTGATGTGAAAGCCCGCCAGCTGGGTTCGCTCCGGAAACCAGTGATCGGCATAGGCCTGCTCGGCGCGTGCGCGGTCTCCGTGCGCGGCGACGAGGCCAAACTCCGGATGATGCCGCCGCGCCTCAGCGGCGAGTTCATCCAGTGTCAGTTGGTCATTGACCGCCAGGATCAGGTTTTCGTAATCATCAGGTGCGGCGCAAGCCAGCCAGGGCAAGCCCATGAGTGATCCGCACATCAGCACCATCAAAGCAGAGGTCGGCAACCGGCCGGGACGGCTAGTAATCGGGAATTTCATAATTTCCTTTTGGTCAGCGAAAAAGATCTGCAACACAAGCCCATGAGCATCGGTCATCTACTAGCGAAAGGGAATCGGACAAATGTCCCTGATCGTGCCCCCTGCCCTGTCGTGGTACATTCGTCCCACCGTTCGCCTCATGCCGCCCGCAACGTTCTGTCGGATTCATATCTCGTGTTTCATTTATACAAAAAAGAGTTGTTCGTTATCTTGATGCTGATCATGGTTGTGTTCGGTAGCGCCGCGGACCTGTTCCATGACATCAGCGAAGGTGCCGACACAGCACACCTGGCGATTGAAACAGTTCTGATCCTGGCCTCGTTTACCCTGATCACGGTTCTGGGGGTTGGCGTCTGGCGGGAGCAGAGTGACAATGTCCGTCTGAAGAAAGAGTTAGCAGCGCACAAAAGTAATGCCGCTGCTCTATCATCACCTGAGTTTCTGGAGGCCCGCCATCGCCTGGGGCAACTCGCCGACAACCAGTTTCACGAGTGGGGCTTTACCGATACGGAAAGGGAGGTTGGACTATTGCTGCTGAAAGGTCTCAGCTTTAAAGAAATCGCCGTGGTGCGAGACACCGTGGAAAAGACGGTACGTCAGCAAGCCTCGGCTTTATACCGCAAATCCGGCCTGAGCGGGCGCCACGAGCTCGCGGCCTGGTTTATCGAAGATTTTTTATGAGTCACAAGACATATTACCGGCGATAATGGAAGGCACGTGACCACACTACCAGGCAGGAAAAACGAATCGTGATCAGAACCACCCTACTCGCCGTTGCCGGCGTCCTTACGCTGGGCTATGCCCTGAATCATCCGGTACAAGCGAGCACCTACGAGAAGCAGGACCCACCGCGCGAGCTCACGCCTGAGCAGGCCGCCAACGCGGCTGCCAATTACCAGAAATACTGCGTCCTGTGCCACGGCGAGAACCGCGAGGGTTACGTAAACGACCATGCGCCGTCCCTGCGCAGCAAGAGCCTTTTTGAATCGGGTGTACCGCATGCCATTCTGCGACCGCTGTCCTACGGCAGAGAAGGCACACCGATGGCCGGCTACCTTGATGAGGTGGGCGGCCCCTTGACGCTGGATGAGACCTGGGACCTGACCTATTGGCTGTTTTGGCAATCCGGTGCCGAGCGGGTCAAGCTGACCGAGGAACCCGTGGAGGGAGACATCCAACGCGGCGAGGTCGTTTACCAGGAAAACTGCGCCATTTGTCATGGCGTGAATGGGGAAGGCATCACTGCACCCGCGTTGGGTAATCAGTCGGCCCTGGCCCATAACAAGGATGAGTTCATCCGTTACGCCATTGAAAACGGCCGCGATGGTACGCCCATGGTGTCCTTCGCCAATATTCTGTCGGCGCAGGACATCGACAACGTGACTGCCTTCATCCGCAGCCGGGCGACCGGCTGGACCGATGGCAAGCTGGCTTTGCGCGCTATTCCGACGCCGGACGAGTACGTCATCAACCCGGACAATGATGATCCTGACTTCGTGCTGGCGGAGGGCAAGTACGTCTCCTCGGCTGACCTGTTTGCGGCGCTGGAGGCAAACAAGAGAATGGTCCTTATCGATACCCGCGTGCCCTCGGTCTGGCAGCGCGCGCATATCGAAGGCTCCATTCCGTTTCCCTACTACACGGACCTGGAAGAGAAGGCCAAAGACCTGCCCAAAGACGTTCAGATCGTGGCCTACTGCTCCTGCCCCAGAGCGGCCGCGGAATACATCACCGATCAGCTCACGGAGCTGGGCTACGCCAAAACCGCCGTGCTTTATGAAGGGGTGTTTGGCTGGATGAACATGGGTTATCCGGTTACACGTTCTGAGTAGTCAAATCGCTGACCTTTCAGGGCGGTATTGACATCAGGGCTCTGTGGGGTAACTGACCCAGAAGATACCGCGCAGATCGCCGACCTTAAAACCGGTCGCCTGATCCCGGGGATAATGCGTGTCCAACGCCGCTTGTACCGCGGGTGACAATTCGGCGCCATGGCAGGCCAGGCACATTGGCTGGGTAACAATCGGTTCCACGTAGCCGGTCTGGCCGTCGTCCAGAGCAACCGTTTGTGGCGCAAGCTCAGCGCCTGCCTCGAGATACTGTTCCAGTACTGCAGTCGCCCACTCCGGGCCGGCGTTATCCGGGTTACGCAAACGGTGTGATGTGCGGCCCATGGCAACTCCACCCATACTCAGGTTGCTGGCAATCATGGGTGCCTCGATGCGGCAGATATCGATAGCGGCGTCCGGGCCTTGCTCAAGACCGGCTTTAAGCGCACCCATCAGTTGCTGTTTGAATGGCAACAACATGGCTGCGCCCTGCTCCTCGGCAGTACTGGCCTGGGACAAGGGTGCGGCGAATACCGAAAGCAACATCAATAGCGCGCAAGGTCTGGCTGGAAGATGATTCATGAGTCAAAGCTCCTGTAACGGTCAGGCCTTAAGCTTACGCTGCCGCTTTCGACAACGCATCAGTCTTACTTATGCCCGCCCGGCAGTTTAAAGAGGTCTGCGGACAGCGGCTGATCAAACTCAAAAACAGATTCCATTTGCATTCCTCCCGCCAGGCCGGCTTCCAGCAACAGCGGGCGGTTATCTGCCGGATCGACCCACAGGGTGTGTGTGCCCGTGGACAGCACCAGCCGCCAGCCAAGCGCATCAATACCGTCAATGCGCCGGGGTGAATCCACGGTCCCGGCCATACCCTGAAAAGTCCGCAACTCGTCCAGCCACTCCATGCCGTCACCCAGTTCGAAATCTGCCGCGCCGATGCCGAGCGATTTCGTCATCACCTGGCCACCGGGCATCAGCGTATGCATGACATTCTCCACGGGAATCACGATGTGGGTGACCGGTGGCATCTCGATCCGGGTGGCACCCGTCTCGTCAGTCCATACCTCAACGGTGGTCAGCGGCTGCCCGTTGTGGGTCATGGTCATCAGGAAATGCAGGCTGCGATAGCTTTCAAACCAGGCCTGAGCCTGCGCAAAAGCGCTCGTACCTGGCTGCCCCGGCGTCAGAAACGGCAACAGACTGATCGTCAGCATAAGCGCCGCTGCCACACCCGCCAGGCGCAGCCAACTGAACATTGACTGACGAGACGGCTTTGCCTCGGGCAGGCTGGCGCGAAACTGCGTCGTCGCAGCGGCCAGTTCGGCGTCATCCACAGCGCAGGCGGCTTCGATATAGCGGTCCAGGCGCTGCTCGTTCGCCAGGCTCGTTGTCTTGGAATCATTCATGATCGGGCTCCTTCCGCTTCAGTTTGGTGCTCGGTGCTACCCAGCATTCCGCCAAGTCGTTGGCGTATGCGATGCAGGGCAACGCCCACGGCATTGCTGCTCATACCCAGCTCCCTGGCAATGTCGGCATGCGACAGGTCAGCGAGGTAGCAGAAACTGAACAGCTGCCTGTCACGCTCCGATAACCGGTCCAGCGCGGCGCGCAATGCGGCGGCCTTCTCCTGCTGACCAAGCTCTGTCTCTGGACCGTGATGGGTGACGGGTTCCGGCGCAACGGTCTGCTTCTTGCGGCGACGGCAGCGGTCAATCGCGGCATTCACGGCCATGGTTTTAAGCAAGGCCGGCCAGCTGCGCACATCCCGGGGCGGGCGCCGCAACAGCTTCTCCGCCAGGTCCTGGGCAACGTCCTGGGCCTCATCCATATTGCCCAGCACCCCCGCCGCCGAGCGCAAGATCAGCCCGGCATGCGCGCTGAGCGCCTCGATCAGCTCCTCGTCCGGTTTTGTTCTGCTTATTGGCACGGTTATCCTCTTGGAGCCGCCCAACACTTTAATAGGGTTTGGCATGGCACGCTTCTGTGTTGTTGAATCACTGAAGCAGACGTGCGGCACGGGAATTCCTTACACGACATTTAAAATCATTTTTGGTGACATGCTACTCAAACCCCGTAATCCTGGCAGCGCTCACCCGGAGCCGAATGAGGACAACCATGCTCACGAAGGTTGACCCGAAAGATTGACCGTAGCGATTGCGCCACGTAAAAAAGGGCTTCCACCGACAGCGGAAGTAATCCATGAGTGAGACTCAAAACCTGGGCCAGTCCCTGGGAAGCTTTATAGAGCGCGCGGGACATAAGATACCTGACCCGGTTATTATTTTTATGGCGTTTTACCCCCTGGCCTTCCTGCTCACCGTGATCTTCGGTGGTCACCAGTTCAGTACCTCGGGCGCCGGTGGCGAGGAGATTCAACACCAACTTAAGAATATGGCGCAGGCCGAGCACCTGCGGTGGGTTTTTGACAATGCGCTGTTGGCCAACTGGCTGGGCTTTGGCGGCGGCGTCCTGGGCGTTATTTTCGTGGTGATGCTGGCCATTGGCCTGGCGGAAAACTCGGGTATGTTCGGGGCGCTGATCAAAAAGGTCGGCAGCTGGCTGCCGCAGGGCATTTTGCCGCTGCTGTTGATCTTCATGGGTATTATCAGCTCGGTTGCCACGGACGCAGGCTACCTGGTGCTCATTCCCCTGGCCGGCCTGCTTTATGCCGGCCTGGGCCGCCACCCCTTCATCGGCATGGCGGCCGCTTTTGCCGGCGTCTCGGCTGGCTTTAGCGCTAACCTGATGCCCGGACCGGTGGATGTCATCATCGGCATGAACGCCCAGGTGTTTGCCGAGGCCCAGGGTGTGCCGTTCACCAATGCAGCCGGGAAAGCACTGAACCCCGCGACAATGCACTGGTATTTCATTGTTGCCTCGACCTTTGTGCTGAGCGCGACCGGCTTCTGGGTTACGCGCCGCTATGTGGAACCGCGCCTGGCCAACGAACCCTTCGTGACGCCCGATGACATCAACCCGGGCGACTTTGAGCTTAACCTGGGTGAGCGCAAAGGCCTCAAAGGACTCATCTGGGGCACGCTGCTGGCACTTGTTATCATTCTGGGCCTGGCACTGGGGCCGCTTTCGAGCTTTGTCGATGAAACCGGCCGCACCGTGCAGCCCTATCTCGACAACATTATCCTGCTGATCTCCATCTTTTTTGCCGTCACCGGCACAGTGTTTGGCTATACCTCGGGTGCATTCAGCAAAGTGGCGGACGTGGTCGCCGCCATGGTCAAGCAGATGAACACCATGGGTTACATCCTGGTGCTGACTTTTTTCTGCTACAACTTTTTGGGCCTGCTCAGCTATAGCGGGCTGGGAACATACATCACGTATCTGGGTGTGCAGTCACTCTTGTTCCTGGGCCTGCAGGACTACCCCGTTCTGCTGCTGATCGGCTTTATTCTGACCACCGCCACCATCAATATCTTCATCGGCGGGCTGACATCAAAGTGGATGTTGCTGGGCCCGATCTTCATTCCCATGCTGTACTTCGTGAACCCGGCCATGACGCCCGATTTCGTCGCCGCCGCCTACCGCGTGGCAGACTCCTCGACCAATATCATTACACCCATGATGGCCTATGCCGGTGTGATCCTGGCCTTTATGCGCAAGTACAAGCCGGACATGAGCTTTGGCGACATGTTGCTGTTGATGGTGCCCTACTCCCTGGCCTTCCTGTTTATCTGGACCGCCTTGCTGGTGGCCTTTTTTGCGCTGGGAATCCCGTTGGGCATGTAGACCGGAGCAGTTGAGCAGTAAATGGGCGCAGACACTGGGCCTCCCGGTTAACTGCTATTCTGGGGTGTAATGAGTCTGAAAAGATACAGATACTTGACCAGATTGATCTCAGCGCAATGACGTCACCCGTCTCTCCATCGGCGCACGCAGGGCGTCAGATTGACTCGGTGCAAATCCTGCGCGCGGTTGCCGCCCTGCTGGTTTTTGCTTTTCACTATTTTGGCGCTCTTGAGAACGATTTCGGGCTGTTTGATGCGAACCCGTTTCCCGTGGGTGCTTTTGGTGTTGATATATTTTTCGTCGTCAGCGGCTTTATCATTTGCTATGCCTCGCAGAACGAGGCCTCGGCCCGGGTATTTTTTATCAAGCGCCTGTGCCGGATTGTGCCGTTGTACTGGCTTCTTACGCTCGGCGTATTTGCCATCGCGCTGTTTGCGCCATCCCTGTTGAACTCGACAACGGCCGACTGGGGCAACCTGGTGAAGTCCCTCTTGTTCATTCCCTATCAAAAGGAGAACGGCTTGCTCCAGCCGATTCTTTACCTGGGGTGGACGCTGAACTATGAAATGTTTTTCTATTTGATCTTTGCGCTGTCAATAGCGACCGGGCGCTTCCGGATCTGGGTATGTATGTCAGTGATTCTCGGGCTGGTGGCACTGGGTGACATCACCAGGCCGGAATCCGACATCGGCCGGTTCTATACCGATGGCGTCATGCTTAACTTTGTGTGGGGATGTCTTGCCTACCTGGTCTGGTACAACGCGCCCGCCCTGTGCAACCGGCTGACCTGGATGTGGCCCGTCGGAGCGCTGCTATTGCTTGCGCAAAACTTCATCCAACTGCCGCTCTCGCGGGAATTCAGCTATGGACTGCCCTCCATGCTTTTGCTGTTGGGCCTGTTGACCGTGCGCATGCCGGAAGGACGGACCTGGCAATTTGTGAAGCAGATGGGCGACGCTTCCTACTCCCTCTACCTGGTACACCCCTATATCATTCAGGTGGCTGTGAAGCTGGTTCTGCCGCTTCTGGGCGTGACGGCTCTGTCCATAGCCCTGACCTCGACGGTGGTGCTGGTGGTGACGATCAGCGCGTCCTTGCTGCTGTTTAAACTGTTCGAGAAGCCGTCCAATATTTTCCTGAGAAAAAGGCTGTTAAAGCCGGGAGTTTCGCCGATAGCGCCAGCGATAAATCAATAGCGCAGCGAAATTCTCAGCTCGATGGCTCAAAGCTATCCAGGAAAATCAGCGCTTCCCCATCAAATAATTGTTCAATCGCGCCAAGGTCGGGGGCTGCGCCGTCAAAGTCATCATTGATACCGGGAATTACCACCCCCCGGTCCACCGCGACAGCGTCGTTGGCAAGGCTGAAGTCCACGGCCGGATAAATCGTGGTAGGCGATGAGGGAAAGCTGACGCTGTTGGCAAACACGTTGTAGCCAACCCGCAGGCCGTTGATCTCGCTGGTGCGGTCCCGCATTTGAGCCTCGCTGCTGAAGGTCTGCGAACCAATCGTGCCGTTGAAGCCGGCAAGGGTCGTGCCGTAACCGTTGTAGTCCAGGCGCGAGGTGCTCGTGTCGAGGGTAAGCTGATCGACCACCCGGCCTGTGCCGGAAGGAAAGCCGTTAAACGTACCCGCCGGACCGCCAAGAAACAGGTTGTTCAATACCAGGGCATAGCGGGCGGTTGTGGTGGTGAAGGAACCAAACCCGTCGCCGTGCTTGACGATCGTATTGTGCAAAATGACATCACCGCGGCTGTCGCGGTACTGCTTGAACGCCAGGTGGACCAGGTTGTAGGCCTGGTTGCGAATGAAATAGTTTGGACCGCCAAGACTGGGCTGTGACGACATACCGACAAAGCTATTGCTTATGCGGTTGCCGATAATCCGGCAGTTGTGTTCACAAAAATCGGCCTCTATCGCATCGTCGACGGCCTGGCTGATCGTGTTATTGAGGACATCAAGGCTGTACTGATCAACCGCCAGGTCATCTTCCCTGAACGAAATCCCATCACGAAAACGCGACACCGTGTTGTTTTCGATCACATGACCGGGGCCGGTAAGCTCAATGCCCTCGCCCACGCTGCCGCCAAACGATGAGGTCTGCCAGACAGTGGTACCGGTAACCGTGTTATTCGCGATGTAGGCACGTGCAGCACGGGTAAAACTGACAATGCCGTAATTGGCAAACTGGGCAGTGGCATTAACCGTACACCCCACGATACTGATGTCGTTTGAGCCGTTAAAACGGATGCGACCGTTGACCCTGAGGTTCTCCAGGCGGACATGACTGCGGGAGAACAGGCCCAGCTCGCCGTTAATGGTCGCGCCGGAACTGCCGCGCAAGGTCAGTGGCGCACCCGGGCTGCCGTTCCTGTTAATGTTAAAACCGCTGTAGTTGCCATTACTCAGCTGGACGATATCGCCAGGCTGTGAGGCGTTAAGGACATTATTGAGGGTGGCTGGGGTCGCCATGCGCACAAGGCCGTTGCCGGCTGTCGGCACCGGTCGCGTGGTGGCAAATACGACTCGCTGTGTGGACCCGCCGTCGGGGTCGTTGAGGCTGAGCTCAATTTGATACCGGGTGTCCGGCGTAAGGTCAAAAAGCGTGCCGCGATGCGATTCGCCCCAGCTGAAATTGGCGTTGCTCGCGGCAGCAACCCGCCGCAGCGGCATGCCATTCCGCCACGGCCCCGAGTCGACCGGACGATAGCGAACGCTGACAACCCCATCCCGGTCATCATCTCCGCTGATCGGCCAGACCACCGAAATGTGTTGCAAGGTAGGTTCGGGCAGGCTCACCACGCCAGCCACAGTGGCCGGCGCCGCGCACACATCAAAGGTAAGAAAAAGCAGACCAAGCAGCCCCAGCCACTGGTTGGATCTATTCACGTTCGACCTCCATGTCGGTCATGACGCCTTTAGACGGCACCTGAACCAGGTTGAAACGTTTGCGTAAAGGCTGTGGACAACTTTAACTGAATTTTCTGCCCGAGGCACCTGTAAGGGCGGTTCTCAGCGTCGCCGCCTCCTTCTGAGTGCCCCCGGAAATGGGCGCAGCTCAGGGAACCGGCTTAGCCCGCAGCGGGTCGCGGGCCGGGCTAGCCCTCTTGCATATGCGCCTTGTCCAGGGCTTCACGCAGGTCCCCGGCCCATGCGCGCAAGATCTGTTTTGCTGCTTGCTGATTGGCCGAAGTGCTCTGCCAGTTCAGGTATCCGTTGCGACGGTCGGCCTTGTTGTCATAGGCCTTGGCGATCATGTCACCGGTCTCGGAGTCGTAAATCTCCAGGTAGAGGCCCATCGAGCCTGCGCTTTGAGCATAGGTCTTGCTGCGCCCGACGCCAATATTGTCCGGAGCGGTGGGGTCGAGGTCGACAATGGCCGGGCGCAGGATCAGCACCGTGGGCCCTGCCTCATCGACAACCGGGTAGCCGTCATCCCCGGCGATGACTTCACTAAAAACCTCACCAAACTCTTTCGCCATTCGTTCCCGTATTTTTTGCATGTCCTGTTCAGAGACACGAGCACTGCGACTGACGCGGTTGTAGTCCCGCTGCCAGTTCTTTTTAAACGACACGGCCGGCTCCAGGATAATCACCTGGTCGTAGCCGGAAAGATCAGCACCTGGCTCCGCATAGACGGCGCCCCATTCACTGCTATCGATACGAACCAGGCCATCGACCGTAACTTCCGGCAGTTCATCTTTGGCCATGGCCGGGCCGGCCAGCATGCCGGCCAAAAGTGTGCTCATGATTAATCGGTTCATTGTGTTCATCCTTGTCATCTATTTAGGTCTGGCACCCGTTGATAAAGAGCCGTGACAGAAAAGAGCGTTACTCGGTCGCCGTCTCGTCGCGATTGAATACGAGGTTAACGCCATCGGTGAGCATCACCATCCTGTCATAGTGGCCATCATTGCTACTGGACTCAAAACGTACACTCCCGATAAAGCCGGGGGTGTGAAATTCGTTTTCGCTGAATGGCTCCAGGGCCAATACCGGCTGGTCATCGAAGTCAATACTGGCCTGCCCATCCTCGTCAACAGTTATGACCGCAGTCCAGATATCCGTATCTGCCGGGCTGTCGCTGGCGCCCTCAACACGCAACGCAGACCAGCTGCCAACAATCGATTGCATGGCTTCCGGTGCCAGGGTGATGCTCTCCGGCGGCGGATCAGTAACCTTCATGCGACTCACCGTGCCGCTCTGATTCACCTGCATATGCGAGATTTGCCCCGCATCATCCCGGACAAATTCAATCGTCAGACCCTGCATCATTTCAACGTAAAACTGGGTCTCGGAGTAAGGCACCATGGGAAAGGCCATTTGGTTTGCAGGTCGCCCATAGACCTGGCCATCATCGCCCAGAAAGAACTGAAAACGAATGTTTCCGTCCGTGTAGTAGCCCAGGTAGTCCTGCAGGACGTCCGGTGCCACAACCACCCGCTCGCGCACGGTCATGGGCGTAAATTCGGCCAACCTGGCCTCGGCGAGCGACGCCCGCTCCAGCGCGAGCTTGCTGTCAACGGAATCAACCAGGGCCTGGAAGCCGGGTTCATCACGAATGCTGTCAAACTGGGGTAGAAGTTGCAGATGACTGTTAATAACAAAACCGCTTTGCACGGCCTGGTCCAGGGCCACCAGGGCGGCCTGGGTCTCACCAGACATTGCGCGAGCCATGGCCAGGCCGGCCCAGGTGTAGGGGTGCTCAAAGCCTTTTGCATTCAAGGCCTCAAGGCCGCTTAAAATCTCCAGCAACATCTGGCGGCCACGACCTTCGCCACCGGGGCTTTCCTCGCCATGGCGGATCAGAAAATCTGCGACCAGCAAGCCATACCACTGCCAATTACCCGCCGGGTTAACCTCCATCCGGCCACCCATACTGCCCAGGTAACGGTTGAGGTAGTCCCGGGCTGTCTCAATACGCCCGCCAAGATAAGCGACTTCGAAAAGCTCCGGAATAAACTCAGTGTGCTGCGCCTGGAGCATCATTCGCTTATCTTCGAGATAGGCAATTGCGCCATCGAAATCACGCTCAACCAGGTAAAGCCAGGTCGCCGTTGGATTCAGACCATCCAGGCGGGCTACTTCCTCGATCCAACGTCTCGCCTCGGCAAAGTTACCGAGTTCGATGTAGCTATCGACGAGTAATTCCATGGCATCCACATTCGACGGGTCACTGCTCAGCAGTTGCCTGGCGTTTACGACCGCCCGGGTCAACTCACCGGCGCGGTAATACGTATCGACAATCTGTTCTATCCACTGCGTCTGGTCTTCGGGATCAACCTGGTCGGTTCGCTCGTAATGCTGCCGCGCCTGCACGAAGTCACCACGCACGTGGTAGGCACTGGCCAGGTTGACATTGACCGGATACGACATGGGCTCCAGGGAATAACCCACCTGCAGGGCCTCCAGGTGTTCCACGTAACGCCGCGCACCCAGCAAAGCGTTGGCATACCAGAGCCAGGCATAGTAGTTCTGGATATCCAGCTCAATCGCCCGCTCCAGGGCACTGATTGCTTCCGGATTTTCCTCGGTATGAAGGTAATAAAGACCCTGCGCCGCCCACACCGAAGACTCGGTATCATCCAGCGCCATGGCCTGATCAATGATCTCGCGGGTTTCCGGCAACACATCCCGGCCTCGCAGATTCCCATACCCGGTTAACAGCAGGCGGGACTGCGCCAGCCCGGCGTAGGCCAGAACATAACCAGGGTCTTCTTCAATCGCCTGGGAGAAATACCCGACCGCCCGGTTAAGAGACTCCTCGGAGCGCGTCTCCTGGTGGTGGCGACCCAGGAGATAAAGGTCATAGGCCGCCATGGAGCGGGTTGGCTGAACATCCAGCGCCTTCTGTTCGTCCGGTAACAACGTGGCCTGCAAGGAGCGGGTGACCTCACCGGCAATATCCGCCTGAACTGAAAACAGGTTTTCAACCGTCAATTCACGATCGTAAATCTCGGCCCACAGGTGCTCGTCCGTCGCCACATCAATCAACTGCAGGTTGATTCGTACCCGGTCGCCGGCGCGTTGAATACCACCCTCCAGGATATACCCGACACCCAGCTCGGCCCCAATCTCAGGCACCGATTTGCGCGTCTCCCGGTACTGTAAAACGGACGTTCGTGACGTGGTTTTAAGGGACTTAATCCGTGACAGATGCGTCAGCAGGTCATCATGGATACCGAGCGTGAAAGGTTCATTGGCTTTGTCGCCACTCATATTGGTGAACGGCAAAACAGCGATCGATCTGCGATTCTGTGCAATATCCCGACTGTTCCAGTCATCCAGGGCGGGAGAACGCTCATCACTAACCTGGACGGCACCAGGGTCAGATGGCTGGCTTATGAATTTATCAAACACGAAGTAACTGAGCGCCAGCACGAGGGCCACGATAATCCAGCGATCAAGGCTCTTACCGGTGACATTGGTGATCGATGCACTCCGATCGACCTTACTTTCCCGCTTGATGCCCTCGGGCGTGCGCTCAAAGACCCAGGCCAGCACCAGTACGGGCAGCAAACCAACGGCAAGAGCCGTAACCACAAGCCGAATGGCCGCATCGGACAGGCCATAAACGGGAAACAGCGTCTCGGAAACCTGAATCGCAATCCATGACCCAAGAAGATAGGCCAATCCCACACGGATAACGTTTCGGCGTTTGAGTTCTTCCAAAAAGCTCATCTGGCACAGCCGATTTTAATCAACGTTAAGCGTAGCAGGAACCATGGGCCATCGCGCCCCCCAAAACTCACAGGGCTCCCTACCCTACCCGGGCCATTGGCATTATCATCAGCGCATGAAAATCGAGACTGAAAGACTCTATCTGAGACGCTTCGAGCTGTCTGATCGGGAAGCCATTTACCGCCTGCACTGCGAACCGGAGATAATGAAGTTCACGCGCAAGGGCGGCGCTATCTCGAAAGAGGAATCCTTTGAGAACCTGCAGAGTATCGTCACCGAAAATGAAAGGGATTTCCCGTTGGGCAAATGGGCCGCCTTTGAAAAGGCGGATGACGCCTTTGTTGGCTGGTTTGGCTTCTGGAGCTCCGAGTTTAATGGGGAGCCGGAACTGGGTTTTATGATTGCCATGGAAAAATGGGGTCAGGGCTTCGCCACGGAGGCCTGTCGGGCGCTTTTGGCCTATTACGACCGCCCCCGGGTCCATGCTTTCACCACCCTGACTAATGCGGCTTCACAGAATGTGCTCGCGAAATTGGGGTTTGAAGTCATTGGTGAAGATGAGAAATCCAGGCATTTCATAAAAATCAAAGCGGACTGACAGGCAAAGCGAATCATTCCTGTCCTTGCCGGCACTTAAAAGAAGGATCATGAATGGCTTCAAAAATATGCATCAAATAACCGCGCATACCCACAAGCCATGGTTCGAACTGGAACACAACTTTGAGAACGACCTGAATCTGAACTGCTGCGGGAACATCCGTAACTTTGCCCTGGGCGCGAGGCCTGAGAAACGCTGAAACGGCCGGTATTTATTCTCTTGCCGGTGTCACCAGGTCACGGAAGAAATCCGTCAGCGTCAGCTGCGAAAGATCGCGGAACTCGCCGGCATCGAAGAACGACCCTTCACAGGATTGACAGGTTTCGAACCAGATATGCGTTTGCCCGGGGTCTGTCACCTGCCCCATTTCACCGCCACAGCGGGGGCAGCGATATTGATCAATTTTATTAAACTGCCGGCCTTGCCTGACGCTCCCGGTATCGATGGCCCTGGCTGCCTCTTTGTTGCGTAAAACTTCCATCTCCCCAACGTCGAACCAGATGCCGGCACAACTGGCGCAACGATCGACCTCCACTCCCTCATACACGACAGTCTCCATGTCTGAGCGGCACTTCGGGCAACGCATGGCGCCGGAGAAAAACACGCCACCACCGCCACCACTGCCTGTGCCGACCGCAAAAGACTGTTGGGCCTTGCGCCGCTGCTCCTGCTCGCTGAGCTGTTTCTGGCGGTGAAAAAACAGGGTGATGATCAGCAGCAAAACCAGCGCCGCCATGATCATGTAGGTCTGGTCGAAAGAATTGTGTTCTGCGAGCATACCGAAGAGTTTTGAGCCAATGGCATGACCCAGGTTGGCAGTGGACATATAGATCGCAAACTGCGTTGCCGAGCACTTGTTCTTACAAACAGACATGGCCAGGGCGATCACGCATACCATCACCAGGGGCACCATCATCACCCAGGCAGACAGCATGACACGCACATAAGTCGTGTCCTGCCAGAGGGCTTGCGTCTGGGCAAGCATGAGGGCATGGATACCCAGCAGCACCGCGGTAAAGATGAGCATTTTCTTGGCGCCGAAGCGATCTATCATCGGCCCGAACCCGAGGGCTGCAAGCGCCCCGGTAAAACCCATCACCGCTACCAGGTTTGACCATTCGGGCGTGCTGTAACCAAACACCTGGACAGCAGCGATGGGCATCAATGCGTGACCGTAACCGGACACCAGGCCATCGAGAAACATGACGCTCATGACCACAATACTTGCCCGGGTCCAGAGCACCGCGTTCAGACCCCGGAACACACCGGCAAAAGAATCAGCGGCCTGACGGCTGACAACGGCTTTGCCGCTGGTCCAGGGCAGGCGCCGTTCCCCTTGGCGCTCCAGCACAGCAACGAACAGAATCAGCACCAACAATGCCACGGCGGCCGCGACCATGGCGGTTACCTGCAGCCCCACGGTCACCAGCAGTACGCCGGAGGCCGCTGCCGTGCCACTCCAGCCCAGTGCTTTGCCAAAACTCATAAAGGCATTGAGCCGGCCCTGCTCCTGAACGGGGGTCAGGTCTATGGCCATGCCATCAACAGCGACATCCTGGGTGGCCGCAAAACAATTAATAATGACCCCCAGCAACATGAGCAGGCCAAGTTGCTCAACAGGATCAGTAATGATCATCAGGGATAACAGCGACAATGCCAGCCCAGCCTGGGCAGCCAACACCCAGAGTTTGCGCCGGCCCATCGGTAGAAACTGGAACCGGTCCATGAATGGGCCGGTGACGAGTTTGAAGGCCCACGGCAATATGATGACCGCGAGATAAGAGGCGATCTCGCCGGCACTGACTCCTTTACTGGCAAGCCAGGCGGGGATAGCGATGCCCAGCAAGCCTTGCGGAATGCCTTGCGCGAAATACATCCCGGCCCCGACCACGAAGCGCAGCCGCGGTTGTTCGGCCAGAACGAAATTCATGTTTTAACTTGCACGCTTGAGTTCCACCGATCAGCCATAAAGTCTGAGCCCCCCTCATCCGTAGTGGCAAGGATTGATTGAATATCAATTTCAGGAAATTCTACGATATACCGATAGTACATGGTCGAGCAGAACAAACTCTCCTTCTGAACCTGTTCCAGACTATTGGCAGTAACGTGTGCGGTGCCCGAAAAGCCGGTGGACTATTAAGCGCCCATCGAAGTCATAATAGAGGGTCCAAAGGAGATCGATTGATATGCAAGCAAGCCCAACAAGCCCCACCCTGTTTCGCAACGGCCGGCTGGTCGATGGCTCCGGCCCAAAGCCATCGGGCCCGGTGGATGTGCTGGTGGAGAACGGCAAGGTCGTCAGCGTCTCCGGTGAGCGTATTGAAATGGAGGGCGCGACGGAATTCGACCTGGCCGGCAAGACCATCATGCCGGGGCTTATCGATTGCCATATGCATCCCTTCCTGACCGACATGAACCTGATGCGGCTGGAAGACACGCCCGTTTCACTGGTTACCGCCCAGGCCAGCGTGGTGCTTAACCGGCTGCTGGACCGCGGCTTTACCACCATTCGCGATGCCGCAGGCGGTGACTGGGGGCTCAAACAGGCGGTCGAGGACGGCCTGATCGCCGGACCACGCTTGTTTATCTCCGGCCGGGCGCTGAGCCAGACCGGTGGCCACGGTGACTTTCGGCGCCGTACGGATGACTCCGTGGCATGCAGTTGCAGCAGCGCCTTGCACCTGACCTCGCGTATTGCCGATGGTGTTGACCAGGTCCGACACGCCGTCAGGGATGAGCTGCGCAAGGGCGCAGACCAGATCAAGATCATGGTGTCCGGCGGCGTGTCCTCGCCGTTCGACCCGCTGGAAGGCTGCCAGTTTTCCATGAGTGAAATAGAAGCCGCGGTGGACGAGGCGACACGCGCAGGCACCTACGTGCTGGCGCACGCCTATTCCGCGGACGCCATTACGCGGGCTCTGAATGCCGGTGTGCGGACCATTGAACATGGCAACCTGATCGATCAGAAAGCCGCTGACCTGGCGGCAAAAAACGAGGCCTTCGTCGTGCCGACCCTGGTCGCTTACGAGGCCCAGGCAAGGCATGCACAAGGCGCGGGCTACTCGCAGGCCATGCTGGACAAATTGGGGCGCGTGCGTGAGGCCGGCTTGCGCTCCCTCGAGATATGCAAGACCGCCGGGGTAAGGATGGGGTTTGGCACGGACATCATTGGTGATCAGGAATTGCACACCCAGGAATTCCTGTTGCGCGCCGGGGTGCTGCCCGCCCATGAAATCATTGCATCAGCGACCCGCATCGGCGCCGAAATTCTACGACGCGAGGGCGAGCTGGGTGTGATTGCGCCAGGCGCCACGGCAGACATACTGGTGATTGATGGCAACCCGCTTGAGGATTTGTCTTTGCTTGCTGGTCACGGGGAGCACTTGCTGGCAATTATGAAAGACGGAAAATTCCACAAGAACCACTTATAGAAGGACAACATGCTTGTCGGCTGAACAACGCCAATGGTCAGATCACGACATCAGGATACTTCTGAAGCAACGCCTCCTCTGCTGGCGCGCATCAAACGTCACCCGCGTTTGAAAGCCTCGCTTGCTGGCCTGGTCAGTTTGCTACCTGAAAATATCTCGTTGAATATCGAGCAGTGGATGTTCCGGGGCGTGCACGAAACCGACTTTCTCCTGTTTGATCAGTTCAGGGATACCGGGGGACTGGTGCTGGACGTGGGCGCCAACCGCGGGCATTCCGCCATCGCCGTGCTGCGCCGCACAAAAAAGCTCCGGGTACTCTCGCTGGAGCCCAATCCCGCCATGAAGCCCGCCCTGATCATGATTCGCTGCCTGCACCCGTTCCGGTTTCGATTTTTATCGATGGCAGCCGGGTCCGCGCGCGCCGCAGCAAATCTGACCATACCCCTGGCAGATACCGATCTCAGTAGCCAGGCATCGCTGGACCGCAGTGAATTTACCCGGGAGTTCGTCCAGCAACGCCTGGCCGGAGATGGCCATTCCGGCAACCCGGCAGACTTCCAACAGATTCCCGTCAGCGTCAAACCGGTAGACGACCTGGCGCTAAAGCCCGACGTGGTGAAAATTGATGTCGAAGGCTGGGAAGCACAAGCACTGGAAGGAATGCATAAAACCCTCAAGCAGCACAAACCGATGCTGATTATCGAGATGAATCACAGATCACGCTGGATGCCGGCACTGGCGGCAATGGGCTACCGTTTTCACACCTTTGAGGAGGATGGCTTGGCGTATCACCCGGACTGGAAAACCATCCCCGGCCTGAATGTCATTTGCTTACACCCCGGCAGTGAGTCAGCAATCAGCCGTCAACTGCAGGAGCAATTTCGCCAGTAAGCGCTCAAGTCAGGAACCTTGCCGTTTGCGAATCGGCACATCGACGACCTTCTTACCGTGGTAGGGGTGACTGGCCGCATCCACCCGCAGAAGTTCTTCCAGGAACAGGGTAAAAAAAGTATCTCGTGACCGGCACGGACCAGGGCCCGGACCGTTCCAGCATGGCATAAACTAACGTTATCGTCACCGGCGACCAGGTCGTTGGCCTAATACTAAATCCCGGGTGCGCCGCCTGCGTCAGGCACTGGCGGTAGCGATGGCCTCCGGCTCGCTCTCTGGTTGCACATTGAACAACACGGCATACAGCACCGGCACCACACCAAGGGTAAGAACCGTGGCAAAGGCCAGCCCGGTGGCAATGATCAGCGAAAGTGAATAAAACACCGGGTCGTGACTGAGAATCAGCGGCATGACCCCAAGAATCGTTGTGATGGTGGTCATCCAGATGGGTCGGAACCGGGAGACCGTGGCTTCGATGATCGCGTTGTAGGCATCCCGCCCGGCCTTGCGTTCCTGGTCGATACGATCGATCAGAACGATGCCGTTGTTAATGATGATGCCCGCCAGGCTGAGCAGTCCGAGAATGCCAAAGAAATCAAACGGTGCGCGGAACAACAGCAAGCCGACAAAGGCGCCGATGAAGGCCAGTGGCAAGGTGAAGGCAATGATGAATGGCCGCCGGATTGAGTTGAACTGCCAGATCAGCAACACCATCATCAGCAATCCACAATGCGGCAGCCACCTGGTCAGCTTGGGGATCGTCTCTGCCTGCTTTTCGATCTCGCCGCCGACTTCCCAGCTGTATTCATCACCCAGGTTCAGTGCTTCGATTTCGGGCGTTATGGCATCCAGCAGCTCCATGGCTTTCATGGACTCGTGCTTGAACTCAACGGTGAGCACGCGCACCTGGTTGCGGCGCGAGATGCGACTGTACTCGCGTGACCCTTCAATACTGGCAATCTGGGACAGCGGCACACTGCGGTTGGCGGTCCTGGAATTAACCCGGATGTCGTAAAAATCGCTGCCAACGGCCCGCTCGCGTTCCTGTGACCGCAGGACGATGGGGATCGCCTCGTCCTGTTCGCGGTAGTCGGTAGCGCGTATGCCATCAATGTGGGCTTGCAGGGAATTGGCGATTTCCTGCGAGGATATGCCCACGCGTCGCGCCTGGGTCTGGTCAACCGCAACCTCGGCCTTGATGACGGTGTTTTCCCAGCTGTTGCGGATATCCATGGTGCCTGGTGTGGCACGCACGCGGTCGGTCAGTTCCCGGCCTTTGCGATAGAGGGTTTCGGCATCCGGCCCGTACAGGCGGATTTCCATGAAGCCGGGTTCCGGACCCGTGGTCCACATCATCTTCACCCGCCCCTCCGCTTCCGGCAGAGACTCGGCGATAAACCGCCGCACCCGTTCGGCGGCTTCCGGAACCTGTTCGCCATTTTCTGTGGTGGCGATGATGAAGGCGCGGTGCGGGTCCGGATCAAACGGCGCGAGGACCAGGACAAAGCGGGGTCCACCCGTGCCGACATAGGCAATGGAACTGGTAATCTCGGGGTTGACCTGCTTGTCATCCAGCCAGTCCGTCAGGCGCTGTGTCACTTTCTCGGTGGATTCGATGTTGTAGCCGGCTGGCAGGTCGATATAGACCAGGAACTGATTTCGATCGCTGTGGCCAAACATTTCGCGCACCAGGGTCGAGCCCAGGTAGCCCCCGCCAATCAGCACGGCCAGGATCCCGACCAGAACCGCATACCGTCTTTTCAGCAATACGGTCAGCAGACTCCGGTAGGCCACGTAGATGCGGGCACCATAAGGGTCTGCTTCGGCTTCTCCCTCCACCCTGTCGGGCGGGTCCTGCATAAAGTAGAAGCACATGAAGGGCGTCAGGTACATGGACAGGAACCAGGAGCCCATCAGCAAAATAATGATCACCACGGGCAGCGATATGGCGTACTCGCCAACGTCACCGGTCAGCAGGTAAATGGGCAGGAATGCCAGGATGGTGGTGAGCGAGGAGGTCAGCAAGGGCACGGCCAGGGCCTTGGCCGTGTTCAGGCAGGCGGCGCGGCGCTCCTCGCCGGCATCAAGCCGGTTGCGGATTTCCTCTGCGGTCACAATGCCGTTATCCACCAGCATGCCCAGGGCGATAATGGTGGAGGCGATTGAGATACGCTCCAGTTCCACGCCCGCCATGCGCATCACGATAAGTCCCAGCAACATGGTCATGGGAACAAAAGAGCCGACAATCAGGCCGGTTCGCAAACCCAGGAAGGCGACCACCACGACCAGCACAATCACCAGGGTCTGGTAGACATTATTCAGGGCCCCGCCAACGGCTTTCTCAACCAGCTCGGGTTGGAACGTGGCGAAGTCCAGCGTGTAGCCGATGGGCAGCCGGGATTCGAGCGCATCAACCTTTTCGGTCAGGCGCTCACCAAAAGCGACCGCATTGACCCCGGGCGTAATCGACAGGCTGATGACAATCGACCGCCGGCCATTGAAAAACGCCAGGTCCTTGGCCGGTTCCGCGTATCCCCTGCGAATATTCACCAGGTCTTTGAGATAGACGGACTGCTGGGTTCCCGGAACCGCAATCAGCATGTCCTCGATGTCCTCGACCGACCGGAAGGTGCCGCTCGGTTCAATAATGAGGTCTTCGCCGGCCACCTCCAGGCGGCCACCGGGCATGACGATATTCTGCTCGGTCAGCGTCTGCACGATGTCCTGGATGCTGACGCCGAGCTGTGCGAGCTTGGCGGACGAGTACTCGAGGAACACGCGCTCCTGGTGTATGCCCCACAACTCGATCTTGCGAATGCCCTCTAGCTCATACAGGCGGTCGCGAAGTTCCCAGGCGACATCGCGCATTTCATCCATGCCAAATCCGTCGGCGGACAAGGCAATGGTGGCCACGGCAACCAGGCCGAATTCGTCGTTCACCACCGGCCCAATGGTGCCCGGCGGCAGGCTGGGGGCCAGGTCCAGCATGCGGTTGCGCACCTTTTGCCAGATGGCTTCCACGTCGTTGTACTCGTCAGCAGTATCGGCGTGGATGATGGCGACTCCGTTTTTGGAGTCCGACCAGATGTCATCGATTTCCGGCATGGCCCGCAGTTCCGCCTCGATATGGCGGGTGATCAGCAGCTCAATGTCTTCGGCGCTCATTCCCGGGTACTGGGCAGTGACCACCACTTCCCGGATCAGGATCGGTGGATCTTCCTGGCGCGGAAAATTAATGAACTGGCCGAAACCGGCGACGATCACCAGGATGATGAACACCAGGGTCAGGCGCGGATTGTCCAGGCTAAATCGAGTGATTCCATCCATGGTGTCAGTTCCGGCCGATCATGGTGTGGCGTCGTCAGCGGGCATGAGTTTGACCTTCTGACCATCCCGCAGGAACGGCACGCCGGCCACCACCAGGATGTCACCAGGCGCTATGCCCTCGGTGATGACGATATCGTTGCCCTGGATGCCCCTGGTCTGCACGGCCTGCTTGCGCACCGTGGAGGTCGCAGTGTCAAACAGGTAGACATAGGTCTGTTCTTTTTCCACACCGGGCAGAAAGGCATGTACGGGAATCAGGTAGGCGGTTTCCAGTTCAGCATCAGAAAATCTCAGCAGAAGCTCGGCTGTCATACCCGGGCGCACGCGCTGGTCGGCATCGGAAATAATCGCAGTTACCGGAAAGGCGTTGGCCGCCGTGGCTGCCGAGCCGACCTCGGATACGGTCGCCTCGTAGGCCAGCTCCGGCTGGTTGTTGAGAAACACCTGGCCGGCCAGCCCGGGGCTGACGTTTTCGATAATCTGTTCCGGAACACTCACGGCGATCTGCATGGCGGCCTCGGCGTAAACCTCGAGCACGTGGGCGCCCCTGGTTGCCACCTCCGAAGGCTCGGCAAACCGGGCTGCAACGGTGCCGTCGTAAGGTGCAACCAACTCCGTGTTGGCCAGGTCGCGCAGTGCCAGGTCAAGCCTGGCCTGGCTGTAGGTGACTTCCTCAACCTGGCTTTCATAGGCGGCCCGCACCTGGTCTACTGCTTTTTGGGTGGTGGCGCCGGGGTCTTCTGTCTGGATTCGCAGTTCCCGGTCAAAGGCGCTTTGGCGCTCCTCAAGCTGGGCGTTAGCCCGCGACAGGGCAGCCCGGGCTGACGCGACATTGAGCTCGAAGGACTGGTTGTCGAGGCGCGCCAGCAGCTCGCCCTTTGTAAATGAGTCCCCGACATCGACTTCTATCGCCTGGATGATGCCATCGACTTCAAAGCTCAGCTGCGATGAATCCACCGGCTCCACCGTACCGGGAAACTTGCGCAGCCGATCAGAAGCAAGATCCGAGACCACGAGTGTTTTCACCGCACGAATCACTTCTTCGGGTTCGGCCACTTCCTGTTCACACCCGGCCACGAGTCCCGTGGCGAGCAACAGGCCAATGATGCGAGCCCCTGTGTGGCTGCGATGTAACTTATGTGTGTTCACTGATCTCATTTTCCGTTGTTGTTTTATCGGTTATCGGTTCGGTTATGGGCTACTGCAAAACGTCGTTCCAGTACTTGGTGCGCAACAGGAGGTCCTGCTGGTCTTGTTCGGTCGCGTAATCATTGACGGCGCGCCCGCCGTCCACCTGCCATCCACCGCCAAGCGCTTTGTACATGGTGATCAGATCGGTCGCGATTTTGCCCGTGGCGCCGGTCAGCGCGTCCTGTTGCTGCGCTTGCTGGGTCAGGGTTGTCAGGAGCTGGTTAAAGTCGATGGAGCCTTCCCGGTACTGGACCATGGACAGCTCTACGGAACGCTCGGCTGCCCGCGCACTCTCGGCCAGGAATCCCGCCTGTGTGTGCGCCCGCAAGTAGGCGGAGATAGCGGTATCCACCTCGGCCTGGGCCGCCAGCACCTGGTTCAGGTACTCGAGCAGCAACTCCTGGAAGCGCGCATCCTCAAAACGGATGTTGTTCTGCAGGCGACCGTAATTGAAGATATTCCACTGAAAGGAACCAAACAGCAGGCCGTTGACGCTGCCCGAGTCGAACAGGTCGCCGATACCCCTGTTGTCGATGGTGGTCGTGGAAACGCCGATGGACCCGCCCAGGAACAGGTGCGGATAGAGCTCGGTGATGGCCACGCCAATCTGCGCGCTCTGGGCAGCCATGGCCCATTCCGCCTGGCGGATATCCGGTCGCCGGCGAATCAGGTCCTGCGGCATGCCGATCCCGACCATCGCTGGTGCGCTGGGTACGGGTGCAGTGGTGGTCAGCATTGCGTCGATTTCTGATGGGAGCTTGCCAAGCAACACGGCCAGGGTGTTCCTGGCATCGCGCAGACGGGTTTGCAGCGCAGGTATCGAAGCTTTGGTCTGGTTCAGAATGGTGCGTGCCTGTTGCACGTCCAGCTCGGTGACCGAACCGTTACGAAATTTCACATCGGCAATTTGCAGCGCGCGGGCCTGGAGCTGAACGTTTTCCTCAGCCAGGCTGATTTGTGCTTCCAGGGTCCGCAATACCACGTAGGACCGCGCCACCTCTGCGGTCAGGGCCACCATGACGGCGTCATAACCGGCGACCTGTAGTTGCAACTGCGCGGCCGATGATTCGATCATGCGCTTGAAGCGGCCCCAGAAATCCACTTCCCAGGAAACCCCGAGACCGAGGTCGTAGAAACCAAACTGGTCATCAAGAAGCGCAGTGTCGGCGCCATTCTCGCTGAGTTTCACCTCGTTGGCAGAGCCCGACAATTGCTGCACCTGGGGATAGCGGCTGCCGGTCGCGATGCCCAACTGGGCCTGGGCCTGCAAGACGCGGACACCGGCTGCGCGCAAGGTCAGGTTCTGGGACCTCGCCGTCTGGATAAGCTCATCCAGGACCGGGTCATTGAACACGGTCCACCACTCGGGATGTTCGGCCGGCTGATTGCTGAGTAATTCCTGGTCAATGTCGGCCCATTCCGCCTCAACGGGCGCGTCGGGGCGCTCGTAATCAGGGCCCAGGGTGGTACAGCCGGCCAATACAAACACTCCGGGGAGCGCGAACAGGACGCAGCGTAGCCCGGCAAACCGTTGGCTGAAGCGAGTCATGTCCGGAGCATACAGTAGTTCATGAAGCAGAAATAACTGGGAAATTTCCCAGTTTGCCGGGTGATCACGGCGCGATCAGCGCAATTGATCGTTGACGGGATGCGGCTCTCGGATGAAGTTCGTTGACCATTCAAAGCCGGTCCGCCTCTTGAGCGGATATCGGGTCACCGGTCATCAGCATTTGCATGGGTAATTTCTCCCTCGGGCAGGTTAAAAACCTCAAGCAGGACAGGATGGGCAAAGGAATTACAAGAGTGACGGTATCATTACGTTGAGATCAGCAGACCTCGTATTTTTTCCAGTCAGTCAAGAATACATTGCTGTTCGTCACGGGGTGCCGGCCAATTCCTTATTGTGTGTTGCACCGAAACTGGTAAATTTCCGGATGGTGTTTGCACAAGGCCTGCCTTCAAATGGGCGCATGAGCCAGTTTGCTTCGGCGCCTCCCACACCACTGCTCACAGGAACGCAATTCAGATGCTTGTTTTGATAACCACCGCGGGGCTTGATTGATGACATCACGGTCACACCTGGATATTTCCCTGGCGATCACCGGATCCGGTGGTGCCGGCGTCATCACGGTCGGTGAGTTGCTGTTACGACTGGCCGGCAAGAACGGGCGCTTTGGCAGTATGCGGCGCTCATTCGGTCCCCAGATCAGGGGCGGAGAGGCGGCCGCCCTGGTGCGCATCAGTGACAAACCTGTCGCGTGCATGAATGATGGTTTTGATGTCCTGCTGGCAATCGACTGGCGTAATGCCGACCGCTTTGCCGAGGAAATCATCCTGTCAGACAACGGCGTGATTATTGCCGACCCGGACGCAGGCCCGGTTCCGCAGGTGTTTCTGCGCAAGGGCGTTGAGCTTATTGAGATACCCATGAAATCCCTGGCCCAGGCGGTGCCCAACGGCCGGCCGAACATGCTGGCACTGGGATTGCTGGCCCAATGGCTGGGCTTTGAGAAACGCGCCGCCAACAGCCTGATTAAGCGCCTGTTCGCCGATAAGGGCGAAGACATCGTCAAAGGCTCAAAGGCTGCCTTTATCGCGGGATACACCGAACCGCACATCGTTAAAGCACGAAATAACCGGCAGATCCCGCAGTCTGCCCGGGCTCATAAAGGCGGCAAGGTCTGGCAAATCAGTGGCAATGAAGCCTGTGGCCTGGGCGCCCTGCGCGGCGGTATACGCTTCTCGGCCGCCTACCCCATTACGCCGGCCAGCGACTTGCTCGAATGGCTGGCGCCGCGGCTGCAGCAGCTCGGTGGCAGCCTTGTCCAGGCAGAGGATGAGCTGGCCTCGATCAACATGGTTATCGGTGCGTCATTCGGCGGGGTGCCATCACTGACAGCGACTTCAGGGCCCGGCCTGGCGCTGATGACCGAGGCCATGGGGCTGGCGGTTGCTGCAGAGATACCGGTCGTGGTGGTGGACGTCATGCGCGGCGGGCCTTCGACCGGCTTGCCGACCAAATCGGAACAAACTGACCTGGACATCGCCCTGCACGGTCTGCATGGTGATGCCCCGCACCTTGTGCTCGGCGCACTGGATCATGCTGATTGCATCCTGACCACCGAGTGGGCGGTGAGGCTGGCCGAGGCAATGCAGACCCTCGCGATTGTGCTCAGCGATCAGAACCTGGCCCAGTCGCGCGTATTGATGCCTGAACCGGACTACACCCTGCCGAAATTGCCGGCGCGGAATATTGCCCCGCAGGAGAACGGCTATCAACGCTACCAGGTGACCGGCACGGGTGTGTCATCGATGGCGTCCCCGGGCACGCCCGGCAATATGTATGTCGCTGACGGACTGGAGCATTCGGCAAGCGGCACACCTTCAAGTGCCGCCATTGACCACCAGGCGCAGCTCGACAAGCGCTCACGCAAAATCAGCAAGTTCAGATTCGGCAAGCTGTGGGCGGATATCAGCGGCAAAGGTACGACTGCGATCATCACCTGGGGCTCAACATCAAGCGCTGTAAAGGAAGCGGCGGCACGTTTACGCGCATCGGGCGCAGAGGTCAGGGTCATCGCGATTCGCCTGCTGCTGCCGGCCAGTCCGGCAAAGCTGGCCACCGCTCTGAAGGGGGTCAATCGCGTCCTGATCGTTGAGCAGAGCCACTCACAACAGTTTTACCGGTATCTGCGCGCTTACTACGATATCGATGGGGACATCCGGGTTTTTGCCCGCCCCGGTCCCTTGCTGATCAGCCCCCAAGAGGTGGTACAACACATTCAAAGCTGGAGTGAGTCATGAGCCAGGCAAGCGCAACGTTGGACTTGAAGCCCAAAGACTACAAATCGGCCATCAAACCGATCTGGTGTCCGGGTTGCGGGGATTTTGCCGTCCTCAATGCCATCACCAAGGCCCTGGCCTGGTTGAAGCTACCCATGCACGATGTCGCCCTGGTAACCGGCATCGGCTGTTCGTCACGAATTGCCGCTTACACCCGCGTTTACGGTTTTCACGGTGTTCACGGCCGGGGGCTGCCATTGGCGACCGGCCTGAAAGCGGCGCGTCAGGAGCTGACCGTGCTGGTTGCCGGAGGCGATGGTGATGGTCTGTCGATCGGTGGCAATCACTTTATCCAGGCCTGTCGCCGCAACATGGATCTGACCTACATCATCATGGACAACGAGGTGTATGGCATGACCAAGGGCCAGGCATCGCCCACCACCGCGCCGGACTGGGCCAAGAGCAAGCTGACCCCCGGCGGAACCGGGATTCGATCCTTCAAGCCGGCCGCCCTCGCGCTTGCCTCGGGCGCATCGTTTATTGCCCGGGGCTTCAGCGGCGATCCCAATGAACTGGCGCGCATACTGGTTGCCGCCATTGAGCACAAAGGATTCTCCTTTATCCACGTGCACAGCCCCTGCCCTACCTTCCGGCCTGAACAGATGGACTGGAAGCACCATGTGACGCCGTTTGAAACAGAGACCACCAATGATCCCCTGCAGGCCATTGCACGAATCGTTGCCGATGATGGCATGAGTACCGGGATTATTTATCAGCAGGATTTGCCAACCTTTGAACCTGGCGGCAAGGTTCAGAATACGGGAACGATTGGCTCTTTACGGGCGTTTGAACGGGAATTTGAAGTATGAGCATCGCAGACAGGATGACCGATCTTGACACCTTCCTGGTCCATTCGATTGCCATGGAAGAGGAGGCTGCCGAACGGCATGATGAGCTTGCCGACGCGCTCGAGGTGCACAACCGGCCGGACGTCTGCGCCATTTTTCGCAAACTGGCGCATTACAGCCGTTTGCATGCACAGGAAATCAGGCAGGAGGCAGCGGGACGTACCCTGCCCCGCATTGCGCCCTGGGACTTTGTTTGGGGCTCGGCAGAGGGCCCTGAAACCGGGAGCCCGGATGATGTGCACTACCTGATGAATGCCGCCCAGGCCCTGCAGTTGGCACTGGGTAACGAGCAGCGCGCTTGCGACTTTTATGCCCAGATAGCACGGGACAGCAAGATTCCCGAGGTTGCCGCCCTGGCAGCCGAATTTGCTGCAGAGGAACAAGAGCACATCGATTTACTCCAGGAATGGATCGACAGGACACCCTCGTCAGCCGACGAAGAAATATTCGATACAGACCCGGCAAATATGCCCGAGTAGTTAATCAGGGGCTACGCGGCTTGAAAGGAATAATTTCATTGTCGCCGGCATTGACCACCAGGTAACTCGCTTCAGATATTTCATTCCACGTGCCGGCCAGGTCACTCAGGGGCTCGGATACGATGAGTCTCGATTGTTCAGATAATCGCTGGAATACCTCGTTATCCGGGTAGTGAGCCCGGAGCGTAGCGACATCGCTGGAATAGAACAGGGAGCGGCTTGCCCCCTCGCTCGAATAACGAAAAGCCCACACGCTGTCGCCGTCCGTGGTGGTAACGGTCATCTGCAGCGGGTGCTGAACACCATGGCTGTGGCCTACCTGTTCGATAAAGCCCGCCGCCTGCTGAACGGCAGCAGGCGGGTCATCCTGCAATCCAAAAGTCAGCGCCAGGTAGAAGAACAGTTCCGTATCGGTTGAACCCTCAATCTCCGGATACAGAGAAGGATCCACAGCAAATGCCAGATCCCGCTTCAGGGTATGGAATTGCCGAATTGCACCGTTATGCATCCACAGCCAACGCCCGAACCGGAAGGGATGACAGTTGGTTTGTTGAATGGGCGTGCCGGTTGCTGCCCGGATGTGGGCAAATACCAGGGAAGACTCCACGTAGCGTGAGAGCTCCTTCAAATTGCGATCACTCCAGGCCGGAATCGTGCTTCGAAAAAGCAGGGGGGAAGCCTGATCGTCGTACCAGCCAAGGCCGAATCCATCGCCGTTGGTGGTGGTTGCGCCCATCTGCGAGTTCAGGCTCTGATCAATCAGGGAATGCGCCGGCTTGAACAGCAAATCATCCAGCAAGACTTTCGAGCCGGTATAAGCCAACCATCTGCACATATTCTTTCTCCCGCAATATTTTTAAGGCGAAGCACGCTCTTAAGTCTCGCTTATGCTGTATTTAATGGGTACTCGTAATTCTTCCGGTTGGCTGACATGGTGGGCTTGCGAAAAGGCTGATGTGCTACCATCGCCCGCCCAGCGTCCATTCCTTGCGTGCCCGGTGTAAGCCACTCACAATCCAATCATGATGTCTTTCATGCCACCCGGCCCGCGCCTGCTTATCTTGATCGCGCTTGCGATGAGCGCTTGTCTTCCGGGCAGGGCCCTCGCCGAGGATGGCTTCAAGGTATTGATTCTTAACAGCTATGATGGCAGTGCCATGCCTTATGCCCAGGTTCTGGAAGTTTTCAAAAGCGAACTCCAGGCAGGCCGCACCGGTCAGGTCGCATTTCGTGAGTTTGACCTGCAAGAGCGCGGCGCACTTGATCCGAATTATGATCAATTGCTGGTGGAGCTCATTCAGTATCATTACACGGAGTCACCGCCCGATGTCGTTTTTGCCATTGGTCCACCCGCGGTCCTGTTCTGGCTGAACCAACGCCGCTCGAACCCATGGGATGTTCCCTTGATTGCCGCCGCAGGTGAGTTTGCCTTGAGTGGCATGGAGTTCCAATCCGGTGACACGGTGGTTGTCACGCCGTTCTCTTTTGTCGATCAGCTGGAAACCATTCATCGCTTGCGACCACAAGCGAAGCACATACTGATGGTGTTCGGCTCCTCCAGTCATGAGCGGGGGCTGGCGGCCCTGGCCAGGCAACAGCTGACGGTATTTGAAGACCGGATCAGCTTCGAGTACACCAACGATATGTCCCTGGCGGAAATTCGTGACCGGCTGGAAAATTTGGGCCCGGATGCCGCGGTGTTTTACGGTGTTTTCGATACAGATATCAACGGTGTTGTGCTCAGTAATTACTCCGGTTTAAACCTGGTCCGCTCGGTATCAACGGCCCCGGTTTTTGGTGTGTTTGATGATCAGCTCGGGCGCGGAATTATTGGCGGCAGGCTCTTTCAACTTAACCGGATGGCATCCGAAGCGGCGCGCGCCGCGCGCGAGGTGGAGCAGGGAATTCACAATGAGCTGAAACGCATTCGTGTGGAGAGAAGTTCGCCGGAGTTTGACTGGCGGGAGCTGCAGTTCTGGGGCATCGACAGCCGCTTGTTACCCGCGGGCAGTACCATCAGGTTCAAACCACCGGGCATATGGGCGCAATATTCAAACTGGATCATGATCGCGGCGGTGGTTTTCCTGAGCCTGTCACTACTGGTGGTATTTCTGGCGCTGCAGGGACAACGCCTGAAGCAGGCTCAAGCCTTCAGCAGCAGGCTGGGTCGAAAGCTTATTTCGGCACAGGAAAATGAGCGCCGCCTGATAGCCCGCGAGTTACATGATGATCTCTCACAACGGCTGGCCAGCCTGGCGATCGATGTGGGTTATGTTTCAGCCAGGCGGGGCAGCGAAGAGGCCGATAAGGTGCTCAATGAACTGGCACCGAGGCTGGTTGGCATCAGTAAAGATGTCCACGACCTGTCTTACCGCCTGCACCCCTCGATGCTGGAGGACCTCGGGCTGCTTGCGGCCCTTCAGGCCGAAGCTGACCGTTTCAGGCGCCATTGCAGTGCGGAGATTATTGAAGAGTTTGAAACCCTGCCAAGCAACATGAACCGGGATACCGCGCTGTGTGTTTATCGCATTGCGCAGGAGGCGCTTAATAATGCCATCAAGCATGCCGGAGCCACCCTGATTAAGATCAGCGTTGCCGAACGGGAAGGTGCCGTGACGCTGAGCGTGGCCGATGACGGAGCCGGGTTCGATGACACCGCAACGACCAAGGGCGCGGGCCTGGGGCTCTCAAGCATGCACGAGAGGGCTGAGCTGGCCGGCGGTGTGTTGCGCATTGACAGTCGACCGGGCAGAGGCACTAAGGTAAAACTGGTCGTACCACTGAACGGAGGTAGCCTGTGAAACCATTACGAGTCGTGCTGGCAGATGATCACATCATTGTCGCCGAAGGCCTCAGACGCCTGCTGGAACCGGAGTTTGAGCTCGTCGGTGTGGTGGAGGACGGTCGCGCCCTGCTCGTCGCGGTCCGTGAACTGAAACCTGACGTCGTCATCTCCGATATCACCATGCCGGAGCTCAATGGCGTGGAAGCGCTGGAAGAACTGAAGCGGGTCAATCCAGACGTGCGCGTGGTTTTTCTGACCATGCATCACAATGTGGCGTACGCAAGAAAAGCCCTGGAGGCCGGTGCGCTGGGTTATGTGCTCAAACACTCGGCGCCTGAAGAGCTGATTCTCGCAGTTCGGGCAGCCGCCGCGGGACGTACTTTCATCACGCCGGATATCGCGGGCGAAGTGCTTCAATCCATGCGCGATGGCGGGGACACATCCACGGATCCGGTACAAAATCTGACCCTGCGCCAACGCGAAATTCTGCGCCTGCTGGTCGATGGGCTTTCTGCCAAGGCGATCTCATCGCGTTTAAATATCTCATCACGCACCGTTGAATTTCATAAGTACGCGATGATGGAAGACCTGAACGTCTCAAGCAGTGCCGAGCTGATACGAATCGCTCTGCAAAGTGGCGTGCACGAGCTCTGAGGTCTGCCGGCACGCCTCGCTTCAGGCGTCAATTAGGCCAAAACTCGGGGAAACATACTTTTCCCCCCGTGCAACAGCATCAATGGCATCCAGAAGGTCTGTGGCGATCGCGCGCTTGAGAACCACGCTGTGTGCACCGGCCCCAAGCGCCAGGCGGGCCACAGTGGCCTGATCATGAAGTGACATGACGATAATCCGTGAACACGGTGAAAGCTCCGAGATTTCCGAGAGAATAAGCGGAAAGTCGAGGCCTTCCATTGAAATATCCAGAACGATCAGCGCTGGCGTCAGGCGTTGAGTGCCCTCGCGCAGGGAAGCGGCATCGGCGACCACGTAAACTGTCTGAAAACTGGACTCCAGCAAGCCCCGGAGCCCCTCGTTCATGCCATTGTGACGATTTGCCAGAATCGCGCAGCTTGAACTTTGCCTCTCCATCATCGAGTTATGCATTGTGCTGGTTCGCTTAAACATCCAGGGCGAGGTCAGAAGACAGTAGACACCCATGCAGAAGTTTTCGGCACCCGAAAAATTACCAGTTTCAATACAAATAATTGCTTATGAGGCTTTATATGTGCGCGTTGGCAGGTGAACCGGAAACTGAAATCCACCTTCGCCCGACTGTTGCTCCTGCCAACTTGAGTTTGTCCGGCAGTTACCACTGCGCTCGTCTAAACTTAAACAAGACCAGAAAAAGGAACAGGTGACGTCATGATCGTACTCCGCTGGATACTGGCTCTTGCACTGAGCTGTCTTCTTATCGCTTGCAGTGAACGTGAACCGGCAATCGCCGAATCTCCCGCCGTCGCGCAGAGCAGCGCACCGCCCGCTGAGCCCGCCTGTGAGCTCGTCATGGGCTGGGACCCCTGGGAACCCTATCAATACGAAATTACCGGCGGCCAGGTTTTTGGACTTGATGTTGACCTGGTCACCGCGGTCGCCCGGCAGGCAGACTGCAGCCTGGTATTCGAGAAAGGCACCTGGAGCGAGTTGCTGCAACGTTTACGCGACGGGGAGATCGACATCCTGGCGGGTGCAACACCAACCGAAGAGCGGCAGGCGTTTGCCCGTTTTACGGCACCCTACCGGACCGAACAGTTCGAGCTGTTCAGCCGCGCTGATCGCGTGGAGAACATCACGCAATACAGTCTCGCGAGCCTGATGGCCGACGAGTGGCAGATCGGCCTGGTGGAAGACTACCTGTATCCCGACGCCATCACGGCGCTGCAGAACGCGGGACGGATCAACGATGGCTTTGTATATGCGTCGATGTCAGAGACCAATATGTCCCGCCTGCTTGAAGGTGAGATCGATGCTCTCGTTGAGGACCAGTACGTGGCCGCGGCCATCATTCGTCACAAAAACCTGCACAATGACATTAAGCCGCTACCCATTGGGTTCAACAGCGCTGAGATCAGTATCATGGTGAGTCGGGCCTCGGTGGATGAGGCACTGTTTCAACGCCTTGATGACAGCGTTCAGACGCTGGCCGCCAATGGCGCCTTTGACAAAATTCTATCGCAGTATGCCGAACCTTAACGGTCCGGACACCATCAATTGGGTATCCACTGCAGTCGCAGACTCAGGCTGAGAGGATCCTCGCCATCGAATTCGCTGCCGGGGCGGTCAACATCCAGCACCTTGATCAGGTTGGTCATCAGGCGAAACTGGTTGTTCAGGTACCAGTTGAACCCAAGCGAAATATTGGTCTCAATACCACCAATGATCGATTGGTCCGTGAGGTCGACATGACTGATGCGGGCGGCCAGCTCGAAGGCCCCCTTGCCACCAGTGCCCACCGGGTCGGACACTTTGACATTCCTGAACATACCCTGACCGAAATCATAATTTCGCTGGTCATTGGTCAGAAACCAGCTCGCAAAGAAATAAGCGCCATGGAAAGTAGCAGTCGGCTCGCCATCTCTGCCGACGCGTGCGCCGAGCAGTTCTGTTTGCCAGCTGAAGCGGCCACTGACCCGGGCCGCAGCAAGGGATAGCCGGCCAATTTCACTTGCAGCATCAATCTCTCCGGTATCCACATAAAAATCGTTGATCGTGTGGATTTCCGGCCGGGTACGGAAGTCTGAGCCATCTGCATCAGCATTCCAGCGATAGGAAATCGAGGCGCCCAGGTGCGTGAACTTGCCATCAGATGAAGACAGGGGCACGTTGGCATAGCGTGCCACGATACCCTGTCCTTTTTCGCGCAGATCGTCCTCGGTCACGCTGAACAGGACCAGCGCAGCATTCAGGATATGTTTTGGTTCTCGGCGGGTGATGGTCAATCCACCACTGCGGTTTTCAGAGATGGCTTCCACCGGCAGGGCATTTTCCATAAAGGTTGAGCCGGCCGACTTGTTGGTCGACTCCAGTCCGAAAGAAGGGTCCTTGATACCGATGGTGATCAGGGTCCGGTCAAAGCCCGAGTAGCTGAGGTAGCTGTCATCCAGTTCCAGGCCCCCACCCTCGTTGTAGTTGGCTGTCAGCAACAAACGCCAGTTTTTCTGAAGATCCCGCGAATAACCCAGCCGTGCCTTGCGTACAACCCAGTCGGCACCGGAAGGCTCGCTATTTAAGGGCCCGTCGATGTAAAGCTCGGCACCCCAGTAGCCACCAATGAGGGGTATGTGCCGTTGCACCAGTAATTCGTTGATATAGGGCGTTTGCGAGAACAGCTTGCCGGCCGTTTCCTGCAGCAGTGTTTCGTCGCTGTTGTCTTGTGCCATTGCGCTGGCCGACAGCAACAGGCTAGTCACCAGTATTACGAGTGACAACGGGCGGGCGTGTGTTGCGATGCGTGTGCACATGATCCTGAATCATAATCGCAACCCGCCACAAAAAGCAGATCGATTAAAAAGCACACAAGGCGGCGGTACCGGGCACCCGGGGCGGCCGGTTCAGCAACCGACCGCGATGGTCGCTGTGCACAAGCGTTTTAACTGGCCTGTTGTCTAAGCGGGTTGGTTTTTAAGTTACTATTAGCTAAACGCCCTGCACCGATTGGGTTTCATTTTTTTACACCGTTAATCGTTGCCTGGTAACCACTTTGAACTCAAGCTCACACCCCGTTTTCGCTGCGCTGTTCATGGTTATAGCCGGTGCGCTCTATGCGGCGGTCAACTCCGTCACGGCGTTCACCACCGGCGACCCGCAATGGGGTTGCCAGACCGCCGCCGGCGTCAAATGCCTGGCGTATGACAGCCGGTCCTATACCTTTTTTCAGTACGGCACGGCCCTGCTCTTCACCCTGCCCTTCATCATGGGCAAGGGCTCGCTGAAATCCCTTCGCACGAACCTGTTTGGACTGCACCTGCTGCGCGTAACCGCGGCGGTGATTGGCGTGGAGCTGTGGGTTGCGGGTTTTGCCAAGGGTGTGCCCCTGTGGACGATGGTGGCCTTGCTGATGACATCGCCGTTGTTTGTCATTATTGGGTCTGCGCTGGTACTCAAGGAGCAGGTGAGCGCGTTGCGGATATCCGCGACCGTTATTGGCTTGCTGGGAGCACTGATTATCCTGGAACCCTGGGACGGTTTTGATATCAACCGGATCTATCCGCTTGCGGCATCTTTGTGCTGGGCGATGGCTTCGCTGAGCGTCAAACGACTGGCCAATGAAGACTCGCCCGAAACCATCACCCTGTGGTTGTTGATTCTGTTCACGCCCCTGGCGTTTATTGCCACCTTCATTTATCCGGATTTTACCGGCGACCACGGCGCGCACTGGGGCATAGGCCAGGGCCTGGTCATACCCACGCAATGGTCGCTGATCGCCCTGTTACTCGGGGCCGGCTTTCTCTCCGCGATGGCCCAGCTGTGCCTGGCCTGGTCCTACAAATGGGGTGATGCCTCCTACGTACAAGCGTTTGACCACGTGAAGCTTTTATTCAACATCCTGCTGTCCTGGTGGTTATTCCGGGACACGCCGAAGGGGATTCTGTGGCTGGGCATTGCCCTGATCGTGGGCGCCAGCCTGTTTATTGGCTGGCGTGAGTACCGGAGTCATGTAAAGCAAAGACCCGGGCTGACCTGAATCCTCCATCCAAATCACTCCTGCCAGCGCCAGGGATGAACCCGCCTGGTATCCGGTAAGTAACCCGGGTTGAAGGCATCTAGTGCAAAAACGCCGCCCCAAAAAGAGGCGGCGTCCTGCAAACCTGTCGAGGGGAGCCTGGTCTCAACGAAGTTTCCTGCCGTTCTGACCGCGGAAGCGGCAACGCCCTGAGTAGTCGGCCATGCCATTCCCTTCAGGGGTCATGCCCGTGCCGACGATCTGAATGACACACTGCACCCGGGAGCTGTCCAGGGGATCAATCAGTAACATCGTGCCGGCAGTCTCGCCGGTGACGAGGTTTACTTCGACGCGGAAAAACTCATCAAGCAACAGGACCGGCCCCTGGCCGAGCACGGTGCCTGAGAATACCTGTTTGCCGGTGTTGACCAGTGTGCCGGCAGTCTCGTCGATAACGGTTTCGGGGTGGTAAAGCACCCGGCCATTGAGATCGCCAAAAATGTCAACCGTTTCGGTATTGCGCAGTATCACACCCGTCTCGGTGGGCGTGAACGTGTGATTAATCGCATTGCGGCCGGGTACGTCCGTGTCAAAATAGTGGATCGCAGTGCCGGATACCTCTTGCCATTGCTGGCGTTCCCGCCAATCTTCACTCTTGTCGGCAAAGCAGACGGGGGCTGTGAGCAGGGTCAGGATGGGAATCAGCCGGTAGATGTTTGTCCGGGTCATGGTGCGTGCCTCCTTGGGCGTTGGGTTCGGCCCTAATGCTGGTCCCAGGCAGGCAGAGCAGCAACAGACACGCCGGGCCATGACCCCTGGTGGCCCATGATGTCCGCCTATGGCCCGGTCTTTGGCGTGCCGGGCTGTTGGGTATGCGAATATCGAGGCGTTTTCAGACCGTCAGCAACATTAGTGAGGCTCATCGTCAGGGCGGGTCTCGATACAGATGCGTAACCCTGCTCCTCATCCGATCACGGACGCAAGGTTTTCCAGTGATAAGATGCCGGCATCATGGTGCTGCCGGATGAGCATGCAAAACTCCTGTTTCTGACAATTTCCAAGGTTTCTGATTAATGTTCAAAACGATGTTAGCCACCTGGCAGCGCCTGGGTTTATCGGGTCAGATCCTGGTGGGGCTGGGGCTGGGCATTAGCACCGGCCTGTTCCTGGGCGAGCTTGCCGCGGAGTTAAATCCCCTGGCAGACATTTATATCCGCTTGATGCAGATGACTGTCCTGCCGTACCTGATTGGCGCGCTTGTCGTGGCTTTCGGTCAGCTCAACAGCGCCCAGGCCAAGCGCCTGGCGTTGCGTGGCGGCCTTTTGCTGCTGCTGATCTGGTCCGTGATGATCGTACTGCTGACCGTAATGCCGTTCTCCTTTCCGGAATTTACCAGCGCCTCATTTTTCAGCACGGCCCTGGTGGAGCAGTCACAACCCTTCTCCCTGGCGGAAATTTACTTTACTGCCAACCCCTTCGAATCCCTGTCACAAAACGTGGTCCCGGCGGTGGTGCTGTTCAGCTCGTTACTCGGCGTTGCGCTGATGGGTCTTAAGGACAAAGTGCGCCTGCTGGACCCCATACGCGTCTGGAACGAGGCCATCGTACGCGTTACCCACATGGTGATTAACCTGACGCCTTACGGGGTATTCTGCATTTCGGCTGTTACCGCAGGCACCATGACACCGGATACCTTTGTGCGCCTGGAAGCCTATTTCGTGTCTTTCGCCGCCCTGTCACTGCTGCTGACATTTGTCATTCTGCCGCTGCTGGTAACCGCCCTCACGCCGTTTACCTACCGCGAGGTTGTTGGCATTGCAAAAGATGCTTTGCTGACCGCGTTTGTTACCCATAACGCCTTTATCGTCCTGCCCCTGCTGATTGAGCGTTCCAAGACCCTGTTTGAGCGCCATGGCCTGCTGGACGAGGAAACCGATTCCGCAGCCGATGTGCTGATTCCCGTGCTGTTCAACTTCCCGAACGCGGGCAAGCTGCTGACCCTGCTGTTTATTCCCTTCGCCGCCTGGCTTGCCGGGGCACCCCTCGGTCTTGGCGAATACCCCTCTTTGTTCAGCGCCGGCATTCCCAGTTACTTCGCCAAGGCGCAGATTGCATTGCCGTTCCTGCTCGACCTGTTCAGCCTGCCCCATGATCTCTTCATGCTCTACATTCCCACCACCATCGTGACGGGCAAGTTTGATTCCATGGTCGCCGCCATGAACCTGTTAATTTTTGCGCTGCTGGGCGCAGGCGCCATGGGTGGGTTTCTGAAGTTCAATGCCAAGCGCATGCTGCGGTCCGGAGCAGTGATGCTGGTGGCCACCGTGCTGACGGTTGTGGGCGTTCGCGCGCTGCTTGTCGCCACCATCAATACGGACTACACCCTCGATCAGCGTGCCCTGGCCATGAGCCTGGACGCAGACTTACCGGATTACACCGTACTAAAGGCGCCGCCGGCACCGGATAATTCGATCGGTGACATCATGCAGCGCCTGGCCGGGCGGGGAACCCTGCGCATCGGCTTCGACCCTGACAATCTGCCCTTCAGTTTTATCAACACGGAAGGTGAACTGGTGGGGCTGGATGTGGATTTGTCGGTTCGCCTGGCCCGGGGACTCGGGTTGCGTGCCGAATTCGTTCCCATTGACTGGGCTCTGCTTCCGGACATGCTCGACCAGGGGATGATTGATGTTATGCCCGGCACCTGGTATCGCCCAAACTGGTTTGGCAAGCTGCATTTCAGCGAGCCCTACATGACCGCGACTGTTGGTTTTGCCGTCCGTGATGAGCGGCGCCATGAATTCGCCAGCATTGAGGCGCTGCGTCAAAGCGAGGGGTTGGTTATCGGCTTACCGCTTGACAGTCGCCAACTGGCCAGCAGCCTGGAACGTTACCTCGGAGATGCAGATTATGAAACCCGTATCGTCGAGTTCTGGAAGCCCTTTTTCGAGGGCGAGCATCCGGAGGTGGACGCTTTCCTGATGCCCGTGGAGCACGCCTCGGGCTGGAGCCTGCTGCATCCCGAATTCACCGCCGTTGTGCCCCAGCCTGACCCGGTGCGCATTTCCATCGCTTTCGGCGTGTCCGAGAATGCCATTGAACTGGCCGATACCATTAACGAATGGATTGTCGTTGGAAGTGATACGGGCGCCGTTGATAGCGCCTACAAGTTCTGGGTACTCGGCCAGGGTGCCGAGGAAACCCAGCCGCGTTGGTCAATTATGCATGACGTTCTGGGTTGGGAATGGGGACGATAGTCTTCAATTCCCGCCGTCCCTGCAGTGGACTGCGCCACATTATGCAGGGCATTCATTCGCGAACGGCTTACACGTGGATAACGTTCCCGGTTGCCAGTCAGGTTGCTGAGATGGCAACCAGGGCCAGCAGATAGAAAACGACCGCAATCGCCACTGCCGCAGCCAGCGCCCCGCCAAAACCTTTAACGGTAAGACCCGACAGAATTTTGCCGGCACCAAGGATAACCACCGCCGCAATCACCAGGGAGATCACCGCGCCGATAAGTCCGCCCGATTCCGGTATCACCATGCGGACAAGCGTAATGCCAAAGCCAATCACCAGGCCTGCAATCATGGCCGAACCAAAACCCTCGACCGTTAGGCCAATGTTCAACTTGCCGACGACCCAGATGACAAAACCCGATATTACTGCGCCAATCAGAAGACCAACTACCGCACCGACTAAAACCTCCATACTCTCTCTCCAAATTGATTCTTATTCGATTTTTGAAATCACACCCATGTCACCGGTCAAGCAACAACGCGCCAGGTAGTCGAGCGGATGCCTGACACCGCCCGCTGCGACAGAGTACCTCAAACCAGGATGAATCCGCATCCCGGTAATGAGCGCGTTGACGGTTGACCCATGGCGTGGCCAGGAGGTCGAAAAGACCCTCCCTGGCCCCTCATCCCGGCACCCGCTTCAGCGCGTCTCGCTCAACGCCTGCAATTGGGATGCGACTGGATGTCGGTCGCCGAGTCTACCCGGCCTCTGACCGTGATCAACTGAAAACACTGCCCGGTGATATTGCTGAACCAGATGCTACCTTCACCGTCGTAGCCCGACTCGAAGGAATCAACCTGGCGGAAACCATTGCTGCGGAGCTGGTTTGCAGCGCCATAGCCGTCGGCACCCACGAGGCGCGTAAACCAGTTGTCGTTGGGCTGATCGTATCCCGAGCCATAGCCTCCGCCAGAGCTACCGGTAGATTCGCATCCGGACAGGATAATGACAGCAGCCAATACCCACAGGGCCAAATTAAGTTTTCGTATCTTTGACATAAGTCCCTCCAATCAATAGTCGTCAACGTTCAGCCGGTAATCAGCCAAATGGATTATGCCAGTGGGGTCGCGGTCCTGAATGCGCACCTGCTGGAATTATGACCTGCAGGTCAGTCCGAAGGACGCTATAACCATAAACAAACACGCCGGGCATTACAGTAAAAAATGCCATTGAAGCAGCAACTTGAAGTGCCGTTAGGCAGGTGGACTATGCAATGCCGCCTGCAGGGAAAAGAATCTTCATCAGGGCTTTAACTACCTGGTTTATGAATTGCCGGCTGGCTCGGTGTAAGACTCCCGGTATAGTGACAGCGCCTGGTGCAACCAATCACCCGTCATCAGAACTTCGCCATCGCACATCACCGTGTAAGGTTTGCCGCTCAATGAACTACCGGTGGCCAGGCGATCAATAAAGTTCTCAGCGGTTTTGGCATGACGCGAGGCTCGTCTGTACTTTTTTCGCAGATGACTCGCCGCATCGCTGGAATCATGTTCACGACCGTTGCGAATAAAGACGCAATCGCTGGCGGAGACAAAGCTCAACAGATATTCAATTTCGCGTGGGGCGGGATCATCTTCCGCGTGGACGGCCAGGGAAAATGACAGGGCGAGGACCATAATGCACCAGGCTCGTGGCGCCAAGCGACACGACGCACCTGGCGAAGGACGCCAGTAGCTCAACAACTGGGGAAAGAAGAAAAGTTTCACCACACAAATACCTTTGGTCCCGATGAAAATAAATGCGGAGGCTAACATGCCATGACTGCGCTTATACTAAATGCCCTATGCCATGAAACCATGCACCAGCAATATGCAGAATAGAGTCGAACTGGAGACGTAACAATGATGAGAAATCTGAAACTGGCCCTGGCCCTGACCACTACCCTGACCGCTGTTGCGGCCTCTGCGGACATCCCGAGTGACCTGGATGACCTGGTAGGTGTTCGCGCCAGCAGTGGTGAAAACGAGATGAAACAACGCGGATACACCTACGTTGATTATGGGCGCATGGAAAACGCCACCTGGTCGTACTGGTGGAATGATTCACGAAAAGCCTGTGTCGGCGTTGTCACTTCCAATGGCCGCTATGAGCGAATTGCCAGCGTTTCTGCGGGCGACTGCAACCAGTACGTTTCCAGCAATCATGACGATAACGACGCCGGCGCGGCAATTGCTATCGGTGCAGCCGCCCTGATTGGCGCCCTGGTGGTGGCACACAAGTCGCATCATCACGACGAGGAACAACACAAAAACACAGTGGACGCGGAAGCCGAATTTGAGCGCGGCTACCGGGATGGCCAGTACAACCACAGCTTCAATGACTACAATAATTCGACAGATTACGAACAAGGCTATGACGCGGGTGTGGATGAGCGCCGACACGGATCTTCCTATCAGCATCATAACCCCGGGCAGCACAACCCTCATGGCTACACCAGCAGCGTGTCCTACGATGACCTGATCGGTGCGCGAGGATCTTCTGCTGATACTGCAATGAACGGTCGTGGATTCAGGAACGTGGATGGATTCAAGGAGCGGTCAACGTCCTACACCATCTGGTGGAACCGCCAGACCCGTCAATGCCTGCAGATGGCAGTGTCGGACGGACGCGTGGAAGGTATTTTGGATATTGGCGCTAACCCGGCCTGCCACTAAGCGATAGCCTGGCGCGGTAATCACTCTGAAAAGACGATCATCACGCTCGTTTTATTGCCCAGGGCCATGCAAACGACATGCTGCGCATTTTTCTGGCGCGGCATGTTCCTGTATAGCCGGCGACCTGACTGCTGCTGATGGGGTCGATGTGGACTGCTTATGACCAACACGATCAGGAATCTGTGGCTCCTGCCACTGCTGCTCATGCCGGCTGTCTCTGCGCAGGCCGATCAGTCCATAGCGTTCATCTCCGACCTTAATGGCAGTTACGGCAGTACGGCTTACAGCCCCCGGGTAGATACTGCGGTTGAAAAGATAACAAGCCTCAAACCGGATCTTGTGATGATTACCGGCGATATGGTTGCCGGGCAGCAACAACCGCGCCTGGACGCAGATTGGCTAGACCAGATGTGGGCGGGCTTTAATCTGACGGTGAGCGACCCGCTACGTCACGCAGGGATTCCGCTGGCAGTCACCGTGGGCAATCATGATGGCTCGGCCTATCCGCAATTTGAACTTGAACAACAACGATTTGCCCGGCAATGGGAAGACCGTAAACCGGAGATTGAGTTTCTGCCGGGCAGCGAGTGGCCCCGGCGTTACGCGGCCAGACTCGACAATATCCTGATACTTGCGTTTGATGGCACCCAAACCGGCAGGGTGCCGGCGCAGGAACGCCAGTTTGTCGAGACCATGCTGCGCGAATACGGCAACAATGCGGAGGTCACGATCGTGATGTCCCACCTGCCGATGTGGCCGCTTGCCCGGGGCCGGGAGCGCGAGATTTTGAACGATGCAGAGTTTCTTGATGTACTACACCGCTACGGGGTGGATGTTTATGCCAGTGGCCATCACCATGCTTTTTTTGCCGGCCTGGATGATGCGGGTATGCTGCACCTGGCGATTGGCGCATTGGGCGGCAATGCCCGCGCCTACAGCAGCAACGGCCAAACCCTGTCACATAGTTTTGCCCTGCTGGAAATCAGCGACAACCTGATGCAGGTCAGGGCGTTTAAGGCGCCCGGGTTCGAGCAGACTGTGCCTTTGCAGGATCTTCCTGAAACTGTGACCGGCCCACTGGGCACACTGCAGCGCCTTGATGCAGGCGCACCCCTGCGGCCGTGATGGTTTGAACACAGGGCACCGTAATCCGCCAGAGCAAGAAAACAGTCTGAAATTTTCCGGAGAAGTTTTAATGCATAAAGTCACTCGAAGCCTGTTACTGGCAGCGCTAACCCTTATGGCGAGTCCGCTGGCAACAGCGCAGTCCGGAACTGCCAATCTCGACGAATACCGCGACTGGATCGAGGCCATGAAAAATAGCCAGCGCGGCCCCTTCTCCGGTATTCGGTGGTTCTGTAGCGATGGTACCGTGTTGCCGCCTCGCCCCTATGCCTGTAACGACCATGGCGGCGGTCACCAGCACGGCCAGTGGAGCGAGCAGACACTGGAGCTTCGCAAGCAGGGCTACCTGGTAGCTACCCTGTTGGCCGGGGTGAACCCGGAAACATTTCTGGACAGCCCGGAGGCAGCCAATGCCCTGGCGCAGTTGCTCATTGAACGTTACCTGATCAGCGCTGACGAAGGCTGGATCATGCGCCAGGCACTGTTCTACCGTGGCGCCATCCAGGAAGAAGATGAGCGCGAAGGCGCCCGCCGACTGCTTGAGACCATGGCGTCACGCGATGAATGGATCGGGCCACGCTTTACTGAGTTACGCGTTGCCGTGCGCATGTTGCCGCATGGTGAAGACACCGCATCGGTGCAGAAAATGCGCCAACTGTCAGCCGCCCTTTCTGACCGCGACGACGCCTTCAAACCGGTTCGCGCCAAGATCCATGGCGCCCCGTCAGCAGACGATGCACAACGGGTTCGAGACTATGCAAGCCAGCTTGACCCCTCGGCACGCGGGCCTTACCTGGAACTCGCCGATGAAATCGACCTGGTCTTCCAGGCAGCGCCCCTGGCCGAACAGCTGGAAACGGACGCAGCACGATATACCGCCGCGCCGTGGCTGCAGGAATTGCTGAATGGTGCTGCTGCACAGTTGCGCGCGGATGATTCCACCGCCAACCGCTTTCGCGTGACCGCGCAGCTGCTGGCGGATCTGCGCGATGCCTTGCCGCGCATTAAGTCAGCCGGCGTCCGGCTGGAAATTCTCGACCTCGGCCTGCAGGCGGAAAGTCAGAATTTTCGCGCCGCCTCAGAGCTGCGCGGCCAACTACCCGGCGCAACCCGCGCGGAGCAACTGGCTTACCTCCGTTCTGCGGCGCAGGCCGCTTACGGCGCCGGACAAATTAATGCCCGGCTGCTAAGCGAACTGGTCGCGTCGCTGGACAGCCTGGGTGACGAAAGCGTCGTCCTCAGCCAGTACCTGGACGAACTTAACTACCTCGGCAGGGTTCCGGGCTGGGGCACACAGGCGCTGCGCGTGCAGTTTTTCGAGGCCATGGAAAAGCTCGCGGAAATTGAACCGCAGGCCATGCTGTTTATCCAGGATCAGCTGCGCGGCAGTCCCCTGCTGTTCTTCTCCCAGGTGCTCGATGGCCTGTCCCGCGATGCCAATCGCCTGGCCGGGGTCAAACATCGCCTGTTTGATGAAAGCATCGGGGTGGGCTTTACCGCACTTAACCCGGGACTGGCCACCGGCATACTGCACGTGGAACCTGACCTGAGTGAGCTGGAAAACTACCGCTCTGATGGAATCTACGTGCTGCCGGAAACCGTGTCCGATCTGCCACCCGTGGCAGGCATTCTGACCGGTGGCGAAGGCAACCCCCTGTCGCATGTGCAATTACTGGCGCGCAACCTGGGCATTCCAAACGTCACCGTGGACAGCTCCCTGCTGGACCAGCTGGCAGAACATGACGGCGAACGCATCGTGCTGGCAGTGAGCAAATCCGGGCTGGTCGAAATCGTCGCCTGGGATGATACCTGGCAGCAGCGCCTGGCCGGCACCGGCGAGGACCAGGGCGTGCGTATTGAGCCTGACCTGGAAAAACTCGACCTCACCGTCCAGCGCTTCGTGCCGCTGGATGAGCTGCGCGCAACCGATTCAGGCCGCATTGTCGGCCCCAAGGCCGCCAAGCTGGGTGAACTGCGCCTGCACTACCCGGGCAAGGTGTCACAGGGTGTTGCCATTCCCTTCGGCCTGTTCAAGCGCGAAGCCCTGGAACAGCCGCATCCATCCGGAGATGGGACGGTATACGAATGGATGGTCGCCTCCTACGAAGACCTGGCCGAAATCCCGGAAGATGATCCGCGTCATGCACAGGCTGCCGAGGCACTGCGCGCCGAGCTATACGACATCATTCTCAACACACCGCATAGCCCGGAATTTCAGCAACAGCTGCGCAGCGCGCTGGAGGATACTTTTGGCACCGCAGAACTGCCCGGTGTGTTTGTGCGCTCGGACACCAACGTGGAAGACCTGGCCGGTTTTACCGGTGCCGGCCTGAATCTGACCCTTCCAAACGTGGTCGGCTTTGACGTGCTGCTGGGCAGCATTAATGAGGTATGGGCCTCGCCCTTCACCGCGCGGGCCTTCGCCTGGCGCCAATCGCACATGACCCGGCCGGAACACGTGTACACCTCCATCCTGCTGCTCGAATCGGTCGGTTCAGACAAGTCCGGCGTGCTGGTGACCCAGGATATCGACACCGGCAACCGCGAGGTTATTTCGGTTGCCGTCAATGAGGGCCTGGGCGGCGCGGTCGATGGCCAGGCGGCTGAATCACTGCGCATCGCGCTGGATGGCAGCAATGTCCGGGTCCTGGCTACCGCCACCGCGCCCTGGCGGCGGGTGCCGGATCCGGCCGGTGGCCTGCTGGAGTTGCCCGCCAGCGGCAGCGACAGGGTTCTGCAAGAAGCGGAGATCGCCCAATTGATCGACTTTGCCAGCAACCTGCCGACAACCTTTCCGCCGATTACCGATGACGAGGGCAACCTGGCGCCGGCAGATGTCGAGTTCGGCTTCCTTGATGGAGAGTTGCGGCTGTTCCAGCTGCGTCCGTTCCTGGACAGCAAACAGGCCCGGGGGATTGATTACCTGCGCGAGATGGAGGGCCGCCTGATCGACACGGCCACGGTCCGCGTCAACCTGGACGGAGGTGCCGCAATGAGTCTTCGTGGAATGCACGCCGGTCTGGTCCTGTTTGGCCCTGTTGGCGGCACCGGCATTGCTCCTGGCCTACCCGCTGGACGGCTATGAGGACACCGGTATCCGCCGCGTGGAGGGTGCCCGCCTGGCCCATGAAGGCCTTGCCGAAGGTGGCAAACAGCCCCCCGGCGCCCTGTTAAGCACGGAGGAGGTGGACCTGCGCCTGCTGGACTATCCCGATATGCCAATGCCGACACCGGACGATGAGTTCACCGCCGCCATCGCCGAACTGCTGGGTGAGCATGCCAATGCTTACGGCATAGCGGTGCTCGACCTGACCGATCCGGATGCTCCCGCCTACGCGGAATTCCGCGGTGACTACCGTCAGAACGTGGGCAGCGTAGGCAAGATAATCGGCGCGCTGGGCCTGTTCCAGGCACTGGCCGACGCCTGGCCGGATGACACGCAGCAACGCACGCGTATTCTGCATGACACGGTAATCACCGCCGACGACTTTGCCCACAGAGACCACCACACGGTGCGGATTTTTGATGTCGAAAACCGCACGCTTGTGCGGCGCACCATCCAGGACGGGGACCAGGCCTCATTGTGGGAATACCTGGACTGGATGCTGTCGGTCAGTTCCAACTCGGCCGCTGCGATGGTGATGCGTGATGCCATGCTGCTGCGCCATTTCGGCCAGGAGTACCCGGTGTCAGAAGCGCAGTTGCATGCCTTCTTTGACGAGACCAGCCGCAGCGACCTGACCAGCCTGTTCAAGGAAACATTCTGGGAACCGGTTACCCGCAACGGCCTGTCCCTGGACCAGGTCCGCCAGGGCAGTTTTTTTACCGCCCAGGGCAAGAAAAACGTCAATGGTGGCGGCAACAGCTATGCCACGGCGGCAGCCCTGATGCAGCTGGTACTGATGATTGAGCAAGGCCAGCTGGTAGACCAGTGGACCAGCCGGCAACTCAAGCGTTTGCTGTATATGACCGAACGCCGAATTCGCTACGCCTCGGCTCCGGAACTCAGTGAAGCGGCGGTCTATTTCAAATCGGGCTCCCTGTACAAGTGCCAGGAAGAAGAGGGATTCAAGTGCACGGCCTATCACGGCAACGTGATCAACTACATGAACTCGGTGGCCATCGTCGAACAGGAAATCGACGGCGTGCCGCTGCATTACGCGGTCATCGTTATTTCCAATGTCCTGCGCGAGAACTCGGCAGTAGATCACCAGACCCTGGGGACTGAGATACACCGCCTGATCAAGGCCAGACACGGCCTGGATTAAGGTGCGTCAGCCGCCGCCTGGTCCTGTGCCAGCACCAGCTGGTGCAGGGGTTCGGCCAGGCGCACCAGCCATTCGCCGCCGCGGTCGTTATCGGTAAGGCCCACAAGCACGTAAACAGCCCCTTCCGGGGTACGCACCAGTGCGCTGTCGGAATGAAAAGAGCGCCAGGTTCCGGATTTTCGAAACAGCTCCAGGCCGTCCAGGGGTTCAAGACCAAGAACAAACTTGTGCGCGATGCCGGGACGCGCCAGCGATTCCAGCATCAAGGTATTTTGTGGTTCGCTGACCAGCGTGCCGCGCTGCAGTCCACAGTAAAAACGCGCCGCCTGGAAGGTAGTCGCACCATGTGACAGGCCATGCAACGGGTCACGTTGCCAGGCGGGTGCAGAACCATACTCTTTCCCCAACCAAAGCCCGCCACCCCGTTGCTCGTCGTAAAACCGGAAGCGCGGTGACCGGGTCAGCGCCACCAGCGATTGCCGGCCTACCCGTTCGATGACCCGGTTGGTACATTCATTACAGGAATAGCGAACCATTTGCTGGAGGTCCTGCTCAAGCGCAGCGTCCAGCTGCAGGCTACCCTCGTCAATGGCCACCGCGGCTCCGAGCAATGCGAGGATTTTTGGCAAACTGGCTGCATACATCATGCGATCGCCGTTGACCTGTGCCAGGCGCGGCCGTTCGGGGTCGGTAAGCACCAGCAAGGTCAGCGCCAGCTGTCCGTCGCTGACCGCACCTTCCAGACCCTGCTCAGTCAGCAAGGCAGCCAACTTAGCCTGCAGGCGGATATCCCCGGCCTGGCCCAGCTCGCAGACCGGGTCGAGCCAGGTCGGCTCGTCCGTCCTGTCGGCAAGGCAAGCGTTTGCAGTCAGCGCAAGTGCCAGTGCCAGTGCCGATGACCAGAGCAGGTAACTGGTTTTGGCGCGCAAGCCGGCGCGCCGCAGATTAATCATGCTGGACGTGCGACCAGCGGTGATTGTCGATCACCCGCCCTCGATGAAGGCCAGGGGCACTTCATATTCTTCCTCGCCGTTGATCAGCACGGTCCAGGTGTCGCCTGCCAGGCTGGCCTCGGCGCTGCGGTTGGTGGCGTTGACCACATCCGACAGAAAGTTGATGGTGAAGATCTCGCCGAGCTGATTCTGAACCACCATCGAGGCCTGTCCCCCTTCCATTCTGAGTACGCCGGCCGGGCAACTGCCAAATTCGCTGTCGCCGGCGGCACGGCACCGCACGCGCGCGGTGGCGTCATATTCATCGGTGGTGAACGGGGCGGTGTAATTGTCCTCGTCAACGGGTTCCAGTGCCAAGGTGCTCCAGTAGACATATACGCTTTCATCGGGGAAACGGAAGATCAGTCCCTGGTCACCAAGGCCGGATTGGCGGTAAACAACGCGGCCTTCCTGGTCCTGGTAGTTACCCACGCCATCATCGGTGGGCGACAGGTCGTGCATAACGCCATCTGAACGATCAATGGTGATGTAGCCCCGGCGCTGGGAGAACGTGCACGGAATCATGACATCCGTGTGATCCTCACCGGCCGGATAGATGTCACACCGCGCCTGTGCCGAATCGGCATGCACGTTGGTGGTAGCAAACTGCATGGCTGCAAGTACCAGCAGGAGGATAGAGATGAGCTCGGGTTTCAGCGTTTTCATCGCCTGGGATCCTTATGTCAGATTGGTTGGTAAAATGATGCGCGTGTCACCCGGACAGGTCAATGGATGCGCTAATGCGCGCCAGGGTTTGTCAGTCAGCACACCCCTGGTCGTCATACCAGCGCCATCATTCGGGCCGGCAAGAAACAGCCGGGGTGTCCGCTGCCGACTGGCCAAAAGCCACGACCGGAACAAGGTCCAGCTGGAGTGCGCCGGATTCGCAATCAGTCACCAGTATCTCCAGTGCTTCGGCAGCGCGCTCAGCGATCCGGCTGACCTCCCGCTCGCTGAGGCCGGCAGCGCTGCCCAGCCATTGATACACCGGGCCTTGCACGGCCAGGTCATTGGCCAGGCGGTAAAAACGCTCGTACAGGCCCGGATTGTAATGCCGCAAGCCCTTCAGCATGTCCGTATTACGGGTGAAATTGGCATAACCCGAACGAACCCCGGCGTCATTATCGTTAATGGCTGAACGTTTAAGACGCAGCGGCTGTTTTGCCGCCAGGTCATCCGGAGGCGTGCTCTCGTGGGCGCGCTGGTGGTGCAGGCGGCCGTCTTCGGCCCAGTACCAGTACCAGCGCCAGTCGATGTTACCAATGCGGTCCTGCTGACTGAGCAGGTAGTCGAGCAAGGTGATTTCCAGGACATCCTGCATCCACAGCACCACCTGGGCCAGTGGCAGGTCAGCACTGACCGCCTTGGCCATTTTCGGATTTTTGCGGGCCTCGTGCAGCCCCTCTGCAGCGGCTTCCATCAGGGCTCCGGGCTGGCGCAGCGCCAGGAATGCCGGCGTCTGCTGAAAGTCGTAGTTCTGGCCGTTGCCCCAGCCGGACTCGCGGGTACCGTTCATTTCCACGCCGTAGCGGTCGCCCTTGCTGTTGAGGAGAACACCAAAGACAAGATCGTCACCCACCAGCATCTCGCTCGCCGCGCTTCCGCCCAGCGTTCCGTCCTCGACAGCGACTACCTGTTCCCAGCCTGCAGACAACATGCCCAGGCCACGGCGGCCCTGGCTGTGGTCAAGGCCAGGTTGACTGACGCGTTGCAGGTGCAGCTGGCGATCCATGGAACGGTAGACCGCGGGTGGCACATAGGTGTTGGTATCGAGTAAACGCGACAGGTGAAAGTAAACCCAGGACGAAGGTGCAAAGGTGCCGCTGGTTTTACGGCCATTCACCGAGAGCTTGAACGTGGCCACATGTTCCGCACCTTTGGCGGACAGATGATGTCCGTTGCCACATTGCCCGGCTTCAAAATCCGCGATGGACGCTGCAGACGGCGTGCCGGACAGCTGGTGGACGACGGTGCCGGGGCTGGTGCTCCATAGCTTGGGACACAGCACCAGCTCGCTGAAATCCAGGGAACAATAGAGCTCGGTATCCTCCGCATCGCCGTGGTGGTAATCCGCGCCAGGCAAACGCTCGATATCCACACAACGCTCTTCCACGCCATTGACCGAGGTAAAGGGATGCTCGGTTCCGCGTATGTCGCCAGCCATGACATCAGCAGGCAGCAAGAGGTAAAGCACTGCCAGGGCGGACGCAACGTGACCGCTTCGCTTTTTTAATGTGGGAGTTTCCATCAAATCACTGAACCTAAAAAATGAGAAGGAAGGGTAGCCCAGGCGTTATCGCAGCGCCAATCTAAATCAGCCCCCCCGGTCTGTTGTGGTTCGCGTTTTTTCAAAAGCGGTGTTACTTGACAGTTGTTTTCTGCGCGTGAAACGATGCGTGCAATAGATACCAATAATTTTTCATCCCCAAAACCGGGCCGCGACATACTGACTCAACCAAATTCCCGACTGATTTGTTCATCCTCTGCAATGCAGGCCGGGTGATGTCTCTTTTCGCGGCATCTGGCCGGCCAATACCCCGCCGGGGTTGCGCACGCCGGTCACGCCTGCTCACCCTTGCTGCTGCCTTGTTACTCGGTGCGTGCTCAAGCCTGCAGCCAATCGATCTGCCCGATGAGACCGCCCTGCCCCCCGTCGAGGATGCTTTCTGGTCAAATCTGAAACCGGATTTTGAGGGCGACTGGTACTACCTGCTCAATGATGGATCGGAAGCGCTGGACTGGCGCCTGACCGCCATCGACACCGCCCGCGAAAGTATCGATATCCAGACGTTCCTGCTGGGCATGGACGCGGTCGGGGTCGCGATTCTTGACCACCTGCTTGCCGCGGCAGACCGCGGTGTGCGGGTCCGCTTCATGATTGATGACTCGTTTCTTCAGCACGAAGACCCCAGCCTGATGGTGTTGCAACAACATGCAAATTTCGACTTCCGCGTGTTTAACCCTTACCTGCGCCGGGGCGGTGGTGCGGCGACCCGGATGGCGCTGAACCTGGGGGAATTTCACCGCCTGGATCACCGCATGCACAACAAGGCCATGGTGGTGGATAACGAGGTGGCGATTGTTGGGGGGCGAAACCTGGCAGATGAGTATTTTGGTTTTGATGGTGGCCTGAACTTCCGCGACATGGAGTTGCTGGTTGGCGGCCCGGTCGTGCAAAAGGTCAGCAAGGAGTTTGACGAATACTGGAATGATGACTGGTCCTTCCCGCTGGATCTGCTCACGCACGCGACGCCGGATGAAGATGAACTGATCAAAGCGCGCAGTGAACAGGAGCGCCTTGGCCTGGTTCACAAGGAGCAGACGCCCGCGGAAACGCAGGGGCAGTGGGAGGCCTTGATGCCAAACGTACTGCCCGGTTCCTCGACCCTGCTGGCAGACCGTGCCCCGGTTGGTAATCCCGGGCTGGCCTCGGAGGCACCGGTGCAAACCGCGCAGAGCCTGATCGCTCTGATGAACAAGGCGCAGGAGGAAATCGTCATGGTCTCCGCCTACTTCATACCCAACGAGGTCCTGGAAGAAATGATCGACGGTGCCGAGCAACGCGGCGTTCAGGTCAGTGTTTTGACCAACTCCATCCGTTCCAATAACCACCTTTCCGCGCACAGCGCTTACCGCAATCACATTAATACCTTGCTGTCCTCCGGCGCCGATATCTACGAGGTACGCGTGAATGCAACCGCACGGCCGTTCTATATTTTTCCACCGGTCGAGGACAAGGTACTGGCCTTGCATGCCAAGACCATCGTGGTGGACTCAGACAAGGTATTTATCGGCAGCGCCAACCTCGACCCCCGCTCCATGAAGATCAATACGGAGATGGGCCTGGTGGTCGAAAGTCCGGAACTCAATGCGGCGCTGCGCGAGGCGCTGGCCCCGGATTTTGAAGGTGGCAGCGCCTGGAACCTGCGCTTCGATGAAAATGGCAATGTGATCTGGGTTTCGGATGACGAGGTGCTTACGGCACAACCGGCCGCATCAGCGATGCAACGGCTGGAAGACTGGTTTTTTTCCCTGCTGCCGTTCGAAGATGAACTTTAACCGGCAGGCTCCCTTAAGCTATTTACCCTGGGGCCGCATTTAAGGAGAGCTTCATGAAGCGTAAATTTATGCAGTACAAGCAAATCCCGTCCTTTTCGGCGCTGGCTGTCTGGGCGTTGTTGGCTGTGCCAGTGAGCGCCTGGACCCAGGACGCCACCGGCGAATCAGCCCTGGCTGGCACGCAGTGGGAACTGGTCACCATCCAGTCCATGGATGACACGGCAAACACGCCGGATGACCCGTCGAAATACACCCTGAATTTTTCCGAAGACGGCACTGTCAGCCTGCAATCGGACTGCAATCGCGCCCAGGGCAGCTGGACAAGCGAAGGTGCAAGCCAACTGAGGTTCGGACCGCTGTTGGCCACCAGGGCGCTGTGCCCTCCGCCGTCCCTGGACGAGGTGTACCGCGCGCAGTTCGAGTGGGTGCGCAGCTATGTCATGCGCGACGGGCACCTGTTTCTCGCGACCATGGCAGACGGCTCGATTATCGAGTTCCGCCCGGCCAATGTCGCCATCACCGCCCGACTCCTGGGCGAGGACATCACCAGCACGGATGTTGATGAGGTGCGTGCGCTGATACTGACCCGGCTCCTGGAAGATTATGCACAGGCCAATGGGCTCACCGCGACCGATGCCGAAGTTGACGCCCACCTGAGTCGCATGGAACGGGACATGCGTGCAGACATGGGCGATGCATACGAGGGCACTGAGGGCCTTACGCCGGAAGAAATGGCGGAGGTGAACGAGTTACGTGAGGCCATGGCACGGGACCTGATTCAAAGCTGGAAAGTAAACCGGGCCCTGTTTGCCGAATACGGCGGTCGTGTTATTTATCAACAGCTGGGACCGGAACCGCTGGACGCCTTCCGGGAGTTCCTGCAGTCACGCCAGGCGGCCGGGGATTTCGAGCTGCTGGATTCGGTAATCCAGGAAGGCTTCTGGCCCTACTTCGACAATGAGCAGCTACATGACTTCATGACGCCGGACATGGCGCAAAAAGCCTTTGCAACAGCGCCCTGGGTAAGTGAGTAGCATCGTGGCTGAAAAACACCGCTCATGAGTACCGTCCTCCTGGTTCATTCGGAGACTTCGCTGGGGGCGCTTCCCTGGGCTCAACGACTGGCGAAGCGGGCGGGACAGGACCTGGTCCTGCTGTGCTTCACGAGCGATCCTTCCTCGCGCATGGATGAAGTCCAGGAATCTCCGGAAAATGCGCCGGAGCTTTTGACAAAACTCTTCGAAACCCTGGGCGCAACGGAGGGTATCCATGCCAGGGTGGTGGATTGCCGTGGACCGCGTCCCCGCCGCGGGGTTCTCAATGCACTGGAAGACCTTAACGTGGTCCAGTTGGTCCTCATTGAGGCACTTGATGATGCCGCCCGGCGCCTTGGCGCCGGCCTGGCCGGCGATATTGCGCGCGCAGCGCCTTACGACACGCTGCTGCTCGACCCGGGTAGCCTGCAAGGGGAGCCTGCGCGCGTATTGTTTGCCCAGGTCGGTGGCGGAGGCAGCCACGGCCTGCGGGTCGCCGCCCGGTGTTTTTGCAGTGCAGATGTGCCGCTGGTGGTAATGCCGGATCCGAAGGCGTCCACATCCTCGGCCCGCAGCCTGCGCAACGTCCGGGACGAGATTGACGGACGTAATGAGACGGAGATTGTTGTTCTGGATGCGCCTTCTTCCCTGGAAGCCGGACTGCCCGAGTCTGCGGCAGATGGGGACCTGGTGATGGCCGACGCCAACGAACGGCGGCACCTGTCCCGTTTACTTGCCGTGCTGCGCAAGGTTCGCGTGGAAAAACCTGAATTAAACATAGCGATGTGCATTTCCCGCAGTGCCAATGCAGCCGGGCCGGGTATGGTGGAGCGGGCCATGGAGCGGTTTCATGCACACGTGCCACGCCTGGGTCGGGAGGAGCGCCGGACCCTGGCCGAACGCCTCGAGGAGGGCGGCCGCCTGTCGGCAGATTTCGTCATCATGCTTATGCTCAGTGCCGTCATCGCGGCCCTGGGCCTGGTGCAGAACTCCACCGCCGTGGTTATCGGCGGCATGCTGGTGGCGCCGCTGATGGTGCCCATGCTGGCGATGGGACTGTCGCTTGTGCAGGGCAACAGTCACCTGTTTCGGCATAGCTTTAAGGCCATGTCCCTGGGCGTACTCGGTGCATTACTGGCCGCGATGGCCGTGGGTGCGCTGAGCCCCTGGCAGGACCTGTCCGCCGAAGTCGTCGCCCGTGGCTCGCCAAATGTTTTCGACCTGGCCGTGGCCTTGTTTTCCGGTATCGCGGCGGCTTTTGCCCTTGCCAGGCCGGGGCTGGCCGGTACGCTGGTGGGCGTGGCGGTAGCAGTGGCACTGGTGCCGCCCCTGGCCGCAGTGGGCATTGCCCTGGTCAAGGGAGAGTTCGCCATTGCGTTTGGCGCAGCCGTACTGTTCCTGACCAACTGGCTGGCGATCGTACTCGGTGCCTCCCTGGTATTCCGCCTGTTTGGCCTGGATGTATCCCTCGGCGGTGACCGGGCGCCCACCTGGGCACGCGCGGCTTTTGCTGCCTTTGCTGTCGCCCTTATACCCACCGTCATGCTCCTGTTTTACAACCTGGAGCTGCAGGTCTCGGACGGCGTCCACCGTCCCTACGCCCGGCCGCTGCCGGCACCCATTCGCGAGGCCATTCGCGAGCGGGTTGATGGGGAGACGGCCGTGGAGATTATTGCCATGAGCCAATCAGATATCGAGCATGGTTTCGGACGGGAAATCACGCTGGCGGTCAGCGGGGCCTACAGTGAAACGCTGCGCCAGGATCTGCAGCGTATTCTCGAGAGTGGAACAGAAGGTCAGGTCAAGGCCCGTGTGCAATTACTCCAGGCGATGGAATAAACCAGGCACCAGGCAAACTTCAGCCATGAGTGTGCTCAGGGCGTCATGCTCTCCATGCGCTCCAGGGTCGTTCTGATCACCCCGGTGTTGAATTCAAACAGACTCATGACCGGTCGGTCGAGGTCGGTAATCAGGACCATGACGGCGACAAAAGACACGGCCAGGGTCACGGTTGCCACCGGGCTGCGCCTGCCCACCAGGCCTGCCTGGTAGCCCATGATTAGCATGGAAAAAGCACCCGTCAGGTACAGGGTGATCCAGATCACGTAGGAAATGCGATTGACAAAACTGGCCTCAATGCGGGCTGAATGGATGTCCATCAACCCGATAACTGCCTGGGTAAACGGGTCTCTCGCGTCATAACTGCCGGAGTTTGCAGTGCGCTGCTCGGCACGGGTCACCGCCAGCAACCAGAGCTGCTGTTGCATGTCTTGTGCCCGCTCAACGAGCGGAATCAAATCCTCGAAACGACCCTGTTCGCCAAGATCTGCAATCTCCACCCGATCGCGCAGGTAATCCATCACCATCTCGCGAGCGCGGGTCCTGTCTGGCTCAGTCATAAACTGCGCATCAAGGAATGCATCATTGGCGAGACGGGTTTCTTCAAGCATTAACTGCACGCGTTGTTCGTAGTGTGACTGTGCCGTGGCGAAGGTAAACGCCAGCATAAATGCGGTGAGCCCAAGGGACGCGCCCATGATGGCGCGCACCTGGGAATGCTGCGCCTTGGCGTGATTGGCCCCGCGCCGGGTGCTGATGCGGTAGCCAATCTCGATAAACAGCAACATGCCGAGGACATTGACCACGAATAATGTCGCCGGTGAGAATTGATCAAGAAAATGCAGGTTCAGCGGGTCCATGGGGCTAAGGTCCAGTCAGGAAGCATTAAGTTTGCGCATAGTGCGGACAATTTCATCCACCCCCCGAGGGTAAGCGACCCGGAATTATAAACCACCTTGCCGGGCAATCTGTCGAGTGCCGGGAAAACGGAACCCCGTGCGACAGCGTCGCGTAGTCGTTTTCTGCACATTTCCCTGCACCCTCAATCTTTGCCACGCCGTCCCGGCGGTCTACACTAGCTTGCATGAGTACTTCTTCCCCGGAAGACCGCCTGGAGTCCTGGAAAGCGATTGCCCGCTATCTTGGGCGCAGCGTCCGCACCGTGCGCCGCTGGGAACAGCACGAGGACCTGCCCGTGCACCGGCTGATGCATCGCTCCCGGGCCAGCGTTTATGCCTTTGCCAACGAGCTGGACGACTGGCTGGCCTCACGGGCCGAGCAACCCGTAGCGACGAAAACAGCCGCCGCGCCGCCCACAGTCAAAAAAGCGGATGGGCCGGACCCGGACACTTCGCCCACCTCCATTGCCGTGCTGCCCTTCACCTTCGCCGGCCCGGACCCGAACCAGGCCTGGGTGGCGGATGGCTTTACCGAGGAAATGATCAACGGCTTCTCGGCGTTGCGCGGCCTGCGCGTGACTTCACGCACCTCGTCGATTGCCTTCAAGGGCTCGGACCAGCCCTCCGGGGCCATCGCCGGGGTCCTGGGGGTAGCGCGCCTGCTCGAAGGGAGCGTGGTGGGCGACGGTAAGCGCCTGCGCATCACCGTGCGTCTCATTGACCCAAACCGGGACGACCAGCTCTGGTCCCGTCAATACACCGGCACCATGGAAGAGGTCTTCGACATACAGGAGCGCATCGCCCGGGCCGTGGTCGCTGCGCTGCAGCTGCACCTGGAGCCGGGGGAGGACCGGCGGCTTGCCCACCGCGGGCTGCACGATCTGGAAGCCTGGCGCCGCGTGGTGCAGGCCCGCCAGGAGGCGCTGCGCTGGCGGCCGGACGCGCTCGTTCGCGCCCGCGCCCTGCTCGAGGAGGCCATTGAAATGGCTGGTGATCATCCGGAAATCACCGCCGCGATGGGACGCACGCTGCTTAATGTGCGCGAAGCGGGCATTGATGTCAGTGATGCCGTGGTCGAGGAAGCCGGGCGCTGGGCGGCGCGTGCCGAACAAGCTGACCCACAGGGCCCCGGCACACTGGTGCTCAATGCCTGGTTGCATTACGCGCGGGGTGATCTCGCGCCCGCCATTGCAGGCGCCCGGCAAGCCCTTGAAGTCGATCATGATCAGCCCGATGCCCTCGGCCTGCTGGCTTACTGCCTGCTGCTGACCGGCCAGGAGACGCAAGCCCGCCCGGTGATTGATCACCTGCTGGCGGTGGACCCCCTCACCCCGCTTACCGTGTGTTTGCCGGGCATGCTGCACGCGATGGAGGGTCGCTTCGAGGAGGCGGTTGAACCCTACCGTGACATGCTGGCGAGAGATCCGGGCAACCCGGTAGCGCGCCTGTTTTGCACCTGGGCACTGTTCAACGCGGGGGCAGATGACGAGGCACTGGCCATGGCAGCCGGCTTTGAGCGCGCCACGCACGACACGGCGCCGGCACATGTCGCGCGGCTGTATACCGCTGCCCACCTGGGAACCCTGGACGGCAGCGGCCTGACACCACCCATTCGCGAGCGGGTCGAGGCCATCGAGATGTTTGCGCGTTCCACCGCCGAGGCCTTTGCCATGGGGGGTGACGTGGAGCGCGCCACGCGCTGGCTGGACGTGGCGGTGGACCGGGGCTTTGCCAACTACCCGTATATCAGCAAGCACAGTCCTTTTTTCCGCCAGCTGCCGGAGACCGATGCGTTACGGGCCGTGAAAGCCCGCATTCACGAGCGCTGGGCATCATTTCAGGACGCGGATTGAGATGTTTATAATGACCGCTGATGCGACGCCCTGTGGGCAAGGAAGAGAGCATGTCTAGAGTCATCGTAACCCTTAGCCTCTTGTTGGGTTTTTTGGACACAGCAACGGCTCAAGAAGCCAATGCTTATGTGCTTGAGACGCGGGTTGAGCCCTACGAGTCTGCAAGATATATCCATGCGACCCGGTTTGATGACCATCCTGGCCTGCTGTTCGTGACAGACTATTCCGACCTTGCCCCCAACTGGTACATGCAACAGCTTGATGTTTATGACGGGCTGGGTGAACTGGTGATCAGCATCCCGTATGAATTTCACCCCGGGCGCTTTACTGATTATTCGACGTGGTTTGATGTGGGTCTCAATCGGGAACGAACCACGCCCGGACTCTGGACCGCAGTCGTGTCCCTGGATGGCGTGGAAGTGGCGGAAACAACGGTTTGGGTTGTCGACGACTACAACGATGTTCAATGGGATGACCTGAATCGACCGATCTGGCAAGGGGCAAAACCGAAGCGAGGCAGGCCCGATCTGGGGCCTGATAAACAAGGGTCAGTTACCATCGAATTGACCCTGGACGACGATGGTTTCGTCGATACCGGAATTATTCTCGCCACCTCGCCCTCGCGGCTCGCAGAGCACGAAGAGAAAATGCGGGATTACATCGAGAAGGCCAGTGGTTACGAGTGGTTTGATCCCCTGCTGCCCAGCAAGCGGTCTCAGATCAGGGACGGCGAATTCGTCATGGAAGTGGTCGGAGAAGGCGCCCCGATCGGTGCCCTGGACGACGTTATGCTTATGGCGGTCAGCAAGAACCGTTACTTGCCGGTCAGCGCCGGACGCCAGGAATCCGTCATCACCACCGAGAAGACCGTCCTGATCATGGATCGTCCATGAAAGACCCTTTTATCGGGCGAATTGCCTCAGCAACATAGCAGCAATAACCGTACCGAGCAGGTTGTAGACCAGGTCCAGACCGGTGTTCATGTAACCGCCAACGTTATTGTCCGGCACCAGCAGGGTGATGATGAACTCGATCACCTCGTTGAGCGCGCCAAAGCCCATGCCGGCGGCTGCGCATAAAGTCAGGGCGCCCATGGTTGGCCGTATCCCCGGGGCCATGGATTTCAGCCCGCACCAGCACAGCCAGGTAGTGACCCCAAACCCGAAGGCGTGAACCACCTGGTCATATTTGAAATAGGGCCCGGCAATGTGCCAGTTGTACAGGACCGGCAGCCCGCCACCCACATCGAAAGCTGGCGGCAGCATGACCAGACCGCCAGCCATGTGCAGGGCGCCCCAGATACTCAGGCACCAGATGATTGCCCTGGGCAGGACGACCCGGCTGTTGATGACCCACACCGCGCCGATCAGGATCAGCATGATGGCGATATAGGCGAGAAACTCGTAATTACCGATGCCAATTGCCCAGCCACCCGCCGCCAGTATGTAGCTTGCGGTAAAGCCGATAACGCCCCGTAAATCACGAAGCTGCAGACGCTGGGTGCTTGATCCGTTGTTTTGTTGCGGGGTTTCGGTCATCGACCCGTCAAGCCTACTCAACCGCCCCGGGACAGGCTTCATAGAACCATTCAGGCGTGCAGTTTCTACCGGTCTTCAAAGTGGCGTTCCGAAACAGCTCAACCGCCAGTCCGCACTGGCCGCGTTTGGCCGCAATGTAGCCTTGCAGGCGCTCAAATTCTCCGTTGGTATCAGCGTCGGTCAGCCGGTTAAGCAGCTGCTCGGCCTCCTCCAGCATGTCGTTTTCAATCAGCACCTGCGCGGCGTCTGTACGATCGCGATTTTCCATTCGCTGCAGGTAAACCTGCATCTCGGAATCGTCGCCAATGTCATCCAGCCCCACCATGAAGTCTTCATTGACGATCTCGGCCTGCAAGGTGAAATGATGGTTTGCAAAACCGGTCGTGGTGAGCAGTTTGCCCTGGCTGTCGTAGGCAGCGAGTTCAACGGAGTATTCGTTAGCACCGTCCGCATCCGGGACCGTGGTCAACTCGGCGAGCGGCAGTGAAGTGCGACCGGTGACCTCAATATTCGCGCGACTTTCCTGCCGCCAGCCGGTGCCCTCGCGGGTAACCTCGTCGATATCCACGCGGTATTGAGTGGCGCCTTCAACGGGCTCCCAGGTAATCACATCTGCCGGGCCTGATTCGACGGGCTCGCCCCTGAACTCTGTCCCGGCGGGCCAGGACACGATCATCGCATCAACCAGGCGCAGCGGCAGCTGGATCACTTCCGGATCGGGGCTTGCCTCCAGGGTGACCGACGCTGCGCCAAACATGGAATACGTATCTTCTGTAAATCCCGGCTCGTGCTCGGTCATCAGTTGCAGATCGCTGGAACGTGGCGCATCCGGCCAATCGGCAATCTCGATAAAATTCAGCGACCAGCTGCCCTCCGGAATCGGGATGCGAAAGGTGCCGTCCTCAGCGGTTACGAGTACGGGCGTGCGGTACGCATCATTAAGGGCAATCTGTACCTCGACACCCGCCGCGGGCTCGCCCTGGTAGGTAACCTGGCCTGTGATCCAGTGATCACCCACGGGCGGCTCGGGCAGGATTGCGCTCTGGTCATGAGACCCGAAATACTTGTACTCCTGAACACTTGGTATACCGAAAGAAAAGCCACCAACATCGCCGTCCTCGAAAAACTCGACGGCCCCGTCCGAATTCATCGCCATGAAAATCACAGCGATGCCCAGGCTCCACACAACCGCCAATATTGAGGTGAGGGTCAGGCCCGTCGCGGCAATGCCGGCAGCCAATCCAGACGGCGCGCCCTGCTCCTCTGCCCGCCCGGTAAAGAACGTCACAATGGCACTGGTGAAACAGACCAGCAGTATGGGTATGGCCACCAGGATTTGCGGGCTATCAGAGGCATAAAGCATTGTGCCAAGGGAGCTGGTCACTACGGCCGCAATGAGGAGCAGCACAAAAAACAGGACAGCCAGGTCCCAACGGCGGTTCAGAAAGTGACCGCCGGAGGCCGTCAACAGGGAGCAGAGAGAGGAAGCGGAGGGGGGGGGGGGGGGGGGGGGGGGGGGGGGGGGGGGGGGGGGGGGGGGGGGGGGGGGGGGGGGGGGGGGGGAAAGAAAGGGGGGGAGAGGGGGGTCGGGAGGGGGATCCGGGGGGGAGGTATAGGGGTGGTGTTTTCGGATAGGAGTGAGTGGGGGGGGGGGGGGGGGGGTGGTGAAGGTTTTGCCGGATCATGAATCCGGAAGGCTGGGTCAGCCTGACCGCATACGAGGGCCTGATTGCAGCGGAGTTGTACCTGCTCAATCTGCTCTGAACTTTCTCATCGAGTCAGCCTTGTTCCGCAGACTTCGTAAAAGAACTCGTAGTGGTGCCCACCTGTCCGTGATCGCGAGGCCATGGACCAGCGGTGGATTCAAACTCGCCGGTTCCCGATGGACTTCCGGATGCGGGTCTTCTATTACCAGTGCACGGCCCACGACTGCTCATCGAGTCCAAGTGGCTGAACGCAAACCACGATCACTCATGCAGCGTCCGCGAAACCTTCTTCAACGGCAAATAGGCTGATGACTGGTTTGGTGAACACCTAGATCATCTACCCGGTGCCACTGGCGGACAGCGCACAGGTGCAGAGGCGGATTGGTTCTGAGTAAGGCGTATGAAGAGGTGGCCGGCCCGAAGTCCTCGTGCATCCTGATTACGACGGTCAGCGCTTTGCCTTGAAGATTCTCCGCGGCCATTGGGTAATGTCTCCTCGTGAAGCCCTTCAGTCGGATGCGCAGCGTCAGGGGTCGTTGCGGGCCAGAACCTCAAGACCCTGTTCTTTAGCGACCAATAACGGGGACCTTGAGTGTACACCAAACCGCCGTTAATCCCTGCTGCTCCATGCTGATTTAATGGACTCAACAGTCTCCAGAAAGTCAATGCTCTAGTGCCGTGGTGCTCGTTGGCCTCCACCAGCGTGGCAATTGAAAATGCCTCGTGAAGCACCTTCGAGGGTGTCGCAGCGTCAGCGGTCATCATCGGGCCATTGAATTTCTTTCAGACGTAGATTCGTATCAGCTTCTGTTTTTATGGGTCGAATTTCCATAAGTCACCTCAAATACGATGAAAAATTGGCTCGCAATTCTCGCAGGTCTTGAGCGTGCTTGACGTATTCCAGCGAGCAGTGTTTCGTTTTAGAGCGGACGCACACGTTCAGCAATTTCCTCGCCCTTCTCCCGCTCTGCGCACTCCAGGTCGTAGGCTGCCTGGCGGTTCATCCAGTACTCGGCAGACATGCCAAACAGGCGCCCCAGTCGCAGGGCCGTGTCGGCGGTGATCGCGCGTTGGCCTTTCACAATCTGCATGATGCGCGTCTGCGGCACACCCAACTCGCGGGCCGCCCGGTATTGAGTAATGCCGTGATCATTGATCAGCTCAAGCAAGTCGATGCCTGGATGAGTCGGTGCGATATAGTTTGGCCTGATTATTGGAGTTGATGACATTTCAGTGGTAATCCAGCAAACGAACATTTTCGGCGCCTTCATCTACCCAATCGAAGACGATTCGATACTGATCGTTAACGCGCAGACTGTACTGACCGCGCATCGATCCTTTGAGTCGCTTTAAACGCATCGACCGAAAACATCTCAGGTCTGTGGGATAAATCGCCGCATCCAGCCGTTCGAGGCACAGTCTGGCTCGCAAATGAATGCTCGCCGGAAACCGGGGCGAGCGCTTGCCCCGCGCGATGCTTTGCGTTTCCTTGTCAGCGAAGCTCCTGATCACTCATTAATAGTATCGTCTGGTGATACTATCTTTTATCGGTACTATTCTCAATCCCGTGTCGGAATATGGCCATCTGCCTATTTGGTATTCCGACCGGGTCAAAACTCAGCCGTAATAAAAAACATCCAGCTTATTGCCATCCAGGTCACGAAAGTAAGCGGCATAAAACCCCTCGCCGGCCAATTCTTCGCGTAGCCCGGGCTGGCCTTCGTCAGTGCCGCCAAGTTCCAGGGCTTTTCCGTGAATCGGGTCGACGGTTTCACGCTGATCGTCAAGCAAGCGTGCGCGCCGGTAAACCGCTCACACCCCGATGGCTTCAGTTACACTTCTTTCGATGAGCGCTTTCGAATATGTATCGGTCTTTATGTCCATCATCCTGGGCCTGGCGGTGGTTCACTTGCTGGGCGGGGTGTCGTTGATTCTTGATCAGCGCGTCAAGGCGAAGAACGACTGGATCCATTTTGCCTGGGTCATCAACCTGTTCAGCCTGATTACCTGGGTGTGGTGGGGCAACTGGCAACTGCATGATGTCGCGGCCTTCTCACCGCTCCACTACCTGGCCATGGTGATGTTCTGCGTGGCCCTGTACCTGATGTGCGGCCTGCTGTTTCCAGTGCGCGGCGACGAGGTAGAAGATTTCCACGAGCAGTTTGAAATGAACCGCTCGCGGTTTTTTTACCTCGGCAACGCCCTGCTCGTGGCGGCGGCCCTGAAGGGTTATGTCGACCGCCAGGTGCTGGAAGAACCCGACACGCTGGAGCGCGCCATCATGCTTGGCTTGCTGGCCATCGCTTTTTTCACTGCGGCAAGAACGAGCTCGCGCACTTACCAGGGCGTGTTGGCGGTGGCGTTCTTTGCTCTTACCATTCGCTGGATTGTTACCGAGTAGGCCTGAATGAACATGGGAATGATGATGAGACTATTACTGCTGTTGCTGCTTCTTACCCCCGGTACCAATATAGCCCTGGCCGATGAAATTGAGACCGTCACCTCCTGGGAACACTACCGGGAACTGATGATTACCGATGGCAAGTCCGAGGCGCAGGCTGATGAACAGATGTCAGAGCTGCTCGCCAACCTGGGCAACATGGACCGCGACGCCGGGGCCGACCGCATTGGCGTGCCTGCACCGTCCTTCGAGTTTGATGGCTGGCTCAATTCCGCGCCTTTATCGCTCGATGAGCTAAAAGGCAAAGTCGTGCTGGTGCGCTGGTGGACGGAGACCTGTCCCTTCTGCGCCAGCAGCGCGCCGGCATTGCGCGCCCTGGATACCATCTACTCGCCCGCAGGACTGGAAGTCATCGGCGTGTATCACCCCAAGGCCGACCGCGACAGCCCGCTGAATGTCGAGCGCGTGGAGCGTGCCGTGGCCGCCCGCCAACTGGACTTTCCCATCGCCATTGACTGGGACTGGCGCAACGGCACGCTGGCCGACTGGTGGCTAACCGGCCCGGACCGGCCGGCCACCTCGGTAACGTTTTTGCTGGATAAAAACGGGGTTATTCAATATGTCCATCCGGGTATGGAGTATCACGACAATGATGGCTCGGTGGATGGACTGGTGCATGCATCGGAAGGCGGCCAGGAGGTACACGCCATGTGTGCCAACGACATGGTGGGTATCCGGGCCGAGATTGAGCGCTTGCTGGCGCAGTAGCGAGAATACCTAGCGCCGCCGCGCGCGACCCCACACCGCCACAACCAACCCCGGGGAGGGCGGGGGGCCGCGCGGGGGGTCCCCCCGGACTGGCGGCCGGAGGGGGACCGTGACGGGGGCAATCTGGGCGGCAACACACGCGGCGCGCAGCGGGGGGGGGGGCGCGCCCCCACGGCGGGGGGCGGGCGGCGGCGGGGGGGGGCCAGCCAGGAGGGCCCGAGCGGGCGGGGGAGTCGCCGGGGGGGGCGGGCCGGCGCGGGGGGCGGGCCGGCGGGTGGGCGGCCCGGTCGCGGTAGGGGGGGGGGGGGGGTGGCCAGGCACGCATGGGGTCGCCTGGGCTGGGGGGGGGGGGGGGGCGGGAGGCGGGGGGCGGGCAGGCCGCGGGAGGCCGGGGGGACGCGGGTGGTCTCCGGCGGGGAAGCGGGGAGGAAGTCCTACCGCAGTGAGGATTTAAGGGGGGGGGGCGCCCTTACCGCTGCTTGTACTGCGTCGGGCAATAGGCCCGCTTCACATCCGGGCTGCGCAATTGTTCGTGCTTGGTTTTACGCCCGCTCACCCGTTCGCGCCAGCGTTTGAAGCTTCCGGGCTTTAGCGCCTTGCGCATCAGCTTGATCACCTGCGGTTCGGTCAGCCCGTAGGTCGACTCGATGGCCTCGAAGGGGGTGCGGTCTTCCCAGGCCATTTCGATGATGCGGGACTCGGTTTCCGGGGTCATGGTTTTCTGATTCCTTAGCGATGAAGCCCCCGCCCGACAGGGCGCGGTTTCGGCATCTGCGGCTTCCGTTTCATGTTCCGCTTGTGGCTGCGTTGCAGCATGGGCAGCCGCGGCGGCAGCCAGGCCATCCACGTAGTCGGCGCCGTGCAGAATCTGCACCGTGGAGCCTTCAAAAGCGTTACCAATCGGTTCCGCCCGGCCGCCCAGGCACTCGGCTAGGAACCCTTCCATGACGGCGAAGAAGGCAAGGCGGTTTTCCGGACGGGCAAAGCCGTGGCCCTCGTCGGGGAAGTTCACGTAGGTGACCGGCAGGCCCTTGCCGGCCATGGCTTCCACCTACTGGTCGCTTACCAGCTTGGTTACGCGGGGGTCGTTCTCGCCCTGGCCGATCAGCAGGGGAACCTTGATGTCATCCACGCGCGAGATGGCCGAGCGCGCCAGCATGTCCTGACGGTTTTCGGGGTTGGCCGGATCGCCGACGTACTTGTACCAGGTGCCTTCCAGGAACGGCTTCCAGTATTCGGGAAAGCTTTCCACCAGGGTGACCAGGCTGGACGGCCCGACAATATCCACCCCGCAGGCGAAGGTGTCCGGCGTAAAGCTCACGCCGATCAGCGTGGCGTAGCCGCCGTAAGAGCCGCCACCAATGGCCACCTTGTCGCGCTGCGCGATGCCCTGGTCCACGGCCCAGTTGACCGCATCGATCAGGTCGTCATGCATCTTGCCGGCGAATTCGTTCACGGCCGCGTTGACGAACTGTTTGCCAAAGCCGGTGGAGCCACGGTAATTGACCGACAGCACCGCATAGCCGCGGTTAGCGAGCCACTGGTGAATGGCGTCATAACCATACTCGTCCCGCGCCCAGGGGCCGCCGTGTACCCACAGCACCATGGGCATTTGTGTATTCGGGCGACCATTGCCGTCCGGGTCCGAGCCGGCCGGCAGGGTCAGGTAGGACACCAGCGTCAGCCCATCGCGGGAGGTGATTTCCACCGGGTGCATGGGCTGCAGCGGCGCGTTGTCCAGCACCGGGCGCGTGCTCATCATTTTCGCAGCGTCTGCGCCTCGCGGTCATACAGGTAGTACACGCCCGGGGTCGTGGCAGAGCCGCTGTGCACCACGACCGTATTCAGGTCGTCCGTGCTGGCGGTAATGGTGAGGTCCCCGTCTAGATTGGCGTTCAGGAACTCAAGGTCAGCGGTTTGCTTGAGTGCGGTCCACTCGTTGCGCAGGTGAGTTCGAGGCATAGGCGAGCGGTTCGTAAGTGGTCGGATGCAGCAGCACGTCGCTGATGTCGGCATTGCCAGGCTCGGCGATGACCTCGACCGACCCGTCGGTGGCACTGATTTTCACCAGGGCAGCCTTGTCGCGGCCGCGGCTGTCGACGGCGTACATGTACTGGTTGGTCTCATCAAAGCCGAAGGAGTTGGTGGTGAGAAAGTCCTCGGCGGGTATCTCGAACAGCACGTTGCCGTCAAAATCCACGATGTTGGCGCTGCCATTGGCACCTGGACCATGCTACAATCGCGGCTCGAGGTTGTTATCCACTATCCAGCCGGCGTAGCCGGGGTTTTCCTTGACCAGGGTTTTCTCACCGGAAGTGGTGTCCACCTCGTACAGGTCAAATACCTGCCCGTTGCGGTCATTGGAGCCGACCAGGATCTTGTCCGCCTTGCTGCGCGAAATCCCCTGGATGGTGGCACGCACACCTTCGTCCTGCAGGTCAGGCTTTGGCCACATCCTCGCCGATCTCCACGTTGGCGGCGTCACCTGGAATTTTTCATTGCTGCCCTTGTCCTGCAAAAAGTAGACGTAACCGGAGTCCGGCGCCCACACGTGGTTGCTGATACCACGGTAGTCGTCACTGGTGATGGGCCGCGCCGCGGAGGGATCGTCCGCCGGCGCCACCCACACATTCATCACACTGTCCACCGGGGCAATCAGCCGACTGTCCCGCCATCGGGGCTGACCCGGCCCTGGGTGCGTTCGGGGTTGCCGAAAATATCCTCACGCGGGATCAGGGCCACGCCGGGCAGCGTTGCAGAGGCCTCGGCGCCGTTGGCCTCATTGATTAAACCCTGGCCGCCGGCCAGGCTGAGGGCGCACAGGCCCGCGGTTATCAGGGCCAGGTGGATGGGGGTTGTTTTCATGATTGGCTCTCCGGCAAACAGGTTGCGCGGTATGCGTACCGCTTGTTGGGTGGGCGTACTGGCGCAGACTGGGCACCATGACGCGATTGATATTTGATACGACCAGTGCAGATTTCGGCTTCCCTGCATCAGTGCCATGGATGCATCCACAACCTGGCCAGGCGCTAACCCAAGGCACAGCAGCCCTCATTTGACAGGCGGAGTAACGTCGTCTTTACTGAAAATACAGGTATTTCGCAGGAACCAATTGTGACCCGAAACGAGTTTATTGCCGCCTGGACTGGCGCCAGCCCCAATGCCCGCCTTCAGAATTTCACTGTGAGTGACCAGGAACTCTCAGTGGTGGACGACTTCCTGCAGGCGATCGCGATCATCGACGACGCCGGCGAGAGCAGCGTCTCGCGACCGTCGACGTTCCAGTTCGTCGTTGCCTCTGCATTCTTTCAGGATACCGATCCGGGTAACGCGCTGGCGGCGGGAGAGATTATTGTCAGCGCGCTCATGGTCACAGCGATGGAAAAATACTACAAGAAGCAGAAAGAACGCCAGAAATACGAGAAAGACTATAGAAAAGAACAAGATAAGAAATTGACAAGATGGCCAAAGAAGGCAAACCCAAAGGCAGTAAAGCAGGTTATGGCGATTATCTTTACCGCAAATACATGAAAGAACTGGAATACGGATCAGGCTGAGGACCATGGCATTTGACACTCTGACAGAGCAACAGGAAGAGGCACTCAAGGCGCTGGAGGCGGCTGTCAAGACTCGCGCCCGCGCTGTGATCTTTCCAGGCGACTCGCGAACGGTCGCTTGCTCCTTATCGAACTCACGCACGCGCTCGTTAATGGAGCCCCTGGTTCTTCGAACAGGCGGAGGACTTTCAGGTGACTTTGCGTGCCTCGCTGGTTGAAGACGAGGCCTTTGAGCGACGCCGCCTGGCCGATGCGCTGACGTGGCTCGGCACGACAGACGAGGTCATCGCCGGTGCGCTCGCCGCGCTGGAAGGAGACAGCAATGCCTGAACAATCCATTGGCGTCGCACCCGCCGGGGCTGCCCTGGTGTCCGACCAGTCCTATCACGCCGCAGCCACGGCCATGATTGAACGTTCCGTTCATCACTGCCTGGCCATGGTGTTTATCGTTGACCCGGACCCGGTGGAGGACGAAAAACTGCGTGGTTGATGGCCTGGCTACAGGACATGGCAGCCGCCGCCTGGCGGGCGTGGATGCGCGTCTGGTTATCGGCGGTTCCCGCGAGACGGGACATCTGGACCGTGTTAGGCGCGCTCGCGGGCGAATGCCGTCGGAGCGCCTGCGCGCCTGCTCGCGGCCACGGAGCAACGCTTGGTTATTCGTTCAAGTTACCTGATCGCCGATGGCCGGATACTGCTTGAGTCGCACAACTGGTCGCCTGGGGGTGGACAACGAGGACAGCGTGTTGCTGGAAGAGGCCACAATGGCCGCCTTTTTGGCATCGCGGTTCGAACAACACTGGGCTGATGCGCATGCGGAGGGTTTTGATTGTACCATGTTGACTGGCAAAAGGTCGCCACCGAGCCGGTGCTGCAGAAGCTTCGGGATATAGCAGGTTCAGGCAATGCACCGGCAACGGAACAGTTGCGCCCGCTGGTGGGGACGATCCTGGGCCACGCGGGTGGCCTGCCGGTGGCCAAAACCAACTGGAGCGAAGCGCAACGCACCTCGGTGTGTAAAAAACTGCTGCTCGAAGGCGTCGGGGCTGTGCTGTGCCGCAAACCCAACACCGCCCCACCCTGCCGGGTTGCGACCTGGGCCTGGGCGGCGCAGGACTGGACCGGGTGCTTCAGTCCCGGGACAGGGTTGTGATCAACTCGGCCAGCGAAGCAACCCTGCTGCCCTTGCCGGTCCTGGGGCCAACAACTGCCGGCCGGACGGTGGCCGAGCGACAACGCGGCGGCGCGTTTCACGCCGCCAAAGACCTGGACGAGCGCGTCAAGGGCGTGACCGAATCGGGCGCCCGGCGACTGGCGCTGATGCTCGACTTTGCCACCTCGGCGCCTGCCACGCCGGCCTTCAAGGGTGATTTTGACACCGATATCGCAACCCTGGTCGCGGCCCAGCCCGCGTGTAATGCCGCCGAACGATTGCTCGCGGCGCTGGAGGAGGTCCCGCGGTGTTCTGCGCCGTTGAACCGCACCCCGCGACGGGGGCACGTACCGGTGAGCCGACCTGCCCTCTGGCAGCAAGGCCAAGGTTCGGGCCCGCGATAGTCGAGCTGCTCGAGGACGCCGCCTACTACGACTGGCTGCAGGAACTGCTGAGCAGCGCCACCACAAGCATCGACGTGGCCATGTTTTTTATCGCTTTTCCGGTCGATACCCATCCCAGCAAAGCCTTGCTGGAGCAACTCGCGGACCAGCACGATGCGGGTCTTGCCGTGCGCGTGCTGGTGGACCGGGACGACGAGGACGATCCTTACGGCTCGCGGGTGATCAATACCGCGGCAATCGAGTTCCTCAAGGGGCGCGGGGTCGCCGTTCGCACCGACACGCAGGACAACCTGCTGCATTCGAAGTTTGTCGTCCTGGATGGTGACAAGAGCGTTATCGGTTCACACAACTGGACCGCGGGCTCCTACTTCCGCTACCACGACACGTCCGTGGCCATCAGCGGAAGCGACTTTACGGCCAACCTGAAATCACGTTTCGAGACATTGTGGAGCGAGGGCGACGCGGCCTGAGGGCCCGACCTGCACGCGCTTTACACCTTCAGTTCCCCTGGTTTTCCCGCCGCATCTCGGCATCTGATCGATCAGGCCGAAGGTTGCGACAAGATCCAGGTCAGCACCTTGTGACTTGACCCCACCGTCTTTACCGATCAGAACCACCCTGCTCTGCCCGGGCCTGGGGGTGAAATAGCGCTCCAGTACCTGTGTCCGCAACCCGTCGCTGACCGCGCCCGGGTAGTTGGAATGCATGTTTTCACCTTCGATAAGAAACCAGGCGATATCCCGTTCTTCGATCTCCGGCGCCAGTTCATCCAGGTTCGAGAGCGCTGTGGATGCGGAAGGCTCAGGGGCGAAGACCAGCAATACCCGGTAGTTCCACTGGAGGTCTCCCAGATCTTCAATGGCTGCTTCCGCGGCCTGGGAAGGCGTGGCCATGGACATCATTGAGGCGAATAGTGCTGTGGCAAATTTCATCGATCACTCAGCTCCCGGTGGTCTCCAGTGCTTCCTGACCGCAAGTGAATCGGGTCTCGTCAATGGGACGACATTCCTTCGGCCATCCAACCTCGCGCCAGTACTCCGCCAATCCGATCTGCTCAAGCATCCCGTGCAATTGCGGCGAGGCCAAAACCTCCTGGCGTTGTTCCGGGTCAATGATGGAAAGCACATTGACCATGGTGCCAATGCGGTTCTCCCAGGAGCGGCTGCCGTCGATGGTCTTCTGTGCCATCTGCAGCCAGAGATCGCTGCTGCCGAAAATCCGAGCAATGATCGGGAAATTTTCCAGGGCGTTCTCAAGTTCCGGATCGAGCGCCTGAGAGGCGTCAGCTGCCCATTCCAGCAGCCGGTGCATCGTTCCGGGTGTCGTCAAACCCAGCAGATTCATCTGATCCACATACTCATGCGCCGCTGCAAGATCGCCATCGCGCAGCAGTCTTTCCAGCTCCTCGTACTGCATATTGGCCAGGTCCGGATTAATGTCCAGGGCCTGCCTGAGGTAACGATCCGCTGCCTCCTGATTGCCGAGTGCCTTGTTCACCCTGATCCCAGCAAAGAGGAATATGGGCACCAGGGGATCCAGGGACAACATGCGGTTGGTGACCTTTAACGCCTCTTCGGGTTGCCAGCTGTACAGCAGGAAATGGGCGTAGTCTTCCATGACGTCGGTGGAGTCAGGGTCCAGCCTCAGCGCCTCGAGAAATGCTTCCTGGGATTCAGCCCAACGGTTCTCCGCCAACAGGTTATTGGCCACTGCATGAAAGGTGAGCGGGGTTTCCGGATCCAGTCGCAGGGCATTATTGGCCGCCTCGCTGCGCCTGGCGTCCAGGTCGCCGAGGCGCTCGAGGGCCTCACCGCCGACGTATGCACTCACCACGGCCAGGCTCTGGGAGAGCCCCGCCCAGGCCGGTGCAAAATCCGGGTCGATTGCCAGGGATTGCTCAAACAGCGCGATGGCCTCCAGCAAACCCTCGCCGCGGGCGCGGTGCAGGCCCCGGGCCTTCAGATACATGTCATAGGCAACGGGGTCGACCCGTCGTGCCTCGGTGGCATCATCGCTGATGCCCAGGGTGATCTGCAGCGCAGAGGCGATTTCAGCGGAGATCTCGTCCTGCACGGCAAAGATGCTCTCCAGCGTGCGGTCATAGGAGTCAGACCACAGATGAAACCCATCCTCGGCCCGGATCAGCTGGGCGGTAATGCGCACCTGCTCGCCGTCGCGGCGCACGCTGCCTTCCAGCAGGGTGTCCACGCCCAGAATCTCAGCCACTTCCCGCAAATCACGGTTCTGACCCTTGAACGAGAAGGCCGAGGTGCGGGCCGTCACCTGCAGATCCGGAATCCTGGCCAGGTGGTTGAGAATCTCCTCGGTGATCCCATCGGAGAAATACTCCTGCTCAGGATCAGAACTCATGTTCACAAACGGCAGCACCGCAATGGTGACGGCCTGTTCATCCGCCGCTACCACCGGGTCTGGCGTGCCCGAATCGGTTAACAGGAACCGCTCGGTCGCCATCAGGGCGATGATCAGCACCAGGACGCCGGTGATGGCGTAATTGAGGGTGTTGCCGGTTTTAACCGTGGCCGAATCACTGCGGTCCACGTCCGCTTCGCGCTTGATGCCCTCGGGCGTCATTTCAAAGGCCCAGGCAAACAGCAAGGCAATGGGCAGGCCGATAATGATGATCACCGTCAGCGACTGAATCACCCAGTTGGGCGAACCGATTAAATCAAGAGCAAAATCAGCAGCCTGCAGCAACAGCCACCCGGTCAGGACATAGGCAATGCCGACGCGGAAATACATTTCGTCGTTTTAGCTCATTAATCAATGACATGGATTGGGCTGTACTCGCCGGTAATCAGCGCACAGCGTACTGCAAAAGCGGGGGGTTTGCAGGTGTGGGTTTTGGGGATGGAGGGCTGATGCAGCGGGTGTTCAATTCGGCGCTGGAAAATGATTAACCGCCCTGGTTGTTGGTCTCCAGCGCCTCGGCACAGGTGATGCAATGGCGTGCGGCCGGATTGGCCGTCAGCCGCCCGGGTGCGATGGGCTCGCCGCATTCGAGGCACTCGCCGAATGAGCCGTCCTCAAAGCGCTGCAGGGCCGCTTCAATCTCACGCAATAACTCGCGGCGCTTGGCGCCGGTGGCCTGGGACATGGCCTGGGCCTGCATGGCGTCCATGCGCGACAGGCGGCCCTGGCGGGTCTGGTCGAGTTCGACGACTTCTTCGGCCTGGGTGCCGGTTTCTTCGGCGTCGGAGAGGAGGCGGTGGAGTTCGAGGAGTTGGTTTTTTAAGTCTTGCATATAACTACCCTACCCCATTCGCCCAACCCTGGTTACCGATTGGCATCCACTTCGTGCACGCGCCGCTCTCCGCATTCCGCCAGAACGCGGATGGTCGCGGCCCTCTGGAGCAGGTTCGGGTTGTCGATTGTCGCCAGCGCAGCCAGGCTGGCCGGGAAATCGCCAAGGAAGCGCAACAACTCGGCCCGCGTGAGAACCTCGCTTTCGTCACCACCGGTGAGTTCCAGCAGTCGCCTGGCGTTGTTCAATGTGTCCTCGTCAGGGTCAAATGGGAGGTCAGGCGTATTCCGGTACTGGTTATTGGAAGCCCACCAGGCATTACGCCGCACGATGCGCTCCTGGTCAGGCGTTGACCAGGCTGCCGCGGCAAGGGCCTTCAACCATTCAGCATCGCGGATCTCGTCAAAAGAACCCGGACAGGCAAGGGGCTCGATGTCCTCGCAGAGCGCCGCAGCGTCATCCCACCAGAAGTAATTGTGGCAGTCGCCGCAACGCATCAGGCTGACACCTTCGTCATACATGGGGCCCTGCACGTAACCGTCCGTATAGAATTTGGCACCGAACGTATTGCATGAGCCGCATTGAATCACCATGCCGGTTGCGCCACAGCCGGGGCAGCGCCTTGCAGCGAAATAATAGGTGGTCATTGGTCACTTCCCTGGATATCCGGGTCGAAGCCGGAGTGATTATTGGCATTTACAGGCCGGGGCAAAAAAGACGACGACGTCGCCGTCATGCCGAACGATCTGTGATTCATGGGTGCATTCGCTCCTGTCCAGAACAGCCCGGTCCTGTCATGGGGTGACAAGACCGGGCATGCACGCCTGTTGGATGCGAAATGGGTATCGCATCCAGGCTTCAATGGACGGAACTCCCCTGCTCCTCTGAGACGTCATCAGGTTTGGCCGTTTCACCGTCGTCCGCGTTTTTGCGCATTACCTTGGCGTTCTTGACCGCCTGCGCGGCAAATTCCAGGGCTCTCTCAATACCGGTGGCCTGGCACATGTCGGCCAGTATGCGGGCGGCAATGACTGCCTCGGGCACCCGGGCGATGGCCATGATGTCGGTGTGCAGGTCGGCCCAGTTCAGTATCCAGTCGTCAACATCGATCCTGGGCTGAACTTCGCCGTCAGGCCCCTGGGTGAATTCGATGGTCACCCGGCCACGTATGCGGTTTTTATTCATGAGTGGTTCCCTCTTGATCCGTCATCAGACACCTCCTCCGGCCAGACCACGCGCGCGATGGCGGACAGGTCGGCGGTGCTGAACTCGCCTTCCTGGTTAATCCAGTGGTAGCGATCGCGGTCGGTGTCATCCCGCTCGAAACACCATCTATCGGCAAGCAGGTGAAAGGCTGCCGTGCGCTCATCAACGCCTTGATGGCGGCGGGCCCAGCCCTCGAACCACCAGCGCCAGCTGCCCGGCCAGGCGTCGTCATCAAACCAGCGCACCCACAGCAGCCAGTAGTCGCGCCGGGTGGAAACGTAGTAGGAATGAGCGACGTTGTGCATGGGCGACCAGGCCCACTCGACCTGGCACAGGAAACGGGCATCCCGCGGATAGCTGGCCCGCTCAAGCGATTTGGGCCGGGGCCGGCCCTCGTGCTGGAAGGCAAAATCTTTGGGGCGCGGCGGCAACTCGCGCACGGCGACCAGGCGCTGCTGCGGCAGCGCTTCCGGGGTCATCGGAAGGGTTGGTTCAAACATGGTGTGTCTCCTCTTTAGTGCTTTGGGCAACACGCCCCGGCGCACAAGCTGGATATCAAATACCGGACCGGCTTTGCCCGCCTGGGCAGGGGCCGGTCAGCCCCGTAATCTGTTTACTACTGGCGGGCATGAAAAAACCCGCACGGCTAAAGCCGAGCGGGTTTCAGGAAACCGTTTCGCTTTAGCGGAATTTATTAAGCGCCCGCAAGCTGGTGTTCAAATCGGCGCTAGGTGAATAATACCCTGATTCGCTATTGGTCTCAGTGTTTCGGCGGTAATGCAGTGTCGTGCGACCGGATTAGCCGTCAGCCGCTCTGGTGAGATGGGCTCGCCACTTCGAGGCATTCGCCGAATTAGCCGTCCTCGAAGCTGCAGGGCCGCTTCAATCTCACGCAATAACTCGCGTCGCTTGGCCCCGGTTGCTTGGGACATGGCCTGGGCCTGCATGGCGTCCATGCGCGACAGGCGGCCCTGGCGGGTCTGGTCGAGTTCGACGACTTCTTCGGCCTGGGTGCCGGAGTTGGGTTTTTAGGTCTTCCATGAAATCTACTTTAGCGGTTGCGTTGAGGCAGCCGCGCATAGTTGGCATCCGCGCATGTTTGGGTAAACTGGAGTTGTCTCGGGCAATGGAAGGCCAACGATGTTGATTCCGGTATTGACGTGGGCACTGTCTTTTTTGCTGGTGTTGATGTCTTTTGCTCTCATTGTTCACCGAAATCGCAGTCACGGGCGCAAAAAACGCACCTGTTGGGTTGCTCGAACAGTAAATAGCGCTATTTCGGGTGATAGCCTTAATCGTTCCATTCATCCTGTTGATCGCCCTTGGGCTGCTGACCGCCCTGCTGCGCAGCCTCAAGTTAAAGGCGCCGTCGGTGAGCTCAAATTTGCGCCGCCTGCTGAAGGCCAAACTCGATCCCCGCGATTTTCGGGTTCTCAACGACGTGACCCTGACAACGCCCCGCGGCACCACACAGATTGATCATGTTGTCTTGTCGCGCTACGGCATTTTTACCCTGGAAACCAAGCACCTGTCCGGCTGGCTATTTGGCAAAGCGGCAGATGCCACTTGGACGCAGTCGTTCAAGCGCGGGCGGGTTAAAGTTCGCAACCCGATTCTGCAAAATGCAGCCCATGTAGCTGCCCTGCAAACGGTTACCGGCCTGCCCCGGGACAAGTTTGTGCCCGCCGTTATTATGACCGGTGAAGTCATCGCTAAAGGAAACATCGGTTTCCGCGGGAGTCTTTAAGCTCCGGGAATTGATTCGCTGGATCAGACGTTGCCAAACTGAACTGCTGTCACGCGAACAACTCGCCGATGCGATGAAGTCGATTGAGGATGCGCGCCTGAAACCCGGCGTCGCCACCGATAAGGCGCATGTAGGCGCACTGGCATCAGAACATGCCAAAAAAGCCGCCGGCTTCTGGCTGCGACACGTCGTTATTACTGAAGCGGGGTTCTTGTTATTGAATGGCCTTGCCCTGTTAATGGGGCTGGCTTTAATTTTTAGGGCCTTCAATACGCGCAGCAGACTGTTTGCCAGGTCGCCCAGAGTCTTTCCATTAGTCAGCCATCAACTTCAACTAATCAAACCCCTGCCACGCGACCATCTCGGAGCCAGGACAAACCCGATCAGGGCGCAGCCGAATGGTTGCTAAAGAGCAAACCGCCCGCAAAGGCCTCTGCGCCCCGGCCAATACCGGCCACCCTGAATTGTGGCTATTCTGTCGATACTGACCGGTGCGTTTGCCTGGACCCGAGGGGTTTGCGCGTCAATTTGGAACATGCGGATTGCAAACGCCGCGCTCAGGGGCATCGGGATTGTTTTGCAAAGTGAACGGATGCAGTCCTTTAGCACCAGATGAAATGACTCAGGTTACGTTGCAAATACTGCTCTAAATGGAACTAAACAGCCGTCATGACCACTTACATACGGCAACTAGCCCTCCGGGAACTAGAAGAGATAGAGGCTAACAGTCAACACTTTGTCTGCTTATTCAGCCTGCGTAAAAAATGGTTAAAAAGAAACCCCGACCGGGCGCGAATCAGAATGCGAATTCTGTCCAGAAAGGGTTTTGCAAAAATCCTGTCTAAAGCTAGTTCACAGCCAACCCTGCGCCGGCACTATCGCCGTTGGGTCTGGCAAGACGGTCTTTATGCATGTGAAACAGAAGCGCTTGCGTGGCAGGCGGCCTACAAGTGGCGGGCTGAACTACACGGTGCGCGCCGAAAAGTAGAGCTGATCGATAAATCTGGCTACCGCGTTTACGCATTCGAGATGGAGCCGACTGCATGGAACAAAAAGCGATTTGCAGCATGCAATGACCATTTGGATTCAGACTCTGGCGCTACATGCCCTTTACGTTGGCAAGACGGCTAAGAGGCCGCAGCAGCGATACGTGGCACATATGACCGAGGGCAACAGAAGCGGCACTGTTTGGGGTCGAGATTATTTCGTCCAACCTTTTTGAAAACGCGTACGAGTTGACTTGCTCGATGAATATGAAGCGGCTGGTTTTACCTATAAGAATTTGAAGGCCAGTGAAGCCTGTGGCGCCGAGGAGCACCTCGCACAATGGTTGCGGGGTGTTGGATACGCAGTCTACTTCGCTTGAAGTTTTTGTAATTACCGAGAATCGAGCTTGTTCAAGCACATGGGCAGCAAGCCGGAGCTTCATGAGTGGCATTGCAAATACGGACTGCACTGATATTGATTTGGGCTGAGGACGTTTGTATTTATAGGTTTAGCCCATTCCAGCCCAAGGATTCAGTGTGGTAGTTCTAGATATCCATCGTCACTTTTTAGCCATGCAACAATGTTTTCAAGACTGCTCAGGGCTGCATGTGCGGACTGGTCACGAAATGCACATTCCCAAACTATGGCAACCCGATAGCCTAACTCTCGTAATAGCGTGAGGTTGTGTTCATCTCTCTTCTTATTAACAGAAAGCTTGTGTTGCCAGAACTCGGGATTGGATTTGGGCCACTTAAAAAAACTACAGTCATGACAGTGCCAGAAACAGCCTTGAACCTGAATTACAGCCTGTATTTTGGGAGCACCAGATCCGGACGCCCTGGAAGATTGCCTTTATGGAGCCTGAATCTGAATCCATTTGCAGATATTTTTACGGTCGACTTTCTGGCTTCGTATTTTTGGCTTTTATCGCTCCCATCATTCGGGAGCGCGTTGCTTTGTCTACGTTGTCAGTCACTGATCCAGAGTCAATTCACATGCCAAAAAGAAAAATTACGAAACTATTGAATGTCAAACAATTGGCTGATTCAGCCAAGTCTATATATTTCATTCTTGTTATGTTTGACATTGCTCAAATCGCTCTCGATCAACATTTAGTCCGAGGAATTCAATGTCAATAATTGAACAACAAATCAATACAATCAGAAACGAGATTGAAGAACGCATACACAGCCGTGACATGGATGCTGATGAGGCCGCAGCAGACCTGCTGTAGCGAGGTTTATGAGGTCGTAGATTATTGAAAATGCCGGTGAACTCGTCCACGAGGGACTTAAAAGGTTCAGGAGAAGCGTCACTTCTGGAATGAAGTATTTAAAAATTTCGGCAATACCGGCCGGGAAAAGAGAGGCTTGGTATGGTGGCCCTGCAGACAATGGTATCTGGGCAGGGTTGCAAAGTTATCTCATCGATCGAAGTGCTGGGATCCGGAGACAACCGTAGCTTCGGTGATGATGCATCGAGCAAAGCCAAAGATCCTGCTGCTGAACAAACCGGGAGATGCAGAATTCGGCACAAGAGGAGCTGGTAGTTGGTTACGTCTCAGGCGGCAAAACCGCCAATATTGACTGGCGGTGATGGCAACAGCGGATGCCAAATACAAGTTCATTCTTGTACTCGCAGGCATGACCGATGCGCTTCGAGCAAGCCAATCAAAAATTGGGGCAAGACTTGATTGACCAGGAACGGATCGCTGGCATCGCTGGACCACCGTGGATCTGGATTTCAGCCAGATTCGGCAGCGGATTTCAATTCGACCCCAGATTGCGGCGGCTCGCCGTGGCGAGAAAAATAAGTTCGTCCTCCGAAGGTTTCTGAAAATGTTGGAAAACACGCCTCCCAGGTGCTCAGGAACACTCCGTTTCTTGTGATCGACGACGAATGCGACCAAGCCAGCGTGAATGCCTCGAGATATCGCGATACGATGACGGCCATAAATGCAGTGATTCGGAGAATTCTGAATAAACTGCCGAGGGCGGCGTATATCGGATACACAGCAACTCCGTTTGCAAACGTGCTCATAGATCCCGCCGTAAGCATTACTGACCCCGCTAGGCCCGACGATCTCTATCCGGAGCTTTATTGTCGCATTGCCGAGGCCCGCCGACTATTTCGGTGCAGAAAACCTTTTTGGCAGAGGATTGATCGACGCCGACAAGGCGGATTCCGGAGCTGACGGAAGCGGCATGATTCAGTTGTGGAAGACGAGGAATGTGAGCTGCTGAGACCTTCCGGTGCCAGCAACAGGGAGGATTTCGACATGGAAATCACATCTTCACTCGACAAAGCCATCAAATACTACCTGCTGGCATGTTCCGCAAGGAATGCTCGAGGGCAGGGTCAAAAGCACTGCTGCATGTTGATCCACACAACAGTCTATGTAGCTCCACATTTCAATACAAAAATCCGCATTGGTGAGCACCTTCAGCAACTTCAGCGTGAGGTCGACTGGGTAACCCAGGACTGCTATCAGAGTTGGAACAACTTTGGATTGATGAGCAGTCCCGAGTTCTCCCGGAGCAATTCGATAACCCCAAATCGATTTCGAGACAATCCACTCACGTAAAGGATGCAATGGAGCGAAATTGATATCGCGTTGAAAACGGACTGGTGAGGAAAAGGCTCTATTTCGAGCAAGTTCCGCAAAACCATCGTGATAGGCGGAAGTGTCCTTGCAAGGGGCTCACCATTGAGAGTCTTACTGTCAGCTACTTCCTCGTTCCTCAGAATTGGTGATTCCCTATGCAGATGGGACGTTGGTTCGGCTACCGACACGGCTATGAAGACCTTCCCAGAGTCTGGATGACTCGTGACATGCGTGACGCGTTTTTGGTTTAGCGACAGTAGAAGCGGAAATTCGAAGCGATATCGGCAAGTACATGGAGCTCGAAGTTACTCCCATGGAGTTCGCGGTAAGAATTCGCCAGATTCCCGGAATGGCCATTACCGCCCACCAAAATGCTGGCTTCGGAGGAGTGCGATATCTCTTACTCTTCCGAGCATTTACAAACGACAAGGTTCAAACACGAGGATACGGCATGGCTCGCGGGCAACTGGGACGCAGGCACTCGGTCCAATCACCAGGCCATTGGCTCTTCAGGCGAGCCGGAAGCAGCAAATCGAGGCAGACTATTCAGAAATATTCGCGTCGGTGACATTTTCAGGTTCTTGTCAGGCTATGAGACGCATGAGACTCATCGCGACTTCAATACTGAACGAATTAAGGAATATATTGAGCTCCAAAACTCCTTGAACAATAACTGCCTTTCCAAATGGAACATCGCGATCGTGGAGCCGGCAAGGGGTGAAGCCAGCAAAAAAGACCTGGGCCCCATAGGCAAGGTCAAAACATCCGTTCATCCAAGCTCTCAGGATACAAATTTCAGGCGCGGACATCAAGGCCGCTTATGTCACGCGGTGACATCCTGATAGATAGTGATGCCGAGGGGAACTGATTCAAACAGCAGTTGGGACGAATTGAAACGTACCAGGGCTACGCAGGGCCAAGAGAACCCTCTGTTGCTTCTGTACCCAATCAATGCCAAGTCAGAGCCAAAGAGAACCGACAGGTGACCGCAAATCAAACAGGCAGCCTCTCAATGCAGCATCAGATGTTCTGGGACTCGGAATTCTATTTCCAAAATCTAATGAAGCTGATGCCCCAATCCCCGTTCGGCGCTTGTCTGGACCGTGACGCCGCCGCCCTGGCGGCGCGCAGGTGCTCCAACGATAACAGCCTGGTCGCCCGGGGAGGCCAAGTACTATTTCACGGTGCGCGTGCCAGCACGCCGCCCCTCTACGCATTACACCAAATCGACTTGAAGTAACGGCTCGCTTCGAAACGAATTCGCCGTCTGACATTGCCGTCTGGGAGACCTTTCGCATCGACAGTTGGCCGGACCTATCAGGCCAGCGGCGAGCTGCTGGCACAGGTTGCTGGGGTCACTCTGGTCAGCCAGCGCTACCCCGCGCAACCCCTTGTGGGACAGAGTGCTACGCCAGCCTGGCACGCCAACAGCGTATCAGTGGTCAAAGAGCTGGGGCCTATCAAGACGCCAGGATACCGGTTGTGCCGCGCATCGCAACTGTGCTGCCCCACCGCACCACCTCTGGAGGTGGCCACGAGCGTCGACAGCAGGCTTTGACACGGTTCGAAGTGACCATCGCTGGCCGGCTGCACAACGACCTCGGCCAGACCAGATTCGCATCACGCCGGCTGCTGACGCCCTGTGCAGATCGATGTGGGCCTCGAGGCTCTGGGCGGTGTCATCGGGCAGGGCGACGTTCGCCCCGAAGTTTGGTGTGGGCATGCCCGGTCGTCTGATCTGACGCCGCCGGCCGGTCAGAACACGATTTTCGACAACCTGCGTCTGTTCGCCCTCAAGGGGAACGTCTATACCAAGATCCTGATGAAAAGATCACTATGGCGCCGTCACTCTCTATAGCGACCAGAAATTCCGGCCCTTGGCTGCGGCCAGCGGCGCCGGCCGGAACGCGAGTGCCGACGAACCGGTCGATCTATTTCTATCGCCATCGCTTGCCGCAGACGGGCAAGGCCATGCGCTGGCCGTATGGGTGGCCGACACCGATGGCGCCACGGACAGCGTCGATCCGCAAGGAGTCCAATATGCAGTGTGGGGCCAGTGGATGGAGCGCCCCGGCCGATCTGACCGACAACGACACTTTGAGACCGGGCCCAAGGGGTCGCCTATCGCTTCAATGGCGATGCGGTGGCGATCTGGACCCAGAACGAGATCCCGCGCTCTGAGGCCCGGCGTCGAAACGCTCGACCAGGCGGCCAGCGCCCAGGAGATCTATGCCGGTTTTGGGTGAACGTACTTCGGCCCATGAGCGTCTGACCGACAACGATCGCCCCGGCAACGCGGTGCAACGGTGGCCGGTGGCCCAGACGGTCAAGCCATGGCGCTGTGGGTCCACGATGGTGATGGCGCGTCAGCCCTTGCCGCCGGTGATCTTTCGATTCACTATGCGGCTGGCTCGGCGACCGCTGAAGGATACGCCGGGCGTGCTGGCGGCCGAGAACGCCACCGAGACCGCGCCGAGCATGGCCATCGCCGCCAATGGCTTTGGCATCGCCGTGTGGGTACACGATGCCGACACCAACCCATCCACCGTCTCAGACCGCTACCTGGCCAGTGATTATTGGAACGAGGGGGCATGGGAAGGCATGCGCATCCGTGACGATTGGCCCGCCGGGGTGCTCTATCCCCAGGCGGCATTCGCGCCAGATGGCCAGGCAGTGGTGGTCTTTACCGCCCGCGAGCAGGATGAAGAGGCCAATACTATGGTGAGGGGACGCGCGACCTGCTCTGGATAGCGCTGGTATGATAACGCCTGGCAGGTAACGCCCATCGGCGAGCGCACCGTGGGTCATGAGCCCCACCTGCACATCAGCGCCGATAATCTGGCCACGGTGACCTATGCGCGGCTTCCAGGGCGGCGGCAAGGATGGCTATGGCGGCGATGTGATGATCACCGTCGCTGACCTGAGCGCCGCCGATCTGGGTGGGCAGGCTAATTATCAGACGCAGGATGCCGCGCGCGACTGGCAGATCGGCGCCACCTGGGAGCCTGTCTCGGAGCGGATGTTGGTCTTTGATCAGCACACCGATCTCACCGGCCAAACAACCGGCCTCGCGGCTTTGCAGGGCGGCGCGCACACCAGCGCCGACAAGGACCTGTTCGCTATTGAGGTGCCGTTGGGCATGGACCTGAGCGTCAGCGCGACCAAAGATCGTTTCTCCGACGCCCATCCTGTGGCTGGCGAGGAGGTGGTCATCACGGCCACAATCCGCAACCTGGGTCTGGAGGGCATTGAACAGCCCTTTGATCTGTTCCTGCAAGCGGGTGCGGATGTGCTGATCGATGTTACCTTTGAGGATGGCCTTGGCCCCAACGGCGCCTATGAGCTGGTCACCTCATGGACCACGCCCGGCGGCAGGCAGGAAGTCCGCCTGGCCGTCGATGACGGCCGAGACGGTGGACGAGCTTGACGAGGCGAACAATGTCGCCGTCGCCGTGTTGAGTGCCATGCCCGCGCCAGGATTCCTCGTAGCTAGCTCCTCGGCCGAAGGAGATGGCATCGTGCTGGCCTGGCCGACGCTGGAAACAGAGGCCGTGGCCGCATATCGCGTCCATCGCGCCCAACAGCCGGGTGGACCCTATACGCGGAATCGGTGAGACTGGCTGACTGCCCAGTACCTTGATGAGAACGCCGTTCTGGGCGGCCCACTACTATGTGATCACGGCGGTGGATGACTATGGTGTGGCCTCAGGCTATAGCAACGAGGCCAGCGCTGTGGCGCTGCCGCCTCTGGCCCATCGCGTCTATCTACCGCTGACGACAGATGCCCAGGCGCCTGTGCGCCCCAAGGTCCTGTGGGTGGGGGGGCATCTCGCGGCCAACACGCTATCTGGACGCGAGCGCAAGAGATCAGGCCAGTGCATCCCGACTGGGTCTATTGCGGAAGTCTGGCCGACGACCTTGCTCCGGCGTTTGACCTGACCCGCCATACCGCAGGCACACTGACCAACGCGCTGCTGGCTGACTATGAGGCCGTGATACTGCCCGGTCTTGACGAGGGCCTGCTGGGCAGCGAACTGGTCGCGCTACAGGCATTCATGGAGGGCGGCGGCGGGGTACTCTTCCTGGGTGGGTCCGAGTCTGTGGTGGACGCGTTCTCCATTCCATATGGGATCGACTATGACGGACGGACGCTGTTCGAGATCGGTGGCGATGGTGACTACCAGGTGAGCGATTTCGCCAACCATGCCGCCGTGCAGGGCGTGACGCAGATGATCACCAACTGGGATGGCAGCGTAGAGGTATCAGGCTCAGCCGAGCGGCTCATGACCAGCCCGGCGGGTTCGGTCTACCGGGATCTGGACGACGACATGGTCCATGATTCGGGCGAGCCGACTGGGCCGTTCGATCTGGCGGCGGCCTATGCCAGTGGCGATGCGCGCCTGGTGGTGCAGGGGGGTTCACCCTATCAGGATCACGGCTATGCGTCCCGTCAGGGAATATGCACCTGATGCGCGCTTTTTTACGGTGGCTGACTCCAAGCTCGCGTTAACCGCGCATTCGTGCGCGCCCGGAGCTCAACGGCAAGATTCATGTAGCCGCGCATTCCATTGCGCGCTTGATCAAGCACAGAGGCGATTGGGTCGCATAGGCCGCTGGCGTGTGGTCAATATGGGCGAAAGGGCTCGATCACAGTTTCGTGTTCTCTCCTCGATCTGCACGGCGAGGAATGGGCGAAGAGGCTGGAAGAGAGACCCTGGTTCTTTCCTCAAACTCGCCCAGCCTCTTCGCGCCCTACGGATGGTATTCAATCTGTCGCAGGGGAGAAGAGACCGGCCAGGGTTTGGCTCTCAACGGCGAGATTCTGTTCCGATCTCTTCGCCTAATCTGGCGTCGTCCATGCGCGCCGTGTGCCGTGTGAGCGAATGCCGAGCTGGAGCTCAGCGCCCCCAGAGCTCAGCGCTCCCAGACCTCGGCGTCCCAGGACCCGTCTCGTCGCCCAAGGTTCTCTGTGGGGCAGATACCACGATGGGCGCGGTACCGTCGGCCTAGCGGGGCGTCTGCCCGGTGCAAGCGGCGGTGGCGTGTACCCAATAGGCCCAGCCCGCCGACAGGTGGGTCAGCGTATTGGCCGCCGGATCGCCATCGGCATCATAGACCAACCACGGTCCCCCGGTTGCTTGGTCGTCATAGCCATAGACCCGATCATACTGCCCTTCAATGGAGACCAGCGCCTCTGCCACGAGATGGGCCCGATAGGACGGATAGCTGATCAGGTTCCAACCCTCTTCCAGCGACACCGCGCCAGAGGCACCCTCTGCCTGTGATCTGGAGCACGCCGGTTTCGGTCAGGTGCAGGTAAAAGCCCGTGTCCACATCCAGCGTGGTCAGCGTCGAGACGTATCCGGGACGCCAGGCGCATAGCGCAACCAGCGCTGCCCATCGCCTGGCGTCTGTTCCGCCAGCACGAGATCGTAGGCGCCGTCGAGGCTGGCGAGTACGTCGGTGATGGCCGTCGATGGGGGTTGGACCGGCAGCGACACCGTGTGCCATCCCTGGCGCAGCAGCGAACCGGCCAAACCGACTGACATCCACCAGGTGGATATACTCATCGCCATCGCCCATGCTGTCAATGGTCAGGTCGGCGCCGCCACTCTGGCGATTGGCCAGCCAGGCGTCATCCAGGTTGAAGGTGGCCACAAGCCAGGCGCCGCTATCGCCCTTGAAGATCGTGCCGGCGACTTTGTTGGCATCGCCAGCCACGTCGTATGTCAGGCGCCACGAATCGCTGCCGCGGTCGAGGTAGGTCACGGTGACGGTCACCGTCGCTGGCCCCTCGTAGGCGTAACGATCGTCGATCTTGAGCGCCATCAAGGGGTTGCCTGTGCCCTGATTGCGGCGACAGATCCAGCCCTCGCGACTGCCATCCACCAGCGGCTGCAGGGTCTCGATGCCGCTCCGCGCCAACGTGCCGCCAGGTTCCTCGTACTCATCGGGCAGCACCATCTCCTCGGCGCTGCGCCGGGTGGCCAGCACCGTGCGGGCATTGGGCGCGCCGTCGTCCTGCGTCAGCCACCGGGAATGGTTGCCGCGCTGGGGATAGCTGTCCACATAGCCCGACTCACGCATGGCCATAGACGCTGGGCGTCTCGGCGATGCCCTTGCCGGTAGTCGCTGGCCCAATCAAGAATGGCCAGATTGGCGGCGATAGGCAGGCGCGGCCCTTCACGGGACCGGTGTAGAGGACCATGCGATCCAACGTCAAATAGGCAGGACGCCGCGCCAGGGGCACCGCCACGCCCCAGAAGACCGTCACCAGGTCGGGCGTCATATAGTCATACATCTCGTGGGCATTGGGGCCGCCATCGCGCGTTTCAGCCTGATCCAGGATGAGGTCATACATACCCTTGCCCGCCGGGTGGGTTTGGGGGCGCAGGTCTACATAATTCTGTACGGCCACCACGCCGACGGGGAACAGCCCCACTCCGCGCGAGACAGCATACTCGCCGAACATCTTGCGTTCCCCTTCGCTCACAAAGCGCGGCGCACTGGCCAAAGGAGCTGCGTCTGCTCAAAAGCGTCGGCATAGATCGCCGTGATGTCATTGACCACATCGGCCCAAGCGCCCAGAACCGGATTGAGGCCATCGGCGAGCATGGCCGCGCTCACGGGATCATCGTCGCCGTCATCGCAAGGTTGGGTCTCGCCGAACTTGCCCACGGCGTCGATCACAAAGGCCACCCGCTCGTCGCCATCATAACGCGCCGCCAGGTCCTGCACGAAATCGGCATAGTGGGCTAGATAGGTGGCATTCCAGAACTCGGGAATCTGGAATCCGTCGGGACAGGTCACCTTGGTCGCCCCGGCGGCAAAAACCCACTGGGGTACGCGGATGGGCGGGTCGAGGACGTTGCTCTGGTTGGCGCGTCCGTTGAAGGTGATCAGGCAGAGGGCGCCCTTGGTGCACTTGGCTGCTTCCCGCGCCAGAAAGGTGTCGATGCTGCTCCAATTGTAGACATCCTGCTGAGGCTCAATCACGTCCCAGTAAAAGGTCTGGTGGCTGCCGTCGAGATGGTAGGTGGTCGGATCGTAGCCTTGGTCTCGCGCGGCATAGAGGCCGGGATTCACGCCCGAGGGTGATATCGTGGCGCATCAGCAGGAGCAGTCCGTGACCCAAGCCACAGACCAAGGGCGACGCAAAGAAGAGCGATAGAGAGTCGCGACAGATGGCGCCGAACCGATTGGCGAGGAGGATCGTGTTGCATAAGCATAGGATGTATGCGATGGTCAGCGCCCTTCATCCGTCGGCAATCGGCACTGAGGGAATGCATACGCGTTCAGGTAGTTCGGCCCCAGCCGCGCATCCCCGTGCGCGCTCGATCACAGCAAAGGCGATTGGGCGGGCCGTTGGCGCGTGATGGACATGGGCAAGGAGCGGAAGAAAGGCCTTTGTTCTTTCCATGGTGGTCTCCCAACCTCTTCGCGCCCTACGGATGGTGTGCAATCTGGCGTAGGGGCGAAAGCCGGCAGACCCTTTGGCTCTCAACGGCGAGATTCTGTTCCGGTCTCTTCGCCCAGTCTGGCATCGCCCGTGTGTGCCGTGTGACGGGGCAGCAGATACCGAGCTGGCGCTCGGCGCCCCCGAGGACCCAGCCTCTTTGCTCCCTACCCGCCATTGCACTCTGCCCGATCATTTGGTATCATGCCCCTGTCCGACAGCCCGATCGGATCACTGAGGCCGCCGGGCCCCAGCCTGCCAGGCTGGCCCATGTCCAACGGCTCACACGCCTGGCCGCGGCTTCATAAGACGGCCTCTTGTCGGCGTGATCCAGGCAGAGCCACCACATCACTCGCACACCACAAGGAGCCATCATCATGCGCAATCGCGATCGTGTCCTGGGTGCCTACATCGACGCGGCCATTGGTGATGCTATGGGCGAGCCAATCGAGTGCACCCATTTCAGGCGCATCCAGCGTCTGGTGGGCGAATCGGCGCGGATTCCTGCCCTATGAAAAGCCCCATATGGTCTGCACCATCGGCAACGGCTATGCCCTGCGCCCAGATCCGGGCAGCGTTACCGACGACACCTACATCCGCGCCGATTTCACCCGTTTTTACCTGGACACCAAGCCGCCGCGCACAGCCGACATGCTGGCCCAATGGATGCTGGCCAACTCGACCTTTGACGGCTGGTGGCCGCCGGCCATTGAGGGCTTGAGACGGGTCGAGCGCGGAGAGGTCACCGCCGACGAGGGCGGCGAGACCTATTTCGGAGGCGGTGGCATCGGCTGGTGGACGCCCATGGGCATCGTCCATGGCGGTGATCCTGTGGGGCTGCGGCAAGTTCAAGCAGCTCAGCCGTATCTGGAAAGGCGCCCCTGGAGGCGTGACCTGGGCGCGGCGGCAGTGGCGGCGCTGGCCGGGCGTGCGCGATGGGGCTACGGTCGACTCGATGATCGAGGCCATGCTGGTCCCCTGCGGCCCGCTGGCCACGCAGCTCATTCAGCGTGCCATCGACATCGCTCAGCGCGCCACCGACTTTGACGACCTGGCGACGACCCTCTATGACAATGTGCTCATGGCCCACCCCTCAAGCCCGCAGGATACCAGCCTCGAGCCCCCACGCGCGGCCGATGAGCGATGCCAGCCATTCATCCAACCGCTGCCTGACGCCGAGGGATTCTACCTGCAACCGTCTATTGGGCCGAGCAGGTGCCGCTGGCCGTGGCGGGGTTTGTCTGGGGCAAGGGCGATCCGCTTGTCTGTATTCCCAAGACCTGCATGATTGGGCGTGACGCCGACTCGGTGGCCACAACCGTCGGCGCATGTGGTGGGCGCGCTCCATAGTGAGTCGGGCCTGCCCAAAGAGTGGGTCGGTACGGTCTGCGCGGTCAATCTGGCCGAGGTCGACATCCGCGGACTGGCCGAAGCGCTGGCGGCATACAGCGAGGCGTGGTAGCCTGAGGTTCCATAGACAGTGCACCGTAGCCGGGGTTTCCATACCCCGTTGCGCTACCACATAGTCGGTCAGGCGAGATGCATGCTCGGCACAGACGCTACGCCGCGCTGCCGTGCTGAGCCTCTTTGAGCCAGCAACCGAAGGAGATGACCCTCCGGCTACAAGATACGCCCCACGAATGGGGATACTGACGACAGATTGGCACGGGAAGCCCCATTTATGGGGCGCGTCCTGTGGCGGAGCCCTTTAGGGCTGGACCTTCTGGGCGAGTGTGCATTTCCCCTGCATAGTCGGTTGACACTGACCTTTCTCACCCAGTACAATGCCACACAGACGCGCGGTGCGTAGAGACGCTGGATCGTGGCATCTACAGGCTGTGCGCTCATGGCTATCAGGAGGTGGATGAGGTGACAAAAAAGGTCCGCATTGGCATCGTTGGCCTGGGTGGCATCGCTCATGGGCAGCATATCCCCAGTTACCTGAAATGTCCCGACTGTGAGATTATGGCCATCTGCGACGTGAGCGAGCAGCAGCTACAGGTTGTGGGCGACCGACTGGGCGTGTCTACGCCTGACAGATTATCAGGAGCTGCTGGCCCTGGACGACGTGGACACGCGGTCAGTGTCGCCACCTATCCCAACACCCATCATCCGGTCTCGATGGCCGCCCTCGCCGCCGGCAAGCATATTCTGTGCGAAAAGCCGTTGGCCCTCAACGCGACACTTGGCCGCGAGATGCTCCAGGCCGCCCATGACGCGCCTCATCTCCAGACTGCCGTCGGCTTTACCCATCGTGCCACACCCGCCGTGCGCCTGGCCCAACGTCTGATCCGCAGCGGCGCCACGGGCGAGATTCTGCACATTGTGGCCGTCTACTCGATGGGTCCTGGCGACCTGTCCAGCGGGCCGATGATGTATCACGGCAACAAAAGGCGGTCTGGTGGCGGCCCCCTCTTTGAGATGGGACCGCACATGGTCGACATGATCCGCTGGTGCACCGGCGAGGAACTCACCGCTGTCTGTTCCCAGATGCGCACCTTTACTAAACAGCGCCCCTGGCCCAACGGTGACATGCACACCATCGACACCGAGGACCACGCGACCTTTATGGCCGACCTCTCGGGCGGCGGCACGATCCATTGCGAGACCAGCTTTGTGGTCACAGGGCGCAGCTTTGATCAGCGCCTTGAGGTCTATGGCACCGAGGGCGCGCTGCTCTACGATCAGGGCCAGCCCTATGAGCTCCGTGCCTGCATCGGCACCCAGATGGCCACCCTCTGCGCGGGCCATGGCATCTATAGCCCTGGCTACAACATGTTCCGCCGCGAGGAGGTCTATCCCGTGATTCCCGTGCCCGGCGACCTGATGGCCGATGCCGTGGCCGATCCCGATTGGCCTGCGCGGCGCGCGTCTGGCTTTGGCGCCGAGTTTGTGGCCGCGATCCAGGGCAACAGGCCCGAGATCCTGCCCTCCTTCTATGAAGGGGCCAAGTCGCAGGACGTGCTCGACGCGGTGGTCCTCTCCTCGGCTGAGCGCCGCTGGGTCGATGTGCCGCAGGACCTGTGAGCCGCCGCGCATCACGTGCCAGTCACCCGTAGCCGCGGTCTCTTACCTCGGACCTGTGGCAGCGGCATCAGGCTAGAGATCGCGCGTATTCCCGCCGAGAACGGCGGTCACGGCGCCCTCCTTGATATCAGTACGTCCAGCCTCGAGAGGGCGCAGCAAGAGATGGTCGAGCTCGGCGTCAAGCGCCATCATACATCTGTGATATGGCGCACGTGGACGCGGTGCAAGCCTGTGCGCAGGCAGTCGCTGACACGTTTGGTGTAACGATCTTTGTTTCTATTCCGTTCGTTGTAACGAATTTTCGTTATTCTAGGCACGCTTAGGTAGAGAGAGCAAGAGAATGACGACTTTGGTCGTCACGACGAGCCCATGCAAGCCGTTCGCCCGTTCGCAATGACGACTAGAGTCGTCACTACGAGTAGGCAGCCAAAGCAGTCTATCTCAAAGGCAGGTGCCATGGATTTTCAAACCGCAATCGCCATCTTTCAGCAGTTGAACGGCAACCTGCAGGCCGGCGCCATCGACATCAACGCTTACCGCCAGCAACTGGCCGAGGTGCGCGTGGTCGATCAGGCTGGCCGTACTTGGATGATCCAGGAACAGACCGGGCAGTGGTTCGTCTGGGATGGCAGCCAGTGGCAGCCGGGCACGCCCACGGTGCCGGCGGCCAGCCCCGCTATACCCCAACCCAGCCATCGTCTGGCCGAGGCGTCCTACGCTGCCGACCCAGCATCGCCGGGGCCCACACCGAGCAGGTCGTGCCGCCACCGGGAGGCTATGCGCCGACCGGCGGTTACGCTGCGCCGGTGGCGCTGGCGATGGAGTTCACGACGTCGGGTCAAACGCAGCCGGTGGCAGCCCAGGCGGTCTATGCTACGGGTCAGGCGGCCTATGCCCCGGCAAGTGGGGCGGGCTATGCCGCGCCAGCGCCGGTCAAGCATTTCCGACCCGGGCTGCGCCACGGTCACCTTTCGCATCTTCGTCTGGGCCCTGCTATAGGCTCTCATCGCTTGGGCCGTCGATTCACGGATTCATGTCACCCCTGGTGGGCCTATGCCCTGGTGATGGTTGGCGCCCTGGCCACACTGATCCTATCCGTTCGTAAACTGACAAGCCATGGCCGGACGGCACGCGCTCAAATCGCAGGGGGAATCTGATCATGAGACAGCATCGTACAGAACACAACCACAGAACACAGCCAACCTCTTGATGGCGCTCACCATTCTATTGACGACGATGGCCGACCTCATGCCTCTGGGCGTTGGCGCCCAAGGGCCCTCGGCATCAGTGGAGGAAAAGGCGCTACAGGATGCAGCCAAGACGTTGGGCTGGCCGACGACGGTGGACCAGACGCCCCTGATCATGTCCGGCCAGGATAGCGAAGCGCTCTTTATGCTCTGGCCGCCAGGATCGGCCGTGCGCTATTTCAACAAGCCGGTCTATACGGTCACCAATGGCGGTGACTATGAAAAAGAGACGATCCAATATCTGCGCGTCTACAATCTGGGCGAGCAGGGCTCGTCAAGTTCTTGAGCAAGCTGGAGGAGAATGGCTTTACCCGCTCGTCGTATCAGGGGCGCGAGGCGATCATCATGCGCCACGGCGACAGGCTCTGCAATGCCGGCGGATTGGTCGGATTCCCCAGCAGCAGCCCGTAGACGTGGCAGCCCACGCGTAGATGGCTTCTCCCAAGGGCATGGCAAAAGCCCAGGCGTCCATCATTCCGAGCATGGAGCTCCCCCGAGTGGAGCGAGTATCCCGCCATGGCGACAACCCCGCCGAACACGCCGCCGTGGAGCATGAAACCGAGCAACGTATTGAGCGGTGCGTGCAGAAAGTTCTTACCCTCCAGCTAAGACGCTGAACAAGCGGGAGCCGAAGGATGACCGAAGGAAAGAGAATCGTGCCGTAGAACTGAATCATCGGCCAGAGCTCATCTCCCCGCTTGGCCGCGTGGTAGAGCAGTGCCGCGATGGTGCCTGCGGCAAACGCGGCGCCGGTGAGGAGTCCGTAAGTGACGAAGATTCCGCGGCCGAAACGGAGCAGAACTGTGTGGTTGTGGAAGTTAAAAATGCCTTTGTGAGGAGTTTTCATTATTCCACCAACCTTTTTAGGCGGGGCACCATGTCCAGCACCATGTCCGTGCGGCGGGAGCGGGTCATCAGCAAGCGCCCAATGCCGCCGGGATCCACGAAACTGCGGTACTCAACCACCGTTCCGTTCGACTTCGAGCTGCTGGTTTTGAGGTGAAACTGACCCTCGAACGCCAGCAAATCTCCTGTGAGGCGGCGCCACCGAAAGCGTTTGTTCTTTTCGTCAACGGTCACGTAGCAAAACACCACTTTGTCACCGATGGGGAAAGGCGTGAACCTCCAGACACTCTGGATTGGCGGGTAGAGGGGCGATCGATTTTACGTTTTCGAAAGAGCTTGGCTCCGCTCTTCGGGCTCGCGAGCAGTTTCCAAGCGCGGTCGGTGTCGCTGTTGACCGGAGATTTTCAAAACCAAACCCTCCACACCGGCTGTTTTCGATGAAAGATATTCCGTTGCTGGAGGGCTGTGAGAAGTTGTTCTCCTCGCCCCAAACCGGCTGACCCAGGGCCACGGTGATCGCGGCCGCCGCGATGATGGTTTCGATAGTCACAGTTTTCTCCTGGCTTGAATGCTTTGCCGTTTGCTGTAGTCCCGGAGTCTGACGGGGATGATCCGTTACTCGATACATGGGATTTTTCTCAGGTTTTTCCGGTGGACCACCGTGATGTGTCGCGACTGGGAACCCGCAATGTCCCTTGAGGACGCGTGAATGCCGATTTCGATCAGAGTGGAAAGAGCGTCAGTCGTCGGACCTGCCGTAATCGCAGGCATCGGCAAACTCGCACCAGGCTTTGTCGATGCAGGTTTGAATGTATGAGCTTTCCCGCAAGGCAGTCCCCGTCCCCGACGCAGGGCTTTGTAGCACGTGTCTTGATATGAAGAAATGAAGTCGTGTCTTTTACGGACGTATCCGTCCGGGCACTGGCCGTCGTACTCTTCGCACTTGCCGTCTTCCTCGCAGAACTGATTGGAGGGACAGTCCTTTGTCTTATCGCACTCGAAATCCGGTTCATCCATCAGGGCGGGGTGGTGTCGGTTTGCAGAAATTTCACCCCGTCGGTTTCTCGCAAGCCGCTGACAATGCCCCCGGTTACGCTGAAGGCCAACTCTTCGCTGGTGGGAGAACCGATGGCGAATCTTTTCTCCCGCATCGGCGGCGCCATTGCGAACGGACAGACAATCAAAGCCCGAACCGGCCATTTTGAGAAGCGTTGAACCGGCTCGATGGGACGAAAAAATCTGCGATTTATGCGAGGATTATTCAGTTCCAAAATATTGTCCTTCAGTATAGACGCGGATTACTGCCGAATTTTTGTTCCGTGATGTGGCGATGCGACATGTCGTCATAGTGTATACCTTGTATTGACTCAAAAAAGATACTAAATCGCTTGACCGGCCTGAGAAGGTCGAGACTGTGATGTATTTGTCACAAATCGGCGGACAAGATGGAGGGAATGCCGGCGAAAGCCTTTGCGCAAAATCAGGGGAACGAACGCCGCATCGTTTCATCATTGCCGCCTTGGGTCTTTGGGGGGCGTCGTGCGCTGTGAGCGTGGAGAGACACCTGCCTGTGGATCCCGGGGGAGCGGAAGAAGAAGAGTTCAACAGCGGCGGCGGTGACAGCTTCGAGGACGCAAATGATTTTTTCGAATTGGATTCCAGAATACAGCCGACGTTGGAGCCCGAAAAACATCGATTCGCCCGAGATTGGCGAGACCAATCCGGAAAGCACCGGAGAGGAGACCGGCGGTGAGGGTGAATCAGGGGAGAAAATACAGAGCCGAAGGGCGACTTGGACGGCGATGGGTGGTACGCTCCATCGATTGTGACGATGAAGACTCCGATGTGAACCCCGATCAAACAGAAATCGTTGGCAACGATGTGGACGACGATTGTGATGGGAAAACGGATGAGGTTGACGGGGAGACAATTCCCTGTGAGATGGCCCTCAAGGCCACGGTTCGCGATTTCCCGGCCAGCCATCCCGATTTCGAAAACTACGTGGGCTCCGGTGCTTACGAAGGAATCGTGATGCCCGAATTGGGGGAGACGGCAAGCCGGTGTACGCCCACACCGCGGGAACCGCTCAAACAACGGAGCCCCTCGAGTTCGCCGAATGGTACGAAACCCTTCCGGGAGTCAACTACGAATTTGAGGTGGAGCTCCCTCTCGAGGACGGTGACGGCGTTTATACTTACGCCTCAAGAGCGTTTTTTCCTTTGAAGCCCACTCAAGGGTTTGGTGCTGACATTGGTGGTTTCGGTCAAAATTTCAACTTCACCACCGAGATTCATACGGAGTTTCTCTACAAGGGCGGTGAGACATTTCGATTCACCGGCGATGACGATATGTGGATTTTTATCAACGGTCAGCTGGTGATCGACCTGGAGGAGCTTCACCCCGAGCTTTCATCGCAAATTGACCTTGATGACAGGGCCGATGAGCTGGGCCTCGAACCCGGCCTGGGCTACACCATGGACATTTTTCACGCCGAGCGACCTGACAACTCCAACTTTCGCATAGACACCTCCATCGCCTGCTTCCGCCCGCCGGCCCATTGATGAGAATCCTCGCGGCTGTTTCCGAGCCCCGCGTCGGCCGGGTGGGTCGTATGAGAGCCTCCGGTGGAACCCGTGGCGGTGTTGCAGGTGAAAAGAGGGGACGGAGGTGGCGCGCTCGGCAGGGTGACCCAACCCAAAACTGACACTCTTCGTACTCGAATTCCATCTGCGGCGGCGGTCTCGGGGGCTTGATCTCTGGAATTTCACTGGGCAGTCCAACGCCATCGAGGTAGGTCTTGATCGAAACAGAGTCGGTAATTGCCCCGACGATTCTCATCCGTCCACCGCAGTGGGAGCACTTCTCCATATCGAAGTTGAACGTTCGCGCTAACAAGGCAGCCCATAGAAACCTGTTCTTGCTCTTTCCCCTCGTTTTTGAGGATTTCTTCTTCGTCGGGTTTTTCCGGAACCACCTTGTCTCGGTTCTTGGCATTCGGCGCGAGGATGCCGTGGTAGCGGACGAGGTTGACTCGAGGGGGAGGAACCAGCGCGGCGAGCTTTTCTACCAATTCTCGCCCAGAAAAAAATCAGATGGGTTGTCCCATCTGACCACGGGGTTTTCAGCTTGAATGCGTATTCGTCGTTCGGAAGCTGCGTGAGACTGCCCTGCGCCAGAGGCGGCCGGGATACGTAGTTGCACAGTCGCTCCAGCCCGCTCTTGTTCCCGGCGGAGATACGTGTGGCCGCGTGAAGGCTGAATCCACTGGAGGCGTAGCAAAGTGGACCGGTTCTGACAGCTTCGGCAGGATCTGACAGGACTCTGCGTACCCTGAGCCCAGCTCTATCTCCCGTCGACACGAGTCCCATCACCGATGCCGAAGTCATTCCCGCGAGGATCGGCTGCTCATGGGCGAAGCCGTCGAAGTCGTTGTCGAGGATGCCTCTTTTCGAAGCAGACGGATCACTCGATGAGCCGTGGTCTCTACGATCTGCTTCACGTCCTCGTCTTGAAGCGGCGGCGCCAGGTGGAAAACGTTGGTTTTCGTGTTGAACACGCCATCCAGAAGCAGAGAATGAAAGTGCGGGTTCAGGTTCAACGCCGAGCCAAATCCGCTGCGCGAACGTCATGACCTCCTCCCCTATGCTGTCTTTGATGCCGGACTCACGTCCTTGTTTCCGATACCAGCCTCCCACGACACGCAAAAAGACACGCAGAACATCCGAGAGCAAGCGCCCGTCGTAGGCGAGTCGATACCTGGGCGTGGACTGCGCCACCCGCGGTGTGCTCGTCGATAAGTTCGTAACACATTCAGCTCTCCCAGACCATCCGCTCCGCATGAAGTGTTACAGCCGTGTTGGTAAGGCTCGAGCAGTCACGACTCACCGGCACGTTGTGAGTTGGAAACACATCTTCCACAAGACGGGCCGAGGAGTCGCACATGCGCCTACCCATGCAAGAAGGGCAGAATCCGCGTCTATGCGGTGCACCGCATAGACGCGGATATGCGGTGCGATGGAACATGCTGAGCCTAACGCCACGAGATCGCGTCGCACCGGTCCTCCCTGCATAGAACGGCCCTCCAGTGAAGGCCCTACTCCGCATATTCGTAGGAATCTTAAGTGGGCGCACATCAGCGCCATCGCAAGGAGGTTCCAATGCTGGAGTTTTACGTCGAAAGTGATTTCAGGCTACGTCAGCTACGACAGTGTCCGGTCGCCACTTCCATCGAAGGGCTCGCCAAGTGGCTGCACCAGGCTGGTTACAAGAAACGCCCAGGCCAGCTGCTGCTCCGCGGCGCAGCTCACTTCGGATGCTGGGCATCAAGACGTGGCGTACAGCCCGGCGAAGTTGACGAGGGTGCGCCGGCGGCGTTCGCTCGGCACGTGCCGCGCTGTACCTGCGCGAGGCCCTTTCCGGGGTCGTTCTCGCTACCACCATCAGGGAGCGCAGCTGTTGTTCGCTTACCTGCAGCGGGCGGGTGGCGTGGCAACATCTGCAACGACCGCGGACACCGCGTCACCAGTAGTCGAGAAATTCAGCGCCTGGTGTCGTCAGCATATGGGCATCCGTGAGTCCACGTTGGGCGTCTATGTACCGCTGGTGCGGGAGTTTCTTGCTGCGGTGGGAGACGACCCTGTGACTTACGATGCTGCTCGAATTCGAGCCTTCATCCTGGCGCAGGCCGAGCGGTCCGGTCGTGGTCGGATCAAGGCGGTCGTGAACGCCGTTCGCGGTTTCCTGCGCTTCCTCGCTGTGTCCGGCGCGTGTCCAGCGGAGCTGGTGGAGGCAGTTCCCAGGATTGCCCGGTGGAAGCTGGACACGCTCCCCCGCTACATCGATGCGGCTGATGTCGAGCGTCTTGTAGCGGCGTGCGCGCCGACCACTACCGCAGGGGCACGTGACCGCGCAGTGATCCTGCTACTTGTCCGGATCGGCTTGCGCGCTGGCGATGTCCGAGACCTGCGACTCGGAGACATTGATTGGGCACGGGGGCGTCTCCGCGTGATGGGCAAGGGGCGCAGCGAGACTTGGTTGCCTTTGCCACAGGAGGTGGGTGACGCCGTCCTGCATTATCTGACGCAGTACCGCCCCGTGAACAAGAGCGACCGCGTGTTCCTCCGTGTTCATGCGCCTATTGGTCCCTTCCCGTCGAGCGGGCCCATTTCGAAGCTGGTCGGGCGCGCCATCGAGGGCGCGCGCAGATTGCCGCGCCGTCGCATGGAGCCCATGTGCTGCGCCACTCGGCGGCGACAGCGTTGCTGCGGAAAGGCGTCGCTCTCGATGTTATCGGCGCTGTCCTGAGACATCGCTGCGTAGAGAGCACTGCCGCACTACGCCAAGGTCGATGTGGTCCGGCTGCAAACAGTCGCACAGCCCTGGCCGACTATTGGAGGGGCGTCATGTTGACACAAGCCATCGAAAGGTACCTCGCGGTGCGACGGGCGGCTGGGTTCGCAATGACGGTGGACGCCGGCCTGCTGCGAAACTATGCAAGATTCGCGGCGGGTCGTACTGAATCGCATGTTCGGCAGCAGTCGGCCGTTGCATGGGCTGCCCAGGCACCATCGCCGCATCAGCGCGAGCGGCGCCTCGGCATCGTACGACGCTTTGCCACCCATGCACGGGCAGAGGACGCCGTGCATGAGCGGATTCCATCGCAAGTGTTCGCCAGTCGACGGACACGTCCGTTCCCCTACCTCTTCTCTGATCGCGAGCTTGAGCAACTACTCGACGCGACTGCCCGGCTCAGGCCCCGTGGATCGCTCCGACCTTTGACCTACTTCACCCTCTTCGGGCTGCTCGCCGTCACTGGACTGCGTGTCTCAGAGGCACTCCGCCTGGGCGTGGATGACATCACCGAGGATGGATTGCTCGTCCGCCAGACGAAGTTCCGCAAGAGCCGCCTGGTGCCGATTCACGAGACGACTACGACTGCCTTGGACAGTTACCTCACGCAACGGCATTCCGTGTCACGTAGCGCCCACGTTTTCGTGGCCACTACCGGTCGACCTATCACTTACCCGATGATCAACGGGACGTTTCACTACCTGCTGCGATCCGTGGACCTCCAGACACCTATGCGCGGGCGGGCGCGCGCACCGAGGATCCACGACCTTCGCCACCGGTTCGCAGTGCGTGCGCTGGAGTCCGTGGCCGCAGCCGGTGACCGTCACTCCATTGCGCAGCAAATCCTGGCGTTGTCGACCTATCTCGGCCACGCCCACGTAGCGGATACGTACTGGTACTTGCACGCGACCCCACGCCTGATGCGCCACATTGCCGATGCCTGCGCAGCTGGCAGTGCTGGAGCTACGTCATGACGCCCCTCGCACCCCACATCACCGCCTTTCTGCGCCAACGCTTGCCGGTGGAACGAGCGGCCAGTCCGCACACGTGTGACTCCTACGCTTATGCGTTCCGACTCTTGTTCACGTTCGCGAGCCGGACGTTGGGCGTGCATCCATCGGCCCTGCACTTCGAGCACCTCGACCAACGCAGCTGGTGCTCGCCTTCCTCGCAGACCAACTTCAGACGTCCCGGAGCAATAGTCCGCGCACAAGAAACGCCAGGCTCACGAAAGCGATCAAGTCATTCATGCGCTTCGCGCAATACCGCATCCCAGGTGCGGTCGAGCAGATCCGGCGTGTCCTGGCGATTCCCAACCAGAAAACCGACCTGCGGTTGATCGAGCATCTCGACGCGCCGCAGTGTCAGGCCATCCTCGATGCTCCCAACCCGGCGACCCGCGCTGGAATCCGCGACCGTGCGATGTTGTATGTCAGCGTCACGGCAGGCCTGCGCGTCTCCGAGTTGGTTGGACTGCAGCTCGACGAAGTGACGTTCACCGGCCGATACGTTGACCTGCACGTCCAGGGACAGGGACGCAAGGAGCGACGCCTGACTCTTTGGAAGTCTGTTGCCGATTCCCTGCGGGCATGGCTGGCCGTGCGTGGCGAGGCGCCAGTCGAGCTCTTCCTCAATGCCCGTAGCAACAAGATGACGCGCGCCGGCTTCGAGTACGTTCTCCACAAACATGTCGTTGACGCCAGCACGCGATGTCCCTCTCTCCGCGGCAAGCGCATCTCACCCCACGTGCTTCGCCACACGTGCGCGCTCAACGTCTTGCAGGCGACGGGCGACATCCGCCAAGTCGCCCTCTGGCTCTGCGAAACCTGGGCCACGGAGGACTATCTCCGGGGCTGGACGTCACGCAGCGAATCAACCTTCTCGCCGCCGTGACGCCGCCGCAATTGCGACCGGGGAGGTTCCGACCGGCGACGCTTATCGCGCGTCACTCACTGTATAGACGAATATGCGAAGTTGGTGCCGAGCCCGTTCGCCACCCTCGCTTCGCCCTTCGCGTTGCTAAGCATATTCCATCGCTCCGCATATCCGCGCCCCTTGCACGAGAATCCACGGCCATGCTCTCGCCGCAGTCATCACAACGAACCCTCACGAAACCATGGAGAGAACCGTGCCTACGGTGTCGCCCGAGGGCGTGGCGTAAAGCGTTCGACCTTTTGGGATCGACTCCAGGGTCTGAACAATGACGGACTCAACATCCTCATCTGAAAACTTCCGAGCGACCCCGGGACGCTGCTCGTCAAATAGTCCGTCCACTCCATCTTTCACAAATCGCCTTCTCCGCTTTCCCACTGTTCCAGGCGTAGTTCGAAAGTTCTTGGCGACTTCGCTATTCGAACATCGAGGCCCGTTCCATGTTTCCCGTGTTCTTTCCATTAATTTCCTCAACCTGCGCATCCTTCACAAACAACTGCTCGCCTCCTCGCTCCGGGAGTGCGAGAAGTATCCGACAACCGTATCCTTTCGACGCACGATTTGGGGGGAATTCTAATTGTCGTCAGCGGCCAAAGTAATTGTCGCTCAGCGCAAGTTCCCCGCCATTGAACTTCACCGGCGTCTCGCGGGCGTGTTTTTTGACACTCTTTGGTTCGGCGAGAGACACGGGACACGACGATGCGCAACACCCTCGCCCTCTGGCGGCTTACCCGACAACTAGACACCTTCCCCGAAACAGCCGGGTCGTTTTGTTGTTTTTTTTTGCGGACCGGTCAGCCGGATTTACAGTAGGTCTCCAGAGGATCCCTTCCACGTCCTGCGGAACTCCAACATGGATCAAAACAAGTCAAACAGTCCTCGAACGTTCGAGGTTTTTACCTGCGTTTTTTTCAAACTGTAAAAAGAGATCCAAGGCTTTTTGACCGGTCCCTTCTTTTTGCAGGAATTTGATCCAGCCCACCCTGTGGACGAGGTGTCAGATCCCGGACTTCTGTCTTACCGCGATCAATGCGAGGCTCCACAACGAAGCTGGTGAGCTGCTTGGGATGACCGCTGATCAGGTCAACCCCTCGAAATTCGGCTCAGATCACAATTACACCCATGCAACACGCTCCAAATCGGGTTTTTCACTCCATTTTTCAAAGAGCAGCGCTCACTAGAAAAACCGATCGGCGTGCCATTTTCGACGTGCAACCTGGGTCAAAAGCGCATTTCTTGCACAGTGCACCACTGCAACTCGCTGGAAATGCGCATTTTTTGCCGCACTGCACCGCTGCAACTCGCTAGAGAAGCGATTTTGCAGACTGCGCCTACGCTCCCTCGAAAAGCGCTTTTGTCACCCATTGGCAGCTCAAAAATCAGCCGAAAAGGCGATTTGTGGAGGATTTCACGCGGATTTGAACCTCTCAATCCAGCACAAGCACGAATTCGTACGCGCCCATGTCGTACCCGTCGCCTTTGGGCCGAGAGACACCTTCAATATTCGGCCCACAATGCCGAAATCTCGGTTCCTGCGTCGATGCACAGGGAGCGCGCGTCCAGATGAAAGTCGTCTTCTCCGATGAAACGGGGATCGCTCGACAACACCTGCTCCCCGGCGAACCAGTTTTCGAGAAGCGAGTTGGCCACGTCGATGGTTCCGCCGGCATTTCTCTTGGAGATCGGGCTCTCGCCGTTGCGCCAGAAGATGGAGTTTCTGACGAAGACGCTCCCGTTATACGACGAATTCCCCCGCCAACCGAGTCGGTCGCCGTGTTGTTCACGATGGTGCTGCCGAGCACGCTGAGCTCGGAGCCCGTGCCGTTTTGAAACGGGGCAATCTGTCCCACGTCAACCAGCCAACTCCTCGTTTCTCGATTGATTTACGGCCATTTCGCACCCATAATCGTGTTGGCTTCAGGCGTCACAGATTTTGGAACTCTCCAGAGTTCGTCTTGAGGATTCATATGCATCGATTCATTAAAAACCCATTGTCGGTCTCAGTTCCCTCACCTCGTCATGCTCGTGTTGATGGCCACTTTCGTTTGTGAACGCGCCATGGGCAGCGTGTCCGTCACGACTCACTGGACGAGTACGCCACCAAGTGGGGCGGTTTGGGCTCCATTGTGCGTCACGATATCATCGATTCGAAGGTCGTGGACTCGGTGGTCATTTACCAGGATTCCGCGCTGCCCGGACGCAGCCGGTCATTTCGCCGGACGGGACCCAGTGGCCGTCCTTCGCAAAGATGGAACCATCTGCATCGTCTCCATCAGCGGTAGCGAGTGCGTCCCTATCGAGAGTGCCCTGTCCCACCATCAATCGTTCCTGGATTGGCCGGCGGGCAACTGGATTTATTACACCCAAGGTGGCTTCGGACAGCCCTCGGGGTCGAGAATCCTCCGGCGAGTGGACGTGGCGACGGGTTTGAACGAGCTCGTTACCAGCTTCGTCAAGGACGACGGCGTCCTCGACGCGGGCACATGGCGCGTTCAAGTGGACAGAAAACTGGAGAACGCCATAGTCCGAAGCAATGACCTCGCGCCGGAGCCATGGGGCCGCATCACCATGTACTTGATGCTCGTCGCCAACGACGGCGTGCTGCGACTCGATCGCTCAACCGATCGTTCCAGCTGCTCCAGTGGCATCGAACCCTCTGGCGAGCGGATCATCGACAGGCCCGACGATCACCAAGGCATCGAAATTCGAAGATTCGACGATCTTTCTCTCTTGCAGACAATTCGATGGGTCGATGTGGTGAAAGGAGACAGCTACCAAGTCGATGGAGTCGTGCACAACCTCAACACCTGGTCCGTGAGCTCACCGGACTGGGTGAGCATCGAGGCTCGGCTGGAACGGAAACGGTTTCAGCTCTTTCCAGCCAGAGGACAAGAATCAGATTCTGCTCAACTTGGATACCGAGGACACAATACAGGTCACGAGCAATCTGCCGAACTCCGGAGAGTTCGACGACTCCGGCGACCTGTTCGTGTACGACGACAGTGGCCACCCCGGATCTCGTGGCTCCCATCATCGTCAGCGTGGTGAGGGCTCGGTGTCCGACGGCTCGGTGACCGTCACGTTCAGCGAGCCCATGGACCCCGAGAGCGTGTCGGATGCCGCGGCGTTCGAGATCTCTCCGGCGCTTCTGGTCGAGGAAGCCCGGATGGGCGCAGAAGGGGCTCAGCGTGACCTTGGACTGCCCGGCTCTCGCCGCCAACGTGAGCTACACGCTCTCGTTCTACGGGGCCGCGGACGTGGCAGGCAGCCCTCTCGTGCAGGCGTCGCCGTATTCGTTCGTGATGAAGGACGAAGCGGGCTCGCTGCGGGTGGACGCGGGCGACGACGCCACGACGCCGCTGGGCATCGACTACTTCTTGGCCGGCGAGGTGAACGGCGCGTCGAAGGCCACGTCGATTGTGTGGTCACAGGTGGAAGGACCAGGCCACGCGGTCATCGCGAGCCCCTCGTCGCCCACGACGTACGCTCAATTCCCCGCGGAGGGTGTACGTGATGCGTCTGGAGGC
>CALOBN010000004.1:0-166397 GCA_942491555.1 uncultured Gammaproteobacteria bacterium
GCGGCCGGTTTCGCCCCACAAAGCTCCGCATTCTGTCATCCGCCGGTTGCCAAAATCGCCACCGTGACGATTGGCGCCGAAACGCGGATCGGAACCAGTCCCCATCAACCACGGCGCTACGCGCTCAGCCAGACGCGCCAAGCCTTGTGCGCTCCGGCAGGTTTCGGCCCAGAATCATCCAGTTTCATCGTCGCCTCCAGCCAGCGGTTTTCCACGGCATCGTATAGCGCTGCGGCTGCCACGCTCGGTTCGCTTGACCTCACCGCAGCGGACGCCCAGTACCTTTTGCAGCGTCATCAAGTCGTCGCCGGTGTCACTGTTGCCGGTGGCCGCCTTCCAGCACGCTGGCATAGCCGATTCGGTTTTCCAACGCCGCCTGCTGCGGTTTTCTCGTCCGCTCGGATCGCCAGCAGCCGAAGCCTTTGTCCTGGTCGTCGCCAGTCAGCAGCAGACTTTGGCCATGTGTTCGGCAGCCTGATCGACTTCAGTTCATAACGCATGAACCTGACTCCAGCTCCAGCGCGGCCATGCGCTTTCAGCTTCAAGCGTGGAAGTCATGCCGCACTTCAAAAGTACTGGCTATCTTCAATCCCATACGCGGTTACTCCTTCTCGTTACGCAGCTGGGGTGTCGCGGCGTGGTGGAGGTCGGGGTGGTAAACCAGGCTCGCCAGCATTTTCAAACCCGGCACCAGCCGGTAGTCCCAAGCCACCGGTCTGCGCCAGTGCGTTCTGGAATCGCCTGGCGCAGGTACTGGTCAACCTCGTACTCCAGCCAGAGCTTCGCTCCACCGCTCAGCGTCCGGGGCTCGGGGAAGGCGGGACCTCTCGCAGACGCCGAGCGTCTGCAATGTACTGGCATTGCCCATCTTTTCCTGCACCCGTTTCACGCCGATTAGGGCGGGTCCGCGACCACGGTTGGTTTCGTTGATTTCGCCGTTTCATGACGGCTCCGTTGGTCTCAGCGTTGTTGCAATGCGTGAGTCCAACCACATGCAGCTGCAAAGCCCGGAAAACAGCGTTATTTCGGTACAGCGGCAAGGGGGCCAGTCGCCCGGGCCGTCGCGGTGCGGGAATGGGCTGATCGGTCTGTCCTGGTCCGACACGTACCGCCGTGCCGCCCGAGGCGGCCTTCGACCACGCCGGGCGCGGCCAGGCGTAATCAGCCACTTTCTTCATGACCCGGTGTTCTCTGGCCAACAGCCTTCTTGCCCTACGACCCCGGCGCGCCACGTCGTAGGTAGGAATTCGATTGCCTGATTGCCGTGAATGTGCGTGCTCTAAACACACCCTGTAGGTGGCGCCAGCAGCGCACCCTTGGTCGGCTCCATGCCTTCGCCCACTGTTGATCCCATACTCCACTGCGTCACGGCCCCAGGCCGGGGTCGCCCCGGAGCCTTCCAACTCGGGAGGCAGTGGTGGGTCCACCTGGCTACCAGCGGCCCGAGGGAGCCCGTTCGCCCGCTCCACGGCTCCAGGGCGTACTGCGCCCAGGCCGCCAGCGCCCACGCGCACAGGTTGCCGTTTTCGTCGATCCGGTGCTTGATGTAGTTCCTGCTCATCGTGCTCGAACTCGTCCAGCTCGACCATGAATTCATCGCCGTTGGCGTCCACCGGCTGGACCTGGGTAGAGCAAGGTCCTGCCCTGGATCAACTGATAACCCAAGCGCGGTATCGACCACGCGGTAACGCCCACGACGACGCGCCTGCACATTCTCCTCGCTGTAGCTGAATCGCTCGTCGTGGTGGGTGGGGGCGTAGTAAACCAGGGCAACCAGCCCGCCCATGAGGCGCTGCCCCGCCTCGGCGCGCTGGCCAGCCGAGAGCGCCGTCGCCGTTGCCTGGACATGGCGGGCCTCGACGAACTGGCCAGCAGCTCGTTCCAGGCCTCCAGCGCTCGGCCTCGAACTCATGTTCGCGCGGCTGTACGTAGCCGCCGGGTCACTACGCTCGCCTGGTTACAGACCATGCCCAGATTTCGGTGCCGTTCCAGCCGCTCGCCGGCCAGCGTCTGAAAGCAATAAGGAAAATCGTGCGGACGCCACGGCTCATCGCATTCGGCCGCTTCATAGAGCTGGGTGTAGCCTTCCCGCTTGACTCACGTCGTCACCTCGGTGCGGTAAACAGGTACGGTCCGGTGAATTCCGCAGATCGTCCAGGAACTTTACGCGCCAGCGCCGGCAGCGGCACCTGGGTGCCGACGTCGGTTTCCTGCTCGGACAACAACCACACGCCGGCCTTGAACATCACCATGCCGGTGGCCAGGTCCTTCGCCAGGCGTTGGCCGGTGCACATCGAACTGGAGCCACGGACCCAGCGGGTATCCCACGTGCTCCGCTCCCAGCCACACACCCTGGCGAGCCCACCGCCGGACAGGTGTCGTGCGCGCTCTCCTTCAAATCGTTTGCGGAGTCCGCCATGGGGCTCGCCTCGCACATTACACCCCAGTGCCCAGCTGAAGAACTGCTGCAAGTACGCTTGCAATCGGTTAGCCTGGACGGGCGGGCCGCCATGGCCTCGAGTGTCGTGGTGATCTGCGCGGGTGATCCGATCCACGTCCAGTTGGCTCAGCGGTGCTACGTGTTCGCCGGTCAACAACCGGCGGGCTTGGCCATGGTGGCAGCGCTCACCTGGTGCTCAAGTACAGCGCGAGCCACTTCCACCCGCTTTTCGAGGGCATTGGGGTTATCCACGCTTGGCTTAGCCTTGGGCGTTGTTACCGCGCCGGCGTGCTTCGGGTCGAGCCCCTGGTCCACAGCGTCCTGAATTGCCCGGGCCGCTCTACGGCGGCAGCCTGCCGGCCTACGTGGTGCACTTCGCCTTCGGCATACTACCTGGTGACAGGCTGGCGCAGCTTGCCGTTCACGCGGTGGAAGTAAACCCAGCTCTTATCACGGGCGCCGACACGCAGAGCCAGACCTTTGTATGCAGAATCGAAGTAGTTGGTGCGGGTCTTGCCTTCCTCGGTTTCAGGACCGACCACGCCGGTCAGCTTGTAGCTCGTGTTCGTGCGCTTGGGGGGCATCAGTCGCGCCTCCCGGTACAATCGTGGTCAGCCATCGTTCGCTCCAGATCAGCGGGTGGTGGTCAGGCCCGGGCTGCGTTGTCGCACCTACCTCCGCCGCCCTTGCTTGCCGCTGCCCCCTTACCGCGCAAAGTGCAAACAATTGGCAAACATTAATGGCCATAATACCTTGAACACTGGGAAACTACAGGAATATCTTTCTGCTGTTATTCAGTATTTTACACAATATTTTGTTAATGCTTGGAAAATCTAGGAACACCTATTCCGCTGACTGTTAACCACTAGGTCGTTGGTTCGAATCCGACCCGGGGAGCCAAATTTTATAAATAAAAACGGGTGCTTAGCGGAATTCAAGCTTGGCGCCCGTTTGTTTGGTTCTGCACGATTACGCACAACTGGCATCTTGAGTCTTCGTTGACCGGTTGAATGAATTATTAGTCGACGACTCCGGAAGCCATAGCGAAAAACACTACGGTATTGAGAATGGCGTGAGGTAGTGCCGCTGCCCAATAACCGAGCTTTTCAGAATGAGTGCGCCAAGTCAGGTAGGCGCACGAGAAGATGAAGAAGCTCCAAACCGTGCCAAAGAACCATATCGGGAAGAGCAAACCGTGAAAACAGCCCCATAAAATTGCAGCCAGGGCCGCCAGGGTAAGCGGCTGCAACGAGAGCTTTGAGAGCAGACGCAGCATAACCACCAAAAGCGCTGTTTCAATTAAAGGTGAAAAAACCGCTATACCGAAGAACTCCACCCAACCCAATGAATACTCCGGGCCCGTCGGCTCAGAACCGTTTGCGGCGGTGATGATGAAGTAAACAACAGATAACAAGGCAAGCGAGCCAAGGGCGGCAACGAGGGCAGCACCAAGGCAATAAATCACAAAGTACTTTTTGCGAGGTTGGTGCGGCATGCGTGTCGAAAGAGTCATACGGCGCCTGACGTTTTAGTTAAGTGGCGCAGAAGGCAGCCTTTTTGGGTCCGGCCGAAGCGCGTAGCGCCGGAACGAACCTGGACGTGTTGTTATGCCATCTTCTGCACATGGTGAAAATCTTCAATCAACTCCAATATTTAAAGACGGCGACTTAGCGGCCCTGCACTAATCGTCATTTTTCTTCTCTAAAACCGTGTCCCGGCATTCAAGAATTCGAGAACAGGTGAATCGAATGAACTCCTTGAACATGCCTAGTCTAGCCTACTTAGAGCGCCACCGCGCCCATTTTAGCTTCCACTCACCCGCCAGTCTTTGGGCCTCGGCGATATCTTCCGGGGTCATGCTTTCGGCCATAAAGTCGCGGATCAGGCCGGCTTTGTCCTCGCCGAGATAAAAGGCGATCTGTAACCACTTGTAGGCCTGGATATCGTCCCGGGGTAATCCATCGCCGTTTTTGTACATGATGCCTAACGCGGCCTGGGCCGGGGCATTTCCCTGATCAGCGGCGAGGTTTAGCCACTTTACGGCGGCATCGAAGTCTTGCGTTACATCCAGGCCCGCGAAATACATGATTCCGAGCCCACCCTGGCATTCAGCATCACCGGCCTCTGCGCATGATTGTAATTCTTCAATCGTTTTGGCCGACTCCAGCGTCTGGGTCCACGCGGCTGGTGACAGCACCAGAAGAAGTATCAGCAGAAGGATTCTGATCATCACAGCCTGTGTCTCATGAGTTGTCCGGCGGGGATTCTGTCAAAAACCATGCATAAGCTCCAGTCCTGAAAAAACCCCTTCCGATTTTCACAGCGTTAACCCTGGTTGTTGGGAACAGCTACGCAACCCACTGCCAGTCGGTCCAAAGCCGAAAAGCGTAGTCGGCCTATTTACCGCTTTGTCTTTTTGCCCTGTCCCTTTACTCTGACCCTCTGACTCACAGGGATACGGACGTCCACATTAGTCAAAAAAAGGGCCTGCATGAAAAGCGCAGGCCCTTTTGCTTTACTGGTTCACGACCGTGTTTTAGCAGTTATAAACACCCACTGCGCAACGTCGTACCGAACGGCGGGCGACGCCCGCGACGCTGACCGGGGTTAATGGTCGCCCGACACGGGCATCGGCGGTGGGCATCGCACTGTGCACGCCGGGCACCGACATTTGCTGGCCGACTTCAGTGGCCAGCAAGACGAAAAGCAGGCCCAGGAAGGCGTAGCCGGTTCGTTTAAGCTGTTTCATTGTGAGTCTCCCGCTTGCATATCAAAGTGGTTTGGCAGATCACCCATTTCTTCGACGTCTTTGAGGTCAATCTGTTTGGCGTTGGATGTGTTTTCGAAGCTGAAGTTGATGTTTGCAACCTCATCGCCTGCCCGCCAGTCCCTGAACTGAACGTCATACTGAAGACCGCTGAGCTCACCTTTCGTGGTGATGACATATCGGCAAGGATGTGGCGTGTCGCCCTGGGATATCCAGATTTGCCAGTCCACATCATCGTTGCGAAAGGCGAAGGTATCGCACTCCTCACCACCCACAACACCACTGCCCAGATCTTTCACATCCGTCACGCCCTGCATCAGCAGCGAGTAGGTGTCTGGCGACAAAAGATCCATAGCCGGCAATGACCTCTGGTAGGTCGTGCGCAATGTCTCGACAAGCTCAGCGATCGTACCCGGCGCTTCAACCTGGGCATATTCATTCAGATTTTTACCAAGAACGGTCAGGGTTTCGCCGTCGAAGGAAATATCCACATCGGCGAACCCACCTGCCCGTGATACGTGGAGCTTGTCAGGCCGGTGAACCGAGACGCCACCTGAGCTTGCCAGACCGAGAATCTGATCTTCAGTAGTGACCACTTCAAGCGTCGCATCGTAGTTAAATGACAGCCTGCTCTGGGCACCCATGTAGTCCGACATGGCTTTTAAAATACGTTTTGCATCGGTCTCGTCTGCCTGGGCGGCAGTGCCGCCAGCCAGGAGCAAGGTGAGGGGCAGCATTTTAACGACAGCCGGGAGCGTTCGGGCCGCCGTTCCATTTCGATCTGTTTTTTTCAACATCAGTTATTCCCAGTCAATGTTTAGGGTTTGAGACTAGTTCATCGAAGTCCCGGGCAATGCTCATTCTCGGACACACTCTACACCTCTGAATGGACAAACTTATTAAAAAGTCATGAAAAAACGGGAAAATGCGGCCCTGACCGCTTTTTCTTTTACTCTTTTCCCCTTCCCCGGCTTCCATGATGCTCAAACACCAATGAGTTTCAGGGCACCGGCAATACAGCGTATGTCCAGGGGTGTGTTGCCACGAAATTCCCCATCAACGGCACAGCCCAGGTCTGCGGGTCCGGACACTGTGATATGACCTGCCCTGTGCACACTCACTTCTGGCGCCGCGATGTGCGCACCGTCGTAAATCGCAGGAAACAGCCGCAGGGCGCGCCGGCGTGACAACGCGTTGACCAGCACCACGTCCAGCAAACCATCATTCATCTTTGCCTCCGGCGCCATCTTGAAGTGGGTGCCGGTATAGCAGGTGTTGGCAACCTGCAGAAACAGGCGATCCTGTACCGGCAGCGCGACACCATCGAGTTCGATAGTGAGGCGCGATAACGGCAGGCTGACCAGGGCACTGAGCGCGCCCAGGGTGTAAGCGCCCCGCCCCAGCCATTTGAAGCGCACGGCGGTTCGGGCTGCCTCGGTGACCAGGCCGAGACCCAGCATATTGATGAAATGAAAGCGTTCCGTGGCGGTGGTTACCTGCGCCACGTCAATCCGACCGGCTGAACCGTGCCTGAGCAACTCGATCGCCCTGTCCACGGCGCCCGGCGCGAGGCCCAGCTCACGGGCAAATGCATTACCTGTACCCATGGGTAGCACCGCAAGCGCCGCACGATGCTGCGGCGCCTGGTCCATCAGACCATTGACCACTTCGAACAGGGTTCCGTCGCCGCCGGCTGCCACGATCACATCAAACTGACCGGGCTCCAGACCGGCGACCCGCTCGCGGGCCGCCCCTGCTCCAGTGGTCAGCTCAAGCTGTGCTTCAAGCGCATGGGCACGCAGCTTTTGCTGCAATGCGGCCTGCTCACGACCTGCCCGACCGCCATGTGCCCGGGGGTTGAGCAGGACAAGCAGTTTCAATTGAGACTAGAGGGCGTCCTTGATGCGCTTATAGGCCTGCTCAAGCTCCAGGCCAAGTCCGGTCATCGCATCGCTAAGACCCTTGCCGGACTGTTCCAGGCGCGCATTGGCCTTGAAATCATCCCACTTCTTCTCCAACTCGGCCCATTCTTCCTTGGTATCCATGCCGGCCAGGTGCATCTTCAGTTTGATCTCATCCCGCGACTTTTCCAGTCCGGCTTTTACTTTATCCAGTTCGCTCATAATGCTGTTTCCTGCTGTTACGAAATTGTTGTTCAATTCTAGCCATAGTGGAGCGTGAACGCATCCCTGATCCGCCGTCTCTCTGCGCTGTCGGATTAGCGCGTGCCTGTCGTTGTTCCCGGCATTCTGGCATCATCCCACCATGTCCGACCCAGCCACGCTTATGCACAACCTCTTTGCCGTTACCCACCGGCGAGGCCGGCTAGCGGCGCTGTTGGGCAGTCTGTGCGTGGTCGTTGTCGTTATCGCAGGCTGTGAGCCACACTCGCAGGGCGAATCAGACCCGCGTTTTCGCGTGGGCGGCTATGTCGAATCTGATCTGCTGGACGAAATCAGTGGTCTGCAGGCCAGCCATCAGAACCCCGGGGTGCTGTGGGTCCATAACGACGATGGCGAGCCGCGCATTCATGCACTGGGGCCTGGAGGTGAGGATCTCGGCAGTGTACTGATCACGGATGCGGTTAATGCGGACTGGGAAGACATGACGCGCATACCCGGCGCGCAACGTGACCTGCTGGTGATGGCCGATATCGGTGATAACTCCGCCAGGCGTTCCAAAGTGTGGCTGTATATTGCCGAGGAGCCGGTGCCCGGTCCTGATGGGCGCTTTTCCGGTGAAGTTCCGATCGTGAATTGGATTTCACTGACTTATCCGGACGGCCCCCGGGATGCCGAGGGTATCGCCTGGGACCCTGCCAAAGCGCGCCTGCTGATTCTTAGCAAGCGTGACCCCTTGCCTCGCCTGTATTCGCTTGATGGCGTTGTGGCGCTGAGTGAGAGCGAGGCAGAGCTTATGTTTCTGACCGAGGTGCGAAGCCTGAGTCCGCCGGACGCGGCGGATGAAGAACAGTTCGGGGTTCGGGCACCCTACGTGGCCCAGCCGACGGGTTTCGATGTATCACCCGATGGCGCCAGAGCGGCGATTATTACCTACGGCGATCTGTACCTGTTTGACGCGCCGCCCAGCGGCGACTGGGCAGAGGGCCTGAACACGCGACCGCTGGAAATTGCGGGCCCGCCCAAAAGCAATGAAGAAGCGGTCGGCTTTCAACCGGACGGCGCGGGCATCCGGATCAGCACGGAAGGTAAACGCGCCCCGGTATACGAATTTTTCTTCGAAGACACGCCTCAGAATACTGCCCAGTAGCCGGTCAGGGCGTGCCCGCCCGGCTCAGTTCAGGCCATGCTGCTCAAGAAGCGCCTCGAATGCGGCCTCGTCCATCACCTCAACGCCGAGCTTTTCGGCTTTGGCCAGTTTTGACCCGGCGGCCTCCCCGGCAAGCACCACGCTGGTTTTGCCCGATACGCTGCCGGACACCTTGGCGCCCAATTGCTCGAGCATATTCTTGGCCTTGATTCGCGGCATACCCAGGGACCCGGTTAACACCCAGGTCTGGCCTTTCAGGGGTTGCTCGCCACTCATATCCGCGGGCGCTTCATAGCGCATACCGGCATCGAGCAATGCCCGAATCACCTCCAGGTTATGCTCCTCGTCAAAAAAGGCGCGCACATGCGCGGCGACGATCGGCCCGACATCATCAACCTCTTCCAGGGTCTCGAGGTCAGCGGCGGCCAGGGCATCCAGCGAGCGAAAATAGCGCGCCAGTTGATTGGCCGTTACCTCGCCCACCTCGCGAATGCCCAACGCAAACAGCAGTCGACCCAGCTCCGGGGTTTTGCTTTGCTCAATGGCAATCAACAGATTCCCGGCCGATTTACTGCCCATGCGCTCCAGGCTCTCGAGCTGGTCCTGCTGCAAACGGTAGAGATCGGCAATGGTTCTGACCAGGCCCGTATCGACGAGCTGCTCAACCAGCTTATCGCCCAGCCCCTCAATATCCAGCGCGCGACGTGAGGCAAAATGCGCGATGCGCTGCTTGACCTGGGCGGCACATACCAGCCCGCCCGAGCAGCGGGCCACCGCCTCTTCCTCGTTGCGCTCCACCGCGGAGCCACAGACCGGACAGGTGTCGGGCATGGTGAACGGCTCAAGCTCGCCCTCGCGACGCTCGACAAGCACGCGGGCCACCTCCGGAATCACGTCACCGGCCCGCCGCACAATCACCCAGTCACCCGGGCGGGCATCCTTGCGGTGAATCTCCTGCTCGTTGTGCAGCGTTGCATTGGTGACCGTCACGCCACCCACAAATACCGGTTCCAGGCGTGCCACCGGCGTCAAAGCCCCGGTGCGCCCGACTGAAATATCAATGGCGAGCAAACGGGTAATTTCTTCCTGGGCCGGAAACTTGTGCGCCAGCGCCCAACGCGGTGCGCGGCTCACAAAACCGAGCGTGTCCTGGGCATCCAGATCATTAACCTTGTAAACCACGCCATCGATGTCATAGGCCAATTCGGGACGACGTTTCTGGATGTCCTGGTAGTACGCCAGCAGGCCATCCGCGCCGGTCACGCGCCGGATTTCCTTATTGACGGGAAAGCCCCAGTCCTGCAGTTGCGCCAGAATATCCAGCTGATTGCCAGGCAAGCCTTCGCGGGTCGCCACGCTATAGGCATAAAACGCCAACGGACGGGAAGCCGTGATTTTTGAATCGAGCTGGCGCAAGCTGCCGGCCGCAGCGTTGCGCGGATTCACCAGGGGTTTGTCGTCGTTCGCACGGGCCTGCTTGTTATAGGCCTCAAAACCCGCCAGGGGCATATAAATTTCCCCGCGAACTTCGAGTTCTGCCGGCCAGCCCGCGCCACGCAGGCGCAGCGGAATAGCGCCGATGGTTTTGACGTTGGCAGTCACGTTCTCGCCCTGGGTGCCATCACCGCGCGTAGCCGCCTGGACCAGGTCCCCGTGCTGATAAAACAGGGAGATCGCCACGCCATCCAGCTTGGGCTCGGCAGCGTATTCCACGCTCGCCACTTCCAGGCCGGAGGCAACCCGGCGGTCAAACTCGCGCACCTCCTCCTCGCTGAAGGCATTGCCCAGCGACAGCATCGGGGTGCGATGCCGGACTGATTCAAAATGGGACAGCGCTGACCCGCCCACGCGCTGGGTTGGCGAATTAGCGGCTTTTAGTTCCGGATGGGCTTCTTCGATCGACTGCAGCTCGCGCATGCACCGGTCGTATTCGACGTCGGGTACCAAGGGATCATCGAGAGCGTAATAGTGATGATCGTACTGCTCAAGCAGTTGACGCAGGGCCTGTGCGCGTTCGGCCGCCTCGCTCCCGTTCATGCCCCGGGCTGTTGCTGCCGTTCAAAATCGCGCAGCTCTTCGCGGATTTCACCCTCACGCTGACGGGTGAAAATGCCACGCTGGCTATCAAGAATATCCAGGTGCAGCAGTTCGGACATGCGTCGCGCGGTGGCCACCAGCGCATCCCAGGCATCCAGTGAGGGCATTGGCCCGGGCAGGCCCATAAACAGGGTCATGCCGCGGGTTTCCAGCGAGTTCCAGGCTTCCGGATCAAACTGACCGGGCTCCTCCAGGTTGGCCATGCTGAACAGCGGTTGTGCATGCCCTTCCAGCATGCGGTGGAAAATATTCATATCGCCAAATTCCATGCCGGACTTGACCGCAGCCTGGAGCAGTTCCACACCCACCACGCGACGGTTGTCCCGTGCCTGCAGATACAGCACCACCACTTTTTCCGGCGGCGCCGGTGGCGGTCCGGAGGACTTGCGCTCATCTTCAACGGGCACCGGTTCCTCTTTCGCCTGCATGGGCAATTCGCCCTGCCCGGGTTCCAGGGTCGGCTCTACACGGGGCGCGCTGCTGAAGGCCGGGTCATCAAATCGAGAGGGCTCGTCTGTCCCTTCAATCGCCGGCTCCTTGCGACTGGCGGCGGCTGCTTTACGGCGGTTGGGTTTGCGGCGTTTGGCTTTGCGCTGTTTGGGCTTACGATTGGGGTTGCCAAACAGCAACAGCCCGCCCAGCAAGGCAGCGCCACAAATTATCAGGATCCAGCGAAGGGTCGAAGTATCTTCCATTGCGTTTCAGTCCTGCTCTCTCAGACCCTCACAGGTCTGTGTAGTCCCCATCAAATCTCGGCGAGGCGCGCGGCCTCTTCCAGATCCACCTGCACCAGCCGCGACACGCCCGGCTCGCGCATGGTGACGCCACTGAGCTGATGGGCCATTTCCATGGTGATCTTATTGTGCGTCACGACAATAAACTGAACGGTCTCGGACATTTCCTTCACCAGGTCACAGAAACGACCGACGTTTGCATCATCCAGCGGCGCATCGACCTCGTCAAGAAGACAGAACGGCGCCGGGTTAAGCCGGAAAATGGAGAACACGAAGGCCGCCGCCGTCAGCGCCTTCTCGCCACCGGATAACAGGTGGATGGAAGACACCCGCTTACCGGGCGGACGCGCCATGATCGCCACGCCGGTGGTCAGCATGTCCTCACCGGTAAGCTCAATATAGCCGTGACCGCCGCCAAACAGGCGTGGATACAGCTCCTGCATGCCCTTGTTGACCTGCTCAAAGGTGTCCTTGAAGCGGGTACGGGTCTTGCGGTCGATCTTGGCGATCGCACCTTCCAGCGTTGCCAGCGCCTGGGTCAGATCTTCGTGTTGCGCGTCCAGGTACTCCTTGCGTTTGGACTCCTGCTCGTATTCAGAAATTGCTGCCAGGTTGACCGGCTCGAGGCGCGTGATGCGCTCACCAAGGCGCTCGATGTCCTGTTCCCAGCGCGCTGGTTCAGCATCCTCGGGCAGGCCATCGGCCAGCGTCGCCAGGTCGGCCTCCAGTTTCTCGGCCTGGCGCTCATGGCTGCGCGCGCTGAGTTCGATTTCCTGTTGTTTCAGGCGCGCGTTCTCCAGCGCGCCGCGTAATTCATCATGCTTTTGCAAGGCAGCCTGGCGCGCCGCGTCCTGCTCGCGATAGGACTCACTCAACTCCTGCACCCGGGAACGCGCGTCTTTCAGGCGTGACTCGCCTTCCAGCTGACGTTTCAGCAGGGCATCCATGGCGTCCTTGAACTCCGCTGCCGGGTCTTTGGCACTGGCCACCTGCTCGTTCAGACTGACAAAGCGACGCTGTAACTGCCCAACCTGTGTGTCCATCCGCTCCAGTGACTGCTTGAGTGAATCCAGGCTGGCACGGGAGGAACTCGAGGCCAGGGCCAGCTCATGACGCGTGGTGCGCGCATCCCGCGAGGCGCTGCGGGTGCTGTCGCGGCGTTCGAGCAGTTCGGTACGCTGTTTGTCGAGTTCAGTGCGCCGGTCGGCCGCCTGCGCCATGCGCTCGACGACTGCGTCCAGGGATTTACGTGCCTCCCTGGAGGCCGCCTCATCCTCTTTCTGGCGTTCCTTCAGGCGCTCACGCTCCTGCGCAATCTGCTGACCACGCCGGTCCAGGTCACCTATCCGCTGGCGCGCGCCGGACAGGCGGCTTTCCAGCTGCGAATGCTCGCGGTGGGCATCATTCACCTGCGCCTGCAGGGCCGCGACTTTGGACTCCTGCTCCGGCCGCTGATCGCGGCGTTTCTCATTGGCGTCCCTGCACTTGCGCAAGGTCGCTTCCAGCTGGTCGATCTCACCGCGCAGTTTGCCGATTTCCTGCTCGCGGGCCACCATGCCGGCCTGCCCGGAATCGCCGCGGGATACCCGTGCCCAACCGGGGCCAACCCACTCCCCGGCGCGGGTAACGGCCGATTCTTCATCGCCTGGCAGTTCAAGAAACTCGAGTGCCGCGCCGATGTCATCAACCACGCGTACGTGATTGAGCAGGACCGTCATGGCGTCCGGCGCTTTGACTTTTTCCGCAAGTGTCCCGCTGCGCGGACGCACGGTGTCCTTGCCCTCATGAACCAGGCGCAGCTGGGAGTCGGATAAATCTGCCAATGCGCGGGTGTTATCCGGCAGGCCGTCCACAACCCGGGCTTCCAGCCAGTGACCCAGCACGGCTTCGGCTGCCGCTTCCCAGCCTTTCTCCACGGTGATGCATTTGACCAGCAGCGGGTGTTCGGCGATACCGCGTGCGCCCAGCCAGGCCTGTTCCTTGTCCGAGCCCTGGCTGGCGCGCTGGAGTGCTTCCAGTGCTTCCAGGCGCCCTTCCAGGCCCAACAGCTCCCGCTGGATGCCGTGTTCTTCCTCGACCCCCTCGCGCAGCTGCTCGGACATCTGACGCTGGCTCTCGCGCGCCTCATCGAGTTGTTTCTGTGCTTCACTTTCGGCGTTGGCGGCCTGCTGACCCTGCTTTTCCAGCTCGTCCACTTCAGCCATGAGGGTCTGCGTGCCGACATCGGAGGTTTCTTTGGCCAGTGCCTCCAGCCGTTCAGCGCCGCTTGCCATGCGTTGATCGAGTACTTCCAGACTGGCCCGCAGTCCGTCTGCCTCGCGATTCAGCGCATTGAAGTCCGCGTGGTAGGTGTTCATCTGCTCCTGCCAGGCATTCACCGCTGCCTCGGCCCCGGCAAGGGCTTCATCGGCAGCCTGCTCGGCCAGCTTGGCTTTCTCGAGTGCCGGCTCCTGCTCTGCCAGGCGTGAGGTCAGATCACCCACCTGTGCCTGGTCGAGCAACATGTGCTGCTCCAGATCCTTTAATGAGCTGGAGGTCTCCTCCAGTTCACTGGCCCGGCGCTGTTGCATTTCGCGGTTGTGTTCGATTTTCTGTTCGAGGCGGGCGATCTCACTGGCAATCTCGTACACATCGCCCTGCACCACGTTGCGTTGCTCGTTGGCCTCGTCCTGGCTCAGGCGCAGTTTTTCCAGTTCGGCTTCCGCACTTCGCTGCAGCGCGGTTTGCTCCTCGAGTGCGGTTTCGTGCTGATTCAGGGCTTCTTTGCCGGCCTCGGCACGCTGCATATCGTGCCGCCAGCGCAAGGCCACCAACCTGGATTCCAGCTCACGCTGCTGTTGCTTGAGTTCCTTGTACCGTTCAGCGGCGCGCGCCTGGCGTTTCAAACGGGCCAGCTGACTGTCCACCTCTTCGCGCAGGTCAGACAGGCGATCGAGGTTATCGCGGGTATGCCGAATGCGATTTTCCGTTTCGCGGCGGCGTTCCTTGTACCTGGAAATACCGGCGGCCTCCTCGAGGTAACCGCGGATCTGCTCCGGTTTGGAATCCACCACGCGCGAGATCATACCCTGCTCGATAATGGAATAGCCGTGGGCACCCACGCCGGTGCCAAGAAACAGGTCACGAATGTCTTTGCGCCGGCAGGCGCCGCCGTTGAGAAAGTATTTGCTGGTTCCGTCGCGCGACACCTGGCGCTTCACGGAGATTTCGCTGTATTCCGCATATTCACCGCCCACCTTGCCATCGGAATTTTCGAAGACAAGCTCCACGGTGGCGGTGCCGACCGGTTTGCGGGAAGAGGATCCGGAAAAGATCACATCGGACATGAGCTCGCCGCGTAAAACCCGGGCCGAGCCCTCCCCCATCACCCAGCGCACTGCGTCGATGATGTTGGATTTGCCGCAGCCGTTGGGGCCGACAATTCCGGTCAGGTTGGTTGGCGCTTTGAAGGTGGTAGGGTCAACAAAAGATTTGAAGCCCGCCAGCTTGATTTCGGTCAGTCGCATGAATGGGTTCTGAATTTGATTATCAAAAGGGTGCGCATCAACGTCCGCGCCCTGTTCATTGTTTTATTATCCCGGCGTGGTTGAAATGACGTCCCAACCCAGCAAGCAACCGGAGGATTTCGACAACCCCCCAGCCAAGCCGCGAGTATACCATCCACATGAACATTCCGGAGCTTACTTGCCCACGCCCAAAAACCAGAACCACCCAAGCCGCGATCTCCATCGAAGCCTTACCTTCCCCTCCCCAAAAACCAACCTCCACGCCCTTCCCCGATCCACCAAGACCCTCCGCTGACCAGCGCGTCTGTCAATTCAACCATCAGGGTTGGAAAAGGGATTTTTACAAGAATCGTAGGGCCTCATGTTCCCTCCGATTCAGAACCGTGCGAGGCATGGATGCCGAGCCCGAGCCTACAAGGACGTATTCACGGCGGGTTCTGAATCGGAGGGAACGTGAGGCCGAGATGCATCATAAATACGCTCTCCCAACAACTCAGGTGAACTTAAAGCTCGCTGGAGGCGAGGGCTTCGATGCTCAGAGCGTGGATGTCGGTTTGCATCAGGTCTCCCATTGAGGTGTAGATGGCCCGGTGGCGCTTAATGGGACTCATCCCCTCAAATGCCCCGGCAACAATGGACACCCGGAAATGACCGCGGCCGTCGCGGGCGCCGGCGTGGCCGGCGTGCAGGTGGCTTTCGTCTTCAACGAGCAGCGATTCGGGGCTGAAGCTGGCCTCGAGGCGGCGTTCTATTTCGGCCAGGCGTTCGGTGGGGTTCATCAGGGCAGCACCGGTTTGTAGGGGTGAACGTCGACCTGGTCGTAGACCCCGGCGGCGACGTAGGGGTCTTCTTTGGCCCAGGCTGTTGCGGCTTCCAGTGATTCGAATTGGACGACCACCATGGAGCCGGTGAAACCTGCCGGGCCCGGGTCTTCGGAGTCAATGGCGGGTATCGGTCCGGCCAGCAGCAGGCGGCCCTCGTCGCGCAGCGCCGTCAGGCGCGCCAGGTGTTCGGGGCGGGCGGCAAGGCGCTTTTCCAGGCTGCCCGGTACATCGCGGGCGTGTATGAAATACCACATGCAGGCTTACTCCGGTCCGTGTTCAGAGGGCGCTAACCATCTCCTAAAATACTGCAGATCGCAAGCAGCATGCGGGCACGCGTTATGATGGGGTTTATGTTTTCCTGACGGTAAGCGCCCTTTACCTTTTCCGCACCGTCCATTGCCCGTAGAATCCCACCCCTATGAGCGAACGCGTTTCAGTGAATGTGCATGGTCCCAAACCCCGGGAGATTGACCGGATCACGGGCGTGCTCGTGCGTGGCGGACTGATTGCCTACCCCACGGACTCCGGCTATGCGCTGGGCTGGCGCACAGACAATAAAAAAGCCCGTGAGCGGGTGATCCGGCTGCGTCAGCTGAATCGCGATCACCACTTTACGTTTTGCTGTCGCAGCCTGTCGGATGTCAGCCAGCTGACCAAGGTCAACAATCAGTCCCATCGCCTGATCCGCCAACTGACCCCCGGTCCGTACACCTTCATTCTGCCTGCCACCAGCCAGGTACCGCGCAGCGTGAAACATCGGCAACAGACAATAGGCGTGCGCATTCCGGACAACGCGGTTGTGCAGGCCCTGCTGGAATCCCTCGACGAACCCTTGCTGAGCTCTTCCCTGCTCCTGCCCGACCAGGAAGAGATCTATGACTCCGAAGACCTGTTCGATGCGGTTTACGGCAGCATCGACCTGTTCGTTGACTCGGGTTATTGCGCGCTGGAACCCACGACCCTGATCGACCTGAGCGGCGACACACCGGTGGTCCTGCGCCAGGGCGCGGGCGAGGTTCACTTCCTGTGAATGAACCTGTACCTACCCCGCAAACCGACGAACCGCACGATAATGCCGGCCAGGCCAAAACCGGCAGCCAGGTAGTCCACCAGGGAGAGATGCCCTTTGCCCTGGTGCAGGGTCAGCCGGTCACGCAGTTGCCGGAAGACCTGTATATCCCGCCGGATGCCCTGGAAGTATTTCTGGAGGCCTTCGAAGGACCGCTGGACCTGTTGCTGTACCTGATTCGACGCCAGAACCTGGATATCCTGGACATTCCGATGGCAGAGATCACCAAGCAATACGTGGCCTACGTGGACATCCTGCAGGACGTCAAATTCGAGCTTGCTGCCGAATACCTGGTGATGGCGGCCATTCTTGCGGAGATCAAGTCCCGCATGCTCCTGCCCCGTCCGAAATCCGAAGAGGACGAGGAAGCCGACCCGCGCGCCGAATTGGTGCGCCGTCTGCAGGAATATGAACGTTTCAAACAGGCCGCGGAAGATATTGAAGAGCTGCCGCGCGAAGGCCGTGATTACACGGTGGCGACAGCCTTCCTGGAAGAGATCGATCTGATCAAGGTACCACCCGAGGTGGACCTGAAAGACATTCTGTCCGCCCTGCGCGATGTCATGAGCCGTGCGGACATGTTCACCCACCACCATATCGAGCAGGAGCCGTTGTCGGTCCGCGAGCGCATGAGCGCCATCGTCGACCGGCTGCGCGCTACTCCGTACATGGAGTTCCATGAGCTTTTCGAAATCAAGGAAGGCCGTATGGGCGTGGTGGTCAGCTTCCTGGCCATCATGGAGCTGAGCAAGGAACAGCTGGTCGACATCATCCAGCACGAACCCATGGGGCGTATTTATCTCAGGGCGCCCGGCCATAAAGAACAGGAATCATCATGAGCGATTTGCCCACCCTCCAGGGCCAGCAACTGAAACACATTATCGAGGCTGCCCTGCTGGCGGCCGACGAGCCGCTGACCCATGCACGCCTGGCCGCATTGTTTTCTGAAGACGCGCAGCCTTCCAACCAGGAGATCGGCAAGGCACTGGAACAGCTGGCAGCCGATTGCGAAGACCGCGGAGTGGAATTACAGGAGGTGGCCAGCGGCTTCCGCCTGCAAGTGCGTAGCGCACTGCAACCCTGGGTCGCCCGTCTGTGGACTGAAAAACCGCAAAAGTACTCCCGCGCCATGCTCGAGACCCTGGCGCTGATCGCTTACCGTCAGCCCATCACGCGCGGCGAGATTGAATCGGTGCGCGGGGTATCTCTGAGCTCAAACATTATTCGCTCTTTGCAGGAACGCGAGTGGGTGCGCATCGTTGGACACCGCGATGTACCCGGTAAACCGGCCCTGTTCGGAACCACCAAGGTGTTTCTGGACTACTTTAATCTCAGCAGCCTGGACCAGTTGCCAACCCTGGCCGAGATCAAGGACATGGAGAATCTCGAGCCGGAACTGGCATTTGAGGCCCTTGCAGGCGCAAATGCGAAACTGACGCAAGCTGATGACGCAGACGATGCTGATCTGGATACAGACGATGCTGATGCGGAAACGGCCATGGCTGACAGCGAAGTTTATGCCGATGATGAAGAACTGGATGAAGGGGATCTGGACAAAGCCTTTGCCGACCTGGATCGCGCTTTTGTAGAGGCCGATACGATCGACCTGGGTGAAGACCCGCCTGAGGGTGATGCCGGCGTTGACCCGGACAGCCCGCAAGGCGATATGGTCGCTAAATCTGCGCAAGAGGCCAATAACACTGAAGATGATGATCCTGAACAGGATGAGGGCGACCAGAATCGCACGGGCAATTGAGCGACCAGGATTACAAAGAATCGAAAATCCCCCGGGTGAAACATGCGCCGGAAAAAGCCGATTCTCCCGGGGAAACTGAACAGGAAGTCCTCACCCCGAAAGGTGTGCGCCTGCAGAAGCTCCTGGCCGATGTCGGTGAAGGTTCGCGGCGTCAACTGGAAAAACTCATCAGCAACGGTGAAGTGCTTCTGAATGGCCAGGTTGCAGAGATCGGTGCGGTTGCGACCATCAACGACCAGCTCAAGATAAATGACAAGGTCTACCGGGTGGTGAGCCGGCCGGCCTATCAGCGCTCGATCATCTACAACAAGCCACTTGGCGAGATTACCACCCGTAACGACCCGCAAGGCCGTCCGACGGTCTTCGACCAGCTGCCGCGCGTCAAGGGCGGGCGCTGGGTGGCCGTCGGGCGCCTGGACATCAACACCACCGGACTGCTGTTAATGACCACGGACGGTGATCTGGCCAACGCCATGATGCATCCGTCCAACAAGGTCGACCGGGAATATGCCTGTCGCGTGTATGGCGATGTCGATGCAGCCATGATCGAGCGCCTCAAGAAAGGCGTGGAGCTGGACGACGGCCCTGCTGCCTTTGGCGATATTGTCGACGGTGGCGGCGACGGCGAAAAGAATCACTGGTATCACGTAACCCTGCTCGAGGGACGCAACCGCGAGGTACGCAGGCTATGGGCATCGCAGGGCGTGACCGTAAGCCGTCTGAAACGGGTCCGCTATGGTGCCGTCTTTCTGCCGCAGCGCCTGCGCATGGGCGAATGGTCCGAGTTGAACCCGAAAGATCACCAGATCTTGCGCGAAGACGTGGGGTTGGCAGGTGTACCCGAGGATCAACTCAGCCTGCGTCCCATGAAGGACACCACCGGCAAAGGCGCATCGTCCGGCGCCAAACAGCGAACCCGCGAGAATCCGTCGCGTAAACCCCGCAAGCGTAAACGCCAGGTATCTCCCAAACGCCAGGCCGTCAATGAAGCCCAGTCCGGGCCCTGGGATGCAGCCAAGCGCAACAAGCCAAAGCCAAAATCGTAGCTATGGAAACAGAAACAAGCGAACGCTCCGGAGCGCAGCGCGCCGCAGACCGCGACGCCGAATCTACTCTTGACCTCGAGGCGCTCGCCCGCGCCTGCGAACATTTTGTTGCCGGCCGCACTGCCGCCGACCCGGCGCACGACATCAGCCATATAAAGCGTGTTGTGAACAATGCTCTTTATCTAACTGATATTGAAGGTTGTGATAAGCGTATCACCCTGCCTTCTGCCTGGCTCCACGACTGCGTTCAGGTACCAAAAAACAGCCCGGACCGTGATCGTGCCTCACGCCTGGCAGCCGCCGAGGCGGTACGCTTCCTGGAATCAGAGGGCTATCCGCAGAGCCTGTTACCTGCGGTACAGCACGCGATCGAGGCGCACAGTTTCTCAGCCGCCATCCCCGTCAAAAGTATTGAAGCCGGGGTGGTCCAGGACGCCGATCGACTGGATGCACTCGGCGCCATCGGGATCGCCCGCTGCCTGCTGACGGGCGGCGCCATGGGCAGTGACATCTACGATCCGGCCGACCCCTTCGCCGGACACCGCGAACTGGACGATAAAGCATTCATGATCGACCACTTTCATACCAAGCTGTTCCGCCTGCCGGCCACCATGCAAACCGCAGCCGGCCGCAGCGAGGCCGAACGGCGGGTTGCAATGATGAAACAGTTTCTGGACGAGCTGGGCAAGGAAATTACGGCGCTTTAGATCGCTTTGCCGCTATCAGCGCAGGGCTGACCTGCACTCTTCATGCTCTTCAGGATTCAAACTCAACCGTTGATTGCCGCTCGCGGTTAACGATCAGGCGGGTCACATCCGGCCGGCTGTAGTGGCCGGCGGGGTCAAAGTTTTGCCGCTCACGATAGATAAGATCGAGATCGAGCTCGGCAGTCAGGACGGTTTCTTCAAAGGGCAGTGGTTCGATGACCCAGTCACCGTCAGGTCCCGCGATACAGGAGCCGCCGTCGGTGAGCCATTCAGGGCTGTTGGCCCGCATGGTTTCACTGCCGGGAATCGACTCCGGGAGCCAGGCGGACTTCATCACCGAGGAGACGGACAGTACGTAGCTGCGCCCTTCGCGGGCAATAAAGCGGGTAATGTCTTTGGTATTGCGGACGCTGCCGGGCCAGGCCGCCACATGGACGTTCTCACCCTGCCCGTACAACGCGGCACGCGGCAATGGCATCCAGTTTTCCCAACAGTTCAGGCCGCCGACACGAAACCCGTGCAGGTCGTGTACCCGCAGGCCGTGACCGTCACCGGGCGCCCAGTTAAGGCGCTCGTCATAGGTGGGCTGCAATTTACGATGCACCGAACCTATCTGCCCCTGCGGATCGATATACACCAGGCTCGCATAGAGACTGTGGTGGCTGCGGTCAGTGGCGCGTTCGATACAGCCCAGATACACGGCCAGGCTCAGTTCGGCCGCCAGGGCGCAGGTCTCTGCCAGGCCACCGCCGGCCACATCAACCGCCTGCTGCTGATACAGCGCATGCAGTTCTTTTTGCAGCCCGGATTCGAAGGTTGCACCCCCGGTCAGTTCCGGCCAGTAGGGATAGCCCGGCAGCAGGCCTTCGCCAAAGGCCACCAGGCGGGCCCCCTGCCCTGCGGCCTCGCGCATGGCCTCATGGACCTTGGCCAGGGTCTTCTGGCGGTCCAGCAGCACCGGCGAGATCTGCGCCAGGGCTACCTTCATGCTGGTCATGACCGGGCTGTACCCACGGCAGGTGAACTTGTCTGAGGTCTGCGTTGACGGCGCACCTCGAACAGGCACACACCGGTGGCCACCGACACGTTCAGGCTTTCCATCGTGCCGGGCATGGGGATCCGTAGCAGGTAGTCGCAGGTCTCAGCGGTCAGGCGCCGCAGTCCTTCGCCCTCACTACCCATGACCAGCGCCATGGGGCCGGCAAGATCCAGGCTGTACAAATCAGACTCGGCGTCACCGGCAGCGCCATACAGCCAGATACCACGGTCTTTCAGCATACGCAGCGTGCGCGCCAGGTTGGTGACCTGCACCAACGGCAGAATCTCCGAGGCACCGGCGGAAGCTTTACGGGCAGCCGGAGTGAGCCCGGCTGAGCGGTCCCGGGGCACGATCACCGCATGCACGCCGGCCGCTTCGGCCGTACGCAGGCAAGCGCCGAGGTTGTACGGATCAGTGACGCCATCCAGCACCAGCAACAGCGGGGCCTCATCGAGATTTTCCAGCAGTGCTTCGAGCCCCGCCTCATCCAGGCTGACCTGTCCAGCCAGCTCAGCGACCACGTCCTGGTGGCTGTCCAGTCCGGTGAGGTCCTCAAGCTGCTCACGGCGGCTGGGTACCACCTCGATACCCGCGTCGCGGGCCATGAGTTCAATGTCCTTGACCCGCTGATTACGCGTATCAGCCACCACCAGCAGGCGCAGAATGTCGCCCGGGTGGGCATTGATGGCTGCGATGACCGGGTTGATGCCGGCGACGAGTCGGGAACGATCGCTTTTCATTCACTCACCAGTTCAAAGTCAATTTTGCGATCCTCGATATTAACCTCTTTGACCCGCACACGAACCTTGTCGGCAAGCTGGTATTCACGTCCGGAGCGCTCGCCCTTCAGACGGTGTCGTACCGGGTCGAAATGATAGTAGTCATTGGCCAGGCTGGTCACGTGGGCCAGTCCGCTGACATTGCCATGGTCAAGCTCTACAAACAGGCCAAAGGATGTAACGCCGGACACGATTCCGTCGAACTCCATGCCAATGTGTCGCTCCATGTACATGCATTTCAAGCGGTCATGGACATCGCGCTCGGCTTCCTCGGCGCGCCGCGAACGGTGCGAGGACTGCTCACACAGCCGGTCCATCTTCTCGCTGCTGTAGGGATACGGTGGTTTTTCGCCGTGCGCAATGGCGTGATGAATGGCGCGGTGCACCAGCAAATCCGGGTAGCGCCGGATCGGCGAGGTGAAATGCGTATAGGCCGACAGTGCCAGGCCGAAATGACCCCCGTTATCCGGCTTGTATACGGCCAGAGACTGGGAACGTAACAGGACCGCCATGATCAGCTTCTCATCAGGCCGTCCGTGCACCAGTTCGACAATTTTCTCGAAATCCTTGGGCGTTGGCTGGTCTTTCCAGGTCCGTTTGATTCCCTGGGAGCTCAGAAAAGCCTCCAGCGACTCAAGTTTGAGCAGCGGTGGCGGCGCATGCACCCGGAACGGTGCCACCAGCTTGCGCTCCTGCAGAAAGAGTGCCGCCTGGACATTGGCCAGGATCATGCACTCTTCGATCAGCTTGTGCGCATCATGGCGCTCGGTTGGAACCAGGTCTTCCACCTCGCCTTTTTCATTGAAGACAAACTTGATTTCCTGGCTCTCGAAATCAATGGCACCGCGGCGACGACGTGCTTTGCGCAATACCTTGTACAGGGCATAAAGCTCGTCGAGGCTTTCCGATACGCCCTCGCGCGGCTTTTCAAATGGCAGCTCGCCGCCATCAAGATAGGTCCAGACCTGGTCATAGGTCAGGCGGGCATGGGAATTCATCACCGCTGAGACAAACCGGCTGCGAACCACTTTGCCTTTTTCATCCACGGTCATGTCACAGGCCAGGCACAAACGGTCCTCGCGGGGTTTCAGGGAACACAGGCCGTTGGACAGCGCCTCGGGCAGCATGGGCACGACGCGGTTGGGAAAATACACCGAAGTCGCCCGGTGCAGCGCCTCCTCATCCAGTGCTTTTGATGGCGTGACATAGCTGGCCACATCCGCAATAGCCACAACAAGACGCCAGCCGTTGCGCACGCGACGGGCGAACACCGCATCGTCAAAATCGCGCGCGTCGGCGCCGTCGATGGTTACCAGCGGCAGGTCGCGCAGGTCCTTGCGGCCCGTTTTCATGGCCTCCGGCACAACCGCGCCAAACGATCCGGCCTCGGCTTCAACGCCTTCAGGCCATTCGTTGGGAATACCAAAGTTGTGGATGGCAATATCGGTGGCCATCCCAGGATCGCCCAGGTCGCCCAGGATCTGCACAATGCGCCCCAGCGGCGGCTTGCGATCCGTGGGTTGGCGCACAATGGCCGCCACCACGACCTGGCCCGGCTGGGCGCCCATCGTATCCTGCAGGGGAATAAGAATATCCTGCGTCAGGCGGGTCTCATCCGGTACTACCAGGGCAACCCCGCTTTCCTCGACAAAGCGGCCCACGATGGTCTCATGCGCGCGCTCCAGCACCTCTTTAACCTTGCCTTCGCGACGTCCGCGATGATCCACGCCAACCACCGAGGCCATCACCCGGTCGCCGTGCATGACCGGACGCATTTCGCGGGAGGACAAGTACAGGTCGTCACCGCCCTCATCCGGCACCAGGAAACCGAAGCCATCAGGATGGGCAATGACGCGCCCTTTAATCAGATCCATGCGGGTCGAGAGGCCATAGGCGCCAGCCCGGTTCTTAACCAGCTGACCATCCCGGACCATGGCGCCCAGGCGACGGCGCAGAATTTCCTGACTGTCATCGCCTTTGACGTTCAGGGCTTTTTGCACCTCGCCGCGCTTTAAAGGGCGGCCGGCGTGATCCAGGCAGTCCATGATGGCCACCCGGTCCGGGGCTTTCGCATCTATGTGGTCCTGCTTGAATGATTTCTTTTTGTTACGTGCCATGTGTTTACCGTTGTTGATTCAGGGCGCTAGTGTATCGGTTCGCGGCCCGGACTGCGTGGAAGGAATTGCCAATGAGTACACGATGGATTCACTGTAAAGCGTGAACATAAAAAAACCCGCTGACATCGCTGCCAGCGGGTCCAGACTTTGTTTGGTGCCGAGGAGAGGACTTGAACCTCCACGAGCTAATGCTCACTAGCACCTGAAGCTAGCGCGTCTACCAATTCCGCCACCTCGGCAAAAGGCTGCAGTAAGGGGAAAACTGCAGCCTAAGGGTCGATTCAGGGTAAGGGGAACCGCCGAACCGACGCGCACGATACCGATCTGGGGCCGCGAAGTCAATCTATATCGAAGCTCCCGCACCCTCCCGCACAGATGATCCGCTAGTCGAGCGGATGGCGCAGAATGATGTTCTCGTTCCGATCCGGACCTGTGGACACCATGTGGACCGGCGCGCCGGTCAGTTCCTCCATGACTTTCAGGTAGGAACGGGCATTGGCGGGCAGGTCTTCCATGCGGGTTACGCCGCGGGAACTTTCACTCCAGCCGGGAAAAGACTCGTAGACCGGCTCCAGGGATGACCAGTCATCCGGATTGGTCGGCGGCACGCTGATCTCTTCGCCGTCCAGCTTATAAGCCGTGCAGATCTTGATCTCATCCATGCCGTCGAGCACATCGAGCTTGGTCACGCAAAACCCGGTCAGGCCATTGAGCCGCACCGAGCGCTTCAGGGTGACCGCGTCCAGCCAGCCACAGCGGCGCGGACGGCCGGTGGTTGCACCAAACTCTGCACCGCGGTCGGCGATCCCGGCACCCACCTCATCAAACAGCTCGGTGGGAAACGGCCCGGCACCCACGCGCGTTGTGTAGGCCTTGGTGATACCCAGTACATAATCGATGGCATCCGGGCCAACGCCGGCGCCGGTGCATACCCCGCCCACCGTGGTGTTGCTGGATGTCACAAAGGGATAGGTGCCGTGGTCGATATCCAGCAAGGCACCCTGGGCGCCCTCAAAGAGAATACGTTTACCGGCATCGCGCAGCTGATGCAGTTCGCCGGAGACATCACCCACCATGTGGCCGATGGCATCCGCCAGCGCCAGTGTTTCGTCAAGAATAGCCGGGTAATCCAGGGGTTCCATGCCATAGCGGTTGACCAGGTCAAAGCTGTGGTAAGCAACCACCGACTCCAGCTTGCTGGCCAGTGCTGCCGGGTTGAGCAGATCGGCCACCCGCACGCCGCGTCGCGATGCCTTGTCCTCATAGGCCGGACCGATTCCACGCGAGGTGGTGCCGATGGCCTTAAGGCCCAGGGCCTCTTCGCGCGCCCGGTCGAGCTGCGCGTGATACGGCATGATCACGGGACACGCGGGCGAGATCACCATGCGGGACTCCACGTCCACGCCACGTGCCTGCAGATTATCAATTTCGGCCTTGAATGCTTCCGGTGACAAAACCACCCCGTTGCCAATAAAGCAACGAACGCCCGGGTGCATGATGCCGGCAGGTATCAGGTGCAGAACCGTCTTGTCACCGTCAATAACCAGCGTGTGACCGGCGTTGTGCCCACCCTGGAAACGCACCACCGCATCCATGTCCTGGCACAGCAGGTCCACGATTTTGCCCTTGCCCTCATCACCCCACTGGGTGCCCAGGACGACAACTGAATGACTCATAAATATTCCCAACGTTTTTTATACAGCGGCGTTCCTCACCAGGGTTAGTGGCGTTGGATTTTTTATCTGACCGCTAAAGTAACAGCTGGAGCATGACCGCCCCGCTCAATAAACAGATAAAACCGATCAAACGAATGCCGCGCGGCCCCAGCCGCGCGGCTTCCATCATTGCTTTTAACCATTGTTGCGGCGCCAGCGCCGGCAACAACCCTTCGAGAATCAGCAACAAGGCAAAGGCCGTTGCGAGATCTTTTAACAGGGAATCCACCGGCGTGTTTTATCGACGACCAGATTGCGTCGCGTCGCCTTACTTCTTCGCGTCGCCGTTAAAATAGTCGAAGAACTCAGAGCTTGGATCCAGAACCAGCACATCATCCTGATTGCCAAAAGCGTTGCGATAAGCCTGCAAGCTCCTGGAAAAGGCGAAGAATTCTTCGTCTGATCCGAAGGACTCAGCGTAGATAGTTATTGACAAGGCATCGCCCTCACCGCGCATCCGCTGACCATCACGTTCGGCCTCGGCGAGAATCACCTGCGATTCCCGGTCAGCATTGGATTTAATGCGTTCTGATTCCTCCCGGCCCTCAAAGCGATAACGGTTGGCTTCTTTCTGCCGGTCCGCTGCCATGCGCCGGAAAACCGATTCACGCACATCATCGGGTAACTCGATGCTCTTGATACGCACATCAACCACTTCGATTCCAAATTCTTCCGCAGCCGTGTTAGCAGCAGTGGCAATATCCTGCATGGTGTTGACCCGCTGCTCGGACACGACTTCGGCCAGCGTGCGGCTGGCGATCTGGTTGCGCAGCCTGTCTTCAATAATGCTGTTCAGACGATTGAGCGCGACGGCCTCGTTACCTTGCGTTGCAGTATAGAAGCGTGACACGTCCCTGATGCGCCACTTGACGAAGGAATCAACATCTACGAACTTTTGTTCCGATGTCAGCATCGCCTGCGGACTCGTATCCAGCGTCAGGATCCGGTTGTCAAAGGTACGGATGTTGTTCACGAACGGCATCTTGAAATGCAGCCCGGGCTCATAATCAGCTTTTACAATTCGACCCAGCTGGAACCGGATCGCATATTCCGTTTCCTGGACCGTGAAGATGCTGTTGAGCCCCACAAAGGCCAGGATACCGGCCAGTACAAGAAGGATGGCTTTACTCATTATCGTGACTCCCGGTTAGGGTTTCGCGTCGTTCGGGTCGGGCGATCCGTCTGCTGTGGCGGTCTCTGGTCGTCCGGTGTCATCACCGGCGGCATGCGGTTCGGATCGAAGTTTGCGCTGTTGCCACCCAGGGGCAGATACAGAATATTGTCACTGGAATCGACATCCAGCAGCACTTTCTTCGAGTCGCCGAGTACGCCTTCCATCACTTGCAGGTACATGCGTGTACGGGTGATTTCAGGAGCCTGCTGATAAGCGCCAAGCTGCAGCAGGAAGCGGTCGGCCTCACCTTCGGCCAGGGCGACGGTAGATTCCCGGTAACCCTCGGCTTCCTGCAGAATTCTGGCCGCCTGTCCACGCGCTTCGGGGACCACGGAGTTTTCATACACGCGGGCTTCCTCGATAAAGCGCTGGCGGTCTTCCCGGGCGCGGATTACGTCGGAATAGGCCTCGCGAACCTGCGTCGGCACAGACACGTCGTTCAGGTTGAATTCGGTCACCCGTACGCCGGCACCGTAAAGGTCCATGGTTTCCTGCAGCACGCGCTGGGTTTCAATACGGACGGTATTTCGCGTCGTACCCTCGAGGATGTCATCCAGTCGGTTGGTACCCACGTTCTCGCGCAGAGCACTCTCCGCGGCCTGGCGCAGGGTGATCTCCGGGTCACGAACATTGAACAGGAAGGCTTCCGCGTTGGAAACCGTGTATTGGACCTTGTAGGCAAACTCAACAAGGTTTTCATCCTCGGTCAGCATCTGCCCGCGATCTTCCACCGTCCGCACGCTGCTCACATTAACCGTGTCAACACGCTCAAAGGGCCGTGGCAAGGTCAGGTTCAGGCCGGGATTGAGAATCCGGTTAAATTCACCAAATCGCAAAACGACACCGAGTTCGGCCTCGTCGATGATATTGATCGAATCCCAAACCGCCCAGAGCACCACGAGCACCAGGGCAAGGCTAAGAATGCCCCCGCTGCCACTGCCGCCGGATTTCTGCTGTCCAGACCCACCGCCACCGCCAAAGATGGAGCGAACCTTGTTTTGCATGTTCTGGAACACCTCGTCCAGTTCCGGGGGCTGATCGCCCTGTTTCCAGGGGTCCTTCTTGTCCCCCTTGCCGGGTTCCTTCCAGGGCATAACTATCTCCTGATGATCATCAAGTTGTGGATGTCTTCATCCAATGTGTGAGAGATGGGCATCACGCGTGCCCTTTCCAAGGCATGCGCGGCCGAATTAAACGCCGAATTTCCCATTATCCTATGAGTTGGCTGTGCGTGCCATGTGAAGCCAACGATTCAGTGTCGAATCAGTGCCGGATCAGCCCGGACAGTAGTTGTTCACGGACCACCCGCGCTTCCGGCTCGCCCGGTCGCGATAGCCGCCGGGCCATGGACAGCGGCAAATCAATGCGCAGCTTCCAACACCCGTCTTCCTCAACCATTTCTTCGCTGACGGCACCCAGCTCGAACAGGCGGGCGCGCAGGCGGGCATCACTGCCCTCCAGTCGAATCCAGCGCTGAATTCGCTGTCCTGATACGCGTTCTTCGATACCGGTCAGAAGCTCATCCAGGCCGCTGCCGCGCAGCGCAGATACATGCGCCTGTTCAACCAGGCCATCCGCGCCGCGCTGAACACCCGCAACCTGGCTGGTCAGATCAATCTTGTTGTACACCCGGATCATGGGCAGCTGGCCGGCGCCAATATCGTGAAGCACCTCATCCACCTCATCCCGGCGCTCGGCATGAAACGGGTCTGCAACATCGATCACGTGAACCAGCAGATCAGCCTCGCGCGCCTCGAGCAGCGTGGCTCGAAAGGCAGCAATCAATTCGTGCGGGAGCTCGCTGACAAAACCGACCGTATCTGCCAGCAAAATTTCTCCACTGACCCCCATCAGGCGCCGGACGGTCGGGTCCAGGGTGGCAAATTGCATGTCCTGGGTGCCGACACTGGCCTCGGTGAGCGCGTTGAACAGGCTGGATTTACCCGCGTTGGTGTAACCGACGAGCGCAACGGTGGGCGTTTCACCCCGACTGCGCCGGCGTCTGCCCTGCTCACGCTGGCGGTTAACCCGCTCCAGGCGATCGCGGAGGTTACGAATGCGGTGTCCGATCAGGCGCCGGTCTGTCTCGAGCTGGGTTTCACCCGGCCCGCGCAGGCCGATACCGCCTTTCTGTCGTTCAAGGTGGGTCCAGCCCCGCACCAGGCGGGTGGACAAATGGCGCAGTTGCGCCAGCTCAACTTGTAGCTTGCCTTCGTGAGAACGGGCACGTTGCGCGAAAATATCCAGAATCAGCGTGGTGCGGTCGAGAACCTGCACCTTGCAGCGTTTTTCGATATTCCGTTCCTGCACGGGCGACAGGGGACGGCTGACAAGAATCAGCGAGGCATCATGACGTTCGACGGCCTCATGCAGCTCATCAACCTTGCCTGAGCCGACAAAATAGCGCGAGTCCGGCTTATCCCGGGGCGCGGTGATGACTGCAGCGAGTTCGACGCCGGCTGAGCGTGCCAGTTCTTTGAATTCGTCCAGCGCCTCCGGGCCAGTGCCCGCAAAGACAGGATGAAGAATGACAGCGCGGTCGCCGCGTTCGGCGCGTTCGAATAGTTCCATTACCTGGCCGTCACGGGTGGATCACTCCTCCCCTTCTTCGAATACCTTGACGTTGCGCGCCGGCACAACCGTGGAAATGGCATGCTTGTAGATCATCTGGCTCACGGAGTTTTTCAGCAGCACGACAAACTGGTCGAAAGACTCGATCTGTCCCTGAAGTTTAATGCCGTTTACGAGATAGACGGACACCGGCACACGCTCGCGCCTCAAAGCGTTGAGAAACGGTTCCTGCAATGATTGACCCTTTGTCATGGTCATTCCTCCATTGGAAATTATTGTCATGCATCATGCTTGATAGTTGGAATGATCATGTGAAGATTCAAGGAAATCTTCAATGACGTCGACCAGTTCATCAAGCGCCTTGTCCGCATCCGGATCATACCATAGCGTACCGGGCTCACGTCGCAGCCATGTGAGCTGACGCTTGGCCAGCTGGCGCGTCGCAGCCAGTGCTTTCTCGCGCATTTCGGCCTGACCATAGCGTCCGTCCAGCCATGGCCAGGCCTGCCGATAGCCGACCGCGCGCATGGCCGGCCGTTGCGGGTCAAAATCAGGTCTGGCACGCAAGGCACGGGCCTCTTCAGGAAAACCCTGCTCCATCATCAGGTCAAATCGTTGCGCGATACGCTGGTGCAGCACCGCGCGGTCCGGTGGGCAAATAACCAGTTTGAGTGTGCGATAGGGCAGCGGGTCGGGCCGCTGTGACTTTTGCAACTCGCTCAGCGGTGTTCCGGTCAGCTGATGCACTTCCAGGGCCCGCTGAATACGCTGCGGGTCGTTGGGATCTATTTTCTCCGCCGCAACCGGGTCCTTGACCGCCAGCTCCGCGTGCAGGGTGTCCCAGCCCTCTGCCTGGCCCCGCGCCTCGAGCCCTGCCCGGATCGCCGGGTCGGCCTCGGGCAGGTCCGACAGGCCTTCGAGCAGCGCCCGAAAGTACAGCATGGTGCCACCCACCAGCATCGGAATCCGCCCCGCGCTCACGATCTGTTCGATCTCACGTAGCGCATCAGCACGAAAATCGGCCGCCGAATAGGCATCCCCGGGATCACGAAGGTTGATCAGGCGATGCGGGGCACGCGCCAGGGTTTGCGCATCAGGCTTGGCGGTACCGATATTCATACCGCGGTAAACCAGCGCCGAATCGACACTGATGATATCCAGCGGAAAGCGCTCACACAGTGAAATTGCCAGGCCGGTCTTTCCCGCCGCGGTGGGTCCCATCAGACAAATCAGGGGTGGCAAAGACACTACCGGCCCCGCAGAAACAAACGGTCCAGCGACCCCATATCCAGCTGCACCCAGGTCGGGCGGCCATGATTGCACTGTGCACTTCGTTCGGTGCGCTCCATATCACGCAGCAAGGCGTTCATTTCTTCCAGCGACAGACGACGGTTGGCGCGAACCGAGCCATGGCAGGCCATCGACGACAACACCTCATCCAGCTCTGATTCCAGGCGCTTACTGCTGCCCTGGCTGACCAGGTCGCTGAGCACATCCTTCAACAAGGCGGGGATATCGGCCTGCTGCAGTAAAGTCGGCACCTTGCGCACCAGCAGGGACTCCGGTCCGCTGCGATCGCATTCAAAGCCCAGCGCATCAAGCTGCTGAGCGCTGCGTTCAGCCAGGTCAGCCTCGCGTTCCGAGACGCTCAGCGCCACCGGCACCAGCAAGGTCTGGCTGCGAATACCCTGGCCCGCCTGCCCGGCCTTGAGGCGCTCGTAGGTAATGCGTTCGTGGGCGGCGTGCATATCCACCAGCACCAGGCCGGCGGCATTCTGGGCCAGAATGTAGATTCCGTGCAGCTGCGCCAGGGCAAAGCCCAACGGGGGGATATCGCCCTGCGCTTGCTCCATACGCTCCGGGGCACGGCTGAACTGTTCATAGGCGCCCAGTTGTTCCGCAATGGCAGCCGGGGACACCGCGCCGGAAGGTTTCCACGGCGCCTGGGCCGACGGCATCATGGGCATACCGCCCTGCCGGGGTGCGTCGGGCGCCATCACGTTTTCCAACCCGCTGCCCGGCCGCAGATTACCCGCGCCAACGCCACGCTCAGCCAGCAAACGATGCAGGCTTGAATAGATGAAGTTGTGCACCGCACGCTGATCCCGGAACCTGACTTCGTGTTTCTGCGGATGCACGTTCACATCCACCAGCTCGGGCGGGCAGTGCAAAAACAGCACGAAAGCCGGATGACGCCCATGAAACAGGACGTCGCGGAAAGCCTGGCGAATGGCGTGGGCGATGGTCCGGTCCTTGACCATGCGGCCGTTCACGTAGAAAAACTGGCGGTCCGCCTGGGCCCGGTTGTAGCGCGGCTCGGCAACCCAGCCCGTCAATGCAAAGGAACCGGCACCGGCATCCACCTGCTGGGCGTGATCCAGAAACTCTTTGCCGCACAGCAAGGCAACACGCTGTGCCTGACCGGACTCGTCCGCGGCCGGTGGCAGCACGCGAATCACCTTGCCGTTGTGTTGCAGGCGCAGGCCGACCGCAAAATTTCCCAATGCGATTCGTTTAAGCAGGGTATCAATGTGGCTGAATTCGGTACGATCAGTACGCAGGAACTTACGCCGCGCGGGCACATTATAGAAAAGATCCTCCACATCGATCCGTGTGCCAACGCCGCCGGCCGCAGGCTTCAGGCTGCTGACCACGCCGTCATGCGCGGTGACTTGCCAGGCATGATCGCTGCCGTAGATTCGGGATGTTAATGAAAGGCGCGATACCGAGGCAATACTGGCCAGTGCCTCGCCGCGAAAACCCAGCGTGGCCACCGCCTCCAGGTCATCAAGCAACTTGATCTTGCTGGTCGCATGACTGGCCAGCGCCAGGGGTAAATCTGCTTCAGAAATACCACTGCCGTCATCCTCGATGCGAATCAGACGTTTGCCACCCTGTTCCAGGATAACGTTGATTGCGCGTGCGCCGGCATCGAGGCTGTTTTCCACCAGCTCCTTGACGACTGACGCGGGGCGCTCAACCACCTCGCCCGCGGCGATCTGATTTACAAGTCCAGGGGGTAATTGAAGTATCGGCATGGCACGCTGATCAGGAAGTAGAGCGATCACATGATACCGGTTCAGGTGCGCGGACCGCACCTGTGCCATGCGCTAAATTGGCTTGCTTATTCCGGAAAAGTGACTTGCAGAGAAAAAATGGTGACGCGCCACGTTTACGGCATAAACCGGTCCGCGTGACGCGCCACCCTGCGGTCGTTGTGGCTCAGATGGTTGGAATCACCAGTTCTGAACCGACACGGATCAGGTCACCATTCAATTGGTTCGCCTGGCGAATCGTAGTGACGGAAACGTTATAACGATTGGCGATGGCGCCAAGGGTTTCCCCGCTGGACACGACATGGCGTGTTCCATCGCGGTTCGCGGCCAGCCAGGTGCCAGGGGGTGGGCTGCGGTAAAAATAATTGCGCACACCACGGGCAATGGCCTTGGCCATGTTTTCCTGGAATTCACGCTCAGACAGGCGCTTTTCTTCGGTCGGGTTGCTGATAAAAGCGGTTTCGACCAGCACAGAGGGCACATCCGGTGATTTGAGCACCATGAAGTTGGCGCGGCCGACGTGGTCTTTATGGACCCGCGTGGTCTGGCCTATGGAACTGAGAATCTCGCCGGCAATCTGGTTACTGGCCTGAATCGTGGCGCTTTGTGAGAGGTCGAGCAAAACGGAGGTAAGCAGGTCATCCTTGTCATTTAATGACACGCCGCCGACCAGGTCAGCCGCGTTCTCACCCTGCGCCAACAGGCGCGCAAACTCACTGCTGGCGCCACTCTGGGACAATACGAAAACGGAACTGCCGCGGACATTGCGATTCTTGAAGGCATCCGCGTGAACCGATAAAAACAGATCTGCCCGGTTTTCCCGGGCGCGCTCGTAGCGTGCCCGCAGCGGCACATAGTAATCACCTGTGCGCGTCAGAACCGCGCGCATGCCGGGCAACTCGTCAATACGTGCCTTCAGGCGTTTGGCGATCTGCAGTACTACGTCCTTTTCCCGCGTATGTTTTGGGCCGATGGCACCCGGGTCTTCGCCACCGTGTCCGGCGTCGATGGCAACCACGATATCGCGATTACCGCCCTGGATAGAGGCCAGGGTACGCACTGTCTGCGTAACCTCGGTACGTGTCTCATCAAACATGTCGACCACCAGGCGGTAGCCGTATTGCCCGGTTGGGGCAATCATGAAGCTCTTCAGATCAACAGCGCTATTGAGATCCAGCACAACCCGAAGCGTGTCCTTGTCCGGCTTACCATGCCGCACGCTTTTAATGATGCCCGACTGTTCTGTATCAATGTCGAAGTTGCCGTCCAGCGATGACTCTTTTAAGTCGATAACCACCCGATGGGGGTTAGCAAGGGTAAACAGTGAATATTCCGCATCGCCGGCCAGATCCAGCACCGCCCGGGTCTTATCCGGACCTGCCCACACACGTAAACCACTAACGTCTGCAGCAAATGCAGAACTACAGATCGTCAATAGTAAGACCGGAACCAAGCGCTTCACTGCAATGAATCCCCTCATCGCCAATTAGAGCAGACTCAATGATGAATTGATTTTCCGGAAAAAGCAACAGTTTTTCTATATAAAACCGCTGGATAAGATGGCTAGCTAGAATATGAGTTTAAAGCAGAGTGTCAATAAACCGACATAAATCAACACCGGAATCAGAATACGCATGAAAGCCAAGGCAGCGTGAGCCCGGTTTTTTTTCTGGTCCGGCGCTGAATACAATTTCAATATCAGGCTCTGGCAAGGCTGTACCGCCCTGCTCCGGCCACTCCACCACGAGCAGGGTCGACGCTTCGAACAGGTCCTCGATGCCAAGAAACTCCAGTTCACCGGGATCGCTGATTCGGTACAGATCGAGATGCAGGACGTTGACTGCACCGAGTTCATAGTGCTCCAGCAGTCCGTAGCTTGGACTCTTCACCCGCCCTGTATGGCCCAGCGCCTGAACCAGGGCCCGGGTAAAGGTGGTCTTTCCAGCGCCCAGCTCGCCACGCAGAAATATTGTTGCCGGTGTGCGCACGGCAGGTGCCATGCGCCGGGACAGCGCAGTCATTGCAGCCTCATCAAGCGGCTGGGTGGTGATGGTCACCAACGGTGTGCGGTCTGGTTCGCTCAAAAGTTGACAACCTGTTGCAAGCGATGCGCGATATCCAGGGCAAGCAGGCCGCGCTCGCCTTCAAGCGCGGCGCGATCACCAGCCGCTGCGTGCGCCAGGGTCGCCAGACGGGCTGCCTTCCAGGTATCAAAGCCCTGCGCCAGCATGGCCGCGACCACACCGGTGAGCACATCCCCACTGCCGCCGGTAGACATGCCCGGATTGCCCAGCGCACAAATATCCCAGCGACCATCCGGCGCGGCCACCACCGAGCCGCAGCCCTTGAGTATCACCATTGCCTGGTATCGCACGGCCAGGGCCTGAGCTGCGCCCACACGATCGGCCTGGATGGCTGGTGTATCGCAGCCCAACAACCGGGCTGCCTCTGCGGGATGCGGGGTCAGCACCCAGTTGTCACGTTTTTCAGGGTTCTCAGCCAGCAGGTTGAGTCCGTCGGCATCCACGACAAGGGGGCGCTCATCATCCAGGCAGGCCGCAAACAGGCTTCTGCCCCATTCACCTTTGCCCAAACCCGGTCCCACGGCAATCACTGTCGCCCGCTCACTGGCCGCGACGAGTTCCGGCGCGCTGGTCACTGCTTTGACCATCATTTCAGGACGCGTCAGATTCAGCATGGCAGCATGTTCAGGACGGGTTGCGACCGTCACCAGGCCGGCGCCACTGCGCAATGCGCCTTCCGCCGCCAGCCGGGCGGCACCACTCATACCCACATCGCCGGCAACCAGCAGAACATGACCGAACTGGCCCTTGTGGCTGTTGCGTGCGCGGCGCCCGAGGTTAGCGGTGAGGTAGTCGGCATTCAGCAGATGGCCCGGCGTGGACACAGACTGATAGGCCGCGGTTGGCACCTCAAGCCGGTCAAAAATAATGTGCCCGGCCTGCTCGGGACCGTCGGCGGTAAACAGACCGCGTTTTTTTCCAATAAAAGTCACGGTCATATCCGCATGAACTGCGGTGCCGAGCACAGCGCCCGTGTCTGCGTGCAGACCCGAAGGGATATCCACTGCCACCCGCCGGCAACTTAAATGATTGATGGCCTCAATGACCTGCAGAAAATCGCCTTCCACCGGCCGGTCCAGCCCGGTGCCCAACATGGCATCAATAACCAGGTTGATGTGGTCGGGAATCCCGCATGGCCAGCGAAGTGGCTCATCGCCGATCTCCCGGTAACGGGCGTAAGCAAGCGCGGCATCGCCTTTCAACGCTCCCGGGTCGGTCAGCGCGACGACCCGCGTCTTGACGCCAAACTCCAGCGCCAGCCGGGCAATGACATAACCATCGCCAGCGTTGTTTCCCGCGCCGCAGAGTATCAGCCAGCTGTTGCTGGCCGGGTATGCAGCGCGCGCCGCCTCTACCACGGCGTTGCCGGCCCGTGTCATCAGCACAAGGCCGGGAATACCGAACTCCTCTATTGCCGTGCGATCCAGCGTCCGGCAGTCGTTCGCGGTATACAATTTGTCGCTTATGGAAAACATGCACACATTATAGTGACATCCACCTTGAGCAAAATCCCCAAGGATGCCCCGGCCCTGCCCATGGCCGCGGATGAACTGGCCCGGCAAATCAAGACCTGGGCACGCGAACTGGGTTTTCAGAAGCTCGGCATCACCGATACCCGGCTTGATGAGCACGAAGCGCACCTTGAACAATGGCTGGCCGCCGGACGTCATGGCGAGATGGAATGGATGGCCCGTCATGGCACCAAACGCAGCCGGCCGGCTGAACTGGTGCCCGGCACGGTGCGTGTCCTCGCAGCCCGGATGGACTACCTTCCGGAAGGTCAGGACAACGCCCTGGCGCTGCTCGCGCAGGGTGATACCGGCGTGGTGTCACGCTATGCACTTGGTCGCGATTATCACAAGGTGCTGCGTAAGCGGCTGCAAACCCTCAGCGATCGTATCGAGGCCAGCGTCGGTCCGTTTGGCTACCGGGTGTTTGTGGATTCTGCGCCAGTGCTGGAAAAGGCGCTCGCGGAAAAAGCCGGTCTGGGCTGGATCGGCAAGCACAGCAATTTGCTGGACCGGGAAGCCGGCAGCTGGTTTTTTCTGGGCGAAATTTATACCGATCTGCCTTTGCCCATCGACGAACCGCAGACCGATCACTGCGGCAAATGTACGCGTTGCATAGATGCCTGCCCGACCGGTGCGATTGTGGCGCCTTACCAGGTCGATGCCCGGCGCTGTATTTCCTACCTCACCATCGAGTTAAGAACATCAATTCCGGAGTCTTTGCGGCCGTTAATGGGCAACAGAATATATGGCTGCGATGACTGCCAGGCTGTGTGCCCGTGGAATCGTTTTGCCCAGGCAACGACCGAGGAGGATTTTGCCCCCCGCAACGGCCTGGAGGCACCTCAGCTGAGGCAGCTCTTCGCCTGGGAAGAGACAGAATTTCTGGAGCGCACTGCCGGCAGCCCGATTCGCCGCATCGGTTTTGAGTGCTGGCTCCGCAACATCGCGGTGGCGCTGGGCAATGCACCGGCTTCAGAGGCGACCATCAAAGCACTCAGGCAGCGCGAAAACCACCCCTCGGCCCTGGTCCGCGAACATGTCGCGTGGGCCCTCTCGCAGCAACGACAAAAGACGCCCTGATTGTTGAACAGTTGGCCAAACACCCGGCCAATAAAGGGCGTGCAGAAGTCCTGAACTGAACGATGCATCAATCGGCGGGCACAGCAGACCGGGCCCCTGCCCTGCGCTATAATCAGGCGTATCACTTCTTACCGCCGCACGGCACGCACAGCGAAGCTATTCCTATGAACATTATTGACAAGCTTGACATCCTCCGCTCCCAGGGCGGCGAATCTGCAACCAAGGGCCTTGACGACCAGAAGCTGCTCGACTTCGCGGCGCAGGACCCGCGCCTGGAAGAAGCCGTTGATGCCGCACTGGCAAGCTTTGCTGAACTGAAACAGACGCAACCCGAATTAATTGCCATGGATGAAGCGGGCCAGGCGTCGGAAGTACAAAACGGCTTTATCAATTTCTACCCGGAAGATGCGGTCTGTCCCTATGTCAGTCTCTCTGCGAAAGGGCCATGGATTGTGACTCTGAAGGGCGCGGTGCTGTACGAATGCGGTGGCTACGGGATGCTGGGTTTTGGTCACGCACCGGAGCAGGTGCTGGAAGCCATGAACGCGCCACACGTGATGGCCAATATCATGACGCCCAACGTCAGCCAGAAACGCTTTTTTGATGCAATGAATCGCGAGATCGGCCACACCCGCGGCGGCAACCCCTACAGCGCCATGTTCTGTCTGAACAGCGGCTCGGAGTCCGTGACGCTTGCGGCACGCATTTCCGATATCAACGCCAAACTGCAAACCGACCCGGGTGGTCCGCATGCAGGACGTGCTATTCATTGCCTTGGTTTGTCCGGCGCATTTCACGGACGTACCGAGCGGCCCGGGCGTTTTTCCGATTCCACGCGCGCCAACTATGTCAAACACCTGGCCTCGTTCCGTGACCGCGACAACCTGATGACCGTCGAGCCGAACAATATTGAGGAGCTCGAGCAGGCCTTCGCTGATGCCGAGGCCAACAATATCTTCATCGAGGCCATGTTCCTTGAGCCGGTCATGGGTGAAGGCAACCCGGGCATGGCGGTTACCCCGGAGTTTTACGCCAAAGCGCGCGAACTCACCCGGGCCCATGGCGCCCTGCTCCTGGTCGACTCGATCCAGGCGGGCCTGCGCGCCCATGGCGTGCTGTCGATTGTTGACTATCCGGGCTTTCAGGATCTGGAGGCACCGGATATGGAAACCTACTCCAAGGCAATCAACGCGGGTCAGTACCCGCTTTCGGTCCTGGCAGTCACCGCCAGAACCGCCAAGTTGTATCGCAAGGGCATCTACGGCAATACCATGACCACCAATCCGCGAGCCATGGACGTGGCGGTGGCCGTACTTGACTCGCTCACGCCGGAACTGCGCCGCAATATCGAAGAACGCGGTGCGGAAATGGTCAGCAAGCTTAAGGCGCTGCAGGACGAACTGGGCGGGGCCATATGCAAGGTACAGGGCACCGGGCTGCTGATCAGCGCAGAGCTGGATCCCCGCCGTTACAAGAGTTATGGCGCGGAATCCTCCGAGGAATACATGCGTATGCATGGCGTCAATGTGGTGCATGGCGGCCGGAATGCGCTGCGTTATACACCGGGTTTTGGCCTTACCAGCGAAGAAGTGGACCTCATGGTGGATGCAACCCGCCAGGCTCTGCTGCACGGGCCGGTTAAAGTCGAATCTGAAGCTGCCTGAACACAGGAGTTTGCACGCCAGAATCTGAACTTCAGGGCCTGACACTCAGCACCTGAACTTTAGCCCTGAAATTCAGCAAGACAATTTCTGAACCTGTGCCAGGGCTTCTGAACCTGTGCCAGGGCAATAGCGCCTCCTTTTTGGGGTGCCTTGTTCCAAACAACTGAACGCGGAGTATTTTATGGCCCACATGGACCCCCTGCCGCCATCGGCTACGCCGGAGCTGGAAGACGACTTCGCCGTGTTTACCGATATCCTGGGATTTATTCCCAACAGCCTGTTGACCATGCAGCGCCGCCCGCAGATGGTCAAAGGATTTAGCGCTTTAACCAGGGCCGTGATGGATCCTCAAGGTCCTGTCGACCTCGGGTTTTTGCGTGTGATTGCACACTTCGCGAGTCGCGCTGCCGGCTGTCAGTACTGTGAAGCCCATTCACTGATCGCGGCCGGTATTCATGGCATCGAAGCCGAGAAAATTGCGGCCGTATGGGACTACCAGAGCAGCCCGCTGTATTCAGATGCAGAGCGCGTGGCGCTCGATTTCGCGCTGGCTGCCGGCAGTGTACCTAACGCGGTTGATCAGCCCCTGATGGACCGGATGCGCGATCACTGGAGCGAAGAACAGGTGGTGCAAATTCTGGGTGCCATCAGCCTTTACGGTTTTCTGAATCGCTGGAACGACTCCATGGCCACCGACCTGGAAGCCGCGCCACGGGCTCTGGGGGATTCTGTGCTTGCCCAGGGCGGCTGGACCGGTGGCAAGCACGTGAGCGGCGACCAGTAAAAAGAACCCGGGGGCGTGCGGAGAGGTGCCCACCCCCGGGGTGCGCCGGGGAGACTGCCACGGGGACAGAAGGCGCGTGCGCCGAAGCGCGCGGTCAGAGAAGCGAAACAAGCTGACGCAGAATCATCGGCAACAAAAACATTCCGCCAATAAACAAAGCGCCGCCCAGCAGGTTTCCCAGCACGCTGCCGGTATCTGCCCAGGACCAGGCCTGAAAAGATGCCGGAACGGTTTGAGCAGTTACGGGCGCTTGTGTGGACAGGTTTGCGCCCGGCGTTGCCACGGCTGCGGGACAATCCTTGCCCCCCTCACTGGTCACCGGAAACCGTGTAAGACGCGGCCGGGGTCTTGCGTCCCGAAATTTGACCCCCCCCCCCCCCCCCCCCTCCTCCTCCTCTCTCTCCCTCCCCCTCCTCTCCTCCTCCTCCTCCTCTCTCTCTCTCTCTCTCTCTCTCCTCCTCTCCTCCTCCTCCTCCTCCTCCTCCTCTCCCTCCTCCTCCTCCTCCTCCTCCTCCTCCTCCTCCTCCTCCTCCTCCTCCTCCTCCTCCTCCTCTCTCTCCTCCTCCTCCTCCTCCTCCTCCTCCCCCTCCTCCTCCTCCTCCTCCTCCTCCTCTCCCTCTCCTCTCCCTCCTTCTCTCTCTTCTCTCTCTCTCTCTCCCTCTTTCTCTCTCTCTCTCTCTCTCTCTCTCTCTCTCTCTCTCTCTCTCTCTCTCTCTCTCTCTCTCTCTCTCTCTCTCTCTCTCTCTCTCTCTCTCTCTCTCTCTCTCTCTCTCTCTCTCTCTCTCTCTCTCTCTCTCTCTCTCTCTCTTTTGGATTCGCAGATTTCAGATTTCGGGCTTGCAGGTTCCGCTTTGTCAGGTTCCGCGGTTCGAGATCAAGATAATCGCCGTACAACATGTGCTTTCCTCCTCTGTTGATACACAGGAAAACACGGAAGGTTCTCAAATCATGAGAAGTCGCTGAAGGGATGGTTCAAATCGATTGAGATAACGTGCCGGGCGAAGGTTATGGCCCTGCGTTGCGGTCTATTCGTAGAGCACCGCGGTTTCGCGCGCAGCGTCACGCACCGCATCACGCAAGAAATCGGGTGCCAGCACCTCAACTTGCCCGCCATAGCGCATGATGTCCATGACCAGCTCCCGCGGGTCACTGAACGGCAGTTCAAGTATCCAGGCACCCTCATCATCAAAGGCGCCGCTCTGGTCGGGGTGCCATTGCTCTTCGGCCACCCAGCGCGCCATTTCCGGGGTGAAGCGGATTCTTGCATGATGCTCGGCCGGTCCGGAGAAGATGCCGTAGGACTGATCAAAATGTTTCGCCAGTTCCGCCGCCGTAACGTTTTTGGCCTCATCCTCTAGCAGCTGAAGATCAGTAATCCGCTCAAGTGCGAAACTGCGAAGACCCAGAGCGCTGTGGCACCAGGCATCCAGGTACCAGCTGTTGCGATACTGGGTCAGGCGTTGCGGTGAAATCTGCCGCTCACTGACCTGGTCCTTGCGCCGGCCGTGATAGGTAATGCCCAGGCGTTTGCGCTGCACCAGCGCTCCAAGGACACCCTGGAACAGGTGTTCGGGAACGGCGCGGCCGGCAATGGCCTGAATGTGAATGCGTGAATCACCCTCGGCACTCTCCACGCCCTTGTCCTGCAGCAGGTTGCTGATGCGGTTTTGCAGCGATGCCAACTCACCCTCAAGCAGTCCCGGCTGCACATTGCCAAGTACCTGCCGGGCGGTCAGCAAGGCCTGCAGTTCGCCCGGGCTGATCCAGATGCCGGGCAGTTCAAAGTGTTGCTCATAGCTGCGGTCATAAAAGAAGCCGCGATTGTCAGGGTCCTGCTCCAGCGGCGCGCCGAGAAAATCTCGTAACTCCGCTACCAGGCGGTACAGCGTCGCCTGGGAACAGCCCAGTCGCTCCATCAAATCCTGCCGCGAAATCGGCGTGCGCCGTTGGCTGAGGATATTGTGCAGGTGATAGAGGCGCTCAACTTTGGACATGGGCAATCAGGCCTGAGCGATACGCTCGGCAATGAACTCAAGCGCCCGGTCAATGCGCTCAAGGCTGCGTTGCTTGCCAACCAGCCACAAGGTCAGGTTGATGGACGGGGACATTCCAGAGCCCGTCAAAGCAACGCGCAGCGGCTGGGCAATTTTGCCCATGCCAACATCCAGTGATGCCGCAGTTTCCAGAACGGCGGTATCCAGCGATTCCGGGTTCCACTCATCCAATGCCTGCAATGCCTCACGAATGGCACGCAGCGGCGCTTCGGCCACGGGACGCAGGTGTTTTTTAGCAGCACCGGCATCAAACTCCTCAAAGTCCTCATAGTAAAGACGGCTTTGTTCTGCCATGTCCTTAAGGGTCGCCACGCGCTCAGCCTGCACGCTTACCAGGTCGGCGGGCGCCGGCCCGCGGTTGATATCAAGACCAAGCGCTTCCAGTTGGGGCCGCAATTGCTCGCCTACGACCTGCGGATCGAGTGTTTTCATCCAGTGCTGGTTCAGCCAGTTGAGCTTCTCATGGTCAAAAGCCGCCGCTTTACGGTTCACATCATCAAGGGAAAACAGCTCGATCATTTCCTCACGACTGAAAATTTCCTGGTCTCCATGTGACCAGCCCAAACGCACCAGGTAGTTGAGCAGCGCCTCGGGGAGATAGCCCATGTCGCGATACTGCATGACACCAACGGCCCCATGGCGCTTGGAAAGCCGCGCGCCGTCTTCGCCAAGGATCATCGGCACATGCGCAAAGGTCGGTGGCGTGGCATCAAGCGCCTCGTAAATATTGATTTGGCGGGGGGTATTGTTGATGTGATCGTCGCCGCGTATCACCAGCGTACAGCCCATATCAATGTCATCCACCACCACCGTGAAGTTGTAGGTTGGCGAACCATCAGGACGTGCGATGATCAGATCATCAAGCTCCTCGTTGGATATGGAAATACGCCCGCGCACCCGGTCTTCAAAGGCAACATGCCCCACCAGCGGATTACGAAAACGCACCACGGGCGTGACGCCTTCGACGGGCTCAGTCCGTGTCCGGCACAAACCGTCATAACGGGGTTTACGGCCTGCCGCCATCTGCTCCTCACGCAGTTTCTCAAGCCGCTCTTTGCTGCAATAACAGTGGTAGGCCTTGCCCGCATCAAGCAGCGATTGAGTCACCTCGGCATAGCGCGCGAAATTCTGCGTCTGATAGAAGGGTCCTTCATCATAATCCAGGCCAAGCCAGGCCATGCCATCCAGAATGGCCTGCACCGATTCCGGCGTGGAGCGCTCCAGGTCAGTGTCTTCAATCCTGAGAATAAACACACCATCCTTGGCCTTTGATTCGAGCCAGCAAAACAGTGCGGTACGCGCTCCACCTACGTGCAGATAACCGGTGGGGCTTGGAGCGAATCGGGTACGGAGGGTCATGACTTACGCCTGGGTGATCAAAAGATAAATTGTACCTTGCCCGTCAAGTCGCGGCACCCCTGGGGGGCGCTACAGGCTGTGCTCCTTGCTGCTGCCGGGGTCAGCGCCCAAAACTCGCAATTCGGGCGACTTTCTGGTAATCTGAGCAGTCCTTTTCGAAGTACCTCTGCCATGCAACCACGGGTCAACAATAAGCGGCGATCGCTGATCGCCCTGACGACGGCTGTTACGCTGCTTTGGGGCGCGTTCGCCTGCGTGATGCTGTGGCCTGCAGGCAAACAGGTTGCCGCGGATACCAGCCGCCTCGCAGACATTCTGGAACGCGGCGAGATCGTGATGATCACCCGCCACGGCGCGAGTAGTTATTTCATTGACGGCGAAGGGCCCAATGGGCCTGAATACGTTCTTGCACGTCGCTTTGCGGACCATCTGGGCGTGAACCTCAAGGTGCGGGTCGCGGAAGACTATGCCGGGTTAGCCAGCGCGCTGGAAACCGGCAAGGGCGACCTGATTGCTGCCAACCTGTCCCAGACACCGCAACGCGAGCAACTGTTCCGCTTTGCCCTGCCCTATGACCAGACTCAGACACTGGTTGTCGTCCGTAAAGGAGTGCGCAAACCCGGGTCGCTCGGCGATCTGCAGGGCTTGCGTGGCACCGTGCTGGCCGACTCGAGCTATGCGGAAATTCTCAGAAAAGCCGCTGCGGAACGCTCCGCGCAGGCTCAGGCAGGATCTGAAACCACCGTGCTCGACTGGCAGGAGGTGCAGGGACTGGGTGTGGAAGATCTGTTGCACGCGGTTGCCGAAGGCGAGTACGAGTACACGCTGATTGACGAGCGCGTGTTTCGCTTACATGAAAAATTCTATCCGGGCGTACGCGAGGCTTTTGTCCTTGGCGACACCCAACCCCTGGCATGGGCGTTTCAACGCGATGACGATGACAGCCTGGTGCAGGCAGCGGATATGTTCCTGCGTGAGGCGCATGAGGATGGCACCCTCGTCGCCATCGCCGACCGTTACTTTGCACCGATGGAGCGTCTCGATCAGCTGGACATGATGCACTTCCAGGACCGGATGCGCGAGCGCCTGCCGCATTACCTGCCGTACTTCCAGCAAGCGGCAGACCAGAACGAGCTTGACTGGCGTTTGCTGGTTGCCATGGGCTACCAGGAGTCACACTGGAACCCGCTGGCTGCCTCGCCCACCGGTGTGCGCGGCGTAATGATGTTGACCCTGAACACCGCCGAATCACTGGGCGTGGCTGACCGCCTTGATCCGCTGCAAAGCATCCATGGCGGCGCGGAGTATTTCCTGCGCATGCGTGACCGCTTGCCTGACGATATTGCCGAACCGGACCGTAGCTGGCTGGCCCTGGCCGCTTACAATATTGGCATGGGCCACCTGGAAGATGCGCGACGCCTGACCGCTCGACAGGGCGGCAACCCCGATGTGTGGAATGATGTTCGCGAGCGGCTGCCGCTGCTCACCCAGGAAAAATACCACCGCAATACGCGCTATGGCTACGCCCGCGGCTACGAAGCCCAGGCTTACGTCGACAACATTCAGCGTTTTTACGAAACCCTGATCTGGATGGATACGCGGGCTCACCCGCTGCTTGCCGAGCAAATGCTCACCGCGCCCTGATAGGGGCCACGTCAGGTTGACCGGGGCCTTGTTGAACCGGCCCGATCTTTCTCCTCAAAGTCTGTCACTTTGCCCGTGAAGACCTCTGCAGGAATGGTCTGCAGAGCGCCGGGCTTGCCTGCCCTGGCGTTGCCTAAGCCGTTTTTTCCCGATCCAGCCACAGGCAGGTACCGGACTGCTCGAGAATCGATTGCAGTCGTTGCTCATGGTGCGCCCGCTCCGCGTCAGTGGCCCGCAGCACGCGTAAAGCCGGACGTTCCCGGGGGATGTCCAGGGCGTCCAGCGCCATTGGGTCAGGTGCAGCATCCAGCGACAGCGCCAGGTCCACCTGGCCACCCGTCATCAGCAGGTAAACGTCGGCAAGAATCTCCGAGTCAAGCAGCGCACCGTGCAGGGTACGACTGGAGTTATCCACCTCATAACGCTTACACAAGGCGTCCAGGCTGTTGCGCTGACCCGGGTGCAGGTCACGCGCAAGCAGCAGGGTATCAATCACTGAATAGGCGTCACTCCAACGGGCGCTACCCGCGTTAAGCATGCTGTATTCGTAGTCCAGAAAACCCAGGTCGAAGGGCGCATTGTGAATGATCAGTTCCGCGTCCGCGGCATAGGTGCTGAATTCTGCGGCAATTTCCTCGAAACGCGGCTTGTCAGAAAGAAACTCGCGCGACAGCCCGTGTACCTCCAGGGCGCCGAGGTCAATATCGCGTTCCGGATTAATATAGTGGTGGAAATTACGTCCGGTCAGCTGCCGGTCTACCAGCTCTACGGCGCCAATTTCAATAATGCGATGGCCCAGTTCGGTCTCAAGCCCCGTGGTTTCCGTATCCAGAACGATCTGCCGCATGCGGCCCGTCTCCTAAAGTGATCAATGATTGTGTGTGGCGGCTCAGCGGTTGCCCTGCGGGATGCCGGCTCGCGCCAGCGCATCAGCCGCCTCGTTGCCCGGGTCTCCCGAGTGGCCTTTGACCCAGCGCCACTCTACCTCATGCCCGGCCAGAATCGCGTCCAGCTCACGCCAGAGATCTTCATTTTTTACCGGTTTTCTGGCCGCGGTTTTCCAGCCTTTGGCTTTCCAGCCTTCAATCCATTCGGTCATGCCTTTCATGACGTAGGTGGAATCGGTGTAAATCGTTACCGGGATGCGGCGCTTGAGCGCTCTGACGCCCTCAATAACGGCGCGCAATTCCATGCGGTTATTGGTCGTTTCCGGCTCGCCGCCACTGAGCTCGCGACGATGATCACCGAACAGCAGCAAGGCGCCCCACCCGCCCGGTCCCGGATTACCACTGCAGGCACCGTCGGTGTACATCACCACCCGGCTCAATCCGGGTAGTCCCGGTTGGCACCTTCCCAGGCGGCCCAGCCCATTACGCGGCGCGGCTTGCTGAACCGCACCAGGCGAATATCGGGATGACCTTCCCGGCGCCGTGCTCGAATTGCCAGGTGGTCAGCGCAGGGCTGCAGATAACGGCCAACGCCCTGATCAAGCACCCAATCAATACCGGCCAGACCACGCCCGGAAGAGCCGCGAGGTACGAAACCCAGCCGGGTCATTCGCGAACGTAACCAGCCGGTGCGAAACGCGCGGCGGGTTCGACCCCGCTTACGCAGACGCCGCGGACTGAACCAGCCACTGCCCATAACCAGCAGTTGGCCACCGCCCGGAATCGCTCGGCGCACTGCCGCCAGAGTGTGTATATCTCCCTGCGAAACACAGTCGTGCAAAACCACAAAATCAAACACATCAACCTGAAAAGGCAACTCGGACCGTTTGGTTTCCACGGCGTACCACTGGTGTTTATCACCGCGCGCAATGCGTACACTGCAGGCGGAAGTCACGCCTGCACTGGCCAGCTGATCCGGTGCGTCGCTAAGCACCAGGGTGCGCATCGGCCGATGCAGCTCAAGGTTCTGCAGTAACAGCTGCGCATACCAGTCTTCAGCGTGTTTTGGTTGTGGTTCGACGACCGCGATCACGTGCTGGGCACCGTTTGACTTGCGAGGGATCAGGGGTAAGCATAAGCCTTCCGCCCGTGCATGCTCAAGCGGCATTACAAGGATTCCGACCATGACCATGAAACCCCTGCGCATCGAGCCGATTCCGGCCTTTACCGACAATTACATCTGGTTGCTGCACCGCGATGGCAAGCATTGTGCGGTTGTCGACCCGGGCGATGCAGCACCTGTGCTGGCACACCTGGAGGAACGCGGACTTGAGCTCACGGCAATCCTGCTCACTCACCATCACTGGGACCATGCGGGGGGCGTACCCGAACTGCTGAAAACCTGGCCGGACGCGCAGGTATACGGCCCTGTAGACGAGCGGCTGGGCGACTGGAACCAGCCTTGCCGTGAGGGGGATTCGATCACGCTCGCGCCCCTGGACCTGACTTTCGATGTCCTGGACGTCCCGGCGCACACCAGCAGTCATATCGCTTTTCATGGTCATGGCGCCTTGTTTAGTGGTGACACATTATTCAGCGTCGGTTGTGGCCGGTTGTTTGAAGGCACTCCGAAAGATATGCAAGCAGCCATGGATAAACTCGCCGGCTTACCCAGGGAAACCCTGGTCTATTGCGGTCACGAATACACCCGCGACAACTGCCGCTTCGCCCTGGCTGTGGAGCCCGAAAACCAACAGCTCATGGCGCGTGCTGCGGCCGTTGCAAAACTGCGCCAGCGCAACGAGCCCAGCCTGCCGGCGGTGCTTGGCGACGAACTGGAAACCAACCCCTTTATGCGCACCAGGGTCGAGCAAGTGGTGGCTGCAGCACGAACCCAGGCGCCTGATGCGCAGCCCGGAGCAAGCACCATGGGCGTAATCCGGGCGTGGAAAGACCGTTTCTGAATCAACGAAAACGGCTAATTATTTGAATTCATCCGGTAAATAGCGATAATACGCAGTCACAAGAAGAATCAGGAGCAGATGTGTCATATCGCTGGATCCTGCCCCTTGCCGGGCTGGTGATGGCTGGTTGTGCAAGCACTGCGCCAGTCAATACACCCACACAAACCACGGCCGTCCAAAATGCCCCGCTGCCGGAACGCAGCCGGACGGCTACCGTGGATGAACACCTGTTCAAACCGAGCGCGGCGAAACCCGCGAAATCCACCCAACCCGCCCTGCCTGAATTTGATTCGGTCTATGCGCGGATGGTGGCCTCCTTTGCTTTGCCTTCCTGCGACGAACATGAAATAAGCCGTGAATGGGCGCAATGGTTTGCCGACCGGCCCAGCTATACCGAACGGGTGTTTAAACGTGCCGAACCGTGGATTTATTTCATCGTGGATGAAATCGAACGACGCGGTATGCCCGGCGAGCTGGCACTGCTGCCCGTTGTCGAGTCAGCCTTTGATCCCTTTGCCTATTCCAGCGGACGCGCACTGGGCACCTGGCAATTTGTCAGCGCTACCGGGCGCGAGTACGGCCTCAAGCAGAACTGGTGGTACGACGGCAGGCGCGACGTCTGGGCCTCAACGCACGCGGCGCTGGACTACCTGACCGTATTAAATAACCGCTTTGAAGGTGATTGGTTGCTTGCCCTGGCAGCCTACAACTCAGGTCAGGGCCGGGTAGCGCGTTCGATTGCCAAAAACGAGAAGGCCGGCAAGCCCGGTGACTTCTGGAATATAAAACTGCCACGTGAAACCCGCGGCTACGTTCCGAAACTAATGGGCCTGACCTGTTTGTTCCAGTATGCCGAGTATTACGGCTTCGTTATGCCGGATACGCCGAATGAACCGGTGATTACCACCGTAGATTTTGGTAGCCAGGCCGATCTGGTCCTGGTTTCCCAGGCAGCAGAGCTACCCATTGACCAACTGTTTACCCTTAACCCCGGCTACAACCGCTGGGCAACGCCGCCGGAAGGTCCCTATCGCGTGGTGCTGCCCGTAGAGGCGGCTGAGCGCCTTGATCTTGAGACAGCAACGGTCAGCGCCAATGAACTGATGCGCTGGGACCAGGTGACCGTGGAGCCTGGCGACACCCTGTCCGGCCTGGCCGTTCGACATGATGTGCCGGTGTCTGTCCTCAAAAGCGCCAACAACCTGGACAGCAGCATGATTCGCGCCGGCCAGAAACTGCGCCTGCCACGTGACCAGCAGATGATGGTTGACCCGCTGTATGCCTCTGCCGCGGCGCAGCTGGCCGAGTTGCAATCCGGATTGCTGGCAGCGGACCGCAAGACCCATCGGGTGCGTTCCGGGGAGAGCCTGTCGGTGATCGCCAAGCGTTACCGGGTTTCGGTGCGGGAACTGCAAACGTGGAACAACATCTCCAATCCCAACAACCTGAAGATCGGCCAGCAGCTGACTGTATTCCTGGCACCCGCGCCGCAACAGAACCGCTCACGTTCCAGCAACTACCTGGTAGAAAGCGGCGATTCTCTCTGGTCAATCGCCCGCAAGCACAAGGTAAAGCTGAATGATCTCATGCGTTGGAATGGCCTGAATAAAAGCGCCGTCCTGCAGCCCGGCCAGACCCTGAAAATCAACTGAACATGCACAAGCCCCTGCTCCGCGCCATGGCGCTGTTGACCACCCTGGTCGCGGCGCCGCTTTGTATGGCGCTGACGCTCGAGGGAGAAGTAATTCAGGGCAACATTGTGTTTGGACAGGCCGCACCCGGCAGCGAGGTACTGCTGGATGGTGAACCGCTGCTGGTCACTGCAGACGGCGCGTTCGTTTTTGGCTTTGGCCGGGACGACACCGGCACCGTGTTGCTGCAAGTGGTTACTCAAGAGGGTGCCATCGAGTCGCGCGAGCTGACCATCCAGCCCCGCGAATACAATATTGAACGCGTGGATGGCTTGCCGCCGGCCACCGTGACGCCGCCGCCGGAGGTACTGGAACGCATTCGCGATGACAACCGCCAGGTGGCCGCTGCGCGCACCAAACGTGATATGCGCAATGATTGGTCTGCCGGCTTTATCTGGCCTGCCCAGGGGCGCCTGAGCGGCTTTTACGGAAGCCAGCGGGTACTCAATGGTGAGCCACGCAGACCCCACTATGGCGTTGATGTGGCCGCACCAACAGGAACCCCGGTGGTCGCACCGGCTCCCGGTGTCGTGACCCTGGCACATCCGGATATGTACTATTCAGGTGGCACCATCATTATCGACCATGGCATGGGACTGAGCTCCACCTTCCTGCATCTGAGTGCCGTTGATGTCGAGGTTGGGATGACGGTCGAGCAAGGGGAATTAATCGGGGAAATTGGCGCCACGGGACGCGCGACCGGACCGCACCTGGACTGGCGCATGAACTGGATGGATAAGCGTGTCAATCCGCAACCGCTGGTCGGACCCATGCTGGCGCCCCCGGCAGATTAAAGCAGGCTATTGCTAGTCAGTAGAGTGATCGATGCGCACGGGCGAACCGGATCCGGGCACAAAGCCACCATCCACACCCTTGGTCACCACGGACACGGCATTGTGCGGATGCAGGCTCTCGAAATGCGTGCAGCGCGCCCAGAAATCGAGAATTCGCTCGTCTGAATCCAGCGCCACCTTGATACGGCGGCCGGAATCCTCGCAAAACATCAGGTTCTGACCATTCAGCAAGGCAAATGCCTGCTCATCTTCACGCTTCACGGTTGCCTGTACCGGTGTTTGCAACGCGCCTTCCACAAGATCAATCAGCTCAACAATTGGAAACAGCTGAAAGCTGGGCATGAGGCGGACGCGTAATTCAGCCGAGCTGCGCTGGCTGTGCGGAGTCGCCAGGATACCCTGCTCGGTACCCAGCCAGGCTTTGACGGAATCAAAATCCAGCGGCTCGCCAGCCTTAAAGTCCTTCTCAAACTGTTCCTGGATCAACTGCCGGGCCAGGGCCGCAGAACACGGGCAAGTGCTGGAGTACAGTACTTCCAGGCCCATCTCGAGCTCGAAGTCCTGGTCGTTCATGATGCCGATCATGGAGACCGGGTAGCGTCGCCAGCCCTCATTATCAGAGGCCAGCGCCGGGCGGCGCACCACGTAATCGAAATCAACGCGCACCAGCGCGCGATCACTCAGGCCCTCATGGGAATCCAGAAACGACCGCAGAATCTGGCGCAGGGTGGCAGGACTCAGCGTCCGGTCAGCAAAGGCCTGGTCCAGGTGCAGGTAGAGACGGGACATGTGAATGCCCTTCTCTTCCTCATCGGTCAGGTTTACGTAGGCCGTGACCACGGCAGTGGACTGGATGGTGTTGCCACGGTCATCTTCGATGCGCACGGGCAGCTCAATATCATTCATACCCACCCAGTCGAGCGCACCGCTTACCTCGGGGCGAACCTCGTTGGCGATATCCGGCATGATGCGAAGCGTGTTCGGGTCAGTCGTCATTGCAGCTTTCCTGGTCTCAGGCCTGAAACGTCGGGCCATGGCGGGTTCAATTCAAGGTTCATTGTCCGCCTGGTCGCTCAATTATCGGTGAATTGACGGCGCTTCGCCATGTACACGCCCTCACGGCCCTTCCCCCCCATGCCGCATTGCGGTAACATGCGGCCCCTTCCTGCCATGGCGGGAGGCGAGTCGGGGCGTAGCGCAGCCTGGTAGCGCACCTCAATGGGGTTGAGGGGGTCGGAGGTTCAAATCCTCTCGCCCCGACCAATAATACGAAGAACCCGCGATCACTGGTCGCGGGTTTTTTTGTTTGCCGGAGACGTGAAACCTGGCTTCGTTGGCGGTTGTGGTGGGGTGCCTAGTCTGCTTCAACTTCGTGTTGTGCGTCTTCCTGACCACGCAGTTTACGATATCGCCAGTATACGAAAGCGATGGTCGCTATCGATCCGGTGATCATAATCACGAAATATAGCCCGGCTACAAGCAGATTTTCGTTCGCACTAATCAACGAGGTTTCGGCATTCATCGCATCCAGTTGATCCCGGATCGACGTGAGCGTTTTCCCCATTGTTGCCCCACGGATCATGAAAAGCGTCGTAGCAGCGAAATATAGAAATATCGTTATGAGAAATACAGGGAAGGGAATTCTTTCTGTTACGAGGTAGGAAGCAACAAGCACCGCGAACGATACCGTCAGAAAAAATTCAAAATTGCTGTCTAACGCTTGTGACGCTTCGATAAACAGGCTGATTAAGTCGGTTTCGCTCAAAATGCCCCCTGGGAGACGTACAACGTTTGAATTAAGCGGCCGCGCAAAGCGCGGTCCGAGTTGCCGAAGGCAGCGGCTTGAATGATTTGTTATATCTCTTAGCCAACCTGGCGTAACTCCTCTCTGATAACTTTACGCAGCTTATCTTCGAGGAGCGGCTCCTCGGGAGTATTGATATAGGCGCGCAGCGCTTCATTGATTAACGTTTGATAGTTGCCTCCACCCGCATTAAGAACCTGATCTTTAAAGTGCTGAATGATGTCTCCATCAAGGCGAATAGTGATCCTCACCTTGTTGGGGTCTGCCTTAATGATGGCACCGCGCTTGCCTTTACTGAAGTCTTCACTCATAGCTTAATCCTTGATGGTACTGGGCAGTTTCGCCCCGGTCGGCCTTTCGAGCGGAGATGATACGAATGGCATCTTCGTCTCGGTAGACATGAACAACGAAAAGAATATTTAGATTGGGTCCCATGCCCAGTGTCTTAAATCGCAGCTCGTGATGCCCGGCATCCTCAATCGTCAAGGCGTGGATTTAGTGGATAGGGATAGAAAGTGACGATGTTTTTGAGATTTGACGTTGTTGTCACTCAACATACATCATCTGATTGTTGTCATTTTACACATCAACCATGAGATTCCAGAATATCTTTGTAGATATACGTTTCTATTTAAGGGCCGAGCGGTGAGTGCCGAAGCTGGCGAATGATTTGTTGTCTGATCATCGCTAAGGGTTGAGCGCAAAATGCGACTTCCATGGATAAGAGAAACCACGAATTCGAGTCCATAGGTAATCAGTCGATAGGGTGAAAAAGCTCGATCTGAGATCAAACTCCGGACACGGGTATGATCGCGGAAATTGGCAACCGTTTTCGCATACTGGACCTAATCACGAGCAATGTAAGACACAATTGTTGAGATCCTCAACAGACTCAGGTGACCAGACTAGTTTTCACCATTGATTAAGGCGCTGCTTGACACCCTCATGTGACACAGCCCCTTCAGACTCCGCACGATTCAGCCCCTTTTTACCTTCTCACAATAAAGGTGTACGATATCAGGCTGCGCAGAACGTGCAAGAGCGATGAAACTTCAGACTTGTGTACTCATTGACTTACTATTTTCACAAGCCTAATTTATCAGCAAAGCTCGCTGGCACTAACGTTTATAAGCGGCCGCGAGCGCGCCGGCAGCCCGCTGCGTACTTGAATGTCTCGTTATATTCGTATGCGTCCACATTCGGAGAATTTTTACGACTGTGTTGGTCAGTACTGATAAACCAACCGATGTTGAATGTTGATCCTGCGCGAATAGGCGCCGCTGAGGTCTCCAGTGAGTTTCTCGAACGGTGGCGGAGACTTGAAAGGGTCTTCTGCCAAAAGTGCTAACAGTGCCTGGGCTTTCGTCTTTAGGTTGCTGTTTGCGAGCTTCCTGGCGTCTTTTTGCGCATGCTTCGTGTACAGAAGCTTCACGTCACCAATCAAGTGAATCAGTTCCAAGGAAGTATCCATTCCTCCTCAGGGACTCGCATGGGGATGAAAGAAAACAGGGTTTACGAGGACAGTTTGAAAGAGGGTGTTTTTTTGGGATCGATTGTTGTGATTGAGGATGGAAGAGTGGGGCTGTGGAGTAAGTGTTATGAGTTATGTAGTGGTAGCTTTGTCCAGTTAGGTAGTTATTAGCTTTGGGTGGAATGATTTGTTATGGTTCTTGTATAGATGGCTGCAGCTCGGAAATGAATACGGACAATGCCATTGAGGTAAAACAGCGCCATGCTAACTTGAATGTACCAACTGCAAACCATGTCCCGGAGTTCGGAGATGCCTTAAGCTTTGCGAAGCCTAGCCCTAAGAACCCGCACGCTAAGTACAAAAAAGTGCTCTTTTTTCGGTTAGTTTCCTGCGTTCTGTGAATGGTTTTCTTGCAAAACGCCACCGCCATTGCTACCAAAAAAACACCAACCCCATGCCCGAAAACTCCGGATTAAGGTATGCATGAGACTACCCAAAATCCAGCATGATGCCCGAATAGAGGAAGAGCAGTTCTTTACCATCCGAGATCTCCATTGGCATATAACGTTGTAAGTAAGCGGCGTAAAAATGCGCAGCATTTTTGTAGCCGGTGGAGGCGCGCAGCGCCGGAACGACGAACGTGTTGTTAACTGCTTCTATGACTCTTGTAACAGGCTTGAAGTCGGGCGATCCAAATTTCATCTGGCTGCTCTTGGTTGGATGCTAATTGATTCGCAGTCAACCCAGTGCCTTGCCAGATTTTACGACACAGCGTACCCAGCTCAATCGACCTGGGAATGTCATTGCCGATTACAGACCTCACAATTGTTGCAGCGGCGATCCAGGACCCCAATGTATTTGGGTGATGATTTGGTAAAAACACGTCCGCTGAGTCGTTGATTGATATAAACGCGTGTAACGCAGCGCCCCATCAGCAACTTCAACATTCATTGAGCTGCAATTTGATGTGCCTCGTCTGAAAGTTTCGTTGGCCAGCCGGATGGCTTAGGTAGGTGGAGTACCAGATTGGTCGAGCACCAGATGATCTAACCAGCTCAATCGCTCTGGATAATGGTTCAGAGGAGGATGAGCAGGCTTCAATATTGGTAGAACAGAGAGGCCATCCACCAAAATCTTGAAGGACAACAACATCGTACATCGAGGCCGCCAGGACAGACTCCAATAGACCATTGGCAAGGTGTTGCTTAATGGAATATCCACCCTGAGCAAAGCTGTCTGTTTCGATAGCATACTGCTGCTCAATCGATGAGTAGAATTCGCTAACCATTGCAGGAACATCGTTGTAGTAGGTCAGCTGTTTCCTCAAAAGAATACGAATAACTGGAGAATCAGACTGGGCCGCTCGCGTAGAAATGGGCTGCACCAATATCAACAAGAGAACAGCCAGAATTTTGGGTGCATGTGCCATCTACAGTTAACGCCTGAGCTCAGGTGCGTTTGAGGCGACGCGGGCTTTTGCGAAAGCAAAAGTGCGTGGCGGGTCAAACGTCACCTTCAGCGATTTGTTATGTGTTTGATCATTGATCTATCAATTCTTCTTGAAACAGCACCTCAGGCTCAGCAAAGTTCTGGGTCAGAACAATGAGTCCGACATTCCTTATCATTAATTACCCACGCGAAAAGCCTTGCTGATTCAGAGATAAGTGTTCGTTTGATATACGAGCTGCTATAGACAAACTTAGCAGTTAACGTGTTCGATTTTCCCGTTGCCGCCGGACCGTTTTACGCGCACACAGGCCTCATTGTCACTAACCTTTACATTTCTTTGTAACCAGTGCGCTTAACGGATTTTCGATCGACCGACATTTCCTGGCCGGGGGCTCTTGACGCACTTGTACCCGCATTTTGACCCCAGAATGTCATTGCGCCGAGTGCAGGTGTGACTGACCGTTTTCAGGGATTTCGATCGATACTCCTTCGTGCGAACCCGGCGAAAATCGGATTGCAGCTTCTTGAGTCTCTCTCGTAAATGGCTAATCGTTCATCGTAGTGACATCAAGATCTGCTAAATAGTCGAGCAGCATACGGTACTTTCCCACATATTCTGGTTTGTAGGTCTTCAATGGGACCACATCGATGTTCGGATTCGGCATATCAAACGCTCTCCTCTTTAGGGTTCATACAGGGTGGGCGCAAAGGTTGGCGCCCGTTAGAAACACATAACGTTTTGAATTAACCGGCACCGGCAGAGCCGGTGTCCGCGTTGGATGACTTGTTATGCAGCTGTGTCAAAAACACGCCAAGCGGCAAGAGGCCGATAACGACAAGCATATTAAGATCTAAATGCGCTTGGATACCCATTAGCCGCTGAGTCGACGGCCACATAAACCAACGAAATAAAGGCGCCTAGCAACGCAGCTGGAATGGCCGCTTTATCGACAATCCTCCTAAAGGCCAACCCGATCAGCATCGCGATCAATAGGCAAGGTAACCAGGCGATGAAAAGATTCCAGAAAAACAGGCCTAAGGGCAGCTGGTCTTCAAAAAACGGGCGATACCATTCAGGCCAGGCAACCGCGTAACTTTTAGCAAGAGTGATGGTCGCCATCCAGGAATACAACGCTCCCCCGATTAGGCCGACGATGATCCAACGAAGTTTTCTCATGACTGCATAACGTTTTTAATTAAGCGCCGCGCGACGCATCCGAGCTGCCGAGCGGTAAGATGTAGCATCACGACAAAAAATCGATTATGGAACCAGCCAGTCAACATCATCCCGTAACATAAATCCATAGATACCATTTACAAAAAATGTGAGGAAAAATAAAAGCGGAAGGATTACTCCAGTGCCTAACGTTTTAAATTAAGCGGCCGCGCGAGGCGCCGGCAGCCTTCGGCTGCATACTTAAATGGCTTGTTATGTTTCACAGCCACGGTGCGTACTTCAGAACTGCAACCCAGAATTCTGACCACACTCTTCCTGCTGCTCCTGGCCAAACGAAACCTACCGAGCCAAAGACTAAGGCAACCAGCCAAGGGTAAATATATAGGGGCTCAATCCAGCGAAGAAAAATCCAGCCAACCATCAAACCGAAAAATCCAACAATGAATAAACCGCCGACCCTGTTTCCTATAGTCACTGTTCTCGAAGCTTTCACAGTAAACATAACGTTTCTAATTAGGCGGCCGCGCGAAGCGCGATCCGAGCAGGCGCAGCCTGCGGCTTGAATGGCTTGTTATGTTTCATACTCTGCTCCATCGGAAATGACAACCTTGGCCGTTGTGTACTTCTTACACTTCGAGCAACGATAAGTTCGCAACTCCTCTTCATCGCGTTTTTGTCCCCAAATTACAAAAGCGTACGTTACCGCCAGCACCGCCAAGAACACGATAGCGCCTGGAGTGCCGGAAAAAGCATGAAAAAAGTATGCGCCGGGAATCACAACGATCAGCAGCACGATCTCCAGCACGAAAAATTCAAAGAAGCCCCGAGACAACATCCTTCCGCTGAAGCGAACGGAAACAGTGCTATCCAGCAGAGCCATATCAGCTCTACAGCTCGGACATCGCTTATTCATGACTCTCGATGAAACATAACGGTCCAGTTAAGCGGCCTGACGAAGCCAGGTCCGGTGAGCGAAGCGAACGAACTTGAACGGCTTGTTCAGTGTCATCACGTTTGTGCCTCAATAATCAACAGCAGAACCATTAAAACTAAAGCACAAAGTGCACCAATGCCTGGCCAGCACAACCACCGATACGCAGCTGACGTAATTTTGTTCCGAAGCAGCCATCAACAACTGAAGAAATAAGAAATGCTGCTGTACCGTAAGAAAAGCCAATAACTATTCCAAAGTTTAGCTCATGACTCAGGGGCTGATGTGCTTCGTTCATGTAGCGAACCGAGTAGTAGACTCCGGCAAAAATAAAGACTGCACCAATAATTTGAGCGACAACCGCTACAACTACTGCCGTCCATTGTGCGAAGTCCAGATTCAAGGCATTTAACGTTTTTAATTAAGCGGCCACGTGGAGCGCGGTCCGGCAGCCCTTGGCTGCGTACTTGAATGATTTGTTATATCTCTTAGCCAACCTGGCGTAACTCCTCTCTGATAACTTTACGCAGCTTATCTTCGAGGAGCGGTCCTCGGGAGTATTGATTAGGCGCGCAGCGCTTCATTGATTAACGTTTGATAGTTGCCTCCACCCGCATTAAGAACCTGATCTTTAAAATGCTGAATGATGTCTCCATCAAGGCGAATAGTGATCCTCACCTTGTTGGGGTCTGCCTTAATGATGGCACCGCGCTTGCCTTTACTGAAGTCTTCACTCATAGCTATCCTTGATGGTATGGGCAGTTTCGCCCCGGTAGCCTTCGAGCGGAGATGATACGAATGGCTCTTCGTTGGTAGACATAACAACGAAAGATTTTAGATTGGGTCCCATGCCCAGTGTCTTAAATCGCAGCTCGTGATGCCCGCCATCCTCAATCGTCAACGCGTTCGGATCTTCCAGTGCGATAGCGGCATCAGCAAAGTCGACGCCATGTTTCTTGAGATTTGACTTGGCCTTTGTTGGGTCCCACTCAACATGCATGAACATAATTGTATGTACATTTAGTGTACATATCAACCAATTCGAGAGTTGGGCAGAAGATCTTTGTAGATATAACGTTTTTAGTTAAGCGGCCGCGCGAAGCGCGGTCCGAGCAGCCAAAGGCTGCGGCTTGAACGACTTGTTAGGTGACCAACCACCCCCTCGGCTGGTCAGGCCCTTCGAATTTGATCTCAGAGTATTCGCCATGGCTTAAGAACCGGTTAACTTCGAGTTTCGGCCCGGTAAAGAATAACCCAGTAGATCACAGTGATTCCCGCGATAATAAGACCCGCAAAACCACTTAGGATCGCAACTTTTGCCAAAGCCCCCAAATTCGGATTGGCGTCCGAAATCATCAAAAGTGGAAAAGGCAAAAGAACCAAAGCTGTCGCTATGGAACCTAGTTTCCTCAACTTGCCTATGCTCAAGCTGTTCACCTAACGTCTTAGCTAAGCGGTGCGGGCTTTGACCGCGTCCGAGTGAGTGAAACGAACGCCTTGAGCGACTTGTTATGCGTATTTGCCAATAACTTCATGACCATACGAATTGTCAATAGAGCAAAGCCAATCACCACTTGGTGATTTATTAAATACGTAAGTTGCTTTGCGCTCTGTGGAAGGTAGGTTAGGAGCGGATATAACCGTGTTAGCCAACACCAAAGCCGTATCACCAGACTCAAGAACCTCTATTCCATTTTGCTCCACTTGTAACCCGTTTTGGAAATATGTTGCTATGGCTTCAAACGCTTTACGAATTTGATTTTTGCCAACGGCGTTTCGGCCTGGTTCAACAACCAGTATCGCGTCATCAGTGTAAATGCCCATGAGCAACTCAAAATCTTCAGCAACAATAGCTTTGTCTGCTTTCTCAATTTGAAGCTCTACGGGATGACGGTTCACTTGTTCAATGCTCCTTTACGCATAACTAGTATTAGTGGGAAAAGGTAAGAGTAACACCGATTTTGTTGTTCCGTGACTGCACAGCCTGCTGCAACCGTCTGATAATTCGCTCGTTTCTTTTTTTCCGACCGCGTATTGCGCGTACCTTGGCCGGTTAATTGGCGCATAACTGACCAAACCGGGCGACGGAGAGCTGTTTCCTGGGATTGGGTGGCCTGGGTTGGCTGTAAACGACATGTCCACCGGTGAGAGTTGAGTCTCCGGGCTTAGCAAGCTTTCGGAAGTTTTCATAGCCTACGCTATTTCCCTGGTTCCCCTTGCGGGCGGCTTCTTTGCTGCCCTTTGATCAGGGCTCAAATCCGTCCGTGAACAGCAAATCCTCACCACACACGGACAGGGTTCCCTGCGGATCAACCCGGTCGCTGAACCACAGAAAGTAGTAGTTCGATTCAGAATTGACGCCCACGCCCATGGCTCTCCAGGTGTAGCGAGTCCATATGTCGCGGTTGAGAATCACGTTGTTATGGCCGGAACTATTTTTCCATCCATTGAGAGCCGCTTCCGGTGTTGAATAACCTGCAGCCGCATTTTCGAATGAGTGCCAGGTATAGATATTTCCGGTAATTTCCCGTGGTTTGAACCACATACCCTCAGCATTGGCATGATCGGGCGTGTAACAGACATCGGTCCACAAGTCCGGGCGCGCATCAGACCAGCTGTGCAAATTACATGACCCTTCAAAAGGCGCATTCGCCCCGGCATCCCAGGCATGCCATTGAGCAACGGTAATCAGGCTTTTCGACCAGGCCACATCGGCCAGGCCATTCTCATTGCGATAGGTATTAACCGCATCCAGCAACCGTGCCTCTTCCTCGCTGACACAGGTCCCCGGAGGCTCCGCTCCCAAAGCTGATGAGGAAAGCACGCACAACGCCGTGCCGAGCAATAAAATAAATCCTTTTATTTCATTGAATTTCATATGCATACACTAGCATACGATTAATACCGATGAAGCAACTCATTACAAGCCTGCACGCTTCACAATAACAACAATATCAAGACGCCTTAATGCCGATATAGGCCATCCATCCTTTCCGATGCAGGGCTTGGTGCTGGTGCGTCTGGTGCAGGGCCATTAAGGCTTGAGCCGAGTGAACCGGAGCGACTGGGGTCAGGCCCGAAACCAGACGCACCAGCACCAAGCCCGGTCAACACAAACGCGACATCCAAACAGGCACAAAAAAAGCGGCCATTGAGGCCGCTTTGCTATGCAATTCGTTAGAGCTCAGCGTTTAAGGACTTGTAAGACCTCTTCGAGTTCGAGGCGTGTCTGGCGGATAATTTGCAGACTGCGGTCAAAGTCATCGCTGGCGTGCTCGCCTTCCAGGTTCTGGCGTGCGCCACTGATGGTAAAGCCCTGCTCGTAAAGGAGACTGCGAATCTGGCGAATCATGATGACATCACCACGCTGATAATAGCGTCGGTTTCCGCGTCGCTTGACCGGTTTGAGCTGTTCGAACTCCTGTTCCCAATAACGCAGCACGTGCGGCTTAACCCCGCACAGATCGCTTACCTCACCAATGGTGAAGTAGCGTTTGGCCGGTATCGGCGGTAGTTCTTTGTTATTCCCCGGATCCAACATAAGCTTCAACCCTCGCACGCAGTTTTTGGCCAGGACGGAAGGTAACGACACGGCGTGCGGAAATCGGAATTTCTTCGCCGGTTTTTGGATTGCGCCCTGGACGTTCTTTTTTATCTCGCAGCTGGAAGTTCCCAAATCCGGATAGTTTGACATTATCACCCTCTTCGAGGGCGTTCTTGATGATCTCAAAATATGAGTCAACAAATTCCTTGGCTTCGCGCTTATTGAGCCCGACTTCGTCGAAAAGGCGGTTGGCGATTTCTGCTTTGGTCAATGACATGGTTAACCTCTGAGCTGTGCATCGAGCCGGGATTCTAGTCCTGCGACAACCACGTCGACAACGGAATCCACGACTTCATCTGTAAGAGTGCTTGATACGTCTTGTAAAATCAAGCCTATAGCTAAACTTTTATACCCTTTTTCAAGACTTTGCCCCGAAAACTGGTCAAAAATGATTAGATCGTGCAATAAACCCCCTGCAAGTTCATGCACCAGCTGATGGATCTGTGCATAGCTGCAGGCTTCCGGAACCAGGAAAGCAAGATCCCGGCGTACCGAGGGGTATTGCGATATTTTTTTCGCGTTTGGAACTTCGCGAATCAATACTGACTCAAGCTCAACTTCAAAAGCGAACACGCGCGGTTTAATGCCCGCCACCTTTTGTGACAAGGGATGCAGGGCGCCAATCCAGCCTGCGGGCTGACCATCAATCAACACTTCGGCCCGTTGTCCCGGGTGCAAAAAAGCGCGCTCCGAAGGCCCGAAAGTCACCAGGCCATCAACACCCCGCAACGCCAGCAACCGTTCCAGATCGCCCTTGAGATCGAAAAAGTCCATTGGCCGCCGTTCTTCGCCCCATTGCTCAGGCAGTGCTGAACCACATACAACGGCGCCAAGCATTTCTTTTTCAACAAGTTTTTCTTTTTGAATAAAGACCTTGCCGGTTTCAAACAGACGCACCCTGTCCTGCTGATAGCGAAGGTTGCGCCCCAGCGCCTTTAACAACCCCGGCAACAGGGAGGTGCGCATCACGTCCATATCCGAGGAAATGGGATTAGCCAGCGCTAATGACTGTGCATCAAGCCCCAGCCCGGCCAGCAACCTGGCATCAACAAACGCGTAGGTAATGGCCTCCTGGTAACCCGCGGAGCACATCGCCTCACGCACTGCTTCCATACGCACATGGCGTTCGCTGACCCGGGGCGCGGTCAATGTGCCGCTCGGCAATGCCACGGGAAGTGCATCATAGCCATGAATGCGGGCGACCTCTTCGATCAGATCCTCTTCGATTTCAATATCGAAACGGCTGCTCGGGGCCGTGGCCATCCAGCCACCGTCGGTGGGCTCAAGATGCATTCCCAGTCGGGTTAAAATACCATGTATTTCAGTATCTTCTATAGAACTTCCGAGAACTTTGTTTAAGCGTGAACTGCGCAGCTTAACGGCCTGGTTACGGGGCAAATCAGCCTCTGACTCGGCCACCACCACGGGTCCGGCCTGGCCACCGCAGATTTCCAGCAGCAGTCCGGTAATGCGTTCTATGGCATCAACTTGCCCGGCCGGATCAACGCCACGCTCGAAGCGGTGTGATGCATCGGTGTGTAAACCAAGGTCGCGCGCCTTACCCATGATGGTGGCCGGGGCGAAGAAGGCAGACTCAAGAAGCACATTGGTGGTCTTGTCCGTTACCCCGCTGTCCAGGCCACCCATGATGCCCGCCAGGGCCACCGGTCCCTTGTCATCACAGATCGCCAGCAGGCTGTCATCCAGCTCAACCACCTTCTCATCCAGGAGCGTGATCTGCTCCCCTGCCCGGCCGCGACGGACACTGATTCCACCGCTCAGCTGATCCAGGTCGAAAGCATGCATGGGCTGGCCCAGCTCCATCAACACGTAATTGGTCGCATCAACGACCGCACTGATGCTGCGAATACCGCTACGACGCAATGCCTCTACCATCCATAGAGGGGTCTTGGCTGAAGGGTCAATGCCGCGAATGATGCGGCCTGCATAGCGGGGGCAGTCGCTCTTATCCACCAGCGTAATGTCGATGACATCATCAATAGCAGCTGCCACCGGCTCAATGGCAACGGGCGTCCAGTCAGTGCCGGTGATGGCCGCCACGTCCCGTGCCAGCCCCTTGATGCCCAGGCAATCGGCGCGGTTGGGTGTCAACTCCAGATCAATGGCGTGATCGTCCAGATCCAGTAATTCGCGGATATCGGCGCCCACCGGTGCATCCGGTGGCAGCTCCAACAGACCACTGTGGTCCTCGGAAAGGCCCAGCTCCCGCGCAGAACAGGCCATCCCGAATGATTCAACGCCGCGCAGCCTGGCCTTGCGTATCTTCAGAGGGCCATTTTCATCCCCCTCCAGCACCGCACCAACCCGCGCAAAGGGAATCCGGATGCCTGCACGCGCGTTGGGCGCGCCGCACACAACCTGCAGGGTCTCGCCGCTGCCGTCATCGATCCGGCAGACCTTGAGCTTGTCCGCATCCGGGTGGGGTTCACAGGCGACGATCTCGCCCACCACGACACCCTCGAAATCACTGGCCACGGCCGCAACCGTATCCACTTCAAGCCCGGCCGCGGTCAGGGCATCACCCAGCGATACCGCGTCGAGGTCTACCGGGACCCACTGTTTGAGCCATGACACACTGAATTTCATGCAATCGTCCTACTGGAACTGGCGCAGGAAGCGCAGATCATTGTCGAAGAAGGGACGCAGGTCGGTCACCCCGTAACGCAGCATGGCCAGGCGTTCAACGCCCATCCCGAAGGCATAGCCGATGTAGCGCTCGCTATCGATGCCGCACGCTTTAAGTACGTTCGGGTGCACCATGCCGCAGCCCAGGATCTCGAGCCAGCCTGGCGCGCTGCCGTCACCCTTGTCCCAGGCGACATCCACCTCGGCCGAGGGCTCGGTAAAGGGAAAATAGGACGGACGCAGGCGCATGGCCATGTCAGATTCAAAAAACGCGTTCACAAACGTCTGCAGCACACCTTTCAGGTCTGCCATGTTGACGTTCTCGCCAATCAACAGGCCTTCGACCTGGTGAAACATGGGTGAATGGGTCTGATCGTAATCGCTGCGGTAGACCTTGCCCGGCGCGATGATGCGGATGGGTGCACCGCGATCCAGCATGGCGCGCACCTGTACCGGCGAGGTATGGGTGCGCAGCAGGCGGCCATCACCAAAATAGAAGGTATCGTGCATGGCGCGGGCCGGATGATGCTCCGGAAAATTCAGCGCCTCGAAGTTGTGGTAGTCGTCCTCGACCTCCGGGCCGGTGGCTACTTCAAAGCCAAGACGATGGAACAGATCGATAATGCGCTGCATGGCACGCGTAACCGGGTGCAGTCCGCCGCGCGCCTCTCCACGACCCGGCAGGGTCACATCGATACGCTCAGTGGCCAGCTTTTGTTCCAGGGCGGCCGCTTCCAGGGCGGTTTTGCGGGCGTTCAGCGCTTCCTGGACCTGCTGCTTGCCCTGGTTGACCGCCTGGCCGAAGGTTTTACGGGCCTCCGGCTCCATTGCGCCCAGGGATTTGAGCAAAGCGGTAACCGCGCCCTTCTTGCCCAGGTAATGCACGCGCAGATTCTCCAGCGACTGAAGATCATTGCTGGATGCAATGGCTGTATTGGCCTCTTCGAGGATCTGTTCTAACGATTCCAAGGGATTTCCTCACCCGCTAATGGACGAAAGGGAAAGGCGTAGTGCCTCTCCCTTTCTAAACCGGGGCGGCTTCCCGCCCACTGGATGATGCCCCGGAACCCGGGGCTCACCAATACTTTAGACGAGGCTGGCCTTCGCCTTTTCTGCCAGCGCTGAGAACGCGGCGGCATCGTGCACAGCCAGATCGGCCAGGACCTTGCGGTCAATCTCGATCTCGGCTTTGCTCAGGCCGTTAATCATACGGCTGTAGGACAGTCCGTTAAGACGGGCCGCTGCGTTGATGCGCGTAATCCACAGGCGACGGAATTCACGCTTCTTGGCGCGACGGTCACGGTAGGAATACTGGCCGGCTTTAATGACGGCCTGCTTGGCTGAACGATAGGTTTTACGACGGGCGCCGTAATAGCCTTTCGCTTCATTCAGGACTTTCTTGTGCTTAGCACGGGCGGTTACACCGCGTTTTACTCTGGCCATGGTTCAGTCCTCCTCAGGCGTACGGCAGCAAACGTTTAACAGCTTTCTTATCCGAGTCACTGATCATGTCAGTGCCACGAAGTCCGCGCTTACGCTTCTGGTCTTTCTTGGTGAGGATATGGCTGTGAAAGGCGTGGCCACGCTTGAAGCCGCCAGAGGCAGTCTTCTTGAAACGTTTTGCCGCGCCCCGATTGGTTTTCATCTTGGGCATGATTTAACTCCTGACCCTTTGAGGGTCTTCTATTAACACGTGATCCAAGCGGTGAACGGTGTTTACCCGGTCACACTTCGTAAAAGCTTGGTACCGCTTCTTCAAAAATCACGGCGCATCATGGCGCCGTGCCTGTTGCTCTTGTCGTGTTTGTCCGGCTATGCCGGGCGGCCACTATTGCCGCTTGGGACTGATCAGCATCACCATCTGGCGGCCTTCCATTTTCGGCCACTGCTCGACGACGGTCTCCTCGGCCATATCGTCACGTACGCGTTCCAGTACCTTGACCCCCAGCTCCTGGTGGGCCATCTCGCGCCCCCGGTATCTCAGGGTCACTTTAACCTTGTCGCCGTCTTCGATAAAACGACGCACATTTCGCATCTTGACCTGGTAATCGGCTTCCTCGGTGCCGGGCCGGAATTTGACTTCCTTGACCTGGGTAACCTTCTGCTTCTTTTTCGAAGCCTGGTTCTTCTTGGCCTGTTCGAACCGGAACTTGCCGTAGTCCATCACGCGACATACGGGCGGTTCTGAATTGGGCGCAATCTCCACGAGATCCATGCCGGACTCTTTGGCGAACTCAATAGCCGCTTCGATCTTCATGATCCCGGCCTGTTCACCTTCCAGGTCAATTACCCTGACTTCCGGCGTTCTGATGTCCTCGTTGCGCCGCGACTCTTTTTTTGATGCGATGTTGCTATCTCCTTAAATGAATGTTCATCCCCGCTGCGCAATCTCTGCAGCAAGGCGTTCGGCGAACGCGTCAACGGCCATGGAGCCAAGGTCTTCACCTTCACGCGTTCGCACCGCGACAGCGCCCTCTTCTACTTCCCGGTCACCTACGACCAGCAGATAAGGCACCCTCGCTAAAGTGTGCTGGCGGATTTTATAGCCGATCTTCTCGTTTCTCAAGTCTAATTCGACCCGGAATCCTTTGTTTTCAAGGGATTTGGCTACTTTTTCGCAATATTCGGCCTGTCGGTCGGTAATGTTGAGCATCACGACCTGAACCGGAGCCAGCCAGACGGGCATTTTTCCGCCGTGGTTTTCGATCAGAATCCCGATAAATCGCTCCAGCGAACCGAGTATGGCCCGGTGCAGCATTACCGGTGTCTGGCGGCTGGAATCCTCGTCAATATAGTGAGCACCAAGGCGCTCCGGCATATTGAAATCGAGCTGCAGGGTACCGCACTGCCAAACGCGACCGATGGTGTCTTTCAGGGAGAAATCGATTTTGGGGCCATAAAACGCCCCGTCCCCGGGATTCAGTCTCCATTCCATGCCGGTATTTTCCAGCGCCGCCTGCAGTGCGCCCTCGGCCTTGTCCCAGAGCGCATCGTCGCCGATGCGGTTTTCCGGGCGGGTACTCAGCTCAACGATTACGTCTTCGAAACCGAAATCCTTGTAAACGCTGAACAGCAGATCAATAAAGGCGCTGGCTTCTGATTGCACCTGGTCGGGTGTACAGAAAATGTGCGCATCATCCTGGGTAAATCCACGCACCCGCATCAGGCCATGCAAGGCACCGGAAGCCTCGTTACGGTGGCAGGAGCCGAATTCGGCAAAGCGGATGGGCAGATCCCGGTAGCTGTGCAGGCCCTGGTTGAACACCTGCACATGGCAGGGGCAGTTCATGGGCTTGACCGCGTACTGGCGTGACTCGCTGTCGGTCAGGAACATGTTTTCCAGGTACTTGTCGGCGTGGCCGGACCGCTCCCACAGGCTCAGGTCGACAATTTCGGGCGTATTGATCTCGCCGTAACCCGCGTCGCGCAAACGGCCGCGAATGTAATCCTGCACCTGCGTATAGATCGTCCAGCCCTTGGGGTGCCAAAACACCATGCCGGGCGCTTCTTCCTGAAAATGGAACAGCTCCTGCTGTTTGCCAATACGCCGGTGGTCGCGCTTCTCCGCCTCTTCAATGCGGTGCAGATAGGCTTTGAGCTGTTTCTTGTCGGGCCAGGCCGTGCCGTAGATACGCTGCAAAACCTCGTTGTTGCTGTCACCGCGCCAGTAGGCGCCGGCCAGCTTGGTCAATTTGAAGTGACCAAGATGCGAGGTATTGGGTACGTGGGGGCCGCGACACAGATCGATGAAATCACCCTGTCGGTAGAGCGAAATCTCTTCACTGTCCGGCAGCTCGCTGATGATTTCAGCTTTGTATTTTTCACCGTCCTGCTCAAAAAACTGCGATGCAGGTCCCCGTTCCCAGACTTCCCGCGTTACCGGTATGGCGTCATCCACCAGGCGGCGCATTTCAGCGGCGATATGGTCGATATCTTCCGGCTTGAAGCCGTCCTTGTACGCAAAATCGTAGAAAAAACCGTCTTCAATAACCGGACCAATCGTGACCTGGACTTCCGGAAAGAGACGCTTGACCGCCTGGGCCAGCAAATGAGCCGTGGAGTGGCGGATAACCTCCAGGCCTTCCTCGTCTCTGGCGGTAACGATGCGCAGTTCCGCATCGTTTTCTATCAGGTGACTGGCATCAACAAGCTTGCCGTCCACAGAACCGGCCAGCGTCGCCTTGGCCAATCCCGGGCCGATATCGGCCGCAACGTCCATCACGCTGACTGCTTGTTCAAATTGTCGCTGGCTGCCGTCCGGCAGGGTAATCACAGGCATGCTCTGTTCCTTCGCGTTCAGCGGATCCCAATAACAGGAAAGGCGCCCAAGGCGCCCTTCAGGATTCGCCTTGTGCGGTCCTGTCTAAGCGGTAAAAGTTCGCGCATTCATTCTCATGGATGCCAATTGTACGCCTGTCACAGCCTCAGTCCAAGGGCCGCCGGGAAACGAGGGCACTGAAACGCGATGACGCGCTAGACTTACACCATGCATCTTCATTAATAAGGAAATGACAATGTCCGAACTGGCCCATGAAATCACCCTCCCCCTTCCATATGACCAGGCCCTTGAACAGGTTATTGCTGCGCTCAAAGCGGAAGGTTTCGGTGTACTGACCCGTGTTGACATCCATGATGCCTTTAAGGAAAAGCTGGGCGCCGACTTTCGGCATTACAGCATCCTCGGCGCCTGCAACCCGCCCTTGGCCCTCAAGGCGCTCAGTGCCCGTCCCGATGCCGGCATGATGCTGCCGTGCAATGTGACCGTTGAGGAAGATGAGCACGGTGGCAGCATCGTGCGAATCATTGATGCCGCTTACATGATGAAGGTCAGCGGGCTTGATGCAGACGCCGCATTGCTTGAAGTGGGCAATGAGGCGGCTGAGCGGCTTGCGCGCGTGGCGCAGCAGCTGGCCGGGTAAGCGGGTCGAAGCAGTTAACGCTTCCGCGTCAGGTCAGCTACCAGCGGAACGTAGCGCCTATTTGCGGGCCGTTCAGATCAAGATCCTCAATAGGTTTCCCGGAGGGCAGATCGTAGGCCAGGTAGCGCCAGCCGGCCTGCATATGACCCCAGCCGAAGCTGTATCCCACACCAGCAGCCACCTGCCAGGTCAGATCCGAATCACCGGTACCAATATCTGCGTAGTACGGCAGGAACCATTTATCGCCCTCACCCAGGGCCAGCCTGCCCCGCAGGCCAACAATGCCATCAAAATAATCTGCGCTGACCTTCCTCGTACCAGTCCTGCCCGGTAAGGGGTTGTCTTCCACCGACCCTTCGAGATTCCAGGACAGCTCTTGCTCCAGGTCTGCGTAGCGCACGCCGAACAGGAAGTCGACGCGGCTGCCGTTTTCTTCAAACAACCGGTAATAGGCGCTGTTGGTCCAGATCAGGCTTTTGACGTTCAGATTTACCGACAGCTCGGCCTCGGCGGGAATGGGCGAACCACCAACCGACCCCTCGCGGTAATTGCTGCGGCCTTTGCTAACATCAAGGTAAATGACATCAGTAAGGAACCCCCACCGGCCCTTACGCGCATCAAAATTTCCCTGGAACGTAAATTCCAGGTTATCCAGGATGGTATCGATACCAATCTCGAAACCATCTCCGCCAACAAGCGGAAAGCGGGTGTTACCGGAAATGTCCGGAAAGTAGCCATAGATTCCAAGACCGAATTCCCATTCATCATCCGCCCAACTTGATGTCGGCATCATCGCGAGAGTCAGTGCCACAGCGGGTGAAATGGCAAGGGTGGCAAGTTTCTTGTTCATATCTCTCTTCCTGGTGTCAATTGCATGAGGTGGTCCCCTGGACCAGAGGCAAGGTCCAATGACCGTTATTGAATCGTTCCCCGCTGTGCTTTGAAGATAGCTTCGTGTAAGACTTATCTATGCATCCCCGCGGCCCATCAGGCCGGCACGCAGGCGGTCAACACCCACCACGCGGGCGATTTCAGCCACCGCGATCAATGGCGCGATGACCAGGCCCATCATGGCGATGGGCGCCAGCGTTTCAATGGGCGATTTCTCAGCAAAATCTGCCCATACCTTTGCCAGCGAAACATGATGAAACAGGCCGACAATGATCTCCTCAATGGCCTTGAACACGACAAGCAGAATGATCATGGCAACCGTTTTCCAGGCGATCCGGTGCAACAGGGGATTCTTTGCGTCCAGCGTACCCACCGACAGGGCATCACCAATCAGAATAAATTTACCCAGCACCAGCGCCTGCACAATCGCAACACCATAAGGAACCAGGGTAATACCCTCACCCTTCAAGATGGCGATCTTGTACACGATTAAAACGCTGAAGCACACGTATAAGTAGCCACTGATCAGCCCGTACTTGATCAGCTCCTCTTTGAGACGTTCCTTTTTACCCGGTTCTTTATTCAGACTGTGTGTGCTCAATGGGTGTCCCTCTCGCCCGGTCTGACTTCAACACGGCATCCTGAGAGCCGCATCTGCACTCTCGCCCGGACGCTACCCGCCCTGGCGAATGCGGCCATAGCTGGCCGGTGCGCCTTCGGCCGGGGTGCTCTGCTTAATAAAGTCGCGAATATGCTGATTGGAAGTCTCAAGATCCGGCGCACGCAGGTACATCATGTGGCCACTTTCGTAACCCTCAAAACGCATCCGGTCGCGTAAACGGCCACTGGGATCGAGCTGCCAGAGTACGTATTTACCGGTGAAATAATCGGTTGCGCCATCGTAGTAGCCCGATTGCACCATCACGTGCAGAAAAGGGTTCTGGGCCATTGCCTGGCGAAGCTCTTCACCGACATTGGTGTCCTGACCTTCCCAGGGGTACACGTCGCCAAACAGCTTGTACTGAAGATCGGTATCAAAGCCGAGTTCATCGCGCAGGTAGTGGTTGATGGCCGGGGCAAAGGCATGGTTCCAGGAAATAAGTTCCGGTGGATAGTCGTAATTCTCCCCCGCATTCGTCCGGTCGATACCCAGGTAGCGGGAATCCAGTCGGCCGATCGTGTAACCCTCATCACGCAGCAGCTCTTTCCAGAAGGCATTGGCCGGCACAGCCAGGTTGTAGTCGAGCACAAAGCCCTCATCCAGGCCCGAGTAACGTGCTACTTGCGCAGCGATGCTGGCGCGTGTGGCCTCATCGATAAAACCGCCGCGGGCAAGCGCCGGCAAGTACTCATCAATGGTGAATTGCTCCACTTGTGCGAGCACATCAAGCAGGGCCATGTTTTGCAGTTCCGGCTCGAGCTGGCCATGGTAATGCGCCGCTGCCGTGTAATAAGGCAGCTTGAGCACAGCCGAACGCGGCGCCGGCCCGTCGGTCTCGAGCCCAAGCCCCGTGGGCGACACGAGGATTACGCCGTTAAGGTACATCCAGTGGCGGTTCTGAAGTGCCCCGGCCAGTCCGGAGACCCTGGTGGTACCGTAGCTTTCGCCGATCAGATACTTGGGTGAACGCCAGCGATTGACCCGTGAAACAAACACGTCAATCCAGTCGGCGAGGTATTCCACATCGGCCTCGACACCGAAGAATGTCTCGCGGTCCACCTCCTCGTCCAGAATCCTGGAAAAGCCGGTGTTCACAGGATTAACAAAGACGATGTCTGCAACATCAAGAATTGAGTAAGGGTTATCCCGCACGCCGTAAGGCTGTACCGGGTATCCCTCATCGTCAATGACAAGCTGCTTGGGGCTCGTATAACCCAGGTGCATCCACAACGACCCGGACCCGGGCCCACCATTGAAGGAAATAAACAGGGGCCGTCGTGCCTGGTCATCGACCCCCAGGCGTTCGTAATAGGTGTATTGCAGCGCAGCGATGGCACGATCTTCATCGCCATAGACCGGCTGCGTCCCGATGGTGACGCGGTAACGCACGCGTTCGCCCAGGATCGTAACTTCAGCCTCCTGAGACTGCGCCATGTCCACCGGCAGCTTGCGCTCCGGCAGGGTGTCCGCGGACGCCGCCTCTTCGGCCTCCTCCTGCGCCACGGCCGCTTGTGACAAGGCAGCAAGGCCAAGAAAAATCAAACACAGAACGCGCGGGTGGCCCAACGCAACGACAGGTTTCAGAAAATCGAACATCAGCTTCTTCCAGACAGGGCAACAAAGGGAGCTAGTGTACTGGGGGTGAGGCACGACCCCAAGCACTCTAGTCCCGCCAAAGTTCACTCTGAACGGATTTCCCTGGCCGGTGGTTGCAGAGCATAGCGGTACACTTTGCAACTAAACTCATACCATCAGGCGTCAGGGAGAAGGATCATCAACTGGGATGCACTCGGAGCGACAGGTGAACTGCTGGGCTCAGTTCTCATTATGGTTACGCTGGTCTACCTGGCGATACAGACGCGCAGTATCAGCAAGCAAAACCAGGCCGAGGCCAGGTATGCCTTCGTCGAGGCGATGGCGGCAATCAACATGGTTGTTGCGCAGAGCACACCCACCGCGTCAATCTGGCGAAGAGGCCTGGAGTCCGTTGAGAACCTGACCGAAGACGAGCGCATGCAGTTCTTCATGCTTCTGGGGCAGTACGCCAATCTCTGGTCGGTGATGCACCAGTTGCGCGAAGACAGCTTATTGCCGGATACGCAGTGGCTCATTGTCAGGAATGATATCGCGAGTATTCTTGGATCTGCCGGTGGCAAATACTTTTGGATCAATGGTGGCGAAACCGCGTTCGATACATCATTTTCGAATTTCGTCAATGCACTGCTCAAAGATCACTGTCAGCCCTATGACATGGCGAAAATGTCGTCCAACGCGAGTGATAGCGATACCTGATACGGCACTGGAGCTGGCAGCTTTGATGAGCGCGTATAAAAAAAGCAGGTGTTGAAGGTCAACACCTGCTTTTTCCGTTTTTGGTGGGCACGACTGGGATCGAACCAGTGACCCCTACCATGTCAAGGTAGTGCTCTACCGCTGAGCTACGCGCCCTGGATTGCCGGGTTGGGTTATTGCCTTCGCCGACCTCCGCAGAGGGCGCGCAAGTTATCACAGTTTGGTCTTCCGCCTCAAGATTTTTCGCGATATTGCTCGCTTCATCGCAGGCTGCGCAGGGATTCCGGCGGATGGACAAACGAGTCGTTTTTTTCATCTTCAGCGGGCGTTATAGTGGACCGATAATGACAATTCTGAGCTGCTGAACTCCTCATGACCGATACCTTCGTCCACCTGCACCTGCACTCGGAATTCTCCCTGGTGGACAGCACGCTGCGGCTTAAATCGATGATCGCACGGGCCAAAGAGCTGGGTATGCCCGCCATCGCAGTGACCGACCAGTTCAACCTGTTTGCCCTGGTGAAGTTTTACCGCGCCGCGGTCGCTGCCGGGCTGAAACCGATTGTCGGCGCCGATGTGCTGATTCAAAACCCCGAAGACCTGGATCATCCCTCGCGTCTCGTCCTGTTATGCCAGGACCGGGATGGCTACCTGAATCTGTGTCAGCTTTTGAGCCGCGGTTACATGGAAGGTCAGCACCTCGGCCTGCCCTACCTGCAGCGCGAGTGGGTCTCGGCGCACAGCAAGGGACTGATTGCGCTGAGCGCTGCGCGTGAGGGGGACATTGGGCAGGCCCTGCTCAACAACCACCCCAACAAGGCACGCCAACTCTTAAAAGGCTGGCAACGGGATTTCCCGGATCGCTTTTATATTGAACTGCAACGCACCGGCCGCGAGCGGGAAACCGTTTACGAGGCGCTGGCACTCCAGTTGGCCAGTGACCTGGACTGCCCGGTGGTGGCAACCAACGACGTGCGCTTCCTGGAGCAGAACGACTTCGAGGCCCATGATGCCCGGGTGTGTATTCACGAGGGCCGGCTTGTCTCAGACAAGCGCCGTGAGCAGCGCTATTCAGATCAGCAGTATCTTAAAAGCCCGGAGGAAATGCGCGCGGCCTTTCATGACCTGCCCGAAGCACTTGAGAATGCGGTAGAACTGGCCCGTCGCTGCAACCTTGAGCTGGAGTTTGACAAGTACTATCTGCCGGACTTTCCGACCCCGGAAGGCGAGGCTATTGGCACGTTTTTGCAACGCGTATCCAGCGAGGGGCTCGAAAAGCTGTTGGCGAATCACGGACCGGCGGAGGGCCACAGCATCGAGGACTACCACGCCCGGCTGGATCGCGAGCTTGGCGTTATCAACGATATGGGTTTTCCCGGTTACTTCCTGATCGTCGCCGACTTTATCCGCTGGTCAAAAAACAACGGTATACCGGTCGGCCCCGGCCGTGGCTCAGGGGCCGGTTCGGTGGTGGCCTGGGCGCTCGGCATTACCGGTCTGGACCCGCTGCAGTACGACCTGCTGTTTGAGCGCTTCCTGAACCCCGAACGTATCTCCATGCCCGATTTCGATGTCGACTTTTGCATGGATCAGCGCGACCGGGTGATCGATTATGTGGCCGAGCGCTACGGTCGCAACCAGGTCAGCCAGATCATTACCTACGGCACCATGGCGGCCAAGGCCGTGGTGCGCGATTGCGGGCGCGTGCTGGGCCATGGTTATGGTTTTGTCGACAGCATCGCCAAACTGGTGCCATTGGAACTGGGCATTACGCTGGACAAGGCACTGGAAGCGGAGCCTGAATTGGCCCGCCGTTACGATGACGAGGAAGACACCCGCGCGGTGCTCGACCTGGCCCGCTCGCTGGAAGGGCTGACACGGAACGCTGGCAAGCATGCCGGTGGCGTGGTTATTGCGCCCTCCGATCTGACCGATTTCACCCCGCTGTTTTGTGAATCGGGTGGCGGCAGCGCCGTTACCCAGTTTGATAAGGATGATGTCGAGGCCATCGGCCTGGTCAAGTTTGACTTCCTGGGCCTGCGCACGCTGACCATCATTGACTGGGCGCTGCGCACCATTAACCGCATCCGCGCGGCAGCCGGCGAAGCAGACCTGGTGCTCGAAACCCTGCCCATGGATGATGAGCGCAGTTTCCAGTTGCTGCGCGCCTGCCAGACGACCGCTGTCTTCCAGCTTGAGTCGCGTGGCATGAAGGACCTCATCCGCAAGCTGCAACCGGACCACTTCGATGAAATTATCGCGCTGGTCGCCCTGTTCCGCCCCGGCCCGCTGGAATCGGGCATGGTCGACACCTACATCGATGTAAAGCACGGCCGCAAACCGGTTTCCTACCCGCACCCGAAGGTCGAGGAAATTCTCGAGCCGACCAACGGCGTCATTCTCTACCAGGAACAGGTGATGCAGATCGCCCAGGACCTGGCCGGCTACAGCCTGGGTGATGCAGATATCCTGCGCCGCGCCATGGGCAAGAAAAAACCCGCGGAGATGGCCAAGCAGCGCAAAATTTTCGTGGATGGCTCAGTGGCCCGGGACATTCCCGAGGAGAAAGCCAACTTCATTTTTGACCAGATGGAAACCTTCGCGGGCTATGGCTTCAACAAGTCGCACTCGGCCGCCTATGCGCTGATTTCCTATCACACCGCCTATCTGAAGGCGCACTACCCGGCGCCCTTTATGGCCGCCGTGCTGTCTGCGGACATGGACAATACGGACAAGGTCGGCGACATGATTGCCGAATGTCGCGCCATGAACCTGACCATGCTGACACCGGATATCAACCACTCCATTCATCATTTTGCGGCCCTGGATGCCACCACCATCCGCTATGGTCTCGGGGCTTTGAAAGGTCTGGGCAAAGGCGCGATCGAGAGCATCATCGAGGAGCGTGATTCCGGCGGCGAGTTTTTGAACCTGTCAGATTTCTGTGTGCGCATCGATCTGCAGAAGGTTAACAAGCGCGCCCTGGAGACGCTGATTCGCTCCGGGGCCATGGACCCGCTGGATGAGAACGCCAACCGGGCCCGCATGCTGGCCGCCATGGAGCCGGTTCTGCGCGCCGCTGAACAGGCCCAGCGCAACCGCGATTCCGGTCAGACCGACATGTTTGGTAACAGCACCGGCGACACCAGCGCACCCATCCAGATTGAGCTGCCTGACCTGCCGCCCTGGCCGGAACTACAGCGTCTGCAGGCAGAAAAAGAAGCCCTTGGCCTGTTCCTGACCGGGCACCCGGCCCTGGTGCACCGGCCCGATACCAAGCGCTTCACCACCTCCACCATTGGCCGGCTCGGCAAGCTGGTCCCCGCCAGTGACGGCAACCGGCGTAATGCCGGCGTACCGATGACCATTGCCGGGCTGGTGTGCGCCATGCGCCGTGCCGGACGCCGGCTGTTTGTCACCATCGAAGACAGCGACGGGCGCATGGACATTGCCCTCTACGATGAGGCCTTCAATCTTTATGGGGAGTTACTGAACAAGGACGAGATGATCGTCGTCGAGGGCAAGGTTTCCGTGGATGATTTTAACGGTGGCTACCGCATGACCGCCAACAAGGTCATGTCGCTGGCCGATGCCAAAGCACGCTTCGCCCGGGGCGTGCGAATTTCGGTACAGGGCCCCTGCCCTGAGCTGGCCGAAGAGCTGTGCGCCGCCTTTGCGCCCTACCGCAACGGCGTGGGCAAAGTATTCCTGAGCTATCGAAACCCGCGCGCGCGGGCGCGCCTGCAACTGGGCAGGGAGTGGCAGGTAAACCCCTGCGAAGAACTGGTTGCAGCCCTGAGCACGCTGCCAGGTGTGACTGACGCGCGGCTGGTGTACTGAGGCAGTTAAAAGCCCGCCGGTAGCGGTCGAAAAAGGTGCGCTCTAGCGAATGGCGCTGGCATAACGTCTCTGCAAGATAGCAACACGGCGGACATATTCACGGGTTTCGCTATATGGGGGCACACCGGAATGGTTCTCTACAGCCCCCGGCCCGGCGTTGTACGCCGCTGCAGCCAGCGTCACATTGCCATTGAACTGCTCGAGCAGGCCCGCCAGGTAGCGCGTACCGCCTTCGATATTGGCCACCGGGTCGTAGGGATCGGTCACACCCAGATCGCTTGCGGTACCCGGCATAAGCTGCATCAGCCCCTGCGCGCCTTTGGGTGAACGTGCATCGATCTGGTACGCCGATTCGGCGTGGATGATCGCACGAATCAGGCTTTCATCGACCGCATGGACGGCCGCCACTTCGCGGATAATTTCCGGATAGGCAGCAGTGTTAAGGGGCACATTTTCCCAGTTAATCCGCCCGCTGCAGCCCGGATCGGAGGCGTAACAGGGGATGCGAATGGCTTCAAAGCGCTGCCCGGATGGGGGCTTCTCACTGGTCAGGTGAACCACTCCGTTTTCATCGGTGTATTTATAAATCTGGGCGGACGCAGAACCTGACGCGAGAACCAGCAACAACACCAGGGCAAATCCCAGGTAATTCATTGCGTGAGGCACTTTTCCGCCGCCTTGAAACCGATTGATATTGAGCGCGTCCATCGTGTTGGGGCAATTCCTGCAGCCTGACTTGCGCTATTCTATGTCGAATTAAGCCGAGAGGCGTAGTGCATTCGCGGAGCAGGGTATGGAAATTATTGTTGCATTAATTGTCGGCGGTGTTGCCGGCTGGCTGGCCGGGCTCGTAATGAAAGGCTCCAGCCAGGGCGTTTTGATGAACATTGTGATTGGCCTGATTGGCGGCATCATCGGCGGTTTCCTGTTCGGACTGGTGGGCGTGAGCACCGGCGGCGGACTGGTTGGCAGCATCGTTACTGCCTTCGTCGGCGCGGTAGTACTGTTGTGGATTGTCGGCAAATTCAGAGGTAAATAACGGATTCAGAACAGGGCCGTAAGACCTTTTAGCCTGGCCGACATTCGGACCAGGCTGTTCGGCCTGGGGCTGCCGAGGCAAGCGCTTCCAGCAGCAAGTCGCTTGCACCGCGCGATCTTACCCTTGCTCAGAATCCGGCTTCGGTACCCGGATCATGCCCTCTTGCGCCGTGCTGGCCACCAGGCGGCCCGCGCGATCGTAGATCAGCCCACGAGCCAGGCCGCGGCTACCGCCGCTGTTGGGGCTGTCACAGTCGTACAGCAGCCAATCATCAACCCGTACATCGCGATGAAACCACATGGCATGGTCCAGGCTCGCCATGATCAGGTTGTCCTTGCTGAATGAGATGCCGTGCGGCAAGGTGGCCATGCCGATAAGGTGAAAATCCGACGCATAAGCCAGCAGCGTCCGGTGCAGATTTTGTGAATCGCCGAGTTCGCCACTCAGACGGAACCAGATCTGTTGCCGGGGCGGCATCGGCACCGGGTGAAACGGGTCCTGGGCGATAACCGGACGGAACTCGAAAGGACCAAAGCGGTTGTACCAGCGACGCAGCTTGGGCGGTGCCGTGGCCAGCTCGTCCCTGGCCAGCTCATGATCATTCTGCAGGTCCTCGGGCGGTGGCACGTCTGGCATTTCGAACTGGTGCTCTACCCCTTCCTGCGGCAACTGGAATGAGGCCGCAAGCGTAAAAATCTGCCGGCCGTGTTGAATCGCCACCACGCGTCTTGCGGTGAAACTGCGGCCGTCCCGGCTGCGATCAACGTTGTACACAATCGGCGCATCCGGATCACCGGCACGCAGAAAATAAGCATGCAGGGAGTGCACAACCCGGTCTTCCACCGTCTGGGTGGCAGCGAGTAAAGCCTGCGCCAGAACCTGCCCACCGAATACCCGCTCGGTTCCAATATCGCGGCTTTCACCCCGGAACAGGTTTACCTCGAGCTGTTCGAGGGTCATCAGGTCGAGCAGTTCCCGGACGGCTTCGTCGCCGGAGCCGTGAGGCTTATCTGTCATCTGTTTCACACTCCTGCCTGGTGCAATATCAACCACCCGCGCCTGGGAATGTTTCGCTACCATGCCCGAATGATGTCGAAGTGTAACGCACACGCCCTGAAGTGGCTCGCCGGACACAGTACCGTACCGGCACAACAACGCGCTGCCCTGGCCGGACTGGCACCCGCCTTGCTGGACGCCCTGCCCGCCGGAGCGCCATGGCTTCTCGGACTTGGCGGCCCGCCCGGAACGGGCAAATCCACATTGGCCGGTATGCTCGTGGCCTGCGACAGCAAGTTCACGCAGTCCTCTCCGGCAAGCCCGGAACCCGCGATCATCATCTTGTCCCTGGATGACTATTACCTGTCGCGTACCGCGCGCCTCGCACTGGCGCAGCAAGTGCATCCGGCACTGGCGCAGCGCGGTGTGCCCGGCACCCATGACCTGAATCGTTTGTTCGAGGACATTGATCGCCTATTGGCGGGCCACACAGGACCCTTGAATCTGCCCGTATTCAACAAGGCAATCGATGACCAAACTCCACAAGGCCGGGACATTGTTGTGGATGGACGACCGGCAAGAGTTATTCTGGAAGGCTGGCTGGTCGGTATACCGCCTCTGGCGCAGGCCACGGCCGGGGATTCGCTGCAAGACGAAGCATCAGAGCACTTGCGGCGCCACATGGCCACGCAGCTAAACACGTTTCATCAGGGCTTAATGGACCGCGCCTGTGCCTTATGGATGCTGACCGCTCCGGATTTTGCCACGGTCCGCGAGTGGCGCTGGCAGCAGGAGCAGGACTTGCCACAACGTATGCTGCAATCACCGGCAGAGGTTGAACGATTCCTGCAACCCTTCGAAGTCTTCATTGACCACCAGTTAAAGCATGCCGGGGAAAGCGCCGATCTGGTCATTAAACTTGACAGGGACCACCACCCTCACCTGCAATGCGCGCCATGACCTTTCTTTGGCACGACTATGAAACCTTTGGCACCAACCCGGCATTTGATCGCCCGGTGCAGTTTGCCGCCATCCGCACCGACGAACAGCTCAAGCCGGTAGGCTCGCCCATGACCTGGTTTGCGCAACCCATGCGTGACAGCCTGCCCCACCCCATGGCCTGCCTGGTTACCGGCATCACGCCGCAGCGTGCGCTGCGCGAAGGTGGCACGGAATGTGAGTTTGCCCGGCACATCCATGAACAGATGATGATCGCCGGCACGTGCAGCGCCGGGTACAACTCGCTGCGTTTTGATGACCAGGTCAGCCGCCACCTGTTTTTTCGAAATTTTATCGATCCGTATGAACGGGAGTACAAGAACGGCAATTCCCGGTGGGACCTGATCGATCTGGTGCGTATGTGTTACGCCTTACGACCTGGTGGCCTGGTATGGCCGGAGCGCGAGCCCGGCATACCGAGCTTCCGGCTCGAGGCATTGACCGCCGCCAATGGCATTGAGCACGCAGGCGCACACGATGCGCTGGTGGATGTGCGGGCCACTATTGACCTTGCCCGCCTCATCGCCCGCGCGCAGCCGCGCTTGTTTCAATGGGCTTTGAGCATGCGCGATAAAAGCGTTATCTCCGATCTTCTGGATACCCGCAAATGGGAACCGGTGCTGCATACCTCTTCGAGAATTCCTGCCGTACGCGGTTGCACAACGCTCGTGCTGCCACTGGCAACCGTACCGGACCGGCCCAAGGAGACCATCGTCGTGGATCTGATGGCAGATCCTGAGGCCCTGATCCATCTGCCGGTCGAGGACCTGCGCGACCGCCTGTTTGTACCCGCCGCTGACCTGCCCGAGGGCATTGAGCGAATCGCTCTGAAAAAGGTGGCCAGCAACAAGGTACCCATGCTGGCCCCGGCGGCAACCTTGCGCGGTGTTGACCAGGAACGTATCGGGCTCGATGAAGACCGCTGTCGCAAGCATATGTCAATGCTGCTTGAGCACCGGGAGGAAATCCGGATAAAGGTAATGGAATTGTTTTTGCCCCTACCCGGAGAACCCGCACCGGATCCGGATGACAGCCTGTACAGCGGCGGGTTTTTTACCAACAGGGACCGCGGCACCATGAACCGCCTTCGCGTGGCACAGCCGGAGGAACTGGGTGACTTCGCCGGCCAGTTTGATGACCCCCGCTTGCCCGAGTTGCTGTTTCGTTACCGGGCGCGGAACTTCCCGGATACCCTGTCTGTCGAGGAGACCGACCGTTGGGAAACCGATCGCCTGGCCCGTTTACATGATGACAGCGTGGATGGACGCCTTGGCTTGCAGGGCTTCACGCGGGAACTGACCCTGGCCCGGCAGGAGATCAGTGAAATTGGGCCATCAACAGGGACTGATGCAACACCGGATGCGCGTGACGAGGCACGCTCACCCACCGAAGTCCTGGATCAGGTCGAGGCCTGGGTTTTGGACTTGCTCAAAACCTGAGATTGTCCCGGTTCATGGCCAATGCAGAAAAAGCTCAGATCAAGCGTTTACAGACCAAAGCTATGTTGACTTCGAACCGTCTATGCACAAGTGACTGATTGTGCATATGACAATAAAAAGACACTTATGTAGTCATCAATTTCCACCCTGATCGTCGCTAAGTCATTGTTTTTCTGATTTAAAAACAGGTGGTCAATTTTTAACCAATCAGGGAACCACCCTGCCCCCAAAAGGCTGTGTCAGTCTTACCCACAACGTTATCCACAGATTGTGTGGATAACGTTACAGAATGGTTTCAGGCAACGTTTAGCGCCAATTGAGGGCTATTGATCGCTGACCGGCCCGACCCGGTATTAGCCCGCGATGCACGCCTGGCAAGCTGATCAAGGGTGCGGCGTGCGCCAGGTGAGACAAACTCGACGTGCGTTCCGTCACTGAACTGAAGCATCCAGATTTTCAGGGGGCCTTCGTCGCTTGTTGGAACCGCCATTACACCGGTTATGGTCTTGCCGATCAGGTCATCATGTCCTTTCATGTCGCGCTCCTCACTTGTGTTGAAGCGTATTAGATAACAGGACATTCTCAAAACATGAGAGACGTAAAAAAAGAATTTTCCTACCGGCTGACGCGGCGACTTTCCCTACGGCGACTCCAGCTTTTGGCGTTTAATTGAGCGCACCGGCAGACAACCGGGATTCAATTCATCCAGACAGCAACAAGGGGAAAGTCATGAAACATATCCGCCAACGTTTAGCAGTACTGACCAGTGCACTTGCATTGTCCTTTGCCGCCTTGGCCGGCCAGCCGGTCAACATCAATTCGGCCAATGCCGAAACACTATCAGAGTCCCTGGATGGTGTGGGCCTGAACAAAGCTCAGGCAATTGTTGCCTATCGTAATCAACATGGACCGTTCCAGCACGCCGATCAACTGGTCAATGTCAAAGGCATTGGCATCGCGACGGTTGACCGGAATCGTGATTTTATTCTGCTGAGTACTGACAAGAAGGTTGCCAACAAGTAATCCGTCACCTTCGCGGTTCAGCCGGCCCGGGCCGGCTGTCCGCAAGCTGTCCTGGCGGCAGACGAAAGAAATATATTTGCGACCGCAAGGAACCCGGCGCCGCTTATGAGCTGGAATTTGTCAGGCGCGAGCCGAAGGCGTGCGCGAGTGTGCTCTGGTCCGTGTACTCAAGCTCACCACCCAGGGGCACACCATGGGCAATTCGTGAGGAAACAATGCCCCGCTCCTGAGCCATCTGCTGAAGATAGAAAGCCGTCGCCTCCCCTTCCACGGTCGGATTGGTTGCGATAATCATTTCGCGGGGTGGCTGGTCGTCCAGACGCTGCTCAAGCTCATCCAGCCCCAGCTCCGCCGGGCCGATGCCATCGAGTGGCGAGAGTCGCCCGAGCAGAACAAAGTAAGTGCCAGAGAAGGCGGTGGCCTGTTCTATGGCGAGTACGTCAACCGGCGACTCCACAATGCATAACAGGCTCCGGTCACGCCGGGCATTGCTGCAAATGGCACAACGTTCATGCTCTGTCAGGTCGCGGCATTCGACACAGCGCCCAATACGCTCCATGGCATCGGCCAATACACTTGAGAGCTCCACACCCCCATCCCGGTCCCGCTCCAGCAAATGCAAGGCCATGCGCTGTGCAGACTTGGGGCCCACACCAGGCAAACAGCGCAGGGCCTCGATCAGGGTGCCCAGAAGGGTCGCCTGCTCCATCATTGCGAAGTGATCATGCCAAAGTGTTTAGCTGATGTGCTCAGAATGGCAGCTTCATACCCGGCGGCAGGTTCAGCCCCTGGGCCAGTCCGGACATATGCTCCTGGTTGGCCTCGTTAACCTTGTTGACCGCATCGTTAAGGGCTGCGGTGACCAGGTCCTCGAGCATTTCCATATCATCAGCAATGGCCGGATCAATGTTCACCTTCAGCACGGCAAATTTCCCGTTCATACGGACCGACACCATGCCGCCACCCGCTTGACCGGTGACTTCCATTTTGGCCAGTTCTTCCTGGGCGGCTTTCATGTCCTGTTGCATTTTCTGTGCCTGCTGCAGCAGGCCTGCGATGTTGCCTTTCACAATAGTTATCCTGGGTCTGTGGGCTTATTGAAGCGGTTGTATTGAGTCATTGAGAATGCGGGCACCGAAACGCTCCTTCAAGGACTGGATCGTGGGATCTTCCTCGATGGCTCTTTCCGCATCGCCAATTTGCCGAATCTGGGTCTGTTCGTCCGCTGCGGCTGGCGTGGTAACCGCCGTCTTAACCGGGTTCAGCGCTACCTGCACGGGCTGACCCAGCTGCGCGGTCATTTCACTTTGCAGTTCCAGAACCAGCCGTTCACTGCCCAGATACTTCACATCATCCGGGATAACAAAGCTCCAGTGCGAACCATTGCGTGAGTCCAGCTCAATATTGCGCGCTAATTCCCGCACCGCCCCGTTGAGCTTCAGGCGCTCCAGCAGATTGCGCCAGTCCGGGTTCTGATCTGGTTTTCCGGGCGCGGCCTCGGGCACTGGCGAAACCACCCTGGCCGCAGTGACGTCGTCTGGTACTGGAGAAGATTGACCTTCAGCCATGCTGTCCTGTGCAGCGGCAGACGCGGTCGCGTGCTGGACGCTCTTATCTGCGGCGGTAACCGGCTCTGCCGTTTCACCTTGCACGGTACTGCCGCCTGCCGGTCCTGAACCCGCCTGCGCGGGCCGGAAGGCCAGCATGCGCAACAGCGTCATTTCCAGGCCCGTACGGGGGTTTGGCGCCAGCCCGAGATCGCGCTGACCCTGAATTGCAATCTGATAGAACAGCTGCACGTCCTCGGCGCTAATTGATCCGGCGAGTTCCTCAATGGATGGCCAGTCAGCACGTTCCGGGTCGGAATACCCGGGCACAAACTGCACCAGCCCAATGCGATGCAGCACCTCGGCCAGCTCTGCCAACACGGACTCAAAGTCGCGGGATTGTGCCGCCAACTCCTGAACAATGGCCAGGATCGCCGCGCCGTCGAGTTCTGCCAGGGCATTAATCAGCCTGGCGATGTACTCGTGGTCGACGCTACCCAGCATGGTCGCAACATCGCTGTCTACCAGCTTGCCGCCGCCGAACGCAATTGCCTGGTCAAGCAGACTGAGCCCGTCACGCATGGAGCCATCAGCGGCGCGGGAAATCCGCTCCAGGGCTGCCGGCTCACTGTCTATGCTCTCCTGCGCGAGCAGGTGACCCAGCTGCCCCATGATCTGGTCAGGCAACAGGCGGCGCAGATTGAACCGCAGGGCCCGGGACAGAATGGTCATGGGAATTTTTTGCGGATCGGTCGTCGCGAGCACAAATTTGACATGCGGTGGTGGCTCTTCCAGCGTCTTGAGCAAGGCGTTGAAGCTCGACTTGGACAGCATATGGACTTCGTCAATGATGTAGACCTTGTAGCGACCCCGGGACGGCGCGAACTGCACCGTATCCAGCAACTCCCGCATATCATCGACCCCGGTTTTGGACGCGGCATCGATTTCGATCATGTCCTGGAAGCGGCCTTCATCAACTTCCAGGCAGGCGGAACACTCGTTACAGGGCGTGGAGCTGACACCTTTCTCGCAGTTAAGGCACTTGGCGAGAATGCGGGCGATGGTTGTTTTCCCGACACCGCGGGTACCGGTCAGAATAAACGCGTGGTGAACACGATCATTATCCAGACCGTTAACCAGTGCCTGCACAACAGGCTCCTGACCGACAACCTGCTCGAAATTCTTGGGCCGCCACTTGCGGGCAAGGACCTGATAGCTCATGCGATGAAAATTATCCCCGGGTGAAAAGCCATTGAAAAAATCACGTAAGACATCACTAAGGACAAACTATAACAGAAGGGGGTGGCAGCCCCCGCCCGCCGTTCCCCGGCACCCGACTTCATTGTTGCCGCTGCTCCCTTCCGGGCCTGACGGGGTTCACAAATCGTCGCTGCGGGGTGACCGACAGGGGCCACCATTGAAAATCGCGGAAGGTCAGACCGGCCGCGGGCAAGCATTGTCACCCATGGCAGAGACGCTTTCAAGGCGCACAAGCCCGCGCAACGGTCAGCCAAGCTGATCCGGGCTGCGACCCTGCGACAGACGCTGGTTGGCGCGCTCCATCGCACGCGTGAAATGGTCCTCATCGGCGCGCGCAACCGCATCGGCCAGCCCGTTCAAAGCCTTGCGAAACTGCTCAATCACCTGCCCGGTGCGGTCATTGCCATGCTGGATCTCAAAGTAAAGGTGCGGGTTTTCAGAGACGACCTGCGCGGCCACTTTCAGCTGGGCGTTAAAGGTGCTGCTGGAGATACGTTCCAACAACGGTACCTGCTCACCGCTCTCAGCCAGCGCCGATGCAAACGCGATATTCACCAGGTGGGACAGCCCCAGCACCCAGGCCATCACCTCATCATGTTCCTCCAGGCTCAGGGCAACGCAGTCAGCCGCAGTGTGGGCAAATAACGCCCGCGCCTCGGTAACCGCCTCCGCGTTGCCGACATCGACAAACAGAATATGTCGTCCGGAAAGACCAATCTCATTCGGACCGAACATCGGATGCACTGAGCACACCCGGCAACCGCTGGCCTGCATTGCGCTCAGCCCTTCGCGCATGGGGCTTTTCAGTGACCCGATATCAAATACCAGCGCCGCGGGCTTCAGTGCAGCCAGTTCCATGAGAATGTCATTACTGGGCCGCAGCGGCACTGCCACCACGATCAGGTCGTATTCAGGCAGGGCTGCACGCCAGTCGTCAATTCTCTCAAAGCGAGAATGCTGTGGCGAAGGGTCGGAGATATGCACCGTGTAGCCCACGGTATCAAGGTAGCGAGCCATCCAGTCACCCATGCGACCGGCACCACCGATAACCAGGGCATTGCGGCCCTCGCCGTGTCCGGAATGCACCCAGTTATCATGCTCCTGCTTACCGAGCGAATGGTGGATCAGGGTTTCAAGGATGTCGCGGGCAACCCGTTCGGAGACACCCAGCTCACGTGCACGCTGCATACCCCGCTCAATGACCTCGCGCTCACGCGCGTAATGGCGCAAAGGTGAGCCCGTGTTCTGCTTCAGTTCGCCGATTTGTGCGACCACCGATTGGCGCTCAGCAATGGCATCGACAATCGCCGTGTCGATGTCATCCAGGCGTTGGCGCAGCGCTTTCAGGCGCGCTGGTGTTACTTCTTCATCGGACATGAGGATGCTTCAGATTGCTCAAGGGGTATGCACACGCAAATTAAGCGGGCGGAAAGGTGATTGCAAGCTCCACGGGCGCCAGCCGGGTCGCGCATTGACCCTGCCACAGGAACGCCCCCAGGTAAGGCAGGAGTGCGCCCGGCGAGACTCATGCCCAGGGAAGATTTCGAAAACGATCGGCGACAGGTGGCAGAACGGGATTCAGGCGCTCTCCATTGAGTACACGTTGGTAATACACGAGGTAATCTTCAGCCATGCGCTGTGCATTAAAGCGCTCAACCGCATACTCATGACAAAGCCACCGATCATAGCGCTGCCAGTCAGCCAACGCATGCGACAACTCGTCCTGCCGGGTGGACAGTACGCCATACCCAGGTGTCACGATCTCGGGCAAGGCGCCATAAGGGGTCGCAAACACCGGGCAGCCGTAATAGAGACTTTCGATCACAGCCAGACCAAAGGGCTCGTGCCAGGTAACTGGAAACACAAGGCCACGGGAGGCTGCCATGATTTCGGCCTTCTGTTGATCCCCCACCATCCCCAAGAATTGGACATGGCGTCGCAGCGAAATTTTGATTCCCATCCGGATCTCGACTCTGCGCCCACCCATCACGACCAGGCGCTCTCCGGCGCCCTGTGTGACCCCTATTGCACCTTTGAGGTTTTTTACGCGCCAGGCCGCCTTTCCCAGGAAATGAAAATATTTTTGCTCGGCGGTAAAAACCGGCTCTGGATAGTCTGACCAGTCCAGCCCGTTGCTCACGAAACAGTCACTGCCATGATTGCTGGCATGACGTCGTGACACGAATACCGACTGAGTGTCTACCTCGCCCAGGACATTGCCATGCTGGGTGACCAGGTAGGGCTGAAGCACCGGCGCAACCGCACCGTGGAAATGAACAATATCGATGTTTTCCGGAACCTGTGGGGCAAGAGGCAGATCCGGATCGCGCTCAATCACCTGCGCAAACCGGCTTTGCGTACCTTTCCTCGCGATCAGCGTGACCTCATGCCCGGCAGAGGCCAGCGCGGCCGCCAGCCCCCAGACGACCCGCTCCGTGCCCCCGTAACCCAGGACCGGCAAGCGTGCATCAATACACAAAGCAATACGCATCCGACAAACAACTCTGTTCTCTTTGGCTCAATCTTAACAACAAAGGGTTGTGTGCTTTGCCGCGTACCGGAAATTTATCCTGCTGCTTTGTCGAACCCTTCAGGCGCGTTGGCGCCAGGGTTCTGCATCCTGACCCCTGTCAGCCAATAATAAAAAAGGCCCCGCTATGCGAGGCCTTTTTTATTATTGGCGGAGAGGGAGGGATTCGAACCCTCGAAGGGCGCTAACCCTTGCTGGTTTTCAAGACCAGTGCATTCAACCGCTCTGCCACCTCTCCTAAACCTGTTTGTGGATACGGTAATACCTGATTGTTATGCTGAAACGCATACCGGAAGCTTACGTCTCAAGGCGCGGGATAATACTGGAAATACATCGCGCGGGCCAGCCCTGAATCGGTATATGGAATCAGGACTGAGTTTCATTTACAGTGTCGGGCGAGCGCTGACCGGGCGGGAACTATTATCAAATTTAAGCGCCTAATCCATTGAATTAACCACGTTTAGGAGCCATATCCTGATCATGAACCAACCTTACTATGTACAAACCGCCCAGCATCTTGATGCTGTGACGATGAACCGGGTGCTGCGCAACACGTATATGTTGCTCGGCATGACCTTACTGTTCTCTGCCGCCATGGCAGGCGTCGCGATGGCGCTGAACTGGCCGCCATTGGGTCTCATGACCCTGGTGGGTTACTTCGGCTTGCTGTTTTTGACCACCAAATTGCGCAACAGCGCGTGGGGAATCGTGTCCTGTTTCGCCCTCACCGGGTTTATGGGTGCAACGCTGGGTCCGATCATCGGCATGTATATGACCATGTTTGCCAATGGCAGCCAGTTGGTCATGCTCGCCGCGGGTAGCACGGCCGTCGTCTTCCTGGCCATGTCCGGAATTGCACTGACCAGCAAACGGGATTTTTCCTTCATGGGCAAATTCCTGATGGTCGGCCTGATTGTTGGCTTTGTGGCTTCACTGGGCGCGTACTTCTTTCAGTTCCAGCCGCTGATGCTGGCCGCCAGCGCCATGTTCGCCCTGCTCTCCTCAGGATTGATCCTGTGGCAGACCCAGCAGATCGTTCGCGGTGGTGAGACCAATTACATCATGGCAACGGTGACGCTGTTCGTGAGCATCTACAACATCTTCAGTAGCTTGCTGCACCTGTTTGGTTTCGCTTTCGGCGAAGAGTAAGCGGATCGCCTTTTGACCTGAAAAGCCCGCCACTGGCGGGCTTTTTTTATACTTGAAATTTACCGCGAAGATGTTTCAGCCAGACGTGGCAGCATGCTTTAATGCCCGCAAAGCGCCACACGCGGGACGTTGCTGATACCATGAATCTTTTCGTCGGAGACGCTCATGGACCTGGCACAACTTCAAACCTTCCTCGGCTGGTGCATCCTCATTAACTATGCGCTACTCCTGATCTGGTTCGCCCTGTTACTGTGGGCCGACTCCTGGATCATTGGCATACACGCCCGCATATTCCGGATCGAACCTGAGACAGTCCGTGCCGAGCATTTCCATCTCATGGGCCAATTCAAATTCATGATCATGATTTTCAACATAGCGCCCTGGTTGGCCCTGTTATTGATGGGACGTTAGGAGGAGCCAGGTGACAAACTGCTTGATACGCATAGAACAGGACGAAGATCAGGCGGCGATTAGCCGTCTTTACGAGGCCGCTTTTGGTCGTCATTTTGAGGCCCGCCTGGTTGAAACGCTCAGACGCAGGGCACGGCCATATCTGGGCTTGGTTGCCATCGCGCAGGATGAATTGCTTGGCCACCTGTTGTTCACACCGGTGCGCTGCGCGGCGCAACCGGATGCGCGTCTGCTGGGGCTGGCTCCCATGGCGGTTAAGCCGGAATATCAAAAACAGGGCATCGGAACCCGCTTGATCCGGGGCGGCCTGAGTGCTGCCCGCGATACCGGTGCACGGGCAGCAGTGGTCCTTGGAGACCCCGATTACTATGGGCGATTCGGATTTACCCCTGCTGCCGACCATGATCTGACGTGCGCCTGGGAGGTGCCGGAAGGTGCCTTTATGGTGCAGGCTCTTAATCCTCCGGGACTGGCAGGCCTTGGCGGATTGATCAGCTACCACGGCGCCTTTGATGGAGAAGGCATTGCCATGCCGGTCTGAGGGTATGCGCGCTATTCCGCGTATTGGCCTGATCGCGGCATTGTTCGCGCTATGTGTTACTACCTCGCTGTCTGCCGATACCATCCGGGTCGCGGTGGCGAGTAACTTTGCGCCGGCGCTGCGTGCCCTGCAGCCTGATTTCGAACGTGCTTCGGGACACTCACTGAGCCTGTCCAGCGGCTCGTCAGGCAGCCACTATGCGCAGATTCGCCAGGGCGCACCCTATGCGGTGTTTTTGGCTGCAGACGCGCAACGGCCGAGGCTTCTGGAAGAAGAAGGGATTGCCGTCGCGGACAGTCGTTTTACCTACGCGCTGGGTCGCCTGGCCTTATGGATTCCGGAAAGTAAAACGTCGCAAGGCAGTCCGGGCGACGCGGCAGGAACCCCGCTCCCTGCGCAACTCAGAGCCCTACCGGCGCGGCGCCTGGCGATTGCCAACCCGCGATTGGCCCCGTACGGGGCTGCGGCTGAAGCCTATCTTCGTCATGAGGGGCTCTGGGAGACCATTCAACCGGACCTGGTCATGGGCGAAAACGTTGCGCAGGCCTTCCAGTTCGTTGCTTCCGGCGCCGTTCCTGCAGGGCTGGTTGCCCTGTCTCAACTACGCGTTCTGGAGCGCCAGGAAGTCAGGGTCCCACAGGATGAATTCATGGTGATCGATCCCGCCCTGTATCCACAAATAAGGCAGCAGGCCGTCTTGCTGATCGATAGTCCTGCCACGCGCGAATTTCTCGCCTGGCTGAAGAGCGTACAAGTCCGCACCGAGCTGGTCGGGTTTGGCTACGATATGCCCCATGTTGAACGCTGATGACTGGCAAGCCCTGTCACTGACGCTGCAGTTGGCGGCTGTGAGTACCGCTGTGCTGCTGGTACTGGGCACACCCCTGGCGTGGTGGCTGGCGCGCAGCCGTGCGCGCGGCAAGTTCATTGCCGAGGCGCTGGTAGCCATGCCACTGGTGCTGCCACCCACCGTTCTGGGCTTTTACCTCTTGTTGCTGCTCGGAGCCCAGGGACCGGTGGGGGAATTCATGGCGCGCATTGGGCTCAAACCGCTTGCTTTTACCTTCACCGGGCTGGTGGTGGGAAGTGTCATTTACTCCCTGCCCTTTGTTGTCCAGCCTATTCAGGACGCCTTTGCGCGCATGGGAGATCGCCCGCTGGAGGTTGCCGCTACCCTCGGCGCCGGCCCCATCGACCGCTTCTTCAATGTCGCCCTGCCCCTTGCCCGTCAGGGTTTGCTGACCGGAGCTGTATTGGGCTTTGCCCACACCCTGGGCGAATTCGGCGTCGTATTGATGATCGGTGGCAATCTGCCGGGTGAAACCCGCGTTGCTTCCATCGCGATTTTCGAGCACGTCGAAAGCCTGGACTATGGCGCTGCACATGAACTCTCCCTGGTGCTGCTGTTGCTGTCTTTCGTCCTGCTCCTTTCAATATACGGACTCAACCGTAAGACGCGGATCATGCACCTGTGAGTCTGCAGGTTCGCTTACAACGGTCGTTTGAAGACTTTGAGCTTGCGGTTGAGTTCGACGTACCCGGTCAGGGTATGACGGCCCTGTTTGGCGCATCCGGCGCCGGCAAAACCCTGACGTTGCGCGCCATTGCCGGCCTGGACCGGATTACCTCCGGCGAGGTGATCATTAACGGCACAGTCTGGCAGCAGGACGATCAATTTTGTTCACCCGAGCAGCGCTCCGTGGGTTATGTATTCCAGGAGGCCAGCCTGTTTGATCATCTTGATGTCGCAGGCAATATCGATTTTGGACTGAAACGACGTGGCAATGCCGACCGGAACGAGCGGCAGCGCCTGGTCGATCTGCTGGAACTTGGCTCCCTTCTTCAGCGCCGGACCCATACCCTGTCAGGCGGCGAGCGTCAGCGCGTGGCGCTGGCCCGGGCCCTGGCACCACAACCACAGTTGTTGCTCATGGACGAGCCCTTGTCAGCTCTGGACCGGGCGCGTAAGGCTGAGATCATTCCGTATCTGGATGTGCTCACAAGACAACTGAACATTCCTGTCCTGCTGGTCAGCCATGACCACGGAGAGGTTGCGCGTCTTGCCGATCACCTGGTTCTGATCAGCGACGGTAAGGTTCAGGGCAGCGGCCCGCTCAACGACATGCTGACGAGGCTTGACCAATCCCTGGCCCTGGACGCTGATGCGGGCGCGGTACTGGAAGGCAACGTAGTGGGGCTTGAACAACAATGGGGCCTGGCACGGATTGAGGCCGGTGGCGCAAGCTTGCTGGTTCCTGCTGCCGCGCTCAAACCGGGTGACCAGGTCCGCTTACAGATTGCTGCGCGTGATGTCAGCCTGACTCTGCAGCCATCAGGTGACACCAGCATTCTTAATATCCTGCCGGTACGTATTACCGGACTGGATGAGGAGGGCCCACTGGTGACTGTGCGCCTTGGCACTGCGGACGGCAGCGCTCTGCTGAGCCGGATCAGCCGCAAATCTGCGAGTCAACTGGGCCTCCAGACCGGCTTGAGCCTGCAGGCTCAGGTAAAGAGTATCGCCCTGCTGGGTGATCAAGCCGGCGATCACTGACCGTCCCGACCAGGGCCTAATTGTTGATTACGTCCTGACCGCCGAAGTAAGGCTTTAACACTTCAGGCACGCGCACCGAGCCATCCTGTTGCTGATAGTTCTCCAGAACCGCAATCAGGGTGCGGCCCACGGCCAGCCCGGAGCCGTTAAGCGTGTGCACCAATTCCGGCTTGCCAGTTTCAGGATTGCGCCAGCGTGCCTGCATACGGCGGGCCTGGAAGTCACCGCAGTTGGAACAGGATGAAATCTCCCGATAGGCATCCTGCCCCGGCAGCCAAACTTCCAGGTCGTAGGTCTTGCACGCTGAAAAACCCATGTCTCCGGTGCATAGCATCACTTTCCGGTACGCCAGCCCCAGCTTTTGTAAAATTGCCTCGGCATGGCCGGTAAGTTGCTCCAGCGCCTGCATGCTGTCCTCGGGACGGGTCACCTGCACCAACTCCACCTTCTCAAACTGGTGCTGGCGAATCATGCCCCGCGTATCCTTGCCATGCGAGCCGGCTTCACGTCGAAAACAGGGTGTTTGCGCGGTAAATTTCAATGGCAGCTGGTCCGCCTCAATAATCGAATCGGCGACAAGATTGGTCATGGGCACCTCGGCGGTGGGCACCAGGTAGCGCGGGGGCTCGTCCGTGGTGGCGAAGGCATCATCGCCGAATTTTGGTAACTGACCGGTACCCAGCATGGCCTGCGCATTCACCAGGTAAGGCAGATATACCTCCTCATAGCCATGCGTTTGCGTCTGTTCGTCGAGCATGAATTGCGCCAATGCGCGGTGCAGCCGGGCCAGTGGGCCGCGCAATACGGTAAACCGGGCCCCGGCGAGTTTGGCCGCAGTCTCCGGATCCATTAAGCCCTTGAGGGCCCCGATTTCGACATGATCGCGGGGTTCGAAGTCAAATTCAGGACGTTCGCCCCAGAGCAGTACCTCGAGGTTATCTGACTCATCCTTGCCGACCGGAACATCGGCAGCCGGCAGGTTCGGTATACCCAGTTGCCAGCTCAGCTGCTCTTCGTGAATCGCCCGAAAGGCCGCTTCCAGCTCATCCAGTTCGGCGCCAAGGCGACTGACCTCATCCAGCAGAGGCTGGATATCCTGCCCTGCTGCTTTCGCCTGGCCGATGGATTTGGATTTACTGTTGCGTTCGGCCTGCAGCGACTGCAGGCGTGCCTGGGTGTCCTTGCGGCGCAGTTCCAGCGCCTCGTAGGCTGCTATGTCGAGTTCATAGCCACGGTTTGCCAGAGCCTTGGCAACTTCCCGGGTTTCGGTTCTAAGCGCAATGGGGTCGAGCATGGTACGTTCCGGCGTTATTGATCAGGGCGGCATTGTACCGCCAAGAGCGGCGTTTTACCGCTGTAAGGCAGGCGGCACGTCCCCCAGCAGATCAACGCCTGCCGGCGGGATAAAATTGAAGTGTCCCGGGGGTATGGATGGATTACGCTCGACTTCGAAAAAATTCATCTCAGTGCGCAGACCAAAAGAGTCCTCGAGTATCAGCGCCTGCAGTTGCCCTTCCATAAACGACAGCAGTATCCGCTCAAAGGGGGCGTCGGCATCTCTGGCCTTGAGTTGCAGCATCTGCTGGCCATCCAGGGTGCCCAGCTCGGTGACCTGATAGTTGTCGTCCAGGCCTGCGGGATTGGTAATCAACAATAATGGTGAATCACCTGCAGCCCCCGCCTGTTCCCGGACAGTGACCTGCTCAAGGCTTTCGTCATAAATCCAAATGTGACGGCCGTCTGCCACGATCAGTTCCGGGAAATCACCTTCATAGAACCAGCGGAAACGGTCGGGACTTTGCAACCAGAATTCGCCACTGCCCTGGTCCAGAAGCTCGCCATCCTGTGAGATAACCACCTGCTCAAACCGTGCGCGCAGCTTCTCAAGACCCTCACTGTAAGCAATGAGCGTGTCTTTTGTACTGACAGGCCCGGTCATTTCCTGGGCGGATACAGGGCCTGCCAATAGACAGGCAAGGAGCGGCAAAAACGGAGTTTTCCAGATCAGACCCTGAATCTTCTGGCTCAGACGCGCAGTCATAGCGGAGCGATCACTCAGTCTTTGGGCGGCGGTGGAGCAAGAACTTCACGTTGCCCGTTGTGCTCGGGCGAACTGACCACGCCGGCCGCTTCCATATCTTCAATAATTCGCGCAGCACGGTTATAGCCGACACGCAGCTGCCGCTGAACAGCGGAAATAGAGGCGCGCCGGGACTCGGTAACCCAGGCCACGGCCTGATCATAAAGCTCGTCCTGCTCGCCATTGCTGCTTTCCGGTAAACCTGCGGCATTGATCGTCATCCCGTCGCTGGTGGTCTGTGTCTCACTTAAGACCCCTTCCACGTAGTCCGGTTCCCCGAACTGCTTGAGATAGTCCACCACCGCATGCACCTCGTGGTCGTCCACGAAGGCGCCATGAACACGATCGGGAATGGCCGTACCCGGCGGCAGATACAGCATATCGCCATGCCCCAGCAACTGCTCAGCGCCCATCTGGTCGAGAATGGTTCTGGAATCCACGCGCGAGGACACCTGGAAAGCGATGCGCGTCGGTATATTGGCCTTGATCAGGCCGGTGATCACGTCCACCGATGGTCGCTGTGTGGCGAGTATGAGATGAATTCCGGAGGCACGGGCTTTTTGCGCCAGGCGCGCAATGAGCTCGTCGATCTTTTTGCCGATGATCATCATCATGTCGGCCAGCTCATCAATAATGACCACGATAAACGGCAACGGCTCGAGCATGGGCGGGTCGGTCAGCCCGAGGTCCTCATTGATGGTGTAAAGCGGATCAGGCAAAGGCTGTCCCGCGTCAATCGCATCCCGGACCTTCTTGTTGAAACCCGCCAGGTTACGTACGCCGAGGGCGGACATCAGGCGATAGCGGCGTTCCATTTCCGCCACGCACCAGCGCAGCGCGTTGGCCGCTTCCTTCATATCCGTTACCACCGGCGCCAACAGATGAGGAATCCCCTCATAGATCGACAGCTCCAGCATCTTCGGGTCGACCATCACCAACCGCACATCTTCCGGACCGGCCTTGTACAGCAAGCTCAAGATCATTGCGTTCAGCGCGACTGACTTGCCGGAGCCGGTCGTGCCGGCAACCAACAAGTGCGGCATCTTGGCCAGATCAGCAACCTGCGGACGTCCCGAAATGGACTTGCCCAGCGCCAGGGTCAGCGGCGACTTGGCCTTGTCATAGACCTCGGATTTGAGAATTTCCGAGAGGTAAACAATCTGCTTCTTGGTATTGGGTATCTCCAGGCCGATCGTTGACTTGCCCGGAATCACCTCAACAACGCGCACGGATACGACGCTCAGGCCGCGGGCAAGATCCTTGGACAGGTTCGAGATCTGCGAAGATTTAACGCCGGCGGCAGGCTCAAGCTCAAAGCGGGTAATCACCGGCCCGGGGAATACCTCGATCACATCAACCTGGACGCCAAAATCGGCCAGCTTCAGCTCCACCTGGCGCGACAGCGCTTCCAGGGCCTCGGGGCTGTAACTGGATTCCTGCACGGGCGGATCATCGAGCATCTGCAAAGGTGGCAGCTGGTCTTCGGGCAAGTCCTCGAACAGGATCCGCTGCTTTTCCCTGACCACGCGCTCGCTCTTTGGCGGCGCAGCCTGCTCCTGGATCTGCGGCTCGATGCGAGGTTTTACCCTGGTCTTCTGGCGCACGGTATCGGCTTTACGCGCTTCCTCGCGATGCGCTTTGGCACGCCGGCCAGCAAACCAGTCACGCATGCCGGCAATCCGATCCAGGACCCAGGCGGTGCCCTGCAGCGTATATTTGCCGATCATATCCATGACCATGAACCAGGATAATCCCGTGTACAAGGTGATACCGATCAGCATGAAAGCGAACAGGAACAGGGTTGAACCCAGCATGCCGGTGGTATCCAGCAATGGCCGGGCAACCAGATCGCCAATGACACCGCCACCATCTGCGGGCATCACCTCGGCGAGCGGACTGGAGTGCAGATCAGCAAGGCCGGTGGTGGCCAGCAGGAACAGAACCAGACCGGAAATGCGGGCCACCCAGCCAAACCATCCACCGTGCGGGCCACTTTGCTTGTCTGCATAAAGCCGCCAGCCCGCATAGACGACCAGGGGCGGCACCAGGTAGGCGACATAACCAAAAGCCAGCAACAGGAATCGTGCCAGCCACGCACCGACCACACGCCCGATATTCTGCACCGTGTCGGCAGCGGCGGGCTGAAAAGGTCCGGGATCAAGCGGGTGATAGGTAAAAAGACAGGCCAGCAGATACACCGCTGCCAGGATGGACAACAAAAAGGCGCTCTCCTGCAGGCGGCGCATCATGGGATGCTCTGCCAGCGGCGGGCTCTTAAGTGCGGTTTTACGTGCTTGGGCCAATCTTGGAAATCTTTTTAGTTTTCACGGCTAGCTTATTGTATCTGCTCATAGACTTGGCGGCCAAGAAACCTTGATATTGGTTCTCACCATGCCACGCCTGAGCTCGATTGATCATTGGAAGTCCGTGTGTCTGCGCCTGTTTCCTTAACCACTTTCCGACCTGCCCGAACGTTTCGATTCGGGTAGAATCATGGCCCTTGAACCTTGCCCGGGCATGGTCCCGGCGTCACCCTTCCCACGGGAGCACAGTATACATGAGCGATACGCAACACCGCCGCCTTTTGATCCTCGGATCCGGCCCGTCCGGATACACCGCAGCCATTTATGCAGCACGGGCCAATCTGGCGCCAGCCGTGGTCACCGGCATGCAGCAAGGCGGTCAGTTAACCATCACCACCGACGTGGACAACTGGCCGGGCGACGTTGAAGGCCTGCAGGGTCCTGATTTGATGGATCGCATGCTGCGGCACGCAGAACGATTTGATACCGAGATAATCTTCGACCACATTCACACCGCTGATTTGTCAAAGCGCCCGTTTATTCTCGAGGGTGATTCGGGCAAGTACAGCTGTGATGCGCTGATTATCAGTACCGGTGCCAGCGCCCGCTATCTTGGACTGCCTTCAGAGGAGGCGTATATGGGTCGCGGCGTGTCCGCCTGCGCCACCTGTGACGGGTTTTTCTACCGCGGCAAAAAGGTCGCGGTTGTCGGTGGTGGTAACACGGCCGTGGAAGAAGCGCTTTATCTGTCCAACCTCTGTGAGGAAGTCATCCTGGTTCACCGCCGGGATGAATTGCGTGCTGAGAAGATCATGCAGGACAAGCTGTTTGACCGGGCCGAAAACGGCAATGTGACCCTGCTCTGGGACCACGAGGTTGAGGAAGTCATTGGCGACGATCAGGGTGTCACCGCGCTGGATGTGAAAAGCGTCAAAAGCGGGGACATCACGCGCCTGGACCTGCATGGCGTTTTTATTGCCATTGGCCACACGCCCAATACCGAGATTTTCCAGGGGCAACTGGACATGAAAGACGGCTACATCAAGATTCACAGCGGCACCGATGGCATGGCGACGCAAACCAGCGTTCCAGGCGTCTTTGCTGCCGGTGACGTGGCGGATCACGTATATCGCCAGGCGGTTACTTCGGCTGGTTTCGGCTGCATGGCAGCCCTGGATGCAGAAAAGTGGCTGGACGACTGAGCCTTTCAAGGGCGCCCAACCCAAACCTTTATATGGGCCGCCAGGTGTCGTGATTCCGCGCCTGGGTCACTCCCCCGAAGCCCTGTTCCCGCCGCCGGACGAAGCACTCGAAGAACCGGATGGATTACTGGCCTGGGGCGGCGACCTGAGCCCGACGCGCCTGTTAAGGGCGTATGCCCACGGTATTTTTCCCTGGTATTCCGAGGACGATCCGATCTTGTGGTGGTGTCCTGAACAGCGCTGCATCCTCCGCACCGACCAGGTCCATGTTGCGCGGCGCCTGGGCAGACAACTCAGGCAAGGCACCTGGCAGGTAACGGCTGACCTGGCCTTTGACCAGGTCGTTTCAGGCTGCGCCAATACGCGCACTGCCACCTGGATCATGCCTGAAATGATGCACGCCTACGGCCAGTTGCATGAACTAGGCCATGCGCATTCCATTGAAGTCTGGGATGAGGACGAACTCATCGGTGGACTGTACGGCGTAGCTCTTGGTCAAATGTTTTTCGGCGAATCCATGTACAGCGCGAGAACCAATGCCAGCAAGGTCGTCCTGGCCCAACTATGCCGGGTACTCGACCAATGGGGATTTAGCTGGCTGGACTGCCAGGTACCTAACCCGCACTTGTTTCGCATGGGTGCACAGCGAATCAGTCGCACGGAATTCCTTGACGGAGTTCGTAAACGGGTCAGTCAGCCAAGACCGCCCGGCTCCTGGACGCAGCGATTCAGCGAGACCCTTGACCAGTTGGGTGCGTGGTCGCCTCCCGGCTGAATCCGGAGCACACAAGCCGCCCAGCCAGTTCAATCCTGCAGCTGAAAGCCGTCCGGCAGCCCATCAAGCATCAGGTAGATATGCGTTTCGAGGTGCTCCGGTGAGACCTCGTCGGGATTGGTCATGTAATGCTCCCAGCTCGTACCCGATAGCTGCAAACCACGGGCCGCGACCCATGCTTCCGCTTTTTGATAGCTGACCAGCGTTTCGGTCAAGGGCCCGCGGTGAATAATGCGGGCTGCAGGACCGACCGGCGCAAAACCAATTTTGACTATCGTCCAGTCCGGAGAGGGAAAACCAGGTTGATCCAGTAAAGGGATGGCCGCCTCAAACTGGAGCGTTTCCCGGTTGGCGGCCCGCGTGATCGCAAGCGGCTGGCCACCCAGCGGCGCGGCCGTCAGCCTGGCCCACTCGGCGATTTGCTGGTACGCAGAGGACAAAGCAAGAGCGACCTCCGCGGGGTCTGCTGAACTGGTGCCCTGCACGCTGGCAATTTCAATGCGCGGTGCCTGCATGACGACGATATCCGCACCCGAAAAGTCGGCGGCGGGAAGCGTTTCCAGATAGGATTTCAGGTTGCCCAGGCCGACTTCCATATCCTCCTCAACCCAGCTTTCCAGAAACATCCCGAAGTAACGCCCAAGCAGACCGCCCAGAAACCCGCGCCCCCCGGTAACGTCCGTCATGAACGTCCATTGCACGCGACTTGCCAGCTGATCTCCGGTAATCATAAATCGCGCGCTGGCATCGCCTTGTGGACCGTTATGAAGCTCCATATCAATACGCCGCCAGGGCTCACTCACTACGATCTCCTGCCAGCCGGTGCCCAGTCTTGCCGGATCGCCCGTCCAATCCAGCCGGGCGTCAACCCCGGCTTGTGCACCGCTCTGTGTAAAAACCACACCGGGATCAAGAGAGCGCCAGGATGACCATTTTTCGAAGTTGCTGAAGCTGTTCAGCACCGTGAATACGGTTGAGGCAGGCCGCTGCACGACAATCTCACGTTCCACCGAAACTTCACGCGGCAGCCAGAACCCACCCGCCGCTGCAGCCAGAAGTAAGAAGGTAATGACAACAAGAAAGGTTCGCATGAGCGCGCCGCGGGGCTAAAAACTGCCCCGGTCGTTTTTACTGATCTCCCTGGCGCCAGGTTTGCCGGAGTGATCGTCCGGATTCTCTGCTCCACCATGGGCGCCGTGTTCTTCATCGGGAAAACGCGCATCATTGCCCTGATCAGGGGTTTCGGGAAACCAGTCGGGAACACGGTCATCGTCTTCCCAGTCGTAGCGCTTGAGCGGAACGCGATCCCAATCCCGGAATACGAAGGCCAGAGCCACGCCCAACACGGCGCCGGAGAGGTGCAATTCCCATGACATTTGCGGCCGTATGGGCAGCACACCCCAGATCATGGAGCCGTACAGGAACCAGACCACCAATGAAACGCCCACGGAGCGCATATCGCGGCGAAACAGCCCGCTCACAAAGACAAAAGCCAGCAAGCCATACACAAAGCCGCTGGCACCAATATGAATACTCGGACGACCGATCATCCAGCCCAGCAGTCCTGAACCGATCCAGATGAGGGGTATGGCTCGCAGTGCACTGTTGGGGTACAGATAAAGCATAGCGGTCACGCTGACGAGCAAGGGCAGCGTGTTGGAGAACAGGTGCTCGAAATTACTGTGCAGCAGAGGCGCTGTCAGGAGTCCCAGCAGACCCTGCATATCACGCGGGCGCAGACCATAGCGATTCAGATTCAGGTCAAGATAGGCATTGCTGATCCAGATAAACCAGATGACCGCGGTGACCACCACCGCCAGCTGGACAGCGAGGGAAAAGTTTTTAGCCGCCCGCTCCGAGGCGATGTAGTCCGGGTCCGGCGTGTTTAGTTGCATCAGCTGTCGCCGGCGGGCATGGCGGAGGCAATCTGCGCGCGTGCCGCGATGGCCAGGTCACGGCTGGTTTTATCGCCGGCCTCTATGGGTGGATGGATCACAATACGCGCCCTGCCCGGGCGCACACGCAAGGTTTTAGGCGGCAGAATCTCCCGCGTGCCCAGCAAGGTCAGCGGCAGAACCGGCAACTCTTGCTCTGCCGCCAGTCGAAAGGCACCATTCTTGAAGGCCTTCAGACGCCCATCCTCGCTTCGCGTGCCTTCTGGAAAGAACAGGATCCCGACACCATCGCCAATACGTTCCAGCGCTTCATGAATGGCCTGTCGCGCCGCCTCCGGATTGGTCCGGTCAACGAAAATATGCCCGACTTTCTCACAGGCAATGCCGATACCCGGAAGTTTCCTGAGTTCCTTTTTCATAACCCAGCGAAGGTCCAGCCCCAACCAACCGTAAACCAGCAGAATGTCGTACTGGCTTTGGTGGTTACACACCACTACATAGGTTTGGCCGGGAACAATGTGTTCCAGCCCTTCCACTGAAACCCGCATCGGCGTAAGCCAGCCAATAACCCGGGCCCATGATCCGCCAACCTGGGCGGATGCAAAACGCTGCGAGACCAGGACAGAGGAAATGGCCGCCGCCCAGCCACATAAAAAAGACCAGAGAAACGCAAAGGGAATCAGGAATACGTAGGCGTAAACCCGGTAAAGGAAGTTGAGAACAGATTTCAAGGCAACCTCCGGCTGGCGTGTTTCGCGAGACTAGCCGCTGCCCTGCTGATTCACAAGGGCCTTGTGGAACAGAGTGCCTGCCAGGGCAGGCCAGCTGTAGAAAGGGGCGTGGCAGATGCCACGCCCCTGTACGGTTGTCACCGGGTAACAACCCGGCAGACAAGTGCCAAAAACGAAGCCGGACTCAAGCCAATCATTGCGCCTGGGCCTGGACTGCGCCTCAGGCCGCCTTTTCGTCCTCTTGCTTGTTGACGTCGATCAGCCGGGCATTGCCGCTGCCGATCTCGATCCTGCGGGGCTTCATGGCCTCGGGGATTTCACGCTCCAGGTCGATGTGGAGCAAGCCGTTTTCCAGGGTGGCTCCGGTGACACGGACATGGTCAGCGAGGTTGAAGCGCCGCTCAAAGGCGCGATTGGCAATTCCGCGGTGCAGAAAACGACCTTCCTCAGCATCGTCCTCATCATCACGCTTGCCCGAAACCGTGAGCGTGTTCTGCTCAGAGGTCAGTTCCAGGTCTGCTTCTCCAAAGCCTGCGACGGCCATGGTGATGCGATAGCGGTTTTCATCTTCGGCAAGGATGTTATACGGCGGATAGCCGCCGCCCTGCTCGCCACGCTGTGCTGCAGACAGCAAAGTTGCAAGCCGGTCAAAGCCGATGGAATTGCGGTACAGGGGTGCAAAATCAAATGTAGTCATAACCGTGATCTCCTTTGAAGCATTACGGTGGTTTGTGCCCGCCAAATGGCCGGGCTTCTGGTGTGTGGCCCCTTACGGCGACCACGTTAAGAAAATGGGGTTACCTTTCGGCAGTTCAAGGGTTTTTGAACAACAAGTTGAATACAGGCTGGCGCAGACGTCAGCTATCGGGTTCCTGATACCGGACGGCAAGCACTTCGAAGCATTGTTCCCCTTCCGGCAAGCTGACCGGTATTTCGTCACCGACTTCTTTGCCGAGCAAGGCCCGCGCGACCGGTGAATCAACCGATACCCAGCCGCGTTTTGCATCGGTCTCATCAGCGCCCACAATGCGGTAACAACGCTGTTCCCCGTTGTCCACCGACAGATCGATCCACGCGCCGAACCGGATCCGCTGCAGGTCAGCCGGAGGGCGGTCGACCACCTGGATCTGGTCAAGTCGCTTGCTGAGATAACGCACGCGCCGGTCAATGCCGCCGAGCTGCTTCTTACGGTAGATATATTCCGCGTTCTCTGAACGGTCGCCCTCGGCGGCAGCTTCCTTGAGCGCCTTAACCACCTCCGGCCGGTCCACTTTCCACAGGCGGCTGAGTTCCTCGCGCAGGGCCCGGGCGCCTTCAGGGGTGATATACGGACTGGATGGTGTTTGCGGGGCGCGCCAACGGCCCATCAGCTTCTCCCTGGACTGAAATCAGTAACTGGATCGGCACGCATGGCGTGCTGACTATAATCAATCGGTAATTATCGTCGATTCTGCGACGATTTCCCTGTCCCCTGCGTCTGGTACTTCGATGACAGATCAATGGTCTGATTATGAGGTCGATGAGATTACCCTGGCGCGTGCGCGCCGCGGTGACCTGGACGCCTGTGAGCGTATCTACCGGCAATACCAGAATCACGTATTCACAGTGACCGTGCGCATCGTCCAATGCCGGGAACTTGCCCAGGATGTCTCGCAGGAAGCCTTTATCACGGCCTTTCGCCGGATCGGACAGTTTCGCGGCGACTCGCCGTTCTGGGGGTGGCTGCGCCGCCTGGCGATTAATCATGCCATCAGTGCCCTGCGCAAACTGCCCAAGGTCGAGCATGTGACGTTTGAGGACTACCAGGCGTCCTGTGATGGAGCACAAGCACAGATCGGACAGGCCATGGACCTGGAAGAGGCCCTGGCGCATCTGGACGCAGAAGACCGCGCCGTTGTCTGGCTGTATGACGTGGAAGGCTACAAGCATACGGAGATCGCTGAAATGTTCGGCAAAACGGAAAGTTTTTCCAAGACACGCCTGTCCCGCGCCAGAGAGCGCTTGCGATTCTTGCTAAGGCAGGCAGATAACCGGGAAGAGGGTCTGCAACGAGCCAACTCCGGTCACCCGGTATGAGACCGGCATCCAGTCAGACCAGGAACCTGAAGCGAATAAAGATTTCGATGTTGAAACACCTCAGGCAGGAACAAGAGCTATGAACCACACACCAACAGACAACCGGCCCGGGGCGCAGGAAAATCGCGACCCCTTTGGCCTGGGCAAACTGCCCCTGCTGGAACCCGATCAGGATGGCTGGGCACAAATCCAGGCCAGCCTGCAGCTGCAACAGCGTGGCCGGCGCAATCAGCGCCTGGGCCTCGGATTGGCCCTGGCGGCCTGTCTCATGCTGGTCGTCAGCCTGTTGCTGCACCAGCCTGATGTATTGCTTGAGGACCCTGGCGCCCAGGACACAGTGCAGCTAAGCGATACACCGCCACAACTCGTCGTCGACATACCGGTCGGCGATGAGGCGGCTGCCCTGCAGGACCTGATTGCCATGTCCCAGGTGCTGGAACAGCGCCTGCGGCTTCTGCGTGACCAGACCTCCGCCATGCCGTCGGAATCAACCGCATACGTTGCAGAGCTCGAAGACCTTGTCGCCCGGGTCGACGGGCAATTGGGCATGCAGCCTGAATCCCTGGAGCTGTGGACGCAAAGAGTCAACCTGATGCTTGACCTGGAGTACCTGTTCCAGCACCAGTTCGAACGTGAATATGGACGGATGGCATCCCTCTGATGAGCAGGAGCACACAGACAATGAACACGATCCACCAACCCATTCAAGCCAAACGGCTTATGAGCATCGTTTTGGTCGCCGCCCTGTGCAGTGCGACTCCGGGTTTCGCGCAACAAGCCGCATCACAAGCTGACCGCGTTCACGAGGCTGAAGCGATTGCAGCAAAGCGTGCAGAGGCGACAGTGCGCGCGGCCGAGAGCCGGAAAGCGGCACAAGAAGCCAACGTGAGGCGCTCGCAGCGGTTTGCAGAGTCCCTGATGGCCGCGGAGACAGAACAGCGCGCCGCCCTCGAGGCCGTTGAAGCCGCGCGGGCTGAGCTTTTGCGCCAGGCCGAAATGGCGCAGGAGCGCTCGCAACGGGCCAGTGAGGAACAACGTGATAGAGCCGAAGAACAACGCATTGAGGCGCTGGAGTTGCGCGAGATACAGCGGGAGCTGGAGCGTGCGCATGCGAATCTTCGTCGTGCCTCCCAGGAGGTTGCCCACGTACATCGGGATTTATATCGTGTCGATCATGTCCTGGCGCCCATGGTGCGGAGCGGCGGAAACCAGGCCTTCATTGGCGTGGTACTCGGAGAAAACACACCGCGGGGCGTACGTATCGTTGCGGTTTCTCCAGGCGGACCGGCGGAGCGCGCGGGAATGAAACCGGGAGACCTGATTGTCAGCCTGATGGGTGAACCACTGAGCGAAGGTGGCATGGATGCCCGTAATGTCTTAACCGAAGCCATGAGTGCCATCGAACCTGGCGATGAACTGATTATTGGCTATGAACGTGACGACGCATTGGTCGAGAAAACCCTGACCGCTGAAGAGCGCACACCCTTCAGCTGGCAAACAGTGACGCGACTGGCATCCCCGCCACTACCGCCAGCCGCCCCGGGCGCGCCGCAAGCACCGCCAAAGCCCACGGTGTCCGTTCAGACCATTGATGGTCCGACCATTCGGGTGACCGAGTTGACGCGTGACCTGAGCAGGTTGCGAGAGGAGCTGGGTGATCAGGGGCTGTTTATTGAGGATATTCAATCAGAAGTTATTGAAGATTTTGAATCAGAGGACGGCATACGTACGATTATTCATAGTCGTTCCTCCGGCTCAGACCCACTGTCCGAGCCTGGTCTTGCGGCCGTGGCAGCAACGGGCATCTGGTTTGGCGTGCCTCTGACCCGTGGTCTCAAACTAACGGAGCTCGACGCGGAACTCGGCGCCTACTTCGATGTGAACGAAGGGGTGCTGGTCGTGTCAGCCACACCGGATAATGAACTCCTGCTGCGGTCCGGTGACGTTATTCTGAGCATTGCCGGGCGCGACGTTCAGCGCCCCGGTGATGTGATGCGTGCACTACGGACAGTGAATGCGGGCGACATGATCACCCTGCACATCAAGCGCCAGGGTGAAGAGCAGACCTTTGACCTGGAGATACCCCAGAACAGCATCAGTTTGCACTTCAGCGATGAGTTGCATGAAAACCAGGTCGATACCTTGGATTTCCAGATCGACGTTCCGCGGGTTGACGATCACTAGCCCTGTTCATTAGCTGAGGCGATCCCGGCCCGCCGGGACTCCTGGACCCTTGCCAGCTTGTCCACAGGGGCCTGTGACCGGATAATAGGCCACCGCATCCGCACTGCCTGGTTTTACCATGAATGATCTCCGGAAATCTTCCGACCGCCCCCGCCAGGTCGGCTTCGTCAGTCTCGGCTGCCCCAAGGCCCTGGTCGACTCAGAGCGGATCATCACGCAGCTCAGGTCAGACGGCTATGAGCTGTCCAACAGCTATGAGGCGGCGGACATCGTGGTGGTCAATACCTGTGGCTTTATCGACAGCGCCCGGGCGGAATCCCTCGAAGCCATTGGTGAGGCCCTGGAAAGCAACGGCAAAGTTATTGTGACCGGTTGCCTGGGGGCGCAGGAAGGCGATATCCGGGACATTCATCCGAAGGTTCTGTCAGTCACCGGACCGCAGCAATATGAGCAGGTGGTCAGCGCCGTTCATGAGCACGCGCCCATGTCGCGGCGGCATGACCCGTTCCTGGACCTGATTCCGGACACCGGCATCAAGCTGACACCCCGGCATTACGCCTATTTGAAAATATCCGAAGGCTGCAACCACAAGTGCAGCTTTTGCATCATCCCGTCCATGCGCGGCAAGCTGGTCAGCCGTCCCGCCGGCGAAGTACTGGCCGAGGCCGAGCGTCTTGTGGACAGTGGCACCAAAGAATTGCTCGTGATCAGCCAGGACACCTCGGCCTATGGCTCGGACATCCGTTACCGCACTGATTTCTGGGGCGGCCGGCCGGTCAAATCGCGCATGACAGAACTGTGCGCGGCACTCGGCTCTCTGGGCGCCTGGGTGCGTCTGCACTATGTCTATCCCTACCCCCACGTGGACGAGGTCGTCCCGCTCATGGCGGACGGCCTGGTTCTGCCCTACCTGGACATGCCCCTGCAGCACGGCAGCCCGCGCATTCTCAAACTGATGCGCCGACCTGCCGCTGCGGAAAAGGCCCTGGATCGCATCCGTCGCTGGCGGGAGACCTGTCCTGATATCACCCTGCGCAGTACCTTTATCGTGGGATTTCCGGGCGAAACCGACGCAGACTTTGCCGAGCTGATGGACTTCATTGACGAGGCCCGCCTGGACCGCGTTGGTTGCTTCAAGTACTCGCCGGTAACTGGCGCCAGTGCCAACGCACTGGATGGCGCCGTTCCCGACAGCGTCAAGGAAGAGCGCGAGGCGGTCTTCATGGCCCGCTCAGCGCAAATCAGCAAGGAGCGGCTCGCAGCGAAGGTCGGCACCGTCCAGGAAGTGCTTATTGACGAGGTCGGTGAACTGGGCATGATCGGGCGCAGCCACGCGGACGCCCCCGAAATTGACGGCAAGGTCTATGTCAACGGTGCAGACCATGCCAACCCCGGGGATATCCTGCGCGTGGAAATCACCGGGTCAGATGCCTATGACCTGGTCGGCGAAGCGCTGCCCGATACTTACGACTAAGCGGCTTGACGCCACTGGGCCAAATTTTTCTGCGCCACCGTGAGCAATTGCTCGCGGACGGGCCTGCCCTCTGGTTCAACCCCCCGGGCGATCTGGCCTGGCGGGAATTTCCCGCGCCGCATGGCTGCGAGTGGCAGACGCAGGACGAAATGGCCCGCCGGACCCTGGCCGGTAGTGGTCTGGATATTCGCCTGACCCCTGTCCCGCTCTCTGATCAAAAATTTAACTCCATCGTCCTGTCATTACCCCGCGAGAAAGCACGGCTGCGTCTGTTGGCCGATGCCCTGTCTGATTGTCTTGCGCCTGATGGTGTGCTGTACCTGGCCGGAGAGCTGCGGGCCGGTGGCCGGAGTGCTCCAGCGCAGTTAACTGATCGCTTCGAATCCATTCAAAAAATTGACAGTGCCCGGCATTGTGTTCTTTATGCCGTCCGAAAACCCAGGACATCGGCTGGCTTCCACCTGTCTAACCACTTGCAAACCTGGACACTCCCTTGTGCCGGGACCGATCCGTTGATAATGCATAGCTATCCAGGGGTGTTCGCGGACGGCAATCTGGATCCGGGCACGGCGTTATTGCTGGAAAAACTGGATACGATCATCACCACTGCGGGCGGAAGCGCGCTTGATCTCGGTTGTGGTGCAGGTGTTATCGGTGCCAGCATCCTGCGACGATTTCCACAGTGGTCCATGGACATGGCCGACAGCGATGCCCTGGCCTTAAGCGCCTCGCGGGCCACCCTGGAGAGCAATCAGCTGGATGCCAGGGTGTTTGCCAGTGACGGTCTGAACAGCGTCAACAACCGCTACGACCTGGTCATCAGTAATCCACCTTTTCATGCGGGACATCGGGAAAGACACGATCTTGGCGCCGGCGTTTTTGATGGTGTCGGGAACTTTCTCGCGCCACGCGGTCAATTGGTGTTGGTGGCTAACCGGCATCTGCCCTGGCGACGCTGGATGGATGAAACCTTTGGCGGCCACACCCTTTTGGAAGCGAACAATCGTTACCATGTTCTGAGTTCGCTCCAGTAGTTCACATGATGAGTTAACCCGATCTCTATCGGATATTCGCAAAACGCAGTATTGAACACTTTCTGAACAATAAAAGGACGCCCGCAATGAAAAAATCGCTTCACCGCTTGACCTATATCGCTTTTCTGAGCCTTGCTCTTGTCAGCCCGAACCTGTTCGCCGATGAGACAGCCGCTGCAGATACCGCAACAGATACAGAGATGGACACAGCAGCTGATGCCTCGGCTGTCATGTCACAGCCAATCAATGCCGGCAGCCGCGACGAACTCAAGGCAAGCATCGCCAAGGTTAAAGCTGAAGCGACACCTGAGGAATGGCGCCAATTCAATAATGCATACGGAAAAATCTACAGCTACGACCTTGCTGCCCGTAATAATCCCGCGGTGGTGTTGGAACGCCTCAATGGCCAGACCCCTCTGCAAGTTATCGATTATGCCAACGAGCGCTGGAAATAAATAACTGGAGCAGCTTCAGGATGTTTTTGATAGCGGGGGCATTTGCCCCCGGAACCCGGCCTGGCAAACCCGTTAAGCGGCCGGATCGATCAAGCTGCCCGACGACGCCTGCAGAATAACCGCCCGGGCAATTTCGCCGTCTTCCGCTTCGCGCACCGCTCCGGCGTAACGCGCCAGTTGAGCGGCCCATTTCTCCCGCGTCAGGGACTGGTCGAGACCGGTCTTGTAATCAATCACGTGCCATTGCCCCGCCTCATCCTGGTAGAGGCGGTCAATGATCAGCTGACGCAAGCGTCCGCGGTCGGGAATCAGGTACTGTGCCTCGGCATGGGAGCGTTGCTTACCCTCGGGGCTCAGCTGCTCGACCATCTCCGGAGCTGCGAGCAAACGCGCGAGCAAGGTCACCAGTTCATGTTGGAGTTCAGGAACCTGTCTACGGGGCGCACCGGCGAGCAGCAGACTTGACTGGAGTGCTTCACGGTAGTCTTCGAACCAGTCACCAAGCCACCGCGCACTCCAGTGATCGTGAATCAACTCCAGCCAGTAATGGAGCGCCTCGCCCAGTGCCAGCCGGCCCCGGTCCGGCGCCGGCTCACCCAGAGACACAAGATCCAGCGGGGCCGGCCCGGCATGCAGGACCGGCGAGGCACCCACCAGACGTGAAATCGGTACTGGAACGTGCGGTACTTCTGATGCCTTATCCGCATCCCTGTCTTTGAGTTCGTCAAGCGCAGGGGCAAAGCGCTCCTCAAGCATGCCAAGGAAGCTACCGCCCGCCCGGGCGACGTCTCCGTCCTTCTTGAACTCAACCACGGCCGACAGCGCAAGGTAACGGCGTGCCCGGGTCATGGCCACATACAGCAGGCGCTGCGCCTCGCAGGCATCAGCTTCCCGGTCCAGAAGGCCCAGATAGTCAAACAGTGAGGGCAAACGATTGCCCGAGGGTTTCGTTGGCGCCAGCAGGCTGCCGCCGGGCCCGTCACCCGGTGGAATCTCCCGGTAACGGAACAGGCTGCTATGTTCTCCGCCCGGCCCGGTCTGCAAACCAGGCAAAAATACGGCGTCAAATTCCAGACCCTTGGCCTTGTGAATAGTCATCAGCTGAATTGACGCCGTACGCGACCCGGCATAAAGCCGTTCCAGGCGGTCATTCAGGACCTGGATCAGGTCATCCGGCTCGTCGGCGCTCACCTTGGCGAGCAATCGCAGAAAGACATCTGCATCGTCCAGGTCCTCGCTGCGTCGTGCGATGCGCGGCCCACCCAGCCGCACCCAGCAGGCCTCGACCCGCTCAGCAAGGGGGGCATTCATTGCGGCGGCCTGCCCGGCGGCCAGCACCTCGCCAACATGCCGCACACGCTGCGCCGTCTCTTCATCCAGGGCCGCCAGCACCTCACTGTCCTGACAACGCACCGCCAGATCCGCCGAATTGTGCGAGCCCGCCACCTGCAACAAACCGGCGGGCTGCAGCCCACACCAGGGCGCCAGCAACAGCCCGATCCAGGCAATACGGTCGCCGGGATGAACCAGTGCCCGTGTAAGGGTCAGCATGTCGGTGATCACCGGCCGGGATTTAAGCGACTCAACTTCAACCGCCTCAAAATTCAGCGATTGTGCCTGCAGGGCTCTCGCAATGGGTTCCAGCTGCTTACGCTTTCGCGCCAGGATTCCGATGGAAAACGTCCCGCCCGCGGCATTTGCCTCGTGCTGCGCCATCAGCGCGCTGATCCGGCGGGCGATTTGGGCGGCCTCTTCCCGCTCACCGGAACCGTCTGCGGACTTGAGCGTTGCATGCACCGCGACCTCGCCACCCTCACCGTTGAATGGCGCCACCGGCGTATAGGCAACAAACCCGGGACTGGCCGGCGAAGGCGGTTCGAACAGTTGTGCACAACTGTGATTAATCGTGTCGATTACTTCCTTGCGCGAACGGAAATTAACCTGCAACTGTCGATGCTCAAGAACGACGTTACCCAGACATCCCTGTTCAACGACGCGGTCAAATAGCGTTACATCAGCTTTTCGAAAGGCATAGATTGACTGCATGGGGTCGCCCACCAGGAACAGGCTGCGTCCATCACCGTACTCCCAGCCTGCAATCAGGCGCTCGACCAGTGCGTATTGCAGCGCCGAGGTATCCTGAAACTCATCTATAAGAATATGCTCCAGACGGCCGTCCTCAATCAGCAAAGCCTCGCCCGGCGCCAGGTCATCGCCCAGCGCATCCAGGGCCTGTTGCGCAACATGCTGGAAATCGCACACTCCGTAACTGGCAAACCGCACATTGAGGTTTGCACAGGCTGTTATGAGCAGGCTGCGCAGTGCCTGAACGAACTGCTCATTGTCGGCACCCATATCCAATGGCGGATACTGGGAGAATCGTTTAAAAGCGAGCAAGGCATCCGCAGAACTCCTCCAGGCCTCAACAACATCTTTTAATTCCGCTATCGGCGAGTCGCGTTGCGGGGAACTGCCGGGCAGCACATAACGTTTGATAGAGCCGGGTGCATAGGGCTCATGCTTGCCGGATGCCAGGCAGCCAAGCACCCGCCAGGTGAACTCGATCCTGGCGTTGATTCCCGCCAATAAGCCGGTGCCAGAATCTTCGCTCGTCTCAAGACGATCATGGGCAGCCTGTAAATCCCGGGCTTTGGCCGGATCATCTGCCAGGCCTGCCAACTGCATAACGGCGTAACACGCATCCTGAAGTTGCTGTGTACCAAGCGCTGCTTCAAGAACCTGTAACTCCTGACGCTGACGCAACGCCAGCAACATGGGCTGGGACTGTCCACCGCCCACGATCTCTTCGAGCCACTGGTCGCGACGGGGCAGTTCACGGGCCAGCAGTTCCTGTACCCGGTTGGCGTTGCCGCGCTCACGGAACAACAATTCCTCCAACGCCACGCGGGCAAGACTGCCCGGTGGATCATTAGCTGCTTCTTCAATAGTCAGGCGGGCGGCTTCGGCGTAATGCGGTCCGGGATGATCCACCACGGTTAGACCGCCCAGGGCCAGCGGCATGCCATTGCCCCGGGCTGCAAGCCGCGCACACAGACCGTCGATAGTATGAATCTGCAGTTGCCCCGGATTCTTTAAAAGCTGCCAGCCCAGTTTCTGATCCTGCTCAAGTACCGCCAGCGCCAACTGATGTGCCTGCTGCTTGTGTGGTTCGTCGGGCATGTTGCCCGTAGCTGCATCACGTAAACGCTCCAGAATGCGTTCCAGCATCTCGTGCGTGGCTTTGCGGGTAAACGTAATCGCCAGAACCTTCTGCGGTCGCTCCACCAGCGCAAGCAACCGCAAAAAACGCTGCGTCAATAACTCCGTCTTTCCCGAACCCGCCGGTGCCTGGACGATGTAGGAGTGGCCCGGCTCGATTACCTCGGCCCTGATGTCGGCATCGACAGGTCCGGCTTGATCAGGCTTCATTGGAAATCCCCCCCTGCTCGTCCGTCACCAGGTCGGAGTCCAGGCGCAATAAAATTTCAAGGCCGGTCCAGCGCAGAGCTTGCGGACGATGCACAAGCAGTTCGTTCACACCATTGCGGTACTCGTCCAACAGTCCGGTGAGTGTGGACTCCCATGAGGCCACCGTTGTCTTCCAGTCTGGAAACGGAATATCTTTGGCCGTTCCGGCCAGCTTCACGCTTTTGCCTTTGATATCCGGTGTTCCGGACCAGATCGCCTGCTTCATTTCTCCGCCGCGCAAGGACAGCAGGCCCACGCCCAATGGCGGTAACGGGTCGTCCTGACCGAGCACCGCGTAGAGCGGAAGTTGCAACTCACCGGGACGCTCATCACCCCAGCTCATTTTGGGCAGAGACCCGGTTTTATAGTCGAGCACCAGTGAGCCGGAAGGCACCGCATCCAGGCGGTCAAGACGAATCTTGAAGGTAAAGCCGGCAAGATCAGCCTCGCGGCTCTCTTCCAGCACCTGTGGCTGCCCCAGGGTCAGGGTTTGTTCACTGGCCAGCCATTCCAGCAACAAACTTTCGATGCGTCGCCGTTCTGCTTCAATCGCCGCCGGGGCCAGTCGTGCCCGCGCATCCCGCGACTCAAGCGCATGGTTCACTGCCGCTGAAACTTCCTCTGCCGCAGGCAGTCGATTCGACTTCAAATAGGGGTGGTAGAGTCGTTCTAATGCCCTGTGGACCAGCGATCCGGTGAATGCGGCGTCAGCAAAGGGATCAGGCGGTGCAGCAAAATGTGCATCTACGCGGTGCACCAGGAAGGCCGCCCAGGGGCAGGCAGACTGCAGATTGAGCACGCTCACCACGCTTTTGAGCGCGGTTGTCGGCCCGAGGTGTGGCCCGGTTTCGCGGGCAATTTCGAGCAACTCATCCCGTCCGCCGGCAATGACCGGCTCGCCCGCCCCCGGCCAGACGGTTGCCGCCAGGCTGGTGCCGGACGCCACACCCTCTGTCTCCGTTATATCGAGCGCTTCAAGCAGCGGGCTCAATGATGTTTTAACTCCATCCACCTGCTCGGCGCGCGTAAAACTGATTCGCGGCGCACTGCTCAGAATGCCCTCCTGCAGGGACTCAAAATGTTCGAACTGCCGTTGCATATCGCTGCGCGGCAACCATCGGCTCAAAGAAAACGGCAGCAGTCGATTCATACGCACGGGCCCCGGCCAGTTACCGGCATGCAGGTTGATCACGCGCAGCTCATCAAAACGCCCTCCGGCAAGATTCTCAACCGGCAGCACCTGCACCGGGCACAATACACCACCGGCGCCGCGCATCTGCCTTTCCTGACACAGTTGTTTCAGATCCTGCAAGGCATCGCTGTCTGCCACATCACCCGAAAACTCAAGCTCCTCCAGGGCACCCCGAAATTGCTCCACCAGCTGCCCGGCCCGCTGCCCACGGGCAAAGGGGCCAGGCCAACCCCAATGGGATAACCAGGCGAAAAAGCGCCTCGATGCGGTTGTCTCACAGGTCGCTGCAGGAATGCGGCCGGATAATTCCAGCAGCGTGGGGCAATCGAATTTGCGGGCCAGATCTGCAGTAAACGCAAGGGTTGGCTGGTAACGGTTGGCGTCGCGCATGGCCAGCTCCAGACGGGCCCGTTCAGCTGACTCCCTATCCGCATCCTGCCATGCTGGCGACAACAGCCAGCGACTGATGAGCGCGAACGGTTGTGGACGCTGCATGCCACTAATGCTCAAGGCAAGCAGGTCAAAAGCCGCCTGTATCAATGGCTCATGCGCGAGCGAACTCCCACCGTGGAGGTGGTATACCGGCGACTCGGGCGTGGAAAGGGTCAGGGCATGGATGGGCTCAAAGGTCTGCCGAAAGGCCCGCTCCAGGCCCGGGCGCAGCGCCTGAAAGTCATTCACCGCCACCGCGACGCGTTCTGCGCCGGCCTCGAGCTTTGCGCGGGCCCAGGCGGCTGCGGCCCAGATCTCCCGTTCACGGTCGATCATCCTTTCAGCAGTCACCTCATCTGCGAGCGGCCGATGTTGCTCATCGGGCAGTACCTGCACGCCACGTGACTGCAATGCTGTCAGCAAGCGGGACTCCAGAGGGGTCTGCTCGACAAAGCCGCGCAGCGTGATGCTTTCGGGAAGCGAAACATGCAAGGCGTGTGCAGACTCCAGCAACGCGGCAAGCTCACGAAGCGCCCCTGCGGCATCCAGCCAGCCATGCGCATCAAGACTGGCATGCACGCGCTCGCGCCAGCGGCAGAAACCCTCATCTGACCAGCTGCGGCCGGGCACCCGGCCGGCGGGTATCAACCAGTTCTCACAGAGACGATCGGCCTCCATGGCCTCCCGCGCCAGTGACTGAATGTCACCAGGCAGCAAATCCTGTTGGTCCGTAGCCTTGATTGCATTTTCCCACGTTCTGCGCAGCCGCAATTGCGATGGCTGAATGCGGCAGGCTTTGCCTGAAACCAGCAGCGCGCGCTCAAGTAAGCGACCAGCCCACAAGGAGAGTACATCAACCGGCGGGGCTGGACGGGCCGCGCCCGTGTCCTGTGGCCGGGCGGTAAAACAGCCAGCCAGAACCAGCTGCTGGATGCCGCGGTTGGGAACCAGTATCAGGGGCTCGCGCGTTGCGCCGGGGCTCATATCGCTGGACAACCTGATGTGAATAACAGCGCGAATGAAAGCCGGAACAGCTGGTGGTTTGGATGCAGGGCTGCATGCACATCTGGATGGTTGACTTTGATCATGGCGGAAAGTGTACGGGATTCCGTCTCAAAAACTGAGAACCAGCCGTTCACCCTGCGAACGCCGGCACTGCTACACTCACCCCATGTGTGGAAAAGCCGCCGTATCGCATCTTTCCTGGAACGATATTTATGCCTGGGCCGGGAGTCTGACGCCACCGGATAACCTTCCGGACGACCCGCAAACCCGGGTGAATATTTCGCCCTCCCGTCTGCGACGTAAGTCTGATCCGGACTCCATGGTGTGGGAAACCCTGCCCATTACCTATTTCGATGGCCGGCTGGACATCGCGGCATCGGCGATCTGGCCCTTCCTGCCCTTTTGGTCAAAAGGACAATTGCCCACGACCAAAGCCGGCAAGCTGTTGTCCACAGCCAATGCGCGTCTGAGGCGGGAAGACCCGCCCTTTGCACCGACCTTCATGACTTCCTGGAACAAAGATCATCGGGTCGTGGTCTGGGTATCCTGGTTTTATGAGTTTGACCGGCGTGTCCATCCCCAGACTCCCTGGGCCGTTTTTCCCCTGAACCGGCCCTTCTGGGCGCTCGCCGGCCTGGCCAGCTTCAGTCGCGATCAGACCGGTATACCGCACCCCAGTGTCGCGATCATTACCGTCGAACCCAACGCCGTGCTGACATCCGTTGGGCATCACCGCAGCCCTGCGATCCTGCCTGACGATGCAGCGGTTGAGCAGTGGTTGCATGGCGATCAGGGCAGCGCCCTGGAACTCCTGCAACCTCACGCCAATGAAAGTATGGGGGTCGAGGAAGTACCGATGGGCATCAAGATTCCTGGTAATGAAAACCTGGAATTACCAGCTTCACTGCTGGCAACAAAAAACGCCCCTCGTGAGGGGCGTTAATTTGAATATTGTTGGCTCTGGACAACCTCAGCGGCTTTTCCAGCAGCCCATTTTATTAAGCGGAAGCGTCTTACCAACCCCAGGGCTTGGTTGGACGCTCGCCAGCTTCAGCCACCGTTTCGACCTGGGTGTTAAGCTGTTCAGCCCGCGCCGCCAGTTCCGGCTTAAAGTCATTGCGGTAAGGCCAGCTGGAGGTATCCGTCGCTGTCTGCCTTTCCATGTCATAACCGGTCAGCAGGTTGCGAACTGAACCTGCAGATGTTGATTTTGTTCCACGGTCCATAGCGGTTTTCTCATGCGAGCGTTGGTACAACTCGAGAGTGGACCAGTCTTTTGATTTGGAAGGACTGAGGGTTTCCCGCTTAAAGCGCTGCCCCACGATTCTTCCGGACGGCGCATTACCGGAATTGCCCCATCCCCAGGGTGCGGGAGCGGCAACTTGACCGGAACTTAAATGCGCCAGGCGTGCTTCGTTACCGGAACGCCCTCTGGGCGCCATGGTTCGGTAAGCGGATTTGCCGGCCACCATCATGGACCGTGCGGTCCAGACGATAACGGCGGCTGCGATAACTCCTGCAACGATAAGTGCGGCGTAAAACAGCATGATTGAGATCCCGATTCCACTGATCCGGTCTGTTCGAAATTCGTTTTCGAACCTCCGGCTCACCCCTTGGGGAAGCGATCCCGTATTGTTCGGGTAGGCGCGTAACGTCCTGATATATCGCTGTTTACGCACCCTCTGCTTCCGGCAGAGTGGCAATTTGCAGTGCCATTCATTGGCCTGCGCCGTGGCCCGGATGCCTTTTCCGGACCTGGATCTCCTGTCTCACAAACTCAAATCGTGCGTCCGTGCAGGGGGATTACGGACAGGTGATTGCTATTAAGGTTACACCAATGCAACATTTCAGGCAATAAGTACGAATATTTCTTCGCTCTTGAACTGGAGTACTGCACTCAGGCCAAAAAGTTGGTTGGGGACCCCTGCGCTCAGGACCGGACGGATTCATGTCCGGGGCAACAAGCTCAGCCATCGGGCTAAAGTGATCAGAATCGACTCATCGAGGGCACGCGCATAGTTGGTAAAGCTATTGGGATTCCATGGGGTGCCCGGCGGAGGACCGTGCGGAAATTGAGCGGGCGGCCACAAGTCCGGGTCCCAATGGGATCCTCCCCGAATGGCGAACAGATGGCTGCGCGCACCGTCGTGAATAATGACGCCCCCGCCGGAAGCGCCGAGTCCGGAGTCACAGTCATCCAATAGCTGCCCGGACCAGGCACCACCACCGATATCGGTGGTCACGGAATGTACGCCCTGGCAACCGCTGGTAACGCTCACCTCGCCCTTGGTCTGATCCCAGGCCACGAGGCCCAGCGACCCGCGGCGGGTATCGGCCGGAGCGCCCCCGGGCAACCGCCCGGGCGGGAAACCGAACCAGGGCGGTGGCGGCTCCCAGTCCGGCCCCAACCAGAAAAAAGCCCAGTCACCACCGCCCTGTTCAGGATCGGAGGGCATGGCAGCAGGTCGAAATCCACCCAATAGCTGGTGGCTCCGGGTTAGCGGTGCCGTGTAACCGGGCAACTCTGCCAAACCCATAAAGGCAAAACGGCATTCATTCCAGGGCGTGCCCTGCTGAAGGTCATAAAGCACATGTGCCGCTGTCGCCAGAACAACACCAGCAAGGTCTGGCGCCAGTGCAGTGACATCCAACAAGGTCGCCGAACCGCGCACCTCGCCATCACAGACCAAAGTTCCGCTTCCCCGATACCAGTCAGCCGTCGGGGGCGGATAACCACCAACGCTGATACTCCTGCGATCATCCTCAGGGCCATTGTCCGGATCACCATCACCGAACACCCCTGCCACCACCGGCATGGCAGCCGGTAACGTGGTCAGAATCATCAGGGCGGTCAAGATGAAACGCGACATGGCTATATCGGTACCTGCGAGCAAAGAAGGGAGACTAGCGAGCCGCCGGCGGCATGGTCAAGTATCGACCTTTGCCATTCGGGGCAGATCGGGGACAATACTACCTTGATGAATCTGCAGACCAACAATGTCGACGCACGAGGTTTGATGTGCCCCGAGCCGCTGCACCGCGCCGAACTGGCAATCCGTGAACTGGCGGCGGGCGGAGTGCTGCGTATTGTGGCTACTGACCCTGCCGCACCCCTCGATCTGGAAGCCTGGTGCCTGCGTCGTCAACATGAATTCATGAGTTGCGAGGCACAAGGCGACAGTTGGGTCATTTGTGTTCGTAAAGGCAATCACCAGGAGCCATCACGATGAGTGATAACCATCTACCCGCTGCAGACCAGCGATTCGCAATGGCTGACGTGTCTGCAAAACCCGCGACGCTGCGTCGCGCGCTCGCGCGTGGCTCCATCCTGCTCGGCAAGGAGGCATTTGAAGCACTGCGTGACGGCAAGGTCCCCAAAGGCGATCCCCTGGCGATGGCAGAAATCGCAGGCATTCAGGCTGCCAAGCTCACCCCGCAATTGCTGCCGCTGTGTCACCCGATCTCCCTGAGCCGGATCGCTATCCATACGCAACTTGATGCCCGGCGCTACGCGGTAAAGGTCTATGCGCTGGCGGAAATTAACGAGCGCACCGGGGTCGAGATGGAAGCGCTTACCGGGCTGAATGTCGCATTACTTACCCTTTGGGATCTGTGCAAACCGCTGAACCCGGCGCTTGAATTGACCGATATCCTGCTGCTCTACAAGTCCGGTGGGAAAAAAGGCGAATGGCAGCATCCCGGGGGACTGGATGCCGCGGAACAGGCTTTACTCGACGCCAATTGAGGGTTCCCGTGGCGGGGCGGCCGGATGCTCCTTATGCTGTCCACAGCGTTGGCAGTTGACCCAGTTTAATGAACCATCCCGATAATGCTCACGCTTCCAGATCGGCAAGCGGTGTTTCACCTCGTCGATAATGTATCTGGCGGCCTGAAAGGCTTCGTCGCGATGGGCTGCGACCACGCCGACGATGACGGCAACGTCACCAATCGATAACAAGCCGCCGCGGTGGGCCCCGCCGGCCTGCTCAATGTTCCAGCGTTGCGCGGCTTCATCCAGAATTCGCCGGCCTTCACTGAGTGCGATGGGTTCGTAAATTTCGTATTCCAGGCGATCAACCTGGCGCCCCTCATTGTGATTGCGCACCCGGCCTTCGAAAATGACCGCCGCACCTGAGGCATGATTTTCAAGAGATGCCCGGAAGGCGGCCACATCAATCTCCCGGTTGCCGACCACAAAGCTCATCCGCCGGCTACCGGAGGAAAAAACAGCACTTCATCACCGTCCTCGAATCCATCCTGCCAATCAGCGAGCACATCGTTTCGCGCAACCTTGGCAGCCGATTCCTCATGCAGTGCATCGTGACGGACAACCATCTCGCCAAACAGCTCAGCCAGGTTCTTCGCCGAGCTGACCACCTGCTCTTCACTGGTACCGGCGGCATCCCGAAATGCGGCGAAATAACGAATATGAACCGTCTTCATCACCCACCCATCCGAAACATTTCAACGCGATCCTTGTCGAGTACGGTTTCGCTGCGCACCTCGCTGTAGCGGTCATCCCGACCGGCCCATCGACCACGGAGATATTCCAGCAACTGTGCATCACCTGACTGACGCAGCAGCGGGCGCAACGCCGCACCACGGTTGGCAAACAGGCAGGTGTAGAAGTTACCATCTGCAGTGACGCGCGCTCGCGTGCAGTCACCGCAGAAAGGTTGCGTTATGGAGCTGATAAAGCCCAGCTCACCGCCACCGTCCTCAAAGGCATAGCGCCGGGCAGTCTCGCCGACCACGCGGCTGGCCAAAGGCCGCAAAGGCCACCGGGCGTGAAGGCGCTCAAGCAGCTCCGCGCTGGGCACCACCTGCTCGCGGCTCCAGTGATTCAGGTTGCCCACGTCCATAAACTCGATAAGCCGCACAATGTGGCCGGAGCCCCGGAAATGATCAACCAGGGACTCTACCCCCTGATCATTGACGCCTCGTTGCACAACCGTGTTGATCTTGAGCTCGCCAAAACCGGCCTGCTCTGCCGCTGCAATACCTGCCAACACTTCGTCGACGCTTCCGCGCCCTCCTGACATGGCCAGGAATGTGTCCTGATCGATACTGTCCAGGCTGATCGTGATCCGGCCGAGACCGGCGTCACGCAGGGCCCGGGCATGCCGGGGCAACAAGATAGCGTTGGTAGTCAGTGCAAGGTCTTCGATACCCGGGATAGCAGCGATACGGCCGACCAGACCGGGCAGACCAACCCGCAATAAAGGCTCACCGCCGGTTAACCTGATCTTGCTGACACCAAGATTGACGAAGACCCGCACCAAACGCACCAGCTCATCATCAGTCAGCAATTGCTCTTTGGGCAGAAAAACACCCTGCCCGTGCATGGATTCCTCGGGCATGCAGTAGGTGCAGCGCAAATTGCACCGGTCGAGCACAGACAGGCGCAAATCCCGTAATGGACGGGTGAGCCGGTCGCGCGGTTGATCATGGGGCTCTGCAGAACGATCTTGCAGCGGCTGCAGGCCGAGGAGATTGCTGGTTTGACTCATGGAAAACGAGTTTAACTATTCCAGCAAATGCTTGCCGTGAAATTGCATGCAACGACAACACCCGGAGTCACAATTGACCGCCCATCAGCCGGCGATCGAGGTGTCGCCACATATGTTCATGAAACGCACGGTCTTTGCCTTCCAGCGCCAGTTCGAAGGTACGCACCAATAAGCGTGTTTCATATCGATTACGCCAACTCACCAGCGCCCACGCTGCAACACTGCAGATCAAGGTCAGGGCAAAGGGAATCATGCCTGCGAGCCACGCGAGACCGGTGGCCGCTACGACCGCCCAAAATACCAGCTTGCCCTGCCGGCGTTTTTCCAGGGCCTCAAACTGGGCTTCCCGGAAGGCACTTACGTAGGCATTAGGACTCTCTTCAATCAGCATAAAGTGCTTTTCAAAGTAGGGCGTGCTGTCTGTGAGCCTGATGGGGTTGTCTTTCATAACCTCGACTACGCTTCTGGTTGAGCGTGCGTGCCAGATCCCCTGACGATCAGTCTAACTCAATCGCAGGTTGGAGTTGGGGGTTTTGGATAGGGTGCTTTTCGAGGTTAAAGGGCGCGATGGCACATCCACAGGGGGATTGATTCGCGCCATCCCTGGCGCTCACCCTGCGGGCGTTCGCTGCGCGAACGTCCAAAACGGCTTTCCTGCCGTTTTGTCGAACCCTTGGGCGTTGCACGCCAGCTGCGACTCCTTAGGGGAACGCCATACCCACAAAAAAACCCGCTCTGGGAGCGGGCTTGTTTGTGGGTATGGCGTCCCCAGGGGGATTCGAACCCCCGTTACCAGCGTGAAAGGCTGGGGTCCTAGGCCTCTAGACGATGGGGACAGTGATTGGTGGAGCTAGGCGGGATCGAACCGCCGACCTCTACAATGCCATTGTAGCGCTCTCCCAGCTGAGCTATAGCCCCGGAAGGCGCGCAATCTTAATGGCAAAGGCGCTGGCCTGTCAAACGCTGCGCCGGTTTTTTTCAGACAATTTCCACAGACATTTCAGCTGTGGATTCCTCGGTAATTCCCTGTGTCGCCACACGCATGGTTTCGAAGCTGTGACCTTGCTGCAAAAGATACCCCAACCATTTATCCAAAGCCAGATTTTCTCGCCAGGCCCGCTCCAGCAGAGGGCGGCTTGGATACCAGGGGTGAGCGGATCGTTTGAAAGCCTGTTCGGTATTGAATGCCGTCACCTCGGCAATTCTGGCGTCCTGATAAACCCGGATATGCGCATCGGGTGCCAGGCGCCGCTCGGTGCGGTCTTCGAAATCGTAGGTCAGGCGAACAAAATGCGTGAAGGGATGACGCTCCAGAATTTCCAGACGCAAGGCGGGCGAGCCTGAAACTTCCGAACAAAAGCGGTCATCCTGCGCGGCGGCGTCCGGAATGAGCAGTTGCAGCTGGCGGTAAATCTCCTCCTGGGTTTCCTGCAGCGTTCGCAGCTTCGGAGTCGCCAGTCGCTCGTTGTGTTCCCTGAAATAAACCATGCCGGAAGCTTATCACGCACCTAATTCTTGACGGTAGGACGGTATGTCGTGGCACAATGGAAGACCCGTCGATTTAAAACCCCTTGCCGGATCGCCCCGCTGACGGGTCATTTATCTATCGAGCGTCATTCAGAACATTTCCCGCTGCAAGCCCAGTTGCAGAAGCACGCGCGAGGAAATTTCCTCAATCGAGGCATGCGTGGTCTCAAACATCGGAATACCTTCAAGACGCAGCAGACTCTGCGCGGCCTGGACTTCCTGGCGGCATTGGCGCAACGAGGCATAGCGACTGTCCGGCCGGCGCGTCTCGCGGATCTGCGAGAGGCGCTCCGGTTCAATGTCCAGCCCTACCAATTTGTACTTGTAGCGACGCAGGAATGACGGCAAGCGCATTTCGTCCAGGTCCTCGGGCGTCAGCGGGTAATTTGCCGCTTTCACACCAAAGTGCAGCGCCATGTACAAACAGGTGGGCGTCTTGCCACAGCGAGACACGCCGACAAGAATCAGATCGGCTTCACGAAAATCGACGTTGATACCGTCATCGTGACTGAGGGCGTAATTCGTGGCGTCCATTCGACCCTCGTATCTATCCGAATCGGAGACGCCATGTGCCTGTCCCACCATGGGCTGATGCGTTTGTTCCAGCGTCTGTTCAAGCCGGTCAATAAACGTTTCGAACAAATCCAGGACCACGCCCTGGCTGGTGGCGATAATGTTGCACAGCGCCTGATGCACGATGGTATTGATGACGATGGCCGGGGCGCCATCCAGGGCCGATGCCTCGTTAATCGCTTCGACGGCAGCGTGGCAGGCACTTTCATTGTCCACGAAAGGCAGGCGAATCTGCTTGAAATCCACCCCGGGAAACTGGGTAATCAGGCTGTGCCCCAGCGTTTCGGCAGTAATTGCCGTTCCGTCAGAAATATAAAAAACTGTTCGTTTCATGCTTCCCCTGATCATCGCGCGCCATTCCAGGCGCCAATATAACTGCTGATGCTTCAGAATGCGCTTGCCGCATAGCCAGCCCGCACGGCTGCCGCTAAACTAGCGGGCTGTACACACTCTCCACGGGAACTTCCATTGTCACAGTACATAGCCTGGCTGCACGAACTCGGAATGAAGGACCTCGGTCAGGTAGGCGGTAAAAACGCCTCGCTTGGCGAAATGATAGGTCAACTGGAAAACCTGGGGGTCGAAGTCCCCGGCGGGTTCGCCACAACCGCGGAGGCCTTCCGTGAGTTCCTGGAGCAGTCCGGCCTCAAACAGCGAATCGATGAAACGCTGTCCAGTCTGGATGTAGACGATACCCGGGCCCTGGCGGCTACCGGCACCGAGGTGCGTGGCTGGATCATGGACACGCCCTTCCCGCCCGCCTTTCAGGAAGCCATTGAGCAGGCCTGGGACGAGCTGGTCGAGCGCTCCGGCAAAGACCCATCCGTCGCCGTGCGATCTTCTGCCACGGCCGAAGATCTTCCGGATGCCTCGTTTGCCGGTCAGCAGGAAACCTTCCTCAATGTGCGTGGCCTGGACGATGTGCTGACAAAAATCCACGAGGTATTTGCCTCGCTTTATAACGACCGGGCAATTGCCTACCGCGTCCACCAGGGCTTTGATCACAGTGACGTCTACCTGTCGGCGGGCGTCCAGCTGATGGTCCGCTCCGACCTGGCATCCAGTGGCGTGATGTTCACCCTGGATACCGAGTCCGGCTTCCGCAATGCCGTTTTCATCACCTCTTCCTGGGGACTGGGCGAAACCGTCGTCCAGGGCGCCGTAAACCCGGATGAGTTTTACGTATTCAAGCCAACCCTGCGCGTGGGCAAGGACGCCATCTTGCGGCGCAACCTTGGCAGTAAAGCCATCGAGATGGTTTTTGACGAGGCCGGCACCGGTGTACTGACCCGGGATGTGGAACCTGAGCGGCAACAACGCTTCAGCCTGGGCGACGATGAAATCGAAGCACTGGCGCGCCATGCCCTGGTCATTGAAGAGCATTATGGCCGCCCGATGGACATCGAGTGGGCCAAAGATGGCGAGAACAACCGCCTGTACATCGTGCAGGCGCGTCCGGAAACAGTGCGCAGCCGCTCAGGCGGCGGGACGCTGGAGCGCTACCAGTTAAAAGAACGCGGCACCCTGCTCTGCGAAGGCCGCAGCATCGGTCACAAAATCGGCAGCGGTATGGCGCGGGTGGTTTCCAGTCTGGAGGATATGCACCAGGTTCAGGAAGGCGATGTTCTTGTCACGGATATGACCGATCCGGACTGGGAGCCGGTCATGAAACGCTCCGCGGCGATCGTTACCAACCGCGGCGGAAGAACCTGTCATGCCGCCATCATCGCCCGTGAACTGGGCATTCCCGCGGTCGTGGGCTGCAAGGACGCGACGTCCCTGATTCCGGAAAGCGCCGAGGTGACGGTGAGTTGCGCCGAGGGCGACACAGGTTTTGTGTATGCAGGAAAGCTGCCATTCGCCGTGCAGCAGGACGATCTGGCTGACATGCCGGAGGCGCCGCTTAAAATGATGATGAATGTTGCCAACCCTGATCGTGCCTTTGATTTCAGCATGATTCCCAATGACGGAGTCGGGCTGGCGCGACTGGAATTTATCATTAACCGCATGATCGGCATTCACCCCAAGGCACTGCTCAACTATGACGATCAGGAGATTGATGTTCGCGATCTGATTGATGAGCGTATGGCCGGCTATGCCGACCCGGTTTCTTTCTATGTCGAGCGCCTGGCAGAGGGCATTGCGACCATTGCCGCCGCATTTCATCCGAAACCGGTGATCGTGCGTCTGTCGGATTTCAAATCAAATGAATACGCCAACCTGATTGGCGGCCCCCGTTACGAACCGCGCGAGGAAAACCCGATGATTGGTTTCCGCGGCGCGTCCCGCTACGTGGCAAAAAATTTCCAGGATTGCTTCGAGCTCGAATGCCGCGCGCTGCGCAAGGTGCGCGAAGACATGGGCCTGGAAAACGCCTGGGCCATGGTGCCCTTTGTGCGGACCCTGGAAGAGGCCCGGGATGTGATTGCCGTGCTCGACCGTTTTGGTCTGCGCAGCGGCAAGCACAATCTGAAAATCATGATGATGTGCGAACTGCCCTCCAATGCCCTGCTGGCAGAAGAGTTTCTGGAGTATTTTGACGGTTTTTCCATCGGCTCAAACGACCTGACCCAACTCACTCTGGGTCTCGACCGTGATTCGGCGGAGATTGCCGATCAGTTCGATGAGCGCAACCCGGCGGTTAAAAAGCTGCTGGCGATGGCCATTCGCGTTTGCCGCGAAAAAGGCAAATACGTCGGCATCTGCGGGCAAGGACCGAGCGATCACCCGGACCTCGCCGAGTGGTTGATGGAACAGGGTATTGAGAGCGTGTCGCTGAACCCCGATTCGGTCGTTGAGACCTGGATACGCCTGGCGAAGGCTGCAGGGACGGATTGAACGGCCTACAGCCCCCCCAGTGCACCCATGTACTGGCGATAGTGGCGCAGTTCAGCAATCGATTCGCGAATGTCCGAGAGCGCCTCGTGGCGATTTTCCTTGGTGATGCCCGCCGCTACCTGCGGCGCCCAGCGCATGGCCAGCTCCTTCAGGGTTGAGACATCCAGGTTGCGGTAGTGAAACCACTGCTCAAGGCGCGGCATACAGCGGTGCATAAACCGCCGGTCCTGGCAAATACTGTTGCCGCACATCGGCGAGCTGCCGGGCCCGGACCAGGCTTCAAGAAAAGCCAGTGCCTGCGATTCAGCATCTGCCATGGATACTCCCTGCTCAAGCACGCGCTTCCACAAACCGGATGCAGTGTGATGCCGGGTGTTCCATTCATCCATGCCAAGCAAAATCTCTTTCGGCTGACGGATCGCCAGCACCGGCCCTTCCGCCAACTCATTCAGCTCGCTGTCGGTGACGATGATGGCCAGTTCAAGAATCGTGTCACGGGCGGTGTCCAGCCCGGTCATTTCAAGGTCAATCCAGAGGAGGTTCGTGGTTTTATTCATGCTGTCCTTCCATACGCTGCGCCGCATGATACCGACCGGCGGGCCAGGCTGACCAGCACCGAAACTGCTTTTCGGTGCCATAGAGCCGCTAGAATACGCGCCATGCCCGTCTCAATCACTTTTCCCACGACACCCCGGAATCGCGCGGATTCAGAGTATGACTGAACCTGTTGAAGCCAGGGTACTGGTTGCTTACGGCAGCCATGGCGTGGTTCGCGTGGGCGCAGAGTCGCCGCTGCCCTGCCTGTTCCGGCGCCGCGTAGGACGGCCCTGTTGCGGTGACCGGGTATTGATCGCGCCGGCCGATGAAAATGCCTGGGTTGCCGAAAAAATACTGGAACGCGACAACCAGTTCATGCGCGCTGACCAGCGCGGCAGGCCGCATGTCGTGGCCGCCAACCTAGACCGGGTGGTGATTGTCCTGGCCACCGCACCACTGCCCTCGCGGGACCTGCTGGACCGCTACCTGGTGGCTGTGCACAGCCTGGGCATTACGCCCGTCATTGTGGTCAACAAGGCTGAACTGGAGTTTGATCATGAGGACGCCGGCGCGAGAACGTTTGCACGCCTGGATGACTACCGGGCCCTGGGTTATGAGGTTGTTAGCACCTCCTGTAAAACGGCGCCCGGGGTGGAGTCATTACGGCCCGTTCTGGCTGGAGTCACCAGTGTCTTCGTGGGTCAGTCCGGTGTAGGCAAGTCGTCCATCATTCGTCAGCTGATCCCGGATCTGCACATCCAGACCGGTGCGCTGTCCCGGGTGACCGGCAAGGGCACGCACACCACCACCACCACGATGCTCTACGACTTGCCTGACGGCGGTCATCTAATCGATTCACCCGGTGTCTGGGAATACGGTCTATGGCGACTCGATGATCAGGTTATTGCGGATGGATTTCCGGAGTTTTCAGCCTGGCGGGGACAATGCCGCTTCAATGATTGCCTGCATCGAACAGAGCCGGGCTGCAGCGTGCGGGCCGCGGTGGACGCCGGCCGCATCGCTGACTGGCGCTATGCCAGTTATCTGCGACTGCTGGAGCAAAACCACGCAGCACCGGAATTGGGTCCCGGCCGGTAAACAATTGACGCGCCGCAAAGTCCTTGATCAGGACCTGCAGAAATCATCGTGCCATGTGCTATCCTTTTCTCATCATTATCGGGAGAGTTCAGATGTTCAAAACCGCACTCGCTGGCTTGCTGTTAACCCTTGCCCTGCCCCTCAGTGCTGACGTGCTGATTCTTGATGAAGTCCGCCAGGTCGACCGTATGAATGTTCCCGAAAACGGTCAGAACAAGGCGGAGGTCGAGACGCTTTTCGGCAGCCCGACCAAGCGTCATGATGCCGTTGGCGAACCACCCATCACGCGCTGGGACTATGACGGCTACTCGGTGTATTTCGAGTATGACCTGGTGCTCTACACCGTCCTGTCGGAAGGTGCTGTCATCGAAACCGGCTGAGCCTGGTTCGGATTGCGCCATTAACGGCGTTGATTGAAATTGTTCCCGGCGCCGTCTGCCGGGGCATCAGACTCCCCCTGAAAGCCGTTCTGCGGTATGCTTTGCGCCCTTTGGCCCGGCGGCCTGGCTGAACGGAAACCTGCGTGAACACACCCTTGCAACAACACGACACCCCCGAACCGGACCAACCCGTGCGGGAAGTAGTGCGTGATGGTGTGCATTACACCCTTCTGGGTACCGCGCATGTTTCACCGGCCAGCGTTCAGGCCGTGCAGCAATTGATTGCCAATGGAACCTGGGACGCCGTAGCGGTAGAGCTCTGCCCTACCCGGCTGGAGGCGCTTGAAGGCCGTAAAAGCTGGCAGGAACTGGATTTGTTCCAGATTATCCGTGAAGGCAAAGCCGGCCTGGTAATGGCCAACCTGGCATTGAGCGGTTACCAGAAAAGAATCGCCGAGCAGTTTGATATTGAGCCCGGTGCGGAGCTCAAAGCGGCTGCCGAGGATGCCAAATCCAACAACATTCCATTGCAACTGGTTGACCGTGATCTGGCGACCACCCTGCGCCGCACGTATGCGGCGGTGCCCTGGTACAAGCGCTTTTATCTCACCACCGGTCTGATCCTGAGCTCCTTCTCCTCCGAGGAGATTGACGAGGATGCAATTGAGCGCCTGAAACAAGGTGACATTCTCGAATCCACTTTTACCGAGTTTGCCGAGCAATCACCGGAACTGTTTGAAGCCCTGATCTCGGAAAGAGACCGCTACATGGCCGCCCGGCTGCGCACAGAGAATGACGGCAAGAGTGGAACGTCGGTGTTGGTTGTGATTGGCGCCGGCCATCTTGAGGGTCTGGCCAGGCATCTGGAACACGACGGCGGAGATCCTGAGCGGGAGGTTGCTGAACTGTCGCAAATTCCGCCCAAAACCCAGTGGTTGAAATTTATTCCCTGGCTGATCACTGCACTGGTGATTCTTGGCTTCTGGCTTGGCTTCAGGCGTGACACGGAGCTGGGCTGGGAGCTGGTTGGCGTGTGGGTCGTGGTTAATGGCGGGCTGTCCGCCCTGGGCGCTGCCATTGCCCGTGGGCACCCTTTAACGATATTGACCGCCATGCTCGCCGCACCACTCACCTCTCTGAACCCGGCCATCGGCGCCGGCATGGTCGCCGGCGGCGTGGAGTCGATACTCCGCAAACCCACCGGACATGACCTGGAGCGGCTGCGGCAAGATGCAGCCAGCATCAAAGGCTGGTACCGGAATCCGGCCACGCGCATCCTGCTGGTTTTCTTTCTGTCCAGCCTGGGCTCCATCCTCGGCACTTATATCGCCGGATTCAGGTTCTTCCAACTGCTCTCCTGATATGCAGATCGGTCCTCACAGATTGGCGAACCCCCTCGCGCTGGCGCCAATGGCCGGGGTAACGGACCTGCCCTTTCGCAAGCTGTGCCGGCGCCTGGGCGCAGGTTATGTGGTCGGGGAAATGCTCTCCTCGGATCCGCGCTTAAAGGGCACCCGCAAATCCGAATTGCGCCGCCAGCACGTCGGCGAGGAACGACCGGTTGCGGTACAGATTGCCGGCAGTGTTCCGGGGTGGATGGCCGAGGCGGCTGCGTTCAATGTAGAGCATGGCGCGGAAGTGATTGATATCAATATGGGCTGCCCCGCCAAAAAGGTCTGCAACCGGCAGGCAGGTTCGGCTCTGCTCGCGGATGAGAGCCTGGTGCGGGCGATCCTGGAAGCCGTGGTTGCGGCGGTAGAGGTACCGGTCACACTTAAAATACGCACCGGAACCGATCCGCAGAATCGCAACGGGGTAAGTATTGCCCGTATCGCCCAGGAATCAGGTATCCAGGCCCTTGCGGTACATGGCCGGACCCGTCAGGATCGATTTAAAGGCAAGGCGGAGTACGCAACGATTCGTGCGATTTGCGCCGCCGTCGATATCCCGGTTTTCGCGAATGGGGATCTGGTCACCCCGGAGCAGGCGGCTAAGGTTTTGCGCATGACCGGTGCCCGGGGACTGATGTTTGGACGCAGCGCCCAGGGCAATCCGTGGATTTTTCGCGAAGTGTTGCACTTTCTCGAGACCGGCGAGAAGGCCACCCCGCCAGCTGCCGATGAAGTTCATGAAGTGATGCGCGAGCATCTGACGGGCCTGCATGAATTTTACGGCGAGGAACAAGGCGTGCGGGTGGCCCGCAAGCATTTCGGGTGGTACCTGCAAGACCGTCCCGGCGGTCAGGATCTGCGCAACCGCCTGGTACGCGTCAATACGGCGAAGGAACAGCTCGACCTGCTCGCCGGGTACTTTAGGCAAGCAGCATCCTGTGCGGCCTGAAGATATCGCTGAACCCAAAAATAATAAGGATAAATATGTTACTTAATAATACTTTACGATTAATTATTAAAGTATCTTTTCTCCTGTTAATCTGTACGCCCGTTGTCGCAGATGACGGCAGCACCTCCATGTTCTTTGGGCAATGGCAGTCGGTTTTGCCCCCGCTACTGGCGATCATATTTGCGCTGCTGACCAAGCGTGTGATTCCAGCGCTGTTCCTGGGCCTGTGGCTGGGTGCGTGGTTACTTCAGGACCTGTCCCTGCCCGGTCTTGGCAGCAGCCTGTTGACCAGCTTCAACGTGCATGTCCGCACGGAGCTTGCCAATGCTGACCACGCCGCGATTATTCTGTTCACCCTCATGATCGGTGGCATGGTGGGTATTGTCAGCCGCAACGGGGGCATGCAAGGCATTGTCGACAGTATCGTGGGCTGGGCAAATACCGCTCGCCATGCCTGTTTGGCCACCGCCGCCATGGGCATGGCGATCTTCTTCGATGACTACGCCAACACCATGGTGGTCGGCAACACCATGCGCCCGGTGACCGACGCCATGAAAGTTTCCCGGGAGAAGCTGGCCTATATCGTCGACTCGACCGCCGCACCGGTCGCCTGCATTGCCATTGTCACGACCTGGGTAGGTTACGAGGTCGGTCTCATAGGCAGCGCCATGCAGGACATACCGGGCCTCGATATGCAGCCCTACCTGGTGTACCTCAACACCATTGCCTACAGCTTCTATCCCATCCTGGCGATATTTTTCGTCTTTCTGATCTGCGCCAGCAGTCGCGACTTCGGCCCCATGTACAAGGCAGAGCGGCGTTCACGCGCTGCAAACCATATAAGGGAAGATAGCCCGGACAGCGGTGCGGCCAGCGATGCTGCGCCCATTCCCCCGGTACCTTATGCCCCATGCCGCGCCATCAATGCACTGATTCCCGTTGCGGTCCTGATTTTTGGTGTCGTGGGTGGGCTGTATGTGACGGGTAAAGGTGCCGTCGGCGTGGAGGATGCGAGTCTGCGGGACATCATTGGCGCAGCCGATTCCTACACTGCTTTAATGTGGGCCTCTTTACTGGCGGTCATGACGGCTGCATTTCTGTCCCTGGTCCAGCGTATTCTGACCCTGGAGCAGGTCGTGGATGCCTGGTACCGGGGCCTGCGCTCCATGATCAAGGCCATGATTATCCTTATTCTGGCCTGGTCGCTGGGTGCGGTGACGACAGCACTGGGCGCCAGTGACTACCTGGTCCAGGTACTGGGCGGCACCCTGCCCGCCTGGACGCTGCCTACCCTGGTATTCCTGCTCGCTGCAGCCACCGGATTCGGCACCGGCTCAAGCTGGGGTGCCATGGGCATTCTGTTTCCGCTGGTGATTCCCCTGACCTGGGCAGTGATGGAAAGCCAGGGCCTGACAGGACCGGAACATATGCATCTGTTCTATTCGGCGATTGCCTCCGTGCTGGCCGGCAGTGTCTGGGGTGATCACTGTTCACCCATCTCCGACACCACGATTCTGTCCTCATTGGCCAGTGGCTGCGATCACGTGGAACACGTGCGCACTCAGCTGCCTTATGCAGGGCTCGTTGGCCTGTTTGCCATCGGCACAGGCAGCATTCCCGTTGCGCTGGGTTTGCCCTGGTGGGCAGGCATCCTGCTGGGCGCCGGCGGGTTGTATATGCTTCTGCGCCTGATCGGCAAGCCGGTCGATGAGCCTTGACAGGAAGCGCAGACAGCAGGGCTGAATTAAGACCTGTTCACGCCTTGCTAACCCCGGATGCGTACCGTAGAGTCCGCGCTTCCTGAAGCCCTCCCGATAACCCGTAAAACCCGTACTCCGGCGCCCTGAATGCCATGACTGTTGCTCCAACACCCATATCAAAAGCACGCCTGACGGCGCCTAAAGGCCAGCCGTCGACCTGGCGTGGACTGCATGGCAGCTCGCTGGCCCTGGCTTTGCTCGAGGCCGCCACGGCCAGCAATGGCCCGGTGCTTTTTGTCAGCCGCAGCAGTCACCGCGCGCGGGCCCTGGAGCAGGATCTCCACCTGCTGAGTGGCGGCGATCTGCCGATCTGGCACTTTCCGGACCGGGAAACCCTGCCCTATGATCCATTTTCGGCGCACCCGGATATCGTCGCCGAACGACTTGCGGCGCTGGCCGCCGTCGCCAACCTGGAGCGCGGCATCTTGCTCGCGCCGGCACCGACCCTGATGGAACGCCTGCCGCCGCGGGCGCATGTACTTGGCCAGACCTTTGAACTGATACCGGGGCAGCAGTTATCAATTGATGAATTCCGCGAACGGTTGCTGCACGCCGGTTACGAGTCGGTAGAACAGGTGTATCAATCAGGGCAGTTCGCGGTGCGTGGTGCATTGCTGGATCTTTTCCCTACCGGCAGCCCGGAGCCGATCCGTATCGACCTGTTCGACGAAGAGATTGAGTCACTGCGAACCTTTGACCCGGATTCACAGCGTTCAACGGGTGAACTGTCCGAGTTGCGCCTGCTTCCTGCCCGTGAATACCCGGCCGACACCCAAGACCTCGACGCACTCAGGCGCGCCTTGCGGCTGCGCTTTGACGTGGATATGCGCCAGGTATCCATTTACCAGGATTTGCGTGCTGGTCACCATCCACAGGGCCTGGAGCAGTACCTGCCCCTGTTTTTCGAGGAGACCGCATCCCTGCTCGACTATCTGTCCACATCGCCGCGGGTGATCATGCAGGATGGCGCAGCGGAGGCAATATCAGCCTTTGCCGCACAAACCGCTGACCGCTATGAACAGCGGCGCTACGATACCGAACGCCCGATTCTTAAACCAACCGAGCTGTTTTTTGATGTCAGTGACACGCTGCAACCGTTACTGGACCGCTGTGTCGTGCACCTCGCCGGCGATCAGCCGCCCACCAAAGCAGATGAGGTCTTCGCCACGCAGCCGGCACCCGACCTGCCGATCCATGAGCGGGGTAAGGAGGCCGGCGAACGCCTGCAAAACTTTCTCAATAGCTGGCCTGGACGGGTTCTGTTCGCCGCCGATACTGCCGGGCGGCGCGAAGCGCTGAGCGACACGCTGCGCGCGCTGGGCCTTAAGCCCGGGCGATTCGATAGCTTTGCGGCCTTCAGGGCCGACGATGCACCCCTGGGTCTGGCCATCATGCCCCTGGAAGGCGGTTTTTTACTGGGTGATGAGTTAGCCGTCCTGACCGAGTCCCAGCTGTTTGGCTCGCGCGCACGCCATACGGCCGGTTCACGGCGGGATGAGCGTGACCCGGAATCAATCATCCGCAACCTGGCGGATCTGGAGCTCGGCGCACCAGTGGTTCACGAGGATCATGGTGTTGGTCGTTACCAGGGCCTGCAGACCCTCGAGGTGGATCAGCGCGAAGCCGAGTTCCTCACCATTGAATACGCCGAAAGCGACAAACTGTATGTTCCGGTCGCGGCCCTGCACCTGGTCAGCCGTTACACCGGCGCCTCCGCTGAAACCGCGCCCTTGCACCGCCTCGGTGGGGAGCAATGGACCAAGGCAAAGCGCAAGGCAGCGGAGAAAGTACGTGATGTGGCGGCCGAACTGCTGGACCTGTATGCAAAGCGCCAGGCCCGGGAAGGGTTTGCTTTCAAACTGGATGAGCGGCTTTACGAGGAATTTGCAGCGACCTTCCCCTACGAGGAGACGCCGGATCAGCACCGCGCCATTGAGGCGGTCAAGGACGATATGTTGTCCGCCTTGCCCATGGACCGCGTAGTGTGCGGTGATGTGGGCTTCGGCAAGACCGAGGTAGCCCTGCGCGCGGCCTTTATCGCCGTCCAGGGCGGCAAGCAGGTAGCTTTCCTGGCACCGACAACGCTGCTGGCCCAGCAGCACTACGCCACATTCGCAGACCGTTTTGCCGACTGGCCGGTACGCATCGAGATCCTGTCGCGTTTCCGCAGCGCCAAAGAGACCGAATCAGTGCTCGACCGTGTTGCCGCGGGCGAGGTGGATATCGTTATCGGTACGCACCGGCTTATTCAGCGGGACGTCCGCTTCAAAAAGCTTGGCCTGGTCATGGTCGACGAGGAGCAACGCTTCGGGGTTCGCCAGAAGGAACGTCTCAAGCGGCTGCGTGCCGAGGTGGACATGCTGACCCTGACCGCCACGCCGATTCCGCGCACCCTCAATATGGCCATGTCCGGCATCCGCGACCTGTCGATCATTGCCACGCCCCCTGCCCGACGCATGGCGGTAAGGACCATGGTGGTGCAATGGGACAATGCCTTGCTGCGCGAGGCTCTGCAAAGAGAGATACAGCGCGGCGGCCAGGTGTTTTTCGTGCACAACGAGGTGCGCAACATCGAACGCATTGCGCGCGAGGTTGGCGAACTGGTCCCCGATGCACGCCTGCGCGTCGCGCACGGGCAGATGCCGGAACGCGAGCTGGAACAGGTCATGCTCGATTTCAACCGGCAGCGCTTCAATGTGCTGGTATCGACGACCATCATCGAAAACGGCATAGACATTCCCACCGCCAACACCATCATCATCAACCGTGCTGACCGCTTCGGGCTGTCACAACTCCACCAGTTACGCGGTCGTGTCGGGCGCTCCCACCACCTGGCCTATGCCTACCTGGTGACCCCGCCACCCAAATCAGTGACCCGGGACGCTCAGAAACGACTGGAGGCCATTGCCAGCCTTGAAGAGCTGGGCGCGGGATTCACCCTGGCAACCCATGATATGGAGATTCGCGGAGCCGGCGAACTGCTGGGCGAGGGCCAGAGCGGCCAGATTGCCCAGATCGGTTTCAGCCTGTACAGCGAACTCCTGGGCCGCGCGGTTGAAGCCCTGCGCGCCGGGCGCGAACCGGACCTGGAGGAAGCACGCAGCCATGGCGCGGAAGTAGAGCTGCATTTCGCCGCGCTGATTCCCGATGATTACCTGCATGATGTCCATACCCGGCTTACGCTGTACAAACGTATCGCCAGCGCCGCGAATACCGATGCCCTGCGCGAACTCCAGGTGGAAATGATCGACCGCTTTGGCCTGCTGCCCGACCCGGCGCGAAATCTGTTTGCCGTTGCCAATCTTAAGCTCATGGCCAATGCGATTGGCATTACCCGGCTGGACTTTGGCCCACGGGGCGGACGTATCGAGTTCGAAGAGCGCGCAGCGGTCGATGTAGACGCCCTGCTCAAACTCATCCACGCTCATCCGAAAAGTTTCCGCCTGGGTGGCCCGCAAAAACTGCAGTTGCTGGAGCAGCTGGACACCGGCGAGGAGCGCATTGCGCGCGCCGCCGGGATACTCGAGCAGCTGACAGCGGGATCGACCGCTTCGCAGGCCTGAGTGGCTATAATGACCACCGACACCACTGGATTTCCGTGCATGACCCGTTATCGCTTACTTATGCCAACGGGGCTGCTGAGCGCCGCCCTGTTCATCATGACATCGCTCGCGATGCCGGCAACGGGTTTTGCCTCGGCGAATGATCGCTATCGCGTGGAGTTGATCGTATTTCGAAACCTGGACACAGTCGCCGAACCGGACCAGGTGCAGCATATCCGGCGCTTTTTTGACGCCTTTGAGCTGGGGGATGCTGCCGCGCCACCGGTGCCGTTGGCGCTGGAGAAAACCGATGGTTCCTTCGCCAGCATCTGGACACGGCTGGAACGACTGGCGGACTATGAACCGCTGTTACGCCTGACGTTTGAGCAGACGATGTTTGACTATCATCCGGCGGTGCGGGTGCACAATGAGGAGGTCATGGGGCGTGAACTGCATTTCCCTGCAGACATCGTTTACCTCGACCTGGCCAGCTACCCGCCGGCCGAGCCGAATGACCCGGATCCGCCGGGCGTAGACCTGTTTGCCACTTATATGCAGCCGCTGTACCAGCTCGATGGCACACTGCGCATGCGCAGAAGTCGTTTTCTGCATCTCGACCTGGACCTGGAGTATCGCCTCCCGGGGCCGGCATGGGACCGCGAATTCGACAGACTGAAGCCAGGCTTTGAATGGGTGGGCAATGCGCCGGCCATTGATGCAACCGATGTGCCCGATATGCCTGTCGTGCCTGCACAAGTCATCGTAAACGATGCCGCGCACGTGGTTCTCGATCCGGCACTCGAACCACCCCTGGCCGAGCCTTTTGACCTGTACCGCCTGCAGCAGTCCCGGCAGATCAAAAGCAACACCCTGCAGTACTTTGATTCGGCTTTTCTCGGCGCTATTGTCCGGGTCACGCCCATCGCCGCCGAAGCGCCCTGACGGCAAGGTAAAATCCGTCAGCACCCTGCGCCGGCAATTATCCCGAACACAACAAGGAAGAACACAACAATGACCCGCTCCTTCAACAAATGGCGACCCCATCCCTGGCATGGCCTGGACCTTGGACCAGAGCCGCCCCGCGTGGTACATGCCTTTATCGAAATCACGCCCTTTGACTATGTGAAATACGAGGTCGACAAAAAATCCGGCTTTTTGCGCGTGGACCGGCCACAACGCACGAGCTCACTGCCGCCGACTTTGTACGGTTTCATACCCCGCACTTACTGCGGCAACCGGGTCCGTGACCTGATGCCTGGCGCCATCGCCGGCGACCATGATCCACTGGATATTACCGTGATCAGTAACCGGCGTATTTCGCATGGCGAGATCATTCTTGACGCGCGGGTGGTGGGCGGCATTCCCATGATTGATGGGGACGAGGCGGACGACAAGATCATTGCGGTGCTCGACAACGATGATATTTACTCCGACATCACCGATGTTTCAGACCTGCCCAAATCGCTTGTTGAGCGGCTGCGCCACTATTTCATGACGTACAAAACGCTGCCGGACGAGCCCGAGAAGGTCAAGGTTGGTCCGGTCTACGGTCCTGAACATGCTGCGAAGGTTATTCTGGCCGCCTCTGCTGACTATCAGGATGAATATGGCGAGTAGTCGCCCGCTGACAGATCCGCTGCCAGGCCGCGATCATTGCCGTTAAGTGCCGCTTCGCGCTAGGCTGAACAGGTCCGGCTGCAAAGGAGCGGCCCAACAGGGGAAACCATGGATTACGAAAAGGTCTTATTTGCGTTTTTCATCGTACTGGCGCTAACGCTCAATTTTGGCTTTTTTCTCGGCGAAATTGATAACCCGGCACATCACGATGCCGCCGAACTGGGTGCCGCACTGGCGGTAAGCCTGATCGCGACCATCATGAAATTCGGCGATCGCTCGCAGATGGGTGCATTGCTGCTGGCGACCAGCCTGGTTGCCGATCTGCAGCTCATCGTGGCCGCCGTTTACTGGGCCTATGCAGCCAATGTATCAGCAGACGGCGTAACACCCGAAGTGATCGTCACCATTGTGTCGCTCTCCGGCGGGGCGCTGCTGGCCAACCTGGTGTCCGTGGTGCTGCTGGTTTCCGAATCCATCGTCATCAGGCGCTGAGGCCGGGGATCGGGTACCGGAGCCACCGGTTATGAACGACGTTATCTGGCTGACCGTGCGGCGCCTGAGGACGCCGCTGATCCTGCTGATTTCGGTCTATTTTATTTCCAGCTCTCTGCTCGTGGCCGTACCCGGCATGGACGAGGCGGGCAACCCGGTGCACATGAGCTACCTGGAGGCGGCCTATTTCATTGCCTTCCTGTCCACGACCATCGGTCTCGGCGAGATACCCTATCCTTTTACCGGTGCGCAACGATTCCTGGTATTTTTCCTCATTTTTCCGAATGTTGTAGCGTGGCTATATTCGATTGGTGTCATCCTTGGCCTGTTCCTGGACGAACAGTTTCGCGCGACCCTGAACCGTAACGTCTTTCGCCGGCGGGTCAGTCGCTTTACTGAGCCATTTTTTCTGATGTGCGGTTTTGGAAACACCGGTAGCGAGCTTGCACGTGGTCTGATGAAGCGCGGGTTCCAGCTGACCGTGATTGAACAGGACCCGGGATTGGTCCACAGGCGCCATACCGAGGTCGATTTCTCGCACCTTGCCTTGCTGGCCGGTGATACCACGGAGCAAAGCGTGCTCGCCGACGCAGGCCTGCATCGCGAGAACTGCATCGGTGTGATTGCCGTTACCAATGACAACCACGCCAATCTGACCATCGCGATCACGACCAAGTTATTACGCCCCGGCGTGCCCGTTTATGCCCGCAGCCAGGACGGCCGTGTCAGCGACAATATGCGTTCATTCGGAACGGACGCCGTGGTGGACCCTTACGTCATTTTCGCCCAGCGACTGGACCTTGCCCTGAACTCGCCCACCAAGTACCTGGTTCAGGACTGGTTGATCTCGGTACCCGGAACCAAATTAAGAGAGCCATTAACACCACCCAGCGGACATTGGGTGGTCTGCGGTGGCGGGCGTTTTGGAAAGCGTCTGATTCAGACCCTCGAGAAAAACGACCAGGAGTACACCCTGGTTGATGTCCGTAACGACCGCGTTGATGATTGCGAGCATGGCGTGGTCGGGCGGGGAACGGAAGCACCGACCCTTCTGGCAGCCGGCATTGAAGAAGCCGCGGGCATTATTGCCGGAACAGGTGATGATGTTGACAACTTGTCGATCATCATCACGGCCAGGGAATCGACCCGCAACAAGAAGCTGTTCGTTATCGGCCGGCAGGAGCAGCGCCAGAATGATGAATTGTTTGAAGCCAGTGGCGCACACCTGGTTGCCCGGCCTAACTGGATCGTGGCACGCAGTATTCTGGCATCGGCGACCACTCCGGGTTTGAGCAAGTTCCTGAACTACCTTATTCATGCCGATGAGGATTTCGCACGACGCGTGGAGCATAAATTGTCCCGCTGCCTGGGCGGGGTCGCCCCGGTTGTCTGGAGCACGGAATTAAGCGGCGCCTATGCTCGCGGTTTGAGTGCTGCGCGCGAGGAAGGGATTGATGTTCGCCTGGAAAGCTTTTTGCACAACACCCGCAGCGGACAGAATGAAGATTTACGTTGCGTGTGCCTGATGCTGAAGCGTGGCGCCCAGGAGTTAATGCTGCCAAGCCTTGAGCTCAGCGTCATCGAAGGTGACATTTTGCTGTTTGCGGGTCGCAGCAGCGCACAACGGGAAGTGGCCCATGCCCTGACCGACCCGATACTGCTGCTGGACTATGCCACACCCCGGCGCATCCCGCGCACCGCCATCGGGCGCCTTGTGGATCGACGGTTACGCGGCAAAAAGGTCAAACCGGAAACCGCAAAGCAACCGCAAGCGCCGGAGCAAGAGCCAGGAAGCGAGCCCTGATCTAGCCCTGGGAGAGTATGAAGTCGTCCGCCTCAGCGGCAAACGGAAAGTCTTTGCGCACCTCGCGGACCCGCTCCAGATCGATTGAGGCCTGACGGGTGCCCTCCTCGCCCCAGGGCTCAATGATATCCTCGCCAAGCGGGCCATAGCATGCACTGTGCCCCGGGTAGGCCGTCCCGCGACCATCCTCGCCAACCCGGTTCACGCCAATCACATAGCACTGGTTTTCGATCGCGCGGGCGCGCAACAGATTGTCCCAGGCGGAAATCCGGGGTGCCGGCCAATTGGCCACAAAAATCAGCAGGTCATAATCATTACGGTTGCGGGTCCAGACGGGAAACCGCAGGTCATAGCAAATTTGCGGGCAGATCCGCCAGTTCCCCAACTCAAAAACCACGCGGTCCTGGCCGGCGACATAGCGCTGATCTTCGCCGGCGTAACTGAACAGATGTCGTTTGTCATAGTGATGAAGCTGACCGTCCGGCGCAGCCAGCAGCCAGCGGTTGCGACGCCCCACCTCGTCAGTAATAACGGCACTGCCGCAGATCGCCGCCTGCACCCTGCTGGCCGTGCTCAGCAGCCAGGCAACAGTCTGCCCGCTCATGCCCTCATCATGGTCTTTGGTTTCGCCAAGAAACCCCGTCGTGAAGGTCTCGGGCATGACATGCAGATCCGCCGGTTCCGACCCGGCGATCAGTTCCGCCAGGTGAGCACGGTTTTTTTCCGGATCACGCCAGTGAAGGCGGGCCTGGACAAGGTTGATGCGGAGCGTACTCACAGTGACCCTTCGCGCTCAGGCCTCCGGTCGAAGGTAGGGGAACAACAATACATCACGAATGGAAGGCGAATCGGTCAACAGCATCACCAGCCGGTCAATGCCAACGCCCTCGCCGGCGGTTGGCGGCATGCCGTATTCCAGCGCGCGAATATAGTCCGCATCAAAATGCATGGCTTCAACATCTCCGGCATCCTTGTTGGCCACCTGCGCCATAAACCGCTCTGCCTGGTCTTCCGGATCATTCAACTCCGAGAAGCCGTTAGCAATTTCATTACCGGCCACGATCAGCTCAAAGCGGTCAGTAACCCGCGGGTCTTCATCATTGCGGCGTGATAGCGGTGAGACCTCGGTCGGGTAGGCCGTCATAAAGGTCGGCTGGATCAATTCACGCTCAACCGTGGCTTCATAGAGCTCGGTCAGCAGCTTGCCCGCACCCCAGCTGGCATCCTGGTGCACACCCCGGGCCTCCAGGGCAGCGCGCAGCACTGCCTCATCCCAGAGATCAGCATCGCCCAGATCTTCGTTGTAGCGGCGCACGGCCTCTTCCACGCTCAAGCGCTCAAACGGCTGACCGAAATCAATATCCTGACCTTGATAACTGACCCTGGCGTCGCCGGTGACCGCTACGGCCAGGCCGCGAAACATCTCCTCGGTGAGATCCATCAGGTCGTTGACATCGGCGTAGGACCAGTAGAATTCGAGCATGGTGAATTCAGGATTGTGACGCGTTGAAACCCCCTCATTGCGGAAGTTGCGGTTGATTTCATAGACCCGCTCCAGCCCGCCAACCGTCAGGCGCTTGAGATAAAGCTCCGGGGCCACGCGCAGGTACATCTGCAAATCCAGCGCATTGTGATGCGTGACAAACGGACGCGCCGCTGCGCCGCCGGGAATCGGGTGCATCATCGGGGTTTCGACCTCCAGAAAGTCCCTGCCCGGCGCTTCCATAAAGGCGCGGATGTAGCTGATCACCCGGGAACGGGCCCGAAACACCCCGCGCGATGCCTCGTTCATAATGAGATCGACATACCGTTGCCGGTAGCGGGTCTCGGTATCCTGCAGGCCATGGAATTTCTCCGGCAGCGGGCGCAGCGACTTGGTCAGCAAGCGCAGCTGACTGGCGCGCACCGACAGTTCACCTTTATTGGTCCGCACGATCCGGCCTTCGGCGGCAATAATGTCGCCCACGTCCCATTGCTTGAAATCCTGGTAAACACCCTCGGGCAGTTCATCACGTTGCAGGACCAGCTGAATTGAGCCGGAACCATCCTGCAGACTGACAAAAGCAATTTTACCCATCACGCGTTTGGCCATCATGCGGCCGGCGACAGCGAACTCCTCATCCACCGACTCCAGTGCCTCACCATCGTGATCGGCAAAACGCGTCGCGAGCTCAGCGGCGCTGGTGTTGGGGCGGAAGTCATTCGGATAGGCCTGGCCGGCCTCACGCAGACCCTGCAGCTTGGCGCGGCGCTCGGCGATCAGGCGGTTTTCGTCTACCGGTGCAGATTCAGGGCTTTTGGAATCATTCATGTTTTTACTCGCTCAGTCGACACGGCACTCAGAGCCCGGCCTTTAGTGATGCTTCAATAAAGTCGTCCAGGTCACCATCCAGCACGGCCTGGGTATTGCCGGTCTGTACACCGGTGCGCAGGTCCTTGATGCGTGAGTCATCCAGCACATAGGACCGGATCTGGCTGCCCCAGCCAATGTCCGATTTGGCGTCTTCCTCGGCCTGGGAAGCCTCATTGCGTTTCTGGATCTCCAGCTCATACAGCTTGGCGCGCAGCTGCTTCATGGCCTGGTCCTTGTTCTTGTGCTGCGACCGGTCATTCTGACACTGCACCACCACCCCGCTGGGAAGATGGGTGATCCGCACGGCCGACTCGGTCCGGTTCACATGCTGGCCGCCCGCACCGGAGGCGCGATAAACGTCAATACGCAGGTCGGAGGGGTCGATATCGATTTCGATATTGTCGTCCACCTCGGGCGAAACAAACACAGCGGCAAAGGACGTGTGACGACGGTTGCCCGAGTCAAAGGGTGATTTACGCACCAGGCGGTGGACGCCGGTCTCCGTGCGACACCAGCCGAAGGCGTGGTCGCCGGTAATATGGATGGTCGCACTCTTGATACCCGCCACCTCACCGGCTGACGCCTCGGCCAGCTCCGCTTTCCAGCCACGGCGTTCGGCCCAGCGCAGATACATGCGCAGCAACATCTCTGCCCAGTCCTGGGCCTCGGTTCCGCCGGAGCCGGCCTGGATATCAACATAACAGGGCCGGTCATCCATCTCACCGGAGAACATGCGCTGGAACTCGAGTTCTTCAACACCGGAGGCGAGCGTTTCAATGTCCGCTGATACCTCGTTGATGGTGTCCTCATCCTCCTCCGCAATCGCCATTTCGAGCAGGTCCGTGGCATCTTGCAGGCCCTGGCCGGTCTCATCCAGGGTGCTCACCACCTTGTCCAGCGCCGCGCGTTCACGGCCCAGAGCCTGGGCATGTTCGGGATTGTTCCAGATATCGGGGTTTTCGAGCTCGCGCGAGACTTCTTCGAGCCGGTCGTGTTTTACAGCGTAGTCAAAGGTACCCCCTGAGCGCTTCTACGCGCTCCTGGAGGTCTTCCAGACGTTGGGTTATCGGTGCGGTTTCCATCTTCTCAGACTGCCTGAAACGAAGCCCGCAATTGTACACCAAGGTGCTTGATAAACGGGACATGCCACCCTGCCGGCTTTCAGGTAACGATATGCTCGACCATCAATTGCGCTGAGGATTCACCGCGGAAGTGATTTACGTCCAGTTTGTAGACCAGTCGCACCTTGCGCTGGCCCTGCAGGTCCTCCGGTAATTTGCCAAACGCGATGGCATCGATCAGTTCGCTGCTCTCCAGGGGCCGCAGCACCATTTTCAGGTGTGCACCGCCAACCACGCGCTGGTCGATTACCTCAAAGGCACCCTCAAACAGCGGTTCCGGAAAGCGCTGGCCCCAGGGGCCAAGATCGGCCAGTTGCCGGGCAAATTCCAGATTCAGGTCCCGGGCATCCAGTTCACCATCGGTCATCAGCTCTGCGCTGGGCGCCTCACCATCCAGAAAATGTTGCACCGAACGCTCAAGTTGGGTCTGGAATTCGTCCAGCGCCCCGGCATCCAGGCTCAGGCCGGCGGCCATCGCATGACCCCCAAAAGCATGGATCAGGCCGGGACGGTTCGCATCCACATGGGCAAGGACGTCACGGATATGCAGACCGGGAATGGAACGCGCCGAGCCCTTGAGCAGGCTACCGTCACCTTCCGGCGCAAAAGCGATAACCGGACGATGGGTTGCCTCTTTGATCTTTGATGCAACCAGGCCAACGATGCCCTGATGCCAGCGATCGTCATGCAGGCACAGGCTGAACGGCAGCTCGGCACCCAGCGACTCGAGCAGTGCTTTGACCTGCCCCAGGGCCTCGCTCTGCATGGTTTCCTGCATCGCTTTGCGCTGGCGGTTAAGCTCATCGAGTTGCGCGGCAAGCTGTTCGGCCTCGCGCTCATCATCGGTCAGCAGACAGCGAATGCCCACGGACATGTCTTCCAGCCGTCCCGCTGCGTTCAGGCGCGGCCCGACTGCGAAACCAAGGTCGGAGGCTGTCACGTGACGATAGTCCCGCTTGCCGACACGCAGAAGCGCAAGCAGTCCTGGACAGGCCTGACCGGCACGTATACGCGCCAGACCCTGTTGGATCAGCACGCGGTTGTTGTGATCCAGGGGAACCACATCGGCAACGGTACCCAGGGCAACCAGGTCGAGCAGTTCAGCCAGGCGTGGCTCCTGGCGGCCGCGGGTAAACCAACCCGCTTCACGCAGCTGACCGCGCAAGGCGCTCATCAGGTAGAACACCACCCCCACGCCCGCCAGTGCCTTGGACGGGAACTGGTCGCCAGGTACGTTCGGGTTGACGATCGCATTGGCCTCGGGCAGCTGTTCGCCGGGCAGATGATGGTCGGTGACCAGCACATCGATACCCAGCGCCCTGGCCCTGGCGACACCGGCCAGGCAGGCAATACCGCTGTCCACGGTCATCAACAGGTCCGGCGGGCTGTCAGCCAGCGTCTCAACCAGGCCTGGCGTCAGCCCGTAACCGAACTCAAAGCGGTTGGGTACGCGGTAGTCGACATATTGAGCGCCAAAGCCCCGCAGTGCCCGGACCGCGACGGCCGTCCCGGTAGCGCCATCGGCGTCGAAATCACCGACCACCAGAATACGCTTTTCGTTCATGACCGCCCGCGCCAGAAGTGCGGCTGCCTCATCAATGCTGTTCAGCAGTTTCGGATGGGCAAGACCGTTCAGACCCAGGTCCAGGCTTGCCTCATCTACCAGCCCGCGGACCAGCAGCACTCTTTGTAATACCGGGTGCAGGGTCGCAGGCAAACTGCCTGCCGGGTCTTTGATCGTGCGTTGGCGAATACGCAGACGTGATTTCATACAGAGATCAGATAAGCCAGGCGCACCGCCATAAAGGGCGCGCTGTCCTCAGGAATAAGACACCTCAACAATTTCCAGCTCACGCTCGCCGCTGGGGGCGACAACCACACCCACGTCACCTTCCTCTTTACCGATCAGGGCGCGCGCAATGGGCGAGGAAATCGCGATGCGGTTCTCCTTGATGTCTGCTTCCAGGTCACCAACGATCTGGTAGGTAATCTCCTTACCCTCCTCGTCTGCCACGGTGACCATGGCGCCGAACACCACTTTGCCGCCCGGGTTGAGCTTGGCAACATCGATGACCTGGGCGGTCGACAATGTGCCTTCAATTTGCTGGATACGGCCTTCGATAAAGCCCTGTTGCTCGCGGGCCGCATGGTATTCGGCATTTTCCTTCAGGTCACCGTGTGCCCGCGCCTCGGCGATAGCGGCGATAACGGCCGGGCGGTCGGTTTTCTTGAGCTTTTCCAGTTCCGCCCGCAGCCGGTCGGCACCCTGGCGGGTCAATGGATCTCGATTCATAGGGATAAACCTTCATGCAGAGATTGCAGGCTGCTCACTTCGCGGTCATCCGCGTGATCGATAGCCTGCAATGTGGCCCAACCGCGGGCCGTTGTTGTTGTATAGGGAACCGAGTATTGCAGCGCCTGGCGACGGATTGAAAACGAATCGGCAATCGCCTGGCGGCCCTCGGTCGTGTTCACAATAAATTTTATTTCGCCATTTTTTATGGCATCAACAATGTGCGGGCGTCCCTGGTCTACCTTGTTCACATACTCGCATTCAAAATCCTGCGAGCGCAGGTATTCGCAGGTACCGGCGGTGGCGACCAGCGTAAAACCGCGTTTTACCAGGTTGCGGGCAATCGGCGGCAAGGATGACTTGTCGCCATCACGCACACTCAGGAACGCCTTACCGGGTTCCGGAAGTTTCTGGCTGGCCCCGCGCATCGCGCGAATACAGGCGCCGCCGAAGGTCCGGTGAATACCCATAACCTCGCCGGTCGAGCGCATCTCCGGACCAAGAATCGGGTCGACGCCCTGGAACTTGATGAAGGGAAAAACCACTTCCTTGATGGAAAAATAATTGGGCACCACCTCGCGCGTAAAGCCCTGCTCGACCAGCGAGGTTCCAGCCATGCAGCGCACGGCAACCGAGGCCAATGCCACCCCCGTGGCCTTGGACACAAAGGGCACCGTGCGCGAAGCGCGCGGGTTGACCTCAATCACGAAAATATCATCGCCGCGCACAGCAAATTGCGCATTCATCAGCCCGACCACGCCCAGTGCCAGGGCCATTTCTGTCATTTGCTCACGCAATTCATCCTGGATCTTTTTGCCCAGCGAATACGGCGGCAAGGTGCAGGCAGAATCACCGGAGTGCACGCCGGCCTGTTCAATATGCTCCATGAGACCACCGATCAAAACATCCTTGCCATCACAGATCGCATCCAGATCGACCTCGATCGCATGGTCCAGGAAGTGGTCCAGCAGCACCGGCGAGGCATTCGATACCTTGACGGCCTCGGTCATGTAACGCTGCAGCTCATCCTCGCTGTGCACGATGTCCATGGCGCGGCCGCCCAGTACATAAGATGGCCGGACAACCAATGGATAACCGATCTCAGCGGCCTGGACGATGGCCTGTTCCACGCTGGTTGCCGTGCGGTTGGGCGGCTGGCGCAATCCCAGTTTTTTGAGCAACTGCTGGAAACGCTCGCGGTCTTCGGCAAGGTCAATGCTGTCGGGTGAGGTGCCAATGATGGGTACCCCGGCCGCTTCCAGGCTGCGGGCCAGTTTCAGCGGCGTCTGACCGCCGTACTGGACAATCAGGCCTTCGGGCTGTTCGCGGTGAACAATTTCCAGCACATCCTCGAGGGTCAGGGGCTCAAAGTAGAGCCGGTCCGAGGTGTCGTAGTCGGTGGAGACGGTCTCCGGGTTGCAGTTGACCATGATGGTTTCATAACCGTCTTCGCGAAGGGCGAGCGCTGCGTGCACGCAGCAATAGTCAAATTCGATGCCCTGGCCGATCCGGTTGGGTCCACCGCCAAGTACCATGAGCTTGCGTCGCTCATCAGGCTCGGCTTCGCACTCTTCGTCGTAACAGGAGTACATGTACGCCGTGCTGGTAGCGAACTCGGCGGCGCAGGTATCGACCCGCTTGTAGACCGGCCGCACGCCGAATTCGTGGCGCAAGGATCGCAACTGGTCTTCCGGCATGGACAGCAGGTGCGCCAGGCGGCTGTCAGCAAAACCCTTGCGTTTCAGCGCGCGCATCCGATCGGGATCCAGCGCTGCCACACCGCCTTCGACAACCAGGCCTTCCTCGATAATCAGATCGTCAATCTGGGCCAGGAACCAGGGGTCGACGCCGGTCAGCTTTTGAATGTCATCGAACGCCAGTCCAGCGCGAAAGGCATCACCGATATACAGGATGCGCTCCGGACCGGCTTCACGCAGCTCGCGGCGCAAATCGGCAAGCCGCGCTTCATCATCACCCGGGTCGATCACCGAACACAGTCCGTCATGATCGGTCTCGAGGCTGCGCAGAGCCTTTTGCAATGACTCCTGGAAGTTTCGTCCGATCGCCATGGCTTCACCCACCGACTTCATCTGGGTAGTAAGACGGGAATCGGCTGCGGGAAACTTCTCAAAGGCAAAGCGCGGTATTTTCGTGACCACGTAATCAATGGAAGGCTCAAAGGACGCCGGTGTCGCCCCGCCCGTGATCTCATTGCGAAGTTCGTCCAGCGTAAAGCCCACGGCCAGCTTGGCCGCCACCTTGGCAATCGGAAACCCGGTGGCCTTGGAGGCCAGCGCCGAGGAGCGTGACACGCGCGGGTTCATCTCGATAATGATGACCCGGCCGTCATCCGGGTTAACCGCGAATTGCACATTTGAGCCCCCGGTATCCACGCCGATTTTGCGCAGGACCGCGAGCGAGGCATCACGCAAACGCTGATATTCCTTGTCGGTCAGGGTCAGCGCGGGCGCCACGGTGATCGAATCACCGGTATGAATGCCCATCGGATCGAAATTTTCGATGGAACAGATGATGATGCAGTTGTCCGCCGAATCACGCACCACTTCCATCTCATATTCTTTCCAGCCGAGGATAGACTCCTCGATCATGACCTCGGTGGTAGGTGAAAGCTCCAGGCCACGCTTAATGATGTCTTCGAATTCTTCGTTGTTGTAGGCAATGCCACCACCGGAGCCGCCCATGGTGAAACTGGGGCGGATAATGATGGGATAGCCAATGCTGACCTGCTTGGCGATTGCCTCTTCCAGGGTATGCGCCATTTCTGCCCGCGTGCACTCAAGACCAATATCAATCATGGCGTCACGGAATTTCTCCCGGTCCTCGGCCATATCAATCGCTTCACGGGTGGCGCCAATCATCTCCACGCCGTTGGCTTCCAGTACGCCATGGCGCACCAGGTCCAGGGCACAGTTCAGAGCCGTCTGGCCGCCCATGGTTGGCAGCAGGACATCCGGCTTTTCTTTCTCAATGATCCGCGCCACGGTCTGCCACTCAATCGGCTCGATATACACCGCATCGGCCGTATCCGGATCCGTCATGATGGTCGCCGGGTTAGAGTTAACCAGGACCACCCGGTAGCCTTCCTCGCGCAGGGCCTTGCAGGCCTGAGCGCCGGAATAATCGAATTCACAGGCCTGCCCGATCACAATGGGCCCGGCCCCTATAATCAGCACACTGTTGATGTCAGTTCTTTTTGGCACGCATTTCTCTTTTTTGTTTATCTATATTATTCATATAAATAGGTTGTATATTTATAATATGTATTAAGTGCTTGGCACTCTAGGCCAGGCCTTGCTGTCTTGCCATCGAGGCGTCCATCGCCTGGATGAACCGGTCAAACAGGGGTTGAATGTCCCGCGGCCCGGGACTGGCTTCAGGGTGGCCCTGAAAGCCAAACGCGGGCTTGTCAGTGAGCGCGATCCCCTGCAGGCTTCCGTCAAACAGCGAACGGTGTGTCGGCCGGACATTGGCGGGCAAACTGTCCTCACTCACCGCAAAACCGTGATTCTGGCTGGTGATCATGACCTGCCGCGTATCCAGATCCTGAACCGGATGATTCGCACCATGGTGGCCAAACTTCATTTTTTCAGTTTTTGCACCGGCGGCCAGTGCCAGCAGTTGCTGTCCCAGGCAAATACCAAACAGCGGCACGGCGCTGGACAGCAGTTCCCTGATCGCCGCTATCGCATAGTCGCAGGGTTCCGGATCACCCGGGCCATTGGACAGGAACACACCATCCGGCTCCAGTGCCATCACCTGGCTGGCCGGAGTCATGGCTGGCACCACGGTCACCCGGCAACCACGATCAGCCAGCATACGCAGAATATTGCGCTTGATTCCGAAATCGAAGGCGACCACATGCCGTTCAGCGGAACTCTCGTGCCAATCCCCGCTATCCAGATCCAGGCTGCCCTCGGTCCACGAGTAAGCTTTCGCGGTACTGACCACCCTGGCCAGATCCATACCTGCCATCCCGGGAAACGCCCGGGCTTGCTCAATGGCTTGCGTCTCATCAACCGTTTCACCGCTCATCAGGCAGCCGCCCTGGGCGCCTTTCTCACGAAGAACGCGCGTCAGGCGGCGCGTGTCGATACCCGCAATACCGGCGATACCTTGACGTTGCAGATAGTCGGCGAGGGTTTCCTCACTACGCCAGTTACTGGTGCGCAGGGGCAGGTCACGAATAATCAGACCGGCCGCCTTGATGCCATCAGATTCTTCATCGGCGCTGTTGCAGCCGGTATTTCCAATATGCGGGAATGTCAGGGTGACGAGTTGGCGCGTATAGGAGGGATCAGTGAGAATTTCCTGGTAACCGGTCATGGCGGTGTTGAACACCACTTCGCCCGTACTGGTGCCGGGCGCGCCGATGCCCTGACCATGAAATACGCTGCCATCAGCAAGCGCCAGTATTGCTTTCAGGGTCAAATCGAACCTCCAGATACGCGAAACGGGAAAGCCCGGAGGCCGTTCCCGCTTAGAATGTAATCACTTGTAGTTTCCGGTCTCATCAAAAGCGCCAGATACCGGACAGTCGTTCTCTAAGCGCCAAGATTGTACTGGAATCCCCTTGTGCAAGTCCACGTCACGGGGTTGTTCCACGGGACAAAAGCCCGATTCCAGCAAATATCCGCCAATGCCTGCAGGCGGCCACCCATTGCGTGCCGGGTTGCCCAGCTCAGCTACGCTGCCCCATGATCCAATCTGTTGCCTGGTAGCGCCCGGGGGGCTGCTGAATCAACCAGTGAGCCGCCTGCAGCGCGCCACGCGCAAACACAGACCGGTCGGTTGCTGAATGGGCAATAGACAGTGTTTCGCCAGGCAGATCAAGACGCACAATGTGTTCACCAACCACTTCGCCTTCACGACGACTCTCAACCCGCGGCGCCAGCGGCTTCAGTGCCTGCGCAAGGGCCAGTGCGGTGCCGGAGGGGGCATCCTTTTTGTGGACATGATGGACGTCGGTGACGGTTGCCACCTCGACCTCTGGCAGCCATTGCCCCAGGTGCACCAGGGCACCCAGCATCGCATTGAGGCCCGGGCTGAAATTTGCGGCGTGTAAAACCGCCACGCGTTTTGCAGCCTCATCAAGCGCCTGCTCATGCGTGGCGTCCAAACCCGTTGTGCCACTCACCATCGGCACCGCCATCTTGGCACACCAGCGGGCGGCAGCAACCGCGCCTGACGGCAGGCTGAAATCAATCAGCACGTCCGGATTACGCCCCAGACCCTCCAGACCCGGCCGCCACTGGGCGCCCGCGACATCACCGGGGTGGTGGCGGGAAACAACCGCAAGAATCTCAAAACCCTGCGCGACCGCCTGTTCGGCGACTTGCTGGCCCATGCGACCGGCGCCGTGAATCACGACAGTGGGTTTGCCGTGCCGCATGTGGCGACCAGGATTCACGAGGTCATCCGGTCAAAAAACTCGCGCACGCTCTTGAGCCAGGAGTCGGACCGGGGATTGTGTTCCTTGTTGTCATCTCGATAGGAGGCTTCGAACTGACGTAACAGTTCTTTTTGAGTGCGCGTGAGTTTCACCGGTGTTTCGACCACCACGCGGCACATCAGATCGCCGTTCCTGCTGCTGCGGACTGATTTGACACCCTTGCCACGCAGGCGAAACATTTTTCCGGTCTGGGTTTCCGGGGGGATCTTGAGCTTCACCTGTCCGTTCAGGGTAGGTAACTCCAACTCGCCACCAAGCGCTGCAGCTGAAAAATGCACCGGCACCTCGCAGTACAGATTGTCCCCGTCACGTTCAAAAATCTTGTGCGGGCGGACGCGAATTTCGACATACAGGTCGCCGGGAGGCGCGCCATTGGGACCTGCCTCGCCTTCCTGGGCCAGGCGGATCCGGTCACCGTTGTCCACTCCAGCGGGAATCTTGACGGATAAGGTGCGCGTCTCCCGCACCCGTCCCTGACCACTGCACTCGACGCAGGGATTCTTGACCTCTTTGCCATTGCCCTGGCACTGCGGGCAGGTCTGCTGAACTGAAAAAATGCCCTGCTGCATGCGCACCTGGCCGATACCGCCACAGGTCGTACAGGTTTGTTGTTGGCCGTCAGCAGCACCGGAACCGTCGCAGGCCTTGCAGCTCGACAGGCTCGGAACGCGAATCTCCCGCTCCACGCCCGTGACCGCCTCTTCCAGATCCAACTCGACCCCGTAGCGCAAGTCTGAACCGCGCTGCTGACCGCGACCACCGCGACGTCCCTGGCCGAAAATATCGCCGAATATATCGCCGAATATATCGCCAACGTCTCCGTGAAAGCCACCGCCACCCTGGCCGCCCATCGACGGATCAACAGCTGCGTGGCCAAACTGGTCGTAGGCCGAACGTTTACGCGGATCCTTCAGGACCTCATAGGCCTCCTTGGCTTCCGTGAAACGCGCCTGGGCACCCGCATCATCCGGATTGCGATCCGGATGACATTTCATCGCCAGTTTACGGAACGCCTTTCTCAGCTCGTCCTCGCTGGCATCCCGGGAAACCCCGAGAACCTCGTAATAGTCTTTTTTTGCCATGGGTCGTCCGCTACATCCCAGGGGATTTTAGTGTTCCCCTGAGATGTGGCCCACACTGCGGCAATTCAACCACCAGGCCGGCCGCCGTGGCCGGATCTGCGAAGCACCGCCAGGGACCCGCGTGGATCCCCGCCTGGTTCAGCGATCCACGAAAACCACTAACTGGCCCAAAAACCGGCCCGCCAGAAAAGAAGCCACACACAGGACGATACTGGCGCCGATATTCAGCGCCGCATGACGCAAGGAATGCTCACGGTGCAGATCAAGGGACTGGTAGGCGAAGCTCGAAAATGTTGTGAATCCGCCGCAAAAGCCGGCAAATATCTGCCGTGCTTCGCCCGGCAGAAAGCCCGGGGCAGCCCATACCAGCGCCAGCACAAGCCCGAGCAGAAAACAGCCCAGTACGTTTACCAGCAAGGTGGCAAAGGGATACTTATGCGGCAGCGATTTGGCCAGCAGATAGCGCGCCACCGCACCCAGACCTCCACCAGTCGCAAAAGACAGGGGCAATATGACATCGGCCCAGGCCAGGGTCATTTTGCCACCACCCGGTGCAACCGTTGGGCCAGGGCCTCGCCTGCCACTGCCGCCCCGATACCCAGCACGACAGCCAGCACCACGTAGATCAGCGCCTCGAGAAATGCCCCGGCATCGCCCAGCGCCACGAGTTCATAGCTGAAGTGTGAAAAGGTCGAGAAACCACCACAAAAACCAACCACCAGGAAGTTACTCAGCCAGGCTTGCAGCCGGTCACGCAACACAAACAGCCACCCGATCAGGAAGCAGGCACTCAAGTTGACCAGCAATATCGGAATCCAGAACCAGGGCGCGGGCAACACCGGGACCAGGAACTCGCGGGCCAGCGAACCAAGCGCACCGCCAAAAAAGACCAGCACCACGATCAGCAGCGATGACTGCCGGGACACGGGCGGAGTTTCATTGACAGGCTGTTGTCGGGACATGCTGCCGGTAAGATACACGCATCATGAGCAGGGACACAGCACCGCAGGTCGCAAAGCCGGCGGACAATTCAAACAATGCCAGGCGACCACGTCGATGGCCGCGCCGGCTGGGCTGGTTGTTTTTGGTGTTGCTCGGCGCTTTGCTCCTGGCCTGGTTGAGCTTTCCGGTGTGGGCCCCGCTGCTCGCGCAACGTTATGTTCCGCAAAACTGGACCGTGCTGAAACTTGATGTTCAACGTCCCGGGTTTGCCGGCCTCAAGGTCCGTACCCTGAAAGCGCGGGGAAGCGAGGCCGGTCTGCCCATTATGCTGACGGCCAACAACGTCAATGTGCGCTATGCCGGGCCGCAAGTCGATATCCAAAACCTTACCTTGAGCCTTGCCCAATCACCCGGGCCCGGCAACGAGGCGCCGTTTGATCCGGCTGGTTTCAGCCTGCCGCGCCTGGCGATGCCGCAGGCACTGCCGGAGGTCCGTATCGATACCCTGATCCTGGCAGACGCAAGAGAACCGAAGGGTCAACAGTGGGAATTTAGCGCCCTGAGACTGGGAAACGCCACGCAGCGACTGGATCTGCAAACAGTAATCATGCGTGCTGCCCCATTAAGCTCGGGCGTTGATCTCAGGCTAATCATGAACGCCGGCCGGGTAGAACTGCATGCAACAAGCTCCGAACAGCCGGATGATGTGTTTCTGAGCTTTGTACAAACACCGGACGAGACAGACCCCTCTCAAGCAACCGCTCAACTTGAATGGCATGTGGATCTTGCCATGATCAACCCCGGTGAACTGGCGCAGGTCCTCGCCTTGCCCGGCGATCTTGCACCGACAGTGCTGGACGGGCAGATCACCGGGCAGATCGGCTTTCGCGGGACGGAGCGCCTAAGACCTGAAAATGGCGCAGTAGAACTGCAATCGCTGTTCGTGCAGACAGCTGCTGCGAGCCTGAAAGGCGATCTGGCAATGGACCTGGACCGCGATGCGGACGCGCTGTCGGCGGAGCTTCGCCAATCGTCCGTGAGCGTCGTACTGACAGACGCTGCAAGACTGAAGCTCCTGCAGGAACTGCTGGCGCAGGAGGACATTACCGGTTTACTGACCACCGACGAGTTATCCATTTCGGTCACTGTCCCGGAGGTCCTGCGCTTCGAGTTTGGCCTTATCCCGCCCCGGCGCACATCCGTTTCCGGCAGCGCTATCGTTCACGCAATCCAGGCAGACTCGCTGGAGCTGCTTCTGACCGCAGAGCAGGTTTACGGGATCATCAGCACGCAAGCCGGGATTGGCTTAAGTGATATCAACATGACCGGCGAGTCCAGGTTTCGCTTCTCACATCCGGGCACCATCATCAGTGGAGACCAGACCCTGGGAGCCAGCAGTGGTACCGGCGACATCGCCCTGGAGTTACGCAGCGACAATGCCGATGAAAGCCTTGATGTTGTCTTCAATGAGCTGACTCTTGGCGGTGTCAGCCTGTCCCAGCCAGGCCTGGTCGCCAGCATTAACGGACTGTCACTTAGCGGCGCATTGGATCAGGCGAGTGCCCTGTCTTTTCGTGGTCAGTTGAGCGGCGATAGCCTCGTCCTGGCCACGGAGGACAAGCCATTGGCACCCCCTCTGCTCTCGGCCTCGTCATTCAGCATGGACCTGGAATGGGATGAGCCAGGTACCTCCGGGGCTGTTGTACGCGGCCCGCTTACCCTGAACGAAGTCAATCTGCCCGTGGCCGCTGTGACGCTCGACTCTGTCACGCTTGACCTTGACCCCATCAGCCTGCCCGGCCTTGATGGCAATATGCGCATACTCACCACCGGCCTGGCTGCACAGGTGGATGGCACCGCACGCTCAGGCGTGGATCTGGACCTGACAGGTGCCCTGCGCGCGGGGCGTTATTACGACGGTGAGGGAACCTTGCTAATGGGCTATCAGGCCGCCCTGCCGTTTGGATTTACGGCTGATCTGGAGACTACCGCGGGCACGATGACGTTTTCCCGGGCCACATTACCCGTTGCCGGGCTTGGTGCCCTGGCACGACCGCTCGGACTGACACTGCCCAAGAGCCTGGGCTTCGATGCCGGGCAGTTGATCATTGATGGTGGGGTGCGCTCAGACAGTGATGGCATCACAGGCGCACTGACACTGACCGGCGAAGACCTGGGCATGTCGCTGGGTGAAAGCAATATGGAGGGGTTGAATTTTACGACACAGCTGGACCTGGCAGACGTTTTGCGTGGCGATGGCAATGTGACGCTCAACCTGGCTCGCCTGGCTGCCGGCCTCGACCTGATCGCCATGAGCTCCGAACTTATGATCAACAGCTCCGGGGAGTTTGGTGCCCGCTCCTTGACCGCACAATTATTGGGCGGAGTGATTAACGTCCCTTCACTGACGCTCAGGGGCGGTCAGCTTCAGGATGCCTCCATCGACTGGGAAGGTTTTGATCTCAGCCGTTTGCTGAAGTTCGTTGATGTGAGTGGCCTGGATGGAACCGGCATCATGGATGCCCGTTTTCCCCTGGTTGCCGAAGCGGACGGCCCGGCTATTCGCAACGGTAGTTTTGCCGCCCGCGGGCCGGGGCAGCTGCGTTATTCCAGCGGTGCGCCGGCAGCCAACATCGGCCTGCAGGCCCTGGAAAACTTCAACTATCAGAGCCTGTCCGGCACCCTGGACTATGGCAGTGATGGTGGCTACACGATTGGTGTGGAGTTGCTCGGCGCCAACCCGGATCTTTACGGGGGCTATCCGATTCGTTTTAAGCTGAACCTGGGTGGCGCAATGCCCGCCCTGTTCCGCAGTCTTTTCATTACCGGAGATTTTGACAAGGCCATTATTGAGCAACTGCGCAGCGATGACCTCAAAGTAGAGCCGTAATCACCGCGAAATCCATTCATCGCACCATCAATCGCGTTCAGTCGAGGTTCATCTGAGAAGGCATACGGTGTACGCTCAACCACTGGCATCAACGATAAAGGAACGCACCGCGATGGTGATGCACACACATTTCGTAAACCGATTTCTGATCATGCTAACGACGCTGAGCTTGGTGGCTGCCTGTACGCCGACGGTCAAGGTTGAAGCGCCGGACAAACCCATTGAAATCAACATGAACGTCAATATTCGCCACGAAATCCTGATCAAAGTCGAAAAGGAAGTGGAAGAGATGTTCGAAAACGAGGACCTTTTCTGATGAACAGACTTGCGAAACGCCCGCCCACCCGGCTTGTGCTAAGCGTGCTGGCCGGCTTATTCAGCTTATTCGTTGCCATTTCTGCAGCAGCCGCAACGCTTGACGCAGCCAAGGCCGCAGGATGGATCGGTGAAATGCCAACCGGCTACCTCGGCCTGGTTCGCCAGGACGCGCCTCAGGACGTCAAGACCCTGGTCATGGACGTTAACGGTAAGCGCAAACAACGCTACCAGCAGATTGCCAAGCAACAGGGTGCCCCGCTGGTTGATGTAGAAAAGGTTGGCGGCCAGACGGCTATCGACATGACCGCCCCGGGCAATTACGTCATGGACTCTGGTGGTCGTTGGGTACGAAAGTAGCGTCTTTATCCAGGCAATCAGATCACGGGCTTTACTTTGGCGGTGGTGTCGCGGTACCTTCTGCGGGTTAATTTACCTGCAAGGAGAAAACTTGATGAACAAGCAACACCTGATATTGGCTACCCTGCTCGGCATGTCACTGACACTGGTTGGCTGTGGAAAAGAAGACAACACGATGGAAGAGGCTGGCAAGAAAATGGACCAGGCCGCTGATGACGTGGCAAACGCCGCCGAAGACGCCATGAATAAGGCCGGTGATATGGCTTCCGATGCCATGGACAAAGCCGGTGAAATGGCTTCGGACGCAGAGAAAGCGGCCAAAGACGCGATGAGCGACGCCGAAGACATGGCTGAAGATGCCATGGACGATGCCAAAACCATGGCCGATGAAGCCGCCAAAGAAGCTGAAGCGGCTGCCGAAGATCTGGAAGAGGCTGCCGAAGACCTGAAAAAGCAGGTAGATGGCGATTCCTGAGCGGAATTGAATCAGAAAAAAAAGCCACCCGCCGGGTGGCTTTTTTTTACTCTGCGATTTTTGTCGATATTCCCTGTTCGCTCTCGAGTTTGTCCTGGGTACGCTGCTCAAAGTCACTCATCGCATGACGCTCGTGCAATTGTTCGGACAAATCACCAAAATTACGATTCACCATGCGTCCTCGCTGTACCGCTGGACGTTCCGATATCAGGTCCGCCCAACGTCGCACATAACGGTAATCCTGAACCTGTAAAAACTCGGCTGCATCATAAAGAAAACCGCGGACCAGCTGACCATACCAGGGCCAGGTGGCCATATCGGCAATGCTGTATTCCTCCCCAGCCAGGTAAACATGATTGGCAAGATGGCGATCCAGTACGTCGAGCTGGCGTTTGACCTCCATGGCATAACGGTTGATTGGATATTCGAACTTCTCCGGCGCATAGCTGTAAAAGTGACCAAAACCGCCACCCAGAAACGGTGCGGAACCCATCTGCCAGAACAGCCAGTTGAACGCTTCGGTTCGCGCCTTGTGCTCCGTTGGGACAAAAGCGCCAAACTTTTCTGCCAGGTAAACCAGGATGGCGCCGGATTCAAAGACACGGGTCGCCTCCTCTCCAGAGCAGTCCAGCAAGGCCGGAATCTTGGAGTTGGGGTTGATCGAGACAAATCCACTGGAGAACTGGTCACCTTCACCAATATCGATTAACCAGGCGTCGTATTCCGCACCCTCAAAGCCGGCGGCCAGCAATTCCTCCAACAAAATGGTGACCTTGACGCCATTGGGTGTCGCCAGGGAATAGAGCTGGAGTGGGTGTTGCCCTACCGGCAACTCTTTATCGTGGGTTGACCCCGCGATGGGCCGGTTAATGCTGGCGAATTTACCGCCGCTCTCGCTGTCCCAGGTCCAGATTTTTGGGGGTGTGTAGCTGTTACTCATAACGGTTTCCCTGATTGTTCCAGGACAATGAAAAAGCCCCGCACACGCGGGGCTTTCTCGGGATCAAAGGACTTACATATTCAGTCCTTCTTGTCTTCGTCCACCTCTTCAAACTCGGCGTCGACAACGTCGTCACCGCCGCTCGCCTTGGTTTCCTCACCAGACTGCTGAGCCTCGGCACCTTCCTGCGCTGCCTGGGCAGCTGCCGCGGCCTGCTGGTAAACCGGCTGGCTGGCCTCGGTCAGTTTCTGCACCGCGCCTTCGATGGCGTCCTTATCATCGCCTTTCATGGCTTCTTCGACACCTTCAATAGCGGCTTCGATGGCTGTCTTGTCAGACTCGCTCACCTGCTCGCCCAGTTCTGTAAGGCTGGAGCGCGTGGTGTGCACCATGGCATCGGCGTTGTTGCGCGCGGTGACCACTTCCTGGAACTTCTTGTCTTCTTCGGCATGAAGTTCCGCGTCCTTGACCATGTTGTCGATCTCTTCCTCTGACAAGCCGGAACCTGCCTTGATCTCGATACGCTGCTCTTTACCGGTGGCCTTGTCCTTGGCGCTGACATGCATGATGCCGTTGGCGTCAATATCAAAGGTCACTTCGACCTGCGGCATGCCGCGCGGGGCAGCCTGAATGCCGGCCAGATCAAAACGTGCCAGGGACTTGTTGGCTGATGCCATCTCACGTTCACCCTGCAACACATGCACGGTTACGGCCGTCTGATTGTCCTCGGCGGTAGAAAACGTCTGCGCTGCCTTGGTCGGAATCGTGGTGTTTTTCTCGATCAGCTTGGTCATAACACCACCCAGGGTCTCAATGCCCAGGGACAACGGGGTCACATCCAGCAGCAGCACGTCTTTAACGTCACCGGCAAGTACACCACCCTGAATTGCAGCGCCTACTGCCACCGCTTCATCCGGGTTGACGTCCTTACGGGGCTCCTGGCCAAAGAATTCACCCACGGCTTTTTGCACCATCGGCATACGCGTCTGACCACCCACGAGAATCACGTCCTTAATGTCACCGATTTTCAGACCGGCGTCATCCAGCGCTGTCCGGCAAGGGACAATCGTCTTTTTAACCAGGTCTTCTACCAGCGATTCGAGCTTGGCCCGGGTCAGCTTGATGTTCAAATGCTTGGGACCGGAGGCATCTGCCGTTACGTACGGGAGATTGATTTCGGTCTGCTGGCTTGTGCTCAGCTCGATCTTGGCACGTTCAGCCGCCTCTTTGAGACGCTGCAGGGCCAGCGGATCGTTCTTCAGATCAACGCCCTGGTCTTTCTTGAACTCTGCAACCAGGTAATCCATGACGCGGTTGTCGAAGTCCTCACCACCCAGGAAGGTATCGCCGGAGGTAGACAGCACCTCGATCTGGTGCTCGCCTTCGACCTCTGCGATCTCGATGATGGAGATATCGAACGTACCACCGCCAAGGTCGTAGACCGCAACTTTCCGATCGCCGCCTTTCTTGTCCATGCCGTAAGCCAGCGCTGCGGCAGTCGGCTCGGAAATCACCCGACGCACGTTCAGCCCGGCAATCTTGCCGGCATCCTTGGTGGCCTGCCGCTGCGGGTTGTTGAAGTACGCCGGTACGGTAATGACCGCTTCGGTGACTTCTTCGCCAAGGTATTCCTCGGCAGTTTTCTTCATTTTCTGCAGAACCCGGGCCGAAATTTCCGGCGGGGCCATTTTCTTGCCATCAACTTCAACCCAGGCATCGCCATTGTCCGCTTCGACGATGCTGTACGGCACCAGGCCGCGGTCCTTTTGCACCACGTCTTCACTGAACTTGCGCCCGATCAGACGCTTGACGGCGAACAGGGTATTTTTAGGGTTGGTGACGGCTTGCCGCTTGGCGGACTGGCCGACAAGTACTTCGTCATCTTTAGTAAAGGCAACGACGGACGGCGTGGTCCGGTCACCCTCTGAGTTTTCAATGACCTTGGGTGAACCACCTTCCATCACAGCAACGCAGGAATTGGTGGTGCCCAGATCGATTCCAATGATCTTGCCCATCTTATAAGTCTCCGATAAACAGGTTAATTACGATGTTTTATAGGTGGGGTCCGGTGTCGATTTTTCAATCGTTTCCTGACCCGCTGGATACCACCACGCGCGCCGGCCGGATCAGGCGTTCATTCAGGCGATAGCCCTTCTGAACAACGTCCATTACCTCGTTGCGCGGGTGCTGCGGTGAGGGAATCATGCTGATCGCTTCATGCAGCTCCGGGTTAAATGTCTCGCCCACCGGGTTGATCTCTTCCAGACCATTGTCCGTCAGGACTTTGCCCAGCATGCGCAGGATCAGCGCCTTGCCTTCGCGAAGGGATTCAATCGATGCGTCTTCTTCGGCCGCCTGCAGACCTTTTTCCAGGCTGTCATGGACCGGCAGAAGGTCGTTCATGATGTTTTCCAGTGCGCGCTTGCGGCTTTTTTCCAGGTCACGGATCAGGCGCTTGCGCAGATTTTCCATTTCAGCATGCATACGCAGCATGGCTTCACGTTGCTCGGCTGCTTCCTGCTCGGCATTTTCCAGAGCGCCCTGAAGCTCGGCGAGGTCCTGGTCAATGGCCTGCGCGTCGCTAGCCGCTTCACTTTCTGCCGTGGGGCCGGCATTTGCTCTTGGTTCATTTTCGCTTGTCATTGAAGGCTCCCAGCCGCCCTTTTGGCGGTCATCATTTGCTGATCAGAACATGGGGTTTATCCACAACCTTTCAAGCAAATTGCCGATCGCCCTGTATTCTCATTGCTGCCAAACTGTCTTAATGCTAGCGTTATGCCGGTTATTCGGCGGACTGCCCATGCTTTTGCACCTCCACATCAAGAATTTTGCGATTGTCCCTGCCCTTGAGCAGGATTTCATGCCTGGTTTTACGGCCATATCGGGCGAAACCGGGGCCGGCAAGTCGATCATGGTCGATGCGTTAACGCTGCTGCTGGGCGCGCGCTCTGATGCCAGCTGGGTTCGCGACGGGGCGGAACGGGCTGAGTTAAGCGCCGAGTTTGGTCTGCAAGGCAACGCGGCGGCGCGTGAGTGGCTCCGTGAACAAGAGCTTGATACGGGTGATGAGTGCCTGTTGAGACGCAGCATCCAGTCCACTGGCCGCTCCCGTGCCTGGATCAACGGCACACCGGTCACCATTGCCCAGCTGACCGCGCTGGGCAACCGGCTGGTAGAGATTCACGGTCAGAATGAACACGTGCGTCTGGCCGAGAGTAACCGGCAATTGAATTTACTGGATGCGACCGGTGACTACGCGGACACCCTGCAGGCAACCGTCGCCGCCTTTGATGCCTGGCAAACAACGCATCATCGCTTTGCCGAGCTTGCCAGGGGCGCCGCCCTGCCCCCTTCCGAAGTGGAGTTTATTCGTTTCCAGCTTGAAGAGCTCGAAGCCCATGCCCTGCCCGCCGGGGACGTCCAGATGCTCGAGCAGGAGCACCGCTTGCAGTCCTCCTCAGGAGCCGTGCTGAAGGCACTGGATGAATGCGCGCGCCTCATCGAGGATGACGAGGTGGGGGCAGCTGAACAGCTGCAGGAAGCGATAAAGCAACTGCTGCCATTCAAAGACCTGAGTTCCGGTTTCGCAGACGTACTGGGTATGCTCAACGAGGCATTGATCAACACGCGCGAGGCGGCCGCCAGCCTGGCCGCACTGGGCAACAAAACGGATCTTGACCCCGCGCGACTGCAACAACTGGAACGCCAGCTGGACAAGCTGGGTGACCTGTCACGCAAACACGGGGTCGAATTGGATGAACTGGAACCGGTGCGCGACCGCTTGGCAGAAAAACTCGACCAGGCCTCTCGCTTTGATGAGCTGCGCGAGGAACTGGAGCAGGAGTGTGCAAAGAAACTGGCGGACTTCCAGCAACAGGCTGCAGCCCTGAGCGCTGCGCGCACCGCCCATGGCAAGAAACTCGCCGGAAAAGTCCAGAAACTCATGCAGGAACTGGGTATGGCGGGTGGCCGCTTCCTGATAGAGGTCACCACGGCCAAGGATGCGAGCCCGTCGCGGCACGGGGTCGACAAGGTCGAATTCCGCGTGAGCGCCAACCCGGGCATAGAACCGGGGGCGCTGTCTAAAGTCGCTTCCGGCGGGGAACTGTCGCGTATCAGCCTGGCGATCAAGGTGGCGACCAGCGATGCCAGTGCCCGCACCCAGGTGTTTGACGAGATTGATGCCGGGGTTGGCGGTGATACCGCCAACGCGGTGGGACGGCTGCTTAAAACGGTCGCCGAGACCGGTCAGGCCCTGTGCATTACGCACCTGGCGCAGGTAGCAGTTCGCGCCGACCAGCAGCTAAAGGTGAGCAAGGCCGCACGGAAAAACCAGACTTCCGTGGGCACCGCCATGCTGGAGCGGGAAGCGCGGATAGAGGAAGTGGCCCGCATGCTGGGCGGCACGGTATCGGATCAGAGCCGGGCCCACGCCCGGGAAATGCTGGAGGCAGCGAACAGCACGCTGCAGTAGAACGGGTTGAGATTAAAAAGAACGGACCTTGAGCACCCGCCGGCAGCCTGACTTTACTCAGACCTTTTTCGGGCGCACGTAAATGACCAGGGAATGATCTTCGATCTCGTAGCCGGCTTTGGCCGCGATCTCACGCTGAATTCGCTCGATGTCCTCGTTGAAGAACTCCATCACTTTGCCGGTTTCGACGCATACCATGTGATCGTGATGACCACCGGAATCCAGCTCATAGTAGGCCTGCCCGCCCTCAAAGTTGTGTTTGACCACGAGACCTGAAGCCTCAAATTGGTTGAGCACGCGGTACACGGTGGCCAGACCCATATCGTCACCCAACTTATTGAGCTCACGATAGATATCGTCGGCCGTCATGTGTTTAAAGCGACGTCTCTCCAGCAGCTCAAGTATTTTCAGTCTCGGCTGAGTGACTTTGAGGCCAACCTTTTTCAGTATTTCCGATTCCAATGGTCTTCGGCTCCTTGCTCGGGTGCGATAATTCAAGGGTCGATGCAGCATAGTTTCAGGGGATTTTGTCAAAGTAGCCTTGACCCCTGTCTACGGCATGCGCAACATTGTATCATTCACGCCACGCTTCCTTCGCTACTTCTCAAGTCCAACATAATGACAAAACGCTTGATCGGCATCGTGTTCGTCAGTCTTTTTCTGACCACAGCATGCAACCTCATGTACAAGCAGAACATTCAGCAAGGAAACGCGCTGGAGCAGAAGGACCTTGATCAGCTCGAACTGGGCATGAGCAAGAACCAGGTCGCCTTTCTTATGGGCACGCCGGCGATCCAGGATCCGTTTCATCACAACCGTTGGGACTACCTGTCCAGTTTCGCCCGGCGCGGCGGCGATCCGGTGCGACGCCTGGTCACGCTGGAATTTGAAAATGACACGCTCGTTTCCATGACCGGCGCCAAAGCCGGAACCGGTGAAGAGGTTATGACTGCCGGCGGCCCCGAGGCCCTCACAATGGCACCCGGGGGCGTGGACGTGACGCTCGCAAAGGATTACGAGGACCTGGAAATTTTGCGTGATGGCGCAGCCACCTGGACCTTGCAGCTGGGTGCATTCAGCAACCGTCAGGAGGCTGACGCCTTCCTCGCCGAGCTTGCAGCCGGGGGCATCAACGCCACGATTTACGGGCAGGTAATTGCGGGCGTAGGCTTTTTCGTGGTGCGCTATGGCAGCTATGCCACCCAGGAAGCAACCGCAGACGCCCAGAAAGGCCTGGAAACGCGCCTCGGCCTGAGGCCATTCGTGGTGCCGCCGGGAACGTAAGCGACTATCTGATCGCGTGTCTGAGCGCGAACGGCAGCAATCTGCGTAACGACGTGAATCCTATTCGGCTTTTTCTGCATCAGCGGCCGCCTTGGCGCGCCGCACTTCTTTAGGATCAGCCTGCAGGGGGCGGTAGATTTCTACCCGGTCGCCATCCTCAAGCACCTGGTTAAGGGAAACCTTGCGGCTGAAGATGCCTATCCGATCCGGATCAACATCAATGTCTGGAAACTCACGGGACACCCCGCTCGCTTCAATGGCGTCGGCGACCGTCCGGCCCGCAGGCAACTGGAGGCGCTCGAGAAACTGCTCTTGCGGTTCTGCATAGGCCACCTCAACCGAAATCATTACCGGGCCGGCAGCCGATGACGGATCATCGCGCATGGTAAACCTGGTCGGCGCGCTGACTGAAATCCTTGACCATCCGATCGGCAATCTTTGAAAAACCCTGGGTAAATGCGCCGGCGATGAGCCGCGAACTGACCTCAAACGCCAGGTCCAGGGAAATCTTGCTGCCCGCATCCCCGAGTTGTTCAAAACGCCATTCACCTGCCAGTTGGCGAAACGGCCCGTCCACCAGGGTCATCATCAGTGATTGACCCCGTTGCAGCCGATTGCGGGTGGTGAAGCGACTGGTGACGCCCCCGACCACGACCTGAAGGCTCGCGACTTGTAATTCCGGGGAGTCCTCATGCACCTCGGCCCCGGCACACCAACTGAGAAACTCCGGATAAGCAGCCACATCGTGCACCAGCTGATACATATCAAGCGCGGAGTGGACCACGAGTGCTGAACGGGAAATTTCCATGGGCAGGTAATGAACAAATAACGGGAAAGCGGCGGAATATAGCATGAGCGCCCTGCCCGCCACATGAACCTGAATCGCGCTTGTTATTTTCCGATGCGTTACCATTACGGGTTAGGTCATGATCTTCGAGCCGGACGGGACTGAATGAGCACTGAAGGACAAAAAACCATTGCCCTGAATAAGCGCGCACGCTTCGATTACCATATCGAGGAGCGCCTTGAAGCCGGCGTCGCCCTGCTGGGATGGGAGGTCAAGTCCCTGCGTGAGGGGCGCGTGCAGTTTGCCGACTGCTACGTCTTCATGCGTAAAAACGAAGCATGGCTGATCGGCTGCCGCATCGACCCGCTGCAAACGGTCAGCACCCACGTCGATCCGGCACCCATGCGCAGCCGCAAACTCCTGCTGCACCGCCGTGAAATCGACCGCCTGACCGGCCTGGTGGATCGCAAGGGCAAAACCATCGTGCCCATCGCGCTTTACTGGAAACGCGGCAAAGCCAAGGTCGAAATCGGCGTAGCCACCGGTAAGAAACAGCACGACAAGCGCAAAACCGAGAAAGACCGCGACTGGAAACGCCAACAGGGACGAATCATGAAAGGCCGCGGATAAATCACAGCGCGAGCCTTGTCATCTTTCGCGTCCTTGTGGCCCGGCCGGCCACAACCGGGCACCTCACCGCAACCGCCAACAAAGCCCCGACGTTTTCTTCGAATACCTAATAGGAAAGGGCCTCTGACGAGGCCCTTTCTGTTTACTGCTAGTGATTTGGCAACTTGATCAGATCTTAACCTTTTTGATCAGCAATCCAGTTATTCACCCGCATTTCAAGCAGCGGCATCGGCAGTGCTCCGCCGCCGAGTACCACGTCGTGGAAACCCCGGATATCGAACTGATCGCCGAGTTCAGCCTCGGCATTGGCACGCAGCTCTTCGATCTTCAGCATGCCAATCTTGTACGAGGTGGCCTGGCCCGGGGTGGTGATGTAACGACGTACTTCCGAGCGCACCGCGCCCTCGGGAATAGCCGAGTTGTCAAAAAAGTACTGCACTGCCTGATCCTGGGTCCAGCCCTTGGCATGCAGGCCGGTATCGACCACCAGGCGGATAGCGCGCCACATCTCTGCCGTCAGGCGCCCGAAGTCGTTGTAGGGGTCTTTGAACTGGCCCATTTCCTTGGCAAGCTTTTCTGCATACAAGGCCCAACCCTCGGAGTAAACGGAGAAGCGCGCCTGGGTGCGGAACGTTGGCACATCGGTGAGCTCCTGGGCAATGGAGATCTGCATATGGTGACCGGGGCTGGCCTCGTGGTAGGCCACGGTTTCCATGTCGGTCTTGGAGTAAGCGCTCATGTCGGACATGTGGACGTAGTACACGCCAGCGCGGGAACCGTCCGGTGTGCCGGACATATAGTGCTGTGCGCCACCGTCAATTTCGCGGAAATCTTCCACACGCTTCACTTCCAGGCCGGCCTTGGGCAGCCTGCCAAACCATTCCGGCAGCTTGGCATCGATCTCGCTCAGATACTCCCTGGTTTCTGCCAGGTAGGCTTCGCGACCCTCGTCGGTGTTGGAGAAGTAGAACTGCGGATCGGTCCGGATGAATTCAAAAAACTCGACCAGGTCACCCTCAAAACCGACCTCGACCCTGATGGCTTCCATCTCGTCCCGGATGCGGGCAACTTCCTGAAGGCCAAGCTGGTGAACCTCCTCCGCGGTCATGCCCAGGGTCGTGTAGCCGGCCAGCTGATGGTTGTAGTACGCCTGGCCATTGGGCAGCGCCGATACCCCCCGGGGCACCTCGTCCGCATTGACCATTTCAGCTTCGAGCCAGGCGACATACGCCGCGTAGGCCGGCTGAAACGCTTCCAGCAGTGCATCATTTACTGCCTGCATGTACTCATCAGCACTTTCCTGGGTAATGACGCCGGCCTCGGTCAGAGCGGCAATCTTGCGCTTGGCATCGGCAAATATCGGGGAATCGACATCACCATTAAATGGTAAGCCAGTGATGACATTGGTGGCGCGATCGATGGCGGTTGCAAAAGCAAACTGCGGCGGGCGGATGCCCTGCTCTGCAGCGGTAACACCCATGGCGGTAACCTGCTCCATCGCCCGGGCAACCCCGCCAATGCGCGAGATATACGCCTGCAGGTCTTCTTCAGTATCCACGCGATGGAGGTTAATCAGAAATGTTGGAAACTGTCCTTCGGGGCCACCCAACTCACCAAACACGTAGCCGTGGTACATAAAGTCGAGATCAGCAACGGCCTCTTCAGTCTGAAACACCCACAGGTCCCAGGATTCCTTGCCTACTTCGGTCAGTGCGTCATAGTCAAAGTTGGCACGCATGTCTTCAACCGTTTGCACCCGCCAGGCTGTTTGTTCGCGGGTAGACTCTTCGCTGATGTCGTCGAATTCGTCATAGCGTTCTTTGCGCCCCAGGTAGGTGAGCATCACCGGACTCATCTGGAGCATCTCTTCATAACGCTCGTCCATCCACGCATTGAAGCGCTCGGTTTCCGACAGCTGGGCCGCATCCGGCACCTCGCCGCTGGTTGCCTCGGCTGAGATAGTGGTCGTCTCAACCCCTTTCTCATCGTCTTTCTGGCACGCGGTCAGGACCAGCAACAGGACGCTGGCGCTTAAAATCAGGCTTAAAAATTTGCTTGGCATGTTGAAAACGTTCCTAAATGTGATGATTCAGCCGTGCATGCTGCCACGAAATGGCCCAACAGTCGAAAAGATTGGGCAATAAAGCGTGTTCAGACGGATGGAACTTTATGCTGCGCAGCAGCGTCTGAGTTACAATGATGTTGACCACCACTTTTCGGGGGCGACCTGGCTTCGACGTGGGTCGTGAAACCGGAGGTGCATGCCGAGCTGCAAATATCTCGTAAAACTATCTGCAAAAAACTTAGTTGCCAACGACGACAACTACGCACTAGCAGCTTAAAAACCTGCCTTAGTGCCCTCCGCCCAATGCTTGTCCATGAGCGCTGGAGCCCGGGGGTCGACCAACATGGAATCGCAGAAAAGCGCGCCTGGCGCCGCTCTGTTAAAACCTTACCAGGCTCGCTGGAGGTTTTCCCTGCCAACCGGGTAGCCCTCAGTTAAAACAATAGGTCGGCTAAGCATGTAGAGCCAATGGCGAATCACTTGCGGACGCGGGTTCGATTCCCGCCGCCTCCACCACAAAATAAAAAGGCCACCCAATGGGTGGCCTTTTTCTCTTTTGCCGGCGGAAGTTAAGGGCTCGAGCTGGCACAGCCGTTCGATTCCATTGGCCAGGGATGGCCCGGGTGCCGCGAAGGACGATATCTTCGTCTTCTTTATCCAGCCAGTACTGATAACGAGTTTCCGGGTCGCCAATGGCCTGAGTGCAGTCATCGTTGTACTTAACAATTGCGATTGAAATGTTAGAGCATTGATTTTCAATCAGCTGGTCAATCGCGTCGATTTCAAGTTTTACCCTGGCTGCGGCCACATCCTCACTGGAAGATTTAACAGCCATGGCATAAGCCGCAATTGCGGCTGACCTCAACGGCTCACCGGCGATCCCGCCGGGGTCGGTATTTTCAATGCAGCCCTCTGCAACAGTCAGATAGGCGGAGCACCGGGCCAACTCATGCGCATAATTTTTTTGCGCGCGCTCTGGCTCATACGCATGGGCGCTCATAAGAACAAGTGCTGAAATGGCAATAGACGCGTAAGCAGTCCAAGCTTTGAACATTCGACGCTCCTCAACTGTTTTCTGACGGAGATTTCGAAATAAAGGGCTCTGACCCATTTTCCCATTCCTCCAGGCTCATTAGGTTGGGTGATGCTGACCTCAGTTAGCACCGGCGGTAGACACCCCTGGCTGAGCGTGGGCTTGTGTTTACTGGGGGCTCAAAAAATCACCGATGAAAGCAT
>CALOBN010000005.1:0-772500 GCA_942491555.1 uncultured Gammaproteobacteria bacterium
AAATACTGGCTGGTCCGGAAACCCCTGTCGAGGGACATTACCTGATCGAGAACGCCGGCCCCTCGGGTGATGCAGCGCCAGCCATTACCGAGCATGGTGGAGAGGCCATGGGAACCGTGGCTGTCACCGTCGTCCACGAGGGCCAGATGCGTCATTACTACCCCCTGCACCCGGAAGGCTCCAATCAGATCCATGGCGACCTCACCCGTCTGGGCGTGGCACATCAGGGCCTGTCCTACCCCGGATGCATCTGCATTGACCCGCACACCCGGCGCCTCACCGATGACTGCGGCGACTTGTTGAAAGCCCCTTAGCAACAGGCAGTGCGTGCGACTTGATTCAGCACTGACTTTCCCCCATCTTTTGAAGATCAACCAAATTCCGGAGACCACCATGAGCCTCGATCAGGCCACCCGCGAGATCATCGAACAGCAAGTTGGCAGCGCCCGCGTGGTGCTGTACATGAAGGGTCATCCCCGCCAGCCCATGTGCGGCTTTTCTGCCAAAACCGCGGGCATGCTCGACAGCCTGCTGGATGAGTATGTCAGCATCGACGTGCTGCAGGACGAGGCAGTCCGCGAAGGCATCAAGGAATATGGTCAGTGGCCAACCATTCCCCAGCTATATATTGACGGTGAACTGGTTGGCGGCTGCGATATCGTAACCGGCATGTTTAACTCCGGTGAGCTGCACGAAATGCTGGGTGTTCCGAAACCCGACCGCACACCACCGGAAATCAGCATGACGCCCAAGGCGGCCGGGAAAATTCGCGAGGCAATGCAAGGTCACTCGGGGATCGAACTGCACCTGCAGATCGACCCGGACTTCCAGGCGCGCTTTGCAATGGCACCCGCCGAAGGCGGAGAAATCCGTGCCGAGGCTGCGGGCATCACCATTCTCTTTGACGTAGGTTCTGCCCAGCGGGCACGCGGGGCAGCCATTGACTGGGTCGATTCCGTACAGGGCGAAGGTCTTTCCATTAACTTGCCCCAGGCACCAAAACCCGTCGCCCAGATGAGCGTCCAGGACCTCAAGGCGCAGCTCGACAATGGTGGCCTCACGCTGGTCGACGTGCGCAGTGACGAGGAGCGGGAAAAGGCTTCGATTGCCGGCGCCAAGGCCATGAATGCAGATCTGATGGCCGAGCTCGAAGCGCTGCCGCGGGAAACACCCCTGGCCTTTGTTTGCCATACCGGCGCACGCAGCCAGGTGGCCGCTGAGCATTTCCGCAAACTGGGGTTCACCGAGGTTAGCAACGTTGCCGGCGGTATTGACGCCTGGTCGCGGGAAATCGACGATTCTGTCCCGACCTATTGAGGCCGGAGCCGCTTCTCAAACGGCGTTTCTCAGATATTGAACTCGGCGACAACCGGCGTGTGGTCGGAAGGCCGTTCCTGGCGGCGGGGTTCTTTATCAATCCACGCAGCGCTGCAGGCATTGCCCAGCGCTGCGGACGCCAACACCAGGTCAATACGCAGACCCGCATTGCGGCGAAATGCCACGCGCCGGTAGTCCCACCAGCTAAAGGTTTTTTCTTCCTGCTCAAATTGACGGAAGGTGTCGGACAGCCCCAGCGCAACGATGCGTTGCAGGGCTTCCCGTTCCGGATCTGACACGAGAACACCGCCGGCCCATGCTTCCGGGTCATGTACATCCCGATCCTCCGGGGCGATATTGAAATCTCCCATCACAATCAGCTTTTCATGCTGTTCCAGCTCCGTGGCGATCCATGCCGTAACCTGCTCAAGCCAGTGCAGCTTATATTCGTATTTGTCTGAACCAACCTCAGAGCCATTCACCACGTACAGGTCGATCACCCGCACATCGCCGAAAGTAGCCGCGATGATGCGCCGCTGCGGATCATCCAGGCCCGGTATATCAGTAACGACATCCGTGCCCGGAGCATTGCGGCTCAACAGGGCGACGCCATTATAGGTTGGCTGACCGGCGTAGACCGCGTGGTAACCTGCCTCGAGCAAAGCCTCATGCGGAAACTTCTCGTCTACCAGCTTGGTTTCCTGGAGACCAAGGATGTCGGGCTGCGCATCTGCACACCACGCCAGAACATGGGGCAGACGGACGTTGAGAGAATTGACATTCCAGGTGGCAACTTTCAGCATACTTGTACACTCGGCAATCAGCGGCAGTCGCGAATGTTAGCACGGTCACCCGGACTGGCCGGTCACGAACCATGGAGCACAATATGAGAACCGTGTTCAACGATTGCGCCATACCGGAGCGATACAAGAGCGCTGAGGCAGAATGAAAACCGGCCGGACCGGCCTGTCGCGGATCGTCGCCGCAACGGGTTATTCGATTCAGGGATTGCGCGCCTGTTTCCGCAACGAGGCCGCATTTCGCCAGGAGCTGCTGCTGGTAGCGGTGCTTTTGCCGGCATCATTCTGGATCGCCGGGAACCTGCTGGAATGGTTCGCATTGGTAGCGCCCCTGTTGGTGCTGCTCATCGTCGAGATACTGAACTCCGCGATTGAGGCCGTTGTGGACCGGATTGGCGATGAACCCCACCCACTTTCAGGTCGCGCCAAGGACATGGGCTCTGCTGCCGTGCTATTGTCGCTTGTGCTCATTGCCAGCAGCTGGATTCCCCTGTCCTTTCTTCATTTCCGAGAATTTCTATGAACGCAAAACAGCGCTTCCAGATTCCCCTGTGGTTTATTTTCGGTATCCTGTTAAGCGCCTGCTCGAAACCGCCGGCGGATTCGCAGCAGCCGGTGCAGGAGATGTCCGGGGAGACCACGCAGGAGGTTGCTATCGACGTGGCCGAAGCGGTAACTGAACCCTGTCAGGGCATACCGCCCAAACAGGATTTCGCCTGCCCCATGGTGTATGACCCCGTATGCGGCTGCGATGGTAAAACGTACAGCAATGCCTGCGTGGCAAAGGCCGCCGGCATTACGGATGTAACGCCCGGCGAATGCGGTGGGCAAGCCCAATAATCGTTCGGCGTTGGCCGGCACCAATTCCGACAGAAGGAATATCCACAACATGAAACATACCGCGACAATCCTGACCGCCCTCATGCTGGCCCTGGTGCTGAGTGCTTGCGTACCTCCCCAAAAGCAGAAATCCCTCGATAGCAGGCTGCTCGCCTACGAGCAGATGATTCGCTGGAGTGAATGGGATGGCGCCGCAAGTTTTCTTTCACCAACGTATCTTGAGGAAAACCCGGTAACCACCCTGGACATTGATCGGCTGCGCCTGTTCCATGTGACGACCTACACGATTCGTTCCGCAGTACCGCTGGGTGAAGGCAATGAATTTGTCCAGGTTGTGGAAATTCGCATGTTCAATAAGCACCAGGCGACAGAGAAGGTCATCGTTGACCAACAGCTCTGGCAATACGATGAGGAACTGGAAATCTGGTGGCTGGCTTCCGGCCTGCCCAACGTTCTGCAGCGGTACTGATTCAGCCCGGGGCAGGCGTGTCTCAAGCAGGCCAATGGGCCGTCTCCACAGCGCCTGGCATTACCGGTGAACAACTCGACAATGTTCTGCGTGAATTCTGGGGCCTGAGCGGCGAACTTCAGCCGCTTTACGCAGAGCGCGACCTTAATGCCCGGCTGCAGACACCGCAGGGCACCGATTTTCTGGTCAAGGTTTCCCATCCCGACACCGACCTGGCACAGCTCGATTTCCAGGACCGGGCGATACAGCATGTAGCACTCAGTGCACCGGAACTACCCGTGCCAAGACTGATTCCCGGCCATTCCGGAGCCTGCCGGCTTGCAGTCCAGGCCGGGTACAGGCGGCTGCAGATCCGCGTCTTTTCCTGGCTCCCTGGCAATGCACTGCCTCTCGATAAGGCCCCGCCCGGCCCGGCATTCGCTGCCGGCCAGGCATTGGCAGAGTTGGGTCTGGCCCTCCGGGATTGCCCCGCAGAGGGTGGCCCCACGAGCCTGCCCTGGGACCTGCAGCATCTGCAAAACCTGGCGCCACTGACCAGTGCCTTATCATCCGCCCAGGGGCGGCAGTTGACGGAACAGGTCCTCGCTGATCACGCAGTCACACTTCGCCCGGCACTCGCTGAGCTGCCCTGTCAGGTCATCCACAATGATCTGAACCCGGAGAACATTCTGTTCGATGAGTCCCGGCCACCTCGCGTCAGCGGCATTATCGACTTTGGTGACCTGGTAGTGGCACCGCTGGTGTGCGACCTTGCGGTGGCCTGCGCCTACCTGGTGAGCCCGGATGAAGCGGATCCTTTCATCAGGGTGAATGAGGCAATCGCTGCCTATCTCCAGGTGCAGCACCTCGGCAACCGGACGCTCGCCCTGTTACCGGACCTGATTGCCTGCCGCCAGGTCACGACGCTGTTAATCCAGGGCTACAGGGTGGCGCAGGGCCAGGATCGAAACGGCCAATTGGCCGAGGTCTGCCGGAGGGCAAGAACCCGCATGGAAGCCAGTTTCAGTGATGCCGGGCAACGCTTCCGGGAAAGTCTTTCAGATCCCGGGTAGCCCGTTTTAAAATCCGAAAACCGAAAACCCGCCGTCAACGGCCACGGTCTGGCCGGTAATATAAGCGGCCGCAGGCATGCACAGGAACGCAATGGTGCGCGCCACCTCTTCCGGCTTTCCGACGCGACCCATTGGGGTACGTGACACGACCTCCTGTGCATAGTCAGGGTCAGCCAGAACCTGGCGGGCCAGCGGTGTGTCGATGTACCAGGGTGCCACGGCATTTACCCGAATCCCCAGTGGTGCCCATTCGACGGCAAGATTGCGGGTGAGCTGAATCATCGCGGCCTTGCTCATCCCGTAGGGGGCGCCGGTTCGCAGGTGCGTCAGGCCGGCCACCGAGGCGTTATTGACGACAGCGGCTGGCGCTGCCGCCTGCAACTGCGGCAAAAGTAGACGGCAGAGTTCGAAGCACGAATCAAGATTGGTCGTCATCACCCGCCGGTACTCATCAAAAGTCAGAGACTCCATCCGCTTGCGGATATTGATGCCGGCATTGTTTATCAAAATATCGACCGTGCCATGGGCTGCTGCCCGGGCCGCAACCTTCTCGAGGCCCTCCCGGGTGGCAAGATCAGCACTGATCGTTTCCACCTCGTGCTCTGCAACATCCTGGATTTGCGACCTGGCGGCCTGCAGACCGTCGCTGCCGCGCGCGACCAACAACAGGCGCGCTCCCAACTGGGCAAACTCCCTCGCCGTGGCCAGACCCAGGCCGCGGCTGGCGCCGGTAATCACGGCCAGGCGCCCATCGAGCCGCCAGGAAGCCTGACTCATCGAACCTCGCAAAGGCAGTGTGCCATGACACTGAAACCATCACGACGGGCCATCAGGCGCTCGAAATCGGCCAGCAGACCGGCCATGAAACCATGGGGCGCAAACATCACGGCATGTTGGGTGATGGGCAAGTGAGCCATCGCGCCGGCAGTGAGCTCCGCAAAGAAACTTTCCAATGGGCTCATGGCTGGCGCATGGTAACCGGCACTGAAGTCGGAACCGAGCCCGGCAATCCGGGCTGCAGCTGATACTGCATCATCCAGTCCGCCAAGCTGATCCACCAGGCCGCGGTCTCGGGCCTGCACTCCGCTCCAGACCCTACCCTGGGCGACCTCATCTGCCCGCTCCACGCTCATCTCGCGATAGTCAGCGACCTTGCTGATGAAGTCGGCATAGACCCGTTCAGTGGAAGCCTGGAACATAGCGCCGATGGCCGGGTCCAGTGGCAAATCAACGCGCAGCTTGCCGGCCACCTCGGTCGTGCCAACACCATCGGTATAAATACCCATGCGCTGCAGCGTCTGGTCGAAGGTAGGCAAGACCCCGAAAACGCCAATCGAGCCGGTAATCGTGGATGCACTGGCCCAGATCTCGTCGGCACTCATCGCTATCCAATAGCCACCGGAAGCAGCGACGTCACCCATGGAGACCACTACGGTCTTACCCATGTCCTGAAGCGCCTGGAGCTCACGACGGATTTGTTCGGAGGCCTGTGCATCACCACCGGGACTGTTGACCCGCAGCACCACTGCCTTGACCTTGTCGTCCCGGCCGATTTCGCGCAGCTGCTGAGTCAGCGAATCCGAACCAATGAAGCCGGGGCCGGGCTTGCCGGAGACAATCTCTCCTTCAGCGACAACAATCTTGATGTCACGCCCGGTCAGCAGCGCGGGCGGCAGGTTGGTCAGATCCAGGTAGTCGGAGTGCGATACGGCCCGATAGCCATCACCGGAACGGTTAGGAGCGCCACGCATGGCAAGCTCCTGGCGCGCTTCCGGCGCTGACACCAGCCTGTCTACAAGACCCAGCTCAACAGCGAAAGCCGAGAAGCTGCCATCCAGCGCGGCGACCCGGGCGGGCATATCATCCAGTGTTTCGCGCAATACTTCCGGCGGCAGGCCGCGCTGCCTGGCGACGCCTTCCAGGTAGGTTTGCCACAGGCTGCTCAGCCAGAACAGGGATGCCTCGCGGGCCGCCGGGGACATGTCATTACGAATAAAGGGTTCCATGGCGGATTTGTATTCACCGACACGAAACAGGTTGATCTTTATTGACAGCTTGTCGAGACCCTCGGCGAAGAAGTTGCGCATGTTCGCATAGCCATCGATCCATACCGTTCCGTCCGGAACCAGCCAGACCTCGTCCGCCATTGAAGCAAGAAAGTATTGATGCTGGGACATGTTGCGGCCCATGGCAATCACCGGCTTACCGGTATCCCGGAACGCCCTGATCGCCGTTTCAAGGTCCAGCAAGGAGGCCAGACCAGCCCCCACCATGCCGTCGGTATCAATCAGCATCTGCGTGATGCGTGTATCTTTGGAGCCACGCTCAATGGCTTTGATCAGATCCCGCAAACGCGTTTCCGGCACGCTTTGCTCCAGCGCTTCCTGTAGCGCACGATCCAGGGGTGTGGTTGTGAAATCGTCAACGATGACACCCTCGGGCCTGAGCACAAGCGTGGTCTGCGGCTCCAGCACAAGCGTATCCCCCGGGGCCAATACAGCCGCCATCACGAGGATGAAAACCAGGAAAAAAACAAGGTTCAGAACCACCAGGCGGGTCCCGTTGATAAAGCGCCACAGGCCACGGAAAAACCGGCCTGCGGCAGAAGGTTGGGGCTGCGCGTTCATGCTGTGCCTTTCGTGGAAGGTGTGAAGAGATTAATTGTAGGCACGCTGACGTGAAGGCACAATCGGCCGGAAGTCCCGACCGACCGGGGAGTTACCAGGGGCTGTGTTGCCTCAGGCTGCTTTTGAACCCGGAGCGAGCTGAGCCAGTCCGGCAACCGCCATGACCTCACCACCGGGCTCCAGGGTGGCAGGAAGGCGGCCTCCGCTGCCGGTGCTTGCCGGAACATTTGCATTGAGCAAGCGCAGAACATTCCCATCAACACCGGTGGCAACAGGTTCGTGCCCGTTGTTTTGCAGCCGGTTGGCCACATCACGATCGACGCGCCAGTCATCCACATCCATATCAAAGCCGTCAATCGCGAGCAGATCAGCACGGAAGCAGGAGCTGCTTTCGCAGTTCCAGTACTGCAATCCGGGCGTGTCCTTTTGCAACCAGCGTTTGACCATTCCCAGGGCGGATCCGCGCAGATGACGCGCATGCCACTGCGGGCTCACTGCCTGCAGCCACTGCTCGTCAAACGCCTGGCCGGTGCCCAGCGCTGCCGCATCCAGGGCATTGGTCAGGGGTGCATCCAGCGGCAGCGTTTCTCCATGTGCAAAATAGCCGTAATCAGCCACCTCCAGGTGTCCGGCAATAAAGCCCGGCTGCACGATGCAGTTGCCACCAAGAAAGATAAGATATTCAGCGTCCGTCGACAGCACCGCGGCGTTTAAGGCACGACCGAGGTTCAGGGGACCGCCCGGCGCCCGAATGTGCCGCAGACTCTGACCAAGATGAGTCGCATGGTGTTTGACCACCTGGTCGTGGCTCCATGCGCCGACAGACTCGTCGGCCGGCCCGGTGGCCGTATCGGTTACAAAAACCTCGAATTCCTGGAAGGTCTGGCCGTATAAAGCCGCCAGGCAAAGGTCCAGATGATCAGGTAAGGCAGGTGCGTGCACAACCAGTGCTACAGGAGTCATGGTCCGTTCCCTCGTCTCATGAACCCCCTTAGAGTACCCCAGGTGGCGCGTTTACTCCATACCCCCGCTGCGCCTGCCTGTTATTAGATGCAGCACTGCCGTAGAATTCGACGCCTCAAGCCGCTCGCTCAAGGACCAAATCGTGCCCTATTCCCTCGCCGCTGATACACCTGCAATACCGCTCTTACCGGTTCGTAAGGAAGCGCTGGACGCCTGGCTGCAACAAGCGCCACAGGCTGCCCGCTCCTGGCTCGAGGTTTCCGGGTTCAAGGCCGCGCCAGGGGAGTTTCGCCTCGTGCCTGGCTCGTCCGGAAACATCGAAAGCGTGGTGTTTGGCATGCAGGAAGAAGGCTGGCTCACGCAGCTCGGTACGCTCGCCGCCGGCTTGCCCAACGGTGCGTTCCGGCTTGAGTGCGACTGGACCCGGGAAGCCCGGGAACTGGCGGCGCTGGGTTGGGGTCTGGGTGCCTATCGATTCAAACGCTATCGGGATCCCGGCAACAACAACCCTACGCTGGAACTGGATGCCGAACTTCGCGAGCGCGTGCAGCCACTGCTCGATGCCCAGTGCCTGGTGCGGGACCTGGTAAATACACCTACCGAAGACCTTGGACCTGGTGAGCTGAGCGACGCGCTCGTTCAACTTGGCGCGCGATTTGGCGCCACCACCAGCGTGATATCCGGCGCCGAACTGCTTGATCACAACCTGCCTGCCATTCATACCGTGGGCCGCGCAGCAACGCGCGAACCGCGCCTCGCCCGCCTGGACTGGGGACATAAAGATCACCCGGTGGTTGCCCTGGTCGGTAAAGGTGTGTGTTTTGACACCGGTGGCCTGAACATGAAACCCGGTGCCGGCATGGCCCTGATGAAAAAGGACATGGGCGGCGCCGCCCATGTTATCGCGCTTGCACAGCTGGTCATGCAGGCTGAACTACCGGTCCGGTTGTTGGTCCTGGTGCCAGCCGTGGAAAACAATATTGCCGGTAATGCCTACCGTCCCGGCGATGTCATTGCCACGCGCGCCGGTAAGCATATCGAGATTGGTAATACGGATGCCGAAGGCCGCCTGGTTCTGTGCGATGCGCTTACCCTGGCCATGGAGGCCTCGCCGGAGCTGGTACTTGATTTCGCCACGCTCACCGGCGCCGCACGGGTTGCGCTCGGCCCGGACGTGCAGCCTGTTTTCAGCAACGATACAGACCTGGCGCGGGATCTCATCAAGGCCGGTATCGCAAGCGAGGATCCGCTCTGGGAACTGCCGCTTCACCGGCGTTACCTGGAAATGATCAAGAGTGATATTGCAGACCTGAACAATTCAGGTAAAGGCGGCTTCGCCGGTGCGATTACCGCGGCGCTGTTTCTCCAGGAATTTATCCACGATGACGTGCCATGGGCGCACGTGGATACCTATGCCTGGGTGCCGTCGGCCCTCCCTTCCCGGCCACTGGGCGGCGAGGCCCTGGGACTGCGGGCCGCATTCCGCTACCTGCAGGAGCGCTACGCCGCCTGAGAATGATGCTGACCTGGTCCAACTTGTTGGGCCGGCTCAGACGAGAATGAAGCTAAGCAAACCCACCATCGTGCTCACAAAGACGAGCAGCGTCACGTAACTGAACGCAATCAGGAACCCCTTGCTGATGGTCATAAACCAGTTCTGTTGGTAAACCGTTCTTAGTGACCCGACCAGGTAAAACGGGATCCAGGCCAGAGTCAGGTAAGTGAGGACGTGACTGCCCTTCGCCAGCCAGCCAAGATCCCGGTTTCCCGCAAAACTCGCCAGCGAATCGAGCAGCAAAAAGAAGACCATCATCACAAACACGAAGCTGTGATTGTGCAGCGCCAGGATCAAATGTTCGATGTAATAACGGCCTGAAAACAGGTACCAGAACTTTAATATCAGGGCCACCACAGGCAACAGCACGAACATGGCGACCGGTAGAATATCGAAAATTTCATTCATTAAAAGCCGGGGATCTTCACTGATGCGTTTGACCTTCTCCGGCGAATCACCAATTTCTGAATTTGCCCGCTCATTCAGCCAGTCCGGCCACCAGCTGACGGCGATTGGATTATCCACCGGGTGCCAGGGCTCACCGTTGAAAATGATCTCCTCGGTTTCAAAAAAGTCTGTGTTTGTACGATCCCGCACCACCGCTTTTTCCATATCCAGGGGGATCTGCTCACGCAGGTCAGGTGGAAGCCCGGCGAGGGCTTCTTCCAGGCGTGCGAGTTCTTCCTCTGTGCTGGCGGTAATCTGCACACCGGCGTCTTGATCCTCGTCGTTGATACTGACCTGGATGGCATCCGATGACAAAAACGCTGCAAGCAGAAAAAAGACAATGCTGCTGAACAGATACAGTCGCAGCGGCGGGGTATAGCGAAAACGACGACCGCTGAGGTAATCACGGGTCAGTCGCCCTGGCTTGAACAATAGCGGCACCATGGTGCGCATGAACCGCGAATCGAATTCCAGGGATTCGGATAACACTTCACGCAACAAAGCCGGGAAAAACCGCATGAAGTTTCGATCAGGTTGACCGCAGTAATAACAGTACGGTCCGCTCAGGGGCGTCGCGCAATTGAGGCAGGCCGGCGAGCCGGCGAGCGCTCTTGGCGGCAAGGTGAGCCTGGGATCAGGGTCAGGGCTCTGCTGATCGGGTGCGCATGAGGGATCCGCCGTCAGCTCAACATCGGTCCCGGCTTCAGTGTTTTGCATCGCTTTTTGCGTCATAAAAGCCCCTCGCGCTGCAGCCAATCACAGGTGTCCTTCAATAACTCACCTATCGGTGTGAACCGGTAACCCAGCTTGTCCTGGGCGCGGCTGGAATCACAATGAATGTGCCGGGTGATCATGGCGGCACCCTCTGGTGTGATATCCGGCGCCTTGCCGGTAAAGCGGGAAACAAGGGCGCCTGCCTTGCCGGCCAGTTTCAGTTGCCATGCGGGCGAGGCTTTCGCCGGAACCTGCTTGTTGAGTAACTTGCCCGCAATGTGAATCAGCTCCAGGAACGTGACATCTTCTCCACCGAGCAGGTAGTTGGCACCGGTTTCGCCCTTGTAATAGGCTGCAATGTGCGCAGCGGCCACCTCGCGTACATCCGCAAATGCCCCGCCACCTGGCGGTATACCGGGTAACTTGCCTTGATTGACCATGCGTAGCATGCGTGACCAGTTGTGCCGGTCACCGGGGCCCAGGATGTGCGCCGGATTACAGATGACCGCGTCGAGCACGCCGTCTGACACGGCCTGCCGCACCTGTTGTTCGGCGATGCGCTTGGTGCGCAGGTAATTGATCCACTCATCATTCGGGGTCCAGGGCGTGGACTCGTTGATGGTCGAGTCATGAAAACCCCAGACCACGAAACTGGAAGTGTGCACCATGCGGCCCGCGCCGGCCGCCGCAGCCGCGGCAATGACATTGGCCGTGCCATCGATATTGACGCGGTTCTGCAAAGCCCGTTCCCGGGACCAGATGCTGGTATTGGCCGCAACATGAAAAACCGCATCGACGCCGCCGGGAATGGCGCGTTCCAGGGAGGACCTGTCAGTAACGTCACCCGTGCAGAGGTGGATGGGAAGGCCCGTCAGATCTTCGCGTGATGAATTCTCGCGAACCAGGGCGGTAACAGTCCAGCCCTGTTGCGTGAGCTGCTGCGCCAGGTGGGAGCCGACAAAGCCGGTGGCGCCGGTAAGGAATGCGGTTTTGGCCATGCTGAGCCGTCCTCTCGGTTACAATTTGACGACTTGCCGGAGCGTCTTATGCATTCTAACACCCGCCAAAAAGAGCTTCGGTTCGAAATCTGGCGAACCCTGCAACTCGGCGCCCCGATCATGATCGGCCTGTTCGCCGGTTTCGCCATGAATTTTATTGACACGATCATGGCCGGTCGTCTCCCGGAAAAAGAAATCGCCCTGGCAGCCCTGGCCACGGGTGGCGCGTTGTGGTCTGCCGGGCTTATGGTTGTCCTCGGCATATTGATGGCCGTTCAGCCAGCCGTCGCCCAGCTTGATGGTGCAGAGCGCAAGCTCGAGGCAGGTGCCGTGACGCGCCAGGGATTCTGGTTGGCGCTCGGCTTGTGCGTGCCGTTTTTCCTGGTGGTGTACTACGGCGCAGCCATCATGCGGCTGATGAACGTCGATCCACTGATCATTCCAACCGCGCAAGGCTACCTGCAGGCCCTCGCCCTCGGCACACCACTTATGTGCATGATCCTTCTGTTACGGTTTTTCAGCGAAGGATCCGGTCACACCAAACCAACCATGTATATCGGCATTGGTGGCGCCCTGCTGAATATCCCCTTCAACTGGATCCTGATGTACGGCAAGCTCGGTGTACCAGCGCTCGGGGCCGTCGGCTGCGGCTATGCCACTGCACTGGTCATGCTGCTGCAAGCGCTTGCCCTGTTGATCTACATCCGCGTCCATCCACACTTCAAACCCTTTGCACTGTTTGCACGCTGGGACCGGCCGGATATGCCCGAGCTGGCCGGCCTGCTGCGCGTTGGCATGCCGATCGCCGGAACACTGTTTGTGGAAGGCAGTCTGTTTGTGGCTGCAGCCCTGCTGATTGGACGCCTGGGGCCAACGCCCACCGCGTCGCACCTGATTGCCATCAATTTTTCTGCTCTGCTGTTCATGATTCCGCTGGGTCTTGGCAGCGCGGTGACCACGCGCGTGGGTAATGCGCTCGGCCGGAATGACCCGCAAGGGGCGCGACACGCCGGCATGGTCGGGGCGGGCATTGTGCTGGTAACCCAGACCTGCAGCGCCACCCTGATGCTGGCTTTCCCCATGGCGATCGTGGCGATTTACACCACTGACCCGGGGGTGGCCACGCTGGCCGTGTCGCTGCTGGCGCTCTCGGCTATTTTTCAGTTTCCGGATGGCATACAGATTTGTATGGCGGGCATCCTGCGCGGCTACAAGGACACCGTGGTCCCCATGATGGTCAATGTGCTGGCCTACTGGGTTACGGGCCTGACCCTCGGCTACTACCTCACCTTTCACCGGGAGATGGGTCCGGAGGGAATGTGGTGGGGTCTCATTGCCGGTCTGACGGTCGGGGCAGTGCTGTTAACCGCGCGCTTCCTGTGGCGCAGCCAGCGCAGCATTGACTCGCAGCTTAGCGAGTCTCCTGCTCCAGTTTCCTGAACCTTTCTTCGAGCTCCTCGATACGCCGGCCTCGTTCGCTGAGCCGCTCGGATGCCAGCCCTGCGGGTTGCTCTGGCGCCTTACGCCCCGCAAGTAACAGACCCATGACCAGCGACGCACCCAGATAGACCACTGCGGTTGGCAAAGTCTGTACCAGCAGCGCCACCACAAACAGAGCCCGTAGCGCCCATACGTTCCACCCAAGACGGCGTGCCAGCTCGGCACAAAGGCCGGTCAGCAGCGCGTCGTCAGGTCGATAAAGGCGGTGCATCAGATTCATGAAGTTTTGGTGCCTGCTTCACTATCAGACGCTTTAGCGACTTCCTGTTGGCCGGCAGCTTCCAGCTTCAGGCTTGCTTTAAGCGCCTCCAGTGCGGCCTCTACTTCAGGGTCTGCCGGGGTGGGCTCAGGTGTCCATGGTGCGGACGCTTCACCGCCCACTTCATAGGAACGGACCCGCGCTTCGAGTCGCTCCACCTGGCCTTCGAGTCGGTCAAACCGGCCCATGGCATTACGAAGCTTGCGCTCGTGGCGACCCAGTTTCGGCTCAAGTACTGCCGGAGCCTGCTGGCGCATCTGATCCCGGGTATGCAGGGTTTTGAGCTTGCCTTTGGCCTCAGTCAGCTTGCGCTTCAGCGTGCCCATATCGGTTTCAAGCTGGGTCAGGCGTTCACGCAGGCCTGCCTGTTCATGACGGGTCAGCTTGAGACGGTCCTGTGCCTCGCCGCCAGCCTTCAGCGCGGCACGTGCGAGATCATCGCGATCAGCGGTTACCGCTTTTTCCGCGCGCTCCTGCCACTCGCTTACCTCGCTACTGAGGCGCTGCTCGAGCCGTTCGAGATGCTGTTGCTCGGCCAGAAGATCAGCAGCAGCAAGCCGCGCATCCTCACCGGCATCCTCCATTTCGCGAATCAGGGCGCGGAGTAGCTTCTCGGGATCTTCGGCTTTCTCAAGCAGTGCATTAACGTTGGCGGCAATGACGTAGCGGATACGTGAAAAAGTGCTCATCAGACAATCTCCTTGGGAATTCTGTGTTGTGCTCAGGAGATATTATGCAGTTTTCATGCCATTAAAATTAATCATTATATTTCAATAAGTTGATATGGATTTTATGCAGGTCCATACATACTGAGTGGCGAATTCGACAACAGATCGGCGAATTACCACAGCATCAGTCAATCCGTGCGACATACACCTCACCATCACGCCGCAGTTGCAGAAGCACGGGTCCGCGGGTCCCCTCCATGGCACGACGCAAGTCATCAAGGTTGTCTGTGCGTTTGCGATTCACCGCCGTGATCACATCGCCAGGCCGCAAGCCTTCATAGGCCAGCAGGCTGTCCCGCTGCAGTGATTCAAGCAGCACACCGCTGACCCCGCCGGCCCGTGCCGAGGCGGGTAACTCAGTGAACTCGGCGCCGGCCAGGCGCGGGTTCAGCTCGGCACCGCTGACCTGCTGCGCAGCCGCTATTTCCAGTTTCGCGATACGTTCCTTTCCATCACGCAGATAATCGACCTGCAGGGCACGACCGACGGGCAGCAAGCCTTCCGCGTTGAGAAAATCCTGGGCATTCCGCAGGCGTTCGCCATCCAGCCCGAGCAGCACATCGCCCGGCCGCAAGCCGCCCTTCTCACCGGCCGAGCCCGGCAATATTTCCGACACCAGCGCGCCGCGACCACCGGCTACGCCAAAGGCACCGGCCAGATCCGGCGTCAGGTTTTGCACAATGATGCCAAGCGTCCCGCGGCGCACTTCGCCGAAGCGGATCAACTGATCCATGACATAGGACGCCATGGATGACGGGATGGCAAAGCCGATCCCCACATTACCGCCACTAGGGGTAAAAATTGCGCTGTTGATGCCCACCAGTTCGCCGCGCAGGTTGATCAATGCGCCACCGGAGTTGCCCGGGTTAATCGATGCATCAGTCTGGATGAAGTTCTGAAATTCGAGGCCGCGGAAGCCAGCCCGACCGAGCGCACTGACGATGCCGGATGTGACGGTCTGACCCAGGCCAAACGGGTTACCCACCGCGACCACAAAATCACCGACGCGAAGGTCGGCGGAGTCAGCGAGCGGCAAGGCACGCAGATTCTCGGCGGGTACGCGAATCACGGCCAGATCCGTATCCGGGTCCAGGCCCACCACCTCGGCCTGCAGGCTTCTGCCATCCTGCAGGGTGACCGCAATATCGTCGGCCCCCTGGATGACGTGGTTATTGGTCAGGATATAACCAGCCTCGGCATCCACGATAACGCCGGAGCCCAGCGACTGTGAAACCCGCTCGCGAGGCACATCGGGAACGTTGAAGAAGCGGCGAAAAAAGGGATCGCTCAACAGTGGACTGCGCACGCGCACCCGGGTTTGCGTATAGATATTGACCACCGACGGTGTGACTTCCTCTAGCACCGGCGCCAGCGAGGGCAACGGGCGACCGTCTACCTCTGTGGGCAAAGCTGCTTCGGCAGAGATGGCAATACAGCAGGCTGCAGCCAGCACAAGTAATGACTTCAAGACATTCACTCCGGAATTGGTCACCATGGAAATATCCCGCCTCGGCGACAGACTTTCAAGGTCAGCGCCGAACAATGCAGTGGCCGGCTTGAGGGCAAAATGCCCTGGCAGCACCAGGGCTGTTTTCTTGCGTTTGGGCCGAAAAAGGGATATATAGCCATGCAAGGGCAAAAAAGACACAACATCTTGTGTCCCACTGCCGGCCAGGAGATGAAGAGACCATGAATGGGGATCACCTCCAACTGCAGGTTCTGCGCACCGACGTATCTGGAATGCCGTTGGAATGGATCGGTTACCAGGATGCCGCGAGGCTGATCAGCCTTGATCAGGTCAGTTACAGCCTGGGCCGAAAATTGTTCACGGTACATGGCGGCATCAATGCCATTAGCGGCTCCCAGAGCCGGATCGATGTCAATGCGATCCTCGCCACCACCGGTCACCACCCCCACAAGCACTTGTTTACCAAAGGCTACGTACCGCCACTCAGCAACAAAGCACTGTTCCGGCGCGACCAGAATTTGTGCCTTTATTGCGGCGAGCGCTTTCCAAATTTCCTGCTGTCGCGCGACCATGTGAAACCAGTCAGCCAGGGTGGACTGGATATCTGGGCGAACGTGGTAACTGCCTGCAAGCGCTGCAATAACCATAAGGCGGGTCGAACGCCGGAGCAGTCAGGCATGCAACTGCTGGCGATTCCGTTCACCCCGACCCACGCAGAGTACATTTACCTGCAAGGGCGCAAAATCCTGGCTGACCAGATGGAATTTCTGCTGGCGCACTTTCCGCGCAAAAGCGTTTTACGCCAACGCGTAGAAGCTGGTAAACCCCTGCTGGCCTGAATCAGCCATCCGGCCTGCTATCATGCGCCTATGAGCGCATCTCCTGTCTACCTGGTCGACGCCAGCATTTACCTTTTTCGAGCCTGGCATTCCATGCCTGACGCCTTTCTGAACGACCAGGGCCAACCAACGAACGCGGTCTATGGTTTTACCGGTTTTCTCTGCAGCCTGGTCGAGCAGGCCCGGCCGGAACACGTGGGCGTTGCTTTTGATGTGTCGCTGAGCAGCAGTTTTCGCAATGACATCTATCCTGAATACAAAGCCAACCGGGATCCTGCACCCGAAGAGTTGAAGCGCCAGTTTGCCTGGGCGCGCAGCATGGCCGAGGCAATGGGGTTCAAATGCTACAGCGACGAACGTTTTGAAGCCGACGACCTGATCGGAACACTGGCCGCCTACTGGCGGGAACGCGGCCACCCGATTCACATCGTGACCGGTGACAAAGACCTCGCGCAGCTACTGGTTGAGGGCGATACCTGGTGGGATTTTGCGCGCAATACACGCCTTGGTCCGGCCGGGATTCTTGAAAAATTTGGCGTCAGACCGGGGCAAATTGCCGACTACCTGGCCCTGACCGGCGATACCGTGGACAACATTCCGGGCGTGCCCGGAGTGGGCCCAAAAACCGCATCCGCTTTACTTGGTCATTTCGGCACGCTGGAGGCCATCTTCGAACGCCTGGAAGAGATTCAACACCTCAGTTTTCGCGGCGCCAAAAGCATGGCGCCAAAACTGGCTCAACACCGCGCCGCTGCCGAGCTGGCGCGGCAACTCACCGGCATCGAGTGCGCGGTGCCTTCCGCCCTCGCAGAACCTGACCTTCAACGCCGGGCGCTGGATGAGGCCCGGCTTAACCGGCTTTTTGACACGCTGTCGTTCGGCGGAATGCTTCGCCAGCGCTGCCTGCAGAGCAGTCCCTGAGAGCACCCGGGTATCAGGAATCCCCTGCCGGCGCTTCAGGTCGCGGCCGGCCGGTATTTTCATAATAGTCGTCCCAGAATTTTTCAAGATCCGGAGAACCAAGATCCGGGGCCGACTCAACGGGCGTCAGCCCTATCCTGATTGGCTCGGGCTCCACTGAATTCTGCGCGCCATAGCTGTTCGCGATAAACCATAGCGAGCCATCTAGAATCACCCCGGATGCGGGATGATCAAAGAAGGTTTGCGCCACAGCCAGGGGCGCGACGGCAATCACCGAAGCACCGTCTGTACTCAGCTCCAGACGCATGATGCGCTGTGGCTCGATTCCACTTTGGGTCATCACAAGGTGGCCGTTCCAGTATTCAAGGCTCTCGATACCACCCATATTCAGCGTCTCGGCCGCGGCGACCTTGGCGGCTTGCCTGGCAGCGAGATCGAAAACGGTAATACCCAGCTCATAATCGGCCAGATACAAGCGGGAACCGTCATCGGAGGCAGTGATGTCACGCAGAAAAACACTGTCACCGGCCAGCGCAAAGCGTACCAGGCGATCCTCGCCGGATCCCAGGCGGTAGACCAGAGGCATTACCGTATCGATCGCGTAGATATCTCCGTTGCTGACCCGGGTTAAGGCACCAAGCTTGTGCCGGTGACCATCTGCCGCAACCGGGTATTTTTTGACTAACTCGAGCTCGTCAAGGGTAAATTCAAACAAAGCGGAACGTCCCGTGTCGGTCTCATTAAATGAAACAAATTCCGCGGTGGCAGCGCTGGATACCCAGAGACGGTTATTTTCAGCGTCTACCAGCAAGCCATAGATCGCCCACAGGCCATTCTCATCGTTCGCCCGCAGCAGTTCACTGGACTCACCGTCACGGCCAACGCGATAGACGGCACCCCGGCCAGGGTCACTGACAAGGAACGCTTCCCGAGTTGCATCCCAGGCGATGTCTGAAGCCGTAACCAGCGACTCGGGCAGGGTGATCTGCAACTCCGCGGCCCCCGCAGGTTCGGCGGCACGGACCATCAGATCGTTGATATGCTCATAAGCCTCCGTGTCACGAATGAGTACCGTGTCCTGCGTGCTATTGAAGTCAGCTGTTAATCCCTGTTGCTGCATTTTCAGCATCATCTCGTAAGCACCGGCCTTGTTGTCCATCAAGGCATTGGCCAGAACCACATATTCCATGTAATCCGGGTTCCATGGTCGAAGCTCATGAAGTGCCGAGACCGCCTTCAGAAGCAATGGATAATTCTTTTCGGCATACGCTTGATTGGCCATCTGACGCAGCTCCGGAACACTCACCGGTCTGACAGCCGGGGCGGCATCGGGTCCTGTATCGGACGCGGCATCGGTGTTAAGCGGCGCCTGTGCGCGGCTCGTCGTGGGCAAAGCGGCGAAAGTAAGGAGCGCCGCGGCAGCGATAAGCGGGAAAATTCTCATTATTGTGGTCTCAGCGAAGGTCGACACTTGGAACGATGCGACCTTATTTGGTTCCACTGACTTCAAATTTCAATATCTGACCCTCCTATCACTTAACATTGCCTGACTGACAATGGCGCCAGCGGTGTCGTGTTGGTACCCATCAGATCAGATAAGGACGGCGCGGCCGGATATTGCAGCAATGAACGACGAAAACGACAAAAGTACCGATCATAAACACTTCACCGGACGCTACCTCGGCATCATGGAGTGCAACGGCTGGGAGTATGCGACACGGACCAATGCCACCGGTGTCGTTGTTATCGTGCCGGTAACCGCGCATCGCGAGCTGGTGCTTGTGGAGCAATTCAGAACGCCGGTAAACGCGGCGGTGATTGAACTGCCTGCCGGCCTGGTTGGCGATCATGGTGATGCTGATGAGCCGGTGCAAGTTGCTGCGCAGCGTGAGTTATGGGAAGAAACCGGCTTCCGGGCCGGGCAACTGACTCATCTGCTCAACTGCCCGAGCTCCGCCGGCATGAGTGATGAAATGCTGGATATTTTCCTGGCCACCGATCTCGTTCGCGAAGGCCGTGGTGGCGGAGACGCCTCGGAGGACATCATCGTGCATGTTGTGCCGCTGGATGAAATCAACGCCTGGCTCGCACGCGCGCTGCAAGACGGTAAGGCTCTGGACCCGAAAATTTATGCCGGCCTTTACTGGGTGCAGCACCGTAACGCGCTGGAAACCCTTTTCCCTGACCATGCTGCCTGAATTCAGTCCTCGCGAGACTGCGGCGGGCTTTCATGGTCATATTGCCATGCTGCTAACATACCCAACCCGACCGGCAGAGCAACCCACTGGAGCAAGCCACCATGATGCGAACCATTTCCCTGATTCTCTGCGCACTGGTGCCCGGCACCTGGACATCCGTCATGCATGCCGCTGATGCGCCAGTAGCCATCGCCATCCACGGCGGTGCCGGCACAATCAAGCGGGAAAACATGGGTGCCGAGCGCGAAGCAGCCTTTCTTGAGTCCCTGGAACAGGCAGTACTTGCCGGCTATGAGCAACTGCAGGAAGGCGAATCCAGCCTGACCGCGATCCGCACCGCGATCCGCCTGCTCGAAGACAATCCGCTATTCAACGCCGGCCGTGGGGCAGTATTCAACAGCGAGGGCGTCAACGAGCTGGATGCTTCGGTGATGACCGGCCAGGACAGAAATGCCGGGGCAGTGTCCTCCGTGCAGCGCATCCAACATCCGATCGATCTGGCCATCGCGGTCATGCAGAACTCACCGCACGTCATGTTGTCCGGCGCGGGTGCCGAGCAGTTTGCCGAGGAGCAGGGCTTTGCCTTCGTCGAGCCTGCCTGGTTCTATACAGATTTTCGCTGGCAACAGCTCGAAGAAGCCCGCGCCAGGGAATCTGCGGGCACCTTCAAGGCCCAGGATTTCTTTTCCACCGTCGGCGCCGTCGCTCTCGACCAGGCCGGAAATCTGGCGGCGGGAACCTCGACCGGGGGGATGACCAACAAACGTTTTGGGCGGGTCGGTGACTCGCCCATCATCGGGGCCGGAACCTTTGCGGACAATGATTCCTGCGCAGTCAGTGCAACCGGGCATGGCGAGTATTTCATCCGCTGGATGGTTGCCTATGACATCTGTCAGCGCGTGGCGCAGGGAGCGCCGTTGCGCGAGGCGGCAGATACCGTGGTTAACGAGATATTGGTCAATGCCGGTGGCACCGGCGGTGTCATCGCGATTGACCGGCAAGGCAACATCGCCATGCCATTCAATACTTCGGGCATGTACCGCGCCTCAGTCGCCGTTGATGGCACTGTGACTGTGGCCATTTATCGCCAGTAAGACATAACCGGCAGGTCTCCCCCAGCCGTCGGGTACGGTCAGAACGCCTGTTCTCAGTGGCCCAGATTCTGCCAGATGCGCATGGTGGCATTGGCGCGGTTCAGGGTATAGAAATGCAATCCAGGTGCACCGCCGCGGATCAGTTGGTCACACAGTGAGGTAACCACTTCCAGGCCGTACTCCCGGATTGCCGCACGATCTTCGCCAAAAGACTCCAGCCGTGTTGCCAGCCAGCCAGGAATCACCGCCCCGCAGCGTTGTGAAAACCGCGCCAACTGGGTGTAGTTGGTAATCGGCATGATGCCCGGGGTTATCGGAATGTTCACGCCGGCCGCCCGGGCACGTTCGACAAACCGAAAATAGGTGTCTGCCTCAAAAAAATACTGGGTTATCGCGCCATCTGCACCGGCACGGACCTTTTCGGCAAACCAGTGAATTTCGGTTTCCAGGTCCGGGGACTCCGGATGCACTTCCGGGTAGCAACCCACTTCGATGCGAAAAAAATCACCATGACGTTGCCTGACGTGCGCCACCAGCTCACTGGCGAAGCGAAACGGTGGCTTAAAATCCATGGTTTCAGGCGGGTCACCGCGCAGCACCACCAGTCGATCAACGCCCGAGGCCCGGTACAGATCGAGCAATTCATCGAGTATCGACAGTTCGCGGGCCATACAGGAGATGTGCGCCGCAACCGGCACATTGGAAAGGCTGATCAGCTCATTCACGGTGCGTCGCGTTGACTCCTGCGTGGAGCCTCCAGCACCAAAAGTTACGGTGAGATAACGCGGGTCCAGGCGGGCAAGCTTTTGCCAGGTAGAACGCAGGATAAGCGCCTGCTCATCGTTTCGCGGGGGAAAAAATTCGAATGAGCAACGGGCCTTGGTCATGACTGGGGGCCGTTTCGAAGGGTCAGGTCAAGATGTCGCCGGGGCGCAAAACGCCCCGGCGAGTCCGGTGATTCAAAGCGAACCAGCACTCAGTATCGATAGCTCTCGGGCTTGAACGGGCCTTCCACTTCGACGCCGATATAGTCGGCCTGGTCTTTGCTCAGCGTGGTCAGCTTCGCACCGATACGTGCAAGGTGAAGCTGCGCTACTTTCTCGTCAAGATGCTTGGGCAACACGTAGACCTGATTGTCATACTCATCGCCTTTCTGCCACAGCTCGATCTGGGCCAGCACCTGGTTGGTAAACGAGTTGGACATCACGAAGCTCGGATGACCCGTGCCGCAACCCAGGTTCACCAGGCGGCCCTGCGCGAGCAGGATGATGCGCTTGCCATCCGGGAAGATCACATGATCCACCTGCGGCTTGATGTTCTCCCAGGTGCAATCCTTGAGGCCGGCCACATCAATTTCGTTATCGAAGTGACCGATATTGCAAACAATGGCTTCGTTCTTCATACCAGCCATGTGCTCGCGGGTGATGATGTTGTAGTTGCCGGTGGCGGTTACAAAGATATCCGCCCGCGGCACTGCATCTTCCATGGTTACGACCTGGAAACCTTCCATGGCCGCCTGCAGGGCGCAGATCGGATCAATTTCCGTAACCCACACAATCGCGCCGAGGGCCCGCAGAGACTGGGCGGAGCCCTTGCCCACATCACCGAAACCGGCAACCACGGCGATCTTGCCGGCAATCATGACGTCCGTGGCACGCTTGATACTGTCTACCAGTGACTCACGGCAGCCGTACAGGTTGTCAAACTTGGACTTGGTGACCGAGTCATTCACATTGATCGCCGGGAACGGCAGGCTGCCCTCCTTGGCGAACTTGTACAAGCGCTTCACACCGGTGGTGGTTTCTTCCGTCACACCCTGAATTGCGGCCAGTGCTTTGCTGTACCAGCCCGGCTGCGTGTCGAGGCGCTTGCGGATGGCATTGAACAGGGCAACTTCTTCCTCACTGCCCGGGTTGTCCAGCAAAGAGATGTCGTTCTCGGCACGGGCCCCAAGGTGCAGCAGCATGGTTGCATCACCGCCGTCGTCGAGAATCATGTTGGCGAAAGTCTCATTGCCGTTGGCGTCTTTCCACTGGAAGATCCGGTGGGTGAATTCCCAGTACTCATCCAGGTTCTCACCCTTGAAGGCGAAAACCGGTGTGCCATTGGCCGCAATCGCGGCGGCTGCATGATCCTGTGTCGAATAGATGTTGCAGGATGCCCAACGGACATCAGCACCCAGCGCTTCGAGAGACTCGATCAGCACTGCGGTCTGGATGGTCATGTGCAGGGAGCCGGCGATGCGTGCGCCCTTGAGGGGCTGCTCGGCAGCCAGTTCCTCGCGGATTGATACCAGGCCCGGCATTTCCGTTTCGGCGATCGCGATCTCGCGGCGGCCGAAGTCCGCCAGGGACATATCCGCTACGAAATAATCGTTTTTTTGAAGGTTTTCTACTACTGCGTTCATGGTTAAAAACTCCGTTCAGTCAATACCAAGCGCCGTTGTTCATTTGCCGCGTTACCCCGAGCCTCGCCGGATGATATTCCGGCTGCAGCGCTTCTCGGGCTTACGCGTGAAATCTCGTGGCCTTAAAGGCCGGCCTTGTCCCGCAGGATCGCGGCTTTATCCGTTCGCTCCCAGCTCACGCCAAGATCTTCACGGCCCATGTGACCGTAGGCGGCCAGGGGCCGGTATATGGGCTTTAACAGATCCAGGGAAGTAATGATGCCGTAGGGGCGCAGATCAAATTCATCGCGCACCAGTTGTTCAATGACCGTCGCCGGCACCTTTTCGGTACCGAAGGTTTCCACCGTAATTGAAGTGGGCTCGGCAACACCGATGGCATAGGAAACCTGAATCTCACAGCGTTCTGCGAGGCCCGCAGCAACCACGTTCTTGGCCGCGTAACGCGCCGCATAGGCCGCTGAGCGGTCCACCTTGGAGGGATCCTTGCCGGAGAAAGCACCGCCACCGTGGCGCGCCATGCCCCCGTAGGTGTCAACGATAATTTTGCGGCCGGTGAGACCTGCGTCACCCACCGGACCGCCCACTTCAAAGCGGCCCGTAGGATTGATGTGGTAGGCGGTGTCTTCAGACAGCCACTCCTGCGGCAGCACCGGCTTGATGATCTCTTCCATCACCAGTTCACGCAACAATGAACCGGGTGTGTGACCCGCATGCTGTGTGGAAAGGACAACCGCATCGATGGCAACCGGCCGGCCGTTCTCATAGCGGAAGGTGACCTGGCTTTTGGCATCCGGGCGCAAATGTTCGCGGCCGGCATCGCTGTTGCGGCGCACTTCAGCCTGCTTCTTGACCAGCAGATGTGAATAATGAATCGGCGCCGGCATCAGCTCCTCTGTTTCATTGGAGGCATAGCCGAACATCAATCCCTGATCGCCGGCACCCTGCTCTTCGGGTGCTGAGCGGTCAACGCCCTGGGCGATATCAGCGGACTGTTTGCCAATGATGTTCACCACCCCGCAGGTGTGGCCGTCGAAACCCACCTCGGAGCTGTCATAGCCAATATTGACGATCACGTCGCGCACAATGGCTTCCATATCCACCCACGCATCCGTCGTAATTTCACCACCAACGATGGCAACACCCGTCTTGACGAACGTCTCACAGGCCACGCGCGCGCCGCTGTCCTGTTCCAGGATGGCATCGAGAATGGCGTCAGAAATCTGGTCTGCAACCTTGTCCGGATGGCCCTCTGAAACTGATTCGGAGGTGAACAGGAAGCGCTTGTTGTCTGTGCTCATGGTGAGTATCTCAGCTGTTGCGCAAAGAGAATATATCTCTTTATTGGGATCAAGAGATATATATTAATGCAAGGGCCTTCCATTTGCACCTTTTCGTGCAAATAAAGGGCCTGACTTGCTTCAAGGCTTACGCCATACGAAAGCCAGGCTCATTCCTTCATGCCAGCGCTGAAGCACGAGCGCTTACGTTACAATTCCGGCATGACAGAACATGAGACCAATCCACGCCACCGGCCGGTGCGCAGTTTCGTGGTTCGAGGCGGCAGGCTGACACCGGGTCAGCAGCGGGCTATCGATACCCTGTACCCAAAACTTGGCGTTCCCGATGGCGATGAGCCGCTGGATTTCGAAAATCTCTTTGGCCGGCGCGCTGAAACCGTGCTCGAAATCGGTTTTGGGAATGGTGAGAGCACCTGGCGCATGGCCCGGGATGAGGCCGAAAAAAACTTTCTCGGTATTGAGGTTCACCCCCCGGGCGTCGGTCGCCTGCTCCTGGCGCTCGCTGAAAACGAGGTGGAAAACGTTCGCGTGTGCATTGGCGACGCGGTGGTTTTTCTGAACGAGCGGGTAGCCGACCGGTCCCTCGCCGGCGTACGAATTTATTTCCCTGACCCCTGGCACAAGAAGCGCCACAACAAACGCCGGCTGATCCAGCCTGATTTCGTGGCTCTGCTGGCGCGTAAAATGCAGGCAGACGGTTTATTGCACCTGGCCACCGACTGGGTGCCCTATGCCGAGCACATGCTCGAGGTGCTGCAAGCTGCCAGCGATTTCGAAAACCTGGCACCTGACGGCGGTTTCGTAGATCAGCCCGCATGGCGTCCCGGCACCAAATACGAAGCGCGCGGCGATCGATTGGGTCATGAAACCCGCGATCTGCTGTTCCGGCGCACAGCGTCATGAACCGCGCCGCGGGTAACACGACCGTTTTCCTGCGACGTCAGTCGCGGTAGGGTTAGAGAGAAACAGGGGGAGTCACACAAGCAGCCATGGAATCCAGCCTCACGCTGACTCTGGACATGTCGATGGTACTTACCGTGCTGGTAGTTACCATCATGATGTTCGTCTTTGACGTTCTGCGCGTCGACGTGGTGGCGATCACGATTATGGTCGCTCTCGGCCTGCTCGGGCTGGTGCCGGCAGCCCAGTTATTTGATGGCTTCGCCTCCAATGCGGTGCTGTCCATCATCGCGGTGATGATACTTGGTGCAGGGCTGGACCGAACCGGGGTCATGACCGTTGTGGCGGCCTGGATCCTTAAGGTGGGTGGCAACACCGCACGTCGCATCATTCCCCTTACCTCGGGCATTGTCGGGTGTATTTCGGGGATCATGCAAAACGTCGGTGCGGCCGCACTGTTTTTACCCGTCATTTCGAAAATCTCTGCACGGACCGGGATTGCCCTGTCCAAACTCCTGATGCCCATGGGCTTCTGCGCCATCATGGGCGGGACGCTGACGATGGTCGGTTCCTCGCCCCTGATTCTGCTCAATGATCTGATCAACAACTCCAACGCAGCACTGCCCACCGGCGTCCAGACCCTGGGAACCTTTGAGCTTTTCGACGTCACACCGGTAGGCCTTGCCCTGCTGGCATCCGGCATTTTGTATTTTCTGCTGTTCGGCAAATGGTTGTTGCCCGCGCGCCAGGCAGAGCGAATCGGTTCGCCCGCACGCACCACCACGTACTTTGCAGATGTCTACGGCATTGACGGCGATGTCTACGAGCTGGTGGTCACGGTCGATAGTCCCATGGTCGGGATGACCGTCGGTGAGGCTGAGAAGCTCTCCGGTGCGCCACGTTTACTGGGCATCCGCAACACGGAAGAACCCCGCATGGCGCCGCCCTCCGACGAAATGATCTGGGTTGGAACCATTCTGGGTGTAATGGGCCCACGGGACCAGGTCGGGCAATTTGCACTGGATAATCAGTGCCGGGTGAATCCAAGCCTGCGAACCTTTGGCGGGCTGTTTAATCCAAGCCGGGCGGGCATCTCCGAGGTGGTCATTCCACCGGGCTCACGCCTGATTGGCCAGTCGATTGGTGAAGCGCGGCTGCGCAAACGCTATGGCATCAGTGTGCTGGCCATCAACCGGCGCGGTGAAATCCTGATCGACGATCTGCGCGAGCAGGAAATGCAGGTCGGTGACTGTCTGGTCAGCCACAGTACCTGGCGGGACCTGGGCTCGGTGCAACTGGAGAAAGACTTTGTCGTCGCCACGGATATTCCCAAGGAAGAACAGCGCCCGCAAAAAGTAGGCTACGCCCTTACGTTTTTTGCGCTGTCGATTGGCCTGATCATTTTCACCGATTTCCGGCTCGCAATCTGCCTGCTGGTCGGCGCGCTGGGCATGGTGCTCAGTGGCGTTCTGAATATGGATGAAGCCTACGAGTCGGTCAGCTGGAAGACGGTGTTCCTGGTTGCCAGCCTGATTCCGCTGGGCCAGGCCATGGAACAGACAGGCACTGCCGCATGGATTGCCCAACAGGCGCTGGCTTTGCTCGGCAACCTGCCCGACCTGGCCATTCAGATCATGCTGGCGCTGCTGGCCACGGTGTTCTCGCTGGTAATGTCCAATGTTGGTGCAACCACCATCCTGGTACCCATCGCGATCAGCATTGCCCTGGCCACTGGCGCCAATCCGATGATGTATGCCCTGATTATCGCGCTGTCGACTTCCAATGCCTTCATTCTGCCAACCCATCAGGTCAATGCTTTGATCATTGGGCCCGGGGGCTACACGGTGCGCGATTTCATTCGCGTGGGCTCAGGCATGTCGATTATTTTTCTGGTCGTTATGCTTACCGTGGTCAACCTGATGTTCTGATTTACGGCATTTCAGAAAATGCGTGACGAAGTTTCAGTCTTCCTGCAGCCACACTGCGCCCCCTTGAATGACCACCGGGGCCGGCGTAAGGCTCGCGCCCTTGCAAGGCCCTTCCAGACAATCTCCGCTGGCAACATCAAACTTTGCACCGTGGTGCGGACAAACCAGGTGGCCTTCTCCGGTGAACAGAAACTCATCCGGCGCAAAGTTCAGACTGCGGGCCTGATGGGGACAGACGTTAAGCCAGGAGTGTACGGAACCGGAACAACGGAATACGGCCAAAAAACCGCTGCCGCAACGAAACTCCCGCCCCGTACCCATCACGATATCCTCAACTTCGCAAAGCTTCTTCATTGGCTTCCGCCTCTCCCGACCCCACGTTTCACACAAGTCACCTGCGCTTTTGATACCGTATTTACAGCATGCCAGTTTACCTCACACCACCGCCTGGAAACCCACTTACCCGCGCGCTCGCCGCTGTGGTCGCGACCCTGTTCCTGATCGGGGCCTTCATGATCGGGATGGTGGCCTTCCTGATTGCTCTGGGAATTTCTCTGCTTGCCGGCTTGTGGTTCTGGATCAAAAACTGGCGCGTCCTGTCAGAGGTCGCCAAGCAAACTCGCGCGGCCGGCACCACCCATGGCGCGGAACGCCCTGGCAGACCTGCCGGGCGCGCAAACGACACCATTGAAGGCGAATACACCGTGGTTTCCCGGGACGACGAACACCCACGCTGATCGATGCGCATGCCGGATTACAACCACGTTGTAATCCGTTCAACAGCAACTATGCTTAGACCAAGCACTCAAGGTTGTTTATGGGCATGAAACCGGTCTCTGAGATCATCCAACAAAAAGGCGGCATGGTATTGTGCGTGGATCACAATCAATCCGTGCTCGAGGCCATCAGCCTGATGGCGGAGGTCAATATCGGGGCAGTGCTGGTCAAACAGCAGGATGAGATTGCCGGCATTTTCACAGAACGGGATTATCTGCAGAAGATCGCACTCAAAGCGCGCTCGTCGACGGAAACGCCAGTCAGGGATGTAATGTCTTCGCCTGTTGTGTTCGCCAAACCCACCGACTCGGTGGAGGAGTGCATGGAGGTGATGACCAACTGCCGCTGCAGGCACTTGCCAGTGGCTGACGGGAACCAACTGCTGGGCATCGTTTCCATCGGTGACCTGGTAAAAGTTGTGGTCGAGGAGAAGCAGGCGGAAATCGAACAACTGAACCAGTACATCGCTGGCTCCTACTGATCTGAACGCTTGCTGTCCTGCCTGGCGGGTTTGTGGTCTTCTTGTAGCCGGCCGAGGGCACGACGTAAGGCACGCGCAGCCTGCTCACTCAATTCACCGCTCTTGATCTCATTCTGAATCACCGCCTCTGCGCGGTTCGCCCATTCCTCAAGGTTCCTCGGGTAGCTGTGACCGGGATCCGGCGGCTGTTCCCCTGTAGCGCGAACCTCCCCATCTCCATCTTCTTTGGTCTGAACTTCTGTGCTCTGCACTGCGGGATTCCGAACACCGGGACCGGGAATATCTGAACTTTGGCTGCCCGGTGCCTGGTGTATTCCAAACAGGTCGATCCACTCATCGGTCGCACGACCCAACTCAATCACCCGGTTAAATTCACGGGCAGGCTCATCGCCACCGCGCAGCAGGCCCATCAGGGTTGCACCCATCGCTATGGGCACCAGGAGAAAATCCCGCAGGCCGTCAACCACCAGCTTTAATTGCAACAGAATGGAGCGACGCAGCAGTGCCCGGCGTCCGTCGACATCCCGCCCCGGCTTGCCCGGTTCGGGCGTATCTGCATCAACGCTGCCGACATCAGTCATGGTAATCTTCCTGTGAACCTTGCAACAGCATAGACATGGATCCCCTTTGATGAAATACCTGCACACGATGGTACGCGTCAGCGACCTGGACGAATCTCTCGACTTCTACTGCAATAAGCTTGGCTTGCGGGAGTTACAGCGAAAAGACGTGGAGGCAGGCCGTTTCACCCTGGTTTTCCTGGCCGCGCCGGGAGACGAGGAAGCACAGGTGGAGTTAACCTGGAACTGGGATCCGGAGAACTACACCGGTGGACGCAATTTTGGCCACCTGGCCTACGCTGTGGATGACATTTACGGCCTGTGCCAACACCTGATGGACAGCGGTGTCACGATCAATCGGCCGCCGCGGGATGGTCGCATGGCCTTTGTCCGCTCACCGGACGGCATCAGCATCGAATTGCTGCAGCGCGGCTCCGCGCTGGCGCCTCAGGAACCCTGGGAATCCATGCCCAATGAGGGCAGCTGGTAAGCGGGTGGCTGCTCAGGCGCCGACCAGCGCCCTCAACACAGCCATGCGCGCAGCCACACCGTTCGCGACCTGCTCCAAAATCAGGGAGCGGGGACCATCAGCAACCTCCGAGGCAATCTCAACCCCGCGGTTCATCGGCCCCGGGTGCATGACAAGACAGTCCGGCGCAGCGCGTGCGAGTCGCTCCGGGGTCAACCCCCAGCGCCGGTGGTAACGCTCTCCATCGGGTATCGCGATGCCCGCCAACCGTTCGTGCTGGATGCGCAGCATCATCACCACATCAACACCTTCCAGGGCTTCATCCAGGTCACTGAAACTTTGCACCCCTTCTGAAACCGTCGCGCCGGCCTCAAGTCCCGGCGGCGCACAGAGACGAATCTCGCCAACACCGAGCTTTTTGAACAGGGCCACGCCGGAGCGGGTTACACGGGAATGGTGAAGATCACCGGCCACAAGAATTTTTAACGATGAGAGGTCATCAAAATGCTGCATCAGCGTCAGTGCATCAAGCAGGGCCTGGGTTGGATGTGCGTGGCTGCCGTCACCAGCATTGACCACGTGCACCCCTGGCGCCGCGGCAGCCGCCAGTGGCTCAAGCGCGCCATTTTCGGGGTGGCGCACGACAACGATGTCCGGCGACATGGCCTGCAGGGTCAGGAAGGAATCCATCAGGGTTTCGCCTTTCTTGACCGAACTGTCCGCGGCGGCAATATTGACCACGCTCATGCCAAGGCGAATCGCAGCAATTTCAAAGGATACCCGGGTGCGCGTGCTTGGCTCATAGAACAAATTAACCAGCACGCGTCCGGCGCAGGCATCACGCAGGGCCTGGGGGTCTTTGACGATCCTGGCGGCGTCATCGAGTATCGCCCGCAGCACCTGCGTGGGCTGGCTGCTGATATCCAGGAGGTGACGCGGTGCTTCAGGGCTCATGATGCCCGGATTGTAGCCAGTTCTGGAGAATGATGGCAGCCGCTTTCGCATCCAGCCGGGCTGCGTCCTTGCGCCGCGCGGTGCCGCCGGCCCGCTGGGCGACGAATTGCTCCTCCACGGCCCACGAGGTGAGCCGCTCATCCTGGAACAGCACCATGACACCAGTCTCCTCCGCCAGCCGCTTGCCGAAGGCGCGAGCGCGCCTGGACAGAGGTGTCTCTTCACCGTCCTGGCCCAGGGGCAGACCTACCACCAGGCCAACCGGTTTCCATTCTTTAAGCAGTACATGAATATGTGCCCAGTCCGGCTGCCGTGGGCCATGCGCAACAACATCGAGTGGTCCAGCCGTGCCGGTCGCGGTCTGACCCGAGGCCACACCAATACGCTTTAATCCGAAATCAAAGCCCAGCCAGGTGCCGGCAGGCGTCTCGCCGGGCAATTGCCCGTCGTCAGGCACGACCGCCATGATCGTGAAGATGGCTTATATCGACTCCAAGATTGCCGACCGCCCGGTTCCAACGCTCGGCCAGGGGTGCATCGAACACGATTGCCTGGTCGGTAGGCACAGACAGCCAGGCATTTTCCCTGAGCTCATCTTCCAACTGGCCATCGGTCCAGCCTGCATAACCCAGGGCCACCAGGAACTGGTCCGGGCCCTCACCGGCAGCAATGGCCGCCAGCACATCACGGGAGGTGGTAACCGCAATGCTGCCACCGGCCAGGTTCATGCTTGACTCAAACCCCTTGCCGGGGCTGTGCAGCACAAAGCCCCGCTCCGGGCTGACCGGACCGCCTTCCAGAACAGGCTGGGCGCGCAGTGCTTCGTTATCGCAGCGGACCTTAAGCTGGTCAAAAATTTCACCGAGGGTGAAACTCGACTCGCGGTTGATGGTGATGCCGATAGCGCCTTCACTCGTGTGCTGGCACATCAGCGTTACGCTGCGGGCGAAGTTGGGGTCAAGCATACCTGGCATGGCAACCAGCAGCTGGTTGTCCAGGTAGCCGTCAATGGTTTGTTCGTTTGTCATGCTCTCTAATATCGGTGCGCGCGGCCCGGGGTTCAAGGATGCTGGAGGCGCGACCGCTTTTGGCGGCTGGTTTGGGCATCCGCGGTCGGGCTGGCACGCTCATTAACGCGGTTCATTCAAAGCGGTTGCCCGCGGAAAAACGCCAGGTTCGGGTAATGTGCAGAACGTCCACCTCGCTGGCAATTTCTGCCGGCAAGGGCGCATAGGGTGCCGCCAGGCGAACAATACGCATGGCAGCCTGGTCCAGTTCCGGAATGCCGGATTCGCGTTGCACATTGATGCTTTCCACGCTGCCGTCCCGGTTTACGCCGACGGTCATCAACAAATCTCCGGCCACACCCCGCTGTTTGAGCTCGGTGGGATAATTCAGGTTGCCTACCCGCTCTACCTTCGCCACCCAGGCAGCCATGTAGGTTGCATACTCGTACTCCTTGGTATTGGCGGAGATAAAGCGACGCCGGGGAAGTTTGGATTTCCAGGGGTTGGTTCGATCTGACTGGGGCTGAAGACTGGCCACGTCCATGCGCTGCTGCATCAGTTCGGCGGCGCTGGGCATCTCGGTGTCAGGTTGCTCAACCTGCGTGAGGTCAGTAGTGGTCTCTGCGTCCGTTGTTTCTGCGGTAACGATTTCCCGGGCATCTTCGCGGGGTGTGGGCAACGCCGGCATGCTGCTGGCCGGCATATCGCCCTCCGCGATGCTGGGCATTACCGGACTGAGCTGCTCGGAGGGCTTTTCGGACTCGTCGTCATCGCCACCCCCTTCCTGGGCCACGGGCGCGAGAAATTCCGCCTCCTCCGGCTCACTCTCGGTACGAAAATTCACCAGGACCACGTCCAGAGATTCAGCAACCTGCCGGACCGGGCTGAATTCAAGGTGAAAACTAAGCCCCAGCAATACGACGGCATGCAATACCAGGGCGACAATCAGCGCGACCGACATTCGATCGTCAAACAGGTCACGCATGTTCAGCACCGCGCTCATTGCACCGCGTTGCGCTCACGTAACCTGGCTTCGGCGGCGTCAAACAGCTGACCGGCAATGTTCAGCCCGTATTGCGCATCCAGCTCGCGGATGCAGGTTGGGCTGGTCACATTAATCTCCGTCAGCCAGTCACCGATCACATCCAGGCCGGCGAACAAGATACCCATGGCCTTTAAAGAAGGCGCAACCTGCTCACAAATCCAATAGTCGCGCTCCGACAGCGGCACCCCCTTGCCGGTACCTCCCTTGGCCAGGTTGCCACGGAAATCACCTGCCCCGGGAATTCGTGCCAGCGCGTAAGGCACCGGCTCACCATCAACAATAAGAATGCGCTTGTCGCCGGCGGTAATCTCGGGAATGTATTGCTGCACCATGACCATTTCCTGATCATGCCTGGTGATGGCCTCGAGAATCACCTTCTGGTTCGGGTCACCCGGATTAAGCTGGAAAATGGATTCACCCCCCATGCCGTCCAAGGGCTTCACCACACAGGGGCCCGTGGCTTCGGCAAAGGCTGCAAGCCGTTTGGCCTGGCGCGCGATAGCAAATGGTGTGCAGCACTGCGGAAAATGGGTAATGAAGAATTTTTCGTTCGCATCGCGCAGGGCCTGCGGACGGTTAATCACCAGTGTTCCCGCCCGCTCGGCCAGCTCGAGCGCGTAGGTCAGGTGAACATAATCCATGTCGAAGGGCGGATCCCGGCGCATCAGCAGCAAGTCCAGTGATGCCAGCGGGGCGTCTTCACGTTCACCCAGGCTGAACCAGTCTGCAGGGTCATCGCGTACGGTAACGCGACGCATGGAACCCAGCGCCTCGCCGCCGTTGACCCAGAGGTCTGCAGGCTCGAGATAGACAAGCTCATGGCCGCGTCGTTGCGCTTCGAGCATCATGGCGAAGGTGGAATCCTTCTTGATGTTGATTCCTGCAATCGGGTCCATGACAACCCCCGTGCGCAAGGCGCTGCCGTCTCTTGTTGTTGTGTCTGCCATCGGGTAACTCGCTGCGGATACGAACCCCATTATCTGTCGCCGGAGATTCGCATGCCAGCGGTACGAGGAGTCTTTCCACCCACCCGCTGACAATAAACTGTTTGACGCTCAGTGATATAAGTGACATTCTTTCCATTCGGCCCGAAGCTGGAAACCGGTCATAATCGGGTATAGACTAGGTCGACTGCGGGGAGCCGCGCACGTTCCACCGTGTGCGTGAGTGAGAAAATAACGGCGTAAGGATATACGCCCAGGGACAAGGCAACAGGGAAGCGCATCATGAATACGGAATCGGTTTCGATGGCCGGGGAGGCCATGGACGGGGAAACAGAACAAGCCCAGCAAATGACTATCCTGTTCGTCGACGACAGTGCGACGATACGGCGGTCGGCTGAGACCATGCTGAAAGGCCACAACTGCCATATTGTGACGGCAGAGAATGGTTTTGAGGCCCTGTCCAAAATAACCCGCCATCGGCCAGACCTGATATTCGTGGACATCATGATGCCACGGCTTGACGGCTACCAGACGACTGCCATCATCAAAAACAACACAGAATTTCGCGACACGCCTGTCATCATGCTTACCAGCAAGGACGGGCTGTTCGATAAGGCGCGCGGCCGGGTAGTGGGCTCTGATCTCTATCTCACCAAGCCGTTCACGCGTGAAGAGCTGTTGTCAGCTGTGGAGTTGCACGCGGCCTGAGGGTCGCGCGCCGGCCAGACACCAGCGCCCCCTTGCGGGGCGGGAAGGGGAGAGAACCATGAGCACGGTCAACGCGTCATTTGCGAAGCTGCTGGAATATGAGCAGCGAGCCCGCGGTGCCGAAGAGGCAGATGCGGGATCCAACCCGTCCCAGGGTGACTGGGCCGGCCTCGCATTTCGCGTGGGTGCATTTGCGCTGGTGTGCGGCACCGACCGGGTCTATGAGTCGCTACCCATTCCCCGCGTCACGCGCGTGCCGGGCACCAAGAAATTCATTCTCGGGCTGGCCAATATCAGGGGCAACCTCATTACCGTGATCGATCTAGGCTGCTATCTGAGCGGGGAATCAACACCCATCACCGGTAGTTCAAGACTTCTTTCATCAACTCTGCGGGGCCGACCGGTGGGTCTGCTTGTTGATGAAGTATTCGGGCAAAGAAACTTCATGAGCAACGACGCCGGCAGCCCCGGGCTACCGGATGACTCGCCCTTCGCCGGACTGGTTCGCAAGCAACACCGCTCCGGAACCGAGAGCTGGCAGGAGCTTGATCTGCACGTCCTGTTCAGCCAGCCCGAATTCCTGGACGGATCAGCAGCGTGAACCACCGATGAGTAGCAACAACTCCTTTTCCGGCTCCAATGCCTCCTGGCTGGTCTACGGGCTCGCGGCCCTGACCATTGCCACCGGCGTGTTCGTCGGCATGACCATCACGAGCCTGACCCGCAACGCGGCCGATGAACGGGTCTGGATGGGCCTGTCTACCAGCGTGCAGGTGGAATCTCAGAAGCTGGCCAAGTCAGCGGTCGAGAGCGCTTTGGGTAATCTGGACGCCTTCAACGATCTGGAAGGCACGCATCGGCTGATTAATGCCAATATGCAGACGCTCCGCACTGGCGACGCCACGGCGGGCTTGCCGGCTGCGCCTTCCGAGGTCAGCGGCGAGATGAGCGCCCTGAATGCGACCTGGAACACCTTCAGTGCGAACGCCCAGACAATCATCACCAGCGAAGCGCTGGTTAATGAACTCTCCGAATCCAGCTCCGCCTACCTGACGCTCATTCCGAATATGCAGCGCATGGCGAACCAGGTACTTAATGACCTGGTCGAGAGCGGTGCACCAACATCACAAATCGTTCTCGCAGGCCGGATGGTATTCCTGTTTGAGCGCATGAACCGACGGGTTAGCGACATCCTGCAAAACAAGGGCGACCTCGCCCAGGTGGCCGAGTCGCTGCGCGAGGAAACCTCGACCGTAGAACAGTATGAACTGGGTCTGCGCCGCGGCAGCAGCCGTCTCGGCGTTAACCAGATTGTCAGTCAGCGCGCGCTGGCGAGTCTGGCGCAGGTTCGGCAGTTGCTTGAAGAAGCCAAACCGCAGCTGGAAATTGTTCTGGAAGCCTCGGTCAATCTGGCAGATGTGCGCCAGGCAGCGGACGCAATTTTTCTGGATAGCGACAAGATGTTTCGCCAGGCCGGTGACCTGACCAACGCGGTAGCGGCCCTGCCGCGCGCCCGCACGTGGCCGTCGACGGGTGCCAGCACGCTGGGGCTTGTGCTGCTGATCGTGCTGTTGGCGATCCTGGTCGGCATCGTGATCGTTGGTGCGCGCCGGCGGGCAGACACAGCCTTTCGCAGCAACAAGCGTACCCAACAGGCCATTGTGCGCCTGCTTGATGAGCTCAGTTGCCTGGCAGACGGTGACCTGACCGCCCGCGCTACCGTCACGGACGAGGTGACCGGCGCCATCGCGGATGCGGTTAACTTTGCTGTTGAGCAGCTTCGCGAACTGGTCATTGGCATCAATACCACGGCCTCGGCAGTAGCGACGTCTGCAGAAAATACCCGCAACACCACTTCCCTGCTGGCCCAGTCCGCCAATGAGCAGGCGGGACAGGTCGCCCGGGCGACAGAAAAAATTCAGGCCATGTCCTCAGCCTTTGGAACCATGGCGGAGCGCTCAAAACAATCCAGCGAAACGGCCATGGAATCGGTAAGCATTGCACATACCGGCGCCGAAAAAGTCCGCGAAACCATTGAGGGCATGGGCACGATTCGCGAACAGATTCAGGAAACATCGAAACGCATCAAGCGTCTTGGTGAGTCCACTCAGGAAATTGGCGACATTGTCAGCCTGATTAACGACATTGCCGAACAAACCAACGTGCTGGCACTGAACGCCGCCATTCAGGCTGCTTCGGCCGGCGGCAGCGGTCAGGGTTTTGCCGTCGTCGCGGATGAAGTCCAGCAGCTTGCTGAAAGTGCCACCAACGCCACCAAGCGGATCTCCGGCCTGGTTCAGACCATTCAGGTCGACACCGCTGAGGCCATCAAGTCCATGGAGTCCACCACCAGTGAAGTGGTCGCGGGTGCCAGGCTGGCCCAGGATGCAGGTGTGGCGCTGGTACAAACTGAAAAAGCCAGCACCGAGCTGGCAAACCTGGTGCAGGATATTTCCAACGAGGCTCAGACCCATTCAGAGCAGGCCGGCAGAATTTCCGAACTGATGGACGGTATTCGAAACGTTTCCATCCGCACTTCGGAAGGCACGTCGGTCACGGCCACTTCGGTCGCGGAACTTGCCGAGCTTGTACTGCAGTTGCAGGGCTCGGTGGCCGACTTCAAGCTGCCCAATGACGGCAGCGGTGAGGTTGACACCGCCGAGCCGGCAACCGTACCAACCCTGGATCTTGATCCAGAGGATGGGCAAGAAAGTGAAGCAGACCCGGAGGCGGAGTTTGACCAATCCGCTGAGCCTGCTAAAGACCTTCCCCAATCGCTGAGGCCAGCCGCCTCCGATCCGGAAAAAACCCCGGATACGGAAACTGCGGACGAGAAGCGCTCCTGATGCGCGGCCCACGACACGGCGGCAGCCAGTCTGCCGGACCAAGGAATCCGTCATGATTCAATCCGGCTCATTAACACCAACGGCTCTCGCCTGGGTGCGGGAGGACCTGGACAAGGAACTGGACAAAGTCCGGCTTCAGGTAGAAAGCCTGGCTGCCAGTCCTGCAGCCACAGAGGTTCAGATTGACGGTACCGCCGGGCGGGTCGAAGAACTCAACCAGATTTTCAATACACTCGTGCTCGATGGCGCCAAGCAGATCACTGGCGAAATGCACCGGGTGCTGCTCAGCATGAGCAACGGCAAGATGCACGACCGGGAACCTGCGAATGCGGCCCTGCTTGATGCCATGGTGGTTCTGCCGGCTTATCTTGACCGCCTGCAAGCCGGGCACCAGGATCTGCCGATGTTGCTGCTGCCGCTGATCAACCAGATGCGCGCTGCGATCGGCGAGGAAGCTCTGACCGAAGGCACGGTGTTCACACCGCTGCTTGATGTGGAGTTGCCGGAACTCGAGTTTGTTCGCAAACCGGGTTTTGATGAGCCTTTTGAATTCCTGACCAACCGCCTGCACCGTCAGTTTGAAAATGCACTGCAAAACTGGCTGCAGGAGCAGGACGAGGTCAGCCTGCTGTCGCCGATGCAGGGTATCTGCGAAACCATGCGTCACCGGGTCAAGCGTTACGATCTGAAGCGGCTCTGGTGGGTTGCTACCGAGCTGTTCGGCGGACTCATGGACGGTCATATTGACAACAATGTCGACCTGCGGCGCTTGATGGCCAGGATGTCATTGCTGATCAAAACCATGTCTGATCAGGGTGAGGACGGCATTGACGAACGTGCCTCAACCTCGGTCACCCAGGCCCTGCTGTTCCACATCGGCAAGGCCAAGGCCGGCTGCCAGGGCGTTGACCTTGTGCGGGATCGTTTTGAGCTGGACAAGCTGGCGCCGGACAGTGACGCGATGATGCGCGCCCGCGGCACCCTCTCAGGGCAGGACCGTGCGATGTACACCTCGCTGAGCGCCGCCGTGGAAGATGAGCTGTCCATTGTCAAAGACGCACTGGATCTGGAACTGCGCACGGGACAGGTTGAACCGGACAGCCGGCAACAAAGCATGGAGGCGCTGCTGCGCCTGGCTGACACCCTGAGCATGCTTGGTCTTTCAGGCCCGGGACGCACCATCACTGCCCTGGTTCCGGAATTTGAGGAAACCGCAGGCGCGGAAGTCACTGAACGCGTCGCAGCACTCGAGAAGATGGCCGAACAACTGTTGCTGGTCGAGTCTGCGCTGACGGAGAAAATTGAGACCCTCGGCGAGGTCGTCGACGGCGACGAACAGGAAAGCCTGACCGGCCTTACCGCGCATGAGGTCCGGCGCATCCGCGTGAAGGTTCTGGATGAATGTGTGACCAGCATGCACGAGGCCGAGGACGCGGTGCGAGAGCGTTTCTCAGGCAAGGTGGCTGACCCCTCAGAGCCCCTGCAACAAATTTCCGGAGCCCTGACCCTGATCAGCGAATCAGAATCAGCCATTGCAATTCATGAGCTTGCCGGGCTGCTGCAACGCCTGGAAGACCATGGCCGTGAAGGCTTTCAGCTGGACGATCCGACCCGCGAACAGATCGCAGACGCCATGGCCGCCATGGAGCTGTTCCTCGCCGCACGGCGGGATGCACAACGGGATACAACACACTATATCGGTCTGGCCCGTGAGCGCATGGCGCAGACAGCGGCCACCATAGCTGCTGGTTCGGCCAGCACCAGCGCGATGCCCGAGGCGCAGGCCGAAGCCGTACCGGAGCCGGCACAGGCTGCACAGGAGTATGCTGCGCAGGAATATGCTGCGCAGGACCGGGCCGGCACAGAGGAAGAAGTTACCGAACACGAGGCGGAGGCCGCGCAGCACCCCGAACCCGCGGTTGATCCTGCGCCTGAATTGTCTACCGGGCCCGAATCAGAAGGCGACGAGCTCACAGAACCCGAATCAGAGCGACAAGCTGAACCACCAGCCGAGCCACCAGCCGAGCCAGAGACCGAGTCAGCACAGGAAGCCGAATCCGTCTCTGCAAGCGCAGTGGCCGCCGAGGACGACACGCTGCCGCCGGAGATCGATCCGGACCTTCGGGAAATATTTCTGGAGGAGTACGAGGAAGTATTGCAATCACTGCAATCGGCGATACCCGTCTGGCTTAATCAACCGGACAACGCCGATGCATTGACGGATATCCGCCGGGCATTCCACACCCTCAAGGGCAGCGGCCGGATGGTCGGCGCTGACGAGCTTGGCGATTTCTCCTGGCAGATCGAAAACATGCTGAACACGCTCCTGGAAGGCCGCGGCGAAAACTTTGCCGATGCCTCCGTGATGGTGCGCCTCGCCGAAGCATCTTTGCCAGCGCTGCGTCAGCGTTTACTGCAGGAGCAATCCGGGCTGAGCCAAAAGGTGGTGATGTCGATTGCCGGCTGCGCCGAGGAGATCGCCAGGAACCAGCCCGCCAGCTGGGGTGATTTACAGCCACTGCTGCCCGTTTACCTTGCCGGCCTGCTGCCCGGTGGTTTTACGCCGTCGAAGCAGGAACGCAGCGCAACGACAGCTGATGACAGCTCCGATGAAATGCGCGCACTACTCAAAACAGAGCTCAGCGCCAATCTGGGGCCGATTCGCCAGCTGATGGACGCGATCGCGCAGGACCGCAGCACACGCGCCAGTGAAGAGCAGGTTCGCGCTGTGCATACGATTGCCGGCTTGCTGGCCATGCATCCGGAAGGTCTGGACGCAGAAGTCGCTGCAGCCCTGGAAACGCTGCTTGCAGCACAATCCCGCTCCGGTAAGGACTACACACCCGACGCCATGTTTACGGTGATCAGCGCTGTAGGCCAGTTACAGAACCGGGTCGAGCGCCTTGACGGCATTGGCGACCTCAGCCCGGTCGAAGAACAGCAGGAACTGATTGGTCAGCTTGAGCAACTCACGCCGCTGTTTGACGGCCCGTACGTTGAACCCAGCGAGCCCGGGCCCGCAGCCCCCGTCATCGATGAGAAGCCGGTGTTTGATCCCGGTCACTCGGTTTACGGCGAAGCGGACGAGCACAGCGAACCTGCATCGGTCGATAAGACGCCAGAAGCAGACGCAAGTCCGGAACCGGTCTTTGCAGAACCGGTTTCTGAAGAGCCGGTTTTTGCACAAGATGAAGAAAAGGATGAGGATGAGCCAGAATCTTTAGCTGCCATGCTTGATGCTGATACTGAGGCTGAAGCTGAGGCTGAGGCTGATTTTGGCGCTGAACTGCCAGACATTGATACCAGCCAACCGGACTTCTCCGAACCGGAGCCCACCCGGGTGGTCGCGCCGCAGGAACCGGCGATCAACGATCCAAAACCCTTTGTACCTCCGCCGGTCGTCATGCCGGAACCGCAGCCCATCGCGGCCGAAACACAATCTGCAGCGGAAGATGATGCCGGAAGTTTCGAGGACCTGGACCAGGAAATTATTGGCATTTTCCTCGAGGAAGCTGCCGAGGTTCTGGAGCGCGGCGAAACCGCACTGAACCAGTGGCGCGACAACCTCGATGACCTGAATTGGGTGCAGGAGCTGCAGCGCGAGATTCATACCTTCAAGGGTGGCGCGCGCATGGCGGGGCTCATGTCCATTGGCGATTACAGCCATGAAATGGAATCCCTGCTCGAACGGATTGCCGACCGCACCAGCAGCCCCACCCTGTCCGCTGTCCAGGTTCTCGAAGAGGCCTGTGACCGCTTGCTCGGCTGGGTTGATGAGGTCCAGGCAGGACGTATCCCGCAAGCCGGTGCTGCGCTGGGCCTACTGAATCAGCAAATCGCTGCACTTGACGGCATTACCCTGCCTCCGGACGAAACCCAGGCATCGAAACCCGCAGCAGAGCCTGTCGAAAAGCCCGCTCCGCAACCGGTTGTCGAACCACCTGCCACGCCGGCTGCTGAGGCCGCGGTCGACGCTGACGAAACCATGACCGGCGGCTCAATCAAGGTGCCGGCAGAATTGCTTGACCGCCTGGTGAATGCCTCCGGCGAAGTCAGTATTTTCCGTTCGAGGCTCGAGCAGCAAATCGGCAAGCTCAAAGGTAACCTGTCGGAGTTCGATGAGACGATTGAACGCCTCAGCGAACAGTTCCGCAAGATGGACATTGAGATTGAAGCGCAGATCCGGGCCAACTATCCGGATGCGATCGATGCCCAGGGCGACAGTTTTGACCCGCTCGAGCTTGACCAGTTTTCCGCCTTGCAACAAGCCACCCGTAGCCTTCAGGAGTCGGTCGCCGACCTGCTGAGCCTGCAGGAAATGGCCGAAGAAAACCTGCGTGCTTCAGAGCAGTTACTCACGCGCCAGTCCCGCGTCTCTACAGAGCTGCAGGAAGGGTTAATGAAAACCCGCATGGTGCCGTTCGCTTCCGTGGCCCCCAGGCTGCGGCGCATTGTCCGCGGCGCTGCCAAGGATGAGGGCAAACAGGCCCGCCTGCAGGTACAGATGGTGGGCAGCAGCGATGAGCTGGACCGTAACGTGCTGGAGCACATCACCACTCCGCTCGAGCATATGATGCGCAACGCCGTTGCGCACGGCATTGAATCCCCGCAAAAGCGCAGCGAACAGGGCAAGCCGGCCGAGGGCGCCATCACCATCACCGTGGAGTCGGAAGCCACAGAATTTGTGATTCGAATTTCTGATGATGGCGGCGGCATCAACCTTGATGCCATCCACCGCCGTGCCATAGAACGCGGTCTGCTCGATCAGGACTCCGAGCCCACGCGCCAGCAGCTCTACGCTTTCATGATGGACAGCGGCTTCTCGACCTCATCATCGATTACCAAGGTAGCCGGTCGCGGCGTTGGCATGGACGTGGTCAACAGTGACATCAAGCAGATTGGGGGCTCGCTGGAGATTGAGTCCGAGCCGGGCCAGGGTACGCAATTTACTATCCGTATTCCTTTCACGCTGGCCATCATGCAGGCCATCGGCCTGGAAGCGGGCGATGCCAAATACCTGCTGCCATTGTCCAGCGTGGTCGGTGTCTCACGCATCATGCCGGAAGATTACCGCAAGCTGCTCGAACAGGACGAACCGCTATACCGCTTCGCCGGCCACGACTACCCGATACTCGATATTGAGCCCCTGCTGGGTGAACGCCCCACGCCACTGGGCCGGGATAATGTGTCCCTGCTGATTCTTCGCGCCGGCGAGCAGCGAGCCGCGATTCGCGCACCAAACCTGTTGCCGCACCGCGAGGTCGTGATCAAGCCGGTCGGGCCCCAGATCAGCAGTGTCGCCGGCGTGCTTGGCGGCTCCATATCGGGCGACGGCGAGGTCATGGTCATTCTGGATCCGGGTCCCATGATTCGACGCGCCTTGATCCATGGCGTTGCCACACCGGACGAATCAGCCTATGCGCCAATCAACAGTGGCAAGCTGCTGGTGATGGTCGTGGATGACTCAATCACCATGCGCAAGGTCACCTCCAGGGTGCTTGAAAGCCGGGATTTTGAAGTGATCACGGCGCGGGACGGTGTTGATGCCCTGGAACAGCTGCAGGACCGTACGCCGGACATCATGCTGTTTGATATCGAAATGCCGCGCATGGATGGCTATGAATTAACCGAACGGGTTCGCGATGACGGACGTTTCCGTCAGACGCCGATCATGATGATCACCTCCCGGGCAGGTCAAAAACACCAGGATCGCGCCATGCAGGCGGGCGCGACAGCCTATCTGACCAAGCCATACCGGGAAGACGAGCTGCTCTCGGAAGTAGACCGGCTGCTGACTGAGGCGAAACAAAAACATGGCCAGTGAAAACGAAATCCGCGCCCTGATGGCACCCATTCCCGGCGGCGGTGTGCTGGTACCGGGCTCCATGATTGCCGAGGTGGTTAATTACAATGACCCGGAGCCCTTTCACGAAGGCCCCGACTGGCTGTTGGGTGAAGTGCGCTGGAACGGCTGGCAGATTCCGGTGGTCAACCTGGGCATGCTTGCCGGCCTGAGTGATGACTACTCCGTGCCGCCCCGCGCCCGCGTGCTGATCCTCAAGACCCTGAGCATGGCCTCCAGTGTCCTGCATATCGGTCTGCTGGTCGACGGCCTGCCGCGACTGAAAAACGTCACGCCAGCCAACCTTATCGAGGTTGAAGCCGAGACGCCGGATGGCATTTTCAGCCACGTAACGGTTGAGGATCAGGCAGCGGTAATTCCTGACCTGGATGAACTCGCGCTGACCATCGAAAAAGCCGTCTACTCACGCTGATGCGGATGCACCGCAGGCTTGCTTCAGCCTGGGACTGACAAGGCTTCAGACGCAGTCCGGCGCAAAATCCCCATACAAGGTCTGTAACACCGTGATTGCCGCAGGTCCGGCAGATTCGGTCCGTAAAACCCGTGGACCCAGACTTACGGCCGTCACACCCGCCAGCACCAGCCGTTGCATTTCCTGTTCTGTAAAACCACCCTCCGGCCCGATAACCACTGTCGCTGCAGGTCCGGGCTTTTCGCAGCCGGCCAGGCAGCGCTCAGCGCGCGGGTCCAGCACATAGCGAACCTCTCCAGATGACCGGTCAAGCCACTCATCCAGGCTCAGGGCATCGGCGAGCAGTGGCAGGGTCGCCCGACCGCTCTGCTCACAGGCCGCAACCAGAACCCCGCGCCAGTGAGACATGCGTTTATCCAGACGCGCTCCCTGAAGCCTTACTTCGGTCCGCGTACTGAACACGGGCTGGACCTGCGCCACGCCGAGCTCGGTTGCCTTCTGCAGGCTGTAATCCATGCGGTCGCCCTTGCCTACCGCCTGCACCAGGGTCAGTCGCAGCGGTGATTCAGCGGCAGCCGGCAAGCGCGTATTTACCCGCACGGTCAGCGCATCACGATTGACTGAAATCAGTTCGGCGGCGTAATCGAAGCCATCACCGTTAAACAGCACCAAAACGTCGCCCGGCCGCAATTTGAGCACACGCACCAGATAGTGAGCGGCGCGCTGCTCTAGCTGTAATTCCGAATCAGGCGCGAGGCCCTGTTCGGTGAATATCCGTGAAATTCTCATGCCAGCCCGGCAGCCCGATCAATGCCCGCGCGGGTGACCTCGGCGAGCCGGGCAATCTCTGATTCATTGATCACGTAGGGCGGCAACCAGTACACCACGTTGCCGATTGGCCGCAGTAAAACACCGTGCTCCATGGCGTATTGGTACACCCGCATGCCACGCCGCTCGGTCCAGTCCCAGCCTTTCATCTGGTCCCGGTCGGCGACCATTTCCATGGCCAGAATCATGCCGGTTTGCCGTATCTCGCCAACATTGGGATGCTCCTCGAGCTCAGCGACCGACTCGCGCATGAGCTGCGCTGTGCGCCGGTTGTCTGCCAGAACCGGGGTCGCGTCAAATAACTCCAGGGTGGCCAGGGCCGCAGCGCAGGCCAGGGCATTACCGGTATAGCTGTGCGAATGCAGGAAGCCGCGCAGGCTCGTGTAATCGTCATAGAAGGCCTGATACACATGCTCGCTGGTCAGCACAGCCGACATGGGCAGATAACCGCCGGTCAGGCCTTTTGACAGGCACATGAAATCCGGCGACACCCCGGCCTGTTCACAGGCAAACAGGGTGCCGGTGCGCCCGAAACCCACGGCAATCTCATCCGCAATCATATGCACCCGGTGACGGTCGCAGACCTCCCTCAGGCCACGGATCCAGGAAGGCGGGTACATACGCATGCCGCCTGCGCACTGGACCAGGGGCTCGATGATCACGGCGCTGACCTCACCGGGATGCGCCTTCAGAATATCTTCCAGTTCCGTCAGCTTTTTGGCGGCATGTGCATCGTGATGCTCCGGCGGTATACCGAAACACTCCGGGCTCGGTGCAAACAGCGATTTCATCAGCAGCGGCTCATACGCCTCCTTGAAAATTCCCGAGTCGCCGACCGCCAGGGTGCCCAGGGTTTCACCGTGATAGCTGTTGGTGAGGGTGACAAAAAGCTTGCGTGAGGTTTCACCCTGGTTCAGCCAATAGTGGTAACTCATTTTCAGGGCAATCTCGACCGCCCCGGACCCCGAATCGGCATAAAAAACGCGATCCAGATTGGGTGGCGTCAGTGCGACCAGCCGTTCCGCCAGGCGCACGGCCGGCTCATGCGTCACCCCGGCCAGAATCACATGCTCCAGGCTCTGCGCCTGTCGCGCGATGGCGGCACTGATGTACTCATTGGCATGCCCAAAAAGATTGACCCACCAGGAAGAAATCGCATCGATATAGCGTTTGCCTTCGAAGTCCTCGAGCCACACACCCTTCGCGCGACGAACCGGCAACAGCGGCAGCCATTCATGGTCTTTCATCTGGGTCGTGGGGTGCCAGAGTACGGCAAGATCGCGCTCGCGAATGGCGTCGTTGCTAAGGGTCATCAGGGTCTCATGCTGTTGGCTTCTGCTATCATGGCGAGCGCTATCCGGCCATGCAAGCTGACCATTACATGAGAGCATTCATCGACACGGCGATTGAGGCAGCAAAAGCTGCCAGCGTACCAATAATGGCGCGCTATCTCGGCAACTTCGATATTGAAATAAAGGCCGACCAGACCCCCGTGACCATCGCCGACCGGGAGGCTGAACTGGCCATTCGTGCCGTTCTGACCGAGGCCTTTCCGGAGCATGGCATTTATGGCGAGGAATTCGGCAAGGACCAGCCGGATGCCGAATACCTGTGGCTGGTAGACCCGATCGACGGCACCAAGAGTTTTGTAAAAGGCACCGGCATGTTCTCAACCCAGATCGCGCTGATGCATGAAGGGGAAATTATCCTGGGTGTCTCCAGCGCACCGGCCATGAATGAGCTGGCCTGGGCGGCCCGGGGCGAAGGCGCCTGGCTGGGCGATCAGCGCCTTAATATCAGCCGGGTCGAATCGATTGATGAGGCCCAACTCTCCTTTGGCAACCTGGGCTCCATGGCGCGTTGTGCAGATCATTGGGCGGCACTGGGCCGGGTTGTTGCACGCCTTAACCGTTTGCGGGGTTATGGCGATTTCTATCAATACCATCGCCTGGCGGCCGGACAACTGGATGCGGTGGTCGAATCGGATGTGAATATTCTCGACATTGCCGCCTTGTCAGTGCTCGTGGAAGAGGCCGGGGGCGTGTTTACGGACCTGGCGGGTCGCCGGCCGGATTTGCAAACCACCTCGGTGCTGGCCGCCAACCCTGCTCTGCATGCGGCCTTGCTTGCCGAGCTCGAAGAACCCAAAAATTCACCGGAGTCACTATGAGCCGTCTACCCAAAATTCATGACCGGCGCGAGCTCGATCCCGGTGAGATGTTTCGTATCGAGCAAGTAGACCTGGAGTTTGCCAATGGTCAGCGGCGGCGCTTTCAACGACTTAAGAGCAAGGGTCTGGGCGCTGTTATCGTGGTGCCCTTGCTGGATGACGAAACTGTGCTGCTGGTGCGCGAATATGCGGCCGGACTGCACCACTACGAAATGGGCCTGGTAAAAGGCCGCGTGGAAGCCGGTGAGGACATTCTCGAGGCAGCGCAGCGTGAAATGCGTGAAGAAGCCGGCTATGCGGCGCGGCATCTCGAAGAGCTGACAACCCTGAGCCTGGCGCCCGGCTACATGACACACGTGACGCACGTGGTCCTGGCAAGGGATCTCTATCCCAGCCGCCTGCAGGGCGATGAACCCGAAGAAATGGAGGTGATTCCCTGGCCGCTGGCGGACCTGCACGGGCTGACCGCCCGCCCGGACTGCACCGAGGGGCGTACTATCGCCGCGCTCTACATCGCCCGCGACTACATTGCCAACCAACCCACAACTGACAAGCAGGCGATCTGAGCATGGAACTCACCGCACTGCTATCAGGACTGGTGCAGCTTTCGCGGCGGGCCGGCGATGCCATCATGGACGTCTACCAGCGGGACTTTGACGTGGTCACCAAGGATGACAACTCGCCGCTCACCAAGGCCGACCTGGCCAGTCACAAGGTGATCACCCGGGCGCTGGCTGAACTGACACCGGACATACCGGTGCTTTCAGAAGAGTCTGACCATATTCCGGCCGCTGAGCGCCTTTCCTGGAAACGTTACTGGCTTATCGACCCACTCGATGGCACCAAGGAATTTATCAACCGCAACGGTGAGTTCACCGTCAATATCGCGTTGATTGATACGCACCGCCCAAGGCTTGGCATCGTTCACGTTCCGGCGCGCCAGACCACCTATTTCGGCGTGGTCGGTGAAGGCGCCTGGCTACAGGATGGCTCGGAACCCGCACGGCGCATACAGACACGTCAGCCTGCTGCCGATATCCCGGTGGTGGTTGGCAGCCGCTCGCATGCCAACCCGGCGCTGCAAGCCTGCCTGGCGCCCATCGGCGCGCATGACATGATCAGCATGGGCAGTTCCCTGAAATTCTGCCGGGTGGCCGAAGGGTCTGCGGATCTGTATCCGCGCCTGGGACCCACCTCGGAGTGGGACACAGCCGCGGCCCAGGCCGTGGTAGAGGCAGCCGGTGGCCAGGTGGTCACCCTGGACGGCAAAGCCCTGGCCTACAACACCAGGGAAGACATCCTGAACCCCTGGTTTATCGTTCTGGGAGACCCCGGGGCGGGCTGGATGGAGCGCCTAAATCTGTCGGTCTGAATCTCCAGACCTGGACCTGTGGCGGACCCACAGGGTGCGCGTCAGAACGGTTTCAGAATGGCCAGCAACACGATAGCGATCAGGAACAGCACCGGAACCTCGTTGAACCAACGATAAAAGACATGACCGCGGCGATTCTCATCCCGCGCGAAGGTGCCAACCATGCGCCAGCACCAGATGTGATAAGCGACCAGGATAAGCACCAGGGTCAATTTGGCATGCAACCAGCCCATCTGCAGCCAGGCCGGGGTCTGCACGATCAGGGCGATACCAAACAGCCAGGTCAGCGCACCGCCCAGATTCATCATGATCATCAGCTTGCGCTCCATCACCTTGAGCGTAGCGGAGGTGCCGGCATCGTCTGTCATCGCGTGGTAGACGAACAGCCTCGGCAAATAGAACAGGCCGGCGAACCAGGTGACCATAAAGATAATATGAAAAGCCTTTAACCAGAGCATGAGCGGTTCCTGAAGTTAGCGACGGCAGTTTAACGATGGGCTATGCATGTGTCACGGAGGTTTGTTCGGGGCTTTGTTGGCGGTTGTGGTGGGGTGTCGGGTTGTGGCCGGCCGGGCGTTCGGCCTGCGGCTTCCCTCAGTTCCCTTCGCTTGGCGGGGTCGGCTGCACAAATCATCCTGATTTGGGCAGCCTCATTTCGCCATCCCTGGCGAAATGACCCCGGTCGCTGCGGCTCCTTCGGCTCAAGCCCCTAATTGGCCGTCCACAACCCGACACCCCACCACAACCTGCATCCCGGCCACCGGACTTACCTTCCCTCCACCTGAAGCCCGGTCAGAACGGTCTTACCTTTACCCCCTCCCTCGCAGGCGGGCTTAACCCTTACCTTCCAACCTCACGGGAATTCGAATGGATCGATACAGCCAGCAAAGGGGCAGGAAGAGGGTCAGTTCACAGGGGGGAGGTAAAGGTAAGGAGGCGTGGGCGGTATGGGGATGAGTGTGTTGGGGGTAATGCAGTATCGAGGACGGTTTTGACTTTTTACGATGCAGGGGTGGGCGCTGGGGTGTCGGGTTCCGGGCCATTAAGGCTTGAGCCGAGAGAGATGGAGCGACTGGGGTTATTTCGCCACCGGTCGAGAGACTGGCCTGGGCCAAGGCGAAATAAGGTCACCCAAATCAGGATGATTTGTGTGACCGACCCCACCAAGCGGAATCGAACGAGGGAAGCCGAAGGCCGAAAGCCAGGCCCGGAACCCGACACCCCGGCGACCACCCCGGTCACAAGAACTCTAAAACACCATCATGCACGCAGAAGCGCTAGTAACTGCCTTGCTCCTGCACATCGTAAGCGGTCTTTAAAAGAGCGCGCTGATTGAAATTGTCGGCGCTTGGCGTCATATTGCAGCCTATGGAAACTTTGAACACGACTGCCGGAACACCCCCGCCGATGGGCTTTACCGATGCCGCTGCCCGCAAGGTCATGGAATTGATCATGGAGGAGGCTAATCCGGAGCTCAAGTTGCGTGTGTACATTTCCGGTGGTGGCTGTTCGGGTTTCCAGTACGGGTTCACTTTCGACGAGGAAAGTGATGATGACGATATCAAGGTTGTGAATGATGGCGTCACGCTGGTGGTTGACCCGATGAGTTTCCAGTACCTGATGGGCGCGGAGGTGGATTACACCGAAAGCCTGCAGGGTGCCCAATTCGTGATCCGTAACCCCAACGCCAGCACCACCTGCGGCTGTGGGTCTTCGTTCTCCGTTTAAACCATGCCCCTGAGCATTGACCGGTTCTCGCGCTCCAGGCGCAACCGTTTCACATCCGTACGCCTGGACCGCCTGGTCGAACGGCGTGATGACGCGGCGTGGTTAGCGTCAGCGTTGGTTGATGCCGACGCCCACTACGTGCCCCTGTGGCGCAGTCGCAGCCTGCTGGACCATACCGGGGACGGGACTACCGCGGTTTATCTGCGCCCCGGCGAACTGGATGAGCTGGACCTGATTCAGCCTCCCACCCTGCTCGGCACGGATGACAAGCGCACCTACTTCGCCGTCTCGGTTACTGACGCCCAGCGCGATGCGATCCTGCAGGCGAGACAGCATGCGGAATTTGCCAATCTGCGCCTCTCGTCGATTGATATGGATGCCAAGCATGCCGGCATCCTGGCCTACGCCAAAGCGCTGCACTACTGGCAACACCGGCATCTCTTTTGCGGTGTCTGCGGAAACCCCAACCTGCTGCGCTCGGCGGGCCACCGCATGGTATGCAGCAACGAGGAGTGCGCCCGGGTCTCCTTCCCGCGTATCGATCCGGCCATCATTGTGCTTGTGACTCATGGGGACGCCTGCCTGCTGGGTCGCAGCCCGAACTGGCCGGCGAAGCGTTTTTCCACGCTGGCGGGCTTTGTGGAGCCCGGCGAAAGTCTTGAGGACGCAGTTGTGCGGGAAGTCTTCGAAGAGTCCAGTGTTACCCTGCAGGACATCCGCTACGTTTCATCCCAACCCTGGCCGTTTCCGGCATCAAGCATGTGCGGCTTCTACGCAGAAGCCACGAGCCGCGACTGCGCCACGTCCGATGAGCTCGAAGAGCTGCTCTGGTTTAATCCGGCGGAGCTGACCCGGGCCGTGCTCGATGGCGACGTTCTGTTGTCGGCGCCAGTGTCAATTGCCTTTCAACTGCTGGCGGAATGGTTTCGCAAGCAGGGTGGTGGTGACCTGGAGGAGATCAACCGCCAGGCGCGTGAGGCCAGAGCGCGCTTCTGAACATAGCCGAACCATCCTGCTAGAATCCCTGCTATCGGCCGCATCGCCGGCCCGGGGAAAACCGCATGACCATTATTGCCATCCTGCTCGCCTTTGCCCTGGTCTATTTTATTCCTGACCTGGGGCGCCTGCATCGCTTCGAGTGGCTGAAAAGCTTCTGCGCCAGCTGTAACAAGTCCCTGGCCTGGCTACCCGGTTGGGCGGGCATCACGGGGTTCCTGTTTTTCATTCTTCTGCCGCTGCTGCTGGTGGGTCTGTTGGAAAGCGTGGCGCACGGATTGCTTGGCTTGCTTGGCGGATTCGGGCTATCAGTGCTTGTCCTGGTCTATACCTTTGGTCCACATGATCTGGATAAAGATATCGAGGCCATCATCCACGCCGATGATGACGCGGCCCAGACCCGGGCAATGCAGAACCTGCTCGGCAGTTGCCCTGCGGATGACAAAACCTGCATGGCAGAGGCTGTAGAGGCCGTATTCCGTGAGGCCCTGGAGCGCTGGTTCGGAACCATTTTCTGGTTTGCCGTCCTGGGTATATATGGCGCCGTTCTGTACCGCCTGACGGACCGCATTACCGAGGGTGACATTGAAATGCCGGAAGGTCAGCAGGCCCTGTTTCGGCGGTTGCGCCAGGTGCTGGAGTGGCCGGTTGCCCAGTTAATGACCCTGTCACTGGCCATCGCCACAGACTTTGATTCTGTGCACAAGGCCTGGCGTAAATACCATGATGAGCAGGGCCATGGCCTGTTTGAGGGCAATAATGGCTTCCTGACCGCCGCTGCCCAGCAAATCGTGCTCAGCGGGCAAGCCGCCCGGGATGGCTACGCGGACCAGCTGTCCGGGCCACTGGCCTGTCTGCGCCAGGCCATGGATCTCATCTGGCGGATTCTGGGCGTCTGGCTGACCGTCCTGGCCCTGTTGCTGTTGATCGACGTCGTGGCATGAACAGGGCGGCGATCCTGGCCGTCATGGTCGCCTCATGTCCCGGTTTCACCCAGGCTGCAGCACTGTCGTTGCCCCAGCATGCAGGCGATGAGCTGCTTCTGGAACAGCCGGCACAACGGATCATCACGCTGGCACCCCACCTTGCCGAGCTGGTCTATCTTGCCGGTGCCGGCGACCGCATGATGGCAACCGTCGCCTACAGCAACTATCCGCAGGCCGCGGAAGAGCTGCCACGTATCGGTGATGCCTTTCGCTTTGACCTGGAACAGATCATGGCCTTGCAGCCGGACCTGGTGATTGCCTGGGATTCAGGCAATCCCGAGGCTGCCATCAGCGGCCTCGAGGCACTTGGTCTGCCCGTTTGGAGAACCGAGATACGTACCATCGGAGACATGGCCTCCTTGCTCCGCGAGATCGGCATCGCGACCGGCCAGGATACGCAACCCCAGGCCCTGGCCATTGAAGAGCGCTGGAATGAAATTCAGGCACAATTTGCCGGTCGACCGACCGTGAGTTATTTCTACCAGGTGGCCGAACGCCCGCTTTTCACCGTCAACGGTCAGCACCTGATCAGCCAGGGACTCGGCGCCTGTGGCGCGCAAAATGTGTTCGAGGACTTGCCCAGCCTGGCTCCACAGATCAACCCGGAAGCGGTTCTGCAGGCGGATCCGGATGTGTTATTTGCCGGGCGTGTGGCGGCAGAAGATGAACCCCTGGTCCATTGGCGCAGTTGGCCCGGGCTTGCCGCGGTCAACAATGAAGCGCTTTTCTATCTGCCGGCGGACCTGATTAACCGGGCCACGCCGCGCCTGCTGGATGCCGTCGAGATCGCCTGCGCCTTACTGGATGAGTACCGTTCCGGATTCCTGCCAAACGGTCAGGCCGGCTCGAACAGCTCGTAATCCACCATCCGGTCTTCATCAAAAATCCAGTTCGCCTCGAAACGGCGTCCGGCGAGCATCAACGGCAACCAGATCCGGTCATCTTCCCACATGAGGTCGTAAGGAATGGCATCCAACGGGGTCCATCGGGGGGCGGCCTCCGGTGACTCCGTCGGCGTACCAGTGAAGACTTCGGTGCGGTATACAAAACAGTGAATCGAGTAGCCATCCACGAACTGGAAGCGGTGCTCACCGAACAGATCGAGTGCCTCAACCTGGATGGAGAGTTCTTCCTCGCATTCCCGGATCGCACATTGTTCGATGGTTTCGCCGGGGTCGACTTTGCCGCCGGGGCCGTTCACCTTGCCCTTGCCCAGACCCCGTTTTTTATCGATCAAAAGAATTTCATCGCCGCGCAGAACAAACACGAGGGTTGCCGTATCCACGGCGCGCCAGCATTTCCAGTCAATGTCTGCGACGCGGCGCGCCGCCATGTATTCAGCGGACATAGATTTCAGTAGACGGGGGTTTCAGCGTACATGCAGCTTGCAGAATTTACGCTTGCCCACCTGCAAGACACCCTCAAAGCCTGCTTCGAGCTGCAAGCTGCGGTCACTGACTTTTTCTCCATCAATACGCACACCACCCTGCTGGACCATGCGAAACGCCTCTGAATTGCTGCTGGTCAGGCCACAGGCGGTCAGTGCAGTGGCGAGTCCGACGCCCTCGGCCCCGGCATCAATGGCCTGTTCAGGAATGTCCGTGGGCATTTCACCCTGGCGGAACCGTGCGATGAAAGACTCGCGCGCCGCATCGGCGGCCGCCCGGTCATGAAAGCGCTCGACGATCTCCTCGCAAAGCAGAAACTTGATATCGCGCGGATTTTCACCAGCGGCAACCCGCGCACGGAATTCATCCAGCTCGCTGCTGGGACGAAAGCTCAGCAGGTCGAAGTAGCGCCACATTAACTCATCGGAAATCGACATAAGCTTGCCGAACATATCGGCCGGCTCATCGGTAATGCCCACGTAATTGTTCAGCGACTTGGACATTTTCTGCACCCCGTCCAGCCCTTCGAGCAGAGGCAGGGTAATAATGACTTGCGGCTTCTGGTCATACTGCTGCTGCAGGTGGCGACCGACGAGCAAATTGAATTTCTGATCGGTGCCGCCCATCTCGACGTCTGCTTCAAGGCACACTGAGTCATAGCCCTGAGCGAGCGGGTACAGAAATTCGTGCACGGCGATCGGCTCGCCATTGCGGTAGCGGTTTTCAAAATCATCCCGCTCAAGCATGCGCGCCACCGTATATTTTGCAGCCAGCCGGATCATTCCTTCCGAGCCCAGCTTGTTGATCCACTCGGAATTAAAACGAACTTCGGTTTTCTCCCGGTCCAGAATTTTGAATACCTGTTGCGCATAGGTTTCCGCATTGGCTTCAACGTCCTCGCGGGTGAGCGGCTTGCGGGTGACGTTCTTGCCGGTGGGGTCACCGATCATCCCGGTAAAATCACCGATCAGGAAAATCACCGTATGGCCGAGGTCCTGAAACTGGCGCATCTTGTTGATGATCACCGTATGACCCAGGTGCAGATCGGGCGCTGTCGGATCAAAGCCCACCTTCACGCGCAGGGTCTTGCCTGATTTCAGGCGTTCTTCCAGGTCGTCGAGCTTAATGACCTCGTCGGTGCCCCGGGTAATGAGGTCGAGGGCGGCTTGCACATCACTCATGCTGCTCTTCACTTTTTGTTGTTGGTCCACAAGCGGGACGGTAAAAGGCAAGCGGCCATTGTAACGGCAGGCGTCAGGGCTGAATACCGGCACGGTAATCCGGCGCATAGCACCGCGATTGACCGTCTCACGCGTGACGGCTAAGGTTACGCCAGCCAGAACTTCCAGAACGATCCGATGTCTTGAGCTGTGGTCATGAAAAAACCTAAAACAACCAAGCTGTTTGACCGCGTCTCACTGACGCCAGACAAGTGGACCGTGCACCTGACGCGGGCCCGGCTGGCGGCATTCGGAGTCACCCTGATCGCTATCGGCTTTGCGCTGGGCGGAATCAAGCGTACGGAACCACCCATCGAGGCAAAACTGGCCACGCAGAAAATGGTGCTGGCACTTCCCGAACAGGCCACCGCCAGGGAAATCCTCGATCTGCCGGACGCGCAAGCCGGTGAGCCCGTGCAAACAGCCATCGAAGAGATCGTCGAGCGCGAAACCCGCGAGAGTTGGGATTCGGTCACCGTGCAAAGTGGACAGAGCCTGGACCGGATCTTTCGGGATCAGCAGTTCAGTATCGGCCTGCTACACCAGATTCTGGAACTGGACGACGATACCGCGCGCCTGACACGCATTCGTCCTGGCGACCAGTTCGACTTCATGCGCCATGAGGACGGTAGTCTGAAGCGCATGCGCTACGCCATCGACGAGGAGAACTATCTGCTCATTGATAGCGGCCCGGAGGGCGCCTTTGCCAGCCGCCAATTGCGGGAAATTTTCCGCGAACCCGCCGAGGCTGAAGGCCGAATCGAGTCATCGCTTTTCCTGGCCGCCAAGGCGGCAGGCATGAGCGATGCCATGACCATGCAACTGGCCAATATTTTCGGCTGGGATATCGATTTTGTGCTGGATATCCGCGAAGGGGATCGCTTCTTCGTTCTGTACGAGAAAGTCTACCGCGATGGCGAATATCTGCGTGACGGCGATATCCTGGCTGCCACCTTTATCAATCAGGGTGAACGTTACCAGGCCATTCTGCATGAGGAGGACGGGGTTTTCGCCTATTATTCGCCGGACGGACGGCCGATGAAAAAGGCCTTTCTGCGCGCGCCGCTGAATTTCTCCTACATCAGCTCAAATTTTAACCCCAAACGTTTTCACCCGATTTTGCGCCGCGTCAAGGCACATAACGGTATCGACTACAGGGCGCCCAGCGGCACGCCGGTTTACGCTGCAGGTCAGGGCCGGGTGATAAAGTCAGCCTATGACAAGTACAACGGACACCATGTATTCATCCAGCACTCCGGAAGCATCGTGACCAAGTATCTCCACTTTACCAAGCGCAACGTCAAGCAGGGCCAGAGTGTCAAACAGGGCCAGGTGATCGGCTTTGTAGGCTCAACCGGTATGTCGACAGCCCCGCATCTGCATTATGAATTCCTGGTCAACGGCGTACACCGCAATCCGCGCACCGTCCCTCTGCCCAAGGCGGAGCCGTTGGAGGGCTCCACCCTCGCCAGCTTCCAGGCGAACGCCGCACCGCTTCAGAACCGGCTCAGCCGGCTCGAGTCAGCGTCACTCTACGCAGCGCGGGAATGACGAACCCGGCTTACATCGGACTGATCTCCGGCACGAGCCGGGACGGCCTTGATGCCGCACTGGTGACTATTGACGATCAGCAATGGCCACACGTGGTCGCGGCCTACTGCGCGCCCTACCCGTCCGCCTTGCGCAATGCCATTGATGAGCTTATCGCCCTGGGCCGTTGTCCGACCGGGGTGGAAGCACAGCGGGCGGATCAGGAGTTCGGCCACTTTCTGACTGATGTTTGCCGCAGTCTGCTGAGCAGGGCAGACGTGCCGGATATTACGCTGGCAGCGATCGGCTCACACGGGCAAACGGTCTGGCATGACCCCAATGCGGAGCCGGGTATTTCCTTGCAGATTGGTAATGCCGACCTGCTGTCCAGTGCCCTTGAGGTGCCCGTGGTGTTTAATTTTCGCGCGGCAGATTTGCAGGCGGGCGGCGTGGGTGCGCCACTGGCGCCGCTACTGCACCGCGCCTTGTTTGCAAGCCATGCGCCCTGTGCGGTAGTGAATCTTGGCGGTATTGCCAATGTCACCCTGCTGGACAAACACGGCAATGTGCGGGGTTTCGACACAGGTCCGGCCAATTGCCTGATGGATATGTGGACTCAACGGCACCGGCATGCCAGCTATGATGCCAACGGCGACTTTGCCCGAACCGGGAAGGTGTCCAGGCCGCTTCTGAAGAGACTGCTGGCAGAACCCTACTTCGCCCAGGAGGCGCCCAAGAGCACCGGGCTGGAGCTGTTCAATGAACTCTGGCTGGAGCAGCACCTGGCGGGTGATGAATCACCGCGTGACGTGCAGAGAACGCTGCTCGAGTTGACCGTGGAAACCATCGCCCAGGCGCTGGAGCAGGCGCCCGAGCGACCCAGACATGCCTGGCTATGTGGTGGCGGTGTTCACAACGGCTTTTTTACCGAGCGCTTGCAGGAACGGTTGAGCAACGTTGCCATTCAATCCAGCGCCGAGGCGGGTATCGACCCGGACTGGGTGGAGGCCACGTTATTTGCCTGGCTCGCCCACCGCCGGCTACAGGAACAAGCCTCGGAAACCGGCCCCATCACGGGCGCCAACCAGGCTGTGCTGCTGGGCGACATCACCACGACAAACGAGGAGTGCTGAGTTAATGAACCTGCTATTAAACATTCTCTGGTTTGTGCTGGGTGGCTGGCTGATATTTTTGGCCTATTTGCTCGGCGGCTTGATTTTATGCATCACAATTATTGGCATACCGTTCGGGATCCAGTGTTTCAAGCTGTCCGTGCTGGGACTGGCGCCCTTTGGCCGCACCATTCGCGAAATTGAACCGCCGGGCGGTCCGTTGGCGATTATCATGAATGTCATCTGGATCCTGCTGCCCGGGCTCGAGCTGGCGATTATTCACCTGGTTCTGGCCGGTATTTTTGCCATTACCATTATCGGGCTGCCTTTCGCTGCCCAGCACCTGAAAATGACCCGCCTGGCGATTCTGCCTTTCGGCTTTACCGTCAGCGATCGCTAAGCTTCACCTCATCCGTCGCCGCGCCTCGCCCGGTAAACAGAAACCAGGTGCACAGGGCAATGGCCGGTATGCCAAGGCCCGCTGCGTACAGAAAGAAGCTGACGTAACCGAAGGCATCCACCATGAAACCGGAGAAGCCACCGATAAACTTGCCTGGCAGGGTCATGAGCGAACTGAGCAGCGCGTACTGGGTGGCCGTATAGTGCTGGTCTACCAGCGATGAGAGCCATGCGATAAGCGTGACGGAGGCAAAACCGTTGGAAAAATTATCCGCGCCAATGGTCACAAAAAGGGCTGGAATTGAGTAGCCCACCGTCGCCAGCCACGCGAAAAACAAGTTGGTGACAGCAACCAGCAATGCGCCGATCAGCATCATTCCAGGAATTCCATAGCGCGCGACCATTACCCCGCCAGCGATGCCACCAAAAATTGTCATGCTCAAGCCAAACAACTTGGTTACCGATGCAATCTCGGACAAAGAAAATCCCAGCTCGATGTACAAGGGATTGGCCATCGCCGCCATGGAAATGTCAGAAATCTTGTACAAACCCACCAGGGCAAGGATCGCCACCGAGCGCCAACGATAACGCGCCAGAAAAGCCAGCAACGGAGCGAGCACTGCGCCGGTGAGCCAGACGCGCAGTTTGCTGGTTCCCGGCGAGGACGCCAAGCGACGCACCCACGGGTCCTCCTGAAAGTCGGACAGCGGCCGTTTGCGAGCCGGCTCCGGCGAGATCACAACTGCCAGCATGCCGACGCCCATACACAGTGCCATGGAAAGATAGGCGACGCGCCAGCTGAAAAAATCCGCCAGATACAGAGCGCCGGCGCCAGCAACGAGAAGAGCGACCCGGTAGCCGAGTACATAGGTGCTTGCCATGGCCGCCTGAAATTCGTTGACCTCCGATTCAATCCGGTAGGCGTCAATTGTTATGTCCTGGGTGGCTGAGCAAAAGGCAGCAAACAGGCCGACCACGGCCAGAAGCGCCAGGTTCTCAAGCGGGTCCAGTTGCGCCATGATTGCAAAAGCGGCGGCCAGTCCGCACTGCGCCAACAGCATCCAGCCACGACGTTGCCCAAGCCACCGACAGAGCAGGGGCAGCTCCAGCTTGTCCACCACCGGAGCCCACAGCACCTTGATTGAATACGTGATTCCGATCCAGGAAAACAGCCCAATGGCCGTTCGTGACACACCAGCCGAGGCGAGCCAGGCGTTAAGCGTGCTGAACACCAGGAGAAAAGGCAGGCCTGCCGAGAAACCCAGCAGTAGCATCCGCAGAACCGCCGGACGAAGATAGACGGCCAGTGACTCCGTCCAACGCGCGGCCGCTTGCGGCTCGCTCTGCGGTCTATCGTCCAATGTCAAATGCGTAATCGAGCGTCAGGGGCGCATGGTCAGAAAAACGCTCATCCTTGTAGATTTCCACACCGGTGACCTTATCGGCCAACGCCGGTGTGGTGACGTGGTAGTCAATGCGCCACCCCGTATTATTGGCCCAGGCCTGACCCCGGTTGGACCACCAGGTGTAGTGATCTTCACCCGGCTCGAACTGGCGAAATGCATCGCGCAGTCCGACATCGCCGAAGATCTCGGTCATCCACGCGCGTTCTTCCGGCAGAAAGCCTGAATTCTTCAGATTGCCGCGCCAGTTCTTGATGTCGATCTTGTGATGCGCAATGTTCCAGTCACCACAAATAATCCACTCCCGGCCACTGGCGGCGAACTCCTCGAGACGGGGCTTGATCCAGTCCATGCAGGCAAACTTCACGTCCTGGCGAACCTCGCTGCTCGAGCCTGACGGGAAATACAGGGATACCACGCTCAGATTGCCAAAATCAGCCTGAATCCAGCGCCCCTCCGAGTCCATGGCCTCGAAACCGATTCCATAGTGAACCCGGTCCGGCTGATGCTTCGCATAAATGGCAGTACCGCTGTACCCCGGCTTGAGCGCGTCATGGTAATAACAGTGATAACCCACCGGAAAAAACGCCCGGTCCTTCAGCTGGTGATGCTGCGCCTTGGTCTCCTGGATACAGACCACATCCGGGTCCTCACCCTTCATCCAGTCAAAGAAACCCTTCCGCTCCGCCGCGCGGATGCCATTTGCATTCAAAGATACGATTTTCATGGCACGCAGAATAACGGGTTTGCCCAACATCTTCATGAACAAAGTACCGACCCCCACCTAAAAAAGGAGACGCGTCTTACCCGCCCCACACCCTCAAACAGTCAGTCACCCTCCCGCTGGCTATTTGAACAAACTTTGCATTTGAATTATCGCGCCAAGGAATTCCCCCTTTCTCCGCGCGCAGGACCCCGTCCGAGCACGGAGAAAGGGGGAATTCCCGTGACGGATCCCCACAAGGTTTTTCAAAGAACCCAAATAAAACGTCCCGTGATAGACTCATCAAACTTCACACCGTTAAATGCTGAATGTCTTCATACAAGACGCGTTTCTTCGAACTCGCCCTGCGGAAAGGTAACTTGAGGTTCGGAGAATTTACGCTGAAGTCTGGACGGGTCAGTCCGTATTTTTTCAATGCGGGTGGCTTTGACGACGGCGCATCACTGGCAGTCCTGGCGGACTGCTACAGCGATGCGATCAGCGATTCAGCACTCGCCTTCGACATGCTCTATGGACCGGCCTACAAGGGGATACCCCTCGCGGCCGCGCTTGCTGTGTCCTTGTTTCGACGCCACGAGCGTAATGTGCCTTTTTGCTACAACCGCAAAGAGGCCAAAGATCATGGTGAGGGTGGCGATCTGGTGGGAGCGGACCTGCGTGGCCGGGTGCTTATTGTCGATGATGTGATATCGGCGGGCACTTCGGTTCGTGAGTCCATTATGAGAATTTCCGATTCCGGCGCCACACCGGCGGGTGTGGCAATAGCGCTGGACAGGCAGGAACGCGGGCAGGGAGCCCTTTCGGCAGCCAGGGAAGTTGTTGAGGAATACGGAATCCCTGTGGTCGCCATCGCCGGCATGGATGACCTCATCGACCATTTCGAGAGCAATCCGAATGACCGAATCAACCTCCCTGCCCTGCGCGAGTACCGGGAGCGATACGGCACGTAAAAGCACACTGCGATGGACCGCTTTGTTGCTCACCGCCCTGTTGGCGGTGCCCGTGCTTGCCGCACCCGTTAAAAAGTTCAAATGGCTGACCGTTGAAGGTGAAACCATCTTCAATCCCACGCCGCCAGATGACCCCAACCAGCCTTACTGCCATCGGCTTGACGATGGGCCGTGGACCTGTGTGCGCGGCGCCGACCAGTTTGCGCCCCCGCCACCGGACCCGGACATCGCGTCTGCCGAGGAACGGCAACGCCAGCAGGACCTGCTGCTGCGCACCCGCTATCGTTCCCTTGAAGATATTGATCATCAGTTTCAGGAAGAAATGGATCAATTTGTGTTTCAGCGCAATGTCGCCATGAGCAATCAGCGCTTGCAAAAAGGCCAGTTGTTCGCAGCCATCGAGGTTGCCGCAAACCGCGAGCGGGCCGGGCTGGAGGTGCGGGAAGATCAGCTGGCCCAGGTCAGGCTGGCACGGGACAATCTGCAGATGACCAATGACACCCTGGCGCTCATTGCTGCCGAAGAAACCCGCCTGCGCGAACGAAACGATGCGCGCAAAGCCCGTTATCTGGAGCTGATGGAGCAGTACGCTTCCCCCTGAGTCGCGGCTGCGGTGATCTCCGGCCGTGGATTTTTTCCTTTTCCCGGCGTATTGTTAGGGCATGGACGCTCTGACAAAACGGATTTTGCTGGCGACGCTCGCCGCAACACTGCTCATTTCGGGCGTGGCAGTCGCCGATGTCACTTATCGGTGGACCGACGCGGAAGGCGAGGTGCACTACCGACCCACACCCCCAACCGACCCGGACCAGCCGTATGCGCTGCTTCGCGACGGACAGGTCATTCAGCGCTTTGCCGGCCTGGAACGGCCCGAAGTGCCGGAATCGGAGTTTGCAGACGAACGCCGGCTCGAGGAGGAACAGCGCAAGCGTGACGCACTGCTGCTGGTCCAGTTCAGAACCCTTGAGGATATCGATGATGCGATGGAGGCCCAGCTGGCGCCAATCCAGCAGGACTACAAATTAATTGACGGCGCCTATGCGAGTTTGCAGAAATCCCTGTTCCAGCAGATCGAGGTTGCGGCCAACCGGCAACGTGCCGGGCTGCCCGTGTCCCAGTACGAGCTTGACCAGGTCATGGGAATTCGTGAGCGCATGGACGAGAACCGCCAATCACGCACTCTGTCCATGGCCCGGGAAGACCGCATCCGCGAGGAGCATGACGAGAAGCGCGAACGGTTCGTGGTCATACTCAAGGAGAAGGACAGCTCTTGACCGGCGGCTCCTGATTGGCGCTGGCGCCTTCCCCGCTAAGCAGGACTGATCGACGCGGTGTACACCCTTTGTCCCCAATGTGATTCGGTCCACCCGCTGAGTGCTGAGCAGCTGGCAGCCGACCAGGGCTATGTGCGCTGCGCCAGGTGCAGCACCCGCTTCAGTGCACTGGAACACCTGTTTGATGATTACCCCGACAAGCACAGCACCGCCGCCGGCAACACCGGCGAAACCCCGGAAATCGGTCGTAAACCTGCGCCCAAACTACCCGCGGAACCGCTCGAGCCACCGGTGCAGGAAATCAAGCTGCGCTGGCCGTGGGCCCTTGCAGTCAGCGTGTTGGTCCTCGCCACGGTACTCAATCTGACCTGGACGTTTCGCGACGCCATTCCAAAACAGGGCGCAACCGCGCGAATGCTTGACGGGCTGGGCGTACCGGGATTCACACCCCCGCCACCCTTTCGTGATCCATCGCGGATACACCTGGTAGCCCGTGACATTCACAACCACCCCAGCCGCGAGGGTGTCCTGGTGCTCAGTGCGACCTTTATCAACCTGGCGGAACAGGCCCAGCCCTATCCGGAGATCGCCATTGTGCTCACCAACGCGGACAACCAACCGCTGGCCGCACGACGCTTTCAGCCGCAAGACTACCTCCTCAACGCACCAAAGGCGGACGATAAGCTGGACCCGAATGAGCAGGTACCCATCCTGCTGGAGTTTGCCGACCCGGGCGAACGCGCCAGCGGCTATGAGATCACCTTTCACTGAGCCCGGCAGGTCGTTTTCCGACCCTGCAACGAGGGGCGCCGCGTCCCAACCGTGGGCGGAATTGTGATACCGTTCATCCCCCGACCAAGGCACGACCAGACGTAGGAATCACCGCGGCCCATGACCAGTACTGACTCCCTCCGGGCAACGGTGCAAGCCAGTATCCGGCGCTATCTGGAAGACATGGGCTGTACTGAGCCGGAAGGGCTGCATCGACGCCTGCTCGAACAGGTCGAGCCTCCTTTGATCGAGGAGATCCTGGCGTATACCGAGGGCAATCAGTCCCGCGCGGCCCGAATCCTTGGAATGACCCGTAATACCCTGCGCAGTAAGCTGCGCAACTATGGCATCAACCCGCGGTAAGCGCTCCTGCCGGAGGCCCCGAGGTCGATGCAAGCACCGCCTGTTAACGAAACCAATATCGAACCAACATCCTTTAAACAGCCTGAAAAACCAAAACCATGACCCAAGCAGACCCTTCCAGCACCCGCCTTGCCCTGATCAGCGTTTCCGATAAAACGGGCGTTGTTGACTTTGCCCGTGGCCTTGAACGCCTCGGCTTCCGTATCCTGAGCACCGGCGGCACTGCCCGGCAACTGCGCGAGGCCGGCGTGAGCGTAACCGGCGTCAGTGAACACACCGGCTTTGAGGAGATCATGGACGGACGCGTGAAAACGCTGCACCCGAAGATTCATGGCGGCATCCTTGGCCGGCAAGAGGACAGCGAGGTGATGGCGCAGCAGGGTATCGAGGCCATCGACGTGGTGGCAGTCAACCTGTACCCCTTCGAGGCGGTCACCGCGCGTGATGACTGCACCCTCAGTGAGGCCATCGAAAATATCGATATCGGCGGGCCGGCAATGGTGCGCGCTTCGGCCAAGAACAATGCACGCGTGGCGATTGTGACCGACCCCGCTGACTACCCGGCCGTTATTGCTGAGCTCGAGGCTGAACATGAAGTCACCGCGGCAACGCGCTTGCGGCTGGCAGCGGCCGCCTATGCGCACACGGCCCGCTACGATGGGCTGATCGCCGACTACTTGTCGCGCCGTGTGGACGGCGGGCCACAGGATCTTGATCTGCCAGCCGTGCACACACCGCAGTTCTCCAGGCGCCAGACCATGCGTTACGGGGAAAACCCGCACCAGCAGGCAGCGTTCTACACCCTCAGCAAGGGTGAAGACACGGGCCTGGCCGCGGCGCAGCAGCTACAGGGCAAAGAACTGTCGTATAACAATATCGCCGATGCAGATGCCGCCCTGGAATGTGTTAATCAATTCAGCGAAGGCCCGGCCTGCGTTATCGTCAAGCACGCCAATCCTTGCGGCGCGGCACTGGGCGAAAATTTGTTCGAGGCTTATGACCGTGCGTATGCCACGGATACCGTCTCGGCTTTCGGCGGCATCATTGCCTTCAACCAGCCACTCGACGGCAAGACTGCCCGGGAAATCATTGACCGGCAGTTTGTTGAGGTCGTGCTGGCGCCAGGCTACAGCGACGATGCCTTGCAGGCCTTCAGCACCAAGCAGAACGTGCGGGTGCTGGCGACCGGCGGGCCCACTGCCGCCGATACCACCCGGCTTAATTATCACCGTGTTGCCGGCGGCCTGTTAATCCAGCAACACGACAATCGTTGCGTCACGCGGGAAGATTGCCGCAGTGTCAGTACACGTACCCCGGATGAGCAGGAGTGGGCCGACCTGATGTTCGCCTGGCGCATGGCGCGCATGGTGAAGTCAAATGCGATTGTCTATGCAGCCAACAACCGGACCCTGGGAATCGGCGCCGGCCAGATGAGCCGCGTGGACTCCTCACGCATCGCCGCCTGGAAGGCCAAAGAGGCCGGCTTGTCGCTGCTGGGTTCAGCCATGGCCTCGGATGCTTTTTTTCCGTTTCGGGACAGCATTGATGGCGCCGCCGAGGCCGGCATCAAGTCCATCATTCAGCCGGGCGGCTCCATGCGTGACGACGAGGTAATCGCGGCCGCCAATGAACACGGCATTGCCATGGTATTCACCGGCATGCGCCACTTCCGGCACTGAGGCACGCATGAATATTCTCGTGATTGGCAGCGGCGGCCGCGAACATGCGCTGGCCTGGCGGCTATCAACCTCTGACCGGGTCGATACCGTATTCGTGGCTCCCGGCAATGCCGGAACCGCGCGCGAACCCGGCGTGGAAAATATCGATATTGCGGTCAATGACTTTGATTCGCTCGTGGCCTTTGCCTGCAAAAATAAAGTGGCATTGACCCTGGTCGGACCGGAAGACCCGCTGGCCGCCGGTGTGGTCGATCGCTTTGCGGCCGAGGGCCTGCGCTGCTTTGGCCCCAGCGCCGCCGCGGCGCAGCTGGAAGGCTCCAAGGCCTTCGCCAAGGACTTCATGGCACGCCATGGCATTCCCACCGCAGCGTATGGCAAATTTACCGATCCGGCGGAAGCGCTGGTTTTTTTACGTGGGCAAAAGATGCCCGTGGTGGTGAAGGCTGACGGTCTGGCCGCCGGCAAGGGCGTCATCATCGCCCATGATTTTGCCACCGCCGAGGCTGCCGTGCGGGACATGCTGGAGGGCAATGCTTTTGGAGACGCCGGCCATCGCGTCGTGATCGAGGAATTCCTCGAAGGCGAGGAGGCCAGCTTCATCGTCATGGCAGATGGCAGGCATGCCCTGCCCCTGGCCACCAGCCAGGACCACAAGGCGCTGCAGGATGGTGACCAGGGCCCCAATACCGGTGGCATGGGTGCTTATTCCCCGGCGCCTGTCATTGACGCCGCGATGCATGAACGCGTCATGCGCGAGGTGATCGAACCCACGATCGCCGGAATGGCTGCAGATGGCGCACCCTTTACCGGCTTTCTGTACGCCGGCCTGATGATTTCGCCGCAAGGTGAGCCACGCGTTCTCGAATTCAATGTTCGCTTTGGCGACCCGGAAACCCAGCCGGTCATGATGCGCCTGCAGTCCGACCTGGTTGAACTGTGCGACGCCGCCCTCGACGGGCGGCTCAACGAGGTCCATGCCGACTGGGATCCGCGCGCCGCCCTGGGTGTGGTCATGGCCGCCGGCGGTTATCCGGGAACCTACGCCAGGGGACTGACCATTGCCGGGCTCGACACGCCCTGTGCTGATGACATCAAGGTTTTTCATGCCGGCACACGCGACGTGGACGGCAAAGTAACCACCAACGGTGGCCGGGTGTTGTGTGTCACGGCGCTTGGCGATTCGGTGGCTGATGCGCAGCACCGGGCCTATGAGGCGGTCAACTCCATTTCCTGGACCGATGCCTTTGTGCGTCGCGATATCGGCTATCGCGCCATTGCCCGCGAAGCTGGCGAGGCCTAGGCTGGCGTGGATGTCTCCCACATCCTCGATGAACTGAACGAGCCGCAGCGCGAGGCCGTCACATCCCCCGCCAAGCACTCCCTGGTGCTCGCCGGTGCCGGCAGCGGCAAAACCCGCGTATTGATTCACCGCCTTGCCTGGCTGATCCAGGTAGAGCATGCCTCGCCGCTGAGTGTCCTGGCCGTGACCTTTACCAACAAGGCCGCCGGCGAGATGCGGGAGCGTGCCCAGAACCTGCTCAACACCTCCACACGCCCGCTGTGGATCGGCACCTTCCACAGCATTGCACACCGCCTGCTGCGCATGCACTGGCGCGAGGCCGGGCTGGATGAGAACTTCCAGATTCTCGATTCTGATGATCAACAACGAATTCTGCGGCGCCTGATCAAGGACGCGGGCTATGACGAGAGCCAGTGGCCCGCGCGACAGGCACAGTGGTACATCAATGCGCGCAAGGATGAAGGCCAGCGACCTGAATCCATCGAGGCCCTGGACAACCCAATGACCGAGGTCTGGGTGCAGATCTACCGGCTTTATCAGGAATACTGCGATCGCGCCGGCCTGGTGGATTTCGCCGAACTGCTGCTGCGCGCCCATGAGCTGTGGTTACATAACCCGGACCTGCTGGCGCACTACCGCAACCGCTTGCGGCATGTTCTGGTCGATGAGTTCCAGGATACCAACACCATCCAGTACGCCTGGATCCGCTTGCTCGCCGGCGACACGGGCAGTGTCTTCGTGGTCGGTGACGACGATCAATCCATCTATGGCTGGCGGGGTGCACGGGTCGAAAACGTCCGGCATTTCACCCGCGATTTCCCGGATGTGCAAATGATCCGGCTGGAGCAGAACTACCGCTCCTCGGGACACATTCTTGCCGCAGCCAATGCACTCATCGCCAATAACGAAGGCCGCATGGGCAAAAACCTGTGGACTGCCGATGGTGACGGCGAACAGATTCGCGTGTATTCCGCGTACAACGAGCAGGATGAAGCACGCTTCGTGGTGAATCAGATCGAACAGTGGGTTGCCGATGGTCGACGCGCGGAAGAATCCGCCATCATTTACCGAACCACCGCCCAGTCGCGACTGTTTGAAGAATACCTGCTGCGTCAATCCGTACCGTACCGGGTCTATGGCGGTCTGCGCTTTTTTGAACGCGCCGAGATCAAGGACGCGCTGGCCTATCTGCGCCTGGTACTGAATCCGAATGATGACACCGCACTGGAGCGGGTCATCAACGTCCCGACCCGCGGTATCGGTCAGAAAACCGTTGCTGATCTGCGTGAGCAGTCACGGGAGTCCGGCTTGCCCCTCTGGCAGGCTGCCGGCGCCGCCCTTGAACAGGGGCTGCTGAGCGGGCGGGCACGCACCACGGTTGGTGGCTTTATCGAGCTGATCACGGACATGCGTGCGCGCATGGGTGACTGGACCCTGGGCAACCAGATGCAGGGCGTGATCGAAATGAGTGACCTCGTAAGTCACTACGAGAAAGAACCGCGCGAGAAAATGGAATCGCGGGTAGAAAACCTGCGCGAACTGGTTAACGCCGCAGAATCCTTCGTGTTGCCCGGCGAGGACGAAGACGCCGGGATGACCGAGCTGCAGTCGTTTCTCAGCCGCGCGGCACTGGAGTCCGGTGAAACCCAGGGTGAAGACTGGGACGATTGTGTCCAGTTAATGACCCTTCACTCGGCCAAGGGTCTGGAGTTTCCGCTGGTGTTCATGGCCGGCATGGAGGATGGCCTGTTCCCGCACCAGCGCTCTGTGCAGGAATCCGGCGGGCGGCTCGAAGAGGAGCGGCGCCTGTGCTACGTGGGCATGACCCGCGCCCGGGAGCAGCTGTATATGAGTCATGCCGAGGTGCGGCGCATGTATGGCTCGGAGAACTATGCGCGTCCGTCCCGGTTTCTCGATGAAATTCCCGCCGAACGCCTGCAGGAGATTCGACCGCGGGCGGCAGTGAGCCGGCCCTATGTTCATGCAACCCCCCAGCGCGGCCTGGGCGGCAGCTCGGACGCCGGCATGCCATTTGCCCATGGTGAAACAGTGCACCACAAGAAATTCGGCGAAGGCACAGTCGTCGCTTTCGAAGGTCAGGGTGAGAACGCCCGGGTACAGGTCAACTTCAACTCCGCGGGCAGCAAGTGGCTGGTGATGGCCTACGCCAATCTCGAGCGAATCGGGTGAGTGATATCCGGGAGCAACGACTGGATGTGGGCTGGGGCGAGTTAAGCGTGCTTCGCGCCGGCGACCCCGGGGGCGAGCGCCTGCTGTGCCTGCACGGGTGGATGGATAATGCCGCTTCCTTCGAACCGCTGGCGCGCGCCATGCCGGAGTATGCCTGGGTTGCCCTGGACGCAGCCGGACACGGCGCTTCAGACCACCGGCCTGCACCAGGCCGTTATTACCTGACCGACTATTTTCTGGATATCGACGCCGTACTGGACCGCCTCGGCTGGGATCAGTGCACCCTGGTCGGACACTCGCTTGGCACGGCCGTTGCCGCGTGCTATGCCTGCGCCGACCCGCAACGCGTTGAGCGGGTCGTGATGCTTGATGGTCTTGGCGTTCTGACCGAGTCGCCACGACAGGCGGGGCAGCGCCTTGCCCGCTCCCTGCAGTCAGTGCGGCATCCACGCGATCACCTGCGCGTTTTTGAATCCATGATGCTGGCGGCAAAAGCGCGCCAGATAAAGAGCCCGATGAGCGATGATGCAGCCCTGCTGCTCGCCCGGCGCGCACTGCGTGAGGATGCAGACGGCTGGCGCTGGCGTACCGATCCGGCTGCCATGTGGGATTCGCCTTACTGGATGACGGAAGAACAGTCATCGGAAATTTTACGCGGTATCAAATGCCCGGTATTCGTCGCGGTGACACCAGGCCTGGCGAGCTACCTCGGTGGGCGGCTGGAAATACGCATCGAGGCCCTGGAAGACATCACCCTGGTTCGCTTTCACGGTGGGCACCACCTGCACATGGACGACCCGGGCATTATCGTCGGACCCCTGCGTGCTTTTCTGGAGCGCAGCAAAAAAACAGGAGATGTCAGTAGTGAACTTTGCGGTTAAATTTTTACGGCGCAGTGGAACAGAGCACCTGCACAACAAGGACCAGCAACATGATTGAACGCGGCAGCATAGACCCCCGGGACCGGCTAATTTTTGCCCTGGATGTAGCGGATATCCAGGAAGCCAGGACGCTGATCAATACCCTCGGCGACTCGGTTCAGTTCTACAAGCTTGGACTGGAGTTTTTTCTGTCGGGCCACTACTTCGAGCTCCTGCATGAGCTGAAAGGCTCGGGTAAGAAAGTCTTTGCCGACCTGAAACTGTTCGATATTCCCGCAACAGTTGGTGCCGCGGTTGCCCAACTGGCCCGGCACGGCGTCGATTTCTGTACGGTTCATGGCAACGACCGCATGCTGACGGCCGCCGTTGAAGCCGGTGGCAACGACATGGGCATTCTGGCGGTCACGGCGCTCACCAGCCTGGATCAGGGTGATCTTGACGACCTGGGCTTCCAGTGCGATGCGGAACAGCTGGTGCTCTCGCGGGCCCGGCGGGCGCTTGCGCTGGGTTGCGCCGGGGTGGTTTCTTCAGGTCTTGAAGTACCCCGCCTGCGCGAGGAAGTCGATGCCGCGCTGATCACCGTGTGCCCGGGAATCCGGCCTATTTTCAACGACACGCAATCCGCTCTCGGCGATCAGCAGCGCGTGCTTACACCGGCCCGCGCCATTGAAAATGGCGCCGATTTCCTGGTCGTAGGACGGCCGATAAAGACCGCCGCAGACCCGGCAGTGGCTGCCGAGGCCATCCAGGTAGAAATTGCGGCGGCCCTCCCACGCTGATACCATTTCCAAGGATTAATAAGGGCTTGGGCGAGATACTTATAAAAGTGTTTGACAAAAGTTAAAGTAACACTTTAAACTGCGCGCATAACTTAATAAAAAGAAAAAGAAAAGAACAAATTCTCCACGCAAACTATCGTGGAAGAACCGATCCTCTCCGGCTCCGCCGGACTTCCGGGCGGGCCTTGTGCCAGCCCGGATTTTTTATTTCTGAAGGCAAATTTTCGCCGCAATCCTGCCGCCCGGGGCTCATCATGGGCGATAATCACACTTCTTTTGCAGCCCGGAGGGCAACGGTTGACCGCAGGTATCACCAGGCTGACGCTCCCCGCACGGCTCAAGCTTCACTGGCAACTGTTGCTCCGCTGGATACTGCACCTGTGGGTCAAGGCGCAGGTCCTGCCGGATGCTGATGGCAACACCGGCCTGCCGCAAGGCGAGAATGTCTGCTATGTCATGGCAGACTACGCGTTCTCCTCGGTATTAATCCTCGACCAGGTCTGCGAGCAGCTCCAACTGAACCGCCCGCTGTTGCCGCTGGAGTGCGTGGACACCGAGTCCCGCTCCTATGCCGTCCTGCGTCGCTGGAAAGGGCTTATTGTCCGCCGTCCGGTACCGAGACGTAACTCTGAGGTCCTCGCCCGCCTGGTGCGTTACTGCGAGGAGAACCCGGATGTGGACATCAAGCTGGTCCCGGTCACGGTAATTGTCGGACGCGCACCGGATAAAGCCGATGGCTTTGCCAAGGTCCTGTTTACCGAGGACTGGGAGGTCATTGGCCGCTTCCGGCGCCTGCTCAGCACCCTGATCAACGGCCGCGACACCGTGGTCCAGTTCAGCCGGCCCCTCTCACTGCGCCAGTTGCTGGATGAGGGCACTGGCAGCGCCCGCTCCGTGCGCAAGGTATCGCGGATACTGCGCACACACTTCCGCCGCGTAAAGACCGCAGTCATCGGTCCGGATCTGTCGCACCGGCGCACCATGATTGACCGTGTACTGAAGGCGCCGGCGGTCCGCGAAGCCATTCAGGACAAAGCCCGGCGTGACAAGATTTCCACGGAACAGGCCTCGGAGCAGGCGCTGGAATATGCGCTCGAGATAGCAGCGAACTACTCCTATACCTTCGTGCGCATCGCATTTTTTACCCTCAACTGGTTCCTTGTGAAGGTGTTTGGCGAGACGCGCGTGTATAACTTCGAGCGTTTCAAGGACCAGTCCCTGGGCAAGGAAGTGGTGTATGTGCCCTGCCACCGCAGCCATGCGGACTACATTTTGCTGTCGTTCCTGCTTTACGTGCGCGGCCTTGCCGTGCCGCACATCGCCGCTGGTATCAATCTGAACCTGCCGGTGATTGGCGGCCTCGCACGTATGGGTGGCGCCTTTTTTCTGCGCCGGTCTTTCCGTGCACAAAAACTCTATTCGACGGTATTTTCCGAATACGTCAGCCAGATAATGTCTGATGGTGTGTCGATCGAATACTTCATTGAGGGCACGCGCAGCCGGACCGGCCGGTTGTTGTCACCCAAGGCCGGTATGCTCGCGATGACGGTGCGTGGCTATCTGCGCAACCCGGTCACACCGGTCATTTTCCAGCCGGTCTATATCGGCTATGAGCGGTTGCTCGAGGGCGCCAGTTATACCCAGGAACTGGCCGGCGCTGCCAAGAAAAAGGAAAGCCTGCTGGACCTGCTGAAAATTCACCGGGTCTTGCGACGCAACCATGGCGAGGCCCATGTCAGCTTCGGCGAACCGATACTGCTGGACGAACTGCTGGCTGAGTATGATCCGGACTGGCGCGACCAGGCTGGCGAACTGGATGCCCGTCAGCCATGGATGGTCCCGCTGGTAAACGACCTTGGCGACCGCATCATACGGCGCATCAATACCACGGCGGATGTTAATCCCGTCAATCTGCTGGCTACCGCCATGCTGGCAACACCCCGCCATGCAATGGATGAACTCGTCCTGCGCGATCAGCTGGCGCTGTACCAAAAGCTGATTCGTACCGGCCCACTGGGGGGCTCGGTGACGGTAACCGGAAAAGACCCCATCGACATCATCTCGCATGGCTTTGAGCTGAACTACCTTGAGCGGGTTGAGCACGAACTGGGCGATATCATTCGCGTGGCCGCCAGGGATGCCGTGGGACTCACGTATTTCCGCAACAACACCACCCACCTGTTGGTAATTCCGTCCATGGTGGCCTGTTGCTTCCTGCGTCAGCGGGTCATGAACCGGCAGCATCTTGAGGCCCTGGCCACCGACATTTACCCCTATCTGCGCAATGAGCTGTTCCTGCCCTGGCCGATTGAGGACTTTCCGGCCGTACTCGCCGGGACCCTGGAACAGATGCAGACGCTGGGCCTGCTCGAAATGAACGAGGATGGCAGCCAGGTGCGCCGGTCCGAAGGTGGCAGTGATCAGGCCGCGCAGATCAGCCTGCTGGCGCGCAGCATGATGAATATCCTGGAGCGCTATTACATCACCTTTGCCGTCCTGGCCAAGAACGGTTCAGGCAAACTGAATCGCCCGGAGCTGGAGCGTCTGTGTATTCTCACCGCGCAGCGCATTTCGCTGTTGCAGGAATTTGAAGCGCCGGAATTCTATGACCGCAGCCTGTTTAAGCAATTTATCCAGGAGCTTCGTAACCAGGGTGTCCTGGTCAGCAACAATGAGAACCGCATTGAATTTGGCGAGCGCCTGTACCGTATGAGTGATGACTCGAGACTGTTCCTGGAAAAGGGCATCCGGCATGGCATCATCCAGATTGCACCGCATGAGAAACCGGAACAGATCGGGAGCTAAAGCCTGTCAGGCATCCAGATCAGGTATCTGCCGTGACTCGAGGTAGGCGATAAAGTCACGAAGTTTTAGTTTGCGCTTCTTCAGGCGCCGCACCCCCAGCTGATCAACCGAGGCGCTTTCGACGAGTTCGGCGATGGCCCGGTCGAGATCCCGGTGCTCCTCGCGCAGTTCGGCGATCTTGCGGGAAACTTCGGCGGGGTCGCTTAAATTCATCGGGCTGTTCTGCTGCTACTGTGATGCTGGCTGGATGCTGCGCTGGCCGCTGGATTACTTTCAACGGTATCCTTGCACTATAGCATTCCGGTCGCCCGCCATGGCGTCAAGACAAGCACAGGATAAGGGAATATTTATGGACCGCAGAAAATTCGTTACCGCCGCCGGCCTGGCCGGTGCGGCCGGCGCCCTCGCCTCATGCAGCAGGACATCCACCGACAACGCCAACTGCGCGGAAGGCGGCAGTCAGAAAACCTTTGAATGGAAAATGGTGACCGCCTGGCCAAAGGACTTCCCCGGCCTCGGCACAGGTGCAAACCGGCTGGCGGAATATATCGGCCGCCTCAGCAATGGCCGCCTCACGGTCAAGGTCTACGGCGGTGGCGAGCTGGTGCCGCCTTTCGAGGTGTTTGATGCCGTCTCACGGGGCACGGCCGAGATGGGGCACTCAACGAGCTATTACTGGAAGGGCAAGGTGCCGGCAGCCCAGTTGTTTTGCACGGCGCCCTTCGGACTCACAGCGCAGGAAATCAACGGCTGGTTCTACTACGGCGATGCCCTGGAACTCTACCAGGAGGCTTACGCACCTTTCGGCATACGTCCGTTTCCCGCCGGGAACTCGGGCACGCAGATGGGCGGGTGGTTCAATAAGGAAATCAACTCCCTTGATGACATCCAGGGCCTGAAGATGCGTATTCCGGGACTGGGCGGCGAAGTCCTGCGCCGCGCCGGAGGCACGCCGGTCACGACGCCTGGCGCTGAGGTCTTCACGGCGCTGCAGACCGGCACCATTGATGCCGCCGAGTGGGTCGGACCCTACAACGATCTCGCCCTGGGCCTGTTCCGCGCCGGTAAATATTATTACTACCCGGGCTGGCAGGAGACCGGTTCCAGCGTCGAAGCCCTGGTTAACATCGAGGCCTTCAACGCCTTGCCGCAGGACTTACAGGATATTGTCGAAATCGCGGCACAAGCCGTAAACACCGACATGCTCGCCGACTTCACCTATCACAATGCACAGGCCCTCAAGACCCTGGTTGAAGAACATGGTGTTCAGCTGCGGGCCTTTCCGGACGATGTGATGACGGTGCTGCGGGATATTACCTGGGAGTACTTTGAAGAACTGGCCGAGGGTGACCCGCTGTTCCGTCGCTGCCTGGACTCCTACCGCAACTACTACGAGGCGGTTACGCCTTACACCCGCATTGCGGAACAGCACCTTATGAACCTTCGCCCCCTGCCAGAACCGGGCTGAACCGGGTATCCGGGTCTGGCACCTGATTCAGTCAGGCTGGTGGAAATGCCGGCGGCTCAGCCGTAGATCTTGCCGGGTAACCAGGTCGCAATGGCCGGCCACAGACTGAGGGCCACCAGCATCAGCAGCTGGATGGCGATAAACGGCATGACGCCTTTGTAGATGTCTGTTGTCGGCACCGTTTCAGGCGTCACACTGCGCAGGTAGAACAAACTGAAGCCAAAGGGCGGTGTGAGAAAAGAGGTTTGCAGGTTGACCGCGATCATGATGCCCAGCCAGATCGGGTCAACCCCCATGGCCAGCAGTGCCGGCCCCACCACGGGTATCACGATATACGTGATCTCAATAAAATCCAGGACAAACCCGAGCAGAAACAGCGCCAGCATGACCACGAGCATGGCTGTTGTCACACCACCCGGTAACGCCGCCAGCAACTGCTCGACATATTCATCACCACCCAGGCCACGGAAAACCAGGGCAAAAAGTGAGGCGCCGATCAGAATCATGAATACCATGGCGCTGACCCGGGCAGATTGCATCACGGTCTCGCGCAGGTTCCCGAAGTTCAGCTTGCCGCGCAAAGCAGCCAACAGCATGGCGCCCACGGCGCCCACAGACGCTGCCTCGGTCGGTGTGGCGATGCCTTTGAGAATGGACCCCAGCACTGCGACAATCAGAAACAGGGGGCCGGAAATCAATAACAGCAGACGGCCAAAACTTACCCGTTCACTGGCCGCATTGGATGCTGGCGGCATGGTTTCCGGCTTGAAAAAGGCCAGCCCTACCAGGTAGAGCATGTACAGCGCTACCAGCGCCAGACCGGGCAGCATGGCTCCGGCAAACAACTCACCGACCGAAACGGTCTCGGGACTGAACTGACCCATGCGCAGCTGTGCCTGCTGGTAGGCGTTGGACAGCACATCGGCGAGCAGAATCAGGACAATGGATGGCGGAATGATCTGCCCCAGGGTGCCGGCAGCGCAGATGGAACCGGTGGCGACAGTTCCGCGATACCCCTGGTTCAACATGGTCGGCAGTGACAGCAGGCCCATGGTCACCACGGTAGCGCCCACAATTCCGGTGCTGGCCGCCATCAGGGCACCGACCATCATCACGGCAAGACCCAGCCCGCCCGGCAAGCGATGCATCAACTGCGCCAGGGCGCGCAGCAGTTCGTCCGCCAGGCGCGAACGCTCCAGCATCACACCCATGAACACGAAGACCGGCACGGCGATCAGTGTTTCGTTGGTCATGATGCCAAAAATACGGTTAGGGAAAGCCTCCAGGAAAACCGGGTCGAACACCCCAAACGCGGCTCCGATACCGGCGAACAGCAAAGCCACGCCCGCCAGCGTAAAGGCGACGGGGAAGCCCGCCATCAACGCCAGCGCGACAACAAGGAAAAGCAGCAGGGACAGGAGTCCGGACATGGTCGGGTTTAGGGTCTCCGTGGTTAACGGGCTTCCCGGCCGGGCATCAGGGCCGGGTTGCCAGGCGGAATTCTAACACCCCGCCACGCTGGCCAATGCCATGGACCGCGGGTTTTTTATTCACAAGAGCCCGGCAGAAAAATAAAATCAGGGTGTTGGCAAAACTCTGCGATATTGGTTTTCGAAAAATATTATATGTATATGTTTTTCCGATATTTTAACTGGTGTTTAGAAAAATGGCTGGAACTTGTAAATCCTCGCCAAACCATGCGATTAAAGGTTTCACGAGATTTGTTCACAGACTTATCCACAGGCAGTGCAGGTTTATTTGCGGGGTATTTTTCCGATTAGCACATCCCTTTACCTCCAGCGCACCATTAAGGCACGCAAGGGTTTACAATACTGCCCCTTCAACGCACCGCTGCGAAGGTCGAGTCCTTTGAAGAAACATATCGAGGAATTGCTGATTCAGTCCCTGCTTCACCTCAAGCGGGATGGCATTGTGCCGGCAGACATGGACATTGAGCCGCAGCTGGAACGCACGCGTTCCGTGGAGCACGGTGACTATGCATCCAATATGGCGATGGTGCTGGCCAAAGCAGCCGGCAAACCGCCGCGCGAACTGGCCCAGGACATTATTGATCGCCTGCCGGCGTCCCGCCAGGTATCTGCCACGGAGATTGCCGGGCCCGGATTTATCAACTTTTTCCTGACCCACCTGGCCCTGACCAGCGTGATCAAAGATGCCCTCAAGCAGCAAACCGACTTTGGGCGTGAGCCGCTTGATCCGGACCGGCGAATCACCGTTGAGTATGTATCTGCTAACCCGACCGGCCCGCTGCATGTGGGCCATGGCCGCGGTGCAGCTTACGGAGCCAGCCTGTCGAGTATTCTGAATGCAGCAGGCTTCAATGTGCAGCGGGAGTACTATGTCAATGACAACGGCAGGCAGATGGATATTCTGGCCGTCAGCGTCTGGCTGCGCTACCTGGAGCTGTGCGGCGAACGCACTCATTTCCCTGACAATGGCTACCAGGGTGATTACATTTTTGACATCGCGCGCGACGTACGTAGCGAGATCGGCGACAAATGGCGGTTTACGAGTTTCGATCTGACTGACGGCTTACCCCAGGATGGTACGGCCGGTGGCGACAGCGAACTGTATGTAGACGCCCTGATTGCCCGGGCCAGGAAACTCATGGGTGAGAAGGGATACCGGGTGTTTTACGAGGCGGCCCTGAACAGCATTCTTGGCGACATCCAGGAGGACCTTGAGGAATTCGGCGTAGAGTTTGATGAATGGTTTTCTGAGGCGGGACTTGAAGAAAGCGGCGCCATCGAACACGCCATCGACCGGCTCCGCGAAAATGGACACCTGTATGAAAAAGATGGCGCCACGTGGTTTCGTGCCTCCGAGCTGGGTGACGAGAAGGACCGGGTGGTTGTTCGCGAAAATGGACGCGCGACCTATTTCGCCTCGGACATTGCCTACTTTCTGAACAAGATTGAACGTGGTTTTGACAGTGCGCTCTACGTTTTTGGCGCCGACCACCATGGTTACATCGCACGCCTGAAGGCCGCAGCAATGGGGCTCGGTGAAGACCCCGAGCGACTTGAGATTCTGCTGGTGCAGTTCGCCGTTCTGTACCGCAACGGACGCAAAGTACAAATGTCCACCCGGTCTGGCCAGTTCATCACCCTGCGTGAGCTGCGTGACGAAGTAGGCACCGATGCCGCGCGCTTCTTTTACGTGATGCGATCCCATGAACAGCACCTGGATTTCGATCTGGACCTGGCCAAGTCACGCAGCAATGACAACCCGGTGTATTACGTCCAGTATGCCCATGCGCGCATCTGCAGCGTGTTTCGTAATCTCGAGGGAATGGACCTGAACCACAACTCAGCGATTGGCGAGGCCGCCCTGGATCTGCTCACGGAAGATCGTGAAATGGGCCTGCTGCGCGCTGTGAGCCGATACCCGGAAGTCATCGAGTCCTCTGCACGGCTGCGGGCTCCACACATGGTGGCCTACTACCTGGGCGAGCTTGCGACTGAGTTTCATGGCTATTACAACGCACATCAGTTTCTGGTCGAGGATGAAAACCTGCGCAACGCGCGGCTCAACCTGATCGAGGCAACCCGAATTGCGCTGGCCAACGGACTTGAGCTGCTGGGAATCTCGGCACCGGAGGAAATGTAATGGCCACCCGCAAAAGACGCAGCAGGACAACTAAGAAAAGCTCACCGGCGGGCTGGTTTATCGGCGGAATCGTGCTCGGCCTGATCGCCGCCGTAACGTTGTATATGAAGGGATTCATTCCTGCCGGACCGGAACGCGAGGAAGAACTGCCACGGCCACAGGACAATGCAGATTCGGAACTCGTCGAGGAACAGTCCTCACCGGATCCACGTTATGACTTCTTTACGGTTTTGCCGGAAATGGAAGTGGTCGTTCCGGAGCGCGAACTGACTGTCAAAGCCGAGCCGGAACCGGATACCCTGGAAGCCAGCGCTCAGGCTGAAGCATTCCTGCTGCAGGCCGGATCGTTTCGGAATGCTGCAGATGCGGACCAGATGAAAGCGCGCCTGGCCTTGCTGGGAGCCGTAGCCACTGTGCAGACGGTGAACGTGGATGGACAGACCTGGCATCGCGTTCGGCTCGGACCCATCGAGGGAGCCCGCGCGACGGATCAGTTGCGCCGCCAGCTACAGGACAATGGCATGGACGTTCTGGTGCTTAAAGCCCAATAGGCCTTGCGCCTCCCCGGCCCTTTCGTTCACCACTTTAACTCCTGCCCGGGACGCCCGCACCCGGGTACCCGATCAGGCGCTCTTGCCGGCCGCCGCATAGATATCCAGCGGGTCGGCAGCAGCTGCAGCCTTGCGTCCATTACCAAAGCCGGATTGATGTCCGGCCTTGAATGCAGACCAGAATGCATCACCGGACCAGTTGACCCCGGCACCCTGACCGTAGGCGACCACATCCAGCTGACGAATCTGCTCCGCCAGCGCCGGCTCCTGCACGACGCCGGCCAGCCCCATCAGGCTGCCGTGCGCACCGGCAGGTCCGAAATGGCGCAACCAACGGCCCAGTGCCACGTGCGTTTTACGCGCATCACCGCTTTTGGCCGCTTGCTGCACAGCCTTCAGGAATACCTGCTCGTCTGCAGGGATCGCCTTTGCGGCGGGCCCGGCCGGTTTTCCGGCACCCGGCTTGCGCCACCACAACAGGAGTGTCACCAGCCACAAAGCAGCAAAAACCAGGGTCAGAATGCGCCACAGGGATGATCCCGGGAATCCGGCGCTGTCCGTGGCCATCGCTCCTGGCAGCGGCTCGGCGGTGGTCAGGTCATCATTTGATGCAACGAACTCCGGTGGCAACACGGTGACCCGGTGCTCCGGCAAGATGGCCACCCGCTCAGTATCGTTAACGGTGTCCCACCAGGCCAGGCGGATTTCGGGCAGTACCAACTCACCGGCCTGTTCGGGCACCACTGCATAGCGAAACTCGCGATGGCCCAGAACCCACTGCCCGTCGTCACGGCTGATGCCCTGGGGCTGATCGGGATAAATCCTTGCATTGGTAATTTCAGGCCAGGGCGGCTCCTCCAGCATGTGTTCTTCAAGGCCAACGGCGTCAAGAATCACGGTACGCGTCACCGGCTCGCCAACCCGAACCTCTTCACCGTCCGTAATCTGTTGTGACAGCTGGATGCTGCGCGCGGGTAACCAGCTGTCGCCCTGAAACTCTGCAGGACGTGGCCGAATGGTCAGGGTCATGGGGTCACTATCAATGCGTACCCGGCGACCTCTGACCGAAGGCTGCCAGAGGCGGTCCGCCGGCCGCTCAATCAGGCGTCCGGTCAGTTGCAGTGGCGGAATGATCATTTCTCCGGAACGCTCCGGGAAGACTGCGTAACGACGCTCCAGCACACGATAGCGCTCGCCATTGCGATCAGCCTGGTAAGGCACTTCGTCCAGCAAACGAACCGATGCCTGGTCAGGAGCCGGAGGGTTAATGGCCGCTTCGGTAAGATTCTGTTGGTAAAAAATGCGGACCTTCAATGACAGCTGGGCATGAACGTAATATGGCCCCTCAATCGGATCTACCTCTACCTCGATAAACACTGGCGGCTGTTCACCGGGCGCCAGGTCAGGCGCCTTGTCCACCGAGAGCAGTTTGGGGATGGTTCTATCACCACCGCGAAACTGCAAACTGGGAATGGTCAACTTGCCGGTACGTTTTGGTTCCAGGGTGAGCAGCAAACGAACGGTGGCGGACTGGCGACCGTTAACGATCGACATTTGCGTTTCCGTGCGCTGATCAACAATGTGAAAGTCTGCCTCAAGCCCGGTCAGATTCGTCTCGAGGCTCTGTTTCGGATCATCAGTCTGAATAACCAGGGTGACCGTCTCGCCTTCAACGATGCTGTCGCGGTCCAGCTTAGCGGTGATCTCCGCTGCACTGAGCCCAAAGCTCATGCTCAAACTCACGCTCAAAAACAGCAACAAAGCTGCGCTTTTTATCAGGCTGTGTTTCATTACCACGTTTTTCTCTCATCTGGTGGCGCTCCACGGCGCTGGTGTTCATTGCGGAATTTCCTTCTCAGCAAACCGCCCGGATCATCGGGAATACGCCGCAACCATTGCTCCATGGCCTGGGCATCTTCTTCGCTCCAGGCCTGCGCCAGTTCCTGCTCCTGCTGCTCACCGTCCTGGCCTTCACCTTGCTCGGATTCCTGGGACTCGCTCTCCTGACCCTCCTCACCCTGTTCAGACTGGGAGTCATCAGACTGGCCCTCCTGCTCCGAATCCTGGGGTTCGCCTTCCTGTTGCTCGCCTTCCCCGTCCTCGCTTTCTGAGTTCTCCCCCTGCTCCTGCTCCTGTTGCTGCTTGAGCTGCTCCACCAGTGCCTTGTTATACAGCGCATCTTCCATCTCAGGCTGGCGCTGCAGGGCCTGGTCATAAGCATTAATGGCAGCATCCAGCTCGCCGGCCAGAGCGAGGGCGTTACCGCGGTTGTACCAATCGCCGGCGTCGTCCACGGCTGACCAGGCACCTGCGGCACGCTGATAGTCGCCTGCGCGATACCAGGCCTCGCCGGCAATAGACGGATCTCTTGCCAGGACAGCGGCCTCCGCCGGCGCCTGCGCTTCAAGCGCCTTCTGGGCCTGTTGGTCCTTGCGTTGCCACAAGTCGTCCCAGACGCCGGCGTGGGCGGGCGCAGGTGCCAGCATGAACAGCGCGGGTGTCGTGGTCAGGGCAAGGGAAAACAGCAGTCCACGCCGGAAGCCCATAGCCACCAGTGGCAGCAGCAACAAAAGCAACCAGGGACCGGTGTCTGCCCAGCGGTCGCCGGCGCCATCATCACGCAGAGCAAAGTCCGTGCCTTCGCCACTGAACCAGGGCGATTCATCGCCGGCGCCACCATCGAGAACCGTCATGCGGCCACCACCTGCCCGGGCTACCGCTTCGAGACGCGCCAGGCCCGCTCTGGCAATCACCACGGCGCCATTGGTATCGGTAACAAAGCCATTACCACTGGGAATAGGGGCACCGGCTGAGGTACCCACCGCCAGTACAGACACGACCATACCCTCATCGGCCAGGGCGGCAGCCAGGTTGGCGTCACGTTCTTCAGCGTCATCGGAAACCAGCAGAATCTCCCCGCCGCGTGCTCCGCTGCGGCGCAACAGTTCTGCGGCCAGCTCCAGGCCCCGGTCTGCCCGGCTGCCGGCCACCGGCACCACATCCGGGCGCAGCGCCGGCAACATATTCGAAACGGTATTCGTGTCATTGGTTAAGGGCGCTACGACATAGGCATCACCGGCAAAAGTCACCATGCCTACCTGCCCTTCCGCAGATTCGGCCAACAGGTCTGACAAGCGGTAACGAACCCGCGTCAATCGATTGGGCTTGAGATCTTCAGCCAGCATCGACTGGGAAAGATCGAGAACGATGACCCGCGAGTCCCGGGCCGAGAAACTCACATCGGGCAATTGTTGCCAGCTCGGCCCGGCCAACGACAGGGTTGCGAGCAGAATAACCAGGCCGGCCAGCCAGGCACCAAAACCCTTGCGGTTCTGCGTCGCCTCGCCAACGCTGAGCCAGCGCAACAGGTGCGGATCAACCACCCGCGCCCAGTCGCCGGAAGGCCGGCGCAGGTGCCTCCAGAGCAACGGCAGGGCGATACACATGGGCAGAGCCAGCAACCAGTAAGGGCGAATGAAATGAATGGGCAGCCAATCCATCATGCGGCAGCTACCTGTCGTGGTCGGACCGGGATAAGTGTCACCAGGCTGGCCAGCATCGCGATAATCCACGCCAGGCCGAGAGGCCAGTAGAACAGTTCGTTGATCGGACGAACGACTTCCACGTCACTTTCAACCGGTTCCAGTTCGTCAAGAATGTCGTAAATACGCGCCAGACCGGCCGCATCCCGCGCACGGAAATAGCGACCACCGGTGCGATCAGCGATCGCCTGCAGCGTCTCCTCATCCAGGTCGGCGGATGGGTTTACCACGCGCGAACCGAAAAAGTCCTGCACGCGCATCTCGTCCGCCCCGACACCGACGGTATACACCGTCAAGCCTTCACGGGCGGCGAACTCAGCTGCTTGCAGTGGCTGTACTTCGCCCGAGGTATTTGCCCCATCGGTAAGCAGCACCAGCACCCGGTCGCTTGCTGAGTCCTCACGCAGGCGTTTTACCGCCAGGCCAATGGCATCGCCGATGGCTGTCTCGCGTCCGGCCAAACCAATTTCCGATTCAGACAGCAGCGTGGCGGTGGTTTCCGTATCAAAGGTAAGCGGCGTTTGCAGATAGGCACGCGAGCCGAACAGGATAAGCCCGACCCGGTCTCCGCGGCGCCGCTCAATAAAATCGCCGGCGACTGCCTTGACCACCACCAGGCGGTTTACCGAGCGTCCCTGCCACTCCATGTCCTGCGTATCCATGCTGCCGGAAACATCAACCGCCAGCAGCAGATCCCGGCCGGTCACGGGCAGGTCCTGAATCTCGCCTACCCATTGCGGCCGGACCGCAGCCAACACCAGCAACAGCCATACCAGGCCGGCCAGCACCGCCAACAGCGGGCGCCGCAGGCTGCCGCCCGTGCTGGCGGAAACTTCCTTGAACCAGGGCACGCGCAGGGCCAGCTGGCCGGTGCTGCGACTCTCGGGTAATAACCAGCGTAATATCCATGGCACCGGGGCCAGGGTCAGCAACCACGGCCAGGCCAGGGTAAAGCCCGTGCTCAACAGACCCTCATCCATGACGGCGCAACCACTGACCGACGGCAGCTTCCAGGGAGCGCGGATCAAATTCGGGCTGCGGCTGGTACTGACCGGTGGCGAGCGCTTCCAGGGCACCACCGTGATCGTACTTCGCACTCAGGAAATCAACCCAGTCTTTGCCCTGCAATGCCCCGGGGGTCTCGTCAGGAAAGGCGCGCATGGCCGCGACCTTGAGCAGACGGTTGACCGATGACAGGTAACTTTGTGGCTCGCGCTCCGGATCGTACTCGTTACGCAAGGCCCGCAGATGCACGAGCAGGTCACGGCGTCTTCGGTTTACACGCCAGGTACGCCAGAAAGCGCGCAGCAGCCAGGCGGCCAACAGCAATACCAGGACGGCCAATACCCACCACCCGGGCGCCGGAGGCCAAAACGGCGCGGGCGGTGCACTTTGAATATCGCGCAACTGGGCAAGCAGTTCTGCGCTCGCATCCGGGTTCATGCGGCCCTGCCTGTCAGTACTCGGAGTTCGCGCCCAAGCAATTCCACGGGGTCGTCGACTGTACGCATCGTGATCCAACCGCATTGATGACGCTGGAACATGCGCTTGGGGGTCTCCAGGTGGTGCTCGCTCATGGCCGCGAAACGGCCGCGCCCTCCGCTGCGAACGGTGTCCAGCAGACTTGCCTGCTGTCCATCGGTAATCGGATAGCGGCCAGGCGGCAGGGCTTCCTCTGACGGGTCCAGTATCTGGCAGCCCACCACGTCGTTGTGCTGGCGCAGGCGGGACAGGTGCCGGTGACTGTCTTCATCGAGGTCAAAGAAATCACTGATGATGACGACCAGGCTGCCCGGCCTTACGGCGTGGCGTACGCGCTGGAGCGCAACGGACATGGGCACCTGGCTCTCGTTTTCCCGTCCGGGCCGGGCCGGGTCCAGCCATTCAACCAGGCCCTGGACCATGCGCATGGCACCCCGGCGACCACCCGCCGGTCGCAGCTCGAGATGCTCATCTCCGGCAAAGAAAAATCCACCAACACGGTCACCGCGTTTCACCGCGGTCCATGCAATGGCCGCCGCAAGATGACCGGCAGCTACAGACTTGAGACGCCGGCGGGTACCAAAAAACAGGCTGCTGCTGGCATCGACCACTACCAGTACCGGTCGCTCACGCTCTTCCTGAAACACCTTGGTGTGGGCTCTGCCGGTACGGGCTGTTACGCGCCAGTCCATATTGCGGATATCATCGCCAGGCTGGTAATTTCGTGATTCAACGAAATCTACCCCGCGGCCACGAAAACGTGAACGGTAAGCGCCGGCCAGCGCCGATGCGGCGGGCCGGTGCATGGGTAACATCAACGCACTGCAACGGGGCCGCAAAGCAATCAGCTCCGCGGCGGTCAGCTCAATGCCATTGCCGTATTGCGCATCCGTCATGAGCTAAAGGTTCAGTGTTGCAATGGATGAAGTTGCCGGCATCTCAGCAGCTGCTTCACGGAACCGGCACGAGGTCCAGCAGGCGATCGGTCAGTTCATCAACATTCACGCCATCGGCTTCAGCCTCGTAGGAGAGCAGTACGCGGTGGCGCAACACATCATGCGCCACACCCTGAATATCATCAGGTGAAACGTAGTCACGGCCATCCATCCACGCGTGTGCGCGGGCGCAACGGTCGAGCGCGATGGTCGCCCTCGGACTGCCGCCAAAGCTCACCAGGCGGCTCAGTTCAGGATCCCAGCGGCCCGGGTCGCGGGTTGCCAGGATGAGTTGCACGATATATTCCTCGAGCTCATCGGACAGATGCAGGTTGAGAACCTGCTCCTGGGCTGCAAAAGCCTGCGCCTGCGTCACCATGACGGGTGGAATGGATTTGGATTTCAGCTCATCACGCGCCTGGCCACGGGCCAAACCCAGAATCGCCTGTTCCGCCCTGGCATCGGGATAACTGATGGCCACGTGCATGAGGAAGCGGTCAAGCTGGGCTTCAGGCAGCGGATAAGTGCCTTCCTGTTCAATCGGATTCTGTGTTGCCATAACCAGGAACAGATTTGGCAGGTGATACGTGACGCGGCCAACCGTTACCTGGTGTTCACCCATCGCTTCCAGCAAAGCCGATTGCACTTTGGCCGGCGCGCGGTTGACCTCATCGGCCAGAATCAGGTTGTGGAAGATGGGGCCCTGCTGAAATTCAAAGGTGCCTTCCTGCGGCCGGTAGATTTCCGTACCGGTAAGGTCAGCGGGCAACAGATCCGGGGTGAACTGGATACGGTGGAAATCCCCCTCAATGCGGTCGGCCAGCACCTTGATCGCCGTGGTCTTGGCCAGCCCGGGGGCGCCCTCAACCAGCAGATGTCCATGGCAAAGCAAAGCCATAATCAGCCTGCGCATCAAGCGCTCCTGGCCGATGATCAACTCGTTGACCGCCCTGTCGAGCGCCTGAAAGGCAGCCCGTTCCGGGTTGTCGACGCTGGCCGCGCCCGGCTCCGGGTTCACTGATTCCATATCATTCCCTGTTTTTCTGTTGTCTTATGGTTTGCAGGCACCGGCTGCACGAGACCACGCATCACGCACCGGCGCGATAGCGTGCCGTAATTTCCGGTTTTTGGAGCGTGTCATTCGTCATATTACTTCGCCGCTGCTCCTGCGGAATCTAAATCGAGAACGTTTGCTGGTGAATGTTTCAGACAATGAAGGTCAGTTCAAACATTATCAAGTTCACCGCATCATTACTCCTGGATTTTTTGCCTTAAGCGGCAACACGCCAAGTTCCTAATTATAAACCACCGAGGATCAATCCCTGGTGATAAAAGGTCAGAACTCCTGCGGGTCGAGATCAATGGCCCAGCGGACACGACGGGCTTCTTCAAGGGCCCTGACCCGCGGCAAAAATTCATCCAGCATTGCCTGAAGCGAGGCTCTTTGCGCATGCTGCAGCAGCAGATACCAGCGGATCCGGCCGCCACGGCGCTCCATCATTGCCGGCAGAGGGCCGTAAATGGTGTCATCCGGGCCCGTCCATACCTTGCGTGCGGCCTGCAGAAAAGCCAGCACGCGGTTGCGGTCCGTATCATCAGCACGCAGCGTGGCCTGATAGGCCACAGGCGGTAAGCCGACCATTCGGCGCTCTTCCAGCAGGGTCATGGCAAAGGCCTCGAAACCTTCGTTGCGCAGCGTGCGCAGCCCATCGTGCTCCGGATGGTGGGTCTGGAGTATGACCGTACCCGGCTGCTGTTCGCGGCCGGCACGGCCGGCAACCTGAACCAGCACCTGGCCCATGCGTTCGGTGGCGCGAAAATCCGCGCTGTACAGTGCCTGATCAAGATCCACAACAACCACCAGGGTTACCTTGGGGAAATGATGCCCCTTGGCCAGCATCTGGGTTCCCACCAGAATGCAGGGTTCTCCGGAGCGCACCTGGTCTATGACCGCTTCCAGCTCTCCTTTGCGGCGCACGCTATCGCGGTCGACTCGCATCAGCAGCGTCCCGGGAAAACGCTTCGTCAGAAAAGACTCAAGCTGTTCTGTACCCTGCCCTGCACCCTGCAAGGCATCGGCGCGGCAAACCGGGCAAAATCTTGGCGCACGATCCTGCGCCCCGCAGTGATGACAATGCAGACGGCCGCTGGAACGATGCCAGGTCAGATTGGCGTCGCAATGCGAACAGCCCCCATGCCAGCCACAGTCATGGCACAAAAGCACCGGTGCGTAGCCGCGCCTGTTCAGAAAAACCAGTACCTGTTCATCACGCTCAAGGGTTTCACCAATTGCTTCCAGCGCTGGTTCGCTCAGGCCGCCCTCGGTTAACTGCCGGCGCAGATCGACAACCCGCCACACCGGTGGCGCGGCTCCGGTCGCGCGCTCGCGCAGCCTGTGGTGCCTGTAACGACCGCTGATAGCGTTATTGAGGCTTTCCAGAGAAGGTGTCGCGGTACCCAGGACCACGGGTATGCCCAGCCCCTGGGCCCGCTTCACAGCGACATCGCGGGCTGAATAGCGAAATCCGTCCTGCTGCTTGAACGAGGCGTCATGGGATTCGTCCATAACGATAAGCCCCGGATTTTCCAGTGGCAGGAACAGCGCCGAGCGGGTGCCAATCAGTAATCTGGCCTCCCCGCGCAGCGCCGCAGCCCAGGCCTTGAGGCGTTCACCGGCAGCCACCCCGGAATGAGACACCACCGGCTCAATGCCAAGCCGTTCACGAAACCGGCGCAGCAATTGGGGGGTCAGGCCGATTTCCGGAACCAGGATCAGTACCTGCCGGCCTTGCGCGAGGACCTGCGCGGCCAGGCGCAGGTAAATTTCTGTTTTGCCGCTCCCCGTGATGCCATCGAGCAAGTGGCATGAAAACTGATCTGGCTCAGATTCAATCGCTGCGAGTGCCCGGGCCTGCTCCCCGGTCAGTACCGGTCCCTCGATGGCCTTCGGCATGCCGGTACCGCGCGGCTCGCTGATGATCCATTCCTTCTCCAGCAAGGCCCGCAACACCGCCGCCGTGGCACCGGCCTCGGTGCGCAAGGCCTCCGGTGCCAGGGCGCCCGGTTCAAGCGCCTGGAGAACACGATGCTGGGCAATGGCGCGGCCGGCGCCTTCGCCCAGGCGTTCTATGCCGGCGGCAGTCAGGCGAAATTGTTCCGGGGGTTCAGGCAGCTGCCCGTCAGATTTGCGCAGCGCCGGCGGCAGGGCATTGAACAGCACTTCGCCCATGGGATGCTTGTAGTAGCGCGCGCACCACTGCAGCAGGGCCAGCAACTCGGACGTCAGCACCGGCTGCCCTTCATCGAGCACCTCGAGCAACGCCTGCAGTCGCTCTGCCGGCACGCTGGATTCACTCACTTGCTCGATGATCACCCCGACCAGTACGCGCGGACCAAACGATACCCGCACCCGTTGACCGGGGCGCAGATCATCGCCTGCCACACCAGGCAGGTAATCAAACAGCCCCGGCAAGGGCACCGGTACGGCCACGCGGTAAATCACCGGCCGGGTCAAAGAATCACTCATCCATCGCAGTGTAGCAGCCTTGAGGCGCTTTTCCCGGGCACAAAAAACCCGCGTAAGGACGCGGGTCTTTTTGTGCCGTTAAGCTTCGGCTCAGTTCATTTGCTTGCCGATCGCTTCGCTTTGCAGCAACGAAAACTCACGGCTCAGAAGCTGCTCGTCAGCGCTCAACTGGATCATGTCCGCAACAATCCGTGCAGATTCACGCAACATCAGATCAGGGCGCTCGTCTTCTTCCTCATCGTCCGCGCCCGCAACCTCAAGGCTGTCCACGGGCTCTTCACCCGGTGCGCCTTCAGCCAATGGGTCCATCTCACCAACCAGCGGGCCTTTCAGACCTTTGCGCTCTTTGCGTTGCGCTTCTTTGGCTTCCATCTCCGCGAGACGCTCGGACTCGAGCAGGGACACAGTGCGGGTTTCGTGATCCGCATTCCAGGCCGCGATGTCATCGAGCAGCCAGTTGTATTCCATATCGTCCTGGACACGCTCGCGGAACTGGAAATCAGCAACCGCAACCATCTTGTCCAGATCTTCGAGCGGCACATAGCTCGCCGCATCAATTTCTGTCCACGGCAGGGCGTTGGGCAGTGAGCGCTCGCCATATTCCTGCGGGTCGCCCGCGCTCGGGAAACGGATATCGGGCAACACACCCCGGTTCTGGGTGGAGCCACCGTTCACGCGGAAGAACTGCGCCTGGGTAATCTTCAGCTGCCCCATGCGTGGCTGATCGGATTGACCGTATTCATCCAGATCCAGCAGGGACTGAACTGTGCCTTTACCGAACGTCGGCTCACCAATGATGATTCCGCGGTCATAGTCCTGTATGGCTGCCGCAAAAATTTCTGAGGCTGAAGCACTGTAGCGGTTGACCAGAACCGCCAGCGGGCCTTCCCATGCCATACCCGGATCGGTGTCTTCCTCGGTACTGATACGGCCACTGCCGTTACGAACCTGGACAACCGGGCCGCGATCGATAAACAGACCGGTCAGAGTGGTTGCCTCTAGCAGGGAGCCGCCACCGTTGTTACGCAAGTCCATGACAATGCCGCTCACGCCTTCGGCCTGCAGCTCACCAATCAGCCTGGACACGTCCCGGGTGCTGGAGCGGTAGTCCGGCAGATTCTGGGCCCGGCCGTTGAAATCAAGATAGAACACGGGCAGATCGATGACGCCGATTTTGAGCGGGTCGCCCTCTTCCTGGGGAATCTCGATAATCTGGCTGCTGGCGGCCTGCTCTTCGAGCTTCACCTCGTTGCGCACAATATCGATCATGCGGCTGGGGCCTTCGACTCCCACATCTTCGGGCAACACTTCAATACGCACGATGGTGTCTTTGGGGCCGCGAATCAGTTCAACAACGTCATCAACGCGCCAACCGACCACATCGACCATCTTGCCGTCCATACCCTGGCCGACGGATACGACACGATCGCCAGCCTTCAGGCGTCCGTCCTGCGCAGCAGGACCGCCGGGCACAACACGTGCAATCTGCGTGTACTCGGACTCACGTCCCAACAGGGCACCGATACCCTCCAGCGACAACCTCATCGAGATCTCGAAATTATCCGAGCCACGGGGTGACAGATACGCGGTATGCGGCTCAATCGCCTGCGCGAAGGCATTCATGAAGAAGTTGAAGATATCCTCCGAATTCAGCTCAGCCACGCGCCGGTCAAGGTTGTTGTAGCGCTCATCAAGCAGCTCAATGATTTCGTCATGATCTTTCTTGGTCAGCCTGAGGCGCAGATAGTCATTCTTGATGCGCTGGCGCCAGATGTTGTCCAGTTCCGCAACGTCTACTGCCCAGGGCGCGTCGGAACGGTCGTACTGATAGTACTCGTCGACGTCAAAGTCGAACGGCAGGGTCAGACGTTGCAGGGCGTAAGCTGCCCGCTCGTGAACCCGGTCGAGGTAGAGGTTGTAGATGTCGAAGGCCGGATTCAGGTCTGAATGGCGCAGGGTGTCATCCAGGGTCGTCGCATAACGATTAAAGCTCTCGATATCGGCGGCCAGGAAGTAGCTGCGATTCGGGTCCAGCATCTCGATGTAGCCGTCCAAAACCCGTTGCGACAGTTCATCGTCAAGACGCGTGTCCTTGTAGTGCCAATTGGTCAGCAGCTTGGTCGCAAGGTTGGTGGTAAAGCGCTGCTCAAGCGTTGGCTGCAGAACAACTGCATCTTCGGTAGCGGCGGCTCCCCAGGTCGGTACTATGACCAGGAACGACAGAATCAGTTTGCTAAATCTCAAGGTTACGTGCTCCAGGAATCCCCATGATCATCAAATACCCAGGTCAGCGGGTGTTCATCTCTGACCGGTTGGCGCGCCCAAAGTTTCATTTGGAAGGAACCATTTAGCCAGCAAGACCGCTTGCTGGCAAGGCCTGAAGGTAACGCAGGCGCCGAACACCTCCTGCAAACCTTAAGAGACGACGAAACCCGCCTCTTCGGCCATGACATCAGCATGGTAGCTCGACCGCACCATGGGTCCGGACGCCATGTGGGTAAATCCCATGGCATAACCGACCTCGGCAAGCTCATCGAAAGCCTCCGGCGTCCAGTATTCAATCACCGGGTGATGGTGTGGTGTAGGTTGCAAATACTGACCCAGGGTAATCATGTCGACATCGTGGTCACGCAGGTCACGAAGTGCCTGCTCTACCTGGGCCCGGGTTTCACCCAGACCCAGCATAATGCCCGATTTGGTTGCGACCCCGGGATTACGGCGTTTGAATTCCTGCAGCAATCTCAGTGACCAGGTGTAGTCGGCACCGGGCCGCACATTGCGGTACAGCGGTTCGACCGTTTCCAGGTTGTGGTTGAAAACATCCGGGGGTTCGTTCTGCAGAATGTCCAAAGCCCGCTCCATGCGGCCCTTGCCGCGAAAGTCGGGAACCAGGATTTCCACCTTGATGCCCGGCGTGCCGGCCCGGGTCAAATTGATGCACTCGGCAAAGTGCGCCGCGCCGCCGTCACGCAGGTCATCGCGGTCTACAGATGTAATCACCACGTAGCGCAACCGCATTTGCGCAATGGTTTGCGCCAGATTGGCCGGCTCTGCGGCATCCGGCGGTTTTGGCCGGCCGTGGGCGACGTCGCAAAAGGAACAACGGCGCGTGCAGATATCGCCAAGGATCATGAAGGTGGCCGTGCCCTTGCCGAAGCACTCATGAATATTCGGGCAGGACGCTTCCTCACAAACCGTTACCAGCGAGCTGGCACGCAGGCGCGCTTTGAGCTCACCCACCGCATTGCCGGAAGGCAGACGGACACGGATCCAGGGCGGCTTGCGCAGCTTGGGGGCATCAGTGAACTGGGCCGTATTGCGGGCTATTTTGTCCTCACCGAGCTGCTTGCGGCCGGTACGGGGCCCGGGCCCGGCATTGGGATTGCCCGCCACATCGGTCAGCACGATGGGGATGTTCTGTTCCTTGCTCACTCGCTCGCTCACTTCGGATCCGTTTTCGTTTCCGGGCTGTTCGCCCCGGCAGGCAATTGCCCGTTAGCGTAATTGAACCGCTCATTGTAGCCCAAAAGCCCCGCCAGCCGATTGATCAGGCGGTCTCTGGCCTCAGGCAGGGATGCCGGCGCCAGGGACACCAACTGCGTCACAGCAAGCCCTTCAAAACCACAGGGATTGATGCGCTCAAAGGGCCGTAAGTCCATGTCGATGTTAAAACACAGGCCGTGAAAGCTGCATCCTCTTCGAACCCGCAACCCCAGGGCGGCAATCTTGGCATTATCGATGTAAACACCCGGCGCCCCGCTGCGGCGCTCAGCGGTCAGGTCATAGTCCGCCAGGGTATCGATAATGGATTGCTCGATTAAGGTAACCAGCTCACGCACGCCCAGGCCCAGACGGCGCAGATCCAGCAATGGATAGAGCACGATCTGGCCGGGCCCGTGATAGGTCACCTGCCCACCCCGGTCCACCTGCACCACGGGAATATCACCGGGCGCCAGAACATGCTCCGCCTTGCCGGCCTGGCCCTGGGTAAATACCGGCGGATGCTGGACACTCCAGATTTCATCGGGTGTTTGCGGCGTTCGGGTGTCAGTGAAGTGATGCATCGCCTGCCACACAGGCGTGTAGTCCCGCATTCCGAGCTCCCGCACCTGCAAGTCCGGTGTGGATGCACCTGATGGCGCGCGCCCGGTGGTCATACCGACCGTGGCGCTCAGAGCGCCATCAGAACCTGTTCGCAGTCCGTCAGGTCCTGGTAAATGCGGTCGAGCTGCTCGCGGGAGGTGGCCTCGACGGTGACGGTAACGGAGATGAAGTTCCCCTCACCGCTCTCGGCCACCTTGACCGCGTCTCCGGCATGCGGTGCCGCGTGTTTGAATACAATCGTGGTCACCAGCGTTTCGAAGTCATCCGCATTGCGGCCCATTGCCTTGATCGGAAATGCGCAGGGAAATTCCAGCAGTGTTTCAACGTCACTCATCTTCAAAAAGTCCATCTATCCAGAGTTTCATGCCATCCCAGCTGCGGCCGACAAAACCGGCTTCGGGCACGTTATTGAGGGCCACCAGCCCAAGATCTGCGACGATGTCGCCGTCCAGCTCAATGCTGACCCGGCCCAGCTCCTGGCCGGTAATGACCGGCGCCGTAATGATCTGTTGCAGGGTCACGTTGGCATCCAGATCATCATAACGCCCCCGCGGGATCGTCACGAACAGATCATTGGCAATGCCCAGCTGCACGAGATCGGTCTCGCCTTTCCAGACTTCACCGTCCGCAAGTTGATCGCCCGCGCGGTATAACTGCAGGGTCTCGTAAAAACGGAACCCGTGGCTGAGCAGGCTGGCTGACTCGCTGGCCCTGGATTGCTCGGATGAGGAGCCCATGACCACGCTGATCAAACGCATGCCCTGGTCTTTGGCACTGGCAGCGAGACAGTACCCGGCCGCCTCGGTATGCCCGGTCTTAAGGCCATCAACTGCGGGGTCGCGCCACAACAGGTTGTTACGATTATGCTGGCGAATGCCGTTAAAGGTGTATTCCTTTTGCGAGTACCAGGCGTAGTAATCCGGGAATTCGCTGATGATGGCCTGGCTCAGCAACGCCACATCGCGCGCGCTGCTGTAATGGTTCTCATTGGGTAAACCCGTGGCATTCGTAAAATTGGAATTCACCATACCAAGCTCACGGGCGTAGAAATTCATCACTTCGGCAAACGCGGCTTCCGTCCCGGCCAGGTACTCCGCCAGGGCAACACTGGCGTCGTTACCGGACTGGACAATCATGCCCATCAGCAACTGCTCCAGCGTAACCTCCATGGAAGGCTCGATGAACATGCGCGAACCGCCGGTCCGCCAGGCCGTCTCACTGACCGGCACGATGTCCGTCAGGCTGGCATTGCCACTCTCCAGCTCCTTGAACACCACGTAACCGGTCATCAGCTTGGTCATGCTGGCAATATCGGAACGCGTATCAGCGTCCTTCTCGACAATCACCCGGTTGCTGTTGAAGTCCATCAGGATATAGCTGCGCGCACCCAGCTGGGGCGCGGCCGGGGTCGGCATCGCTGCAGCACGCGGGGGCGCCTGGTTCAGGGTTGGCGTTTGCGCTGCCAACAGGGTCGGCAGGAGCAGGGTTAAAAGGAGAATGGCTTGCTTCATGGTCGGCTCGATCAAGTTGGCTTGCGGGCTCTCTTTATAAGCTCACGACGGTTCCGCAGGGATCGTCACGGTAATAAATCGCTTAACGGGTCACTTTATGAGGGCGTTCATAGCCCAAATCAACAATACGGTCTGCCGCACGCGTCAGGTCGCTGGCGCGTTTGAACGGCCCGACCAGCACCTTGTACAGGCCGCTGGAACGTTTGACGTCGACATCTTTCATGCCATTATCCTGCAGGTCGTCCTCGACCCGCTGGGCGGAACCCTTCTGGCTGAAGGCGCCCACCTGAAGATAGGTGTCCTTGGCCAGCTTTGCGTTCTCGTCCTGCCCGTCGAAGGTAATCGCACGAACCTCCACGCGGCCCGTGCCCTGCTCAACCATACCGATCTTCAGCGCCGCCGCGTAGCTCAGGTCAATAATGCGCTCGGAATGAAACGGGCCGCGATCATTGACTTTGACAATCACCTTGGCGCCGTTATCAAGGTTGGTTACCTCCACGAAGGTCGGTAATGGCAGGGTCCGGTGCGCGGCAGTGGCCTCGTACAAATCATAGGGTTCACCACTGGAGGTGCTGCGGCCATGAAACTTTGCGCCATACCAGCTGGCCGTGCCTTTCTCGCGGTAGCCCTGGGCGCTGTCCATGACCCGGTACGTCTTGCCCCAGACCTCGTAAACGGGGCCGTTGCCATAGGGAGAACGCGGCTCATAGCGAGGCACGGCGTCTTTGACATCATTCGCCGACATGCCCTTGGCAGGAGGACCGTCCGATCCGCTTTGGCGCTCTGGATTACCGCCTCCGCAGGCTGCCAGCAGCAGGCAGGCCAGGCTCAGGGGCAGCGCGTAAACCGGGGGCAGGAATAACACCCGCATGCCGCTGGTCATTGCTCCATGCCCTCACGCAGCATCTCGCTGAGCTGATAGACCACCATGGCGTACATGGGGCTGCGGTTATAGCGGGTAATGACATAAAAGTTATTAAAGGTCATCCAGACCGCCTCACCATCTTCCGTCTCAAGGGCAACGAGCGCACCTTCGCGTTCCGGCTCAAGATCAGCCGCGCCCTGGAAACCGGCCTCATGCATTGTCTGAATGGTCATGTGGGGTTTGAAGTTAGTGCTTTCCAACAGCGCCACGTCAGCATCGCCGGTCAGCGTGGCCGGGCGCACCACGGGCCCGGCGGGTTCCCAACCGTGAACGGCCAGGTAATTGGCAACACTGCCGACCACGTCTGCAGTGGAGCGCCACAGATCGCGCTGGCCATCACCATCTCCATCGACCGCGTAGGCCCGGTAGCTGCTTGGCATGAACTGGCCCATACCCATGGCGCCGGCATAAGACCCTGTGATCTCTTCAAGCGGCAGCTGTTCTTCGGCGCCGAGGACCATGTACTCCAGCAGCTCTTTGCTGAAGAAATCGGAACGGTCGCGGGTGCGGTCGCTCGGATAATGGAATGCGAGGGTGGTCAGCGCATCCAGCACGCGAAAATTACCGGTAATGCGGCCGTAGTAGGTCTCAATACCAATAATCGAAACGATAACCTGAGGATCAACCCCGTAGGTCTCGGCGGCAGCTGCGATCAGTTCTTCATTGGCGACCCAGAAGGCCAGGCCTTCTTCGAGGCGCTGGTCGGTGATGAAAATGGGCCGGTAATCAAACCAGGCCTTGCCCTCTGCAGGCTTGGCCATGAGGTCCGCAATGCGCTCCTGATAGACGCCCGACTCAAGCAGAGCGGCCACTACCTGCGGGTCCAGCCCGTAATCGGCGACGGCCCGTTCAATAAAGGCGTCACTGCCCGGATGGGGCTGGGCCCCGGCGAGCGGGCTTACGCCCAGCAAAATCAGGGTGTTCAGGGCGACAAAGGTATTAATCAGACGTCTCATGCAATTCCTCGGTTCAAGCTGCGACAGGTCCGGGGTGGTTGGATTTTGGCAGCACTCTCATGACTGCCAAGCGGCAGAGTTTACCTGAAGCAGCGCGGCGGATTGAGGCGAGTTTCGGGCATAGTCTCAGCGAATGAATTTCCGGTGTCCCCAGCACGACATCATGATGCCAAAGCCGGCCAGGAGCGTCACGGCCGATGTCCCGCCGTAACTGATCAGGGGCAGTGGTACGCCCACCACGGGCAGCGCACCGGAAACCATACCTCCATTGACCAGCACATAGACAAAAAGTGTCATGGACAGGCTACCCACTACCAGCCGTGAGAAGGTATCCCGGGAAACACTGGCAATATAGAGACCACGACCCACCAGGTATAAATACAGAGCCAGCAGCGCCAGGACGCCGATCAGGCCGAACTCCTCGGACAGTACAGCGAGAATAAAATCCGTATGCCGCTCGGGAATAAACTCCAGTCGCGACTGGGTGCCGTTCAGCCAGCCTTTGCCGTTAAAGCCACCCGAACCCACGGCAATCTTTGACTGGATAATATTCCAGCCATCACCCAGCGGATCGGACTCCGGGTTGAGGAAGGTCCGCACCCGGTCGCGCTGGTATTCCTTCATCACCATCCACAGCGCCGGCAGGGCAGCGACCCCCGCCAGGGCAAGGCCGGCAATGACGCGCCACCGCACACCCGCCAGAAACAGCGTAAAACAACCGCTGATGCCCACCAGCAACGCCGTACCCAGATCCGGCTGACGCGCAATAATCAGCGCCGGCAGAGCAAGAATGACCACACAGGCCAAAAAATCCTTCGCCCCGGGCGGCAATACGCGGGCGTGCAGGTAGGCCGCCACCATCAGGGGTACGGCGAGCTTCATGATTTCCGATGGCTGAAAGCGCACCACCCCAAAGTTGAGCCACCGGTTGGCGCCCTGGCCCTCGCCCAGAAAAAGGGTGAGTGCGACCAGGCCCAGGCCCAGTCCATAAAACAACGGGGACCACAGTCGCAGGATATAGGGTGGGACCTGGCTGACCGCCAGCATGACGGCCAGACCGATACCCAGACGGACCGCCTGTCGATAAACCGTACCCATGTCTTCGCCCGAGGCGCTGTACAGCACCGCGAGACCAAAACCCATAATCAGCAGAAGAACAAACAACAGCGGCCAATCGAGCCTGGGCATTCCCACCCATCCGGGCAGCAGGCGCCTCAAGGGCGATGTCCCAGCAGCTGACCCTGGTTCAGCCAGGCGTCCAGTGTGGCCCGCGCAATTGGTGCCGCAACCGTGGAGCCCGCGCCGCCGTGCTCAACCACCACGGCAACGCTGATCGTGGGGGCTTCGAACGGTGCGAAGGCAATAAACAGGGCGTGATTCCGCAAGGACTCGTCCAGGTCTTCCTGCTTGTAATTCAGGTCCTGTTGCTGGGTGAATACCTGCGCGGTACCCGTCTTGCCGGCAATGACGTAGTCAGTCTCCAGGGCCACGTCTCGGGCCGTACCGCGCTTGCCATTCACCACGCGGCGCATGCCCTCCAGCACCAGGTCCCAGTGCTCCGGGTTGATGACCGGAATGGCCGTGTTCAGCGGTGCCTCTTCACGTCTCGCACCAAGGTCTTCAGCGCCTTTCACGGCATACACGACCCGCGGGGCGCGCAGCGCTCCGCCGTTGACCAGTGCCGCCTGGGCATTGGCCAGCTGCAGTGGTGTTACCACATTGAATCCTTGTCCGATGCCGGCAATGACCGTCTCACCGGGATACCAGGGCTCGTTATAACGGCCCCGCTTCCAGTCCCGCGAGGGCAACAGCCCCACGCTCTCGCCGGGCAGATCAATCCCGGTTTCCTGCCCGAATCCGAATTGGGACAGGAAGTCATGCATGCGATCAATGCCCAACTTATAGGCCAGCTGATAGAAGTAGGTGTTGACCGACTCTTCAAGAGCCTGGGCCAGGTCTACAGAACCATGCCCGGTCCTTTTCCAGTCGCGGTAAGGCCGGTCATAATTGGGCAGAAAGTAGCGGCCATTGGAGTAGACCCGGTCTTCAGGCTGCACCACATCCAACTCAAGCCCGGCCAGGCCAACGAAAGGCTTGAGGGTTGAACCCGGCTCATAGCCACCATTAATACTGCGGTTGACCAGTGGCCGGTAAGGCGCTTCCAGAATAGCCTGATAGTCCGCCTGGCGGATGCCGTTGACGAACAGGTTAGGATCAAACGCCGGCTTGCTGACCATGGCAATCACCGAACCATCGCGCGGATCAATGGCCACCACGGAACCGGGGCGATCGCCGAGGGCGTCCCAGGCCGCCTGTTGAACATCAATGTCGATGGACAGGATCAGGTCTGAGCCAGGTACCGGGTCGTCGCGCTCAAGCTCGCGCACGACGCGCCCGCGGGCATTGGTCTCGACGCGCTCGATGCCGCTCTTGCCATGCAGCAGGGATTCATAGGATTTCTCGATGCCCAGTTTGCCGATGTGCGTGGTGCCTCGGTAATCCCGCTCATTCACCGAGGCCAGATCCCGCTCATCCAGACGCCCCACATAGCCGATCACATGGGTCAACAACTCGCCCTGAGGGTAATGGCGCGACAAATAGGGCACCACACTGACGCCGGGAAAGCGGTGCCCGTTGACTGCAAACCGTGACAGCTCACCCTCATCCAGGTCCAGGCGCAGCGGTATGCTGTGAAAGCTCAGCGCCCGGCCACGCGCTGTATCGAACCGGTCCAGATCCTCGTCGGTCAGGGTGACGATCTCGCCCAGGCGCTGCATGGTGTCATCGAGATCACCGGTCTTTTCCGGCACAACCTCCAGGCGATAGGCTGGCCTGTTGGCCGCCACCACGCGGCCGCGACGGTCGTAAATCACGCCCCGGTTGGGCGGCACCGATCGAACCTGCACCCGGTTGGACTCGGAGCGGGTGGTGTAGTCCTCGTGCTGCCAGAGCTGCAGGTAGACGTAGCGGGAAGCGAGCAAACCAACCAGCACAGCTATACCAATGAAGCCGACCATGGCACGGCGGCGAAACAAGGCCTGCTCATCCTGCTCATTCTTGAGCGGCTGATTGACCGTCTGCTTGTCAAATTTATAGCGCACGTTCCCGTCCTCAGTTTCGCTCGGACTGACGGCTGGCCAGGCGCGCGTGATCCAGGCCAAGAAAGATCCAGGGCCATAGTGCCATGCCGACCAGCGGGGACAGCCAGTGCTGCCAGGTGGGTACGGGTTCACCCAGAATGACCATTGACCACAACATGATGATGCGGTCATTCACCAGCAAGGCGAGCACCGCCAGGGCCTGCTGCCAGGGCGGGAAAAAGCGGATTCTGGGCCGGAAGCGCCGCACCAGGTACACCAGTACCACCAGACTAAGCGCATGCAGACCCATGAGTGATGCGGTCAGTACATCAAGCAGCAAGCCGATCAGGAATGCAGCGCCAAGCGGTAGCGGCCTGGGAACCTCCATGGACCAGTAAATCAGCACCAGGCCTACCCAGTAAGGGCGCAGCGGTTCCAGAAATACCGGCAAGGGCAATAGCGTCAGCAAAATGGCCAGCACCAGGGCAACCAAAAGAACCAGCACATTGTCGTTGGAACGGCTCATTGATCCACCTCGGGCAGCTCATCGGGCACGTCCGGTTCCGCGGCGGATTGATCCTCTGGATCAACCACCGGTGCTTCGTCAGGGACCGCAGCATCGGCGGGATCAATGCCTGAGTCAGCGGCGGCCAACGCGACGCCGGTATCCGGAGTCGCTATCTCCGGTCCAGTTTGCACCAGAAGTACTTCAAGACCGCGGTCCAGCGCCGCCAGTGGCCGTGCATCCACACTCATGAAGGCTGCCCCGGTCTCGCGGTCAACCTGGGTCACTTGTGCGACGGGGAACCCGGCCGGAAACCGTTCTCCCAGCCCGGAGGACACCAGCATATCGCCCTCGCGCACGTCGGACTGGACCGGCAGATTGGGCAGGTTAAGGCGCTCCGCCTCACCCGTTCCCAACGCCACGGTTCGCTGACCGGTGCGCAGTATTTGCACCGGAATGGCATGTTCGGGATCCGAGATCAGCCGCACGCGGGCCTGCCCGCCGGTGACGCTTTCCACCTGCCCCATCACGCCCAGACCGTCAATCACGGCCTGCCCGGTAAATACGCCGTCATCCGCCCCGCGGTCAATAAGCACCTGGTGGCTGTAAGGATCGAGGCTGACCTGCACAAGTTCGGCGAAGCGAAACGTTACCTGGCGTCCCGCAGTCGCGTCCAACAGGGCGCGCAGCCGGACGTTCTCCTCTTGCAGGGCAGCGAGCCGCTGCATATCACCTTGCTGACCAAGCAACTGCTCGCGGAGCGCCTCGTTCCGCGCAACCAGCGTGTCGTAGGAGCGGCTGTAAGTGCTGATGCCGCGCAGCGCATCGGCCGGCGCCTCGGCGACCTGGTAAACGGGGGTGACAAGCTGTTCGGCGAAAGCGCGGATACGCGGTACGAACTCACCGCGCTGGTCAAGCAGCATCAGCAAACCAGCCAGCAGAAGATAGCCCATAAGGCGGGCCGTGCTGGGACGGCCCTGAACCAGGCTGCGGTTACTTACGGCTGAATTGATACGCACCGGCAGTCAGTACGGTCAGTTGAGCGCGAAGAAATCTCCGCGGTTCTGGTCCATCATCTCCAGCGCCTTACCGCCACCGCGGGCGACACAGGTGAGGGGATCATCGGCCACAAACACGGGCAAGCCGGTTTCTTCGCTGATGAGTTTATCCATGCCACGCAGCAATGCACCACCGCCGGTCAGGACAATACCGGTCTCGGCCACGTCGGCACAAAGCTCCGGCGGAGTCTGTTCCAGCGCTATCTTGACCGCATCCAGAATGCTCGACAGACTCTCGTTGAGCGCCTCGAGCACCTCGTTGCTGTTGATGGTTATTTGACGTGGTACGCCTTCGGCCAGGTTCCGCCCGGAAACGGTCAGCTCTTCCGGCTCTTCGTCGGGCCAGGCGCAGCCAATTTTGATCTTGATATGTTCTGCGGTGGCCTCGCCAATCAGCGTGCCAAAATTGCGTCGTACGTAGTTAATGATGGCCTCATCGCACTGATCGCCCCCGACCCGCACCGAGTTGGCGTACACCAGACCGTTCAGAGAAATGACCGCCACCTCGGACGTTCCGCCGCCGATGTCGAGCACCATGGCCCCGCGCGCCTCATGCACCGGAATGCCGGCACCAATGGCTGCGGCCATGGGTTCTTCCACCAGGAATACCTCGCGCGCGCCGGCGCCCTCGGCAGATTCCTTGATCGCCTTGCGCTCCACCTGCGTGGAACTGCAGGGGACACAGACGAGTACGCGCGGGCTGGGCCTCAGGAAACGTGACTCATGCACCTTTTTAATGAAGTGCTGGAGCATGGCCTCGGTCATGTTGAAGTCCGCAATCACGCCGTCCTTGAGCGGGCGAACGGTGCGGATATTACCAGGTGTGCGGCCCAGCATCTTTTTGGCAGCGGCACCAACAGCGGCCACGGATTGCGGTCCCCCCGGGCCGCGATCCATGCGCACAGCAACAACGGACGGCTCATCCAGGACGATGCCCTGACCGCGAACGTAGACCAGGGTGTTGGCGGTTCCCAGATCAATCGACAGATCGTTGGAAAACAGGCCGCGGAGACTTTTCAATACCATGTTGGATTATCCGGGGGAGCATTTGCGGAAGATAGCCGTGTAGCGTATCAGCCCCCCCATTGAGCGGCAAGCATATAAACTCACCAAGGCCAGCAACCCTGCGGGTTTGAGCGCCTGCGCCCGCTTCACTCAATTGGGCTACAATGCCCGCCGACCCACGCGAAAGGATTGAAATGTCGGCGCTTATCTGCGGCTCTCTGGCCTATGACACGATTATGGTGTTTCCGGAACGTTTCCGGGATCACATCCTTCCAGAAAAAATGCACATCCTGAATGTGTCATTCCTGGTGCCCCACATGCGCCGCGAGTTTGGCGGAGTGGCGGGTAATATTTCCTACAATTTGAAGCTTTTGGGCGGCGATCCGCAGCCCATGGCCACGGTTGGCCAGGATTTTGGGCCCTACCAGTCCCACCTTGATGGGCTGGGCATCTCCAGCCGTTACATCCGGCGGCTGGAGGATGAATTCACCGCCCAGGCCTTTATTACCACCGACATGGAAGACAATCAGATTACCGCCTTCCATCCCGGCGCCATGTCCCAGAGCTTTATGAATAAGATCACTGACGCCGAAGATATAAGCCTGGGCATCATTGCACCCGACGGCAAGGACGCGATGGTCCAGCACAGTCATGATTTTCCGGCTGCCGGCATTCCGCATATTTTTGATCCGGGCCAGGCCATGCCCATGTTCAACGGCGAGGAGCTGCGCGGCTTTATCGAACGCGCTGACTGGATCGTCATGAACGACTACGAGTATCAGCTGGTGCGCGAGCGGACCGGTATGAGCGGCCAGGAAATCTCCGGGCAGGTGAAAGCCTTCGTGGTGACCCTTGGCGGCGAGGGCTCCAATGTGTACGAGAAAGGCGAGAAAACGCACATTGCGGCCGCCGCGGTGAGCGAGATCAAAGACCCCACCGGCTGCGGCGATGCCTACCGGGCCGGCATGATCCATGGCCTGCTCAATGACATGGACCTGGTCACCGCCTGCAAGATCGGCTCGATCATGGGCGCCATCAAGATCGAGCACCTGGCGCCGCAGCACCACAAACCCGGCCTGCAGGAAATCGAGGATCGTTTCGAAGCGGCTTACGGGTATCGCTTCGGCTAGCGTGAAGGTGAAGGGGTCAGAGTCAGGTGCCAGAGCGGCGCACTCTGGCACCTGACTCTGACCCCAGCCTGCTTGCAGCCTGTTCCTGTCCCTTTACTCTGACCCCATTCTGGGGGAAAATGCGCGCCCTTCGGTTATCAGCCGAAACCAGTCAAAGGTGATGTAGCTCAGTTGGTTAGAGCGCGGCACTCATAATGCTGAGGTCGGTGGTTCAAATCCACCCATCACCACCAAATGAAAAGGCCCCCAAAATGGGGGCCTCTTCATTTGTGGCGCCGGGTAGATGTACACCGGGCCACTATCTCGTCCAGAGCTAGCCATCTCAACGGTCCGCGGTGACGGACTGTCTCCTGAAATGACAGTTTCCCGCGCGGCCGGGTTCAAATCCACCCATCACCACCAAATGAAAAGGTCTGCGGCCAGGGTGTATCCTGCTTCTTGTTTTCGTAAAGCAAGAGAGCTGTGACATGACATTGGCGGAATGGGGTGCATTAGGCGAGCTGATCGGCGGTGTCGCCATTATTGTCTCGTTGATTTATGTTGGCTTTCAGGTCAGGGAAAGTGCCAGGGCAACCCGGTCAGCCGCGGCCAATGATGCATCTGCAGCCATGCAATCGTGGTATCTCGAACTGGGGAGCAACCGCCAGGCCAGTGATCTGTGGCTAAACGCGATGCGCAGCCCGGAACCGCTCTCAACCCACGACGAATTCCAGTTTTTAATGTCAATGCATGCCGTGTTCCTGGGATTCCAGAACAGCTACCTCCTCAGCGAGGAAGGCACGCTGGACCCCGAAATTCGCGAGGCACTGACCTTCGCGATCATTGCGGTCAAAGATCTTCCCGGTATGGATCGCTTCTGGAGGCAAAGAAGGGGCTTCTTTCACAGGGGCTTCGCCAACTACGTCGATGGCCTGCGGCTGCGCGACTCACCGCAGACCGTTGATGCGTACAAGAGAAGCGGTAACGCACCAGGACCCTAGCCTACAAAGGCGGATCTTCATCAAACTGCGCCAGGCCGTCGGTAATCTCATGCCAGGGGGCCTTGGAGCCCACATAGCTGTGGTATCCGGTGGGCGTGGGCGGATTCCCCTCGAGGATGCTCATGGCCAGGTACACCGATGCGGGCTCGTCTTTGGGATCAACCAGCAGGGTCGATCCGCACACGGAACAGAACAGGCGGTCGTTGCGCGCAGAGGATGCATAACGAGTGATCAGCGCCTCTCCAACGGTATAGCTCAAGGCGCTGCGCGACACGCCGGCAAAGGTGGCATAGGCCGCACCATGCAAACGCCGGCACTGGGCGCAATGGCAGTGGCTGAAATCTTCTATCGGCGCATCAACTTCGATACGCACTGCACCACACTCACAGTGCCCTTTAAGCATGATATTGCTCCGTTGTTCAGCGATGGGTTTGCCTGTCATTTAGTATGGCATGGTGCGCAACCAGGATACTGGAGCATTGGGGTCAGATCGCGCCACGCCGGCCCCTTTCTGGCCACCCTGAAGTTATCGGGCACAGCAACCTTTACAGGATTCCAACCATGCAGAACTACCCTTCAACCGTGTTCCTCTGTTTTACGCTGGCTTGCCTGCCGGCCCTGGGATGGTCGCAGCAATGCGACGATCAGGATGGGTCAATGGCGGCGGAAATATCGATTAAAAGACAGGCGTTTAACCAGGCCATTCTCGACAAGGATATTGCGGCCATTGAAAGCGTGCTGCACGAGCAGGTGATCCTGGTGACCGGAACCGACAGCCTGGTCTTCCTCGGTGCTGAGGCGCAGCTGGCCCTCTGGGCTGATGACTTCACCGACCCGGACCGTGCCGTGTACACACGCACGCCGCACTGCTTGCGCGTGTCTGAAATAGCGCCTGTCGCGCTGGAATTCGGCAATTGGCGGGGCGTGATGCCAAGCGGTCCGGACGATTTCGCCGCAGGCAGTTATGCCGCGAAGTGGCGCAGTACGGATAAAGGCTGGCGACTGGAAAGCGAGATTTTTGCGACAGAGGCCTGCGGTGGAGATTTTTGTCCGGCAACAGAGCTGACAGAATAAGTAAGCGCCAAGAAAGAGCGTCGTGCCAGTACCAACCCGCCCTATGCCCGGCGCGCGACATCGTTATAATTTACCAACACCCCACAAGAAAAACGATCTGATGACCAGACTTGTACGCAATCTGTCCTTACCCGGGGCACTCCTGCTGCTGCTTGCCTGCGCGACCAAACCTGTAACCCCACCAGAGCCGCCTGAGCCGATACGCAGCTGTGCGTCTGGCAGCGTGCTCCTGGATGCGCATTTTGATGGCGGTCAGCTCGGTCAGTGCCAGGTCCTTGGCGATGGCATGTTCAGCATTACCCTGTATCCGGAAGATGCCCCGCCGATCAACCCGTCGCCCTGGTACGCCATGCGCGTAAGCGGGAAGACCGGCGATGAGCTGAACATTCGCATGGCGGTGGCCGATGGCAAAAACCGCTATTGGCCCAAGGTGAGTTTGGATGGGAGTCTGTGGCAGCCTGCGCCGCATGACTGGCTGACCTGGGACCAGGATGGCGAACTGCTCACGATCAGCACACAGCTCGGTGGGCCGGTGCTGTGGATTGCAGGTCAGGAACTAATCACCGACGCGTGGTTTCAAGACTGGCAGGCCCGGCTCATCAGCCTCGAGGGATTTACCACGCGGGTCGCAGGACAAAGCCTGGAAGGACGGCCCATTTACCGGACCGAAAACGCGGATCGGAACGAATTCGTGCTGCTTGTCGGACGCCAGCATCCACCGGAAATCACCGGCTCCCTGACCATGGAGCCTTTTATTGATGAAGTTACCGGTGATTCAGCGCTCGCCGTGCGTTTCCGGGAGCGTTACAAACTGGTGATTTTTCCCCTGCTCAATCCCGATGGTGTGGCCAACGGCTACTGGCGCCACAACAGCGGCGGTGTTGACCTGAACCGCGACTGGGGTCCTTTCACGCAGCCGGAAACCCGCCTGGTACGAGACGATGTGAATGAGCTGGTAGCCGCAGGCATGACACCGGTGCTGATGCTCGATTTTCACTCCACCGGAAGCAACCTGTTTTACACCCAGCTGGCCGAAGAGCCCACGGTGCCGGTATCCTTTGCCACCCGCTGGCTGAACGCCTCCGCGGCGCGCCTGCCCGATTACGAATTCCTGCATGACGCGCGCGGCGTCAGTGAACGTGCTACGACCAAAAACTACTTCTACACGCGCTTTGGCATACCCGCCATCACCTATGAAACCGGTGACGAAACCGACCGGGATGCAATGGAGCAGTCCGCCCGGGTGTTTGCCCAGGAAATGATGTTGTTGCTGCTGGAAGAACCTGCTCAGCCCTGAGCAGGCAATCAAAACCGCTTAGTCCGTGGAGCGCAGGGCGCGCCCCGGACGTGCGCCGGTCAATACACCATCGAGTATGACCGGCTGGCCGTTCACCAGCACGTGCACGACACCTTCCGCAAACTGGTGCGGCTCATCGAAGGTGGCCCGGTCCATCACCCGCTCCGGGTTGAGCACCGCAATGTCAGCGTAAGCACCGGGGCTTATGCGGCCGCGCTGAGCAAGTCCGATCCGGTCCGCCGGCATCTGACTCATCTTGTGAATGGCGGTGGCGAAATCCAGCACACCACGCTCCCGCACGTACACCCCCAACACCCGGGAAAAGGCACCATAGTTGCGTGGATGGGGTACCGATGGGCCGGCCTCATATATACCACCGTCTGAGGCTACCATCGTGCGGGGGTGTTGCAGAATCCGGTCTACATCCTCCTCGCTCATGGAGTGATAAACCGCCGCACAACCGCCCTCATATTCCAGGGCCATGATGAGTTCGGCGGCATTCTCCAGCGTGCCTTCCTGGTCCTGTGTGGCCAGCGCTTCACCCAGATCCATGCCATTCCAGTTACGGTCAGCGGGGCAATCGGCAATGACTACCCGGCTCAGGTCGTTGCCGCCCCGGTCCATGCGCAGTGACTCAACAATGCCCTCACGAATCATTGCACGCTGCTCCGGATCGTCGAGGCGCGCCCGGCGCGATTCACGATTGCCCTCCAGGCTCCAGGCCGGAAACAACACGCTCAGGCCGGTGCTTGATGCGGTGTACGGATAAGCATCACTGGTCGCGTCCAGGCCCAGAGCCCTGGCCTCGTCCAGCAGTGCCAGGGAGTTTTCGCTCTGGCCCCACATGGACCGGCCCATGGCCTTATGGTGCGTCACCTGCACCGGCAGACCGGCGCCCTCCCCAATCGTCAGCGTTTCACGCACGCTGTCCAGCAGGCCGGGGCCCTCGTCACGCATGTGGGTGATGTAGATTCCGCCGTACCGGCCGGCGACGCGGGACAGCTCGATGAGCTCGTTCGTGTCCGCATAGTTGCCCGGGATGTACTTCAGGCCGCTGGACAGGCCAAAGGCACCTTCACGCATGGCGGTCTCTACCTGAGCCTGCATAAGAATGATTTCCGCGGGCGTGGCGAGTCGCTGCTCCCGCCCCATAACGCTTTCGCGGACACGGTTATGTCCGACAAAGGTGCCGAAGTTGATGGCTATATCACGGTCATCAACAAGCTGCATAAGCGGCGCAATGGGCAGCCAGGAGTTCCCATCCGGGCCGCCAATCGCCGTGGTGACCCCTTGTCTGACGTAATTTTCCGCTGCCGGCCACTGAAATAAGCCGCTTTCCTCAAGCTCGCGTCTGACCGCGTGGCTGTGGATATCGATAAAACCCGGCGTTACAGCCAGGCCGGTCGCGTCGATACGCTGTCGCGCAGGCTGATCCGGGAGGTCATCAAGCAGCACGATCCGGTCATCCCGGATCCCCACATCCACGCGCTGTCCCGGCGCGCCGGATCCGTCATAGACGGTGCCACCGAAAATAATGACATCCAGGGCTTGCTCGCCGGCGGCAGCAACATGGCCACCCAGAACAACCACGAGCATTAATGACAGGCCAGCAATAATCCGCCCGCTTCGCCTTGTGCCCCGGGAAAAACTCACTGCAGGACTAATGGCGCCAGGTAAAGCGCGACCAGGGACAACAGCACGATTCCAATAAGGTTCATGATCAGACCGGCTTTGACCATCTGCGGCACCGTCAGCCGGCCGGAGCCGTAGACGATGGCGTTGGGCGGTGTGGCCACCGGCAACATGAACGCACAGGAGGCGGCCAGCGCCACGGGAACGGTCAGCACTATGGGGCTGATACCCAGTTCAATGGCCAGTGCCGCCATCACCGGTAACAGGGTCGCGGTGGTCGCCAGGTTGCTGGTCAGTTCAGTGAGGAAAATAACCAGCACCACGGTAGCAAATACAACGGTGCCAATGCCTATTGCGCCAAGGCCGACCAGCGAGCTGCCAAGCCACTGCGCGAGACCGGTTTCGGAAACGGCCGCCGCCAGGCTCAGACCGCCGCCAAACAGCACCAGGATGCCCCACGGTAAATCGCGGGTCTCATCCCAGGTCAGAAGCCTGGCTGAACCCCGCCCGCCGCTGGGAATCAGAAACAGCAGGAAGGCTGCAGTCATAACGATACCAACGTCGCTCAGGCCACTGATGGGCAGCATGTCCTGTACCCAAGGGCGCAGCATCCAGCCCAGAACCACGCAGGTAAAGGTGATCGCGATGCGCTTCTCAGCAGAGCTCATGGGCCCCAGTTCGGCACGCATACCATTCAGCATCTGGCGGGTTTCTTTCGAGGTCTCAAAGGAGACCGGAAAGGCCAGCCGGGTCAGGGACAGCCAGGCCAGTGGTAACAGCACCAGGGTTACCGGTACACCCACCATCATCCAGCGCGCAAAGCCAATCTCGATGCCGTAGTTCTCCTCCAGAAAAGCGGCGAGCAACGCATTCGGGGGAGTGCCAACGAGGGTCGCGACTCCGCCAATGGTCGCGCCAAAAGCGGTGCCCAGCAGCAGGCCAACCTCGAAATTGCGCCGTTCACGGTCGTTCAGGCCGGGCACGGTGTCGCCAATCACGGTGATTACCGAAATAATGATTGGCAGCAACATCATGGTGGTCGAGGTATTGGTCATCCACATGGACAGGAAGGCTGCCGTGAGCATGAACCCCCCGATCAGCGATCGGCCGTTGGTGCCCGCAGTATTCAGCAAGGCCAGTGCAATCCGGCGGTGCAAATTCCAGCGCTGCATGGCAAGGGCGATTAGGAAGCCGCCAAGGTACAGATACAGTATCGGGTTGGCGTAGGGCGCCGCCGCCTCGCGCAGGGAAGTGATACCCAGTGGCGCGAAAAAAATCAGCGGAATGAAGGCGGTGACACCCACGTGCGTGGCTTCGGTCGCCCACCAGATCGCCATCCAGACGCCGAGCGCAGCAGTGCTCCAGGCAGGCTGCTCCAGACCGCCCTGGGGGCCAACAAGCATCATCAGCACCGCCAGTGCGGGCCCCAGGAACAGTCCTGCGCGTTGATAACTCCTCAGTGGCAGGGGTTGGGCCTGCTCCACGGCATCGGTCATGTTTGAGATTCCCGGGTCAAAAACCCTGTGGTGTTAGTGCAAGTCAACACTGACGGCCGGCGCATCCAGGCCAAAAAATTCTCGTACTGTCTCATCCGCAATGCGCCTCAGATAACGGGCGTCATCCCCGGAGATTTCCCCGAAATAGTCGTACTGGAGGTTACTGGCCGGCAGACCATACAGCGTGTAGTACACCACGCTCGCGGCCAGGTAGGTACCGGACAGGTTTGGATGGCTGCCATCAAAAGATTCGTGCAGGGCGAAATCCGGCCGTTCGGCATAGGAGCGGGCGAAAGCCAGGCCCACAGGCAGCACCAGGGCGCGCGCCTCGTTGGCAACCTCGATGGTTGCCGTGGCAATGACCCCGGTCTGACCGGCTTCGACCCGGCGGTGGGGCTCAGCATAGGCGTGGGTCATGTACAACGCCGCAGCGGCTCCGCTGGCGCGAACCTTGTCCGCATAGCTCAACACGGTCTCGCGAAACTTGTCCAGACGCTCACTGCTCAGGGTCTCAGCACTTCCGCCCTGCAAGACAACCAGGTCGAACGGCTCATCGATGCCCAGCTGGCCAGGAACTAACAGGTGATCAATCGGATGCTGCGCCAGGTTGGCGCCGCCGATGGTCGCCGATTTGTACTGGTAAGCATCCTCCGGCAGCGGGCCATTGGCCTGGGCCATGCGCCGCAGATGATTGTGCAGGCTGTCGTTGTAATACAGATAACTGTTGCCCACGAACAGGATACGGGCCGGTGGGTCTGCCCAGTCGGGCTTGACGGTCGGCGCAGGCCGTTCACCGGCAGAGACTGTCGCCGAAAAGCACAGCAACAGGCTCAGAAAAAACGGCAGGCGGGCCGAGGCCCGCCTGCCGCTTTGCTCATGTTTTCGGCTGACCCGCCCGAAGGGCGGGTGTGAACAACTCATGCCGCTAACCGCTTACTTGGGACGAGGCGATCAGAAGCTGAACCGCACATCCAGGTAATAGGAACGTCCGAAGTCACTGTGCGCATCATTGAAGAAGCCAAAGAAGCCATCGGCCAGTGGCGCCCGCTCGTCGGTCAGGTTGTTAATGCCCAAACGAACCAGGGAATCCACCTCGTTGACGGTAAAGCGGTAGTCAACGGACCCGTTGAAGTAATCAAACGCCGGAATCACGTACTGCGTTCCGTCGGCCAGGGTCAGGGAGTTCTGGAAGAAATCGCCCAGGTAGAACCAGGACAAGGCGGCGCCCCAGTTGTCGCCTCTCCAGCGCGCCTGGGCATTCATCTTCTCCTCCTGGTTGCCATCGTTGCGCAACAGATCGCCCAGACCGGCTACCGGATAGTTGGCCGGAATGGTTCCCGCCGCTTGTGCAGCAAGCAATGATCCTGCCAGGTCGCCCGGTTCCTGGGTGTAGAGCGTATAAATCGAGCCCTGCCAGCTGAAGTTCCAGTAACCGTGGTTGGTATCCAGATCGTAGTACACCGCGAAGTCGTAACCCTCGACCTTGCGCGTATCGAGGTTGGCGTACTGATCGTTAATAAAGTCAATGTCACCAGCCGGGCAGATTCCGGCAGCGAGGTAAATGGCTGCGGCATCGGCGCTGGCCGGGTCACGCTGCACAGCCGGGTTGCCCTGGAAATTCGCACAGTCACCGGTGCCGGCATTTACCCGATCCAGCAGGTCGATCATGGTGTGATTTTCCTCACCGAACAGGCCAATGGTGTCCTGCTTCTCAATACGCCAGAAGTCCAGCGTCAGGGTCAGGTTATCGGTTGGCGTCAGCACGATGCCGATGGAACTGTTGTCAGACTTTTCCGGCTTGAGATTTTCACTGCCCGAAGCCCGCCGCTGGATGTTGTTGACGCAATCGATTACCTCCTGTCCAGGGTCACCACCAAACTCAGCAGCGTACTCACACGCCCAGTCGGTGCGCGTATTGTTACGCGCGATCACGGTTTCGTTCACCGTGATCAGGTTCGGCGCCCGGAACGCCTCGGACCAGCTGCCGCGCAGCATGAACCATTCAGTGGGCATCCAACCGAAGGCCACTTTGGGAACGGTCGTGTCGCCCACGTCCGAGAAGTCTTCATAACGCAATGCCAGCTGCAGGTCGAACGTCTCATGCAGGGGCAACACCAGCTCACTGAACACCGAGAACACTTCGCGGCTGCCGCTGTTGTCCGGCGTGGGACTGGAGTTCACAACATCGGCTACGAAGGGATAGGTATCACCCTGGTAATCCGTGAAGACGATCGTGCCGTCCAGCCGTGGGTCGCGATCGTCTTTGAATGACTCATCCCGGTACTCGGCACCAGCCAAGAACGCTGCACCTCCACCCCAAACCTCGAACAACGAAGGGTTAGAGATTTTGAAGTCAATTAACGCGAGCTCTGCTTCACTGTCACGGGTCACGTCGACCAGGACCCGTTCGATATTGCTATTTATTCCACCATTAAACGGGTTGTAGGCGGCCGGGGTCGGGTCAAACAGCGCCTCGGCCAGCAAGCTGTTGGCGGGACGGTTACGGGTCACTTCATTCTTCGTGTCCTTGTTGTAGAGAATGGCCGAATCCCAGTCCCAGTTGTCACCGAACGTGCCCTGCAGACCGGCCAGGATACGATAGGCTTCGCCGTCGTTTTCAACAACTCTGGGTACTTCAGCAAAGCGGTAATTGTCGATGTTCAATTCCAGGCCGTCACAGGGCACGTCCGGGCCAATGACCGATTCTGGAAGGCGATTGGGCGAACCACAGGGACCGAAGGGGTTGTAATAGTTTTCCGGGCCAACCCGCAACTGTACCGAGGTGAAAGACGCGGTGGGGTGACGGGTCAGGGTCGTTTCAGACTTGTAGTAGTGCAGCTCCGAATAAAACAGCACATTGTTATCAAATTCATGATTGAAGTAGCCGTAGACATTGTAGCGATTCAGATCTGAGGAGAGATCCCGGTTCTCGTTCAGGTTGTAACGGAAAGTGCCCTGCCCGTCGGCGTTACCACAGACATTCTCGGAGATCGTAAACCCGCCCTCGCAGCGCGGATCATCAGGCGGGTAGGTTTCAAACTCACCACTGCTATCCACAATGCCACGGGCAACCAGGCCGAAGGGGTCATTGCGCATGCTGGCGAGAATATCGTATTGACCCCACAGGGAGTTGGCGCTGTCATTACGAAACGCCGTGTCTCCGGCAAAGGGCGAGTCGGCCGGGATCAGACGCCGGTAGTCCGAGTCGGCCCACTTCGGATCATCCTGGGAATTAACCGCATCGCGGTGAAGGTAGTTTGCGAACACTCCGGCCGCCGTGCGGCCGCCGTTGAAGACATTGCCCCATTCGATGGTGACCGATTGGTCGTTGCGGGGAATATTGTCAAATTCCGTGTATCGACCACGGATGGTGAAGCCTTCATAGTCGTCCCGCATGACGGTGTTGACCACGCCGGCAACCGCGTCTGCGCCGTAAATGGCCGAGGCGCCATCGCGAAGAATTTCGAGTCGGTCGAGGCCGAATACCGGAATCATTGATGCATTGGCCGAGTTGACCGGAACAAAACTGCCGCCGACCTCTTCGGTCTGGAAGGTGGCCGAGTTCACCACCCGGCGGCCGTTCAGCAGCACCAGCGTGTTGCCGGTACCGATATTGCGCAGGTTAAACGCGCCAACATCGCCACGCGCCGAATTCACACCGCCGGAGATATTGCCGACCTCGTTAAAGAAGTTCTGACCCTGCTCAGGAATGGCCTGCAGCAGCTCGTCTCCGGACTCGATGCCCAGGGCTTCGATGGCCTGCTGATCGATAACCGACACGGCAAGGGCGGCATTAATCGCCGCGCCACGAATCTGCGAGCCGGTGACCATGACCTCTTCGACAACCTGCTCGGTCAGATCGACCGGCGAATCGGCGTCGGCCGCGTTGGGGGTGGTATCAGCCTGGGCAACCAGGAGCACCTCTGCCGATTCCGTTTCCGTAACGGGTTCTGCCTGAGTCGAGGTAGTGGTTTCTGCAGCCGCCAGTGAGGCGAAGGTCATAACGCTGCTGGCGATGGCGATACGAATTGCGAAGGAGAGCTTGCGGGCTTGCATGTCCGTCATACGGTGAACTCCTGATTATTGTTGATTCCCATTTGACGTAAAACGCCATTATTCGTTTTTCCCCGAAGTACTCAACGATCTCTTTTGCCGGGTTGGTTTTTTTTCTATAACGCATTTGTAACACCAATCTAACAATCGGATCAACCGCCTTGGCGCAAGTTCAAAAAATAGCGGCAGGGACAGCGCTGCAAAACCAATTGCAAGTCTGCCAGGGGTTATTCCCGCCAGCCGATCTCAGCGGCGGTTTTTGTGCCCACCACGCTGCGTTCAAGGGAACTGGGCATGCGTGCATCATTGGGTGAGACGGCGATGGCACCGCCCATGATTTCTGCATGGGACTGGGGATAGAGCGGTGAGGCCTTGGGATTGGCCAGACCATCGGGCGCCAGCGGCAGCCCGCTGGCCGGGTTGTACTTATCACTGGCGCCAAGCACGTGCAGCAGTTCGTGGGCCACGACGAAATTATTGCGCGCGGTCTTGCCGGGCGAGGCAAATGCGTTGACCAGCGTATAGCGACCTTTTTGCATCCCGATGGAGCGGTCCAGCTGCGGATTCCCCTGCGCCGAGCGGTACAGCATGAACACCTGGATATCGGGGTCCAGCAGACCGTCCTGTGCCTGGCGCCGCCACGCCCACCAGCGCATCTTCAGGCTCCACAGGGCAATACCCAAACGGTTGCCGTTATCTGGCAGCGCCGGTGGCAGGCTGGCCGGGATTGGCGCTAACTGAAAATGAGCGGCTTTGGGAAGGTTTAGCCCGTAACGCTGTGCCTCACGCGAAAAAAATCTGCTGACATCTTCAAAGGTGCCGGCTTCGAGGCTGCGCAGGTAGCTGAGTGTTTCCGGACGATCATCGGCGGGAATTGGATAGACCGTAATCCAGATCGGTCCGTCCCACTCGGCCAGGCGGGCCTTGCCCAGCCAGTGATTGCCCGCAACGATCAGCAGGATCAATAGCAACACCCCGACGCGAATGGCCTTGAACAGGCTCACAGCGCGTGACCCACGCTATCAGCCGCCGGTCCGCACCAGCATGAGGTCAATGCCGTCTGACGGCGCACCGCGAGTCAGCACCGGAATCATGGTGTCCGTGGTCCACAGCAACTTGCCGTTGCCATCGCGAATCTCCGCGCGCACGGCATAGGTGTTGCGCTCTTCAATTCGGGACGGGTCGTAATTGAGCGTATAGGGGACCGGCACGGATTTGCCGCGTGCCTCAATGGTCTGCTCGGCAATGAGTATTGCCGGAACATCCATGAGACTGACATCACTTAGCCGGACGGTAATGACCGAATCCATACGCAGCGCAATACGCTCCCGGTAGGCAACGCTGCCAGTCAGTTGGGCTGTGGTTTCCTTGTCTGGCTCGGGCATCGCATCACCCCCGCAGCCCACCAAAAAGGCGGACAGGATGGCGACAAGAAACGCGACCCTCACAGCACTTAGGCGCATTCAGCAACCAGGCGAACCACCAGGCGGAAAACCGAGGTTTCACCCGACAGCCCCGGGGACTCCCGTACGCCCACCGAAATCTCAGTCTCCTTGGTGATGGGCATTTCGCCCTCGCCCGGACACTTGATGGTGATGTCCATGGAGGCTGAGCCCTTGTCATGAATTAACCAGTCCACTTCGGTGGCATCAACCTGAACCCGCACAAGCACATTGTCACCGCAATCACCCGCTTCCATCTCCACCGGCTGCGGCGGCCCGGGCGGCTCCTGGGTGACACCCGAGCTCAGCGTGTGCTTGGGCACCTTGATCGTGCCTTTACCCTTCAGGCCCTGGTTGAACACCTTGGCGTCAACCACATAGCGCCAATCGTCTCCGATCGGTCCATCTTGCCGTTCTGTCACCAGCGACATTGTCACTTTACAGCCCATAAATCCTCCTCTTATGCCCTTTTTTTATATGCGACCGTCGGGCAGCTGTTCGTCAGCGATTACCGACCCTAATCGGGAAACCATAGCACATCGCAATGCGGCCGCAAGGGTCCTTCGTACCCGTTAATCTCCAGCCGGTCCGGCTGCCGGTTTATCGGGTCAGCGACATGCCGATTTCAGGAGCCGCCAAGCACTGAGTCAATCTCTTTCACTGTAATCGGGTGATACCTGCTGCGCCGCTCGGCATACAGCTGGGCCGCCAGCGCCGCATCTACCCCGTTGCCCGCCAGGGCGCTGTAGACCGGAACAATCAGACGCATGCGGCCGTGATAAGCCAGGTAGGCCTCCATGGCCGGATAGGCCGGCAGATAGCGGCGCTTGGCGACCTGGATAAACCAGGCCCGGGAGATTTCGGCATTCTTTGAGGCGCTGAAGCCAAAATACGCGTCTGCCTGCGCCAGCTGTTCAGCAGAAAGCCCTGGTGCAAGCTCATTGATAAAGTTAACGGTGGTTTGCGGGCTCCATTGCGTGATGTCCAGGGCCGGCAGGTCAAGCTCACCTGCGCCATAAGCCAGCGCGGCCGCGGTGGAAGCTTGCAGCGTCAGCGACCCGGGTGGCTGGAAATCAGCGGGCACACCGGGCTCATACAACCACTCACCGGCCTGGGCGCGGGTATAGATTCCGGGGTAGCGGCTTAGCAGGTTTTCATCCAGGTAATCGAGAAAAGTCTCGGTGGTGATGGATTGCCAGGCGAAATTCTCGAAGTAGCCGGCGAGGAAGGGGTCAAACCGGTCTCTGCCAAACTGCCGTTCCAGGTGCTCAAGGAAAAACTGTCCCTTGGCATACTGCATGGACTGCTGTGGCCCCTCACCGTCCTTGGGCAGCACCTTGGGCGCCAAAGGCTGGAATTGAACCGGCACGGTCAGCAGTGATTCCTGCAGACCGTTCCAGGCCAGCACACGCTCCTCATCGGCGCGTGCCTGGCCGTAAAGCTCCTCCATAAGGCGTGATTCCAGGTAACTGGTGGTGCCCTCATTCAGCCAGATATCGCGCCAGGTGGCATTGGTCACCAGGTTGCCGGACCAGGAATGCGCCAGCTCATGGGCGATCAGGGAGACCAGGCTGCGGTCACCAGCCAGCACGCTGGGGGTGATAAAGGACAGGCGCGGGTTTTCCATGCCGCCATAGGGAAATGCGGGCGGCAAAATCAGCAGGTCATAGCGTCCCCAGGCATAGGGCCCGTAACGCTGCTCGGCAAGATCCAGCATGTCCTGCGTGCCGTCAAACTCAAAGGCCGACGCCACCAGAAGTTCAGGCTCGGCATATACGCCGGTATCCTCACCAATCGAGGCAAAGTCCAGGTCGCCCGCAGCAATGGCCAACAGATAGCTGGGAATGGGCTGGGGCATTTCGAACTCGTAAACCCCGTCCCGCGCAGTGCCCGGCTCATTATCGGCACTCATCAGCGCAAGCAGCTTATCCGGGGTCCGAATGGTGGCTGAATACGTAAAGCGCACCGCCGGTGTGTCCTGCAGCGGCACCCAGCTGCGCGCGTGAATCGCCTGCGACTGGGAGAACATCAGGGGGTATTCACCACCCGAGGTCAGCTCCGGCGGCAACCACTGCAGCGCGGAGGCGCCCGGGCTGGTCCGGTAGCGCAGCTGCAGCACAAACTCTTCGCCGTTCATGATTTCGGCGGGTAAATCAATCTCGAGCGCCTGGCCCAGCAGTTCATCGGTTTTGCCGAAACGGAACGGCGTGGCTGCAAGTTCGGTAACAGCGGCACCAATGCCAGCCGCCTCAATCACGATGTCCCGGGTGTCGAGTATCAGCGTATCCGCCTCATTATCCAGAATACGAATATGCAGCAGCGCGGTACCCACCAGGGCCCGGGCCTGGAAATCAATATCAAGATCCAAAACCAGGTGACGGGTGGTGAACGCCTCGTAATTGGAGAAGGTGTAGTAGTCACGGGCCGGGTCGTAGATATCCGCCGGCCCGCTGAGGACCGCGTCATCACCGGATGTCCCGGCATCTGTCCGGGCAAGCGCCAGGGTGGTGGCAAACAGCAGAGGCAGCAGGAAAAACGTTCGTTTCAGGGCGTCAGAAATCATGCAGGGAAGCTTCCAGGAATACCGGCGCGTAGTATAGGTCACGCAGCTGTGCAGGACTGCAGGGCCCTGTTTTACTTCAACGGTCAATATTTGAATAAGATACGCCATCAATTTGTTACTCAGCCGTATTAACACCGCCCCGGAGCCGCACCCATGAGCTATGCCACCCACCTGCAATGCACCGCCTGCGGCGCACACTACCCCGCCGACCAGCTCATGAACCTGTGTCCTGTCGATCAGCGGCCGGTAGAGATCGTGCTCGACATCGAGCGCCTGGCCGCAGAGCGTCCGCAACAATCCTGGTATCACCCGGACCGGAAAGACATGTGGCGTTTCGGCGGCCTGATGGCTCTGGACATTGATGACCCGATAGATACCGCACACATTTTGTGCCTGGGTGAAGGCTATACACCGGAGTTGCCTTATGACGACCTGGACGTGGCCCGGCAGGCCGGCTTCTCACTGACCGTGAAGGACGAAGGCAAGGCCCACCCGGGCTTCGGCGCCAACCCGACGCAAAGCTTCAAGGACCGGGGCATGGCCATGAGCATCTCCATGGCGCGACGGTTTGGCCTCGAAAAGCTGGCCATTCCCACCCAGGGCAACGCCGGTGATTCAATGTGCGAATACGCCAATGCGGCCGGCCTGTCCGCCGTTGTTGCCATGCCTGAGGACACGCCCCTGCCCATCAAGGGCAAAGTTGCCACCCTTGCCCAGACCACGGACCGTTTTCACCTGGTCCAGGTGGAGGGCACCATTCGCGAGGCGGGCGAGGCGCTCAAGCGCGATTGGATTCCAAAGGGCTGGTTCAGCGTGGCGACCTTCCAGGAACCAGGCTGGCGAATCGAGGGCAAAAAAACCCTCGGGCTGGAACTGGCCGAGCCCAAACAGCCCGGCGGCCCGTGGGCACTTCCCGACGTGGTGATTTATCCCACCGGTGGCGGCACCGGAGTGCTGGGCATGTGGAAGGCCTGGAATGAACTTGAAGCCCTCGGCCTCATTGGTTCCCACCGCCCAAAAGTCATTTGCGTTCAATTCGAAGGTACGGCACCGCTGGTGCGCGCCATGCGCGACGGCGCTGCAGACACCACCGCCGGGGCGGCCGAATACACCATCGCCTACGGCCTGAATGTTCCCGGCGGCGTCGGCCAGTTCAAGGTTCTGGAAATAATCCGGGCCTCCGGCGGCACCGCCATGCCGGTATCAGAACACGATCTGCAAACCACCCTGTCCCGGGTTTGGAACGATAAGCACTGGTGGATTGGTCCCGAGGGCGCGGCCTGTATTGCCGCCCTGCCCCGCCTGGTTGACGAGGGCTTCATCAAACCCGGCAACCGCGTGGTGTCGTTCAACACCGGCTCACTGGAGAAATATCTGCCCAGTCTGCGGCACCTTCTGTAGGCACTGCACAGATATTCACGGGGACGCCATCCACACCACAAGGCCTGTGTTAGTCTCCGCCGGATGTCAAAAAACGCCTCATCATTTACTGACCTGCGCCGCCTGCTGCAGTACGCCAAAGACCACCATGGCAGGATTGCTTTAGCCACGCTGTGTTCTGTCCTGAACAAGCTGTTCGACATCATGCCGGAGATTCTGATTGGCATGGCCATTGACGTGGTCGTTCGCCAGGAAGAGAGCTTTATGTCGAAGTTTGGCCTGGAAGATCCCTTCCATCAGATCCTGGCACTGGGGGCGCTGACCATCCTGGTATGGGCTTTTGAGTCGGTATTTGAGTTCTTGCTGCTGGTGCTGTGGCGCAACACGGCGCAACTTTTGCAGCATGATCTGCGCCTGGATGCATACGGGCATTTGCAGGACCTGGACATGGCCTGGTTCGAGGATGCTTCAACCGGCAACCTGGTGGCGATCCTGAACGATGATGTCAATCAGCTGGAGCGTTTTCTAAACAGTGGTGCCAACGATCTGGTGCAGGTCGCCGTCACGATTGTTGCGGTAGGCGCGGTGTTCTTTTACCTCTCCCCACCCATCGCCCTGATGGCCTTTACGCCTATTCCGCTTATTCTGATCGGCGCTTTCTGGTTCCAGCGGAGAGCACAGCCGCTCTATGCCACCGTACGACTGCGGGTCGGGGATCTGGCCTCGCGCCTGTCGAATAACATTTCCGGGATTGCCACGATCAAGAGTTTTACCCGCGAGGGTCATGAAATAGAGCGCCTGCGCAAAGACAGCCAGGCCTATGTTGAAGCCAACCGCAAAGCGATTCAGATCAGCTCCGCATTTATTCCAATTATTCGCATGGCGATCATGGCGGGTTTTGTAGCTACCCTGGTCTATGGCGGCAAGGCCGTTCTGAGTGGTGAGCTGAACGCGGGCGCCTACACGGTACTGGTATTTCTAACCCAGCGCCTGCTGTGGCCGCTGACGCGGATGGCCGAGACCATCGACCTGTTTGAACGCGCCATGGCCTCCACGCGGCGCATTCTGAACCTCATCGAGACACCGATTCGGGTGCGTCCGGGCAAGACCTCATTGGAAGTTTCCGAGGTTCAGGGCGCGGTGCGCTTCGACGAGGTGTCGTTTGCCTACAGCAGCGGGCCGGATGTGATTAAGGGCGTTGACCTCAACGTACCTGCCGGGGCGACCGTGGCGCTGGTGGGACAAACCGGTTCCGGTAAAAGCACGCTGGTCAAGTTGCTCCTGCGCTTTTACCAGCCGGGGCGGGGACGCCTGTTGCTTGACGGCACGGATCTGGCAGACCTGGTAGTACAGGACCTGCGTGCGGCCATCGGCTTTGTGAGCCAGGACGTTTACCTGTTTCACGGCAGCGTGCGGGAGAATATCGCCTACGGTCAGCCGGGCGCCTCTGACGAGGATATCCGCCGCGCTGCGCGCATGGCCGAGGCCGAAGAATTTATCGATGCACTGCCTGAAGGCTATGACACCATCATTGGCGAGCGGGGCCAGAAGTTATCCGGCGGTCAGCGCCAGCGCCTGTCCATTGCCCGCACCGTTCTGAAAGACCCGCCGATTGTCATTCTTGATGAGGCCACCTCAGCCGTCGACAACGAGACCGAAGCCGCCATTCAACGATCCATGAAGCGCATGGCCGAAGGGCGCACCACTTTTGTGATCGCCCACCGCCTGTCGACCATCGTGGATGCAGACATTATCTGTGTGCTCGACAAGGGACGGATCGTTGAGCAGGGCCGGCATGAAGAGCTGCTGGCACAGGATGGTATTTACCGGAGCCTGTGGCGCGTGCAGACCGGCCTCGCCTGAGACCGGAAGCACGGGACTTTAAATCAATCGTGAGCGTGCCCGCCGGGTCCATGAGCGTGGCCGTGCTCGACTTCTTCGTCGCTGGCATCCCGGATATCGACAATCTCAACATCGAAATTAAGCGGCTGGCCTGACAGGGGATGGTTCGCATCCACATCAACGTTGAAACGTCCAACCTTCAGAACCGTGACCTGGGCAGGCCCCTGGTTGGTCTGCAGATTCAGGATCATGCCCACCTTCAGTTGCTTGGCATCAATGCCGAGCTTCTTCAGGGGCAGGCGCTGCACATTGGCTTCGCGGCGTTCACCGTAGGCATCCTCGGGCGGCACGGTTACCTTGAAAGTGTCGCCGACCTCGCGGCCGTCCATTGCTTTCTCCAGACCCGGAATGATGTTGCTGGAACCGTGCAGATATAACATCGGCTCACCACGCTCATGGCTTGAGTCGAGCGTTTCACCGCTGTCGCTGGTCAGTGTGTAGTGGAAGGAAACCACTTTCTTGTCTTCAATTTTCATGGAACATCCCTGGTTACGGACCGGCTGAGGCGGCGGCCCTGTCGCCGAAAGGCGGAAAATACGCCGCCGCAGGCAGAAAAGCCGCGCATTATAGCCTGTCACATCAGGAAAAGGCGCAGCTAATACCATGAGGCCCGCGCTGCACGCCGGTAACCCACGTGCTGCATACTCAGCAAGGCTGCGTTATCTTAGGCGCCTTGTTTCGTTGAGGGATCACCCATGCGCCTGTCATCCATACTTTCAGTATTGCTGCTTACTCCAGCCATCGCGCTGGCCCAAACCGGGACCCTCGAGGTTGTTGAACCCGACCTGCCCATGGATGCCCCGGTTTCGCCCATCGCTGAAGAGAACACCACCATTGAAATTCGCGAGTGGGCCGTGCCCTGGGAAAATACCCGCCCCAGGGATCCGGATGTCGCACCCAACGGTTCGATCTGGTTCGTCGGCCAGGCCGGCGATTATGTGGGTCATTTCGACCCGGCGAGTGAAGAGTTCCGTCAGTTTGAGCTGCCCCCGGGTACCGGCCCTCACAACGTCATCGTGGACCGCGATGCATCTCTCTGGGTGGCCGGCAACCGCCAGGGCTATATCGGCAAGATGGACCCCAACACGGGCCGGATTACGCGCTACCCCATGCCTGACGAAGAAGTACGCGATCCGCATACCCTGGTCTTCACCGGTGATGGTGAAATCTGGTTCTCCGCACAGTGGGCCAACAAAATCGGTCGCCTGCAGCAGCGCGGAGGCGCGGTGGAACTGATCGATGTCCCGATTGAAAACGCGCGCCCCTACGGCGTAAAAATGGACTCGCAAGGCCATCCCTGGTTTGCGTTGCTGGGTTCAAACGGCCTGGCGACGGTTGATCCGGAAACCATGCAACTGGAGATCATTCGTACACCCCGCCCGGAAAGCCGCCTGCGACGCATTGCCATCAGCAGCGATGACCGGATCTGGTACACGGACTACTCCGAGGGCTGGCTCGGCGTGTATGACCCGGCAAGCAACACTTTCGAGGAGTGGCTTAACCCCAGCGAGCAGTCCGGCCCTTACGCCATTGCCGTGGACGCCCGGGACCGGATCTGGTTCGTGGAAACCCTGCCGCAGCAAAACAACTTTGTTGGCTTTGACCCGGTAAACGAAGAGTTCTTCAGTCAAACGCTGGTACCCAGCGGTGCCGGAGCCGTCCGCCACATGGTATTCGACCCAAAAACCAACTCCATCTGGTTCGGCACAGACACCAATAACCTGGGACAGGCGCTACTGCCCTGAACCTGGATCTTCAACTGCTCAAGAAGGGGCCGGTTGGCCCCTTCTTTTTGCAGTAACTGGTAAGTAATTCGGGGCTTCGTTGGCGGTTGTGGCGGGGTGTTGGGTTCTGTCCGGCCGGGCTTTCGGCCTGAGGCTACCCTCAGTCGCCTGCGCTTGGCGGGGTCGGTGACACAAATCATCCTGATTTGGGTCACCTCATTTCGCCATCCCTGGCGAAATGACCCCGGTCGCTCCGGTTCCTTCGGCTCAAGTCCTTAATTGGCCGGTCAGAACCCAACACCCCGCCACAACCTGCATCCCGGCTGGCGGATATCCTTTTCCCCTTTCCTCAGACAACACCGTGATATCTGTTTTCGTTACCTTCCACCCCCCACAGACCGGGCGTAACCACACATTTCCTCTCACCTCTAACCAAACCGGACCGGTTTGAGGTTTTTGATCCAACCTTCAACTGCCGAAACAACCCGGCCTCGGCCCCGACTCTTCTTTCCGGGCATCGGCCTGAGTGTGTGGTTGAAGGGGTATAAGGAGGAGTCAGATCAGGGTGAGAGGTAGAGGTACGGAGGCGTGGGCGATATGGGGATAAGTGTGCTGGGCGGGTTACGGTTTCGAGGATTTAGTTGATCCATTCGATGCAGGGGTGGGCGCGGGTGCGGCGGGTGCCGGGGCATTAAGACTTGAGCCGAGAGAGCTGGAGCGACTGGGGTTATTTCGCCAGGGATGGCGAAATAAGGTCACCCAAATCAGGATGATTTGTGTGACCGACCCCACCAAGCGCAGGCGAGGGAGGGAAGCCGAAGGCCTCAAGTCAGGCCCGGCACCCGCCGCACCCGCGCCCACCCCGGTCAACCATGACTCTAAACCTCAAGACCGTTAATCATGCATGCAAGGCACAAAAAAGGGCGCCGTTGGCGCCCTTTTTCTTAACGATGCCCGAAGACCTGATCAGACGTAGACCTGGGCTGTCAGCATGGCGACGCGTCTGCGTTGCATCTGGAGGGCTTTTTCCAGCTCCCGGTAGCTTGCGTCGAAACGATCCTGCAGGCGCTGTTTGCCGGCCTGCATTTTCTCCATCTGCAGGGTCTGCCAATCTTTCACGGTGCCGAGATACTGGGCATATTCCAGTTCCAGATGCTCGAGCAACTCTTTCCAGCGCGGATCAGACGGATCCTGAGTTAGCCGTTCACGGGCCCGCTTGAAATCCATGTGCAGGCGCGCGCGCAGAATCTTGAACTGGGGCGTGCGACGCAGATCCCCGGCCATTCCGAGGCCGGCAGCCATGGCGATAAACCATTTGTTCAGATCAATCGCAAACCAGCGCACGCCGTTGCGGTAGTCGTTCTGGAAGAAATGATGAAAGTTATGGTAGCCCTCACCATAGGTAAAAATAGACAGGAACCAGTTATCCCGGGCGCTGTTCTCATCGGTATAGGGCTGGTTGCCCCACATGTGAGCCAGCGAGTTGATGAAAAATGTGAAGTGGTGGTTCAGCACCAGGCGGCCGAGGCCGGCCAGTAAAAACACGCCCAGCGGATCGCCAACCAGGAAGCCAAGCCCCAGGGGCAGGACAATGTTCGTCAGCAGAATTAACTCCAGGTAGTGGCGGTGCTGCCACATGACGATCTTGTTCTCTTTCAGATCCGGAACGATGGAGTAATCAACCTCGCCGCTTTTATAGTCCTTGAGCATCCAGCCAACGTGGGCAAACCAGAAGCCGCGGCCAATGGAGTACGGATCCTTGTCGTCATCATCCACATCGCGGTGATGTACACGGTGGCGGGCGCACCAGACCAGAATCGAGTTCTGGATGGACATGCCGCCAAAGATCGCCAGGAACCACTGCAGCGCCGGGCTGGCCTTGTACGTGCGATGGGACCAGAGGCGGTGGTATCCACTGCCAATGCCAATACCGGTCAGGATCATGAACAGGCCGAAGAAGGCCCAGGCCCAGCCGGAAAAACCAACAGTAAATCCGTACCAGGGAACCAGGATCACGGCAGCCAGAAAGGTGAGGCCCAGAGTCAAAGACACCGTCCAGTTGCGCGTGCCTTCGGCTCGTTCGAATTTGGGGGATAAATCAGTCATAAGAAATATACTCGTCCAATACTGCAGCCACTTTGGCTGCGGCAAACATATTAAGGGAAAGCGCGATTTCAAAGGTTAAATTTTAGCTACGCATTCCCTTGCCGGTGTTCAGCAGATATAGGCACGTGGCTGTGAGAACAACTGCAGACAAGCCAATAAGCAGGTATGTCGTGGTCAAGCTCACGTCCGACACGCCCAGCATACCGTACCGGAAGCCGTTGACCATATAGAGAATTGGGTTGAAAGCAGATACCTTTTGCCAGAATTCGGGAAGTAACGAAATAGAGTAAAAGACACCACCGAGATAGGTGAGCGGGGTGAGAATAAAGGTCGGGATAATCGCGATATCGTCGAACTTTTCGGCGAATATCGCATTCACCATGCCGGCCATGGCAAACACGATGGCGGTAAGGATCAGCACCGAAAGGGTGATCCAGGGATGCTGGACTTTGAGGTCAGTAAACAGCAGGGAAACCATCATAACGACCCCGCCGACCAACAAACCGCGCACCAGGGCGCCTGTTACATAACCGGCCAGTATGACCCAGCTGGGCAGCGGTGAAATCAGCAATTCCTCAATGTGATGACCAAACTTGGCGCCAAAAAAAGACGACACCATATTGCCGTAGGAGTTGGTGATAACTGACATCATGATCAGGCCGGGCACGATGAACTGCATGTAATCAAAGCCGCCCATCTCACCAATACGGCTGCCAATTAGGTTGCCGAAGATGATGAAGTACAGGCTCATGGTGATTGCCGGCGGCACCACGGTCTGACCCCAGATACGCAGAATTCTTACCACCTCCTTGCGGACGATGGTCTTGTAGCCGATCCAGTTCACCGAGGCGCTCACGCTGCTTCTCCCTTGTCCACCAGGCGCATGAACAGCTCTTCCAGACGGTTCGCCTTGTTGCGCATGGAGACAACATTGACGCCCTGCTGATCGAGTGCAGCGAACAGTGTGTTCAGGGACTTGGCCTTGGAGACGGTTACTTCCAGCGTGTTTTCGTCCCGCAGCACAATTTCCATATCCGTGCAGCCTGGCGCCACGGTTAACGGCTCACGCAGATCAAGAATGAAGGTTTCGATGTCCAGCTGGGCGAGCAGCGTCTTCATGCTGGTGTTCTCCTTGATCTCACCCCCATCAATAATGGCAATGTTGCGGCACAGTTCTTCCGCCTCCTCCAGGTAGTGGGTGGTCAGGATCACTGTCGTGCCCTGCTCATTGATACGCCGGATCAGCTCCCACATGGACCGGCGGATTTCGATATCAACGCCGGCGGTCGGCTCATCAAGAATCAGCAAACGCGGCTCGTTGACCATGGCGCGGGCAATCATCAGGCGCCGTTTCATGCCACCGGACAGGGACCGTGAGGGCTTGTCGTGTTTATCCCACAACTGCAGTTCTTTCAGGTAGCGCTCTGCGCGCTCCAGTGCCACCTTTCGGGGGATGCCGTAATAGCCGGCCTGGTTGACGACGATCTCCAGCGGCTTTTCAAACTGGTTGAAGTTGATTTCCTGGGGAACCAGGCCGAGATATGACATGGCCCTGGAGCGCTCTTTGACGACACTGGCACCAAATACTTTGGCGTCACCACCTGTTGCATTCACAAGCGAGGTGATGATGCCGATCATGGTCGACTTACCGGCGCCGTTAGGGCCAAGCATGGCAAAAAAATCACCTTCTTCCACGCTCAGGGAGACCCCCTTCAGTGCCTCAACACCGTTGGCATAGGTTTTGCGAAGATCCTTGACGTCCAGTGCGAGCATGTCTTGTCGTTGAGCGGAGAAAGCGGGCTATTATACGGTCCTGCCCGTCAACAGCCAGTGCATGACCAAATGCCTATGGACGGCCGGCAAATCGATCCTTAACCTAGTGGCCCAGATGATGACTAAACTGCGACGATCCTTTTTGGGGGGCAGTGTCGCCGCGATGCTCGTGATTACCGGCACATCGGCTTTCGCCGTACCGGAAGCGAACACCATTGAGCTAAGCAACTGCACTCTTTCCACGCCTGGTACGCCATCCACGGCGCCGGCGCGCTGTGGCTTTCTGGAGGTGCCGGAAAACCCTGATGACCCGGACGGTCGCCAGATCCGCCTGCACGTTGCGGTAGGCGACGCCAACTCGCAGACGCCCGCTGCCGATCCTGTGTTTTTCTTCGCGGGCGGGCCCGGCCAGGCCGCCACCGAAACCTGGGTAATGATTCGCAGCACGCTGCGCAAGGTGCGTAAAGATCGTGACATCATCATGATTGACCAGCGGGGCACCGGGCAGTCCAACCAGCTGCAATGTGCCAGCGAGGAACTGATGGACCTCGAAGCGTCGGTTGATCTGGACGTGATCCGCAAAGAGGCCGGGCGCTGCCTGGCGGAGCTGGACGGCGACCCGCGCTTCTACACCACCACCATCGCCATGCAGGACATCGACCGGGTTCGCCGCGCGATGGGCTATGACAAAATCAACCTCGTCGGGGTGTCCTACGGTACACGCGCGGCGCAGGTCTACCTTCGCGAGTTCCCGGAAAGCGTTCGCAGCGTGGTGCTGGACAGCGTTGTGCCCATGCAGCTGGCGCTGGGACAGGAACATGCCATCATGCTGGATGCGGCCGTCGACATGGTGCTGGATGACTGCGCCGCCGACCCTGCTTGCCGTGAGCTGTTCCCGAACCAGGCGGGGGCGCTCAATGCACTGATGAGCGAGCTGCGTCAAAACCCCCGCACGATCACCATCACCAACCCCAAGACCGGCGCCCCTGAGCCGATGCTGCTGAATGCCGAAATACTGGCCGTGGCAATCCGGTTTCTGAGCTATACCTCTGAAAGCCAGGCGTTGCTGCCGCTGTTGATCGATGAGGCCGTCGAGACCGGCCAGCTGGAGCGCCTGGCAAGCCAGGCCCTGTTGGTTATGAGCGGTCTGACCGAGGCCCTGTCACGCGGCATGGAGCTGTCTGTGATGTGTAGCGAGGACTTCCCGTTTATGAACCTGGGTGCGGATAATTCCGACACCCTGCTGGGTAATGTGATGCTGCAGGCCATCGAGGCCCAGTGCAGTGTCTGGCCACGCGGCGTGGTACCGGAAGGCTTCCATGACCCGGTGGTTTCGGATGTACCGGTGCTGCTGGTCTCCGGCGAGCGCGACCCGGTGACACCCCCCATGTACGCAGCCCAGGCCGCCGAAACGTTCAGCAACAACCTGAATCTCGTGGCCACGGGCCAGGCCCACTCGGTGATGAGCCACCGCTGCGTGCAGGATGTGGTCGCAGAGTTCATCGTGGCAGGCGATGTGACCACGCCCGACACGAGCTGTTTTGAAACGATCCAGGCATCACCCTTTTTCACCACCCTGCTGGGACCCGAGCCATGATCGAAGTCAGTAATGTGAGCAAATCCTTCGGTGATGTGAAAGCGGTACAAAACATCTCTTTCACAATGAACGACGGCGAGATCACCGGCCTGCTGGGTCCGAACGGCGCGGGCAAGACCACCACGCTGCGCATGCTCTATTCGCTGCTGCCGCCGGACGAGGGCACGATCCGCATTGACGGCCTGGACCCGATAAACAACGCCATGGACATCAAACGCACCCTCGGCGTGGTGCCGGACGGACGTGGCCTGTACAAACGCCTGACCGCGCGGGAGAACATCGCCTATTACGGCGAACTGCATGGCATGAACAAGGCGCTGATCCGTGAGCGCACCGACGAACTGGCCAGCACCCTGAACATGGAGGACTTCATCGACCGCCGCACCGACGGGTTCTCGCAGGGCCAGCAGGTCAAGGTCGCCATCGCCCGCGCCATGGTCCATGGGCCGCAGACCGTAATGATGGACGAGCCTTCCAACGGCCTCGATGTGATGACCACCCGCGCCTTACGCCACTACATCCTCAACCTGAAGGCCAACGGTCACTCGGTGGTGCTGTCCACGCACATCATGCAGGAGGTTGCGGCTCTGTGTGACCGTATCATCATTATTTCCGGGGGGCGCATTGCCGCCGACGGAACCCCTGATGAGCTTTGCCAACGCAGCGGCAAAGCCAGCATCGAGGATGCTTTTGTGGCCCTGATCGGCTCTGACGAAGGTCTGCTGGCATGAGCGGCCTTGGTAAGGTCTTCAAAAAGGAAGTCATTGAAAACCTGCGTGACCGCCGCGCCGCTTTCAACTCCCTGCTGCTCGGTCCGCTGCTGTTTCCTTTCCTGATTATCGGTATGAGCTACCTGAGCCTTTCAAGCCAGGAAGAACGGGCCGAGGCAACCATTGAACTGCCGGTCGTGGGCGCGGAATACGCGCCGAATCTGCTGCGTTTCCTGGAACAGCAGGGCGTGGTGATCATGCCCCCGCCGGACGATCCGGAAGGCACGGTCCGTACGCAGGAAAACCCGGTTGTACTGCGTATCCCCGAGGCATTTCCGGAACAGTGGCGGGCCGGCGAGCCGGCCGTGGTCGAGGTGATCGCCGACCCGTCACGCCGGGAATCCAATATTCCCATGGGCCGGGTGCGCATGATGCTGGCCGGTTACGGTCAGCAAATCGGCGCGCAGCGGCTTCAGTTGCGCGGTGTCGCACCGGCGCTGGCATCACCACTGGTGCCAAAAGATGTGGACCTGTCTACGCCACAGAGTCGTGGTGCGCTGGCCATGATTTTCCTGCCCTACTTTTTGATGATTACCGCCTTTGCCGGCGGCATGCACCTGGCAATTGACAGTACGGCCGGCGAAAAAGAGCGACGCTCCCTGGAGCCATTGTTGCTCAACCCTGTCCCGCGCTGGCAGATCATGAGTGGCAAGATGCTGGCGACCGCGACGTTTGCCATGGCCTCGCTGATGCTGACCTTGCTGTCATTCCGTCTTGCGTTGCCGTACATGCCCTCCGGAGCGCTGGGTTTCGAGCTCGAACTGGGCCCGGCCATGATCGGCAAACTGTTACTGGTGGTGGGACCGGTGGCTATCCTGGCGGCGGCTTTGCTGACCCTGCTGGCAACCTTTGCCAAGGGGTTTCGGGAAGCACAATCCTATATGGGCCTGGTGATTTTCATCCCCATGATCCCCAGCCTCATCTTCATGACCAACCCGATGACACCGGAGACGTGGATGATGACCATCCCCATGTTTTCGCAGAACCTGCTGATTGCCGAGTTTCTGCGCGGGGAAGTCGTACCCAACGCCTGGCTGCTGATTTCTTCCGGCGGCACGCTGATCCTGGGACTGATCCTGGCCACCATCGCAGCGACGCTGTTCAACCGGCCCAAGGTGATCTTCGGCGGATCCTGAGCGCCATTATTTGCCTGCAAGGCTCGTACTATGAGCCTTCGGAATCGCCCGCTTCGCTGACGATACGCGCAACATCCTGCAGCAGAACCTTGGCGTCAAACACGATGCCGTCCTTGATCGTGTAACGCACGCCACCAACACGGACCGGCTCGTTGTCGTCGTTCAGACGGAAATGACCCGTGCCATACAGCACCTTGAAGTTACGCAGCGGGTTCTCATCGACCACCACCAGGTCGGCCAGTTTGCCGACCCGGATGGAGCCAATCTCGTCCTCCATGCCCAGCGCCTGGGCGCCAAGCCAGGTCGCAGAGCGGACCACCTCGAGTGGATGGAAGCCGGCTTCCTGCAGCAGCTCCATCTCGCGGATGTAACCGAAGCCATAAACCTTCCAGATGTAACCCGAATCAGAGCCGACGGTAACCCGGCCGCCGTTGTTCTTGTAGTCGTCCAGAAACATCATCCAGCGCGCAAAATTCTGCTTCCAGGCGATCTCATCAGCCGTGGTCCAGTCGAACCAGTAGGAACCATGAGCCTCAAAGGAAGGCTGGAAAAACGCCCACAGATTCGGGTGTGTATAGAGCTCATGCCAGTCCGCGTTCATCTCGCGCATCAGGTCGCGACTGGCTTCATAGATGGTCATGGTGGGATTGAGGGTGAAATCCAGATCGATCAGTTCATCGCGCACCGCGACCCACACATCTGAACCCGGCTCGGCCGCCTGCAGCCATAAGCGTCCGGCTGCACCGAAACGGTCCTGCTCATTGGAGTAGTTGTAATCCAGCGGATAGTCCTGGATCACCTGGTCCCCGAACATTGCCTCGGGCAGGCCGTACCAGTGCTCCATGGTGTTCATGCCATTGCGGGCCGAGTCGAGGACGTTCCAGTTCACCACGTCGAGCTGGGCGTGATGCATTGCCGAACCGAGACCCTGCTTGCCGGCCTCATCCAGTGCAGCGGTCATGATTTCGGGCGGCGCACCAAAGAACTTGACGCCCTGACCACCCTGGCGCGCAATATCGCGAACCCATTCCCGGGCCGCTTCCGGGTCCGTAAACGGCCCTTCGATGCCCTGCCCGAAGAACACGTAGGGAACAATCCGTGGTGCCGTGATTTCATTGTTCGCACTGCGCAACTGTTGCTGCAGAACCCAGTCCAGGCCGTTGCCACTGCCGGGTTCACGGACCGTCGTAATGCCATGCGCAAGCCACAGCTTGGCGACATATTCAGCCGGCACGCCCTGCTCATCACCACCAAAGTGCCCGTGCATATCGACAAAACCGGGAAGCACCCAGGCACCATCCAGCTCCAGTACCTTGTCACCTTCCAGAACCGGAATGCGGCGCGACTCGTCAATTGGCTGCAGGATTCCCAGCGACTTGATCTCGGCAATGCGATTACCCTCGATAAGGATATCCACCGGGCCAACGGGCGGTGCGCCTTCGCCGTTAACCATCATCACATCACGCAGAATCAGCCGCTGATAAGGCCCTTCACCCCGATAACGGTCAGGGGACAGTTCAGGTGCCGCGAAAGCCTGCGAAGCGATGAGGACGGCAAACAATACTGTAAACGGGGCAGCAAACAGGGCTGGGGAAATTCGCATGGCTGGACTCTTGGAACTGCGGTTCGGGGGCGCAATTATAGCGTTTTCAGCCACGCCCAGGCATCAATGCTTGCGCACCGGGGCGCCGGTACGCACAATCGCGGCATGGATGTATTTCGTGTTTTTCAGATTGAAGCGGCCCATTTCCTGCCCCGGGTTCCGGAGGGGCATAAATGCCGTCGCATGCATGGCCACTCCTTTCGTATCGAGGTTCATGTGAGCGGTGAACTCGGTGCCGAATCCGGATGGGTCATGGACTTTGCAGATTTGAAAAAGGCCTTCCAGCCGCTCTTTGAGCAGCTTGATCACCACCTGCTTAACGACATTGATGGTCTGGAAAATCCCACCTCGGAGAACCTGGCCCGCTGGATCTGGCAACACCTTGAGCCTGAGCTCCCCGGCCTTTCCCGCGTGGTTGTGCAGGAAACCTGCAATGCCGGCTGCAGTTACAGCGGCCCGGAAAAGGGCAAATTTTAAGGTTTTCGGGCCACTTTGACGGCCGTGGTAAAAAAACCACATTTTGCGCCCCCCATGAAGCCAAATCGCGTCCTCAACATGGGTTTTAACGCCCCGGACGCGGAAAAGCCTTGATTACTGACCGCTTGTCCGCCCCGGGCTTGCGGCGATAGGGTTCTTACATCAAATAGTCTTTGTTGCAGACCCGCAACAGATGGCCCTCCGGCGCTGGCGAACACGCTTAAATTCTTGTAATAGCTGGTGTTTCTGCTAGCATTAACGACCTGTTAATGGCCGTGGAAAGGCAGTTTTCTGCCCCGCTATGGAAAGAATGACCCGCATCATCGTGATCGGCTTACTCGCGCTGTCTGTAAACAGCGCGTTTGGCGCGCCCGTGGGTTACAGCGTAAATTCAGACCAGGTCGACGGTGATCATCTGTACCGGATCGATCTCGAAACCGGCGCCAGCGAAGATCGCGGCATCGTGCAATCCGCCTCCGCAATCTTCAGTGATGTGGAAGGCCTGGCCTTTGATCGTGACGGTGTACTCTGGGGTGTGGATGACCAGAGCCTGAGCCTGTTTCCCGTCAGCATTGGTAACGGCACGGTGGCGCTCGACCAGGTCACCCCCCTGCGCGGGCTCCAGTCTCTCTCCGGAAATGACTTCGGCATGACTTTCAGCTGTTCCGGCGACCTGTTTGTCAGCTCAGTTGCAGACAGGGCCCTGTATAGCGTGGGCAGCAACGGTGTCGCCACGCGCATCGGATCGCTCAATGCAAATATCAGTGCGCTGGCCGCGTACGGCAATCCCACGCGTCTTTACGGTCTTGGCAATGGCCTGCAGGGTGACAACGGCAGTCCGGACAATCGCAGCCTGTTTGAAATCGACCCGGTAACCGCAGCCACCACACTGGTATTCGTCGTCGGTAATCAGGCCAGCGACTATTACGAGGCCGGCCTGTCGTTTGACGACTCCGGTCGCCTTTGGGCCATCACCGATCGCACCGGTCAGGGACAATCCCTGCCCAGTGAAATACTCGAATTAAATCTCGAAACCCGCCAGGCACGATTGCAATCGGTGACCCAGCAATCAGGTTTTGAATCACTGGCGGTAGCGCCCCCGGCGGGTTGTGAAGTTGTAACCTTTCCGACCCGGCTGGGTCGTGGCGGCGGCTATCCAGCCATCCCAAGCCTGGACGCGTTTGGCAAACTCGCAACGTTCCTGGTTCTGCTTATCGCGGGGTTTGTTGGCCTGCGTCCCCGCCCCTGAGCGCGATCGTCTGAGGCGTTGCCGCCGTCGAAGTGGAACTCTGAACCGCCGCCCTACTCAAAGCTTTCCGACGCACCGGGTTTAACCATCTGGTAATCATTCACGCCCCAGACCCGTCATTGGGTTAAAATCAGGGCATTACTCACACGTTATCTGCAAATGGAGTTGAATCATGGTTGGAGGTATTAGCGGCTGGCAGCTCCTGATCCTGCTGCTCATCGTCGTGCTGGTTTTTGGAACCAAGCGTCTGCGCAACATCGGCAGCGACCTTGGCGGTGCGGTTAAGGGTTTCAAGAAAGGCATGGACGAAGGTAACGACACCGACAAGGATGAAAACCAGGAACAGCTGGTTGCCGATCCAAAGCCAGGTGAGGCCGCCCAGCACGACGCAGAGCCGGAAACCCGCGAACCGGGTTCCAAGGCCTGACGACGGATCGACACAGGTGTTCGATGTCGGCTTCGCCGAGGTTTTTCTGCTCTCGGTTATCGGTTTGCTGGTGCTCGGCCCCGAGCGCCTGCCTCAGGTCGCGCGTACGATCGGGGGGTTTGTCCGCAAGGCGCGATTGAGCTACACCAACCTCAAACGCACCGTTGAGGCAGAACTGGCGGCAGCAGATGCGGCCAACCCGATAAAACAGGCCAAGGATGAGCTCGAGGCCGTCAAGCAGCAGGTCGCTGACCTGGGCAAACAACTGGACGAGCGCGTCGATACCCCCAGCATTGCCCCCAACAACGCCCCGGACGGTGAGGGCACTGACGGGCATCCACTGAACCCTGAACTTGCCCACGACCAGGGCCAGGCCGCGGACAATGAGGGCGGCGGGCTAAGTGACCGGGACATCAAGCAGCCCGCCGGCAAAGCCAAAGATCCAACATGAGTGATCATCCGGATACCGACGAGGAACAAACGTTCCTGCAGCACCTGGTAGAACTGCGTGGCCGGCTCCTGAAGGCCTGCCTGTCGATCGTCGTTGTGCTGGTCTGCCTGTTGCCGTTTTCGCGCCAGCTCTACCAGTACCTGGCGGGTCCGCTGCTTGCCCAGATGCCCGAAGGCAGCAGCATGATTGCCATTGATGTGGCCTCGCCCTTCCTCGCACCCTTCAAGCTCACCATGCTGCTGGCGTTGATCATTGCCATTCCCGTGGTCATGTACCAACTCTGGGCTTTCGTGGCGCCGGCCCTGTTCAAACATGAAAAACGGCTCGCCAGGCCATTGCTGGTGTCGTCGGTTTTCCTGTTTTACCTGGGCTGCGCTTTCGCGTTCTTCGTGGTGTTTCCACTGGTCTTTGGTTTCATGACCCGGATTGCGCCGGAAGGCGTATCGGTAATGACCGACATTAATCGCTACCTCGATTTCGTTATCGCCCTGTTCCTGGCTTTTGGCATCGCCTTTGAAGTCCCGATCGCAACGATCATCCTGGTTGCTACCGGAATGGTGACCACCAGGCAGCTCGGCAAGGCGCGACCTTATGTGGTGGTCGGCGCGTTCGCTGTAGGAATGCTGCTTACTCCGCCGGACATCATTTCACAGACTTTGCTGGCCATTCCGATGTGGATTCTTTATGAAATCGGCATCGTGATGTGCCGCATCCTGTTGCCGGAAAAAACCAAAGAAAATACCGATGAAGAACCTGCCGATCAGGCCACCAGCTGATCGTCGCTGCGGTCTGATGGCACGCCTGCAGGCGCCTTCTCAGACTCTGCGCTGCCCGGCTCACTGAATATGGAACGATAGGCGATGTACTGCGCCGCGAATCCCAGCACCTGGTAGATCACCACCAACAGCAGCATGATGACCGTCAGAATCATTGACGGCTTGTTGCTGCTCAACTGGGCGCTTACCGTGAAGGCCGCCACCAGCCCCACCGGCACACCCAGAAAGAACAGGCCGATGCCCAAAGCGGACAGGGCACGAAACTCCCGGAACATGGTGCGGATGGCAGTTACCAGGGCGGAGCTCAGAGGGCGGCCCTGGAACCAGATCAGGGGAATCGCGAAAAAGCTCAACACCAGCCCCAGCCCCAGCCCTGCCACCATGGCAACAAGAATTCGCTGTAACAGCGCCGGATCAAGCTCCGCGACTGCCGCCTGGTCCCCTGACTGAATGCGCGCGAGAGTCTCCGGGTCCATGTTTGCCACGCCACCGACCATAACAAAAGATACCACCACGAAACTCAGCATCAGCGTCAATCCGCCCAGTAAAAACAGCGGCAACAGACGGCCGGAGCCCTGGAATGCAGCGAACAGCGTCAGGGCCGAGGGCTTCCCGCCCCCGGCGGCCAGGTGCATACCCTGCAACATGCCCGCAGTCAGTGCTGGCGCTGCCAACAGGAACAGCACACCCAGCACGCCGACCTGGGATGCGCCGCCCAGCATTTGCAGGAGCAGTCCGAGCAGCAACAGGCGCGTTGCGTTGTTGCGCACCAGCAGCATCGCCTCGGTGAGCCAGCCGAAGCCAGCCGAGAAAGAATGCGACCTGTTACCGGGATCCTGGTTCATTGATCGAGCGCTCCTGACTTCACGGTTTGTGCCTGCAGCATTGAAAATGGCCCCACCAAGCGGCATCTGAAAACAATAGCGACATTGTAGACCAGCCCGTGTCGTCGCCGGTCAAAAGGAAACCCCATGAACCGCAGTCTCCCCGGTAACAAAATTACCAACCCGCCCAGCTCACTCGTCATTATCGGCGTGTGCGCCATTTTGTTTTTCTTTGGCCAAGGCTTACCAGCCTCGGTGGCCTTATGGCCGTTGGGCACCGGCCTTTTTCAGCCCTGGCAGCTGTTTAGTTATGGCTTTTTCCACGCCGGCTTCGGCCACCTGTTTTTCAATATGTTTGCCGTGTGGATGTTTGGCCTGGTGATTGAGCAGACCTGGGGAACCCGCCGCTTTCTGCTTTACTACTTCACCTGTCTGCTGGCCGCCGCCGTAACGCAATTGATCGTTTTACAAATGACCGGCGAAAATAACCCCACCATTGGCGCATCCGGCGCGGTATTCGGCCTGTTGCTCGCCTACGGGGTCATGTATCCCAACAACAAGGTCATGCTCATCTTTCTGCCCTTTCCCATCGCCGCGAAATGGTTCGTCCTTATCTACGGGGCCATCGAACTGACTCTCGGTCTGACCGGCTTTAACCCCTCCGTCGCCCACTTTGCCCATCTTGGGGGATTGTTTGGTGGTGCGGCCCTGCTGTGGTACTGGGGGTGGCGGCCTGGTATGACGTGGAAACGCTAGGGGCTATAGGGCGGCTTAACGGTTTACCCCTTGTTGGGCGCTCGGTATGTTGGCCTTCGGCTACCCTCGGTATGCCTTGCTTTGTGAGGCCGTCTCTACTCGCCTTGTGCTTGTAGGACGGCTTACCGGCTTGCCCTGTCTCAGGCGCTCGGTGTGTTGGCCTTCGGCTTCCCTCGGTATGGCTTGCTTGGTGGGGCCGTCTCGACTCGCCTTCCTGGCTCGGCGAGACTGAACTGGCCATCCATGGCCAGTTCTCCCCAGTCGCAAGCCATGCCTCGGCAACATACCTGATTGAGCGCCTGAGACAGGGCAAGCCGGTAAGCCTGCATTGGGGACGCTTGGGTAAAAACCTGAGTTGGTGTTTTCTGATTGGAGAGTGGGATTAGAATGGTGGGGGAACTGAAGCAGACAAGTGAGGCGGGTACTGATGGAGCATGTTGTTCATCCGGTTATTGGGGCGGCGCGGGAGCGGGCTTTGGTGACGTCGGAGGGTTATCGGGAGATTTATCGGGCCTCGATGGAGGATAACGAGGGGTTCTGGGCCGGGGTGGCGCAGCGGCTGGATTGGGTGAGGCCGTTTAGCAAGGTTAAGGATGTTTCCTGGGACATGGAAGATCTGCACATCCGGTGGTTTGAGGACGGGGTGCTGAATGTTTGCTACAACTGCGTGGACCGGCACCTGGCGGAGCGCGCGGATCAGACGGCGATTATCTGGGAAGGTGATGATCCGGCGCGTGATGCGCATATCAGTTATGCCGAGCTGCATGGGCGGGTCAGCCGTATGGGCAATGTGCTCAGGGAGCTGGGTGTTGGTAAAGGTGATCGCGTTACCCTGTACATGCCGATGATTCCCGAGGCCGCGGTGGCGATGCTGGCCTGCGCACGGATTGGTGCGGTGCACTCCGTGGTGTTTGGGGGCTTTTCGCCGGATGCGCTGGCCGGACGCATCGTGGACTGCAAGTCCAGTGTGATTATCACCGCCGATGAGGGTTTGCGCGGCGGTCGCAAGGTGCCGCTGAAAGACAATGTAGACGCCGCCATCGAGCGCGATGGTGTGAGCGAAGTGGTGCGCCACGTACTGGTGGTGCGTAACACCGGTGGCGATGTCGGCATGATCGAAGACCGGGATGTCTGGCTGCACGAAGCGGAAGCGACAGTTGCGCCGGACTGCCCCTGCGAGCCCATGAACGCAGAAGACCCGCTGTTTATCCTGTATACCTCCGGCTCGACCGGCAAACCCAAAGGCGTGCTGCACACCACCGGCGGCTACCTGGTATACGCGTCCTATACCCATGAGATCGTTTTTGATTACCAGGAAGGTGATGTGTTCTGGTGCACGGCCGATGTGGGCTGGGTCACGGGCCATAGCTATATCGTGTACGGCCCGCTGGCTAATGGCGCTATCACGCTGATGTTCGAGGGCGTGCCCAACTATCCGGACTTCAGCCGTTTCTGGCAGGTGGTGGACAAGCACCAGGTGAATGTCTGCTATACCGCGCCCACTGCAATACGTGCGCTGATGCGCGAAGGCAACGGTCCCGTAGAACAGACCTCGCGCCAGTCGCTGCGACTGCTGGGCAGTGTTGGCGAACCGATTAACCCGGAGGCCTGGGAGTGGTACTTCAGGGTGGTAGGTGAGGAGCGCTGCCCGGTGGTGGATACCTGGTGGCAAACCGAGACCGGCGGCATTCTGATTTCAAACCTGCCCGGCGCCACCGATATGAAACCCGGCTCGGCGACCCTGCCCCTGCCGGGCATTGCCCCGGCGCTGCTGGACGAGCACGGTAATGTGCTGGAAGGCGCCGCGGAGGGTTACCTGGTGATTACCGACAGCTGGCCGGGACAGATGCGCACGGTTTATGGGGACCATGAGCGCTTCAAACAGACCTACTTCAGTCAGTACGCTGGCTACTACTTCACCGGTGACGGCTGCCGTCGTGATGAGGATGGGTATTACTGGATTACCGGGCGGGTCGATGACGTGCTGAATATTTCAGGGCACCGCATGGGTACGGCGGAGGTTGAGAGTGCGCTCGTGGCACATCACGACGTGGCCGAGGCTGCGGTCGTGGGTTACCCGCACGACATCAAAGGCCAGGGGATTTATGTCTATGTCACATTGAATGCCGGTGCACAGCCCAGCGAGGAGCTGCGCCTGGAACTGCGCAACTGGGTGCGCAAGGAGATTGGCCCCATTGCCTCGCCGGACCTGATCCAGTGGGCTCCCGGCTTGCCCAAGACCCGTTCGGGCAAAATCATGCGGCGCATCCTGCGCAAGATCGCCGAAAACGACTACGCCAATCTCGGTGATACCTCGACCCTGGCAGAGCCGGCGGTGGTAGAGGACCTGATCGCGAACCGGCTGAACCGATAAGGTCCGGCCGGAAAGTTTGAATGCGGGGCTTTGAATGAGCGGATTTGAATGCCCGGGTTTTAATGCCCGGGTTCAAATAAAGGGGCCTGAATGAGCGGCCTTTAAGCCGGACGCAATCAGGCAAGCCTGGCAGGGTTCACAGTGATTTGTCCTGCTCAGATACCGCCGTGATCCAGCGGCCGTTCGCGGTGCATAAGCAGCCACTCGGCGTGCTCTTCGAGCGCCGCGTCACCCACGGCTTTGAGCACCCGGCGTTGCAGTTCAAGATCATTCGTGCCATCCAGCAGCCGACGGGCATTGCCGAAGACATCGGCCATAAAGCGGTATTGCTTGATCAGCTCCTTGTCGGCTTTTTTATGGGAGTAGGCGTCCCTTACTGCGGCAAGCAGAGGCAGGATACCCATGAGAATGAGCAGCAACAATACCTGCTGGTCCTCCAGGCGCGTGGCCAGAATGGCCAGGCAGGCAGCCATCGCAATACCACCCCACAGGGCGGTCTGACTGAGCAACTGGGTTCGACGGTAACCTGCCGATCGCTCCTGCGCCTTGCGCGCGTAGTAACCCAGCTGCCCTTGCGCGGGATTCTTGTGGCCCACCCACTGCTCCATCACCCACGGCACCCAGGCCGGGTCCGGATTGGTGTTGCGGTTACGCCGCAGGCTGGCCGAGCGCATGACATGGCGAATCCACGCCAGGTCTACATCCTGCTTTTGCAGAAAATTGTCATAGGCAAATACGGCCGAACGGCTCTTGACCACGCCGGCCAGGTTCCAGTACACCTGCACGCGCAGCCCCTCTGCGAGCGCACGATAGTCCAGATATTTGCGATGCCACTCGCGCCGCTCGCCAACCAGGTGAAAGATCACGCCCAGTACAAACAGGCCCATAAACAACAGCGCGAGGCCCCAGCGCTCGATCATCTCGGAATAAACAATAAACACGGCGCCCATAAGCACGGCCAGCAAGTGGCTCAGGAAAAGACCAAAAGCAAACTTCTTCTGATAGTGAACCGCCATCCAGTCGGCAGTCGCATAAAGCCGGTCGGCATAGTCCGCGCCGGAGGGCCGGGTTAACGTCACATCTTTATCAATCAGGCCTTGCGCCTCATGCTCCAGGTCGGCGGCGTTGCGCTGCAGGTCACGACTGAAGGCACCCAGGCGGTCAAGCATCAGGTCATAGTCAAAGGGCATATGCTGACCGGACTGGCGGCCAAAATAGCCCGTCACCCAGTACGACTCCAGTGGCGCATACTCTGCCGCCGGCGCACCGTTGGGCCGATCACGGGAGCATACGATGTGGTACGCCAGGTCATTCTCATTATTGGCCAGCAGATTGGGCATGGAATCATCGGCATCAAAGCCTCGCATGACAGCAGTCAGGTGGTAGGTGATCACGCTGGCAGTACCGCCGACATGCTCACTGTCTTTGCCATCCCACAAGGCCAGCAGCACCTGGCAGTGGTTGGACAGAAACACGCCCAGTTGCGCGTAATGGATTGCCCGATTGTGAGCCCCCTCAGCGGGATCGTAGTCGTTCAGAACCGGCAGCGTAATGACTTCGCAGCGAGCCAACAGGGCATCCAGAGCCACCCCACCGTCAGCAAAATCCTTGCGGTATTCATCCACGGGAAAGGGCAATACGGCGACAACGGGCAAACCCATCTCCAGCGCCTCCTCTGCCACGAGCTGATCGGCACCTTTCGCCATCCCTGACAGGATTTCAAGTTGCAGATCGGGGTATTCGTCGATCAGGTGCTGCAGAAACCAGCGGACTTTCTCGCGCTGCAGCGGTTGCTCAGTCGCAAGGAGGTCGCGATGACCAGTGACGGCGACAGTCAGTCGCTGTTTTTCAGCACTCCGGGAATTCACCAAATGTCGTGCCTCAGTCCCGGCCTCCATTGCGCAAGCGCGGGTGCAGGAATACCTCGGATCCGTCATCGTTCCTGAGCACCAGGAGATAGTGGGTGTGAAATTCGTGGCAGTTGTCGTTACGCACGGTCAAAGGCTGATTCCTCGTCCGCCATTAATAAGCCGTGGGTCAAGCGCGGTGCAGTCAGTCTTGCTGTTTTTCTTGCACGCTTCGATGAGATAAAAATATTCGGCTTCGAAACTGTTTTGGTTCAGCAAGAAAAACTCGTCAACATCGCCCAGGAGCACTTCGCCCCTGGAGTCGGGCTTCGATACGGACCCACCAGTGATGACGATAAATTCGTTGGCGCGATCACCGAGAAGCTCACAATCCAGAGAATCATGATCCTCAGGATCTTTGAATTTCGGCTTGCTCTCTCCTTCACAAACCCAAATCCGAGTCAGATTGTACTGGCCACTGCCCTGGAGAACAAAACGCACAAAAGCGATATCTTCCAAACCTGTGACGATGCAACCCTTCGCACTAATGTTCCCGCCAGAACAGTTTGGTGTGCTGGAGTTCTTCACCTCCAGTTGGCCTTGTACGACTTGCAGCCGTACCTCTGGGGTTTCGATCTTGCCTTTCACCAGAGGCGGGTCTCGCGGATCAACCTGCTGATAGGCGCAGGCCGAAAGGATGAACATTACGATACTCAATAAAAGCGCTGTCCGGATTTTCATATTTCCCTCCTTATACGATTCAGGCTCATCCCCCAGGCGGACCAACCTTTCTCTATGAATACTCTGCGGGTTAGTTATGGTTCGTAAAGTCCCGCCACAATCACCAGCCCGCCCTCAAAACTTAAGGCACCCTGCACACACTATAGGCGTTACAAACCCTCAGGAACTCGGGGTGCCGAATATTTCTGTCTTGCAAGAACCCGGAGAAGTAGTCCGCACGTACCGGATCACTGCTCATGATCGCCAGTCGAAGCTGGTCCAGGGCACTGTCACATGCGCGGGCTTCACCAAAACCCGATGGCTCCCGGAGATATTCAGCAAACCGTGCATCCTGCTTGCCATCATTGAGCTCCCAACTGGTGAAGGCCGCCAAAATAATCAAAGCGTCGAATTCACGTTGCGGAATGTCGGCCGCCTTCAGCTCGTGTAGTTGATCATGGGTTTCATCCAGGTAGCTTCTTGCTGCCTCCAACTTGCCCAGACGCTGACTCAGACGAGCAGCGCTTAGGAAAATTCTGGCTCCAATCAAGCGATCATTGGCGCCCGGGTTGTCAACGCCACCCCGGCTGGCATTCCATTGTCGGGCCAGTTCTACCACCTGTGCCTGGGCCGCTTCCGTGTTGCCGAGTTCACTTTCCAGCTCAATCAAAGCAAGCTGACGCAGCTGCACATAGAAGTTAACAAGGGCATCTTCCGGCTTGAGTTGCTGACTCTCTTGAAGCGTATCAAGCGAGTCACGCAGATCCCTTTGCGCACCCGCACTGTCTCCAAGCTGGCGCCGTACTGACGCCCTCTGCCCAAGCGCCAAAGCCAGGTTCAGCTGATGATCATAGTCAGTCGCGATGTTATCCAGGGTCGTCAACTCGTGCGTCACGCTTTCGTTGGCTGTTTGCAAGGCGCCCTGAATGTCACAAACGCCATACTGCGCAAATCCGAGGCCTCTCAGAGATTGACCCAACTCAGCAAAATAAAGGCGGTTGCCAGGGTCCAGCAGCAGGGCGATCTGGTTGTATTCCAGTGCGGACTGGATGATCTTCAAATGAGTTGACAGATCCTGGTCTTTGTCGCGCTTTAGAACGCCAAGATTGGTTAGCGCATAGGCCATTTCCAGAACCCAGTCCGGATTCTCCGGCTCCGCCTGAATTAGTTGACGGGTAATTTCTGCATAGGCGATGAAATGTCTTTCAGCATCTTGAAACTCAAATCGATCGTAATGAATCTGACCGATCCAGAATTCAGCCTGTCCCAATTCGAAGAAAATTTCGCGTCTCTTGCGGCGTTTGCTGATACTGCAGCGCATTGAGCAACCATGCCTCACGAAACTTGCCCATCGCATCTTCCAGCTCACCCGCTACCCACGCCTCGATACCCGCCTCGCGAAGGTCCAGGGAACGTTTCATCGCCTGGCCGGAATCTGCTGACACAAAGGCCATTGCGGACTGTTTCTCAGCCTCATCCCAGCTCTCAAGGGCTGGCAACGATGCCGGATCTTCATTGGCCGGAATCAGGGTTCGCAGCTCGTTCATTTTCATTGCGACCAGGGTCTGACCTGAGTCCTTACGTTGTTCTGCCGTCTTCCAGGACAGTCCGGAGAACAACAGCACGGCAACTGCCAACACCACCCCGGCAACCCCTATCATGCGCCGCCGCACGCGACGTTGATGCTCCCGGCGTCGCAAGAGGTCCAGCGGGATACCGAGCAGGCCCGCCAGCAGCTTTTCCCGCGCCAATACTTTGCCATCCCCCCACGGGCGCGCATCTGCAGCCAGGGGTTCGTGCCGGTTACCCTGCTCGTCCAGCACCAGCGCCTCGGGAAAACACCCGCCCTTGTCTGGCGCGGCATCCGGGTCACCATCAACGATGACCGGGAATATCCGGTTGCGGCGGCCCATACCCTGAAAAAGGCGGATCTCCTCGCTCATCCACCGGGACCTGGCGGCGGCCGGAGAGCAAATAACAATAAGTGCTTCGGAACTTTCCAGTGCGTTTCGGATTTCATCGGTGAGGCTATGGGCTACCCCGAGCTCTTCCCGGTCTTTGAAGACCGGCCGGATGCGCTCCTCGATCTTGCCAAATTCACCCTCGTAGCCGCGCAGCCGGCGGGGCACGCGATACATCTCCAGCGAGCGGTGCAGCCAATTTGCCCAACGCTTGTCACTGTGGCTGTAACTGATGAACGCCTTGTAGCGATATTCGCTCATGATCAGTGCGCTATGATTGCCCGCTTGCGCAGACACCCCGATTGACTAGGCCGCACATATAATACTGGAATGAGCGTGCCCCGTTGGCGTAAAGGGCTCTAAAAACCGCGAGGAGACGCGTTCCCATGACACAGTGCACCGTATACCGGTCCATCAAAAAAGATCTGACTTACCTGTTCTTGAGCGAGGACTGCACGCTGGAGGATCTGCCTGAGCCGCTGCGCATCCTTTTTGCGGGTGCCGAAATCGCCATGGAGCTGGACCTGGCGCAGCATGAAAAGCTGGCCCAGGCAAACATTGAGTCGGTCAAAAAGCACCTGCAAGACCCTGGCTATCACCTGCAACTGCCACCGGAAGACGATCCCAGCGGTTGGCTGGACTTGCCGACCAAACCAGACTGAGAATCAAACCACCCGGTTCAGGGGCACGCCGCGCTCAAAAGAACGGATTGCTGCGGTGACCTGGTCAATGGCCTCCTGGCGTGCCAGGACGCTGCCCCAGGCATTGTGCGGGGTGATCAGCAAATTGGGGATGTCGTCCGCCAGCAGGGGGTGATCCAGCGACGGGGGCTCCTCGCTGAACACGTCAATGCCGGCACCGGCAATGTCTCCGGCACGCAGCGCATCGGCCAGGTCCTGCTCGTTCACCAGCCCGCCGCGGGCCGTGTTAATGAGGACCGCGTTGGGCTTCATGGCGCGCAGCACCTCGCGGTCGATCATATTGCGCGTTGTTTCGGTTAAGGGACAGTGCAGGCTCAGCACATCGGCGCTTTGCACCAGGTGCCGGAAAGACAGCCGCTCCGGGCGCTCCGGGTGGCCGCGACGCTCGCCCACCAGCACATTCATGCCCACGGCCCGGGCCAGGTCGGCCACGGCGCGTCCCAGCGTGCCATAACCAATAATCCCCAGGCTGAGGGTGTGCAACTCGCGGATCGGCCGGTCGTGCAGACTGAAAATCCCCTCCGCCTGCCATTCACCATTGCGCGCCCGGCGGCTATAGTCCGGCTGGCCGGTCACCAGGTTCAGCATCAGCGTCAGAACGTGCTGGGCAACGGAGGCGGAGCAATAATCACGGATATTGCACACGGTGATGCCCGCCGTTTTGGCCGCATCCAGATCAACCACATCGACGCCCGTGGCGCACACCACGATCAGCTTCAGCTGCGGCGCGGCATTCAGGGCTTCGCGGTCCAGGACAACCTTGTTGGTGACGACCAGCTGCGCATCGGCCAGGCGTTCATGCAGTTGGCTTTGCGTGGTGCGGTAATAGAATTGCCAGGCGGGCAGGCAGCGGTCCAGCGCCTCGAGGCGCAGATCACCGTTATGAATGGTGGCAAGGTCGAGGAAGACACCCCGGTCGAGGTTCAATGGGTCAACCCTGCAATGTGGGCAAGCAACATCCAGCCATCACCATGAATCGCCGGGCAACCGGCGATGGTGGTCACTTCTTCGTGGTGGCGACGCTGACGCTCTCGATATTCACGGACTTGGCCGCATCAAGCACGGTCACCAGTGCATCGGTCTCGGCATCCGGATGGGAAGCAACAATCAGGGTTGAGTCCGGCTTCTCAGCCTTCTCACGCTCCAGGTTGGCCTGTACCGCCTTGGGTTCGAGCATGCGGCCTTTCAGCGTGATATTGCTGCTGCCGTCAATTTTGACGACGATCGGACCTTTTTTCTGTTCCGTCTGTTTGGGCGGCGCATTCGAAGGACGCGATACTTCCAGGCCCTTCTCTTTCACAAATGAGGTCGTCACGATGAAGAAGATCAGCATGATGAACACGATGTCGAGCATCGGTGTGATATTGATTTCGGCCTCTTCGTCGGCCCGGAACCTTCTGCGCATAATACAAACCTCGAAATCCTGACCGGCACTGCGTGTGCCGGGGCTGACAGCTTACTGCAAGACGCGGAAGTCTTCCAGAGACTAATCCCTAATCAAATCTGCCGTGGATCCAGCTCGACACGCGCCCAGGCAACTCGTTCAGCAACCGGCGCGTCGGCGATGTCACAGGCGTCCACCAGCGCCAGGCGGCGGCGCAGGCCATCGCCGTTGGCGATCTGAATGTTCAGCCCGGGCCGCGCGTTAAGCTCAAGAATAAGGGGGCCGCGATTTCGGTCGAGCACAATGTCTGCGCCGAGATAGCCTAACCCGACAGCTTTATAGCAATTTGCGGCCATGCCCAGCATCTGCTCCCAGCCCGGTACGGTAAATGCCCCCAGCGTGGCGCCCGTGTCAACGTGTTCGTCCACGTGGTGGTTGCCCAGTACGGCCTTGGTCGTGGCGCCGGTGGCAATTGAAATGCCGGCACCAATGGCGCCCTGGTGCAGATTGGCCTTGCCGTGCGAACCGCGCGTTGGCAGGCGCACCATGGCCATCACCGGCACGCCGCGGTACACGATAATGCGAATATCCGGCACGCCCTGGAAGGCGATACGCTCAAACACCGGATCAAAGGCCACCAGCTCCTCCAGCATCGCATAATCCGGCTGACCCCCCAGGCTGTACAGCCCGCTGATCACATTGGTCAGGTGATGGGCCAGCTCGTCTTCTTCCCACAGCCGCCCGTCCACAGCGAGAAACTTGCCACCCCGGCTTCCGACAATCACCAGGATGCCGTCGCCACCACTGCCATTGGCCGGCTTGATCACAAACTCCGTCTGGCCATCCAGCAGCTGCGTGAAGCGGGATGAATCACCCGAGCGTTTGAGTACGCCAATCAGACCGGGGACCGGCATATCAAGGGCTTGCAGCACCGCTTTGCAGCGCACCTTGTCGTCCACCAGCGGATAGGCCGCGCGCGGGTTCAGGCGCATCACGTAATCGCCATTGCGCGCGTTCAGGCTCAACACGCCGGTGGCGTTCAGCTGACTGGGCGAGGCTATCCAGCTCATCGCGCCAGCTCCCGGAAGCGCACCAGTTCGGTCAATCGATAGCCGGTGTAGCGCCCGAGCGCGATGGTCAGGCCCAGCAGCACCAGCAATAACTCGGGAAACACCACCGCCCACCAGCCGAACAGGTCGATACCCATGACCAGGTAGGCAATGGCGGCAATCGCCATGCTCCCGATACCATCCAGCAAGGCATCGGCCGGCCCCTGCTCCTCCCACACCACAGACATACGTTCAATGACCATGGCAATGATGACCATGGGAAACAGCGCAATCGACAGGCCGGCGGTGACGCCGAGCTGATGACTCACAATCGAGACCGCGGCCATCAGTAACACCACGATCGTCAGCACGGCCGCCAGTCGGGGCACCAGCAGCAAGCGCAGCTTCTCCAGGTAAAATCGAAACATCAGCCCGACACCCACGATCACGGTAAACAACACCAGGCCGGCGAGCAGTTGGGTCTCGCGAAAGGCGAGTGCGATCAATACAGGCATAAACGTTCCGAAGGAGCGAAAGCCGATGACATTACGCAAAAATGCAATCAGGAAGGCGCCCAGCGGTATCAGCAACAACACCTCGTAAACCGACTGCTGGTCCAGGGGCAACGCCAGGATGGAAAATTCAGGAAGGTGGGAGCCGCTCAAACCGGCACGCTCGGTCGCCAGACCCAGCGCGCTGACGGATTGCCGGCGCACGCTGAAGATAACTTCTTCCAGCCGCGCACCCATAACCTCGACCGGTGGCTGGTCACCCGTCCACCACAACAGGAAATCTGCCGGCAGGCCCTGGTCGCCACTGCGCGGGTCAAAGGCCGTCCAACGTGTGCCATTATGAACTGCAATCCAGGTCTCCAGCGGGGCATCGCGTGATTCCTCTACCAGCCGCACACCGTTCAGCATCACCACCGGAATGCGCGCTGCAGACATGATCAGTTGCGCGGTGCGCGCCTGGTCCAGGCCCAGCGGACCTTCGAGAAACAGCGCCAGGTTATCCTCCGGCGAAGGGTCGTTGAGCTTGACCAGCACCTGGGCGGCAAAGCTCACCACGTCGGCGGACTCTGCCCGCACCTCCTCGACGATTTCTTCCAGAGCGGTCTGGAACGGCTCCTCAAGGCTCGGCGGGCTAGGAAAGCGTGGTCTCGGTGCAAGCTCAGCCGGCTTATCACTGGCGAAAAACACCGCGCGGTAGAACAGGGCCTGAGACTCATCGGCACGTCGTATCGACCAGGTCAGGACGCGCTGCCAGGGATCATCGTCAATCGCTGCGCCGAAACCACGGGAAATGAAGTGTTCATCGCTGAGGGCAAAACCGGGCGTCTGGGTAGGGAGCTTAAGGCTGATCTTGGTGGCGCCGGGGCCCGGGTCGAGCAACAGTTGCGCCTGCACTGAATAGACGTCGCTGGTTTCATCCGGAAACACCGGATAGCCAAAACGCTCTACCTTCCAAAGGAATATGCCCAGCCCAACCAGAATCAGGGCTGCCGAGAGGGCGATGCCGTGGGTGGCGCGGGTACTCATGGCTCGTTCTCTGATCGCACCCTGGCCGAGTGGTCGAGCACAATGTCACGTGGTTCCATTGCCTCCGGGCAGATCGCACTGGAAAGATAGGTTTCGCCGGAGTGCACCACCGCCAGGCTTTTGAGCGCGCGCCTTCCGAGAAGCAGGGGGTAATTGAATGCACTACGGTCGACCAGCGTTACTTCGACCTTGCGCCGCTCCCCGGCAATGCAAACCTCGATCGCCACCGAGGGCCGCACATCGTTTTCACCTTTATGTTGCACGATGCCAACGGTACGCACGCGCTCACGCACCAGCACCACTTCTTCGCCACTTTCCGGGTCCGTGACCGAGAAGCGGACCCAGCGTTTGCCGCCCTTAAGAAACCGCTTGATGATGCGCGCATCCAGGGAGGAGGTTGTGGCTCCGGTATCGAGCTTGGCGCGAACCTCGAAGCCTGGCGCTACCAGGCGGGCATTTTCCACCCAGCCGAGAAGCTGTAACTGGTTTTCCACAGCCTGTTCGGAACCCTGGCTACCTGACGCCACAAAACAGGGAACAAAAAGGAAGATTGACGCTATGAACGCGCTGCGCTTGCGGATCAGACGGGCGACCCTCTGGCCATGGAATGGCGATAATACCAGCAACCAGGGAATTTAACGCTATACAAACTTTAGGGCCGTCATCAGCGGAGTGTTGTCTAGTGCCGGCGGGGCTGAAAGTCGCGGCGATATACTTCGCCCCCGTTGACAGTGATAAAGCTTGATTCAGGAACGGCAATCCAGGCCCCTTCAAGCTCGTTCAAAGGCTCGGAAACGATGGCCCGTGTGTCCGCAGAGTAACGCCCCGCTTGCGGCGCAATTTCGCGAATGGCGTCGATGCTGGCGCTGTGGAACAGTGATCGGGAGCGACCCTGCGTGGAATAACGGCAGGCGTAAGTTGATTGCCCGTCGCTGATGCCGAGGGTCATTTGCAGTGCATCCGCAACCCCGTGCTCCGCTGCTGTGTGCTCGACAAAGCCGGCCATCCGGGAAAGCCCTGCCTCGACATCTTCGGTCATACCGAAAGTCAGGGCGAGATAGAAAAGAATTTCCGTGTCAGTTGTGCCCGTGATACACGGGAAGAACTCCGGTGCGATCGCCAGAACCAGGTCCCGCTTGATCCTTGCAAAATCATTGACCAGGCCATTGTGCACAAACAGCCAGTTTTGGTGCCGAAAGGGGTGACAGTTGCTGCGTTGTACCTCGGTGCCGGTGGTGGCGCGCACGTGGGCAAGGAACAACGGCGACTCAATCTGTGCCGCAATGTCACGCAGGTTGCTGTCATTCCAGGCTGGCCGGATGTCTTTGTAGACACCCGGAAAATCACGCTTGCCGTACCAGCCGATGCCAAAGCCGTCGCCGTTGGTGGGCGTCTCCGACGCAGTCGCCTTCAGGCTCTGGTCAATCAGCGAATGTTGCTGATTGAACAACACATCCTCGAGACAGATGGGCGCACCCGAGTAAGCCAGCCAGCGACACATGCGTTACTCCTTTTCACTATTGGAACAGCCTGAAATGGCCCTGCACACTATTCGACGGTCACCGACTTGGCCAGATTGCGCGGCTGGTCTACATCCGTGCCGCGCGCCACGGCCACGTGATAGGCCAGCAACTGCAGCGGTATGGTCATCACCACGGGTGCCAGAAAGCCGCCGCCGGTATCCACGCGCAGGATTCGGCCATGCCGCTCACTGAAGTTTTTGCCGGCATTGATGTCGGCAATCACATAGAGCTCCCCGCCGCGCGCCTGCACCTCTTCGATATTACTGATCAGCTTGGCCAGTAGTTCATCATTCGGCGCCACGGAAACCACCGGCATGTTTTCATCAACCAGGGCCAGGGGGCCGTGCTTGAGCTCACCGGCAGGATAGGCCTCGGCGTGAATGTAGGAAATTTCCTTGAGCTTGAGCGCACCTTCCATGGCAATGGGGTAATGGCTGCCACGGCCCAGAAAGAGGGCATGCTGCTTATCAACAAACAGCTTCGCGAGCTCGGCAAATTCATCGTTCAGGTCCAGCGCCTTGTTCATCAGGTCGGGCAGTGTGTGCAGCTGTCCAACCGCATTTTCATAGGCCGCCGGATCCTGGCCGTGCAGGCGACCCAGCTCGAGCACCAACAGCTGCAGGGCAACCAGTTGGGTGGTGAATGCCTTGGTCGAGGCCACGCCAATTTCGGGCCCGGCACGGGTCATCAGGACCAGGTCGGCCTCGCGCACAATGGAACTCTCCGGCACATTGCAGATGGCCAGCGTAGACAGATAGCCCGATGCCTTGGCATGGCGCAGGGCGGCGAGCGTATCGGCAGTCTCACCGGACTGGGAAATGGTCACAAACAGGGTATCCGGCGGCACCACCGGGCTGCGGTAGCGATATTCACTGGCGACTTCGACGGTGCACGGCAGGCCGGCGAGCCACTCAAGTTGATAGCGCGCCACGAGACCTGCGTGATAGGAGGTGCCACAGGCGACGATATGCACATTACGCACCTTCGCCAGCATCTCCTCGGCGCCGACGCCGAAAATATTGGGCAGAATGCGCCGGGGGCCGATGCGACCTTCCAGCGTCTCGGCCACCTTCTGTGGCTGCTCGTAGATCTCCTTGAGCATGTAATGCGGATACTCACCGCGCTGGACCTGGTCCGCATCCAGATCGACCAGGCGTTCTTCACGTTCAACCACAACGCCGGCCTCATCCACGATCGTGAAAGTGTCCTTGTCCAGGCGCACCACATCACCTTCTTCCAGGTAAACGCAGCGCTTGGTCACCGGCAACAAGGGGTAGATGTCCGAGGCCAGAAAGTTTTCGCCATCGCCGAGCCCCAGGACCATGGGGCTGCCGCGGCGCGCACCCACCACCACGCCGGGCTCGGAGGCTGCGACCACCGCGATCGCAAAAGCCCCGTGCAGACGACTGACGGCATTTTGCACCGCATCAAACAGCGTCTGGCCCTCGTTCATAAAGCTCGCGACCAGGTGGACCATGACCTCGGTGTCGGTCTCCGAGGTAAATTCAACGCCGTTCGCGGTCAGTTCTCTGCGCAGCTCATCATGGTTTTCAATGATGCCGTTGTGCACCAGGGCCACCTGGTCACCGCTGGTCATCGGGTGGGCATTGCGATCGCTTGGCACACCATGCGTGGCCCAGCGCGTGTGTGCGATACCGCAGACGCCCTCGACCGGATGCTGTTCCAGCAGGGCTTCCAGCGCCGCAACTTTGCCCTTGATACGCTGGCGGTTCAGCCCGCCGGCGGTTTGCATGGCGATGCCGGCCGAGTCATAGCCCCGGTATTCGAGGGTTTGCAGGCCGTGGATGAGAATCCCGGTAATGTCCCGATACGATGCCGCCGCAACGATGCCACACATGGTTCAGTCTGCCTTTTTCACGGGGCGTTTCCAGCCCTTGACGGTTGTTTGCCGGGAGCGGCTCACGGTCAGTTGCCCGGCCGGCGCATCACGGCTGATGGTCGAGCCGGCGCCGATGGTCGCGCCCTCGCCGATGGTCACAGGAGCCACCAGCTGTGAGTCAGAACCGATGAACGCATCGTCGCCGATGACTGTGCGATGCTTGTTGGCACCGTCATAGTTACAGGTAATGGTGCCGGCACCGATATTGACGTTCTTGCCCACATCGCTGTCGCCAATGTAACTGAGGTGGCTGGCCTTGCTGCCTTCGCCAAGCACGGCGTTCTTCATTTCCACAAAATTCCCTACTTTTGTACCGCCACCCAGAACCGTACCCGGCCGGACGCGGGCGAAGGGGCCGATGTCACAGGCGCCCAGTGTCACCGCGCCTTCCAGTACGCTGTTGGCGTGGACGCGGGTGCCGGGTGCCAGGTCAGAGTCCTTGATCACGCACCCCGGCCCGATATTCACGCCCTCGCCGAGGCGCACCTTGCCCTCGAGCACCACATTGATGTCGATGGTCACATCGGTTGCGGCCTCGATGTCGCCACGCAGGTCGACCCGCGCCGGGTCCATCAGCGTGACCCCGTCGCGCATCAGGCGTTCAGCCTGCAGCCGGCGGTAACGCGCTTCAAGCTCAGCGAGTTGCACGCGGTCATTGGCGCCCTCCAGGCGCTGCGCATCGGCAGCGATGACGCTGCCAATAGTGATGCCTGCCCCCCGCGCCATGGCAAAGATGTCCGTCAGGTAGTACTCACCCTGGGTATTGTCGGTGCCAAGACCTTCAAGCCAGCCGCGCAGGGCAGCGGCGTGGCCAAGGATAATTCCCGTGTTGACCTCGCCGATGGCGCGTTGGGCTTCGTTCGCATCGCGATGCTCCACGATGCCCTCAATGGCCCCGTCGGGGTCACGAACCACGCGTCCGTAGCCGGTCGGATCAGCAGGTTGCATCGTCAACAAAGTCAGCTCCGAATCATGTGCTTCGCGCAAGGCCACGAGCGCTTCTCCGTCCATCAGGGGAATATCGCCGTAGAGCACCAGCACATCGGCCTCATCCGGAATTGCGGGCATTGCCTGCATCACGGCGTGGCCGGTGCCCAGTCGCTCGGCCTGGGGCACCCATTGGATATCCTCGCCCTTGATGGCAGCCGGAAGGGCCCTGGCATCCGGGTTAACCACCACGTGCAAGGCCGCCGGCGCCATCTCGCGCGCGCGATCAAGCACATGCGCCAGCATGGGCCGCCCCCCGACCGGGTGCAGGACCTTGGGCAATCGCGATCGCATACGGGTTCCTTCACCCGCAGCCAGTATGATGATGTGTAATGGTTTCATGACTTCTACCCCTTGCGCGATTATAGCCCCTGCCCCCCAATAGGCACTACGCCGTATCGCTTACCAAATAAGGCAATTCACGGGCATTGAAGCATATCCAATGATCAGAAAAACCACCCCGTACAAGGTCCGGCGTACATTACGACTGCTTGCCTGCATCCTGATCGCGCTGCTCAGCGTGCCGGCAGGCGCGGTAGAGCGCCGCGTGGTTAATGACGGGCAGCTCGTGCTGGAAGACATCCCGCCCATTCCCGCCGCGCTGGCAGAAAGACTGGATCGTTTCCAGCAGCTCCGCAGTACCCGGATGCTCGAGTGGGCAGGCTCAGGGCGCGAGCTGTATGCCCGCAGCCGCTACGAGGGCGTCAACCAGGTGCAGCGCATCGCGCGCCCCGGGGCAGACCCTCAGCAGCTAACCCGTTTTCCGGAGCCGGTGCGGGAGGTTGTCCGGCAACACCAGGGTGAACTGCTTGCTTTTACCATGAACGACGGTGGCAGCGGCCTGGACCAGATCTATCTGCTTGACCCCTTTGATGGAACCGTTCGCCAGCTGACGGATACCGCCGGGGCCCTCAACAATGGGATGGTCTGGGACTATTCAGGCCGGAACCTTGCTTTGCGCTCAACCCGTCGCAACGGACGCAGCAACGACCTCTGGTTGTTGAACATCGACAAGCCGGAAGAAACCCGGCTGATCCTGGCCGTGGATGATGGCGCCCTGTGGAAGCCGGTGGCGTTCAGTCGCGATGACCGCATGTTGCTGGTGCAGGAGTACAACAGCATCACTGACTCGCGAGTTCACCTGCTCGACCTTGAGACGGGACTGCTTACCGAGCTGGCCGGCCTGCCGGACGTCGATTCGAGCAATGTGGCCGTCGCTTTTGACGCGCAGGACAGGGGTGTTTTCTTCGTCAGCAATCAGCGCGGCCGCGCGGCTGAAATCGGCTGGACCCCCCTGGATCCGGCCGAAGAAATGCGCTGGCTTGAGAGCAACATCCAATGGGATATCACCCGCTTTGAGCTCGCACCCAGTGGTAAAACGGGTGCGTTCCTTACCAATGAAGGCGGCCTTAGCCGGCTGTACCTGTTTGACGCACGGCGTTTCAGTTTTCGACCGGTCTCCAACCTGCCCGTGGGCGTCGCCGGCGACTTGCGGTTCAGCCCGAACGGAGGCCGCCTGGCACTGACCATCAGCACACCCACATCGCCCGGGGAGGTTTATGTACTCGAACTGTTCAGGCACGGGCGCTATCCGGGCAGATTACGCCAGTGGTCCTCGGGGGGCGTCGATGACCTGCCCCCGGAAGAGCTGATTGTGCCCGCCCTGGGCAGCGTTCCGGCCGTAGGCCTTACGCCTGACGCCACGCTGTATGTTCCACAGTTTATTTACCGTCCAGATTCCAATGCCAGGAGCAAAACACGGCACCCCGTGGTGATCTACATTCATGGCGGTCCGGAGGACCAGTTCAGGCCCGGTTTCAATGCCATTGTGCAGATGTGGGCCAGCGAGATGGGGGTAGCCGTGCTCGCGCCCAACGTGCGCGGCTCGCTCGGCTACGGGCGCGACTACCTGGCCCTGGATGACGGCAAGGAACGCGAGGCCGCGGTGCGCGACATCGGCGCCCTGCTCGACTGGATCGCCACCCGGGAAGACCTGGACGAGAATCGCGTGGCGGTGTTTGGCGCAAGCTACGGCGGCTACATGGCCCTGGCCAGTGCTGTGCATTACAGCGACCGGCTGGTGGGCGCTGTGAGCTTTGCGGGCATCAGTAATTTCGTTACCTACCTGGAGAATACGGCGGATTTTCGCCGCGATCGACGGCGCGCGGAATACGGCGACGAACGTGATCCGCAAATGCGCGCTTTCCTTCAGTCCATCAGCCCATTGAACAATGTCGAACGCATTCGCATTCCCATGCTGATCGTTCAGGGCCAGAATGACCCGGTTGTGCCAGTCAGTGAGTCAGAGCAGATGGTGCAAGCCCTGCGTGCCCGGGGCGAGACCGTCTGGTATATGAATGCGCTGAATGAAGGGCACGGTTATGAAAAGAAAGAAAACCGCGATGTGTACCAGCAAGTGACCTATCTCTTTCTGCGACGCTATTTATTGGGTCAATAAAGGCCCGTTGCTCATCCTTTCCGCTCATTCAGGGCCTCCAGCTGTGCAAGGTCCTGCGCATCATCCACATCATGGGCGGCATTGGGCATATCGACGAAATTGATCTGGTCGCGCTGCTCAAGCAACAGGCGCCGGGCGCCCTGGTCACCACTGAGTCTTGCCAGGCCGGATAAGCAGGTACCGGGAAAAACAACCGGCGGCCCCATGGAATCAGCCCAGCGTGCAGCAGTGATGCGCTCAGGATTCGCCCGCCATGCACCCAGCAAGCGCTCGAGGTCGTCGGCAGTTAACAGGTACTGATCACAGAGCATAATCATTACCGCAGGGGTTCCCGGGGCGAGCCCCTGGATGGCAAGCGCAATCGATGAACCGATGCCTTCACGCCACCGGGGGTTGAAGCACAGCGTTACATTCAGCCCCTGCAACTCTCGTGCTACCCGGTCTGCCCGGGCACCGGTGACCACCGTAACCTCCGGGATCAGCAGGGCCAGCTGGCTGGCGGCGCGGCGCACCAGGCTTGTGCCGCGGAATTCGACCAATTGCTTGCCCCTGCCAAGACGGGAGGAGCCACCAGCGGCGAGCAATACAGCGTGTATCTCGTGCACTTATATGTACACCTGTCCGGGCTCAGGCACGGATCAGCGGCCCGCCCTGACGACCGGTCAGCACAGCATGCATTTCCGCCATGATCGCCAGCGCAATTGCCTCCGGCAGTTCTGCGCCAATATCCAGCCCGGCCGGCCCATGGACCGTCAAAGACTCCGCCCCGGTTTCTTCAACCAGGCGGTCGCGCCGCGCCCGGGGGCCCAGCAGTCCCAGGTAGGCCGGCGGCGCGGCTTTGAGCGCGCGCAAGTAGTCCGCATCGTGACCAACATGGTGGGTCATGAGTATCGCAGCATCAATTTGCGCCAGAATCGGGTGGCCCTCAAGAGCCGTGGGACGTTGACACAGTACGTTTGCGCCGGCGGGAAAGCGGGCCGGGTCAGCGAAGGCCTCGCGGTGATCCGCCACCGTGCAGTCCCAGCCGAGGGCAAGCACCTGGCTTACCAGTGGCACGGCATCCGGCCCGGCACCGCAAACCAGCACATGCGGACTCGGGGTAATGGTAATGATAAGCAGCTCCGCGCTGCCCGTCGCGGTCTCAAGGGATTCGTAACGGGCCCGGCCAGGCCCCGGTTCACCTTTGCCCAATCGATTCAGGAGCTGTGCCATACCGATGCCGGTTCCACCGCCAGCGGCAAGCGCCATGCTGCCTGGCGGCAGCGCCGGGTCGGTGGTGGCGCAGACCAGGGCCAATTCACAGTGTTCACCGGCCTGCAGTGCGGCAAAAAGGCTCTCGAGCGGCTCGAAGCGCTGCGCCTTATCCAGCCGCACCAGCTGCAGGTGCACCGAGCCACCACAACCCAGGCCCAGACCGAACAACAGGTCGTTGTCCTGCAGATCGTAGTTCACTGTCATGGGATCACCCGACTCGATCACCGCCCGCGCGCGTTCACTGAGGTCACCCTCGAGACAGCCGCCGGAAACCAGCCCCGCGAAATCACCCCCGGGCCCGATCAGCATCATCGCCCCCGGCTTCCGGTAGGTGGAACCTTCCGTGGCGGTCACGACGGCCAGCACCAGGTGGGGCGACGTGCTGTGCGCCCGCAGGAAAGCCTCCAGGGTTTTCAGGCCCAGGTGCATCAGGATGCCGGCCTGTTCATAAGAGTGGAAGCATGGTCACAAGATTAGAGATCGATTCCCTGGTTCAAAAAAAGTGTCATAACCAGCGTCGCACGCGCTGACAATAAGCCCGGTACTCCTCACCGAAAGCCGCCAGCAAAAACTGTTCCTCGGGAAGGATATAACGCTGCCGGATGACCAGCGGAAAAAACGGCACCGGCAGCAGGGCACCGAGCGTGCCGAGCTTCAGGGCCCCGCCAAGCAAAATAAATCCCATGCCCAGATACATCGGATTGCGTGAGAAGCGATACAAGCCGCCGGTCACCAGGCTGGTTGCGTCACTGAAGGGCACCATGCCGGTTTTGGCCCGCATGAAATCCACTGCCGGCCACAGGATGATTGCCAGTCCGGCCAGGGAAAATGGCACAGCCACAGCCGACAGCCAGGCTGGAAGCGTCAGCAAGGGCAGCCAGCGGTCTGCCATAAACACCAGCAGCAGGAACAGGACCAGCCAGACGGGCGGCAGAATGATTCTTTTCGGTACCACGCGATTTAATTCCTTGAGTGACCGCTTACGGTCACGACATAGCGCCAGGCTGCAGTTTAGGCGGCTGTGCCGGGAATGTCATGAAGCCGGGGTGGCGAGATCAAAGATCTCGGTACGAACCTTGATCGCCAGATGCCCCGCCCATCGCTGAACCCCATCGGCATTAGGGTGATAGCCGTCCTGTGCAAAGTCTTCCGGGTTTGCCGGCTCATCAAAGGGCAGATGATGGATGTACTCCCGGGGCCCGATCCAGTCACCCAGAGCGGCATCAATAGCGGCGGCGCGGCTGCCAAGCAGCTGGCGCAGAGGCGATGGCAAGGCGGGAAACCGGCCCAGTGGCGGCAAACCAAGTTGCAGGATGACGCTGGCTGGGAACTGCTCCTGCACCGCATTCAGGGCATCCTGAAGCTGCACCAGGACAAGCGCCGGCCGCCCCGGGCGGGTCACGTCATTAATTCCATTGCTGATCAGAACCAGGTCGGGAGCCGGGGCGAGGGCCGCGGCAGCACTAAGCGATTCCACCAGGCCACTGGAGCGTTGCCCGTTCAAACCCATGGCATGCCACTGCACGCGACGCGACAACAGGGGTGCGAGGGCCTGGGCAAAACGGGCCGGCAGTGCCAGGGAGGTGCTTGTCACACCAACACCCGCGACGATGGAATCGCCCAGCGCCAGCACATTCAGTGCCGGGCCTTCGCCATGCCCGCCCTGCTCCGGACCTTGTGCCGGCGGTAAGCGGACCGTCCGCAGCGACACCCAGGGGCCCTGGGCCAGCAGGGTGGCCAGAAAAAGCGCGTAGGGGGGCGCCGTCGTCATGTGCAACGGCGCTTCGCGGTTAGTTGGACCAGCCCTGCGCCTTGGCCTTATTGGCCACCCACAGGAGGAATACCGCAATCAACAGGATCACCGCGGACTGGACCAGTGCGGCATTGCCGAACAGGCCGTAGGCATCAGCCATCGCGTAGGCGTAGTAACTTTGCACCAGCAAGCCGGCCAGCGAGACGGTGAACAGAATGATGGCAAAGTTTTTCTTCAGCAGCAGAAACAGGCTCCCCAGCAGGCCGCCGAATACCGCCACGGCAAATGCCGAGGTCGCCCATGCCGGGGTGGCTGCCTGAACCGCGAGCTGAACCTCCATCGCGGCCCGGTCTGCCTCCGGTAAAGTTGATAATACCTCGGGTGTAATCATGCTCGGCATCAGCCAGGTCATCCACAGGTAAGCAGCGCTCCCGAGCAGGTTCCAGAGCAAGGCCAGGATGGCGACCACGGTAAACCAGACGGGGGCAGGAACTTTCTGAGTCATGTTGGTTTCCTCAAAGATTGTTTTCGGGACAGGTTTCACTGCTTTGCAGGCGCCGTTTCTGACTTGCTTACTTTAACATCCGGACAGCAAAGAGCGGCCTCGCCGAAAAAGTCTACTTCACCTGTTTGCAGTGAATAGTGGGCGCCGACAATCATGAGCTTGCCCGCGTCCATCAGCCCGCAAAGGATGTCAGAGCCACCCCGCAGCTGCTCAACCGATGCCAGCACGTTCGTGCGGGTGGCCGCAGCAACAAGGGCATGATCATCATCGGGGTAAGCGTTCATCAGCGGTGAGATCGCCGGCGTTACCCGGTCCACGATGCTGGAAAGACTTCGGGACTCCAGTCCCGGCTCGCTGCGCAGGCTGTCGATTGAGGCCTGGATCACCCCGCAGTTGCTGTGCCCCAGCACAACAACCAGCTGGGTAGAAAACGTTGCCGCCGCAAATTCCACGCTGCCAATCTGCGACGGCGCCACAATATTGCCCGCCACGCGGATAACAAACAGGTCGCCCAGGCCCTGGTTGAAAATAATCTCCGCCGGAACCCTGGAGTCAGAACAACCCAGGATGATCGCAAAAGGGTGCTGATTCTTGGCCATCGCCAGGCGTTCGCCACTGGCCAGTTCCTGCGCGTTAGAGCCGCCGGCTGCAAAGCGACGGTTGCCCTCACGCAGGCGACTCAGAGCCAGGCGTGCGTCAACAACCGGCATATCAGCGGTGTCCATCAGAGGCTCCTGTGCGGCCCGGGGCGGTTTGTGCCAGTACCAGCCATACCCCGCCCATGGTAAGCGAAGTTGCCACGATGAGTCGCGTCGTCAAGGGTTCGGCCAACACAACGGCGCCGCCAAGCGCTGCCAGGACCGGCACGCTCAGTTGGACCGTGGCGGCCCGGCTGGCGGCCAGTTCGCGCAGGGCGGCATACCAGATGACATAGCCCACACCCGAGGCCAGCGCACCTGAGGCGAGGGCCAGCCATATCCCGTAGGGCTCCAGGCTTAGCGGCACTCCACCCAGAAGCGGCATTAGCCACAACGCCAGTAAGGCCACCGGCAAAGCCCGCAGGAAATTTCCCGAGGTTGCCAGCAAGGGATCGGCTTGAGAGCGTCCCAGCAGGGAGTAAACACCCCAGGCCACGCCGGCGAGAATCATTAGCGCGGCACCACCCGGTGCCGGAGCGGTAACGCCCGGGAGTAACAGCACACACAGGCCCAGCAACGCCAGGGCAAGACCAAACCAAGCGATCCGCGACAGGCGCTCGCCGCTGGCCAGCGCGCGGATGAACATGGTCAGCTGCACAGCGCCGAACAACAGCAAGGCGCCGGTTGCCGCACTCAGGCTGACATACGCCAGGGAAAAGCCGATCATGTAGAGAAACAGCATGGCGGTCATTGGCAAACTGCCGCCAAGCGTCCAGCGACGATCGCGCAGGAACAACAACAGCAGCAGCATCACCGCGGCAGAGGCGGTCCGGATAGCAGTGAACGAGACGGCATCAATCGTGCCGCTGCGCAGCGCTTCGCGGCACAGCAGGGAGTTGGCGGCGAAGGCAAGCATTGCCAGGCCGGTGAGCAAGTAACCCCGGGTCGTCACGCGGCGCCTGGTGCGTTAACAGGCCCTTGCTCGCGTGATCTCAGCCCTTTGGAATAATGACCGATGTCGCGACGATGGCATATTCCATGACCGGCTCATCGCCCGTGGGCGGTGTTTCACCCAGGTCCTGCGCAAAATGGGCGGCCTGCGCTGCATCCAGTGATTGACGACTAAAGGTGCCAACCAGGGTTACTTCCTTGCCGCCGCTATCGGTAGGAACAAAGAAGCTGTAGTCCGCAAAGCTTACCCGGGCGCTCAAAGCGCCCTCTGATGCAATAAAAAAGCAGCCTTTTTTCTGGCAGACCCTGGCTATGCGCGTGGTGACACGAACCTGCTCACCATCCAGTGCATCCTGCTCTGCCAGCAACTGCTTCAGGCTGAGGCCGGCGGATTTGTCCTCCAGGGGGGCGCCGAACACTTCACTGCCGGCAGTGACCTCAACCGGCTCGGAAAGGCGAATAGTCTCTCCGGCAATAACCGGGGATGTAGCAAGCAGCAGAGCAAGGGTCGGTATTAATTTCAGCATGCGGGTCATGGGCGGTTCCAGTGGCAGCCAGCAAGGCTGGCGGGTGCAGTTCAGAGATTGATTCGATTATAGCGTGACGCAGCAGGTGCATAACATCACAGACCCGTCTCCACGCGAAATTGAACCGACACGATTACAATAAAAGTCTTAATCCTTACCAAGAGTGCACCACCATGCTGCGAACCCTGCCTGTCCTGATGTTGTCCGCCTGGATAACGCTGTCTTTTTCCACCAAGGCCACGGCCGATTGGGCCATCGACAACAATGACTCCCGCTTGTCTTTTGTGTCCATCAAAGCCAACACCGTGGCCGAGGTGCATCACTTTCAGGAGCTGGAAGGCGGGCTCTCGGCAGAGGGAAGCTTTGTCCTCACCATTGTGCTGGCAAGCGTGGAGACCGGGATTCCTATCCGTAACGAGCGCATGCGCGAACTGTTTTTTGATACCGGGCGGTTCCCCACGGCCACCCTCACCTCCAGCCTGGACCTGGGCCCTCTGCTTGACCTGGCCGTGGGGGAACAAACCACGATGGTTGCCGAGGCGCAGCTGGAACTGGTTGGCAGCAGCACCGCCCTGACGATTGAATCAATGGTCGCCCGCCTGGACGCGAACACCCTGCTGGTGAGCAGCGCTCAACCGGTCGTGTTGAATGCCGACGCGCTCGGGCTGACGCAGGGCGTGGAGCAGTTACGCGAAATTGCGGGTCTACCGTCAATAAGCCCGGCCGTGCCGGTCAGCTTTCGCCTGACCCTGCGTGAAGATGCACCGGCGGAGTCGACTGCCTCACAACGCTGAGATGGTCTGATCAAACCCGCGGAAGCAGCGGCTGAAACACCGCCCTTGGATTTGGGACAAGCTGTTCAGGGGCGCGCTGGTGCTATGCTCTGGACATGAGAAAACATCCGGTGCAATCCGCAGGCCGATCCACGCCGCTGCTCAACTTCCTGTTTGCCACCTCTGCGCTGCTGTCGTTAGCCAGTGCCGGGGGCGCGCATGCCCAGGCGTCCCTGCCCCTGTATGAACCCGACAGCGGTTCGGTGCTGGTGCATTGCGGCAAATTGATTGATGGCCTGAGCAACGAGGCCCTGAGTGATCAATGGGTGGTCATTGAAAACGGACGCTTCAGCACGACCCTTGAACAGCGCCCGAAATCCGGGGATTGGTCCGCAGATTTGCCCATACTCCAATTACCGGACCATACCTGCATGCCGGGGCTTATCGAAATGCACACGCATATTCTGGAGAGTTTCGAGGAGCTCACCGACCTCACCGCCTACTTCGACTTCAGTCTTGAAGACAACCTCGAGGCCGGGCGGCGCTATGCGGGCATCACCCTGGAGTCGGGCATCACCACGGCGCGCGACCTGGGCTCTTACTACGGCTGGGCCGCCCGCGATCTGCGCGATGAGATCAATCGCGGCGAGGTCGCCGGCCCCAGGCTGCTGGTCGCCGGCTTCTACCTGACGATTCCCGGCGGCGGCGGTGATTTGCTGGCTCCGGACATTACCGAGGAAGATATTCCGCCGCATCTGCGCCTGGGTGTTGCACGCACACCGGAGGAGTTCGCGCAGCGCGCCCAGGCGGCCGTTGATGGCGGCGCGGATGTGGTCAAGGTGATCGCCTCCGGCGCCGTGCTGGCCTATGGCGGCGAGCCCGGCGCACCGGAGATGGACCCGGCCTCACTCGAGGCGGCCATCGAAGTGGCGCATGCGGCCGGTTTGAAGGTCGCTGCACACGCGCACGGCGCCCAGTCGATCAAAGAGGCCATCCTGGCGGGTGCCGACACCATCGAGCATGCGACCTACATTGATGACGAGGGCATTGCGCTGTCCATCCAATACGATGTCGGCCTGTCGATGGACATTGGCGCCGGTGACTGGATGATCGAGGAAGGCATGCGCCAGGGCTGGGTGGAAGAGTTTCTGCGCAAGACCATCGAAACCACCCAGGCCCAGCGGGACAGCTTTCGCCGGGCGCACGAGGCGGGTGCGCCCATCGTGTTTGGCACCGATGCAGCCATTTACCCGCACGGCATGGCCTACATCCAGTTTCCGGTCATGGTGGAATATGGCATGACACCCATGCAGGCCATCCAGGCCGCGACCTCGGTGGCCGCGCGTCAGCTGGGCTGGGAAGACCGGGTCGGCGCGGTTGAAGCCGGGCGTTTTGGCGACCTGATCGCGGTACCCGGCAACCCGCTCGAAGACATCTCACTGATGGAACACGTCGATACCGTTATCAAGGGCGGGCTGGTGTTCCGCAGCGCCATGACCCCGTGAACCAGCGGGAAGCGCGTTGACACGGGTTTTGCTGCGCCTTTAGAGTTATCCACAACAACAGACGCTGGTAAAGGATTACCACATGTTGCACCCGCACTTTGAGATCCAGTCTTCAAGGAACAGTTGCAGAGCCTCGGCACACCGCCATGCGCTGATTGTCGCCGTGCTTTTGTTGTGCGCCGGCAGTGCGACAGCGGCCGAATTTTATATTGACCCCCTCAACGGCAGCCCCGGCGGAGACGGCAGTCCTGGTGACCCCTGGCTGAGCATTGAGCAGGTCGTGAATGACGGACTGATTGAAACCCGCAACTGGGAGAGCCTGCCGTACGCGGATGGCAAGCCGCTGGTCACCAAAAATGGGGGCGCACCGGTAACGGCCGGCGATACCCTCTGGCTTGCCACGGGTTATCACGGCAATCTGAACATCCAGGGGGCCTATAACAGCGCCCCCATTACGATTGCGGCAGCGCCCGGCGCAAACCCGCGGCTCGGCCGTGTCAATATTGTGTCTGGCAGTAACTGGATACTGCGCGGTCTTTCCATCAGCCCCGCGCATGCACCGCCACCAAAGTCCCTGGGTACGATTGTCAGGCTGGAAAGCCACGGCTACTCAGGCCCGGCGCATGATTTCCTCGTCGAGGACTGTGACATCTTCACCATTGACGATGCCTCTGCCTGGAATGAAAACGAGTGGCTTAATTCGACCGCCTCGGGTATCAGCGTGCGCGCCGAACACGCCATCCTGCGCAACAACCGCCTGCGTAATCTTCGCCACGGCATTTCCGTGAGCGCGGATCATGCCGTGGTTGCGCACAATACGATTGACGGCTTCTCGGCCGATGGCATTCGTGGCCTGGGTGATGATGCCCTGTTTGAGTACAACGTGATCAAAAATGCGTATTCAGGCGGTGCCGCCGATACCAATCATGATGACGGTTTTCAGAGCTGGTCCGTCGGGCCGGGCGGTGTTGGTACCGGCGAGGTGCGTAACGTGATTTTGCGCGGCAATATCATCATCAGCAACGAGGACCCGAATCACCCACTGGCAACAGCCCTGCAGGGCATCGGCCTTTTTGATGGCTTTTTTGTGAACTGGACGGTGGAAAACAACGTGATCGCGGTCGACCACTGGCATGGTATTTCTTTCTATGGCGCGCGTGATTCGAAGATCATCAACAACACCGTCCTGGATGTTAATGATCAACGGCCCGGCCCACCCTGGATCCGCGTGGGTGATCATAAAAATGGTTCGGCGAGTGAGAACGTGATTGTCCGCAACAACCTCGCCACTGATTTCAGCGTGAGTGGCATCAACGTGAGCAATGACGCCAATATTGAATTCAGACAGCAGGATGCGGGTGACTACTTTGTTGCAGCGCCTCTTGATTTGCACCTGCTGAAAACCGCCCCGGCGGTGGATGCCGGCAGCGCCCAGCAGGCACCTCTTATCGATCTTGACGGCACACCACGGCCCCAGGGTGCCGCGTTCGATGTTGGCGCCTATGAATGGTTTGAGCCTGCTATCTTTGCCGATGGCTTTGAAGACCAGGCAGCGCCCTTGTGTCCTGCACCACCGTGTGGATAGAGCCCAGGTGGTCCTTGATCAGGAAGTCGGTCTGGCGTACGCCTGTGTTCACGTAGTAAGGCTGCAACGCTACCCCGGCGATCTGGCGCAGGAAGTAACTCTCACCCCGTTCATGATCCTCGATGTACTCCACCGCGCCCAAATAAGTTGTTGTGCGTTTGGCGGACCAGGAGCCATCCGGGCTTAGTCGGTCACCGGCTGTGCCGCAAAGAATTCAGCCAGGTTTTCGGCCTCCTGCCGGTTGATGATGCTGGTGATTTCGCACATGCTCATATGTCCCTTGCTGGCGTCATGGTCATCCAACGGCACATCCGGGCAGATTCGCTCGTAAAAATAGAACCGCTCAATTTCTGCAAACAGCTCATCCGCGTTCCGGCCGGCGAGCGAGGGAACTTCCGCCCGCTGGGAATTACCGCCTTGGCCGTGACAACTTTCACACAGGGGAACGAGAACCTCCATTTCCGCTTCGGTCACCGGATCCGTCGGATTACCGGGCAGCGATGGCGTGGTTCCCTGGGCGAGAGCGCTGAGCGGGAACAAGCCCACGAGGGCAAGCAATGCGAGATAGGACAAGGGTCGCGTCATGATTCATTCTCCGTGCGGTTGTTATCAGGCTTAGCTTAGAATGCCATATCACCGGGCGGCTTGATCAGGGTCACTCAAGTTGCGAATTACCCGGTACTTAATTTATTGATGATAAACCGGACATAGCACCCGGCAGGTAGCCCCAATTTGGCCCGAGGTGCTCCCGAGGAACCGATGGCGAAGAAAATCCCCCATGAGATGACTCTGCACGGCACGACCCGTGTCGACGATTACTACTGGTTGCGTGACGATGACCGCACTGATCCGGAGGTACTGGCATACCTGGAAACAGAAAATGACTGGTATGAATCGCAGATGGCGCACACCGTGCAATTGCGTGACGAGTTGTTTGAAGAAATGACCGCGCGCCTGGATCCGGATGAGTCCACGGTGCCCTATGAAAAAGGGGGTTACTGGTATTACTCCCGTTATGAGCCAGGCAAGGAATATCCGGTTTATGCGCGACGTGCGGAGTCAATGGAAGCACCCGAGGAAGTCCTGATTGATGGCAACCAGCGCGCCGAGGGCCATGAGTTTTATGACCTAAGCGGCATTGAGGTCAGTGATGACCAGCGATATGTTGCGATTGCCGAGGACACCCTGGGCAGAAGGATTCACGAGATTCGTATCCTGGACACGCAAACCGGCGCGTTTTTGTCCGCGGTCATCGGCAATGCTTCCTCCTCGCTGGCCTGGTCGGCTGACGGGCAGTACCTGTTTTACCTGGACAAAGACCCGCAGACCCTGCTCGCCTATCGCGTGATGCGGCATGCCCGGGGCTCCGATCCGGCAGATGATGTGCTCGTCTACGCGGAAACCGACAAAACCTTTTATAACGGCGTGGGCCGCAGCCGCTCCGGCGACTACCTGATGCTGTATCACCAGAGCACGGAAACGGCCGGGGTCCAGCTGCTGTCCGCCGATGATCCCCTGGGCACTTTCAAGCCCTTCGTACCGCGCATTGACGGGCACGAATATTCGATCGATCACGCCAATGGTGCGTTTTTCATCCGCACCAACTGGGATGCCCTGAACTTCCGGGTGATGAAAACCACGCTACCCGCAGCGCCGGACCGCAGCGCCTGGGAAGAAGTCATTCCCCACCGTGATGATGCGATGGTGCTTGATCTGCTGGCCTTCAATAACTGGCTGGTGCTTGAAGAACGCAAGGATGGCTTGCGTAAAATACGCGTGATCGCGCGGGATGGCAGCATGGACCGCTACCTGGAGGGGGATGAGGATGCCTTTGTCATGTGGCTGTCGGCGAACCCGCAAACGGATGCCAACACGCTGCGCTATGGATTTTCCAGCCTGGTGACGCCCATGCAGATCTGGGACGTCGACATGGCCAGTGGTGAGGCCACATTGATGAAGGCCGATCGGGTTCTGGGCGACTTCGACAGCGCCAACTACCACACGGCGCGGCGCGTGATTATCGCCCGGGATGGCACGCGGGTGCCGGTATCCATGGCCTGGCGGAACGGTACGCCGCTCAACGGCACGGCCCCTGCTTTGCAGTATGCCTACGGCTCCTATGGGTCTTCTACCGACCCCTGGTTCCGTAACTCCGTGATCAGCCTGCTGGACCGTGGCTTCATCTACGTCATCGCCCACATTCGCGGTGGCCAGGAAATGGGCCGTAGCTGGTACGAGCAGGGTCGCCTGATGAGCAAGGCCAACAGTTTTTATGACTTTATCGATGTTACCCGGGCGCTCCAGGACAGCGGGACCATCGACCCGCAGCGCACCTATGCCATGGGCGGCAGTGCCGGGGGCCTGTTAATGGGGGCCGTCATTAACCTTGCGCCGGCGCTTTATGACGGTGTGATTGCCGCAGTGCCGTTCGTGGATATCGTCACGACCATGCTGGATGAGTCCCTCCCGCTCACCACGGGCGAATACCGCGAGTGGGGGAACCCGAACGAGAAGGAAGCATTCGAGTACATGTTGTCCTATTCGCCTTATGACAACGTTAAACAGCAGGACTACCCTAATCTGCTGGTCACCACCGGCCTGCACGATTCGCAGGTGCAGTACTTTGAGCCGGCAAAATGGGTCGCGAAGCTACGCGAAATGCGCACCAACGACAACCGCCTGTTGATGCGGGTCAATATGGAAGCCGGCCATGGCGGTGCCTCGGGACGCTATGAACGCTATCGGGAAACGGCCGAGGAGTTTGCCTTTCTGCTCGACCTGGCTGGGCCGGCGCGGTAAGCGCCCATGCTCAGGTCTGGGCAACCACCCAGGCAAACACGGCAATGTACGCCACAACGCCAGCAACCAGCGCGACCATGAACAACAGGTAGGCGTGCTGCAACAGGCGAAACTTTTTGTTCAGTACCGACCCCAGCCCGTGAATGTCGCGCATCATGGACTCGTACAAGGTGGCACGGTCTTCCATCAGTCCGCTCATGCCCTCGATAAATTCGCGTTCTGAGATTCTGGCGAAATTGCCGAAAAACAACAAATTACCCTGGCTGTGGCGCAGATCCTGAAGACTGAGCGGGCCGGGGTTAATTCGCGGTTTTGCGGCCATGATTGAAAAAATCAGGGAAAACATGGTGCCCAGCAACAGGATGGTGGTTGGCAACATGAGCCAGGGGTTGTTGTCGAGCTTGGGCGCAACCGCCGCAATGATGATGGAAATGATGATGCCATTGATGCTGATCATCATATTGGCCTTGTTGTCAGCCAACCCGGTCAGATCCATCTGCACACGATAGATGTTGCGGAACATGGTCTCGACGCCACGATTGCTGCCTGGCGGTTTTGGCTCAGACGCCGGCTTTTCCTCGTCCGGCTCGGAAGAGACCATGGCCTCTTCCAGGGCCGAGGCGGCCTGGGCGAGACGTTTTTCTACCTGGTCCAATTCCTTCATCAGCTCAATACTCCCCCCTCAGGAAAACCGGGTCCCGCGACGGGGTCAACGGGTAACCATAGCCTCGCCCAGCGCTTCGCAAAGCGCCACGTTGTCCGGAGAGACACGTTGAATAGGCACCGTGCCGGACAGACTCTGGCCGGGAAAGTTATAGGTCAGCCGGGCCTCGTTACAGCCGATAAAAATAATTTCAATCGTCCCGTAGTCAATTTCATTGCGCGGCGCAGGCTCACCGCTATCAAAAATACCACCACTGGTCAGCGTTGCGCTCAGATTGGCGCGATCACCACTGAATGAACCCTGAGCGGTGATCCAGCGTTGACCTGGCGCACCAAATTCTGCGATGACGCCCGGCTCGGGCTGGTCAACATCATAGGTAAACCAGGACAGGAACAGCGTGCTGGAACTCGGGAACACACTGACAAAAAAGCCCTGCCCGGAGGTGGCCGGATTAAACCAGGCGTCATTGAGGCCCGGGTTGATCTGAAATTCGCTCACTTCCTCAACGCTCAGGACCACGAAATTATCAACGTCAAGTGAGTCACCCGGCGGCAAGAAGTCCCGCAGTGGAATCTCGGTAAATGGCTGGCCTAAATTAAAAACAGGTATGTCTTCCAGGGCATCCAAAACCGCCAGTGACGCCTCAGAAACCTCTCCAAAAACCGTGAATCCGCCATTGCTCGAATCGAGAAAGCTGTTGTCCGCCAGGTTAAAAAACCACTGACTGGTGGCACTGTCCGGGTTGCCAGACACTTTCGCCATGGCAATGGTGCCGCGCTGATTGGAAATGCCCGGCTCATTCTGTATCGGCTGGCGCGTTTCGACCGGCTGGATCGCTTCTCCTACGAGCTGGTAGCCCCCTCCCTGGAGCACAAAGCCAGGGTCACTGCGATGAATAATGCCCTGTCCGTAACTGCCGTCGCGCACGTATTCCAGGAAATTCGCCACCGTGATGGGAGTTTCTTCCTCAAAGAGATCAATACGGATGTCGCCGAGGGTGGTGCGCATGAGCACCTCGGTGGCGAACGACGGGGCGGCAAGCAGCGAGCCTGCAACAAAGGCGACGCACGATGCGGAAAACCTGGAAAAGCGCTTGTGGATCATGATTTCGATTAAATCCTGTCAGAGTCCGGCCAGGGTAGCCTGGCGAAAATAGCCAAACCGCCATTTTCTCAGTTTATGGGCCCCAGTTAAAGGACCGGGGTAAAAGAACCAGGGCCTGTTAATACCCATTCAGTAGCCCTGGATGTTTTTCCCTTTCACCGTTTGCCCTTTGCCCGCTACCATGGCCCTGGATTGTTCAGAGGAATCTCAGCATGGGCAGACCCGCCTACATACTTAAAGCCAGCTGTGCCGATACCGTTGGCATTGTTGCCCTGGTCACTGGTTTTCTCGCCGGGCGCGGTGCGCTGTTGACGGAAATGTCTCATTTTGTCGACGAGGATGCCCGGAAGTCTTTTCTGCGGGTGCGGTTCGAGGACGACAGCGAAGACCATCCGCTGAAATCAGGTCTGAGTGAAGGCTTCAAACAGGCGGTAGCCAAACGTTTCGCCATGAGCTTTGACATCATGCCTGCAGAGCGCCGTATGCGAACCCTTGTAGCCTGCTCAAAACAAAGTCATTGCCTGAATGCCCTGCTACACCGCTGGGCCGCCGGCCAACTCCCGATTGATATTACCGGGGTAGTTTCCAATCACGACGAGCAGCGCTCACTGGTGGAATGGCATGGTCTGCCGTTTCACCATTTTCCAATCACGCCCGGTAAAAAGCCGGAGCAAGAGGCTCGCATCCTGGGACTTTTCGAGGACACCCGGTCCGAACTGCTCGTGCTGGCCCGTTATATGCAGATTCTCACGCCGCATGCCTGCGAACAGCTGACCGGCAAGGCGATCAATATTCATCATTCTTTTCTGCCCGGCTTCAAAGGGGCGCGCCCCTACCAGCAGGCCTTTGACCGGGGCGTCAAGCTGATCGGCGCGACCGCGCACTACGTCACCATGGACCTGGACGAGGGCCCGATTATCGAACAGGGCGTGGAGCGTGTTGACCACAGCATGCCGGCCGGGGAGCTGGAGCGCCTCGGCCAGGATGTAGAGAGCACGGTGCTTAACCGGGCAGTGCGCTGGCACGCCGAGGCGCGGGTGTTCCAGAACGGCAACCGGACTGTTGTTTTAAAGCACTGAACATCCCCCGGCCCCGCATGCCGGGCCGGGGGAAGCTGGCTTCAGGCCTTAGAGATTGCCACGCAGACGGAACACCGCCACGCCCGACAGCGCGAGCAGCAGCAAGATCATGCTCCACGGGGAACCTGCAGGTATCGCAACCGAGGCACCCGGACCACCAACGGCCGGACCAGCCTCAAAGTCCCAGACTGTATTGGTACTGGCGATCAAAGCCTCTGCGTTATCGAAGCGCCCGGTCAGGCCGGTATCAGTCCCCACGGACTGCCCGCCATTCACAGCAATAAAACGTATCAGGCTGTCAGCAGTCAGGCCCGCAACGGTTGTCGGACAAGTCATATTACCCGTAACCGTCACATTCGCAGCCGAACCACTCAAGATAACCAGGGGCGACCAGGTATTGAGCGCACCGCCGGGAACAACATCATAACGACAGTCATAGAAACCGTTGCTAAAGGTGCCCAGGCCATTATCGATTTGATCCACGTACACATTAAGATAAAAGTCGTTGGGGTTCCCTGCGATCGGGTAGAAATCAATGCCGAACAACGCGAAGTCCTGGGTCGGGACATCTGCCAGCGGCGGGAACATGATGAACTTGGCCGCCGGATCTGCACCAATGGGTCCAAACTCCAGGGCACCGGTTCCAAGCGTCGCGGGTCCGTCAGAAAAAACCACGGGCACGTCTGCCGGCACGTCCGGAGCGATTACCCAGCCCTGAGTGTCCGCTGGCGTCACCACGAGTTGTGCAAACGCGGATTGGGCAAACAGCGCGGTGAAGAAAACTGCACCGAATAACTTAAGGTTTTTTCTCATATTCATCTTTATATTCCTGGTTTTATTGGTTATACGGGTAAGTTTAGCAAGGCCTTGATCAGGTAAACAAGCCGTCATGTTGCATGAGGGAAATAAAAAAGCCGACAACATGCCGGCTTTTCTTGATTCATGCAGGAACTACTTGCGGGAAACTTTCTTACGCAGCTGTTCCAGCGCCTGGAGCTGGGCCATGGCATTGGCGAGTTTGGACTGCGCCTCGGCAACCTCCATGGCATCGGTACGGTCGGCCAGGGCACGCTCGGCTTCCTCGCGGGCGCGCTCGGCAGCCGTGGCATCGATATCTGCACCGCGCATGGCCGTGTCAGCCAGGACGGTCACGATATGCGGCTGCACTTCAATAATGCCGCCGCCACAGAAAAAGAACTGCTCTTCGCCGTGTTCATCGACCACCCGCACAGGGCCGGGCTTGAGCTGGGTGATCAGCGGTGTGTGCCGCGGATAGATGCCCAGTTCACCGGACACACCGGTAGCGAATACCTGGGCGGCCTGGCCGGACCAGATCTCATTTTGCGCCGATACGATGTCACATTGAATGGTTTTCATGACAGTTCCCTAAGCGGCAGGTCAGGCTGCTTTCTTTTCCATGGCCTTGGCTTTCTCGAGCGCTTCCTCGATACCGCCAACCATGTAGAAAGACTGCTCCGGCAGGTGGTCATACTCACCTTCCACGATGCCTTTGAAGGCCCGGATCGTGTCTTTCAGGGTCACGTATTTACCCGGTGCGCCGGTGAAAGTCTCTGCCACGAAGAACGGCTGGGACAGGAAGCGCTGCACTTTTCGTGCGCGGGCTACCGTATCGCGGTCTTCCTCGGAAAGCTCATCCATACCCAGGATCGCGATGATGTCCTTGAGTTCCTTGTAGCGCTGCAATACGCCCTGTACAGCACGGGCCACATCGTAGTGCTCCTGACCAATCAGATTCGGGTCCAGCAGTCGGGAGGTTGAATCAAGCGGGTCCACAGCGGGGTAAATACCCTGCTCGGCAATTGAGCGGGACAGTACCAGGGTCGCATCGAGGTGGGCAAAGGTCGTGGCCGGAGACGGGTCAGTCAAGTCATCGGCAGGCACGTAGACGGCCTGGAAGGACGTGATGGAACCGGTCTTGGTCGTCGTAATGCGCTCCTGAAGCAGACCCATCTCGAGCGCCAGTGTCGGCTGATAACCTACCGCGGATGGCATACGGCCCAGCAGGGCGGATACTTCCGTTCCGGCCAGCGTGTAACGGTAGATGTTGTCGATAAACATCAATACGTCACGGCCCTCGTCACGAAATTCCTCGGCCATGGTCAGACCGGTCAGCGCCACGCGCAGACGGTTACCAGGTGGCTCGTTCATCTGGCCATAAACCAGGGCCACCTTTGACAGAACGTCTGCCTCTTTCATTTCGTGGTAGAAGTCGTTGCCCTCACGGGTACGCTCACCCACGCCGGCAAATACTGAGAAGCCGCTGTGCTCGATCGCGATGTTACGAATCAGCTCCATCAGCGTTACCGTCTTACCAACACCAGCGCCGCCAAACAGGCCAACCTTACCGCCCTTGGCAATCGGCATGATCAGGTCAATCACCTTAATGCCGGTTTCCAGAATATCGTTGCCACCAGCCTGCTCTTCATAGGAAGGCGGTTTACGGTGGATCGGCATCAGCTTGTCAGAGCCAATCGGGCCGGCCTCGTCAATCGGGCGGCCCAGTACGTCCATGACGCGGCCCAGGGTTTTTTCACCAACCGGTACCGAGATCGGGGCGCCGGTGTTGCTTACCGGCACACCGCGCTTCAGGCCATCCGTAGAACCCAGGGCAATGGTCCGCACGACACCGTCGCCGAGCTGCTGTTGCACCTCGAGCGTAATGTCCGTGTTGTCCACCGTAAGGGCGTGATACACCAGCGGCAGGTCAGCGACATCGAATTCGACGTCGACAACGGCACCGATTACCTGAACAATTGATCCAGCACTCATAGCTTTATTCCTGTCTTCAAAGAGCGGCCCGGGCCGCTTTCCAATGCAAAATTCCTGTTAGCTATCTCTTACCATCAGACAGCGGCGGCGCCACTGACAATTTCCGAGATTTCCTGCGTAATCGCAGCCTGGCGTGCCTTGTTGTAAGCCAGCTTCAGTTCACCGATCAGATCGCCCGCATTGTCGGTGGCGTTCTTCATGGCGATCATGCGCGCGGCGTGCTCGGATGCGAGGTTTTCCAGAACACCCTGGTAGACCAGCGATTCGATATAACGCACCAGCACGCTGTCGAGCAGTACTTCGGCTTCCGGCTCGTAGATGTAATCCCAGATATCCGGTACTTCTTCGTCTTCTGTTACCGGCAGCGGCAGCAATTGGTCAATCACCGGTTTTTGCGCCATCGTATTGATGAAATCGTTATAGGCCAGGAAAACCTCGTCTATTTCCTGCTTGCGATAGTCATCCAGAATCACCTTGATGGAGCCGATCAGGTCTTCGATCTGCGGCTTTTCACCGAGATCCTGGGCATGAGCAGCGATGTCCACCTTGATACCGCGGAAAAAGGACGAGGCCTTTTTGCCAAGGGTGACCAGGGTGACGTCAACCCCCTCACTTTTCCATTTACTGATGTCGGCCAACACCTTCTTGAACAGGTTGGTGTTGAGTCCGCCGCACAGGCCACGGTCCGTGGAGATCACGATATACGCAACCTTCTTTATCTCTTTACCGTGCGAGATAGTAAACGGATGACGATACTCCGGATTCGCCTTGCCCAGGTGGCCGATAATGCGGCGCATCATGCGTGCATAGGGCCGCGTGGCATTCATCAGCTCCTGGGACTTCCTGATTTTGCTCGCCGAGACCATTTCAAGGGCTGAAGTCACCTTTTTGGTGTTTTCAACACTCTTGATCTTGCTCGTAATTTCCTTGCCGCTTGCCATGCCTTAGCTCCGCTGTTTAGCTTGCTGAGTCAAATCGAATCCGCTTACCAGCTTCCGCTGGTTTTGAACTCGCTGACGGCCGCTTCGAGCCTGCCTTCGATTTCAGGGTTCCAGTCACCGCCATCGAGGACTTCCATGATGTCTGCATGCTTGGCCTTCATGCCGTCGATCAGCGCGCTTTCGAATGAGCCGATTTTGGCCAGCTCAACGTCATCCATGTGACCGCGTTCGGCGGCAAACAGGGACACGGCCATCTCACCAACAGACATCGGGCTGTACTGAGCCTGCTTCATAAGCTCGGTGACCCGCTGACCACGCTCCAGCTGGGCACGGGTCGAGTCATCAAGGTCGGAAGCAAACTGGGCAAATGCTGCCAGCTCGCGATACTGCGCAAGGGCCAGGCGAATACCACCGCCGAGCTTGCGAATCACCTTGGTCTGCGCTGCACCACCCACACGTGATACCGACAGACCGGCCTGGACGGCTGGGCGGATACCACTGTTGAACATGTCATTATCAAAGAAGATCTGACCGTCCGTGATCGAGATCACGTTGGTCGGTACAAAGGCAGACAAGTCACCCGCCTGGGTTTCAATGATAGGCAAGGCGGTCAGTGAACCGGTTTTGCCGGTCACAGCGCCGTCGGTAAATCTCTCGACCCACTCTTCGGAGACACGCGCTGCGCGCTCAAGCAGGCGCGAGTGCAGGTAGAACACGTCACCCGGGTAGGCTTCACGGCCCGGCGGACGACGCAACAGCAGGGATACCTGGCGGTAGGCCCAGGCTTGCTTGGTCAAATCATCATAAATGATCAGCGCGTCCTGGCCGCGATCGCGGAAATACTCGCCCATGGTGCAACCGGCATAGGGTGCGATGTACTGCATGGCCGCAGAATCAGATGCCGAGGCGTTGACGATAATCGTGTGCTCAAGGGCGCCATGCTCTTCCAGCTTGGCAACCACATTGGCTACCGTGGACTGCTTCTGGCCAATGGCGACGTAGATACACTTAATGCCGGACTTGGCCTGGTTAATGATGGTGTCGATGGCGATCGCGGTTTTACCGATCTGACGGTCACCAATGATCAGTTCGCGCTGGCCACGGCCAATCGGCACCATGGCATCAATCGATTTCAGACCGGTCTGCACCGGCTGGTCAACTGATTTACGCCAGATCACACCCGGGGCGACCTTCTCGATCGGTGAGAAGCCGTCATTTTCAATCGGCCCCTGGCCGTCAATCGGGTTACCCAGCGCGTCGACCACGCGACCGAGCAGTCCGGGACCGTGAGGCACTTCGAGAATACGACCGGTGCACTTGACCGTGTCGCCTTCCGTGATGTGCTCATAGTCGCCCAGGATTACCGTACCGACAGAATCGCGCTCAAGGTTCAGCGCCAGGCCGAAGGTGTTTTTGGGGAACTCGATCATTTCGCCCTGCATCGCGTCTTCGAGACCGTGAATACGTGCGATACCGTCGGAAACAGATACTACTGTTCCTTCGTTGCGCGTCTCGGCTGAAATGTTCAGCTCATCAACGCGTTTTTTGATCAGGTCGCTGATTTCAGATGGGTTCAGAGTTGCTTGCATCGTCTTTTTCCTGTGACGACCAGCCCGCGGGCCGATCGGTTCCACTATTCAGTTCAATTCGTTAAAGCAGCGTGCTTTCCAGCTTACCCAGACGCCCGCGGAGCGAGCCGTCGATTACCTGGTCACCGGCATAAATCACTGCGCCGCCGAGCACCTGCGCATCAATATCGTTGTGCAGCGTAATGGTACGGTCGAAGCGCTTCGCCAGTGCCGCCGTCATGCGTACCTTCTGGTCTTCATCAAGAGGGATCGCCGACACCACCCGCACATCAAGACGGTTTTCCGCCTCAGCGCGCAGATCGTTGAACATCTCGCTGATCTGCGGCAGCAGCACCAGGCGCTCATTGTCTGCCAGCACGCCCAGAAAGCGCTCGAACGGCGCACCGGCTGAATCACCGGCAACCTCACTCATCAGTGCGATTGCCTTTTTCCGATCCAGTTCGGGGCTTTCCAGCCACTCAGCCAGTGTCTCGTCAGAGGCAGCGAGGGCCGTATTGGCCAGCGCTTGCCCCCAGGCACTCAGAGCCTCATGCGATTCGGCAAGCTCGAAAGCCGCCTTCGCGTAAGGACGTGCCAATGTCGTCAGGCTACTCATATTTCTGCGATCAACTTATCCAGCAGCTCGCGATGGGTGTTCTCGTCGACCTCGCGCTCGAGGATCTTCGCGGCACCCGCCACGGCCAGACCGGCAACCGCACCGCGCAACTGCTCACGCGCCTGGTTGGCGGCCTGGGTAATGTCTGCTTCGGCAGCCGAAACCTGCCGATGACGCTCAGCGATGGCTTCTTCCTTGGCATCATCTACGATCTGGTTGCGACGCTGCGCAGCCTGGTCGAGAATCTCGCCAGCCTTGTCTCGAGCCACTTTCAATTGCTCATCAGCGCGCACATTGGCTTCTTCCAGGGCCTGTTCTGCCCTGTCTGAAGCCGCCAGGCCGTCCGCGATTTTCTCACGACGCTCGTCCAGCGCCTTGAGCAATGGCGGCCAGATAAACTTCATGCAGAACCACACGAAGATCATCATGGCGATCGAATTGAGTATCAGCGTGGCATTAATATTCATGCCGTTACCTCTCGGTCAGGTGTCGTGGCGCGGACGAATCCGCACCCCGTCAGGGAATAATTATCCACCCAGTGCCGTTTGCAGCTGGCCAACGAAGGGGTTTGCAAACGTGAAGAACAACGCAATACCCACACCGATCATGGCAATAGCATCAATCAGGCCAATGGCCAGAAAAAACTTGCCTTGAAGCATAGGCGCCAATTCCGGCTGACGCGCTGAACCTTCCAGCAAACGACCGCCCAGGATACCTACACCAATACCTACACCAAGCGCACCCAGGCCAATCAGCAGGGCAACGGCGATAGCGGTCATACCAATTACAATTTCCATCTTTCTACTCTCCGTCTAAGAGTTATTGCTTAATAAAAGAACCGATTAGTGATGCTCGCTGGCCATCGACAGATAGACAACGGTTAGCATCATGAAAATAAACGCTTGCAGCAGAATCACCAGGATGTGGAACACCGCCCATCCAAAGTGCAACAGCTGTCCACCCAGGAACGCAGCGCCACCAATGGCGAGCATTAACAGGGCAAGAAGAATAAGGGTTGGCTTCATGGCCAGCTTATTGCGGTAGTTGGCAAACAGGGTTGCAAACACCGCCAGGGAGCCGATCGTCCAGAACCACCAGGGCGTCTGATCTCCCCAGAGGTAGCTCAGGCCCGCGGCCATGTATCCGGAGCCCGCCGTAAATACTATGGCGATCAGAATGAAAATGAGTTCACCCGCGTACAGGTTTCCGAACAGACGCAGACCAAGCGAAACGGGCTTGGCAATCAGCGCCACCAGTTCGAGGAACAGGTTGAACGCCATGATCACGGGCCACAGAAACACCGGCATGCCGAGTTGTTTGGGGTTGAGGGGATTCATGACCAGTTCGGAAACGAAACCGCCCACACCCTTGAAACGAATGCTGTAGATAATAATCAGGGCGAAAACGGCAACCGCCATGCCCAGCGTGTTGTTGACATCCGTGGTCGGCACAACTTTCTGATAGGGAATACCGCTTGCCATAGCCGCCTCAGGCAGCCAGTCGACCGGGATCAGGTCCATGAAGTTCATGAAGAAGATCCACACAAACAGCGTCAGCGCCAGCGGTGCAATGAGTTTGCTGGTGCCGTGAAAACTATCGCGAACGGCCTCGTCGACAAACTCGACAATCATTTCAATCAGTGCCTGGAAGCGGGTTGGAACGCCGGAATTTGAGGCCTTTGCGACCCGGCCGAAGATCAGCAGGAACGCCACGCCCAGGAGAACCGCCCAGAACAGCGTATCAATGTGGAAACCCCAGAATCCAAGCTGGGCCGCGACATCGGCGCCACCGCACACAAAGCCTTCATCGGTAAACCCGCAGGTCAAATTCTGCAGGTGGTGACCGATGTAACTTGAAGTCGTCAGAGGTTCGTTACTGCTTGCCATCTATCGAAGTCCGCTTCCTGATTCAGGTGAATCGTTTAGATATCTGTTTTGATACCGTTTCAAGTTCGTTGCCGACACCCAAGCGCTAGGTGGGTATCAACTGCTTAAAATCAACCCCAGCCAACCGGCGAGGATGACGGTGCCCATGCCGGCGAAGAACCATCCGGCCGCCAGGGGCTTAACCCCCAGAAAGACTGCGATACAGATCACTCCGCAAAACAGCCACTTGGCACCTTCGGCCAATACTGCTGCGCGAAGAAACGCGGCACTGTCCGCGCCAAAGCGCCTGGCCACGATCAGGGCAAAGGCCAGCGCGGGCACGTAGGCCGCCAGGCTGCCGAACATTGCCGAATAAGCGGCCACGCCGCCAGACAGCACGCCGGCGATACCGGTGACCCCGAGCCCTGCGAGAGCCTGAACCCGCAGCCAGTGACGAGTCATTTGCTGATTACTCGCCACAGCGGGAACGGTCATCGGTACTGCACCCTTCGAAATCCTTGCGCGATTTAGTCGCGCAATAAAAAGGCGGCCAAAACGTAACGCTTTCGCCGCTGTTTGATCCCGCCGGTTTCAGGGATAAGCGCTGATCGCGCAGCCCTTCACCCGACAAAGACCGCCTAGTTTAACATTCGGGTTTTCTATGGGGCAATAGAAACACCACTCTGATTTGCCTCTGCGCTGTATTTTCTGCGCCACAAAGGCCAAACAGCATGAAATTTAGCCGACGTTGATGACAGTTTCGAGATGATTTTCCGTGGCCAGCGATGCGGTGATCAGGCAGACGGCCTCTGACTTGTGCAGGATTTTGTCGGCCTTATCGGCATCCACGCCTGCGGGCACCTGTAACCGGGCCCGAATATCGAAGCGTGTAAACCGCGTCACACCGTCGACCCGGTCCAGCGTTCCCTCGACGTCGCAGTCGATCGATGTCCAGTCGAGCTTGGAAGCCCTCGAGATCGCGCGAAACGTCAGGATGAAGCAGTCGGCAACCGACGCGGCGAGCAATGTCTCCGGAGACCAGTAGCCCTCCGGACCGCCGAATTCCGGAGGCGGATTAGTGGCCAGGTCAGGCAGGCCTGCGGCGCTGAGCACTACCGGCTGATCGGTAACACTGTGAGCGGTGACCTGATAAATGTGGGGAAAACCTTGCATGATCTGCTCCTGCTAAACGAGTTCGGGTTGAAGTTGGATTCGGGACGGGAAATGGTTTCAGGGCGACACCAGGCCCGGTTTACTCAGTCCCCGGCCAGGTGGCCGATGATGCCTTCCAGTTCATCCGCCGAGTTATAACTAATGACAAGCTTACCCTTGCCCTTGGCATTGTGCTGAATGCGCACCCGGGCACAGAGCTTTTCGGTGAGCTCATCCTGCAGCCTGGCGACGTCGGGGTCCTGGGCGCGGGCCTTGGGCCTTGCGGGCGCCTGCAGGCGCTTAACCAGTGCCTCGGTTTCGCGCACTGACAGCTGCCGGCGCACCACTTCCCGTGCGGCCTGGGCCTGCAGGGCCTCGGGAAGCACCAGCAACGCCCTGGCATGCCCCATCTCAAGATGACGATCATCCACCAGCTCGCGCACCTCGCTGGAAAGGTCCAACAGGCGCAAAAGATTGGACACCGCCGAGCGGGAACGACCCACCGCATCCGCGGCCTCCTGGTGCGTAAGCTGGAATTCATCAACCAGGCGGCGCAGGGCTGCGGCTTCTTCCAGCGGGTTCAGGTCTTCGCGCTGAATGTTTTCTACGAGGGCCATGGCGATGACGATCTCGTCATCCACCTTGCGCACGATCGCCGGGATATTCCCCACACCAGCCAGCTGCGCGGCCCGCCAGCGGCGCTCGCCGGCAATGATTTCAAAGCGGTCTTTATCCACAGCCCGGACGATGATCGGCTGAATAATGCCCTGCTGGCGAATCGACTCGGCGAGCTCCTCCAGGCGGTCGGGATCGAATACCGAGCGCGGCTGATACTTGCCCGGCTGAATCTGCTCGACAGGTAATTCGCGCAGACTGGACCCTGACTCATGACCTGAAGGCTCCCGCTGCGCCTTCTCCAGTGTCGACTGGCTGAGCATCGAGGACAGGTTGCGTCCCAGGGGATTTTTCTTCGTTGCCATTGGGTTCAGTTCCGGTTTTTTACTGTTGCTGTTGGGTCATGGGTAGCGACCGGCATCAACTCAGCCCGCTTCCCGCTTACGCCGGCGCCGCAGAACTTCGCCAGCCAGACCAATATAGGCCAGCGCGCCGCGGGACGCAGGATCGTACTGGAGCACCGGCAAACCATGGCTCGGCGCCTCGGCAACCCGCACATTACGCGGCACCAGGGTCCGGTAAACGCGATCGCCAAAATTCTCGATCAGCTGTTCCGATACGGCCGTAGACAGGTTGTTACGCCCATCGTACATCGTGCGCAACAGGCCTTCGATTTCCAGACTCGGGTTGACGCTGTTACGCACCTGCTCAACAGTTTCCAGCAACGCGGCCAGGCCCTCGAGTGCATAGTACTCACACTGGATTGGAACGAGTACCGAATTGGACGCTGCCAGCGCATTAAGCGTCAGCATGTTCAGTGAGGGCGGGCAATCAATAATGATCCAGCCATAGCGCGGCGCTACAGCCTCCAGGGCATCGCGCAGGCGATATTCCCGGCCCTCCATGTTCATCAGTTCAAATTCAGCGGCGCCAAGATCGCCATTGCTTGGCAACAGGTCAAAATTAAGCTGCTCCGGCGACACGATGGCGTCGCCCAGCGAACAGCCGCCGACCATGACTTCATAAGCGGTTTGTTCTGTGGCACGGGAATCCACGCCGCAACCGGTGGAAGCATTGCCCTGCGGGTCGAGATCAACCAGCAGCACCTGGTAGTTCATATCGGCCAGCGCCGAGGCCAGGTTTACGGCCGTGGTGGTCTTGCCAACGCCACCTTTCTGATTGGCTACTGCGATGATGCGTGCCATGGTCCTGCTCGTCTCTTCATTGGTTTGCGGTGACCCTGAGGATCACCAGGTGTCGCTGCGCGTTCAGCCCGGGAACCTGCACAGACTCAATGGCCTCAACGCTGATATCGCCGGGCAACTCCGCCAGTTCCGCCGTCGGTTCCTGCCCTTTCATGGCCAGCAGCCGGGTGCCCGGACCGGCGAGATGTCGCACACCCGAGGCAAAATCGGCCAGGGAGCTGAAGGCGCGGGAGGTAATGGTGTCGAATTCGCCGGTCGTTTCAAAACGCTCAACCCGCTCATGGACGGCTTCCACCTGCGCCAATGACAGCTGTCGAATGACGTGGCGCAGGAAACGGACTTTCTTGCCCGCGCTATCAAGCAATATCGTGTTGCGCTCAGGCGCCAGTATCGCCAACGGCAAGCCTGGAAAACCAGCCCCGGTGCCAACATCCAAAAGAGGTCCGGGACCACACCAGGGAGCAATGGACAGCGCATCAAACAGGTGGCGCTCGAGCAACCAGGGCATGTCTCCCGGCGCAACCAGGTTATAGGTCTTGCCCCACACACGCAGCTGATCCAGGTAGTCCAGGAGATGTTCCCGTGCCGGCTCACCGGGCGACAGGCCCAGCGCGTCCAGTCCCTTGTCCAGCCTCAGGCGCTCTCCGCCCCGCTCATCCGACATTGATCTGCTGGCCCCGCGAGCAGCGGTGATCAGCCTTGTCCCGCTCGTTTCATTTGCGAGATGATCCGGCCTGTCAGCTTGCCGGCCACATCCTGGTATTCCAGGTTTTCGGTCTGCGTGACGATGCTCCATACGCGCTCAATGCGTCGCACATCCACATACACGGTCTCCAGCATGAGCTCGGTGGTCTTGTCCTGCCAGCCCGGGCCCTCACGAACCGTGTATACGTCGTAGAAATAGGGGCTGTACCAGCCGCCCACACCGCTGCCAACGTTCTGCACCCAGTAATCAGCCCGCTCGTAGGTGGCACCTTGCCCGCCGCCGATAATGAATACGATGATGGCCGCATCCACATTGGCATTACGCAGCGCGATTTCCACGGTTTCCCGGGTCAACTCACCCCGCATGCCGGGCAACTCGGAACTTTCCACCGCGTTGGTGCCTTTGTCGCGCAGCAAGGCGACAACGTCGCGCTCGATGACCAGGCGCTGAAGATCATCCGGCCAGGCCACGAGCACCGCGACTTTTTCCGGCGCTTCCGGTTCGATGGTGTCCGACTGCCAGGTGTCGACCACCTTGGTGGTGCCGCAAGCAGAGAGAAAGACGAGTGCCAGGCCCAGGGCCAGCGAGTTAGCAAGAAATTTTTTCATTGTGCGTTCCAGAAAATCAGGCAGGCATTATACGGCCTGTGCCGTATCCGTGACGATGGTCAAATCCAGCTCTTCGGCAACATGACATGCCACCCAGTCACCTTCCGGCAGTTTGCGCAGGGGCGGAACCTCCAGCTCACAGCGTTTAACAGCATGCGGGCAGCGCGGATGAAACACACATCCGCCCGGCGGGTTCAGCGGCGAGGGCATATCACCGCGCAGCCAGAGATCTTCCTGGCGCCGCGGCGCCGTGGGATCAGGGATAGGCACCGCTTTGACGAGCGCGTTGGTATAGGGATGGCGCGGGCGGCGGTAGAGGTGCTCGGCGCTGGATACTTCCATGGCGCGGCCCAGGTACATCACCATGACCCGGTCGCTGATGTGTTTAACCACCGCCAGATCATGGGCGATAAAAATCAATGACAGGGAGAGTTTTTTCTGCAAATTGCGCAGCAGATCGATGATCTGCGCCTGAATGGACACATCCAGGGCACTGACCGGCTCGTCACAGATAATCAGTTTCGGGTTCAGGACCAGCGCACGGGCAATGCCGATGCGCTGACACTGACCGCCGGAAAACTCATGTGGATAGCGGTTGATCTGGTTGGGCAGCAAGCCAACCATTTTCATGACACCACGCACCCGCTCCTCCACCTGCACCCGTGCGATCTTTGGATAAAACGTCCACAGCGGTTCAGCAATAATGTCGCCGACGGTCATGCGCGGGTTCAGGGAGGCCAGCGGATCCTGAAAAATGATCTGTATCTCCTTGCGTTTTTTACGCAGCTCTTTCTCATTCATGCCAACCAGGTCTTCGCCCAGCCACAGCACCCGACCACGGCGCGGACGAATCAGGCCCAGCAGGGCGCGGGCAAGGGTCGATTTACCGCAGCCGGACTCACCCACGATGCCAAGGGTCTCACCGGCCTGCAGCTCAAAGCTGATGCCGTCCACGGCTTTGAGCGGCACCACGCGCTGACGAAAAAAACCACCCTGCTGCACGTCATAGTGCACACAAAGGTCCTGAACCTTGAGTGCCGGCTTCCCAACGGGCGCGGTCACGGCGCCTTCTCCAGGTGGCAGCGCTTGAGGTGACCCGGCCAGGAGTCGCGAAGCGCCGGCGCTTGCGCACAGGCATCGAACGCATGGACGCAGCGCTCCCGAAAGCTGCAACCTTCAGGCACGGACAGCATATTGGGCGGATTGCCGGGAATCGCATGCAAGTCGTCATTGCCGACCCGGTCCAGGCGCGGGACCGAGTCGATCAGTCCACGCGTGTAAGGATGCTGGGGGCGTGCATAAATGTCCTCGACCGTGCCAAATTCCACCATCTCGCCGGCATACATCACGAGGACTTTCTCACTCACCCCGGCAACCACGCCAAGGTCATGGGTGATGAGAATCGAGGCCATATTGGAGCGCGTCACCACTTCCTTGACCAGGGCGGCAATCTGCGACTGCACCGTGACATCCAGCGCCGTGGTGGGCTCATCGGCAATCAGAATTGCCGGCTCACAGATCAGCCCCATGGCAATCATGACACGCTGGCGCATACCGCCGGAGAACTCAAAGGGGTACTGCTTGATGCGCTGCTCCGGGTCCGGGATGCGGACTGCGCGCAACATCTCCACGGCATGACCGCGCGCCTCACGCCGTCCCAGCCCGTGGTGGTGCATACACACCTCGACCAGCTGTTGCTCAATGCTCAGGTACGGGTTGAGCGAGGTCATGGGATCCTGGAAGATCATGGCGATATCCCGCCCGCGGTGACGATTCAGCTCATGCGGCTTCATGGCCATGAGATCTTCGCCACGGAACAAGGCCTGACCGCTGGCTGAGCCATTCTCAGCCAACAACCCCATCACCGCGATCATGGCCTGGGTCTTGCCCGATCCGGACTCGCCAACAATGGCCAGGCTCTCACCGGGCTCGAGGATGAAATCCAGCCCGCGCACCGCATGAACCTCGCCATCGGGGGTGTCAAACCGGACCTGCAGATCCTTTACTTCCAGCAGTGGCGTGTTCACATGCGATCCTTCGGATCAAGCGCATCACGCAGCCCGTCGCCGATGTAGTTGAAGCAGTACAGGGTCGTGGTCAGCATTACCGCCGGAAACACCAGGGTCCATGGCGCCGATTCCATATCCTGGGCGCCGTCGTTGACCAGGGCACCCCAGGAGCTCATCGGCTCTTGCACGCCCAGGCCCAGGAAGCTGAGGAAGGACTCCACCAGAATCACCTGGGGAATCGTCAGGGTCACATAAACCATGACCACGCCGAGCAGATTGGGCACGATATGCCGAAAAATGATGGCCCGGTTCCCCACACCGCAGGCCCGCGCGGCCTCCACATATTCCATGCGCTTGAGCGCCAGCGTCTGGCCGCGCACGATGCGCGCCATGTCCAGCCAGTTGACCGCCCCGATGGCAATAAAGATCAGCACGATATGCCGTCCGAAAACGACCATCAACAGGATGACGAAAAACATGAAGGGCATGGCGTAAATGATGTCAACGATACGCATCATGATGCGATCGGTAGCGCCGCCATAGTAGCCGGCGACTGCACCATACGTGACGCCAATCAACAGGCTGACCAGCGTGCTGACAAAGCCAACCAGTAGCGAGATGCGGCCGCCCTCCAGGGTGCGCACCAGTATGTCGCGCCCCACTGCGTCGGTGCCAAACCAGTGCCCGTTGGCAAAGCTGGGGGGTGAGTTGGTGTGGTCCCAGTCGGTGAAATCCATACTCCAACTGCTTAGCATGGGGCCAAAAATCACTGACAGAATAATCACTGCCATGATCACGGCGCTCACCACCGCGGCCCGGTTCCTGATCAGGCGATGCCAGGCATCTTCCCAGGGCGAGCGGCCTTTGACATCGCCCAGCTGCAGCGCCGCCTCAAATGCGTCGGGCTGGGTGAGGTCAGAGCTCTTCATAGCGAATTTTCGGGTCGAGCAATGAGTACAGCAAATCAACCAGCAGGTTGAGCATGATGATCAGTACGCCATAAAAAATAACCACGCCCATGACCAGGGTGTAGTCGCGGTTCAGGGCGCCCTGCACAAAGTAGCTGCCCAGGCCGGGTATCGAAAAAATACGCTCAACCACCACCGAGCCGGTAATCAGCGCCGCAGTCGCCGGCCCCATATAGGACAGCACCGGTAAAAGCGCGGGCTTGAAGGCATGCCGCAGGATAACCTGCCGCTCGGGCAGCCCCTTGGCGCGGGCGGTCCGAATAAAGTCGCTGTGCAAAACCTCGATCATGCTGCCGCGCATGAGGCGGGCAATGTAGGCGATCACGGGCAAGGCCAGGGTAATCACCGGCAGCACCGCGCTCTGCCAGGTCCAGTCCCAGCCCCCGGCAGGCAGCCAGCCGGCATACACGGCAAACAGCAGGATGAGCACAGGTGCAATAACAAAATTCGGTATTGAGACTCCGAGCATGGCAAAGCCCATGCTGGTGAAATCCCAGGCCTTGTTCTGTTGTAAGGCAGCGGCCACGCCAACGCTGATACCAATGACAAAACCCAGCAGGATGGCCAGGCCGCCCACGGTCAGTGAAACAGGAAAGCCCTGGGCGATGAGTTCATTGACAGTCCAGTCCTTGTACTGGAAGGACGGCCCGAAATCGAACACCAGCACCTGGCCGAGGTAGCGAAAATACTGTTGCACCAGAGGCTCATCGAGGTGGTACTTGGCATTCAGATTGGCCTCAATCTCCGCCGGCAGGGCCTTTTCAGAGTCAAAAGGGCCACCGGGCGCGATTCGCACGAGGAAAAAAACCACGGTAATGAGCAGTAACAAGGTGGGCACGACGCCCAGTAAACGTTGCCCCGCGTGGCGCCAGAGACCGTGCTTTACGCTCACGGCGCGGATCCGGCGCCGGCGCTTTCCGACTGCGAGGCCAGCAGAAACATGTGCTTGGAGTAGTGGTGATCCATGACGTTGTTTTCCCAGCCCCTGAGGTGCGGGTCAACCAGGCGCTTGGTCACGTAGGTATAAATGGGAATGATTGGAAATGCCTCCAGCAACAGCCGCTCCGCTTCCTGCATCAGACGTCGCCGCCGTGCAGGAATGCGTTCCTCCGCAATCTGCTCAAGCAGCGAATCATACAGCGAGTCACTAAAGCCATAGTCGTTCCGTCCGTGACCGCTGCCGAACATCTGCAAAAAGCTGTAAGGGTCTGCATAGTCGCCGACCCAGCCGGCCCGGAAGACCTGGGTCAACACCCTTTGCGAGCGATTTTGTAAAAATACCTTCCATTCTTCGTTCACCAGCGTTGCCTGCGCGCCCAGCACCTGTTTCCACAAGGATGCGATCGCCAGGGCCACTTTTTTATTGTTTTCGCTGGTGTTGTATCGAATTTCGATACGTAGCGGATCCGCTTCTGTATAACCGGCGGCAGCATACAGGCGCTGCGCCTCGGCATTGCGCTCTTCCTGGGTCCAGTCCGCGTACGCAGGCAAAATTGACTGGTAGTCACCAATGCCCGGCGGCACCAGGGTGAAGGACGGTTGTTCGCCGAACTGGGTGACTTTTTCCGTGATCAGCTCGCGGTCAATAGCCAGCACCAGCGCCTCGCGCAGCATGGGTGAGGCAATAAATGGCTCACGGGTCATGTTAAAGCCGAAGAAATAAGACGCCAGCCAGGGGCTGACAACCAGCTCATCCGGATAGTTTTTCTGCAACCAGCGAAACTGGTTGTTTGGCACGTCATAGGTCCAATGCAGATCTCCGGAGCGGAACTTCTTAAGTTCTGCAGACTGATCTTCCAGCGGGTAATAAACCACACCGTCCAGAATGGTATTTGCTGCATCCCAGTACTGCGTATTGCGGGTCAGCTCGATTCTCGAACGCACCACCCAGTCGCTCAGGACAAAAGCGCCATTGGATACCAGGTTGCCCGGACGCGACATGCGTGCCCCGAATTCTTCAACGCTGGCCCGGTGCACCGGATAGGTCGCAGAGTGGGTAAGCAGTGCAAGGAAATAGGGCGTCGGGTCCGTCAGGCGAATCTGCAGGGTGTATTCATCCAGGGCCTCAACCCCGAGCGTCTGCGGCGCGGCCAGCCCGGCGAGCACCTGCTCCGCGTTCTCGATCGGCATCAGCATGGACGCAAATTTCGATGCCGTGGCAGGATCTGCACTGCGCTGCAGGGAATAAACAAAATCCCCGGCGCGAAGGGGGTCGCCGTTGGACCAGGTCGCATCACGCCTCAGATAGAAGGTGTAGGTCCGCCCGTCACGGCTCATGTTGTAGCGCATGGCAACACCGGGAACGATACGCCCGTCCGGCGCCTCACTCATTAGCCCCTCGTAAAGATCGCGCAGAATATTTGCCGCCGGAACACCCTCGGCAAGATGCGGATCAAGGGTCTGTGGCTCCTCGCCGTTGCCACGGTACACGACCTGTTGCTCCGCCAGAACTGCCGGTTCGGGTCGCCCGTCTGGTGTCAGCAGCAGCGGTACCGGGCGTTTGGCCTGGTTGGAGTCGCGTGGCGCATCAGGGTCACGTTCCCCGCAGGCCGCCAGCAGAACACACATGAGGGCCGCGACCAGAACGCCAGGGGCCAGGGTCAAAAATGACCGGCGTTGCGGGCGGAACAGGTCGGTTTGCGGTCTCACGGTTATTCCAGGCCCAGATCGAGGTAGCGGGACAGGTGAATGTCCCGCGGGTTATCGAGATATCCACGCACGTCCGGATTCACCAGGTGGCGGGAAACGTAATAGTAAAGCGGGATCACGGGCGTGTCCTGCAACAGCATGGTTTCTGCCTGTTGCAGCACGTCCAGGCGCTGCGCGCCGTTGAGCGTGGCGGCAAGGTCCAGTAGCTGGTCAAAATCCGGGTTGTCATAAAAGGTGTTGTTCAGCGCATTATCGGCCCGGAACAGGTCCAGAAACGACACCGGGTCGGCATAGTCTGCTATCCAGCCACCGCGGAAAGCCTGGGTTCGAATCCCCTGGCGCCGGTTGTTTACGAACACCATCCATTCCTCATGGAGCAGATCCGTGTTCACGCCCAGCACCTGCTTCCACATGGCGGCAACCGCCACGGCCATCCGCCGGTGTTGCGTTGAAGTATTGAAGCGGAGCTCCAGGCGCAGGGGCTGGCGCTCGCTGTAACCAGCTCGCGCATACAGCTCACGGGCCTCGGCCTCGCGTGCTGCCTTATCCAGACCCTCGGCCGGATCACCTGGTGACACAAAGCCGGCCAGGCCGCGCGGCACAATCGTCCAGGCAGGCAGCTCACCGGCACCCATAACCACGCGGGTTAACGTTTCCCGGTCTATGGCCAGCGACAGGGCGCGGCGCAGGTCCGGCTGACCTTGAAGCGGTGGGCGGGACAGATTTAGCCCCAGCCAAAAGCTGCCGATATAAGGCGAGATTCGCAATGCCTCGGGATAATGCTCAAGCAACCAGTCATGGCGCCCGGGTGGAATGGTCTCCGTGATATCGACTTCGCCGGCCCGAAAGCGCGATAACTCCGCACCCGGGTCCTCGATGGTGACGTACATCACCTCGTCCAGCGCGATATCATTTGCCGCGTAATAGCGGGGATTGGGCCGCAGCGTGATGTGCGAGCGTGGCACCTGCTCGTCCAGCAGCCAGGCGCCACTGACCGGCCGGCCGGCAACATCACCAGGCTCAGTGCCTGCAGCGGACGGGTGCAGCGGAAAGGACACCGGATGGGTCAGCAGTTCGAGAAACCAGGGCGTGGGCTGTTCAAGATCAACCTCCAGCGTTTGCTCATCGATAGCCCGAATACCCAGAACAAGCGGGTCCGCGTCACCAGCCAGCACTTCACGGGCACGGCTTACCGGTGCCAGCAGGCTGGCAGTGCGCGCCTGGGTCGCCGGTGCCAGCGCCATGCGCCACCCGCGCACGAAATCGCCGGCGTGAACCTGGTCACCGTTGGACCAGAGCGCATCAGTGCGCAGCTCGAACCGGTAACGCAAACCACCCTCGTCAACGCTCCAGCCCCGTGCAATGCCAGGGACAAGTTCACCGGCGGCATCAAAAGTCACCAGGCCCTCGTTAAGATCCCGCAGCACCTGCAATGCGGCCAGCCCTTGCGCCTGGTGAATATCCAGGGAATCGGGCTCCGGCCCGAGGCCGCGGGTAAGGACTTTATCGGCCGCCAGAGCCGGCGGCAGAAACCCGGCAAACGTCAGCAAAATCAGGCAAAGCAAGACGCCGGCGCGACGGATCGCACACCGGGTCACGTAACTTACCTTGAGCATTGGATGGTCAATCATTGATTGGATGGGGACGCAGGCATCAGCTTTCGTTTATCCTAATTCATTACAGCGTGTTAAGGAGACCCGGCCTTGGCGGGAAACACATCCAGCATGACGGTCAGTGACCGTCAGGAACTCATCGATTATCTCGCTTCCGGCAGCCGACCGCCGGAAGAATGGCGTCTGGGTACGGAGCACGAAAAGTTTGGCTTCACCACAGACGATCTGCGGCCACTTCCCTATGATGGCAAGCGTGGCATCAGCGCCGTGTTATCCGGCCTGGCAAGCCAGTTTGACTGGCGCCCGCAGCTCGAAGGCGACAACATTATCGCGCTCCTCAATGACACCGGTGCATCCATTACCCTTGAGCCCGGCGGACAACTGGAGCTCAGCGGCGCCTTGCTGGACGACATTCACATGACGTGCCGCGAGGTGAATACGCACCTGACCCAGGTCAAGGCGGTCTGCGAACCTCTGGGTATCGGTTTCCTCGGTATGGGCTTTCAGCCAAAATGGCGCAGGGAGGACATGCAGTGGATGCCCAAGGCGCGCTACAGGATCATGCGCGACTATATGCCAAAAGTCGGCAGCCAGGGTCTCGACATGATGTCGCGCACCTGCACAGTGCAGGTCAACCTGGACTTCGGATCCGAGGCCGATATGGTGCAGAAATTCCGCACCTCGCTCGCCTTGCAGCCTTTGGCGACCGCCCTGTTCGCTGACTCTCCTTTCCTGGAGGGCCAGCCCAGCGGCTTTGTCAGCTACCGCTCCCACGTCTGGGAAGATACCGATCCTGACCGCACGGGCATGCTGCCATGGGTCTTTGAAGATGGCATGGGCTTTGAGCGCTACGTGGACTATCTGCTCGACGTGCCCATGTATTTTGTTTACCGCGATGGTAAATACGTGGATGCCTCCGGCCAGTCCTTCCGGGACTTTCTGGCTGGAAAACTGCCGGCCTTGCCGGGCGAGCTGCCCACCATCAAGGACTGGGAAGATCACCTGACCACCGCTTTTCCGGAAGTGCGCCTGAAACGTTTTCTGGAAATGCGCGGCGCCGACGGCGGTCCGTGGCGGAGACTCTGCGCATTACCGGCATTCTGGGCCGGCTTGCTTTATCACCAGCCTTCCCTGGATGCAGCCTGGGACCTGGCCTCTACCTGGAGCATTGAAGAGCGTCTGCAGTTACGTCGCGACGCTGCCCGCCTGGGCTTACGGGCCGTAATCCGCGGGCGCAGCCTGCAGGAACTGGCGGTAGAAGTGCTCGAGCTCAGCCGCGCAGGACTCAGCGCACGTAATCGCCTGGATGCGGCGGGGGACAATGAAACCGGCTTTCTTGCACCACTCCAGCAAGCCGCTGCGACCGGCATTACGCCTGCCGACCGCAAACTCCAGCTGTTCGAGAACGAGTGGAATCGAAGCGTAGACCCGGTGTTCAGGGATTATGCCTATTGAAGCCATCTCTGCCCGGCAGAGATGGGCGATAACCTCAAGGGTTTACTCGACTTTCCAGATCACGTACTGCCACTCGCTGCGGTTGCCCGAGCTGTGGTCAAAACCGATGTAATAGGTCTTGCCGGCCTCGAACTCCGCCTCGAGAGGGGCCGCAATCCAGTCGCCGGTGGCCAGCTCCACATCGCAGTTGCGCGCATCGATCGCCACGGTCCCGGAGAGGGTGTGCGTGCCCGGCGACAGGTCGAACCCCCGGGGTGAAACAAATTTCTCCCGACCATCGATTTTGCGCACCGCCACCCGTGAAACGCAATCCACCGGACTATCGGCCTGGGTGACGACCCTGGCCATGTCGCCGGGGTTGGCGAAAACGGCCGGGGTGAACAGCCCTGCGCAAAACAGGGCGGAAAGAATGCGCTTGAAGTACATGGGAGGCTCCTGGGTTGTTCGATGCCGCTGCAGCAACCCTAAAACGGAAGCTTCATATCCGGCTTGAGTGCCAGAAGCTGCGCACGAAACGCTTCCTGGATTCGCTGCAGGGCCTCTTTGCTGTCCGCATCGAATCGCAGCACCAGTATCGGCGTGGTATTGGAGGCACGAACCAGGCCCCAGCCATCAGGCCAGTCGGCACGCACGCCATCAATGGTTGTCAGGCGCGCCTCGGGAAAATCTGCCGCCTTTTGAAATTGCGTGATAAATGCATGGTTTTCGCCCTCTTCCAGCTGCACCTTCAGCTCCGGGGTACTCACCGAATTGGGCAGGGCGGCCAGCACCTCGGTCGGGCTCCCGGGACTGTTCGCCAGTATTTCCAGCAGCCGGCAGGCTGAGTAAATACCGCAATCGAAACCATACCAGCGGTCTTTGAAGAAGAAGTGCCCGCTCATTTCACCGGCAAAGGGCGCATCGACCTCCTTCATGCGGTTTTTGATCAGGGAATGTCCGGTCTTGTACATCTCAGGTTTGCCGCCGGCCTCGCGAATCACCGTGTCGAGATGGCCGGTGCACTTGACGTCATAAATGATCGTCTGACCCGGGTTGCGGCTCAGCACCTCGCGGGCATAGAGCATCATGATCCGGTCCGAAAAAACGATTTCGCCATTGGGTGTGACCACACCAAGCCGGTCTGCATCACCATCAAACGCAACGCCGAGATCAGCGCCGGTCAGGCGAACCGACTCGATCAGGTCGCGGAGGTTTTCCGGGTCGCTCGGATCCGGGTGATGATTGGGAAAGTCACCATCTACATCGTCATACAGCGGAATGACCTCTGCACCAATGGCGCGCAGGATCTCGGTGGAGCAAACACCGCCAACACCATTGCCGGCATCCGCCACAACTTTCAGAGGTCGGGCCAGCTGGATATCGCCGGCGATCCGGTCACGGTAAGCGATCAGTACGTCCTCACCACTCACCTCACCCTTGCCCTGGCGCAGATTACCGGTCCTCAGGCGTTCAAACAGCCCGAAAATATCGTCACCGGACAGGGTCTTGCCGCCGATCATGATCTTGAAACCGTTATAGTCCGGCGGATTATGACTGCCGGTCACCATGACGCCGGAGCCTTTGCCCAGCTCATAGGTCGCAAAGTACAGAGCCCCGGTAGGTACAGCACCGACATCAATCACATCGCAACCTGAGGAACTGATGCCATCGACCAGCCCGTCGACCAGGTCCGGTCCGGAATGACGGCCATCGCGACCCACAATGAGCGGCCCGGCCAGGCTGTCCATCGTCAGGCTGCCGACGGCCTGTCCGATCATGAAGGCAATGCCCTGGTCCAGCGTCTTGCCAACCACACCGCGAATATCATAAGCACGAAAGATCTCACTGCTCAGGTCCACACCCCCTGTCCGGGAGGCCACAACTGCAGAAGCCGGCGTTGCGCGGGGGGCGTCCGATATCGACGCGTCAGGTTTATTTGGGGCCTCCGGTTCGGGAACGGCCGGTTTGGGCGGGTCCTGAGATGGAATGAACGGCGGCAGCTCTTCGTCATCGGACTTTGCAGGTTGTGAAATTTTCGGCACCAGGGACGGCTCCTCAATCGGCGGCATCGGCTCGCGCGGCGTCAGCGGCGGATCTTGCGGTTCGTTAAAATCCGGACGTGTAGGTTTTGAGTCCGGCGCTTTGCGGGGGCCTTTTGGCCGCAGCGATACAGGTTCTTCGGCATCGGTATCCGGCGGCTTGCCCATGCCTGTTATGGGAGAAGCCGGCGGTGTGACTGCCGCAGACGGGGCCGGCGCGGTCTCAGGCTGGGATTGGGTGGTCCCGGCCAATGTCGGGCTGGTGCGATCCCCGGTCGGCTTTTTCCTGTCCCGCACGGCATTTTCCTGCCTGGCGGCGGCCAATGTCGGCGGCATCGTATCGAGCCCGGAGTCGGTTTCACGCAGCGTTGCGAAGTGATCCGGCATTTCATCAGCCTGCGCCACGACCTTCTTCAGCTGCACGTGACGCACCGCCCCGAACAGCAGCAGCAAGCCACCGAGAATCAGCAATACGATCTGTTCCTGGCCGCCAATCAACATTGCGCCACGCTGTTCCGGATAAACCACTTGCAGCAGGGAATTCGGCACATCGATCCGGGCGGCGCTGAAACCGGACGGCATATCACTACCGATGGCTTTCAGGCTCATTGGCGCGTTCGCCCCGGCCTCATGTTCAAGCGCCAGGAACCCGGCGGCAGGTTCTGAGACGTTAAACAGGTTCAGCAGATAGCTCGGGTCGAGGTACACCAGTACAAAACCCCTGTTCTGTACTGCGCGCCCGATTGTGGTCGCGGCAACCACGTAGCTCAATCCATCCGACTGAATGAACTGGACCGGTGAAATCTCATCTTCCAGAGCTGCTGACATCATATCCAGCATGATGAATCCATTGTCGCCAACGCTGTCCAGATCCGTCATGAACACGCCGTTGTCATACAGGTGCACATCGGTGACCTCAGGAATCATGCGACGCGCCTGCGCGAGCAGGCTCGAAGTGATCGCATTTCCAGCCTGCACTGCCTGCGCACGATCCTGGAATTCATCGCTGCGCAGCATTTCCTGAATCTCCTGCACAACACGGCCCAAAGTGCTAACCGTCTGGCGGGCCTGGTTGCGCGCCTCTTCGCTTTGCGAGGCTTCACTGCTGCCGCCCAGGGCAGACCAGGCCGCGATCGCGAGAATGATGAAACCGGCAAGAAAATACGGCCACGGCGCAGCCAACACGCTGTCGGAAGGTTTGTCGACCCGGGTTACATCTGCGAGTGTGCGTTTTGCCATAATTCAGTTCTTCCCTGTATGCCCGAACCCGCCATCTCCGCGCTCCGACGCATCAAAGTCTTCCACCTGTTCCCAGGCCACCTGCATTACGGGCAAAAAGACCAGCTGCGCCATGCGCGCGCCCGGCTCAACCTCGAAAGGCTTATCTGAGCGGTTCCAGCAGGACATGAATACCTGCCCCTGATAGTCGCTGTCGATCAGGCCCACGAGATTACCAAGAACCAGCCCATGTTTATGCCCAAGCCCGGAACGAGGCAGGATAACCGCAGCCAGGCCGGGATCCTTGATGTGCATGGCAAAGCCGGTTGGGAGCAGTTGCGTGGCGCCTGGCTCAATCACCATTGGTGCATCAATCATGGCACGCAAATCCATACCGGCAGAGCCATCGGTCGCATAGGCGGGCAAAGGGAATTCATTACCCAAACGGGCATCCAGCACCCGGAGTTGCACCGGTCGCGTCTCGAGCTTGCCCATCATTTCGCCCTTACTTTTGCCCTGTCGTGCGGGATCAGATCAGCCATTGTCCCCCTTTCCTTATGCGCGTCGCTGTAGCGCATCGGCGAACATTTTATTCTTGCTTATGTCGTTACTATACCAAGGCGCCGGGCAATTTCATTAGTCATGAGAAAAATTCTCACGTGACAACGCGCCGGCAGGCTCTGCCGATCTGCCCGGCACCAGCGCACAATGACTTTATGAAAGATTTATCAGGATCAACCTGCCGCTCTGCGGGCGGCCAGGTCTTCGACGCGGTCCGGTGTTCGACTGCAAACTTGCTTGCGGAACTGCTTGCGCCTGCGCGACATCCACAGGAGGCCCTGCAGCTGGCCGAGGACAGCCTCAGGCGCGAAGGCGGACTGCGGGCGCTGCTTCGGTTGCGGCCGGAAACCCTGGCCACCCGGCCGGGCTGGAAGCGGGAGGACGTCGCGCGCTTGACGGCCGCGCGGGCACTGATGCTGCGCCATCAGGAAGAACAGTTACAACGTGGCATAGCGCTCGGCAGCCCGGGAGACACCGTGGATTATCTGCGGATGAGCCTGCGCGATCGCGAGCGCGAAGTGTTCACCGGGGTTTTTCTGGACACCCGCCACCGGGTGATTCTCAGCGAGGAACTGTTCAAGGGATCCATCGACGGCGCCTGCGTGTATCCCCGGGTGGTCGCGGAAAAAGCGCTTCGTTACGGGGCGGCAGCTGTGATTGTTGCGCACAACCACCCTTCCGGCGTGGCCGAGCCCAGCCTTGCCGACCAGGCGATCACACGGCGCCTGAAAGAGGCCCTGGCCTTGCTGGAGATCCGCCTGCTGGACCATTTCGTCATCGGTGACGGCGAACCGGTGTCCATGGCCTGTCGCGGACTGCTGTAGCAACGCGGCGCGCGGTGCTGGAATGTGCCGGCTATTGCCCCCGACTCCGGGCCCGGCCAAAAGACTCATTGGACAAAAAACCTTGCGAAGAGCGGGCCGTTACGGTATAAAGTGCGGCTCTTTTGCTCCACCATGTACGGGAAAGCCTCATGTCCAGAATCTGTCAGGTCACCGGCAAACGGCCGATGTCCGGAAACAATGTGTCGCACTCCAACCGGAGAACCCGGCGACGTTTTCTGCCCAACCTGCACGCCCACCGTTTTTGGGTGGAAAGTGAGAATCGTTGGGTCAAACTTCGTGTCTCCACCAAAGGCATGCGCGTCATCGACAAGAAAGGCATTGATGCCGTTCTGACCGATCTGCGTGCCCGCGGCGAAAAATTCTAAGGCGAGGAATTCACCATGGCCAAGTCAAATCGCGAAAAAATCCGCCTGGTGTCCTCTGCTGACACCGGTCACTTTTATACGACCGACAAAAACAAAAAGAACATGCCGGGCAAAATGGAGATCAAGAAATACGATCCCGTTGTACGCAAGCACGTCATGTACAAGGAAGCCAAGATCAAATAACCTGATCTGGCGCTGCATGTCCATTCTTTGGGCTACGCATCCTTTGAAAAGCCCGCCTTCTGGCGGGTTTTTTTGTGGCGTCAGGTTTTCTGTTGACCGGGGTGTGCGCGGGTACTTCAGATGCCGGGCCTGGCTTTCGGCCTTCGGCTTCCCTCGTTCGATTGCGCTTGGTGGGGTCGGTCACACAAATCATCCTGATTTGGGTGACCTTATTTCGCCCTCCCTGGCGAAATAACCCCAGTCGCTCCATCTCTCTCAGCTCAAGCCTTAATGGCCCGGCATCTGAAGTACCCGCGCACACCCCTGCATCGAGGAGGCCTGAAGTTCTGAACTGACACCTCCAGAATTTAGTTTTCCCGATGGAGTATCAGGTTGCCCCATTGATCGGGTTTGGCGGTCCAGCCGGGGGCTACCCAGGTTGTGGCGGCCTTGTCGACGATGATGCAGGGGCCGGTGAAAGGTGTGCCAGGTTGCAGGCTGATGCGCTGCAGGACGGGGGCTTTGCGATCGAGGTCGGGAAGGTAAACTTCGCCAGCTTTAGGTTCCGTGGTCACATCGGAGTGGGTTTCGACTAGTTCTGACAGGGGTGCCGGGCCGCGGGATAGCAGGCGCAGGTTGACGAGTTCTACCGGGCGGTCGAGGCGGTGGCCGCTGGTTTGCTCGTGGGCTTTGTGGAATGTTTCTTGCAGACCGTCCAGGCCTGTCCAGGACAGGGTCAGGCTGTCGCTTTGGCCGAGATAGCGCAGCTCGATGCGGTGTGTGTGGGACAGGTCGGTGAGTGAAATGCCCTCTGCTATCAGTGCCTGCGCGGCTTCCGCTTCGAGTTCCTGGAAAGCCTGTTGCAGGGCGCTTTCATTGCATGCGTCCAGGGTGCTCAGAACTGCCCGGGACAGATCCCGGCCGGGGCGCGATGCCAGCATACCCTGGGCCGACAGGACGCCTGCAAGGGCGGGCATGATTACCGTGCGCATGGCCAGCAGCTCCGCAACGGCGCAGGCGTGCAAACCACCCGCTCCGCCAAAGCACATCAGGGAATACTCCCGCGGGTCGTGCCCGCGCTCCACTGACATCACGCGGAGCGCCCGGGCCATGTGTTCATTGGCCAGTTGCAGCACGCCCCCGGCAGCCGCCTGCGCGCTGCAATTGAGCTCCTGGCCGAGTTCCAGCAGCGCCGCCCGGGCCGCATCATGATCGAGTGGCAGGTAGCCGCCAAGCAGCGTATCGGGTGGCAGGCGACCCAGGGCGAGGTTGGCGTCGGTAACCGTCACTGAGGTCCCGCCCTGGCCGTAACAGGCAGGGCCCGGACTGGCACCGGCGGACTCCGGGCCGACCAGCAGCATGCCTCCTTCATCCACCCGGGCGATCGAGCCGCCACCAGCACCAATGGTATGGATATCGACGCTGCTGATGGTGAGCGGCCAGCCTGCGATCTGCGAACGGTTTGTCAACGGGATGGCGCCGTTGAGCAGGGAAACATCTGTCGAGGTGCCGCCCATATCCAGGGTCATGACTTTCTCATGACCGCTCACCTTGCCCAGCAATCGCGCCGCGGCAATGCCGCCGGCCGGACCGGAGAGCAAGAGGCGAACCGCCTGACCGGCTGCCTGGTCAGCGGCAATCGTGGTTCCCGCACTCTGCATCACGCTCAGGCGCGAACGCGGCAACAAGCGGCAGAGCCGGTCAAGATAGCGGGCCATCAAGGGTCCGACCGAGGCATTCAGCCAGGTCGCGATACCACGCTCGTATTCACGCAGCTCCGGTAGCAGCTCACTTGAGCAGCTCACGAAACACCCCTCGGGCAGGGCGCGGGCAATACGTTGTTCTTCCTCGGGGCACAGAAATGAAAACAACAGGTTCACCGCGACTGACTCCGCGCCAAGCTCCCCGACCCTGGCGGCCAGTGCTTGAAGCGCTTCGTCACTGGCACGCTCAAGCAGTCCGCCGTGTGCATCGATGCGCGTACTCACTTCCAGGCACAGCCCGGGCGGCACCGGGGGTGACTCTATCGCCTGCTCGAGCGCGTAAACCTCGCGGCGGTTTTGACGCGCCAGGGTCAATACATCAGCAAAACCCTGGCTGGTCACGTAAGCGACACGGACGCCCTTGCCTTCCAGCACCGCATTGGTTCCGACGGTAGTGCCATGTACCAGCTGCAGCGGTAAATCACGCACGCCGAGACGGCCCAGGCCCTCAAGGATGGCCTCGGAGGGGTCGGCGGGTGTAGACAGGACCTTGTCGTGCCTGAGCCGTTCACCGTCCCACACCACCAGGTCCGTGAACGTGCCGCCCGTGTCTACCCCGACCAGGAGTGTTGTGTTTTCGGGGCTGCCGGGCCGGGTCGCTTCGCCAGCTTTCTCCGTGGGGCGGGTCATGTGGTGGTCATAGGTGAAAATGTTCCAGGGACGGGTGTTCCTTCAAAGACGGCCCCTATGGTAGCGTGGCATGCCCGTCAGGAAACAATTCATGCCCGAATTACCAGAGGTCGAAACCACGCTACGCGGCATCCGCCCCTATCTTGAAGGCCGGACGCTGCAAGCCATCGAGGTGCGCGACAGCCGACTGCGCTGGCCCGTGCCAGAGGTCATACAGCAGGCCGTCGGTGCGCGCATAACCGGCCTGCAACGCCGTGCAAAATACATGATCCTGGAAACCGATGCCGGCGGGGATATGCTCATTCACCTGGGCATGTCCGGCTCGCTGCGCGTGATTACCGACCAGGCCGAACCGCGAAAACACGATCACTTCGATCTCGTTACCGCTGATGCGATCGTGCGCTACAACGATCCGCGCCGTTTCGGGGCTCTGTTGTGGGTCACCCCGCCGCGCGAGGAGCATGAGCTGCTGGCCCACCTTGGTCCGGAGCCTCTGGGTGATCAGTTCAGCGGTGATTTGCTTTTTGAACGCTCACGCGGACGTCGCGTCGCGGTTAAAAATTTCATCATGGACGGACGGGTGGTGGTCGGCGTGGGCAATATCTACGCCACAGAAGCATTGTTTATGTCCGGAATCCATCCGAACCGGGCAGCAGGTCGAATTTCCCGGGCCCGTTATCGCGCTCTCGCAAAAGCTATCCGTGACGTTCTTGCGCGCTCCATTCGCCAGGGCGGCACCACGTTGAGGGATTATGTGAACAGTGACGGGGCACCGGGATATTTCGCGCTGGACCTGCTGGCTTATGGTCGCGATGGGAAACCCTGCTTTCAATGCGGCGCAGAAATGCGCCACAAGGTCATTGGACAACGATCGAGCTTTTACTGTCCCGGTTGCCAGAGATAGGCACACCACAGCGCATCAGTTTCCACCATCGCCGTTCGCTGCCTCTTCCAGACGTTGCTGGCGCGCCCCGGCCTGTTCCAGGTAGGTCTCATTCAGCGCTTCGGCTTCCTTAAGCTGCTTCACCGGCTCGGCGATGAAGCTCTCTTCAACCGGCACAGGCTCCGGACGGCCCAGGAAATACCAGGCTCCCAGCAGCACAAAGATCAGGATGATGACGACACGCATGATCTCAGACTACATCAGAGCAGATCTTTTGTCTCCGAATCAGGCGCGCCACTGTCTGGCGGGTCAATAAATTTAACGCGCTTGCCCCCACTGAAAACTGCCTTGAACTCCTTGCGACTGACCGAAACGTAGCGGTCATTGCCACCGATCTCCACCTGGGAGCCCTCGCGCATGGCATAGCCGTCGGCATCTACCCTGACCACCATGGTCGCCTTGCGACCGGTGTGACAAATGGTCTTCAGCTCATCGAGCTGATCCGCCCAGGCCAGAAGATACTTGCTGCCCTCAAACAACTCGCCCTGGAAGTCCGTGCGCAGGCCAAAGCACAACACCGGAATGCCCAGCTGATCCACAACCTCGCCAAGCTGATAGACCTGGTCGCGGCTCAGAAACTGTGCCTCATCAACCAGAACACAGTGAATATTTCGCGACTCCAGCTCAGCCCGGGTTTGGTCCAGCAGGTCGGTTTGTGAATCAAACACCAGCGCCTCGGCCTGCAGCCCAATGCGTGACTTCACCACACCGACCTTGAAACGATCATCGAGCTGCGGCGTAAACAGCAGAGGCGTCATGCCCCGCTCGCGATAGTTATAGGCTGACTGGAGCAACACGGTGGTTTTACCCGCATTCATCGCCGAATAATTGAAATAAAGCTTTGCCATAAACCTATTTTCGATTCCAGGCAGAAATGTAGACTTCCCCATTGGCCAACTGTTCAAAACCGTACTGCTGTAACTCTGGTGTGTACTCCACCAGCGGGCTCGTGCGCAGCGCTACACGCCAGGGTTCGAAATCCAGCGCACGAAGCTCTTTTTCAAAATCCGCAACGGTGATCCGGTTCAGCTCGGTATACCACTGCCAGTACTCTTCCGACGAGGCAAACTCGCCACCGCGGTCTATGTAGTCCGGACTCGTGCCCAGCACGTGGTCACGCAACTTATCTTGCGGTATTTTCAGGTGGGCCCAGGGATCATCAAAATATTCCCCAAGATGATTGCCAACCGCGCCGTAATACAGTCCGGGGTGCACAAATAAAAGCCCGCCGGGCTTCAGAACGCGGCGAATTTCGGCCAGGGTACCCGCGTAACCACCGACAATATGTTCCAGCGAACCCCATGACAGCACCACGTCAAAGTAGTCATCTGCGTAGGGGATCGCATTGCCGTCGTGCGCTTCAAAACGCAGGGCCGGATTCTCCTGCCAGCCTCCGGGTATGTGATTCTTGCCGGCCACCCCGGGTAGCAGCTCATAGCGGCGCGAGGGATCAATACCCACGAGTTCCTGCGGCTGGCAGCGCAGAAACACGCCGAGATCGGTCATGCCATCGCCGCAACCGACATCAAGAATGCGCCCCTTGAGCCGCGCATCATTGCCAAGCATCAGGTGAATAATGACCCGCGCAGCATGATCGAAGTGCTTGAAAAACCAATCATCATGACCGCGGTTCCAGCTCAATTCCCCAATGGGTATTCCATCGCTGCTCTCCAACGACCAGCTGGCGGGCGCGATTCGATCAGGATCACCGGCCTTGAGCGTTACGGCATCCGGCAAGGCTGATTCGGCCAGCATAACGGGGGTCCCGTTAGCTTCCTTCCATGCCATCATGCTCACACGCTGCGCACCGGCCGGAGTCCGGACCCCGGCCAGGTCTACCTCCGCAGCGTACTGTCCACGAGGTAGCCAGGACACATCCCAACCTGCCTGGCGAATGTGAACTGAAACGCTCTCATCACCGGTTTGCGCATCAAACAACCGGCATTGCAGATCCAGATCAAAAAGTATCTCGCATTCAATGCGGAACACGACGCGAAATTTTCGCTGACCGGCCAGTGCCGTCAACGACTCAATGATCAAGTCTTCACTCATACCTTTATGCCTTCCAATCGTACCCAACCCCCGCGGCTGGCGGCGGGCATTATACGCAGACCGGCCCGGGCATACGCAGCCTGTACCGACTCTGACTGCTCCTCCAGAATGCCCGTCAGCACCAACTGCCCACCCGGGCGGACAGCAGACACCAGCTCCGGTGCGAGTCGTTCAAGGATTCCGGCAAGGATATTGGCAATCACGATGTCGGCGTCGAAACCGGCCGGGCTGGCAGCCACGGCAGCGCCCACCCTGTCACTTATCCCGTTACGCCGGGCGTTCTCGCCGGTGGCCCAGACCGCCTGCTCGTCATAGTCCAGGCACTGAACCTGGCGGGCTCCGGCCAGTGCAGTGGCGATACCCAGCACGCCGGAACCACAGCCAAAATCCAGCACATCCTTGCCGGTAAAGCCGTCGGTAGCAGCCTGGGAGTCAATCCACTCCAGGCACAGATGGGTGGTGGCATGGGTGCCGGTTCCAAACGCGACACCCGGGTCGAGATGCAGCAGCAAGCCGTCAGGCTCAGGCGCCTCGCTACCGCTGGGTATGATCCACAGAGATTTGCCAAAGCGCATCGGCTTGAAACGGTCCATCCACGCCCGTTCCCAGACCTGGTCTGCCAGCCCTTTGAGTTGCGGCTCCGCGGCCAATGGCAGCAGCGCAACAACCCCAAGCAAGGCTTGCGTGTCCGTATCGACCGGAAACAAACCGGTCAGACAAACCTCATCCCAGAGAGGAGTGGTTTCCGGCGCCGGTTCCCAGATTGGGGTATCGCCGGTATCGGTGAGTGTGACCGCGAGCGCGCCATGTTCAAGCAGCAGAGTTTCACCTGCAGCCACATGCTGACGCTCGAGGCGTAAACTGACCTCGAGCCAGGCGGGGCTTTCGCCCCCGGCATTCAAGCGTCCGGACCGCCGCGCTCGCGCAGTCGCTTCTCCAGGTAGTGAATATTGAATCCACCTTTGAGGAAACCCGGGTCTTCCAGCAGCCACTGGTGCAGGGGAATATTGGTCTTGATACCGCCGAGCACGGTCTCACCCAGCGCCACGCGCATGCGCGCGACCGCCGTCTCCCGGTCCTGGCCATGGGCAATGATCTTGGCGATCATGGAGTCATAGTTGGGCGGCACGCGGTACCCGTCATAAATATGCGAGTCCACGCGAATACCAGGACCGCCGGGCGTATGAAAGCCGTTAATCGTGCCGGGACAGGGCATAAAGGTTTCCGGATCTTCTGCGTTGATCCGGCACTCGATCGCATGCCCGCGAATTTCGATATCTTCCTGTGTCTTGCTGAGCTTCTCGCCGGCAGCGACCAGTATCTGTTCGCGGATCAGGTCCACACCGGTAATCATTTCTGTTACTGGATGTTCGACCTGGATTCGGGTGTTCATCTCGATGAAGTAGAAGTTGCCCTCGTCATAGAGAAACTCAAAAGTACCGGCGCCACGGTAATTAATACGTTTGCAGGCCGCGACACAGACTGCGCCAATCTCGGCACGCTGTTCCGGCGTGATGCCCGGTGCGGGTGCTTCCTCAATCACTTTCTGATGGCGGCGCTGGGTAGAGCAGTCACGTTCACCCAGATGGATGGCATTACCATGCTGGTCAGCCATCACCTGGATTTCGATATGACGCGGGTTTTGCAGAAATTTTTCCATGTAAACCGTGTCGTCACCAAATGCGGCGCCGGCTTCCTGGCGGGTAAGTTGCAGCGAGTTAATCAGCTCGCTCTCTTCACGCACCACGCGCATTCCGCGACCACCACCGCCCGCGGCAGCCTTGATAATGACCGGATACCCGATCTTCCCGGCTATGGCTGCATTTTCTTCCGGATCGTTGCCCAAGGGGCCGCCGGAGCCGGGCACACAGGGCACCCCGGCTTCATTCATTGCATTGATGGCTGACACCTTGTCGCCCATGAGCCGAATGGTGTCCGGCCGCGGGCCGATAAAGATAAAGCCGCTTTCTTCAACGCGCTCAGCAAAGTCGGCATTTTCAGCAAGAAAGCCATAGCCGGGATGCACGGCCTGTGCATCGGTCACTTCCGTGGCAGCGATGATCGCCGGCACATTCAGATAACTTTCCGAGCCGGGCGCAGGTCCAATGCACACCGACTCATCCGCCAGCGCCACGTGTTTGAGATTCCGGTCAACCGTAGAGTGAACCGCCACCGTCTTGATGCCCAGCGCCTTGCAGGCACGCAGAATACGCAGGGCGATTTCACCGCGGTTGGCGATTACGATCTTATCCATGATGGCCACGTCGGCGGCCGGTCAGCGAATGACGAACAGCGGCTGGTCAAACTCGACCGGCTGACCATTCTCAGCGAGTATCGCGACCACCGTTCCGGAAAAGTCCGCTTCTATCTGGTTGAACATTTTCATGGCTTCGATGATGCACAGGGTGTCGCCAACGGCGACCTGCTGACCTTTGCTGACGAAATCCTCAGCCTCCGGGCTGGAGGCACCATAGAACGTGCCAACCATGGGCGCACGAACGACCTGACCGGCCGGAATCGCTTCTTCTTCCGCGGCGCCGCCGGAATCCTGCGCAGCGGGCGGCGGGGCGGGCATCGGGGCCGGGGGCGGCGGCGCATACTGCGGCATGGCAACCGGCGCCGGTGCAGCTGCAGCGCGGGCGATTCGCAGTGACTCCTCGCCTTCCACAATTTCGATTTCCGAGAGGCTGGACTCTTCCAGCAGCTCGATCAGTTTCTTGATTTTTCGAATGTCCATGCCCGTACACTCCGCTCAGGGTTCAATTCGGTTAAGGATGGCCTGCAGGGCAAGCAGGTAACCTTCGCCCCGGAAACCGCTGATAACGCCCTCGGCGATATCTGCAAAATAGGTCACCTGGCGGAAGGGCTCCCGGGCCGATACCGCAGAAAGGTGAACCTCAATAAATGGGATCTTCACCGCGAGCAGCGCATCACGCAGCGCCACGCTGCTGTGGGTGTAGGCCGCCGGATTCAGAATAATGTAATCAACGGATTCCCGACCGGCCTGCTGAACACGGTCAACCAGCCCGCCCTCGCTGTTACTCTGATAAGAGTCCAGGGCCACCCCGCAACTGTCGGCAACATAATGCAGCTCCTTGAGAATGTCCTCGAGGCTGCGCTGGCCGTAATTTCCGGGCTCCCGCTCACCGAGCAGGTTCAGGTTCGGTCCGTTGATGACAAGAATGCGGGTCATGGCGTCCGGGTCGGTCTCACAGGGGGCGGAGTCTGCAATATGGCGACCTGAATGTAAACCGTTCGCCACCGTATTGAAGACGATAGCAGCAGGATCGTTACCAAAAAGTTAAACGGGCTTTCGCTTCGTCTTTATAGCAATGGCGTGATCTTCTGTATGAGGGCGTCACGCTTGAGTTCACCAAGGTATGTCCAGCGCACCACGCCTTCGCGGTCAACCAGCACGGTGTAGGGTAGTACGCCTGCCTGGTTGCCATAGGCCAGGGTCGTGGTCATCACATCCCCGGCCCCAACGAGAATGGTGTAGTCGATGTCCAACTCGGCAGCAAAAGTCCGCGCCCGGGTCACGTCATCGAGTGCAATCCCGACAACGGCCAGGCCGGCCGGGCCCAGTTCGGCCTGCACCTCGTTGAGCATCGGCATTTCCTCGCGGCAAGGTGCACACCAGGTGGCCCAGAAATTAATCAACATGACCTGGCCATCAAAGTCATCTGCAGAAACCCGCCTCCCGTCAGCCGCGCCCAGGGTAAAGGGTGGTCGTGGATTGCCAATCAGCGTCGCAGGTCCGGCACCTTTCGTACCCGTGTTGGGATCCCTTTTGAGGAGTGAGCCGGTCAGGGCACCCGCCGCCATGGCCACCACGGCGACAGAGACAAATAACAAGGTTCTTTGACGCGACATAGGACGGAAACCGGGACAGAATTATTGTGCGGCGAGCACTTGCTGAAGATGCGCGCTGAACGTTTCGGCATCAAAGTAGCCGACCAGGCGGTAGTCTTTCATTTCCTCGCCATTGAGCCCAAAGAAGAGGATTGCCGGAGGCCCGTAGATCCCGAATTCCTTCATTAAGCGCTGGTCCACAGGATTATTTTCGGTCACGTCAGCCTTGATGGGCTGCAAGCGGGCCAGAAGATCCTGCACCGGTGCGGCGGGAAAAGTGTTGCGCTCCATGCGGATACATTCCACACACCAGTCCGCATAAAAATCCAGCATGGCTGGCCGGCCCTGTGCATTGGCCTGTGCGACCGCCGCCTGAAGATCTTCAAGCGAGGCAATCCGGCGAAACTCCACCTTCTCTTGTTTATCACCACCTGCGCTGCCACCACCGGCAAGGTGGTCAAGCGGACGCAGCCAGTAGTCGCCACCCGATGCAGCACCGATTAACTGCATGGCGCCGAACAGTAACAGGGTCACGCCCAGGGCCTTCCACAATCGCGCCCAGCCCGAGGCGCCCTCCGCCACCCGCTCCAGGGCACCGAGGTAAACGGCCGAGGCAATGGCCAGCAGACCCCAGAGCACCATGATGACCGCGCCGGGCAGGATGCGCTCAAGCATCCAGATGGCCAGCGCCAGCAGACCGACGCCAAACACGGCCTTAACGGCATTCATCCATTTGCCGGCGCGGGGCAGGAACTTGCCGGCCCCGATACCCACGGCGATGAGCGGCACGCCCATGCCCAGCGACATCGCAAACAGGGCCGAGCCTCCCAGCATGGCGCTGCCGGACTCACCGATCACAATCAATGCGGCAGCCAGTGGTGGTGCGACACAGGGCCCGACGATCAAGGCCGATAAAAGCCCCATGACCGCCACACCACCCAGGCGACCTCCCTGCTGCTGGTTGCTCTGCTCGGTGAGCTTGGTTTGCCAGCTGCTGGGCAGCTGCAGCTCGTAGAAACCGAACATGGACAGCGCCAGGAGTACAAACACACCGGCGAAGGTTCCGATGATCCAGGGGCTCTGGAACATCGCCTGCAGGTTCTGTCCAAACAGGCCTGCCAAAACGCCCGCTGCGGTATAGGTCAGGGCCATGGCCAGTACGTAAACCACGGAGAGTGTCAGTGCGCGGGTGGTGGTGATGTTGTCGCCTTCCCCGGCAATAATGCCTGACAGAATCGGCACCATCGGAAACACGCATGGCGTGAAGGCCAGCAACAGGCCGGCAACAAAGAACGCCAGCAGCGCCAGCGGCGGATTTTCGATGAGCAGGGTCGCGAGTCGTCCCTGCTCGGAGACCGGTGGCGGCGCAACAGTCCGCACCGGCCCGGTAACAGGAGCAGTTAACGGTGCGGGGGCTGCATTCGCCTGGGGTGCTGTGAAATCAACACCCGCCGCGGGCAGGGACACGCTCAGCCGGCCGGTTTGCGGCGGATAGCAGATATCACCATCACGGCAGCCCTGCCAGGAAGCCTGCAGTACCACCTCAACGGCATCACCCGCCGGACGGTTGAGGTGCACGGGTATCTCGACCTGGTCGAAGATGACCGGAACCAGGCCGAATTCGGGGTCATCCTTGATGGTGCCCGGCGGCAGCTCTATAGACCCGACTTGTACCGCATCAGAACCAACCACGGAAAAATCAAAGTTCGCAACATAAAGGTAGTACCCGGGCTGCGCCGTAAACCGCGCGAGTATGGTTCCCGCATTCAGGGCAATGGCCTCAAACACAAAGGCTTGATCCGGCGGTAACGCCGGCGCACCGCCACCCATGGGCGGCGCATTCATGCCGAGCAGATCTTCCAGCGGAGAGCGGGCTGGAGAAGCAGCCGGGCCCGGAGCCACATTCAGCCCCGCAGGCAGATCAACCGCGAGGAATTGCCGGGACGGCGGGTAGCACAGCACCGACTCCAGGCAGCCCTGGGACCGTACCTCCAGCTCCAGCTGGCGCACGCCGGAAGGAACACTCAGCAGGGGCACGCCGATTTCCAGCCTGTCGCGGAATTTGATGACATCCTCTCCCAGCAACTCATCAAACACTTTTTTACCAGCAGGTATGTCAGGTTCGCCAAGTACAACGCCGGGCGTGATGGCCTCAAAGGCCAGGAAACGGTTGTTGTACAGGAAGTAATTCTCAGCAATATCCCATGCCACCGTGACCCGTTGCGGACCTTCAGCCTTCGCCGAAATCGCAAACACCTCGTCATACGGTCGCACCTCGTCCGGCTCAATGGACCAGGCGCTGTGTGCAACAAACAGGGCGGGAATGGCGGCCACAGTGGCCAGAAGTATTTTTGTTAACAGTTTCATGGGAACACTGGACCGGCCTTGCGGCCTGTTTCATTCACGTTGATACGGCGGAGCGCAGCCAGCGAAGATATGGCTCGGAAACGTGCTCTGCATCCAGGGCGAGCAATTCAGGGACGTCGTAAGGGTGGTGCTCCTCAAGCCATTTCTCAATCACAAAGAAATGCGAGTGGGTGGTCTTGATGATCATCAGCGCCTCCGATCCATCCTGAACCTGATCTTCCCATCGATATATGGATCGCACTGCCGGCAGGATGTTCACGCACGCTGCATGTCGATTCTCGACCATGCCGTGTGCCAGTTGCGCGGCGGTAGCCTCATCCGGGCAGGTACAAAGAATTGTGATCGTTTCGTGCATGAGACCAAGTTTACCCCACTGGCGTGAACAGCCGGTATCGCAACATCAGTCGCGCTGTAGTGTTATGACTCCGGTTCCGCCCTGCAGGGACAGGCGTAAGACGTCGCCGTCGAGCTCCATTTGTCGTGCTGCAGTCAGGTCAGAAATAAACAGGTCAAAGCCCGGATCCTTTTTGCAACCCGGTCGGAACCAGTTGCTGCCGGTCGGAAAACTCAAATCAAGGGTCTTCCTGGTGATGGAGACCTTTCCCTTGGCCGATCCGCAACTTGCGTTGACCTGGAGGTCACCATCAGACTCCAGCACAAGCACGTAAACCTCGCCGGAACCCGGTAGCGTGGATTGCCCATCCGCAAAATCTGTTCTTACCCACCGCCATTCGCTGTCGTAGGCCCGGGCGGCAATCTCGAACAGGTCCCTGGCCGCCTGCTCGGCAGTCGCTGTCTCAGCCGGCCAGGTTCCGGTCAGCTTCGGGGTCCACGTGAAATCAATGCGGAAAGACTCTTCATTCTCCAGTTCGTATTGCTCAAGCAGTGCCCGATGCAGTTCTCCGATGGTCGCGGTTGGTGGCTGGGGCCCTGCCACGTTGAGCACCAGCCGGCGATCCTCCTGAAAAATCTCAATATCAAGGAGCTCAAAACTGTGACGCTTCAGCCAGTCCTGGAGCACATCTGACCTGGCTGCCTGGTAGTCGGCGTTGAATATGACCCGTTCACTGTAAACCCACAGCGGCGCGCTGATGGCCAGGGTGAGTAGAGAAAACAGGAACAGCTGGGCGCGAACGAAAGATCCGGTTCGGGCCCGGGCTTCCGCAGGCTGAACACCGACGACCAGGAAGGTTAATGCGCCAGACAGCACCATGGCCACGAAGTTGGTCAGAAACAGCACCAGGGCACGGACGGCGAGCTCCAGGTCGCCATTGGTGAACAGTATCCCCGTTGATGCCAGCGGCGGCAGCAGAGCAACGGCCACCGCAACCCCGGGGATCGCTCCACTTTCTTTGCGCGTGATGGTGTAAGCACCAGCAGCGCCGGCAGCCAGGGCAATGATCAGATCCCAGAACGTGGGCCGCGTGCGGGCCAGTACCTGCTCGGGCAGAATCAGCAGCTCCGGCGAAATCAGTGTCATGAACGCCGATATCACCAGGGCCCCCAGCGCCATCAGCAGGATCAGCCAGAGAGACTGGTAGAAGCGTTTCGGCCAACCCATCACGACGGCACCGGCCGCAGCCATCACGGGCGTCATGAGCGGCGCCACCAGCATGGCCCCGATGACGACGGCGGCAGAGTCGGAAATCAGGCCGGCCGTAGCAATGATCGTGGACAGGATCAGCAATACGGCCTGCCGGAATAAAAACGGAATTTGGTTCGCCTTGCCAAAAACGAACAGGTCCTCCAGCACGGAGCGACGCTCCTCGGGGGAGAGCTCCTGCACATTCAGCCATCGAAACATTCGTACCTCAGCGGGTCAGCGGCGGCGAGTCGCGCGGTGGGTCATGGCTTAAACGGCTCCAGTTTCTTCGGCGTCAGAATACGCTTCAGTCGTACATACTTGGGCAGACCGTCCTTGCCATAGGGGGGGTAGTCTTCGCCGCGAATCAAGGGTTCCAGGTAACGCCGTGCGGCCGCAGTAATGCCCATGCCGTCCTTGCTGATGAACTTGCGCGGCATCTTTTTCTCACGATTGGCCATCCGGCTAAGCTGTGCCTCACCGACCTTCCAGCGATAGGGCTGGTCTGACACACGCTCAATAATCGGCATGACGCCGGTCTTGCCCTGCAGCGCAAGGTCAATGGCCGCCTTGCCCATGGCATAAGCCTGGTCGACATCGGTTTTGGAGGCCACATGCCGCGCTGAACGCTGCAGGTAGTCTGCAACCGCCCAGTGATACTTGTAGCCGAGATTGTCTTTCACCAGGTTCGCAATAACCGGCGCCACGCCACCAAGCTGGGCATGCCCGAAGGCATCCCGAACGCCTGAGTCAGAGAGAAACTTACCCTGCTTGTCGTGCACGCCCTCGGAAACCACGATGGAACAGTAGCCATGGGTCTTGACCGCCTTGTCGACCTTGCTCAGGAAAGCCTTTTTATCGAAAGCGATTTCGGGAAACAGAATGATGTGCGGGGGATCTCCGGCCTCCCGGCTTGCCAGGCCACCGGCCGCCGCAATCCAGCCGGCGTGCCGGCCCATGACCTCGAGCACAAAAACCTTGGTGGAGCTTGAGGCCATCGATTCAACATCCAGGCTGGCCTCCATGATGCTAACCGCCACGTATTTGGCGACGGAGCCAAAGCCCGGGCAGTTGTCCGTAATTGGCAGATCATTATCAATGGTCTTTGGCACACCCAGGCACTGAACAGGGAAGCCCATCTTCTGGCTGATCCGGGAAACCTTGTAAGCGGTGTCGGAGGAGTCGCCGCCGCCGTTGTAAAGGAAAATGCCGATGTCATGGGCCTGAAAAACCTCGATCAGGCGCTCATACTCCGCCAGGTTCTCCTCGATGCCCTTGAGTTTGTAGCGGCATGAACCAAAAGCGCCGCCGGGCGTGTGGCGCAAGGCGGCGATATCGGCCCTGCGCTCCTTGCTGGTGTCAATCAGCTCCTCGCGCAGCACCCCGATAATCCCGTCTTTGCCGGCATAGACCTTGCCGATCTTGCCCTGGTGCGCACGGGCGGTTTCGATCACCCCGCAGGCCGTCGCATTGATGACCGGCGTGACGCCGCCGGACTGGGCATAGAGCACATTTTTTCGCGTCATTGAAAGTTCCCTGCAATGGATGCACAACAATTGATGGATTTAAAGTTCATTATGAAGCGGGTCGGGGTTTGACTGGGCACCACCGAGCGGTTAGCGTAGCGCCTTGTTCAACACCCCCATTCTAGAGGACGAAAAGCGTCTTATGCGAATCGTTTTACTGGGTGCTCCCGGATCCGGAAAAGGAACCCAGGCAGCACTGCTCAAAGAGCATTATTCCATCCCGCATATTTCCACCGGAGATTTGCTGCGGCAAGCTGTGGCAGATGCCACGCCGCTCGGCCTGAAAGCGAAGGAAATCATGGATCGGGGGGAGCTTGTACCTGATGACGTGATGCTGAACCTGATCCGCGAGCGGCTTGGGCGCGATGATGTGGCCGGCGGCTTCATACTTGACGGATACCCGCGCAACCTTGCCCAGGCCGAGGCATTGACGGTGGTGCTGACAGAAATTGGCCAGCCGGTGGAAGAAGCCGTGCTGATCGAGGTCAACCCGGAGATGGTCGTGCAGCGTATTGCCCAGCGTGCCGCGCAGGAAGGCCGCAGCGATGACACGGAAGAAGTGGTCCGCAACCGGCTGCGCATCTACGAGGAGCAGACGGCGCCCGTGGCGGGTTTTTACGCGGATGCAGGCCTGCTGACCCGAATTCTGGGCGAAGGCTCGATCGAGGAAGTCCTCGAACGCATCAAAAGCGCCCTGCAGCAGGGCTTTGATGACTGAACCCCGGCCGGCCGGGTTCGGCCGGCGTTAGGCGACCCGTACCCGGGCCCCTGGAGCGGCTGCAATCGTGAACGGACTCTGGCAAACCTTATTCGATCTGCTCCGGCTGCGTGCCGGACCGCAGGACCTGCCCGACAGCCGTCCCCTGACCCTCGTTGTTATCGGGATTTATGTCGCCCAGGCCATGATGACCTCCGGCGTCGTGAATGAGGACAGCAACGCCACGCGTTCGCTGATGGCCATCGCCCTGCAGTTCATTGCGGTGGCCGGCATTCTTGCCTGGCGACGACATCCCGAGCGCCTGCAGCAGACGCTGCTGGCCTTTGCTGCGACCGGCATCGTGGTGAGCATGGTCGCGTTCATCCTGCTGCTCCAGTCAGACCCGGGAGTGAACCAGCCGCTGCTGGCACTCGTATGGTTTGTTATTTTCGGTTGGAGCCTGGCCGTGGATGCCAATATTTTCCGCCACGCTCTGGGGATTGCCATGCCCATCGCCGTGTTGATCACGGTGATGCTACTGGCAGTGACCTATGTTGTCCTGGAACTCGTTCTGCAACAGGCATAAAGTCATCCATGAGTAAGCACATTCATATCCTCGGCATCTGCGGCACCTTCATGGGTGGCGTCGCCCTGCTCGCCCGCCACGCCGGGTACACGGTCACCGGCTCAGACGAGAACACCTATCCGCCGATGAGTACCCTGCTCGAGTCGATGGGCATTAAGCTCACCGAAGGTTACGACCCGGCCCAGCTGGATCCGGAGCCGGACCTGGTGGTTATTGGCAACGCACTTAGCCGCGGCAACCCGGCCATTGAGGCTGTTTTGAACCGCGGAATGCGGTACGTATCCGGGCCGCGCTGGCTCGGTGAAACCATCCTGCGTGACAAGACCGTGCTGGCGGTAGCCGGCACACATGGCAAAACCACCACCTCGAGCATGCTCGCATGGATTCTTGAATCTGCCGGCCTCGAGCCGGGCTTTCTGATCGGCGGCGTACCGCGAAACTTTGATGTTTCAGCCCGCGCCGGCAAGGATCTGTTCGTGGTCGAAGCGGACGAATACGACACGGCTTTTTTCGACAAGCGCGCCAAGTTCGTTCACTACCGGCCCCGGGTTACGATCCTGAACAATCTCGAATATGACCATGCCGACATCTATCCGGATCTTGACGCCATCAAAACACAGTTCCACCACCTGGTCAGGACAATTCCGGGTGAAGGCACAATTCTGAGTAATGGGGCCGACGCCCATCTTGAGGCCGTTCTGAGGAAAGGCTGCTGGAGCCAGCTTGAGCGATTTTCCGCGGAAGAGGGGGCAGACTGGCGCGTGCGACAGCTGGACCCGGACGGTTCACGGCTGGGTTTTGAGCGCCATGGCGAGCCCATCGCCGAGGTCAGCTGGGCACATTGTGGCGAGCACAATGCCCTGAACGCTTGTGCCGCGGTCGGTGCGGCCGTCGCCGTTGGCGTCGACCCACAAACCGCGGTGGCGGCGCTGGCCGATTTTGCCGGCGTAAAACGTCGCCTGGAAGGCCTCGGCGCCTTTGGCGACATCCATGTTTACGACGATTTTGCGCACCACCCAACGGCTATTCGCATGACACTCAGCGGGCTGCGCCGGCGTGTCGGCAATGCCCGCATCCTGGTAGGGCTGGAGCCGCGCAGCAACACCATGCGCGCCGGTGTGCACGCAGATCGACTCGGGCCGGCCCTGATTGCGGCTGACCGGGTATGGCTGATGACCGGCGATGATATCGACTGGGACCCGCAGGTAGCACTGGCGCCTCTGGAAGGCCGCGGGCGCGTCGTGACGCGTACCGGCGAAATGCTCCAGCAAATGCTGGATGAGGCACGACCCGGGGATCATGTGGTGTTCATGAGCAACGGCGGTTTTGACGCAGCACCCAAAAGATTCACCCGGGCAGCGGAAACAGGAACCCTGGATACTGAAGCGGGGAGCGGCAAGGGGCCAGGATCAGCGTGAACAGAACGGTGGAAGTACCGCTGTTTCCACTGGACGTCGTGCTGGTACCCGGCGCACATCTGCCGCTGCGCATTTTTGAGCGGCGCTATCTGGATATGGTTCGCGACTGCACGGCGGGCGACCAGCCCTTCGGCGTGGTTCTGGTGATACGCCGCAATGCGCCGGGCGATGCCGCCTCGCATGCACGAATCGGCACCACGGCGCGCATTCGCGATTTCAACACGCTGGAAGACGGCCTGCTCGGTGTGTCCGCCAGGGGCGAGCAACGCTTTGAAGTGATGTCGACCCACGCGCGTCACGATGGCTTACTGATGGGCGATCTCCGCCTCCTGGAACCGGAACCACCCGTCGCCCTCCCGGCCCGCTTCGGCTTGCTGGCCGAGATCGTGGACGGTTTTATGAACAGCATAGGACCGGACTACCCTTCCTTCGAGTTACCCGACCGTGACAACGCGGCCTGGATCAGTTATCGGCTTACCGAACTGCTGCCCTTGCAGAATGGGGAAAAGCAGTCCTTGCTGGAGCTGAAAGATCCCCTTGACCGGCTCCAGGCGCTGGTTGAGGTGCTGCCGCGCTTTCAGGCTGATGCGGAGGAAGAATAAGCAGCAGGTTTGGACGCGGCCCGATGGTCCGGGCACCACGGAGTCCCGCAGCGAATTCTTCGAGTCCGCCATTTTCAGGCAATTGCGGCCGCCAGTGGCTGAACAGCCACAGTCTCTGGGTCAGCACTTCCTGATAAAGCTGCCCAAGATAAACCGGTGTCCCTTCCGGTTGCAGACGGAACCCTGAATCCCACAGCCGCAGCACCAGCTGATTCTGCGGCTCACCGCTTTCATGGCGCAGGACCAGAACCTCGCCCTGGCCAAGAAAGTTGCGCCCGGTCAAGGGTAAGGTCCGTTCATCTGCATCCGGGTTGAGGGACTTCAGAAACCACTGCCAGGTCGCTTCCTCGACCGGTTCCCAGCCGAGCGGAGCCAGCATGGCTGCAAACTCTCCTGGCGGCATGGCGACCTGAAGGTTGAAATCGCGTGCGGCCGGATTGGAGGAACTGTTCCGCCGGGAGGGCAGTTCAACCCATTTGCCGGACTGCCAGGCGTCCGCTTCGAGTAATCGCTCGGCCACCGGGATGCGCACGGCAGCAAGATCCTCATCGAGATGCACATCAATCTGCCAGAGCAGGGTGGCCAGCAAAGTCCCATAAAAAATCGTACAGGCCATCGGACCGGAAAAAGCCCGCAGGGCCCGTGCCCGGTACGCCATGCCCACAATGGCAGTCCAGGCAAGGCCCAGAATAAAGCCAAGCAAGGCGCCGCTCAGCCAGTCCAGGCCGAGGTAAATGCGCGCCATGATCAGGGACGTCAGGAATACGGTTGCCACCAGGTAAGGCCATTTACGGTGCCGACGTCGCAGTTCCTTGGCCACCATGACCGTGAAAAAGCCAATCACGACAGTCGCAAAGGTCAGTGGCGCGCTGGGCAGGAATGTCAGCGAGACCTCGGAGTATTCACTCAGGGGCATGGAACGCAGGGCCCACTCCATCAGCAGCTGAAGGCCGAATCCGCCGGCCATGGCAACCAGCCAGTGGACCGCCGCGCTGATACGGTTGGCACCCAGCAGCCACAGGGCGGTTGCGAACACAGTCGGCAGCAACACCCAGAGCCGGGAGAGCTGTCCGATGGCGACCATGATCGGATCCGTGATGTCATTGCGCAGGGTGAGGGTCCAGGCCATGACCTGCAGGTCACGCCCCCCGGGCTTAGCTCCGAAGGGCCCCAACAGCAGCAACAGCAGCAAACCACAGAGTGTTGCCACCAGCAGCAGCCCCAGGGTGCTTACGGACAGCACCTCGGGCTGTGACGGGTCGACCATTGGGCCAATCACCCGGCCAAGAATCGGATGGCGCCGTGTCCAGCGAATACTGCGGCGCATCCACCGCGCGGAATATACAACGCTGAACTCGTATACCAGGCGGAAAAACCAGACGCTGAACCAGAGGATGCCCACGCCAAGCCCGACAACAAGTGCCAGGCGTCCGGCATATTCCGCCGCCACGTCCAGGGATGCGCCAAACACCATGCCCGGAACCAGGTAGACCGGTGTCCAGACGATGCAGGCGGGAATGCAAATTAGCAGAAAACGCGACAGGGGCATCCCCATCATGCCGACCGTGGTTGGAATGATAGGCCGCAAGGGGCCAATGAACCGGCCTGCGATAATGCTTTTTGTCCCGTGACGGCGCACGAAATCAGTCCCGCGCATGAGCATCCCCGGGTAACGGGAAAACGGCCACATTCGCCGTAACTGATTCTGGTACCGGTGGCCAATCCAGAAACTGATCAGATCACCACAGACCGCGCCCAGGGAGCCCCCTATCCAGACCGGAAGCCAGCTCGCCTCACCCAGCCCGATCAGCGCGCCGACGCCGAACAGAATCAGGATGCCCGGCAGGAAAAACCCGATCACCACCAGTGATTCGATGAACGCGATGAAAAAGATAGCCGCGCCGGCCAAACCCGGGTTCTCGGCGATCCAGTTCAAGAGTGGTTGTAGTACTCCGCTTTCCATCGAATCGGGTCAGTCTCGGAAGGGATTGGCAACGCCGGGCGGGCAGACTCGGTTATGATACGTCAGCCTTTGGAGAATCAGGATTCTAAATGCGCTCCATGAAAAAATTAAGGCAACACGGACAAGAACAAAGGCGACATCCGTTGTCCCGTTATTCGCCAGGTTTTCGCCCATCTTCAGCAACCCATCAACCCAGGTAAGAGGAACGAGAAATATGGCCAGCCTGAGTAACCAGACCCTGTTCATCACCGGCGGATCCCGCGGAATCGGCAAAGCCATTGCGCTGCGCGCGGCTCAGGACGGTGCACAAATTGTTATTGCCGCCAAGACCGACAAGCCACACCCGACCCTGCCCGGCACGATTCACAGCACCGCTGAAGAGATTGTGGCGGCCGGGGGCAAGGCTTTGGCGCTGCGGGTGGATGTGCGCGATGACGAGGCCGTAGAACAGGCCATGGCGCAGGCCGCAGAGCATTTCGGTGGTATCGACATCCTGGTCAACAACGCGAGCGCCATTACCCTGCGCAACACCCAGCAACTGCCGATGCGCCGTTTTGACCTGATGTTTGATGTCAATGTGCGCGGCACCTATTCCTGCACGCGCGCTGCCCTGCCTTACCTTAAAGAGAGCCCGCGGGCCCATGTGCTGAACCTGTCACCGCCACTGAACCTGAACCCACGTTGGTTCAGGGATCATACTGCCTACACCATGTCCAAATACGGCATGAGCATGTGCGTGCTGGGCATGTCAGAAGAATTCCGCAAGTTGGGCATTGCCGTTAATGCCTTGTGGCCGCGTACGGTTATTGCGACCGCAGCCATCAACATGCTTGACGGCATGGTAAAACCGGAAAATTGCCGCACCGAGACCATCATGGCTGAAGCGGCACATGTCATCCTGTCGCGCGCGCCAGCCGAGGCGACCGGCCAGTTTTTCATTGACGAGCAGGTCCTGGCCAGAAACGGCGAGAAAAATTTCGATCGCTACGCCGTGAAAGCCGGCTCGCCGCTGATGAAAGACCTGTTCCTGGACTGAACCGCCAGGGCCGTCGCTAGACGGTCGTCGCGAGCACACGCGCGGCCGCTGCAATGGTCGCATCGAGGTCGTCTTCGGAATGCGCCTGCGACACGAACCCGGCCTCAAAGGCTGACGGGGCCAGGTACACACCCTCATCAAGCATGCCATGGAAAAAGCGCTTGAAGGCGTCCTGGTCGCAGGCCATGACCTGTTCGAAACTGGTGACTTTCCCGGCATCGGTAAAAAAGAACCCGAACATACCGCCCGCCTGGCTGAAGGCCATCGGTACCTGTGCCTGCTGCGCAGCGCCCCGTAAACCGTCGACCAGGTAAGTGGTTTTCTCCGTGAGGGAGTCATAAAAACCGGGCGCGGTAATCAGGTCCAGGTTGGCCAGGCCGGCCGCCATGGCCACCGGGTTACCGGACAGTGTTCCAGCCTGGTAGACCGGCCCCAGCGGCGCGACCAGCTCCATGATTTCCCGCTTGCCGCCGAAGGCGCCGACCGGCATGCCTGCACCGATCACCTTACCGAAGGTCGACAGGTCCGGCGTAATCCCGAACATGGCCTGTGCGCCACCCAGGGCAACGCGGAAACCGGTCATGACCTCGTCAAAGATCAGCACCACGCCATGCTCGTCACACAGGCGGCGCATACCCTCAAGATAGCCGGGGTTTGGCAGAATGCAGTTCATATTGCCGGTCACCGGCTCAACAATGATTGCCGCTACCTCGTCGCCAACCTCGGCAAGGGTCTCAGCCAGGGCATCCAGGTCATTGAACGGCAGGGTCATGGTCAGGTCCGCCAGCGCCGCCGGTACCCCCGGAGACGTCGGTACACCCAGCGTGAGCGCGCCGCTGCCCGCTTTGACCAGGAAAGAGTCCGCATGACCGTGGTAACAGCCTTCAAACTTGATGATGCGATCGCGCGAGGTGGCGGCGCGGGCCAGGCGGATAGCGCTCATGGTGGCCTCGGTTCCGGAGTTGACCATGCGCACCAGGTCCATGGACGGCACCAGTTCGCATAAACGCTCCGCCATCGTGACCTCACCAGGTGCCGGTGCACCGTAGCTGAGTCCCAGAGCAGCCGCCTTTTGCACAGCCTCGATCACAGCCGGATGAGCATGACCGGCGATCATGGGCCCCCAGGAGCCGACGTAATCAATGTAGGACTTGCCATCAACGCCGTACAGGCGACTGCCTGCGGCCCGCTCAAAGAACAGCGGATCGCCGCCCACACCGTTAAATGCCCGGACGGGGGAGTTGACTCCGCCCGGGATATGGGCACGGGCACGTTCAAGCAGTTCAGCATTGGTTGGTTTGGTGTTCATCTGGCCTCCTGGCCTTAAATTAAAATAGGTCTTACCGCGTGGGCGTCACATTCTCATCAGTATTTGCCAGCGTCAAGGTTTCGCCTTGCCATGGGGCGTGGCACACTAACGCCTTCGATTTTTCAGGAACCACGGCGACGACCATGAGCGATCAGGATTATAAGGTTTGGATGTGCATTATCTGCGGCTGGATGTATGACGAGAAGAAAGGTGATCCGGAAGATGGTATTCCGCCGGGTACCCGCTGGGAGGATGTCACGGACGACTGGTGTTGCCCGGACTGCGGCGCCGGCAAGGATGACTTTGAGATGGTTGAAGCCTGAAGACCGAAACACGGCATAATGAATCATCCACACTGAGCATTACAGGATGATCTGGATACTATGAGCAACTCCGGCGGTTTGAAGCGGTCACGTCGCAACAAGATGATTGGCGGCGTGTGCGGCGGCATTGCAGAACACTTTGGTTGGTCGCCAACCGCAGTGCGCGTTGCCTATGTGCTTTTGTCCATTTTATCGGTGGGCTTTCCAGGCATCATCGTATATCTCATTCTCTGGCTGGTGCTGCCCAGCGCCTGACATGCTGTCCGGCGCAAGAGCCGCCGGGCCGCTGACCAGGCTTGTGATCTCAACCCGCCCTTAACAGGCCGGTTCGCCACTCACCGTTTGATTCCAGTTCAAGCCAGCGACATGCCGGACCGGCCGGGTCGAGCGTGAAGCCGGGCTGGCAGGGCAAGCTGTTACACACCGTTGAGGGCCCGGCGAGACCGGTAACAACCTTGCCCGACTTCAGGGTTTGTTGCTTGCACAAGGCCTGGTGAACATGCCCCCAGGCAATAAGCTGTTGTTCCGGGCCGGCAAGCAGAACCTCAAACAAGGCTTCAGGATCGATCAGCGGGTAACGGTCGATCCAGGGACTTGCCACTGGCCACGGGTGATGATGCAAGGCCAACAGTACAGGCCGTGGATCATCTGCAAGCAGGTCACCCAGGGCAGCGAGCTGTTGCTTATCCAAACGGCCGGAAATCTCACCATCCCGCGCACTGTTGAGCAGTAAAACCTGCCAGTCGCCATTGTGAATCCGCACCGGTTCGTGCAGCGCCGTGCGCGAAAATACGCGCGCCAATCCCGCCGAATCATCATGATTGCCCGCAGTCACCCACAGCGGCGCTTTAATCCGACCAAATTGTTCTGCAATAAAGCCGTAGGATGCGGCGCTCGCATCCTCGCTCAAGTCACCGGTGGCCATTACCAGGTCGGGCCCCCACGCAATGACCCGGTCCACGATCGCGCGCAGGCTGGCATGTGGGTCCTGGCCCCGATAGGGCGTATTGACAGGGCCAGTGACATGACAGTCACTGAGCTGGACGACTTTCAGCATGGCTGTTGGGGTGTGATGGAGAAAGCCCCGGGCATGGTGTGCCCGGGGCCGGAGGCCTGCTCAGGCGTGAACGACTTCTGCGCCTGGCGCGTTCTCGGCAACGGACTTGATACCGTTCGCACAGCCACTGGTGGACTTGTACATCTGGCTCTTGCCCACGGCCTGGCCATTGGTGGCCTTGAGAATGAAGTAGGTACGCCCATCCTTCGCGGTCTTGGTTTCGAAGCGGTTCTCATCCTGCGAGTTCTTGCGCACGGACTCGATGCCGTTGGCGCAGGACTTGGCGCTTTTGTAACGCTCGCTGGTCAGGATCACCTGGCCGTTGCTGGCTTTAAGTACAAACTGGTCCTGTCCGTCTTTGCTCTTTGAGCACACAAATTTACCTGCCATGATTTCTCTCTCCTTCGTTAAGTCTGTTATTAATTCCCCCCGTCGGACCCCCATTGAGTGGATCAAACAGGTGCTTTGGTCATCCGGTGCCATCAGAATGACCGATTTGCGACACGCTAGCGCCGCTTCGTCCCGGCATGATAAAGCTCATGAGAGTCTTTATCCCCCTTGACGAAAAAAACCTTCCGCCTGCAGACCGGCGGGAGAGACTGATCCCGTACCAGGTCGGTTTCCTTGTTCTGAGCCAGCTCCCGGACGGTACGCCGGTCTGGACCTGCCCACCCGTCAGGGCTCGAACAACAACACCAGCGGATCGCCGCGCTCAAGCCCCAGCTGCCGCGCCATGCCCGCGTTGAGCTCCAGAACATACTGGGCCGGCCCGGCACTCGGATAGGCCGGACAAGGATCTGCGACGCACGGCCGTGCATTTTCGGACACGCTAACGAGGTTCAGATCACTGTCAAAATACATGATATCAAGCGGTATCCGGGTGTTCTTCATCCAGAAACTGCGACGGCCTTCATTCGGGAAGATGAACAGCATACCGTGGTCCGCCGGCATCGCATCAACAAACATCAACCCGCGGGCCTGATCTTCGCGGGTCAGGGCCAGGTCAACGGTGAAGGTTTCGCCCTTGAGCTCAACACCGGGTTGCCCGGCGGAACAGGCTGCGACGCCGGACAGGCTCAACGCACAGCAGACCATTAGAATTCGAATCAACATATGCCTGATCATAGCATCGGAAATTCCGTTGTTTCATAAGCGCTTAAACTTGATTTATATCACATACAATTGACTTTTCGCCGATATCATCGCACTTCATAACTTATTCGCTGAAATCAGATTGGTTATACCGCTGGTTTTGCTGACTCAACACTTGTTTGGAGATTAAAAAATGAATTCTAAATTGACCAGAGGATTGCTGGCTTTGGCCCTGCTTGGTTCAAGCAGCGTGGCCCTGGCACATGAAAAAGGCGACTGGCTGCTTCGCTTTGGCGGTGGGCAGGTAGACCCGAAATCTAACAACGGTGACATTGTTGAGGTTGACAGCGGCTCATCCGCCGTAATCAGCCTTGGCTACATGATGACCGAACACTGGGCAATCGATGTTTTGGCTGCCTGGCCGTTTGAGCATGACATTAACCTGGTTAACGGCCCGGAGGTGGGATCTACCAAGCACCTGCCGCCCACGGTCACCCTGCAGTATCACTTTCTGCCGAATGCCGATTTCCAGCCCTACATCGGCCTCGGGGTCAACTACACGACCTTCTTCGACGAAGAAACGACCGGGCCCCTGGCAGGTTCAACGCTGAGCCTGAGCGACAGCTGGGGCCTGGCTGGCCAGATCGGCATCGACTGGATGCTCGGAGATACCTGGTTCTTCAACGTGAACGCGATGTACATCGACATCGAGACTGACGCTACCCTGGACGGCGCGTTCCTGGAGAAAGTCGAGATTGACCCGATGGTTTATGCCGTGAACGCTGGTTTCCGCTTCTGATTGGCGGGCCAAAAAAAGGCCGGGTTTTCCCGGCCTTTTTTTCTGCCTCACCCCACACTTACGGGGCTGAAGCAATCTCGATTTTAGGTGTCATATCAACATCCAGCGCCACCATGGCATCTGAAAACATCTCGGGCTGCAGCTCGCCCATGAGATTGACGATCACCGCTTCGCTTTCATCCGCGACAAGCACAATCATGCCAACCATGCGTTCATTGTCTGACTTGAGCAGCATATGGACCGTTTCATCCTCATCACTCATCACCGCAACCGGATTCCACCCCTGATTCTGCAGCCGGTCGCCCATGCGGTTCATGCGCATGGCAACCCGCGTGGCATCACCGTCAATTTCATAGATGCGCACCCGTACCCCGTCCAGGCCATTGAGCAGCGCCTGCGTCTGCGGATCATCCCCGGTGTACTTTGCCGCAAAACGCAGCAAACCGGTGCCAAGCGACAAGGTCATGACGTTATCGACATCGTTCATTCCCAGCGAATCCAGATTGGCATAGCCGGGGTTACTGCGCGATGCGGTTAGCCCGCAACCGCCCAGCAAGATTGCAGCAAGCACCAGCAATACGACTTGGGAGGACCGCGAAGCCATCAGTTGATGTCCATATCCACGTCAAACTTGTCCATGACCTGGCCCAGCTTGTCCGGATCTATTGAGCCCAGGATGTTGAGGAAAACCGCTTCATTACCGTCCACGGCCATCACGATCAATCCCTGCATGCCTTCGCCATCGGCTTTCATAAAGATCTGCACATTCTCGCCTTCTTCGTTGACCTGAACGATCGGCTCCCAGTTCTGCGTAGTCAGCATGGACTTGACGTTTTGCAGCTGCTCCATGGCCGGCGCGGTCTGTCCCTCGGTGGAGTAGATATTGATACGCACGCCCTTGAGTCCTTCCATGAGTGCGGCGGTGTCCGGGTCATCCTTGGTCGCCTGGGACATGAAGCTCAGCAGGAACCCACCGATGTTCACCATAACCTTGGGCTCGCCATACACCGCCTGGAGGCTGCCAAAGTCAACATAGCCCGGCATCGCCTTAAGCTCGTCTTCCTGGGCCGCGACCGGCAGCGCCAACAACATCAGCGTCGTGCCGATAAAGATTTTTTTCATCAACTGTTTCATGTTTCCTGTTCCTCGTTTAAATCAAACTGGTCCGCGATGGTTTGCAGTGTTGTGTTTTTCACCGGATCACGCATTCCCGTGCCGATGCTGTGCTCTATTTCCCGCCCGGTCACCAGGCTGGCTTTCTGTAAGTAGGAAAACGCCAGGGCCAGGTCCTGCCTGGCCTGTGCCAGCTCGGCTTCGCTGGGTGCCCGCGGGCCGCTTTGTTGTATACCGATGGCAATCACCAGGGGAATCGCGGCCAGGGCCATGGCCCAGCGGGGCTGAAACCAGTTCCAGCGCCGCGCTGACCGCTCAGCTACCAAGGCACGCGGAGCATGCTCCTGTGGAATCCTTTGCAATTTTTGCCGCAGACTGTCCGGCGCACGCTCCTCGGGCAGGGACGCCATGAGCTGCTGCAGCTGATAGGCCTCGACGATGGCGCGGGCCAGCACCTGGTCCTGCTCAGCAGCCACTTTTAAAGCATCTGCCTCGCGCTCATCCAGTTCGCCGTCGAGCAGTGCATTGATATGCGCGTCCCACTCATTCATGTCGATTCTGTCGTTCATGGTTTTACCTCAGCCAGCTGCTCACGCAGCTGTTTTCTGGCCCGGTGCAGGTAAACCTTTACCTGTGCGAGCGTCAGTTCGGTGGCATTGGCCACCTCCTCATAGCTGTGCTGCTGTACGTCCCGCAGCACCACGAGTGATCGATACGGCTCCTTCAGGCGGTTAATTGCTGACTGTAGCCAGCTGGCCAACTCGCCCTGCTCTGCGCCGGCCTGGGGACCGTGTTCATCAACCACCATCACATCCGTCAATTCCGTCTCGGGCTTACGGCGCCGCAAGCGGTCTAGACAGGTGTTGCGCGTCACCTGCATGAGCCAGGGCTTGATACGCTCCGGATCCACTTTGTCACGGTGATTCCAGAGTTTGATGAAAGCATCCTGCGTGGCGTCCTCCGCCTCGCTTGCATCTTTAAGGATGTACCTCGCCAGCGACCATGCCTGATCCTGGTAGGCCCTCACCCACTGTTGGTATTCCCTGCTCATCTCACTGAACTATACGCAGCAGCATTGAAATGGTTACAAATCATTGTGGATAAATACCCTTTGTTTGCACGAAACCCATTAAGGAATAAGGGCCCCAGCCCTTGAAAAGGTTTTTTGCGGCCCAATTTGGTTCCGCAGGCACTGGTATTGATCAAACTTGTTTATACCGGTCGCACAGAAAAACGGCTTCGACCCCTTTTCGAACAGATAGCGCGGGGAAAATCGGAGTGTAACTTTGGTTTAGAACATTTGAGGGAGTTATTCCTATGAACCTTCGTCCTTTACATGACCGTGTGATTGTCAAGCGCATGGAAGAAGAACGTCTGTCCGCTGGCGGCATCGTCATTCCGGATTCGGCTACTGAAAAACCCGTCCGCGGCGAAGTCATCGCAGTAGGCAACGGCAAGATCCTGGAAAACGGCGAGAAACGCGACCTGGATATCAAGGCCGGCGACAAGGTGCTGTTCGGAAAGTATTCCGGCACCGAAGTCAAAGTCGATGGCGAAGAACTGCTCGTCATGCGCGAAGAAGACATCATGGCTGTGATCGAAGGCTGATCACGGTTCCACGGTTCAAAACAGAATTTATTGAGGATTAAACAATGAGTGCGAAAGACGTACGCTTTGGAGAAGACGCCCGCAAGAAAATGATGCGCGGCGTAAACGTGCTTGCCGATGCGGTGAAAGTCACCCTCGGCCCCAAGGGCCGCAACGTGGTCCTGGACAAGAGCTTTGGCGCGCCCACCGTGACCAAGGACGGCGTGTCCGTGGCCAAGGAAATCGAACTGGAAGACAAGTTCGAGAACATGGGTGCACAAATGGTCAAGGAAGTTGCTTCCAAGACCTCTGACATCGCCGGCGACGGCACCACGACCGCCACGGTCCTGGCCCAGTCCATGCTGACCGAAGGCCTCAAGGCCGTTGCTGCCGGCATGAACCCGATGGACCTCAAGCGTGGTATCGACAAGGCCGTGATCGCGGCGGTAGAGAACCTGAAAGGTCTGTCTACCCCCTGCACGGACAACAATGCTATCGCCCAGGTGGGCACCATTTCAGCCAACTCTGACACGGAAATCGGCAACATCATTGCCGAGGCCATGGAAAAAGTAGGCAAAGAAGGTGTTATCACCGTGGAAGATGGTTCCGGCCTGGAAAACGAGCTGGATGTGGTTGAAGGCATGCAGTTCGACCGCGGCTACCTGTCCCCTTACTTCATCAATAACCAGGACACCATGTCCGTCGAGCTGGATGACCCGTATGTCCTCCTGCACGACAAGAAAATCAGCAACGTCCGCGACCTGCTGCCGACCCTCGAGGCCGTTGCCAAGTCCGGTAAGCCTTTGCTGATTATCGCCGAGGACATCGAAGGCGAAGCGCTGGCGACCCTGGTGGTCAACACGATTCGCGGCATCGTCAAGGTTGCAGCCGTCAAGGCACCGGGCTTCGGCGATCGCCGCAAGGCCATGCTGGAAGACATCGCTGTTCTGACCGGCGGCACGGTAATTTCCGAAGAAGTTGGCCTGTCACTCGAAAAAGCCGGCCTGGAAGAACTTGGTTCTGCCAAGAAAATCCAGATCACCAAGGAAAACACCACCATCATCGACGGTAATGGTAACGGTGACGACATCGAAGGCCGTGTGAACCAGGTTCGCGCGCAGATCGAAGAAGCCACCTCAGACTACGATCGCGAGAAGCTGCAGGAACGCGTGGCCAAGCTGGCCGGCGGAGTTGCGGTAATCAAGGTTGGTGCCGCGACCGAAGTGGAAATGAAAGAGAAGAAGGCCCGCGTTGAAGACGCCCTGCACGCAACCCGCGCAGCCGTCGAAGAAGGCGTGGTTCCTGGTGGTGGTGTTGCGTTGATTCGCGCCCGCGCTGCCCTGGATAGCCTCAAAGGTGACAACGACGAGCAGAATGTTGGCATCAGCATTGCCCGACGCGCCATGGAAGAACCGCTGCGCCAGATCGTCATCAATGCCGGCGAAGAAGGCTCCGTGGTCCTGAACAAGGTCGCTGAAGGCAAAGGCAATTTTGGCTACAACGCTGCAACCGGCGAATACGTGGACATGATCAAAGCCGGTATCCTGGACCCGACCAAGGTCACGCGCTCTGCCCTGCAGCACGCGGCGTCCATTGCCGGTCTGATGATTACCACCGAGGCCATGATTGCCGAGAAGCCGCAGGACGACAGTCCGATGGGCGGCGGTGATATGGGCGGTATGGGTGGCATGGGCGGTATGGGTGGCATGATGTAAACCCGTCGACCGCCTTGCGCTTCTTTCGCCTGCGGCGAAAATCGCGAAACGTTCGACATCCGTTCGAGAAAAAACCCCGCCACTTTGGCGGGGTTTTTTTGTGAACGGGGCGTTTTTTGCCGGAACGCCGGGGATCGCGACGCAGGATTCGCCCACGCAGCACATCATTTACATATCGCTCCTCAAGGAGTTACTCTTGGCTACTCCGAAAAGGCCATCAGAAGAAGATAACTTATGCAGTTTAGATGCGAGACAAAGATAGACCCTGAAACAGAGAAGGTTTCACTTGAGGTGTATTACCCAAAAGATGCGGAAACACCCTTTGTCACCACGGATCCTGTCTACTTCACTCATGAGGAGGCAGAAGAAGATGCCTTGCGGATTTTTAAGGAGGCAAAGAAATAAATAATGACCTGAGAAGCCGGGGCACTCAGCGTATAGAAACCATCACCTGCCTTTTCAGCTGACCAGCCAGGCAGGGCAGAGCCGGGCGGGAATCGACGTCGACGATCCCGCTTCTCATGGCGAAACCCGCGCAAAAGTGACTTCGCAAGCACTTCGAGCGCAGCACCCTTCCCGCAACCCTGCCGTTCCAGAGCACCGGTGCGCCAGCTAAGCGAACGATGCTTCTCTCGCTATGCACACAACGCCATGCCGCCCTGGCCGGCGCTATGGCCGCCAGCCTCGCAATGAAACCCAGAGGCTCCAGCGCCACGTGCGTCGATCCGTCCCGGAACAGCTGCTGATCATGACCCGGCAGCCGGCAAGGTGACGCAGGACTTACTTCACCTGGGATTTAAAGTAGTTAAACGAGTGAACCAGGGCCTTGTAGTATTTGTCAGCCTCCGCTGAGGCCTTGTCCCACTGACCCTCCCCGGAATTGCGTAACTCGGCGAGCTTATCCTTCGCCGGCTGGGCCATTTCCTTCAGGTGCTGCATGCGCTCTTCATACTCTGCCTTGGCCTCGCCACCGGCCTGGTCAGCCTTGGCCTCAAGTTCGGCGAGCTTGGCGTTCAATACATCGAGTTGCTGTTTGAATTTTTCGATAACTTCGTCACGGCTCGGCATGTCGGTTTGCTCCTCTGCAAATTGAGTGTGAATTATACTTCTGGCAGTAAGAAATTGGTAACGCTTTCGATCAATTGGTGACGAACGCTTTCGATATCAATTGGCACAAGGCCCTTCAGGTGGCTCACGAGCGCCGCGAGATCAGGTGAGTGGCATCCGGTGCAGCCCAAAGCCGCTGACAATCGTTAACCGTGCTCGACCGGGCCAGGTCACGGACCCTCAACGGGGCGTGTAATTGTCATAGGTCTTGTGGACGTTAATCACGTCCACGTTTTTCTTGCCGTCCTGCACTTTCAACAGCGCTCGCAGGGCTTTCCAGCGCATGAAAATCATGCCCTCGCGTTCCGCCTCGGTAATGAGGGCTTTCATCCCGACCGTGATGTCCTCGCTGCTCACTTCGGCCGAGGGAATTCGCAGACGATGGTTCTCTGCGGTCAGCAGTCCGGTCCCACGGATCTCCCCCACGGTCAGCATTCGCTCGAGCCACCTGGGGCCGCCGTTGTTGCGCATGAGGGCCATGAAGGGCCGGGAGTCACTCATTATCAATTGCGCCTCAATGTCCAGAACCGGCGGCTTTTGCCAGGTGGCATCAGCGCGTTCCAGCACCAGGGAGGCGGACCAGGCGTCGTTGTCGAAGTCCTCCTTGTCGCCGGCGACCCGTACCCTGTCCACCGCGATGGTGGACCCGGCGAGATCAAACATCATGTCCCGCGGCGTTCCGCCGACCACCAGCAGGTTGGCCAGCAAGTCGGCCTCGATGAACTGCTCTTCCAGGGTCACATCAATAGCTTCGCCGAACAGGCGCACAAACCCCTGTGCATCGTCTTCGCGAAGGCGTAAATCGAGAGCCAGCTGCGCCGTTCCGCCCGTAAAGGCCAGGGGCGCATTCGGCGGGAGGTATCCATTGAACAGGGCCATGTCCGGAACGACTGCGGAAGGAACCTGGAAACGCAGGTCGAAGTCCCGGTCTCCGACCTCAAAGCTGACGTCTTCGACCAGCGCATCCAGGAGCAGCTGGACGGCTTCTATGCCGGGTGTTTCATCTCCCAAGCGTCGCATTTTGCCGTCGTCCAGGCGCACCGCCAGCCGCCAGTCAGGGTTTTCTCCACCCTTTTCCACGGATAAGTCGATATGGCCGTCGCCCTGCGCAAGGTAGTCCATGACGGTGACACCGAGTGAATTTGACTGGATTTCCACGCGGGTGCCCACCGCCGGAAGCCCCTGCGACAGCATGATGACCCCGTCCACGCGTCCATCGCCGCGAATCTTCGCCGGGGTTTCCCCGGTCAGCAGCACGTCAAGAAAAGCCAGGCTCGAGACGCCGGCATCAAAGGACAGCTCAGCTGAACTGTCGCCCAGCAAATTTTTCACTCCCTTGCTGTCTATCAGCTGCAGGAAATCAAAGGCGTTCATTCCGTCCTGCTTGTCCTGTGGGGAAATCAGGGAGAGCGTACCGTCAGAAAGCTTGATGCTTGCCTCCCAGGGTTGCGAGACCGCTCCCTCTTCACGCTGGAGGCGGGAGTCACTCAGCTGAAGATAGGTCCCTGCAACCTGGACGGACTGGTTGCTGATGTCCGGGTTCTCCAGCCTGAGCGCTGCGGCCAGGTTGGTCCCGAAGCGATACCGGCTGACCCCCACATCGGCTCGATCAGAATTTATTTCGAGATCGACGGACAAGACGTTTGGCCCCAGCGACGCGTGCCCGCTGAGCTGTCCTTCGCCGGCATACAGCACAAACGGCCACTTGGGCGGAATGAAACGTTGTAAACGGGAAAGATCCGGCACGTTCAGCTTGTCTATGGTCAGGCCCAGGGAGCGCTCAAGGTCGAACTCGTCTTCGAGCAGGGCCAGCTGACGACTGCCATTGAGTTGAAGCAGCAGGGTCTCGCCCTTAAGCATGGGCATGTCGTCTTCCTCGTGCTGCACCTGCAGGTCGCGAAAGGCAAAGTCGAGGACCAGGGGCGACTCGCTTGTCTCATCAACAAGCAGCCCGATATCCCCGCTGCCGGAGATGCGGAAGTCGAGGGTATTGACGCGCAGATTGTCTGAATTGACCTGTAGGCTGGTGCCGGGCTCTATCTCGCCGAGATCGTAGACCAGCCTGCCGTTCGCGGTACCGCTTCCAGCCACCTTGACGCCCTCGAAGTTGAGGAGAAACAGGTTGATGTAATCAAGGTTTCGCGTGTCCAGGGACAGCTCGAGGTCGGCGAAAATATACCGAAGCATGAGCAGCCCCTTGATCTCGCGCGGGCGATACGGCGCAAAGCCAAACCGGCCCTGGATACGGCCGTGTTCAACGACAGGCTGATCGCCGTGAATCCAGGCACCCTCGAAGTCGATATCGATTTCACTGATGTCCATTTCCAATGGGCCGCCACGCGTCTCGACGGCAAGGTCACCACCCAGCTGTGCATCGAAGGTGGCGCGGAACTGTTGAATCCAGACCGAATGACTGCCCACGACGCGGATGTCGTCGAGAATCACCTTCCAGGGACGTCGATCCAGCAATGGCGCATCGCTGACGGGAACCGCGGGGAAACCTTCGATCTCGGGGAAGTATTCCAGTGAACCGCTGTAATCCTTGCCGGGCTTGAGCCTGGGCCGTTGCCGGTACTCCGCATTGATCGCTTCACCCCATATAATGTGCACGCGTTTGGCAAGCAGGGACAGGAGCGAAATTCGGGCATGCACCCGGTCCACGGACGCCTGCCACTGCTGCCCCCGGGACTGGCCATTGGCGAAGGCGCCGATGACCGTCGCCTGCCCGGGATACCAGCTCCATGCCCGCTGCCAGCGCACCTGGACCTTCTCCGGGCTGGCCTGGTTGATCAGGTCCTGGGTGACCGGTAAGTACAGGGCGATATTAATAACCACCAGCCACAAGATTTCCGTGACCACCACGAGCACCAGCAGGCGCTTGAGCAAGGTGCTGCGCTTTTTGCTCGTGGGGACCTCGTCTCTGTTTAGGGGCATGGTTGTTATCGGTGACATGATGTTAGGCGGCACAGCCAGAGTACAAAAACTCCGCTTCGGCGGGGTTTTTTTGGCTTGTATCAGGGCACCCGACTTAGGGCAGGATAGCCTCTACCGGGAAGGAATGTAACTTCGGAATACCCCTGGCGGCGGCCCAGCTCACAATGACATAGCGCTCGCCGGAAATCAGTGGTTCTGCGGCATGCTGGAAACGGTGGTCTGAGGGAAAGGCCACCAGCATGCCGGGCTCTGGCTGGAGGCGCAGGTCGAAATTTGAGAAATATAGTCCGCCCCCGTCGAAGTCGTTATTCAGATAAAGCAACAGCGAGAAATCGCGGTCCATGGAACGAACCCAGCGCCGATTATTCTCATCCCAGTATTCGTTGTCCGAATGCGCATCGTACTTGCCGCCACTGCGGTATTTAAGTATCGACGGTGGCGAGACCCAGTGCAGATCGTGATCAAAATAAGGCAGAACCAGGTCCTGAAAGGCGCTCAAAACCACATTGCGGAACGCCTGCTCCAGTTCAGCGGCCATGACGTGCTCGGTCACGCGCTGTTGGTCGAGAGTAAATACCGGCAGCTGTCCCGTGCTTTGCCCGGCAACTTTTTGCACCCCTAAGGGCTGCGTAGGGCGACGCGCCAGGAACGTTCGCCATTGCTCACAGGTCGCGGGATCGAGGTAATTTTTTCGGACCAGAAGGCCCGGCGGCGCCCCTGCAAGGCCATCAGCCTGCGGCAAGGGAAGACCATCGCAAAATTGCAGCATTCCCTCACCGTGATAGGTATCCCTGAACGTGCCGAAGTCAGCATACATTGAGGGCTCCGCCTGCGGAACTGCCGGTGGCGGGGCGCTCGCCTGACCACCCAGGGCGCCACAGCAGCGTTTAAAACGTTTACCGCTGCCACAAGGGCAGGGCTGGTTGCGCATTGTCATGGTCGCTATACCACTACCCGGGAGGCGGACGAAACTGTATTAAAGCAAACCAACGGGGTCGAGCTCAAGACATGGAAGGTAGCCGGTTGGCCTGTTTTATCGCGAACACAGGGATGGCGCAAAAGAATCAAAAAAAAGCCCGGCATTACGCCGGGCTTTTGATACTGCTTAACGTGGTGTCAGCCTGCGGGCGGCCCCTCGAAGCCGTCTGCCACAATGACGTCGTCCAGAGCTTCCACGATGTTGACCGTGACATCACCAACCGAACACTCCTGGGGCTGACCGTTGTCGCAGACCTGGTAGGAGAAGGTATCGATGCCAGGTGCTGAGCCCCTGCTTGTGTATCTGAAGGTTCCGTCTGCGTTTAGGGACAGGTCACCCAGTGAAGGCGGTGACACAGGCGTAAAGCTAACAGACAGTACGTTACCCTCGCGGTCGGTATCGTTGGCCAGCAAAGAGCTTTCGCCCGAGCTGGTTTGCGTCACCGTATTACCCACAAGCACGTCCACCGTGTCGGCAACGGCAATGGGTGCCGTGTTGACGTTGACGACCAACACCGTGACCGTGGCTGTAGAGCAAGCCGCGTTGGTGTCACAGACCTCATAGTCGAAGCTGTCGCTGGTGGTTTCTGAACCATTGTGGATGTACTCGAAGGTACCGTCCGGATTCAGCGTGACAGAGCCATTGACCGGTGCCACGGTTGGCGTAGCACTGACCGTCATGACATCAGACTCAGGGTCAACATCATTTGCCAGCACACTCGTGGCACCACTATCCAGAACAGTGGCTGCGCCGTTCTCGGCCACCGTCAGCGCATCATCAGCCGCCACGGGCGCATCGTTATCCCCTGTGATGGTGATGGCCACGGTTCCCGTTGCACAGCCCGGCTCCGGAGCGTTATCGCACACTTCGTACTCGAAGCTGTCGCTGGTGGTCTCGGACCCGTCATGGGTGTAGCTGAAGGTTCCGTCCTCGTTCAGCACCAGTTCGCCGTAGGCAGGTGCAGTGACCGCCGTCGTATTCACGGTGAGCGTATCGCCGTCGAAGTCGCTGTCGTTGGCCAGCAGGCTGGGCTCATCAACGTCCACGGTCGTGGCAGTTCCGGCCTCAGCCACGGTCAGCGTTTCACCACTAACCACCGGCGGCGTGTTGTTGACGATCATGGTCACAGGTACCACCGCGCTGGGCGTCGCGAGGTCGTTGGTCTCCACACACTCGAACGCGCCGTAATTGCCGCGGGTTAAGCCGGTGGAATCGAAGGTGACCGTGACGTTACTGCTGTTGCCCGGTGCTACAAGGCCGCTGGTCGGGTCTTCAGTGAGCCAGGGGGCGCCACACGCAACCCGCGCACCAACGCTCAGATTAAGGCTTTGCTGCGCAATTCCAAGATTCGGGAACGGCGTCCAGGCGTTGATGCCAAAAGTTGGGCTGATCAACACGGCTGTGCCAGTGCCCGTATCAGCGGGACCATAGAACCAGCCCCAGACACGGTCTGTGATCGGCAACACACCTATCCAGTAGGTTCCGGCGTCCAGCGTGGCTGTAGCACCCAGCTCCTCCAGATCAAAGGTGATGGTGTCTCCGTCAAGCGACAGGCCCTCTGAAGGCACAGGCACCCCGATCTCAAAGACCGAGTTGGAGTCCTGATCGAACGGCGACCCGGCGGGCACACCGCCATCATCAGCCCAGATATAAAGCAGAACAAAATCCGCCGTATTGACCAGATCGGCTCCGTTCTGGAAACCCTGCGCTGAGACAGAGGTTACCGTGGTTGAACCACCCAGGGTCAAGTCATCCGCGGAGATGATTGCGGTACCACCAGGAATGAACTGGGACTGGATACCGCCGTTACCGACTCTTGGCTGATCGAGAACAATCGCGCTGCCCTGCTCGTTCGGGTTCACGTCAAAGGCCAGCTCAGCGCCGCCGGAGTTGGCGATAACGAGATCCCCGCTGTCGTTCGTATCGGGATCAAGCTGAACGATCAGCTCATCCGGCGTAACACTGGCTATCGGGCCCACGGGGAAGACCGTCACCGGCATTCCCAGGATGCTGGCCGCGCCATAGTCCAGTTCAACGCGAGCGAACTTCCATTCATCGCGCGCTGCCACGCCGGTTGTATCAGCCTCAATGGTGATCACCTGGGGCTGCCCGGGCAGAATAGTGAAGCTTGACGGCGTGATGGTGCCCGTCATCTCTCCGTCGCCAACAAACGTTGCCGTGAAGGAAACCGGCACGTCAGAAACACTGCGCAGGGTACGGGTCCATGTGCAGGTATCGCCGCAGGCATCGTCCGACATACTTGCCAGGTTCAGGGTGCGGGCATCGCCATCCAGGGCCGGGTCGGCCGCCGCGTAGCGCCTGGCCGTCTCGTTGAGCACGATCGGAGTGAGCGTTGCGTTGCGCAGGTCGACTCGTCCAGCACCCATATCGAATGGCGTTGCGGTATCAATGGAACCGTCCTCTTGAACGGCCTGCATAACTGAGTTTGCTGTCAGCATCAGCGCGGACTTGACCTCCGAGGGGGTCCACTCAGGGCGCACAGCGCGCACCAAGGTCGCCGCACCAGCGTTGTGAGGGCTGGACATGGACGTGCCGGAAATGACATTAAACTCGGGTGCGTCAGCCGGGTCGGCAGCATCCCGCCACGCGGCAAGAATATCTACGCCAGGTCCTGCAATGTCAGGCTTGACGATATTTTCGTCATTGGGGCCGCGTGAGCTGAATCCGGTTATGACGTCCACGTTGTCTGGATCGATGACGATTTGCGGTGGATCCAGCGCCGCCAGGGTGGCCGCTGTGTCAAGCGGCACGGCAGCATTGGCGATAATTTCGTCGCGAACCTGCTCACCGTCGCCCAGCGTTATCATTACCGAAGGAATAGTGGTTGCTTCCAGTCCCGCCATCGTGATCGGGTTACCGGGCGCATTGTTATAAACCACTACTGCATTTGCGCCCGCCGCCGTCGCATTGCCGACTTTTTCGGCAAAGCTGCAGCTGCCGCGGGAGATCAGGGCCAGCGTGCCGTCACCGCCGTCGTCGTAAGTGCCTGCGGGAATCCCGCCCCCGGCGGTGCAGCCCTCGGGGTTGGCTGCATAGAAACGAATGGAGTCGCTGATCGTCCCCGTTAGCTCGGGGCCTGTGCCCTGAACCACGGTGAGACTGTTAAAGGAACCTATGTCCAGCAGCACAGTCTCGAAAGTGCGCCCGTGGGTAGCCGCTGCCACAGAAGCCACCCAGGGCTCCTGGTGACCGAGTGTGTCGGGTCCGGGGCCTGAGTTGCCGGCACTGGCAGAGACGAAGATGCCTGCTTCAACGGCGTTAAGAAATGCCAGCGAATTAGCCTCTTGCCAGGGAAAGGCCCCGCCGCTGATAGAGTAATTTATTACGTCCACAATGCCGTCAGCAACCGCCTGGTTGATACCCGCCAGCGTCGAAACGTTGGGGCATAAGCCGCGGCCGGAGGAAATCTCCGTGTAGCAAACGTCGTAGGCAATTACGTTCGCCCGCGGCGCTACGCCGGAAACCTGCGGATCCGCGCCCAGGTAGTTGGATGTGGTGACGTTACCAATCGCGGTACTTGCCACGTGGGTGCCGTGACCGTTTTCATCATCGGGGACAGCATCTTCCAAAGCATCGGGATCACCCTGAACCACATCAAAAGTGAAGTCATAAGCGCCGATGAGTTTGTCGTTACAGACGAAATCGGGGTTGGTCGGGTCCTCGGCACAAAAGCCGATAAAGTTGCCCGAGCCCAGCGGGTTGGTATGGGTGTACTCCTCAACCGTACCCGGTTGCGACACTGCCGCAAACGAGGGGTGATCGTGATTGATGCCGGAGTCAATAATGCCGACTATCATGCCTTCACCGCGGGTACCCGGTTCACCGCCCGTATTGCTGCCGTTCCAGATACCGGCCGCACCGATCAGCGCGGGTCCCACGTCTGAATTCAGGTAGTAATTGCGCTGCGGCTCCATCAGGCGAACTTCTGGCATCGCCGCCAGGGCACTCGCTTCATCTTCTGTCAACGTGACCACAACCGCGTTGATGGCGTGCTGCATCTGCATCAGTACGTCAAGGTTGCGCCCAACGAGATTGCTGGCGTCCTGCAGAAACACCGCCTGCTGCTGCTGAAGGAATTGCACATATTGATCCGTCGCGACACCGCGCACATCCAGACGTCCGTCGGCTCGCCGGTCCGGTGCGGACAGTTCCTCAGTACCCTGAAATGCTGCCGTTGCCGTATCACGCAACACGACGATGTAGTTGTTTTCAGCCTGGACCGCGGTCGGGTCACCGGCCAGCTCTGGTGTCAGGATTGGCGACAAAATCCCTTCCGTGGCGAAAGCTGAAGTGCTCACCAGGCTGGCTGCAAGAGCCGACCCGATTAGCGAGGAGATGGTAGATCTACGCATGTGCATTACTCCGAATTGATCCGAGACTGATACGAGCAGAACACACATCCTAGCGCGTTATGCGGCGTTTACAACTATTTCTGCTACACAAATTGCCATTATTCACAATTTTTTATGTCCGCCCCGCTCTTGCCGTGATGCGGCCCGGGTGATTAACAAGTCAATTTTCCCGCGGCTGCCAGCGCCTTGCCCAGTAGATAAAGGGCGTATCAATTACGGCAATGGCAAACTTGAACACGTATTTTGCGGCCGCCAGCTGCAGAGCGGTGACCAGATCAACCAGGCCCCACCACACCACCAGACCATAGATCAGCGTATCCACAGCCTGTGAGAGCAGGGTCGATCCCGTATTGCGCAGCCACAGGTGTTTGCCGCCGGTGGCCTCACGGATGCGATGAAAGATCCACACATCCAGCGACTGGCTGATCAGGTAGGCCAGCAGAGAACCAAATACGAATCGTGGTGTGTAATCGAACAGGGTGACCATCGCCGCATCCACGGAGGCGGCAAACTCTGCCGTTTCCGGCGCGGTGGAGGGCAAATACTGCAGGCTCAGCTGGGTCATGACGACCAGCGCGATACTCACAAAGAACCCCAATAACACGGCGCGCTGTGCTTCATTGCGGCCGTATTTTTCGCTCAGCAGGTCAGTGGCGAAAAAAATACTGGAGTACAGAATCACGCCCATGCTGGTCTGCAGCCCAAACACCACGGTGAGCTTGGGGCCCATGATGTTGGCCAGCAACAGGCTGAAAATGATGACGCCGTAAAGGCCCACGCGGCCGAACAGGCGATAGCACAGCACGGCAAACCCCAGGTCGGCGATGACGGTGATCAGCCACAGCCACTCCTGGTGATTGGCAAACCACTGCCCAGGCAGCATCTGCCTGGCTCAGCGCCACCCGGCCCGGTCAAAAACCATGACCGCCGCGGCCTGGTATTCGCCCAGCGCTGCGGCGTTAATCGTGTCGGGTAAAAAACTGCCCAGTGCGGCCAATGCCGGAGAAGGCGCTACTCCTTGCACAGCCGGATACTCATGATTGCCATTGGCGAAGTAGCTCTGCGCCGTTTCACTGGTCAGGTATTCCAGAAAGCGAATGGCGTTTTCACGGTTAGGTGCGTTGGCCACCAGTCCTGCACCGCTGACATTGATGTGAGTACCGTTGCCCCCCTGGTCGGGAAACACCACGCCCACGGCCCCGGCCAAGGCCCGCTCTTCGGGATCCCCGGATGCCGCCAGGCGCGCCAGGTAATAGGTGTTGACCAGGCCGATGCCACATTCACCGCTGGCCACAGCGGTAATCTGGCCCGTGTCATTGCTCTGTGGCTCCCGGGCAAAGTTATCGACCACACCACGCGCCCAGGTTTCAGCCTCCGCCTCGCCATTACGGGCAATCATGGCGGCCAGCAGGGACAGATTGTAGATATTGCTGGAAGAACGAATGCAAACCTTGCCCTGATGGGCAGGGTCAGCGAGATCGGCATAGGTGCTTAGCGGCACCGGCAGGCCCGCCGCCTTGTTATAGATGATGACCCGGGCCCGCGTGGACAGGCCAAACCACAACCCCTCCGGCTGGCGCAGGTAGTCCGGAATACGTTGCTCCAGCAACGTGGAGCTGACCGGAGCAAATATCCCGGCTTCCTCCGCACGCCACAGGCGCCCGGCGTCAACGGTGATCAGCAGGTCCGCTTCGGTGAATTCACCCTCGTTCAGAATACGCTCGATCAGCTCATCAGCGCCCGCCTCGATGCGGTTTACCGCGATTCCTGTCTGCGCGGTAAAATCATCATAAAGGCGCAGATCGGTATCGTAGTGGCGGGAGGAATACAGGTTGACAACCTGGGGCTCAGCCGGGGCTGCAGACCCGGCGGAATCAACGTCCGGCGTGTTTTCAGAAGGTCCGCAAGCAGCCAGCAGAAGAGTAACAGGCAGGGCAAAAAAACCAAGAATGCGCATAGCAAGGCGTCCGGCAACAGAATCAGGCCGCCTAGGATAATGAGAATCTTTCTCATTAACAATGATTGTGCATCACCAGGTACCGGGAAAAGCGAACACACTCCCCTGGCGCGGCTCTACCCGCACCGGATCCCCGGGCTTCAGGGTATGCGGCCGTGGCAAATGCACATATAAGCGCCCACCCTGTCCATCATCCAGCTCTGCCAGATCCTCATTTCCAGCCAGGCGCACTTCACGGGTGACGGGGCCGGACCAATCGGGAGCGGACGTTACCGGCTCCAGGCGCAAGGCACCCTGCCGCAGCGTGAGCTCCATGCTATCGCCGGTTTGCCACCGTGATAAATCGCTTGCCGGAGCAAGCGCCTCCAGCGGCCAGGCACCAAAGGAGGTCACCAGGCGGTTATCTTTCAACACCGCCGTCAGGCTTTGTGCGTGGCCAAAAAGCCGGGCCACTTCCGCAACTGCCGGGGCGTCAAACAGGACCCGGGGCGTCCCGCTTTGCAGCAGCACCCCGTCGTTGAGCACCACAACCTGGTCAGCCAGGGCCAGCACGTCTTCCGGATCATGCGTTACAAAGATTCCGATGGTGCCGCTCTCACGAACCATGTCACGCGCCTCCACGCGCAGCGCCTGGCGCAGTTCCTGATCAAGGTTGGCGTAGGGCTCATCGAACAACAGCGCGCGCGGCTGCGGCGCCAGCGCCCTTGCCAGCGCGACCCGCTGGCGCTGTCCACCGGACAAAGTATGGGGGTGTCGCTGCGCCTCTGCGCCCAGACCCACCAGGTCTAGCAGCTCCCTGACCCTTGCGTTACGCTGTGCGCCGGCGACACCGAAACCGATATTTTCAGCGACGGTGAGGTGCGGAAACAAAGCACCCTCCTGGAACACGAGCCCGACCGGGCGTTGTTCGGGAGGCAGGGTGAAGTCTGCACAGCCCAGCACAGCACCATCCAGGCTGATTGTGCCTTGCTGCATCTCGAGCAGTCCCGCGGCGAGCCCCAGCAGGGTTGATTTACCGCAGCCGGAGGGTCCCACCACGCAGGTGATTTCCCCGGGTGCGGCGGAGAAACTGACATCCGTAAGCACTGGATGTCTATGGTAGGTGTAATGAATCGATTCGAAAGACAGCATAAGGTTGCTCGAAGCCAGCGGGTAGCAATCGATAAAGGCGTTGGAGCGCCAAGTCTATGCTGAGCGCCGGTCGCAGCGCCAGCCGCTTATGGTTGTTGCCTGCCCTGCTCGCGGCCACCGTGGTGGCCGTGCCGCTGATGGCAGTCATCCTTGCCCTGTTTACGCCGGGTAGCGAGGCCTGGTCGCATATCCTGGACACGGTCCTGGCGGACTATGTCCTCAACACCCTCGCGCTCATGGCACTGGTCAGCGTGCTGGCCCTGATTCCCGGCGTGGGGTGTGCCTGGCTGGTGGCCGCCTGCGAGTTTCCCGGGCGGCGCTATTTCGACTGGATGCTGGTCCTGCCGCTGGCGGCGCCCGCCTATGTTCTGGCCTATGCGTATACCGACCTGCTGGAGATTTCGGGCCCGTTGCAGACCGGTATTCGCCAGCTGTTCGGGCTTGGAATGAATGAATTCGCCATTGGCGGCATCCGCTCCCTGCCCGGGGCGGCGGCCATGCTGGCCATTGTGCTGTATCCCTACATTTACCTGCTGGCCCGGACCAGCTTCGCCACACGCTCGGGCGCCCAATTCGAGGCCGCGCGTGTGCTGGGCATGTCACCCGGCCGCGCGTTCTGGCAGGTCGCCCTGCCCTCGGCACGTCCGGCGATCGCCGGTGGCCTGGCCCTGGTGCTAATGGAAACCCTGGCTGATTTTGGTGTGGTCGACTATTTTTCCGTACCCACTTTCAGCACCGGAATCTACCGCACCTGGATGGGCCTTGGCGACAAGACGGCCGCCATGAAACTGGCCGCCGTAATGTTGTTGTTCGTGGCGGTACTGGTGTCGCTGGAGGCAGCCACGCGTAAAGGGCGCCCTGATGCCCGCGACCACCGCCAACCGCGCACCATGAAGCTCAGGGGCGGTCATGCGCTGCTGGCGTTCATGGCCTGTGCCGCCCCGGTGCTACTGGGTTTCGTGGTGCCGGTGGTCGTGTTACTGGCGCTCAAGTGGCAATCCGGCGGTGATCAACTGCTGGGGCGGGGCTTTATCGACTACACCTTGAACAGCGCCGGGGTCTCCCTGGCAGCGGCACTCATTGCCACCGCACTCGGCTTGCTGATGAGCTATGCGCTGCGGCCGGGGCGCGACGCCAGGAACAGCCCGGCGGCGTTCCTGACGCGGCTGGGCACGCTGGGCTACGCCTTGCCCGGCATGTTGCTTGCGGTAGGCCTGCTGGGCCCGGTAGGTGCCGCAGACCGCTTGTTAAGCGGCTGGTTACGGGATGCGTTTGGCTATGGCGGCGGCCTCGTGCTTTCGGGCACCGTGATCCTGCTCGTTTATGCCTACGTGTGCCGCTTTATGACGGTCGCCTTCAATACCGTTGAAGCCGGCCTGAACGCGATCCCGCAAGCGCTGGATGCCGGGGCGCGCAGCCTGGGGGCGACGCCGTGGGCGCTGGTGCGCCGCATCCACCTGCCTTTGCTGACACCCAGCCTGGCCGCGGCCGCCTTGCTGGTGTTTGTAGACACCATGCGCGAATTGCCGGCAACACTGCTGTTGCGGCCGTTTAATTTCGACACGCTGGCCACGCGGGTCTACCGCCTGGCGAGTGATGAGCGCCTGGCCGAGGCCTCCAGCGCGGCACTCACTATCGTGCTGGTCGGGTTGATTCCGGTACTGCTGGTTCACCGAATCGGCAGCCGCCGGCAACAGTAAGCCGTCCGGTTGGTCAGGACCATTCTGCGCGGACGCTTAGCGCCTGTTGCAAACAATGCGGGCTGACAGGCTGTCGTAATAGCAGCGTTTCTCCGTAGCCAGGGCGTCCATCGCAGCTTCCGGCGTCTCATAAATCTCGTCGTCGGCAAGATAACGGGCATTGGAGCCGACAAAACCCGGATCGCGGATTTGACTGTACTCCGCCTGTCCCAGCGCGTAGACCGAACCGCCGCCATCAGCGGCCCCGGCTGCCGGGTCCAGGCCACCACCACGGTGGATGAAGTCCATCACCCCGTCAGCGCCCAGGTCTGTGGCGACCCAGTCCATATCCAGTATCCGGTTGATGGTGCCTTCGCGGAGCATGACCTGGTAGGCCTGATTAAAGCCCGCCACAATTTCCCGGGCCCGGGGGTTACCGCGCGACACGGCAAAATGCAGCTCACGATAGGCAAGCGCCACATCGCCAATCACGAGATCACGGCTATCTCCCGCGTCCAGCAATTCGCGCGCAAACAACTCATCAACGACGGCAATCTCGGCCTCCTGCCGGCGCAGCGCCTCAAGGGCGGATTCGGCGCCCTGCACCGATATCACGGTAAAGCTGTCCTGCGCCGCCAGCAGTTCCTCGCCGTAGGCAACGCCAACCTCGAGCGCAACGCGGCGCCCCGCAAGGTCAGACACCTGGCGTATTGATGGACCACCAGCCACGGTCACCGGTACCAGGCGGTTGGTGAGATAGGGTGACGAGAAGATCAGGCTGTTGCCACGCTCCGGCGTAAACCAGATGGCCGCGATGCCATCAAGTTCGCCGGCCTCCGCTGCGTTCAGCATATTCTCCCAGGCACCGTAATTAAGTTCACAGCCGAACCCGGCCTGCGCCAGGGCCTCGCACACAATTGCCTCGGCGGTACCCTGCTCCTCACCTTCCAGCACAAAAGGCGGCCAGACCTCATTGCCCAACTGCAATGTTCCTTCCTGCGCTGTGACGTCCAGGGCCAGCACAACAGCCAAAAGAGCAAATAATCGGCTCATCAGTTTTCCTCAAAGCTCCAGAAACAGGAACATCGCACTATAGAGCACCGCCTTTAAGGTTAAAACTGCCGGGCTGAACACTTTTGGACGCAAGCAGGCATGGCGCAACGGGTCACAAAGACGTAACGTGCACGCTTTTCAATGGCACGGGCGGGCGAGCTCCGCACGGGGCAATACAACGAAAAGGATCAGGGTAGTGGCAGGCAATATTTCCAAACAGCGAATTGTTGTGGTTGGCGGTGGCGCGGGCGGGCTGGAACTGGTTGTGCGCCTGGCGAAAAAGCTGCGTCGCCAAAAAGACGTGGAAGTCGTCCTGGTGGATAAAAGCCCTTCGCATATCTGGAAGCCCTTGTTCCACGAGGTGGCAACCGGCTCCATGGACAGCTATCACGATGAAGCGGCCTACCGCTCCCTGGCGCGCAAGCATCGCTTCGTTTTCGTGCTTGGGCTGGTACAGAACATAGACCTGGATGCGAGGGCGATCAGCGTTGCCCCGGTAGAGGACGAATTCGGAAACCCGATGTTGCCTGGCCGAACCCTGTCTTATGACCAGCTGGTGGTCAGTGTCGGAAGCCTGAGCAATGATTTCGGAATCAGCGGGGTCAAGGAATACAGCCGCCAGTTGGACTCGCGCGAACAGGCCGAGTTATTCCATCGCCGTTTCGTCGCCGAGCTGAACCGTGTGAACTCCATGGAGTCAAGCGATGAGGAATTGTCCATCGTCATCGTTGGTGGCGGAGCCACTGGTGTTGAGCTGGCGGCAGACATGCACAACGTGACCCGGAGACTGGGCGAATACGGCTATGAACACTTTTCTTCCGACCGTCTCAGCGTCAGCGTCATCGAGGCAGCCCCGGGCCTGCTGCCGCGCTTGCCTGAGCGCATTGGCGCATCGGTTGCCATTGAGCTGAACCGGATCGGGGTCAAGGTCCGCACCGGCACCATGGTCGCAGCCGTCGAGACGGACGCGGTGCTAACCAGTGAAGGCGAGCGGATCCGGGCGGATATCAGCGTATGGGCCGCCGGCGTACGCGCGCCGGCATGGCTTGCAGAGAGTGGCTTTCCTGTGGATCGGCTCGGCCGGATTGAAGTCACCCCGGAACTCCAGGTGAAGGGGTATCCCGGGGTTTATGCCATAGGCGACTGTTGCGCCAGCTTTAACGAGGACGGCACCGAAGTACCGCCGCGGGCGCAGGCGGCGCACCAGATGGCAACCATTGCTGCTGGCAACCTGCTGGCTGAGCGCAATGGCAAACCCTACCGGCCGTTTATCTACCGGGACCTGGGCAGCCTCGTATCCCTGTCCAAGTTCTCCACCGTCGGTAACCTGATGGGTAACCTGATGCGTGGCACGGTGTTTATCGAAGGCTGGATGGCCCGCATGGTCTACCTGTCCCTGTACCGTATGCACCAACGCGCGATTCATGGCACCTTTACCACCATGCTGATCATGCTGGGCGACCGTATTCACCGGGCTACGCGGGCTGAGATCAAACTGCATTAAATTTCAGAGCTGGTCGTACGCAATGTCGAACGTGTCACCCCCCTCAAGGCGACCGCTGCGCAGGCCATTGTTGAACCAGCGCATGCGCTGCTCGGATGTGCCATGGGTAAAGGCGTGCGGTACCACGCGCCCCTGGGTCCGCTGCTGAATAGTGTCGTCACCAATCTGGTTAGCCGCGCGCATGGCCTCCTCGATATCGCCCTGGTCCAGGTAACCCTGGTTATGGTTGGCCCAGACGCCGGCCAGGTAATCGGCCTGTAACTCAAGCCGCACGGACATCTGTTTGCCGTCCGGCATGTTGCGCCGCGCAGCGACCTGTTCTGATATTCCCAGCAGGTTCTGCACATGATGGCCCACCTCATGCGCAATCACGTAGGCCTGGGCAAAATCGCCCGGTGCGTCAAACTCGCGCTCCAGCTGGTCGTAAAAGCTCAGGTCGATATAGATCCGCTCGTCAGCCGGACAATAAAAAGGACCCATTCGGGCATCTCCCGTCCCGCAGCCAGTGGGGACAGCGCCGCGGTAAACCACCAGAACCGGCTCGCGGTACTGCCGCCCGATGCGCCGGAACTCCTCATTCCAGACACGCTCGGTATCGGCCAGCACGACGGTAACAAAGTCGAACTGCAGCTGCTCTTCCGGGCCCGGTTGATAATCCACCTGTTTGACGGTTTCGCCACCGGTGAAAAATGACATGTCCAGCAGGCCGGTCTGCACCACGATAAAGCCCAGGGCCACGAGGATCAGGATTCCCTTGATGCCAAAGCGCTGCCCGACAACCCTCATCAGGAGCGCACCAACGCCCACACCGGTCGCGACTTGTCTGCCGCGCGCATCCTCAACGTTGCTGCTGCCTTTGCGTCCTTTCCACTTCATTCTGAAACCCCCAAATAATCCATGCCCTGATTATAGGTTATGTCAGGGCCGCTTCACGGGCTGTTCCACACTGACCGAACGTGGTGCAATAAGGGCTGGCTCACTCAACGGTTACGCGCCCATGGCCCCAAACAACCCGGCCGGTGACACCCGGCAAAACCTGCTTGAACTCATCGGCAACACGCCACTGGTGCGCCTGAATGGCCCGTCGCAGGCAACCGGCTGCAATATTCTGGGCAAATGCGAGTTCATGAACCCGGGCGGATCGGTCAAGGATCGCGCCGCCAAGTTCATGGTGCTCGATGCGCAGGAGCGCGGTGTGCTCCAAGCGGGTGGCGTCATTGTTGAAGGTACCGCGGGCAATACCGGCATCGGCCTCGCCCTGGTGGGCAACGCACTTGGTTACCGGACCATTGTGACCATGCCCAATACCCAGTCCGCTGAAAAGGTTAATGCGTTGCGCCTTGTAGGAGCAGAAGTACGCGCCGTTCCGGCCGTTCCGTTCACCGACCCGGAAAACTACGTGCATGTCGCCGAACGGCTCGCCGGGGAACTGCGCGCCGATGGCGTCAGCGTGCTGTACGCCAACCAATGGGATAACCCGGCCAATGGCGAGGGTCACTTCAAGTCCACCGGGCCGGAGATCTGGGCGCAGACACAGGGCCAGGTCGACGCCTTCTGTTGCGCCATTGGCACCGGGGGAACCCTGTCGGGCGTTGGTCGTTACCTGAAATCCAAAAATCCGGACACGGTCATCGCCGTGACGGACCCGCTTGGGTCGTGCATGTACCACTGGTTCCGGGACGGGCGCATGGAACGCACAGCAGGTGACTCAATCTCCGAGGGCATCGGCCAGGGTCGTGAAACCGGCAACGTGGCCCGTGCGGATGTTGACCTGGCCTTCGCCGTACCCGACGAGGAGGCGATCCCCATGGTGTTTCAATTGCTGGATGAGGAAGGCCTGTGCCTGGGCGGCTCCAGCGGCATCAACGTGGCCGGGGCCATGCAGCTGGCCCGCCACCTGGGTCCGGGACATACGATTGTGACGATTCTGTGCGACTTCGGACAACGCTATCAATCCAAGCTGTTCAACCCGGAATTTCTGTCCGCTCGCGGGCTGCCCGTACCCGCCTGGCTGGCCGAATGAATGCCGCTTTACTTGCGCTGATGGATTAATGCCGATGCCCTGATTTTCGCCCACAACACGCAATATGGCTCCGGACCTTCGTTTCAGCCGTGAAGAAATCGTGAAATGTGGTAACCTTCGCGCGGTTTCAGACACAATACCCACGATCAACATCCATTCAGGGAGAACGCCTTAATGCCTGGCATTACGCTTACCATCTCGACCGTCCTGTCCTTATTCGGCCTCGCCGTCGCTTTTTATTACATGAAGAAAGTGATGAAGGTGCCGCTGGACCTGGGACTGGATAAAGACGAAGCCAAGCGGCTCACATACATTCACGGTGCCATTTCCAAAGGCGCCATGGCTTTTCTTAAAGCGGAATACCGGGTGCTTATGGTGTTCATGCTGGCCTTTGCACTGGTGATCGGCTTGCTGATCAATTACAGCATCTACGACGAAAGCCACCAGGAAGTCGTCGGCAAAGTCGCTGGCTGGTATACCGCCATCGCCTTCCTGTTCGGCGGTGCCATATCCATTGTTTCCGGCTATATCGGCATGAAGGTGGCAACCCAGGGTAACGCCCGCACTACCGTATCGGCCAAGCAGGATATCGGTCATGCGTTCAATGTGGCCATCAATTCCGGGGCGGTCATGGGCTTTGCGCTCGTTGGTCTCGCGGTACTGGGCCTGGTGCTGATCTACCTGTTTATGACCTGGGCGATGTCCGACATCGGCGCGCACAATAACCACGTGCTGATGGAGGTGATCGCAGGTTTCGGTCTCGGCGGATCCACCATCGCGCTGTTCGCCAGGGTTGGCGGCGGTATTTTCACCAAGGCAGCCGATGTGGGCGCTGACCTGGTGGGCAAAGTGGAACAGGGCATTCCGGAAGACGACCCGCGCAACCCCGCTGTAATTGCTGATAATGTGGGTGACAACGTGGGCGACGTTGCCGGCATGGGCGCTGACCTGTTCGGCTCCTGTGCTGAGAGTACCTGCGCGGCCATGGTGATTTCCGCCATTGTGTTTGCCGGTGACCCCAACGCACTCCTGTATCCCATCCTGATCAGTGCTGTGGGTATCCCAATCAGCCTGCTGACCAAGCTGCTGGTCAGCGTCAAGCACGAGGAAGACGTGGCCCCGGCTTTGATGAAGATGCTGATCTATTCCAGCGCCCTGATGGCTGCTGCCATGCTGTTCTTCACCCGCTGGCTGATCCCGGAGAGCTTTGTACTGGGTGGCGAAACCTATACCAATATGGGCGTGTACTGGTGCTTCCTGTCCGGATTGCTGTCCGGCCTCGCGGTCGGGCTGCTGACCGGCTACTACACCTCGGAGAAATACGGTCCGGTCAAGGAGCTGGCCAAGTCCTGTGAGACAGGGGTTGCAACCAACATCATTTACGGTCTCGCGCTGGGATATAAATCCACGGTGCTGCCGTATATCTGTATTGCCATCAGCATCTTTATTTCCTGGGAACTGGCCGGCATGTACGGCGTGGCCATTGCCTCCCTGGGCATGCTGGGAACCCTGGTGGTTGCCCTGACCATCGATGCCTACGGGCCGGTTGCGGATAACGCCGGCGGGATCGCCGAAATGGTCGGTTTGCCCAGCGAGGTACGCCGCCGGACCGATGTCCTCGACTCTGCCGGTAACACCACGGCGGCCATCGGTAAGGGTTTCGCCATCGGCGCAGCCATCCTGACCTCCCTGGCGCTGTTTGCCGCATTCATTACGGCGGCTAACTCACTGCTGGAATCGGCAGGACGCCCCGCGGTCAGCGTGGACCTGCTGGATCCGATCGTTTACACGAGCCTGTTTATTGGTGCGGTGCTGCCCTTCCTGTTCACCGCCATGACCATGAAATCCGTGGGCAAGGCGGCCTTCGACATGATCGAGGAGGTTCGGCGTCAGTTCAAAGAAATCCCCGGCATCATGGAAGGCACCGGACAGCCGGACTACGAGGAATGCGTCTCGATCTCCACCAAGGCGGCCCTGCGTGAAATGATTGCCCCCGGCATTCTGATCATGGGCACGCCCCTGGCGACCGGCTTCCTGTTTGGTGTTTCCGCAGTCGCGGGTCTGCTGGCCGGCTCCCTGGTCGCCGGCGGCGTGCTGGCCATCAGCGCCTCCAACTCCGGTGGCGCCTGGGACAATGCCAAGAAGTACATCGAGGCAGGCAACCACGGCGGCAAAGGCTCCGACTGCCACGTCGCAGCCGTGGTCGGCGACACCGTGGGCGACCCCCTCAAGGACACCTCGGGCCCCAGCCTGAATATCCTCATCAAGCTGTCAGCCATCCTCAGCCTGGTGTTCGCCCCGTTCTTCGTCCAGTACGGCGGCATCCTGCTGTAGGAGCGCCTTTATAGTCAGTACGAAAAAGGGGCCTCATGGCCCCTTTTTTTGTGCCTGAAACCCCGGGGTGGTCGCTGGTGTGTCGGGTGCAGGGCCTGGCTTTCGGCCTTCGGCTTCCCTCGTTCTCCTGCGCTTGGTGGGGCCGGCTGCACAAATCATCCTGATTTGGGCAGCCTTATTTCGCCATCCCTGGCGAAATAACCCCAGTCGCTGCGGTTCACTCGGCTCAAGCCTTAATGGCCCTGCACCCGACACACCAGCGCCCACCCCTGCATCGGAGCGATCAACCAAATCTCGATACCGCAACCCCCCCAACGCACTCATCCCCATACCGCCCACTTCTCCGTACCTTTACCTCGAACCCTGAACTGACCCCTCCTCATACCCCCGACCCACTAACTAGGGCCAGTACCAGTAGCGAGTGGTTTCCGCAGCAGAACGATTGGATGAAAAAGACATCTGTGCGGTTAGGTTTCCCGGAATGGATCATGCGGGCCCGCCCCGGTCTGAGGGGGGAAGGTAACGACAACAGAAATCACGGTATCGCCTGAGGTAAGGGGAAATGAAAAGGAAAAGGAAGGGTATATCCGGCGGCCGGGATGCAGGTTGCGGTGGGGTGTCGGGTTGTGGCCGGCCATTAAAGGCTTTCGCCAAGAGAGATGGAGCGACTGGGGTTATTTCGCCAGGGAAGGCGAAATAAGGTCACCCAAATCAGGATGATTTGTGTGACCGACCCCGCCAAGCGCAGGCGAGTGAGGGAAGCCGAAGGCCTCAAGCCCGGCCGGCCACAACCGGACACCCCGCCACAACCGTCAACGAAACCGTGATCTAGCCAGCCTTGTTAGCGAGGCCGAGGTCTTCATCCGGGAGGGCTGGTTTTGAACCGCGTCCCATCAACCCTTTCAGGTCCTCGAGGACCAGGTAGAGACAGGGTACGAGCAGCAGGGTGATGGAGGTTGAGAAGACGATGCCGAAGCCCAGGGAGATCGCCATGGGCACCAGGTGATAGGCCTGCAGGGATGTTTCGAAGATGATGGGTGTGACGCCGCCGAAGGTGGTCAGCGTGGTCAGGACAATCGGCCGGAAGCGCCTTGTACCGGCGTCGAGTACCGCATCAAAGGCGCTCTGTTCGCCGCGTTTGCCATTGGCGTAGTGGACCATGATCAGGGCGCCATTCACGACCACCCCGGATACCGCCACCACGCCCATCATGCTGACCAGCGACAGGTCATAACCCAGGATGATGTGGCCCAACACTGCGCCAACCACCCCGAAAGGGATCGACATCATCACGATCAGCGGTTGCAGGTAACTGCCGAATGCGACGGCCAGCAAGGCATAAATAACAAACATGGCAAGGCCAAAACCGCCCCACAGCGAGGCTGTTGACTCGCGAATCTCTGCCTGGCTGCCTTCAAACGACCAGGTCAGCCCGGGGAAGTCGGCCCGTAGCTGCGGCAGAACCTCGGACTGGACGACTGCCAATACGCGGCCTGCAGCACTTTTTGGCTCAACATCCGTGCTCACCTGGATCACGCGACGGCCATCGCGGCGGTCAATAGAGCGAAAGGCCGTGCCCTCGGTGACTTCAACCACTTCCATCAGGGGTACTTCGCGTCCGTCCGGCGTGCGGATCATGAAATTATCCAGGTACTGACGATCTTCCCGTTCGGTCTCCGGTAGTTTGACACGCACCTCCACCTCGTTGGTGCCACGCAGCTGGCGCAAGGCCACGGCGCCGAAAAAGGCATCGCGTACCTGGCGGCCGACATCTGCCGGCGTCAGTCCCAGCGCCTGGCCCTCGGGTAACAGGGTAAAGCTCAGCTGCGGCTTGCCCGGCTGGTAGTTGGTGTTCACACCGGTCGTGGCTTCGAAGGCGTCCAGGCGCTGCACAAGTGCCGCGCTGGCCTGCGCCAACACTTCGACATCGGCATGGCTGAGGTCTACTTCGATGTCGTCGCGCCAGCTGCCGGGGCCGCGTTCGGCCTCGAAGGTAATCTGGTCGACGCCATCAATATCACCGATTTCGTCACGCCACAGCTCGATCACCTGGCGCGCACTCATATCACGCTCATCGGGTGGCTTCATGACGATCTCAACATCCACAAACGCGGAGCCGCCGCGCACATTGGTCTTGATGCCCTCAGCCGTCCTGCTCAGGTCATGCTTTTCAAACATGCGATGGGTAGCCTCGGTAACTTCCACCGCAACGGCTGCCGCTTTGTCGCGCGTGGTGCCGGTGGGCAGTCGCACGCCCGCCTCGATTTCGTCGGCCGCCAGTTCCGGCATGAGCACCATGCCCATGTGGTCACTGAGGGCATAACCGGCCGTTACCACCAACAACACGATCGAAGCGGTAACGGTGACATAGCGCTTGTGCAGGCATTGCTTAAGAAAGGGCCGGTATTGATTGTCGATCCAGTTACTGACCCCACGCGCGAAACGTCGTTGCCAGTGATGCAGGGAATCGGTCACGGCGTTATGGGTGCGCTCTTTCACGCTTGCCAGGTGGGCGGGCAGGATAAACAGCGCCTCGGCGAGGCTGAATAACAGAACTGCAATTACCACGGCGGGCAGGGGCCACCAGTAATTGCCCGTAACCCCGGGCAAAAACATCACCGGTAAAAAGGCCACGATGTTGGTCAGGATACTGAAGGTCACCGGCCAGGCCATTTCCCGTGCACCTTGGATCGCGGCGTCCATGTTGCTCATGCCCTGCTCGCGATACTCGTAGACGTTCTCACCCACGACGATCGCGTCATCGACAACGATTCCCAGGGCCACCAGGAAGCCGAACATGGAGATCATGTTGATGCTCACGCCGATCCACGGCAGCACGGTTATGGCGCCAATGAAAGACACGGCCATGCCCATCATGATCCAGAAAGCGAGGCGGAACTCCAGGAACAGGCTGAGTATCAGCACAATGATGATGATCGCCATCACGCCGTTTTCCAGCAGCAGGTTCATGCGGTCTTCAAAGTCAGCCGCCGCATTACCATCAATGCGGTACTCAATGCCCTCGGGCAGGGTTTGGTCCAGGTCGTCAAGGACTGTCTGAACCGCGGCGGCAACCTCCAGCGGAGATTGTTCGCCGATGCGGAAAATCTCCAGATCGATAGACGGCTGGCGGTTGAACTGACTCTGGAAACCGACCTCCTCAAAGCCGTCTCGAATATCAGCAATGTCTGACAGGCGTACCGGGGCTCCGGTGGCCGAGCTGCGGATCACCACATCGCCCAGCTGGCCGGCCCATTCCTTGCGTTCATCGACACGCAACAGGATTTCACCCCCGCTGGTATCAATCGAGCCGGCGGGCACATCGCGACTGGACTGTTCAATGATGGAGGCGACCTGGCCCAGGGTCAGGCCGAATTCGCGGAGCGTGTCCGAGGTCACTTCCACGTGCGTGATGTATTGCAGGGCGTTGCCGATCTCAACCTGGCTGATTGCCGGCTGGTTGAGGAGCTGGTCGCGCACCCGTTCGGCCAGTTGGCGCATGGTCCATGCATCGGCATCGCCGAACAGGGCGATTTGCATCACCTCACGGGTGCGGTCGCGCAAGCGGACCTCGGGCTCTTCGGCATCTTCAGGAAACGTTCGAATTTGCGTAACCGCCTGGTCGATGTCCTGAAAAATTTTGATGCGGTCCACGCCGGCAACCAGTTCGAGACTGATGGAGCCCGAGCCCTCGCGCGCTGAGGAGCTGATTTCACGAATGCCCTGGACACCGCGAATGGCTTCCTCCACGGGCAAAATAATGCCCTGCTCCACTTCCTGCGGCGCGGCACCCGGATAACTGACGACCACATCGACAATATCCAGCGCGAAATCCGGATCAACCTCTTTTTGCATGGTCAGCGCGGTGTAAATACCGCCGCCGAGCAGGATGATCATCAGCAGATTGGCAGCAATGGCGTTGTGCGCCATCCACGCAATCGGACCACGGCGACGACCTGAACTGTCTCTGGGCATATCGCCGCGCATGTTATCGGGGGTATTCACGGCTGCGCCGCGACCTCTTCGCCAATGCTTCCGCCGGCGGTTCTCAGGCGCAGGCGAATGCCTTCCTTGACCGTTGCCAGGTTGGTAGTTACGACCTTGTCGTTCGCGCTCAGGCCGCCATCAATGTAGGCAAAGTTGCTGTCCTCAAACACGATATCGACAGGCTGAATAACCAGCGCCTCTTCGCGCATCAGCCACACCGTGTCATCCCGGCGGATCAGCTCCCGCGGGAGTTTCAGGGCACCGGATATTTCACGCCCCTGGATTTGCGTCTCCACGAAGGCACCAATGATCAGGGAGGGCTGATCAGCATGCTCAGGCAGTCGCGCCAGGGGGTCATCGACACGCACGAGTACACGTGCCAGGCGCGTGCCACCTTCAAGCTCTCCCACCAGGCGGTCCAGCCAGCCATCTCGATACTGACCCTGTCCCCAGGCGCTGCGGTGGGTGATTCTGACCGGTGAACCACCATCAGGTCCACCGCTGGAAAATACCATCCACTGAAGACGATCCAGTGGCACGGTTGCTTCAATCCAGTAACTTTCCACACCGACCAGTTCGCCCAGCGTTTCGCCCACAGAGACCTGTGAGCCGAGATTTATGGAGCGATCGATAACCTGTGCGTCAAAAGGGGCGCGCAGCAGCGTGCGTTCAAGAGATAAGCGGGCCTGGGCCTCCGCCGCCTGGGCCGCCGCTACCTGCGCCTGGGCACTGCGCAATTGAGGCTGACGAAGGACCAGGGCCTGGTTCTCGCTGGTGTAGGAGTCGCTGCGTTCGCCTTTCAGTTCGCGGTATTCCCGCTCGGCCTGAATCTGGCGTCCCCGCTCAAGCTCAAGCTCAGCCTCGGCCTGAAGCAATTCGCTTTGCCGTTGTAACAGGGTGTTGCGATAGTCAGCACTGTCGATTTTCAACAGCATGTCGCCCGCCCGGACGAAGCCACCGGGCACCAGCTGGTCAGAAACCTCGATGACTTCCCCTGCTACCTGGCTGCGTAACGATACTTCCCGGGTGGGCACCACAGCGCCCAGGGCCTGGATGACCGGGCGGAAGACGCCAGACTCGGGCAAGATCACGTCGACGAGCATGGCGGATTGCCGCACCGCGTCTTCGCGCTGCGTTGCCGGCTCGCTGGTAAAAATGAGGTACAGCGCACCTGCACCCAGCAGCACCAGGGCCGCACACACTACAAGGGTCTGGCGCAGTTTCATGCCGGACCCCTGTCCAGGTTCAGATTTGTCTTTCTCACCACCGAACTCCTGATTATTTCTAATTATTATTCTGATTATCCGCCCATTGGGAGAAAAAAGCGTGAAAAGGCCTGAACACTGCAGATTGGGTTATGCGCTCTCGGATCGGTTTACCCGACGCGCTGATCCCCGGGCTGACCGTCCGATCAGGGTTTGAGATCAAAGCGCTCGGCAAGAAAACGGGCAATGCCATCCTCGTCATGATGACCGATAACCGCGGTAGCGGCATCTTGCACATGCGCTGCCGCATTGCTCGGCGCATAGCTTTCATCCGCGGTCGCAAACAGGCTCAGATCGTTGTCGCTGTCGCCGAAACACACCACGCGCTTGATACCCAACTCGGCGCGCAGGCTGTCGACCGCCGCGCCCTTGCTTGCATCCGTATGGTGAATATCAATCCAGCGCCAGCCCTCGCCCTCCCAGGCGTCGCCGGCATAGGCCACCAGCTGCGGCTCATCACCGATTAGCTGCTCTATTCGATTGATGGAAAGGGTCGAGCCCAGCGCACTGATGTTGGTGATCTGCGCTGTGGCCGGTAATTCAGAAGCGGGCAGTACCTCTACCCCCTCGCGCAGGCCGAACTCGCGCGCCAGCCTGGCCTCAACATCGCTTTGCAACGGCGGGTGATAAACGGCATGGCGGTTGGCGAAATTTTTGCCGGCTTCAAAGGTGAACACGAAGGGCGTGACCTTTTCACCCATAATCGCCTCAAGCACATGCTGGATTTCGTCCAGGGTGAGGAAGTTGCGATGTGCATAGACATCATTGGACGGGTTCCAGATCAGCACACCGTTCTTGTATACCTGGGGTAGGGCAAAGCCGTGGCCGTCCAGAAGACTCCGCGCCGCATGCAGCGTGCGCCCGGTTGCGACCGTATAGGCAACACCGCGGTCGGTCAGCGCCGCCAGGGTTTTTTGGGTAAACGGGGACAGCTCGCTGTTGCCATTGAGCAAGGTGCCATCCAGGTCGAAGACGATCAGTTCCATAGGTTTTTAGGGTCGCGGGCAATGTTGGGTGAGCACAATGGTACATGGACAAGGTGAAGTTTCATTGCCGCAAGCAGCGCACCAATAGCTCTATAATGCGTGGCATGAACTTGGCTCCGGTGCTTCAAGCTGGCGCCGAAACTTCGCTACCGCAGAGGGCAGAACATCTTGAGCAGCGCTTTTCTGGCGAATCTGAGTTCCCCACCCCTGTTGTTTTTCTTTCTCGGCATGGTGGCCGTTTTTGTCCGCTCTGATCTGGATATACCCGGCCAGATTGCACGTTTCCTGTCGCTTTATCTGCTCTTCGCCATCGGCTTCAAAGGTGGCGTGGCACTGGCTGATGCGCCCCTGGGCGGGGCCGTCTGGCTGACCCTTGGCACCACGATATTGCTCTCCGCCCTGGTGCCGGTCTACAGCTTTTTCATGCTTCGCAAGCGGTTTGGCGTCGCCAACGCCGCCGCCATCGCTGCGACTTATGGCTCGGTCAGTGCGGTGACCTTCATTACCGCGACCAGTTATCTCGACAACCAGGGCGTGGCCTGGAATGGCTACATGGTGGCCGCGATGGCACTGATGGAGTCGCCGGCGATCATTGTCGGCATGCTGCTGTATAGCCGCTTTCGCGACTCGGACGGCGCGAAGAAAAGCCTGCGATGGGGCCCGCTGTTGCACGAGGCCTGTCTGAACGGCTCGGTGTTCCTGATTCTGGGCAGCATGTTTATCGGCTATATCAGCGGCGCAAAAGGCATGGAGCAGATTGCCCCGGTGGTCAAAGCGCCCTTTCTTGGCGTGTTGTGTATTTTTCTGCTGGACATGGGTATCGTCGCTGCGCGCCGTCTGCGCGACCTCGGCGACTCGGAAGGTCCCAGCAAGATGCCTTTGTTTGCCATGGCTGCAGCCGGGCTGGCGTTTCCGCTGATTAATGGCACGGTCGCCCTCGCCCTCGGCTCCTTGCTGAACCTGAACGAGGGGGACCTGGTTCTCCTGGCCGTGCTCGGCGCAAGCGCTTCCTATATTGCGGTACCGGCAGCACTGCGGCTTGCCTTGCCCCAGGCCAGCCCGAGCATCTATCTGCCAATGTCGCTGGCCATCACCTTTCCCTTTAACATTCTGCTTGGCATTCCTCTCTACCACCTGGCCGCCCAGTGGTTGACTTGAATACCCCGAGGCCAACGAACATGACACCCAGCCACCGCATTGAAATTGTGATTGAAGAACCACTGGCACCGCAGCTGATCGCCCTGTTCAGAAAACTGCAGGTGCCGGGTTACACGCTGATCCCTCGCGTGGGTGGCAACGGTGACAGGGGCGTGCGCCGCGGCGACGAACTGGCCGGCGATTCCACCAACTGCATGTTCCTGATTATCTGCGAGGACAGGGGCATGGTTGAGCGCATTACCGAAGCGATTGGGCCGATCCTGTCGCGATATGGTGGCGTTTGTGCCGTATCCGCCTGCGAGGTGCTTACGCATTAAGCGCGATCCGTCATTCCGAAACCACCAATACTCTCCGGCCCTGCGCCGGCTACCTGGAGCAAGCCATGAGATCTGTCCTGCTGTTCGTCGCACTGATGCTTTCCCTGTCGGTCTCCCAGACCAGCCACGGCAACGATTTTGAGCAGGGGCGGGTGGTCAGCGCCAACCAGGCGGTTCTTCCCTACCGCGAACGTCCGGCCGTGGAAAATGCCCTGCTGGAAGAGCGTCTGCGCACCCTGTTGCCAAAGCTGATGGAAGAATCCGGCATTGATATGTGGCTGGTGATCGCGCGGGAATACGCCGAGGATCCGGTCTATTTCAGCCTGGTGCCGCAACCGACTTTTGCGGCACGGCGTACGACCATGCTGATCTTCTCGCGTGGCGCTGACGGCTTCGAGATGCTTTCCGTCAATCGTTATCCCCTGGGTGAACCTTTTGCTTCCCGCTGGTCCGGCGGCGACCTCGATGAACAGTGGCAAGCGCTGGCAGACCTGATTGTGGAGAAAAACCCGCCACGCATCGGCATCAACGTATCGAAAGACTGGCCGGTTGCAGACGGGCTGACCCATGGGCTGTACGAGCGCCTGATCGCAGCATTACCGGAAAACATGCACGAGCGCCTTGTCTCAGCCGAAACGCTTGCCGTGCGCTGGGTGGAAACCCGCAGCGAGGCCGAAGCGGACCTCTACGCGCACGTGGTATCCCTGGCCCGCCAGGTCATTGCGGAGGCTTTTTCAGCCCAGGTGATCACCCCGGGCGTGACCAGCACGGATGATGTGGCCTGGTTTATCCGCGAGCGGTTTGCCGAGCTCCAGTTGCCGATCTGGTTTCAACCCTATGTGAATCTGCAGCGCGCCGGGCAAGAGTGTAATGAGGAAACGCCGTTTTGCGGTGTCGCCGGCATCATCCGGCCGGGCGACGTTCTGCACACGGACGTGGGCATCTGCTACCTGAAATTGTGCACTGACACGCAGGAAATGGGCTACGTGCCGCGCATGTCCGAAACGTCGGTCCCCGCAGGTCTTGTCGCGGCTCTGGCTACCGGCAACCAGTGGCAGGATGACCTGACCGAAGGATTCATAACCGGTCAAACAGGCAATGAGATTCTGGCCAATAGTCTGAAAAACAACGCACGCCGGAAGGTGAACGCGAGCACCTACACCCATCCGATCAGTTTCTTTGGTCATGCCCCGGGCCCCACGATTGGCATGTGGGACAACCAGGGCGACACCCCGGTGCGCGGTGACTGGCCCCTGTATCCGATGACCGCCTATGCCATCGAGGGCAACATCAAGGCTCCGGTGCCGGAATGGGACAACCAAATGGTCCAGATCAAGCTGGAGCAATCAGCACTGTTTGACGGTGAATCCGTGATCTATCTTGCCGGGCGCCAGACCGAATGGCACATGGTGCGCTGAATTGTCCAGAGCACTTATATCTCCAGCCCGCAATGTCCTGCAGCACAAGAGCCGCAGGCAGCAACTTCTGATCAGTGGATATGCCCTGTTTACCGCCGGGCTGCTGACGTTTGGACCGACAGCTCAAGCTCAGGCTGATAAAAGCACCGACGTTTCACAGCAACCCAACTTCCTGATTATCGTCGCCGACGATCTGGGTTATTCAGATACGGGCTTTATGGGTAGCGAAATTCGCACTCCTAACCTGGATATTCTGGCCGCTCAAAGTCTGCTGATGCGCAACTTTCATACCGCGCCTACCTGCTCTCCGACCCGGGCCATGCTGTTGTCGGGCACCGACACTCACCCTGCGGGCCTGGGCACCATGAGCGGCCAACAGTCTCCGGAACAAGAGGGCCAACCCGGCTACGAGGGTTATCTCAGCGACCGGGTGGTGAGCTTTACCCGGCTGTTGCAAGAAGCCGGCTATCACAGCTACCTGAGCGGCAAGTGGCACCTGGGTGCCGCGCCGGAACAGCAGCCATTGAGCAGGGGGTTTAGTCGGACCTATGGCCCGCTGTATGCGGGCATGTCACATTTCGATGATGGATATGCATTGTTTTCCGACGGTGGCCCGCCTGTCATGGCCCGGTTCCAGGTTAATGGCAACGAGCTGGACAAACTTCCTGACAACTGGTTTTCCACGGACGCGTTCACCGACCAGCTCATCAAAAACATCGATGAGGGCAAAAGTGATGGGCAGCCTTTTGTGGCCCTTGCGACCTATACGGCTCCGCATTGGCCATTGCATGCCCCGGATGAGTTCATTGATCGCTACCAGGGCGCCTATGCCGGGGGGTGGGATGAGCTGCGTATGCGACGCATTGCGCGGCTCAAGGCACTTGGACATATCCCGGCCGATAGCCCCGATTCAGAGCGGCTCGGCTGGGTTAAGTCATGGGATAGTCTGGGCGAGCAGGAGCGCATCCGTCAGGCGCGGATCATGGAGGTTTATGCCGCCATGGTGGAGCACCTTGATTACAACATCGGAAGGCTTGTGACGTATCTGGATGCCGAAGGCCTGCGTGACAACACGGTGATTCTGTTTTTCGCCGACAATGGCGCCGAGGGCAATCCGGTCAACCGCATCGTTGGCGATCATGACTGGGTTGAAAACAACTTCGACAACCGCCTTGAGAACATCGGCCGCCAGGGCTCCTATGTATTTGTGAACCCCGGCTGGGCGCAGGCCTCAACGGCACCCTTTGGTTTCTTTAAATCGTTCCCCACGCAGGGTGGAGTTCAGACCCCTGCCCTGATTAGTGGCCCTGGCGTGGAGCCGGGTGTCAGCGACACCTTCGTTACCGTCAAAGATGTTGCCCCGACACTTCTGGAACTGGCGGGCGTGTCTCACCCCGGACAAAATTTTGCAGGCCATGACATTGCCCCCATGACAGGCAAGGCCTTGCAGCCCCTGTTCAGCAACCCTGCAAGCAGCATTCATGGCGACGATACGGCCACCGTCTGGGAACTGTTCGGGCGGCGTGCGGTGCGTATGGGCGACTGGAAGGCGCTGTGGCTCTATGAGCCCTATGGTCCCGCCCGCTGGCAACTGTTCAATCTGCAAACCGACCCCACGGAGACCACCGACCTTGCCGCCATTGAACCGGAACAGCTGGCGCGCCTGTTGAACGCATGGGAAAGCTATGTGGAGCGTCATCAACTTATTCTCCCGGCCACCGACGCCGGCTACGCCCTGGAGGACGACTGGCGTGATAACAACGACGCCACACCCTAGCCTGAGGAACAAACCTGAATATGCGCTTGATTAGAGTAATGATAATCATTATCATTTGAAGCATGTTGTCTCCAAGCCAAACCAAAACGCCGGAAGGTACCCGCGAACAAAGGATCAAGGTCAGCGACCTGATTTCACAAGGCAAAGTCCTCGAGCTCGATCACGATGGACAAATCTACCGCCTGAGAGTCACCCGAAATCGCAAGCTGATCCTGACCAAGTAACGCGCAAGCCAAAGCCACACCGGCACCAGGTCCGCCATGCCACATGGCGGAGCAGGCCTGCCCCAAGATCGGGCAGTCGCCCCGCTGAGCCGTGGCTCCCTGGTCGTTAACCCCTTGTTTTATATAGCCTTCCCGGATTGGCCCGATTTATGCTTATAGGAAAGGGAGCCTGCCGGTATTTCCAAAGCGGTAAGCACCATGTTCTCCAACAGGCCCGGGTCGGAACTGAGCCCCTGACCCAAAGAGCTGGCCTGAACATTCCGCCCCGGCACCCGCCGGGGCTTTTTTACCTTCCACCCCCACACAACCGCCAACGAAGCCCCGGGATGTTGAGTCACCCGCCGGCTGGCTATACTCCGCGCATGGCAATGTCCCTGATCAATCCCCTGGCCTGCAGCCCTTTCTTGCAGGGTCTCGATGACCGCCATCCGGAGTGGCGCGCGAGTTTGCAACAGGAAGGCCGGCTGGATGATGACATTCCGCCCGCTGAGCAAACCCTGCATGACACCATTCTGGAACACGGCCTGGATGCCGGGCTGCGACGCTTTCGCAACCGGGAAATGCTGCGCATTACCTGGCGTGAGCTGACCGCAAGCGCCAGTCTAGAGCAAACCTTAAGTGACCTGAGCACACTGGCCGAGCTGTGTTTGCAGGCCGCTATAGATGCTCACGAAATCGAGCTGACAGAACGCTTTGGGGTGCCACGCGACAGCAAAGGCACAAAACAGAGCCTGGTGGTTCTGGGACTGGGCAAGCTGGGTGGCGGTGAGCTTAACCTGTCTTCCGATATTGACCTGATTCTGGCTTATCCCGCTGCCGGTTCCTGTGACGGCAGGCGTGGACTGGATAACGAACAGTTCTTCACGCGCTTGTCGCGGGCCGTAATTGGCAGCCTGGCGACACTGACCGAGGAAGGCTTCGTCTTCCGGGTCGATACACGCCTGCGACCGTTTGGAGACGCCGGCCCGCTGGTCTGCAGCTTTGCTGCCCTGGAGAATTATTACCAACGCGAGGGCCGGGACTGGGAACGTTATGCCCTGCTAAAAGCCAGGCCCGTCGCTGGCGATCGAGGTGCCGGAGACAGCCTTCTGCAGCAGCTGAAGCCCTTTGTATACCGGCGGTATATCGATTTTGGCGCCGTGGAATCATTACGCAGCATGCTGGATTCGATCCGGGCTGATGCAGCACGCAAGGGCCGCGTGAACGACGTCAAGCGCGGCCCGGGCGGTATCCGCGAGGTGGAGTTCCTGGTTCAGTGTGTGCAGTTGCTGCGGGGTGGGCGCGAGACAATATTGCAAACCCCTTCCCTGCTGCGCGCCCTGTCGGCCATCGAGACCCTGGCGCTCTTTCCAGAGGAGCGGGTGTTGGCCCTGCGTAATAGTTATGCCTTTCTGCGCCGCGTGGAGAACGCCATCCAGGCGCAACAGGACCAGCAGACCCATACGCTGCCCGATGGCGGAGCCTTGCAGCGCATCACCCGCATCATGGGCCTTGAGGCACCGGAAGACTTGTTCGACCTGCTGGATCAAACCCGTGCCACGGTGACTGCCGCTCTCGATGAGAGCTTTCCCCGTCAGCAGGAGCCGGACCCCGGAGATACAAACTGGCGGGAGCGCCTGCCCGGAGATTCAAAAGCATTTCTCGCCAGCCTGGAACGCCGTGGTCTGAGCGAGCGCGGGCGGCAACGCCTCGATGAGTTCATGCCCCGGCTGCTACTCGCTTTGCAGGAACGGCCTGCCGATGAGTCCGTGATGGCTGATGTCTTTGAGCTGGTCCTGGCAGTCAGTCAGCGCAGCGCTTACCTGGCCCTGCTGGTGCAAAATCCACCGGCACTGGAGCGCATGCTCGACCTGTTTATTGCCAGCGACTGGATTGCGACAACCGTGGTAAGGCATCCGGCCCTGCTCGATGAGCTCCTTGACCCGGCTCTTGGCCGCGATATTCCCGACCGGGAAGCATTGAGCAACAGCGTCGGACGCCTGGCAACAAGGGGGTCCGAGGAAGACCAGATCAACGCTTTGAACTACCTCAAGCTTGCCCAGAGCCTGCGCATTGCCGTGGCGGAGCTGGACAATGTCATTGATGCCGGCAAAGCCGAGGCCCTGCTCACCGAACTGGCGGAGGTCATGCTGGAGCGCTGTCTGGTCCTGGCGGAGCAGATGCTGTCTCAGCGCCACGACCCGCCCCTGTCCGAGGGCCTGGCTATCATCGGCTACGGCAGCCTGGGTGGCGCCGATATCAGCTACCGCTCCGACCTGGACCTGGTTTTTCTGTACCCGGATGATATGCCGGAGAATCAGCATGCCATGGCACCGGAAACCTGGTTTACCCGGGTAGTCAGGCGTTTGCTGGCTATCGCAACCACCACGACGCCCTCCGGCAAGCTATACGACATTGATACCCGCCTCAGACCGAATGGTCGCGCCGGCTTGCTGGTTTCGCCGATTGGTGCCTTTGAGCGCTATCAACGCGAAAAAGCATGGGTCTGGGAATGGCAGGCGCTCATCCGGGCGCGACCGGTCGCCGGCAATAAACTTCTGGGTGGGCGTTTTGGCAGCGTGCGCCGGAAGGTTCTCGAACAGGAGCGCGACGCTGCCGTAATGCGCACGGAGGTCGCCTCGATGCGCGCGCGTCTGCGCGAGCAGCATGCAGGTGATGACCCGCTCAAACACGGTCCGGGTGGCTTGCTGGATATCGATTTTCTTGCGCAGCTGGGCGTGCTGTGCGAAGCCTCCCGTGTGCCGGAACTGTGTGAGGCTACTGCCACCCAGGACCAGCTCGCTGCGCTGGGTGCCTGCGGCTGGCTTGACCCCGCCGATGCGCTGGCGTTGGCGCAGACACACCGCGAGCTTACCGGGGCGCGACATCTGCAGGCTTTGTGCCGCAATGGCTGCAGACATGTTCCTGATACCTCGAGAGCCGCAGCCATTTGCCATAAGCATGGCATCACAGATTCTGCCTGAAGCCCCATTTCGCGCTAAAATACACGACCTAACCGAGCGGAGAGAACAACGGTGGCACACCCTACCGACGCCAGTAACGATGCCCTGGAAACGGCAAGCACGCAGGACACCTGTCAGGTAAGCAGGGCGCAGCTCCCCCTGTCGTGCCCTATGCCGGACCAGAAACTCTGGAATGCGCATCCGCGCGTCTACCTGCCAATCGAGGAAACCGGCTCCGCGTCCTGCCCCTACTGCAGCACCCGTTACCAGCTGGTTGACTGAAGACACACGCCGGGTCAGCCATGCATGTTGTTCAGGCCCTCGCGGCCCTCAGCGTTGGTGGCTCGGAGCTGGTAGCAGCGGAATTAACTGAGCACCTCATTCAACAGGGTGTGCGGGTTACGGTCATTGCCGCGCCAGGCCCACTGCAGTCCCGCATCGAAGCCAGCGGCGCAAATTACCTGCCCTGGCCGGTGAATCGAAAACGCCTCGGCACCCTGCGCTATATCGGAAAACTCCGTCGCTGGATGGCCCGCGAGCAACCGGATCTCATTCACGTTCACTCGCGCCTGCCTGCCCTGCTGACCCTGCGCGCCCTCAAAGGCATGCCGGAACGTGATCGCCCGGCCTGGGTTACCAGCATGCACGGCTGTTATTCGGTAAGTCGTTACAGCAGCTGCATGGCTGCTGGCGACCGGGTTATTGCCGTGTCAGAGACTACCCGCGATTACACGCTGCATAACTATCCGGTTGATGAGAGCCACCTGCAACTGATTTACGGCGGCACAAGCCGTAGCGCTTTTCCGTTTGGCTATAAACCGGACGATAGCTGGTATGCAAAAACATTCCGGGAATTTCCAGAATTAAAAGGCAAAAGGCTGCTGTGTCTGCCGGGGCGGCTATCGCGCTACAAGGGTCACAGCATGTTCATTAACCTGGTCGCCGAAATTACGAGAGAGCACCCCGATGTGCATGGCATTATTCTGGGGCCCGGCCGGGCCGGGTCACGCTATCACGACGAGCTGGTTGGCCTGGCAAGGGCCGGTGGCACCCGTGAGCGCCTCACCTTCACCGGCGAGCGGCATGATATCCGTGAGTGGATGGCGGCCTCCGAGCTCGTGTTCAACCTGTGCAGCGACCCTCCGGAAGCGTTCGGGCGCACCGTCCTGGAGGCCCTGTACCTGGGCCGGCCGGTGGTGGCCTGGAACCATGGCGGGGCGGCGGAAATTCTTGCAAGCATGTACCCGCAAGGGGCGGTCGCTCCGGATAGCCCAAGGGCTTTACTGGATAAGACACGTCTGTTTCTGCAGCAGGCCCCGGCGGTGCAGCCCAGCGAGGCCTTCCGCCTGGAGGATTCGATGAGTCAGACCCTGGAGCTGTACCGTGCGCTATTAAGCGAGCGGCAATCAGCGGCCAACGCACCCATGGAAATGTCATGAAAGTACTCTTGCGCAAACTTGAAGTCGAATGGCCCGCCTGGACCGCCATCGCGTTTCTTTTGTTGTTACCGGTCAAGCGACTATCGGAAATTCCACTGTGGGTGTTCGCCTTTGCGATGCCTTTCCTGTGGCGCTCTCCGGTCTATGGTGAACGAACCCGTGCTGTGTTCTGGACCATCCTGCCATTATTCCTGTGTTTCTGGATTCCGATGCTGTTATCAAGTTTCGACTCCTGGGATCCGGGCAAGAGCTGGTCCCAGAGTGTGGTCAACCTGCGCTTTTTGCTGGCAGCAGTATCCATAGGCGTGCTGCTTCATCAGCGCTCGCGGCGGACCCAGCTGTTGATGTGGGCATCCCTGATGTTGCTGTTTTGGGCGGTAGACGGGTTCATCCAGCTGTTTTTCGGCTTCGACCTGTTCGGGGTTCCCATCCAGGGTGACCGCTTAAATGCCATGTTTTTCGACAACTACCAGTTCTACGGGCCGGTCATGGCCATGCTTTCGCCGTTGCTGCTGGAATATGGCCGGCGCCACTGGCATGGCTGGGCCTGGGCGGCGTCCTTTGCGCTGATCACCGGAGCGGTGCTGATCTCCGGTATGCGCTCAGGCTGGCTGATCATGGCCACCGTGGTCGTCGTCTACGCACTGTTGATGTTGCGCCGCGAAAATCGCGAACTGCGCAGGATTACGCTGGCGATACCCGCCATTCTGGTTGTTGTGTTTGCTGCCTTGTATACGGTGTCTCCGCAAATCCAGCAAAGGGTGGCGGTCACCCTCACCGTGACCGAGGGCACCACGGAGGCCCTCGATAAGGCCACGTCCCTGCGCGTGCCCATCTTTACCCACGCGCTGGAAATGTACCGGGATCATCCGGTAAACGGCGTCGGTGTGCGGGCTTTTCCCACAGCCTACATGGAATATGCCACAGCGGATGACCCCTTCCTGCGGGACTCGGGAGGCAAGTCCGGTGCACGACACGCACACAACGTCATCCTTGAGCTGATGGCAGATATGGGCACGATCGGTTTGCTGGGGTTTTTTATGGGCTGGTATTTTGCGCTGCGCATCTGGCGGGGAATGACCCCCGACCAGCGACAGGAGGCTTTTCCCTTTGTGTTCGCCCTGTTCCTGATTCTGTTCCCGCTCAACACGCACTTTGCCATGTACGGCAGCTACACCTCGATGCTGATCTGGTTCCTGATCGGTTGCTGGGCGACCGTGCTTGCACCGGAAACGCCGGTGCGGCGCTTAACTGACCCGCCCCGCGAAAGCCCTTAGTGACGGGACCAGACCGTATCGCGCTGATCGTCGAGCGCCAGCAAATGAGCGATCGTAACCGGCTGCCACTCCCCGCCCTCAAGAAGGTGCGGGTGCAGTCCCGCTGAGCTGAGCTGCTCCAGCATAGCCTGCGCCTCCACGCGGTCATAAAATGCCGGTGAATACTCCAGGATAAGCCGGGCAACGCGGGTCAGGCTCAATGCTGCACCCCGTAGTACGGCGGGCTCCAGACCTTCAACATCCAGCTTCATTAACCAGATATCAGCATCACTGAGACCAACCGTGTCCAGGTAAGCATCCAGCGTGCTCACCTCAACCTCGACCTGCCCCACCGCACCTTCAAGTGGCAACAGGCTGTGTTTGCCCCGGTTTATGTTGCGGTAGCGGTTCAACATGGCCGGGCCAGCCGAATCAGCCAGTGCGAGGTTGCTGACGGTGACATTGGCCGCGTGGTTCAGGGCGATGTTTTGCAACAGCAGGGCACGGTTGTCGGGATCGGGTTCGAAAGCGTGCACCCGCAGGCTTGCCCCGGCCAGGCGGTCCAGAACGAGGCTGTACCAGCCAATATTCGCGCCAACGTCGAGGGCCACCGCGCCCCGGGCCGGTGCCGGGCGCGTTTCGAGCCAGCGTAGCAGCGAGGGTTCGTGGACCTTGTACTTAAACAGGCGGCGTCCGACGTCATCCGCGGCGTAAACCTTCATTGCCAGGCCGAGCGGTAGCTGGTCCGCCACCAGGGTCGTGCGGCGCAAAACATGCCGTTGCCAGAAATAGGCGAGCTGCCGCGTGGTGCTCATTCGGCCGCAGGGCGATCCGTGGTCACGGCCCTGCGGGAATCAGCTCCGTACAGGTCCGCCTCGCCCGGCGGCCGCGTCTTGAAGCGCCGGTGTACCCACCAGTACTGGTCGGGGGCTTTGCGAACCTCCGCCTCCAGGAGTTCATTGATGTGTGTTAAGTCAGCCAGGGGGTCTTGCGTCGGAAAGTTCTGCAAAGGCGGAGAAAATTCGATGATGTAGCGATCCTTACCGGCGTCATAACGCGGCATCATGACAATGACCTTGCAACCACTGATACGTGGCAATCGATGCGTGGCGAGCAGCGTCGCTGTCTCGACACCGAAAAACGGCGCGAACAGGCTTTGTTTCGGCCCAAAGTCCTGGTCCGGCGCGTACCAGAGCATGCCCGTGTCGCGCAGGTAGCGAATCGCTGAGCGCAGCTCGCTTTTGGCTATCATGCCCTCGGCATAGCGGCTTCTGCCGCGGTTCTGGTACCACTCCATTACCGGGTTGCTCAGGGGTCGGTATAAGCCCCGGCCGGCCAGCTGCTCGCCAAGCGCCCGCGCGCCGATTTCAAGGCAGGTCACGTGGGCGGTAACGATCAGCAGGCCCCCGGGTTGCCCGTGTGCTGCCAGGGCGTGGTCCAGGCCACGATACTCTACAAGGCGATCCAGCTCGCGGGGGCGGCCTGCCCAGCACCAGGCAGTTTCCGCGATCATCCGTGCCAGCGACGCAAAGCTCCGGCGCAATAGCTGCTCCTGCTCCCCGGGACTGAGCTCCGGCAAGGCAATCTGGATATTCTGCTGTGCGATGCGGCGCCGGGACCCAAGCAACCGCATCATCAACGGACCAACCGGCGCTACAAGCAAACGTCCCAGGCGTCGCGGCAGGCGCCCCAACACCCAAAGGATTGCCACCATCAGCCAGCCGCCCCAGTTGCGGGGTGCCAACGACGGTCTCTTAAGCTGTTCTTCGGTGTACCCGGGGCTCATGCACCCATTGTCGTGCCTGCGCCGGATCCATCCAAGGGGAAATCGCCGTTCGTTCTGTTCCCGCGCCCCTTGTTATACTGCACGTATCAGCGCACCGGAGCGCCCATGCGACGTCTCTACTCCCTGGTCCTGCTTCTAGCAAGCCCCCTCATCCTGGCTTATTTCGCCCTGCGGGGGTTGCGTGATCCGCGTTATCGTCAACGCTGGAGCGAACGGTTTGGCTGGAAAGCCATACCGGCAGGCCCCTATGACTACCTGATTCACGCTGCCTCGCTGGGCGAGGTGAACGCCGCCTTGCCCCTGGTCAATGCGCTGTTGGCCCGTGAACCGGATGTCCGTATTCTGCTCACCAGCTTCACACCCACCGGCAGCCAGCGCATCCAATCGTTGTTTGGTGAACGGATAACCCACGCCTATCTGCCCCTGGACTTTTCCGGCGCCACGCGTCGCTTTGTACGGCGCGCCATGCCGTCAATCATTGTCATTGTAGAAACAGAGATCTGGCCAAACCTCTATCACCATGCGCAAGCCGCCGGTTCGCCGCTGGTTATCGTGAACGCGCGCATGTCAAAGCCGTCCGAACGCGGATACCAGCGCCTGCGCTCACTGATCGCACCGGCGCTGTCGAGTGTGGACCAGATTCTTGCCCAGGGTCCCGGCGACGCGCGCCGCTTTGTTGCCTGCGGCGCGCCGCCAGAAATTGTCCGTGAAGCGGGCAACCTGAAATTTGATATCCGCCTGCCGGCAAGCCTTCTGGAAACCGGAGAGTTGTTGCGTGCCGGCTGGGGTTTGGGGCGCCCGGTGTTCGTGGCCGGGAGCACCCATGAGGCCGATGAGGCCGCGCTGCTGGCAGGTTTCCGGGCGGTACTGGCGCAACACCCGAATGCCCTCCTGGTGCTCGCCCCGCGCCACCCGGAACGGTTCGACCGCGCTGCGCAGGGTGCCCGGGATGCGGGGCTCACTGTGAAGCGCCGCAGTGCGTCGCGCCTGCCCGGGGACGCCCAGTGCCTGCTGGTCGACACCATGGGGGAACTGTTGACTTACTACGCCGCCGCCGACGTGACTTTTGTGGGCGGCACGATCGCCGATATTGGCGGGCATAACCTGCTGGAACCGGTTGCACTGGGCAAACCATTACTGTTCGGACCACACACAGAACATGTGCGCGAAACCGCGGTACGACTGCTGGAGTCCGGCGCGGCACAACGTGTGCTCAGCCCCGCCGATATAGAGTCGGCCCTCGCGCGATTATTTACCCACCCGGCAACCCGTGACCGCATGGGGCAGGCGGGCTTGCAACTTGTAGAACGAGGCCGCGGGGCCTTGCAAAAAACACTCGAAGTGCTGGACCAGCGACGCGCTCCAGGTCCCGGCAAGGCCGCATGAAAAAACCCCGGCCGGGGCCGGGGTTTTCTGGATATTGCCTGGCTGTTTATTCGCGTGACTATTGCAGGATGGCGTTGACCCTGCGTAGGTCTTCATCAGTAAGAAGGCCGGCTGCCAGCTTGAGGCGCAGGTGATTCAGAATGTAGGTATGACGGGCCAGTGAATTATCCCGCGCCGCACCGTAAAAGCGCTGCTGCGCCAGCAATACATCAACAATGGTTCGCGTGCCGACCTCGAAACCGGCCTGGGTAGCTTCCAGCGCGCTTTCGGCTGAGATCAGTGCCTGGCCGAAGGCCTGTACCTGCTCAATGCCGGCAATCACCGAGCGGAAGGCGTTGCGCGTCTCACGCATGGTAAACCGTTGCTGCTCGACCAGGTCCTGCTCTACCGCGCCCAACTCGAAACGTGCCTGGCGGGTACGCGAAGACACGAAGCCGCCCTGGTAGATCGGTACGCGCAGCGTCAGGCCGTAAGTAAGGTCTTCAGAAACAAGGGTCGTGGTTCCAATCGGACGCTGGAAGTCATCGCGGATGATGAACTCATTGTTGGAAAATTCGGAATAACCTGCGTTGAAATTCAGGGTCGGAAAATGTCCGCTACGCTGCAGCCGTGTATTGGCATCTGCAATGTCAACGGAAAATCTTCGGGTCACCACCACGGGGTTGAACTCGAGCGCTGTCGAGACCCACTCCTCGATGTTGTCGGGGTCAGGGTTTACCAGCGGCAACTCGTCTTGCAGCGGGTCATAGTCTTCAAAATATTCGCCGGTTAACTGGCGCAGTGCTTCCTTGGCATCAGCCAGGACATTGCGCGCCACAATCGCCCGCGCCCGGGCGTTATCAAATGCGGCCCGCGCCTCGTAGACATCTGTGATCGCGGTCAGACCCACCTCGAACTTCTGCTCCGCCTGCTCATACTGGCGCTTGAGCGCGAGCTCCTCCGCCTCGGCAAAGATCACCCGGTCGCTGGTGGTAAGGACTTCGAAATAATTCACGGCGGTGCGTACCAGCAAATCCTGGTAAGCCGTCTGGTAAATCGCTTCTGCCTGGCTGACCTGGCCGCGCGCCAGGTCAAGTTGCTCATAGTTGGCCTGATTGTAAATCACCTGGTTCAGAGAAGCGCCCCAGCGGTCATTGTCTACATCGTCGTCGGACAATTCGGTGCCGGCAATCGAAATGCTGTTCGAGCCCTGCGTCAGGCCCGCATCCGCACTAAGCAGGGGCAACAAGTTTGACCATGCCTGGGTTTCGTTCTCACCGGTCGCTTCACGGCGAAACGCGGCTGCCTGCAGGACAGGATCATTTTTCAGCGCCATATCATAGACGCCGATCAGGTCAACGGCCTGCGCTTGATTGCTATGACCCGCAGCAGTAACCACGGCGGCGATGACCAGGGTTTTTCCCGTATTCATCAGGCTAGACATGTTTAACTCCAGGGTTCTTTAAAATTCGAATTCATCGGGTTTGACCGAGTTGACCAGCGCGGGCAAGTCGGTCTCGAACAGGCTTTCGCGACGCCACTCGGTTGCGTTCAAACGGGTTAGCAACACCGCTTCCATGGCGGGCGACTGGCCGGTGATGCAAAACAGGCGGCCGCCGGGATTAACCCATCCCTGAAAAACCTCCGGTATCTCAGGCACCGAACCGGTGACCACCACCACGTCCTGCGCCTGTTCCGGTTGCCAGCCATTCATGACGTCACCGGTATGTAAATCAACGTTTACTAAGCCGTGTTCTACGAATCGTCTTTCCGCGTCCGCGGTGAAGGATTCGAAGATGTCTACGCTGACCACGTGATTTGCCAGTCTCGCCAGGCAGGCGGTCACAAAACCGCTGCCGGTGCCGACTTCCAGTACTGTTTCGTCCGGTGCAATCTCCAGGGCCTGTAACATGCGCCCTTCGACCACCGGCTTCATCATCTGCTGGTCATGGTCCAGCGGAATAGCCAGATCGGCAAATGCCATCTTGCGATAACGGACCGGCACAAAATCCTCGCGTTGTATGGAACTGAGCAGTTCCAGCACGCGGGCATCAAGCACCTCCCACGGCCGAACCTGTTGTTCCACCATGTTGTGGCGTGCCTGGTCAAAATTCATAGTCATCGCGCCAACACCTGTTTTTTCACCCTGACGAGCGTTATTTTGGGGGACGCAAAGGGTACGCCCTCATCCCCTGTGAGGCAAGGTATAGCGTGCCTTTGCAAGCCCCCGGCCTGAAGTGCCATTGGTCACCTCGTATTTGCCACCTGGCCGGCTTGCCCTGGTACCTTGGACGCCTTTGCAGGCTTAAAAGTTACAGTTAAGCTGTTTTATGTTGATACCTTAAGCGGCAACATGAGAAATTTTCGTAATGATGACGTTTATCCAAAAACTTTTGAAAGAAATCTGCACGCGTTCCGGTCATGAGCAGTAGCACGGAAAAACGCGTCCGTTTCGAAGCACTCGCGCGCGAGTACTCCGCCGACCTGTTTCGCTATGGGCTCTGGCTGTGTGGCAATGAGGCGCTGGCTAAAGACCTGGTGCAGGAAACGTTTCTGCGTGCCTGGAAGGCACTGGACAGTCTACAGGAGACGGCTGCTGCCAAGAGCTGGTTGATTACCATTCTGCGCCGGGAGTACGCACGTACTTTCGAGCGCAAAGTGCCGAAATTCACAGATGTAGATACCGTTGTGGTCGAAGAACAGGACGAGTTGTCCCCTGACGAGCGGGTGGAGCGCCAGTTGTTACACCGGGGCATCTATTCACTGGCACCACGCTACCGGGAACCGTTGCTGTTACAGGTGGTGATGGGCTACAGCTGCGATGAGATCGCTGCAGAGTTGAACATCAGCAAAAGCGCCGTGATGACCCAGCTGTTCAGGGCGCGTGAGCAGATCAAGAAAAAACTGCAGGATGACGGAATTACAGGAAACGTACATGAACTTTTCTGAGTTCGAAGAAAAACTGGGCGCGGAGCCGCGCAAAACCGCCACCGGGTTGGCGGACGAAATTGCAGGTGACCCGCAGTGGGCGGCGGCGGCGAAGGCAGCCCTGAGCCTGGAAAACCAGCTGGAGCAGACCCTTCGCTCACCTCAACCCGGCGATGAATTGCTTGAGAGTATTCTGGCGGTACCCGGGAAATCCCGCATCCCGGTCCCCCCGACCTGGCTGGCCATCGCCGCAAGCCTTCTGCTGGTCGCGGGGCTTGCCTCCGTGTTCCTGTGGCAGGCGCCATCTGACCAAAGCGTGGAGGAGTATGTTCGCTCGCATTACGGGCACGACGGGCAGTCAGTTCTCGCGCACACCCTGGGTGAACAGACCCCGGCGGATATTGCGGCTGTATTTGCGAGCCTCGGTGTAGAGGCCTCACCCCGGTTTTCTGCGGAGATCGGTTTCATCAAGTTCTGCCCCACGCCCGAAGGTAAGGGCGCCCACATGATTGTGAATACGGGCCAGGGTCCGGCAACCATTATCTATATGCCGTCTGTGCAGATCGAGGAGCCGCTGCTGATATCCCTGGACAACACCAGGGCAAGCATTATCGGCCTGGAGTCCGGTGCAGCCGCCATTATCGGCACAGATGCTTCGGTAACCCGGCAGCTCCAGGCGCAGCTTGAGGCCGGCCTTAAGCCATTGGGTGTTGATGCCTAGGTCATGGAAAATGGTAACTTCCGGCACATCCCTGAAAACGCCGATCTGATAAGGTATCAGCCCCTGTTCCACGAGTGACCAAGCCACGTCATGAGCCTGACTCCCTTACAGAAAAACCTGGCCATCGGTATCCCGGCCGGCCTGATCGTCTTAAACCTTATCGGTATGTGGTGGTTCAACTACGAACCGCCCCTGTTCGACCCCGTCGAGAAGAGCGAAAGCCACGCTACGACACACAATCATGTGCAAGTGACGGGATTTGCCACTACTTCGGCACTGATTGATGTGACCGACGTATTGCTCAACAAGCGTGGTGGCTACATGTCGAACGACATTGCACCGCCCTGGGTATTACTGGACAACGTGCAAAACTGGGAGTTTGGTGTTCTGACCCAGACTCGTGACCTGGCCCGGTCCATGCGCAACGATTTCAGCCGCTCCCAGACCCAGTCTGCAGCGGACCCGGACCTGGAACTGGCCGATCCTCTCTATCACTATGACAGCGAGCGCTGGATTCCGCCGGACACCGAGGGCCGCTACCGCAAAGCCCGCGATCATGTTGAGGGCTACCTGAGCCGGCTTACTGACCCTGCGCAACCTGATGCGCAGTTCTATGCGCGTGCAGACAACCTGGCGGACTGGTTGTCGGTGGTTGAAAAACGCCTCGGCTCGCTGTCGCAGCGCCTCTCTGCGAGTGCCGGCCAGCGTCGTTTCAATACCGACCTTTCCGGGGAGTCGGAGGCACGTCAGTCCACCGGTGCACCAAGAGAAATCACGGTGAAAACGCCCTGGACGCAGGTTGACGATGTGTTTTACGAGACCCGCGGCACCAGCTGGGCTTTGATCCACTTCCTGAAGGCCATGGAAATTGATTTCCAGGACGTTCTGGAAAAGAAAAATGCCAAGGCCAGCTTTAGCCAGATCATTCGCGAACTGGAGTCCACCCAGGAAAAACTGCGCTCGCCGATGGTACTTAATGGCGGTAAATTCAGCCCCATGGCGAACCATTCCCTGGTCATGGCAAATTACGTCGCACGCGCCAACGCCGCAATTATCGACCTGCGCTACCTGCTTTCAGAGGGTTAATCGATGGTTTTGAATAAACGCCCTGGCGCCGCAACTGGGTTTGGGCACGGCTTTTTGGCCGGCTTTGCCCGCCGTCTTGGCAACGGGCTCGTAATTGCCATGCTGTTTGTCGGCATCCACGGGTCAGCGTCTGCCCAGGGCGAGGTGAGCGGCGACTGGGTGATCTCGCCCGTCAACGTGATCGATGTCACCGACGGCACCGTGCTGGAGAACCGGGCCGTGTTCGTGGCCGACGGACGCATCGTCGATATTGAAGCCGCCGGCTTGTCCCGTGATGGCTTCGTACCGGTGGACGGCGCCGGTGGCTGGCTGATCCCCGCGCTGGCAGAAATGCACGCCCATGTGCCTGCCGGCAGCCGGGGCCAGCAGGCCACGGAGGATGTCCTGACGATGTTCCTTGCCCATGGCATTACTACTATTCGCGGCATGCTCGGCGAACCCTCACACCTGGAACTGCGCGATGCCCTGGCGACGGGCACAATTTTTGGGCCGCGCCTCATTACCAGCGGCCCATCGTTTAACGGTAGCTCGGTTTCTTCACCGGAACAGGGAGCGGCACGCGTGTTGGCCCAGGCGGATGCCGGCTACGACTTTTTGAAAATCCATCCGGGACTTAGCCGCGAAGAATTTCTGGCCATTTCCACAGCAGCCTCCACGATGGGTATGCCTTTTGGTGGTCACATTTCTTTTGAGACAGGGCTGGATACCGCCCTGCAACAGGGTCAGGACACCATTGATCACCTCGATGGCTATGCCGAAGCCATGGTGCCGCCGTCCAGCCCGCTGTCCGGGCAGGCTCCGGAATGGTTTGGGTTGAACCTGGCAGCCGGTATAGATCCCTCGCTGGCGCCCGCGCTGGCACGTGCGACGGCGGCTGTGGATGTCTGGAATGTACCGACGCAAAGCCTGTTCGAGACCACCACCGGCACCTTGAGCGTTGAACAGCTGCTCAAGCGCCCCGGCATGGATCTGATTGAAAAAAGTGTCCGCGACAACTGGGCAGAGGCTGTTGAGAACATTCGGGCGCAGAGCACTCCAGAGGAGCGCCAACAGTTTCTGGCCGCCAGAAATGCCCTGATCCTGGCGCTGCAGAAGGCGGGCGCACCCTTACTGCTTGGCTCGGACGCACCGCAAATCTTTAATGTGCCCGGCGTTTCAACTCACCAGGAACTGGCATACCTGGTGGAAGCCGGACTGACCCCTTTACAGGCCCTGCAAAGCGGCACGCTTAATGTCGCAAAGTTTTTCCAGGAGGCCGACCGCGGCACTATTGCCGTGGGCCAGGTGGCAGACCTTCTGTTACTGGCGGCCAACCCGCTGGAAAACATCCACAACAGCACGCGGATTCTGGGCGTGTCCCGTGATGGACAGTGGTATGACGAGGCAGACCTGCAACAGCGGCTTGCGGCAATCCGCGAGCGCCTGCGCTGACATGAGCCCGCCGACAGTCCCACCCTGCCAGGTAAACCTGCTGCCCTATGCCGAACGTTTGTCACCACGATCTACGGACGAGATCAACCTGCTGGTCATCCATTGCACTGAACTACCGGACCTGCAGACTGCGCGCGAATACGGCGAGGTTATTCATTACCAGGGGGACTACCCCGGGGCCAATTCAGGATCAGGCCCCGAGAAGGGCACCGGTAACAGCGGACATTTCTATATTGACCGGGACGGCCACTGCGAGCAGTGGGTGCCCCTGAACCGCGTTGCGCATCATGTCCGCGGCTTTAACCAGCGCAGCATTGGCGTTGAACTGGTGAATAACGGCCGCTATCCGGACTGGTTTGACAGCCGCAGCCAGAGCAATCACGAGCCTTACCCGGAAGCCCAGATTGAAATGCTTATCGAACTGATGCTCTACCTGTGTGAAGCGCTCCCTGGCCTGGTGGAAATTGCCGGGCATGAGGAACTGGACCGTGACCGGGTCCCTGCCAGCGACCAGCCAGGCCTGACTGTTGCACGCAAAACCGACCCGGGCCCAACCTTCCCCTGGACGCGTATCGAGGCTGCCAGCCGTCTGCTAAGGTTGCCCTGAAAACCATGCTGGCATACCGCCACTAATCAAACAACAAGGGAACATCATGCGAAGACTGTGTGTTTATTGCGGCTCCAGCCCGGGCCGCAATCCGGCCTACGGGGCCGCAGGGCGTACCCTCGGCAAAGCCCTGGTAGAACGGAATATTGGCCTCGTTTACGGCGGTGCCGCCGTGGGTGTCATGGGGCAGGTCGCAGACGCGGTTCTTGAGGCGGGCGGCGAAGCGATTGGCGTGATCCCCAAAGCGCTGGCGATCAAGGAGGTGGCCCATCCCGCACTGACCGAACAGCATGTGGTCAGTTCCATGCATGAACGCAAAGCGATGATGGCCGAATTGTCTGATGGCTTTGTGGCTTTACCCGGTGGCTGGGGCACCTTCGAGGAAATCTTCGAAATTCTGACCTGGGCTCAGCTGGGTTTTCACGCCAAGCCCTGCGGCCTGCTGAACGTGGCCGGCTACTACGACCACCTGCATGCCTTTCTTGACCATGCCGTTGAAGAGCAGTTTGTCAGAGCACAATACCGACCCATGGTGATCGTCGAGTCTGACCCCGAAATCCTGCTGGACCGCTATGCAGCTTACGATGCGCCCATCGTGCGCAAATGGATCACCAGCGAGGAGACCTGATCTGCCCGCCTTACTCGGCGTGTAGCGCCTTAATCGGGTCCAGCTCGGCCGCCTTGCGGGCCGGATACCAGCCAAAACCGATGCCGGTCGCCAGGCAGATGGTCACCGACAAGACGATGGCAAACAGCGACCAGGCGGCGGGCCAGCCGGCAAACTGCTGGATAATCACCGCCAGTAATAAACCGAAGAAGATGCCAATCACGGCGCCAATCGCCGCAACGGTTGCCGACTCCATCAGAAACTGCTGCTGAATATCCGTCTTGCGGGCCCCGAGTGCGCGCAACAGGCCAATCTCCCGTGTGCGTTCCAAAACTGTTGCCAACATGATGTTCATGATGCCAATGCCGCCTACCAGCAGGGAAATACCCGCGATGGCTGACATCACAATGGTGAAAATCTGTTGGGTCTGTTGCTGCTGTTTCAGCAGGGCGGCCGGCACCACCAGCTCATAGTCATTCTGACCACCATGGCGGCGCTCCATCAGGAAGTCGACGGTCTGTGCCGTTTGCTGGGGGCTTGCTCCATCGCCAAGGCGCAGCCGCACGGTATCAAGCTCGCTTTCCAGGGACTCGAAGTTCAGTCGCTTGTAGGCCGTCTCAAGTGGCAGGAACACCCGGTTGCGGTCACCGCCCAGGCTTACGCCCTGAAACTCATCGCTGCCCAGGTCCCGGTCGGCCAGGACGCCGACAACCTCCAGCCACTGATGATTAACCTTGACGCGCTTGCCCAGTGGCTCCCCACCAGGAAACAGGTCGCGCGCAGCCTGTGCGCCGAGAATCGCAACCGGCTGATAGCGCTGGTTGTCCTCATCCGTAAACGGTCGCCCCTGGGCAAGCTCGAGACTGGCCATCTCGAAATAGGTGGGCGTCACGGCATAGACCTGCGCGTCTGAGGACGCCTCGAAACTGAACAACGCCCAGTGCTTGATGCGCTTTTCCTCGCTGACCTCAACCACGCTGGGCAGGGTCTCACGGATGGCCCGCACATCACTGCGTGACAGGCCGACGCTCTTCTCGCGAATCTCGCGCAATGTTTCCTGATCAAATTCACGGCCCTGAACCAGCAGGTTGCGCAAGCCCATGGTTTCGATCAGGCGCATGGCTTCCTGTTTGGCGCCCTCGCCGATGCTCAGCATCGCGATCACGGCACCCACGCCAAAAACCATGCCGAGCAGGGTCAGCGAAGTACGCAACTTGTGTTGTTTCAGCTGGGCGAACGCGTGAACGAACCCTTCCCGGTTAATGCCCTTGAGCAGGCTCACGATTCAACCTTGCCGGGCGGAAACAGCGCGATTTTCTCACCCACCTGCAAACCCTCCAGCACCTGTGAACGGTTGGGGCCACGCAGGCCCAGGCTGATGTCCCGGCGCTCAAGGTCGCCGCCTGACTCCACCAGCACCCAGTCAGAGTCGCCCTCGCGGAAAATCGCCTGGTTGGGTACCGCGATCGCCTCCCCGGCCCGGCTGATATTGATCCTGGCTGTCACGATGGCGCCGGGAATGATCCACTCCGGATCGGATTGATCCAGGGCAACGGTCACCATGAAATACTTGACCGGGTTGTCCCGCTCAATCGGTGCCGCGGTTGCCGTGATGGCGCTGACCGTGCCGGTCAAAGCGCGATCGGGAAAGGCATCCACGAACAGATCTGCTTTTTGGCCGACAACGATACCCACCGCTTCGGTTTCCAGAACCTGCAGTGTGGCGATCATTTTGTCCAGGTTCGGAATAGAAGCCAGCTTGTTGCCTGAGAAAACGGTGCTTCCCACGTCAATAGGCTGGCCCCACCAGCTTTTCTCGGTAACGAAGTAACCATCATGCGGCGCGATGACTTCACGGTTTTGCAGCATGAGTTGCTGTTCGTCGAATTTGGATTCCTGGGTTGAGCGTTGGGCCTCGAGCACCGCTACCTCCGCGCCTTGCCGTTCGCTATAGCTGCCCTTCTTGTTCTCCAGGTGACCGGACTTGTAATCCAGCAGCGCACGGTCGCGCATGGCATCAATAATCTCAAAGCGGGAATAAGCCAGTTCGTTGTCGAAATTGAACTCCGTGGCCATCAGTTTCTCGATATCAAGAATTTCCAGGTCGTTGCCGAGCTCTGAGAGCAGCCGCTGTAGCTCGCGCTCCTTGCCCAGTACCTGCAAATCGACCTTGTCGATTTCGATACCCGCGGTATTGGCTTCGCGCTCTGCCGTGGACACATCAAAGCGCGCCACAACCTCGCCTTCTTTGACCCAGCTGTAATTGGGTGCCAGCCAGCGAATGGTCCGCGGGGCGCGACTGCCGGGAGGCGGCATGATCGCCGTTGACTCGGCCGCGCTGAGCTCGCCACTGGCCAACAGGGATACATTGAAGTCCGCACGCTCCAGCGTAATGGTCTCAACCTCGTCCTCAGCATCATTGCTGCAGCCAGCCAGCCAGGCGGCAGACACCATCGTCAGGATAAGAACGCGCACCCGGCAGCTCACAGACCTGCAACCTCGCTGGGTGTTGTTTCCAGAAGAATCTCGGCATTGATGTTCATGCCCGGACGCATGATTTCCGTGTCGGGGTTTAACAGCTTGACGGTGGCATCAAAAACCTTGTCCGGCTGATTGGTAGAACGCGTGTGAATCACCGAGGCCAGTGACGTAATCTCACCAATAAAGTCTTTCTCCGGCGCAGCATCCATGGTGAACCGCACCTGTTGCCCTACCCGGATCCGCGCAGACTCGCGTTCGGGAATCTCCACGTGGGCCTCAAGCTGGGTCATGTCCGGGAACTCGATAACCCGGCGACCACCCCACACGTTGTCTCCGACGGCCATTTTGTTGTTGCGCCGGTCACGCACATGAATGACCACACCGGGACCCGGCGACATGATCGTCATGCTGTTGATGGAGTTCTCGATCCGGTCTGCGTCGACCTCCAGAACGGCAATCTCGCGTTCCAGAATCTCGACTTCCGTGGCCTGGACCACGCGCTCCCGGGCCAGCACTTCGGTACGCAGAGCAAGTTCAAGTTCGGCGCGCTCCAGCAGGAGCTGGTTTTCACGATAGTCGCGCGCGGCCAGCAGATTGGCCGGGATTTCTGCCTTTAACCCGGCCTTGTCCAGGTCGGCTTCGGCTTCTTCGACGCTCAGGCTGAGCTCGGCAAGCTGCTCTTTGGCGATGATCCGGGTGCGATCCAGCTCTTTGCGCTTTTCATTGAGTTCGTTGTTCTTGTCGCGCAGCTGGGTTTTCAGTTCCTGGGTATTGAAACCCAGAACGGGTTTCCCGGCGTCGATCTCGACACCGTCCGGGGCCATGAAGGAGATCGTATAGTTCCAGATATCGGCAATGGCGGGCGGGCCAAAATACCGCGAGTTGGCCGACTGCAGCTCGCCCGTTACGGACACCGTGGCCGGGCTTTGCTGTACAGCGGACACCTCGGGCAGCGGGCTGTCGCCACAGGCCACAAGTCCCGTGCTCAGTAAAGCCGCGGTCGAAATTTTCATGAATCGTTTCATGGCAGTACCTCCACCAGTGCGCTCATTCCGGGGAGCAATGCCCCATCCCCGCCTTCGTCCAGCACTGCAACACCTTCAAAATAGTTTGCATCACCCCACTCCTGGCGCTTCGAGCCGCTGGCCGAGATGAATTCGATACGGCCGCCCCAACGGCGATCCGCCAGCGCATCGAAGCGCACTTCAACCCGGTCGCCCTCAGCAACCCGCGGCCGGTCAACACCGTTGATCCAGACCTTGACGGCCAGATCCGCGGTATCCGCAACCTGGGCTACCTGGAAGCTGGTGCGAACGTTGTCACCCTCCTGAAACTTGGCCCGGGTCCAGGGATGGTTACCGTAAATCACGTAGCCGGACTGTTCTGCGAACACCGTCATGTTTTCAAGCATTTCGGCCCACCAGGCCTCCTGCAATGCAACGCGCGTGCGATCCAGTTCGTCCTGCCGTTGCCGGTCAGCCAGGCTTTTCTGACTGCTGTCGAACAGTCTGCGGGCATCTTCAAGCGAGTTGGTCGCCTGTTCAAAAGCAAGTTGGTTCTCGGCGAACTCTATGGCGCCAATAACGCCCTGCGGAATTTCCGCCTTGAGCGTTGCGAGCTCCAGGTCGACCTCGGCCTGTTTGAGCAGATAGCGGGCCTGTTCCAGCTCCTTGGCAAGTCGCGCCAGGTCGCGGTCGGTGCGGGCCTGTTCGGTCCGGGTCACTTCCTTTTGCTGCTCCAGCTGTCGCGCCGCCTCGGTGCCGTCGAACTCCACCACCAGCGCGCCGCTCTCAACAAAGCTGCCTTCAGGAACCATGCTGCTGATCATGGTCTGGGAGTTGTTCACGGCAGGAACGATAATCTGCTGGGCCTGGCGGGAGAACACTTCCCCGCTAATCAGTGGCGGTGGCTCTGCAGCCATGACCGTGCCGGCCAACAACGTGGCCGCCAAAACTGTTTGCATGCGGATTGCCTGTAGTGCACTACGACTCACGACGTGTCTCCCGAAGCACTTTCCCGTCCATCATATCCACCTGCCTTTGGGCAAAGTCTGCAATTTCCTGCTCATGCGTCACCATGACAATGGTCTGCCCGTCGGCGTTGAGCTCTTTAAGCAAAGCCATGATGGCATCAGAGGTTCGACTGTCCAGGTTGCCGGTTGGTTCATCGGCCAGCAGCAGGCGCGGCTCATTAATAAGCGCCCGGGCGATGGCCACGCGCTGACGCTGGCCGCCGGACAACTCGTTCGGCTTGTGGTCCATACGGGTACCCAGGTCCACCCGCTCCAGCAGGTCCCGGGCCCGGGTCACATCGGCTTCCTGCTGCCCATGTTCGTGATAACGCCGGGGCAACAGCACGTTTTCCAGCGTGGTCAGCCTGGGTAAAAGATGAAAGCTTTGAAAAATAAAGCCGATATAACGGTTGCGGAACGCCGACAGTTCATCATCATTCATCTCGCTGACCGCCTTGCTGTCCAGCCGGTAGCTGCCGCCATCCGGCCGGTCCATGCAGCCCAGCATATTAAGCAGCGTAGATTTGCCGGACCCCGAACGGCCCATGATGGCGACAAACTCACCTTCACCGAAGTCAAGATCGACACCATCCAGCGCATTGATGGTCTGGCCACCAACATGATAGGTGCGTCGCAGGTTTCTGAGCTCGATCATTCGGTTTGTTCCAGGCTTTGCATACCGGTGATTCGCCGTCGTCTATTTTCAGCGAGTGCGCGAGGGTACGCAGCGAATCGTGAAGCGTGCGTCGTGTGGCACAGACCCGGACGCCTGCCATGCGTCAAGGGTCACGGGTTTGCGCGATGCAGTAAGCGTTGACATGGCCTAGGCGCTGGCAACAATCACCGCACGGAGCGGTGCAGGGTAGCCCTCAATGGTGAGGTGCGGGTTCTGTGGGTCCAGGCACTCGGCCAGTGACTCGAAATACATCCAGGGCGTGCTGCGCTGTTCGTCAACCGTGGTGGCTGCAAGGTCAACAACCCGTATGCCACGAAAGCCTGCGTCCTGGATCTGCGTGCAGAGCCGCTCCACCGTGGGCACCTCATGCACGTTTCTCATCCGTGCATAGCGAGATTCGGGATACAGGCTTGTGCTGCCCTCGACCACAAGGGTTTCCAGCAGCAGCTGTCCGCCCGGAACGGCTACTTCGCGCAGACGGCGCAGGTGATCGGCCGGCTCCCGGCGGTGATACAGCACGCCCATGGACAGGACCACGTCGAACTGACCGAGGTTTGCCGGCAGATCGGTATCCTTGAGGGGTAGCACGTAGTTGGCTTGCACACCCGCAAAGTGCTGCTGCACCAGCCACTGGACGACGAACAGAACGGTCGGGTCTATGCCGACAACACAACGCGCACCCGCGTCCAGCATACGCCAGCCGAAGTAACCGTTACCGCAGCCTATATCCAGAACATGGGCGTCTTGCAGCTTGAGGTGCGGTGCAACCCGGTCCCACTTCCAGTCCGAGCGCCACTCGGTGTCAATCATTACCCCGCCCAGCTCGAGGGGGCCTTTGCGCCAGGGATGAAAGGCCATCAGGGTTTGTGCCAGGGCATCCGGCTCCGCCACGGGCTCTCCGAGTCGCGGAGCGGGCAAACTCCCGTCCAGCATTTGCGTGACTTCAGGTAGCGCAGCGACAGCGTCCAGCCAGGCCGGGAGGTCGCCATGCTGCAGGGTTTCAAGCCGCTTGTGCAGGACCTTCAGCAAAGCACCCGTGTTGACCATGGCGCCAGCCAGGTCCCCCTCCAGACCCCGCCAGGCCTGCGGCGTCAGCCGCGCATTCACTTTTCCGCCAACCAGGCACAAAACGAGAAACACTGAAACCAGCGGGTCACGCGCCGGAAGCCTGCTGCTTCCATACGCGCCACATGTGTCGCCTCGCGCTCGGTAAGCAAAACCTCTTCGAGGGCGGCCCGCTTGCCGGCGATTTCCATGTCCGAATAACCCTGCATGCGCTTGTAGTCGTGGTGCCATTCGGTCTGGTCGCGCTGCACGGCCTCGTCCTCGAAGCAGATTTTTTCGGCCAGTATGAGGACACCGCCCGGGCGCAGGCTATCGGCGATGCGTTTTATCAGCGTATCGCGCTCTTCCAGGGCCAGAAATTGCAGGGTGAAGTTCAGGATCACCATGGAGGCATCGCTCAAGTCCACATCGCGAATGTCACCCAGTACCGCCTGCACGGGCACCAGGCCCTGCCCGGCGGTCGCTCGCGTTGCCAGCAACCCGGTGAAACGATTGACCATTGCCGGGGAATTATCCGTGGCGATAATGCGGCTGGAGCCCAGGTCTGGCCGGCCTCTCAGGCCCTCCTGAATCGCCAGCGCTACCGCGCCGAGCGAGCTGCCCAGGTCGTGCACCACGCTGTCCGGTTGCACGTAACGCCGGGCGAGCTGACCAATCATGGGCACAATAAGTCCGTAGCCGGGCACAGAGCGGTTAATCATGTCCGGGAATACCGCCACCACCTGCTCATCAAACCGAAAAGGACCGGGTTTGTTGCCCTGACTGGCATAAATGTTGTCGCGTTTACTCACGATAAAGTTCTGCTGCCTCTTGTGTGACGAACCGGGCGCCGGTGAAAATCTCCCTGGCGCTTCGCTAACAGGCGGGTTTTTGCCGGACGCTCCTGTGCCAAGACGTGCGCCCGCCAGTGCCAAAATTATGGCACAGGCGGACTTGGGCGGTGGCGCCGGGGCGCGATCAAGGCCGTTTCCCAGGCAGGACGTTAAGGCTTTGGAGCCGTCGTTTTCCTGAGCTTTCGGGGTTGTGGTAAAGCTTCTTTGCCGGCACCCGGAACCGTATAATGACTGGTTTCCAAACGGGAACGGTCGTTCATGAACTTCCAGGATTTCATTAACCGCCTGGTCACCTACTGGGCCGACCAGGGTTGCGTGCACCTCCAGCCGCTTGATCTGGAGGTTGGCGCGGGTACGTTTCACCCGGCGACCTTCCTGCGCGCTATCGGGCCGGAGCCCTGGAGTTCCGTTTATGTGCAGCCCTCGCGCCGCCCGACGGACGGTCGTTATGGCGAAAACCCCAATCGCCTGCAGCATTACTACCAGGTGCAGGTGGTGATGAAACCCTCTCCGGATAACATCCAGGAGCTGTATCTCGGCTCCCTGGCGGCCATCGGCATCGACCCGAAAGTTCATGATATTCGCTTTGTTGAGGACAACTGGGAGTCACCAACACTGGGTGCATGGGGCCTGGGCTGGGAGGTCTGGCTCAACGGTATGGAAGTAACTCAATTTACGTATTTTCAACAGGTTGGCGGCCTTGAGTGTCGTCCGGTCATGGGCGAGATTACCTATGGCTCGGAACGACTGGCCATGTACCTGCAAGGCGTGGACAACGTTTATGACCTGGTGTGGACAGAGGTTGACGGGCGTGCAGTCACCTATGGCGATGTGTTCCATCAAAACGAGGTGGAGCAATCGCGCTACAACTTCGAGGAAGCCGACGTGGACGCCTTATTCGGGTGGTTTGACCAGTGCGAAAGCGAGGCGCGCCGGCTGGTCGGGCTGGGGCTTCCACTGCCAGCTTATGAGCAGGTTCTGAAGGCCTCGCACACCTTTAATCTGCTCGATGCCCGCCGCGCGATTTCCGTGACCGAACGTCAGCGATACATCCTGCGTGTTCGCGATGTGGCACGCCGTGTTGCAGAGACTTATTACAACAGTCGCGAAGCCCTGGGCTTCCCGGTGCTGCGGGGAGACAAACCATGAGTGATGCCGGCCTGCAGCCGCTGCTGATCGAACTTGGCTGCGAAGAGCTGCCACCTCTGGCCCTGGACCGCCTGGCCCGGGCTTTTTTCACCGGCGTTTGTGACCGGCTCGCAGAGGAAGGTATCGACTTTGACCGTGAGCGAAGCCTGTGTCTTTCCAGCCCGCGCCGTATGAGCATGATCCTGGAGTCGGTGGCGGCGCAGCAGGCAGACCGTGTTCTGGAGCGCAAAGGCCCGTCGGTGGCGGCCGCTTTTGATGACCAGGGAGTACCGACCCGGGCCGCGACGGGATTCGCGCAGTCGGTGGGTGTCGAAGTCGATCAGCTGGAACGGCTGGAGACGGACAAGGGCGCATGGCTGTTTTGTCGCGTGGAGCAAGCCGGCAAACCGTTGCGTGAGCTGTTGTATCCAATTTTGCAAAGCGCGCTGGAGGATCTGCCGGTTCCCCGTCCCATGCGCTGGTCTGATCACGACTTCAGTTTCGTGCGGCCGGTGCACTGGTTGGTGGTTCTGCATGGCGATCAGGTGCTTCCCGGCACTCTGTATGGCTGCGATGCTGACCGCATCACGCGCGGGCACCGGGTGATGGCGCCGGGGCTGCACGCAATTCCTCATGCGCACAACTATGTTGAGCTGCTTAAAGAGCGTTTTGTGTTGGTTGACCCTGCCGGGCGCAAAGACCAAATCCGTTCCCAGGCAATGGCGCTGGGTAACACTGCCGGCGGCAGCACCCGTTTGACCGAAGCCTTGCTGGGTGAAGTGAACAATCTGCTGGAATGGCCCGTGGCTGTAAAATGTGCCTTTGATCCGGGCTTTCTCGAGGTACCGGCCGAGGCCTTGATCGCCAGCATGGAATATCACCAGAAATTTTTCCCCATTCTGGATGCGGACGGTGCACTGACGCCGGAATTTGTGGTGATGGCCAATATTGAGTCAACCGACGAGGACGCCATGCGCAGCGGTTTTGAGCGCGTCATCGCACCGCGGCTGGCGGATGCCCAGTTCTTCTGGCAACAGGACCTGAAACAGCCGATAGAAAGCTGGCTTGAGTCTTTGGACCGCGTCGTATTTCAGAAGAAGATGGGCACCATAGGCGACAAAACGCGACGTATAGCGAATATTTCACGTATTTTAGCCGAAGATATAGACGGATCGGCGTGGCTTGCCGAACGTGCCGGCCGGTACAGCAAGGCGGACCTGGTCAGCCAGATGGTCGGCGAGTTTCCCGAGCTCCAGGGCACCATGGGCGCCCATTACCTGCGCCATTCCGGTGAAGACGAAATCGTTGCCGACGCAGTTGAAGGGCACTACCGCCCCCGATTCTCCGGCGATGATCTGCCTGATTCGGAGACCGCGCGAATTGTGGCGCTGGCGGACCGGCTGGATACGATCGTCGGTGTATTCGCGGCGGGACTCAAACCGACTGGCAACCGTGATCCCTTTGCACTTCGCCGCGCCGCCCTGGGCATTATCCGATTGCTTGAAGAGGGCGGTCTGGCCTTTGACCTGGACTACCTTTTGTCCATCAGCAAAAGCGAACTGGAGGGGCAGTTAGAGGTGACTGAAGAAACACTCGGTGATGTCCGCAGCTTTGTGCTGGAGCGCCTGCGTAACCACCTGCTCGATGGCGGTGCCACCACAGGCCAGGTAAACGCCGTACTGGCAGCGCCACTGGCCGGCCTGCCGGACCTGCGTGAGCGTGTCAATGCGGTTCAGGACTTCATGCAACAGGCAGAGGCTGACAGCCTGGTCGCCGCCAATAAGCGGATTGCCAATATCCTGAAAAAACAAGAAGAAACTGTTTCGGAAGAGATCGATGTTAAATTAATGCAATTAGACGAAGAAAAGGCCCTTTTCGCCGTCGTTAACGACATTAAAAGCGCCGTTACACCACTGTTCAACTCCGGGAATTATGCCGACGCGCTGGCTAAGCTCGCGTCTTTACGCGAACCGGTGGATGCGTATTTCGACAGCGTTATGGTCATGGACGAAGACCTCGCCGTGCGCCGCAATCGCCTGGCACAGCTGGCTGCAGTAAAACAGTTGTTTGACCAGGTGGCGGATTTCTCGCAAGCTGACTAGATGCCTGAGCAACAACACCCCTTGCTGATGATCAGCTGCAAGCTGTTGCTTGTCGCCGAACAGTCACCCCAGGGACCTGCGGTGTTCAGACGCCTGGCAAACCTTACCCGCAACGGTACTCGTCTGTTGTTAACGGCTTCAGAGCCGGATCAATGGTTTCCCACGCGCGGCAATGTAGACAACGTTCTGGGCACGCAAAGAAGAATGCTGGAACTTCTTCAGGACGCCGGCGGAGACCTGGATGGCATTTATTACATTCCACGCTCTGTTTTCACCCAGGACCGTAAGCGCTTCGCCGCGCTGAAAGACATTTTGTGGCGCTACAGTGACGACGGGGAAGGCGCCACGCTTATCAGTTCAAGCAAGGCGTTCATCAAGGCCGCACAAAAGCTGGAGATCACGACCCACAGCCTGGCCGAGAACGAAGGTACTGCGCTGACGTTACTCGAAATGCTCGAAAAACTATAAAGCTGAATGCTTAGAAGTATCAGCGGCCACGCTCACCCACGCGGCCTGAGGCCGCGACAGGTTCACCAGCGGTCAGATGTCCAGGTTTGAGGCATCCAGAGCGTGACTTTCGATAAAGTCGCGTCGCGGTTCTACCTCGTCGCCCATCAGGGTTGCGAAGATCTCGTCAGCAGTCACGGCATCCTCGATGGAAACCTGCAAAAGGCGCCGGGTCTCCGGATTAACGGTGGTATCCCACAGTTGTTCCGGGTTCATCTCACCGAGTCCCTTAAAGCGCTGGAACGTACGACCCTTGCGACTTTCTGCCATGAGCCAGTCATAGGCCTCATGGAAATCCGTGACTGCCTGGGAGGATTTACCGCGATGTACTTCGGCGCCGTCCTGTACCAGATCAAGCAACTTTTCCGCCACCGAGCCAATCAGGCGGTATTCGGGTGAGCGGAAGAAAGAGCGCCTGACGTCGCGGGCGGTACTCACGCCATGGGTAATGCGCGTAAAGCGCACCGACGGACCGGATTCGCTCTCCCAGGGTTCCACGAGATAGGACACGCTCGGACCGGCATGTTTGCTCAGCCGTTCGGTTAAACCGGCCGCCCAATCTGCTACGTCCGCCTCTGAGCCTTCCATAGGAAAAGCTTTATTATCAATTAGTTGCTTAAGGAAAACCATGTCATAGCGGTTGGAAAGGCGATCGATGGCACCCATGGCTGCCATGTATTCCCGGGTCAGGGATTCCAACCCCTCTCCCTGCAAAACCGGCGCATCAGGATCGAAAACCAGGCCGGCATTATCCAGAGCGCGGGCCATCAGGTATTCATTCAGCTCCGCGTCATCTTTAAGGTAATGCTCCTGCTTGCCCTGCTTAATCTTATACAGTGGCGGTTGGCCAATATAAATATGGCCGCGCTCAATTAGCTCCGGCATCTGACGGTAAAAGAATGTCAGCAGCAACGTGCGGATGTGCGAACCGTCCACGTCGGCATCGGTCATGATGATGACACGGTGGTATCTGAGCTTGTCCGCATCAAACTCATCGCGGCCAATGCCACAACCCAGTGCAGTGATCAGTGTGCCGACTTCGGCAGACGCCAGCATTTTGTCGAAACGGGCCTTTTCTACATTCAGAATCTTGCCCTTCAGGGGAAGAATCGCCTGGTTTTTGCGGTTTCTACCCTGTTTGGCTGATCCACCGGCCGAGTCACCCTCCACGATGAACAATTCAGACAGCGCGGGATCCTTTTCCTGGCAGTCCGCCAGTTTGCCCGGCAAGCCGGCCACATCGAGCACGCCCTTTCTTCTGGTCATTTCGCGGGCCTTGCGTGCAGCCTCGCGGGCGCGGGCGGCATCCACCACTTTAGCCGTAATGGCTTTCGCTTCAGCCGGGTTCTCCAGCAGAAAATCTCTCAGTTCACGACCGACCAATGACTCAACGATCGGTTTGATCTCGGAAGAAACCAGCTTGTCCTTGGTCTGCGAAGAAAACTTGGGGTCAGGGACCTTCACGCTAAGTACCGCAACCAGGCCTTCCCGGGCATCATCGCCGGTCATGGAAACCTTGTTTTTCTTCGCCAGCCCGCTCTCTTCAACGTATTGATTGATCGTACGGGTTAGCGCAGAACGAAATCCCGCAAGGTGGGCCCCGCCATCCCGCTGTGGAATATTGTTGGTGAAGCAAAACACAGACTCCTGGTAGGAATCCGTCCACTGCAGGGCAACCTCAACGCCAACGTCGTCACTTTCCTTGTTGAAATGCAACACGGTCGGGTGGAGCGGAGTCTTCTTGCGCGAAAGATGGGTTACAAAAGAGCTTATACCGCCCTCATACTCGAACACCCGCGATTCTTCGGTCCGCTCATCGCTGAGCTCAATACGGACACCACTGTTCAGGAAGCTCAGCTCGCGAAGCCGCTTGACCAGTATGTCGTACTGGAAATTAATGTCAGAAAACACATCCAGGCTGGGCATAAACCGGATTTCCGTGCCGGTAATGTCACTTACGCCAACCTCGGCCAGCGGTGCGTCGGGCACACCCATGCTGTAGGTCTGGCGCCAGACCTTGCCATTACGCTGAATGAGCAACTCAAGGGTTTCAGAAAGCGCATTGACCACCGACACCCCTACGCCGTGCAGACCGCCTGACACCTTGTACGAGTTGTCATCAAACTTACCCCCGGCATGCAGCACAGTCATGATCACCTGGGCCGCTGAGACGCCCTCTTCTTCATGAATATCAACGGGTATACCGCGACCGTTATCCCGCACACTGACTGAACCGTCTTCGCGGAGGATAACTTCGATTCTGTCGCAGTGGCCCGCCAGAGCCTCATCCACCGAGTTATCGACCACTTCGAAAATCATGTGATGCAGGCCGGTGCCATCGTCTGTATCGCCGATGTACATTCCCGGACGTTTGCGTACCGCATCCAGGCCTTTGAGAACCTTGATGTTTGACGAATCGTATTGTTTATCGCTCATTACCGAATCCATGCGCGGACCCTGTGCAAACCGCCTCAGGGTTAGGGGGAGGTGCGGTGTCACCAGGCTCTGTTAACCGCTGGTGCGTTAGCCGCCCAGTATACCTGATTTTGGGGTCAAAGTCCTGATATCAAGCGCTTTTCAGCGCCTTTCGAAGGTTTCTCAGGGTATGTCGGGGCGTGTGATTACACCCTGTTTCACGTGAAACATCGCGCCGCCCGGGGGCATGAGTCCTTGATATATTTTTGCGCTGGTTCCGGTGATAATCAACTGGGAACCCAGCGCCAAACCCCCTTCAACAATGGCGCGCAAATGATCTTCGTCAAACTCGGAGGCCAGGTCATCCAACAGGAGGACGGGAATATGTCCTGCATCACGGAATACCGCGCCCTGGGCCAAAGTCATCGCACCTGCCAGGATCTTCTGTTCACCCCGGGATAAACGGTCGCGTACCGCCTTGTTCTCAATTTTTATCTGCAGGTCAGCCCGGTGCGGTCCCTCGCGGGTGTAGCCCTGTTCCATATCGCGCTGCATTCCGGCTTCCAGGGCCCTTTGCAATGACTCGCCGCTCCAACCCCGTTGTAACACCACCTCCAATTGCCCCTGGCGGGGGCTCATTAAACCGAGTTGCGCTACGATCTGCGGCAACATCGCATGAAAGACCGTAGTGCGGATCTCTGACAGCTGTGTACCGAGACTCACCAAGTTGAGGATCCATACTTTTCACCATGCGCAGGTTCTGATCACGCAATGCAGCGTTACGCTGTTTCAAGGCGCGTATATATCGCCGCCAAAGCGGAAGAAACTCATGTTTCACGTGAAACACCGTCCAGTCCAGGAAGCGCCGGCGGCCCTCAGGAGGCCCGCTGATCAGTTCGTGCGTGGTAGGTTCCATGAGAATCATTGGAAAGAACTGCGCTGTGTCACTGATTTGCTGAAGCGGTTCACCATCAATGCGGCCCTCCCAATCAGACCGGCCACGTTTTATAGCCACGCTGTGCTTGCGGTTGCCATCGTCCAGCAGTTGCGCTCGTACCAGGAAGTGATCCTTGACTGGCCCGATCAGGCTGGAAGGGCTGCCACCGCGAAAACTGCTTCCTTTGGCGAGAACAAGCAGGCTTTCGATAACAGTCGTTTTGCCAGCGCCGTTGGGACCGTGAAACACATTGGTTCCCGGCTCAAGTTCCAGCTGAACCTCTTGCAGGTTCCGGAGATTGTTAATGGTCAGGGAGGTAATACGCATGGGAATGCCGGGCTTATGCCCGGCTTTGCGTTCTATGATTGTCCGAGCGGGGTGTACTCAGAGTTTTAGCGGCATCACCACGTGCCGGTTCAGGTCTGAATCCGGTGCGGACACGAGGCAACTGCTGTTCGGGTCCTTCAATTCAAGTGACACCTGGTCCGTTTCCAGCGCGGCAAGCGCATCCTGCAGGTAAGTGACGTTAAACCCGACGGCCAGCGCGTCGAAATTGAGCTCGACCTCGATCTCTTCGACTGCCTCTTCATGCTGCGGGTTATGCGCAATGATCTTGAGCATGTCGCCATTCGCATCGAGCCGCACGCCCTTGTACTTTTCGTTGGACAGAATCGCAGCGCGATGCAGCGCATTCGCGAAGAGTTCTCTGTCGACAAGAATCTGTTTGTCTGCACCAACCGGAATTACGGCTTCATAGTCAGGAAAGCGGCCATCTATGAGTTTGGAGGTGAAGCGGGTTCCGGCCTTTGCCAGCCGCACATGACTGCGCCCAAGCGCCAGGCTGACCTCTTCATCGGAATCGCCCAACATACGTGAGAGCTCCAATACGCCTTTGCGTGGAACAATCATCTGGCGGTTACCGGAAATTTCCAGTTTGCCATCGTGATCACTGACCGCCAGACGGTGCCCGTCGGTGGCAACAACACGCAACTGGCCATCCGTAAAATCAAACAACATACCGTTCAAATAATAACGTACATCGTTGTTTGCCATAGCAAAGGCGGTTTTATCGATCAAGCCTTTCAGGGCCTTTTCGGTTACCGATACCTCGTCTACGGTCTCCACCTCATCGGTGGCCGGAAACTCGGCCGCGGGCAGGGTCGAGAGGGTATAGCGGCTCTTACCCGCTGTCAGCGTCGCTTTTTCATCACTGACCGTCAGCGTAATCGCTGCGCCATCAGGCAGGGCCTTGACGATATCCAGCAACTTGCGGGCCGGTACCGTTATTTCACCTTCCTGGTCAACGTCGGCTGCTACTGAACTGACCAGTTCAACTTCCATATCGGTGCCGGTTACAGCGATCTGTCCATCTCTGGCGATCAGTAAAAAGTTGGCCAGAACAGGCAGGGTCTGACGCCGTTCTACGACACCAACCACCTGGGTCAATGGCTGGAGAAAGACTTCACGCTGGATTTTGAATTTCATGTTGCATCCCTTTGTTACTTTTGTTCTAACTTATAAAAAGTAGTAGTAATAAGTGCTGTGCGTAACAAAATAAACAATATTAATCATTTTTAAATCAATGGCTTATTAAACATTAAACCCTGTGCGCTTGTGCCACACAGCCTGTGGATAAATTGTGGGTTAACCGGCGTGGCTAAATCATCCAACGCTTATCCACAGCTTTACATAACAGTTATGCGGCATTTTATGCACATGCCACGCTGATCTTCGACAACCGGATATCAGGTAGTCAGGGCACGCAATAAGCGGGCCTTATCCTCACGCAAACGGCCATCCGTTTCGAGCAATTCCTCAATTTTACGACAGGCATGCAGCACGGTGGTATGGTCGCGCCCGCCGAAAGCGTCACCAATTTCCGGGAGGCTGTGTTCGGTCAGCTCTTTTGCCAGCGCCATGGCAACCTGACGCGGCCTTGCGATTGTACGTGTCCTGCGCCTGCCGAGCATATCCGACATCCGCAGTTTGTAGTACTCCGCGACGGTTTTCTGAATGTTTTCGATCGTAATCAGCCGGTCATGAACCGTTAACAGATCCCGCAAAACCTCCCGGGCGAAGGCCTCATCAATCGGCCGGCCGGTGAAGCGGGCATTAGCGATCAGGGTGTTAAGCGCACCTTCCAGGTCACGGACATTTGAGCGCATGCGCTTGGCGATCAGTGAGGCAACGGCCTCGTCCAGCTGAACGCCACGTTCCTGAGCCTTATTCAGCAAAATTGCTGCGCGGGTTTCGAAATCCGGAGGCTCAATGGCAACCGTAAGACCCCAACCTATGCGCGAGCGCAGCCTGGCCTCGAGCCCCTGAACTTCCTTGGGGTAGCGATCACAGCTGAGAATAATCTGCTGCTTACTCTCCAGGAGCGCATTGAAGGTGTGAAAAAACTCTTCCTGGGTGCGGTCTTTGCCGGCAAAAAACTGGATATCGTCGATCAGGAGCGCGTCAGCTGAGCGGTAGTGGTTCTTAAAAGAATCAATCGACCCCTGACGCAGGGACTGGATCATTTCGCTGACAAACCGCTCCGAGTGCAGGTACAGCACCTTGGCCCCGGAATTCTGTTCGCGGAGCAGGTTGCCAGCGGCGTGCAGCAGATGGGTTTTACCCAGACCGGTGCCGCCGTAAAGCAACAGCGGGTTGTAAGCACCGCCGGGTAACTGGGCGACCTGTTGTGCCGCGGCAAAACCAAGCTCGTTGGACTTGCCGGGAACAAAGTTATCGAAGCGGTAGCGGGTGTCGAGACCGGTGTCCGTGATGGGTTGCTGACGTACCGCCGTGCGCCGTCGCTCCTGTTGCGGTTCCGGCGCATTACCGACCTCTATTACGGCCGATTCCCGGGGTTCGCCAAGATGCTCGAAAATGTCCCGTATGCGTTCCAGGTAGTGCGCGGAAATATGATCACGAACGTAGTCGTTGGGCGCCATGAGGCGGGTCCGACTTCGGTCAAAAACCGGCTGGAGGGGCCGGATCCATGTGTTTATATCCTCGACCGGCAGTTCACGTTCGAGGTGTTGGAGGCATCGAAGCCAGATGTTTTGCGACATAAATCTTTTTCTGTCAGTCCGTATTTTTGTCCAGCCGGCCTTTTTTGAGCCAACTTCGTCCCAGGCCCGTACCGTCAAGGTTGATCGGCAGGGCATCATTTTTATGGTCTGGTCATTTTCTTATCCGGGGCTGCAGCTCCCTGCCTCCCGGGGCCCTCCTTGCGGAAGTTCGGAAATGGCTGGGTTCCTCCAGTTGCAGGTCCCGGATCGTCGTGCGGTGGTTCCGCATGTGGCGGAGTTCACGTGCAGGACAAGACGCCGATTCAGCATACTCCCCTGTGGATAACTTGACTACTCCTTCAACAACCGCTTGTCGTATTTTAAGTAACAGTGTTGTCATGCTTGAGCTTTCGAGGCCACGGAGTTACAATTTCGCTCTTGTGTCGGTAATTTGTGTGTGGTCAACAACACCACGCTCGAACTGCATCTTAAACTCGGCAACCATTATCCAATTGGCGCGCTTTAAAGCGGGTCAGCAGTAAAACTTTTGAGGTTTTCATCATGAAACGTACTTTTCAGCCCAGCAGAATTAAGCGTGCCCGCCGGCATGGCTTCCGCGCACGCATGGCCACCAAGAGCGGTCGCGCCATTGTTAATGCGCGTCGTGCGAAAGGCCGTAAGCGACTGACAGCCTGATCTGTCTTCGCTCGCTGCAGAATGATTCACGCTGCAGCGACGCCCGCCGGCACGTGCCGGCGCGGTGAGCAGATTAACTGTCCCTGCACACGCCCTCCGAATCGCTTTAGAGGGTTTGTCAGAAATACCGACAGCAAAGGCCTCTGACAGGCAATATTGTGAACGGGGTCGACAACACAGCATCCGAGGCATTTACCCGCGCGTCGCGACTCACCCAAGAGGCAGAGTTTCGGCGCGTTTTCGCGCGCCCCCGGGTATCCAGGGACCAGTATTTTCGGGTTCTTGGACGACGTAACGAGCTGGACAGGTCACGGGTCGGGCTCGCTGTCTCGGTAAAGGTGTGCAAACGCGCCACGGGCAGGAACCGGCTCAAGCGCCTGGTACGCGAGAGCTTTCGCAGACATCACGCAGCACTGGCGCGTGAGGCTGCTGATGCAACGGGTCAAACGGCTGGTATCGACATGGTGGTCTTGCCAAGCCGGGACGCCGCCACCATGTGCAACAAAACGCTGTATGCAGCGCTGGATGGTCACTGGAAAGAGCAGCAAAGGCTTGCCAGTAATGCGCGGGTACACGCCCAAACACAAGAGAAGAACTGATTCATGCCAAACCTCAGGCCCATTCTGCTTATTTCCCTGGTCTTTCTGGGCTACCTGCTTTGGGTGGAGTGGCAGAAAGATTATGGCCCGCAGCCAGGCAGCGTCCCTGCCGCCACCCCGACGGTTTCAGAAGGCAGTACTGAGCAGCTGAGCATTCCGGAAATGGGAGACCTTCCCGAGCTGACAGATGCGGCGCAGGCCAACCAGACTTCCGGTGATCTTCCGCAACAGCCGGTTGCGCCAGGGGGACAACAAGGCTTACAGGCCGCCGCCCGACAGCTGATCAGCGTAACAACCGATGTGCTGAAGCTTGAGATCGATCCGGTTGGCGGGTCAGTCGTGAGCGCTCAATTGCTGAATTATCCGGTTGACCTCGATATGCCGGACGTCAAGGTCCAGCTGCTCACCGAGGGTCCGGGGCGTTACGCGGTTGCCCAGTCCGGGCTGCTCAGTGCGCAGACAGCACCCAACCACACCACCCGGTATATCAGCGAGTCCCGGGACTACACGCTGGCAGACGGTCAGGATCAGATCGAGATACCGCTTCGCTGGAGCGACCCGCAAGGCGTCGAGGTGGTTAAAACCTTTGTCCTCCAGCGCGGCGAGTATCACATCGCGGTAAACCATCAGCTGCGCAACAATACCGGGGCAGTCTGGTCCGGAAGCCGTTACCTGCAATTACAAAAAGCGCCTCCGGGCGAGGGCGAAGGTGGCACCAGTTTCAACAACCCGGAGAGCTACAGTTTTGATGGCGTCGGCTTTTACAGCCCGGAAGAAAAGCTGGACAAAATCGATTTTGAGGACGTTGAAGAAGACGCCTTCCGCATGACCACTAAGGAAGGCTGGGCCGCCATGATCCAGCATTATTTTTTCTCTGCGTGGATTCCCCCGGCTGAAGAAACCAACAACTACAGTGCCGAGGTGTTCAGGCCCGCCGGTGGAGAACGGGTGATTGCCCGCGCGGTCGCACCGGTGGTGAGCGTACCGGCCGGCCAGGGCCATGAATTCCAGAGCACCCTGTACATTGGTCCTAAAATCCAGGATCACCTGTCCGACATTGCCCAGGGCCTGGACCTGACCGTCAATTACGGCATTTTCACGGTGTTTTCCGCACCGCTGTTCTGGTTGCTCAGCAAGATTCACGATTTTGTCGGCAACTGGGGCTGGTCCATTGTCCTGTTGACGGTTCTCATCAAGCTCGCATTCTTCAAGCTCACCGAAGCCCAATATCGCTCGATGGCCCGCATGCGTAAGCTGCAGCCCCGCATTGAGAAGCTCAAGGAGCGTTACGGCGATGACCGCCAGGCGATGAGCCAGGCCATGATGAAGATGTACAAGGAGGAAAAAGTGAACCCGCTTGGCGGTTGTTTACCGATTCTTGTGCAGATTCCGATTTTTATTGCCCTTTACTGGGTGCTGCTTGAATCGGTCGAGCTGCGCCAGGCGCCGTTTATCCTTTGGATTGACAACCTTTCCGTGCGTGACCCTTACTTCATTCTGCCAATACTGAACGCAGCATTCATGTTTGCCACCCAGCGGCTGACCCCGATGGTTGGTATGGACCCACTGCAACAGAAGATGATGCAGGCCATGCCACTGGTGTTTGCGGTAATGTTTGCGTTCTTCCCGGCGGGTCTGGTGCTTTACTGGGCGACCAACGCCGGCCTGTCCCTGGCTCAGCAGTGGTACATCACGCGCAAAATCGCCGCGGAAGACTAGGGCCTGCTGACACTCGTTGCGTGGCCCTTGACCAGACGGCCCGGTCTGATCTTCGCCCTGCTAAGCTTGGCCCATGAACGCGTCACCGACTGACACCATTGCAGCCGTGGCCACACCCCCGGGCGTCGGGGGCGTGGCGGTTCTGCGCATATCCGGGCCGCAAGCCCGGCACCTCGGTGAAACCATTACCGGTAAGACACTCACCCCGCGCTCGCTGCACCTCAGTGCTTTTCGCGACAGCGATGGTGTAACCATCGATTCAGGGCTGGCATTGTTTTTCCAGGGACCGGCATCCTTCACCGGTGAAGACGTGGTGGAACTCCAGGGTCATGGCGGCGCGGTTGTTCAGGACATGCTTTTGCGACGCGTGCTTCAGCTCGGCGCGCGACCGGCCCGGCCCGGCGAGTTTTCCGAGCGGGCCTTCCTGAATAACAAACTCGACCTCCTCCAGGCCGAAGCAATCGCTGACCTTGTCGCTTCCGGGTCGGAAGCGGCCGCCCGTGCGGCCCAGCGTTCTCTTGAAGGTGTTTTTTCTGTCCAGGTGCAGGCTATACAGGACGGGCTGACCGCACTGCGGGTTTTCGTGGAGGCCGCGCTGGACTTCCCGGACGAGGAAATAGACTTCATCGCCGAAAGCGATGTGCTGGAACGCCTGACAGCGATCCAGACACAGCTGGCATCGTTGACCCGGGAGGCCACGCAAGGCCAGGTACTGCGAGACGGTATTACCGTCGCCATTATCGGGGTGCCCAATGCGGGTAAATCCAGTTTGCTCAATGCCCTTGCCGGAAGGGACTCTGCGATCGTTACTGATATTCCGGGTACCACCCGTGATGTACTGCGGGAAACCCTTTCCCTGGACGGTTTACCCCTGCATCTGGCGGATACTGCCGGTATTCGGGAGGCAGGAGACGCCGTCGAAGAAGAGGGTATTCGCCGTGCCAGGGCGGTGCTGGAAAGGGCTGATGTGGCGCTTCTGGTTATCGACCCCACCCAGGATCTTGCAGGCCAACTCGCCTTACGCCGGGACGTCCCCGAAGCCGTACGCTGCATCAGCGTGTACAACAAGCGCGACCTGCTCGACAAGGACGCCCATGAAGAAGGTGGCTGGTCCGTAAGCCTCTCCGCCGCGCGTCGCGAGGGCCTTGATGATCTGGTTAGACTGCTGCACCGTGCAGCGGGTCTGCAAGGCGATATTTCCGGTACCTTTTCTGCCCGCCGCCGCCACCTTGAGGCCCTGGGCCAGGCCGCGTTTCACCTTGAACAGGGCCGCGTACAGTTGCAGGAGTTTGCCTCGGCAGAAACCCTTGCTGAAGAGCTTCGCCTGTCCCAGCGTGCGCTGGGAGAGGTAACCGGAGCGTTCTTGCCGGACGATCTCCTGGGCGCCATTTTTTCCTCTTTCTGTATTGGTAAGTAGGCAGCGCAGGCCACCAGACCTGCGTCAGCCCGTGGCGGTGGTTGACTTTTCCGGCCTAAATCCCGACCGTAGTGCAGCCCCGGCACGACGGCCCACCCTGATTCAGGGCGCGGCACGTGATCCGGCTCAGGCCTGTGTGTCCCGGTCCCGGCCCAGAATCCCGGCGCAGGACAACACGGAAACCGGAAAAGCAAATCAGCGGTGAGACTGAATCATGAAACTGGAAAACCCTTCCCTATTGCGTAGCAACGCCTTTATCGACGGCGTATGGAGCGACGCCGACACTGGCGCAACTTTTGAAGTCACCAACCCGGCCAACGGTGAGGTACTCGCAACCGTTCCGGATCTTGGCGCAACCGAGACCGGGCGTGCCATTGAGGCTGCCAGTGCAGCCTGGCCCGCATGGCGCTCAAAGACCGCCAAGGAACGCGCCGCGATTCTGCGACGCTGGCACGAGCTCATTCTGAAAAACAAAAATGACCTCGCGGTTCTGATGACCGCCGAGCAGGGCAAGCCCGAGGCCGAATCAGCTGGTGAGGTGATGTACGGAGCCTCGTTTATCGAGTGGTTTGCCGAGGAAGGTAAACGCCTGTACGGGGACGTTATACCCACCCATATGGCCGACCGGCGAATTTTGGTGCTGCGTCAATCTGTTGGTGTGGTTGGCTGCATTACACCGTGGAACTTCCCCAATGCCATGATCACCCGTAAAGCGGCTCCGGCACTGGCGGCCGGCTGCCCTATTGTGATCAAACCGGCGGCAGAAACGCCGCTATCGGCGCTTGCCCTGGCAGTACTGGCCGAAGAGGCCGGCATTCCGGCTGGCGTGTTCAATGTTCTGACCAGCACGCAGTCACAGGAAGTCGGCGAGCAACTGACGGAACACCCACTGGTGCGGAAGTTCTCCTTTACCGGCTCCACGGCAGTGGGCAAGCAGTTGATTCGCCAGTGCGCCTCGACGGTTAAGCGGGTGTCGATGGAGCTGGGCGGCAATGCACCCTTCATCGTGTTTGACGATGCCGACATCGATGCGGCCGTTCAGGGTGCCATGATCAGTAAGTACCGCAATGCGGGCCAGACCTGCGTCTGTGCCAACCGGATATATGTCCAGGCAGGCGTCTACGAGGAGTTCATGGAGAAGTTTGCGCAGGCAACACGTGAACTGACCGTGGGGCATGGTAACCAGGCCGGTGTCGACATTGGTCCAATGATTTCGGAAAACGCCATGCAAAAGGTTGAAGCGCTTTTGCAGGACGCGCGCGATCAAGGCGGCGATATTCTGGTGGGCGGTGCACGGCATGAACTCGGTGGCACGTTCTTTCAACCGACGATTGTTGGTGGGGCAACGGCCGACATGCGTTTTGCCCGCGAAGAAATTTTCGGACCGGTCGCCCCGGTGTTTCGGTTTGAGCAGGACGAGGAGGTCATTGAGCTGGCCAACGCGACGGAATACGGCCTGGCAGCCTACTTTTATGCACGTGACATCGGCCGTATCTGGCGCGTTGCAGAGGGCCTTGAGTACGGGATGGTGTGTATTAATGATGGTATTTTGTCCACAGAAACCGCGCCCTTTGGCGGGGTTAAGGAGTCCGGAATTGGCCGTGAAGGCTCCCGCTATGGCATCGAAGAATATGTGGAGATGAAATATCTGACGCTGGCCGGACTTGGCTCGTGAGTGCGATTTCAGAACCGGGAGCAGAACGAGCGCAGCGACCTTTTGATATAGATTTCGTCCGCGCGCATTTCCCCGCCTTTGCCGATCCCGACCTGGCTGGTTTTGCGCACCTGGAGAACGCCGGCGGCTCTTACGCCAGTGCGCCGGTCATTGAGCGTCTGCAACGCTTTTATCGCAGCACCAAGCTGCAGCCCTACTACCCGTCCGCGCCCTCCACCAGCGGCGGCGGGGCAATGGATGAAGCGCGTACAAGGCTTGCTGCCTGGATGGGTGTCACCGATGACGAATTGGTGTTTGGCCCTTCCACGACCCAGAACACCTATGTGCTGGCCCAGGCCCTGCGTGGCTGGATGCAGCCTGGTGATGAGGTGGTCATTTCGCGGCAGGACCATGAGGCCAACCGCGGCGCCTTTCATCGCCTTGAGCAGGAAGGTTTCCGGGTCCGGGAGTGGGCTGTTGATCCACAAACCGGGGAACTGAGCACGGCCGGCCTTGAGGCGGTTCTCAACGAGCGCACACGGGCCGTGGCCTTCACTCATTGCTCCAACGTGGTCGGCAGCATCAACCCGGTCCGTGAATGGTGCGATCTGATCCGCGCCGCCGGTGCCATGAGCATCGTCGACGGCGTTTCCTATGCGCCGCACGGCATTCCGCAGCCCGGCGATCTGGGCGCGGATGTTTACCTGTATTCCCTCTACAAGGTATATGGCCCGCACCTGGGAATCATGACCGTTGCCGCGCAGTGGCACGAAAAGCTTGCCAACCAGGGTCATTTTTTCAATGCCGGCTCGCCCCGGCTTCGCTTTGCCCCGGCCGGACCGGACCACGCCCAGGTTGCCTCGGCCGCCGGGGTCGTGGATTACCTGGAAAGCCTGCATCGTCATCACTTTCCCCAGTCAGCAGCACCTTCGGTGGCGGATGCTGGTTCCAAAGCGGCACGCGAGGTTCATGATCTGCTGCGTGCACGTGAGAAACACCTTGTAGCGCCTTTGCTGGATTGGCTGGCAGGGCGGCCTGATGTCCGTATTATCGGCAAGACAACGGCCGCAGGCCGCGCGCCCACCGTGTCCTTCACTGTTTCCAACAAGAGCCCCCGGGACCTATGCGAAACGCTGGCCCGCCAGAACATCGGCACGGGTTATGGCAACTTCTATGCTTACCGCCTGGTAGAAGATCTGGGAATCGATCCGGCGGTTGGTGTGCTGCGCTGCTCACTGGTGCACTACAACAGCGGGGAAGAAGTCGCGCGCCTTATTTCGGCGCTGGACGAAATTATCGATTAGCTTCCTTCTGACGGTGCAGAAAGTCTTAACCCGGGTCTTTGCAGCACGAGTTTTTCCAGTGGGTGCGCCTGCGGGACAAAACGTTTATTCTTGTTCACGATGACCGGCCCACGGCGGGCGGGGGAGATGAACAAGCGCGCATGGATCGCACGGATACCTCGAATCCGGACTACTTTCACCAGGTAGTCGACTGCCAGTGGGGCTGCCCTGCCCATACGGACGTGCCCGAGTACATTCGTTTAATCGCACAGGGCAACTTCACCGACGCTTACATGGTTAACCGGGAAAGCAACGTCTTTCCGGGCATCCTCGGCCGGGTCTGTGACCGTCCCTGCGAGCCGGCTTGCCGCCGCAGCCGAACGGGACAGAAACCGGTTGCCATCTGCCGGCTCAAGCGCGTGGCCGCGGATCATCGTGGCGACATCACCGAACGTCTGCCGGTGATCCCTGAAAAGAAAAACGGTAAAAAGATCGCCCTGGTCGGCGCCGGCTGTGCCTCTCTCACCGTATGTAATGACCTGATGCCCCTTGGCTACGAGTGCACAGTATTTGAAGCGCTGAGCGAGCCCGGCGGCCTGATGCGCTCGAACATCCCCGCTTTCCGCCTGCCTGCCGAAGTGCTCAATGAGGAGATGAATACGATTGTCGACATGGGCGTAGACCTGCGTCTGGGACATCGTATTGAAAGCCTTAGCGCCCTGTTGGAAGAGGGCTATGACGCCGTCTTCATTGGCAGTGGAGCACCCAAAGGCAAGGAGCTGAATTTGCCGGGGCGTAGCGAGGGTTCTGCGAATATCCACATTGGCATCAGCTGGCTTGAGTCCGTGGCCTTTGGTCATACGAAAGAGATCGGCCGCAAGGTTCTGATTATCGGCGTTGGTAACACCGCGATGGACTGCTGCCGCACCTCCCTGCGGCTGGGCGCCGACGAGGTCAAGGTCATGGCGCGCAAGCCGCGCGACTTCTTCAAGGCCTCTGACTGGGAGCTGGAGGACGCCGAAGAAGAGAATGTCGAGATCGTGATCAATCATTCACCCAGGGCTTTCGTAATCGAAAACGGCAAGCTTGTGGGCATGAGCTTCGATCTCATGGAATACGACACCGTCGAGGGCCGCATTACCGAACAGCGTGTCCTGGAAGAGGTGTTTATTCCCTGCGATGACGTGGTGCTGGCCATCGGCCAGGAAAATGCTTTTCCCTGGATCGAGCGCGACATCGGTCTGGAGTTTGACCAGTGGGACGTTCCGGTGGTCGACCGTAAAACTTTCCAGTCCACGCGACCCGGTGTGTTCTTTGGTGGTGATGCTGCATTCGGCCCGGAGAATATTATCTGGGCCGTGGAGCACGGCCACCAGGCGGCGATTTCGATCCATCGGCATTGCCAGGAGGCCGCACTTGATGACCGGCTGCCCCCGCTACTGAACCTGGGCAGCCGAAAAATGGGCATGCATGAATGGAGCTATTCGAACAGCTTTGATCCGGCCGCCCGGCGCAAAATGGAACATGTGCCACTGACTGAGCGGTTCCGAAATCTCACGACCGAGGTCGAGCTGGGCTTTGACGCTGAGCAAACCGCGGTCGAGGTCGAGCGCTGCCTGAACTGTGACATCCAGACCGTCTTTACTGACGATCTGTGTATTGAATGCGATGCCTGTATTGATATCTGTCCGACCGAGTGTCTGACCATCACCACCAATGGTGAAGAGCCAGACCTTATTGAGCGCCTGAAGGCGCCTCGCCTGAATCCCGAGCAACCCCTGTTCGTGTCCGGCTCGCTCAAGCAAACCGCCCGCGTCATGGTGAAGGATGAAAACCTTTGCGTGCATTGCGGCCTGTGCGCAGAGCGCTGCCCCACCGCCGCCTGGGACATGCAGAAATCCCTGCTGACTTTTCCCAAGGCCGCCGATTACGGAACCACCCCATGTCAGAAGCGCCAAGCCGGGTAAACGATTTTGTCCTGAAAATTGGTACGGTGAACGGCACGGGCTCGGCCAGTGCCAATGGCCTGCTGATGAAGGCCCTGTTCCGCATGGGTGTGCCGGTTACCGGTAAAAACCTGTTTCCTTCCAATATTCAGGGCCTGCCCACCTGGTACGAGATTCGCGCCAGTCGCCACGGTTACATGGCCCGCCAGGGTCGTGTGGATGTCATGGTGGCCATGAATGCGCAGACTTATGCCAAGGATCTCGCCGAGGTCAGCCCCGGTGGATTTTTCATTTATGACAGCACCTGGCCGCGCGACAGCACCATGGTGCGTGATGACGTCACGGTGCTCGGCGTGCCCCTGGCGCGCCTGGCCAATGAACACTTTGACGTGGCCCGCGTGCGTATCCTGATGAAGAACATTGCCTACGTGGGCGTACTTTGCGCACTACTGGGCATCGACCGGGCGCTGGTTCGTACCTTGCTGGAGGAAACCTTCGCGCAAAAGCCCAGGCTTGTGGACAGCAACCTTGAAGCCATTGCGCTCGGTTACGATTATGCGCAGGCACAGTTTGAGTGCCCCTTGCCGGTTCGGGTGGAACGCATGGGCGACAACTCACGCAATATCCTGATTGACGGCAATGCCGCCGCGGCGCTGGGTTGTGTCTATGCAGGCGCAACGGTTGGCGCCTGGTATCCGATTACACCATCCACCTCCTTGATGGACAGCTTCCAGCGTTATTGTGAACAGTTCAGGAAAGATCCCGAAACCGGCGAGAACCTGTTCTGCATTATTCAGGCAGAAGACGAATTGGCTGCCGCCGGCATGGTGCTTGGCGCAAACTGGGTTGGTGCGCGTGCATTTACACCAACGTCCGGACCAGGTATTTCGTTAATGAGCGAATTTATCGGGTTCGCTTACTATGCGGAAATTCCGGCCGTGTTCTTCAACGTCCAGCGGGTCGGACCCTCGACAGGCATGCCAACCCGTACCCAGCAGTGCGACCTTACCCTGTGCGCCTTCGCCTCCCACGGGGATACGCGCCACCCGCTGCTGTTCCCGTCTGATCCGCGCGAGTGCTTTGAGATGGCGGTTACCGCATTCGATTTGGCAGAGCGGTTTCAGACGCCGGTGTTTGTGCTTTCCGACCTGGATATCGGCATGAATGACTGGATGGTGCCCGAGCTTGAATGGGATGACAGTTACCGGCCGGATCGCGGCAAAGTCATTGGCCCGGCTGAGCTGGACGCCATGGACAAATTCTATCGATACCTGGATGTCGATGGTGATGGCATAACGGCCCGCACCTTGCCGGGCGAAGACGCCCGCGGGGCGTACTTTGTGCGTGGTTCCGGCCACAACCGGCATGGTGGATATACCGAGGACTCGGGCGAGTACCAGGACGTCATGGACCGCTTGCTGGTGAAATGGGAAACGCTTCGCAATACCGTACCCATGGCGGTCCTGCGTCGCGCGGCTCAGACCACCCGCCTGGGTGTGATCGCCTTCGGTTCTTCCGATGGTGCGGTCAACGAGGCCATGGATGAGTTGGTGGCAGAAGGCATGTTCCTGGACTACCTGCGTGTACGGGCCTTCCCTTTTGGTGATGAGGTCGCCGGTTTTATTGCCGAACACGATACCGTGCTCGTCGTGGAGCAAAACCGTGACGCCCAGCTGCGTTCGCTGTTAATGACGGAGCTGGAGGTGCCGGCCCAAAAGCTGGTGCCGGTCCTGCATTACAACGGCATGCCTCTGCCCAGCCGGGCGGTGGTGGCCGCGGTGCAGGCGCACCTGGGTGAGGAGGCTGCCGCATGACCTATATTGCCAAACCAAGAATTGACCTGCCGACCGACCGGACCAATGAAATCGGACTGCGTCAGCGCGACTACGAAGGGGTGCTCTCAACCCTGTGTGCCGGTTGTGGCCATGACAGCATTACCGCGGCCATCGTGCAGGCATTCTGGGAGCTGTCCATCGAGCCCCACCGGGTAATCAAGCTGTCCGGTATTGGCTGCTCGTCGAAGACGCCGGCGTACTTCATGTCCGGGGCGCATGGTTTCAACTCGGTTCACGGTCGCATGCCATCGGTGGCCACCGGCGCCATGGCCGGCAACCGCGAGATGACCTGTATTGCCGTTTCAGGCGATGGTGACTCCCTGTCGATTGGCTTTGGGCAGTTCGGACACGTGGTGCGGCGTAATCTGAATATGCTCTATATCATCGAGAACAATGGTGTGTACGGCCTGACCAAGGGACAGTTTTCGGCTTCTGCTGACCCGGGCAGCCGCACCAAAAAAGGCCAGATTAACCAGATGCAGGCCATCGACCCGGTGGCCACCGCGATTGCCCTGGGTGGCAGCTTTGCGGCGCGAGGATTCTCCGGCGACCGCGACCAGCTGGTGCCGCTGATCAAAGCCGGTGTGCGTCACCGCGGCTGCGCGGTGATCGACGTGGTTTCACCCTGCGTGACGTTCAATGATCACGAGGGTTCAACCAAGAGTTACGCTTATACCCGCAAAATGTCGCACAAGGCAGTAGAGGCGGATTTTGTGCCGCCGGCAGAGGAAATTACGGTCGATTACGAAGATGGCAGCTCGACCCCGGTGACCTTGCATGACGGTTCGCGGGTCATTTTGCGCAAAGCCGACCCGACCTACGATCCATCGCAGCGCAGCAGTGCCATGCAGTATCTTGAGGCGCATCGTGCCCGCGGCGAGGTCATCACCGGCCTGATGTACATCAATGAAGAGCTGCCGGAAATGCATGACGTACTTGGCACCGTTGCCGCGCCCCTGTCCGGCCTTCCCTTCGAGGCACTCAACCCGGGCTCGGCCGCACTCAGCAAACTGCAGAAATCCATGAAATAAGGAAACGGACAGAGCCGGCTACTTACGCCGGCCACTATCCTGATCCCACAGCGCGGCCGCGCCTGGCGGCCAACGTTTTCACATCAACTGCTTTATACTCCCGACTGATCCAGGGGTGGCCACCCCGCGCAAGATGCACGGCAGGCCTGAGACGCATAAGCGAACCCTTTGAACCTGACCCGGTTAGTACCGGCGTAGGGACGGATGCTTCCTTGCCAAGCCCCTCCCCGCTCGAACTCCGGACATCAAGACGCACGGAGTGTTCATGCATCGCACAGTTTTTGCCCTGCTAGCCGGCCTGTTGTTTCATCCCGCCGCCCACCCGCAGGACGCCCTGGCGCCGGATGTGCGCCAACCCCTGGCGCTGGAAGAGGTGGTCGTCACTGCCGAATTCCGTCCCATCGCTGTGCTGGACACACCGGCCAGCGTCACCGTATTCGATCAGCGCCTTATCGAGGACCGCACTGCGGTGTACCTGGATCAGTTGCTGAACCTGGCGCCCAACGTGAACTTTGCCTCCGGTGCATCGCGCGGCCGTTTTCTGCAGATTCGCGGTATCGGCGAGCGCAGTCAGTTTGTCGAGCCCATCAACCCCTCCGTCGGCCTGCTGGTCGATGGCATGGACTTCACCGGAATTGCCGGTGTTGCGAGCACCTTCGATGTGCAGCAGATCGAGGTTTTGCGCGGTCCGCAGGGCACCCTGTTTGGCGCCAATGCCCTCGCCGGCATGATCAACATGGTCTCTAACGCCCCGGGCGATGAGTTCGGGGCCCGCGCCGGCCTGATTCTCGGCAACCTCGATCAACGCACCATCGATGTCGCCTTTGGCGGCCCGGCGACAGCCGACCTGTCGTGGCGCCTGGCGGCGCAAAGTAACCAGAACGATGGCTTCACCAACAACGTGTTCCTTGGCAGGCCGACCCAGGACATAGACGAGAACCACGCGCGTGCGCGCCTGAACTGGGCACCCTCTGCACGCCTGAACATGGACTTCACCTTGCTGTTGAGCGACGTGGACAACGGTTACGACGCATTCTCACTGGACAACACGCGGGAAACTTACTCGGACGAGCCGGGCCGCGACACGCTGCGCAGTGCCGCCGGCTCGCTGCGCACGCGCTGGGGCATGGACAGTGGTGCAACCATCGAGCTGCTGCTTAGCCATGTCGATGCCGATTCTGAATACAGCTATGACGAGGACTGGAGCAATACGGGCATCTGCGAGGACACGCCCTGTGATTCGGCGCTGTGGGGCTTTGACTGGTGGTACAGCTCTTTTGATGCCTATGCGCGGACCAACCGCAACACGGTCGCCGACCTCCGTTGGCTTTCGCCAGAGGCGGACGATCAGGTCAACTGGGTGGCGGGCATTTACCTGCGCGAGCAGGATCAGTCCCTGGAGCGGGTCTACACATTCGCGGACAGCGATTTTAGCAGTGACTACGACACCCAAAACCTGGCCGCCTATGGCCAGGCGGTCATTCCACTGGCAACGCGTTGGTCCCTGACCACCGGCCTGCGCATTGAGACACGCGACTTTGACTACAGCGACAATACGCCAGGCCCCTCACCGGACGGGCAAAACGACGATTTCTGGGGTGGACGCCTGGCATTGGAGTATCGCAGCGACGCGGGGTTATTGTGGTACGGCCTGGTATCCCGCGGCTATAAACCCGGCGGCTACAACACGGCCCTGGCCAGCCAGCTTCCCGAACTTGAGGACCTCGGTATCGAGTTGCCGCCGGGGTCGCTGCTGTTTGAGGGCGAGACGCTGCTGAACTACGAGGTGGGCCTGAAGGGTCAATTCCTGGATGGACGCCTGCGCCTCGGCCTGGCCCTGTTTTACCAGGATCGCGACGACGTGCAGGTCAAACAATCCATTGTCATACCCGAGGACCCGGCGGGCGACGCCTGTCCCTGCGTGTTTGTGGACAGCCTGCAGAATGCGGCTGGCGGTAGCAACCAGGGACTGGAATTCGAGGTGGACTGGCTTGCACTGGATCAACTTCGCCTGTTTGGCACCCTGGGCCTGCTGGACACGGACTATCGTGACTACCAGAGCTTTACCCACGCGCTGGCAGACCCTGAAAACGGCCTCGCCTATGACCTGGGCGGACGGGACCAGGCGCATGCGCCGAACTACCAGTTTGCCGTGGGCGCCGAGTGGTTTATGACCGACGCTTGGGCAATACAGGCGGACATCGAGGGCAAGGATGGTTTTTACACCTCGGCCAATCACAATGAGCGGACCGATGATTACCTGTTGTTCAACCTGCGCCTCAGTTGGCTATACGGCCCCTGGGAGCTGGCGTTGTGGGGGCGCAACCTCACTGATCAAGAGGTTCAAACCCGGGGCTTTGGTGGTTTTGGCAATGACCCGCGCAAGTTCTACGAGGTCGAACCTTACTACCAGCTTGGCGAGCCGAGGGTGTATGGCGTCAGTATCGCCTGGCGTTACTGACCGGCCTGTTTGGCCGCAAGATCCTTGCCCAGCTCCTCGCGCAGTTGCTCACAGGGCTTTGAAGTGCCAAGCAAGCGGTTCCAAAGCCCCTTGGCAACGATCGAGAGACCGCCGGTGGCCGCTGCTGCACCGCCGTAGAACAATGTGCTGGTGGCGTTGATCGTTGGGCTGGGGTTGGCCAGCGTACCCTTGATCGTGACAAACGGATTGATAAGCTCGGAGAGGCTCGTGCTCAGTAGCTTGGTTGGGGTTGTTTCAAAGTCCACCTCCAGGCGCTCTGTTTTCAGGTCCAGCGTGCCCGTGGATTCCAACAGAATTTTTGAGGTTTGCAGGGCAACCATGGGGTCTGTTTTCACCAGGCCATCAACCACGCTCAGCCTTGCCGCCATGCACAACAATTGGGTTGGTTGCCGGGTGTCAAAGCCCGGCAGCAGGAAGGTTACCACTTGTTCCAGGAACATGGTGTTTAACGCCCCCAGGCCCCTGCCCGGAAGGAAGCCTTCGCTTGCGACCAGGTCGATCTGGCCGCTCAGCCCGGCGGCCAACGCCCGCCAAGACGTACCGCTGCTGTTGCCGCTTAATGACACATTAAAACGCGGGAGCGTTGCAGGATCTGCATCCTGCCAGTCCGGCCGGTTGGGAATCAGGTCCGTGGAGCGCAGCTCAACAGCAACCCTGGCGCCGCCTGATTCCAGTACTTCCAGGGACCCGGTGGCATTAACATCTCCCGCCAGGCCCTTGCTGTGATAGCGCTGAACCAGCAGTGAACCCTGCTCAAGTGTGGCGTCAATCGCCAGCTCATCAACAGTGCGGTCCGGCAGCATGAGCCCGGCGATATCGATATCTACTTCCCCGTCAAAGCGTTTGAGAAGACTGAAGTCGAGCGGGCTGTCGGGAATCAGCCGCCCGTCGTCAGCCGGTTTGCGCTTTGTGGCTGTTACCTCGCTTTGTTTTGACGGCACGATGCCCCGCAAATCCAGCGAATCGGACTTCAATTGCAGCTTGACCGCCATGCGCGCATCTTGCGGCGTGATGGTTAAGTATCCCTGCAGCTTTGATTTACCGATCTGCGCTTCGAGCTTTTGCAACAAGAGTTCGTTTACCGAACCGCTCAGCTGGGCATTGAGGCCCAGGCTTTCTCGTGGCAATGGTGCACCGGCCCAGGAGCCCAGGGCCTGCAGGTCTGGAATGGCAGCCGACAGGGAAAAGTCAGTGGATGAAAAGTCCGGAAGACCATCAATACTGCCCGCGAAGTTCAGCGTTGCACCGGCAAAAGCGATGCGGGAAGGCGTTATTTGCCAGTCCTCGCCTGAGCGGTCAGCCTCCAGGTCAACCTTGTAGGCTTCACCGGACGGGGAAAAGTCTCCGATGGCCGGAACGACGGCGGCCAGGTCGGCGCCGCTGGCGCTTAGCCTGAACGTCATCTGGTCCGCGCGCAGCGGCCACGGAAAGCTCGCTGAGCCTTCAGCATCCAGATCGGCCACCTGCAAGCGGAGATCCGTAAGCGTAAACCGGTCTGCTTGCCGCCGGACCTGCCCGGACGCGGCCCACGGCTGGGCAGGTACCTGGAAAAGGCTCTGCTGTGTATGCAACCGCGCGCCCAGCAGTGCTCTCAGGTCCGGTCCCTTGCCGCTGAAGTCAACGTCGAGCCCGTCACCTCCCGGCACCAGGGGAATCCGGGTTGTCGCAGAAATGTCCGTTTGGCCCGCACGCAGCCTCATATCCTTCAGCAGGACTTCCCCAGTGCTGGCTTGTAACTGTGTCTGAATTTCGAATGAAACCTCCCCTGCGAGCGTGTCGCTCCAGAGGTTCGACAGGGATCTTTGCAGGTTTGGCCCGACCAGTTTCAGGTCAAGCTGTGTGTTGCCACCAAGAAAGGCGGTCCCGATGTCCCCGGTAACCGCGAGTTCACCGTTATACAGGCCGGTTACCATCCCTTTGTGCACCGTCACCAAGCCATCGCCAATGGTCAATTCACCGGTCGCGGTAAAAGGCGTGGCCGTGATGCCGGGCACGGAGAACCTGTCCAGGATTGCGGCGGCGCTTTGGCCGCTCAGATCAACCTGCAGTGTGCTGCCCAGATAAGCAGGGTGGCTGGTCAGGTTGCCGTTGATTTCAATACCGGCAAAGGGGCTTTTCAGACTAACGCTCAGCTGCTCCTCCTCGTTGTCCGCGGGCATGAGTTCAGCGCTCAGGTCGAAAGGCCCTGCGGCGATACCGGGTAGCTTCAGTATTTCCCGGAGGTGTGCGATTTCCGGCCCGGCAACCCGCAGTTTGAGGTGGCTGCCGCGCACGTGCGGGAAATGATTCATTTCACCGCTGAGCTCCAGTCGTGAGGGCCCGGTGGTGAGCAGGATGTCATTGAGCACAAGCAACGCTTCTTTTCTCGTGACTGAGCCGGACAGTTCGAAGGGCTGCGCGGGTGCGTCCCTGATACCGAACAAGGACACCAGGCTTTGCAGGTTGGGTCCGCCGCCACGTGCAGAAACAGACAGGGTTGACAGGTCTTGCAGCCCGCGCGCAGTACCCTCGGACTGGATTGTGAATTCACCGGCCCGGCCATCGACCTGGAACTTCCAGCCGGTAGTGTCATCAACGTCTGATGTGATGTGCGCATTGAATGTCCCGGTCATGGCCGGCTTCAGACCGAGAAAGCGTTCAATGTCGCTAATGTCCGGTGCGCTCATTTGCAGGTCCAGCTCAGGACGATTGGGGCTTGTCAGGTCGTCGATGAGCGCTGACCCCTTGAAGTCCAGGCGGGCAAATTGTCCCGCACCTTCCAGTCGAACATGACTGGCGTCCAGCAGCGCATCAAAGGTGCCCAACTCGCCGGTAAAATTCAGCGGTTGATCATTAACGGTTCCCTTGAGTTCAGCGCTGAGCATGCCATCCGCCTTGTCGGCGAGGGTCAGTTTTACCACGCTGATGTGGTTGGCGTGGTCCGGCTGCTGCAGGTCCAGGGAAGATGACGCGAGGCTAACCTCACGGAGCAGTACCCGGGGCCCGGCTGAGCGGCCCGACGCAGGCGCGTCGCCGGTCAACCCGAATTGATAGTTAGGGGAGCCATCCTCATTCCAGGCCAATAGAAGCCTGATACCGTCGCTATCCAGACGTTGGACGATAAGCGGGTCACGGGAAAACAGGGACCACAGGTCTACCGCCCCGTCCAGGCGGTCGATCTCGAGCAGCGGTGTTTTCCCGGCCCAGGGTTCGTTAGCAATCGACAGCCCGCGTATGGAAAGCCGGGTGGGCCACCCGAGTTCCAGGGACAGGGTATCCAGCGTCACCTCCCGGTTCAGTTGCTTGCTGAGATAGGTCTGAATCTGTGGCTGAAAGCGGCCGAGGTCGCTGTTAAACAGCCACAGGAGCACGGCTCCGCAAAGCAAAACAAGGCCCGCGAATGCGATCAGGAACACTCGTTTAAGGCGCATGGGTCAGGAGCTCATATCCGGACATGAATTCATCATCGGGTGCCTTCGGGGTGGACGCAAGCCAAACCGCCCCGGTTCACGGCGGTTCAATGATCTGTGAATGCTGGTTATGATGCTGCTTTCAGCCAGTAAGAGAGTATATTTCGTGTGTTCGATTTTCGGCATCCTGGATATCAAGGAAGCAACGCCTGACCTGCGTCAGATAGCGTTGCGACAATCACGGCTGTTACGTCATCGCGGCCCGGACTGGAGCGGCAGTTACACCAGCCCCCATGCGGTTCTTGCCCATGAGCGGCTCGCCATTGTCGACGTCAATACCGGGGCGCAGCCGCTGCTGAGCCCGGATGGGGCGTGTGCGCTGGCCGTCAATGGTGAGATCTACAACCACCAGGAATTGCGGAGTTCCATGCCCGGTTATGCCTTTACGACGGCATCGGACTGCGAAGTGATTTTGCCGCTCTACCTTGGCGAAGGTGCCGGTTTTCTCAATCGTTTACGGGGCATGTTCGCTTTCGTGCTCTATGACGCAGCACAGGATCACTGGCTGATCGCCCGTGACCCGGTCGGAATCATTCCCCTTTACACGGGCTTTGATGATGAGGGACGGCTCTACGTGGCCAGTGAAATGAAAGCGTTGATGGACGTCTGTACGCAGGTGCAGGAGTTTCCACCGGGCCATTACTGGGCAAAGGGCGATGAAGCGCCGACGCGTTACTTTAATCCGGACTGGCAAGACTTTGAGGCGGTGTCCAGCGAGCCCGTCGACCGCGAGGCCCTGGCGGAAGCCCTGGATGACAGTGTGCGGGCACACCTGATGAGCGACGTGCCCTACGGCGTATTGTTATCCGGCGGCCTGGACTCCTCCCTGATCGCAGCACTCGCCGCACGCCATGCAGAGCGCCGGGTTGAGGACGATGAAAAATCGCCCGCCTGGTGGCCGCGCCTGCATTCCTTCGCGGTGGGGCTGGAAGACTCACCCGACCTGGCCGCTGCCGAGCAGGTTGCGGAGGTGATCGGCACCGTGCATCACGGCTTTACCTATACGCTCCAGGAAGGTATCGATGCACTTGAAGAGGTGATCTATCACCTCGAAACCTATGACGTGACCACCATTCGGGCCGCGACACCCATGTACCTGATGGCGCGCAAGATTCGCGCCATGGGCATCAAGATGGTGCTTTCCGGCGAAGGCGCTGATGAAATTTTCGGCGGTTACCTCTATTTTCACAAAGCTCCGGACGCGCGCTCGTTTCACGAGGAAACGGTGCGCAAGATCATGCGCCTGCACCAGTTCGATTGCCTGCGCGCCAACAAGGCCATGTCCGCCTGGGGTGTTGAGGCCCGCGTACCCTTCCTCGATCGTGACTTTCTGAACTTCTCCATGGCCCTGAACCCGGCGGACAAAATGGTGCCCGAAGGGGGCATGGAAAAGCAGGTCCTGCGTGAAGCACTCGGGGATATTTTGCCGGAGGCGGTTGCCTGGCGTCAGAAAGAACAGTTTTCGGATGGTGTTGGGTACGGCTGGATCGACGCCTTGCGTGATCATGCGGCAAATCAGGTCAGTGACCATGCGCTGGAAACAGCCGGCCGGCGCTTTCCACACAATACGCCCGATACCAAAGAGGCATTTTTCTATCGCACCATTTTTGAGCGTCACTTTCCCCTGCCCAGCGCCGCTCTGTGCGTTCCGGGCGGCAAGTCCGTAGCGTGTTCATCGCCGGAAGCCATGGCATGGGATCCGTCCTTTGCCGGCCTTGCCGATCCCAGTGGGCGGGCCATGCGCTCGGTTCACAAGGACGCCTACTGATGCTGGTGCAGAAATTTGGTGGCTCTTCACTGGCCACCGTTGAGGGCTTTCGTGCAAGCGCCGCGTTGATCATGCGCTTTGCGGAGCAGGAACAGCTCGTGGTGGTCCTGTCTGCTGTTTATGGTGTGACCAACCTCCTGATCGAAGCCATTGAGGAGGCCGTTGCCGGTGAATCCTGGCAGCGGCCCGTTGAATCCATCATCGCGGCAGAGCAATCGATCATCGACGGCCTCGCGGCCGAAGGCCTGGCGACAGAGGACCTGCAGGAGGTGCTCGACGTGCGCCGCGCCCTGCTGCAAAAACGGCTGGAAGGCATCAGTCTGCTGGAAAACTGCCCGGACGAGAGCCGCGCGGAAATACTGTCTACCGGTGAGAGCCTGAGCAGCCGCCTGATGGCCGAGCTGCTGAAGCTCAAAGGCGTGGACGCACAATGGTCGGATTCGCACCTTTTACCACCCGCGGATGACGACTGGCTGGACTCGATCATTGATCTTGAATCAGCGCGACCCCGGTTGCTTGCGGCCACTGAAAACGGCCCCCGGGTGCTTTTGATGCCGGGTTTTCATGGTCGCAATGAGAACGGCGCGTACCAGTTACTGGGCCGCAATGGGTCGGACTATTCAGCAGCGGCGATTGCCGCCGCACTGGGCGCCCGCAGCTGTCAGATCTGGAAAGATGTCGACGGCTTTTACTCGGCTGACCCAAGGCTGGTCAGCAATGCCCGGGTCCTGGCGGAAGTCAGCTATGAAGAGGCGATGGAGCTGTCCTTCTACGGTGCCGGCGTTATCAGTGCCAAAGCGCTGTCCCCCCTCGCCGCAGCAGATATCCCCTGCGAGATACGCAATACCTACGAGCCCGACCTTCCGGGCACCGTGGTGCATGCCGCCGCCGCACATGACGGGCCGGTGCGCGGGATCTCCCTTCTGGATCACGTGGCAGCCATAAACGTTGCAGGCACGGGCATGCGGGGCCGGGTGGGCGTGGTGCACCGGCTGATGGGCGCCCTGGCGGCGCGCAATATTTCAGTATTGCTGATCGTGCAGTCCTCTTCGGAATACAGCATTACCCTGTGCGTTAACATGGAGCACGCAGCCATTGCCCGTAAGGCACTGGAAGAAGAGTTTCATTTTGAACGGCTGCATGACCTGGTCAGTGACATTAGCGTGCTTGAAGAGCGCGCCGTGGTCACACTTGTTGGTGATGGCATGAAGCACAACCGGGGCATTGCGGCACGGTTTCTTACCGCAAATTCCGCCGCAGGCGTTAACGTCGAGGGAATCGCGCAGGGCTCAACCGAGTGTGGCATTTCCCTGGTCGTGGACCGGCGCGACGCCGTGGCTGCAACGCGCGCCAGTCACACGGCGTTTTTCGGTCATACAAGCCATATTGATGTGTTGCTGATCGGCTGTGGCAACGTCGGCGGCGAGTTGCTCGCCCAGTTTCACAGGCAGGCGGGACAGCTCGCGGAGCAACACCATGAGCTCAAGGTCCGCGCCATAGCCAACAGCAGCAAACTGCTGGTGGCCAGCGACGCCATCGATCTGGACAACTGGGAGCAGCAGCTTGAGAAGGATGGTGAGCCCTATGAGCTGCAAGACATTATTGCCGTCAAGGATGCGCTGGGACTGCTTAACCCGACCGTGGTTGATTGCACCACCGACGAAGGTTTTGCACGTCAATATGACAAGCTGCTGGCCAGCGGTTTCAACGTGGTTTGCGCCAATAAGAAGGCCAACACCCTCGACCAGGCCTATTATCTGAGGCTGCGCCAGACGGCCGCGAGGAACTATCGCAAACTGCTTTACGAGACCAATGTGGGTGCCGGCTTGCCGGTGATCGACACCGTGGCCGGCTTGATGAGGTCCGGTGATCGATTGCGCGTCTTTGAAGGTATTCTGTCCGGTTCCCTGTCGATGATTTTCGGCCTGCTGGACGATGGGATGGACTTTTCAGCTGCTGTTGCCCGGGCCATGGAGCTGGGGTTCACCGAGCCTGACCCGAGAGACGACCTGAGCGGCATGGATGTTGCGCGCAAGGTGCTGATCATTGCCCGGGAGGTGGGCATGCAGCTTGAGCTTGCGGACATTGAAGTGATGCCTGTTATCGAGCAGGGTTTTGCCGATGATGTCCCTGTTTCCGGTTTGCCGGGGCACCTCGAGGCGCTGAATGCAGACTTTGCAAAGCGCATTGAGGCAGCGCGGGCCAAAGGCGAGGTATTGCGTTATGTCGGCCGGATTTTCGAGGGCCGTTGCCGGGTATCCATCGAGGCGGTCCCTGCCGACAAGCCCCTGGGAAGTATTCGGGATGGTGAAAATGCTCTTGTCATGTACACCGACTACTATCAGCCAATACCCATGGTGCTGCGCGGCTATGGTGCCGGCGCCGAGGTGACGGCAGCCGGTGTCTATGCGGATGTCTTGCGGACGGCCTGGCGGCCGCTGGATTATTGAAACCCAGGCTGGGAACGGAGTTTTTATGATGAGAGTTTTCGCGCCGGCATCCATTGGCAATCTGTCCCTTGGGTTTGATGCCCTGGGCCTGGCTCTGCACGCGGTTGACGGTGGTGTCCTCGGCGATGTGGTTAGTTTGCGAACCGGGAGCCAGGATGACTGGGTACTGAAGGTCGACGGACCTTTTGCCGACGAACTGCCGCGGGATCCCGAACAGAACATCGTCATGGCCTCCTGCCGGCGCTTTGAACGTCTTACCCGCGCCGCTGGCAAAGAGATCGAAACGCTTCAGGTTCATCTGGAAAAGCGTCTGCCCGTAGGTAGTGGTCTGGGTTCCAGCGCCAGCTCAATCGTTGCCACCCTGGTGGCCGTTAACCAGTTCTTCGGTCAACCGCTTAACCGGCCTGAGCTTTTGCAGCTCATGGCGGAGATGGAGGGTGAAATCAGCGGCGATGTACACCTGGATAACATTGCCCCGAGCCTGCTCGGCGGGCTACGGCTATGCATGCCTGGAGGTCGTCATCAGAACGCCCTGCCCTGGCCGGGCGGGTGGCAGGTGCTGGTGGCCTGGCCCGGCACGCGTATGGAAACCAAGGCGGCACGGGCCCTTTTGCCCGACCGGCTGAGACGTTCCACCGTGGTGGCTCACGGCGCCCAGTTTGGACGCTTTGTACACGAGCTTTACAGCGGTGACCCGCGCGATGCGGCCGCCTGCATGAATGACCTGATTGCCGAACCGTGGCGCAAGGATCTGATCCCCGGCTTTGATGAAGCCCGCAAGGCACTGATGTCGATGGGCGCGCTGGCTTTCGGTATTTCCGGTTCCGGCCCCACGGTTTTCGCGATTGCAGACAACAGTGATGTCATCCGCAACGGCAAAGCCTGGCTGCAGAATAACTTTCTCAAAACCGAGCAGGGGTTCGTGCGCCACTGTCGCGCCGACCTGGCCGGCGCCCGCCAGTTGCACCGGGCCTGAAGCCATTGGATTTCGTCAACCTTAAACATGCTGATGACCGGGTGTCTTTCGCCACCGCGGTACAGCGGGGGCTGGGTCGCGATCAGGGTCTGTATTTTCCCGAGCGCATTGTGCCCCTTGATGACATCCCGCGGGTGCTGGCGCTGCCTTTTGTGGAACGCAGCGCGGTGTTGTTATCCCACCTGACCGGCCTGGAATTATCGCTTGTGCGACAGCTGGTAACCCGCGCCTTCGATTTCCCTTTGGAACAGCCGCAACTGAGTGACGGTAGCTACGCGCTGGAACTATTTCACGGCCCGTCACTGGCGTTTAAAGATTTTGGTGCGCGCTTCCTGGCCGCGTGCCTGGCGGAATTTACCGATGGCACCCCCACGACCATACTGACTGCCACATCCGGCGACACGGGCGCCGCCGTGGCGCATGCCTTTCATGGTATTGCGGGCGTCCGGGCGGTCATTCTGTATCCGGAGGGGCGCATTTCCCCGCTGCAGGAAAAGCTGTTCTGCACACTGGGCGGCAACATCGAAACCATTTCGGTCAAAGCAGACTTTGACACCTGCCAGGCATTGGTAAAACAGGCTTTTGACGACCCGGCGCTGCGCGAGCGACTGGGATTAAATTCTGCCAACTCGATCAATGTGGCCCGCCTGCTCGCGCAGGTGTGCTACTACTTCGAATCGGCAGCCCGCCTGCCAGGTGTCTCGCCGGTTTTTTGCGTGCCAAGCGGTAACTTTGGCAATGTAACCGCCTGCCTGGTCGCCCGGGCCCTGGGGCTGCCCATGAAGCGCGTGCTTGCCGCGACCAACATCAACGACACGGTGCCACGCTTTCTGGCCAATGGTGAATGGGCACCGCGGCAAACGGTTGCGACACTCAGTAATGCCATGGACATCTCGCGCCCGAATAACTTCCCCCGCGTCGAAGAGCTGGCCCGGCGTGCAGGCAAGCCGCTGGATGAGGTGCTCTCGAGCCGCTCTGTCAGTGATGAGTCCACCACCAGCGCAATTCGTGACCTTGATCGTCAGTCCTACCTGGCGGACCCCCATTCCGCCCTCGCCTGGCGCGCTCTGCGCAAAGACCTGGAACCGGACGAAACCGGGGTGTTTCTGTGCACGGCGCATCCGGCCAAGTTCGCAGAAGTCATGGAGTCCGCGCTGGGCCGACCGGTACCTCTGCCCGCCGCCCTGGAAGCAGTTCGTAACCTGAAAGTCCTCTCAGCGCACATCCCGGGTGATTTTGACTCGCTCGCACGTTTGCTCTGAATAGCCCCCCGGGCAAATTCGCAAAACCGTTTCACCAACCTTTTTGGTGCCCGGCAGTTATATAGATACACAAACTTTCATCGGTCTGTGTTTCATCTCTCATTTGACCCGGCCAATGGCCGGGTTTTTTTTGCTCTTGCCGGTTTAATGGGGGATGTCTTCCTAAGCTTCGTTGGCGGTTGTGGTGGGGTGTCCGGTTCTGGCCGGCCGAAAGCCAGGCCCGTAACCAGGCACGCCCGTGCCCACCCCGGTCAGGATTAGTTGAAAAATTGGCGGAGAATAAAGAATCCGACCATCGTGAAGGCAATGGCGAGTTTTGCTGCAGCGCCAACAACGGTCCCGACCCATGCGCCTACGCCGGCCCGGCCAGCATCGCTGACGCTCCGGCCGCCGCTGAGCTCGGCCGCCACGGCACCCACAAAGGGTCCCAGAATGATGCCCGGCAGACCGAAGAATATCCCGACAATGGCGCCAAACATCGCGCCCCAGAAAGCGCGCGGACTGGCCCCCAGCCGCTTGGCACCCACCGCGGCGGCCAGAAAATCAATCAACCATGCCACGATGGTAAGCACCCCGAGCACGGCGATGGTGCCCACACCCGCAGGTTCAAAACCCGTAATCCAGGCTGCCAGCAGCAAGCCACCAAAAACCATCGGCACACCAGGCATTGCAGGCAGAATGGTACCCACCAGGCCACCCACAATCAGCAGCACCGCAATCACCCACCACAAAATACTCAGATCCATTCCAACATTCCCCAAATCATCAACACCCCCATTATCCCACGTCACCCAACGAGCGCCCGTGCCAAAAGCCAGCACAACGACATCCAACCTTGAATAACCGAACCAGGTACACCAGCGCCTGTCCGGGAGACAAAAAAATCCCCGGTGCGTAAACAGTGAATGAGAAGGAGGAAAAAACACTGAGTGGTGCACCGGGGTTATAGACGTCGCCACCCTTTGGTGGTTGCGCTCAGTTGCTGCAGCGCCATCGTTGTAACACCCGGCTTTTGCATCCGGGCTTGTATCAGCAGCCCCTGACGGGGCCGTTGCTCGCGGGGTCGGAAACGAAAGATATCGTTCTTGCCCTGTTTTTAAATGGTGGCCCCGTGACCTGTTCAATGTGGGGGGGAGTCACTGAACGTATTCGCATCCCGGGGCCATAGACTGTCAATTTTGTTTTGCCTACAGCCGGTAAAAAGAGGCGTCCTGGTGCCCTGCCCTGGATTTGAAAGGGGGGGTCAAACCAAAGGGGTCGGTGGACACCAGGACATTAAAGGTGGCAGAGGGCGTTACTGCCGTTTCCCCAAAAAAACCTGCTGTTACTTCAAAAATCTGTGCTTTCAGGCACCCGGCAAGAACCCTATGGTCAACGTTGCCAGGGAGCTAATAACGATAAAAACCGCGATCATTCTCATAATCAGTGCCTCCGGTCTGAAACAAAGGTGTGTGCCATTTCAGCTTGCTGCAGCGGGTCATCAACCATCGGCATCAGCAGTAACAGTTTGTGTTCTGCGAGCGCGAGGGCTTGTTTCATCCGCTCCAGGGAGCTGGGCGGAAAAGCCACATCCTGCTGGTCGATCATTTCCCGCCAGAATTCAATTTCGACGGTAAGTTGCTGCTGAAGTGCGTTCATGTCCCGGGTCTTCCGCTTCGTTCGCCAATTCGATGATGCGCAGTTTAGGCAAGCGGCCTGATACCGGCTTGTCACAGGTGGACAATGATTTGACAGCAAACTGACAGGCCCGCAGTGGTGTTTGACCGGGCCGCCTGAGGTCAGGACAATGAAAGACGAGGCGCGAATTGGTGCCGATGGAGGTGTTGATGTCCGTACTAGCGCAGTCAGTGGGTAACCTTTGGCGGGTGATGGAGTCTTACGGGCTTGACCCTGAGCCGGCGTTCCTTGCCGAGGGCCTGAACATACAGTGGCCCATCGCCCCGGGCACACGTGTTCCCTACGAAGAACTTGATGCGGTTCGTGCCAATGCAGCTGCTGCCAGTGGTGATCCCGCCTTTGGGCTGCGGGCCGGGCAATGTGTTCACCCATCGCAGCTCGGTGCCCTGGGCTACGCCGTGCTGGCCAGTGAAACGCTGCGTGACTCCTTTAACCGGGTTGCGCGTTTTGCCCGGGTGATCAGCGAAAATGGCTACATAGAGGTGTTTGAGCGCGACCAACAGCTGGTCTGTCATATCGGCACGCAGGCGCCTTCGCGCAACTCGGGGGTCCGGGACGATGTGCAGCTGTCCATCCTGGTCGCCCTGTGCAGGTTTAATGCCGGACCGGATTTTAATCCGGTTCACGTCACAACCAGGCGACCAGAGCCGGACAACCGGTTGCCCTGGGAAACGTTCTACCGATGCCCTGTGCAATTTGATGCAGAGCACAACGAGCTGTCCATGACGCTGGCGCAGGCTGATCAAATTCTGCCTTCGGCAAACAACGTGCTCGCTGAAATGAACGATCGAATTGTCATTCAGCGCCTCGCAGAGCTTGAACGTGACAACATTCCCGGTCGCGTGCGGGCCGCGATCATGGATCAGCTGCCTTCGGGCTACATTAGTGATGAGTCAGTGGCTGACGCACTTAACATGACGCCACGCACACTGCACCGCCGACTAAAAGTAGATGGTGAGAGTTTTCGCACGCTGCTCAAGGAGGTTCGCCAGGACCTGGCGCGGCAGTACGTGGCGGATGACTCCCTTACTTTGACGGAAGTCACCTTTTTGCTGGGGTTTTCGGAAATGAGCTCTTTCTCGAGAGCCTATAAAAACTGGTATGGGCACTCGCCGAGTGTGGCGCGGCAAAGTTGATGCTTTGAGTGAACTGTTCCTGCGCGTTAGCCGCATGATCAATCTATTTTGCCGCAGTTACACCGAAGATGAACTGTTGTAATGATCCCGGACCTGCACAGAAAGCCGCTTTTTTGAGGGCTTTTTGGGCCAATTCAGATCAAAAAGCCCCAAACTTATCCACAGATCGATAAAATCAACAACTTAGAGCGCATAATGACAGCCGCTTATCCAAAACAGGCCGGATATTCCGGTTTTTGATCGTCTTGCGGCCTGAAACCTGCCGCGAATCAGTCAGAAATTGCGTGTTTCCAGGCGAGAAACAGTTTTTTAGCTAGATTTTGACCTGCCGTGCAGCCTGGCGTATCGCCGGCCACATTCTCAGCGCGCGCGCAAACTCCAACCAGAACGTGCGCCACCATTCAAACAGCGCCTCATTCTGAAGGCCGGCCGGATAACCGGTGACAGGCGCATCGGGGGGATTGTCAATCAGTGCCTGGTTAAGCCCGTCTACACCACCCTGCAGGAACTCGCGCCAGCGTTGCGGGGCGTTTTCTCCGCTAATCTCCAGGACTTCTTTTAACAGGCGGTAGTCGGCTGCCTGGGCGCCGATACTGGCATCCTGGTAGGCGCTTCTCAATGCTTGCTCGTCCATATCGGCCAGGTCTTCATAAAGGCGGGCGAGCTGTCCCAGGCGCTTGAGCGGATCGCGGGACTTGGATATGCCCAGGTTCTCTTCAACCCAGCGCAGGCCGAGGCGTTCAAAGGGCTGTTTAGTCTGGAAGCATTGTTCAGCGGCGGTCCAGTGGCGCTCTGGCAGCGGCTCGTGCGCAATCGCCCAGGGTTGATCGACGACCACCGCATGTGGATGAACAAACTCAAGCATGTCACCGAACAGCCGGTCCTCTCCGCGGAGAATGGGAATGTAGGGTGGCAAAAGTGCGCGGTTATCCAGGCCGGTGAGCTGGGACATGGTGGCTCGTGGCGTGACTCGGGCCTGGTTCACACCGCTAAAGCAGACACGGGATGAAAACGCTTTATCGACACTGTCATCATTCTCCAGCAGGGTCTCCAGGCTGGTGCTCTCCAATGAGGCGAGCCAGTTGAGGTCCGAGGTACCCGGGTCGCCCAGGGTGCCGCACTCAGTGACCAGCACCTGTGAGTCTCCGCGGAGGCGTTCCATCATGTCCAGATCAGCGCCTTCAAATGCAACCGGGTCAAGGGTGCGTGCGCCGAGAGCCGCCAGCGCGTCACGCAAGTCTGAACCCAGAATCCGCAGATGCCGGATCAACGGGTCGCGGACTTCCTTTACCGGCTGCTCGCGGACTTCCTCGCGGTCCCGGTAAAAGCGCGTCTCGCGGGCGTCATCACCAAAACTTACACCTGGTTTTGTGTCCGGCTCATAGGCCTTGCAGAGAATGTCGTCATCAAGAACCAGTAATCGCTGGCCGACGGACAGCAGCAAAGCCATCGTCCGCGCCAGACCACTGGTCCAGTGGTCGGCCCAGCGCTCACGGTCAATCAGGAAGCGGACCTGTGCTTCAATCGACGGCACCTGGCTGATGATCGCGTTCATGAAAGCGATCTGCTCCTCGGCCCCAAAATGCAGCACCGGGGTGTCTACTTTTGCCTCGAAAGACTCCGTGGTGAGGCGATTGAGACGCTGAATGTTTTCATCGCGGCTGTCATCAATCACCACGATACGAGCAAGGTTGCTGATGTCACATTCCGTGCGCAGTGATTCAAGGCAGCGTGCGAGCGCTTCGGGCCGCTGCCAGGTAATGATCGCCACCACGGGTTTTTCCAGATTGAATAGGGGGTCAGCCGCGGGAGCGAGCGTGAGCGCGTAGATATCGGCCGATATCATCAGTCCGTCACTCTGCACGGTCTGCAGAATGGCCAGCACATCATCTTCCTGTCCCCGGAGTGCCGGGTTGGCCTGCGTTATGCGCCGCGCATGGTCTTCAAGCGTATGAAACTTGCGGCAATAGACGAGCGCCGCGTACACCTCGGAAGTTAGCAAGGCATGACGTCCGTTGCGCGGGTTGCGTACAAGCAGGCGTCCGTCAGTGAGGGGATAAGCCCCGCAACGGTCAAAGGCATAAAGTTTTGAGGTGCTGTTCATGGATAGCTTTCAGGCCCTGATGGCTTTTGATTGGGCGCATATTTGAAGATGCGATAAAGGTGGATTCAGAAGCGACCCGCAGGCCCCGGGAAAACCACCGGACTCTCGTTACCGTCTTGTGCGACAGCGGCCACGCCAAAGATATAGTTATCAATCACGATATTTTCCAGTGTGAACGAAGTCACGTTTCCGACGTAACGGCTCCGCTGCCATTGTGGCGCCGTCGTTTCACGCCAGTACACCCGGTAGCCCGCCAGGTGAGGCTCGTCGCTGGCCGCCCAGCTAAGCGACGTGCTGGGTGACACCATGCCCTCAATCGTCACCTCCGACGGCGGTGCTGGCGCCCAGGCCATGGCCGCCAGGGACACTGCGTTGACCGCTGTGGCCCGGGCCGCAAAGCCAAAGTCCACGTATTCGATGGTGTCACCGAACTGACGTTCGCCTTCCATACGCAGGTCCTGGTGCTGGCGGTCATAATGTTCATTGACCTCCATGATGCGCACACCGGTAAAGCCCGCCTCGTTAAACGGCCGGTGGTGTCCGCCGCGACCGAAACGGTCCAGGCGGTAGACCATGTTCAGGTCCATGCCGATAACATACTGCTCGCCAACGCGTTTGATATAGCGGGCCAGGTTGCGCGAAGCCGAATCAACCTCACCGCCCTGGCGGTAGCGAAGCGTCGCCTCCTCCGGTGTTTCCGCTGCGCGCACTCCTTCGGAAAAAATCCGCAGCGAGTGGTTATTGATCACCCCATTAATGCCGGCAATGTTGCCGATCATGTCGTTGTTCAGCACGGCATTCAGGTTCCAGCCCTGCTCGCGGGCATGGGCCGCGACAATCTTGCCACCGAACAGGCCCTGTTCCTCACCGGCGAGGGCGGCATAAACAATGCTGCCCGGAAACCTGTACTGGCTAAGAACCCGCGCGGCCTCGATGACGCCCGCCATACCGGAGGCATTGTCGTTGGCTCCTGGAGAGTCGCTCAGGCGATTCATCGGATCACTGACGCGTGTATCAATATCCCCGCTCATCATGACCATGCGGTTCGGGTCTGTGGAGCCGCGCTGGATTGCGATGACGCTGACGATCTCGGCTGGACTCGGGATACGATTCTCGCCACTGACCGTGTCGCTGATGATGAGCACCTCGAGGCATTCATCGCAAAGGGCCGATATGGCCCGGAATTCAGCCTCAATCCAGCGCCGTGCTGCGCCAATTCCCCGGGTTTCGGAAACGGTCTCAGATAAGGAATGGCGGGTGCCGAAGGACACCAGCTTAATGATGTCCTGCTCAATGCGTTCGGCTGACGGCGCTACACCGATGTCATACAGGCGCAAATCCTCAGCCGGTGGCACTTGCGCGACGGCGAGGGTTGGTAGCAATAGAGCTAAAAGAGTCGTCAGATTTCTCACGGCAGTCCCCTGGATCAAAACGATGGCGGAACTAATGTACCGCGCGCGGGGTGGTGGAACCAAGGAGCCCGTGACTGATGCCAGATGCAGCGAATCAGGTTTCTGTTATTATCCGCCGCTCCATTTTATCGTCCGGGCCACCTGTGGTGTGCCTGGTGACCAATGTCAAAGGCTGAAATCCCATGTTCAAATCACCCTCCCGCTGGCTGTTTGCCTTTTTGCTTTCGAGCGCTTCCCTGTTGGTTTACGCCCAGGAGAAAGACAACGGTGACAAGCCGGAAGAAGAACCCAAGACCATTGCTGAGCTGACCGAAGGCGCAGAGGTTATTGAGGGTCTTTTTACCCTGTTTCGGGACCCCAAGAGCGGCGATCTGCACATGCTGATCAAGGCGGACCAGGTCGGCGAGGAATTCATCTATTTTGCCCAGACGGCCAATGGCGTTGTTGAGGCCGGCTATTTCACCGGGGCCTATCTGGCCAATGGCATCATTTCGGTCAATCGGTACTTCGACCGGATTGAACTGGTTGCAGAAAACTTCTCGTTTTATTTCGATCCGGACAATGCCTTGTCGCGAGCTGCGGATTCCAACATTTCCAACGCCGTGCTGGCGGTTCAGGAGATCGTCGCTGAAGACTCGGAAAGCGGCGACCTGCTGATCAAGGCGGACCAGATTTTCCTGGGCGAGAACCTCCTGCAAATCAAATTCCCCTTGCCCGAGGGCGCCGATCCGGAAACAACCTTCACCCTGGGTACCCTGGCCGAGGACAAGGGCAAGATCCTCAATGCGCGCAGCTACCCCCTGAACACGGATCTGGAAGTTGAGTACGTATACAACAACCCGATGCCCAAGGCCCGTGGCTCCGAGGACATCACCGACGCGCGCAACGTTTCCATCAAGGTGCTTCACAGCCTGATCGCCATGCCGGAAAACGACTTTGAGCCACGCTTCGCCGATGCCCGCGCCGGCTCATTTGAAACCAAGGTTACGGACCTCACTTCGCTATCGCCCACGCCCTTTCGTGACCTGGTGCACCGCTGGAGCCTGGTGAAACAGGACCCCGAGGCGGCCATTTCGGATCCGGTAGAGCCGATCACCTGGTGGATTGAAAATACGACACCCGTGCAGTGGCGTGACCTGGTGCGCGATTCCGCTCTGGAATGGAACAAGGCCTTCGAGACGGCGGGCTTCAGCAATGCCGTTGTTGTCAAGGTCCAGCCGGACGACGCAGACTGGGACTATGGCGACATCCGCTACAACGTATTGCGCTGGACCTCATCGCCGCAACCGCCATTCGGAGGTTACGGTCCCAGTTTCGTAAATCCACGTACCGGCCAGATCATTGGTGCGGACGTTATGCTGGAGGCCTCGTTCATGAACCGTCACATCAGGGCCAAATGGCTGCTTGACGACGGTTTTAATGCGATAGAGCACAACCCGAACCTCGCCATGCACAGCTGCACGCTCGGCCAGGGCCTGAAGAGCAATGCCGTTCTCGCGCGGACCTTCAACCAGTTTTCGCCGGGGTGGGGCACATTCGGCGACGACGTTGATCAGCAGATTTTGCATGACACGATGCACTACCTGATCCTGCACGAAATTGGTCATACCCTGGGTATGAACCACAATATGAAGGCAACGCAGCTGCTCACCCCCACTGAGGCTTTTGATATGGCCGTTGTGGAAGAACGTGGGCTGGCTGGTTCGGTGATGGATTATCCGGCGGTCAACTACCCGCCGCGCGGCGAAGACATCACCTTGTTTTACGCGGTTGCCCCGGGGCCCTACGACGACTGGTACATCCAGTTTGCCTACGACCCGTCGCTCAATGACCCGGCATTGATGGAAGCACATCTGGCCAAATCAACCCGGGCCGAGCTGGCCTTTGGCAACGATGCAGATGATATGCGCAGCCCGGGCTCCGGTCTTGATCCCCGGGTCAACATCTATGACATGTCATCGGATCCCGTCGAGTACGCCTCGATGCGCATGACGTTGCTGCAGGATACGCTCGATGATATGCGCCCGGATGCAATTGAAGCCGGACGCTCCTACCAGGAGATCTGGGATGGTGTTGGCATGCTGGTGAGTGAATGGACCCGCTCGGCAGCAGTGATCTCGCGCTATGTTGGCGGTGTGTACGTGGATCGCGCGGTTGCCGGCCAGCCTGGTGCCACCGCGCCGTTAACGCCCGTGCCGGCGGCCGTGCAACAGGCCGCGATGGAGGTGTTGACCGAGCAGGTCTTCGCCCCGGATGTGTTCACCATGTCCGGGGAGCTGCTGCGCTTTACCGCCGAGCAACGGCGGGGCTTCGAGCACTATGGGGACACGCAGGACCCGAAAATTCATGAGTCGCTTCTGGCCATGCACGCATCGACCCTGGACCACCTGCTCAACCCGGTTGTGCTCTCCCGTATCGTGAACACCGGGCTGTACGGCAACAGCTATGACCTTGCCAAAATGATGACCGACCTGAACGATGCGATCTTTGCAGCCGACGCCAGGGGTAACGTCAATGCGATGCGTCAGAATCTGCAGGTCGAATATGTAAGGCGCCTGGCCGCGCTGGCCCGTCAGAACGGTGCCGAGGGCGGTTACCCGTCGCAGGCGGTTTCAATGGCCATTTATAGCCTCGGCGAGATCCGTGAGCTGATCAACGACAAGAGCCGCGTTGATGTCGCCACCCAGGCGCACGTACGCAACCTCACGCTGATCATCGACCGGGCCCTGGCCGTCGACGTCTGAGAACGATCACGGCGGTCATCTCCCGCATACGGGGGATGACCGCTTTAATGACTCCGACCGCCCGCTTCAGCGTGGGCGGCCTCGAGTACCGGCGTGGCAAACCACTGTTCAAACCGTAGCTTCAGGCGTGGATCACCCTGATGAAAGCGCTGCGGATAGTCTCCCCAGTCGAAGTCCGCCTTGAATGTTTCTGTGCCGAGTCCGGCGGCGACCGCCGCATCTGCCTGATCGGCCACCATTTCCAGGGTTTCAATCAGCAACTCCACGTAGGCGGGGTTTTCCTGCACCGGCCCGTGACCCGGTACCAGGTAGCGTGGCTGTAAGCCGGGAAAGCGGGCCAGCACGCCGGCCCAGCTGCGCGGGTAGCTGCCCGTGGCGAAAGGCGTTGGCGCTACCACCGTGTCACCAGCGATCAGGATGCGTTCCTCCGGCATCCACAGCACGGCGTCGCCTGCGGTATTGCCGCGGCCGAAAAAGCGCAACTCCATCGGTCGGCTGCCGTAATCGATTTTCAGCAACTCTTCAAAAATTCGTGTTGGTGGTGTCACACGGCTGTTGTTCAGCTCTGCAATGATCAGTCCGTCGTAGTTGAGCAGGTCATTGAAGTCACCGCGCAGGATCTCAGGCATTGGCGAACCATCGGCCATCACACCTGCCTCTGCGAGGGGTTTGAGTGCGGCAATCTGGTCCGGCAGGTTTTCTCTCCGCTCGGCCAGGTAGTCCATTTGCGGCCCCAGCATTGCCTCGTTTGTGTAGCGCTGAGCGATAATCTCCAGGCCCGGCCACTCATCCACAAAGCGATACGCGCCAAGATGATGATCACCGTGCCAATGGGTAATGATCAGGGTGCGCACGGGCAGGTCGGAAACAGCTTTGATCTTCTGGATGACACGCTCAGCCAGCAGGGGAGACCCGCAGCCGTCAACCACAATAAGGTGGTCGCCATTGTCGATTATGACCCCGTTGCCCATGACGGGTTGGCGCTCCGGCTCGGGCCTGGAGACCACCCAGACGCCCCCGGTCAAAACCTCCAGCCGGACCGTAAACGGGTCGCCGCGTGGATCAGCAAGGTGATCGGCCTGGCCATGCGCAGCAGCGGTGAAAAGCACCAGGAGTACGCTATTGAGGATGGCCCGGTAAGCCGGCAATAATCCGGGCAGGGCGGAAGGTTTCCGGCGGCGCGTGGCGGGTCCAGTCATTTGTTCATGTTGTCACTGCCGATGGTGTTCTGGCAATGAACTTTCGCGGGGTTTTCACGACTGTCGTGTTCCTGTTAAAGGCCTGATCAGCAAGGAGCTCCCGATTATGAAAGCCATCTGGAATGAGCAGATTATTGCCGAGACTGACGACACGGTCGTGGTGGAAGGTAATCACTATTTCCCGGCTGAGGCAGTGGATTCCGGGGTGTTACGCCCCAGTGATCACACCAGCTACTGTCCCTGGAAGGGTTCAGCCAGCTATTACCACCTCGAGGTCAACGGCCAGACCAACCAGAATGCGGCCTGGTACTATGCCGACCCGCTCGAGGCGGCAAATAACATTCGCGGCCGCGTAGCATTCTGGAAAGGGGTAACGGTCACGGACTGAGCCACAACCGCCGTTTGATTAAGGATTAGCATTGCAGCGGGCGGTGAACCAGGAGGTCCACCGCCCGCGTAAGGGACGTTCAGGAGCAAGCAAAGATGTCAGTCTGCGACTGCGGCCAACATTTTGCGGGCTTGTTCCGGGCTTTTGCGCAGGGAACATGCGAGCTCTTCGGTGAGCAGCGCCAGTGACTGGGCAAGATGTGCCTTGTCCTGGGCACGCAAGCCGTCTTGTGATTCAAGTTTGCTAAGGCCCTTGTAGACACGAGCCGTCTCAAAAGGGTCGCCGCGGTCAATGGCTGCCTGGTGTGCATTGGCACGCGCTTTCCACTGCTTGCTCACCTTGCCTTCGTAGCCCTTGAGCTCGTCCAGCAGACGCTTGGCGTCCTTGGTGGAAATGAGTGCGCGAACTGTGTTCGGAACATCGTCCTTGAGGATCGTGAGTTTCAGGTTCTGGCGTGCAAAATACAGCTCTGCATACGTGGCCTTTGCGCAGCCGCCGAAGCTGCGTTCGCCGATGGACTGAATTTTGCCAATGCCGTGTTGGGGGTGATGTATGGACTCGCCTTTTCGAATATTAATGGTGATTTCCTTGCTGAAGTCGAGGGACATAAAAAATGGCAGTATCCTGCCCAGAATCAACATCTTACACAATTTTGGCCTGTTTTGGAAGACTCCCGGTACGAAAAAAAGCATGAAAACAGGAAATTCATTGATATTTTTTTACGGCAGCCGCCGTTTGCTGCAATGAGACACACACAAATCTCATTATCTGCCCGATTAACACCTGAATGAGGGATCCGCTGCCCAAACTCTGGTGAACACATCAAACGCCGCCGCTCAGGCGGCGTTTTCTTTGTGGCCGGAGTGGGCGCGGGTATGCCGGGTTTCGAGCCTGGCTTTCGGCCGGCCAGAACCAGGCCTCCTGCCCCAACCGCCAACGGAGCAGGTAACAAACGACTGACTGCAAGCGCCATTTAATCGTCTTTGAAGAATCTGCCTGGCCCCATATAGTCTGGACCAAAAAAAGCCCCGCCGAAGCGGGGCTTTTTTGCTGGCTTGCAGCGTGTTCAGCCTTCAGCTGTCACGTTGGTGGCCTGCGGGCCCTTGGGGCCGTCTTCCACGTCAAAGTTGACGCTCTGGCCTTCAGCCAGGGTCTTGAAGCCACTGCCCTGGATAGCAGAGAAGTGAACAAACACATCTTTGCTGCCATCGGCGGGGGAAATAAAACCGAATCCTTTGGATTCGTTGAACCACTTAACGGTACCGGTAGCCATTGAAAATTCCTCTTACTTTGGCAATAAAACTGATCAATCGCTTGCTCAAGAAAATCAAGACGGGTGATACCGTGGTACTTCCGTTAGACCCTGAGGACGTGCAACTAATCTATCCATGAATCCATGGCACAAACTGTTCCATGTAGATTCGGTCGATAAATTACCGCTGAAAACAGTCCAATACAAGTATTTTCGACGACACAACACTTTACGCAGGTGGTCACAGTACTGGTGTACACTGGCGCGCCACAACGGTTTCAAGCGAAACAAGACACCTATGCAACAGTCAATCGTTCTTACCATGATCGCCCGGGACAGGCCCGGACTCGTCCAGCGGCTCTCCACGGTACTGCGTGAGCATGGTGGCAGTTGGCACCGCAGCAGCATGAGCCGCATGGCCGGTCATTTTGCGGGCATCCTTGAAGGCCATGTGGCCGATACAGAGCTGGAAGCCTGTGTCGCGGCGTTGCAGGCGCTGGAAGGTGAGGGGGTACAGATTGTCATCAGGCCCGGGAACCTCGATAGCATGGACGATGCAGGTGATGAATATCGCTTTGAACTGGTGGGTAATGACCGGCCGGGCATCATGGCCGAAATTACCGCCGTTCTGGTACAACGAGGTGTAAACGTCATCTCGCTCGAAACTGTTGTGGAGGGGGCCTCCATGGCCGGCGGCGAGCAGCTGTTTCGCGCCTACGCAAGATTGCTGCTGCCGGAGACGGCAGAAGCCGGAGAACTGGCCCGTGCGCTGGAGAATCTGGCGGACGACCTGATGGTCGATATCGTCTTCGAGCCCTGAGGCGGCTTGCCTCGGCAGCGCCACGGGCGTTAGCCTCTGACTTTCACCGGTGGAGTTGTCTTCATGGACCCATATTCGTCAGGCCGGCGGGCGCGACGTGCAGGACTTGGCAAGCTCTGGCTTGGAGTTCTTGTTGCCCTGATCGGTGTTGCAGCGGTGGCGTACTTTGTTTATCAGAACCTGATGGTGGAAGGTTCGGCTCCGCACCGGGCGCCTGCCGGCATGATGGCGCCGGCACCTGACAACACGTCCACTACGCCAGCCATGCCGGTTACAGCCCGCGACCCAAACCGCAGTGAAACGATTTTGACCTGCAGTGCGGTGGATGGAACCGTGTTCTACACCAATGCAAGCCGCTGTGAAGATGCCGACCTGGAAACCCGGGTTACCGAAGTACCCGCTCTGCAACCGCGGGCGTTACCACAAAGCCGCCCGGAGTGTCTTGGCGCACAGCCTGGCGCGCCGGTTGCGCATGGTTTTCTGGCGGTCTGCAAGGAGCCCTTTACCAAGGCGCTGGAGCTGGAGCCCTTTTTACTTGAGAGTGACGATCCGGTCAGCTCCCGGGCAGGAAAACGTTACTGCGCGTTTATTACCGAGGGTGTGCAGGCGGGTTGTATGGCCACCAGTGCCCAGTTTTGCTTCCTCGACATCTGCCAGGCCCAACGCGAGGCCGAACAACAATGACTAATCGCCAGGGCACCCGGTTTCACGCCACGGAGGAGGACGAGTATTACTTCGAGGAGCGTTGCTACATTCTTGAGTATCTTAACGACCCCCGCGACCCGGACCTAAGCGTAACGCGTGCACGTGTGCCGGCCGGCGTTACTACCCGTTGGCACCGCCTGAACGGGATTACCGAGCGATACCTTATTCAGCAGGGGCATGGCCTGGTTGGTGTGGGCGATGACCCGGTGCGGGAGGTCGGTCCCGGGGATGTCATTCTGATTCCGCCCATGGTTCGGCAAAGGATCGAAAATCCGGGGCCTGCAGACCTCGTTTTCCTGGCCTTGTGCACACCCAGGTTTCGCGCGGAAAGCTATATCGATGACGAAGCTCCCCCTGCGCATGATCCTCAATAGCAAGCACGCATGACGGCCGCGCACGCCGATGCCAGTAATGAGCAACCGCCGGCCGGGCCGCGTGAGGGCATGCTCAGCGCGTTTCGCTACAGCGGCCGCGCGCTGGGGCTGGTCTGGAGCACCAATCATCTTCTGACGATTTTTCTCGGCGTGTGTACCTTGGCTGCCGGCCTGCTTCCCGCGGCAATGGCCTGGGTAGGCGCGCTGATTATCGACGCAGTGGTTGCGGCAACCACCCAGGCGGCTCAGACAGGCAGCGGGGAGATGGACAGGATCTTTCAGCTTGTGGGGCTGGAGGCGGCAATCGTGGCCGCCCTGGCCGGTGCTCAGCGCGGTATATCCCTTTGCCAGGCCCTGCTGCGCGCGCAACTGGGTCAGCGGGTCAACATGATGATCCTGGAAAAGGCCGTGCGCCTGGAGCTGACCCAGTTTGAGGATTCGGAGTTCTACGACAAGCTTACCCGCGCCCGGCGGGAGGCATCGAGTCGTCCCCTGTCCCTGGTCACGCGTATTTTTGGCCTCGCGCAGAACCTGATTTCCCTGGTCAGCTACGGCGTGATCCTGGTGCAATTTTCACCCTGGGCGGTGCTCGTGCTGTTGCTGGCGGGACTGCCTTCGTTTATTGCCGAGACACGTTTTTCCAATGATGCCTTTGCCCTGTTCCGGTGGCGCTCACCGGATACCCGCATGCAGATTTATCTTGAATCGGTCATTGCCCGGGAAGACAACGTCAAGGAGGTCAAGTTGTTCGGGCTTGGCGACTTGCTGCTGGAGCGCTACCGTAACATCTATCACCGCATCTATTCCCGCGACCGGGAACTGGCGATCCGTCGTGATGGCTGGGGTTTTGTACTCGGTCTGCTGGGCACCGCCGCGCTTTATGGTGCTTACGCCTGGGTGACCGTGGCTGCAGTGGCGAGCCGCATTACCCTCGGACAGATGACCATGTACGTGATGCTGTTCCGCCAGGGGCAATCTGCCGTGACGGCCAGCCTGAGTGCTATCAGCGGCATGTACGAGGACAATCTCTACCTGTCGACGCTTTACGAGTACCTGGAAACCCCGGTGATCGAATCGCCAGGACATCTTCTCGAAGGGCCCAAACCGCACGATGGTATCCGTTTCGAGGCGGTCAGCTTTACCTATCCGGGGGCCAGCAAGCCTGCTTTGGAAGACATCGATTTGCACATTCGTCCCGGCGAGTCGCTGGCCCTGGTGGGTGAGAATGGGTCCGGAAAAACCACGCTGATCAAACTGCTCACCCGGCTGTATGCGCCCGGCAGTGGTCGCGTGCTGCTGGATGGGCTTGACCTGGCCGAATGGGACGAAAGTGCCCTGCGTTCGCGAATCGGGGTTATTTTCCAGGACTTCTCGCGCTACCAGTTTTTGCTGGGCGAAAACATCGGTGTCGGTGATGTAAAGCACTTTGAGGACGAGGAACGCTGGCGCGAGGCAACCGTCAAGGGCATGGCGGATGAAATTGTTGAGAGCCTGCCGGATGGGTTCAATACCCAGCTGGGCAAGTGGTTCAAGGACGGGCAGGAACTGTCGGGCGGGCAGTGGCAGAAAATCGCCCTGTCGCGGGCCTTCATGCGCAGCCAGGCCGATATCCTGGTGTTGGATGAGCCCACTGCTGCGATGGACGCGGCCGCGGAGGCCACCATTTTTGAGCACTTCCGCCAGCTGACCCGTAACCGCATCGCCATCCTGATTTCGCACCGCTTCTCTACCGTGCGCATGGCCAGTCAGATTATCGTGATCGACCAGGGCCGCATCATTGAGCGTGGATCACACGAGGAGCTTATGGCAGCTGACGGACATTATGCCCGGCTGTTCTCTTTGCAGGCGGCCGGTTACCGGTGAGGCTTCGCCAGCGGTGATCGTGGTTCTTGTGACTTACTTCTTGTAACTTAGAATCGGGATTACTGAATGGAGAGCGTGTGATGAAACGATTTGCCGGGTATGCAATGTGCGGCGTGCTGCTGCTGTCGGTAACGACCCTGGCAGCCGATGACGACGACCGGGCTGCACAACAGGCGAAGCTGGATCAGGCCTGCCAGACGGCGCGGGAGAAAAAACTGGCGCCGGAGCGCGAAAAGTATGTTCAGGAATGCGTCGCCAACAAGGAGCGCCCGGACGAGGCATCCTGCGAACGCTTCTATGCAGACTACGGCAACCAGTCAGGTAACCGGGCGCCTTTATACATGGACCTCCCCGAGTGCGTTACGGCTTTTAATTTTCGGCAGGAAGAAGAATAGACCGGCAGTGTGTGGGGGTTCAGCACAACCGCTGCGCGCTGCACGACAATCTGCCAGAATGCCACATCTCATTAAGCGGGCGTCAAAACAATTAGTGATTTAATCAACACCGTAAACAGTATGGTCTGGAGCAGCGCGCTGGTTTACCTGTGTCTTGGCGCGGGCCTGTTTTTCTCTTTCATGACCCGTTTTGTTCAGGTCCGCCAGTTTCCCGAGATGATCCGTTTGCTGGCGTCTGGCAAGGAGTCATCGGAGGGCATCTCTACCTTTCAGGCGCTGGCGGTGTCTCTGTCCGGCCGGGTCGGCACGGGCAATATCGCCGGGGTGGCTGCGGCCATCGGGTTTGGCGGCCCCGGCGCAGTCTTCTGGATGTGGGTTGTTGCCTTTCTTGGCGCCTCCACGGCTTATGTCGAATCCACGCTGGGGCAGATCTACAAGGAGGTCGACGAGGGCCAGTACCGCGGTGGACCTGCGTTCTACATCGAAAAAGCGCTTGGCCAGACCTGGTATGCGTGGCTCTTTGCCGTGACGACCGTTATCGCCTGTGGTGTTCTTCTGCCGGGTGTGCAGGCCAATGCGATTGGTAACGGCGCAGCACTCGTCAGTGGCGAAACCCGCCTTATTGCTACCCCGCTGGGTGATTTTGAACTCACCAAGCTGGTGCTGGCCGGCGTTGTAACCGTTGCTCTGGGTTCCATCATCTTCGGCGGCGTTAAACGAATCGCTCATTTCACCCAGGTGGTCGTGCCTGTCATGGCAGCGGTTTACATTATCTGCGCCGTGGTCATCATCGCCATGAATGCCGCCGCGGTACCGGATATCTTCCGGCTGATTCTGACCGATGCCTTCACGCCAATGGCGGGCATGGGGGCGGCAATCGGCTGGGGTGTCAAGCGGGGTATCTACTCCAACGAGGCAGGACAGGGGACGGGCCCACATGCCGCTGCAGCCGCCGAAGTGGAGCACCCGGCTCAGCAAGGACTGGTGCAGGCGTTCTCCGTTTATGTCGATACGCTGTTTATTTGCTCAGCCACCGCGTTCATGATTCTGATTACCGGGGCTTATCATGTCACCGGCGTGTCCGGCGTTGAGTCCGGAGGGGCCCTGATGGCGACCATTGATCCGAACAGCCCCGCGTTCACACAGCTTGCTGTCAGCCAGGTCTTGCCTGCCTTCGGAGGGCCCTTTGTTGCGGTAGCGCTGTTCTTTTTCGCCTTTACCACGTTGCTTAGCTATTACTACATCGCCGAGACGAATGTCGCCTATATCAAGCGCACACTGAATATTCCCGGCCTCATGACAATGCTCAAGATCGCCCTGCTGGCCTCGGCGTTTTACGGCGCAATCCGTGCGGCGGGTACCGCCTGGACGCTGGGCGATATCGGGGTTGGCGTTATGGCCTGGATGAACATCATCGGAATCATCCTGATCTTTATCGCCGGCCGGCCGGCCATCAGAGCGCTGCGTGACTACGAGGCACAAAAGAAAGCGGGTGTGCGGCCGTATCGTTTTGATCCGCTGGCGCTGGGAATTCGTAATGCGACGTTCTGGGAAAAACGCCTCGCACAAAACGAGAATGCCGACCGGGTCAAATCAGAAGCTGATTAACCCACTGCGCGATGACTGATTTTCAAAACACGGTAGCGATCACCGGCGCCGGCAGCGGCCTGGGTGCAGCGCTGGCACAGCGTTACGCCGGCGCTGGATGGCGTGTGGCCGTAACCGATCAGGACCTCAGCCGCGCCCGGGCGACATTGGCGGCTCTGCCGGCCACCGGCAAGCCTGCCAGCCTGGATGTCAAAGAAAGCTTTGCCATGGGTCTGGACGTGCGTGATGAAACACAGTGGGAGGCCCTCGAGCACGAAGTCATGCGCCGCTGGGGTGGTCTGGGGCAGCTGATCAGCAATGCGGGTGTGGCCACCGCGGGCACCGTTATTGATACACCCCAGGATGACTGGGACTGGGTGCTGGAAATTGATCTGATGGGCGTGGTGCGCGGCTGTCGCCGTTTTGGGGCCATCATGCAACAGCAAGGCCAGGGTCATCTGGTCAATATGGCGTCTTTTGCCGCTCTTGCCGGGGCGCCTGGCATCAGCAGTTACGGCGTGGCGAAGGCTGGCGTCGTGGCTTTGTCAGAAGCGCTGCGCGCTGAGCTGCATGCGCATGGCGTTGGGGTAAGCGTGGTCTGCCCGGCATTTGTCGAAACCGGCCTTACCGAGACCATGCGCAGCACGCAAGCCGGAGCCCGCGAGCAGGTTCAACGCTGGATGCAGCGTTCCGGTGTCAGTGCCAATGCCCTGGCCGATCAGGTCTACCGCGAGGTTTCCGCAGGGCGTTTCATGATTCTCACGCATCCGGAGACCCGCTGGGCCTGGCGGCTCAAGCGCTGGTTACCGGAGCGGTATTTCAATGCGCTGGTGCGCAAGGTGTCCAAACCCTAGCCGTTCCTTTCACGCCGCCTGTCGTAGACTAAACTCATAGGCACGGCGCTATGTTCGCCACTCACAATCTGACGTTCAAACTGATTGTTGATATGAACTCAACCGGAGGAGAATCCGCCATGTTCGCCAAGTTCAATGCCTTTAGCTTTTTACTGCTCGCCATCGTCTTCGCAACGGTCAGCCTGCTGCCAACAGCCGCGCAGGCTGCGCGGGTTGAGCCCATTCAAAATATTGACAATGCTGCAGTTCCGGCCGGTCTCGATATGACCGCCGTCCGCAACGCCATTATCGATGGCTGCAGCGTGCGCTCGTGGGTAGCCAAAGAGATCGAAGACGGCACACTGCAGTGCACGGTGCAGGTGCGCTCGCATACGGCCGTGGTGGATATCAGCTACAGCACGGACGATTATTCGATTACCTATGCACACAGCGTCAACCTCAAGTACGAGGACGGCAAAATCCACCGCAACTACAACAGCTGGGTTCAAAACCTGAATGGAGATATCCAGAATGCGCTGTTGAAGGCCACGCGCTAAGTGTCAGCACTGTTACCAGGCCGGTTGCTGTCCGCGGGAATTATTGTGCTTCTTGCGGCGCTGCTCTCCTGTCCGGCGCAGGCCCGCTCCACGGATGTGGGTGAGATTTTCAGTCCGGCGATGGATAAACCCATGGCCTATTCGGTCTATACCCCGCCCGGCTGGGGGCCGGATGAGAGTCTGCCCCTGGTAGTGCTGCTGCACGGTGGCGGCAGCGACCATCTGTCGTTCGACAAGTACGGTGTTGGCGCTTACCTGGATGCTGAATTTGCCGCCGGCCGGCTGCCCCGCGCCGTGATCGTCAATCCGGATGGCGGTTTTGGCTTCTGGGAAAACTGGTATGACGGTTCGCGCCTTTACCGCGATTGGGTCATGGATGATCTGCTGCCGGTGGTTCAGCAGGAATACAACACCGCGGCCTGCCCGGAAGACTGTCACGTAATGGGCATGTCCATGGGCGCGCATGGTGCCCTGAGATTTATTTATTACGAGGGTGATAGTTTCAGCACGGTGACCGTCATATCCGGACTGATTCTGTCCCGCGAGGAAGTTAAGCCCACGCTGCGGCGGTCAGGGATAGGCCTGGTTATTCCGTTCAAGAAAATCTGGGGCGACATTGATGACCCGAATACAGCGCCGGCGGACCTCGACCCCTATGTTGGCTGGGTAGAAAATGACGAGCTGCGCAGCAAGTCACTGTTTCTCAGCTGGGGCAGCGAAGACAAAAAGGGCATGCGAACCACGGGCGAGGCGTTTCAGGAAACGTTGGATGAAAGCGGGCTGGATTACACCTTTATGTTGTATGAAGGCAAACACCGCTGGGTCGACTGGAAAGTCGTCATTGCCGAGGCGCTGCGCGTTCAGCTGTCCGTGGACGAAAACGATTTTCAGGCAGGGCCTTGAGCTGAACCTCGACGCTGGTCAGGACCCGAAACAATACCTGAACGAGGAAACGGTTTCCCTGGGGGGCGGGAAACAGGTCTGCGTTTTGTTACTTCCGGTGGGCAAACTCAAACCGGAATCCCTGCTTGGAAGCCTGACAGTTCATGACCGCGACCGCGCCGCTTCCCTGCAGAGCCCGGCCCGCTATGCCGAATACGTAACTTCCCGCTGGCTGTTGCAGCAGCTGCCCCGCTCAACGCCCGGCGCGGTCACGATCAGTCACTGTCGACGCTGGATTGCCGTGGCGGGTAGCGATAGCGGTGCCCTGGGCCTGGACGTTGAGTGCCGGCTGCCCCGGCAGCTGCCCGAAGTGGTTGAGCGCCTGTGCTGGGAAAACCTGGAGCCCGGTCAGTACCTGCAGGCCTGGACCTTGTGGGAAGCCTGGCGAAAGCTTGCCGGAGGCTCGGTGCTCGACGAACCGGATGCGGTTTATGCCAATGTTCTGGCTGCCGCGGCCAGCCTGTTTGAAAGTTCGCAACGGCTGCAGGGCATTACATGGTGGAGTAAGAAGCTGGAAGGTGCCTGTCTGAGCCTGGCCTGGCGATCATGAATGCATGCCCGGCCTGAGCGTCTGTTCACTCGCTCAATGGGCCGCCTCAGAAAGCCCGAATAATCAGTGATGTGTTGATGCCGCCAAAGGCAAAATTGTTACTCATGACCACGTCCATTGAGACGGCGCGGCCCGGGTCCTCTCCGCCGGATGGCAGCACATAGTCAAGGTCGGCACATTCGGGATCAACCGTTACCAGGTTGTGGTTGGGAGCAATCCAGCCGTCACGCAGCATCTCCAGGCTCAGCCAGGCCTCCAGGGCCCCGCATGCGCCAAGCGTGTGACCAAAATACCCTTTCAATGAGGCGGTTGGCACGCCCGCCCCAAAAACGTCATGCGTTGCATGACTTTCCGCGATGTCGCCTGCGGTGGTCGCTGTGCCATGTGCATTGATATAGCCCACATCGCCTGCGGACATGCCGGCGCTTTCAAGAGCATCACGCATGACGCGGGACATGGATTCGCGATTAGGGCGTGTCACATGATCCCCGTCCGAATTGGTCGCATAGCCAACCAGTTCAGCAAGAATCGGTGCGCCGCGTTCCAGGGCATGGTCAAGGGATTCCAGGACCAGCGTTGTTGCGCCCTCACCGACCACCAGTCCGTCGCGGTCGATATCAAAAGGTCGCGGGGTCAATTCCGGGTGTTCGTTGTTGGTGCTGGTGGCATACAGAATATCGAATACGCCCGCATGCGTCGGGCAAAGCTCCTCGCAGCCCCCGGCCAGCATGACGTCCTGTAAGCCGTGGCGGATCGTCTCCCAGGCATAGCCGATACCCTGGCTGCCTGCCGTACAGGCGCTGTTGGTAGGAATAACGCGCCCTTTCAAGCCGAAAAAAATACCAATATTGGCCGCTGCCGTGTGGCCCATCAGGCGCATATAACTGGTCGCGTTTACCTTGCGTGTTGTATCGCTGACCAGGATATGTGCCATCTCAATCAAAGCTGCAGAGCTGCCGGATGAGGAGCCATAGGACACCCCGGTGCGCCCGGATGTTAGTACCGGGTCGTTCAGAAGGCCGGCGTTTTCCAGCGCTATTTCCGCCGACCGCACCGCGAACTGGGCGTTGCGTCCCATGGTCCGGATGCGTTTGCGGGTGTAGTGGGGCGGGAGCTCGAAATTGGGAACCGGCGCGCCGAGATGGCTTTTCAGACCGCGAATTTTCGCCCAGTCGTCCATGCGCCGGACACTGCTACGGCCCTGTTGCAGCCCGGCCCGAATGGTCTGCCAGTCATTACCCAGTCCGGTAAAGCCGGCAGCGCCCGTGATCACGACGCGTCGCGTCATGCCATACCGCCGTTGACTGACAGGACCTGGCGCGTGATGTACGCCGCCTCCGGGCTCAGCAAAAACCGTACGGCGGCAGCGACCTCGGCAGGCGCACCCATGCGGCCGGCAGGAATATGCTCCAGCATCCGTTGCCGGATATCCTCGGGCATGTCGCTGATCATGTCGGTTTCTATAAGACCGGGGGCCACACAATTGACCGTAATACGCCGGCTTGCCAGTTCCACGGCCAGGGCCTTGCTGGCCCCGATGATGCCGGCCTTGGAGGCGCTGTAATTGACCTGGCCACGGTTGCCAACGATCCCTGATACCGACGAGAGGGTAACGATACGCGCCGCCTGACGACGACGCACCAGGGGCATGATGAGCGGGTGTAACACGTTGTAAAAGCCATTCAGATTGGTGTCGATGACCTGATCCCAGTCTTCACCCTGGAGCGCGGGAAACGCGCCGTCGCGGGCAATGCCCGAGTTGAGTACCACGCCGTAGTAAACGCCGTGGTCGGCCAGATCTGCCTCGAGCGCGGCCCGCGTCGCCTCGCGATCACTAACATCAAATTGCAGTATGCGGGGGGTGGCACCTGCCGCGCGCGCATCTTCAGTGGCGGATTCGGCCTGATCGCGGCGGCTGCGGCAGTGGATCACCGGGTCGTAGCCATGCGCAGCAAGGTCTAGCGCAATGGCGCGGCCTATGCCACGGCTGGAGCCGGTGACGAGGACGGCAGGTCGGGAATCATTCATGCTCTGGGGCGCTCCTCGGTGGTGCAAAAACGGTTAGCGTGCAGCTGATCTCATGGCCTGCATAACGCGTGGCGCAATGGTACGCACCCATGCCATTGTCGTCGACGAATCCGGTTTGCGCACACAGGGTCAGCGTGGTGCCAACAGGTATGTGACTGACCGGACACATCAGCTTGCGGGTGCCCAGCAAGAAGCCCCGGGCCGGTGGCTGGCCGGTCTCGCGGGACTTGAGACCGCCAATTGCGGCAGCGGTCTGGGCAAAAAACTCCAGCAGCGCCCATGTTGGCAGCCCACGACCCGGTTCCAGCAGGGGGCAGTTGGGCGCTATCGTGACCTGGGTTCGCGCCTGTGTACTGTCGCCATCGATCAGGCGGTCTGGCAGCAGCATGGGAGGACGGTGAGGGACCAGGTCCTGCAGCGACAGCTTATCTGTTGTCTGGTTTGTCATCACTTAGTCTCCCGTTACCCGTGGACCCTGACCCCGCATGCGTTGCATCAGCAGAACCGGTGAGCGCCACAGCATTCGAGCCAGCAGTCTTACATGCATGCTGATCATGCGCAGGTTATCGCGCACATAGTGAAAGTGAGATACGCCGGCCCGTGGGTAAATCACGCGTGTTTCCAGAAAATGCAATGGCATGCCATCCCAGCAGGCATTCACCAGCAGCTCGGCATCAAAATCCATGCGTGCACCCGGGCGATGGCGCTGAATCACTGCCAGCGTCTCGCGCAGGGGGTAGACGCGAAAGCCGCACAGGGAATCACGGATCCCGGGCGTCCAGGTTTCCAGAAAGACCACGCCGTCGGTCAGCTTGCGGCCCCACACGCGGACCCAGGGTGCATCGGAACCAAAAACCGGCGTACCGCAGATCATTGTGTCCGGCCGGGTCGTGGCGGCATCCAGAAAGCGGGGAATATCAGCGGGCTCATGCTGGCCATCTGCGTCCATTTGCAGTGCATGGGTAAAGCCGCGCCCGGCTGCGTGGGCAAAACCGGCCATGACTGCGGCACCCTTGCCCTGGTTGACCGGCAAGGCCAGCAGTTCAAAGCCTGCGGATTGCGCTTCGCCCGCCAGCTGCCCGGCGGTCTCCCTGCTGCTTCCATCATCAACCACCAGGACCGGAACCCCGGCATTGAGCAAGCCCGGCAGACTGTCCCGCAGTTGCCGCAGGTGTTCAAAGTGCGGGATCAGCAGTACCGGCCGAAAAGCACTCACTCGAAACTTACCCTGCCTGTCGCGCAGCGTTCCTGGTCCTGGTACCAGCTGAAATCCAGACGCGCGGTTTGTGCGTGCCGCTGCAATACCAGGCGCAGGCGTGCCGGTGGCAGCACCGGGTTCTGGAATTTCAGATTACTCACGCCTGTGACCGTGCGCAGATCCGGCCAGATCCGCTCCGCCAGCTGCACAGCCCAGCGCAGCTGAACCACGCCGGGCAGGACGGGCTGGCCCGGAAAGTGTCCTGCAAGCCAGGGGCAGTCGGCCTCAACATCCAGCTCCAGGTTCACCGTGCCTGGCGCTTGACTCACTGCGCTGGTGACCTGCGGCTCAGCAGGGCCAGCCGGCCATTGCTCCGGCAGGTAAGGCGGGGTTTGCTCAGCCATCAGTTTTTGCCTGTCGTGCGTGTTGACGCTTTACCCGTATGCGCAGCAGGTACTCGCCGGCAAAAAACAGTCCGATCAGTAAGTACGAAATAAACCCGTTGTACAGCGTCCACCAGGCGAGTGGTGCATACAGCGCCGTCCAGGCTGCGATCAGGCCGTTGCAGATAAAAAAGCCACACCAGGCAATGGTTACCCGGCGCAGGTAGTTTTGCGCCTCATCGGGGACCTCGCGGCCGGCCAGGCGCATGCCGCGTTCCGGCAGTGTCGGGGGATAAACCAGGCTGAGCGCGAACAGGACACAAAGGCCGAGGTTAATCAGAACGGGATAGGCCTTCAAAACCCGCGCATCGCCGGTGTAAAGGGATGCCGCGATGAACACGGCCACCGCGAGCAGTAGCGCAACCACGTTGCCGGGTGCCTTGAGATACCCGCCGGCGGCAAGGCGGAGTGTCAACAGGAGTCCCAGGGCGATGGCAAGGACGCCGGGGCCGAAACGTTCCAGACCGAAGTAGATCGCGAAAGGATAAGCCAGCAGGGCCAGGACGCTAAAACCCCGGAGTACCATGCCCGCACTGACGCCTTCCATCCGGCCCGTCTGCCGGCCAGGCAAAGTCTGTTTGACACCGCGGGCCACGGCAGACCGTTCAGGCCATGGCGTGATCGACGAGATCCACCACGTCCTGCACCGTGCGTACGGACTTAAACCGGTCCGGGGTGACGCGCCCGCCGGTGACATCGCGCATGTAAACAATCATGTCCACCGCATCGATGCTGTCGATGCCCAGGTCATCTGCCAGCAGCGCCCCGGGTTGAATCGAATCCGCGGGAATATCGAACTTATCGACCAGCAGATCGCGAACGTATTGAAAAGGGTTATCGGGCTTGTTCAAGTTGATTGTGTCCCTGTTAAACAATCACATTGCGGGCATTTCTCTGCGGCCCGTCCGGCAGGACCCGAAAGGTCCGCCACGGGTTCTTATTCTAACGCCTCAATGAGCAGCATACTAAGTTCAGCGGTCAATTTTTGCGTGCCAAGCCGTTCTCCGGCAGTGCCGCTTGTCCAGTCTTCAGGGTTCATCATCGGCAGGGCCGTGAGCGTAAAGTGTCCGCGGCGTTCCGGCGCCCTGAGCCAGGGCTCACCTTTGCGCAATGCCGGCGGTGTGCAGCGAATACGCACCGGCAGCAGCGGGACACCTGCCCGCGCCGCAATCACCGCAGCGCCGCGACGAAAAACAGGTACCTGCTCCGGGCGTGCAGCCATCGGTGTGCGGGTGCCCTGGGGAAACAGCAACAGGCAACGCCCCTCGCGGACACGCCTGGCACCCTCGCTCAGGATAAGCTCATTATCATCGTTGGGCAGGTAGCCTGCCGCGCGTACCGCAAACATCAACAGGGGGTTGCGCCAGTGCGCCGCCTTGACGACACAGTCCGCGCCGGGCAATAACCACATAAGGAAGACGGCATCAATCAGGGTGGGGTGGTTGGCCACGACAACCACGCCGCGCTTGTCCCGCAACGCTGCCGGCGGCAGCCCGAAAGACTCCCAGGACAGCACAAACAGGCCCATAAAACGGATAAACAGGCCAAACAGAAATGAAATGCTCTGCCGGGTCAGGCGTTCACGTCGCTCGCGACGGCGTATCAACAGCCAAAGCAGGGGAAAATAGAGCAGCCCGCACAGCAGCGCGCCAAGCCCAAACAGCAGGAAAGACAGCGCCGCCCACAAGCGCCGCCACAAACGCCCGACCGGACCGTCCAGAGGTTGCTTTCCGCCGCCTTCACGGTGGCTTGAGTTATCCTCGACATCCTTCACAATATCAATCTGTTTACCCTCAACCGTCCTGTTTCGGAGACGACCATTTCCCATTCTGCCATCGATTGCCGTGTAACGGCGTACACCCAGGTCAGTGCGGTTGGCCACGGGGTAAACGCCCTGAGTGATGCGCTCATCGGGCGCCGCAGTGGTTTGCGGCGTAATGATTACGCAGACTCGCAGGTTGATACCTGGATTGGCCGGGTGAACGGCGTTGCGGAGGTTGACTGGTCGGGCAGTGAGCACTGGGAGAGCCGCAACAACGCCCTGGTGAGGCTTGGTTTGGCGGCGGACGGTTTTTATGACCAGGTTGCCGATTGCCGCGAACGCTTCGGTGCACATCGTGTGGGTGTGGCGATCGGTACCAGTACCTCCAGCATCGGTCGCACAGAAGAGGCTTATGCGGCCGGGGGCGGGGTGGCCTTTCCCGGACCTTATCGTCAGCCAAATGTACATAATCCCCATTCTCCGGGCGCCTATGTTGCCCACCTGAGCGGCCTGACCGGCCCGCAAATGACGATTAGTACGGCCTGTGCATCCAGTGCGCGCGTGTTCGCCACGGGCTGGCGCTGGTTACAGGCAGGCCTGGTTGATGCGGTGCTGGTTGGTGGCATTGATTCTTTGTGCCACAGTGTTCTGGCGGGCTTTCAGTCCCTGGAGCTGACCTCACCTGATCCCTGCCGGCCATTTGATGCTCAACGCAACGGCATCAACCTTGGCGAGGCGGCCGGTTACGCGATTCTGACCCGCGCGGCGGACGCCCCGGCAGGCGCTGTGCGTCTGGCAGGCTACGGTGAAAGCTCTGATGCCTACCATATGTCCCAGCCTCCGCCGGGCGGTGAAGGCGCCCAGCGCTCCATGCGCGCGGCCCTGGAGCGTGCCGGGATTGATGGTGCTGAGCTCGGCTATGTAAACCTGCATGGTACGGCCAGCCAGGCGAACGATATGGCGGAGTCGCAAGCCCTCGCAACCCTGCTGCCGCCGCATATCTTCGTCTCCTCGACGAAAGGCTGGACCGGCCACACCCTGGGGGCCGCCGGTATCCTGGAGACGGTTATTACCCTGCAAGCGCTGGAGAGCGGTCACTTGCCCGGCACGCTCAATCTTGAGGAGCCCGATGCGGGCCTGGCTTTTCCTGTTGCGCAGCACAGTACGGAACGATCCGTGCAGCATGCGATGACCAATTCATTCGGCTTTGGTGGCAACAATTGCAGCCTGGTGTTTTCGCTGGTGTCGTCATGAAGGTGTGCATTGCCGGTATCGGCGCCTGGGGGCCCGGGTTCAGCAACTGGCCAGAGCTTGAGGCGTGGTTAAACGGTGGTGATCCGCCAGCTGAGCTGATAACGGCACGCCCTGCCCCGGACTGCATTCCTCCACGGGAACGCCGGCGTGCCCCCTTGTCGGTAAAGCTGGCCGTGGCGGTTGCCGACCAGGCCTGCAATATGGCCGGCGTGAGCCCGGAAGATGCAGTCTGCGTATTTGCCTCCGGCATGGGTGATATGGATATTACCGATTACATGTGTCGCACCCTGGCCAGCGATCAGCCACTGGTATCTCCCACGAAATTTCATAACTCTGTTCACAATGCGCCGGTCGGCTACTGGTCAATCAGCCAGGGTGCACGGCGCAGCAGTAACGCCGTGGCCGGCTTCCTGGACACGATACCCATCAGCCTGCTGGAAGCGGCGACCCAATGCGTGACCGAACAGGTGCCGGTACTGTGGGCCAGCCAGGACATTGCTTCGCCGGAGCCGTTTCGCATGATTGCCGACATTCCCGATGCCTGTGCTTTTGCTCTGCTGCTTATGCCGGAGGCGGAGGGTAGTGCCTCAGCCACGCGGGACTTCGATCGTAACGCGGGCCCGGATTTAAATCTGGGCCTGACCCTGCTTGAAGGGGCCTCACCCTGGCCGGAGCTTGGGACTGCTAAGCTTCGGTCTCTGTATGAACACAACCCGACAGCGCGCCTGTTGCCCCTGCTCGAAGTTCTGGCCGGTGTGCGTAACGGTCCACTGAAACTGCCGCTGGGCGAAGCGATGAGCCTGCAGTTGAACGCCAGCGCACACAACTCATTGCATCCGGGAGAATCGAAGCCAGTATGAATGTCAGTCAGCATGATCTCGTCATCGTCGGAGGCGGCCTCGCCGGCCTGACGCTCGCGCTCCAGATACGCGACGCGCAGCCGGATATGTCGGTCGCGGTGGTGGAGCGGGCGCAACACCCCGTGCCGGAAATAACCCATAAAATCGGTGAGTCGACCGTTGAGCTGGGATCCTGGTATCTCGCCAATACACTGGGTTTGCGCGACCACCTTGATGAGTGTCAGCTGCGCAAGTTTGGTCTGCGCTTTTTCTTTGGCGCCGAGGGTCGCAGCCTGGAGCAGGCCGATGAGCTTGGGGTGAGTGACACCTTTTCGACACCGACCTGGCAGATTGACCGGGGACGGCTTGAGAACGAGATGGTCCGTCGCGCCAAGGCGCAGGGCGTGACCTTGATTGGCGGCGCGCGGGTCAAACGCATTGATACCGGGGGCACCCGGCAGGTGCTGTATGAAGGCCCGCAGGGTGAGGGAGTGCTCAAATCCCGCTGGGTCGTGGATGCGGCCAGCCGGACCAGCCCACTGAAGCGCCAGTTATCGCTTGCGCGATCCAATACGCATGATGTGAACGCCAGCTGGTTCCGGGTTGCCGGACAGGTCAGGGTCGACGACTGGTCAGCTGATCCGGCCTGGGGACAGCGCACCGGCTCGCGGCCGCGCTGGCTGAGCACGAATCAGCTTATGGGTCCCGGCTACTGGGTCTGGATTATTCCCCTGGCCTCAGACGCGACAAGTATCGGGATTGTCGCCGATCCCGGGTGGCACGCGCTGGATGAGATTCGCACGCAGGCTGCCTCGCTGGCCTGGCTGGAGCGTTTTGAGCCGCGCCTGTTTGCAGCACTGGAGGGGCATGAGGTGCTGGATTTCGCTTTTTTGCGGCATTTTTCCCACGACTGCAAACAGCTGTTCAGTCCGGACCAGTGGGCTTTGACAGGCGAGGCCGGCGTTTTTCTGGACCCGCTGTATTCACCGGGCACGGACTTTATCGCCATCAGCAACAGCTTTATCACCGACCTGGTAAGCCGGGACCGTGCGGGCGAGGACATCCGCGTGCGCAGCCGGGCGCTGGAGGCCGTTTACCGGTCCTTGTACGACAACACCATGACCATCTATGAGGGTCTTTATGGTGGTTTTGGTGATGCGCACTTCATGGCGCTCAAAACCACCTGGGACTATTGTTATTACTGGAGCCTGCTCGCCCTGCTCTTTACCCAGGACGCAATGGTCCAACTGGCCGACAATGCGCCGCTGCGCAACCAGTTGCTGACGGGAGTTGCCCTGAACCGCGGACTGCAGCGGCGCTTCCGGGCGGCCGCGAAGGCCGGGGTTCAGCGGCCGGGACAGGGGCGTTTCTTTAACCAGCAGGACGTGCCGCTGATGGGCCGGCTCAATGCGGAACTCAATGACACCCTCGATGGTGATGCCCTGCTGCAGCGCGTGACCAGAAACGTCGCGCGCCTGGAGCGCCTGGCGGGTCACCTTGGTGACCGGATCGAGAACCCCCGTGCCCCGGTGAGTGATGACGAGGCGGCCCTTATTGGCACATTTCCGAGGCTCGTCGCAGCCTGAACTTTACCGGCCGGATCATGGCTTCAATGGCTTCAGGCCCTGCCCGGCCGGCTTCCCAGCCACGCGGCGCTGAAACACACCGCGCTGCCGAGCGCCACCGTGCTGCCCAGGGAGTGCAGCGCCGGAATGGATGAGGCCGCCAATACGCCAAAGGCGGCCACGGTTGAGGCCATACAGGCAAATACGGCGTGTTCAGCCCCGTCCCGGTCGCGTTTGCCCAGGAACAGTGCGTAATCCAGGCCAATCCCGGTCACCAGCAGCAGCCCGGCCAACTGGTAAAGGTCCAGGGGGCCGCTAAGCCAGCGCAATGCCGAAGCAGTAAAGGCTGTGGCGCCCAGCACGATGGTGATTGTCCAGAGTGCCCGTGCCGGTTGCAGGCGCCAGCTCAACAGCAGGGCGAGTATCACGAAAACGGCGCCCAGTACCCTGAGCGTTCGCTGCCGGTAGTCCGCCACCAGCGATTCAGAGGCCTCGCGCAGGTCCACCAGCATGGCCGCGGGTTGCCGGGCTTGCAGGAAAGCAGACAGGGCCGCCGGGTCAGGCTCCCCCTGCAATGTGAACAGGGCCGACCAGCCGCCGTCCGCAGAAGCATAAAGCTGTGCATTCAGCAGCGTTTCAAACCCGGAGCCTGCATAGTCCTGCGCAGTTAGCGGCGCCAGTTGGCGCGCGGCCCCGGCATCCGCCAAAAAAGGCGCAAAGGCCCCGGGACTGAAAGGCAGGGGCTGCAGCGCGCGCGCCAGGTTGTCTGCCAGGACTTGTGCTTGTGGAATGGCGGATTGCCGCTGCTGTTGTACTGCCAGCGCGGGCAGCAGGGGCGTAATGCCCGCAAAGCCTTCCAGTAACCCAGCGCTGACCGCGGCGTCCAGGGTGGCGTCCACTTCAGCGACCTGCGTCAGCAAGGGATCCAGCTCCGGGCCCTGCAGCGCCACCAGGTAACGAATATTGGGCGCCCCTATGGCTTGTCTGAGCTCGCGTTCCTCGCTCAATTGGGCTGCAGGAACCGGGCTCAGGTCTGTCAGGCTGGACGACCACCATGGGCGATCCGCACCCGCCCAGGCAAGCAGCAAGGCGCCAACAAACAGCAGGCCTACCAGGCCCGGCCGCAATCTGGGGACGGCTGCCACACCGCCGGCCACGGTCTTTCCAGGGTGCGGCGCGGGTGTCAGCGCCGGCAGCAACCAGCCGGTGGTAAGCAGGGCGCCGGCGACTCCGGCCGCGGAAAAAAGTCCCAGCTGAGCCATGCCGCTGGCGCCGCCGACCATCAGTGCGCCATAGGCCAGGATGGTGCTCATGGCGCTGAGGCTGAGCGTGGGCCAGGTGGCGTGCAGCGCCTGCGCCGGGTCTTCGCGCCGGGCGCGGCTTAGATAGTGGAGCGGATAATCGATGGCAACACCCAGCAAAGTGAAGCCAAATGCCAGCGTTATGCCGTGAACGTCGCCGAAAACCAGGCTAACAGCGGCAACACCGCTGATCAGCCCCGCCAGCAGTGGCAGCGCGGCCAACAGCAATACCGCCAGGCTACGGTAGAGCACTAAAAGGACGCTGATCAGGGCGACACTGGCCCAGATAGAGCGCCATAAGGCCTCGGCTTCGATGGTGCTGCGCAAGCTGACGCCGAATACGCCGGCGCCGCTAAGGCGGGCCGCTTCCTGGTTACCAAAGCTGGCTATGACGGCGGATTCTACGGCCTGTAGCGCACGGGCCTGGGCGTCCATATCAAAAGCCGGGGCGTGAGTTACCGCAACCATCACCCGCTGACCGGACGCCGTCAGCCAGGGCCCGGTACTACCCGGGTTGAGCGACTCCATGATGCCCAGTGACAGCAGCGCCGGGTCTTTTGTTACCAGCTGCTCAAACGCGGCGCTGGTACCCAGGCCAAGATCGGCGAGTCGATCGTTCAGGGCATGGCCCAGGCCGGATGCAGACCAGTCCATGTCGGCGAGCAGAAAACGATATCCAAAGACCGGCTCAGGGGGGCTGGCGGGTTGCGGGAGCAGGTCGGAAAGCACACGCTCAATCTCCGGCGAGTCCTGCAGCCGTCCGGCCAGTTGCAGCACCTGTGGCGGATTGTCCGGAACGGCGATCATGACATAGCGGGAACCGGGGGACTCGCCAAGGCGCTCCACGAGTAGCTTTTGGGGGGCGGTCTGAGGGGCGGGTAGAAACAGGCCCAGGTCGTAGGACAACTCCAGGCGCTGTGCGGTCAGGGCCAGCAAGCCGGCCAGGCAACCCAGCCACAGCAGCAGCCGCAGGGCTCCCCGCCGGTGGTCAGCTCCCATCATCATCTCCCGCCCCCGCTTCAGGCGGTGGCAGGATGAGCATGGACTGGCGCTCCCCTGAGCCCATTAGTGAATCGATCTGCGTCAGCGCATCGCCCCGTCCACGTAACTCCAGCAGAATCAACCGGCCGGCCAACTCCGGGTACCGTGGTTTGAGCTGCAGCACCCACTCGGCGGTTCCGTCATCGTCCGTCATGCCTTCAAGATAGTCAGCCTGAAATACGGCCTGCAGCGCTTCAGCATCGCCGGAAAGGAGTGCGCGCAGGCCAGCCAGCAAGGCCGCCAGCTCTGGTTGGCGCTCAAGCGGCAGCCGGCGCACGCGGCCGTCACCGGACTGGACCTCCAGTTGGGTATCGGTCAGGGTCAGGCGTGCGCTGCGTGGCTCATCCACCCACTTGGTCAGTATCCCCTGCTCGCGGTCAAACGCCAGCCGGCCGGTATAGATAACCGGCGCGGAGAGCAGGTCACTGCTGCGTGATTCCGAATAATGTAATTCGGCATCTCCCGGGGCTGCCAGGCCGGCCACCCGCCCGGTCAATGTCGCGGCCTCAATCCCGAGGGAGGCGGCCAGGGCAAACAAGCTCAGAACACTTCGAGTGATGCGCATCAGACCGGATCTGCCCAGAAATCGTAGAAATTGAACCAATTGTACGGGGCCAGGCGCGCGTGGTGTTCCAGGCGGGACGCATAACGTTGAACACTAAGCTGGATTTCGCTTGCGCGTTCCGCCCGTGCCACCCGCCTGGGTGCCGGCAGACGTTCAAAAATGATCTCGTAATGACCCACTGCCTTGTGGATACCCCAGAACAGGACCACCGGCGCCTGGGTAACCATGGCAATTTCATGGGGCGCCGCCGGGAAATGGGCGGGCTTGCCAAAAAATTCCGCTACCACGGTCTTTTCCCCGCCGCGGGGGCGGTCGGCCAGCAGGGCAACCAGAGAGCCGGTCTGCAAAGCCGGTAGCAGGGCCAGCCCGGCGCCGGGCTGCGCGCCGATATCCAGAACCTGGCCCGCCAGTTCCGGGTTGAGTGCTTCCAGAAAGGCCGTCGCGGCGGGACTGTGTTGACGATCCATGACCAGGCGCAAAGACACCCCGGGCCGGGCGCGCTTAATGGCCCGGGAGGCCTCGAAGCTGCCGAGGTGCGAGCCGAGCAGCAGACAGCCTTCGCCCTGGTCCACGACTTCCGCCAACGCCTCCGGACGGGGCGCATCCAGGGTGATGCCGCGCCCGTCCTGACCCAGCAGGTAGACCCGGTCCAGCAATACCTGGGAGAAGACCCATAAATGCCGCCAGACATCGCGGGTGGTTGCCGGCCGGCCCATGGCCCGGGCCAGGAAGGTTCGGGAGGCGGCGCGCGCGTCGCTTTTGACCATAAAAAAGTACACACACACCGGGCCCAGCAGCAGGCGCGCAATGCCGGGTCCGACCCACAGGCAGACCCGTGCAAACCAACGCATCAGGGTAGGGTTGCCCGCCTCGGGGCGTGAGGTCCAGCGGGTACTCATGGCCGCCTTGAGTGCAGTTTGAAGCAGTCCAGCAGGGCCTCGCGGGGAAGTTTTGAGGTTGCTGTGCGTGGCAGTGCATCCACACGCAGTAAGGGTCGCGGGATAAACACCGGATCCAGCACCTCGGCCAGTCGTTGCCGGATGAAGGCGGCGTCCACGTTGCCAACATACAGCGCCGCCGGGCGCTGCGTGTCCGATGCTGAGTCGGGGAGCAGGGCGGCGGCATCCTCAACGCCCGGAACTTCCATGATCAGATGGGTGATTTCGCCCAGCGAACCGCGTTTGCCAGCCACGTTGATCATGTCACCGAGCCGGCCGGCAAGGTGAAACTGGCCGTTCTGTGAAAGCAGGAGGCGGTCGCCAAGCGGCACGGGTTCATCAAGATGGCCGGCGTGAACCAGGGTCCGCGGTAGCCCGCCGGGTTGCTTCCCTGCACCACCATCCGTGGGCTCGTCGTAAAATTCAAACCCCGGTAGCGGGGTCCATTCTTCGGTATCGGCGGCACGCCGTGTGGCCAGGCAGCCAGCCTCGCTGCAACCGTAAACATCCAGCACCGGCGCCTTGAGACGCTCTTCGGCGCGCCGCGCCAGGGCCCGATCCAGCGGGGCCGTGGCGCACAATACACGGGTCAGATCCGGAAAGCTGAGCCCGCTTTCCAGCAGGGCGCGCAGGTGCAAGGGGGTTGTAACCAGAACGCGATCGCCAGTCATGCCAGCCAGCTCCGCCTGGACATCGGCCGGGAACAGCGGCTTGCCGGCGCTAAAACGGACCGGTGACCAGAACGCCTGCAGGGAACCCAACTCCAGGCCATACATATGCTGTGCGGGTACGGTGGCAACGATGCTGCTGCCTTTCGGTAGCAGGGAGCCCGCATAGATGGCAGCGGCACCGCGCAGGGTCCGCAATTGCTTGCGCACCGGCATGGCCGTTCCGCTGGACCCGGAAGTGAAGGTCAGCGCCGCGACCTGGTGCTCATCAAGTTCGGGCATCCCGGCGCTTTGCCCGGTACTGGCAAGACGGGGAAAGGCCACGGCGTTCATGCCCGCAAACAGTTCATGATCGTCGTGAATAACAGCGACGGGTGGAAGCTGTTCCGCCAGCCGTGCCAGCGCTGCCGGCCGGGGGCTGGAAGGGAGAACATTGCATTTTCCCTCCGCCACGATAGCGGCGAAGGCGACCGTAAATTCGTAGCGGTCACTCAGCAGGTTGAAAATATGTGATTCGGACGGCAGCACGGCGCGCAGGGCATCGACATGCGTCAGAAAAGTGTTCACGGAGACATCCCGTCCGCCATAACAGGCGAACACCTCATCAGGTGTGCGCTCAAGTAAGGCGATGGCGCGGGGCCGGGACATGGCGTCCCTGCTCAGGCCGCGCTGGCTTCTTGCTGAATGTAAGCCGAGAGGGTCCGGATGTTCTCAAATGCGGCGCGGGTGGAATCGTCATCCGCTTTGAGCTGCACACCGTGGGCCTTGGAAATTGCCATGGCCAGTTCGAGGGCATCGATTGAGTCAAGGCCCAGGCCGTCACCAAAAAGCGGTTCTTCTGCCCCGATCTCGTCCGCGGTGGTGTCCTCGAGGTTGAGTACCTCAACGATAAGTTCAGCAAGCTGATGCTCGGCGGTGCTTTTGTCGGTCATGGCCCTGCTCAACGGTAACGAAACGGTGATGTTTCAGCCGGGCGCATTGCAGCCAGCCAAAACACCGTTGAATTATATAATCATGCGCTCTGAAAGACAGCCTTGAAAGGTCCCCGGGGCATCTGGAAAAACCCATGCCCCACAGGCCGCTGGAACGATATAATTGAGCGCCCGCCCAAACTGCAGCGACAAGCACCACACACAATGACATCCGCGAACCCAATGGCGCAGGCCGACATGCCGGCAGCCCTGCATCTAGATGATCAATCATCAGGGCCTGGCGTGCGGGTGCGGTTTAGCTCCATGTCGGGAGATGATGCATCACCGGACGACTTTCCATTGCCGCTGGTTCAGATCGACGGACCGGCAGCAGAAACCTGGTGGTTGCTTGGCCAATCCATTGTCTTGCCGGACCCTCCGGAGGGCATCAAGGCTGTTGCCGCGGGGGGGCTCATGATTTGCGAAGCAGCCCAGGCGCAGACCAGCGACCCACGCGCTGCGGCGCAGGATATGTACAGGGATTTGCTGGCGTATCTCGCCAGCTCAGGCTACCCGCACATCGTCAAAGGCTGGAATTACCTGGCCGACATCAATGTTGGCGAGGGGGACCAGGAGCGGTACAAGACTTTCTGCCTGGGGCGTGGCGAAGCGCTGGATGCGGCGTGGGAGCAGGACTATCTGCCCGCCGGCACGGGCGTGGGTGGCGATACGGGTTCCGGCTTGCGCGTCACCCTCCTGGCCAGCCACGAGCGACCGCTGTTGGTGGAAAACCCGCGGCAAGTCAGCGCCTACCGTTATCCTCGCCAATACGGCCCCAAAAGCCCTTCTTTCAGTCGCGCCGCAACCATTGGTGAAGACCAGCGTTGCCTGATGATCAGCGGCACGGCGGCCATCGTGGGGCACGACTCCCTGCACATCAGCAGTGTTGAAGGACAGGTCAGGGAAACCCTGCGCAACTGGACGGCATTGTTTGATGCCTATGAGGCGCAGGGGTATCAACGTCCGACGCTGACCGACAAGGCCTGGTACCGCATCTACCTGCGCCACGACACCGACTTGCCGGTTGTGCGGGCGATGTTGGAGGATGTGGGTCTGCCGCTGCATCGCACCCGGTTTTTCCGCGCGGATATCTGCCGGCGGGAGTTGTTGTTCGAAATGGATGGCGCCATTCACCTCGACTAGTTACGAATAAGCGCCGGGCGGCAAAGTGCCACCCGACGGGATCCTCCAGTTATGAGGCCCTGCTCACACTCATAACTACCAGTCATAGTGCGCCGTGTAGGTCACCACTACCTCGCCTTCCGGCGGCACCTCGACATCAAAGCGGATACGGTTGCTGTTGATCTTGTCGAAATCGGTGCTGGCACCTTCAATGGTCCAGTTGGCCATTCGATACAGATTCTCCAGCACGGTGACCGTTACCTCGTCATCCTTCTGGTTGCGCAGACGAATTTCAAAGGTTTCCCAGAGCTGGCGGCTGCGGGTATCAACACGAAAATCCGTCTGTTTGCGCTCACCGACCACGTCGAAAGCGTTGCCCATACGAATCATGACCTCCTCGTTGCGGGGGGTGTGGTCAATGGTGTCCTCACCGATAAACTCCAGTGATCCATCTGCCGGATCGAGCTGATTGACGCGGATGCGCCCGGCGGGAAGCGGCACGCCCAGGCCCTGGTCTTCAAGGTTGCGAAAGCGCAGGTTCACATGAATGTCCTCCTGCGCCTCCAGGCCATAGCCCTGGTCCAGCTGGCGGCCGTTGTAATGGTTCCAGGCCAGCGTCGGCGCAAACACCAGCTCTTTTTTGCATTCAATACCGCGTGCGGTATCAAAAAGCTGAATCTGCTTGGTGCTGTTGTTGGGCAGATCGGTGCGGCGTTGCAGTGTGTAGAGGTGGTATTCAAAAAACGACTTTTCCTCAAAACCGGCGACCGAGTCCTCCATGGCCATTGATGCACGCATCATCTGGCGGGGGGAGCTGGCCGGATACTGCGGCGCACGGTTAACGTCTCCGGCGATCAGCTTGAGCCTGGCGTTGTCAAAGCTGGCGCCTGACTGGTTAATGACGCTGACCCAGGATGAGAGGTCGATACGGCAATCGCCTTTGTTGTCAGAGTTCGATTCGTCATAAAGGACGTTGTAGTCCGCCCACCAGGTCATGCCCTTGGTTTCGTAGGTGATGCGGGTGTCCTGCTTGCCGTTGCCCGGGCTGCTGAGCTGCCATTCCAATGTCGGACGGGTAATCAGCCCACCGGGTAAATCGGGAAAACGAACGTTGCCATATTGGCGCAGTGCCTGCACCGAGCCGTCTTGCAGCTGCAAAGTCAGACCGTCGCCAACCCCCAGCAGCGTGCCCTCCACCAGGTTGACGCTGTCGCCGTAGGGTTGCTCCACGGTCACCGTCTGGCCGAGATAGCGCTCCAGCAGCTTGGCCTGGGAGACGAGGTCAAACTGAAAGCTCTGCTCAATCACCGTGGTTTTCGGATCTGTCAGCGATGCGAAGGTCACGGTCGTCGGATCAATCAGGGCCGCCACGTCGGTGATGCGCAGGGGATGCAGGCCTTTTTTCAAGGGGTAGCTGCGGTCATGACGCACCATCGCGTAACCGGGTACCTGGCCATATTGACTGCGGCCGGCGACCGGCCGGTAAAGCTCCGGCGACACGGCGCCGGGCTGCAGGCTTGAGTAAATCGTGATGGAGTCATCGCTGTCGGCCGCGTGTGCAGCGGCGCTGCATAGACCTGCAATGGCGAAGGGCAATAGCCTGGTTTGAATACGGTTCATGGTTTGTGCTCCTGGGTTTGTAACGTTTGATTACTGAAACGGGTCTGGCCGTGCAACGGGGTTAAGCCGGTACCAAATATTTTTTGCTCGTCCCTCAGCAGGGGGCAGTTAAGATGAGACCCTGTCTGTTTTCACCTCAATATGGAGTCCGCAATGCCGCTGAAATTATCGACCCTGGGCCTGCTGGCCGGGCTGGCCATGATAATGATCGTCGCACCAGCAACCGCGGCGTACGCATCCACAGACGGCCCGCCACAAGGCAGCGGTGATTACGCGGATCTGGTAGAAACCCTTGATGCGTTCCTGTCCCTACGCGACCGCACGGGTGAGCAGCCGCGGCAGATTATTCGCGACACCGCCGGCCAGGCCATCGACCCGGTAGCAGACTACAGCCCGGCTGCCATGGACGAACAGCTGGCCTCGCTGGCTCAACTTCAGGCACGGATGCTGGACATGAATGTTGCGGCCTGGCCGCAGGATCAGCAGGTCGACTGGCTGGCGGTGCGGTCACGCCTCGATCAGCAGGAGTTTCTGCTGACCCGCTCGCGCCCCTGGGCGCGTGACCCGGGATTTTATGTCGACCGGATGTTACGCGTCACGTTTGCTCAGTTGCCGCTCGCTGGAGATGATAAGGCACGTTTCCTGGCCCGCTTGCGCGCTGTGCCGGTGCTCGTCAGTGAGGCCATGCAAAATCTCGATGATGTGGCGGCGGACTATGCTGATCTCGCCCTGTATAACCTGTTCAACGCAGACGGTGTGGGTCACGGCTATCCCTATCGCGAGGTGTCACCGGCCGGTGTGCTGGGCTGGTACGACGACCTCGCTGCGCGCGCGGCTGTTGAACAGCCGGAACTGATGCCGGATATATCGGCGGCGCAACAGTCCGTGCAGGCTTTCGCTGACTGGATGCAGGTACAGCGCGGTGGTTGGACGGCGCCAGCCGGGGTAGGTGCTGCGGATTTTGACTGGTACCTCAAGCACGTCAAGCTGATGCCGTGGACCAGCCGGGAACTGATCGTGCTCGGCGAGCGGGAACTGGACCGCCTGTGGTCCATTTATGCGCTTGAGCAGCATCGCAATCGCAACCTGCCGCCGCTCGAGCCGGCCGCCACCGAGGCTGATTACCGGGCGCGCATTGATGCGGCCGACCAGCAGATCCGGACGTTTCTCGCTGAGCATGAAATCATTACCGTGCCCGCCGACATTGGCCCTCTGGATACCAATGTACCCTGGAAAGTGAGGCCGGCCGGCCGCAACTTCTGGGAAGAGGTGCAGTATCGCGACCCGGCCCCGGACCACCTGCACGCAGTCATTCCCGGGCACCGTTTTGACGGCGTCATGGCCGCCCGCCAGGAGCACCCGATCCGCAGCCGCATTTACTCCGGTGCCCGGGTTGAAGGCTGGGCGACCTACCTGGAGGAGGCCATGTTGCAGGCCGGCCTGTTTGCCGACCAGCCGCGGGTGCGGGAGCTGATCCAGATCTTTGGCATCTTTCGTGCAGCCCGTGTGCCGGCCGATGTCTGGCTGCAGAGCAACGCCATGAGCGTGCAGCAAGCTGTCGACTACTGGCTGCCGCGGGTCCCCTATCTGGATCCGGATGTGGCCCGGGTTGATGCTGAAATTTATCTGCGTCGCCCGCCCGGCTATGGCATTGGTTATTCAATCGGCAAGCTGCAGATGGATCAGCTGCTGGCGGATCGCAAGCGTCAATTAGGCGACGAATTTGATCTGCAAACCTTTCATGATGAGTTTCTGGCGGCGGGTCGTTTGCCGCTGTCGCTGGTGCGCTGGGACATGACCGGTCTTGATGACCAGGTGACTGCGTTCTGGAGTCGTGCCCCGATTCCGCCCGTCAACAGTGTCGACTGAGGGTGGTCATTCGCTCCACCGGGCATTGATCAGCGCACAGGACTCCATGGAGTCCTGTGCAAGCCGCTGCAGCGATAGGGTGCCGCTGCGGCTGATAATCCGCCGGCGCATCAACCGACGCCGACTGTGCAGATTAATCCGAACCGGCGCATGCGTTTCATCCCTGGTGTCCCGTTAGCGCATTGATGCGATGAACGAATCGGCTTCCTGGATGGATTGCTGCATCTCCGCCACCAGCCGTTCCGTGTCCCGCTCAATGCTCGCCAGTTCCCCACGCAGTGCGCCGATTGCCCGGGCATTGAGGTTGTGTTTCAGTACCAGAACCTGGTCTTCAAATGCCTCCAGAACAGGGTCCATGGTGGCTTCTGCCCGCCGCATGGCGGCCATCAGCTGGTCATAGCGCTGGCGGGTGTCGTTCATCATGCTGCGGCTTTCGGAGCGCAGGCTGGCGCTGCTGTAATCATCCAGCTCCTTCTCCCACTCCCTGAACAGGTCGCGGGCAACGTCCTCGACCTCGTCAATGCGCTGACGAACGGCATCTGCATCCGCGACGCTTTTTTCGAACTCGCGGTTCAGACGGTCGTAGGTTTTCTCGAGGTTACCGCCGTCGAAATCGACCGTCGCCCGAAACTGATCCAGCGCCGAGGCAAACTGTTCACTGGCGTCATCCTGGGCATCACGCGCATCCTCGACGCGGTCCACGAGCAGGTCACGCTTTTCAAACCCGAAGGTTTCCATGGTTTCGTAGTAGACCGTGTTGCAGGCCGTAAGAAGGATGCAGCAGAGCAGCGGCAGACTGAGAGTGCGGGCAAATTTCATACGTGGGGATCCTGTGGGCAAGGTGGTTGAGCAGATCGCGTATCAATGAATTAATGATATCGTGATGTTGAACGTCCGGCATGCGCAAGGCCGGGCGACAACCTGAACTGCCCAGGGGGCCCAGTTTGACGCAAGCCAAATCGACTAACTTTATCCGTACCGGGGACAATTTCTGGAACATTCGAGGCAGCTTCCGCATCGCCGGGTTGCTCGATATCGGCACGCAGTCCTCCCTGGTTCAACGCGCGAGCGGCGGCTTTATACTGCTCGACAGCCTGGTACCGGATTCGGATTCAGCGGCGGCGATCAATGAACTGACTGACGGCGGGGCGAAGGTTGAAGCAATACTCAATCTGCACCCGTTCCATACGGTCCACGTTGAGGCCGTGCACAAGCGTTTCCCGGAGGCCATTCTGTATGGCACCCAGCGTCACAAGGACCGCTTACCCGAACTGCCCTGGGCCAGGGAGGCCACGGAAAGCCCCGGGTTTCGCGAGCTATTTGTCGAAGACCTTGTTTTCTCCGTGCCTGCCGGCGTGGACTTTGTTTCAGACAATGACAAGGTACATTTTTCATCAGTGCTGGCGTTTCACCAGGCTTCCGGCACGGTGCATGTCGATGACACCTTTAACTATCTTCCGCCCAGTGGCCTGCTGCGGCTCACGCCGCTGGCAGACACACTCAGTTTTCACCCGACCCTGGCCAAGGCTTTGCTGCCCCGGGCGGGAGCAGCGGCGGAATTTAATGAATGGGCTGAAAGCCTGATTGAATGCTGGGGATACGCCACTACGCTGTGTGCTGCACACAACGGCATCTATGCGCCGGAGGTTGGCGATGCCTCGATAGCGGAGCGAATGCAGGCAGCTCTGGATCGCGTGCAGGACACGCTGGCTGCCCATGAGTCGCGCTACGCCTGAAGGGCGCGATCTTTCCCTGGTGCCCGCTGTTCCTGCCGGGTAATGGCCGCATCGGCAGCTGGTCCTAGGCGGGACCTTCCAGCTCGCTCCAGCGTTCATAAGCCTGTTCCAGTTCCGCCTGGATGGTGCCCAGCCGCTCGGTAACGCGGCGCACCTCCTGCGGGTCACCGTCGTAAAAGCCGGGTTTGCCGATCTGTTCCGCGAGTTGTGCCTGTTGCAGTTCAAGCTGATCAATGGTGCCGGGTAGCGCATCGAGTTCGCGCTGCAGCTTGTAGCTCAGCTTGCGTTTTACGGGTTTGCTTGCGGCGGCCGGGGTTGGCGCCTTGTCGGCGGGCTCAGGGCTGGAGGATTGATCGTCATTTTTGACCCGCGCATCCTGCAGACGGCCACCGGCACGCTCCCAGTCGCTGTAGGAGCCGACGCGGTCGTCCACGCCACCATGACCATCCACAATCAGAAGGCTGGTAACCACGTTGTCCATAAACGCCCGGTCATGGCTCACCAGCAATACGGTGCCGGCAAAATCGAGCAGGATTTCCTCGAGTAACTCCAGGGTTTCCAGGTCAAGGTCGTTGGTGGGCTCATCGAGCACCAGCAGATTGGCTGGTTTGCTGAACAGGCGCGCCAGTACCGCGCGGTTCTGCTCACCACCGGACAATGCTTTTACCGGTTGGCGTGCCCGGTCCGGCTGGAACAGAAAGTCGCCCAGGTAGGCGATCGCGTGACGGCGCCGGCCATTGATTTCGATGAATTCCTGACCACCGCAGACATTGTCCTGCAGGGTTTTCTCAGGATCCAGATCGCCACGCAGTTGATCTGAATACGCCACCTCCAGTTTGGTGCCGAGCTTTACCTCACCGCTGTCCGGCTGCATTTCACCGAGCAGCAGCTTGACCAAAGTGGACTTGCCTGCCCCGTTTGCACCAACGATGCCGATGCGATCGCCACGCTGAATAACGGTGGAAAAATTTTTGATCACCGGCCGCCCGTCAAACGATTTTGATATATCGGTGATTTCCGCCACGATTTTGCCCGAGCGCTTGGCCTCCTCGACGGAAAACTCCGCCTTGCCGGTACGTTCGCGGCGCGCCCCGCGCTCCTGGCGCATGGCCTTGAGTGCGCGGACGCGGCCCTCATTGCGCGTGCGTCGTGCCTTGATACCCTGACGAACCCACACTTCTTCCTGAGCCAGTTTTTTATCAAACAATTCATTCGCACGCTCTTCCGCACGCAGCTGTTCATCCCGGTGGCGCAGGAAACCCTGGTAGTCGCCTTTCCAGGTTGTAAGGTGGCCACGGTCCAGTTCTGCCATCACATTGGCCACCTGCTGCAGAAAACGCCGGTCATGGGTGATGAGCACCAGGGCGCCTTCAAAACTGCGCAGCTGTCCTTCCAGCCACTCAATCGCAGGGATGTCCAGGTGGTTGGTGGGCTCATCAAGTAGCAGCAGGTCCGGTTCGCTGACCAGCGCCTGTGCCAGCGCAACCCGCCGCCGCCAGCCGCCTGAAAGAGAGGACATCAGGGCATCTGCCGGCAGGTCGAGCTGACTCAGCGTGGTGTCCACCCGGGTCTGCAGGTTCCAGCCATCAACCGCCTCAAGCTTCTCCTGTACGCGGGCCAGTGCGTCCAGGTCGGGATGCTCTGTATCAGTAATGAGCTGGTGGTAACGCGTCAGCAGCGCGCCGGCCTCGGCCAGGCCGGAGGCAACCACCTCAAAAACGGTCTGGTCATTGGCCTCGGGTAGTGCCTGTTTCAGCCAGGCAATGCGCGTACCAGGCTGTTGCCAGCGCTCGCCGCTGTCAGGAATGACGTCGCCGGCAATCACTTTGAGCAGAGTGGTCTTGCCGGCGCCATTACGGCCAAGCAAGCCAAGCTTCTCGCCGCGGTCAATGGTGAGGCTGACGTTGTCGAGCAGGGCTAGGGTGCCGTAATGCAGGGCGACCTGGTCAAGACGAAGCAGGGGCATGATTTTTTACTATGCAATAGGTGGGCGCACAGGGTATGACCTGCGAGGCAGTTTGGCCAGAGTCATTTGCGGCTGTCCGCCTCGCAACCGGATAACACAATCTTGCTCCTGTCGCGCTATTATCCGCGCTCGCTTTTACTGAAATCACAGAGAGCCTTCCTGAAGATGAATTCTGATACCCGGTTTTTTACGCTTGTTTCCCGCCCGCTCACGCTGGCCATGCTGCTCGCCCTGAGTTCCGTCGCCCAGGCCCAGACGCTGATCGTCAAGCCTGGCGCTCCCGGGCAGGCCTCCAGCACGCTCAGTGCCGAGGAGGCGGTGGAGATTGCCGAGTCCTCTTACACCCAGGCGGATGTCAAATTCATGCAGGACATGATCCCGCACCATCACCAGGCCACGGAAATGGCGGAGCTGGTCGAGGCGCGGACCAACAATCCGGAGCTGGTGGATCTTGCGGGGCGGATCAATGGTTCGCAGGCAGACGAAATAGCCTTTATGCAGGACTGGCTTGCCGAACGTGGCGAAACAGTGCCCAACCCGGCCGATCATGCAGGCATGCACATGCACCACGATATGGCGGGCATGGCGACCCCGCAACAAATGGCGCAGCTTGCTGCCGCCGAGGGTGCTGATTTTGATCAGTTATTCCTCGAGTTGATGATTCGTCATCATGATGGCGCTATCACCATGGTGGAAGACCTGATGGAGCAGGATGGCTCAGCCTATGACCCGGTCCTTTTCGAGTTTACGAACGACATCGTCAACGATCAGATGGTTGAGATTGAACGCATGAACTCCATGCTGATTGCACTCTCCAGTGATCCGCGCGCAGGACTTGCCGCCGGTATTTTTGATGCTGAAGAGGTTGCCGTTAACCTGGAGCGGGTCGCCAGCCTGCGCAAGCCGTCCGGCTTTTTTGATCCGGCTAATCCTGCCGAACGAGGAGCGCGTGCGCTCGACGAAGAGAATGGTTCCGGGGATTCACGTGATGCCGGCGACGAGTCTTCAGCCCGGAACTCAGATGAGGACCCGGCCAAGTCCAAGCCTATTGAGGAAGATGCGCGCGGCCGGCGTTTCCCGATGCTCAGCTTCGCCAATACGGACATGGCTTTCCGGGACAACGTGCTGGTCGCCGGTAACTACCATGGTTTCAATATCTACAGCCTGTCCGAAGATGGCGTTCCGGAGCTGATGACGTCCGTTGTCTGCCCCGGCGGTCAGGGTGATGTGTCCATTGTCGGTGACCTGTTGCTTATGTCAGCCCAGGAAACCCGCGGCCGCCTGGACTGTGGACTGGAAGGCGTTACTGAGACCGTCAGCGAAGAACGCTTCCGAGGTCTGCGCATCTTCGATATTTCCGATCTGGCCATGCCGCGACAGGTGGGTGCAGTACAGACCTGCCGGGGCTCACACACTCATTCCGTGGTCTCGGGCCCGGATGAGAACGGCATTATCACGGTCTACAACTCCGGTACTTCAAAGGTCCGCGATGAGGAGGAACTGGCCGGTTGCATTGGCGATATTCCCGGCGATGAGCGAACCGCGTTGTTTCGGATTGATGTGATCGAAATTCCTGTGGATAACCCGGCTGCGGCACATATTGTCGATAGCCCCCGCGTTTTCGCAGACACGCAAAGTGGCGTAGCAGCCGGCCTGTGGCGCGGTGGTGATCACGGTGAAGGTACGCAGGAAACCAACCGGACCGACCAGTGTCATGACATTACCGCGTTTCCGTCGGGAAATATCGCGGCGGGTGCTTGCTCTGGCAACGGCATTATCTTTGATATCACCGATCCCTCAAAACCGACGCGCATTGACGTGGTTACCGACGAGGGTTTTGCCTATTGGCACTCAGCGACCTTTAATAATGACGGTACCAAGGTTCTGTTCACCGATGAGTGGGGCGGTGGCAGCCGTGCGCGCTGCCGTGCCTGGGACCCGCTGACCTGGGGTGCTAACGCCATCTACGACATCGTTGACGGCAAACTGGAGTTTCGCAGCCACTTCAAGATGCCCGCCCCGCAGGAGGAATCGGAAAACTGCGTGGCGCATAACGGCTCCATTATTCCGGTACCCGGACGCGATATCTTTGTCCAGGCCTGGTATCAGGGTGGTCTCTCGGTGATCGACTTCACTGATTCGTCCAACCCGGTAGAGATCGGTTTCTTTGACCGCGGTCCGTACTTTGATGATGAAATGATCACCGGAGGTTTCTGGTCGACGTACTGGTACCAGGGCTACATCTATGGCACCGAAATCGTGCGAGGCCTGGACGTTTTGCGACTGTTGCCCAGCGAATACCTCACCGCGAACGAGATCGCCGCCGCGCAGCTCGCCGACCAGGGTGGCGTGTTTAACCCCCAGCAACAACTGCCGGTCAGCTGGCCGGCGGCGCCTGTCGTGGCTCTGGCCTACCTGGATCAGCTGCAGCGTAATGACGGCATGTCCCAGGAGATGCAGGTGGCGCTGCGTGATGCGCTTAACCTTGCCGAGGGTCTCATGATCACGGGCGAGGGCGACCGTGTTTTGGCCAAGGCCTTTGACGAGATGGCCGGCTCAGTCGCAGAAATCGAGGGTCCGGCCGCTGATCAGGGACGCATCAAAGGTCTTGCGGCGACGCTGGAAGGCATCGCGGAGCAACTGCGTGGCTAATACGCGGCGCGGCAATGCCATGCGCGTTGAACCGATTCCCATTGCCATACGCCAGGGCGCGGTGCACGATGCGGGCTGAGCCCGCATCTGACCTTCGATGCTGCAAGCGATTTCAAGACGCCTCCTTAACGTCCTGGGCTGGTCCCTGCGCTATGAGGACCCGGGCACCCGGCGTTATGTGCTGATTGCGGCCCCGCATACCAGCAACTGGGACTTTCCCCTTGGCCTGCTGGCGGGCTGGGGTATGGACCTGAAAGCCAACTGGATCGGCAAGCACACGCTGTTTCGCGGCTTTATGGGTCCGGTGTTCCGCGCTTTAGGGGGCATAGCGGTTGACCGCGGCGAGGCTGGCGGCCTTATTGAGCAGATGGCGGAGCGCTTTGCGCAGACAGATCATCTTGTTCTGGCCATCGCGCCGGAAGGCACACGCAAGTCTCAGGAGCACTGGAAATCGGGCTTTTGGCACATTGCGCGCGCGGCAAAAGTGCCCATCGTGATGGCCTCCCTGGATTATTCGGCCCGCGAGGTGTCCGTCGGCGGGGCTTTTACGCCCAGCGATGACCGCGAGGCGGATTTCGAAATCATCCGGCAGTTCTATGCTGGTCGCCGTGGCAAGCGCCCGGAGCAGGAGAGCGAGATTCGTGGTCGCAAGCCCCTGCCGCCAGACGCGGCCTGAAGCTTTTTACAACTCCGGCATCAACGCCTGCTTTCCGCCAGCCAGACCGCCAGCCATAGGGCCACGACAGGCGCTGCCATGACCACAAGCTCTGCCACAAATACGCGGCTAAGCAAGGCCAGCGTCAGTACCGCTATGCCACTGATGAACAGGTAGCCGGCACGAGCGCGACTGTTATCCACCGCCAGGGCGAGCAGTACAAAGCCGCAAGCCAGTGTCGTTGCCTGAACAAGGCTGGCAGTTGCGGGTGACTCGAGCCCGAGAATGCCAAGCAGTACCAGGCCCAGGCTCAGCAATGCAGCCAGGATATAGCGGGCGGCAGGTAGCACCAGGACTGCCGGGTGCTGCAGCGTCGCACGCGGCCCGGGCGGGCTTGCGGGGGCCCCGGCAGCTTCTGGCTGCCCGGGGGCGGGGTTCCATTGGTTCAGTTCATAGTGTTTCATAATGCCTCCCAATATAGTTACTTACTTATAAGTAAGGAACAGTGGCAAATTTTTTTACGCTTTAATTCCAAGATCCAGACGCAGTTGCGCAAAGATCTTGTCCAAAATTTCCAGTCCTTCAATACGCACCAGTTGGCGCGCGCCCTGGACCATGGCCAGCAAGGTTGTGGCGCGTGTTTCCGCGTCACCCTCAAAGAAAAATTCTTCCTGTGCTCTGCCGGTTTCCAGCACCCGGGTAATCCAGCGGTGCGAGTCATGCATAAAACGTTGGTTGGCGTTTTTTACCGCGTCGGGTAAATCACCATAGTCGACGGCTAAAGCGCCAACCATACAAACCGGTTGGCCGTCCTCGCACCGCTTGCGGGTAAATTCGAACAATCCCTCAAGCTGGGGTCGGGCGTCACCGCCATAGGCCATAAACTCCCAGGTGCGCGTGCGCAGCATTTCCGTGTTCTCTTCCACCAGCGCGAGCAGCAAATCAGCCTTGCTGGGAAAGTGATAGTGCACAGCTGCATTACGTATACCCAGCGGCTGCGCAATATCCTTGTAACTGAAGCCGTTCGGCCCACGCTGCGTCAGCAGCTGGTGTGCAAGGTTGATGATCTTGTCACGCGTGCCCGTGGCCTGTTTCACGAATTAACTCCAGTCTGCAACTTACTTAGTAGTAAGTATAGTTCCAATTGTGCAATTTACAAGGACCAGGGGGTAAATGGTCCTTTTCCCGGATGTTCAAAATACATGGGACGCACGGCGCCCGGTTTTCTCGATTTACAGTTTTGCCCGCAGCCGGGCGCCGGTGAGTCTGCGGATACGCGACTCGCGCCAGATCATCACACCGTTGGAGGCGATAACAATGCTTGCGCCCAGTATCACCAGTGCAGTGGGCCACTCGCTCCAGATCAGCCAGCCGAACAGCGTGGCCCACACGATGCTGCTGTAGTTAAACACCGTGACGATCGCTGCCTGGGCATTTCTGAAGGCAATGGACAGGGTCCACTGTGCTCCGGCACCGGCCAGGCCGACGCCCAGGAGCAGGGGAAGTTCATTGAGCGCGGGCATGCTCGCAACCCACGGCATCGGCAACGCCGCGACCACCGTGCCAATCAGGAAGAAATAGAAGGTAATGGTTTCGGGCCGCTCAAAGCCGCCCAGGTAACGCAGAATAATCTGCAGGCCCGCGTGCATGAATGCTGCGCCCAGGGCCAGGGCTATCCCCGCCATCGGCATGTTGCCGGAGGGCTGCGCCATGATGGCCACGCCAATAAAGCCAATGAGCACAGCGCCCCAGCGCCACGGCCCGACAGACTCTTTGAGGATTAACACGCCAAGAACCGGGATAAACAGGGACGAGGCAAACAACAACACGGTGGTATCTGCCATGGGCATCATGGCAAAGGCTGCAAAGGTGATCATCAGACTGGCGGCTCCGAGCGTGGCACGCAGAATGACCAGAAAGGGCTTGGCCCGCAGCACCAGGATGTCACGCCGGCCCAGCACAAACACCATCACCAGAAATGGCAACAGGGCGACCACATTGCGATAGAAGGCAATCTCAACGACCGAATGCTTTTCAGCAAGCAACTTGGCAAATACGTTCATCAGCGTGAACAGAAAAAAGGAGCCAAGAGCGGCGCCCATACCCAGCACCACATTATCACCATGACTACTCCGGGCAGGCCCGGGTGGAGTGGACGGTGCTGCTGGTTTGGAGGGTTCGGACATGCGTGGAGTGTAGCGATATTCCCGCAAATGGGGGCGAGGGCTTTTGCCGCTGGTCAACAGGCGCAATTGTACTTACAATATCCGTAATTCCGGATAAACAAATATAATATGAATTTGGTCTCTTCCTTGATGACGCCGACTGAACTGGCCCGATGCCTGGGCGATGAGACGCGGATGGCTTTGTTATGCCTGATTACGGCTCAACACGAGGTGTGTGTCTGTGAACTGGTAGACGCACTGGGCGTACCGCAGTCCACCACCTCACGGCACCTTGCACAATTGCGGCGCTGTGGCATTGTCTGTGCGCGTCGTGATGGTACCTGGATGCACTATCGCCTGAATCCGGATCTTCCGGACTGGGCTGACCAGGTTGTAAAAACGCTGGTCGCTCCGGCGACGGAACAGCTTGGTTTGACTCAATACTCCGGTGCCCGTTAAGGACTCTGTCATGCAACTTCCCCTGAACGTTCTGGTCTTGTGCACTGGCAACTCCTGCCGGTCGATTATTGGAGAAGCCCTTGTAAGCCACCTGGGCGAAGGCAGGTTGCGCGGTTTCAGCGCTGGCAGTCACCCGACAGGCGAGGTCAACCCGGGCGCACTGGAGGTTCTCGCCCGCCATGGCATAGCCCTTGAAGCGCCCCGCTCAAAATCCATGGAAGATCTGCATGGTGAGCAAATTGACCTGGTCATCAGTGTTTGCGATTCAGCCGCCGGTGAGGCCTGCCCGCTCTGGCTGGAGGACACCCCGCGCGTGCACTGGGGAATTCCGGACCCGGCCCATGCATCGGGTGATGCAGAGACCATTCAGGCAGCGTTTGAACTGACCTACCAACAGCTATATCGGCGCATCAGTGCACTGGCAGCACTGGATCTTGCCCGACTGAACGCGCCCGGCCTGATACAGGCGGCGCAGGACATTCACAGGGGTGCCGCATAGCGGGCGATAGCAGATGGGCGTTTTTGAGCGATTTCTGAGTATCTGGGTGGCCCTGGCGATTGTAGCCGGCGTCGTTCTGGGCCTGGCGGTGCCGGGTTTGTTCCAGTACGTAGCGGGCCTGGAATATGCCCATGTGAACCTTGTAGTGGCGGTGTTTATCTGGGTCATGGTGTATCCAATGATGATCCAGGTAGATTTCACCGCCATCAGGGACGTAGGCAGCAAGCCGAAAGGACTGGTGCTTACCCTGGTGATCAACTGGCTGATCAAACCTTTCACCATGGCGGCGTTGGGCTGGCTGTTTTTCCGGGTGCTGTTTGCTGATTGGGTCGACCCGGCCACGGCAAATGAGTATATCGCCGGCATGATTTTGCTGGGCGTGGCGCCGTGTACGGCCATGGTTTTTGTCTGGAGCCAGCTGACCAGGGGCGATGCCAATTACACGCTGGTACAGGTGTCGGTTAACGATCTGATCATGGTGTTCGCTTTCGCGCCCCTGGCAGGCTTTCTGCTCGGCATGAGCAACATCACCGTGCCCTGGAATACACTGGTGCTGTCGGTGGTGCTGTATGTGGTTCTGCCGCTCCTGGCAGGCATTGTGACGCGCCACTGGCTTATCGGGCGGGGCGGTCCGCAGCGGGTGGAGCGATTTGTTCGCGGGATCAAACCCGTTAGTGTTGCTGGCTTGCTGGCAACGGTTGTTCTGCTATTTGGCTTTCAGGCCGAAACCATCATTGCCGAACCCATCGCCATTGTTTTAATTGCCATTCCGCTGCTCATCCAGACCTATGGCATTTTTGTGCTGGCTTACTGGGGTGCCAGACGACTTCGCCTGGCGCACAATGTAGCCGGACCCGCCTCCCTGATCGGAACCAGTAACTTTTTTGAGTTGGCTGTTGCTGTCGCGATCAGCCTGTTTGGTCTGAATTCAGGGGCAGCGCTGGCGACGGTGGTGGGCGTGCTGGTGGAGGTGCCGGTCATGTTGTCACTGGTCGCCATTGTCAACCGCACCCCGCACTGGTTTCCCCTTGGAAAAAATGCGGTGGTCTAGCGGTCAGGGCTCCAGGGCCCGCTCCCATGGCGGGGTGGCAAACGTGGCCTGCGCCGCTGCTTCGGTCATAAAGCGGTGCTGGCCGGCATCAGTAAAGTAGGCCCAAAAAGCGACGCTCATATCCTCGTCGAGGAGCTCAAAGTCTCCGGCAGCGGCATATTCCAACAGCAGGGCATATTGCGCATCCAGGGCCAGCGGGCCCAGGCCCTGCAGGGCAACGCGGCCGCCAAACTCGTCAAACAATGCCTTGTTCAGTTTCCATTGCAGCACCAGGAAACTGGCCATCCCTGTTCGGCGCTGAAGTTCGGCCACCCGCTCATTGGCAGGCAGTTCCGCGATCGATTTGAAATTGTCACCCTGCTCGGCTTTCAGACCATTCTCAAGGAGCGCCAGGGCGGTAAACACCTCATCTTCGGTTTCTTGCAGATCATTCGCATTGACGTAGTCGTTGAGTATGCGACCCATTACCAGGGACCGGAGTCGATCCGGGTCCTGTTCACTTAGCTCGGTGCCGAGCACAATGGCCGTGACCGGCTCGACAGCCTCGATGTTGTCACCGTTTGTCTCCATATCCTGCGCGAACGAGTGTACGGGTGCCGTGAGCAGCGCCAGCAGCAGGCCGGCTGTTAACAATGTCACCGCAGTTCTGGCGGGGTATGCCCTGTTGTTCATTGCACTTTCCTTAAATGACCGGGTTGGTATGGCCGTCTTAACATCATAGTGATCCTTTGATGGGAGATCTGATCAGACATCCGGCGCCAGCACACAGCGCTCATTCTTCAGGGCCGCCCGGATTCTGTCATCAATACTGAAATTATCCTTGTACCGCCCCATTCGCTCGCGCGCCTGCTGATGCAGGGTTCTGCGTTCCAGCGCCGTCACAAAACGCCGGATATCCTCGTCGGTTTCCAGCACCAGCGGCGGGACCACCACCGGTTGCCCCTCATTATCCCGCGCGACCATGGTGAAGTAACTGGTATTCGTGTGCTTGACCTGCTGCGTTTGCACGCTCTCAGCGATGGCCCGGATACCAACCACAAGTGAAGTACGCCCCACGTAATTCACCGATGCCTTCAGCGAGACCAGGTCGCCCACATCCACAGGCTGCAGAAAATCCACGCCGTCCACCGATACGGTGATGCAATAGGTTCCGGAATGGCGACTGGCGCAGGCATAGGCCGCCTTGTCCATCATCGATAGCAAAATGCCACCGTGAATCTTGCCGCCAAAATTGCCATAAGACGGAATCATCAGCTCGGTGATGGTGGTGCGCGAGGCGCTGACGGGGCGGGGCTTCATCCCGGCATTGGTGCTGCTGTTCATCAGGTGTTCTCCTGCCGGCGGCGCGGCACTGTTCTCAGGTCCGGTCTCACCATAGCACCGCTGCAATCACCTGCGTGAAACGCTATCGAAGTCCAGGCGATCTCACTGCAGAGCCAATAAAACCTGATCTCCAGGGTCCGCATTGCCTAAAATGCAGGTAAGCTCTTGGTGTCTGGGTGCCGGGGGGGACCTTCAGAAAATCAAACAGCTACACGATGGGTGTACACCATCGGGTGCGGGCTACCCCTGCTCAATTATGCACGCCCGACATTTGCTACACTGCGTGGCTTGTCTGGCCGGCAAAGTGCCATAAGGAAACCTGCTCACGGATGAAAAGTCAGGCCCAAAAGCTAAACGTTGCGTTGCGGAAAATGGTGTTGAACCTCGTTTTGCTGGTGCCTGCACCATGGCGCGCAGCACTGGCGAAGAACCCTACGCTCACGAAAATCTACCTCTACTTCGATCACGCGAAATATGCGGAGTACCTGGCCAGTGATGCTTATTTGAATCTTACGCGGCCCGCTCCGGAGGAGCCGCCTCAAGATTCACCGCCAGACCTGCCGCCAGATCCGCCACGCCATATTCCAATCGCCGATTACGATTATTTTACGCCCGAATTGACGACGGAGATTAAACAGGACCTGGCGCGCCTGGATGGTCCGCTCATCTCCATCATCATGCCCGTCTACGATACGCCCGCCGAGTGGCTGAGGCTGGCAATCGAATCCGTTCAGTGTCAGTGGTACCCCAAGTGGGAACTTTGCATCGTTGACGATCACAGTTCCCGTCCGGAAACGATCGCCCTGCTTAAAGGGCTGTCCGACCCGCGAATCCATGTCCGGCGGCTCAGCAGAAATGCACATATTGTTGGAGCGTCCAACGAAGCTCTGTCCATGGCAAGTGGTGAGTACATCGCCCTGCTGGATCACGACGACGAACTGACCCCGGACGCCTTGTATCGAATGGTCAAGGTCATTCAGCGGGACGCTGCCGACCTGATCTACTCGGATGAAGACAAGATTGATGAGCAGGGCCGTCACTGCGATGTTTATTTCAAGCCCGATTTTTCTCCTGAACAGTTCCTGTCGCACAATTATCTGTGTCATTTTACGTCTATCCGCCGGTCCCTGGTGGAGCAGGTCGGTGGCTTTTCGCCAGGCACAGACGGGGCGCAGGACTATGACCTGTTCCTGAAGGTAGCCGAGCTAACGGACCGGATCGCGCACATTCCGCGCGTGCTCTATCACTGGCGTAAGGTGCCCGGCTCCACGGCCATGGAATTCAGTGAGAAAGACTATGCACAGGATGCCGGACAAACGGCGCTGCGCAATGCGGTTCGACGCCGGGGAATAGATGCGGTGGTCGGGCCTGGCGACCATCCTGGAAACTACCGCGTTCGATACGCGATCGCCGGAGAGCCGCTGATCAGTATCGTGATCCCGTTCAAGGATCGCGCCGATCTTCTGGACAGCTGTCTGGAAGCCCTGATCGGCAAGTCGACCTATCAGAACTTTGAAGTGATCGGCGTCAGCAACAACAGCGAAGAGCCGGCAACGAGCGCTGCCATGCAGCGCTGGGCAAAGCGCGACCAGCGAGTGCGCTTTATCGAGCACAACGTACCGTTTAATTTTTCCGAACTCAACAACGTCGCGGTGGCCGGATATGTACGCGGGGAACACGTCGTTATGCTGAACAATGACGTGGAGATCATCACCCCGGAATGGATTGAGAACCTGCTGGAGTTTTCCCAACGGCCGGATGTAGGTGTCGTTGGGGCGCGCCTGTACTATCCGGACGGGCGTTTACAGCATGCCGGCGTCATCCTCGGAATGGGCGGCGTTGCCGGTCATTATCACAAATTGCTAAAGCCCGATTCGCCGGGATATTTTGCGCGGCCGCGACTGGTTCAGAATCTGACTGCGGTTACCGCAGCCTGCTGCATGGTCAAGACCTCGATCTACCAGGAGGTCGGCGGACTTGATGAGGAAGTGTTTCGCATTGCCTTTAACGATGTGGATTTTTGTATGCGAGTTCGCGATGCCGGCTACCTCAATGTCTACACGCCTTACTGCGAGGCCGTGCATCACGAATCGGTATCGCGTGGTTATGAAGACACCCAGGAAAAACAGGCGCGATTTATTGGCGAGGTGAACGCATTCAGGGCGCGGTATCGGGCAGAGCTTGCCGCTGGCGACCCCTATTTCAATCCAAATTTCGCCCTGATGACCGCGGGCGACCTTTTGCTCTCCGGTCATCATGTGGGGCCCGCGGAGGATGACCGGCCTGACGGCACGATATAGAAAGATTCAGCGTTGCGGCTCAGGAATGGGCGCCAGGTCCACGCTGGCGCAGGTTAATATAAATGACCGGCGTTGCAAGGTCTGGCTCGTCATCTACTTTTGAATAAATCAGTCAGTTGCGCGAGCATAATAATTAGGACATTATAAGCTTCCTGCGTCTGAAAGAGGCGGAGGGCAACATTTAAATGATAACCAGGGAAGGATCATGCTTCAGAAAAAACTTCGCACAAAGAGTTACAGATTGGCTTTTGCAGCCGTCGGCCTGTTTCTGATGGGGCATGCGCCGGGGGCTCTCGCACAGTGCACCACTTCAGCCTGGACAAGCACGACCGGGACCGTGACTGCCGTCGGTTCAACGACTGAAAGGACCGAGCTGGAATATGAAGGCAGCTGCGGGCTGTCAGTGACGGCAGCAAATCCGGGCTACGTTACCAGTGGCGCACCGAACCAGGACGAGCAAGTCCTCACCCGGTTTTATCTTTTTGCTGATGATCTGACGCTCAATGAAGGTACAGAGGCCATCGTATTCCGGGCCCGCGGCAACAGCGCCACCCAGATGGAAGTTGCGATTCAACCCCTTGGAAGCGGGCTTGGCCTGGTGATGAGGGTTCGAAGCGACGGTGGACTCATTCCTGTTGGAGAAGTTGCACCACTGCTGCCCACCTGGCAAGCGGTAACCGTTGGCTGGGCCGCAGATGCGGTTGCAGGCACGGCATACCTCAAGCTTGACGAGGTTGAGATGCTGCGCGAAGAAGGCCTTGGAAACGGTGGCGAGCACATCAACAATCTGGATCTCGGCCTGATTGGCAGTGTGTCCGGCAGTGGCAAGGTTGTTCTGGACGCCATTGAAGCACGCCGCGCCATGCCAGAGCCTGCCTTGCTGGCGGTCAATGAGCTTTTCAATATTTCCACGCGTTCGTATGTTGATGAAGGCGTTTCTAATGCAGTTGCCGGCTTCATCATTGATGGTGCGACCAAGAAGTGTGTGATCATTCGCGGTCGTGGCCAGAGTATCAACCTGGAAACCACACTAGTGGGTGATCCGCAGATTGTTCTGAATAATGCCGCCACCCAGGCTGAGCTGGATAGCAATAATGACTGGCAAACCCATCCCAATTCTGCCGTCATTGCAGCGACACGCTTCGCACCGACTGAACCGACAGATGCGGCGATTTATACCTGTCTCGATCCGGGCATCTACACGGTTAATTTGAGTCCTGCTTCGAACAGCACGCCGGGAATTGGAATTATCGAGGTCCTTGACCTTGACCGGGGCACGCCGTTTTTATTCAACATTTCAACCCGTGCTGAAGTAAGAACTGGAGACCAGCTCGCAATTGCAGGCTTTGTGATTGAGGGCGATTTGCCAAAGACGCTGCTGATTCGAGGCCGGGGTCCAAGCGTCCAGCTGCAGGAAACGCTGTTAGCCGATCCTACGTTAACGTTATTTAACCAATCAGGCGCCGTGCAAGGCAGCAATAACGACTGGCAACAGGCTGCTAACGCGGATGATATCGCAGAGACGGGCCGCGCCCCGGGCAATCCACTGGAATCAGCAATTTTGGTCACGCTGGATCCCGGACTCTATACGGTTCATCTTCAGCCGAACACCAGCACTGATCCTGGTATCGGTATTATTGAGGTGCTTGATCTGACCGGTGGATCCATCGAGGATAACTGAAGCCTGCTCGATATCCGTTCTGACGGAACTTGTGACAACGACGACTGCCTGCAACACCCTTCTGGTGTTGCAGGCAGTTTAGTATTCGATGCCTTTGCCCGCTTCTCTGATCACTTCAAGTATTTCGCAATCCTTCCCGGTGCAGTATCTGTCTGCGGGGAACGCGAGCCAGCCGCACGAGTCTGGTCGCGACATTACAATACGTCCTCACAGCGCTTGCTGAGCAGTATCTGTTCATGAGCCCAAAGGCGCTGACGGTAGCCGTTGAATGCCGTGATGAAACGACTTACAAGTTTGCCATTGACCCTGAGGTATCTCTGCAGGACGCATACCGTGTGTTGCGGGTTAGCGGCTGGCTGGCTGATCCACAGGCGAATATTCAAGAAGTATTGCTGGGGCGGGGTGACAGCGTCCTGGAGCGCATTCGCCCAGGTGACACTAAGGATGTGACAGGTGAGCGCAGCACCCACTTTAAATTCGCCAGAAAGACCATTTTTGATTTTCGCCACCAGTCGCCGGAAGAAGGAATCTATTGGCTGGCTTGCTCCCTGCCAGGCGGCAAGGTGAAAAAGTTGGCTGACATGCGCCTGTTATCAAAACCACGCAACGGTGTGTTTTTTATGCATATGGCCAAAACAGGCGGCTCAAGCGTTAATCACGCCCTGAGTAGCCAGTTCGCCCCCGGATTAAGTCAGACCCACATTGAAAGCACGGTTGAATGGCAGGACAACCCCGCGGCTCTCCAAAATCACGAGTTCCTCTCCGGCCACCTCAGACTTGACCGCCTCGATCCCAAGCTGAACCTGGAGAACTTTCACCTGGTTACCGTGATCCGGGAGCCCTTGGATCAGTTGATCTCGCATCTGGCCTGGATCCGCAGACTGGCCGAACCCGGCGAGGTGGAACGCTTTAATGTCCACCCACCCTTAATTCAGGCGTTTGCGACAAAGCTTTCCCGTTATGATCTGTCTAATCCGACATCAATAGCGTTTCTCATCCATTCCCTGAACGAGCGCGAGCGCATTCTGGTGGACAACCATCAGGTGCGGTATTTCGCGCATGTCAGGGGCCGCTGGGTTGGTCCCGATGACGTAAGGGCCGCGTGCCGCGCCGCAGGCCGTTTCCGGCACATTGGCCTGTCCAGTGATATGAATCAGTTCTTCAGGACGTTGACCATAGATATGCATTGGCCCACGGTTCCTGAAGTGGAGCGATTGAACGTGACGCACGACTTTTTCGGTATGGATCGAAACAACGCGGATCTTGCCCGGGCGCTGTTTCCGCTGATGCGTTTTGATCAGGATTTGTTTGACTATATTTCGGCGCACAGTGAGTTCGGGACACCTTACTGAGCTGTAATGCTTAGCCGTAGAACTAAAAAAGCTGGTAACTTACCGGATTTTATGCAGTAATACGTATTCAAAGGAATAAAAAACACGAACCAAGGATGGTGTGTCGTGAAAAAGTTTGCAAATCATTGCCTCGATCGCATGACGTTCGGGGCTACCTCAGAAGACATTCAGGCCTTCAACGCGCTCGGCGGAAACAACGACGACCGCCTGTCTGCGTACGTTAATCAGCAGCTCGACTGGTCCTCCATCAATGACAGTGCCTTCCAGGCAAGAGTCGCCTCGCTGGATTACCAGACGCTGGATCTGACCCTGTCGGAGATGTGGCAGATCCACCATGTCGCTGGTGACAACCGCAGCCTTCCCGGTCGCGAAATGGAGCGCTTTTCAGTAGCACGGGCACTGCACAGCAAACGACAGCTGCTGGAGTCGCTGACCGACTTCTGGCACAACCACTTTAACGTCTACCTGTACGACTTCTATGTTCAGTCGACCCTGGTCTCATGGGACCGGGATGTGATCCGGCCACCGGTTGCCGGACACCCGCGCCCGGCCGGTCTTCAGAACGGACACCTGATGGGTAACTTCCGCCAGATGCTGGAACTGTCCTCGCAGCACGCCGCAATGCAGCGTTACCTGGATAACTACATCAACCAGGTGGGCGGCCCCAACGAAAACTACGCGCGTGAGGTAATGGAGCTTCACACGCTGGGGTCAGAAAACTATTTGCCGCTGGCCGAGCCCAACGATATACCCACGTTCGATACGCCAATGCCCTGGGGGAATAATGGCCAGGACATCATGGTTACAGTCGCCAGTGCGTACTCAGATAACGACGTTTACTCTGCGATGCGAATGCTCACCGGGTGGAAGATTAAGGACCGTAGTGATCGTGACTACGCCGACTACACCGATGATGGGAGTTTCTTCTTCTACGAGCCCTGGCATGACACGTTTGAGAAAACCATCCTGGGCCACCGTTGGGGCAACAATGCGATCGCACCCAACGACATCAGGGAATTCTTTGATTTACTGGCCTACCACCCCGCCACGGCCCAGCATATTGCAGGAAAATTGTGCCGGCGCTTTATCAGCTACGACCCGCCCCAGAGCGTGATTGATAACGTCGCAGCGACGTTCTACAACAACCGTTACGCCAGCGACCAACTGGAAAGAACCTATCGAACCCTGCTGAACTCCAGTGCCTTTAAAAACCAGGCCAACTGGGGCGTAATTCTGAAAAAGCCGGCCGAGACATTGATCTCAGCCATGCGGGTGGCAAACACCAACTACATACCGGCCATGAGCGACCGGAACTCCAATTCCATTATCAACTTTTACATGGACCGTGCCCGCAACCGGCCGTTTTACTGGCAGTCTCCGGATGGCTATCCGATGGAAGAGGAGCATTGGCTTGGCGGCAATGCGCTGATGTACTCCCTGCGCGGTATCGACTTTATTTGTGATCGTGATACTGGTGATCAGGATGAAGCGGTTGTGCCGCTGGTGCGCGAGACGCAGAACGCCGGGCTACCCAGTCACACGCCTAACAGCCTGGCAGCGTTCTGGCTGGAACGTGTTCTGGGGTATTCGCCCGACGGCGGCTGGCAGGGGACCAGTGAGCACACTGCGATCAGGACATTCATGCAAAAGAATTACCTGAACGATACGCTCCAGGACCCGGACGAACCCTTTGCGGACATTAGCGAAAACCGTTATCCCCAATACGTTCACGAACGTTTGCGCGGCATGATCAAACTGGTCATGTCCACACCTGACTTCCTGTACCGGTGAGCATCATGATCAGTCGCAGAAAATTCATCCAGGGCTCTTCCGCCATGTTCACGCTGGCAGGTACCGGACTCACAGTCGGGTTTACGCCGCGCGCCATGGCCGCCGGGCCCACCAATAATACCCTCGTTATGATGTTTTTCCGGGGTGGTATGGACCCGCTTAATTTTGTGGTACCGCGCACCGGCGTTAACCGCACGGAGTATGAGGCCAAACGTCCGGCCATTGCTGTGCCGACGAACCGGGTGCTGAGCCTGAATGGCGAGTTTGGCTTTCCCGACACCTGCGCGGATTTGCGCACGCTTTATAATCGCGGCGAGCTGGCCCTGATCCACTCGGTTGGCATGCCGGATGGCCTCAGCTCCAGAAGCCATTTCGACTCGCAGGCCATGTTCGAAAAAGGCACGCCTGGCGAGCTGATTGGGAATACCGGCTGGTTGGCGCGCCACCTCGGCAGTAACCCGGCGATTCCGGATGATGCGGTGATCAGTTCGATGGCGCCGGGCTTTTCTCCAGAAAGCTTCTTGGGAGAGCCAAACCTGCTGTCCATTGATAGTACCAACACCAGTGGTTTCCACCCGAACAGTGGACGCTATGAAGACTATCACATGCTCGCCTTGCGTCAGCTCTACAACGGCAATTCCAGCCTGGATCTGGCCATTGGCGGCGCTTTGAATAACGTCGATATCCTGTCTGAGCTGACGCTGGAAATCCCCGGCTATTATCCGGATACCGGTTTGGCTGAAGACCTGGGTCTGATCGCCCAGATCATCAAGGCGAACCTGGGTTTGCATGTTGCGACCGTTGATTTTGGCGGTTGGGACACGCACGAAAATCAGGGAGACAATGGTGACGGCTATTTCACCGGCCGTCTCGAAACTGTTTCACAGGCGATCGGCGCCTTTTACCGGGATCTGCGCGAATCCGGCAAGAACAACCAGGTCGTACTGGCAACCCAGACCGACTTCGGTCGCCGCGTCCGTGAGAACGGCAACCGCGGGACTGACCATGGTTCCGGACAGGCGATGATGGTGGTTGGCGGCAACGTCAATGGCGGCAAGTTCTATGGGCGGTTCCCGGGTATTCGCAACGAAGACCTGTATTTGAATACGGATTTGTTGCCAACCACGGACTTCCGCCGGCCCCTGGGTGACATTGTTCGAAACCATCTGGGTAACCCCAATGTTTCGACTGTCTTTCCAGGCTTCAGCGGAGGCCTCGATATGGGGCTGATCAGAGCTGCCGTGGAACTGCCAGAGGGACCGTCGCTGTTTACCAGTGGTTTCGAATAAATGATTTCCGGCCGTTACGCCCGCTGGGCGCTAATGGCCATGTCCCTGCCCGGGCTGCTGGTATTTGGTGGCAGCGTTTTGGCCCAAACCGTCGCGAGTGGCTATTTCGTGGAATCAGGCGGGCTGATGGTGATCGAGGCCGAGTCGATCGGCTCTTTGCCAGGCAGCTGGAAGGGCCTGACAACACACAGTGCCCCCAACCTTGATCTTTCCGGTGGACCCTCCAGCGGTCCCGGCTTTATCACCTGGCAAGGAAATCAGAGCCTGGGCAACCCGGGAATCAGCACACTGGTGTTTCCGGTCGAAATCAACAATCCGGGAACCTACCGGTTCCGATGGAGAAACCAGGTTGGCAACGGAACCAATACCACCGAACACAACGATACCTGGCTGAAAATCAGCGGGGCGGCGTTTTATGGCGGGAAAGCCAATGGCAATGTGGTTTGCCCGAAAGGTCTGGATCCGAATGAGAACCGCTGCCAGGGCTCTGCACCCAACGGCGGTGGTGCCAATGGCTGGTTCAAGGTCTACTCCAGTGGCGCCACCTCCTGGAGCTGGTCTACCCGCACCAGCGACAATGACGCCCACAATATCTTTGTCCGGTTTGATCAGCCGGGCCTGTATGAAATCAGGCTTTCGGCGCGGTCGTCATTTCACATCATTGACCGGATGGTCCTGTCGAGCAGTACCTACAACGGTAATCCGGAATTACTCACCCTGCCCGAATCACAATTTGTCCCTGCTGATGGGCCCGGCGACAAGCTGACGGTCGATGCCTCGGGCCAGTGGTTTGAGCGCCAGGAGAGCGGCACGCCTGTTTTCATGGCTGGCGTCGGCGGGCCGGAAGGGTTTCTTTTTGAAACGGACGCGCGCAAGCAGGAAATCGTTGACCAGCTGGTCGAGCAAGAGGTGAACGCTCTGTACTTTCACTCCATTCGCTCCTTTGAGGGCGATGGTTATAGCTTTGAAGATCCGTATATCGTCAATGGGGATGTAAGCAGCGCTGTTGACCCCGCGATTCTGGATAACTGGCGCTTCTATCTTGACCAGCTGGACGAAAATAACATCATCTCCTGGTTCCACATCCTTGACGATACCGCCCGGCCCTGGGGTTGCAGTGCGCCCCTGTCGGATGATGCAAGACGATACATCGGTGTGGTGGTTAATCGCTTCAAAGACCTGGATAACCTGGTCTGGCTGGCCGGCGAAGAGTTCCTGATGGGCAGTTGTTCCGATGCGCAGGACCGCGCGCTGATGCGCGCCATCGCGGCCGAAATCCGCCTGCACGACCCGGTGCATCCGATTGGCGTTCATCACAACAATGGTCAGGCCATGCAGTTCAATGCGCCTGATGAGCCGGTCATCAATGTGTTTGCGCAGCAAATTTGCGGTAACACCAACGTACGTAACCCGGATGGCATTCACGCGGCGGCGCAGCGTGGCGACTGGGTTTACGTGATGGCCGAGTGTCACCCCTGGCATCTGCAGCTGTTGCATGCCGACAACCGCCGCATGCTGCGTCTGTCCAATTGGGCCACGGCCATGGCGGGCGGCTACGTCCTGATGTACAACGCCTATGAATGCCAGGAGCGTGGCAGGCTTTGCAGCCGGGACAGCAACGGCAACCCGGTATCGCCAAGCGATCCGCACGACCCTTCTAACGGCATGCTGGGTGACTTGCGGCGCTTGCGTGAGTTCATGGAGGCATCCCGATTCTCCGAGTTGTCGCCCGCCGATCCACGCGCCACCGGTAATACAGACTGGGTATTGGCAAACGATTCCGCCGGTGCGTGGATTGCCTATTCAAACAACACGCCGTCTGGCATGGGGATCAGCGGGCTGGGTAACGCCGCACTGCGATTGCACTGGTTTAATCCAGCAACTGGCGCGCAGGTAATTCAGCTTGCCAACAGCCAGGACAGTCCTTTCCAGGTGCCCGGGTCCTTCGACGAAGATGTGGCGCTGTTTATTGAGCGCACCGGCGGCTCACCACCACCGCCGGCAGGGCTGGATGTTGCGCTGGTCAACGCGGATGCGGACGACATTGTCGGGCCATTGACGGATGACGCTGTTCTGTCCATTGTCGACCTCGATTTCACAAACTGGTCGGTGGTCGTGACGGATAGCCCGGATAACACCGCCAGTGTGACGTTTACGCTGACCGGTGCCCAGACCAACGATCAGACCGAAAACGTCGCTCCTTATGCGTTGTTTGGCGACAGCGGCGGTGACTACGCCGGTGTGCCATTGCAGGTTGGCAGCTACGTCCTCGAAGTGCGCGCCCATAGTGCTGCTGCTGGTGGCGGTAACGTACTGGCGAGCCTGGTGATTGATTTCATCATAGTTGCCGATGGCGACCAGTTTCTGCTCTTAAGAGACGGCTTCGAACAACCCCGCTAACCGTCCGGGCAGTGGCCCATCTGCGGAACTCAGCTAGGTTCTGCGTCTGATGCCCAGCCACAGCATGCTGCCAATCAGCAACAGCAGGCCCATCGGTCCCAGTGTCGGAATGCCCACCGCGCCACTGCCACCCGGCCCCGGTCCTGCCAGCGGTTGGGCGAGTGCGGTCAGCTCATAGGCCGTGACCGAGCCGGTGTTTTGAATCCAGAACGTCCAGCTGCCAGGACCCAGCGGACTCCCGCCAAGATCGTCCAGCAGTTCATCGCCAACCTCGGTGCCGCTGGCATCGCCCGCGATGACAAAGCCAACGAGGTTATCAGAACTGTTGACATCGGTGATCCGGGGCCCCGCTTCCAGCGCAATCAGTGACCCGCCATCGCTTGGGTTAGAGATCAGCTCAAACTCGCTCAGACTCAAGCTCGTAATTTCAAGCCCGGGGGGTACCACCATGGTGAAAAAGTCCGGGTCAGTCGGATTATCGATGGTTTGACCACGAACCCGGTTTTCACCTTCATCAACCTGGATGACCGTCGGTTGCTGCGGGTTGTCGGACAGGTCGCCGCTGACGCTCTCGCGGTAGTCTTCGGCCATGGCGATTGCCGCGCAGGCCAGGCTAATCGTTATAACGGAGCCGCTAAGAAGTCCTTTGAGATTCCTTTCTCCAGGCATTTTCATAATGGGTATTTCCCTGTGTATTGAGTCTGGCATGTTGAGCGTGCCGGTATTGGTGCGCTCAGGCAACAGTACACCGCAGACGGTCCTGCTTTTCCAGTGCTAATTGAATGTTTTGAAGGACTTCAGCCGAACCTGGAAAGACACTCGCCCGCAGCCCGCCGGACTGCTACGCTGGTTTCCCGGACATTTACTGACAGCCACTATGCTGCAAGCCGAAAACAAATGGACTGAAAATGCCACACGGCCCGGGCTGACAGCGCATCGTCAGATTGCAAGCCAGTGTTCATAACAGGGCCCTGTCATGAGCCCTGACCCGCCCGGTGACGTTCTCTATACAGATTTCAATGGTGTGACCCTGGGGCTCTATCCGGCACCTTCTTTTGAGGGTGATGAGCCGGACCAGCACAAGAGCGCGGCGCTTCGAAGCACGCCGTTTGAACGCAGCGGCGCCCCCGGGTCAGGCATTGCGCCTGATCTGGGCATTCATCTTCATCTGCATTTTTCTGATCAGTTACAGGAGATGGCCCATTGGCTGGGTCAGGTGCCTTTTGCGTTTCACTTGTATGTTTCCATCACTGATTCTGCCAGTGTTGAGCATGCTCGAACGCATTTGCTAGAAAGCCTGCCTCGCGCCAAAGTTGCTCTGCGCCTGGTTGAGAACAGGGGAAGAGACCTTGGCCCGCTCGTCACCGAGTTTGCCCATGACCTGGCAGGTCATGAGTTTATCGGTCATATCCATACCAAGCGCAGCGCTCACAGCGCCGTTAAATCAGACTGGCGCAGACAGCTATTGGCAAACCTCATGGGGAGTCCGGCAACGGTCCAGGCCATTTTCGAATGGTTTGCGACGGATCCTGAGCTCGGCATGGTGTTTCCGATTTACCATCACTCCCTGCGACAGCAGATTTCCTGGGGCAACAACTTCGCCGCTTGTGAGCAATTCGCCACGCTGCTGGAATTATCTATTCAGCCCGGACGGCTGGCACTGTTTCCAGCTGGCAGTATGTTCTGGGCCCGTTCGAGTTCCCTGGCAAAGCTGTTGGGCGCGGGGCTTACGGCAGAGACGTTTCCGCAAGAGACGGGTCAGCTGGACGGCACGCCTGCCCATGCGCTGGAGCGATTGCTTGGGAGCCTGGTTGTTGATCAGGGTGCCCACGTATTGCAGGTCTGCGCTGAACGGCCCTATACCCATCGTTGCTTCGACCCGCCTGGTGGCTCAAGGTTGAGGCGCTGGTTCAAGCGCTCCTGGACGGTCTAAGCTGACGTAGCGCTTGTCACTCGCGGCGCGCGTTCAGGCGCCGGGCGTGAGCGGTTCCCGGGCAGGTGCGGGCAGATATTGCCTCACAATCCGGTCGATCGTGGTTGCCGGGTTGGTTGTGGTGCCACGTTCCAACAGGCTGACTCTTGCCGAGAGGCGGCGATCAAGCGCGGCTGCCTCGGAGTGTGAGATCGTGAACACATGCTCAAATCCGTTGAGCTCTTCATCGCTGGCCGGATGATCCGCATCAATCAGCCAGAGCAGATTGACGGCCCCGGCCTCCGGCTTGAAGCAGTCATCGCCACGCAGCGTGATCGTGACGTCATCCATGAACAATCGCCTGTCTGCCCAATGCTTCGGCAGGTCAATCCGGACCCGGTACCCTTGTTCACGAAGTTGGCGGCCCAGTACCCCGGCAAGCTCCAGCTCCGCCTGCGCAGACTCCTGCAGATCCGGCAACGCCACCTTAATGGCAATTGATGGTTTATCCAGGTGCCTCAGCAGGGTGTCGAGCATCCAGTCCAGCCAGCCGGGTGCCATGGAATGAGCCCCTGCAGGGGTCTCAAGCAGCCAGGCATCGCCATGTTGTTCCAGACTGAGCTGATCTTTCGCATCGTCGCAAAGGAAGAGATCAAGCGGGTGCTGCAAATGGACTTCCTGCCAACTTCCGGCCATGCCCGGCTTGACCCGTGCCACGGTCAGTGCGCCGCGGGGCGCCGGATGAGACCTGAGTTCTTGCGGGTCATCCAGCAGCCAGATACCGCAAAAGCCAGTGTGCTTATCCGCTGTGCCACTGGCCATGGGGAGCAGTTCCACATCGCCTCTGGCCGGTGCGAGCCCGCTCAGGTCCGGAGCCATCGTGGGCGGTATCCTGACGCGCAAAGCCTTTAAGTGCCAAAAACCCCCGTTAATCTGAGACCGCACCACCGCCCGGATCAGCCAGCGATTGTGACAATTGCGAAAGGTCAGGGCGTTAGCGTGTCTGCGGCTTTGCAGCGTACGTTTTGATTGGCGCCGCTGCGAACCGAATTCCGTATGTATTGCAGCAAGCCCGGTACATAGAACGTTCTTCCTGTTCAGCTCGCGACGAAATCTGAGCCCCAGGTCCACGTCTTCGAAACCGTAATCATAATCTTCCAGAAACCCCCCAACGGCCTCAAAGTCCTCGCGCCGGCACGCTGCCAGCGCGGCCGTCACGGCAGCGACTTCCGCGTAAGGGTGAGCCGCCGCCGGACCCGCCTTAACGTTGAAAGGTCGCATGAAAGCAAGAATGCCGTCTGCAGCAAAGCGAATGCCCTGGTGCTGGATTTTACGCGAGCGGGTACCGTCGGTTGTCGGATAATGGAGATTAATGCCCGCCAGTCCCACATCAGGGTCATCCAGGGCGGCCACGAGCGCCCCGATAACGGGGCTGTCAAAGGTCAGGTCATTGTTGGCGAAAATCAGCACAGCGCCCTCTGCGTAGATCAGGGCGAGGTTATTGGCTGCCGAATAGCGTTGATTGCGGTCACAACAAACCAGCTTGATAGGCAGCACGGTCATCCATTGCCTGATGCGCTCACGACTCGCGTCACGGGAGGCGTGATCAATAATGACCAGCTCGGCGTCCTGTGCAGAGTGATGTTCCGCATAGCTGCTCAGAAAGGTTTCGATCTCCTGTTCGCCATTCCAGTTTGTTATCAAAATTGAAACCGGAAAGGTCTTGTCGTCAAGCAGCCGGGACCGCTCGCAATGATTGGTATACAGCGTCGCCTCAACACTGGCCTTGCGGAACAACAGCCGCCAGGCTTTGCTGCGTTGCAAGCGCTGTTTAACTTTTTTAACGCCCAAAATAACGCGCCGGCGTGGTCATCAGTCGTTGTTGCGACGCCAAACCGTCTGCCCATTCTTGATGGTCTCGAGCACGACAATCTCGTTGATGCTGGACGGATCAATGGTCAGGGGGTTGTCAGACAGGATGACCATATCCGCCAGCTTGCCCGGGGTTAATGAGCCCTTTTCATCTTCTTCAAAGTGTTGCCAGGCGGCCCAGAGCGTTATGGCTTTCAAGGCTTCCTCCGGCGTAAGGCGTTGATCAGGGCCCAGTTCACGGCCGCTGCGGGTAGTGCGGTTCACCGTGGCCCACATCACCTGCATCAGGTTTGGAAGCGCCACGGGTGCATCGGTGTGACTGGTGAGGGGTATGCCGCGGTCCAGCGCTGCGCGCGTCGGCGAGATATTCTGTGCCAGCTCATCGCCAATAATCTCGCTGTGCCAGTCACCCCAGTAGAAGGTATGCATGGGGAAAAGGCTGGCGGCCATATCCAGTTCGGCCAGGGCATCAAGCTGATCCATGCGGATGTATTGGCCATGGACAAGCGTATGGCGCCGGTCGTCGTTGCCAAAGCGCGCCTGCGCCGGACGCGCCACGCGGATCACCTGGTCTATCGCGGCATCGCCATTGGCATGTATGAGTACTTGCCAGTCCTGCTCATAAGCCTGTTCCAGCAAGCCGGCGACGACCGCATCTTCCGGTATCGCGGGGTAGCCTTTGTAGTTGTCCGGCTGGCCTTCCGGAGGGAGCAAATATGGAACGGTGCGCCATGCCGTGCGTCCCTGTGGTGACCCGTCCAGGGTTATTTTCAGACCGCCAACACGGTATCCGCCCCGGTATGTTTGGCTGTGCCAATCGCTTTCCAGCGGGCTGGTGTCCGAGTAGTCGATGTAGCTGACGACATCGATCGGAAAACCCTGTGTGGTGGCATAGTTGACCATGCCGTCATGGGAAGCAGCAAAAGCCCTGCCTTCCTGTGCGGTGGTGTAACCGAAAGACATGGCCTGCTCAATACCGCGCCGGGTGAAATAGTCGAAGTCTTCCGGTGTGCCCGGCGTAAGCGCCGACAACATGACCGGAATCGCCGCCAGCTCCTCCAGGACACCGTTTGGCTCCTGGCTACCCGGTCGGCGGCGAATGATTCCGCCCTCAGGATCGGACGTGCCTGCGTTATAGCCGATAAGCTCGAGGCCTTTGCTGTTTACAGCAGCAAAGTGGCCGGAGATATGGGTCGCAATGACCGGCTTTTCGGTGCTGACCTGGTCCAGGTCGTCCCGCGTGGGGTGACGACCCTCTTCCAGCACTGAGTCGTCATAACCCATGCCAAAAATCCAGCCGACCCGATCGTCATCGCTTGATTCCGCCGCCCAGGCCTGCAGGGTCGTAACGAGCTCTTCGATGTTGGTGACCAGGCCGTCCGGCGGCGCGAGCAGGTTGGCGCCGATCGCCTGCAGGCCGAAATTCGCAACATGGGCATGACCATCGATAAAGCCGGGCGTTAATGTCCGGCCGGCCAGGTCTACCTGGCGGGTGTTGGGCCCGGCATGGGCTGCAATTTCCTGCGCGCTGCCAACCGCGAGGATTCTTCCGTCTTTGGTGGCGACCGCCTCAACGGTGCCCAGCGTGTCATCCACGGTGATAACCGGTCCGCCACTGTAGATGGCATCGGCAATGACGCTGGCGGGCCCCGGCGCGCTTGCCCCGGAATCAGTCGTATTGGAATCAGTCGATTCGGGGGCGCAGGCACCTAGCGCGGTCAGGAACGGGAGCAGGATCAGCAGTTTGGGCTTGAACATGTTGGTTTTCCTTATTCTCACTCGTTAATTATGCCGCATCAGTGCGGCGGCCGGCTTATTTGGTTATGCTTTGCCGCCCGTACTGCAGCGAATTTTCCGATGGCCAGCAGCCTTTTCGCCCTTCTCGATGACATCGCCACCGTCCTGGATGACGTTTCCGCCATGAGCAAGGTGGCGGCCAAAAAGACGGCTGGAGTCCTGAGTGATGATCTTGCGGTCAACGCAGAGCAGGTCTCCGGAGTCAGGGCCAGCCGCGAGTTACCCGTGGTCTGGGCGGTATTCAAGGGTTCCGCGCTTAACAAGTGCATTCTCGTGCCCGCGGCGTTGCTGATCAGTGGCATCGCACCCTGGGCAATCACGCCGATACTGATGCTTGGCGGCGCCTTCCTGTGCTTTGAAGGCGCCGAGAAAATCGTCCACCGTTTTCTTCACCCCGATGCCGAAGCACAGGCTGAAGAAGAGATTCGCGAAGCGCTTAAAGACCCGCAAATGGATCTGAAGAAGCTCGAGGAAAAAAAGATCAAAGGGGCGATTCGTACCGACTTGATCCTTTCGGCGGAAATTATCGTGATTTCCCTCGGAACGGTTGCCGGCGCTGACCTGATAACACGCTTCGGCGTGCTGGCAACCATTTCGGTCATCATGACCATCGGCGTCTATGGCCTGGTGGCCGGGATTGTTCGAATGGATGATATCGGCCTGGCTCTGACCCGGCGACCACGTCAGTTTACGCAAAAAATGGGCCGTGGGATCGTGGCTTTCGCGCCGTGGTTGATGCGGTTTCTCTCCGTGGCCGGAACCATCGCCATGTTTCTTGTTGGCGGCGGCATCGTGGTGCATGGCATACCTTTCCTGCACCATATTCAGCAAGCGATCGAGCAGGCCTTGCCCGCGGTCGTCGGGCCGCTTACGGGCCTGATCTACGTGGGTCTGTTCGGTATGTTACTGGGGGCGCTGCTGGTCTTGATCATCGAACTGGGCATGAAATTGCTTGGTAAAGGCGACGCGCAGGCGGTGCATTGATGTTGGCCGCTTAGTTGTGTTCAGCCAGTAAATCATCAAGGCGCCCGCTTTTCTCGGCCGCGGCCAGTTCGTCGCTGCCCCCGACGTGGGTATCCCCGATGAAAATTTGTGGGACCGTTCTGCGCCCGCCGGAACGGTCGAGCATTTCCTGAAAACGGACCGGGTCGTTGGACACTTCAATTTCACGAAACGTCAGGCCTTTGCCTTTTAACAAGGCCTTGGCACGCAGGCAGTAAGAACACCAGCCCTTGGTATATATCTCGATCTTGCTCACCGCGACTCCCCGGGGTTGTCTTAATGCCCATCCTCCCCCACCACTGAGCCGGGCACAAGGTTACCGGCAATTACCCGTCACACGCTATGCTGATGCGCGGGACGTGGCGTTGCATGGCGTGTTTGGGCAGGCTTGCTTTCAGGAAGTGATCAATATCAATAAAAATAGTTATTTGGGGTCTTTTCACGCGCCTTCTGCCGGCCGGGTGCTGGCGCTGCTGTGCTTGCTCGGCACCCTCATGTTGCCCCGCCCGACGCTGGCGCAGGTGAACTGGGCCTATTCAGCGTTTCTGGGTACCGGTTGGTACCAGGTCGAAGATGAGCTGGACGTATTCGTGCTGCGTGCACCATTGAGCTGGAACTGGCAGGAAACGAATCAGGCCGGCAAGGGCCTGGCAGGAGTGGGTTTTACCCTGGACCTGCCCGTCACATTCGGACTCTATCAGCTCGAGTTTTTTGACGACTTGCTCGATTCCGATAACTTTGGAACCGTGAGCTTCACGCCTGGTGTTACTGCTGAGTGGGCCGTTACCGAGCGCTGGTGGCTGCGCAGCTACGGGCACCTGGGCTGGGGTATTGATAACCGGCGCGATGAGAGCGCATGGATCTGGGACGCAGGCATCAAGAGCCGCTACGTGGTGGGCAAAGAAGATCTCCCCGTCGGTCTGTTCACCGAGGTATTCACTGCCGGGTATCGCCCTGATAAGGCCGCTGCAAACAGTGTGAGCGGCCTGGGTGCCGGCGTGGACATCCGCTATCCGGTGTCATGGACAAGCAATGCCGGAGACCCGCTGGATTTTGTCTGGGATCTGAACTATCGCTGGTTTGGCAATGAATTGGAGTTCAATAATTTCCGGGAAGACGACACCAGCACCCGCACCGAAATCAGCGACGAGTGGCGGCTCGGTGCTGCGGTGGCATTGCGCGAACGCCGGATAAAGATATGGTTTGTCGAGCTGGATCAGATCGGGCTGGCCTACCGCATCAGTTCCGATGGCGAGTTCCGCGGACTCACCATCAATGTCAGCGGTGCATTTCGAAATTAGGCCACCCCGCGGGGGTGATCAACGGCCAGGCCCGGTGTGATTTGTGGGTCGGCCTGCGGTCCATTGCGCAGCGCCAGCGCCACATGCCAGGCTGTTGCGGCCATGCCCCAGGCCAGTCCGAGCACAACGCCCGCATCAAGGATGCCGCGCCAGGGCTGAGGTAGCTGCCGGTACAGCAGCACAATCAGAATGATTCCGCTGGTCAGGGCAAAGGTGGCAATCACGCGGCGTTTCGGGGCGTTCACAAAGCCCATGCATACAAGCGGTGCGATCAGTACCTGCAGCAGTGAGGCATGGCGGTACAGGTATTCGGAACGGGCGGCGAAGCGCGGCGCATAGTTTTGTTGAAAGCCGCGGTAACCTTCAAACCAGGCCATCAGAACCAGGTTGAGTGCGAACAGCGCCCAATGAAACCATGCCCAGGGTAACGCCAGGCCGTCCATAACCAACGGCCCGAGGCGCATCAGCGCCCAGCTCAGAAGCGCCAGAAATCCGCCCACCCCCCAGACCACGGCCAAAACTCGCAGCGGGCGTGGCGCAGCCTTTAGTGAAGGTTGTTTTATGCCATCCATGCGGGCCTGTGTTTCCATGCTGGTCAGAGCCAGGTCTCTGGCGTCAATAAGGGCGCTCACCATGGTCAACAGACCGGATGAGAAGCACATTTTGTCATAAATGGGCCTTGCTAATGCTTTGCGCAAGGCCATTGACCCTGCCAAAGGGCACAGGTTGGCAGCCCTTTGAAGGAGTATCATGAGGCCCCGTTAAAAAGTACCCGGACGGCTAAAACATGAACCTGTCAAAGACCATAAGCAAACGTTTTGCGCAGGCCACGAGCCTGATCGTGGCGCTTGGATTGACGCTGACTGCCGGCGCAGCCCAGGCCGGCACGGATAATATCCTGCCTTACAAGATTCACCAGCACCGGCTGGACAACGGCCTTAATGTCGTGACCGTCCCGTTTCCTTCTCCGGGGCTTGCAGCCTTTTACATCGTCACCCGGGTGGGAGCGCGCAACGAGGTCGAGGATGGCGTGACCGGCTTTGCGCACTTCTTTGAACACATGATGTTCAGGGGTACGGACAATTATTCGAAGGCTGAGTATGCCGAGGCGCTTAAATCCACTGGCGCGGCGGCCAACGCCAACACCAGCCAGGACCGCACCGAATATCACATGACCGGCAGTGCCGATAAGCTGGAACTGATGTTTGAGCTGGAAGCAGACCGTTTCCAGAACCTGAATTATTCCGTTCACGATTTCAAAACTGAAGCCGGCGCGGTCAAGGGCGAGTACACCAAAAACTTTGCCAGCCCTTATCAGCAGATCTATGAGAAGCGTCTGGAAACCGCTTTCGTGGAACACACCTATGGTCACACGACCATGGGTTACTTCGACGACATTGTCGACATGCCCAACCAGTATGAGTATTCACTGGCGTTTTTCGACCGCTACTACCGGCCTGAGTACAACACGATCCTGGTGGTTGGTGATGTGACCCCGGAGCAGGTGAACGCCCTGGCTGAGAAGTATTTCGGTGAGTGGGAGCGTGGCAGCTATGAAGCGGAAATTCCGGTGGAGCCGGAACAGAATGAAACCCGCTACGTGCACCTGCAAAACGGGAGCATTCCGCCCTACCTGAGCATGAGCTACAAGAGTCCGGCCTTCAGCGCTGAGGCGATTGATATGCCCGCCCTTGATGTCCTGGCATCGATCGTGTTTTCGCCGACCAGTGATCTGTACAAGAAGCTGGTGCTGGAAGAGCAAAAGGTGCGTTTTCTGGGCGGTGGCGCCTTTGATCAGCGCGATCCGGGGCTGTTCACCATCCAGGCCTCCCTGGTCGACAAGGCAGATATGCCCTATGTCATGGCGCAAATCGAAGCGGCAATCAAAAATGTCCAGGAAAACGGCGTGGATGCGCAAGACCTGGCGCGCACCAAGTCCAATCTGAAATTCTCAACCGCCATGAACCTGGACACGCCGGATGCGATTGCCGGGTCACTGAGCCATTACATTCAGCTGACCGGTGATCCGGAGGCAATGAACCGCCTGTATGCGCAGTATGACAAGGTCGACCAGGAAGACGTGAAGGCCGTGGCCAGGCGGTTCCTGCAAGCGGAACAGTTAACCATCGCGACGATTTCTGACGATGAAACAGCGGCCCTGCAGTAAGGCGCCAGGAGAACAATGATGAAAATGACGCTGAATCGTTTTTTGGTGGGTTTTTCGACAGCGATCCTGCTGCTCGCCATGCTCGTGCAACCCCTGGCCGCCATGGAGATTACCGAACTCCAGATGCCGGAAGCCAACAAGGTTGTCTTCAAGGTCCGCTTTAACAACGGCTCTATTTCCGACCCGGCGGACAAACTGGGATTGACGGCCGCCACCGCGTCCCTGATGACCGGCGGTGGTGCAGGCGGCAAGGGCTACTCGGAAATCCAGGACCTACTGTATCCCTGGGCTGCCTACTATTACGCCCTGGTCGATAAGGAGGTCACGACGTTTACTTTTGAAGTTCCGGCCCGGTTTGTCGACGCGTTTTACCCGGTGATGCGGGATGTCCTGCTTGCACCGAACTTTGATGCAAGTGATTTTGCCCGTGTCATGACCGAGCAGCAGAATTATGTTGATCAGACCATTCGGGCTTCCTCGGACGAGGACTATTCAAAGGTGGCCCTGGAGCACCTGTTGTTCCGCGGGGGCAACATGGCGCACATGGTGCAGGGCAATTCGCAAACCGTGGCGGCGATCACCCTTGAAGACATTCAGTCCCATTACCGCACGGCGTTCACCCGCAACAATGTTTCCATCGGGCTGGCCGGTAACTACAGTGATGCGCTGCGCGACCGGCTCAAGACCGATTTGGCCGGCGGCCTTTCGGAAGCACCCTGGGTGGCAGTCAAACCCTCTCCGGCGCGCATGCCCGAAGGTATTGAGGTGGAAATTATTGCCAAGGAAGGGGCATTTGGCTCAGCGATCTTTACCGGTGCCCCGCTGGGCATCACCCGCAAGGATGATGAGTTCGCCGCGCTGATGATTGCCAACTCCTGGATGGGCGAGCACCGCAAGAGCTACTCGCGGCTGTACCAGAAAATCCGCGAATCACGTTCCATGAACTATGGCGACTATAGCTATATCGAGTGGTACCAGGCCGGCGGCCAGAACCAGTTACCGCCCTCCGGTGTGCCGCGCAGCGCCAACTACTGGGCCATCTGGATTCGACCGGTCCAGATAGGTCAGCAACTGCGTGAACAATATGAGGAGCTGGGTGAGGTTGAGCTCGGCCATGCACATTTCGCGCTGCGCATGGCCATCAAGGAGTTCGATGCACTCATCAGGGACGGTATGAGTGAAGAGGACTTTGAAGCCACACGAACTTTCCTGCGCAGCTACACCAAGTTGTACGCGCAGAGCCCTGAAGCGCAGCTGGGCTGGCTCATGGATTCAGGGTTTTACGGACGTGAAAACTATCTCGCAGAGCTCGATGCCCTGCTGGCAAGCGCCACCCTGGAACAGGTCAATGCCGCCCTGCGCAAATACTGGCAGACACAGAATATGTTCGTGACCATCGTGACCGATGTCAGTGAGGCCCAGCCCCTTGCCGACAGCCTGATCAATAACACGCCATCACCCATGAGCTATTCCACGCTCGTGGCGGAAGGTCTGAGTGAAGAGCTGGTAGAAGAAGATGCGCTGGTAGCGACTTATCCCTTAAACGTTACCAGGGTCACCGTCATAGAGTCAGCTGATACCTTCCAGTAAGCCCATGGCAGTCGCTGCAGGTGCCTGGCACCTGCAGCGATCAGGAACAAATATTGCGTTCAAGACCATCGGCCAGGCCTCGTGCCGAGGTCTGCCAAGGCCACCGATTTGTCACCCCTTGCCGCGGGACCTGGTTTTGCCGGGCTTGGCGTTTGTTTCCAGAAACTGGATCATTTGCCCGGCCACATCCTTCCCGGTGGCCTTCTCGATACCTTCCAGTCCCGGGCTTGAATTCACTTCCAGCACCACCGGCCCGTGATTACCGCGCAACAGGTCAACGCCGGCCACGTTCAGCCCCATAACCTGCGACGCGCGAACTGCCGCGGAGCGCTCTTCCGGGGTGATGCGCACCAGGGCGGCGCTGCCGCCGCGATGCAAATTGGAGCGAAAGTCGCCTTCCTTGCCGGTACGTTTCATGGCCGCAACGACTTTCTTGCCGACCACCAGGCAGCGAATGTCCGAGTTACCCGCTTCCTTGATGAATTCCTGCACCATGAAGTTCGCGTTCAGACCCCTGAAGGCCTCAATGACGCTTTCAGCCGCCTTCTTGGTTTCGCCCAGCACGACGCCGACACCCTGGGTGCCCTCCAGCAGCTTGATAACTACTGGTGCCCCGCCAACAAAACTGAGCAGATCTTCAGTGTCATCCGGTGAATTGGCGAAGCCGGTAACGGGCAGCCCAATGCCTTTGCGGGCGAGGAGCTGCAAGGCACGCAACTTGTCCCGGGAGCGCGAAATGGCAACCGATTCGTTCAGTGAGTAGACGCCCATCATCTCGAACTGGCGAACCACGGCAGTACCGTAAAACGACACGCTGGCGCCAATGCGGGGAATGATCGCATCTACATTTTCGATTGCTTCGCCTTTGTAATGGACGCTTGGCTTGTGCGAGGTGATGTTCATGTAGCAGCGCTTATGGTTGAGCAGAAGCATCTCGTGGCCCCGCTCACGGCCTGCCTCCATGATCCTGCGTGTGCTGTAGAGACGTCCATTGGTGGAAAGTACGACGATTTTCATATCAGGTTCCTATTAAGTCGGTTTCGACGGACCGGCCAAGCGCCGGGTCGTGCGTTGTCGCAAAATCTTCGACAACGACCTCAGCTTCCGCAACACTCTCAAAACTGGCCACGTGAAACAGGGCATCGCCCTCGTGGGCAAGCGGCAGGTTACTGCGGCCGATGATAAGGCCGTTAATCGGTGAGATGACCGGATCGGAGCGTTCGCCCAGCGGGTCGGAAATGACCGCGAGCTTGTCGCCTTTTTTGACCCGCCGTCCAAGCGCACCACGTTGGGTAACGATGCCACTGCTGGGAGCACGGACCCATGAGCTGCTGCTGGCTGTCACGGTTTCCCGGGCCGTTTGTTGCTTGCGTGCGGGGAGCATCTTGCGTGCACGCAAGACCCGCATGATACCCCGCACGCCGGCGCGGATGCTGAGTTCGTCGAAGCGCAGCGCCTCGCCCGCCTCGTAAACGATGACTGGAATACCGCGTTCCGCCGTGGCGTGGCGCAGCGAGCCATCCCGGCTGTTGGCGCCAATGACAACCGGGGCACCAAAGGCCGCCGCAAGTTCGGCAGCCGCTTCATCGCCGCGGGTAACGCGAATCTGCGGCAGGTTTGACCGATCCAGCGCGCCGGTGTGCAGGTCAATTCCAAAGTCGGCCTTGAACGCCACTTCCGTTCCAAATATGTACGCCAGTCTTGCGGCGATGGAGCCGGTCGGATGGCCGGGAAAACACCGGTTCAGGTCGCGGCGGTCGGGTAGATAGCGCGAGCGGTCAAGGAATCCGTGCACATTGACCACTGGCACCAGGAGCAGGTTGCCACGAAGTCGTTGCAGCGCCTTGAGGCCGAGCAGCCGCCGGATTATCTCCACGCCGTTGATCTCATCCCCGTGGATCGCCGCGGATACGAAGGCGGTAGGCCCGGCCTGCTTGCCACAGATCACCTTCATGGGCATGTGCAGGGCCGTGGTGGTGTAGAGGTCTGCAATGGGCAGATCTATATTGCGCGATGTTCCGGGCAAAACCTCTGTTTTGCCGATGATAATGGGCTTATTACGACTCATTCTTTGTGCTCCGGATCTGGACCGGCAAGGTAGGACCGGGCCGGATCAACCAGGCAACGGCGGTTCAGCGCAGTGCGCCCCAGTAGCATGCGAAACAACATGTCATCGCGTGGTGTGAGCGTCAGCTCAATGGGCCATTGGTGTTCACCAATAGCCAGGGTTGTTTCAATCACGTAGCGCAAAGACACATGCCCGCCTGAGTCGCGAACTTCGCGTTCATCAATTACACGGGCGCGGCACTCCACCACCGTTTCGCGGTCTTTCTGACTGGGGTGCATTAAAAAACGCACCCATTGCTGCCCCGCATGGTTTTCCTCATTAATTTCAAAGGCATGTAGCGCCGAAGTGCGAGCGCCCGTGTCCACCTTGGCTTTAATTCGGGACAGGCCCAGATCAGGCAATGCAACCCACTCCCGCCAGCCCAAAGTCATTGCAGGGGCCTTTACAACTGTCATATGCGCATTATCCGGAAGAGGGGAGCCCATCCTAGTAAAAAGTTCCGCCGGCTGTAAGTGCCGTTAGAGGGTTTCCCCGTTCCGTATCGGGCAGGCTGCGATGGACCGATGTGCTTGCGGAATAATCAGGGCACGCAAATCTGTCTATAGCCAATTTGCCAAATTGGCTATAGACAGAGTGCCAGGTTGGCTATGGGCGATCGCCTCAATGTCTCCAGGACATTCACCCGGTTGCCGGGAATCAGCGGCGATGCACACCCTGGTCCCTGTGCAAAATTGGCTAAGCAGGCAAACCATCCTGGCTATAGCCGTTTTGGCAAATTGGCTATAGCCCGATCGCCAAATTGGCTATATCGATATGCCATGCCCCTTTCAGGCGTTTTTGGTGCGGATTTGACATGCCTGCATGATGGTCTGAATGAATGAACATTTCTGGCTATAGCCCAAATGCCAAAATGGCTATAGCCGATTTGCCAAAATGTCTATAGCCCAAATGCCAAAATGGCTAACGTTATCAACGCCTTTGGTTTTCATTGATCAGCATAAGTGGCTATTTGCCTGTGCAAATCTGGCTATAGCCGATTTACCAATATGGCTATAGACAAGTTACCAAATCGTCTAAACCCTTATGTCATGCGCCTTTCCGCGATACCTGTTCGCGGTATCGTGCATATACAGGAATGGCTAAGCATATGAACAATCTTGGCTATAGCCCAAATGCCAAAATGGCTATAGCCGATTTGCCAAAATGTCTATAGACGATTCACCAGTATTGACGATCGCTGGCTCACTTGGCTGTTTAAGCGCTATCAGAACGACTATTTGGCCGTGCAAAACTGGCTATAGACAAATCGCCACAGCATTCCGTGGTTGAGCAGATTTGGCTATAGCCTGAATGCCAGAATGGCTATAGACAGAACGCCAAAGTGGCTATAGCCGATTTGCCAAAAAGTCTATAGCCAGGCTTGGAGCCGTTTGCCGTTTCGTCGCAAAATTAATATCGAGCCACGGGCAGACCGTTTGCATTTGACCTCGCGACTGTGTGCCCTAAACTGCACCGCATATTCCCACTTTGGAACACATCCATGAAAAAATCATTGCTTGCCGCGGCGGCGGCCGCTTTCCTGATCTCTCCCGTTAATGCGGACGATCTGTCAACCAGTGTCCAGGCGGACTATGACAGTTACCTTCAGCCGCTGTTCGAGCATTTTCACGCCAACCCGGAACTGTCCACCATCGAAACGATGACCGCCGCCCGCATGGCGGATGAATTGCGTTCCGCCGGGTTTGAGGTCACTGAGAATATTGGCGGCACCGGCCTTGTGGCCATCATGGAGAACGGCGAAGGGCCGCTGGTCATGATGCGTGCTGACATGGACGGCCTGCCGGTACAGGAGGCCAGCGGTCTTGAATACGCTTCAACGAAGCAGCAGACCAGCCCGATTACGGGTGAAACGGTGTACACCATGCACGCCTGCGGGCACGACGTGCACATCACTGCCCTGGTTGGCACGGCCAGGCAAATGTCGAACCGCCGCGATGAGTGGAGCGGTACGCTGATGCTGGTTGTGCAACCCGCAGAAGAGACTATTTCCGGCGCCAAGGCCATGCGCGCAGATGGAATCTGGGAGACCTTTGGCGTTCCTGATTACGCACTTGCCTTTCATGTCAGTGCCAATAACGAGGCGGGCTTTATCAATGTGTCCAAGGGCAGCCCTTACGCCGGTGCAGACTCGGTTGACATCATCATTCATGGTGTCGGTGGCCATGGAGCCTCTCCGCACCAGACCCGCGACCCGATCGTTCTCGGCGCCCAGATCGTCCTGGCCCTGCAAACCCTGGTGTCCCGCGAGCTTCCACCGCGCGACCCCGGCGTGGTGACAGTGGGTTCGTTTCATTCGGGCACCAAGCACAACATCATTTCTGACCGTGCTCACTTGCAACTGACCGTACGTAACACGAGTCCCGAAACCCGCGCACTGCTGCTATCGGGGATCGAACGAATCACAATCAACACGGCGCGCGCGGCCGGTATTCCCGAGGACAAGCTGCCAGAGGTCATTATTTCCGAAGATTTCGTGCCGCCAACCACCAATGATGCTGACCTGGCCGGCAGACTCGAAGCAGTTTGGATGGAGGCCCTGGGTGAAGACCGGGTAGGTGAAGTGCCGACCAAGGGCATGGGCGCGGAAGACTATCCGTTTTTCATCGTCGACCCGACCATTCCCAGTGTTTACTGGGCTGTGGGTGGTACACCAAAGGCCGACTTTATTGCCGAGGCGAACGGTGGGCCGGCCGTGGCGGGGCATCATTCAGCATTATTCAAGATATCGCCTGAACCGGCTGTTACCGCCGGTGTAGAGAGTACCGTGGTTGCCCTGATGGAACTGATGGGCAATTAAAATCCGGCACATCCCCAGGGCGAGGGTTTGTGCCGTGCTGCGTGGTCAGAGACAGACGCCAGGGTGAGTCATTCCGGTACCCTGTCTCTGGCCCGTGCCTTTCCAATAATTCTTCGCTAACCAATTTATCCGCAATTGCGCACTTTTTATCGAATATAGACTCTTTTAAACGCAAATACGCGTTTTAATTGCTCTGCAAAGCGTACCGATCAAGGCCCAGGTCTGGCCTGAATGTGGCTGGTGATCGTGCGAAAAGTTAAGTCTGGGCTTAAAAAGATCGGTTAAAAGTCACAATAAGTAACTAATTAACCCGATAAAGTCGTTTATAGTGCCTAAATGTACCAATCATCGAAAAAAATATTTAACTGGCGGGGCTGCTTCTCAGGGGTGTGCTGTCGGCCGGTTGGTCTTTCTGATTATCGAATATACGTCTAAAATGTGTCGAAAAGCGCCTATATGTAGATAAAATATTTAAAATAGCGCTCATCACGAATTTACAGAGCTTGCCCGGCAGCGTAGCCGGATGACCAGGCCCATTGAAAGTTAAATCCGCCGAGGTGACCGGTCACATCAACCACCTCACCAATGAAAAACAGGCCGGGCACGTGGGATTCCATGGTTTTGGAGGACAGGGCATCTGTGTTGATGCCCCCCAGAGTTACCTCGGCGGTTCGATAGCCCTCGGTGCCGGCGGGACGAAGTGTCCAGTGCTTGAGCGCCTTGGCTGCTGACTCCAGGGCCTTGTCCGGCCAGTTGGCGAGGGGTAGTTCCGCAAAGTCTTGCCATCCGGACTGCTCCCGTTCTGCAACCAGCTTGCGGGGCAATTGCTGCGCGAGGCGCGTGCGCAGCAGGCTTTTGGGTGTTTCCTGCTTCCAATCCCGCAGCATCTCAAGCCCTTCGTGGCCCGGCAGAAGGTCGAGGCAGATGGGCTCTCCCGGCATCCAGTAACTGGACAGCTGAAGCATGGCCGGGCCGCTGAGGCCGCGGTGGGTAAACAACATGTCTTCGCGAAACTCGGCACGTTCGTTGTGTGCGATGGTTTCACAGGAAGTGCCGGCCAGGGCTTTGAGCTGTTCGCCTGTCGCGCCGGAAAAAGTGAATGGCACCAGTCCGGCCCGGGTTGGCAGAACCTCGAGACCAAACTGTTCCGCCAGTTTATAACCAAATCCGGAGCCGCCCAGCGATGGAATGGATAAGGCCCCGGTGGCCACCACAAGGGTCTCGGAATTAAACGTACCCAGGGATGTTTTCAGATTGAACCCGCCATCGCTGTCCTGGCTTACCTCGTGGGTTTCGCAGTCCGTGAGAATCTCGACACCCGCTTGCTCACACTCCAAGCGCAGCATGGCCACGATTTGTTTGGATGATTCGTGACAGAAAAGCTGGCCGCTGAGCCCATTGACCGTTTGCTTCTCGAAATAGCTGATTTGGTGCTTCTCTACCAGCTCGATGAAGTCCCACTGGGTATAGCGGCTCAAAGCGCTCTTATAGAAGTGCGGATTAGCGCAAAGATAGCGATCGGGCGAGATGTGCAGGTTGGTAAAATTGCATTTGCCGCCGCCTGACATCAGGATTTTCTTGCCAATGCGGTTTGACCGGTCCAGAACCAGAATACGACGCCCCCGCTGACCGGCTACCAGCGCGCACATCAGTCCTGCAGCGCCCGCGCCCAGAACAATGCTGTCAATGCGCCGGTCCACCTTAAGGCCCTGCATCTTTTTTGTACGCATTCACTCCTGCGTGTACCGCGAACCGTACTCACGCAGATGGCGACGATGCTTGCGCCACTCCGGCCATATCGTCTCCTGCAGACGATAAAAATCCCGACCATGGTTCATGACCTGCAGATGGCATAGCTCGTGGGAAATGACATAGTCGAGGCAGAAGTCCGGCGCCTTGATCAAATGGGTATTGAGCCGGATCAGGCCCTTGCTGTTACAGGTGCCCCAGGTTCGTTTCATCCGCCGCAGCGCCAGCTTCAGGGGCCGGTCGCGGGCCCATGGCGCGCTGTATCGAACGACCTCAAGACGCCGCGCGAAGGACACACGGGCTGTCTCCAGATACCAGCTCTGCAGGACTTTGCGAATCTGCGCCTGCGTGGGCTCGGACAGCTTAATACATAGCTTGTCGCCGGCAAGCTCAACCCGGGGGCGGTGTGCCTTGACGGTCTGAACATCCAGTTTAACTGCATTTCCGGCGAACAGATGGCGGGAGCCATGAGCATAGCTGAGTGGTTCGGTGTGGCGCCGCCGCGCGCGGTCCAGAAACCGGTGTACGAAAGCGAGATTCTTGTGCAGCAACCGTCGCGTGTAAAAAGACGGCCAGTCATGCGGCACGACCACTAGCAACTCACCATCCGCGTCCAGCTCCAGGTGCATGCGGCGTGTCACCCTTGGCCGGTGGACAATGCTGAAAACCAGTTCGCCTTGCGGCGTGGTCAGACTACAGCGCTTTGCGCTCATGGTGCGACCCGCTTACTAAGCCAGCCTTGAGGGCCCGGGCGCATCAGGATGCGGATATTTTGCTGTGCGCCGAGCTGCAGCCAATCCATATGCCGCACGGTGCAGCGCACAAGCATAAAGTTGGCGAAGCCTGCGCGCTCTTGCACGCTGGAATGCTGTTGCTGGCCATCGTCCTGACCGCCTGTGTCCCAGGCTGCACCCGGATTGAGGTCTTGGGCATAGGTCGACCGGCTCGCTCTGTGCAGCTGCCCCCAGGCCTCCAGCGCAATTGCATCTCCAGAATGAATGGTCACCGGACCCCGGCACCGAAGCTGCTCCCTGGTCAAGGCGTTATAAAACATCCAGGCGGTATCCGGACGGTCGTTGAGTTGCAGGACTTTTGCAGCCCGTCGATCCGTATGAAAATCCAGCAGTTGGCGGCCCTGATCCGCGCCACGTAAGACCACGGTCCGGACCCCGGGGCCGTCGGCGCCCGCTGTTGCCAGGGCCGGCGTGCGCCAGGGGTCATCACGGTTGCTGACGGCCGCCGACAACCTCTCCCAACAGTGTCCGAACAGATTTTCTGTCGGCACGGTCTGCGTTTTATCGGATTTGGTGATCATGACATTCAGAGTTGTAATTATTTACGGAATCCTTGCGGGAAAATGAGGTCGAAACTACCATACGCCTTCACATAGACGTCAACAGCGTCCGTTAAAAATACTTCCCGTTCTCGTGGTCTATCGTAAAAACGACAGACCGTACCCAATCTATCAATGAAGACCAGGCACGAGGAGCCACTTATGAAAGATCGCAAAGTAGCACGCAGAACATTTCTTCGCAGCACGATCGCCGCAGGCGCAGCCATTCCGCTGGCCGGCATTCCCATTGTCACACTGGCCCAGGATAAAGTCTCTGAGGACGATCCGGCGGCTGCAGCACTTGGTTACCGGCATGACGCCACCACGGTTGATCCGGCCAAGTTCCCCCAGCGCAAAGATGATCAGCTTTGCGGCAATTGCCGTCTGTACTCTGCCGGCGCCGAAGAAGGCTGGGGCAACTGCGGTATTTTCCCCGGCAAGCTGGTGAATTCAAACGGCTGGTGCAGCGCCTGGGTTGCTTCCGCCTGAGCTTCTTGAAAGCCGCAAATCAGGTTATGGGGGCGCTCAGCTTCCATCCCGGTGAGTCGCATGCTTTTAGCGACTACCGGGTGCCTGGCGGGATGCACAGGGGCCTGCCTGGCCCCTGCGCATATTCAATGTCCTGCAGCGGGGACAGCTAACCGCGGAGCGACCCTGATGACGATGCGACAACTCACACCCAACGTTCTGGGCCTGGCGGGTCTTCTGCCTTTTGTGGTGCTGTCCGCGCTGACACTGGTCGGCCCCGACACCTGGCGTGGCTGGGTATCAACCGCACTGATCGCCTACGGTGCAGTAATTCTGTCCTACCTGGGCGGCATTACCTGGGGGCTTGCGATTACCCGGCGTCAATCCAACGACCCGCTCTACCTGGCAAGTATGGCGCCTTTCTTTGCTGCCTGGGTCGCGCTTCTGCTGCCGCCCTTTTTCGGCCTCGTCTTACTCATGGTGGCCTTCCTTGGCGCCCTGATAAACGATTACCTCGTTAAACGTGATGGTTTAGCGCCCGAATGGTTCTTTACCCTGCGCCTGACCCTCACTGCGATTGTGGTGGCGAGCCTGGCTGTCGCCGCCTTTGGGCTCCCGGCTCCTGCATAAATACAGCAATGATTGATGAACTGGCAGGAATGATCCAGGCCTGCCCGCGCTTGCTGGTACTGACCGGCGCAGGCCTGTCCGCCAACTCTGGCATCCCCACTTATCGCAACGACCGCGGCGAGTGGCAGCGGAGCGATCCGATGCTGCACCAGGAGTTCATCGGCAGCCCGGCCATGCGGCAACGCTATTGGGCCCGCAGCATGAACGGCTGGCCGTATGTTCGTGACGCGCGGCCGAATGCTGCGCATCTGGCCCTTGCGGAACTTGAGCGCCTGGGGCATGTGAGCCTGCTCGTCACTCAGAATGTGGACCGGCTTCATCAGGAAGCGGGCAGCACAGCCGCGGTTGATCTGCATGGCAGGCTAGACCGGGTGGCCTGCCGCTCCTGCGGGGCCCATCTGGCGCGGGATGTGCTCCAGGAAGAGCTCAAGCAACTCAACCCTGGCTATGCCAGCCACCGCGCTGAAATTCGCCCGGACGGAGACGCTGAGGTCGACGAACGCTGGGTGAAGCAATTTGTGGTGCCTGACTGCAGGGCTTGTGGTGGCATGCTCATGCCGGACGTGGTGTTTTTTGGAGGCAACGTGCCCGCGCCCCGCGTGGCGCGAGTGCAGCAGGCGCTGGAGGGTGCCGATGCCTTGCTGGTGGTAGGTTCGTCGCTGACGGTCTGGTCCGGCTATCGTTTTTGTCGCCAGGCAGAACTGCTCGGCAAGCCGCTGTTTATCATTAATCGTGGCACGACTCGCGCCGACACCATGGCCCGGCTAAAGCTTGAAATGGAAGCTGAACCTGCCCTGAGCGCACTGCTTGCCGGACTCCGCGGCCCTGTCGCGATCGCCACCCATGGTTTGCAGGCCAGCCCTTGAGTATTGACTCTGCCTTGTTCGCAATGACCCCCGCCGTTCGGGAGGCATTGGAAACCGGGCTGCCGGTGGTCGCGCTGGAGTCGACCATCATTACCCACGGCATGCCGGCGCCGGCCAATTTGCAGACGGCGCTGCAGGCCGAACAGGCAATCCGCGATGGCGGCGCCACGCCAGCTACGATTGCCGTACTGGACGGCAAAATACGGATTGGGCTGCGCGGCCGTGAGCTTGAACGGCTTGCCGATGAAGAAACGCCTGCTCGCAAGTGCAGCCTGAGGGATCTGTCGTTGATGGCCGGGTCACGCGGCAACGGCGGCACCACGGTGGCGGCAACGCTGCATCTGGCGAGGATGGCCGGCATTTCGGTGTTTGCTACCGGGGGAATAGGTGGGGTGCACCGCGGCGCCCAGTCGACCCTGGACATATCGGCAGATTTGCCCGCGCTGGCGAACAACTCTCTCGTCGTTGTTTGTGCCGGACCCAAGGCCGTTTTGGACCTGGGGTTAACGCTGGAGTATCTGGAAACCCACGGTGTGCCTGTGCTCGGCTACCGGACCAGCCAGTTGCCGGCATTCTGGTACCGCGAAAGCAAGTTCCAACTTGATCAGTGTGTGGACTCAGCCGCAGCCGCAGCTGCCATCCTCACGAACCAGAGGGCCCTGGGTCTGCGAAGCGGCATCCTGTTGTGTAAGCCGATACCCACCGAACATGCCCTGGCGCCGGAACAGGTTGAGAAGGCGATTGCTTCGGCCATGACGGCGTCCATTGCGGCGCATGTCAGCGGCAAAGCCCTCACACCGTTTCTGCTGGAACACGTTATGGCTGCCACCGGTGGTGACTCCCTGGCCGCCAACCAGGCGCTGATGATTTCCAACGCGCGACTCGCCGCCGAAATCGCGAATCAGCTTTGTCAGGTCAACGGATCAGAGTGCTGAAGCAGTCACGCGAACGCCGTGCTCAGGATGATTATGAAGCGCTCCGCGTGCGTTCCACGAGGTAGCCGATAATCCAGCCGGTGGCGCTAAACGGCAGAGTCAGAAAGGGTATGACAAGCAGTGCAAGGGCCGCTTGTGCATCAGCTGCCAGATCCACAGTAGCGTGCATAACCGCCGAACTGGCCAGGGCGCCCACCGCCGGGTACCAGATCGAGGAGGGCTGTTTGTAGAGTTTGCTGCCGATAATCACCGGCACCCAGCAGACCGCATTAAAAGCGCCAAAGAATAAGGGCGCCATCCAATTGTCGCCAAAGTAACTGATTAGCCACGACCACCCGTGCTCTGGTATCCCCGGCAACCGGGCAAGGTAGGGCATGAGGATTCCAAGGATGGCCACGATCCAGCAGTTGCGGCGCATGGCGTGTCTTGTGGCATCTTCATTTGTCATGAACTAATCCCCGCGTTGCGTTTTTTTCACAATGATGGACTACACTCAAAGCATATAAGCAAACAACCATGACGCATCGGCAAGGGGACCGATACGATGAAGCTTGGCTGATAGTACCCCCTGGACGGCCGGACCATGACTTTTGGCCCACTTGCCAGGGTGAAGCGTCAGTTAAACTTGTAATCAGCGTTCTTCCCCCCCAGAAAAGAGACACTGTGGAACATATATTGAGAGTCATTAGCTGGACGGTCGTGCTCGGTGCCGTCTTTGCCCTGGCCTATGCCGGGTTCAAGCCCGTGTTCCAGGAAATGGGGTTCCCTCCGGTAGACGAAAATCAGGTGCGCGGCTCAATGGTGAGTCCGGAAGGTCAGGATGAGCTGGACACAACCGAAGCAGTAGCGCAAAACGGATGTGAATCGGCGATGGACACCGCGGATTGCTCCAACCCAAACCCCTGAATTACCTGATTGCGAATAGTGAGCGTCCAATCTGACCGTCGGACCGCACGCCTCATTGGGGTCGAGTAAACCAAGTTGAACAACCCTTCCCGCACCCCTGCCTTGCTCAAGACAATTTTGCTGACACCGGTGCTTGCCGGCTGCCTGGCGAATGTTGCCGTGGCCGAGACGGTCATCATGGAGTTCAAAGGCTCGGCCAGCAGAAATACGCCCGAGTTCGAGGTTAATGCGCCCTGGCTTCTTGAGTGGCGCGTCAGTACTGAGGGCGCCTACCAGGCGGCCGTTGAAATCTCACTGCTGGAGGCTGGAACCGGCGTTCACCAGGGTCGCGTATTGATGACGAAGTACCCCGGGAGCGGCGTCAAGCTGTTTGAGGAGTACAGCGGCAAATATTATTTTCGCGTGGATTCCTCGTTTGTTACCTGGACGCTGAAGGTGATTGAGCTGACCGAAGAAGAAGCCGGGCAGTACACCCCACGTTAAAGCGATCCGGCAGGTCTTCAGCCACGCCCCGGCACGTACAAAAATCCCAAGAAACGTCAGCGCCCTGCCCTCACCGCGGCAACGTGCTGCGCATACAGCTCATTTCAAATCGAACAGGCGGCGCTCGAGCCAAAGCAGGCTGCCGGCAAACAGCAGGACGAGAAAGGGCCACCAGGGGCTGAAGGCCTCCGATCGGACCATGACCGTCACATCATCCTCCATGAGCGCACTGCCTGTAGCACGCGCCCGTGTCGCGGCCTGGCGCAACGCGTTGTCGCTGGCCAGCCAGTCTTGCTCAGCAAAGACCTGCACTGGCAACCCGCGAATGGCTGAAGGGCCTTCGCCGGCCTCACCGGTTTGCAGCTTCAGCACATGCCAGCCTGCCTGTTGGGCCCGTGCCCGGCCACAGGCGACAGGAAATCCGTCGGCATGGGTCACCAGTTCGCCTTCGAAAACCATATCGCCGGCGGGGACTTCGAGTTGATAGTCCGCCGGGCCTGTGCCGGCAATACAAAAGTCGAACACCCTGTTCACCCGGACCATCTCGCGGCTGGCAGGGGCCAGCCACTCAGGGGCTGGCACAGGACGGGCCAGAGTACGCATCAGGTAAGACCAGTAACGGGTCGCCTGGACTGCCTGGCCTTCGGTAAACCACCGTTGACGTTCACGGATCAGGCTGATCGCAACGCGGCCGGCACCCAGGGCCTGCCAGGCCTCAAGCACCACGCCTTCTTCGCTGGCGGTTAGCGTCTGCGCGGTAGTTCCGGTGTGTGCATTGTCGAGGCGCCACGGCGCCAGCGGTAGCGGCGTTGCGGGCGCGCCACCGGGCCATACCGGCCAGGCGGCCAGGCCGGGCTCCGCAGGCCGCAGCGCAAAATCCAGGGACTCATTGGCCGGACCCGGCAGCCATTCGGCCAGTTGCCTGTCGGCAAGCAGCAACAGCCCGGCGCCCCCGGATACTGCCTCCAGCACGAGACTGGCCTGGGCCGCACCCAGGGTTGACCAACGGCGCCCGTCCATAATGAGCAGATCGGCCCAGCTCAGCATTTCCTTGTTCAGGGACAGTTGCAGCGCGTCCGGCGTGTTGAAGCCCTGCGCCAGGTCCCGGTCCTGACTGATGCGGGTGAGTACCACGACTTCCTGGCCCCGGTCAGCGGCCCAATTGACCAGCTGACGGGTGTCAAAAGAAGGTGCCGATTGCACGACCAGCAAGCGGGCGCCCCGGTTTGCCTGTACAAAGGTGCTCACCGGATCCTCTGAGAGCAACGTGTCTCCGAGCCAGCTCTGCAAGGTATAGCTCATGCGACCGCTGGCCCGGGGCACCGACTGGACTGCGAAAGCCTGCCCCGAACGCGCCGTGGTCTCGGCGACCGGAAGGCCTGCCGGATCCATCAGCACCAGTCGCGCGACGCGGTTTTCTTCCGGCAACGACAGGCGTCCGGTAACGCTCAGCGGTTCACCAAGTTGAAGCAATCGTGGCCATTGCACATCTGTCGGGCCGGCCAGCGGTGGTGGCTCGAAGCGCACGCGCAGGTCTGCCGGCAATTGTTGCCATTCCTGCCAGCTCAGCCCGTGCCCCCTGACTTCCAGGGTGGTCAGACCCGGCTCACGGAGGCTCAGTTGTCCGGGCAGGCTGAGCGCCTGCACGTGGTCCTGGCCCGCGCGGATTTCAACACCCGGCAGGGCATAAACACGCCGGTTGAGTGGCAGGTCCGAGGTGTCCGTACCGGTCGTGAGCAACAGGACTTCGTCGCTTTGTTCCTGGAGTCGCTCCGGCGGTGCCAGCAGTAGTGCCACGGCGCAGAATGCCACGATGTTCAGGGCAACCACGAAAAATCGAGTCACCCCTGGGGCGCCGGACAGGCGCTTCAAAGCTCGAATAATAGTAAGAATCAGTGCGGCACACAGCAGGAGCAGCCCCATCAGCACCGCCAGGCCGGGCGACCAGCTCAGGCCTGCCGGCCCCATGATGCTGAACAAAGGTGTCACGGGCTGGCCTGCTCTGCACGAAGCCTTTGCAGGACTTCCTGGTATTGCGTAGCGGGTTGTGGCGGCAGCGGCGCAGCCGGATTGGGTAATCGCCGGTCCGGTGCTGATGCCGCATTTCCACTCAGCGTCCAGGCCGTCTGGCGAAGCTCGGAGACACAGCTTTCACAGCCTTCCGGATTGACACGATCGGCCAGCAACAAGCGCTCAATATTGGCTGCCTGGCGAATGAGCGCGGGGCGCTGCTGTGACAAAGTGGTCAGGTAATCTGCGGCACGGCGCAGCAGTGCGCGCGTGGACGGCGGGATTGGCTGGTCATTTCGCAAAGCGCCCAGTTGTGCGAACAAGGCCGCAGCGAGCAGGGCCGGGTCCTCATCCGGCTCAGGGTTCTGGCGTCGCACACGGCTACTGATGTCATCCAGCTCGCCGGTCAGGCGCCGTTCCTCGGAGACCGGCGGGGGCTCAAAACCCAGGCGCCGTGTGTAGATGCGGTCTGCCTGACGCGCGAGGTCAAGGTATTTCAGGGCCTCATAGGCAAAAGGCAGCGCCTTTTCCGGTTCTGAGAGATGCAGCTGAAGTTCGGATTCCCACATGTTGCTGATTGAACGCTTCATAAGACCCACCGGATTGCGACGGGTAATGGGCCCTATTTCCGCTGCGCCGTGATTGTGGGCAAAACGTTCAATCAGTGCAGCTGCGCTGCCCTGCGTGTCCACGCGGGCGGCCGCAGCCCCATGGTCGTCATCGGCATGGTTATGGCCGGCATGGTCACCCCCGTCATCGTGCGCCTCTTCTCCGGACCCGCTGTCGCTTGTCGCCGGCGGAGTAAACGAGGCGCCATCGCCCTCGTCGAACTCATCGCCCAGATACTGGCCATAGCGCTCCTTGAGTTCGGCTTGCGCCTGGGCCAGTTCGCGGGATGTGGCGTTAAACGTCTCTGAGTCCAGCGCATCGCGGTCGGCAATCAGTTGCTCGGTTTCGATAATGATCTGCCGTTGGCTTCTGTAATACTCAGGGAGCACGTTGATGCCCAGGCCGTCGGCTATCTCCAGGGGCTCTGCTTCATCCAGCCAGCGGACGACCACCGTATCTGAGCGTGCCTCGTTGGGCTCAGGCTGACGATTGTCGCGGGCCACAGCAAAAAAATAGACCTCGTCTCCAGGCTCCATGCCCAATTGCTCAAGTGACCAATTAAGACTGTAAATGATGCTATCGTCTTCAATTATGCTGCTATCAAACTGAAACGTTTCATCACGGAATTTGACGCCCTCGCCCGAGCCTTTGGCTACCGAGGCGCGGATCTCAACGGACGTGATGCCGTAATCATCACGCACCTGAACCTGGCTGCTAAACCTTGGTGCGCCCTCACGGGGCAGCTCCACGGTGCTGCGCGTGGGCTCCAGAATCCGCAAAACCGGGGCTGCATCGAGTTGGACCGCCAGGGTATGAAAACCAGTACCTGCTGCGGCGCCGTCCAGGTCACCGGTCAATGCGGTATCGGCCAGCCTGTAAAGCCCGGTCCTGACGGCCTGATGCTCAAAGGTGATGCGCGCCGCCTGCTTATCGAGGGCGGAAACACGCCGTTCCTGGCCGTCATTAATCAGTATTTCCGGCTGTGTGGCGTCCGGCCAGAGCAGGGACCAGCTCAGCAAACTCCCCTCGGGCACCTCCAGATCGAAGACTTGTTGTTGATACCCGGGCAAGCCTGTGTAGGCCGGTGGTGTAATGGTGATGCCCAGTAGCTCAACTGTGGCCGTTGCCGGGGCGCTGGAGGGCTCTGACGCAGTCAGTGGCGTGGTGCTGTTCAGCCCTGCGAAGCGGCCGTCAAGCAGCCTGTCAGTCAGTACCACCAACAGTGCGCCTAAGGCGATCAGCAGCGCTCCCTGCCAGCGCAAGGAGGGTAACCAGCGTTTGTGTTGTGCCAGCAGGTCATTCCAGCGTGGTGCAATCCGCTGTTGCTGGAGCCGTTGCAGCGTCGTGGGATGTTGGGGGGGCATCGCAATTAAGGCGGCGCTTTCTTCGAGTTCCGGAAAACAGCGGTCAAGGTGGCTGGCTAGCCTGGCGCTATTCAGTTCGCCATATCCCGACCTGAAAAGTCCGCCGGTGATTATGACCAGCCAGGTGGCAAATCCGATGATGATTGGCAGCGCGGGGCTGTCCATAATCACGGCGCTGATGGCGGCCACCAGGGCGGCCACGGCGGTTGCCCTGAGTAGCGTGGTCAGAAAGATTTGTTTGCGCAGCAGCCTGAGCGCGGCGCCAGCCGATAATGCGGCGGACGGCTCAGCCGGAGGGCGCACGGATGGGTCTGCGGAGGTGTTTGCTGATGGCGCAGAGCCATCCCTCATCCCGCTAGTCATCGGCGTCTGCTCCTTTGCCTGGCCGTTCAGCGAGCCAGCGCTCAGCGATAAACAGCAGGGCGAGCAGCAGTGACAACAGTGGAACAACGGAGCGTGCCGGTTGCCCCCGGGTTAACAAAGGCGATGACAGTGGCGTTTCCTGCGCGGGCAGGGTGGCATGGGCGGTTCCCGACTGCCAGCCAGCCTCGCCCAGCAACAGGCGTGCCAGCATATCCGGCCAACCATCCTGTACCACGGGGTTGTCGGCCTCTACAGCAAGACGCTGCGTGAAGCGCAGGCGGCGTTGGCCGGCACCATGTTGTTCGACCAGTAAAGCCAGTCCTGCATTGTCGCGCCAGAGGGCCTCGTTCTCCGGCGCCTGATCGGCGGTGTTGCCGCCGGCCAGGAAACTCAGTCCCGGCCATTCGACAACCGTCACAAATTCATGCGGCGACACAACATCGGCCACAGAATCATCAATCTGGACGGCTGCCTGGAGATCGCCAGGTACAGGCTGCTCACTCAGCCAGATCAGTGCATCCCCGGCGGTCACGCCGGTCTCTGACAGCGCTGTTGTATCGGCCGGCATTAAGCGCACATTGACGGACAGGTCGCGGAATTGCGCCACGGCCAGCAGCGCCGCCTCCAATGCCCGGGCATCGACCAGTCTTGCGGGGTCATGAACCAGCAATACGTTCAGCAAGGATGGCGCCCGGGCTGCGGCAGCGCCGGCACTTTGCCAAATCACGGGTGATGGCAGGGCCAGCGGCTCTGCGGGTTGGTCTGCGGCGCTTGCAAGGGTGTAAACGCTTACCTCACCCTCATGCCGTTGCGTGGCAAGCGCTTCGGATAGCTGGGCCCAGCCACCGTCCAGACTAACCAGCCGGGTTTGTCTCTGATCATCGGGAATCGGCGCCCCGCCACGCTCTGCCGCAGCCAGGCGGGCCGGGGTGATGTAGGCGGTGTTTTCCACCGGCGGGGCCAGGCCCTGGCGCGCCAGATCTGCCAACAGCAGGGCCGCTGTCAGCAGCAACAGCACACGCAACACCAGCAGCAACCATTGAACCAGGCGAATCTGGCTGGCGCGCTGAGTCTGAACCTGGCGGAACAACTCGATATTGCCAACCAGTACCCGTTTGCCGCGGCTGCGGCTGAGCAGGTGAATGAGCAACGGTATGGCAAGCGCCGCAAGGGCAATGAGCCCGGCGGGTGTCAGCAGCAACCAGCCGTTCATGAGTCCAGCCGGCGCTGGCGGCGGGTCAGGAAGGCGTGCAGCGCGGCATCCATGGGCTGGTCAATGTCGATCGTATCCACGCTGATCCCCAGCAGACCGAGCGAGCGGGTAAGTTGTGCCTGATGCTCCTCCAGTCCGGCCAGGTACCTTTCCCTGGCGGCGCGACCGGTGACCAGCAGCTGCTCGCCGGTTTCCAGGTCCTCAAAGCGGGTTGGCCCTTGCCAGGGAAACGTTAGTTCATCGTTGCACTGCAGCTGCAGGCAGGCGACCTCATTATGCCGGGTGGACATGCGCCGCAGCAGTGCATGGATTTCATCTGAAGCCTGATGCAGATCACTGATCACGAGCACGAGGCCGGGCCGCTGCAATTGTCCCAGGAGCGCCTGCACGCGAGACACCGGCGGCATTAAGCCACCCGGCTTCACGCCATGTAGTTGCTTGATAATCCGGTGCCATTGCCGCTCGCCGGTCTGCGGACGAAGCAATTCCTGCGTGTTGCTGGAAAGTGTCAGAAATCCAACCATATCGCCCTGGCGCTGGGCCAAATAAGCGATGGTGGCGGCGAGATAACGCCCATATTCGAATTTTGACCAGACACCCGCCTCACTGCGCTGAGCCATGGATTGACTGCAGTCGAGCACCACCCAGATCGCAATCTCGCTTTCCCGCTCTGCTTCGCGGACAAAATAGCGGTCGGAGCGCGCGAAGAGTTTCCAGTCGATTCGACCCGGCTCGTCGCCCGGCTCGTAGCTTCGATACTGGCTGAACTCGATGCCCACGCCACGCTGGTGGCTGGACTGAATCCCATGTAAAAAGCCATCCGCGACGGTACGCGCAACCAGTGGCATATCACTGACCCTGGCCAGGGTGCGGGGGTCGATAAAGCGTTCCACGGCAGGGCTGTACGTCAGCTGATGGGGCTTTGGGGTGTAGCGACCTCTTCGAGCACGCGCTGGATAATGTCATCCGTACTCACGCCGTCTGCCTCGGCCTGAAAGTTGCGCAACAGGCGGTGACGCAGGGCGGAAGGAGCAACCACCTGCAGGTCTTCGAGGGTAACCGCGAAGCGCCCGTGCAGCACGGCATGGGCCTTGGCACACAGTATCAGCGCCTGGCCGGCGCGCGGCCCTGCGCCCCAGCGCAAGTATTCCTGAACCGTCGCAAGACCGCTTTCCTGTGGCCGTGTCGCCCGGCACAGATCAGCCACATAATGCAGCAGCGGTTCCGACAGCGGCACAGATCGCACCAGCTTTTGCAGTGCCAGCAACTCTGTCCCGTTCAACACCTGGTCTACAACTTTGCCGGCGCCACCCGTGGTGCGCTCGAGGATCGCGATTTCCTCATCGCGACCCGGGTAGGCGACACGAATGAAGAGCAGGAAGCGATCGAGCTGGGCTTCCGGCAAGGGGTAGGTGCCTGCCTGCTCGACGGGGTTCTGGGTGGCGAGCACAAAAAACGGTTCCGGCAGCGGGTGGCGCTCGCCGGCATAGCTCACGGCATGCTCCTGCATCGCCTCGAGCAGGGCGGCCTGGGTTTTGGGCGGTGTGCGGTTGATCTCGTCGGCGAGGAGCACGTTGGTAAACACCGGGCCCTCCTGGAACTTGAAAAACCGTTTGCCGGTCGCGTGATCTTCTTCGAGGATTTCCGTGCCAATGATGTCACTGGGCATCAGGTCAGGCGTAAACTGAACGCGGCGAAAGCCCAGGTCCAGGGTGCGCGCCAGCGTGCTGACCATCAGGGTTTTGGCCAGGCCGGGAACACCCTCGAGAATGCAGTGCCCGCCGGCCAGAATGGCCAGCAGCATCTCTTCAATCGCCTTGTGCTGGCCGACAATCACCTGGCCAATTTCCTTGCGCACCCGGTTAAGCTTGTCGAGCTGCTCGCGGATTTGTGCTGCGGAAAGCTCTTGATCCTGCATTACGGTCTCCTCGATAGGTTCGGGTGCCATCAGTGAGTGGTTCAGGCGGGGGTGGTCATGGCGTAGACGACGATATTAACCGCGAAACGGGTATTGTCAGTGACCATGAAGCGCTTGTTGCGGAAGTCGAAGTCCCACTCGCAGCCATAGTCCTTGTTGCTGTACAAAACTGCGATGCGACCGTCAATTTCGATGGCCTTGAGGTAGTCGTGAACCAGGCCGTCACCCCATCCATTTAATTCCTGGCCGGTACGGGGCGGGCCGTCAAATTCAAAAAAGCTGCTGTACAGGGCGTGATTATCGGGCAGGTTCTGCAAGGCATCCGGTCCGAAAATCTCTGTCATCTGATCTTCAAAACTGGTTGCGAAGAGGCCGTCAATGTCATGGTTGCAGTCGTCTACAAAGACGAATCCGCCGTTGCGCACATAGCGTTCAAAATTCTGTCGTTCCGCATGATTGAACCGCAGCAAGCGGCGGCCGGCCAGGTAGCAGAACGGTGAAGCGAGCATGGCCGGGTCGGCCAGGGCGATGACGCGTTCACGCAGGTCAACGCGAATTGTTGTGTATTCGATCAGGGCATTGAGAATATTGGAGGGCGCGCGCTCATCGACATCCCAGTCTCCGGATTCATAACTCAGTCGCGTTATGTAGAAGTCGGAGGCAAGGACCGGCCCTGGCAACGCCAGGGCCGGCAGGCTCAGGACAACACCTTGCAGCAGGCTTCTGCGGTTCATAGGCCCGCGTTCAGACGGCGTCCGAAAGACTGGAGAAGGTAAAGTCGCGGATCTTCATCGGGGGAATCATGGAGCCGTTGATACGTACCGGCTTACCGAGTTCCTCGATGTTGTTAAGCATCACGATTGGTGACTCATTAAACCGGAAGTTTTTAATCGGATACTTGATTTCGCCATCTTCGATGTAGAAGGTGCCGTCGCGGGTCAGGCCCGTGTAGAGCTGGGTCTGCGGGTCGAGCGGCCGGATGTACCACAGGCGGGTTACCAGCACGCCGCGGCGTGTATCGGCAATCATTTCTTCCAACGTTTTATCGCCGCCTTCCATGATCAGCTGAACGCCACCGCCAAACAGACCGCCACCGCTGTAAGCGGTCGGCCGGTAGGGTACGCCGGTCTTTTCTGCCCAATAACGCGAGTTTGGCAAGGTCTTGACCACGCCCTTGTCAATCCAGACGGTCCGGCCAACCGGCGCGCCATCGCCGGCGAACGCCGGTGTAGGCACGATCGGGTTGGTCGGATCGCTCGAGACAGTAACCTGCTCACCGAAGACCTTTTCGCCAATGCGGTTGGTGGGTTCACCTTCAGCAGGCGTCGCACCATCCGGTCCTTTTTTGCTCAGAAAGCTGCGTCCCTCATCGGCTGCACGCTGGCTCATGGCACCAGCCATGTTGCCCAGCAAGGTAACGCTGGCTGCAGGCTCGAGAATGACGGTGTATTTGCCCGGCTCCATCTCCTTGGTATCCACCGAGCCCTTGGCTTTGCTGATTGCAATGGCTGAGGCGGTGGCGGTATCGAGCTTGTTCACATCGTTAAAGTCACGGGTGACCCAGCCGGAACCGCGACCATCTTCGGTACGGATCGTGACCGTGAAGTCCACGTTGGTGCCACGGTGGTAGGCGAACATGCCTTTACTGTTCATGATCGCTGAAAAGCCTTTGCTGTCATTCAGAAAGCCGGCCGCAATCAGCTGGTTTTCTTTTGACGGAGCAATGCTGTTCTCGGCCATCTGCGCGCGCTGCTCCGGCGTCACCGAGGCGGTGCTTTCGTGCCAGGCATTGACCTTCACATATTCGGCGGGGCCGAGCAGTGGCATGTGCTCCGGGTTTTCCGGTGCCAGGCGTGCGTTTTCCTCGGAGCGTCTTACAACTTTCTCCAGGGAAGCGTCATCAAACTCGTTGATGGTGGCCGTCCCCACGCGATTGCCGAAGGCGGACTGCACAGCGAGGGTGACATTATTTACCTCCCCGGCAGTGGATACAGTATTGCGCGCGTAGCGAATGTTGCCGGCGATGGAGCCGTCGAGGTTGCATTCACACTCGTCGGCGGTGGAAAACTTCAGTACTTTTTCCAGCAGCGCCCGGGCTTCCTGTTCAGTGTAGATAGACATGATGAATCCTCTTTAATTCTGTTAGCCAGGGGGGGCTTAGCCCACCTTGCGGGCGGTGTTGATCACGTTTACGGCGTTAAAGCGCGTGGTTGGGCAGCCGTGGGAAACGGCACTCACCTGTGGCGGCTGGCCCTTACCATCGAAGAATGAACCACCTGCGCGGTAGTCGGACTCGCCAGCCATCGCTACACAGGAGTTCCAGAACTCCTGGGTGTTTGACTGGTAGGCCACATCTTCAATCTGATCCGTGATTTTGCCGTCCTTGATTTCATAGAACAGCTGTCCGCCAAATTGGAAGTTATAGCGTTGCTGGTCGATCGAGAAGGACCCGCGGCCGACGATATAAATGCCGTTTTCCACGTCAGCAATGATGTCGTCCGCGCTGAGATCTTCCGGGTTGGGGCGCAGGGAAACGTTAGGCATGCGCTGGAACTGCACATCTGCCCAGCTCTGCGAGTAACAGCAGCCATGCGACTCATCCTGATCGATCATATGCACCTGGTCGCGGATCGCCTGGTAGTTAACCAGGATGCCGTTGTCTACGAGGTCCCATTCCTTGGTCTTGACACCCTCGTCATCATAATCGACGCAGCCGAGGGTATGTTTCTGGGTCTTGTCGGCAAACAGGTTGACGATGTCCGAACCATACTGGAAATTGCCGCTGCGCCATTTGTCGAGGGTGGCAAAGCTGGTGCCGGCGTAATTGGCTTCGTAGCCGAGTACGCGGTCCAGCTCAAGCGGGTGACCAACTGATTCATGAATGGTCAGCATGAGGTGGTGCGGATCCAGCACCAGGTCGTAGGTGCCCGGCTCAACGGAACGTGCCTTCAGCTTGGCCTGCAGCTGTTTACCGGCATCCGTGGCGTCCTTGACCATGTCATAGGACCAGCGGTAACCCACATTGGCGCCCTGCACGGTAATCTGCTCAGCCGGATCGCCATCAAGGTATTCATAGCCCATGCCCACGGGGTTGCCGAGGCCCTGACGCTGCTTGAAGCCGGCAGCACCCACGGCGGTGGCAAAGAACGGGGCCCACAGACGGTGAATGTCCTGGTCGATATAGGACCCTTCCGTCGAGGCGAAGAATTTCTGTTCATTAACCTGGAAAAGGACAGAGGTGATGAAACTCGCACCGTTGTCCAGCGCCGCATTGTTGACCTCCATCAGCAGATCAACTTTGTCCTTGATGGGAACTTCGAGCGCATTGACCTTTATCGGCGTTTGCCACTCCACGTCACCGACGCCTGGTACCGGCGCAAGCTGGACCGGGTCGGTCTGGAATTTTGAGTTGGCCTTGGCCACTGCGACCGCCTGACGTGCCGTGTTCGCGATTGATTCCGGACGCATATCGCTGGTGGCTGCGAAGCCCCAGGTGCCGTTGGCAATAACGCGGATGCCGATGCCCGCAGATTCGGTGTTAACAATGTTGTCGACACGTTTTTCCTGGGCGGTGATGAACTGGTTCAGATAGCGGCCAATACGCGCATCTGCGTAGCTTGCGCCGGCACTGGTTGCTGACTCAAGCGCGATATTCGCGAGGGCTTTCTTGGCGGCGAAATCCATATTGGCGCCGACCAGTTCAGAGGCTGAAACGATACGGCCGGTAATGGGCAGCATAAGCCCGCCGACACCAATACCGGTGAGTTTGACAAAATCCCGTCTGTCCATGGGTACTCCCTGGGTTGGGGTGGTTGTGATTCGGGGCCGACGCGGGGTGCGGCTCGGGGCGCAAATACTACATCAGTTTGCGTGGTGCGGGAGAGAGGCTAAGGGTCAGCGCGGAATTTCGGTAGTGACGAAGGTCATGGGCTGGCCAATGCCTGACCTTCGCCAAGGTCTGCAGTGGAAAATCTCGTGCTGTCACACCTTGCTATCTCGCAGTAGTAAGATGCGCAACTGGAAAGGTCATGCAACAAGCTCGGCTTTAGCGATTTACAGTTAGAAAGTTGCGCTAAATCCTTCAAAAAAGTAATCTTTACGCTCCATGGGCGCGATAAGCGCTTCTGAAGCCCCAAGGCAAGGAGAGCCATCGTGCTGTCAGAGCAAGACAAGGAAGCCCAACAGGGCTCCGCTAAGGCCAAATCTGCGTCCAATGAAACCCTGGTAGGCCGGCTCGTGCAGGTCGACGGGGAAGCCTTCGTTGGTCGCCTTATCAGTCGCGGTGGCGAATTTATTTCCGAGCGCATGGTGGGTATGCATAAGGTGCGTATCGGCCAGGTCGGCTCGTACCTGAAAGTCAGCCAGCACGGCAGTGATGTGATCACGATGGTCGAAGGCACGTGGCAGGAGCGCGACCCCGACGGCCGCATAGAACATATGATTCGTCTCAGCCCGATGGGCGAGATGGAAATGGGCGGTGAGTTCAAGCGCGGTGTGGCCAACTATCCAACACCTGGCGCAGAAATTCATGCGATGTCCAGCATGCAGCTGGAGCGTATTTTCGCTGATAACGCGCAAGGCGGATACAAGATTGGCAAGCTCAGCGCGTCCAAATCCATTGATGTGTTTTTTGACGCCAACAAGTTTTTCGGTCGCCATGCGGCGATTCTCGGCCAGAGTGGTTCGGGTAAGTCCTGGACCGTCACAAGCATGATCCAGTCAGCCCTGCGCACGATGCCGTCCGCGCACATCATCATCATGGATATGCACGCTGAATACGGGAACAAGGAGATGGGTGTTATGGCCCGCTCGCCGTTCCCGGAAAACAAGGTTCGATGCCTCGATGCGCGCGATCTCGAGGTGCCCTACTGGCTGCTGAGCTTCGCGGAGTTGTGCGAACTGTTTATTGACGACGACGACCCGCATGCTGCTGTGCAGACAGCGCTGCTGCGGTCCAGTCTGATTGATTTGAAGCGCGAAACGAATCAGGACGCCGATCTTGGACAGATTACGGTTGATGCACCTGTGTACTTTGCCATGGAAGAACTGTTTCAGCGCATCAAGGACGCCAACAAGCGCTCCAGTGATTTTGGTAAAACCAAGGCGGCAACGTTTGGCAAGTTTGACCAGTTACTGGTGCGCATGGAGAGCTTGCTGCACGACAACCGTTACGACTTTCTGTTGCGTCCCGTGCGCCGTACCTCGACCGAATCACTGGTCGAGCTTATGCAGGATTTTGTAGGTCTGGGTGGCGATAAGCCTGCCGCAGTAACCGTGCTTGACCTCAGCGCAGTGCCGATTGACGTTGCGCCCATGGTTACCGCACAGATCGCGCGCCTGGCGTTCGAATTCAACTTCTGGAACCCGCAGTGTCGCGAGTTCCCCATCACGCTGGTCTGTGAAGAGGCGCATGAATACATTCCGCGCGGTGACCACCCGCGCTACAAGCAGGCGCGCCGCATGATGGAGCGCATTGCCAAGGTTGGCCGTAAGTATGGTGTGAGTCTGCTCGTGGTCAGCCAACGCCCGCATGATGTTTCCGAGACCGTATTGGCCCAGTGCGGCACCTATGTGTGTCTGCGAACCACCAACCCGAATGACCAGGAGTACATCCGTGCCATGGTGCCCGATTCGGCCCACGGCGTTTTGTCGGCCATTACCAGCCTGTCACCCGGTGAGGTGATTGCCATGGGTGAAGGCGTGCCAATACCCGTGCGCCTGCAGGTCAGCCGTCCGAGCCCGCCGCCGAACTCAACCGACATCGACTTTACCAAGAACTGGCGTCAAGGCGGTCCCGACATCAACGTCAAGCAACTGGTTCGTCGCTGGCACAAGCAGATTCGCTGACTTAACTGATTCTGTTGCCGTTTACGGTTAAGCGTCTTCGGGCTTCGTTGACGGCTGTGCCGGGGTGCCCGGTTGTGTCCGGCCGGACTTTCGGCCTGCGGCTTCCCTCAGTCACCTGCGCTTAGCGGGGTCGGCTGCACAAATCATCCTGATTTGGGCAGCCTCATTTCGCCTTCCTTGGCGAAATGACCCCGGTCGCTGCGGCTCCTTCGGCTCAAGCCCCTAATTGGCCGGACACAACCGGGCACCCCACCACAACCTGCATCCCGGCCGCCCGATACCTCCTTGCCCGCTAAGTCAGAACCAGGCTGCTTTGCTGACCTCAGCTTTGAAGATGGCCAGGTCTCTAAGGGTGAAGGCGTCTTCGGCTGACATCCAGGGGAGGGTTGTTGAGTGAGATGCGAGGTGGACGGTGCAGTGTGCGAGTCCGCGGCGGCGCATGCCGGAGGTTTGGGTGACATCCACGCGCTGGATTTTGAAGAGCGGGAAAATATTGGTGGTTGAGCCGATGAACCCGGTGCGCAGGAAAGCATGGTCGCCGACCACGGCCCAGCCGGTTTTTCGCCAGCATTGATAATGAAAAAGTAACACCGCCATGGCGACCGGCACCCAGGCCGCGGCAAAGCGCCAGTCCACAAAGTACCCGAGCAGTGCCAGGCCGATTCCCAGGGGTGTCAACATGATCAGCGGAGAAACGGTCATGTAGCGGCGCAAGTCGACACGGGTAAATTTCGCCCTGGTTCCCTGGTAGCCGGGCAGGAATCGCGCAGTCAGGGATTCTGCCTCAACGGGAGTGAGAGACGGCACGGGAAATGTCTGTGTCAGGGCCCCGACGGAGACATCACCGGATTCAACGCCCGCTCCGGCACTTACCTGGCGTAACTGCAAATTAATGCGACCAAACATCCGCGCGATCGCGTTCTGCTTCCAGGTGACCGCCTGGATCTTGTGTTGCCGAACCGACTCGTCGTGGCGGCTAAGCAGCCCGCTGCTGCGCCGGAAGCGGTCCCCGTTAACGCTCAGTTGATAGCCGTCATAGCGAAGCATGGCACCGATCACAGAGATAACCGGCAGCAAAATCATCACTGCGGACATGGCAGCAAGAATCATTAGCCCGGCCAGCAGATCGCCACCTTCTGCGCGCGCTGTTTGCACGGTCTCTTTGATCTGGAAGTTTTTGACCAACCAGTCGATGACCTTTTCTCCGACGTCGCCAGCGCCGAAGACCGTGCCGATGGCAATGGCAGCCCACAGCATGAAGTTGGCGGTCAGACCGGCGATGATCACGTCCTTGCGGTTAAGGCGCAACAGCACCTCGCGGTTGTCTGTATCCGGGGCAAGCGGCGCGCCATCGACGTTAGTCGACCCACCGTGTTGAAGCGTGTGCGGTGGTGCCGAACGGGCTGCCTGCTCATCAACCAGTTCGTCCCGTAGCCGCCGCGCCTGCTGCAGTTTGATGCCTGGCAGACGAATTTCCTTGCCACTGCTACCGGCGGTGTCGATACCAATCGCTGCCAGGGCAAAGGGTCGGAAATAGAATGGTTCGTGAATGGTGACATTCTGAATCCGGTCTTTGTCGATGTTGAGTAATTCCCGATGCAGCACGCCCTTACGTACATTGATCCGGCTGTCTGTTAGCTGGTAACCAAATCTCAGGTAAGCCAGAAAGGCATACACAATGGTGAGCAGGATCAGGATGCCTACTCCTGCGATCACAAGGCGTAATTCCACCCGCTCCGAGGAGGCTGCGCTGGCGACCAGAATCGCCAGTGCGGGGACTGCCTGTGCAACCCCCTGGCGAAACAGGGTGAGGATAGTGTCAATAATCGAAAGTGGAGAGACGCGATGCCACTGTGACGACTCAGACGCGAGCTCTGTGTCGGTCTCAGCGTGCATTGGCGCTGCGGCGCAAAATGTCCTCACGCAGGGCTTCCGCTTCAGAGGCTTCCAATCCGTCGATATTGAGGTCGACATTGGCGCCGCCGGCGGTGAAAAACTTCAGCGTTGCCAGCCCGAATCGTCGCTGCAAGGGGCCATGGGTAACCTCCGCATGCTGAATCCGGTTAAACGGCAGCACGGTTGTCTTGCGCCAGAACAGCCCCGACTGAAACACGATGTCGTGCGTGCGCATCGCATAGCCCTTGTGCTTGTAACGGATCAACATTAACCAGCTGATGAGCCCGCCAATAATCAGAATCAGTACCGGCCACAGCAGCAGCAAGCGGCGCTGCAGCGGATCGATGGCCGTAATCACCTGGGGAATTGCTGACAACAACACCAATATGCCCAGCGTGATAATGCTCTGAGCGATAATTTCCCGTCGATGCGCCTCGGGCAGGCGTTTAAGCGTTAGCTCTCCCGCCCGCGGCAGGCCGGTAATGTCAACTTGCAGGTTGGAAAAGGACATAGTCACCCTCCTCAGAGAAGGGTAAAGCATAAGGCAGGCATCAGGAGGCGTTAAGTTCCATCAGTCATGCCTGGTGACAAGGGTGCCTGGCGATCTCACTCGTCGATCCGGAAAAAACTCATCTGGCGAATCTCAAGGGCGAACGGCCCCGGCTGCTTGTCGGCCAGCATAATCCCGATCTGCGTAACCGCGGCGGGGTCTACCGGTCCGGCCTGCGGTACCCGCCTGCCACGAAATACCGGCTCAAATTCCGTAAAGCTGAACTCGATGGTTGCCCAGCCGTCGCCGGTCTGGAACGGGGCGCTCCAGGCCACGCCATCGTAGCGCTGGTCCTGCCGCAAGCGGAGTTGGTAGGCACGTCCATCGCCACGGACCTGCAAGCGAACACCATCCATTCCAACAGGCGGTTTGCTCAGAAGATGCCGTGTTGAGCTGAAGCCGCCATTGTTCTCCAGAGACAGATTGCCAGCGAATCGAATGCCGTCGTCTGTTGCGACAACGCTCGCACTGGACCGGCCGCCCATGACGCCATCGTTAACGATGATCCAGGGGCCGGCGCTTAGGTTGATTATCGCAGCCATTAAATAACTCAACACGCTCAAAGCGCTCCACGGTGGTAAAACGCTGCTAGCTTATTAAACCAGGGGTGAAGTTCTCTTGACGCGAGTTTCACCAAACCTGCCCTAACTTCCAAAATACAAATCATGAGCTGAATGTTGCCAACGCTTTTTTGTGACGTGAGCGCGTTACTCCCTGGGAGTGATTCATCGAAAACCCCAGTCACTCCCGATTGCCCCTGACCCCGGTAACATGCCGGGGTTTTTTTGTTTTAGCAACGGGTGCGCAGGGGCGGGGCGTTCACTTTTTTGACCAGTGGTTAAACAGGCACAATCAGTGCCCTCGCAGGCTGAGGGGTTCATAATGGGAGTTTTGGGATGGCGGTGGATACACAACAAATGAGCGACACGGAAAAGTCCGGCAGCCGGGCGATTGGATGGGCAGAAATGGGGCTGGTTCCTGACAGCGTTATTCGCGCAGGAATCCGCAGGTTGTGCCGGGAAAGACTGACGGAAATCAATGCGCTGGACCTGGCCGCATCGGCGGACCGGAAAAATGAGTTTGTGCGGGCCATGGAGCAGGCCGGAGTTGCTCCGGTTCCCGAGCTTGCCAACGAGCAGCACTACGAAGTGCCGCCTGAATTTTTTGCCATTGCGCTTGGCAAGCACCGCAAATACAGCTCTTGTTTCTGGGACGAAACCACCCACACGCTGGATGATGCCGAAGCCCGCTCGCTGGCAATCAGCGCGGAGCGTGCCGGCATCGAAGACGGGATGGATGTGCTCGACCTGGGTTGTGGCTGGGGCTCGCTGACACTCTGGATTGCCAGCAACTATCCCAATTGCAACGTGACTTCGGTCAGCAACTCAGCGCCCCAGCGTCGTTATATCGAGGCCGAGCTGGAGCGACGCGGCCTGAACAATGTTCGTGTGATCACCGCCGACATGAATGACTTTGATATTGATCAGCGCTTTGACCGCGCTGTGTCAGTTGAAATGTTTGAGCACATGCGCAATTACCGCACCCTGTTCGGCCGCATCAGCAAGTGGCTGAAGCCCGGCGGGCAGTTCTTCATGCATATTTTCTGCCACCGATCTACGCCCTACGCCTTCGAGGACAACGGGCCCAGTGACTGGATGAGCCGGTATTTTTTCAGCGGTGGAATCATGCCCAGTGCTGACCTGCCGCTGCGCTTTCAACGTGATCTGCGCCTGGAAGAGCAGTGGTTGTGGGATGGAACGCATTACGAAAAGACGGCCAATGCCTGGCTGGCGCTGCTTGATGCGAATCGCAAGGCGGCGCGGGAGGTGCTGGCGCCGGTTTATGGTGAAGAGATGGTGCAGCAGTGGATACAGCGCTGGCGCATTTTCTTTATGGCCTGCGCGGAGCTGTTCGGCTTAAGTAACGGCCAGGAGTGGCTGGTGAGTCATTATCGCTTCGTACGCCAGCAGGACAGTGAGAGCCTGAGCGTATCCTGATGATGGACTGGACCGCCTATAGCATCATGCTTGCCTGCCTGGTGGCTGTTGCCGTTGTTTTCTGGGGCATCAGCGTGCCGCGCAAAGATGTGAGCATTGTCGACAGTCTCTGGTCATTGATGTTTCTCCTGGTGGCGTTGGGTTACGCATGGCAGCTGGACGCGATGAGCGCCCGCACGGCCCTGGTGCTGGTGCTGGTTGCCATCTGGGCCCTGCGTCTGTCGTACTACATCACCAAGCGCAACCATGGTGACGGGGAAGACCATCGTTACCAGGAAATACGCGCCAACAACCAGCCGGCGTTCTGGATCAAGAGTCTGTATATCGTCTTTGGCCTGCAGGCGGTGCTGGCCTGGCTTGTCGCGATGCCTCTGGCGGTGGCGATCGGCAATGATGCCCCTTTGGGGTGGTTGGATCTGGCGGGTGTGATGTTGTGGTGCCTGGGCATGGTGTTCGAGGTCGGCGGGGACAATCAGCTGGCGCGTTTCAAAGCGAGCCCGGACAATAAGGGCAAGGTGCTTGACTCCGGCCTTTGGCGTTACACGCGCCACCCGAATTATTTTGGTGAGTTTGCGCTGTGGTGGGGTTACTACCTTATCGCCGTGTCTGCCGGCGGCTGGTGGACCATTGGTTCGCCATTGCTGATGTCCTTTCTGCTCTTGCGGGTGTCCGGCGTGGCCCTGCTGGAGAAAGATATTGGCGAGCGGCGACCCGCCTACGCCAGCTACATCAAGCGAACCAACGCCTTTTTCCCCGGCCCACCGCGCACTGATGACTGAGTGCCTAACCTGATGAGAATAAGCCATGGACAAGATTCGACTGATATTGCGGCGCAATGCGTGCCTTGCCGCCCTCGCGCTGATGCTGGTGGGCTGTAGCAGCATGGAGCCGCTCAAGCCTGTCGATTACGTGGATCTGGAACGCTTTATGGGCGACTGGTACGTGATTGGCAATATTCCGACCTTCATTGAAACCGAGGCCTACAACGCGATTGAAAGTTACGCGCTGAACGACGACGGTACGATTGCCACCACCTTCACCTTTCGCGAGGGTGGTTTCGATGGAGAGCAGAAGGAGTACAATCCCAAGGGCTTTGTGCAGAGCGAAAACAATGCCGTGTGGGGCATGCGTTTTATCTGGCCCATTAAGGCTGATTTCCGGATCGTGTATCTGGACGAGGACTACTCCATCACGATCATTGGACGTAACAAGCGGGACTATGTCTGGCTAATGGCCCGTGAGCCGGCCATTCCTGACGAACGTTATGCGGAACTGGTGACGCTGATGTCTGAAATGGGCTATGACACGTCGACACTGCGCAAAGTCCCCCAACAATGGTGACGTCTCCATGAGAAACCCCCTGCGAGTAGTCATGAGCTGGTTTGATGCCAGCGCGTCCGATATCAGCGCTGAGGCCGTTGCAGATGGCGTGCCAAATGCCGGTCAAATCGATTGGCTGCGCACGCTGCCTTACATTGGCATGCACCTGGCCTGCCTGGCCGTATTCTGGGTGGGCTGGAGTCCGGTTGCGGTGGGCGTCGCGGTGTTTGCTTATGCGGTGCGCATGATTGCCATTACCGGTTTTTATCATCGCTATTTCTCGCATCGCAGTTTCCAGACTTCCCGGCCTGTGCAATTTATTTTCGGCCTGATCGGAGCTGCCTCGGTCCAACGGGGACCTATCTGGTGGGCGGCTCACCACCGCCATCATCACGTGGTTTCCGAACGCCCCGAAGACCCTCATTCGCCGGTACAACATGGTTTCTGGCATAGCCACACCGCCTGGTTCCTGACCCGCGAGCACTTTCCCATTCAGGAGAAACGGGTCAAGGACCTGATGCGTTTCCCGGAGCTGCGTTTTCTGGACCGTTTTGACATCGCCGTACCCGTGCTGTTTGCCGTGAGTATGCTGTTGCTGGGCATGTTCCTGGAACGCGTGGCGCCAGGGCTTGGCACCAGCGGCGGACAGATGCTGGTGTGGGGCTTCTTCATTTCCACGGTGGTGCTGTACCACGCCACATTTACGATCAACTCGCTGGCGCATCGTTGGGGCAGCCGGCGTTACAAGACGCGCGATGACAGCAGGAATAACCTCTGGCTTGCCTTGCTGACTTTTGGTGAGGGCTGGCACAACAATCATCACCACTACCCGGTATCCGCCCGCCAGGGTTTCTACTGGTGGGAGATTGACCTGACTTATTACGTGCTGCGTGGCATGGCCGCCGTCGGGCTGGTATGGGACCTGAAGCCGGTTCCCATCGAGCGCCGCGAATCGCATCGCGCAGTTGCGGAACCTGCGCCGTGAAAATAGCAATCGTCGGTACGGGAATTGCCGGCAATATCGCAGCGTGGAAGTTAGCCCGGGAACACGAGATCACCGTGTTCGAGGCAGACCGGCGCATTGGCGGCCATACGCATACCGTCGAGGTGGAACTCGCCGGCAGGAAATACGCGGTGGATACGGGCTTTATCGTGTTCAACGACTGGACCTACCCGAACTTCATTGAGATGCTCGATACCCTCGGCGTGCCCTGGCAGGACAGCGACATGAGCTTCAGCGTGAAGCATGAGCGCACCGGGCTGGAATACAACGGCACCTCGCTCAACGCCCTGTTTGCGCAGCGCAGCAACCTGCTGCGACCTTCGTTTCTTGGCATGATTCGCGACATTCTGCGCTTCAACCGTGAAGCGCCGGCTTTGCTCGAACCCGGAGCACCAGAGGCGCAACTCAAGCTGTCGCTGGGCGAGTATCTCGAGCGCGAGGGTTACGGGCGCGCTTTCCAGGAGCACTACATTGTGCCCATGGGCTCGGCGATCTGGTCGGCAACCCAGGAACGCCTGCGTGACATGCCCGTGCCGTTCTTTGTCCGGTTTTTTAAGAACCACGGCATGCTTTCCGTCGACCACCGGCCTACCTGGAGAGTCATCCAGGGTGGCTCACGCAATTATGTCGAACCCCTGATTGCCGGTCATCGTGAACAGATTCGCCTCGGCGCGCCGGTCGAGGCCGTACAGCGGTTTGCTGATCATGTAACGGTCAAGGTGCGCGGCCAGGAGGCCGAGCGTTTTGATCATGTGTTTATCGCCTGCCACAGCGACCAGGCGCTGGCGATGCTTGCAGAACCTGATGAAGCCGAACGGGAGGTTCTCGGTGCCATGGCCTATCAGCAAAACGAGGCGGTGCTGCACACTGATCGCTCGGTATTACCCAGGCGCCGACTTGCCTGGGCGGCCTGGAATTACCATCTGCTGGAGACACCGGACCGGCCCGCAGCGGTGACCTACAACATGAACATTCTGCAGGGTCTGGACGCGCCGGAGCAGTTCTGCGTCACCCTGAATCATTCCGAGGGCATTGACCCGGAACGGATTATCGGCAGCTACCAGTACAGCCACCCGGTGTTTACCCCCGCAGCGGTGGCCGCCCAATCCCGCCAGCGCGAACTTAATCAGGGTCGTCGAACCAGCTTCTGCGGTGCATACTGGCGTAACGGCTTCCACGAGGATGGTGTGGTCAGTGCCCTGGCAGCACTGGATCATTTCGCTACAGACCCCGTTTATGCACAGCGCGATCTTTCAAGGACAGGTTAGACACCGGCGCATGCAGCCGGTCGAGCATCAGTTCAGCTACCGGCTGTTCATGATGTACCTCGACCTGGATGAACTGGATACGGTGTTTGACGGTCGTTGGATGTGGTCAACAAAAAAAGCGGCACCGGCGCGATTTCGCCGCGAGGACCATATGGGTGATGCTGAGCGGCCGCTGGCCGATTGCGTTCGTGAACACGTTCTGGAGCAGTCCGGCACCAGCGTCGAGGGCCCGATTCGCTTACTGACCCACCTCCAGTATTTTGGCTACTGCTTCAACCCGGTAAGTTTTTACTATTGTTTCGACAAGGCGGATTCGCGGGTTGAGGCAATCGTTGCCGAGGTCAATAATACGCCCTGGGGCGAGCGTCACTGCTACGTTCTCAGGGATGACAGCGGGCAACGAGGTCAGCATCAGCGTTTCGAACCGGTAAAGGCCATGCATGTCTCGCCGTTTATGCAAATGGACGTGGATTATGACTGGCGTTTTCGCGCCCCTGACGAGCGCCTCACAGTGCATATGGAGAATCATCGCGAGGGGCAAAAAGTTTTTGATGCCACGCTGGACCTGAAGCGTAAGCCGATCAGCGGCCCGGCCCTGGCAGGTGCGCTCGCCAGTCACCCGTTCATGACGGGCAAGGTTTTAAGCGCCATCCACTGGCAGGCATTAAAGCTTTGGTTAAAAGGGTCGCCGGTTCACGACCACCCGGAAAAGCACGCGGCCCCAAAAATGGAGCAATAATCATGAAAGCTGTCAGTCTTGCCTCCGACCGCCACCTGGGCGGCACGCCCAAGCCCCGCCGGCTTGATCAGCTGGCCGGGCGCCTGGTCATCAAGCAGCTGGCCCGGCTCGAGATCGGTTGCCTGACGCTGATCGACGGTGACCGTGAGCACAAATTTGGCCGTGGTGACGCGCCCGTGGCGACCATCACAGTGCGTGAACCGTCTTTTTATTCTGACATTGCCTTTGGCGGTTCCATCGGCGCGGGCGAGGCCTATATGCAAGGCTCCTGGGACTGCGACGACCTGGTTGCGCTGGTGCAACTGCTGTTGCGTAACCGCCATGTGCTCGATGATATGGAGGGCGGTACCGCCCGCTTTACCGCGCCGTTGCAGAAAATGTTTCACTGGGTAAACCGTAATACGCGGGAAGGGGCGCGGCGCAATATCTCGGCACACTATGACCTGGGTAACGACTTTTTTGCCCTGTGGCTGGACGAGACCATGATGTATTCCAGCGCCATCTTTGCCGCGCCGGACACACCCCTGCATGAGGCGCAGCTGGCCAGGCTTGATGCCGTCTGCCAGCGCCTTGACCTGCAAGCCGGCGACCACCTGGTTGAGATCGGCACCGGCTGGGGCGGCCTGGCCATCCATGCCGCAACGCGCTACGGCTGCCGCGTGACCACCACGACCATTTCTGAACAACAGCACCGCTGGGCGCAACAGGCAATCGCCAAAGCCGGGCTTGAGGACCGCATCGAGCTGCTGCTGTCTGACTATCGCGACCTTGAAGGCCGGTATGACAAGCTGGTCAGCATTGAAATGATCGAAGCCATCGGCTGGCGACAGTACGACACCTACTTCAAGAAGTGTGGTGAGTTGCTCAAGCCGGGTGGAAGGCTGCTGATTCAGGCGATCACCATCGCTGAGCCCCGCTACGAGGAAGCCAAGCGTTCGGTGGACTTCATTCAGCGGTACATATTTCCCGGTTCCAACCTGCCCTCCGTCAAGGCCATGGTTGACTCCATCGCTGGTCAGAGCGACATGATGGTGACCGGTCTGCACGATATTGGCCGCGACTATGCGATTACGCTGAATCACTGGCGGCAGCGGTTCCACGCGCGCCTCGACGAGGTCCGTGAGCTGGGCTATTCGGAGGCCTTCATCCGCATGTGGGAGTATTACCTGTGCTACTGCGAGGGTGGGTTTACAGAACGGGCCATTTCGGATGTGCACCTGATCGCTGAGCAGCCCGGGTAGGGTCTGTCATGGGTCAACGTACGCCCAGGCCAAGCAAGCTGTGTCCGGTCTGCGAGCGCCCCTTTGACTGGCGCCGCAAGTGGGCTGATTGCTGGGACGAGGTCAAGTACTGCTCGGAACGCTGTCGCCGGACGCGACGCAAAGCCTGATGGACATTCCTGCCTGCAAACGACTGCGCCTTATTCTGGGCGACCAGCTTAATGCTGAACATTCCTGGCTCGCCAGGCCGGACCCCGACACCCTGTACGTGATCGCCGAGCTTCACCAGGAGGCGACCTATGTGCGTCACCATGTGCAAAAAGTTCTGGCCTTCTTTCTGGCCATGGAGGCGTTCGCGGCGGAACTGAAAGCACAGGGCCACCGCGTTCTGCACCTGGACCTGGACGACACGGCTGCCTTCGACAGCCTTCCCGCACTGTTAACGCATCTGCTTGAGCACAGCGGATCTGCAACCTTTGAATATCAGCGACCGGATGAGTTCCGGCTGATGCAGCAGCTTTCAGAGTTTTGCGATGGCCTGAATATTCCCGGCAACTGCTGCGGCACGGAACACTTTCTGGTCACCTTTGATGCGCTGGATGAGGTGTTTCCCAAAGATAAAAAGCAGCGCATGGAGCACTTTTACCGGCGCATAAGACGCGACAGCGGCTGGCTGATGGATGCAGACGGGCAACCGGTCGGCGGCCAGTGGAACTACGATGTCGAGAACCGCAAGGCACTCCCTGCGCAGCTTGATCTCCCCGAACCGCTGTTGTTTGAAAACGACGCGGCCGCCGCACACCAGCGTCTGCGGTGCCATGCTATCGACACCCTCGGCGAAATTGCCGGTGACATGCTCGCATGGCCGGTAACCCGCGAGCAATGCAAGGCTTTGCTTACGCACTTCACGGCGACGCTTCTACCGCGCTTTGGTGACTACCAGGATGCGCTGACGGACCGCGACTGGGCACTGTTTCATTCGCGATTGTCCTTTGCCATGAACAGCAAGTTGCTGTCGCCGCGGGAGGTTGTTGAGGCGGCGCTTGAGGCGAGGGCGTCCGATCCGGACGGCTATCCACTGGCATCGGTTGAGGGTTTTGTGCGCCAGATTATTGGTTGGCGCGAATTCATGCGCGGCATTTACTGGACCCGCATGCCGGATTACGCGTCCCTCAATGAACTCGACCACCAGGCGCCTTTGCCCGCTTTCTACTGGACTGGCGAGACCCGCATGGCCTGCATGCAACAGGCGATTGGCCAGTCACTGGAGCATGCCTACGCCCATCACATACAGCGCCTGATGATCACAGGAAACTTTGCCCTGCTTATCGGTGCGCACCCGGATGCGGTTGATGCCTGGTACCTGGGGATTTATATCGATGCGATCGAATGGGTGGAAATGCCCAACACCCGGGGTATGAGCCAGTTTGCTGATGGTGGCGTGGTGGCCAGCAAGCCCTACGTATCTTCAGGAAATTACATCAACAAGATGTCGGACCATTGCGCCGGGTGTCACTTTGATGTGAAAACCCGCAGCGGTGACAAAGCCTGCCCTTTCAATCCCCTGTACTGGCACTTTATGGAGCGCCATCGGTCGCGCCTGGAAAAAAACCCGCGTATTGGCATGGTGTACCGGAACTGGGACCGGATGAGCCAGGATCGCCGTGATGAAATTCTGGCATCGGCCGATGCCATAATCGCTAACCCTGATGCCCTGTAGCTGGCATTCCAGCTGGCGTATTCAATCGCCCATAAAAAACGCCCGTCGGTGTGTCGACGGGCGAGGGATTGTTCACATCCATCAGAGCGATGGGTTTGCGAAGTGCAGAGGGAGATGCGAACAATCGTTGGGAAGTCGCACTCCTTTGTTAAATGAATGTTTAACTAAGGAATGATATATCATATACAAAAGATAAACAAGATGCAAGTCAGTCGATGGATAAACCTTCTTCCTGCGCCAGGTAGGCCAGGGCAGTTTCCATCAAAGCCCGGGCCTGAGCCGTGCTGCGGTGCAGGTAGGCGTGCAATGCGGCATCTTTTTCACTGCGGTCCTCGCACTGCGCACAGTAGCTTTCAAAGGCGGTCAGGGTCTGGACTACTTCGGCCATGTGGTTTGGGCATTCACAGTCAACGGCGCTCTCGATTCTTCCAAGCCTGGCCAGCTGAGCCTCGGAAAAGCGGCGCGTTGGAATATCCACAGCCGGTCTGGCGATGCCGGGAACTGGTATCACAGGTGTATTGAAGTGCTCCCCGGAGCGCAGCTTTACGGCCGCTGCCAGCACACCAACAGCCAACTCGTCGGCACTGAGAGGCATGCGCAGCAAGCGGAATCCCTCTCCGGCAATCGCACGCTCATCCTCAGTGCGGGCAAAACCATAGGCCACCATGACCTCCCCGGCGGCCGAACTGTGTCTGATGGACTCCAGCCAGTTTTTGCTGTCGGGGCCCAGGCTGTTCATTTCAATCAGTAAAACATCCGGTGCCAGGCCTCGCGTGTCGGCAAGAAATTGGTCCTTCCTTGCACCCCGGGCCACCAGCTCGATCGGGTTGGTGGGTACCACATCATGCTGGATCACTTCGGCGAGACGTTCGCCCAGGACCGCCACGCGGATTCTTCCGTCCAGGGGTTTGAGTGCAACCTGGTCCGCCTCGTTAAGCCGCTCGCGCAGCGCGTGTATTTCCAGATCGGCAATGGTACTGATCGCGATGCCCCTGTCTGTCAGCGCCTTGAGCAAGCCAAGTTTTTCAACGTCCGTTGCGCTGTAGCAGCGCCGCCCATTCTCTGAGCGGGCTGCAACCACGGCGCGGTAACGTTGTTCCCAGGCACGTATCAGTTGCGTACTGAGGCCAGTGAGGCGTGCGGCGGCACCGATGGTATAGCTGCTTGAATTTTCATCATCCGCTTGCGGGTTCATAGGGTGTCTCCGGTTACCAGGGCAGGGTTTCACCGTTCCAGTTCATGAAACGGCCCGATGTTTCAGGGGTTCCGGCCATCACCACGCGCAGGATTCGTTCGGCAGATTGTTCCGGGGTGTACAGTTTTTGTTCCGGGACATTGGCCTGGAACGGTTTCGAGAGGTCGGTATCCGTGGTTCCCGGATGGATGGCGGTAACGCACAGCCCGGGGTGTGTTCGTCGCGCCTCGATGGCCAGGGTTTTCAGAAACTGGTTCAGAGCGGCCTTTGAGGCGCGGTAGCCGTACCAGCCGCCAATGCGGTTGTCTTCAATGCTGCCGACCATGGCCGACAAGGCGGCGAAATGACAGGGGCCGGATCTGGGCACCAGCGGCAGTACCGTTCGCGCAACCAGCAAGGGCGCAATACTGTTGATTTCAAACAGGCGCAGCAGGGAAGCCCCTTGTGCCTGGGTCAGGGCTTTCTCAGGCTTCAGCCCTTCCTCGTGCAAAATCCCGGCCGCGTGCAGGGTAAGGGCGAGCGTGGCTTTTGCAGCACGAAGTTGATCTCCCAGAGCCGCGATCGACGCGTCGTCGCCGAGTTCACATTGCAGGGGCTGCAATCGCTCGCCGTAGCGGTCGGTCAACAGTTGCAATGACCCGGGTGGTGATGCGTGACGATGTGTCACGAACACGCGCCCGGTGACATGGCCTGTGTCGCCAGCCTCCAGCAAGGCATTGGCCAGGGCCAGGCCAATACCGCGGCTGCCACCGACCACCAGCGCGTCACCATCAGCGAGTCGCGAGGTTCCGCTCATTGCCCGTGCGCTCCATCACGGGATTCATTGCGCACCTTGTTGGATTGCAGCGCGGCCAATGCCCGCTCACGGCCCGCTTTATGCTCAACGATGGGATTCGGATAATTATCCCCCAGACGCAAACCCGCCTTGCGCAAAATGTCCGCGGGTGCTTCCCACGGGCTGTGAATATATTTAGCCGGCAAGTCCTTGAGCTCCGGTACCCAGCGCTTGACGTAGGCGCCTTGCGGGTCGAACTTCTCGCCCTGCAATATCGGATTGAAAATGCGGAAATAGGGCGCTGCATCAGCGCCGCAGCCCGCCGACCATTGCCAGCCCATGGTGTTGCTGGCCAGGTCCGCGTCGACCAGCGTATCCCAGAACCATCGGGCGCCTTCCTGCCAGGGCTGCAGCAGGTGTTTTACCAGCAATGAAGCGACGATCATGCGTACACGGTTGTGCATCCAGCCTGTGCCCCAAAGCTCGCGCATGCCGGCATCAATAATTGGATAGCCGGTCTGGCCCTGTTGCCAGGCGTGCAGCTGGCTGGCATCGGGCTGCCAGGGAAAGTCGGAGTACTTGTCGTAAAGCGCCTGTTCAGGAGTTTGCGGAAAGTGCACAAGCAGGTGATAGGCGAACTCGCGCCAGACGATCTCGCTCAGGAATTTATAACCTGCGTGGCTGTCCGCCGCATCGGCAGCATGCACTGCGGCCCACACCTGGCGCGGCCCGAGCTGGCCGCTGGCAAGATAAGGTGAGAGACGGGAAGTGCCCTTGCTGGCCGGGAGGTCACGTCGATCCGTGTACCCCGTGATGGGTCCATCAAGAAATTCTTCCAGCGCCGCTGAGGCGCCTTCCAGGGTCGGCGTCCAGCGATCGCCAAAATTGTCCGCCCAGTCCAGCGTGGGAAGCAATTCCAGCGCATCCAGATCACAGCCTGCTGGCGGCTTGTCCAGGGCATGCCATGCCGTATCCGGCAAGGGGCAGGGTGCGGGCGCGGGGCGCGCGCGCACGGACTTCCAAAAGGGCGTAAACACCTTGTACGGATCACCGTTTTGCGTGCTTATCTCATGGGGCTCCCACATGAGGCTGCCATTGAAGCTCGTGGCTTCCAGGCCGTCCTCGCGCAAGGCACTTTTAATGCCGCTGTCGCGCGCCATGATCGCCGGCTCGTAGCGGCGGTTCCAGAAAACCGCATCGGCGCCACTCTGCGTGATCAGCTCGCGCAGCCCGGCAAGGCTGCCACCGCGTCGCAGCACCAGGCTCAGTCCCCGTTCCGCGAGCGCATCACGCAGGCTGGCCAGGGCATGATGCAGCCACCAGCGGCTGGCACCACCCGGCTGCCAATCGCCTTCTTCTTCGGGGCTAAAGAGATACACTGGGACAATGGGCGCGCCGCGCTCGAGTGCGGCGGCCAGGGCCGGGTTGTCCTGCAGGCGCAAATCGCGGCGGAACCAGACAATGGTGGCTGTTTTTTCCATGACGGGGTCGTGATCCGTTGGTTTTTAATTCGACAGGGACGCGATTGTATAATATTTGTTTAGGATAATGTGATGAGTGATTCGAACGTTAACAGACACGCGGACGCTGGGCGCCGGCCATTGGCGGTTCGCTCACCGTGGCTTGCCGCGATCCAGCTTGCCACCCTGTGCGGTTTGCTCGCGGCCTGCACCGTGGATGCACCGGACGGTATCGAGCCGGTTACTGATTTTGAAGCTGAGCGCTACCTCGGGCGCTGGTATGAAATTGCCCGCCTTGATCACCGCTTTGAGCGTGACCTGAGCGCGGTCACCGCAGAATATTCCTGGCGGGAGGACGGAGGTGTTGCCGTGCGCAACCGCGGCTACAAGCTTGATGAACAGGAATGGGATGAGGTGGAAGGTAAGGCCTATTTCATTGGTGAACCTGACGTGGGCTCACTCAAGGTCTCCTTCTTCGGCCCATTCTACGGGGGTTATCACATCATGGCCCTTGATGAGACGGCACCGGATTATGCCTATTCCCTGGTGTCAGGCCCCAATCGCGGGTATCTCTGGGTTCTGTCCCGAAGCCCCACCCTGCCTGAGGAAACGCTGGCGGAGTTACTGGCCATGGCCGACGCGCACGGTTTTCCCATGGGCGAGCTGACCATGGTTGATCAGTCAGCGAATATCGAAAATGCGCCCCTGGACTGAATGCCGGCGTCAGTGACGTATCCCGGAATCACGCTCTTTTGATCCATCTCTGCGCATACTGATCCCCTGCGAAGGTTTGCCCCCCTCTTTCAAGCAACGGGTTTTGCAAGACCAAAAAATTTTAATATTGTCTTTTTAATCAATTATATGGAGTGCGCAATATGCGGAGTGCAAGGAATACCCTTTTGGCCGGTATGCTGGTTTTGGCCCCTATGACTGCCCTGGCAGACTGGGAACCTACAAAGGAAAAGATCGAAGCGGCCCTGGCGGCCGACATCCGGGATGAAGGCGACACGGAGCGGGACCGCAATCGGCGTGCCCTGGAGACGCTGGAGTTTTTCGGCCTGACCGAAGACATGACCATCCTTGAACTGATGCCCGGGTCCGGCTGGTACACAAAAATCCTCGCGCCCGTGGTTGCTGAGAATGGCCAGTATTATGGTGCCATTGGAACGGGTCGCATTGAACCGCTGATGAGCCAGCCGGGATTTGAGCAGATGGAGCTGGTAGCAACTGACGCCAACATGTTCCGCGCCGATGGCGATCGTTTTCTGAGCCTCGAGTTCGATGGGCTCGGCGTGGAAGATGTCGATATGGTGCTGACCTTCCGTAACTACCATAACTTCAATGCGCAAGCCCGCGCTGCGCTCAACGAGGCGGTCTATGATGCCCTGGCGCCCGGCGGCATTTATGCCGTGGTGGACCACACGCGCCGCCACATGGAGCCGGATGGCCCGGAAAATGGCCGTCGTGTTGATCCGGTACTGGCTATCATGGAAATCCAGAATGCCGGATTCCGCCTGGTGGATTTCGCCACGCTGCACCGCAAGCCCGATGACGAGCTGCGTTACGAAGTAGGCCGTGAAACGGTCACCGGCAATACCGACCGCTGGACCCTGAAATTCATCAAGGAATAATTCCCCTTTATTGCTGTGAAAATGTGGCGGGCCCGGTTGCTGTCAACCGGGCCCGCTTCGCTTTTACCTGCTTAAACCGTATGATTCGACCGTTACTCGCACGTGCCGGATCTGATGGAAACCTCCAAGCTCGACCAGCTGAAGATTGAACGTGAACCGGAACGTGAGTCCGGCTCGCGCTGGTGGATTCCCGTGGCGACCCTGGTCCTGCTGGCCGGCGCTGCCGGCATCTGGTGGACGCAACGCCCCGAGCCGGCGCTTGAAGTACGCACAGTAACGGCCCGGGCGGTGACCGGGTCGGCAGTCAGCACGGTACTCAATGCCTCCGGTTATGTAACGGCTCGCCGCTATGCCACGGTGTCTTCCAAGCTGACCGGCCAGGTTCGCGAGGTGCTCATCGAGGAGGGAATGCAGGTTGAGGAAGGCCAGGTGCTTGCCTATCTCGATGACTCCAACATCCGCCGCAGCTATGAACTGGCCCTGGCCCAGCTTGAATCCCAGAAGACCGCAGCGAGCGAGACCGAGGCGCTGCTGCGTGAGGCCCGCGCCAACCTTGCCCGCTCGGAAAATCTGGTAGAACGCCAGTTGGCCAGTGCGCAGGAGCTGGACCGCTCGCGGGCTGCTGCCGAGTCGCTGGCGGCCCGCTTGCAGCGGGTTGTCGCGGATATCGAGGTTGCCTCGCGCCAGGTGGCCATTTTTGCCCAACAGCTCGAAGATACCGTGATACGAGCGCCCTTCGCGGGCGTGATCATTGCCAAAAATGCGCAGCCCGGCGAGATGATTTCCCCGGTCTCGGCAGGCGGTGGGTTTACCCGAACGGGTATTGGTACCGTGGTCGACATGGACTCGCTGGAAATTGAGATCGATGTCAACGAGGCCTTTATCAATCGCGTTGAGCCCGGTCAGCCGGTAACCGCCAAACTGGATGCCTATGCTGACTGGGATATTCCCGGCCACGTGATCGCCATTATTCCAACAGCCGACCGTCAGCGTGCTACCGTTGAGGTGCGCGTGGGGTTCGATGAACTCGATCCGCGCATTCTTCCCGACATGGGCGTGAAGGTCGCTTTCCAGGAAGAGCGTGCGGAATCTGCACCGCAATCGGGCGTGCTGCTGCCGGAGCGGGCTATCAACCGTGATGGCGAGCGGACAATCGTGTGGATCGTGCGCGGCGATGTCGCGGAACGACGCGCGGTATCCACCGGCAGCAAACAGGACAGTGAAGTGATGATTGTTGCCGGCTTATCCGGCGGTGAGCAGATCATCATCAACGCGCCACCTGAAATCAGGGACGGTTCGCGGGTCAGGGTATTGAGTGGGAGTTGATGCAATGAGTAACAGGGAAACCCTCGTCGATGTGCGCGGGGTCGACAAGGTTTTCAAACGCGGCTCGGAAGAAATTCATGTGCTGGGTGGTCTGGACCTGCAGATTCCCGATGGCGAATTTCTGGCCCTGATGGGGCCTTCCGGTTCCGGCAAATCCACGCTGCTGAACCTGATCGGTGGTCTGGACCGGCCCACCCAGGGCAGCGTTACCATTGGTGGCCAGCGTATTGACGACATGTCTGAGCGAAAGCTGGCCGGCTGGCGCGCCCGCCACGTCGGGCTGGTCTTTCAGTTCTACAACCTGATGCCGGTATTGAATGCGCGCAAGAATGTCGAGCTGCCGCTGCTGCTAACCAAATTATCTGCCAGTGAGCGTAAGAAGCGCGCCACCATCGCACTGGAAATTGTCGGCCTGTCACACCGTCTGGGGCACTTCCCGCGCCAGCTCTCCGGCGGTGAACAACAGCGCGTGGGTATTGCTCGCGCGATTGTTACCGATCCCACCCTGCTGCTCTGTGATGAACCCACCGGGGACCTTGACCGTAAAGCCGGCGATGAAATTCTCGAGCTGTTGCAGGCCCTTAACCGGGATCAGGGCAAGACCATCATTATGGTGACCCATGACCAGCTCGCTGCAGACCGCGCAAGCCGCACACTCCATCTGGACAAGGGCCGCCTGGAACGCGAAGTGACCGCCTGAGCCTATGAAATATTTCTCGCTTATCTTCGCCAGCCTGAAGCGCAAAAAGCTGCGCACGATTCTGACCCTGCTGTCGATCATGGTGGCATTTCTGCTGTTCGGCTACCTGTCGGCGATTAAAACGGGTTTTACGGCAGGGGTGGAAGTAGCCGGCGTAGATCGTTTAATCACGCGTAACAAGGTCTCCCTGATCAACCTGGTGCCGCTGGCCCATCGCGACGATATCCTGCAGATTGATGGCGTGGACCTGGTGACGCACAACACCTGGTTTGGCGGTATTTATCAGCAGCCCAGCAATTTTTTCGCCCAGTTCGTCGTGGAGCCGGAAAAGTATCTCGAGCTGTATCCGGAATACATACTTAGCGACGGGGACAAAGAGGCCTGGTTCAACAACCGTACCGGGGTCGTGGTCGGCAGTGGTCTTGCCAAGCGGTTCGGATGGTCCGTTGGGGACCGGGTTCCGCTGCTGGCGCCGATCTGGGGACAAAAGGATGGCAGTGAAAACTGGGAGTTTGAGATCGCTGCGATTTACGAGGGCGCCGAACAGGGCGTGGACACCAGCCAGATGTTTATTCCCTATGACTATTTTGACGAGGCCCGCCGCGGCGGCGAAGGCATGGTTGGCTGGTACCTGGTGCGGGTGACCGACCCGGACCGGGCCGCCCGCATTGCCGAGGACATCGACCGTGCCTTTGCCAACTCGAGGGATGAGACGAAAACCGAGCCGGAAGGCGCGTTTATCCAGGGCTTCGCCAACCAGATCGGCAACATCGGTTTTATCATCACCGCCATTGTGAGCGCGGTGTTTTTCACGATTCTGTTGGTGGCGGGCAACACCATGGCCTATACGGTTCGCGAACGCACCAATGAGCTCGCGGTCCTCAAAGCCATCGGCTTTACCAATAGCGGCGTGCTGGGCCTGGTGCTTGGCGAGTCTCTCGTGCTCACGGCCCTGGGTGGCGGGCTGGGCCTGCTGATTGCGTGGCTGATGGTCTCGGCCGGAGACCCGACCGGTGGCTCCCTGCCGGTGTTTTTTATTCCTGCAACCGACCTGGCCCTGGGCGTTTTCCTGATCGTGGCCCTGGCCTTCGTGGTCGGAATATTCCCGGCCCGTTCGGCCCAGAAGCTGCAGATATCCGACGCCCTGCGGAGATAGACCGGCCATGTTCAATACCCTCAAACAGATCGCGGCGGTTACAAGCTTCAGCTTTGCTTCCCTGCCTCAGCGCCTTGGCTCTTCGGCCTCGGCCATGCTGGGTATTGCCGGTGTGGTGGCCGTGATGGTGGGCGTGTTGTCGATTGCGCAGGGCATTATGAGCACCATGACCAGCTCGGCGGGCATGGATAATGTAATGGTTCTGCGCAGCGGTGCGGACACAGAAATGACCAGTGGCTTTGGCGGCGAGGATGCACGCCTGATTACCGAGGCGCCGGGACTGAAACAGGGGCCCGATGGTCCGGTTGCGTCCCGGGAGCTCTTTGTCATTATTAATCTTCCCAAACGCAGCACAGGCACGGATGCGAATGTTCCCTTGCGGGGTGTCGAGGTTGCCGCCGCCAAGGTCCGGCAGGATTTTGAGATTGTAGAAGGGCGCATGTTTGAGCCTGGACTGGCAGAGGTGGTCGTGGGTCTCGGGGCGCAGATGGAGTTTTCCGGGCTTGATCTGGGTTCAACCATTGAGGTCGGTACAGCGCAGTGGCCGGTGGTTGGTATTTTTTCTGCCGGGGGTGGCATTTCCGAGTCTGAGATCTGGTCGGACGCCCGCGTGCTCCAGGATGGTTTTCGACGCGGTAACTCCTACCAGTCGGTCCACGCGACGCTCGAATCACCGGACCGCTTCAACGAGTTCAAAGACGCGCTGACCAGTGACTCGCGCCTCAACGTGCAGGTCATGACCGAGGCTGAGTATTACTCGGAGCAATCGCAGGTGCTGTACAACCTGATCACGGTGCTGGGTACATTAATTGCCGTGATCATGGGGCTTGGCGCGATCTTTGGCGCCCTGAATACCATGTACACGGCGGTTTCAGCGCGCACGCGGGAAATTGCCACGTTAAGGGCGCTGGGGTTCCGCTCCGGCCCGGTGATCGTTTCCGTGTTGGCAGAATCTCTGCTGCTGGCGCTGGTTGGGGGCATTATTGGTGCAGGGCTGGCCTGGCTGGCCTTTGACGGCTTCCGCGCCGCAACGCTTAATTTCGCCAGCTTCAGCGCCATCACCTTCGCCTTTGACGTCAACCTGGGCCTGCTCACCCTGGGCATCGTTTTTGCCCTGCTGATCGGGTTCATCGGGGGATTCTTCCCGGCGGTACGCGCGGCACGTACACCCGTGGCGCTGGCCCTGCGCGAACAATAACAGTCTCCTTGCCCCGGCTTTTGGGGCCGACCCTGCGTATTTCTCTTTCTTTTAACGTTTTGTTCTTTATTATCTGGGGTAGACCGCCAGTGTGGCGGCCCAGGTTCGCCGGCAATCGTTGCCTTTGACGAGGAAGCTGAACATCCATGCAGTGGCCAGGCCAAAATCCGGGGCTCTACCAGCCCGCTAACGCTAAAGACAGTTGTGGCTTTGGCCTGATTGCGCATCTGCAAGGTGAGCCGAGTCACCGCCTGGTTGAGACAGCCTGTACAGCGCTCAACCGCATGACCCACCGTGGCGCCGTCGCCGTGGACGGCAAAACCGGTGATGGCTGCGGCGTTCTGATGGCCCTGCCGGTGGGGTTTTTCCGGGCCGTGGCAAAGGAACAGAATATCTGGCTGGGCGAGCGCTTTGGCGTGGGCATGGTATTTCTGGCACAGGATGCGGCGCTTGCTGAGCGCTCCAGGGAGCTGCTGACCCGGCACCTGCAAAATGAAATGCTCGAGGTTGCCGGCTGGCGCGAAGTGCCGGTTGAGCGGTCCGTGCTGGGGCAGTTGGCGCTGAAGTCACAGCCGCGCATCGAGCAGGTCTTCGTCAACGCGCCGCCCGGCTGGTCAGAGCACGACGTTGAAAGACGCCTGTTCGTGGCCCGGCGCATGGCCTCGGCAGAAAACCAGGCGGCGCAGACCCCGGATGAGTCCTTCCATGTAGCTACCCTGTCCAACGCCGTGACCGTGTACAAGGGTCTGGTCATGCCGGTCAATCTGCCCGAGTTCTTTCCGGATCTGCAGGATCCCCGGCTGGAAAGCTCCATTTGCCTGTTCCATCAACGTTTCTCTACCAACACGCTGCCGAACTGGAAATACGCACAACCATTTCGTTACCTGGCCCACAATGGCGAAATCAATACCATTGCCGGCAACCGCAGCTGGTCCGAGGCGCGCACGCCCAAGTTCCAGACGCCGCTGTTGCCCGATCTGCAGAAAATCCGCCCGCTGGTAAACCAGGAGGGCTCAGACTCCTCATCGCTGGATAAAATGCTGGAGCTGTTTCTCGCCGGGGGCATGGATGTGTTCCGCGCGATGCGCATCCTGGTCCCGCCCGCCTGGCAGGCAGAACCGGAGATGAGTCCGGATCTGAAGGCTTTTTACGAATTCAACTCGATGCATGTTGAGCCCTGGGACGGGCCGGCCGGCATCGTGATGACGGATGGTCGGATTGCGGCCTGTAACCTGGACCGGAACGGTCTGCGCCCGGCCCGGTTTGTGATCACACGCGACAACTTTATTACCCTCGCTTCAGAGGTTGGTGTCTGGGATTACGCCCAGGCCGATGTCATCGAAAAAGGCCGGGTGGGGCCCGGTGAAATGTTTGCGGTGGATACCCGCAGCGGCAAACTGTGGCGTTCGGCAGAAATCGACAACCAGCTCAAGGCGCGACGCCCCTATCAGGACTGGCTGACCGAGAACATTATTCGCATTGCCAATAATGATGAGCAGGAGGCTGCTGCTGCGAGGCAGTTTCTGACCGCGGTGCCGGGGAATTTTCCGGTCTTCCAGAAATTGTTCGGGGTCAGCAATGAGGAGCGCGAGCAGGTCATTCGGGTGATGGCCGAGAACCAGGTGGAGGCGACGGGCTCCATGGGCGACGACACCCCCATCGCGGTCATGTCGCGTTTACCGCGATCGGTTTACGACTATTTCCGGCAGCAATTCGCCCAGGTTACCAATCCGGCGATCGATCCCTTGCGCGAGGTTTCCTCCATGAGCCTGGAGACGATTTTGGGGCGCGAACACAATATTTTTCAGGAAACCAATACACATGCCCATCGCGTGGTCTTGCCCTGGCCCGTGCTCAATATCGTCAAATACCGAAAGCTGCTGGAACTGGACCAGCGCTGGTACCGCCAGCAGCAGTTCAGTCTGAACTATCCGCTTGAGCAGACCCTGGAGCAGGCCCTCGACTGTCTTTGCGACACGGTCAGTCAGGCGGTTCGGGACGGGGTGGTGATCGTGGTCCTCAGCGACCGTGATATCAGCCCGGGCACCCTGCCAATCCATGCCGCGCTGGCCACCGGCGCGGTTCACCAGCGCCTGATTCGTGAGGGTCTGCGTTGTGATTGCAACATTATTGTCGAGACAGGGACCGCGCGCGATTCACACCAGTTTGCGGTCCTGTTCGGCGTCGGTGCAACCGCTGTCTATCCTTTCCTGGCGTTCCAGATTATTAACGACCTGCACGCCAAAGGGGCGCTGAAGGGCGACCTGTTGCAACATCGCAAATTCTTCCGCCGGGGTGTGCGCAAAGGGCTGCTGAAAGTACTGTCCAAGATGGGTATCTCTTGCATATCCAGTTATCGTGGCGCCCAGCTGTTTGAAACCATTGGCCTGGGACAGGAAGTGACCGATCGCTGCTTCCCGGGTGCGGCCGGCCAGGTCGGCGGGGCGGGTTTTGCCGAACTTGACCGCGAGGCCCGTGAAGTGGCCAGGCTGGCCTGGCAACAGGGGCAGCCCCTGAGCCAGGGCGGTCTGCTCAAATTCACCCATGGCGGTGAGTTTCATGCCTATAACCCGGATGTGGTGACCTTGCTGCAAAAGGCCGTGCAGTCAGGCGATCAGGCTGATTACCAGGTTTTTGCCGACCGCGTAAACCTGCGCGCTCCCGCAGCCTTGCGTGACCTGCTGAGGTTGCGGGGTGACCGGGCTCCCATTGATATAGACCGGGTCGAGCCGGCGACAGCGATTTTCCCGCGGTTCGATTCCGCCGGCATGTCGATAGGCGCGCTGTCGCCGGAAGCCCATGAGGCCCTGGCCATTGCCATGAACCGTCTGGGTGGTTCTTCCAATTCCGGCGAAGGCGGCGAAGACCCGGACCGTTTTGGCACCGAACGCAACTCGCGCATCAAACAGGTGGCATCCGGACGTTTTGGTGTCACTGCCCACTACCTGGTCAACGCCGATGTTCTGCAGATCAAGATTGCCCAGGGGGCCAAGCCCGGCGAGGGCGGCCAATTGCCGGGACACAAGGTCACGGCCTATATCGCCGCATTGCGCCATGCCGTGCCGGGCAGCACCCTGATATCGCCGCCGCCTCACCATGACATTTACTCCATCGAGGACCTCGCGCAGCTCATTTTTGACCTTAAGCAGGTTAACCCCGGGGCCACGGTATCCGTGAAGCTGGTTGCCGAGCGCGGCGTCGGTACCATCGCCGCCGGGGTTGCCAAGGCCTATGCAGACTTCATCACCATTGCCGGGCATGACGGCGGCACCGGCGCGAGCCCACTGACCTCGGTGAAGTATGCCGGTTCACCCTGGGAGACCGGCCTGCCCGAGGCCCATGAAGCGCTGGTCGCCAATGGCCTGCGTGATCGTGTACGCCTGCAGGTGGATGGTGGTCTGAAAACCGGGCTGGATGTCATCAAGGGCGCCATTCTGGGTGCCGACAGCTTTGGCTTCGGAACCGGCCCCATGGTTGCGCTGGGCTGCAAGTATTTGCGCATCTGTCATCTGAATAACTGTGCCACCGGCGTTGCCACGCAGGACGACGGGCTGCGCAAGGACCATTTCAAGGGCTTGCCCGAAATGGTGATGGCGTATTTCCAATTCGTGGCGGAAGAAACCCGACAGCACCTGGCGGCACTCGGTTATGAAAAACTGGAAGACATTATCGGCCGCAGCGACTTGCTGGAACGGCTGGAGCCGCTGACGGACAAGCAGGCTACGATCAACCTTGACCGGATTCTGACGGCAGCTGCGGCCGCCGGCGCCCAGGGTGGCGGCTATGCAGGCCTGATCAATCATCCACATGACAAGGGCGTGCTGAATCAGGCCTTGCTGAGCCAGCTGTCAGCGGAGCTTGAATCCGGCGCGACGGCGACCGCGCGTTTTGATATTCGCAATCATGACCGGTCTGTCGGTGCGTCTGTGGCGGGCGCCATTGCCCGGCGCTTCGGGCGCGACGGTTTTCCGGGTGAGGGCCTCAAACTGCGTTTTCTCGGCACCGCCGGACAGAGTTTTGGCGCCTGGAACACGCATGGCATGCACCTGAAACTGATCGGGGATGCCAATGACTATGTGGGTAAGGGCATGAGTGGTGGCTCGATTGCCATTACACCTCATTCAGACGCGCGTATCGTCGCCAAGCGCAGCACCATTGTCGGTAATACCTGTCTATACGGGGCCACGGGTGGAGCGTTTTTCGCCGCAGGCCAGGCCGGCGAGAGATTTGCAGTCAGAAACTCGGGGGCCACGGCAGTCGTTGAGGGTGTCGGCATGCATGGCTGTGAATATATGACCGGCGGCGAAGTACTGGTGCTGGGCAGAACCGGCTCTAATTTTGCCGCGGGCATGACCGGCGGCGTGGCCTACGTGCTGGATATGAGTGAACAGTTTCGGAAGCGGGTCAACCGGCCGTCGGTAACCGTCGAGGACGTCGATGTGTCGGAAAGCAGCGAGGATCTGGCGGCAATACGCAGCCTGCTGGAACGTCACATCGCGTTGACCGATAGCGTCTGGGGGCAGAAAATTCTCGACGGTTTTGAGCACTTCATGTTCTATTTCCGGGTCGTGCGACCGAAGGTTGATAAAGAAGCCATGAAACAGGCTGGCACGGTCAGCAAGGTTCCGCTCAAGGTGGTCGGATGAGCAAGCAGATTCTGAAGATCCGGCATAACTTCGCATTCACCGACCGGGCGCGTGGTGAACCTGAAAAATACCCACTGGAAATCCGCCGTCATGAGTTCCGGGAGATCTACGCCCCGTTTGAAATCAGCGAGGGCGAAGACCAGTCCGAGCGGTGTATCGCCTGTGGCAACCCCTATTGCCAGTGGAAGTGCCCGGTGCACAACTATATTCCCGACTGGCTGAAGCTGGCGGCGGAAGGGCGCATTATCGAGGCGGCCGAGCTTGCCCATCAGACCAATTCTCTGCCGGAAATCTGTGGCCGGATCTGCCCGCAGGATCGCCTTTGCGAAGGCGCTTGCACGCTGAATACGGGTTATGGCGCCGTGACCATTGGTGCCATCGAACGGCATATTGTCGATACGGCTTTCGAGCAGGGTTGGCGACCAGACCTGTCCCATGTCGTACCGACCGGCAAGCGGGTGGCGATTATTGGCGCGGGTCCGGCCGGGCTGGCCTGTGCGGATGTGCTCGCGCGCCAGGGTGTTGAGCCGGTGGTCTATGACAGGCATCCGGAGATTGGCGGGCTGCTGTCCTTTGGCATTCCGGAATTCAAGCTGGAACACCGCATTATTCGTATTCGACGGGACATCCTGGAGGGTATGGGTGTGCGATTCGTGCTGGGTGCAGAAATTGGTCGCGATATTTCCTTTGATGAGCTGCTGGCCAAACATGATGCGGTATTCCTGGGCATGGGTACCTACAAGGCGCTTGATGGCGGGCTTGATGGTCGTGACCTTCCGGGTGTGTACCGCGCCCTGGACTACCTGATAGGCAACACGCGCGCACTTCTGAAAATGCCCGTCGGTGAGTATCCCTTTATCGATCTGGCTGGTCAGCGGGTGGTGGTGCTTGGTGGTGGCGACACGGCCATGGACTGTGTTCGCACCGCGATTCGCCAGGGCGCGAGTGAGGTACATTGTCTGTACCGGCGTGATCGGCAGAACATGCCCGGATCACAGACCGAAGTCGGCAATGCGATGGAGGAAGGTGTGCAGTTTCATTACAACGTGCAACCGCTGGAGATTGTTGGCAAGGACGGTTGTGCGGCCGGTGTACGGGTAGTCGATACGCAGCTCGGTCCGCCGGATGCATCGGGGCGCCGCCGGCCGCAATCGGTACCGGGAAGCGAGCGCACCTTTAAGGCCGATGCCGTCGTGATCGCCTTTGGCTTCAATGCCTCGCCGGCCCCATGGTTCACCGAGCACGGCATCGAAGTTGATGACTGGGGCCTTGTTAAAGCGCCCCAGGACGGGCCGCTGCCATTCCAGACAAGCCATCCGAAGGTCTTCGCCGCCGGTGATATGGTGCGCGGTGCAGACCTGGTGGTGACGGCCATTGCTGATGCCCGCAAGGCCGCGCAGGGTATGGCAGATTGGTTACTGAAGTGAACTGCCGCGCGGCGCAGCGGTCAGACTGGCGGCAAGGGATAAAAATCTTAATATGCCTGTCGGGTAACGGTCCGCACGCGCTCAACATAATGTCACGGCTTACATAATGAGAGATACACCATGAAAAACGGCCTGATCTGGGTCATCGCCGTCGTGCTGTTGGCGATGGGTGCCTGGTACTTTTCCATGCGTGAGGACCAGTCCGCTCTGGAGGATATCCAGATGCTGCCGGCACCGCTTGATGCGGAGATCGCGACGCCCGAGCCACGCTATCCGGTGGAGCGTGTGGTCGCGCCGGAACCTGAATCGAACGCGCCTTCCGGGGAGCCCGAGGTGGTCGTTGAACCCCCCGCTCCCTTGCCGACGCTGGCGCAAAGTGATGCAGAAATAATCGTGCAGGCACAGCAGCTGTTGCCGGAGGGAGATCTGGCCAGTCTGCTGGTTCCTGAGTTTGTGCTCAGCCGCCTGGTGGCGACCATTGATGGCCTGGATGCAGCGCGACTGCCGCAACCAATGCGCCCCCTGAACCCGGTTCCCGGCCGCTTCGAGGTTCTGGAAGTGGATGGCGAGGCCGTGATTTCGCCGGCCAACGGGGCGCGTTACCGGCCTTTTCTTGATTTGGTAGAAGCCGTGGATGTGGACACTGCCGTGGCCCTCTATGTGCGTTATTACCCGCTGCTGCAGGAGGCCTATATGGGCCTGGGTGATCAAAGCAGCTATTTCAACGACCGGGTGATCGAGATTCTTGATCTCTTGCTGGCCACGCCGGAACCACCGGGAATGATCGAGCTGCGTCAGAATGAGGCCGTCTATGAGTTTCTCGACCCTGACCTGGAAGCCCTGGCGGTCGGTCAAAAAGCCATGCTGCGGCTGCAGGCAGACGATCGCCAGGCCTTGCGCGAGAAGCTGGCGCAATTGCGGGCTGCATTGGCCGGCGCTGAAACCACGCCGGTGCAGAACGCGAACGGCAACTAAAGCATCGCCCTGGATTCCGCGGTACGGACTTGTGGGCGCAGACATGCGATGATTAGCATTCTGATCATTTCCGAACCGACACCACGCCATGCCCCCAACACTGGATACCGGCGAACGCCCCAAGGCTGATTCGCTCCAGCCCCTGCGTATGCTTGGACCGTTCCTGCGGCCCTACCGCGGCCTCATGTTCGCTGCCCTGGCCGCCCTGCTGATTGCCGCTGTGGCGCTTCTGGCCCTGCCCATTGCCCTGCGATTCCTGATCGATAACGGATTTGCAGCCAATGACCTGCAAACGGTAAACCGTTATTTTGGTTGGTTTTTTCTGGCCGCGGTGCTGTTTGGCGGTTTTGCCTCGCTACGCTTTTACCTGGTGACCTGGCTCGGCGAGCGGGTGGTCGCCGACCTCCGCACAGCGGTTTACCAACGCGTCATCAAGATGGACCCAACCTTCTTTGAGGTCACCCGCACCGGCGAGGTCTTATCAAGGCTGACCACGGACACGACCCTGGTCCAGAACATTGCCGGGGTCAGTCTGTCTATCGCGCTGCGCTCAATGCTCAACCTGATTGGTGGTCTTGTCATGCTGGCCCTCACGAGCTTCCAGCTGACTTTGTATATCGTTATCGGGGTGCCGGTTATTGTGCTGCCCATTCTGTGGATTGGGCGGCGCATCAGAAACCTCTCGCGCACGGCGCAGGATCGCGTTGCCGATACCAGTGGTGTTGCCGGTGAGTCCCTGGAGGCCATCCAGACGGTGCAGGCCTACACGCTTGAGAGTCTGCAGGTTGAACGTTACGAGGAGGCCGTCGAGGACAGTTTTGTCGCAGGTATGAGTCGTATACGTGCCCGTGCAGCGATGACCGCGGTGGGTTTCATACTGATATTCGGTGCGATCACATTTATCTTGTGGATGGGTTCGCGGGCCGTGCTGGGTGGCACCATGACCGGCGGTCAGCTGGCCCAGTTTCTGGCCTACTCCCTGTTTGTGGGTGCCTCCGCTGCTGCGCTCAGTGAGTTGTGGGGCGAGATTCAACGCGGTGCCGGAGCCATGGAACGGCTCGCGGAGCTGCTCAATGCCCGCCCGGCCATTGCAGCCCCGCCTGAGCCTGAGCGCCTGGCGAGCAGGGCAGAGGGCAGCATCCAGTTTGACCAGGTAAGTTTCAGCTATCCCTCGCGGCCCGATGACCCGGCCTTGTCCGGCGTTGACTTCAGCGTGGCGCCCGGTGAGACAGTGGCCATCGTGGGGCCGTCCGGAGCCGGTAAAAGTACCTGCTTCCAATTGCTCCTGCGCTTTTATGACCCGCAAAAAGGCCGGGTCTGTGTCGACGGGCATTCCCTGGACCGGCTGGATCCGCTCGATCTGCGCCGGCAGATTGCGCTGGTGCCACAGGACACGGTTCTGTTTGGTGAGAGCGCACGCGAGAATATTCGCCTGGGACGCCCCGGTGCCACGGATATGGAGGTAGAGGCCGCCGCGATTGCCGCTGCCGCGCATGACTTCATCACCGATTTGCCTGAAGGCTATGACAGTTTTCTTGGTGAGCGGGGTATTCGTCTATCCGGCGGGCAGCGTCAGCGTATCGCTATTGCCCGGGCGATTCTGAAAGACCCGCCGATATTACTTCTGGACGAGGCAACCAGCGCACTGGACTCGGAGAGCGAACAGCTGGTTCAGGCTGCTTTGGAAGTTCTCATGCGTGATCGCACCACCATGATTATTGCCCACCGCCTGTCTACCGTGCAGAAGGCCGACCGGATTCTGGTGCTCGAAGACGGCAAGGTGGTGGCACAGGGAACGCATGAGGAGTTATTGCGCAAGACGCCACTGTATGCGCGTCTGGCGGCGCTGCAGTTTGGTGAACAGGCGGCCTGAGAACGCTTATAGCCCTTGTCAGCGGCCACCTTGTTCAGGCCCGGTTAGGGCGCTGAAGCTGCCATCGAACTCAAATCACGAAGTCCAGCAAGGCGAAAGCCCGACCAGGAGAGATCGGGCTTTCTGTTAATCACGCGGGTGGCGACGTATTTCCATATGAAATTAGCCGGCCGGGCATCCCCTGCCAGCATTCCACGTGATTAATTCGAAACGTTTCGAAAATCGGGTGCTGATCACTCCGTACAAGACGGAGTGGGTCGTGAACCTGGACCAGATGCTGGATGCGAAGCGTAAGCAGGGGAGACACGCTTTTCGCCCAGGGTTCAGAACCTGTACGACGATATTTCAGTAGTCTGGTCGATAGTATAGCGCAGTTTTGGCTAAATGCGAGTCATTTAGCATGCTGAAATTCATAAACAATTGATTTGTGGGCGCCAAATCATTCATTGAGGTTACCTTAATAGCCGGCGTGACTTGAGAACTGTTCATCTATCCGCTCAGCACGCCTTTATGAGCGCTATTTAAAAATGCAGGTGTTGCGCACTGATCTGGGAAACGTCCTGCACCCCAAGCAGTCCCATATTGAGTCGAATTTCTTCATGCAGCATGTGCAGCAGTTGCTCCACACCCGCTTCGCCGCCGCCGGCAAGGGCCCATAAATAGGGTCGCCCGGTACTGCATGCCGTGGCGCCGCGGGCCAGGGCTTTAAGCACATGGGTGCCGCGGCGTATTCCTCCGTCCAGAATGATTTCGCACTCACCCCCTACCTCATCTGCAATCGGGCCCAGGGCCTCAAAGGCTGACAAGGCGCCATCAAGTTGCCGCCCGCCATGGTTGGACACCATGACGCTGCTGGCGCCGATGGAAACCGCGCGTCGCGCATCTGCCGGCGACAGGATGCCTTTGATGGCGAAGGGGCCGCCCCATTCCCGGATCATCCAGGCCATGTCATCCCAGGTCACCGAGGGATCGAACTGGTCAGCGACGTATTGAATCAGCGAGGAGTTATCCTTGCTGCCCTGGTCAATACGATGTGCGACGTTGGCCAGGATGGGTCTGGGTGTGGTGAGGTAGTGCCACAGCCAGCCTGGCCTGGCCAGAAAGCCGGGCAAGGCCGCGGGTGTAAGCTTCGGCGGCAGGTTAAAGCCGTAGCGGATCTCCCGCTCGCGCTTGCTGGGTACCGGCACATCGACGGTCAGCGCCAGCGCGTCAAAGCCCGCTTCCTTGCAGCGCTGAATGAATTCGCGGGTCAGCCCCCGGTCTTTCATGACATAGATCTGAAATATCTTTGGCCCATGACAGGCGGCGCCGACATCCTCAATGCTGGTCGCACCCAGTGTCGACAGGCTGTAGGCGGTGCCGGCACGCGCTGCAGCGCGTGAGACTGCCAGCTCGCCCTGGTGATGGAACAGCCGCGTCATCCCGGTTGGCGACAGGAACAATGGCATGGAAAGCTCCCGGCCGAATACGCGGGTGCGTGTGTTTATATTGGCTACATCTTTGAGGTATTCCGGAACCAGCTTCGCCATGTCGAAGGCATGAACATTACCGAGCACGTTGCTCTCATCTTCGGAACCGCCGTCAATATAGTGAAACAGGGGTGTTGGCAGACGCTTGCGGGCCAGCGAGCGCCAATCAGAGACGTTAATCATCCTGGGCAGCAGACTCATGCTCCGGCCCACTCTCCATCTCGGAAGCCCGTTGATAACCGGGGGGTGGATCAAGCTCCAGCCATTCAAGCAGCAGGGGAAAGATATCAGTGTTGTTCATGGGGGAGATCGTTGCGCCCGCTGCGATTCCTGGTCCACGCATCCAGAAAATGCCGCGCATTTCAGGTGTTTCAGGTGTCCACCCGTGGTCTCCCGGGGAAATGGTCGATCTGGCACCGGGGCTGGAGAGAACGGCATAGCCGGCATCAGCCTGCACAATAAGATCTGGAAAACGCGGGTCGTCGGAAATTGCCCAGCCCTGAGGTGCCGTGGTGCTTGTATAGGCTGTGCCGTGGCTCCAGGCTGCGTTGACTGTTTCCGCCATAGCCGCTGCCTGTGCCGCGTCAGCGCCCCACAGAAACACCATTGAACCTCCGTCGATGAACTTAAGGCCGTCAAGACTGATGTGTTCATTGAGTACAAACGGAGGCGCATCCCGGTAGCCCATCTGCCCATGGTCGGAGACCACCACCAGGTAAACCGTGTCCGCAATATCGAGGCTGTCGATGCGGTCCATGAGCTTGCCGAGGGTCTGGTCCACGGTGTTGATGGACGCGATCATCTCATCGCTACCAACGCCAAAGCGATGGCTGGCATCGTCGACCGCTCCCAGATACAGCGTGATCATATGCGGCCGGGTATCTGGCGGCTCCTGCAGCCATTCAATTACCTGGTTAACCCGGGTCTCATGCGCGACGTTGTAATCAAACGGATACCAGTGGGTCGGGTGGATGCCCTGGATGGGCGCCTCGCTGCCGACCCAGAAAAATGATGCTGACACCATGCCCTGTTGCTCAGCCAACACCCAGATCGGCGTCCCGCGGTAAAGGGCGCCATTGCCAACCGACTCCCTGTCACTTAGACGGTACCAGCCCTCATTTGGACGAAGGGGGAAGTTATTGCCAACCAGGCCGTGCTCCGCTGGCAGCAGCCCGGTGACCTGGCTGTAGTGGTTCGGGAAGGTCAGGGTCGGCCAGACCGGAGTCAGGTATTCGGCCTGCGTCCCGGAGGCCAGGAATCGCTGAACGTTGGGCGTAGGAAACTGCTGTGCATAGTCCCAACGGAATCCGTCCAGGGAAACCAGCACGACATGGGGTTTGTCCTGATGCTGTGGTGCATTAACGCCGCCGCTGCCGGTTGCCGCCATCTCATTGGCCGGGGACGTCCAGCTGATGGACAGCAGGATTAGTGCACAAAGGGAGAGAACTGGCGTGGTTGTGAGTCGCATCAGCTGACCTTCGCTTCCAGAATTGCCGTGATGACCTATTCCCACTCCGGATTCCAGCGCAGGGCAACCACCAGGTCGTTTTGCTCATCGATATAGATGACGTTCCCACCGTAGCCCAGGGCGAAATAAGCCGACTCGGGCGCCGCAGGCATCCGCTCCTGGCCCGTGTTCAACCACCACATGAAGCCGAAGTGGGTGTTAATTATAGCGCCCGCCCGTGGGATTACCGATGAGGCCGCAAACAGTTGCTGCGCAAGCGCGGAGCGCGGTCTAGTCGTCAATATACCGGATCGCGCTGGCGGTCCGTTCAACCCGTGTGGCTACGGGCACCTGGCATACGTCAAGAACCCGCGGCGGGCGTTCGACAAAAAAGTCCTGGTCGCGATTTTTGCGCTGGTTCATCTGATTAAGGAACCCGGGGCTGCCCGTATCCATCACGTAAAAATCGCGCTGCTCTTCTTCTTCCAGCTGCTGGTAAAGGCGCATGCGCCCGATCCTGCTGCGGGCCACTTCATTCTCGATAATGCCGTTATTCTCCACGTCGCCGCGCCGCACGCGCTGGACCGTTTCCATGCCATCAATGACCCGGGCAAAGATCGTCAGGTTTCGATCCAGGTAGCGGGGTGCCTGGCCGATAACAATATAAAAGTCCTTGGCGCCGGAGTCCGGGCTGGTATCTCGAGCCACAGCCACGGCTCCGGGGCAGTGCGTCAGCCAGACCGAGCGCCGGTCCCGCGCGGCAGGAAAGCCGTCGATAAAACCAGTCTCGGCGGCAAACAGATCATCCTGCTGGACGAGCGTCCAGGGTAGTTCCTGATCACGTTCGAGCTCGAATTCCGGCGGCAGCATGTCCTCCTCACCCAGGACAATGTCGTCTCCCGGTCCTGCCTGGGCCACAAAGCCTTCAATGACCCGGTAAAAACTCATGCCGCGATAGAAGTCTTCGCGGACCAGTTGTTTAAAGCGCTCCACCGTTTGTGGGGCGAAAACCGGGTTGAGTTCCAGCACGATTTCACCCTCGCGCATGCCGATAAAGACCAGGTTATCCGGCGGCACCTGTCTCCAGGTCAGGCCGTCCTGGGCCCATACCGATGGCCCTGCAAAAAGCAGGGCCAGGGCAAAAACGAAAAGTGATCTGCAGCGCATGTCTTCAGGGTATCTGGATGCCACCGCCACCCACACCACCACCCATGCCGCCTTTCGGCACCACGATCTGCGAGGCCTGCTGGCGTTGCAGTTCCTTGAGTTCCTCCATGGTGCGTTCCACGGCCTCCTGCGCTGCCGCACCGAAACCGGCAACGGCTGCGGCGAGGGACTCGTTGGGCAGTTCAAAGTTCAGGGGTAACGCACCGGCTGGCGTCATGATCTGGGTTGAGCCGATGTACTGCATCTCACGCTCAGGGTCCGTGTCACCATCGAGGGTGACGGGCACCAGGCAACGTACCGTTCCGATCTTGCTGTCGGTGTAAATCTCTTCGCGGCAAAGATTGCTGGCATCCATCTGGATGTCCTGTTCCGGTGCGGGCTGTTCGCCGAACGCGTGCCTCAGGTCTTGTGTTTTATCATTCATTGCTTGGTCCTGTAAGTCGTTTGGTTGCTTTCCTAGGTTGGGGCAACAGCCCCTTGAGGCAACATCTGAGCCGCCGTGCGCGCTAGCGTAATTCCTGCAGCAGATAGGTGTAGGTCAATGCCTGCACCATGGCACTCTGGCGATTGTTCGCCGCGCCCCCGTGGCCGCCTTCGATGTTCTCGTAATAGAACACCTCGTGGCCCTGATCCTTCATTCGCGCGACCATTTTACGCGCATGCGCCGGGTGGACCCGGTCATCGCGGGTGGAGGTCGTGAAGAACACCCGCGGATAATCAACGCCTTCGCGAACCTGGTGATAAGGCGAATAGTTTTGCAGCCAGGCCCAATCCTCCGGGTTGTCCGGGTCACCGTATTCTTCAACCCAGCTGGCACCGGCCAGCATCTTGTCAAAGCGGTACATGTCCAGCAGCGGAACGGCGGAGACCACTGCGTTGAACAGGTCCGGCCGTTGCGTAAACAGCATGCCCACCAGCAGACCACCGCCGCTGCCACCACGGATTCCCAGGTGACGCGGTGATGTTACGCCATCGGCAATGACTGCTTCGGCAACCGCATAAAAATCGTCATAGGATCTCTGGCGATTTTCGCGCTGGGCCTGGCGGTGCCATTGGGGGCCGTACTCACCACCCCCGCGAATGTTCGCCAGTACGTAGACCCCGCCCGCATCAAGCCAGTCGATGCCAATCGTGGCCGAGTAGCTGGGCCGCATGGACACCTCGAACCCGCCGTAGGCGTAGATGAGTGTGGGGTTTTTGCCGTTGCGCTCCAGGTCTTTTCTGGCGACGACAAAGTACGGGACGCGGGTACCGTCCTTCGACGTTGTGAATTCCTGCCGCACCTCATAGGGGCTGGCGTCAAAGAACGCGGGCAGGGCTTTAGCGACGGTCGGCGTGCTCACGCCATCAGCTTCAAACAGCGTCGTCGGATTCAGAAAGTCCGTGTAGGTGAAATAGAAGAAGTTGCTTTCTTCCGAAGTACTCGTGATGTCAATGCGGCCCATGGTCGGCACATCCAGGGCCCGGGCGGTCCACTGCCCATCCACCAGAGAGTAGGCGTCCAGCCGGTTGCGGACATCTTCCATGCGATTGATCAGCACCATGTCGCGGGTGCGGCTGACACTGGAGATCGAAGAGCTTGCATCGGGCTCATAGAGCTTGCGCACCTGGCCTTCACCAGCCAGCAGTTCGTCCACATCAATACTGATCAGGGTTCCCTGTTTCCAGGTCTGACCATCACGTTCCCAGTCCGACTTAAGGCTGACCAGCAGCTGATTCTTGAAGATGGCCTCGACGTCGGCGTCCGGCGGTATATCAAGATGTCGCAGCTCACCGTCCTGCCTGAGGTAGTAGTCATTGGTGAAAAACGTGGGCGCCACAACCACCATCGGATAGTCCTTCTCCGGTGTGTGAATCACGGTGGCAAATACCCCAATGTCCTCAGGTTTGCCTTCATAAATGACGGTGGCTTCATCCAGTGCCTGGCCGCGTGTCCACAGTTTAGTGATGCGCGGATAGCCTGATTCGGTCATCGAGCCCGGTCCGAAGTCCGTGTTGACGAAAACCTCATCCTGCGAGATGAATCCGGCGCCGCCTTTGGCCTCCGGCAGGTTAAAGCCGTCTTCCACCCAGGCACCTTCGCTGATGTCGAATTCACGGGTCACCGCGGCATCAGCGCCACCGCGGGACAGCGAAATCAGGCAGCGATCATAGACCGGCGGTAAACATGAGGCACCACCCCATACCCAGTTCTCGCCCTCGTCTTTGGCAAGCTGATCCAGGTCAATCAGCACTTCCCATTGCGGCTCGTCTTTGCGGTATTCCTCAAGCGTGGTGCGACGCCAGAGGCCACGCTCATTATTCGCATCACGCCAGAAGTTATAGAGGTAATCACCGCGGATTGACGGATAGGCAATTCTTTCCTCGGAGTCATAAACCGCCAGGTTTTTCTCAAAGAAGGTCTCGTACTCAGGTTGCGCCTGCAGTACCGCGAGGGTTTCTTCGTTTCGCGCCCGTGCCCAATCGAGGGCTTGCTCGCTTTCCACTTCCTCCAGCCAGAGGTAGGGATCCTGATCGGGGTCAGGGAAATTGGCTTGCTTCGGGTCAGCGTTAACAGTCATGGGGTTCAGGGCCAGTGTGAGTGAGAGTGAGAGTGAGAGTGACAGGAAAAGGCATCGCATGAGTCTGGTTCCGTGGTTATTTAGTTAAACAGGTTGGGCCCGGAGGCTTAAGGCTCAAGTCAAGCGGCGGTTTGAAATTCAAGGTTACAGGCATTGGCAACGCTGTGGGTTAGAATGGCCAGCAACTCTTGGCGTGGAACCGGGCATGGCGGAAACGAAAGGCAGGGCATTAGGGGTCGGCGGTGTGTTCTTTCGTTCACCCGATCCGGCCCGGTTGGGTGACTGGTACCAGATGACCCTGGGCATATCAGTAGAGGCCTGGGGCGATACGCGCGGCACGAGCTTCGCGCCTTCAGACATGCCGGATAACGCTTTCACCGTTTGGAGCGTCTTTGCCAAGGATACAGAGTATTTTGGCCCCTCCGGTCAGGGCTTCATGATCAACCTGGTGGTTGATGATCTGGATGCAGCTTTGGAGCGCGTGCACAGGGCTGGAGGTATTGTTCTGCCTGAAAAAGAGGAAGCAGATTTTGGGCGCTTCGGCTGGTTCGAGGATCCGGATGGTAACCGGGTTGAACTGTGGGAACCGCCAGTGACCATCCCTGAGGACCTGGCCGAATGAGCGCTGAATCCCTGACTGCCCTTGAAGCACGGATTTATGAGCTGGAGACGCAGGCGGCCTTTCAGGAGGAGCTGTTACGCAGGCTGGATGACACGGTAGCCAGCCAGGATCAGGAGCTGCTGCAGTTGAAAAACCAGCTCAAAGCCCTCGCCATGCGGCTGTCGGATTTGCGCGATTCAGCTCCGGGCGTGTCAGATTCCGGGCACGAGGTGCCACCTCACTATTGAGTCATTATTGCGTCTTGAGGTCGTGACGGGGTCAGTCCCAGGGTAGTTCCATGGCCGGTTCCTGCAGTCTTGCCTGCTGTTCCCGCAGTCCCAGTATCAGGTCTTCCCAGTAGCGTCCCTCACCAAACCAGGGGAAGGCCTGTGGAAAGGCGGGGTCTTCCCAGCGGCGTCCCAGCCAGGCCGCGTGGTGCAGCATACGCATCGTGCGCAAGGCCTCAATGAGCTGCAGTTGCCGGTGGTCAAAGGCGCAAAACTCCTTATAGCCCGCCAACAGGTCCTTCATCTGGATCGCCATTTCCGGTGTCTCCCCGGCTAGGAACATCCACAGATCCTGCACTGCAGGCCCGGACTGGCAGTCATCCAGGTCCACGAAGAACGGCCCGTCACGCCATAAAACGTTTCCAACATGGCAGTCGCCGTGCAGACGGATGGGGGTAAAGGCCCCCGCACGTGCCCAGGCGGCTTCAATCGCAGTCATCAGATCCCGGGACAGGCTGTCAAAGGCGGTTTCCAGATGCGGGGGTAACAAGTGCGAGGCTTGAATGCTCTCGATGGATTCCTGTCCAAATCGTTGCGGGGTGAGCGCAGGCCGGTGTTTAAAGGGCTGGCTCGCGCCCACCGCGTGTATCCGGCCCATAAAGCGGCCCAGCCACAGACGGGTGTCGCGGTCGCCAAGCTCCGGGGCATGGCCGCCACGTCGTTCGAACAGGGCAAACCGGAAGCCTTCAAAGTGATGCAGCGTGGCGCCATTGATCACCATGGGCGGGACGAGCGGAATCTCAGCATCAGCCAGCTGCAAGGCAAATTCATGCTCCTCGAGGATTTGCTCATCACTCCAGCGTGCCGGCCGGTAAAATTTTGCAATCAGCGGCGCGCCTTCTTCCAGGCCGACCTGGTAGACCCGGTTCTCATAGCTGTTCAGCGCCAGCAGGCGGCCGTCGCAGAGCAGGTCCAGGGACTCGACGGCCTGAATAACCTGATCCGGGCCCAGCTGGTAATACGGCGCTTTATCGATGTTGTCAGTCATCCGCGCATCTTAGCCCTTCGGCCGTCCCTCCGTAGGGTTGTTTGTATGCGTCGCAAAGTGATGTTTGCTTCGGGCCGGGCATGAATCCCTTAGAATAGAATCTCTACACTCAATGCCCGAACGACAAGGCCCCATACATATGAGCAATGGCACCAATAACCTCGCCCTGTATTGCGATTTCGAAAATATAGCCCTCGGCGTGCGTGACGCACGTTATGCCCGTTTTGACATCCAGGAGGTGCTCGAACGCCTGCTGGTAAAGGGCAATATCGTCGTCAAGAAGGCCTACTGCGACTGGGAGCGTTACAAGGATTTCAAGCGGGACATGCACGAGGCCTCGTTCGAATTAATCGACATTCCCCACCGCCGGCTTTCCGGTAAGAACTCTGCGGACATTCGCATGGTCGTCGATGCGCTCGACCTGTGTTACACCAAATCACACGTGGATATGTTCGTGATCATCTCCGGGGACTCGGATTTTTCACCGCTGGTTTCCAAGCTGCGCGAAAACAACAAGGTGGTGATCGGCATTGGTGTCAAGGAGTCGACCTCGGACCTGCTGATCTCCAATTGTGATGAATTCATTTATTACGAAGACATCGTGCGCAAGGCCGCCCAGCGTAAGCCCAAAAAACCGCGCCAGCCGAAGAAAACCGACGCCGGCACCAAAGAGAATGTCGCTGGCGGTAATGGCGGCCGGAGTGCTGATGAGCGGCAGCAGCAAGCCTTCGACCTGGTGCTGGAGACCCTTGATGACATTACCAGCGAACGCGGTGAAGAAAGTAACGTCTGGGGATCCATGGTCAAACAGGCGATCAAACGCCGCAAACCGTCATTCAGCGAGAGTTATCACGGGTTTAAGTCCTTTGGACTGTTGCTGGCCGCCATGGAAAAGCAGGACCTGCTTAAACTCGAACACGACAAGAAATCCGGCGGCTACATCATTACCGACTACACCAACGACTGATCCGTTCTTGTTGACGGTTGTGGTGGGGTGTCCGGTTGTGGCCGGCCGGGCTTTCGGCCTGCGGCTTCCCTCACTCGCGCCCGCTTGGTGGGGTCGGTCACACAAATCAGGATGATTTGTGGAACCGACCCCACAAAGCGAAGGAGAACGAGAGAAGCCGAAGGCCTCAAGCCAGGCCCGCAACCAGCCACACCCGCGACCACCCCGGTCAACCATGACCCGGAACCTCAATAAACAACAGATTAATTACCTGGATAAGACTTCGGACAAAGAAGCGTTCAGGTATGCCAATGGGCTAAAGAACTTTTTCGTGGCCCATAAAAAGAAAAGACCCGGCATCCGCGGGTCTTTTCAAAAATGTGACTGGACAGGTCCGGCCACATTCCCCTAGGTCGTGACCGGCCACAGTCCCCCTGCAGGCCGGTCACAGACACTTACCCCCAAGCTTAACCCTGGGATATTCGGCGAGAGGCCTTCACCGAGCCGCGGGTGGGCGGCGCGGTGAGCGGAGAGCCGGGAGGTCTGAACGGGAATCCTTCCCCCTCCGGCTAAATCTTCCCTGGTTCCGCGAAACTGGCAATGCGGATTCCTTTCCACAGTGAAGAATCTTTCCAAACTTTTCGCGTGCCCGGGAACCAGCGGAAGTTCCTGATGGGCAGGCCCAGCAACCATCGGGCCATAACGCGAGAAGCTGGCTTCTCTTACCAACAGCGAGGGGCTGAATCGGGCAGACCTTCGAGGCTGGTAGAATAGATAGATACAAAAATGATGCCAAAAATAAAATTAGATCCTAACTAAATGATAAATAAAGTAAATGTAATTTCCGGGCCTTCTGAAGGCGGGTAATTGATGCACTGACGCTGACCCTTTTGGGCGCAGTAGTGACAGAATTTGTCACCCGTTGCTTAAAAGCGATGATTCATTGTCTGCTGCCGCAGACGGTTGGGGTCTTTGCGGTCGCGCTGCGGCGCCGGGACATTGCAAGCGGCAGACCGTGGCCTTAAATTGGTGGTATGACAATGCGCAATAAACAAACAGTTGTTGATGGTGCCGGATCGCTGAGACGGGGCGCTGGCATGGCTCAGCTTCTGACGCTGGCGCTATTGATGTTCACCGGCCCGGCGCTTGCTGCGCAAAAGTACCAGGTCACCGCCAGCGTGGTTCATCTTGGCGAAGTGGTGGCAGCGCCCGTCGTTATTGTTGAAGAAGGCCAGGCCGCGAGGGTTCACCAGGTCGGCCCGCCCAACTTCACCCTGGGTGTGGTTATTTACCCGATCAAGCCTGACCAGGTGCAAATCTCGCTGGACTACAGCTCGGGCCGCGTGTCAGCGAACCCCAGCGTGGTAGTCCCGATTGGAGAGCCCTATCAGACCATCACCGACAAGCTCGTTGTGAACCTGCAAATCGATCTCTACGAGGAGTAATTCCCTTACAGCGGCTCCAGCCAGCCACGCTTGTCTTCCGTACGGCCATCAAACAGACCAAAAAAAGCGTCCTGCAGCTGTTTGGTTACCGGACCCCGGCGCCCCGAGCCAATGGTCAGGTGGTCAACACGACGCACCGGCGTGATCTCTACTGCGGTACCGGTCATAAAGATTTCGTCAGCCGCATAAAGTTGCTCGCGGGAAATGGACTGTTCGATCACGTCCATGCCCAGATCGGCGGCCAGCTTGATTGCCGTGTCGCGTGTGATGCCACCGAGAATCGAGGCCGACACTGGCGGCGACAGGATGCGACCTTCGCTGACCACGAAGATGTTTTCCCCGCTGCCCTCACTCACCAGGCCGTCGGTGCCCAGGGCAATGCCCTCGGTGAAGCCGCGATCACGTGCCTCGGACACCACCAGAAACGATGACAGGTAGTTGCCACCGGCCTTTACACCGGCGGGAATGGTATTGGGCGCCACGCGCTGCCAGGAACTGACGCAGACCTCCACACCTTGCTCCAGAACGCCCTCACCCAGATAGGTGCCCCATTCGGCAACAATAATGGCGGTTTCGGTGGCGTTCATATCGCCGGGCATGAGACCGAGGCCGCAGTCGCCACGGAAGGCCACGGGTCGCAGATAGGCAGCTGTCAGGCCATTGGCGGAAACCGTCTCGCGGCATGCCGCATGAATCTCATCAAAGCTCCATTTGATCGGAATCCGGTACACGGAGGCTGACCAGAAAAAACGCTTTAAATGGTCGGTTAATCGAAAAACCCGTGGGCCTGCCGGCGTCTCGTACACACGGACGCCTTCGAATACGGATGAACCATAGTGGATGGCATGGCTGCGAACACTGACCTTGCAGTCTTCGAAAGGTTTGAGCTGGCCGTTGAACCAGACCTTGAACTCGTCACTCATGAATGGAATCCCGGTGGATAATTGATCGCAAGTATCCTTGCGCCAGGGCCCTGAATCAAGGTCCGGGCCTATGGCCCACCAGGCCGCGCGGCAGCCAATCATCCTGTCGGTCAAAGTACTCGCCCAGGAAGTCCATGAAAGCGCTGACCTTGGCGGGTCGGAACTGACGATGCAGCGTAACCGCGGAGATCTGCAGAGGGCTGGAGCGGAAGTCGGGCAGGACTTCCAGCAACTGTCCTGTCTCCAGGTGGTCCGCCACCAGGAACTCCGGCAAGCGCACGATACCCAGTCCGCGGCAGGCGGCATCCGCCAGCACCCGGCCATTGTTACAGGACAGCTGCCAGTGTCCGGCAAGGCTGACCGATCGCTCACGGCCCGCGTTTTCAAAGCGCCATTGCCGGGGTGTGCTGGAGAGGCTGTAAGCCAATAGTTGGTGCTGTTCCAATTCGTCCAACGAGCGGGGCTCACCATGGGTGGCAAGATAGTCGGCCGATGCGTAGCACCCCAGGCACGCATCCCCAAGACGTTTTGCGACCAGCGATGAGTCCCTGAGCTCGCCGATGCGCAGCGCGACATCGATTTGTTCTTCAAGCATCCGCGATTCGCGATCCTCATACCGTACGTCCAGCCTGACCTCCGGCGCGCGGGACAAAAACTCACGCAGTGCCGGGCCCAGGAAAAGACGACCAAAATCCATGGGCACCGAAACGCGCAGCAAGCCCGCAGGCCGGTCCCCCTGCCCTGAGGCGCGCGCCTCTGCGGCGTCGAGCTGTTCCAGCAGCGCCACGCAGTCCTTGTAATAAGCCGCCCCGGCCTCGGACAGTTCCACCCGCCGGGTGGTGCGATTGAGTAGCCGGATACCAAGATGTGCTTCGAGATCGCCTATGTGACGACTCACCAGCGGTGCTGATACATCCAGCAGCACTGCGGTCGCGCTGAAGCTATTGGTTTCGGCGACGGAGCAAAAGGTTCGCATGGTGGCGAGACGGTCCATTAATGCATTATACGCAATAGTTAATTAATAATAATAAGTATTAATTAAATAAAAGCTATGAATTAAACTGCTGCGCATCCGAAAAACAACAGGAGAAGCATCATGCTGACCATTCGTAAAGCCAATGAGCGCGGACATGCAGACCATGGCTGGCTCAACAGCCATCACACATTCTCTTTCGCCGATTACTATGATCCGGCGCACATGGGTTTCGGGCAGCTGCGCGTGATCAATGATGACCACATCGCCCCTGGCCGCGGATTTGGTACCCATCCCCACCGGGATATGGAGATTGTTACCTATGTGCTGGACGGTACGCTGGCACACAAGGATTCCATGGGCAATGGCTCGGAAATGCGACCGGGTGATGTACAGCGGATGAGCGCCGGCACCGGCGTGACTCACAGCGAATTCAATCCGTCGCCGGACGCACCCGTGCACTTGCTGCAAATCTGGATCCTGCCAAACGCACGTGGCCATGAACCTGGCTATGAGCAGAAGCACTTTTCTGCAGCCGAGAAGCGCGGCAAGCTGCGCCTGGTCGCCTCCGGGGAGGGACGCGAGGAGTCTGTGTCTCTCAATCAGGATGTGGATTTGTATGCGGGCCTGCTTTCCGGTGACGAAGCGGTGCGTTTTGAAGTTCGCAGCGGACGGGACGTCTGGGTGCATGTTGCCCGCGGGACGCTTAGTCTTAATGACCAGGCCTTGGCCGCCGGTGACGGCGTGGCCATTACCGATGCGAGTGATCTGTCCTTCACTCATGGCGATGATGCGGAAATACTCATCTTTGACATGATTCAGCACAACTGAGGCGTGACCATGAAACTGTTCTATGCACCGGGAACCGGTTCTCTTGCCCCCGGTCGCCGCTCGATGCCTATGCCTATGCCATGGTGCGTTGGCTACGGATGCTTGACGGCGGTATGCAGCCCTGGCCGAAACTTGCCGGTTTTATGGGGTTGATGGAGGAAGACGAGGGCGTTCAGAAAGCCCTGGTACGTGAAAAACGCGGCTGAAGTCCGGTTAAAGCAGAGGCCGCGCATGCTCCGGGCCGCTAGAATGACCTTACTTAACCGGAGACTCATTGACGATGGAATGGAAAGTGTTGGCCACGGTCTTTGTCAGCGTATTCATCGCTGAGATGGCAGACAAAACCCAGCTCGTTACCATGCTGTTTGCCGCGGATAAGGATGTGAGCAAGATGACGGTATTTTTGGCGGCAGCCTCGGCACTGGTGCTGACCAGCGCCATTGGCGTTGCCGCGGGCGCCTTGCTTTCGGAGGTGCTCAATCCGCGCATACTGTCCCTGATCGCCGGCAGCGGCTTTATGGTGATCGGTGCCTGGGTGCTCTATAGCGGTTTTTTCGCGACGTCATGAGATCGTTGTTCGAGCCATGAATCGCGCCACGTCACACCAACATCATCACTCGACACCTGACTTCAACCGGGCCTTCCTGATTGGCGTCACGCTGAATGTCGTATTCGTGGTGGTCGAGGTTATTTTTGGGCTGGTCTCACAATCCCTGGCCTTACTCACGGATGCCGGGCATAACCTGAGCGATGTACTGGGGCTTCTGCTGGCCTGGGGCGCTGCGACCCTGGCAACGCGTAAGCCATCTGTCCGGCGAACCTATGGATACTCGCGGGCCACGATTCTTGCCAGCCTGGGCAGTGGTCTGTTGTTACTGGCTGCGGTGGGCGCGATCACCTGGGAGGCGCTCGGACGACTGGTTGATCCGGCCGAACCGGCGGGTATGACCATCATGGTTGTGGCAGCCGTCGGTGTGGTCATTAACACGGCGACCGCGCTGATGTTTCTGCGCGGCAAGGACCGCGATCTGAACATTCGGGGCGCCTATCTGCACATGCTGGCAGATGCAGCGGTGTCCCTGGGTGTGGTGGTTGCAGGGGCCCTGATATGGTGGCGCGGATGGGTCTGGATGGACCCGGTTATCAGTCTGCTGATAGCGGCGGTGATTTTCTGGTCGACCTGGGGTCTGCTGCGCGATTCATTGAACCTGGCGGTGGACGCAGTCCCCCGCTCGATTGATCCGGAAAAGGTTCAGGCCTTCCTGCTCGCCCAGCCCGGCGTAGCCGCGTTGCATGACCTGCACATCTGGCCCATAAGCACCACGGATACGGCCCTGACTGCGCACCTGGTTATGGCGCCGATGCCGGATTCGAACCGTTTCCTGAATGAGCTCGCCAACCAGCTTCACGAGCAGTTCAGCATCGATCACGCTACCATTCAGCTCGAGCGGGGACAGGCTGAGCAAGGTTGTCCCCAGCTTGAATGCACTCATTAAAGGCCCGGGGGGCTCATGGACGACAGGATTATCGACCGGGAGTTTGCGCAAGCCGTCAGGGAGGGCCTGGGCGCTACCCCGAAGCGACTGTCATCCCGTTATTTTTATGATGCGACGGGCGACCGGCTGTTCCAGGCGATCATGGCCAGTCCGGAGTATTACCTGACTGACTGCGAGCGGGAAATCCTCCGCGAGCAGGGTCTGGACATTGCACGCTCTGCCGCGGCCGGTGGTGCCTTCGAACTGGTTGAGCTGGGCGCCGGCGACGGCAGCAAGATGTGTCATCTGATTGATGCGCTGCATGCGATTGATGCGCAGTTCGTGTTCAAACCCCTGGATATTTCTGCAAATGTGCTGGAGCTGCTCGAGAAGCGGCTGCGCCCTGGCCGCCCCTGGTTGGTCATGGAGCCGATTGCAGGTAACTACATGCACTGGCTTGCACAGGAACGTCGACCGGGCATTCGCCGTGTATTCGCCTTTATGGGTTCAAACCTGGGTAACTTCACCCGGGATGCTGCGGTGGAGTTCCTGACTGCCATCCGCGAGTCGATGACACCAGCGGATTTGTTGCTGATCGGCCTGGATATGAAAAAGGATCCAGCCGTGATTCGCGCGGCCTACGACGACAAGGGCGGTGTTACGGCCCGCTTCAACCTCAATTTGCTGGAGCGCATCAACCGCGAGCTGGGTGGCAATTTTGATTTGTCCGCGTTCACGCACAGGCCGGAATACGATCCCGAAACCGGCGCCGCACGAAGCTTTCTGCGCAGTGACCTGGAGCAGCGTGTAAACATTGGAGCGCTGAACGAGTCTTTCGTCTTTGCCAGAGGCGAGCTGATCAACATGGAGATTTCCCAGAAGTACGATCAGCAGCAGATTAACGATCTGGCGCAAATGTCCGGCTTCGAGGTCCGGGAAATTTTCACAGACGAGCGTGACTATTTCACGGACCAGCTCTGGCGCCCGGCACAGCGAGACTGATATGTACCAGGAGGTCATGATCCAGGCCCTGGTGTACCTGGCCGCCGCTGTCATTGCAGTGCCACTGGCCAAGCGTCTCGGTCTCGGATCCGCGCTTGGCTATCTGCTGGCTGGTTTGTTGATTGGCCCCTATTTTCTCAAACTGGTGGGCCAGGAAGGTTCGGATGTCATGCATTTTGCCGAATTCGGCGTGGTGCTGATGCTGTTTATTGTCGGTCTTGAGCTGGAACCCTCGAAACTCTGGCGTCTGCGCGTGCCTATCCTTGGGCTTGGCGGCGCGCAAGTGGTCATTACTGCTCTGGCGATTGGCATTATCAGTCTGGCCATGGGCCTTCCATGGCAGACAGCACTTTTAATTGGCCTGATCCTGTCACTGAGCTCTACCGCCATGGTCCTGCAGACCCTGGATGAAAAAGGCTGGATGAAGACTGCTGCAGGGCAGCGGGCTTTTTCCGTGCTGCTGTTCCAGGACATAGCGGTTATTCCCATTCTTGCCATTATCCCGTTCCTGGCGCTGACTGGTCTGGGCACAACCGCCGCGTCGACCGGGCATGGTCCGGCCCATGGAGAAATGGCCGGCTGGCTGCGGGCCTTGATGGTGGTCGGTGTGGTTGCGGGGATCTGGCTCGCCGGCCGCTACCTGGCCCAGCCGTTTTTTCGCTATATCGCACGCACCGGGAGCCGCGAAATATTCATGGCAACCGCCTTGTTAATGATTGTCGGTGTGATTGTGTTGATGAACTGGATTGGGCTGTCACCGGCCCTGGGCACCTTCGTGGCCGGCGTGGTACTGGCCGACAGCGAGTTTCGTCATCAGCTCGAATCAGATATTGAACCGTTCAAGGGCTTGCTGCTGGGCCTGTTCTTTCTGTCGGTGGGCGCGAGTATTAACCTGGCCCTGCTGGCTGCCGAGCCGGGCCTTGTTTTCGCAGGGGTTGCGGGCCTGATCGGCATCAAGTTAATCGTGCTCTACTTTCTTGGCAGGTTTTTCAAACTGCCGGTCCCTGACGCGACCCTGTTTGCCTTTGCCCTGGCACAGGGCGGAGAGTTTGCTTTTCTGCTGGTCTCCTTTGCGCTGCAGTCGTCGGCCATTCCCAGCGAAACCGCAGGCGTGCTGATTCTGGTCGTGATCCTGTCCATGATCCTGACCCCGCTGATGATTATCTTCTTTGAGCGTTTCCTCCAGCCGCGGCTTGCAGACCGCAGCCAGTCAGCGGATGAGGGTCAGGACGAGGACATGGACGGCCATGGCCGGCCTGTGATCATCGCCGGTTACGGGCGTTTCGGCCAGATTGTGGGGCGCACACTCAAGGCCGGGGGCTTTGATTCCACGCTGCTGGATCATGATGCGGGCCAGATAGAGCTGACCGGCCGTTTCGGTAACAAGGTCTTTTATGGCGATGCCGCACGTGCCGACCTGCTACTGGCCGCCGGAGCTGCCAGGGCCCGTTTGCTGGTGATCGCGATTGATGATCCGGACAAGGCAGTGGCCATGGTGGAAACTACCAAGGCGTTGTTTCCACACCTGAAAGTGTTGGCCCGGGCCGTTGACCGGCCGCACACGTACCGCCTCATGAAAGCGGGCGTCGACTTTTTTGCCCGGGAAACGTTCGGCTCCGCGCTGGCCATGGGAGAGGAGGCGCTGCGTATGTTGGGTGTGCCGGATGCGCGCGCCAAATGGATCGCGGAAACATTCGAAAAGCATGATACCGAGGGCCTCTACAAATTGTACGAGGTGTGGGGTGACGAGGAGGCTTATGGCTTCCGTATCCAGGCTAACCTGGCAGAACTTGAGCGGGTTCTGGCTGACGATGAAGAAGACGCGCAAGCCGGCAAGGATGACGCAGAGAGTGTGGGCCCTTCACCCGGAACCGGGGCGGCTCCCGGCTAGTCTTCAGTGGTTCGCCATTGCACCTGCAACGGCGGCCTGCGTGGTACCAGGTCAGGTGCGCCGTAGTGGCTTGCCAGGTAGGACAGGATGTCTTCTTCAGCCGCACCCAGGTCCCACAGATTGTGCTCGGCCTGCATCCAGCGGATCAGCTTGGTCCAGTGATCCCGGTCACCGCGGTTCTGGGTGACCAGGTTCAGTGAATGACAGGCGCCGCAATGTGCCGCGACCAGCTCTGAACCCGCGCCGGGCTCCAGCTGAACCGCCATTTGAGCGCCTGTTCCGGTCGCGCCGCTGTCCGCGACCGCGCTCATGCCTGCGCCGAGCAACAGGGACGTGAGTATCAGTTTGATGCTAAACCGCATACAGCGCGATCCGATGTGCGGCATTGTTGAGATAGCCCTTTGGGTTCCAGCCGGGCAGCACCATTGGCTGAGCGAATCCCTGGTCATCCGTGGCGCGCGCCCACACCTCGTAATAGCCGGGCTGGGGCAATGCGAGCGTGGCCGAAAAATGCTGCCAGGCCAGCCGGTTGACCGGCCCGCTTAGTCGGGCGGGTAGCCAGGTCTGGCCGAAGTCTATCGACAGGTCGACGCGCTGCACCGCGCGATCGCCGGCCCAGGCGTGACCGCGAACTTCCAGATCCGCGCCAAAAGGCAGACGCAAACCCGACTCCGGATAAGTAATCAGCGATTTGACCGGCATGGATTCAATGATGCACATGTCCTTTTCAGGCACGGCCTCCCCGGGGGCGACCGGGGAGCAGGGCACCCGGTAGGCATCGCCGCCCATCTTGGCGCCGTCATGAACCCGGTCCCGGATCAGCAAATCAGTCAGCCACTTGCCGGATACCGAGGCGGGCCAACCGCCGATGGCCAGGCGCAAGGGGTAACCATTCAGCGGATGCAGGGCCTGGCCGTTCATGCCAAACGCAATCATGGACTCCGGTTCCATGGCCTTGGCGAGCGGCACGCCCCTTGAGATCGCTTGCTTGGTGGGGTCTCCGGACAGATGGGTATCGGCGCCAAGGTAGCCGATATAGACCGCATCATCCCGTACCCCGGCATCTTCCAGAACATCGGCCAGGCGAATGCCGTCGAAACGCGGGCAGGCCACGGCGCCGGTGGTCCACTGGTTACCAGAGGCCGGTGGAATGAATTCGGCCCGGCCATTGCCGCCGCATTCGAGCACCAGCTGCAGGCTGACGGGCTCAAAACGTTGGCGAAGTTCGGCCAGGGAGTAACGGGTCGGTCTCAATACCGACTCACCGGATACATTCAGTGTCCATTGTTGCGGGTCGACCCTGGCCGGCGGCAGCCCGTTGTTGCGCACAAACATGCGCTCAATCGGTGTTACCTGGTCATCCAGTAAATGGGCCGGCGTCTCAGCGTTGACCGGGCGGTCATTGAGTACCACCAGGCGCGGGTCTTTGCCCTCGAGCGCAAAGGGCTCGCTCGTGTCGGCCAGGGCCGCGGGAATCAGCCCTGCAGGCATGAACTGATGGAAGACCACGGGTGCGCCGAGTGCCGCCGTGAGCGCACCCAGGCCTGACAGAAAACCACGTCGGGTCAGGGGATCGCTGGTGCGGCCAAACAGTTTTTCGTCGGCCGCCAGGGGGTCCCGTGCATACAGCGAATGGAGCCCTTGCTTATGACGTTTCATCCCTGGCGCCTCAGGCGGCAGCTTGTTGCGGTGCACGTTGCGCGTGGTCGGTCAAAACCTGCGCCACGCAGGTCGTCAGCCGTTGCGCGAAGGGTATATGCAGAAACTCGTTGGGACCATGCGCATTGGACTGGGGGCCCAGCACGCCGGTAATCATGAACTGCGCGTTGGGGAATGACTCACCAAGCATGGCCATGAAAGGAATCGTGCCGCCTTCGCCCATGTACATAACGCTCCGCCCGTAGCTTGCCTGGGAAGCGGCCTCCAGGGAATGATGCAGCCACGGGGCAATGGCCGGTGCGTTCCAGCCCGTCGCGCCCTGGTCAGCATCAAAGCGCACCCGCGCATTGGACGGCGGGTGTGCCTCGAGGGTTTCTTTCATATTGGCCGTGGCTTCCTCGCCGTCCACCGTCGGTGGCAGGCGCATGGAAAGCTTCAGGCTGGTATACGGGCGCAGCACGTTGCCGGCGGAGCCGAGCGCCGGCATACCGTCAATGCCCGTGTAAGACAGTGCCGGGCGCCAGGTGCGATTGAGGATGCGGTCCACGTTGTTATCGGCCTGTGGCTCGACGCCCTCCACAAAAGGATAGGCTTGCCAGATCTTGTCGCCCAGTTCTTCGGCCATGCGCCGGGTCTGCTCCAGGCGTTGTTGCGGAATCTCCGCTTGCAGATAGTCGGGCCGCACCTGCCCGGTGTTTTCATCTTCCAGGCGGGCAAGCAACTGACGCATGATGCGAAAGCTGGAGGGCACCACGCCGGAGGCATAGCCGGAATGCACGCCTTCGTTCAGAACCTCGGCACGCAGGGTGCCGGCTGCCATGCCGCGCAGGGAAACCGTCAGCCACAGCTGCTCATAGTTGCCCGCACCGGAGTCCAGGCATACGACCAGTGAGGGCTCACCGATGCGCTCGTGCAGGTGATCGATATAAAACGGCAGGTCATAACTGCCTGATTCCTCGCAGGCCTCGATGACGATCACGCAACGGCAGTGGGGCAGCCCTTCGCGCTGCACGGCCAGGATCGCAGTCAGTGAGCCATACGCCGCATAGCCGTCATCGGCGCCGCCGCGTCCATAGAGCTTGTCGCCTTTGATGACCGGCTTCCACGGGCCCAGGCCATCCGCCCAGCCGGCCATCTCCGGCTGCTTATCCATATGGCCATAGAGGAGTACGGTATCATCGGCATTGCCGCCATTGGCTGCCGGAATTTCCATGAAAATCAGTGGGGTGCGACCAGGAAGGCGCACAATCTCCGACGTCATGCCGGGGATATCCTGTTTGGCGCACCAGGCATAAATCTGCTGGATGGCATCTTCCATGTAACCGTGTGCTTCCCAATCGGGGTCAAAGTGCGGGGACTTGTTGGGAATCCTGATGTACTCAACGAGCTCGGGCACGATCTCGTCGTTCCATTTTTCATCGATAAAACGTTGTGCGCCTGGTGTGTCCATGGTTGCGGGAATCTCCGTTTGGGTCATGCTGAGCCGATACGCCATTATTCCATGGTCCAGGCGTGCTGCCCATGCGGGACTGATTCCGATTGTTGGCGGCACCGTTAACGCGCCGTTTTTGGTCCGCCATCTGGTATGCTTGCGGCCGGCTCCTGTTGTGGCTAAGCACTTGTCCCGAATGGGAAAGCGCCTGGAGCATTTGAGTCCAAAACAATAAAAAGAGTTGGTGTTGTCCAACGCACGTCAATCAAGACCGGTGATTATGCCGTCTTAGCCCGATCGGGTTTTAGTCCCGCCTCGGGGCGTTGTTAAACTTTGATATTCACGGAAGAAAACGGGTCATTATGAAAAATTCACGCCTGGCAATAATTTTTGCCCTGTTTTTCGCGATTCTGCTGGCTGCCTGCGGAGGTAATGATGACGCCACGCAGACCGTAGAGGCACCGCCTCCACCGCCCCCGCACCCCTGGGATCTGTTTATTGATGCCCAGATAGAGGAATACCTGGCAGCACATCCTGCCTGGGCTGTGACCCAGGGCCGTCACGAGTTTGACGGCAAGTTGCCGGACTGGAGTCAGGACGGGCTTGAGCGCGAAGCCCGGCGCCTGCGCAAAGCCAGGCGGGACGCCCAGGCTTTTGCCGCTGACAGCCTGTCGCCTGAACAGCAATATCAGCGCGACTATTTCATTGCCCGCATGGACCACGATTTGTTCTGGCTGGAAAAGGCCCGCTGGCCTTATCGCAACCCCCAGTTTTATTTTGGCTGGATGAACGACTCGCTTGACCCGGCACCCTACCTGACTCTGGATTACGCGCCGCTGGAAGATCGCATGGTCTCCTTCACCAGGTATCTCGAGGCAGTACCGGTTGCTGCCCGGCAAATACGCAATAACCTGCGGATGCCAATGCCCGGAACCTGGTTGCAGCTGGGTATTGATTCGTTTTCCGGGTACGCGACCTATTTCCGCAATGATGTACCGGCGATTTTCGCGTCGGTAGACGACCCGGAGCTGCAGGCACGCTTCAAAAAGGCCAACGCAGAAGCCGCTTCTGCAATGAGCGACCTGGCGGACTGGCTGGAGCTGGGCAAGTCGATCGCTGATCAGAGTTTCGCCCTGGGTCCACAGCTTTATGCCGAGATGCTTTGGGACACTGAACGGGTCGATATGGACCTGGCCGAGCTCGAAGCGGCTGGCCGCGCAGACATGGAGCGAAACCTGGCCGGGTTGCGCAACGCCTGTGCCGAATTTGCCCCGGGTATGGACCTGCCAAATTGCATGGCCAAAATGTCGTCCCGCAAGCCCGACGGCGGCCCCGTCGCCGCCGCCCGACGTCAGCTGGAGGAAACCAGGGAGTTCCTGGTGGCGGCAGACCTGGTCAGCATTCCCGGCGATGAGCTTGCCCTGGTGGCTGAGTCGCCGCCCTATGCACGCTCCAACTCGGCCTATATCTCCATTCCCGGGCCCTGGGAGGAAAACCAGCCTTCGGTTTATTACATCAGTCCGCCCAACCCGGACTGGCCGGAGGAGGTTCAGCAGGGCTATATTCCCGGCGAATCAGACCTGTTGTTTACCTCGATTCACGAGGTCTGGCCGGGTCACTTCCTGAATTTCATGCACGCCAACCGTGCGCCATGGGTCTTTGGACGCGCCTTTGTCAGCTATGCCTTCGGTGAGGGCTGGGCCCATTACACGGAAGAAATGATGTCCGAGGCCGGTCTGCGCGATGCCAATGCGGAGACCCGCATCGGACAGTTGAGCAATGCCCTTATGCGCAACGCCCGGTTCCTTGCCAGTATCGGTCTGCATACCAAAGGCTGGAGCGTTGAGGATGCCAAGACCTTCTTCATGCAGGAGGCTTACCAGAGCGAGGGCACGGCCATTCAGCAATCGGCACGCGGTACCTATGATCCGGCCTATCTCAACTACACGCTGGGCAAGTTAATGATCAAGCAATTGCGCGACGACTGGACAGCAGAGCGTGGCGGCCGTGATGCGTGGAAAGCATTTCACGACGAATTCCTGACACTTGGCGGGCCCCCGGTGCCACTGGCACGTCAACGCCTGATGGAAGAAGCCGCACCCATGACCGTGTTGCCTGAGCCGGTGGTCATTGTTGCCGCCTTGCCGGAGATTATTGAGCCGGAAGTAGAAGAGAAGGTTGAGGTGATTCGTCAGATCAACTGGGCCTGGGATTGCGAGGACGGCCGTTACCTGGTCAGCAGCATGGTGGATGACGGCATTGAGCTCTACCTGGATAACGAACTGCGGGAGCTTAAGCCGGCGCGCAGCGCCTCCGGTGGCAAGTACCAGACCAAGGGCCTGTCGTTCTGGACCAAGGGCAGGGAAGCGACCCTGGAGATCGACGGAAAGTCCATTCAATGCATGGTCAATGCCTACCAATCCACCTGGGTGGATGCAAAGCTGCGCGGTGCCGATTTCCGGGCGGTGGGCAATGAGCCCGGCTGGTATCTTGAGCTGTTCTCGTCCGGAGAAAGCACGCTCGTGACAGACTATGGTAACGAGCGGTTCCGGTTTACGGCCGAAGGGCCGGAATTTATGGAGGATGGTCCGGGCAACCGCTTTAATGGTCTGGCCCGTGGCCTGTCGATCGAAATCGAGCTGACGCCCGGTCCCTGCCTGGACACGATGATTGACGTGGAATACGAAACGTCAGTCCGGGTCAGTGTCGGCGGGCGGGTTTTACGTGGTTGTGGCAACCCATTGCAGTGAGCCCGGACCAAAACAGTAATAACGCTATGATGAAGCCATGAAGATTCAATTCTTCGGTGCAGCAGGCGAAGTGACAGGTTCCTGTCATATTCTTGAGGTCAATGGCCACCGGGTGCTGCTCGATTGCGGCCTCATCCAGGGTGGTCGCGCCGACGAGGCCCGCAACCGTGACCCCTTTCCTTTCGAAGCGGCACAAATCGATGCTGTGGTCTTAAGTCATGCGCATCTGGACCATTGCGGGCGTTTACCGTTGCTGGTCAAGCGCGGGTTTCATGGCCCGATCCATGCCCAGCGTGCGAGCTGCGAACTGGTCGCCATTCTGCTGGCCGATGCGGCGCACCTGGAAGAGCGCGAAGCCGCTTACCTGACCCGTAAGCGTGGCAAGCAGCACACGCCCTTGTTCACGGCAGCGGATGGTCGCGCCGTGATGCAACAAATGACCCCCCAGGCATACCGGCAATGGTTCGATGTCGTGCCCGGCCTGCGCGTTCGGTTTCTGGACGCCGGCCACATCATTGGCTCCTGCGTGGTGGAGTTAGCGCTGGAAGAAAACGGCCTGAAGCAAACCCTGGTATTTTCCGGCGACCTCGGCCAATACGGCACACCCATCCTGCGCGACCCGGAAACGCCTGAGCATGCCGATATGGTCATTATGGAGTCGACCTACGGAGACCGCTTGCACCGGGGACGCGAGGAAACCATCGCTGAGCTGGGCCAGATCATCAGCCGCGCTCAGGATGGCAATATCCTGATGCCCGCTTTTGCTATCGGCCGCAGCCAGGAAATCCTGTACCAGTTCGCCAAACACTTTGATGAGTGGGATCTGGGCCGCTTCAGGATTTTTCTGGACAGTCCAATGGCTATTGAGGCCACAGACGTCTATTGGCGATATACCCAGCACTATGATGAAGAGGCGCGACTGCTCAGAGACAAGAATAAGCGCACCCCGCTGTTGCCAAACCTGCAGTTGAGTCGCGATACCGAAGAATCCATAGCCATCAACCGTATCCGTTCCGGGGCAATCATCATTGCCGGGAGCGGTATGTGTAACGGTGGCCGCATTGTCCACCATCTTCGCAACAACCTGGACCTGGAGAGCACCCAGGTGATCATTCCCGGTTACCAGGTTCGCGGTTCAACGGGGCGGCGCCTGGTGGACGGTGCGAAGCATGTGAGAATTCATGGCAGGGATGTTGAGGTTCGCGCGCAAATTCATACCATCGGCGGTCTGTCCGCCCATGCCGATCAGCGGGACCTGGGTCGCTGGTATTCAGGAATAAAGGACAGCCCGCCGGTCATGCTGGTTCACGGGGAGGCCGATGCTCAGAAAGCCCTTGCGTCCGACCTTCACGAGCGTTTCGGCTCCCGCGTCGATTGCGCGCAACCCGGGCAGGTGGTTGAGCTTGGCCAGCATTGAGCCAGGGCCATTCAATTGATGTTGACCGGCTCTGCTTAAAGTTTTCTGACCCGCGCCTTGAGGTCAAGCATGGCTTGCTTGTTAATCGAGTAATAGCGGTGTGGTCCATCGGTAGCCTGGTCGATCAGGCCGGCTTCACGCAGGATCTTCAGGTGCTGTGAGGCGGTGGAAGCCACCACGGGCAGACGACGGGTAATGTCGCCGGCAAAGCAGGCGCCCTGGTCTATAAGGATTTGCAAAATCTGCAGGCGCACCGGGTGTCCAAGCGCGCTGAAAGTGTTGGCCAGTTGTTCGGTTTTTCGCTTATTCATGGGGCTCATCATTCGTATTTCGTCGAAAACCGATTCTATGAGAACTCCAGAGTCGGGTCAATACTTTTCTGTTGATTGAGGCGGTGCCCGGGGTGGCAACGGCCTGTCACCCGAAATCACCATGAGGTCTGGCAAGTTATCGTTGTGCGCGCTATCGATCATGGGCTTTCGTTCACGGTTTGTATTTTTCACGATGCCGCATTCCCGAAGCGGAGGGCATGGTACGATTTATGCCGTAACAAACTTTATCCATGACCACGGAGGTCGACCATGAAACAAATTGCTCTTTGCCTTCTTGCGCTGCCAATGCTCGCCATTGCAGATGGTGACAGCCCCATAGAACAGCGTCAGCACCTGATGGAGCAGACTCGTGATGCACTCAAGCCGCTGATCGGGATGACCCGTGACCAGGTCGCGTTTGATGCAGCCACTGTCACTCAGAGCCTGGCGGTTTTCGAGAAAACAGCCGTGGAAGCCCTGCCTTTGTTTCCCGAAGGTTCTGACAGCGGATTCGATACGGAGGCCAAGGCTACGATCTGGACCGACCGAACCGGTTTTGAAATGGCATTCATGCGCTTTGGTGCTGCTGTAGAAGAGGCCCAGGATGCCGACATCAATTCGGTAGAAACGCTGCAGCCGGCGTTGCAGGGTATTTTAAAGACCTGCAAAGGTTGTCACGACGATTTCCGGGTTGAAAAAGATTAAGTTCATCCGCTCATGAAGAAGCTGCTCCTGGCGCTGGTCGCCTTGGCGCTGCTGGGATGGTGGATCACCAGTCCACAGGTTTTAGGTCCCACTGACATTCCCGACCATGTGGCCGACAAGGCGAATGGTGAGCGGATCTTCAATGCCGGCGGCTGCGCATCCTGTCATGGCCGCATCGTTGACGGTAAACCGCAACGTGACGTCATGGCCGGCGGGCTTGAGATGCACAGCCCGGTTGGCGTTTTCCGGGTGCCCAATATCTCTCCGCATCCGGATCAGGGCATCGGGGGCTGGAGTAATCTGGATTTTCTCAACGCCATGCAACGCGGTGTTTCGCCGGGTGGTAAGCATTACTACCCGGCGTTTCCCTACACCGCCTATATCCGCATGAACGTGACCGATTTGCTCGACCTCAAGGCCTTTCTTGACCAGATGCCCGCCGACCCGAACCCGGTGGGTCCGAACGAGCTGGCCTTCCCGTTTAATATCCGTCGCGGCATCGGCCTGTGGAAGCGTCTCTACCTCAACGGTGATTGGGTGACGGCAGTTTCCGGGGAAGACGAGCAGCTGGTGCTTGGACGTTACCTGGTTGAGGGCCCGGGTCATTGTGGTGAATGTCATACGCCGCGGAATTTTGCCCAGGCCCTGCAAGGTACCCGCTGGTTAGCGGGTGCGCCCAACCCGGATGGCGAGGGTAAAGTACCCAACATCACGCCCGGACGTTCATCCTTCGCGAGCTGGAGTGCCGATGACATCGCCTACTACCTCGAGTCTGGCGTGGACCCTGAATTTGATGTCGTGGGCGGCACCATGGTGGCGGTGCAAGGGAATATGTCACGGCTCACCAGTGAGGACCGGGACGCAATCGCGGCTTATCTCAAGGCCCTGCCGGCGGTATCGTCGTCCGACTGAGCGTCAGGCGCGGCCGGCCCACTCCGGCCCCGCTGAAGGGCTGTTGCTTGGGTTCTGCGATCAGCCGTGTCGCTCGCGCAGCGTGTCCATGAGATCGCCCAGGGTAACGCGACGGCTGCGCAACAATACAAGCAGGTGATAAATCAGATCGGCTGACTCATTCATCAACTCGTCACGTTCACCCGCAGCGCCCGCCAGCGCGGTTTCCACGCCTTCTTCGCCTACTTTCTGGGAAATTCTTTTCACGCCGTCATTCAGCAGTTCGGTGGTATAGCTACCCGCCGGCCGCTCCTGATCGCGTTGCTGAATCAGCCGTTCCAGGGTGGCCAGAAACGCCAGGTCCGGTTGTGGCCCGCCCGCAGGATCTGCGGGAGAATCAAAGCAGCTTATTGTGCCCAGGTGACAGGTTGGCCCCGCCGGGTGGGCCCGGACCAGCAGGCAGTCCTGATCGCAATCCAGCGTGGCATCGACATAATTGAGCGTATTACCGGAGGTTTCGCCCTTGGTCCACAAGGCCTGGCGGCTGCGACTCCAGAAGGTGACCTCGCCAAGCTCCGTGGTCGCCTGCAGCGCTTCTCGATTCATATATCCGAGCATCAGTACCCGGCCGTCCAGCGCGTCCTGCACGATGGCCGGTAACAGTCCGTCCATTTTTTCCCAGTCGGGCTCAACAGGTTCCGCAGCGGTGCTATCGGGATTGTTGTTCAGCATGGTCTTACTCCTATACCCGCCGCGGCGAGCATGCTTTTCAGTTCAGGAATTGGCAGGCTGCCGTTGTGAAAGACGGTTGCGGCCAGGGCGCCGTCTACATCGGCGGTCTTGAATACATCAAGGAAGTGGCGGGCCTCGCCTGCGCCGCCGGAGGCAATCAGCGGGACCGGGCAGACCTCACGTGCGGCGCGCAGTTGCACCAGGTCGTAACCGTCGCGCGTACCATCGCTACCCATACAGTTGAGCACAATCTCACCGGCGCCGCGCCCGACCACCTCTTCTATCCAGGCCAGGGTCTGTAGTCCCGTGGCTTGCATGGCGTCCGGATTGCCGGTCATTTGGCGCGTGGTCCAACTGCCATCATCCTGCACGATCGAGTCAATGCCGACGACCACGCATTGGCTGCCAAAGGCATCGGCCAGCGCGTTCACCAGGTCGGGATTACGAACCGCCGGCGTATTGACCGAGACTTTATCCGCGCCGGCACGCAGAATGCGCCGCGCTTCATCCACGCTACGGATCCCGCCGGCGACGCAAAACGGTATATCGATAACCTCCGCCACGCGGCTGACCCAGGAATGATCCACGGAACGGCCCTCCGGACTGGCGGTAATGTCATAGAACACCAGCTCATCGGCGCCCTCCTCGCCATAACGCCGCGCGAGCTGGACAATCTCACCCATGACCCGGTGATTGCGAAACTGCACGCCTTTCACCACCTGGCCGTCGCGGACATCCAGGCAGGGAACGATGCGACGCGCCAGCCCGGTCACAGCACCCGGGTCGGCAGCTGTTGCAACGCTGGTCATCGCAGGCTGCTCAGTGCCCGTGGCAGCGCAAAGACGCCTTCCAAAAGAGCCTTGCCGACAATAACCGCGGCGGCGCCGGTTTCCTTCAGCTCCTGCAGATCGCTCAGACGACTGACACCGCCCGAGGCCTGTACCTGGAGTTCCGGATAACGCGTCACGATATCCCGGTAGAGCTCTACATTAGGGCCCTTCATGGCGCCATCGCGGCTGATGTCGGTAACCAGGGCGTGGCGCAGGCCACCGGCGAGCAACTGGTCGAGCAGCGTCCAGAGATCGGTTCCGGAGTCCTCCGTCCAACCAAAGATTCGCGGCCGCGGCACACCGTCAGCGTCGATCCGGACATCCAGCGCGGCAACCATCTTGTCGGCGCCATGCTGCCCGACCCAGCGCAGGAAGCGCTCCGGCTCTTTGGCGCACAGGCTGCCGATGACGACCCTGTCGGCACCTTCCTGCAGACGTTCCAGAATGTCGGTACCGGAGCGGACACCACCGCCTGTCTGAATGTTCTGCTCAGCGCTGTGTATGAGCTTGAATAGAGACTGAGTATCCGCCGACTCTCCATCGCGCGAGGCCTCCAGGTCGACCACGTGCAGCCATCGGGCGCCGTCCTCAAGATAGCGCCGGGCGATGTCCTCGGGCTCGCGGTCGTAGAAGGTGACGTTGGTAAAATCACCGTGCACAAGGCGTGCGCAGCGTCCGTCCAACAGGTCAATTGCGGGTATGAGAATCATGTCAGCTCCAGAAAATTTTTCAGTACTCGTGCACCGGCGTCGGCCGAGCGCTCCGGGTGAAATTGCGCGCCACGAAAGTTATTCCGCTGCACCATGGCGCTGAACGACAGGCCATGCCGGGTGGCGGCAATGGTGGCTTCGCTTACCGGAGCATAGTAGCTATGCACGAAATAGAACCATGGCGGTTCTGGAAGATCTTGCAGTAAGGGATCTGCGCGCACTGTTGTGGCGGCGTTCCAGCCCATGTGTGGAATGCGCAGGCCGGGCGCGTCAGGAAAGTGCTTCAAGCGACCCGGAATCAGGCCCAGACAGTCCACATCACCCTCTTCAGACCCGTCAAACAGCAGCTGCATGCCCAGGCATATGCCCAGCACAGGCTGCGTCAGCTGGCGAATGCAGTCGACCAGGCCTTGCTCGCGAAGATGGTCCATGGCCGCAGCTGCTGCGCCTACACCCGGCAGGATCACGCGCTCAGCGCTGCGTATTTGTGCCGGGTCCGCGGTGAACGTTGAGTCCGCACCAAGGCGCTGGAGGGCAAAACGCACCGAGGCGATATTGGCCCCGCCGCTGTCAATAATCACCAGGCTCATGACGGGGCGCTCAGAGCATGCCCTTGGTGCTGGGCATCTGCGTGCCTGACCGGGCCAATGCCGGCCGCAGGGCACGTCCGGCACCCTTGAACAGTGCTTCAACCATGTGATGAGTGTTCTCTCCGTGTACTTCAAGGTGCAGGGCAGCACCGAGCGACTGCGACAGGGATGCAAAAAAGTGCCGCACCATTTCCGTCGACATCTGCCCGATCTGTTGGCGGGGGAAATCCGCCTCAAACTGAAAAGCCGGCCGCCCGGAAAGGTCCACGGTGACCTGCGCCAGTGACTCGTCCATCGGCAGGACAAAGCCGTAGCGGCCAATACCCCGGCGATCTCCGAGCGCGCGGTTGAGTGCCTCGCCAAGTGCCAGGGCGCAGTCCTCTACCGTGTGGTGTTCGTCGATTTCCAGATCGCCTTTGCAGTGCAGCTGTAAGGCGAACCCGCCATGCGAAGCGATCTGGTCCAGCATATGATCGAAAAAGCCGATGCCGGTATCGATGTCAGTACCGGTATTGTCCAGGTCGACTTTGACGTGAATATCGGTCTCCCTGGTGGTCCGTTGCACCTCGCCGACACGCGGCCGGGTGACCAGCTGATGGGCGAGCTGGTCCCAGTTCATCCCATCATCACCCACGCGCAGCCCGCCAATGCCCATGTTTTCAGCCAGCTGCAGGTCTGTTTCCCGGTCACCGATCACCCAGCTATCCGCCAGGTCCAGCTCACCGGACTTGAGATAGTCGAGCACCATGCCAATTCCCGGCTTGCGGTTCGGCGAGCCATCTTCCTCAAAGTGCGGGTCGATATGCTGCGCGCTGAAGTGGATGCCCTGGGAGCTGAACAAACCCAGCATTTTGTCGTGTGGAACCTGAAAGGCTTCTTGCGGGTAGCTTGCGGTGCCCAGGCCGTCCTGGTTACTGACCATGACGAACTCATAGCCTGCGTCGCGCAGCCGAAGCAGGGCGGGAATGACACCCTCGAGCAGCTCGAGTTTTTCCAGGCTGTCGATCTGGAAGTCTTCCGGTTCGATAATCAATGTCCCATCCCGGTCGATAAACAGGATGCGTCGTTTTTTCTGGCTCATATCTTGGTCTGCCTGAATTCAGCGATGGCTGGGCCATTCGGCTCAGGGTTGGAATTCATCAAGGGCTGCGCTGAGAGCAGCCATGTCGTCGCTGCTGCCCACGCTAAGCCGCACGCAATTGTCCAGCAACGGCTGGCCGTTGAAATCCCGAATCCGTACACCGCGTTCTGCACAGTGTCTCACGAGCCGTGGTCCATCCTTAACCCGGATCAGCACAAAATTTGCCTCCCCGGGCCAAAGATCCTCAACCCATCCGGAGCCGGCCAGTTCACTAACCAGCTGTTGCTTCTCACGACGCAGGCCACGCAACATTTCCTGCTGGCGATCGCGCACTCCGGGCGCAGTCACTGCGAGTGCTGCCGCGATTGCGGGGGCAGTCAGGGGATAGGGCGGCATGATCCTGGCGAGCAGCTCAATCACCGGTGGCGCTGCTAAAACAGCGCCGCAACGCAGACCCGCAGCGCCCCAGGCCTTGGACAGGGTGCGCAGCACAACCAGGTGTTCATTATCCGCAAGCGACTCGATGGCTGAACTTTCGCGGCAGAACTCAATATAGGCCTCGTCCATGACCACCAGAGCCCGGCCGCGGGTGGCCTCAAGGACTTGCTCGAGCAGGCCCGGGGGCAGCACATCACCCGTGGGGTTATTCGGGCTGGTCAGAAACACCAATTTCAGGTTCTGCGCATCGCTAATGGCGTGCAACAGGGCCTGCGGCTCCACCGCCAGGGTTACCGGATCCCGTTGCACCTGAATAACGCCGGCACCCTGTATCTGCGCGGCGATCCGGTACATGCCAAAGCAGGGAATGGTCTCCAGTATCTGGTCCTGGCCGGGCCGGCAGAACACGCGCAGCAACAGGTCGATGCCCTCGTCACTGCCGCGCGTTATCAGGAGCTGGTTTTGTGCAACCTGGTAGATCTCCGCGAGCCGCGCGCGTAAATCCGCGGGCTGTGGCGGCGGATAGCGGTGCAGGTTGAGCGCGGCCCAGCGTTCATCATTCAGCAGGCTGCCGGGGGCCTCGTTGGCATTAAGCAGCACACCATCGGCCCCGGCGCCACTGCGCGCCGATACATAGGGGGACATGGCCAGCACTTCCGGCCGTGCCAATGCCTGAAGTGAGGCCTGGATTGATGTCTGAGTTGCCGATGATCCGCTCATTCGCCCTGTTCCATTTTGAGGCGTTCAAGGCGCCAGGCCACCGCCATGCGGTGCGCGCCCAGTCCTTCTGCGTGCGCGATCTGCATGGCATCCGCGCCGGCCACGGCAAGACCTTCCGGTGTGGCGCGTTGTACGGTCATGCGGCGCATGAAGTCAGTCACTGAAAGGCCACTATAAGCGCGCGCGTACCCATAGGTCGGTAATACATGGTTGGTGCCTGAGCTGTAGTCGCCGAGTGACTCCGGTGTCCAGCGGCCGAGGAATACGGAGCCGGCAGTGGTGACCCCGCCGAGCAGCTCGCCCGCATTGTCCGTATTGATAATCAGGTGTTCCGGGGCGTAGCGGTTGGACAAGCTAATGGCCTCATCAAGGTCTGCAACCTCGATCAGTCGCAGGTTGTGCAGCGCATCGTCGAGTATCGCTGCGCGTTCTGTCTGCGCCGCCAGGCGGGGCAAGCATTCCGCTGTGGCCTCCAGCAGCGCACGACTATCGCTCAGCAGCACGGCCTGAGAGTCGGGGCCGTGTTCTGCCTGGGAAAGCAGATCCCAGCCCACCGTATCCGGGTCGGCATCCGCGTCTGCAATGACCAGGACCTCTGAAGGCCCGGCAGGCATATCCTGCGCCGGGCCGCCAGGTCGGGCCGAGACCTGCCGCTTGGCTTCTGTTACCCAGGCATTGCCCGGGCCGAAAAGTTTGGCGCAAGACGGCACGCTTGCAGTTCCGAAAGCCATTGCAGCGATGGCCTGCGCGCCGCCCGAGCGGACCACGCGGCGTACCCCGCAGTGCCAGGCTGCTGCCAGCAGTGCCGGGTCGATGCCGCCGTCCGGTCCGGGCGGCGTGCACAGCACGACTTCCCTGCAACCGGCAATCGAAGCGGGGATTGCCAGCATCATGACCGTAGAAATCAGTGGCGCTGATCCTCCGGGCACATAAAGCCCGACGGGTGAGATGGGCACATAACGGGCGCTGCACTCCAGTCCCGGCCCGGTGGCAAGGGAAAAGCCCCTGGGTGCGCCGGCTTCATGAAAAGCCCGTATCCGGCTGGCGGCCTGCTTAATGGCATGCATCAACCGGGGTGACACCTGACTGGCAGCGTTGCGCAATTCCGCCTCGCCCACTAACAAGTCTTCAAGTGCCACGCCATCGAATCTCTGCGCATACTCGCGCAGCGCATCGTCACCGCCCTCAATGACCGTGGCGATGATATCCGCCACCTGGCTTTCCAGCTGGCCGCGGTCCAGCGGTGGCCGCGCGAGCGCCTGTTCGCGACCTGATTCGCTCAGCGCAGCCCAGTCAATCAGCTGCGTCGCGTCCGCGTATACCGTGTTCATGCGAGCATTTTCTCCACGGGCATCACCAGAATCGCCGAGGCGCCGGCGGCCTTGAGTGCTTCCAGGTGCTCCCAGAACAGGGTTTCCCGGCAGACCGCATGCAATGCCACCCGCTCGTTGTTGCCTTCAAGGGTCAGCAAGGTTGGCTGCTCAGCGCCGGGTAACAAGGCAGTGATCTTCTCAACCGCGTTCCGCGGTGCATGCAGCATCACGTATTTGCTTTCCGCCGCATGCAGCACGCCGTCCAGGCGCATCAAAAGGCGCTCGAGCAGGGTTTGTTTCTCTTCGCTGAGCTCGGCGGCGCCCTGGTACAGGGCCGCCGTGCTCTGATAAATCACCTCGAGCTCGCGCAGGTGGTTGGCGCGCAGCGTGGTGCCGGTCGAGACCAGGTCGGCGATGGCATCTGCCGTGCCCAGGCCCGGGGCGATTTCTACCGAACCGGCTAGCTCCACAATGGTTGCAGTTACGCCTTTCCTTTTGAGCAGATGCCGGGTCAGCGAGGGATAGGAGGTCGCAATACGGGTGCCGTCGAGGTCTGTTGCGCAGGTCATCGGACTATCTTCAGGCACCGCCAGGGACAAGCGACAGCCACCGAAGCGCAATTTGCGGAGCTGCTTCAGGCCACTACCCCCGTTGCGCTCCAGCATCACCTCCTCGGCAATGTTTTCACCAACAATGCCGAGTTCGCAGACGCCATCAAGCAGCAAGCGCGGTATGTCATCGTCGCGAACCAGCAAGAGGTCAACGGGGAAATCCTGGCCGTACCAGAACAGCTTGTCCTTACTGCGCGCGAAACTGAGACCGCAGCTTTGCAGCAACGCCAGCGATTTGTCAGACAGGCGTCCGGATTTCTGAATAGCAACGCGAATGCGGCTCATGATTCGGTTTTCTCCCGGCGCAGGGCCAGCCGGTAGCCACCCTCGCCCATGTTCATATAGCGGGCAACCCGCCCGATGGTGGTAACGCTCACGCCGGTCTGCTGGCTGATTTCACGGTAGCTCAGGCCCTGGTTGAGCAGGGATGCGGTCCACCAGCGGTCGACAATGGCCTCCAGCTCCGCCGGTGTACACAGATCCAACAGGAACTGGCGCACTTCGTCCTCTGATTCAAGGGTCAGAAAGGCTTTGTACAAGGCATTGGCCTGCGCCTTGAGTGCCCTGATCTGCTTGTCATTGTGCTGTTTCATGACGCCGCCATATCCAAATGAAATCGCTGGTGAGCTGGTTTGGTTGCTATGTATTAGTGTATTAGCGTGTTAATACATAGTTGCAATCATACTGTGGGCGTGCTGAGAGTTCAAGGCTTATGGGTCTCGCAATTGCCGTTTCGTTCAAGGATTTAAACCTTTTGTGACCGCGGGCCGTCAAAACGCGTAATAATCCCGACTTCAGCTGACCGCTGAGCGGGGACCAGTTGGATTAAGGAGAGAAGATGATGATCAACAGAACCAACACCCTGGTGGCCGCCCTGTTGTTCTCGGGCCTGGCTGTTGCTGATGTCCGCGAAGAAGAGCAGTTCACTTTTGAGCTCGACAGTGGTGGGCGGTTTAGCCTGGAGAACGTGAACGGTGGCATCACCGTTGTCGGCGGTGACGGTAACGAGGTAATCGTAATCGCCCGCAAGAAGGCGGATAACCAGAAGGGTCTGGACGGTATAGAAATCCTGATCGATGCCAGCAGCACCAGCATCAGCATCGATACCAAGTTGCCAAAAAACAAGGGGTGGTTCGGGGGTAATACCGAGGGTGCCCAGGTGACCTACGAGGTATCCCTGCCGGCAACCACCAACCTGGATTCGATCAGTTCGGTTAATGGCGGTGTTGAGATTCGCGGAGTATTTGGCGAAATTGAGGCAGAGACGGTCAATGGCGGGGTTGATGTTGAGGACATCTCGTCCGATGCCTCGCTGGAAACGGTTAATGGCAGCATCACCGCACGGGTAAGCTCCCTGACCGGCGACCAGCGGCTGCAGCTGGAAACGGTCAATGGCAGGATCAACGTGAGTATTCCGGAAAACTCAGACGTCACCCTGTCGGCTGAGACCGTCAATGGCAGTATCAATGCGGATGATTTCGGTATCGAGGCGGATAAGGGCCTGATCGGTCGATCATTGCGCGGTACCGTGGGAGACGGAAGCGCACGGCTTAGCGCTGATACGGTCAACGGCGGCGTGAAAATACGCAAGAACTAATCTTCAAAAAGCGCCTGCCGTTGTTTTAAGAAGGGCCTAAAAGCTTATAAAACATACGGAAATTATGAAAAAGCCTGGTCTGTTACGACCGGGCTTTTTTTGTTTGGAGTTGGATCGCAGCATGTTATGCTTCTGATATATCACCGTGGAGCAAAGCATGGACAAGGCACAATGGCAGGGTGTTTTCCCTGCAGTAACCAGTAAATTCACAGACAATGGCGAGCTCGATTACGCGGCCATGGCCGGACATCTGGAGTTCCAGTTAGCCGCCGGCGTACACGGCGTGATCGTGCTCGGCTCCCTGGGCGAGAACTCGACCCTCAGTGCTGCGGAGAAAGACGAAGTCGTGCGCTTCTTTGTGAATCAGGTGAACGGCCGGGTGCCTGTGGTTGCAGGCGTGGCGGAATGCGTCACGGCCGAGGCGCTGGCCCGCGTGGCGGCAGCGGATGCGGCCGGTATCGATGGTTATATGCTCCTGCCCCCGATGCGCTACCCGAGTGACCGGCGTGAAACGCTGACGTATTTGCAAACCGTTGCGGCAGCCACGGATCGACCGATCATGCTCTACAACAATCCGGTGGCCTATGACACGGACCTGCTACCCGGGGATTTTGCCGAGCTGGCCAGCGTGGACAATTTCGTGGCGATCAAGGAGTCCTCTTCAGATACGCGACGTATGTCCGCTATTCGGCGTCATTGTGGTGACCGCTACGCCCTGTTCTGTGGTGTCGATGATCTCGCGCTGGAGTGTTTTGCTGTCGGTGCGGTGGGCTGGGTTGCCGGACTCGTAGTGGCCTTTCCGGCTGAAACAGTCCGCATGTATGAATTGATGAAGGCCGGCGACTGGACCGGGGCACGCGCGCTGTATGACTGGTTTCTGCCATTGCTGGAACTGGATATTGGTCCGAAATTTATCCAGCAGATCAAACTGATCGAAGAGCTGCATGGTGTGGGCAGTGCCAGGGTGCGTGCGCCAAGGCTTGAGCTGGTCGGGGCGGAAAGAGCGCATGTTGAAAAAGTATATGCCGCGGCTATGGCGAGTCGACCGACCCTGTGAGCCAGGTGGCAGTGAGCCAGCAGCGCCAGCAAACCCAGGCTGAGCAGGCCTTTGATGCGCTGGAAGTCTTGCTGGTTACACTGCAGTTGGAACCGGGTTCGCGGGTTCAGGAGAAAGAACTGGCAGAAACGGTCGGCTTCGGGCGGACACCGGTGCGCGAAGCGATACAACGCCTCTCCGCGCAGGGTTTGTTGACGGTCTACCCCCGCAAGGGACTGGCCGTATCGCCGGTAAAACAGGCCGAACTCGGACAAATCATTGAAGTTCGGCGGGTGCTCGAACGCTTGCTCGTGGTTAAGGCAGCCGAACGCGCCAGCCATGACCAGCGCCGCGCCTTGCAGGCCGTGGCGATTCACCTGGACGGCTTGAGCGATGATCTGGAATTATTCCTGCGCCTGGACCGCCGCCTGGATGAACTGCTGGCGTCGGCCTGTGGCAATGACCACCTGCGCCAGGCATTGGCGCCCATGCACGCTCATTGCCGGCGTCTGTGGTTCATGAACCTGCCGCGCGTGGACCTGGCAAGTGCGGCTACGTTTCACGCGGCACTGGCCAGATCTGTGGGCGAGGGTGATCGTGCAGGCGCGGTGCGCGCGCTCAACGGCATCATGAATATTCTTGATGGTCTTGTGACCAGTTTGGGTGACAATTAATGCCTGTCAATCCACGTAATCTCAGCCTGGTGAGCATCTGCAAATGAGTGTCTTTAAATGAATCCCGGTGCAGTCGGTCAGTCACCGCCAAAGCATTGCCTGGTTATCGGCGCAGGAATCGTCGGGAGCTGCTGCGCCTGGCATCTCCAGTCGAATGGTTTCCAGGTCACCCTCCTCGACCGCATGGAGCCGGGGCAAGCGACCAGTTTTGGCAATGCGGCCTGTGTTTCCCCGTCACACGTGGTGCCTTTTTCCCATCCCGGTGTGTGGAAGAAGATTCCTGGCTGGCTGCTCGATCCGCTGGGTCCGCTGACCATACGCTGGAAGCATCTGCCGTGGCTGGCACCCTGGTTGCTGCGCTTTATGAACGCCGGTACGGCGAGGCAGGTGGACGAGTCTGCGCGTGCCCAGGCGGTGCTTATGCATCGGGTGATCAATGATTATCATCATATTCTGGAAGCCACCGGGCTGACCCATCTGCTCCGCTCCCGCGGTGCATTGGCGGTATATGACTCTGTGGCGGGCTTCGAGGCCGACCGCTGGATTTACGACCTCGAGGCAGACCTAGGATTTGACTACCGTCGACTGGAGACCAGCGAACTCAAGGCGCTGGCACCGGAACTGAACCTGCCCGGCGGGGTGGCGCTGATGTTACCAGGCTGGCAGCACACGCTGGACCCGGGCGCCATGACGGCCGGTATTGCACAGGCAGCGTTCAGCCTGGGTGCGCAATGGCAATCGGGCTCGGTTCAAAACGTTGACGCCACGCCGGGCGGAATCACGGCACAACTTGAGGGTGGCGCCACGATCAAGGCCGATGCCCTGGTGCTGGCCGCCGGACCATGGTCAAACAAGATCGCAGCCCAGCTTGATCACGCCGTGCCCATGACGGCCAAGCGCGGTTATCACAGCATGATTGCTGATCCGGGCGTGGAGCTTGAATTACCGATCATTTCAGGGTCACGGTCTTTTGTGATGACCCCGGTGGCGGCCGGTTTACGCCTGGCCGGTACAGCGGAATTCGCCAAACTGGACGCCGAGGCGGACTATCGTCGCGCGGCCGTGCTGGTTAAGCACGCACAGGACTACCTGCCCGGTCTGCGCGTGGGGGAGGTTAGCGAGTGGATGGGGCAGCGCCCCATGATGATTGACTCCGTACCGGTGATTTCCACCTCACCACGACACCACAACGTCTTTTATGCTTTTGGCCATGGTCACTACGGACTCACCCAGGGGGCGACAACCGGCAGACTGATCACGGATATGGTTGCAGGTCGTGATCCCGGCATGGACATGAGCCCCTACCGGATAAATCGCTTCTGATGAAACAAGCTGACGCACGGGGTCCACTAGAAACGGCCTACTTTGACTGCATTGATGCGCATACCTGCGGCAACCCGGTGCGGCTGGTCGTCAATGGCGGCCCCCAACTTCATGGCAACAGCATGGCAGAGCGTCGTGCTGATTTTCTGGCGAATCACGACTGGATACGCACATCGCTGATGTTTGAGCCTCGCGGGCACGCAATGATGTCCGGATCGATTCTCTATCCGCCCACACGCGAGGATTGCGATATCGGGGTTTTGTTTATTGAGACATCCGGCTGCCTGCCCATGTGTGGTCATGGTTCCATTGGAACCGTCACCATCGCGATTGAGCGCGGGCTGGTAACACCAAAAACCCCGGGTCTGCTTGTGCTGGATACCCCGGCCGGTCGCGTGGATGCCTACTACACGATGGACGGGGACCGGGTCGCATCGGTACGCCTGCACAATGTTGCCTCGTTTCTGCATAGCTCAAACCTGAGCGTTGACTGTCCGGAGCTGGGCGGGTCATTAACCGTGGATGTGGCCTACGGCGGTAACTTCTACGCCATCGTTGAGCCCCAGGAACTTTTTACGGATCTCTCGGCGCTGAGCGCGCAGCAATTGCTTTCCATCAGCCCCCTGCTCCGCCAGCGGCTCAACGAGCGCTACACCTTTGTACATCCTCTGGACGAGCGGATCCAGGGACTGAGTCATATGCTGTGGACCGGCACCCCCCGCACGCCCGGCGCCGATGCCCGTAACGCGGTGTTTTATGGGGACCAGGCTATTGACCGCTCGCCCTGTGGCACCGGAACGTCTGCACGAATGGCGCAGCTGGCCGCGCGTGGCAGCTTGCTGCCCGGCGACGAGTTTGTTCACGAGAGCATCATTGGTTCCTGTTTCCATGGCCGCGTGGAACAGGCTATCGATATCAACGGCACGCCCGGGATTCTGCCCTCAATCGAGGGATGGGCCAGGGTGTACGGGGAAAACCGCATTGCCGTGGATCCGGATGATCCGTTTTGGGAAGGCTTTCTGGTTACCTGATCAGCCCCCTGATCCGCAAGGTGACCAGGGGGGCAATAAGCGTGACGCTCATGGCACAATGGGGGTTGGATGGTGCCCTGGCGGCCCGGACACGCACACCTGAACCCGGCACCATGGAAATTAAATCAACGACCCGCTTGGACGGTCGTATAAGCATCAACAAAAGGAAGCCTGTAAAGCTTATGACCAGCATACCGATCAACAATCCGTTTCCGCGCCTGTCTGGTGGATGGCTTGGCCGCGCTTTTAGTCTGTTCATCGTGGGTGGCACCCTTTGTTTTGCTGCCAGTCCTGCCGTCATGGCTGCTGAGGACAGTGCCGCTTTCCGCGATATTTATGAGGAGGAGTGGGCATTCCGGACCCGTGAATTTCCTGGCCTGGCCCAGTCCGATGGCGACCGGGCACCGGTCCGCCAGATGACCCGCGTCAGCGAGGCCGATCAGGAGCGGCGCTACCTGTACTGGAAATCCATTCGCGAACGCCTCAATGCGATTTCCTGCGAACGCCTGACCCGTGAGGAATGCATTAACTACCGTATTTTCATCGGCCAGATGGATGACAACATCGTCGACTACGAGACGCGCGCCTACCTGATTCCCTTTACCAGTGACTGGGCATTCTGGGTCGGCTGGTCACGCATGGCGACCAACGCCAATTTTTCGGACCTGGACGACTACAACGCCTACCTGTCACGGCTCAGCGAACTGCCGCTGGTGATGCAAGAGTACATTTCCCTGATGCAAACCGGGCTGGAGATTGGTATGACCCAGCCGGCTGTGATCATGGATGGGCGCGATGTCTCGATTCGTGCGCAGATTGTTGAGCGACCGGAAGACAGCCCGTTCTTTGCACCCTTTCTCCAATTACCGGATTCCTTGAGCGAGGAACAGCAGGCGCAGCTGCGTGAGCGCGCCCTGGGCATTATCGGCGCCGGGGTTATTCCGGCTTACCAGGATCTGTTGGCATTTTTTGTCGATGAGTATATTCCCGGTGCGCGTGAAAGCCTGGGTGCCTACCAATTGCCTGGTGGCGAGGCTTTTTACCAGGGCCAGATTCAACGCTATGTCACGCGCAATATGACGCCGCAGGAAATACATGACATCGGCCTGTCCGAGGTTGCACGTATCCGCGCGGAGATGGAGTCCATCATCAACGAGCTGGAGTTTGACGGCAGCTTTGAGGAGTTCCTGATCTTCCTGCGCACCGATGAGCAGTTCTACGCCAAGAGCGCCAAAGAGCTGCTCGCCCTGGCGTCTTACTACGCCAAGAAAACCGACGGGCGCCTGCCCCAGCTGTTTTCCCATTTGCCGCGTCAACCGTATGGTGTCGCGCCGGTTCCGGAGGAGATCGCGCCTTTCTTTACCGCCGGTCGTTACGTGGGCGCGCCTGCTGACGCGCGCCGCGGTGGATACTACTGGGTCAACACGCACGCGCTGGAAAGCCGCACCCTGTATACGCTGCCCGCACTCACCCTGCACGAAGCGGCGCCGGGACACCATTTGCAGAATGCGCTCGCTCTGGAGCTGGCTGAGCAACCCCCGTTCCGGCGCACGACCTATATTTCGGCCTATGGCGAAGGTTGGGCCCTGTACGCAGAAAAACTCGGCGTGGAAATGGACATCTACGAGACCCTGTATGAGGATTTCGGGCGCCTGACCTACGAGATGTGGCGCGCCAGCCGCCTGGTCATCGACACCGGCGTGCATGCCTTTGGCTGGACCAGGCAACAGGCCATCGACTTTCTGGCATCCAACACCGCCTTATCAATGCTTGAAGTCACCACCGAGGTCGACCGTTACATCAGCTGGCCGGGGCAGGCGCTGAGCTACAAGCTTGGTGAATATCTGATCTGGCAGCTGCGTGGTGATGCCGAAGTCCGGCTTGGGGCGGAATTTGACCTGCGTGCTTTCCATGACTTTATCCTCGGTCTTGGCTCCGTCCCTCTGGACGTGCTGGAGGATGAAGTGCAGCGCTGGATTGGTCAGCAGGAACTGCTGCTGGGTTAAACACAGTCCCTAAGTGCTCTCCTCAGACTGAGCCCGGGGAGGCTCCGGCAAGTGAAAGAAGCGTCGGGCGTTGTGCGTAGTTTGCGCGGCCAGCGTGGCCGGGTGTTCATGGCGCGCCGCGGCCAACGTTCCCAATATCCACGGCAGCACGCGCGGCTCATTGCGGTGCGATTTGATCTTGGGCCGCAAATTTCGTGGCTTCAGATACGGAGCGTCAGTTTCGATCATCAGGCGATCGGCGGGGATATCACCCAGATAATCCTTCATATGGGTTCCGCGCCGTTCATCGCAGATCCACCCGGTAATGCCAATATGGCAGTCCAGATCAAGGTAGGCATACAGCTCTGTCCTGCTGCCGGTAAAACAATGCACCACCACATTGTCCAGGCGATCGCGAAAGTCTTTGAGGATCGCATGGAAGTCCTCATGGGCATCGCGCAGGTGCAAAAAGCCGGGTTTGCCACTCTCCACACCCAGTTCCAACTGGGCCTCAAAGGCTTTCGCCTGGTCGGAACGGGGTGAGAAATCCCGGAAATAATCGAGCCCGGTCTCTCCCACCGACACCACTCGCGGGTCCTGCAGCAGCTCACGCAGCAGGCTCTCACCCTCCGTACTCCAGCTCGAAGCATGATGCGGATGCACCCCGGCAGTACCAAACAGCACATCCGGATAATCATGCGCCAGATCCCGCGCCGCACGACTCCCCTCAAAACTCGCACCCGTGACCACCATCTGACTAATGCCCACATCCTGCGCCGCCCGAATCACCTCAGCACGATCCTTGTCAAAAGAATCATGGGTCAGGTTACAGCCAATATCGATAAGGTCCATGGATGAGTCCGTTTTCGCAATCCGTGATGGTACAGGTAGGGCCTGGTGTGTTCAGTGCAAGGGCATTTAAATATTCTTGGCCGGGGTGGTCGCTGGAGTGGCTGGTTCCGGGCCTGGCTTTCGGCCGGCCACAACCAGGCACCCCGCCACAACCGCCAACAATGCACGAAAAATATCGGCAGTTTCGGGCAAAGAGCGAAGACCCTAGAATAAGGTCATGAGTGATACCGTCACACAGTCGAAGGCCAGTCGGTTTGATGCCTACTGGCGGTTAATGCGGTTTGACCGGCCGATTGGGATTTTGTTGTTGTTGTGGCCGACCCTGTGGGCGCTTTGGCTGGCTGCTGATGGTGTTCCCAGTCTGAAAAACCTGGTGATTTTCATGCTTGGCGTGGTGGTGATGCGCGCGGCCGGATGCGTGGTGAATGACCTGGCGGACAAGGATTTTGATCCGCATGTGGAACGGACCCGGGATCGGCCGCTGGCCAGTGGTGAACTGACGCCATCCCAGGCCCGCGGCCTGCTGATCGTGCTGATGTTGCTGGCGTTTATGCTGGTAGCCATGACCAATATGCTCACCATCAAGCTGTCATTTGCCGGTGCATTGCTGGCCATGAGCTATCCCTTCTTTAAGCGCTTCATTGACCTGCCGCAGGTGGTACTGGGTATGGCGTTTGGCTGGAGTATTCCCATGGCATTTGCTGCTGAAACCGGGGCAGTGCCGGCGCTGGCCTGGGCGTTGTTGTTTATCAATATCCTGTATGCGGTCATTTACGACACGTTCTACGCCATGGTGGATCGCGAAGATGACCTGGCCATTGGCGTGCGTTCCAGCGCTATCCTTTTCGGCCGCCGGGATCTGCTTTTGATTGGCGTCCTGCAAGTCCTCATGGTGATTTCCTGCCTGGTTCTTGGTCTCGGCCTGGGCTGGTCATGGCCCTGGTTTATGGCGGTGGCGGTGGTTGCAGCCCTGTTTGCCCGCCAGCTGATCACTACCCGCAGTCGTGACCGGCAGGCCTGCTTCAGGGCGTTTCTGAATAACAACTGGGTCGGTTTAGCCCTCTTCCTTGGCATTGTCGGGAATACCTGGCTGCCATGAGCGCGCTGTTGACCGGTTTGCCTGATGCTAATCTGCGGGTTCGCTTGCAGGTGCCATCGGAGGCGGATGGTGTGGAGGTAACCCGGCTGATGCGTGCCAGCCGCCATTTTCACCACCCCTGGGTCAATGCGCCCTGCGACCTGCCGGCCTGGCAGCGCTTTTTGGAGCGGGTCGAGCGGCCCAATGAGGCCGGCTTTCTGATCCGTCGTCAGCTGGACGATGCGCTGTGCGGCGTGGTTAATCTGAATGTGATTACCTATGAGGCGCTGTGCAGTGCCTACCTGAGCTACTACGCGGTGGCATCCATGGCCGGGCGTGGCTATATGAAAGAGGGCCTGCAGTTGCTTTTACACCACGCCTTCCACGATCTGCACCTGCACCGCGTGGAGGCGAACATTCAGCCCGGCAACGAAAACTCTGTGCGCCTCGCGGAGAGCCTCGGTTTTGAGTGCGAGGGCTATTCGCCCCGCCTCTTAAGGATCAACGGCCGCTGGCGTGATCATGAGCGCTGGGCCTTACTGGCCGGGGACTAAGCGCGCATTTCAAGACTTGCGAACACTCATGGTTTCGGTGTTCGTGCCGCAACCCAAAGATGAATCCGTTTTGCCCCCGCAAGTGCGCGGCAGCAGGCTGCCGCCGTGGCGCCGGTGGTGAGTACATCATCGACAAGAATAATTTCCCGGCCGGAAAGTTTCGGCCCATTCCACACAAAAGCACTGGTGAGATTTTTCCTGCGCTCGGCAGCATTCATGCCGGCCTGTGCTGATGTGGGCCGCCGGCGGCGCAGCCGGTTACCCAGGACGGGCCAGCCGGTATGCTGCCCCAGGTGATTGGCAATTTCGCGCGCCTGGTTGAAGCCGCGCCAGGTCTCACGCCGCCAGTGCAATGGCACGGGAATGAGCCACGGAGCTTGTGTGTCACCAGTGGCGATTGCGGGTGCAGTGCGAGCCAGCATGGCCTGCGCCAGGCTGCGGCCTGCGGCCAGTTGACGGTTGTATTTGAGCTGGCGGACCAGGGTGTCAACTGGAAAAGCATAGTGGAGGCCCGCGCGGGTCGTATGCCATGGGGGCGGGTTGAGCAGACAGGCGCCACAGGGGTGATCCTCATCGGCTGCCGGCAGCGCGCAACGCGGACAGCTGATGCCCGGCCACGGCAAACCGCTCAGGCAGTCGCGGCAGAGGGCCTCGCGGTGACTTGGCCCGGCACACAACAAACAACGACCTGGAAGCAAAGCCCATGGTCCGCATAGCGCGGCACGCCACTGGCCTGTCAACCCGGTCAACCTCCTCAGGTTGACAGCCAAGTGGCTCCTCCGGATACTCTCCATGCAATGTTTTAGCCCCTTCATAAAGGACATGCTCTATGACCCTTCCTGCCGCTGTCATCCGTCACGACTGGACCCGTAAGGAAGTCCATCGGCTTTTTGAGCTGCCCTTTAATGACCTGATTTTTCGTGCGCAAATGGCGCACCGGCAGCATTTTGCGGCCAACGAGGTACAGATCAGTACGCTGCTTAGCATCAAGACCGGTGCTTGTCCGGAAGACTGCAAATACTGCCCGCAGAGCGTGCGTTATGACACCGGCCTGGAGCGTGAGTCGCTGATGGATGTCGAAACCGTGCGTGAGGCCGCCCGGGCGGCGCGTGATGGCGGTGCAACCCGTTTTTGCATGGGCGCGGCCTGGCGGCGGCCAAGGGAACGAGATCTGGATAAGGTCATCGACATGATTATCGCGGTGCGCGAGGAAGGTCTGGAGACGTGCGTCACGCTCGGCATGCTCAGCGAGGATCAGGCCCGGCGGCTGGCTGACGCAGGACTTGATTACTACAACCACAACATTGATTCCTCGCCCGAGTACTTTAAAGAAGTCATCACCACGCGGCGTTTTGAAGACCGGCTGGAGACACTGGGTCATGTCCGCAAGGCCGGCCTGAATGTGTGTTGCGGTGGCATCGTGGGTATGGGCGAAAGCCGTGAGGATCGCACCGGCTTGCTGGTTGAATTGGCGAACCTGCCGCAACACCCGCAGAGTGTGCCGATCAACCACCTGGTTCGGGTTGCCGGAACGCCCCTGGACCAGGTCGAGTCGCTCGACCCGCTGGAGTTCGTGCGCACCATCGCAGTGGCCCGCATCGTGATGCCGGCCTCGGTGGTGAGACTTTCTGCCGGGCGCACGGAGATGAGTGACGAAACCCAGGCGCTGTGTTTCCTGGCCGGCGCCAACTCGATATTCTACGGCGAGCGCCTGCTGACCACGGACAATCCGGAAGCGGTCCGTGACCGGGCCTTGCTCGAACGGCTGGGGCTCAGCCCGGCGCCCGGCGAGAACGGGGCTGTTCAGGAGTTGGCCGGTGAGTCGGCCGCCTGAGACGCTCGCCCGGCGCCTGGAAAAAGCCGCCCAGCGGCGTCAGCACCAACATCGTCAGCGCGAACGACGCGTTATGCAACCACTGCCCGGCCAGCTGGTGCGGACCGGCGGGCGCGTGCTGGTCAATTTCAGCAGCAATGATTATCTCGGACTTGGCCTGACGGCGGCATGTGGGGCGACCGGCAGTGGTGCATCGGCTCTGGTGTGCGGCTATCAGCCGGTTCACCAGGCACTGGAAATGCGCCTGGCCGGGTTTTTACAACGTGATGCGGTGCTGCTGGTGTCGTCCGGTTACGCGGCCAACCTGGCGGTCGTTACATCGCTGGCCGGTCGCGGGGACACGGTCATCGAGGATCGCCTGTGCCATGCCTCCCTGATCGATGCCGCGCGACTGAGCGGTGCCACACTCAAGCGCTTTGCCCACGCCGATACTGAAGCAGCGGCCGAACGCCTGGGCGCGAGCCAAGGACACACACTGCTGGTTACCGACGGGGTGTTTTCCATGGACGGCGATGAGGCGCCGGTGGCGGCTTTGGCCCGCCTGGCGGCCCGCACAGGTGCGACCCTGGTGGTTGATGATGCGCACGGCATTGGCGTGCTTGGCGAGTTTGGCTGCGGATTGCTTGAGGAGGCGGGCCTGGGTCAGGACGAGGTGCCCGTACTGATCGGGACCCTCGGCAAGGCCTTTGGCGGCGCGGGTGCCTTCGTCGCCGGCAGTGCGGCCTTGATTCAACAAATAGTCAACGAGGGCCGCAGTGTTATTTACAGCACGGCCATGCCCCCGGCCATGGCCCAGGCGGGGCTGGCGGCACTGGATCGAATCCCGTTCCAGCCGGAACTGCGCGAACGTTTGCACGCCAACATTGCGCACTTCCGTGCCGGCGCCATGGAGCGGGGCCTGGTGTTGCTCGAGTCACGCACGCCGATTCAACCCATGATTCTGGGTTCTGAGCAGCGCGCGCTGTCGGTGTCGGCCAGGCTTGAGGCAGCGGGTTTTCTGGTCAGCGCAATCCGGCCGCCCACCGTACCGCCCGGCACCAGTCGCCTGCGTATGACCTTGTCAGCTGCACATGAGCCACCACAGATTAACGGACTGCTCGATGCCCTGGCAGACGCTCTGCGCGACATGCCTGAATCAGAGATGACCGGGTGAACGGGGCGCCTTCAACCGCCGGGCAACCCAAACCTGCGCTGCTGCTGATCCATGGATGGGGAATGAACCCGTCGGTGTGGGACGCCATGGCCGAGCCGCTGCGGGAACACTTTGAGGTTCATTGTCCGGCCTTGCCGGGTCACGCAGATGCGCCATTACAGCCCGGCTGGAGCGCCGCTTCCGTGGCGCAGCAGTGGCTGCAAAAATGGCCGGATGCTTTTTGGCTGGGCTGGTCGCTTGGGGCACAGGTGACACTGGCCGCAGCTTGCCGTCCGGGTGCGCGTATGCGGGCGGCTGTATTGCTCGGCGGTACCCCGCGTTTTGTGGCGACCGATGACTGGGCCTGCGCAATGCCAGAGGGTGAGTTCAGCGCCTTTTATCAACGCTGTACCGACGCACCGCAGGCGACCCTGCAGCAGTTCCTGGGTTTGCAGGTGCTTGGTAGCAGCGGACGAGGCCACACTCTGCGCGCCTTGCGCCGGGCGCTCGGCGCTGCGCCCGAGCCAGGTCCTGAGGCTTTGCTGGAGGGGCTGCGGGTTCTGCGCGATAGCGATTTGCGTACAAGTCTTGCCGCGGCAACCTGTCCGGTCCTGTGGCTGTGCGGTGAGCGGGATCAGCTGACACCCGTGGCGGCGGCCAGGCAGTCAGCGGCAGGCATGACGCAATCGCAGGTAGAATGCCTGCCCGGCGCGGGTCACGCGCCGTTTATCAGTCATCAGGCCGGGGTGTTGGAACAGATCAATGCCTGGTTTTTGGAGAAACAGGTATGACCCTTACTGACCTGGACCGTACCCGCGTTGCCCGGGCTTTTGACCGCGCGGCAACGGGCTATGACGAACATGCAGCCTTGCAGGCAGAGGTCGAGCAGCGTCTTTTGGAGCGCGTGGAGTACTTTGAGCTGGAGCCCTCGCGGGTTCTGGATCTGGGCTGTGGAACCGGGCGCGGCAGCCTGGCCCTGGAGGCCATGTTTCCGGAAGCGCAGGTCATATCCCTGGACCGCTCACCCAATATGTTGCAACTGACCGGCACAAGGCGCTCGACAGAGTCTGCGCCACGGGTGTGTGCCGATATGCACGATCTGCCCTTTGCGTCCCGGCGCTTCGACCTGGTTTTTTCCAGCCTTGCCGTGCAGTGGAGCAGTGATGAACCGCGCCTGTTTAACGAGGTGCTGCGCGTGCTGCGACCCGGGGGCCTGTTTTTGTTTACCAGCTTTGGTCCGGACACGCTGCACGAGTTGCGCAGCGCCTGGGCCGCAGTGGATGAGCGTCCGCATGTTAACCATTTCGTGGACCTGCGCGACCTTGGTGATGCCCTGGTCAAAGTGGGTTTCATGGATCCGGTGATGGACAGGGAGCTGCTGACCCTTCAATACGCAGACGTCATGACCCTGATGCGCGACCTGAAGGGAATTGGTGCCGGAAACGCCGCCAAAGAACGCGCTGGCGGTCTGACCGGCAAAGGCCAGCTGCGCCGGGTGCTGGAAGCCTATGAGACCTTCAAAAGCGACGGGCGCTATCCGGCAAGCTATGAGGTGGTCTATGGCGCGACTTTTGGTCCTCCGGAGGGCCAGCCCGTGCGTACCGGGGAGGGTGAAATGGCAACGTTTTCCGTTGAGTCCCTGCGCCGGCAGAGGGGCCGTTGATGAAAACCTGGTTTGTGACCGGCACGGATACGGAGATCGGTAAAACCTTTTCGGCCTGTGACCTGGTGCGGCATCTGGTGTCCTGTGGCCATAGGGTTGCGGTTGCCAAACCGATCGCTTCCGGTGGTGAGTACACGGCCGGGGGTTTGCGCAATGAGGACGCCCTGGCGCTGATGACGGCATCCAATGTGAGCATGCCGTACGAGCGCGTTAACCCCTATTGTTTCGAGCCTCCAATCGCGCCGCACCTGGCAGCCCGGGCAGTGGGTGCGGAGATTGACCTGGAGCGTGTGACGAGCATCACGCGCGAGCTTGAGGCTGACTGGCTGGTGGTCGAGGGTGCCGGCGGCTGGAGTATTCCTCTGGATGATCAGCGGATGCTGCGCGATCTTGCCGGGGCGTTCACAAACCAGGTGATGCTGGTTGTCGGTATGCGCCTGGGATGTATCAACCATGCTGTGCTGAGCGCTGAGCAGATCCGCCGTGACGGCTTTGAACTGGTTGGCTGGGTCGCCAATCATGTGGATCCGGACATGCTCATGCAGGAGGGCAACCTCGAAACGCTGGACCGTTTAATTGACGCGCCCAGGATCTGCACGCTGCCGTTTGCTGAACAGCCCCCCGCAAAGGTCCACGGCGACTGGAAAATCCCCTGAGTTCCGGACTCGGTAAAGTGCCGAAAAGTGTCTTAGACTAATGGCAGTGTTTTAGATTTTCCAACAATAAGAAAAACTGCAAGTCTGTTCACGGCGCCCCCCTTGTGCCGTGAATGACATGAGGCCGGTGTTCCCCTTACACCGGATCTCACTGAGAGGGCCGGTTGACCCCTTACCGGCCCTTTCTTTTGCCCGGCATTTTCTGCCTGTGGCTATGCCAGGTGCGGCCTGGCCAGGTAATCACGACTCTGCATTTCCGTCAGACGGCTGCGCGTGCGCTCGAACTCGAACGCCAGTCGCTTGCCTTGATAGAGTTCATCGATTGCGACCTCGGCGGTGATCAGCATTTTTACACTGCGGTCATAGAACTCATCAATCAGGTTGATGAAACGTCTTGCCTCGTCCGGTGCTTCATCAGTCATGAGGGGCACATTGGACAGCAGCACCGTGTTAAAAGTGTGGGCGAGGTGAATGTAGTCCAGCGTGCTGCGCGGTTGCGCGCAGAGCTCGGCGAAGTCAAACCAGATCAGATCATCGCTGCGCTGCCGTGCGATAAGCTCCCTTCCATGAATACGAATGTATTGAGGCAAGGCGCCGCCACCCGCCATACGCTCGAAATTCCTCTCCATCAGGGCATCCGTGGAGGCATCCAGCGGATAGGCATAAAGCTCGGAGCGTTGCAGTTTGCCGAGGCGGTAGTCCTGTTCTCCGCCGATATGCAGAACATCCAGTTTGCTCTCCAGGAGCGCAATTGCGGGCAGAAAACGCGCCCGCTGCAGACCATCCCAGTACAGCCTGTCCGGCGCCACATTGGAGGTTGTTACCAGCGTGACGCCGCCGGCAAACAAACCCTGTAGCAGCCCGCTGAGCAGCATGGCGTCAGCGATGTCTGAAACGTAAAACTCGTCCAGGCACAAAACACGGAAATCGCGTGCCCACTGGCGGGCGATATCGGCCAGCGGGTCACTGAGTGCCTCGCGTTCGTGCAGGCCGTCATGGATGCGGGCCATAAAGCGATGAAAATGGATACGCAGCTTGTTGTCGAACGGCAGGGTCTCGTAGAACAGATCCATCATCCTGGTTTTGCCACGCCCCACACCGCCCCACAGGTATAGACCGCGCGGTGCAACGGGGGTACGAAAAGGGTGTCGCCAACTGCGGGAATCATGCCGCAGCAGAGCTTGCTGGAGCTTATCCAGCGCCTCGATGGCCTTGAGTTGTTCGCTGTCCTGGTAGATTTCGCCGGAGGTCAGCAGGGCCTCATAGCGTGTCAGCGGGGTTGTCACAGGCGCGGAATCAGCCTCAGGGTGTGCGGTTTACCGGCTCGGGGAGATGCGCTGAAACACCGTTTTTCAGCAGGCCGCGCAGGTCCATCAGGCGACGATGGAAGAAATGTCCGGCGCGCGGCATAACGATGAAGTCCGGCGGCGGGTCAACTTGCTCCACCCAGTCGCGAACCTCGTTAAAGTTGACCACCTCATCCTCGTCACCCTGGATGATCAGCCAGGGGCAGTCGGGACGGTGCAGGTCGGCAAAGCTGAAACGCGATACGGCCGGCGCAATCGACACCAGCTGGCCCAGTTTCAGATTCTGGGCTGCACGCAAAGTGATAAACGAGCCGAAGGAAAAACCGCCCAGCCATAACTGGTCATCGGGCCGCGAGCGCCGCACCCACTCGGTTACTGCAAACAGGTCGTCGGTCTCACCATAGCCATCATCGTAGGTGCCTTCACTCTCCCCCACGCCGCGAAAGTTAAAGCGCACCGTATTCAGCCCGAGCTCGCGCATCGAGCGTTCCATGATCGTCACCACCTTGTTGTGCATGGTGCCGCCATGTTGGGGATGGGGGTGGCAGATGACAAACGTTGCTGGACGCGCATCCTCTGGTTCCGGCAGGTCCACGATGCATTCCAGGCGTCCGGCAGGCCCGCGCAGAAACAACTCCGAACGTTCGGCGGGAAACTCCTCCGGGTGAAAACCGGTTTCGTCCTGAGACATGGCGCTAAGAACCTGCTGGCGGTGGGAAAACGAATGATACAGCAGCGAATCTGACGCTGCCCAGTGTGGGTGTATGCAGCTGGCGCAGAATAAGCTGAAGCGTTCTGGCTGCACTATACGGCGCTGTGCTAGGGTGCGCGCATGAATTACCTGGCACATGCGATGCTTGCGCGCAGCCAAGAGGGCCTCATGCTTGGTGGGCTGTTTGGCGATCATGTCCGCGGACTGCGGGCTTTGCGCGGTTTTCCACCGGATGTTCGCGCCGGTATCCGATTACACCGCTATATCGACCGGACCACGGACAGCAATGCCCGGGTTAAAGCCCTTGTACGAAGCTTTCCCCGCCCTTTCCGTCGCTACGCCGGCATTATCGTGGATGTGGTTTTCGATCATGAACTGGCCCGCAACTGGTCCACTTACAGCGATGAGTCGTTGGAAGATTTTGACCGGCAGATTCGCGAGTTGTTGGCCCGCCATGCAGCGCTGGTGCCTGAGGGCCTGGTTAACTTCATGCACTACGCTGACCGGCGCGGGCTGTTCGCCGCCTACCGCGACGAGGATGAGTTATGGGTAACCCTGGCCGGCGTAGGCCGTCGCTTGCGCAGGGCCAACCCCTTGGACCGCGTTCAGGAGATCTGGCCTGAATTCAGTGAGCCCTGTGCGGCGGCCTTTGCGGTCGTCCTCCCGCAAATTCAGGCTGATGTCGACCTGTGGATAAGCCGTAAGGGATTACTGAACTAACAGACCCTGGTTAATCGTCGAGCTGCTGTATCAGCTGCAAGTCGATGATGATGGGGTCATGATCCGAGTTGCGCACCCACGCCGGTGACAGCTCCATTCCCGGTGGGAAGCCTGAATTGATGTTCAGGATGCGCGCGCTTTCAACATCCTCCATCAGGGCCGGGGTGGCCAGGGCGTGGTCCAGACTGCCCGACTGACCTCTGAATACATACGTGTATTGATGACGCTCGCCAGCCGAGGCGGTCAGATCCCAAAAACCCTCGGCAATAAGATGCTGCACGGGGTTTTCCATCCGGTAGGCATTGAGGTCGCCAAGCAGCAGGGCTCTGCCCTGTGCTTCGCTGTCAGCCAGAGCATTCAGCCAGGGCGCGAGTTCCGTGGCCGCAGCCAGGCGCGTCGGATTCCAGCAACCCTGACCGTCATTCTGATCCTGGTCCCTGCCCTGATCCGGGCAGCCACCTTTTGATTTGAAGTGGTTGACGTTCACCACAAAGCGCAAGCCGTTACTGGTTTGTTCCAGGATCTGCGCCAGCGGAACTCGGTTCAGCATGTCGAACGGCGCTGCATCCAGCAGCAAGGCCGGCCCTATGGCGCGCACCTTGTCCGTGCGATAAAACACGCCGACGGTAATCTGGTCGGTGCCGATTCGCGGCGCGTCCGGCCGCGCCACGGCCCAGGAATGACCAGTCGCCTGTTCTAGATCTTCAATAAAGTCGCCGGCGGCGCTACCCGCTTCAAAACCGTCGTTTTCGAGCTCCTGAACCGCCAGCACGTGCGGTTGCATCATGGCCAGTGCAGCCTGGAATCGCTCCCGCTGGGCCTGAAATTCAGCCGGTGTCTCGGCACCACGCGGGGTTGGAAAATCACCGCCAAGGCCGTCGCCATTGAAATAATTCAGCAGGTTAAGCGAAACCACCCGCAGTGCAGCCGGTGACGGTGCCGCGAGTTCCGCGATCGGTTGCTGAATAAGACGTGGCGCTTCTTCGAGGTATAGCCTGGGGCCGAAGCCATCGTTCCCGAGTACCCCGGCATCACTAACCAGTTCATCGCCCACTTTGAAAGGCGTCGACTCGCCCGGTGGCAAGGCCACATTCAAAATGTTGTCCCAGTTGCGGGATTGCTGCTGTCGGGCTTCATTTCCGGGACGGGCGACTTCAGTGGGCTGGGGAAGGTAGAAGTCGCGGGAGACGCGGAAATTACCATCCCGCAGCTCGTAGACACCAGTAACAATGGACGCGCTGTCGAGCGTCACGCGCATACCCTCAAGCGCTTCACGGTCGCCGCCACCCAGTGGCAGCGTCACGGCACTGATGGGGCGGGCTTGTGGTTCGCCGCAAATGTTCAGTGCTGACAGGTTGCCCAGGGCGGTTTGTGTATCACGCCGCTCGCCCAGCTCTTCAACCGTGCCGCTGGCGGTAACGACAATGCCTGGTTGAAGCCTGGCATCGGGAGTTTCCACTGCCAGAAACAGGCCTTCCGAGGTGCCCGGGTCCTGATCGCGGTCCTGATCAAGCGACTCAATGTAAAGTCCGGCATCGGTACGCAGGGTAATGACGCCGGCAACCACAACCGATTGACCGCGCAGGGCGGATTCGAAATCGCGTCCCTGAATTTCGTGGATGGATGTTGTTGGCGGGCAGACTGCCAGTGTCGCTATGTCATCCTTTAGTCCGCAGGCTGACAGCAAAACAAGCAGCAGAGCGATCACGCCGAAGCGGGCCACGGAACGGCTACCTGATTTGCGCGGTGCGGATGGAGCTGTCACTGGGCCAGCATATATTCCACCGCCGCGGTTATATCCGCGTCGGAAAGGTCCGGCCGGCCGCCTCTTGCCGGCATCGCATTCAGGCCGTTGACTGCGCTGTAAACCAGTGCCTCGAGGCCCTTGGTGGATCGTTCGGCCCATGCGTCTGAGCCTAGCATCGGTGCGCCGGCTGCGCCGGACATGTGACAGGCCTGGCAGGCCGAGGCATACACATCAGCACCATCCATGGCCACGGGTTCACTCATGGCGACTGCCTGGACGGGCGCTGCCTCCGCCATTTCCAGACGCACCGCGCTTTCGGGCATTGTGCGGTCATTGGCCAACGTGACACGACTTGGGTTCAAGTCATCCGTTGGAATATCTGAGGCCTGATCCGCGATAATCAGAATTCCGATGGTGATCAATATCAATATGCCAATAACCAGGCTGAATCGTTTGAGAAAAATATCGTCTGTATCGCTCATGTCCTGCCTCAAAACGCCTTCGGGGCGTTGCCCGCAAAAGCCATATGGAATCCACGAGATGGAAACCAGGGTGAAAACTCAGAAAAAATTAGGATGGGAAAAAGGCGCCAAACGCCCGTAAACCAGCCGCGCATTATAGCGATAAGTGCCGGGCTCGGAAACCTCAATAACATTGTTCTGTGCGTCCCGAACCCTTAAACTACGCGGCCTCGCAGATTAAATGCGCCCGTAGCTCAGCTGGATAGAGTACTGCCCTCCGAAGGCAGGGGTCAGAGGTTCGAATCCTCTCGGGCGCGCCAAATAAAAATCCCCGCTTTTGCGGGGTTTTTTATTTGTTGTGTCCGGGCCAGGGTGAGGACCTTGCGAGCAAAGCGAGCTGAGAGGTTCGCCAATCGGCAGGATAGCCGATTGGGACGCCCAAAGGGCGCCCGCAGGGTGAGGCCCATGGATGGGCCGAATCAATCCCTCGGGCGCGCCAAATAAAAATCCCCTTTTTTGCGGGGTTTTTTATTTGTTGTGTCCGGGCCAGGAATCGCTCCTTTTTCAATCCCGAACTTGTTTCCGTTTAATCAAGCGCCGCTCTCCTTTATCCTTCGCCGCATGACAACCGCGATTGGTATCGATACCGGGTCCGTTTTTCGCTGCGCGCGACCTGAACTTCAGCGCCCCTGGCCCCTGTCGCGCTGATGGATAGCCTGCGCGATCTCAATGTCATCCTGAGTTCCCGGGTGCCGTTCGTCGTGGTTGAGAGCCTGGACGAGAACCGCTTTCTCGGTTTGCTGCGTGACCTGGTGCGTGGCGCCTTTGGCGGCAAGCCACGGCCGCTGTTTCGGTGGTCCATCACGGAGGGTTTGCGGCGCGTGGACATTGCGATGAACCCGCAGGCGCATAACGCTGAGCCGGCCGCCGTACTCAAGCATATTCGTGCGATTGACGAACCCGGCATTTATGTGCTGCTCGATTTCCACCCCTACCTTGATGACCCGGTTAATGTGCGTCTTTTGAAGGATATCGCGGTCGCGAGTCACGATATGCGTCGCACCGTCGTGTTCGTGAGTCATGAAGTAAAGCTGCCACCTGAACTCGTCAGCCTGTCCGCACGTTTCGAGATGGCATTGCCGGACGACAGCGAGCGCCTGATGATCGTGAACAAGGTCATCGATGAGTGGAATCGTGATAATCCGGGCCGCGTCGCAGTTGATCAGGAGGCGCTGGGCATACTGGTCAAGAACCTGGGTGGTCTCGCCCGAGCCGATGCGGAACGCCTGGCGCATAACGCGATCTTTGCCGATGGGGCCCTGGCCGCCAGCGATCTGCCTGGCGTGATGCAGACCAAGTATGAATTGCTCAATCGCACCGGGGTATTGTCGTTCGAATACGAGACCACGAGCTTCGCTGACGTTGCTGGGCTGGTAAACCTCAAGGCCTGGCTTAATCAGCGCCGCCCGGCGCTGGCCGGTGAGCTCCAGCACCTGGATCCTCCGCGCGGCCTGTTGCTGATTGGTGTACAGGGCTGCGGTAAAAGTCTCGCCGCAAAGGCGGCCGCGGGGATTCTGAATGTACCCCTGTTGCGGCTCGATTTCGGGGCCCTGTACGACAAGTTCCACGGCGAGACCGAACGCAATCTGCGCGAGTCACTCAAGCAGGCTGAGGTCATGAGTCCCTGCGTACTCTGGATTGATGAACTGGAGAAGGGACTCGCGACCAGCAGCGGAGACAGCGGTATATCCAAGCGTGTCCTGGGCACATTTCTGACCTGGATGTCCGAGAAGGAAAAGTCGGTGTTTGTGATCGCGACCGCCAATGACATCTCGGCATTGCCGCCCGAACTCGTGCGCAAAGGTCGTTTCGACGAGATCTTCTTTGTTGATCTGCCGGATGCGCTCACCCGTGCCACGATCCTGGATATCCATCTCACCAATCGCGGCATGGAGTCGAAGCAGTTCGACCTGGCGCAGCTAATGCGCCTGAGCGATGGGTTCTCGGGCGCGGAGATTGAGCAGGCAGTGGTATCCGCGATGTATGCGGCTGCCGCCTTGTCTGAACCGCTGGCTACGGTCCATATCGCCGATGAGATGCGCCGCACGCGCCCGCTGTCGGTGGTAATGGGCGAGAAGATCGATACCTTGCGAGCCTGGGCTGCCGGGCGCACGGTGCCGGCTGGCTGACAAACAGTCAATCGCATACAGATGTGCCTAGTAGAAAACCCCGCCAACGGCGGGGTTTTTTGCTATCCGGTTCCTGCACCCTGTATGCCGGAACTTCGTTCCTCATCGGTGTTCTGCAGGTTTTCTTCGCTGTCTTCGTTGTTGCTGCTTTGGGTTTCGTTTGGACCGTCTTCGTGGTCCCTGGTTTCCTGGTTCATACGGTTCATCTCCTGGCCGTATCTGACATTACTGCGGGCGATGAGAAAGGTTGACGTTTTTTACCTCATTTGAGACGAGCACTCAGCGCAGCTGCATCATCCTGAATCCCGGGCTGTGTTGCAGTCTCAGGCTGCCATCGGCGTCGCGGGAGGTGATCAGAACCTCAACACCAAGGCTGTCGGCAATCTCCAGGGCCCGTGACGCGGGCATGGCCATAAAAGCGGTAGCCAGCGCATCGGCGGTCATGGTGTCTTGCGCAATCACCGTCACGGCTTCCGTGCCGAAGGCAGCCGGCCGGTGCGTGGCCGGGTCCAGCACATGCGCGTAGCGCCGGCCCTCAATGACAAAGTGGTTGCGGTAGTCCCCGGAGCTGGCTACGGCCTGATTCTGTAGCTGGATGTACTGCACAGCGGCGGCATCATTGTCAGCCTGTTTGCTGCCCGGCAGTTCCACCGCAATGCGCCACGGACCGCCACCGGAGCGCTCGCCCCGCGCCCGCACCTCGCCGCCGATTTCGACCATGAAATGATCAAAGCCCCTGGCCATCAATAGCCCTGCAAGCCGGTCGACAGCATAGCCCTTGGCCAGTGCCGAAACGTCAATCATGACTCCGGCATGCCGCTTGCTCAGCGTGGACTGCTCTGCCGAGAGCTCCAGAAGATGCATGCCGGTCAAGCGGCCCAGCTGCGCCAGCGATTCCGGGTCGGGTACCTGCGGCGGGAGTGATCCCTGGAACCCCCAGGCCAATGCCAGCGGCATCAGGGTGATGTCGAGCGCGCCATCTGTTTTCTCACTCAGGCGCTGCGCCGCCTCGATAACCTCCAACAACCTGCCTGGTATGGGAACTGCCGTTTCGCCCGTTCCGGCATTGAACCGGCTGATATCCGAGTCCTCCCGCCAGGTCGACATTTCCAGGTCAATGGTTGCCAGCTCCTGCTCGATGGCATTGAGCAGCGCTTCGGGGTCTGGCAGATGCCCCAGCAGCCGGACCTCGTAACGGGTCCCCATGGTGCTGCCGACAAAGGTGTGGAGGGATTTAAACGAGGGTCCACAGCCCGGCAGACTGATGGCGAGCAGCGCCAGAAGCACCAGAGTGGTTGAGCGGGTTCCCAGGGTCATGGGTGAAGTGTACGTCGCCACGGTGCTGAGGCCGAATGGATAGGGAATACCAGATGGTCATGTTTCGATTCGCCGCTCCGCGCAGCACCGTTAAGCTGCACCAGGTTTTGATATGCGCACCAAAATGGTGCATCAAAACGGTGCATGTTGTGTGAGACGCACACCAGAGCCGGCTTCTTGCTTGGCGCGATTCCTGCATCTTTGTCAGGGAGGCATTGCACCGCCACCCACAAGGAGCCCCATCACGATGCAACTGGTTACCGCCATTATTAAGCCCTTCAAACTCGATGAGGTACGTGAAGCGCTGGCCCAGGTCGGCGTGACCGGGATCACCGTTACCGAGGTCAAGGGTTTCGGCCGTCAGAAAGGCCACACCGAGCTATACCGTGGCGCCGAGTATGTCGTCGATCTGTTACCCAAGATAAAGCTGGAGATTGCGGTGACCGATGACATGGCCGAGGCCGTGGTCGAGACGGTGGTGCAGTCTGCGGCGACCGGCAAGATCGGTGATGGGAAGGTGTTTGTCACGCGCCTGGAGGAGGTTGTGCGCATCCGGACCGGAGAAATCGGTGAAAAAGCCATTTGATCGATATGTTAACGAACATCAATCCCATCCCCGGCGCGTTTCAGGAGTGAACTAGGCCATGGAAAACCAGATTTTCGAATTACAGTTCGCCCTCGATACCTTTATGTTTCTGATCTGTGGCGCCCTGGTCATGTGGATGGCGGCCGGCTTCACCATGCTCGAGGCCGGGCTGGTGCGGGCCAAGAACACCACGGAGATCCTGACCAAGAACGTGGCCCTGTTTGCCATCGCCTGCACCATGTACATGTTTGTCGGCTACGCCATCATGTATGACGGGGGTTTCATGCTCTCAGAGGTGGTTCACACCTCCCGGTTTGCGGTCGAGACCGTGTATGCCGACTCAGCCGCTGCAGGCTTTGGTGGCGATGCGGTTTACTCGCGTGCAGCAGATTTCTTTTTCCAGGTAGTTTTTGTCGCCACCGCCATGTCGATTGTTTCCGGCGCGGTGGCCGAGCGGATGAAGCTGTGGGCTTTTCTGCTGTTTACCGTGGTGATGACGGGCTTTATCTATCCACTGGAAGGCGCCTGGACCTGGAACGGCCAGGACGTTTTTGGCCTGTACAACCTGGGCGATCTTGGTTTCAGCGATTTCGCCGGCTCCGGCATCGTCCATCTGGCGGGTGCCTCCGCCGCCCTCGCCGGTGTGCTGTTGCTGGGGCCGCGGCGGGGTAAATACCGGGCGGACGGCCGCATGAACGCGCTGCCGGGCTGCAATCTGCCACTAGCCACCCTGGGTACCTTCATTCTGTGGATGGGCTGGTTTGGCTTTAACGGGGGCTCGGTGCTGAAACTGGCTGATGCCGCCAGTGCGCACTCCATGGCCTGGGTGTTTCTTAATACCAACGCGGCTGCATCCGGCGGCCTGATTGCTGCACTCATCACGGCGCGGCTGTTGTTCGGTAAGGCGGATCTGACCATGGCGCTTAACGGCGCCCTGGCCGGCCTGGTGGCCATCACCGCGGAGCCTTCAACGCCGACGGCTTTACAGGCATTTTTGTGGGGCGTGGCCGGTGGCATCGTGGTGGTGTTCTCGATTGTTGGGCTGGACAAGCTGCGCATTGACGACCCGGTAGGCGCGCTTTCCGTGCACGGTACGGTCGGGGTTCTTGGGCTCATGCTGGTGCCTCTGACCAATGATGCTTCTTCCTTTACCGGTCAGTTAATCGGCGCAGCAACGATCTTTGGCTGGGTTTTTAGCGCCAGTTTCGTGGTGTGGCTGGTCCTGAAACTGGCCCTGGGTATCCGCGTATCCGAGGAAGACGAGTACGAGGGTCTGGATGTTGCAGAGTGCGGCATGGAGGCCTACCCGGAGTTCGTCAACTCGGGCTGAGTTCAGGCGCCACGCGCGCCCTTGCTCAGGCCAAATCGAGCATCGGACGGCTGGTCAGTAGCCTGCAAAATCGCGTTTGAGGGCGTTGCTATCTCGAAGACTGACCGGTCGTCCAGGGTGAATCGGCCATCGGCAGGTCCTGGATCTCCTCCAGAAAAGTCCGCGCTTGCATGGGCAGGTGCCTGCCGCGGCGGCTGACAACGCCGTAGGTGCGTTTGGGAAAGTAGTGGCTCATATTGCGGGCCACCAGCCGGTCTTCTTTACGCAGACAGATGCTGGTGACGATGGACAGGCCGAAATTGGCTTCCACGTAACGCTTGATCACCTCCCAGCCCCCCACTTCCAGGACCACGTTAAACGGCACGTGGTGTTGCTGGAACACCCGGTCCACCAGTCGCCAGGTGGTCAGGCGCCGGGGTGGCAGGATCAGGCCGTAGGGCGCTATGTCTTCCAGGGTGATGTGTTCCTTGTCGGCCAACTCGTGCCCCACGGGCATAATCAGCGCCGGATCAAATGTGTACATGGGGGTGTAGCTGATGTCGGTGGGTACATCCAGCATTGAGCCGATCGCGAAATCGACCTGATCGTCCCGTATCATGGCCAGCCCGTCCCGCCCGGTAACGTTGCGCATCTGCACACCGATATTCGGATGGCGCTCGCGAAAGCGGCTGACCAGCTCGGGCAGAATATAAATAATGGTCGATTCACCGGCCGCGATAACCACCTCGCCGGTCTCCGTACTGCCGCGCACCTCTTTCCTGAAACGGGCCGGCAGGCCATCGATGCCCTCCACCAGCGGCCGGACCATGTCCAGCAGTTTGCTGCCTTCCGGGGTGAGCTGAACACCGGGGCCGCGACGCTCAAACAGGGTGGTTTCCAGCGCGGTCTCCAGGGCTTTCACCTGCAGGCTGATTGCGGACTGGCTCAGGAACAACTCCGCAGCCGCATCGGTCATCTTTCCGGTGCGTGCCACCGCGCAAAAAGCGCGCAGTTGCTTGAGCGGATTTCCCTTGTAGTAGAAGCGCTGGGGTTTTTCCATGGTAAAACAGTCACCTATGACTTTAACAAAACGAATGATAATGTTTTAAACATTTACATTGTGAAACATAGTACCGCAGGCCTAAGCTGATGTGACCAACTAACCGCTCTATAAGGCTCCGCGCATGAACTCCACCGCCCTGAAGTACACCTCCCCGCTCCTCGAAATGATCCATATCGACACGCCGGCTTCCCGTCGGGTACTGACCCCGGAAGCGCAGGATTTTCTGGTGGCCATGTCGGAGACTTTCATGGATCGCCAGCTGGAACTTCTGGAAGCGCGCAAGGAGCGCCAGGCGCAGTTTGATGCGGGTGCCCTGCCGGATTTTCTGCCCGAGACGGCGGATATCCGTAACGGCGACTGGAAGGTCGCGCCGATCCCCGAGGAAGTTCAGGATCGACGCACCGAAATCACCGGGCCCGTCTCGCGCAAGATGGTCATTAATGCGCTGAATTCAGGCGCCCAGGTGTACATGGCGGATTTTGAAGACTCCACTTCGCCGACCTGGCACGCCATCATGAAGGGGCAGGTGAATCTGTATGATGCAATCCGGCGCCGGGTCGATTTCACCACCGCAGAGGGCAAGCGCTACAGCCTGAATGAAGAAACCGCGGTGCTGATGGTGCGCCCGCGCGGGCTGCACATGCCAACCCGTCACCTGCGCGTGGCCGGTCATCCCATCCCGGGCTCACTGGTTGATTTTGCCCTGTACCTGTTCCTCAACCACGAGGCCCTGGCCGCGCAGGGCAAGCGCCCCTACTTTTACCTGCCCAAGCTCGAGCACTACAAAGAAGCCGAATACTGGGAAGACGTGATTGCCTGGTCCGAGAAGCGTCTGGGTATGGAACATGGCACGGTCAAGGTCACGGTTCTCATCGAGACACTGCCGGCTGCTTTCCAGATGGATGAAATTCTCTATGCCCTGAAGGACCGCATTCTGGGACTCAATTGCGGACGCTGGGACTACATCTTTTCCTACATCAAGACCCTGCGGTCTCATGCAGACCGCATCCTGCCGGACCGCGCCAGCATCACCATGGGCGTACCGTTCATGAACGCCTACTCGCGGTTATTGATTCAAACCTGCCATCGCCGCGGTGCGTTTGCCATGGGCGGCATGGCGGCGCAAATTCCGATTCGCGGTGATGAGGAAGCCAATGCCGTGGCCATGGAAAAAGTGCGCGCCGACAAGGAGCGTGAAGCGAGCAATGGCCATGATGGCACCTGGGTGGCGCACCCGGCGCTGGAGCCGATGGCGCGCGCAGAATTCGACAAGGTCATGAGCGGCCCCAACCAGATCGACCGGCCCATTAGTGATGAGAAGATTACCGCTGAAGATCTGCTCACCCCAAGCGAGGGCGACATTACCGAGCAGGGTATCCGTCACAATATTCGCGTGGCCATTCTGTATCTGGCCGCCTGGATGGACGGCAATGGCTGTGTGCCCATTGACCACCTGATGGAAGACGCCGCCACCGCCGAAATCGGTCGCGCACAGATCTGGCAGTGGGCCAACCACGGCGCTAAAACTGCCGATGGCAAGGCCATAGACCGGGCCTACATTGACGAGCTGTTTGAATCCGAGCACGCCAAGTTGCTGGCCGCCGGATGCAACGGCCACACGCCGGCCGTCAATAAAGCCACCGCCTTGCTGCGTGAGATGTCACAGCGCGAGACGCTGGAAGATTTTCTGACCCTGCCCGCCTACCCCTACCTGATCGCCTGACCGCGTATCTCTCCAACTTAACCAAGGTGCCGTAATGACCTACTCAAAAGAATTTGCCGACATAGCCGCCCTGCGCGAACAGGCGGGCCAGCCCTGGGACGATATCAGCCCGCAATCCGCGGCCCGTATGCGTGTGCAGAACCGCTTCAGGACCGGGCTGGATATTGCCCGCTACACCGCCTCCATCATGCGTGAGGATATGGCCGAGTATGACGCCGATCCCACGCAGTACACCCAGTCGCTGGGCTGCTGGCACGGGTTCATTGGCCAGCAGAAGATGATCGCTATCAAGAAGCACTTTGGTGACACCAAAAAGCGCTATCTCTATTTGTCCGGCTGGATGATCGCGGCCCTGCGCTCGGAGTTCGGCCCACTGCCCGACCAGTCAATGCATGAGAAGACTTCTGTGCCCGCACTGATTGAAGAGCTGTATACCTTTTTACGCCAGGCAGATGCGCGTGAGCTGGGCGGCCTGTTCCGCGCCCTGGATGCAGCCCGCGAGGCTGGTGATGAAGTGAAGGCCAAGGATATCCAGAATCAGATCGACGGTTTCCAGACCCACGTCGTGCCCATCATTGCCGATATCGATGCCGGTTTTGGCAACGCCGAGGCGACCTACCTGCTGGCCAAAAAGATGATTGAGGCCGGTGCCTGTGCCATTCAGATTGAGAACCAGGTATCGGATGAGAAGCAGTGCGGTCACCAGGACGGCAAGGTGACTGTTCCCCACGAGGACTTCCTGGCCAAGATCCGCGCCGTTCGCTACGCCTTTCTTGAGCTGGGCGTCGACGACGGGGTGATCGTTGCCCGTACCGACTCCCTGGGCGCCGGCCTGACCAAGCAGATCGCCGTAACGCACGAGCCGGGCGACCTGGGCGACCAGTACAACAGCTTCCTCGATTGTGAAGAGGTGGAACTTGCCGATATGCAAAACGGCGATGTGGTGATTAACCGTGATGGCAAGCTGCTGCGTCCGAAACGCCTGGCTTCCAACCTGTTTCAGTTTCGCAAGGGCAGCGGCGAAGACCGCTGCGTGCTGGACTGCATCACATCCCTCCAGCACGGCGCCGATCTGTTATGGATTGAAACCGAGAAGCCGCATATCGGCCAGATCGGTGGCATGGTCAGCCGTATCCGCGAGGTCATACCGAATGCCAAGCTGGTCTATAACAACAGCCCGTCCTTTAACTGGACACTGAATTTCCGCCAGCAGATTTTTGATGCCTGGAGCGAAGCGGGCAAGGACCTGTCCGCCTATGACCGTGACCAGCTGATGAGCGCCGAGTACGACGACTCCGCCCTGGCTGCTGAAGCGGACGAAAAAATCCGCACATTCCAGGCTGATTCAGCCCAACAGGCAGGTATCTTCCATCATCTGATTACTCTTCCCACGTACCATACGGCGGCCCTGTCCACCGACAACCTGGCCCGCGAGTATTTCGGCGAGCAGGGCATGTTGGGCTACGTGCTGGGCGTGCAACGCAAGGAAATCCGCGAGGGTATTGCCTGCGTTAAACATCAGAATATGTCCGGTTCCGATATCGGCGATGACCACAAGGAATATTTCAGCGGTGATGCTGCACTGAAGGCAGCCGGTAAAGACAACACCATGAACCAGTTCGGCTGAATGCGCCCGGCGGCTCCCCGGGAAGCAGGTGTCAGGGTCAGGTGCCAGAATGTGCCACTCTGGCACCTGACCCTGACACCGTCTCGCCTGTTACCTTCGTTTCGATGGCACTGGCTTCGTTAGCGGACAATTCGAGCGAATCGCGCAGACGATCGAGCAAGGCCCGTTCCTTCCTGGAAATACCACCTTCCTCAGCGGCTTCAGCAAAAGCGGCACCGTAGACCTCCGCCTTTCGCGAATGCCTGTAGCCGGGTGTGTTTTGCGTATTGGGCATGACGATGGAAACCACCCTTTCGGCGACAGCCTGAAGCGGTTTGAGGAACAGTACTGCAACGCCCGCCGCCACGAGCCCCCATTTGTCTCCCAGTTCTGCTGCCACAAGCATTTCGACGCCTTCGGAAACGACAAAAGTGATAAGCAATACAGCGACCGCGAAGGTGGATTGCTTGATGGTCCAGCGAACCTTGAGGTCGATGTCGAAGAGGTGCGACCTCAGGATGCCATAGGCAATCAGGGGCACCGCGATGAGCGTGCTCAGGGCGTAAACGAATTTAACCTGCCAGAACAGATCCGAGTCCAGGGAAAAATTTCCCGTCAAGGTCATCCAGGCCGAAGCGCCGTAGACGAAGCCCCAGCCGATATCCCGGATGCCGAAGGCAATGACGAAGATTTTGGCACGGGTTTTGGCGAGACCCGGTTCGGCGTGTCGCCAGGCGTCGATCGCCGCGAGCAGCGCGTAGACGAACAGCAGCATCATGGAGGCGTACAGCACCAGTCCGCCCGCTGGGTTGTTAAACCCTCCCCTCAGGACGACGGCCCCGACAACGACGCCCATGGCGTAAATCCACAGGGCAATGCGTACGCCCTTGCGCGCGAAGGGGCGGGTCAGGCCGGTCTGCAGAGCCGCCGCCAGGAACGTCGGGTAGAGCGCCAACATGACGCCGTCACCGAGCCAATGCGTGATGCCCAGAGTGATATCAAGGGCCAGGTTGCCTGTTTCATGGATGCCCAGGGCAAACTGGGGAAAGCCTGCGGTAACCAGCGTTAAGCCCTCGACGACCAGCAGCAGTCCCAGCATGCGTGACATGCTGCCCGGCGCCCCGGTCCGAAACAGCACGGCGGCCAGGAACCAGCACGCGGCGATGGCGCACAGGCCGAGGATGCCGATGAGCGTCGGGTTGGTCATCAGGGAGCGCCCCCCCTGCTGATCCCTTTCGACGGAGCGGTCGGGTCCATCGACTTCGAGGCGGGTAGTCAGTTCCGCATCCGCTACTGCGCCGTTGGCCGCGAACACCTGCAACTCGGCAAACATCCAGACACTGTCACCGGGCTCGACATCCACCAGCAGCCAGAATGTTTGCTCATCCTTGCCGGTGCGATCCAGGGCCGATGTCTGGTTGCTGAAGCGATCCAGCAGTTTCAGGCCCGGCGGAGACGCTCCCCTGGCTATGCTGGCGGTGTAGTTCTCCCTGGCGGTGGACCCGGCATCAATGGTGTCGACATCCATCCGCCACAAAGACAGTTTCAGCAGGCTACGCGTTTGCGCACCGCTGTTTCCCGGGAACCGGGCATTGTCATCGGGTACGGTCTGGCTGAATACCAGCGTAGCCTTCAGGGCCAGGCTTTGTGTTTCCCCGGTGTCGTTGCTGTAGCGCTGCATGGCGTAATTGCTGCTGGCATTTCGCTTGCCTGCCAGAGCTCGCACCGAGCCGGTCAGCCTGGCTACACCGGGCCCGCCGGTCAGACGAGCGCTGCCTTGGGCAGAACCGAAGGCGGGGTCGTCGAGCCTGGCTTGCGCTTCCTGGCCGCCGGCCTGGCCACCGATGAGTGTCTCATGGGCCTTGCCGACGGAGTCGCAGGCCGTTTTCGCGGCGATACAATCGCGCAGGGACACATAGACACTGGTCGTGGACTGAACCGCTTCAGCCTGGGCAATTGCCGGCCCGACCAGGGTGGCTATGACCAGCGAGAAAATGCCTATAAGTTTTGTCAAATCCGGCCCCTGTTACGCACCCTGGTTGACCTGAAGGTAGATTTCAGTGCTTCGAAGCGCAGGATTATGATATCAGCACTTTTTTTGAAGTCACATGCTTCTGGCCGCCACTCACTGCCGCCAGAGCCGCCGGTTGGGCGGCGGGTCCTGCCAGTTGCTGCGGAAGGGATTGATATCCAGGCCGCCGCGTCGCGTGTAGCAGGCCTGCACGGTAAGCGCCCCGGGCCGGCAATGGGTCAGCAGGTCCATAAAGATGCGCTCCACGCACTGCTCGTGGTAGTCGTTGTGATTGCGGAAGGAAACCAGGTACTTGAGTAACGCGTGGTCATCAATACGCGGGCCCCGATAGGCGATCAATACGCTGGCCCAGTCGGGTTGACCCGTAACCGGGCAGTTGGTGCGCAGCAAGTGCGAGTGGACCGTTTCCTCAACCGGGTCGCCGGCATCGGTGCTGCCTTCCAAGAGCGCGGGATTGACGATGTAGTCTTCGATGTCCACGTCCAGCCCATCGAGGCAACGACCGGGAAGCGGCGCCGGCAGGGGCAGGCCGGGGTCAGCGGCCGGCCTGAGCCGCACCGATACGGGCCCGCCGGAGGCGTTTTCGAGGTCTTTACGGATCAGGTCCTGCACCTCCTCCAGCGACGTATACGGCATGCCGTTGAGCGAGTTGAGGTAGAGCTTCAGCGACTTCGATTCGACCAGGTTGGTGCTCGTGACGGGAAACTCGATTTCACCCACGGCGATCTCGGGCTTGCCCCGCGGGTTCAGCCAGGAGATCTCGTAGGCGTTCCAGCGGTCTGCACCGTGAAAGGGCAGGTCGCCCGAAATGCCCAGCGATTCGCGGCTGTCTTTCCGCGGGATCGGGTAGAGGAGGTCCGGCGCGTAGCGGTCCGCATAGGCCGCAACCTGTCCGAGTAAGTTATCTGCCATGGCTAAACTCCGGGCTTCGCGATTGTCAGCCCGCCGCCAGGTGCACCGGCAGGGGCAGATAGTTGCTGCGTGACCAGGCGCGCAATGCTGCGCAGCGGTTGGCCGCAGCAACCGTTTCCCGGCGTGAGTAACCTGCCCGTTTCAGTGCATCAGCGTGCCAGCGATTACCCAGCAATCCCGGGCGCAGGCCGACCAGGCCAAAAAGTGTGAACACCACGGAGATGGCGATAAATGGATGTTCTACCCAGGCGTTAATCACCTTGGCGACATCAAAGACCAGCGAAGTGGCTGCCACCAGCAGCAGGGTCGTCATGCCCAGACCGCGGTTCACTGCCCAGACACTGGGTACCAGGAACGCCGACCAGGAAAAGCCACGACGCACGGCTTGCGCACCGTAGTTGGGGTGTTCAAAGATGTCGTAGATGTACATGATTGGCTCCCTGGTCCCTCGCTCTGCCGCTTGTCACCCTGGACATTGTGCCGGACGGTCGGTTCAGGGGCTTGCCCCATTTGGACAGTCGTTTAGCTCGTTTGGCAGAGGCTATTCGCGGCATTGGTCTGGATCACGCGGCGGCGGCGCATTCTTTTTGCGGTACAGCGACAGGGCCGACTCCGTGCAGTTAAAGCGGATTGCGTTTGGCCGCTGATCGTTGACAAGCCAGGCGATTTCACCCGAAGCCCACTGCGGTCCCATCTGTGCAAGAAGATCGGCGGCGGCGTCAAAAGCACCAAACCCGGTTGCAGCCACCCAGAGATCAATGTCATAACCAAGGTGCTTTGAACCGGGCTCAAAAAAGTCAAACGGTCCCCAGGAGAGCATTTCCTGAAGTATGGCTTCGCGCGCCTGGAGGGTGTCCGCCTCGCACAGGCGCACATAGGTATCTGAGCTGTCCTCTTCCTTGTGCAGCAGGTCGGTGAGGCGCTCAGCAGCTTCCCGAACCCCGGCACAATCGCCTGTCAACATGCTTATTGTGAGCGCCCCTGCCCAGCCGTCGGGAAAGTCCGGATGCTGCGCCACGGCAGCAGCAAACTGCTCCTTTGCCTTTTCCAACTGGTTGTCAGACAACCAGACCCAGGCCAGGTTGGTGCTGATAATGCGCGAGCGCGGGTCGAGGGACAGCGCTTTTTTCATCAGGTTGCCAGCCTCGACATATTCGCCCTGGAAAAACTTCAGGCGCCCATACCACTGGTAGGCGGTCGCAAAAGACGGATTTAGATCGATGGCGGTTTGGTAATTGGCTTCCGCGTCATCCCACATCTCCCAGAAGCGGCTGGCGGCGTTGCCCAGGGCGGCGAAGGCCTCAAAGCTCAGCGGATCAAGCTCAATCGCCGTCATGGCGTAATCCCGGGCGCTGCTACCGGATTCGTCAGAGTCACTGAGTACGTAACCTGACCAGACTGCCCAGGTCAGTGCCATGCCGGCGTAGGCCTTGGCAAAGTTCGGGTCAGCAGCCCGCGCTGCCTCAAAGGCATCGAGAGCTGCGCGCAGGCTGTCTGCAGTGCGCTCATGCCAGAGGCTGATGCCACGCAGATAATATTCATAGGCTTCAAGGCTATTGGTACCCGTCAGGTTATTCGCCGGGCCCATATTCAACGCCAGGGTGACCTTCAGTGCCTCTGCAATCTGCCCGGCAATGTCGTCCTGGATGACAAAAATATTATCCAGCTCCCGGTCATACGTCTCTGACCACAGGTGAAAGCCATCATCAGCCTTGATCAGCTGGGCGGTCACACGGACCTGGTTTCCCGCTTTGCGCACACTGCCTTCCAGCACGTGATTCACCCCCAGCTCCCGGGCGATTTCGGCCACGTTGTCATTCCGTCCCTTGTAGGAAAAGGCCGAGGTACGCGCCGCGACCTTGAGCTCGGGTATGCGCGCCAGGGCATTGAGGATTTCCTCCGAAACACCATCGGAGAAGAACTCATTGTCCGGATCGGCGCTCATATTCACGAAGGGCAGCACGGCGATGGATTTGTCGTTTTCTGACGAAAAGGGGTCAGAGCCCTTTTCTCCCGGGCTTTCCAGGGTTTGCGCCGGAGCATCAGAAAAGGGCTCTGCCCCCTTTTCTTGTTCTGACATCAGTGCAGCCGGCCTGAAACGATCTGCAACCAGGAACACGACTGCCAGCGCCAGCGTCGTAATAATGACCCGGTTCAACCTGCTCCCGGTAGCGGATGCAATAGAGTCGCTGCGTTCTACCTCGTTGTCGAGCTTGAGGCCTTCCGGAGTCATTTCGAAGATCCACGAAAAGACCAGCACGGCCGGCAGGCCGATGGCAGCGACCAGGAACAGCGCCTGGATTATCCAGTTCGGCGCATCAATCAGGTCCAGGCCAAAGTCCAGCGCCTGCAGCATCACCCAGGCGATCAGCAGGTAGGCAATACCCACGCGCACAACGTTCCTGCGCTTGAGTTCAGCGAGAAAGCTCATGGGTGTTGGCGGGCGGGCATCACCAGTCCTTCAGCGGGAAGTCGATGGCTGAGGGCGGTGGCCAGGGCAGGTTGCCCTGTTCAATCTTTGCTGCCAGGTTGGGCGTTGCCTCCAGATCAAAAGGTGCACCACAGCTACACCATACGGTGATCAGGATCAGGGGCAGGGGACCGTAGGCCTGCGCATCAATGGTCGTCGCCAGCTCATTAGCCAGCTCGCGTTGCCCGGTAGCCGCGTAATACTGGAGCATGAGAAAACCACCCGGAAATTCAGTCTGGGTCACCTCTTGAAGCGCACGCAGCATCTCCTCGGCCTTCTGAAGGTCGCCCTGGTTGGCGGCCAGCTTGAAGCCGCTGATGAACTGGTAGAACGGGTCGGAACCGCTGCGTTGCAATTCAAGTTCGGCTGCTTCGGGCTCCCTGGCCGCGATCAGCGCATCAACCTGCAGCATGGTGAGCCAGGGATGGCTGACCTCTTCCCTGGCGGCTGATATCAACTCAAGCGCCAGCTGCGGATCCCCGGCGATCATTGCGGCCCTGGCCTGGGAGAACCGGCGCACGGGCCCGAGTGGATTGCATTCAACCACCGGTTCGAGCCGCTCGACCAACTCCGCGGCATAACCAAATACGGATGCCATGGGCTCTACCCAGGTGGTCGTTTCACAATCTCTCGCGGCCAGGTAGGTCTCCATGCGAGGGCGGATACGGTAGAAATCGCCGGTTAAAACAGCCAGGTCAAATTCGGCCGAGTTACGCGCCTCCAGGCTCGCCGCATGGGTACGGGCCTGAGTCATGGCCTCCACAGCAAGCTCGTAAGCGTTTTGCAGGATATGTTCCGGTACCCCGCCTAATGTAGGTTCGTTGGTCGCCGCATCGTTGATGATGTGCACATAGGGATCTGCGCGCTCGGTGTGAGCGGGCGCATACTCGGGCACCAGTTCCAGGACCGATTCGAAGTAGTCATTCGCTGCCAGTAAACCGGTAATCTGATCAAACGCCCCATGCGCTTCGCGGGAGGCCGTCGTGCCTTTCTGGAACAGGGTGAAGGCCGCGGGATTGCGCAGCCCAACGCGTCGCATGGCGGCTCTTCGGTCCTCGTCCATCACCACATCCAGAGCCGTCGCGATCTGCTCGGCCATGTCTTCCTGCATGGCGATGGTGTCGGTGGAGGTGCTGTCATAACTTTCTGACCAGAGCTGGAATCCATCCGCAGCGCGGACCAGTTGGGCGGTCACGCGGACGCGGTCTCCGGAATGACGCACAGACCCTTCCACAATATGCTCAACACCCAGTTTCTCCGCAATCTCGCTGACTGGCAGGTCCTGGTCCTTAAAGGCGAACGCTGATGTTCTGGCGGTAACGAGCAGTTCTGGCAGTTGGGCCAGCGCGTTGAGAATTTCCTCAGTCAGTCCGTCCGCGAAGAATTGATCGTCCTCGCCGGTGCTGCGGGCGATAAAAGGCAGCACGGCCACGGATTTTTCTGCACCCGTGGTTTCTGCGGAGTCACTGGTCGAGGGCACCGGCGCTTGCATTGCCGGGCCGGCGGTGGTGGAAGTTTCCGGTTCCGTTGACCAGTACGGCCGCAGCAAAAGCAAAACCACGGCCAGGGCCAGAAACGCGATGATGGCGCGATCGAGCTTGCGCCCCGTATGGGGTGTGATGGACTGGCTGCGGTCGATTTCCTTTTCGCGCTTGATGCCCTCAGGAGTGACTTCAAAGGCCCATGCAAAAAACAGGGCGATGGGCAGGCCGGCCAGGCCGGCGATAAAGAACACCTGGATAATCCAGTTGGGCGCGTCAATCAGGTCCAGCGCAAAATCTGCCGCCTGCATCACCACCCAGCCCAGCAACACATAGGCAATCCCGACCCGGAAGACGTTTCTGCGTTTCAATTCTTCAAAAAAACTCACGAAATGGTCTCCAGGCATGAAGGCTTCCGCAATCTATAGGTATGACGTTTCACTTTGCTCATGGTTCCAGGTTCAACTTGGCAAGGTGCGCCTTGAAGCGGGGCGTATCCCACAGCGGTTCGAACAGGATAGTGCCATAGACATGCGCTGCGTAAGGGTCACCCTCAACCAGGCCGGCTTCCAGGCTGTCCATGGCGAACTCTTCTTCGCCCAGCATCATGAAAATGGTGGCCTTTGCAGAAACGCCATTCGGTACCTCATCCTGCTGAGCCAACAATTCAACGAAGGCCTGGCGCTGGCTGGGGTCGCTCATTGCATCCATCAGCGTGATCGGCATGTCGGGCATAAACCGGCCAATTTTGTTCATGCGGTCCAGTACCGCTTGAGCTTGCTCAAACTCACCCATGCTCAGGTATGCAAGATAAGTATTGCCCAGGGTGTTGGTAGCAAGCGGGTTCAGTTCCAGCGCCTTGTCATAGTAGGCGAGGGCTTCCTCAAAACGGCCGGCACGTGAGGTGACCCATCCCGAAACGTGCCACATGATCGGGGCCAACGGGTCCAGCGCAGCGGCCTCGCGAAACAGGGCCAGGGCCCCGTCGACATCGCGATCCCGGGCCGCGAGGAATTCTCCGTACCACTGTTTTGCGGTCGGATAGGCGGGGTCGAGTTCCATGGCCCGCTTGAAGTCTTTTTCTGCGTTCACCCAGTCATAGTCGTACATGAATCGCAGGTACGCGCGCGTGGTGATTGCCTCCGCCAGGTTGGGTTTCAGCTCCAGGGCGCGGTTAACTGCATCACGCGCGGCGGGAATCGACTCAATGGAGCCATCCTGGTTGTACTCGGGAATCAGTACCCAGGCGTCGGCCAGTGCTGCCCAGGCCTCGGCAAATTGTGGATCGAGTTCCACCGCCCGGCGCAGAGCGTCCGCGGCGGCTTCCAGGTTGTCTATTTGCCGGCGGTGCCAGAGCTGGCGTCCCTGCAGATACAGGTTATAGGCCTCGAGGTTGCTGGTCAGGGCCTCCGCCAGGTTCTGTTCCTGGCTGGGGGTCAGCTGGATTTTCAGCTCGTCACTGATGGCGCGCGCGATCTCATCCTGCACGGCAAAAATGTCGGTCAGGTCGCGGTCGTAGGTATCCGACCACAGGTTTGATTCAGTGCTGGTGTCAATAAGCTGCGCAGTGACACGCACGCGGTCGCCGGCTTTACGCACACTGCCTTCCAGCACGTAGCCTACCTTCAACTTCTCCGCGATCTCGCTCACCGTGGCACCGCTGCCCTTAAACGAGAATGCCGAGGTGCGCGCAATCACCCGCAGCTCACTCAGGCCGGACAGCACGTTAAGAATCTCCTCGGAAATGCCGTCGGCGAAGTACTCGTTTTCTGCATCCGGCGACATGTTCTCGAAGGCGAGCACGGCGATGGAGGTTTTATCCGGTGGCGGGCAGGCAAAGGGTGGCCGGACCGGTGGTGGCCGGTTGACGCCTTCACGGTTCAGAATCGCCATCAATCCGGAATAGGGCCGCGCGTCGAACTGCTCATACCCCAGCAGGGCCGCAATCCGAAACGGTACGCGGTCCGTCTCCAGTGGCCGCAGGGTTGCCTCAACGAGTTCCTCATCCCCCAGCAGTTCAGCGATAAGCCACCTTGTGCTGAGAATATTACCGCGCTCAGGATCCAGGCCGTTGAGGATTCGTACAGCTTCATCGCGATCGCCAGCGGCACAGGCCTCCCGGGCCAGCAGTATCGGCGATGGCTCGGGAACCAGCGAAACATAGCGCTCCGCCAGCGCACGGGCCTCCAGCCGCCGGTCAGCCCACAGCAGTGTCCGGTGGGTCTGATAGAGGAGCCCGGTATCGTTGGGCCACCGGCGCAGCGCCTCCAGGCCAACATCCCCGGCCTCGGACGGATCGATGAACAGGTAGGCCACATTCATGAAACCGTTGGCTGCCCCGTAATCCACCTGGGCCCGCTCGCGAAAGGGCTCCAGGAAATCGCGGCCCGCAGCATTCTCCGACAGCATGGCGGCGACGAAGATGGCTGAAAAACGGGCGTTGTCATCATTGGGGCGCTCGGCGAGATACCGCTGGTAGAGCTCAAGAGCCTCGCGCAGGCGCAGATCGACTTCCGCCTGGTCGGCGAGGATTCGGAGCCGGTCCGTTTCTGACGCGGCATTCCGGCTCGCTGCATCGATGCGCTCGTGATAGTTTGCCAGGACCTCGCCCGGTGATAGGTCCGTCAGCCCCGTATCGGTGCGACTGATGGTCATCTGGACCTTCCAGAAGTCCGCCGCGTCCACGTGCGCGCTGGTAAAACCCGGATCCAGTTCCCGGGCCCGTTCGAAGTGGTCGTAGGCCTCCAGAAAATGTCTGCCCCCATCGGCAGACGACAAGGCCTCCTGGCGGTTTTTCAGTCCCTTGAGGTACTCCTGGTAGGCGCTGACCGATCGTGTGCCAACGCGCGACATGGCAGCCAAGGCTTCCGGATCCATCGAGGTCTGCAGCGCGGTGGCGATATTGCGGGCCAGGTCTTCCTGGATGCTGATCATGTCCTCGGGGTCGCGGTCATAGTTCTCCGACCAGACATGAAAGCCGTCATTTGCCCGAATCAGCTGTGCTGTCACCCGCAGGCGGTCGCCCGTTGAGCGCACGGAACCCTCAAGCACGTGCGCCACGCCGAGTTCGCTGGCGATCTCGGGAACGGATTTCTCCGTGTCCCGGTATTGAAAACTCGAGGTTCTGGCCGCGACCTGCAGGTCCGGCACGCGCACCAGCGCGTTGAGAATCTCCTCGGCCAGCCCGTCTGCAAACCATTCCTGGTTACCATCCTGGCTCAGGTCGGCGAAGGGCAGAACCGCGACGGATTTCTCCAGAGCTACAGGCACCGTTTCTGTGGTAGAGACAGTTGGCGTGAGGGACGGCGTATCGGGCCGATCCGCCAGGAAAAACCGCTCGCCCAGCACCAGCGCCAGTGCAATGGCCAGGAAGGCGATGATGGCACGGTCCAGCTTGCGGCCGGTCACCGGCGCAACCGAGCTGCTGCGGTCCACGTCCTTTTCGCGCTTGATGCCTTCCGGCGTAAGCTCAAAAGCCCAGGCGAAGAACAGGGCAATGGGCAGGCCGGCAACGCCGGCAATAAAAAACACCTGGATCACCCAGTTGGGCGCGTCAATCAGGTCGAGCGCAAAATCAGCCGCCTGCAGCACCACCCAGCCGAGCAGCACATAGGCAATCCCGACCCTGAACACGTTTCGTCGCTTTAGTTCTTCGAAGAAGCTCAAATCACTACCCCTGTTTTACGCATGATACCTGTTTGCGCTGGTCATTCGGCGGGGCCGGCGTTTAAACAGTCTCCCGGGGCTCAGCAACAACCATTTTCATTGCCCCTCAGAGTCAAATCCGGGGTAGTCTGATGGAAAGCCGTTGGTGCGTCTGTATTCGGCCAGACGGGCAGGGCCGGGCAGCGCCCAGAACGTCTGCCAGGGTTCGCTGTCGGGAGCCTGTTCCGGGAGCCGGATGTAAATAGGAAAGGTCCAGGTGCCATCACCCGTGGCGTGGGCCTTAAGCAGGTACTGACCGGAAAGATCGAAGTCACCGCGTAAGGCGGCAGTAAAGGCTGGAACTGCAGCGGATATTTCCCCTCGCGCTTCCAGTGCGACCAGCTCTGACCACAGCGCCTCGGCCCGTTCCTTGTCACCTTCAGCCAGTGCGAGCATATGTTGCAGGCCCAGCAGCCTGGACCTGGCCATTTTCTGACTGTCGCGGGCGGCCTTCTCTACCTGTCTCAAGCCTTCAAGGTCGCCGCGCTGGTAATAAGAATCCATGAGGACATCCAGGCCATTCTGGAAGCCGGGAGACAGTTCAAGTGAGCGTGATGCATAGTCGATGGCCATATCCAGGTCGCCCATGAGCAAGTAAACCTGGCCCAGGTCACTGAGATGTACCGCACCCAGGGGATCGAGCTCAGCGGCACGGGATTCGTACTCCAGCGCCGCGGCCAGATTGCCGCTGCGGGCGTAATCATCGCCGAGAAAATTGTTCGCGGCCACACTATTGCGGTTGATGGCGAGCGCCCGGACCAGTAAATCGCGGGCAGCCGGCAAATCCAGATCTGATTCACGGTAAACAACGGCCAGGGCTGCGAGGGCCTCGTCGTTATCAGGGTCCAGTTCCAACGCCCTTTGCGACCACTGACGAGCCAGTTCGCGGGCCTCACCGGTAGCAATATCGTCGGAGAACCAGGGTAAAACCGCGTAGGCGCGCGCCAGGGTTGCCATGGCCGGGGCGTAATCGGGCGCCGCCTCAATGGCCTGGTTGAGTACCTCGATGCTTTGCAGCAGAGATGGCTCCGAGCGCGTTGCGACCAGGCCGCGGCCTTTCAGGTACAGCTCGTAGGCGGTCATGGCCACCGGGGTCGCGACAGTGAGTTCGGTCGGCGTCAGGCGGGTTTGCAGCTCGCCTGCGATTGCCGCGGAGATCTCGTCCTGGATGGCGAAAACGTCCTTTAGCTCGCGATCATAGGTGTCTGACCACAGATGGTAGCCGGTGTCGGCTTCAATCAGCTGAGCGGCAATGCGCACCCGGTTGCCGGCCTTGCGCACACTGCCTTCGAGCACGTGTGTGACATTCAGGCGCCGGGCAATGTCGGCAATGTCGAGATTCTGATCCTTGAACTGAAAGGACGATGTGCGCGCGGCCACTTTCCAGTCTGGAATGCGCGCCAGCACATTGAGGATTTCCTCGGAAATGCCGTCCGAGAAGTAGTCCTGCTCGGCATCGCTGCTCATGTTGACGAAGGGCAGCACGGCGATTGACTGGGCTTCCGTGAGTGTTATTGATACGTCCGGAGCGGAAAAGGTATCCGGCCCCTTTTCCGTCGCTGACCCCATTCCTGGAACTGTTGGGCTGACTGCGACAGTCTCTGCCGCTGGCCTCTCCGCGGTAAAGCGGTCCGCGAGGAGTAATACAACGGCCAGGGCCAGGAAGGTGATGATGGCGCGGTCGAGCTTGCGCCCGGTTTGCGGCGTAACCGAGGCGCTGCGGTCCACATCCGCCTCGCGCTTGATGCCCTCTGGTGTGATCTCAAAGGCCCACGCGATAAACAGGGTAACGGGCAGGCCTGCCAGGCCCACAATCAGCAGCGCCTGGATGATCCAGTTGGGCGCTTCGATAATGTCGAGGGCGAAATCGGCCGCCTGCAGCACCACCCAGCCGAGCAGCACGTAGGCAATTCCAACCCGGAAGACGTTTCTGCGCTTGAGTTCTTCGAAGAAGCTCATGTCATTCCGGCGGTGGCCACAGGTTCATTTTGGCCAGGTGGGCCTGAAAGCGCGGGGTGTCGCGCAGCGGGTCATAGATGGCCATGCGGTTAACGTGAGTGGCGTAGGGGTAGCCGGCCTCGAGCGATAGCTCAAGGTCGGTCATGGCCCGATCTTCATCGCCGAGCATCATGTAGGCCGAAGCGCGGTCCGCGGCTCCGCTCACCCAAAAAGGACTGTCCTCCAGTGACTCAAGGTAGGCGGGCCGCAAAGTCGGGTCTTGCAGCGCGTCGATAAAGCGATTGAACTCGTCCGGTGAGTTGTCAGTCAAGGCTGAGGCCCGTCGCCACATTTCCCGGGCGGTTTCAAAGTCACCCATTTGCAAATGAATGTATGCCAGATTGGCATAGGCAGCATCAAAACCGGGCTCGATCTCCAGCGTGCGGTGATAGTATCCAATGCTCTCCTCAAAACGTCCTGCCCACGCCGTGACAAAACCGGCCACGTTCCACATCACTGGCGCCAGTGGATCCAGCCTGGCGGCTTTCTTGAGCTGCGCCAATGCGCCATCAATATCCCCGTCCCGGACCGCCAGGAACTCGCCATACCACTGTTGAGCGGTGGCATAGCCGGGGTCGAGTTCTAATGCTCTTTTGAAATCCCGATCTGCGTTTACCCAGTCAAAATCGTACATGAAACGAATATAGGCGCGCGTGGTGAGCGCCTCGGGCATGCCTGGCTTGAGCTCCAGGGCACGATTTACAGCGTCCCTGGCTTTAGGAATAGTCTCCAGCGAACGGCTATCGCTGTATTCCGGTATCAGCAGCCAGGAGTCCGCCAGCGCGGCCCATGCCTCGGCGAACTCCGGATCCAGCGTCACCGCCTGTTCCAGCAGTGCGGCCGAGACCTGCAGGTTCTGGACGCCGCGTGAATGCCACAGCTGCCGGCCCTGCAGGTACTTGTTATAAGCCTCCAGGTTTTTCGTGGGCGCTTCGACCAGGGCGACCTGCTGGTCCGGTGTCAACTGCAGCTCCAGCTCTCCGGCGATGGCCCGGGCGATCTCGTCCTGCACCGCAAAGATATCATCCAGGTCACGATCGTAGGTGTCGGACCACAGGTGTGATTCGTCGGCGGTGTCAATCAGTTGGGCTGTGACGCGCACCCGGTTGCCGGACCTGCGGACGCTGCCTTCCAGAACGTAACCCACATCAAGCTTCTCCGCGATCTCGGCCACGGTGGCCTCGGAGCCCTTGAAGGAAAATGCCGATGTGCGCGCAATAACGCGCAGGTTATCAAGACCAGCGAGCACATTAAGAATCTCCTCGGAAATACCGTCGGCGAAATACTCGTTCTCCGGATCCGGGGACATGTTGTCAAAAGCCAGCACGGCTACGGACTTGCCGGTGGTCAGGGGTGGTGTTTCTGAGGGGGTTTGTGATGATTCTGATGGTTGAGAAAAGGGCTCTGACCCCTTTTCTGCCGAATAGAATCGCTCAACCCCCATGCCCACAACCACCAGTACGAGGAACACGATAATGGCCCGATCCAGCTTGCGCCCGGTTTGCGGGGTAACCGAGATGCTGCGGTCCACATCCGCCTCGCGCTTGATGCCATCGGGTGTGATTTCAAACGCCCAGGCAAAAAACAGGGTGATGGGCAGGCCTGCCAGGCCCACGATCAGCAGGGCCTGGATGATCCAGTTGGGTGCGTCAATGATGTCCAGCGCAAAATCGGCCGCCTGCAGCACCACCCAGCCGAGCAGGACGTAGGCAATGCCCACGCGGAACACGTTCCTTCTTTTAAGTTCTTCAAAGAAAATCATGTTTCGAACTCAATGGGTGGCAGGTCCAGCAGGGCGCGTTGCTCGTTGCGGTGTTGATTGACCCGGATCATCAGCGCCTGGTAACGGGGTTCACCGAGCAGGGGCTGAAAAATTGGTGAGTGGCGCGCAAAGTCGTCTATGGCTCCCTGGTCCACGGCGCGTTCCAGGTGCTCGAGCGCCAGCTCTGGATCGCCTTCCAGCATGGCCAGTTGGGCCAGGGACGAGGACAGAGCGTCGTTGTCAGCACCCTCATCCTGCTGGTGCTCAAGCGCATCGCGATACAAGGCAAGCGTCCTGTCCGCCTGGCTCTCGCGCCCGGTCATACGGTAGGCGTAGATTATGTCGCCGACAAGCGCGGCACCACGGCCTCCACCGCTGTTCTGCCGCACCATGTCCCCGGGTGTCTCGAAGCGGCTTTCGACCAGGGCAACAATTTCTTCATGGCGCCCCATCTGCTGCAGCACCCCAACATACGCGCCCAGGCCTTGTCCGCCGGCAAGCAGACGTTTTCCGAGCTGCAAGGCTTCCTCTGTGCGGCCCAGTCGTCCCAGGATAAAGACCATGGCCGGCTGACCCTCGACATAGGGCAGGGCTCGCTCGTACTCCAGCAATCGGGTATGGCCAATTGCACCGGCGATGTCCCCCCAGCCCCGCTCGCCGGGGGGCAGCGCGTCAATGCGTTGAATCGCTTCGGCCTCCCGGCCCTGCAGGATGCTGCCCCAGGCCGCCGCTGCTTTTACATAGTTCAGTGAGGGCCCACTCAGATAAGGTGTGACGCTGTCAATCAGCGGCTGCATTTTTTCTGGTTCGCCGCGCAGGTCATACTGATTCATCAGGTTGCCAATCCCCGGCGGATAGAGCGGGTCAATGCGAAAAAGTCGTTCCCGCAGCTCGAACTCCTTCTGGAGTTCGCCGCTATTTCCGTAGGCGCCAGCCAGCCAGTTCATGGCGTTGGTATGGTTGGGACTGAGCACCAGTGCTCGCTCCATCATCGCTATGCCCCGGTCCGGTTGGCCCCGTTGCCCGAGAATGTACCCTTGCACGGCAAGCGCGTCCGGGTCATCGGGATCCACTGTGAGTGCTCGCTGCGCATAGTCCTCGGCGTTATCCAGAGCTTCCACGAAAGGAATGGACCCATAATGGCCGAACCTGTCGGACAACATCAGCTCGACAATGGCCCGCTGCGCCAGGGCCGGTGCATAGCCGGGGTCCTGGGCGATAACCTGGTCCAGCAGGCCGGATGCCTGCTGAAGTTCTCGCTCGGCGCGGCCGCGCATGAGCTGCCGGGCTTTCAGGTACTGGTCGTAGACGGCAAGGTCCACCTCGGCCACGTCGATGCTGCTGCCGACCGCCAGTTGTGTTTCCAGCTGGGCGAGGATGGCTGCGGCGATTTCGTCCTGGATGGCAAAGACATCCGTCAGCTCCCGGTCGAACGTTTCTGACCAGAGGTGGAAGCCGTCATCGGCTTTGATAAGCTGCGCGGTGATACGGACCTGGTTACCGGCCTTACGTACCGAGCCCTCAAGAATATGGTTGACCCCGAGCGCTTCTCCGATGGCGCGCAGATCCTCGTTGCGGTCTTTGAAGGCAAACGACGAAGTGCGTCCGGCCACCTTCAGATCAGGCACCTGGGCCAGCGCGTTGAGAATTTCTTCGGTGATGCCGTCGGAGAAAAATTCCTGCTCCGGATCGGACGACATGTTGGCGAAGGGCAGAACGGCAATGGACTTCGCAGTTGTTGCTTCGGCCTCGGCTTCGGTTTCAGCTTCTACTGGTACGTCTGTTCGGATTTCAGCAATCCCCCCGGGTGCAGGCTCCGGGCCGGAGTAGAACCGCTCCACACCCATCCCCACAACCACCAGCACGAGAAACACGATGATGGCGCGATCAAGCTTGCGGCCGGTGTGCGGGGCGACGGAGGCGCTGCGGTCTACATCGGCTTCGCGTTTGATGCCCTCGGGTGTGACCTCGAAGGCCCAGGCGAAGAACAGGGCGATCGGCAGGCCGACGCCGACCACGATGATCAGCGTGCGTATGACCCAGTCCGGCGCGCCAGCCACGTCCAGCACAAAGTCTGCGCCCTGCAGCAGCACCCAGCTCATCAGCACGTAGGCGATGCCCACGCGGAACACGTTTCTGCGCTTTAGCTCTTCGAAAAAGTTCACGAATTTATCTCGATTGGCGGCAGGTCGAGCAGAGCGCGTTGCTCGTTGCGCCGGCCGTTCATGCGTTCAATCAGTTCGGTCAGACGGGGTTCGCCCAGCAGTGGCTGGAATACCGGCCAATAACGCGTCAGCTGGTTCTCTTCCAGGTAACCCTGTTCCACGGCGCGCTCGAGGTAAGCGAGCGCCGAGTCCACATCGTTCTCAAGCATGGCGAGATAGGCCATGGACCAGCTTAATCCGGAGTTGTCAGCGCCGTCACGTTCCTGCCTGTCCAGCATGTTTCGGAAAAACGCCAGGGTCTGTTGAAAATCACTTTCCCGACCCTGTTGCCGGAACGCATAGGCCAGGTCACCAACCGGTGCTGCGCCCTGACCCCGCGTCGCGGTTGCCGCGGCAAAGTCCTCGAGCCTGTCGAAACGCGCTTCGTAAAATGCCACGACGTCCTCAAACCTGCCCGCTTCAGACAGGATCCGGAGGGTGTCTCCGACACCCTCACCGCTGGCCAGGAAATCCTGGCTGCGCTGCATGGCCTCTTCGAAACGTCCCAGGCGTGCAAGTATGCGTATCGCAGGTGCGCGGTCCTGGCCATAGACCAGGGCCTGCTCGTAATCGAGCAGGCGAAATAACCCCCGGGCGGTTACGTAGCTGGCAAACCAGGGGTCCCGGTCGCCGAGGGCTTGCATCCGTCTGACGCCCTCGGCCTCTTGCGCGGTCCAGAACGCATTTGCCACCATGGAGGCCTGCATATAATCGAGTGCTCCGCCATCAAGATAAGGGATAGCACTTGCAACAATCATGGCCGCCTTTTCGGGATTGCCCGTGATCTGATAAAGACCGGCAAGATTGGCAACGCCGGGGGCGTAGAGCGGGTCGATTTCATAATTTCGCTCGGCGATCTGGATCGCTTCGCCCAAGCGGTTGACGTCTGACAACTGCCCCTGTAACCAATTGTTTGCATTGCTGTGATTGGGGTTCAGGGCCAGGGCCTGCCGCAGGTCGGCAATGGCCTGCTCCCATTCGCCCTTGCCGCCCCTTGCCAGGCCACGCGCGGCCAAAGCGTCCACGTTCAAGGGGTCAAGCGCCAGGGCGCGTTCAATGAAGATGCCCGCATTCTCAAATGACTCCGCCGGGGGAATGGAGCCGTAAGCGCCAGGCCGGTCGGCCAACAGCAGCTCGGTAATGGCCCTTTGCGCGAAGGCGGGGGCGTAGGTCGGATCGGCGGCGATCACGATATCCAGCAATTCGCTGGCGCGCATCAGGCTGGGCTCATCCCGGTTGAGAATCAGCTCCCTCGCCTGGAGAAACCGGTTATACAAGGCGATATCCACCTCGGTCGCGCTGATCACATTGTCATTACTCAGTTTGGCTTCCAGGGCTTCAAGGATGGCGCCCGCGATCTCGTCCTGGATGGCGAATACGTCGGTCATCTGCCGGTCGAAGGTTTCTGACCAGAGGTGAAAACCGTCATCAGCCTTGATGAGCTGCGCGGTGATGCGCACGCGATCACCGGCGGTTCTGACCGATCCCTCGAGGATGTGATTAACACCCAGTGTCTCGCCGATGGCGCGCAGATCCTCGTTGCGGCCCTTGAAGGCAAACGACGAGGTGCGCCCGGCCACCTTCAGATCAGGGACCTGGGCAAGCGCGTTGAGAATTTCTTCGGTGATGCCGTCGGAGAAAAACTCCTGTTCCGGGTCGGAGGACATATTCGCAAACGGCAGGACCGCGATGGAGGTCTCGTCCGATGGCGGGCACTTGAAGGGCAATTCCCTGGCTGGTGGGCGCAATACGCCTTCCCGATCGAGAATATTCATCAGCTCCGGGTAGGGTCGCGGATCAAAGATCGCATAGTTCAGGGTGCTGGCAAGCTGGTAGGGCGATGAGGATTCTGAGATGGGTTGCAGCATGCGGCTGGCCTCCTCGTCCCGTCCGAGCATTTTCAGCCCCAGCCAGGCCGTGGTTCGCCACTGGTCACCCTCGCCGCGCGAAATGGCGGCAAAGGCAGTTTCGGCATCGTCACGGCGACCCTCAATACAGGCCTGGCGCATTTCCATCAGCGGGCTCGGGTCAAATTGCCGGTTGAACTGGCGCTGCAGCGATGCGCCTTCCTCGGTTTCACCGGCCCACATCAGTGCCCGGTGGACCTGGTACAGCACGCCAGGACTGTTGGGCCACTGCTGCGCCCGTTCTTTTGCATAATCGGCCACGCCCTGCGGATCATCCCGATCATAGGCGAGGGACATATAAAAAATAGCCGCTCCCTGGTCGCGTTGGCCAAGCGATTTAACCGCCTCAAAGGTCTGGTCGATAGCGGACTGGTCTCCCGCCATTTCGGCAACGTTCGCAAGGCTCAGGAGCGCAGATGTATCGTTGGGCCGCGTGTCCAAATATTCCTCGTAAAGGTCCGTGGCGTCGCGTAAGCGAACTTCAACCTCGGCTTTCTGGGCCAGCAAGCCCTTGCGATCAATATCCGAGGCGGCGTGTTCGATGGCTGCATCGATGGCCTCGGTAAAACGCTCCATCAGGGCCTCGACCGTCAGGTCCGTGGCCCCTGAAAGCCTGTATGACGGAGTCAGCTGTCCCTTCCACCAGAGTGCCTGGCGCAGGTAGGCCTGGGAGAATCGTGGGTCAGCATCGGTGGCCGCCACGAACTGCTCTATCGCTTCCAGCAATTTGGGCGTGCCTTCGACATTCTGGACTGCTTCTGCTGCCACCCCTTGCAAGTAGCTTTTGTAGGCCTCGACGGACCGGGTTCCGACCTGGGCCATGGCTTCCAGAGCGTCCGGGTCCATGGTGGTTTCAAGGGCCTCGGCGATGTTTTGTGCCAGGTCTTCCTGGATGGCAATCATGTCCTCGGGCGAGCGGTCGTAGTTCTCGGACCAGATATGAAAACCATCTTCGGCGCGAATCAGCTGTGCAGTCACGCGGATACGATCACCGCTGCTGCGCACGGAGCCCTCCAGCACGTGGGCCACACCCATCTCCCGGGCGATCTCCAGCATGTCCTTGTTGCTGCCCTTGTAGCTGAACGAGGAGGTGCGCGAGGCAACCAGCAGATCAGGGGTGCGCGCCAGGGCGTTGAGGATTTCTTCCGCCAGGCCATCGGCAAACCATTCCTGGTCGCCGTTCTGGCTGAGGTCCGCGAAGGGCAGCACGGCTACCGATTTGTCGGCCGTGATGGTCTCCCCGGCGTCTTCAGAAAATGGCTCTGCCCCTTTTTCTGGTGACTGCGGGGCGGAATAGAACCGCTCCACGCCCATGCCGACAACCACCAGCACGAGGAAAACGATAATGGCCCGATCCAGCTTGCGGCCGGTGTGCGGCGCAACGGACGCGCTGCGGTCCACATCCGCCTCGCGCTTGATGCCTTCGGGCGTGATCTCAAACGCCCAGGCAAAGAACAGGGCAATCGGCAGACCCGCCAGGCCCACGATGAGTAATGTCTGAATAATCCAGTTGGGCGCATCAATAATGTCCAGCGCAAAATCCGCCGCCTGCAGCACTACCCAGCCGAGCAGCACATAGGCAATGCCTACGCGGACCACGTTTCTTCGTTTTAGCTCCTGAAAGAACGTCATCCGCGTTGCGCCTCCTTATAGGCGGGAAGGTCCAGTTCGGCACGCTGCTCGTTCAGACGTTGTGTCATTTGGGTCAGCAGCTCATCGAAACGCGGATCGCCGCGCAGGAACTCGAAGCTGCGCCACTGCCGGGTGAAGTCCGGGGGCATGAAATGACCGCTGTCGGCGAAGATCGCGAGCTGTTCCAGAGCCTGCTCATCGTCGCCCAGCAGTGTGGCGTGATAGGCCCTGGAGAAGGTAAACCAGTGATTGTTTACGCCCTGCTCGTCCATCTCTTCAAGAATCTCGCCATACCGGGCAAGGAACTGTTCGGCCCGGGCCTCGTCACCGGTCGCGCGCAGGGCTTCGACAAGCCGCCCCACAACAACGCCGCTCGAAAGGCCTCGCACAACCACTTGTTCCTCAAAAGCAGCCAGAGAGGACCAGCGTTGGTCAAAAAATTCGACCGTTTCGGCATAGCGTTCACTGGAAACCAATGCGCCAATAAATTCCCAGATTCCCTCGCCGCCAGCAACCCGGCGTTGGGCGACCATTTTGCTCTCTTCGAGCTGCCCCATGGTGGCCAGCGCGGTGATCTCGGCCGGGGTGCCGGCGCCCACCTGCGCGGCCCACTCCGGTTCACCCAGTTGCATCAGCGCCATGGCGCTCAATAAGTTAAACAGGCCCCTGCTGTCTTCTTCGAGTCGCAGGGCTTCGACGGTCCCGGCATAATCTGCCCGCATATATGCCAACATGGTTTCTGCCGCCTGAACCGGCGAGTCACTGATGGCGGCGAACTGGACCCGTACCTTTTCCAGATGCGCGGCCATGGCCGGCTCCATGCCCAGCACCATATAGTCCCAGCCAATATTCTCTGCCGTTGGCAAGTAAAGAGGATCGCGGTCGCGGCTCTGTTCGTTAAGCTTCACGCCCTGGTCGCCCCGTCTGCCACAGCATCGCCAGACCAGTTTCTGGCATGGTAATGGGTTGATGGCCAGTGCCTGCTGCAAGTATCAATGCCTTGGTCTTGGATATGTCATAGTGAGCCCCCCCCGCCAGGGCGTGGGATAGGTGGGCGCGATCAAGGAAGGTCCTGGCCAGCGTTGGACTCGGCTGGAGGAATGCCCCGTAGGTGTCGCACGCAGAACACACAGGTGGCCGTCACCCAGGGGCGCAAAATCCGGAGCGTTCTGATTCACTTCTGTAAACAAGGCACGGGCGCGTTCCAGCGGTTCCTCGCGACGCTCGCGCATCAGCTGGCGACCCAGCAAATACTTATCGTAGTCCACGATATCCAGCGTGGTCGTGTCACTGACGCTTTCGATTTCCAGCGTGGTCTTCATCGCCTCCAGGATGCGGTTAGCGATGTCGTCCTGGATGGCAAAGATGTCGGTGAGCTCCCGGTCATAGGTTTCCGACCACAGGTGGAATCCGTCCTCACGACCAGTGGCCGTTCGCACCGGTCCGGCTTGCGCACGGAACCTCGAGTTTTTCCCGCCAGGGTTTCGCCGATCCGCAGGTTTCATTGCGGCCTTAAAAGCGAAGGAGGAGGTCCGTCCGGCGACCTTCAGCGCATCCACCTTGGCCAGGGCATTGAGAATCTCCTCCGAGATGCCATCGGAAAAGAACTCCTGCTCCTCGTCGGAGGACATGTTCACAAAGGGCAGCACGGCGATGGATTTTTGGGCGGGTGTCGAGGCGGTCTCTTCTATGGCGACTGCATTCGGCTCGGGCGCTTGCTTCGATTCAGAGCTGAACCAGCGATCACCAAGCAGCAGCAGAACCGCCACAACCAGAAAGCCGATAATGGCCCGGTCGAGCTTGCGCCCAGTCTGCGGCATGATCGACTGGCTGCGATCCACCTCCGCCTCGCGCTTGATGCCCTCCGGCGTCATCTCGAAGGCCCAGGCAAAAAACAGCGCGATGGGCAGGCCTGCCAGTCCGATAATAAACAGCGCCTGGATGATCCAGTTGGGCGCGTCAATCAGGTCCAGCGCAAAGTCCGCTCCCTGGAGTACCACCCAGCCCAACAGTACGTAGGCGATGCCCACGCGAAAGACGTTTCTGCGCTTTAATTCATCAATAAAATTCAAGGCGACCCCCGGTTTGCGCAATCATACCCTGAAGGGACCTTGCGGCAGGCAGGGGGTGGGCCCAGCGCATCCCAGACTTCTGGCAGGTTTGCACTGCTAATTTTTTCCTTGAAGGCCGGCAAAGCCCGCGCCTTTGCCCAGCGCTCGGCCCAGGAATACCGGGGGTAACCACCAAGATCGATGGCGAGCGCTCGCTCGAACTGCCCAAGCTCCAGGAGTTCCAGCACCATATGCCACTTTTGGGCGGGTTGTGCATCAATGAATGCCAGGTAGGCATCGACGGCAACAGGGTCCTCGCTGGCGCTCACAAACAGGTGCAGGCGCTCTGCATCCTGCGCACTGAACCCGTCCCGCTCCCGGATGAGTTGCCGGGCAAGGTCCGGGTCGCCCTTCAGAACGGCGATCTGTACCCCCGCGTTGAGCGCCAAATGGATTGCCCAGCTGCTCCTGAAGGTCAAAATGTCGTTGGGCGCCCTCGTAATCACCCTGCAACAGGAGCACAAAGCCCAGATAGCCATTGGCATTGGCATGATCCGGCTCCAGCTCGACGGCGGTTTCAAGTTCCCGGCGTGCCCGGTCGAGATAACCGGCATTGGCCAGGATGATGCCCATCCAGTGGTGCGGCCGGGGTTCGGAGGGGTTGAGCTCGATCGCCCGCTCCAGTTGCGTGATGGCTTCCAGTGGCTGCAGGTTTCGCTGGGCAAGCTCGCCCTTGATCATGTGTGCGGCCGCCAGGTTTGGCTCCAGGGTCAGTGAGCGGTTGGCCAGTTGCTGAACTTCCAGCAGCCGATCCGCCTCGCCCATACTATTTTGCTGTACCAACGCCTCGGCCAGCTGTGTCATGCCCACGGGAAAGTCTGGATTCTCCTCGAGTACCGAACGGGTGAGCGCCATGGCCTCGTTGATTGCGTTTTCATTTCGCTGGCGCAACAGGAAGCGGGCCTTCAGAAATTTCTCGTAGTTCTCCGGCGAGAGGTCCTGCACGGTCGTGTAATTCTTGCCCGCACCCAGCAGTTGTACTTGCAAAACCTGGGCGATATTGCCCGCGATCTCGTCCTGGATCGCAAAGATATTGTCCAGCTGCCGGTCATAGGTCTCCGACCACAGGTGAAAGCCGTCGTCTGCATGAATCAGCTGCGCGGTAATACGCACCTGGTTGCCGGATTTGCGCACGCTGCCTTCCAGCACGTGGTTGACCCCGAGCTCATCAGCGATGTCCTCAATGGCCAGGTCGCTGTTCTTGTAGCGGAACGCCGAGGTGCGTGAGGCGACTTTGAGGTCTGGCACATCCGCCAGCACGTTCAGGATCTCCTCCGAGACCCCGTCGGAGAAGAACTCGTTATCGGCATCGGCACTCATGTTGACAAAGGGCAGGACGGCGATGGATTTTACGTATGCGGACTGTGTCGCGTCAGAAATGGGGTCGGATACCTTTTGTGCTGTTGTTTCAGCACCCGGCCAAAACCGCTCTATAGCGATGGTGGCAATGACCAGCACCCCGAAGATAATGATGGCCCGGTCCAGCTTGCGGCCGGTTTGCGGGGCCACGGAAGCGCTGCGGTCTATCTCGGTTTCGCGCTTGATGCCTTCCGGGGTCATCTCGAAAATCCACGAGAAAATCAGCACTACCGGCAGGCCGATGGCCGCTGCCAGCACAAAGACCTGCAGTATCCAGTTGGGCGCATCGATCACCTGCAGGCCGAAGTCGGCCGCCTGCAGCACCACCCACGCGATCAGCGCGTAGGCGATGCCAACGCGCACAACGTTACGCCGCTTGAGTTCTGCGAACAGGTTCATGGGGGGCCTTCCACTTTTGTTGTCCTGGCCATTATTGCGGGCATTCTGCCAGCTCCTGGTCCAGGGAGGCGCAGTCGTCGGGCCAGCCGAATTCGCGCCAGTAATCCACCGCTCCGATGCGTTCCATGTAATGGAAGAACTCCGGGGTTCCGCGCTGCTCGCGGTAGTGGTCAGACCAGGCGAAAAAGGGTGTTTGCGGGCAGCTCTCCCGCTCGGCGAAAGCAGGCAGGGCATCAGAACCCGCGAGGGCCAGCATCTCCATGACGCGATAGATCGAATCTTTGTCCAGATCGTTCAGTGCCAGGGCCTTCTGCTCCAGCGCGGGTAAGCGCGCGGGGGCACGCAATGCCGCATTGAATTCCGGAAGCAGCGGCTCGTAGACAAAGCTGGAGGGGACATCGGCGGACAATTCATTGATGCTGCCATCAAGCAGCTTAATGATATTCTGAAAATAAATCATACCCTCAGGGGCGCCAAGCGCGATGGCCGCCTCGACGGCCCGGCTGGCCCGGGTATAGTCACCATTGACTGCGGCGAGCATGCTCACTGCGCCCTGCACCGCGGTGATCATCGGGTCCAGCGCAAGGGCCTCATCAAGCTGGGTTTGCGCCGCGCGCATATGACCAAAATGGCCCAGGCGCAGGCCCCACCAGTGACGCGGGGTGGGCTGGCGCGGGTTCGACCTGATCGCCGCCTCGAAAAGACGGGCCGCCTCGACCTGGTCACAGCGCAGGGCAGCAAGCTCTGCCTTTACGCTCAGCGCCTCGGTGGCCTGGTCATTGATTGACAGTGCGCGATCGGCAGCGACTGCCGCCTGCTGTTCGCCGCGCTCCAAACCATAGTCCGGATCGTAGTTGGCAACATTGAGATAGGCCACGGCCAGGTTGGCCCAGGCAGCGTGAAACCCGGGGTCCAGGGCAACCGCCTGCTCCAGCAGGGACACAGACTGGCGCAAGCCGTCGATGGATCTTTGCCGCCAGAGCGCGCGACCCTGCAGGTACAGGCGATAGGCTTCCGGGTTGTCCGTCAGGGCCTCGGTTGCACTGGCAGGTGATTTGCCGGCGAGCTGGATCTCCAGCTGTGCCAGGATCTGTGCGGTGATTTCATCCTGGATACGGAAAATATCATCCAGGGTGCCGTCGAAGGTTTCCGACCACAAATGCTTGTCAGAGGTGACGTCGATCAGCTGCGCGGTGACCCGGACATTATTGCCCGCTGTACGCACGCTGCCCTCCAGGATATGACCCACGTCCAGGCGCGCCGCCAGTTCCGGGATGGACAGGTCGTCGTCCGCCAGGGAAAAGGTGGATGTCCTTGAGGCCACGTCGATGCCTTCAAGCTTGACCAGGCCGTTGAGCAGTTCCTCGGCAATGCCTTCGCCAAAATAGGCCTGGTCCTGCGCCGCGCTCATGTCGCGAAATGGCAGCACCGCGATGGAGGGCGGCGCCGGCGGGGTGCAGGCATACGGCATTTGCCTGACGGGCCGCAGTTCGATGCCCTCGCGCTGTATCCAGGCCATCATGTTGGGCAGGGGCCGCGGGTCAAACCACTGGTAGTTGAGCAGCTGGGCCAGGTCGTGGAGCCCGATGTTGTTGTCCAGGCTGCGCACCAGTGGCGTCAGCTTCCGGGTCATGGCCAAGGGTCTTGAGGGTCAGCCACCTGGATTGACGAAACCTGCTCGTGGGGTTGTTCTCTGCAGCCTCTACAATCGCCAGCGCCTCATCGTAATTGTTATTCACGCAGGCATGGCGCAGTTCAACAAGCGGATTGGGTTCAAACTGGCGCAGATACTGTTGACGCACGCTGGCGGCCGCCTCAATGCGCCCTGCCATGAGCAGAACACGGTGCGCCTGGTACAGCAGCGCCTCCTGGTCCGGCCAGCGGTCAACGGCCTCAACAGCGTAATCGGCAGCAAGATCGACATCCAAATCACGCATGACAGAGACATACATAATCGCGCCCGTGACATCCCGCTGGCCGCTCTGACCCACATCGACCAGCTCTGCACGCAGCGAATCTTCCGCGCCCAGCTGCCGCATGAGGTCGACCATCCGCCATAGGCTGGTCGTTAAGCGTTCATTGGGCCGTTGCGCGCGATAGTCCTGGTAGAGCGGCAGCGCCTGGCTCCAGCGCAGGTTCATACGCGCCTGTTCCGCGCGGTACAGGCTCCGGTCGGCAGGGGACATTGCCGTTTTTATCGCCAGGGCGATCGCCGTATCAAAGCGCTCCAGCATCTGCTCCATTGACATCTCTGTCGCGCCGGAGCCGGTCCAGCTGCTGGCCTGGTCGCTCCACCACGAGGCCACCCCGTAATGCGCCCGGGCGAATTCCGGGTCCAGGGTGCGTGCCAGTTCCAGTTGTTCAAGTTGGTCCAGTACCAGTGTTCGATCACCGCTTGCGTTGTATTGATTCCACAGGGCGAGGCTACGGAGATAGGCCTGGTAGGCCTCCACGGAACGCGTGCCGGCGTCACTCATGCGCTCGAGTTCCGCCGGATCCATGGTGGTTTCCAGCGCGGTGGCAATACGCTGCGCCAGGTCCTCCTGGATCTCGATCATGTCTGCTTCTTCACGATCGTAGTTTTCGGACCAGATATGGAAGCCGTCTTCAGCGCGGATCAGCTGGGCCGTCACGCGCACCCGGCTGCCCGAACTGCGCACGGAGCCCTCAAGGATGTGCGCTACGCCCAGGCGTTCGGCAATCTCCGCAAGCTCCAGCTCCGAGTCCCGGTAGAGAAAGGACGCAGTGCGCGCGCTCACCTGCAAATCGGGCGTGCGGGCCAGGGAGTTGAGGATTTCCTCCGCCAGGCCGTCGGCGAACCAGCCCTGGTCCTGGTTCTGGCTCAGGTCGGCGAAGGGGAGTACCGCGATGGATTTTGCCGATGCGGTTTCGCCAGATAAGGTGTCAGGAGCTTTTTCGGCGGCAACGGCAACAGGTTCTGACGGCGCTTCAGCACTGTCTGGCGCAAAACGCTCCAGGCCCATGACCGCGATCACCAGTACCAGGAATACGATGATTGCGCGGTCCAGTTTGCGGCCGGTTTTTGGTGCAATGGATGCGTCCCGGTCCACTTCCGAGTCGCGCTTGATGCCGTCCGGGGTGACCTCGAAGGCCCAGGCGAAGAACAGGGCAATGGGCAGCCCAATAACCACGGCAACCGCCAGGGCGCGAATGACCCAGTCTGGTGCGCCGATCAGATCCAGTACAAAATCAGCTCCCTGCAGCAGCACCCAGCCCATCAGGACGTAGGCAATGCCGACCCTGAATACGTTACGCCGCTTTAATTCCTCGAAAAAATTCATGCGCGCATGTTACTCACAATTAAAGTCATCATCGCCCACCGGCTGGCATTGATCCGGCCAGCCCTCGCTGCGGTAAAGCGGTATCAGGCCGGCATCCACCAGCAAAGCCTTGAATCGCTCATCTTCAAGAAACCCTTTCAAGCGTCCGCCGTATTGCCACGCATAGCGAAGTTGTATCGAGTCGTAGAGTACGGTTTCCCTGAGTGTGTCCAATGCCAGGTCTTTGTCGTCGCTGAGGGTCGCGCACCAGGATCTGCCGTGTTGCCACGTTCCCGAATCCTCATCCAATAAAGCGCGGATGCGCTCCGAGGGGGTTTCAGAATCTATTGCGGCTGCAAGGCACTCCCGGACCAGCGGTGATAGCGAGGAATCAACCAGCATGATTTCCCTCAGCGTCTCCAAGTCGCCCTGTGCCAGTAAAACGGGAGAGAACACAAACGCCATCCTGCTTGGTACGACGCCCAGTTCGATGGCGCGCTCGTAATGTCTCTGCGCCACGTCCGTATCACCTGCCTGGGCCGCCAGGGATGTTAGAACCAGATTGATCACCGGCGCGGCCGGATCGAGCTCGTAAGCCTGTTTGCCCATGGTCAGGGCACGGTTGGTGTATCCGGCGTCACCCAAAAACTCGGCATACCACTGACGCACCGTGGCGTTGCGTGGCTCACGCTCCAGGGCTTTCTGAAAGGCCTGATAAGCGCCCAGCCAGTCCTTGTCGATCTGCATCGCATGAGCGCGGATGGCATATGCCTCGCCAAGGTTGTCATCCAATTCCAGGGCGCGGTTGGCTGATTCCAGGGCATTGCCGGTGGCCTCGTTCAGGCTGACACTCGACCAGGAGGGCAGGACAATCCAGGCAGCGGCCAGGGCCTCGTGGGCCTTGGCGAATGTCGGGTCGAGGGCAATGGCTTGCTCGAATGACTCGATGGAGCGCCGCAGATTCTGTTCTTCCCGCTGGCGCCACTGGTAACGGCCCTGCAGGTAAAGCTCATAGGCTTCGCTGTTGTTGGTTGGGCGTTGCAGGCGCGCCATGGCAGCCGCTTCATCACTGTTCAGCGCGAGTTGCAGTGCCTCCACGATGTTGTTAGAGATCTCTTCCTGGATACCGAAGATGTCGTCCAGCTCACGCTCATAGGTTTCTGACCAGATGTGCCGGTCAGAAGTCGCATCAATAAGCTGCGCCGTAATACGCACCCGGTTGCCTGCTTTGCGTACGCTGCCTTCCAGGATGTGATTCACGTTAAGCTCGGCGGCGATCTGCGAGGTCGACAAATCCTTGCCCTTGTAGGCGAACGACGAGGTGCGCGAGGCGACCTCTAATGCACTCACCCGGACCAAAACGTTGAGCAGTTCCTCGGAAATACCATCGGAGAAATATTCGTTATCCGCGTCCGAGCTCATGTTTACGAAGGGCAGTACGGCAATAGATTTCGCCGATGTGGCCTGCGCAGAGTCATGTAAGGGGTCGGCGCTCTTTTCTGCGGACGCCGATAAGGGCTCTGGCCCCTTTTCAGCACCGGGCCAGAAGCGCTCCAGGCCCATCACGGCAATGACCAGCACCAGGAAGATGATGATGGTCCGGTCCAGTTTGCGCCCGGTTTCCGGGGCGACGGAGGCGCTGCGGTCAATCTCCGTCTCGCGCTTGATGCCCTCCGGCGTCATCTCGAAGATCCACGAGAAAATCAGCACCATCGGCAGGCCGATGGCCGCCGCCAGCACGAACACCTGCAGTATCCAGTTGGGTGCGTCGATGACCTGCAGCCCGAAATCAGCCGCCTGCAGGATCACCCACGCGATCAGCGCATAGGCGATGCCCACGCGCACGACGTTTCTGCGGCGCAACTCGTTGATGAAACTCATGCGCTCACCAGTCCTTCAGCGGCAGGTTAATCGGAGAATCCAGCGGCCAGGGCAAGTCTGCCGCTGCCCAGGTTTCGGCAAAGTTTGGCGCCGCCTCCAGATCAAAGGGCATCCCGCAGGCACACCAGAAGGTCACCATCATCAGGGACAGGTGGCCCAGCGGCTGCGCATCGATGGCTGCCGCAAGTTCATTCGCGCGTTCCCGGTCGCCAAGCCAGGCGGCGCGTTGCGCTGCATAAAGCCGGTTATCGTCGCCACTCGCGGTTATCGCCGTATCGAGTTGGCGCGCTTCTTCCGATTTCCCTTGCGCCGCTGAAACCAGTGTCTGCATGTGCAGGCGCGAGCGTTGGTCCTGGGTATCAATGGTGGCCATGGTCGAGGCTTCATCTAATCGCTCCAGGGCGACCAGCGCGCGAATACTCCACTCCACATCAAAGGCGTCAAAAATGTTTTTCTCCTGCCGCTCCAGCTCAAGCACTTCGCCGGAATCTCCCGCCCACAGCGCGGTACCCAGGCGCATGGCCGTATAGCGGTTGGTCATCGGATCGCAGTCACGATAGCGCGCCAGCTGTTCCCCGAATCGTTCCGCGTACTCCGGCGTGAACCCGATGAGCTGATGCCAGATCACGTTATTGCACGCCTGCGAGTCCAGGACTTCTTCAAACAGTGGTCGCCATGCCGGCGCATCGCCGGCGTAGATAGCCAGATCGAGCTCTGCTGCGGCGCGGTTGTCCGGGTCGGGGGCGCTTCGTGCGGCCCGGGTGAAGGCGTCGCGACCTTCTTCGTAGGCTTGTGCAATAGCCTCTTCCGGCAGCCCCTTTTCGAGTGCGCCGTTGGCATTATCCAGCAGCAGGTGGGTGTAGTAGTCCGAGTAGAACAGCCAGGCGGGCGTAAAATTTGGCTGCACAGCCAGCGCAGCTGCGAGGTATTCATTGCCCTCTTCCAGCAGGGCCAGCATGTTGACGTCGCCATGAGCTTGCTCGTGAAGCGCGCGGCCTTTCTGGTAGTTGATAAAGGCGCCTGCATCGCCCAGCCCGGCGCGGCGCATGCGTTCCTGCGTGTCATCATCCAGATAGACACCGAGAGTCTCGGCAATGCTGGTGGCAATGTCCTCCTGCACGGCGATGGCGTCGGCGTCGTCACGGTCATAGGTTTCTGACCAAAGGTGTGTGTCGTCGGCGGCGCGAATCAGTTGGGCGGTGACACGCAAGCGGTCACCGGAGCGACGGACGGAGCCCTCCACCACGTGGTCCACGCCAAGCTGTCCGGCAATGTCGGTGATGGGCAGATCCTTGTCCTTGAAATAGAACGACGAGGTGCGCGAGGTGACCGCGAGACCGGGCACCTGGGTGAGTGCGTTGAGGATTTCTTCCGTCAAGCCGTCAGCGAAGTACCCGTCATCCGGGCCGCTGGACATGGCGCGGAACGGCAGCACCGCCACGGTGGGCCGGCCACTGCCTGCCGGCGGGCACTGGAAGGCCGGCAGCACAGGCGGCGCCCGTTCAATGTTTTCCCGCCTGATGATCGACATCACGACGGGAAAGGATGTGGGATCGAACTGGGGATAAAGCAGAAAATTCGTCACGGCCATGGGTGCGGCTGCGGACTCAAAGGGTCGTAGCGCCTCTGCAGCCCGTTGCGGGTTACCCAGCATCATCTCAATATGCCACCGGGATGAGGCGAAATCCGCCGGAGGAAGGGTGCCCTGCATGCCCTCCAATTCCGCCAGCAGGGCTTCCGCGTCTTCACGCCGCCCTTCCGCGCAGGCCTGCCTGGCGTCGACCAGCATCAGACTGCGAACCTGGTCATCATTCATCAGCGGCCGCAGCCCAGCAGCCAGCTCTGTCTCGCCAACCCACAGCAGGGTGCGGTGCGCCTGGTAAAGCAGTCCGGCTTGCGGATAGCGCTGAATCAATGCCATCACATTGTCGACGAAGACCTCGTGGTTTCTCGGCCGGCCATCAATGCGCCATTCGTAGTAGAGATAGTCTTGCGCCCAATCGACATTCTGATCGTGCAAGCTCCAGGCATGGTCAACCAGGCGCTCCAGCAGCTGCTGATCAGACAGCAGTACAGCGGAATCTGCCAGCCGCCCGAAATTCCGTGAGTCAAGTGGCCGCTGCTCGAAAACAGACCGGGCAAGCCGCAGTCCGTCCCTCAGCCGCCCTTCCGCAGTGGCAAGAAACGCCTCGTGATTCTGTCTTTCCACCGGAAGTCTGGCGGTGCTGATGGCCAGCTGGATGCGCTCCCGGAAACGCTCCATCTTCTGTTCCAGGTTCAGGTCGGGCCGGGTAATGTCGCGTGTGGAAATGCTGACCTGCCGGTACCAGTAAGCGGCCGCCTTCGCGTGGGCGTTGGAGAAGCCGGGGTCGATGTTTCGCGCAGCCTCAAACTCCTCGTAGGCATCTTCCCGCGCCTGGAAGTCATTTTGATCAAAGCCCCTCGTTTCGAGAGACAGGCCATTGAGGTAGTGCTCGAAGGCTTCGACCGATCGCGTGCCGGCGCTCAACATGGCTTCCAGGGCCTCGGGGTCCATGGTGGTTTCCAGGGCCCTGGCAATGGCAATGGCCAGGTCTTCCTGGATCGCGATGATGTCGCTGGCGTTGCGGTCATAATTCTGTGACCACACGTGGTATCCGTCCTGGGCCCGAATCAGCTGGGCCGTGACACGTATACGGTCGCCTGCGCGTCGCACGGACCCCTCGAGAATATGATCGACGCCGAGTGCCTGGCCCACCTCGGCCAGTGGTGTGTCTCCGCCCCGAAAGGCAAACGAAGCCGTTCTTGAAGCCACCAGCAGATCGGGAGCGCGCGCCAGAGCATTGAGAATCTCTTCAGCCAGGCCTTCCGCAAACCAGTCCTGGTCCCGGTTCTGGCTCAGGTCGGCGAACGGAAGGACAGCGATGCTCTTGGTAATGGTCACATAGTTGCCGGCTGAATCTCCGGCCTCAGCTTCCTCCACTGCGACAGCTGTTGCTGCGGCAGTTTCGCGCGGTTCGAGATAAAACTCATCGAACAGGAACCAGGCCACCACGAGGCCCAGGAAAATGATGATCAGCCGGTCAAGCCGCCGACCGGTTTGCGGCGTCACGGACGCGTCGTGATCCACTTCCGCATCGCGCTTGATACCTTCCGGTGTCAACTCAAAGGCCCAGGCAAAAACCGCTGCGATCGGCAGGCCGATGACGACAGCAACCGCCAGGGCGCGAATCACCCAGTCCGGCGCCCCGATCAGGTCCAGTACAAAATCGGCCCCCTGCAGCAGCACCCAGCCCATCAGGACATAGGCGATGCCCACGCGGAACACGTTTCTTCTTTTCAGTTCAGCGAAGAAACCCATGGTTTACCAGTCCTTACCGGGAAAGTTAATGACGGTGCGTGGTGACCAGATGACGCCTGCCTCGGCAATGCGCTGCGCAAAGTTCGGGGTCGCTTCCAGGTCGAACGGGCTGCCACACAGGCAGGTGTAGGCGATATTGTTCAGCACCATGAATCCGCCCGGGCGCGCGTCGATGCGTGCAGCGAATTCATTGGCCCGTTGGCGGTCGCCGACCATCGCGGCGGCGATCACGGAGTACCAGTCGTCTGTGGTTGGTGCGTTCCAGAAGTCCTCGGCCAGCTGTCGTGCCACCTCCATCTCGCCATTTGCCGCTGCGGTCAGAAGTTCAGCCGGCAGGATCCACCAGCCCAGGGCGTCTTGCAGCGCTTCGAGGTCTGCCGTGCTGGCCTCGTTGGAATCACGCAGGGCCAGGCGTGCCATGAACTCCACGCCATCAAACCAGAAAAACTGAACGCCGCGTTCGCGGGCTTCCTCGATCAGCCGGATGCTCTCCTGCGGTTCACCATTCCACAGGGTTACGTAGGCATTGGAAAACACCACGATCGGGCTCATCGGATCACAGGCCAGCTGTTCCGCAGTTTTCTCTTGCAGCGCCTGGAGGGAACCCATGGTTGCGGCAAATTCACTGGTCCAGTTCGTGCGTGGGCAGGAGCCCGGACGCATGGCGCGATCGATTTTCTGTCGCAGCCCCGCCCAGTCATCGTGAAAGATGGACCGCTCAACATCCAGGATATCGCGCTGGTTGCCCGGTCGCGCGTTCTCCCAGGCCTCGTCCAGGTCGGTCCTCAGCGCCAAAAGTGCCTGCTCCGCCTCGCCCGGGTATCGCTCGTCCCGGGCGCCGCCGGCAATGTTCATCATCTGGTGGGCGATCGCATCCGCCTTGTAAATCCGCGCTGCCACGAGCTCCGGCGAAGCCGCCAGGGCCTGGTCAAAGTAGGGGTGGCCTCTCCAATCCGGCTCTCAATCTGCGCCACATCTTCGTGTGCTTCCTCGTGAATTTCCCGGCCTTTCTGGAAGGCAATAAAAGCTTGCACATCTCCAATGCCCGAGCGGCGCATCAGGCCCAGCCTTTCCTCATCCAGGACCAGGTCCAGCGCCTCGGCGATGTTCAGCGCAATGTCTTCTTGCACGGCGAAAGCATCCTCGAGCGTATCGTCGTAGGTTTGTGACCAAAGATGGAAACCGTCCGCGGCGCGGATCAGCTGGGCCGTGATGCGCACCCGCTCACCGTCGCGGCGGACAGAGCCTTCCACCACGTGCGCCACGCCCAGCTGGCGGGCGATGTCCGGGACCGGCAGGTCCTGGTTCTTGAAGTGAAACGACGAGGTGCGCGCGGTAACCAGAAGTTCCGGCAACTGCGCCAGGGCGTTGAGGATTTCCTCGGTAAGCCCGTCGGCGAAGTACTCATCATCCGGCCCGCTGGACATGGCGCGGAAGGGTAACACCGCGACTGACTGGTTGGTCGCTTCTACAGGCTGAGCGGAATCCGCCGGGGCGTTAACTGACGCCGTGCCGGTAACTTCGCGCGGTTCAAGGTAAAACTCGTCGAGCAGGAACCAGGCCACGACTATTGTCAGTCCGGCGATGATGAGCACATTCAGCCGCCGACCGGTCTGCGGAGCAATGGACTGGCTGCGGTCCACCTCGTGATCCCGCTTGATGCCATCCGGTGTGACTTCAAACGCCCAGGCAATGATGAGTGCAATCGGAAATCCGATGGCCAGTCCCAGCAACAGCGTACGAAACACCCAGTCCGGCGCGCCGATGTTGTCAATCATCACATCGGTAATCTGGATCGCCAGCCACGCCACCACCGCGTAAGCGATCCCAACCCGGATGACGTTCCTCCGCTTCAATTCATCAAAAAAACTCATCGAAGCCTCCAAAGACGTGTTCAAGCACAGGCTATGAAGGCAGTGCGGTTTTCGCGCAGCGAAAGAAGCGCTGTCTGAATGCCGTCGTGCTTTCATGGGTCACACTCAAAATCGTCATCGCCCAGGGGGCGGCACAGGTCCGGCCAGCCGCGTTCGCGCCAGACATCAACAATGCCCATTTGCTCAAGCTCGCGTTTGATGGACGGGTCGTTGCGCAGTGCACCGAAACCGGGATACCAGAGGGTGTTTATGACGGAGGTGTCATGAGGCCAGATCAGCGGGAAAAACTCCACCATGCCAGCCGAATAGCCTGTAAGCGTGGAAAGAACAAATTGCCCAAAATTTCTGGCCAGTTCGTTGAAGGCAGATTCGTGTGCACGGATTAAGGCATCTTCAATGTCAAGCTCGCCGGCGTTGACGGGTACGGACAGTTGCACCATTGCCTCGAAGAATTGGGAACTACCGGCAAGTTCAAGGAGGCGTTCTGACGAAAGCATGCCCTCAAGGCTGAGGATGCCCAGACCCCAGATGGCCGCCTCGCGATTTAACTGAATGGCCCGCTCCAGGTTTGCCTGCCCTTTTTCCAGCTTGCCGAGCATGAACTGGGTGCGCCCGAGCCAATCGAGGATAAGGCCCGATGCCGGGTCCAGATCACGGGCGGTGAGCATGTGACGTTCTGCCTCGATGAGGTAGCCGACGTTAAGGAGTTGAACGGCGTACCAGAGTTGCGCAAGGCTGTGATCCGGGTGCAACTCAACAGCGCGCTGGTGTATTGCCATGGCAGTGGTGTAATCCCCGGTCTTACCGGCGGCATTGGCCCGTACCAGGAGCGCTTCCGCCATATCAGGTCGCAGCGCATCGGCCTGATCTGCCGCCTCCAGAGCAAGCGGGATGGCCTCTTCCAGCGGTCGTTGCGTGTAGGGCGGCTGCATAACCAGCGTTAACCCGAGAATCGCCCAGGCGTCGGTAAATTCCGGATCAAGGGCCACCGCCTGGCGCAGCAGTTGTTCTGCGTCCAGCAGGGATTCGCGCTGCTGGAACAAGTAAAGGCCTTGCAGGTAGAGGTTATAGGCTTCCAGGTTGTCGGTCGGCCGGTCATGCGCAACCCGCGTACCCAGCACCAGTTGCAGGGCGCCAACAATTTCATTGGCGATCTCGTCCTGGATGGCAAAAATGTCCTCGAGCTCGCGGTCGTAGGTTTCCGACCACAGGTGCGTGTCGGTTGAGACATCAATCAGCTGGGCGGTGATGCGCACCCGGTTGTCGGCGCGACGCACGCTGCCTTCCAGCACGTGCCCAACCTCCAGTTGCCCGGCGATGTCGCGGATGTCCATGTTCTGGCCCTTAAAGGCGAAGCTGGAAGTCCGCGAGGGCACGCGCAGGCCATCCACCTTGACCAGCAGATTGAGCAGTTCCTCGGAGATGCCGTCGGAGAAGTACTCGTTATCGGGGTCGGCGCTCATGTTGGCGAAGGGCAATACCGCCAGTGACAGGCTATCGGTCTGCTCAGCAAGGGCCGGATCTGCCGGCGTTTCACTCGACGGAGCAATCTCTTCAGTTATTGCCGGAGTGGTCTCGGGCGACCCCATAAACCGCTCCAGCAGCAGGCCGCCCACCGCCAGGGCGAGGAAGATGATGATGACCCGGTCAAGCTTGCTGCCGGTCTGCGGCGCGATTGACTCGTTGCGATCAATATCCGATTCGCGACGTACGCCCTCGGGTGTAAGTTCAAACACCCAGGCAAAGATGAGCGCAGCAGCAAAACCGATGGTCGCGGCCAGGAAAAACACCTGCAGCACCCAGGGGGGCGCCTCGATGAGTTCGAGCAGAAAGTCCGCCGCCTGCAGAAACACCCACGCCACCACCGCATAGGCCGCAGCAACCCGAAACACATTCCTGCGTTTGAGTTCTGCAACAAAACTCATCGAACCCCCCCAGCTCATTAATGAAACTCACGGGTCACACTCAAAATCGTCGTAGCCCAGGGGACGGCAGTTGGGTGGAAAGCCGAACTCGCGCCAGAACTCTGGAAAATTCAGCTTAATTAGCAGTTTTTTGAAGTAGGGCGACTTGCGAAACCCGGCAGCAGGTGGTTCAAACATCCAGTGATTGCTGAAGGTTGCGGCGTTTGCGGTTTCGAAAACCTGCGCGTAGTCACCCAGGATGACAAGGTCGATTCTGAAGTTCTCCGGATCATGCCCCCTGGCTTTTAGCCAGGAGTTGAATGCCGCCCGACTGGTGGAGTGGTCGCGGTCAGGATACTCCAGGGCATCCAGGATCAGTTTGGCCGGATAACTGCGATCATCACCGTTCCAGCTCCAAAGAACCATGGCAGCGGTGAGGCGGTCACCCCGGTCAATCAGCATTGGCAGAAACGAATAATCGGTGCCAAAAAATCCCTTTTCGGTGTTCGCAAGGTAGTGATCCAGGGCTTCAGCTTCGTTTCCGGCCTGCAGATGATAACGTGCCAGAAAACGTGAGCAGTTGAGGTAGCCCGGGTCAACTTCAATGCAGTTTTCGGCATCTTTGATGGCCGAGTCGGTAAAGCCCAGCGAAAACCACTGAACGGATCGCCACAGCAGCGCATCGGTATTGTTTGGGTCGTTGCGGATGGCCTCGGCAAAGGCCTCCATCGCCGCGACATGCTCACCATCCCGGTCCAGCATGGCCTGTGCCTTCACCGCCCAGGCCGTGGATAGCGTCGGATTAAGCGCCAGCGCCGTGTCGGCTGCAACCACTGCGAGGGCGGAATAGTCGCGGTCACGAATCCGCCAGGAGGGTGCTACCGAGTACACCGCCGACAGGCCTTCCCAGGCAAGGGCAAATTCCGGGTCCAGTTCTACGGCCCGTTCATAAAGGGCAATGCTTTCTGCCAAGCGGTCGCGGGCGTTGTACAGGGCGCGAGCTTCCAGGAACAGCTGGTAGGCGTCGAGGTTTGCCGTGCTCGCGCTGACCTCGATTTGCGCATCTTCAAGCACCCCGAGTTCGGCCTGCAAGGCGTCCACGATGGCCGTGGCGATCTCGTCCTGGATGGCGAAAATATCGTCCAGTTCGCGGTCGTAGGTGTCTGACCACAGGTGCCTGTCCGTATTGGTATCAATTAGCTGGGCGGTGATGCGTACACGGTTGTCCGCTTTGCGCACGCTGCCTTCCAGCACGTGGTTTACCTTGAGCTCACTGGCGATGTCGCCGATGCTCTGCCCGGTGTTTTTAAACGCGAACGACGAGGTGCGCGAGGCGACCTTGAGGCCATCGACCCGCACCAGCAGATTGAGCAACTCCTCGGCGATGCCGTCGGAAAAGTACGCCTGGTCGCCTTCTGCACTCATGTCGGCGAAGGGTAATACCGCGATGGAAGGTTCTTCCGTTAGTACCGGGTTTGCGTTGTTGCTGGGCGAATCGGCCGTGCTCTGATCAGGCTCTGTAACCGCTGCGGCCTGCTCCTGTGCCGATGGCGCCTGCTCAGACCCCGGCAAAAACCGCTCCACCAGCAGGCTAACCACGGCCAGGGCCAGGAACACCAGGATCAGCTTGTCGATTTTGCGCGCGGTATACGGCGCCTGGGTCTGCGAGCGATCAACCTCCGCCTCGCGCTTGATGCCCTCGGGCGTCATCTCAAACGCCCAGGAAAACGCGAGCACAGCCGGCAGGCCAATGGCCGCCAGGATAAACAGCGCGCGCATCACCCATTCAGGCGCCCCGGCCAGATCAAGAAAGAAGTCAGCGCCCTGCAGTAACACCCAGCCGATCAGCGCATAGGCGATGGCCTACGCGCACGACATTCCGCCGTTTCAGTTCTTCGAAGAAGCTCATGGCTGGTCTACTCGCTCCATTCCGGTTGCAGCAGCATGTCCTCGACCTCCGCGCGGGCCTGGGCGATGCGTCGGTCCAGCTGGGCCAGTTCGGCCTGGATTTCCGGCTCATCGGCCAGTGGCTGCAGGGCCGGGTTTTCGAACATCATCGGAAGGCTAATGGCGACCGGTATCGGCTGAGTGAACACCTCTTCACGGGCCAGGCGCAGCGCACCATCATGGTCTCCAAGCAGCACCGCGTCCCAGAACCTCGAATTGGGCTGGTCGACTCGCCGGGGGAGGATCTTGTCCAGAGTGGTCATGGCGATTGCCCAGTTGGTAGCGACTTCGTCAGGACTTTGCAGCAGGGGCATCAGACGGGAGGAAGCCATCAGGTAAATTGCTGCTTCCAGATCAAGTTCCTGACCATCGTAGACAACCGCTTCCGGGCGGAGCTCTTCGATAAGGGCCAAGGCTTCGGCGGCCCTGCCTTCGATGGCCATCAATCTTGTATAAGTAAAAACTGCAGCACCGAGAGCTCCTCGACGCACCGAAATCCCGTCCCGCATCATGGCCTCCGCCAACTCCAGGGCACGCGCCCGTTCATCGCGATAGACGGCCTGCAGCAGCGCGATTTTGCGACCCATCGCAGACTGGGGTGCCTGGGAAAGCACCCGCCTCGCCCACGTGTCACCTTCTTCGACAAGACCCAAAGCGTAGAGCTGCTCAGCCACATCCGCTGCGAGTTCATGATCGCGCGGATCGGCCTCGCTGGCCCGGCGCATCCAGCTCAGTCCGCCGACCGCGTCGCCCATCTTTGCCTTCAGGTCTGAAATATCGGCGAGGATGTTGGCATCGCCCGGCTGTTGTTCAAGCGCGCTCATCAGATACCGCTCCGCCTCTGCGAAACGTCCAATTTCTCCAAGAATCCTGCCACGGGTATCAAGGAGTCCGGGGTCCAAGGGGTCAAGCAAAAGCCCCGCATCCAGCATGGTCAGGGCACTGTCAGGGTCATTGAGGCGAAAGTAGGTAATGCTCGCGGCAACGCCCAGGAGAACAGACTCGGTGGGAATTCCGGGCAGGATTTGCCGGAGACGCTCAACTTGCAGTGCAAGTTCGGCTGGACCTATATCCGAGGTAAACCAGATCCGGTAGCTCAGTGCGAGCGCCTCGGCGGTCAGGTTGCCCGGGTCCTCATTGAGAATCTGCTGGATCAGTGGCTCGGACTGCGCCCAGGCCTGTTCTTGATTCAGCAGGCCGGTCCTCATCATCAGGAACTGGTTACGCACCAGCCCCAGCTTGGCGTCGGTGAAGTCCGGGTCGATGGCCAGCGCCTCTTTGAACAGATTTTCGGCAGCGGGCAGGCTGGCGTAGGAAAACAGTGCCTGTTGCTCAAGGGCTTTCAGGTAGGTTTCGTAGGCCGACATATTGCGGGTTTCGACGCCGTGCATCGCCGAGATATTGCCCAGCAGGGATTCATCCAGTGCGCCCACCACGTCCCGGGCAATCTCGTCCTGGATCGCGAAAATATCCTCCAGCGGACGGGTGTAGTTCTGCGACCAGACATGGAAGCCATCGTCTGCCCGGATCAGCTGGGCGGTGACACGCACCCGGTCGCCGGATTTCTGCACGCTGCCTTCCAGTACGTGCGCGACATTCAGCGTCCGTGCAATTTCGGCGATGCCGACCTCTTTGTTCTTGAAGGCAAAGGACGAGGTTCTTGCAGCCACGCGCAGGTCGGGCAGTTGCGCCAGCATGTGCAGCAGGGTTTCGGTCAGGCCGTCGGAGAAGTACTCGTTGTCGGGATCATTGCTCATATTGTCAAACGGCAGCACGGCGACCGAAGGTGGCAGGGGCTCGGCGGCAGGCTCTTCAACCGCGAGCTCGGTGACGACCTCTTGCGCCTGGCGCGGCTCAATCACGAACTCATTGATACCAAACCCGACAATCACCAGCGCCAGCAGCACAATGATGGTGCGGTCCAGCACGCGGCCGGTTCGTGGCGTAATGGACTGGCTGCGATCGACCTCTTTTTCCCGCTTGATACCCTCGGGGGTGAGCTCAAAAGCCCAGGCCAGGAGCAATACCGGCACAAAACCGATCGCCAGCACCATCACCACCGTGCGGCCGATCTCCCCGGGCAGATCCAGCAATTCGGTCAGCACATCGGTCAGCTGCAACATCAGCCAGGCGCCCACCACGTAGGCCAGACCCACCCTGAAAACATTACGTCGCTTGAGTTCCTGAATCAGGCTCATGGGCTGATTGCTCCGGTGTATAGATCGTGGCTTACTGGCACTGAATCACTCCTTCGGGATTGCGCTGGCAAAAAGACGGCCAGGAGGTCGCATCCCAGTATTCAATCAACCCGATACCGGCAAGGTAGTCAGGAAACAGGGGTGCCGGCGGAGTTGCGCACGGCTCGGGGTCCACTGCCACTCATGCAGGGGGTACAAACCGCGTTCGATAAGCGACAGGTCGGCGGCGATCACATGGTCAATTTCACCGGCGCTGATCAGGAGGCTGCGGGTAATCGCGATGCCAAAAGAGCGATCCAGCGCGGAAGCAACGGTGCGCACACCATAGAATGATTTCAGTGTCTCAACATCCCGTGGGCTCAAAGCCTGTAACCCTTGTATCGCTGCGGTATTCGCCATGCCGAGTGCTTGCTGTGCCCACTCTGGAGTATCCGGCCCCATGTTCTGAAGGATTGCCGGCCGGGGTGGCGCGGGGCCAAAGTCTGTGAACAGCGACTCATCCAGCCACAGGGGCACTGCAAGCAGCCACTTGCCCGCCATCCAGCCCTGGTCGGTGCTGTCCGTTGCGGCAAGCTGCCAGGCGCGTGCGCCCTCGCCATTGGCATACAAGGCCTCGAGATGTGCCGCGACCAGCGGGATCAGTTTCGGATCAATGGACATGCCCCGGCTGGTCGTCTGCAGTGCCTCATCCATGCGGCCAACGAAAGCCAGGAACTCCGCATAATCCTCCAGCAGCTCTGCGGAGCTGGGGTCGATGGCCAGCGCCTGGTTAAACATTTTTTCGGCCTCCAGCCAGCGGCGATAATGGCGCAGCGTCGCGGCCTTGGCATTAAGCGCGTCGACGTTGTCCGGGTCCAGAGCCAGGGCCTGGTCCGCCATTCTCATAGCGAGATCGGGGTTCTCGTTCATGGACTGGTAGGAAATCGCCATGGCGGCATAGGCCGGTGCAAATTGCGGGTCGGAATTTATTGCCTGCTGGAGGTACACCCTGGCGACCGGATCACGGTCGCGCAAGGCGGCACGGCCTTTCAGATACGCATCGTAGGCAGCCATGTTGCTCGTCTGGTTCGCAATGGTCACGGTCGCTCCGCCCAGGTTTCCGAGAAGTTCCGCGGCGATGGCGCTGGCGATTTCTTCCTGGACTACAAAAATGTTGTCCAGTTGCCGGTCAAAGGTCTCCGACCACAAATGGAAACCGTCTTCGACCTTGATCAGCTGCGCGGTGACCCGGATCTGGTTGCCCTGGCTGCGAATGCTGCCCTCGAGAATGTGCGCCACCCCCAGCGTTTGGCCAACTTCGCGCAGATCGCCCTGGTGGTTCTTATAGGCAAACACGGTGGTACGCGCCGGAACCGATACGCCGGGAATCTTGACCACCGCGTTGATGATCTCCTCGGTGATGCCGTCGGAGAAGTACTCCTGGTCTTCATCTGACGACATGTTCAGGAACGGCAGGATCGCGATGGACCGGGGGTTGATGGCTGTCACGCTGCCGGGCTCTTCTGTCAGCAGCGCCCCGCCAGCCGTCGTCTCTGCAAGATCGACCTGGCTGGATTCGCCGCCGGCCTGCTTGCCGGATTGGTAAAGCAGCACCCCGAGTGCGACCGCCAGCAGAGCGATAATCGCCGGGCCTATAAAGCGCAGCGGTCCGGGCTTCGCGCCTTCAGCAAAGTCTGTCTCTGATTCACGGCGGATACCCTCCCCGGTCAGTTCAAAGGCCCAGGCCATGATCAGGCTGATCGGAAAACCGATGGCAATCACCAGCAGCACGGTCTGAAACACCCAGTCCGGGGCACCGATGTTGTCGATCATGATGTCCGCGATCTGGATCAGCAGCCACGCCGCCACGGCATAGGCAATACCCACGCGGAAAACATTTCGACGCTTGAGTTCGTCAAACAGGCTCATGGCGTGAGCACCTTGTCAGCAACGACAACCATCAGGTGCCGTCACCGATCCGCTGGGCACGAAAAGGCTCCGGCTCTACGCCTTCGGGCCGGGCAAGGTCGTTAAAACGCGGATCATCGCGGAAGAAATCCCACATGGGGTTCAGATACAGTTCCCAGCGGCTGTAGCCCAGCGGCTGGTCGATGCGTGCGGCAATGCGCTCCAGTGCCTCGTCCCGTTCCCCGGCCCATGCCAGCACGAGGATTTCCCGCTTCTCAGCCCAGCCACCAAACAGGGCGTCTTCACTTGGCGGCAATGTTTCAGCCGCCAGGCGTGCATAGCGCACAGCCTGCTCGCGATCACCCAGCCACATATGGGCTTCGGCCAGGTTGATGGCGCGTTGCGATTTCGCGATTGCACCCAGGGCTTCCTCCATTTGCGAAGCGGCCACATATTCCTCAAGGTATTGTCTGGCAGATTCCTCATCACCTTTCAGCGCATAGGCTTTGCCCAGTCGGAACGCCCGGGTTTGGTCAATAACCGCCAGGAACGGCTGGTCTTCCGCGTTATCTTCGCCTGCAATCATCGCTTCCCAGTTTCGGGTGAAGGGGGCGAGTGTTGAGAAAGTCAGTTGCGAGCGCGTGCCTTCAGTATCTCCGACCCTGGCGAGTACAGCCTCGGCGCCCTGGATGTCGCCATATTTTTGGATCAGCAGGTCAACCTTGAAATTAATCAAGTCATGCGATGTTGGGTAGATGGCCATCCAGTGATCCAACAGTGGCTCAAGCCGTTCCCAGTCCATCATGTCCCGCAGGGTTTCAGCCATGGTCGCTGCGGCATAGCTGTCGAGGGGGTCAAGCTCCAGGGCTTGTTGAAAGGCTCCAATGGCAGCCTCGAACTCGCCCATCCGGCGGAGTGCCAATCCGCGATGGTGGTAGAAGGAAACTTCTCCGGGCACCAAAGCAATCGCCTGGTCAATTAACGCCAGTGAGCGCTGATAATCCAGGTTGACGCGGTATTCATATTCGGCCTGGGAGGCGATCACATAGGGGTTGTCCGGGTCCAGGGCGATTGCCCGGTCAATCGTGTCACGGATGAGTTCCCGCTGCGCCCGGGTATTGTTGAAACCCATCCAGATGCCTTGCATCTGAATTTCGGCCAGCACCACCCAGGCCTCGGCAAATTCCGGGTCTGCTCGCAGGGCGGTCTGTATAAGCGGTTCGGCACGGTAGAATTTGCTTAACTCATAATCGGTCTCGCGCAAAATGTTCTGGGTCCTGACATAAGCTTCCCATGCGGCCAGGCTATCGGTCGGACGATCACTGAGGGACTGGATTTCTTCGTCTGACACCTCGCCCTTGATGGCCGACACGATCTGTCGGGAAATCTCTGACTGGATATCAAAAATGTTTTCGATGGTCATCTCGCGGTCGAAGGTCTCGGCCCAAAGGTGCTGGTCTGTTGCCACATCGATGAGCTGAGCGTTGACCCGAATGCGGTCGCCGGCGCGCTGCACGCCTCCTTCAAGAACAATACCCACACCCAGGTCGGCGGCGATCTCGGGAATGCGCTTGTTTGTATCGCGATAGGTCATGACCGAGGTGCGGGAAATCACTTTCAGGTTGCCGATTTTGGCCAGTTGGGTCAGCAGGTCATCGTGAATCCCATCGGTAAAAAACAGGTCTTCCTCGCGCAGGCTGCGGTTGGCGAAGGGCAGCACGGCGATGGCGTTGCGGTCCAGTGCCGGCTGGTCCGGCTCAGGGGCCGGCGAAACCTCCGGCAGTGATACCTCTTGTGCGATCACAATATCGTCTGCCGCGGAGGGTTCGTCTGTCTTGAAGCGCGCCTCCCAGATGAAATAGGCCGCTACCAGTACCAGCATGCCGATAATGATCCGGTCCAGCTTGCGGCCGGTTTTTGGTGCCATCGACTGGCTGCGGTCCACATCCGCATCACGCATCAGGCCTTCAGGCGTCAGTTCAAACGCCCAGGCCATGATCAGGGTGATGGGAAAGCCGATGGCCAGAACCATCAACAAGGTGCGAAACACCCAGTCCGGCGCGCCGATGTTGTCGATCATCAGGTCGGCGATCTGCAGCAGCAACCAGGCCGCCACGGCGTAGGCAATACCTACGCGAAAGACGTTGCGACGTTTGAGTTCTGCGAAGAAACTCATGTGCCATCTCCCAGGCGCTGCGCTCTGAAAGGTTCAGGTTCAACGCCTTCAGGCAGCGCCAGGGCGTTGAAGCGCGCATCGTCGCGGAAGAAGTCCCAGCGCGGATCCAGGTGCAGCTCCCAGCGGCTGAAGCCCACGGGCTTATCCAGCTTGGCGGCAATGCGCTCCAGGGCCAGCTCCCGGTCTCCCGTTTTTGCGAATACCCAGGTGAGCCTGTTGTCCACGAGTGTGCCAAACACGTGATCGAGTTCCAGGGGGATAAACTGCGCCGCGAGCTGACTGTGGCGACGGGCCAGGTCATTTTCGCCGAGCCAGGCATAGGCCTCGGCCAGGTTGGTGTGGCGTAAACCCTGCGCGAGGCGTCCGGTGCGCTCATTTTCCTGGGTGAACGAGATATAGTCTGTGAAGTAGTCACGCGCCGTTTCAACGTTACCTTTCATCGCGTAAACCCATCCAGCCCGCCAGGCTGGCACTCTTTCGGTTATTGGAAGAAAGCCCTCGGCGCTTTCATCCACGGCCAGTTCGATGGCCGTGTCCCAGTCGCCACGCATGGCGGCAAGGTCAATCTTGGTTAGCAAATGCCGGGAGCCGGAAACATCCTTATTCGACTCGAGAAGTTGCCAGGCCTGTTCGACTTCTCCGCGCCGCCTTAACATGATGCGGGCCTTGTAAGTCAGGAAGTCAGTGCTGTCCGGTTGTTTACGGAGCCAGGAGTCCACCAGTGATTCAGCCCGGTCAAGGGCGTTCATGATCATCAGGGTTTCGACCAGGGTGCTTGCTGCAAAGCTGTTCAGTGGGTCCACTTCAACACTCTTTTCGAAGGCCTGCACGGATTCCTCCCAGCGACCCAGACGCCGCAGGCTCAGGCCGCGGTCGCGGTGCAGTTTGGAGTAGCCGGGCGTTTGCTTCACCGCCTCGTCAAGCAGCGCGAGTGCGGCCGCGTAGTCCACTTCTACGCGGTAGTAATAGTCGGCCCTGTTGGCTCTTACTTCGGGGTTGTCGGGGTCCAGCGCTTCCGCGCGCGCCAGGCTGTCGCGGACGGCCGTTCGTTGTTCCTCGGTATTGGCGTAGCCAATCCAGATACCCTGCATCTGGATGTTCGCAAGAATGGCCCAGGCCTCGGCGAAATTCGGATCCTGTTCGAGCGCCTCGAGGGCGAAGGGCTCGGCGCGCTGATATTTTTCAGCACCGTAATCTGGCTCGTTGATAATGGCCCGCGCGTGAAGATAAGCCTCCCAGGCGGCAAGGTTGTCCGTGGGGCGGTCAGACAGGCGCGCCCGTTCCACATCAGACAGCTCACCTTTGACCGCAGTCACGATCTGCGTGGTGATCTCGGACTGAATATCGAAGATATTGTCGATGGTCATCTCGCGGTTGAAAGTTTCCGCCCACAGGTGCTGGTCCGTGGCCACGTCAATCAGCTGCGCGTTGATGCGAATGCGATCGCCGGCCCGCTGCACCCCACCCTCGAGAATCTTGCCCACGCCCAGCTCGGCGGCGATCTCGGCAATCTTCTTGGTGGTGTCGCGATACTCCATCACCGAGGTTCGCGAAATCACCTTCAGATCGCCAATCTTTGCCAGCTGGGTCAGCAGGTCGTCGTGGATGCCATCGGTAAAGAACAGGTCCTCATCGACGTTGCTGCGGTTGGCGAAGGGCAATACGGCAATGGCGTTCGTGTCGATCGTTGCCTCGACTCTTTCCAACGTTTCGGCAGGCCCTGGCGTGGCAACATCGAGCACTTCAACGACCGCGGTTTCCTGCGGCGCGGTGTCCTGCGCTTTAAAACGCGACTCCCAGATGAAATAACCCGCAATCATGGCCAGCATGACAATGACCGCGATATTGAGTTTTTGCCCGGTCTGCTTGGCCACGGACTGGCTGCGGTCCACGTCCTTGTCGCGCTTGATGCCCTCCGGGGTCATTTCAAATGCCCAGGCGAAGATCAGTGCCGGAATAAAGCCGATGATCAGCAGCAGGATCACCATCTTGCCGATCTGGGTGTCCAGCTCCAGCAGTTCGGTCAGCACTTCCGTGAGCTGCAGTAGCAGCCAGGCGGCCACCAGGTAGGCGATGCCCACCTTGACCACGTTGCGGCGCTTCAGCTCGGCAAAAAAACTCATGTGCCATCCCCCAGGCGCTGCGCCCTGAAGGGCTCAGGCTCCACGCCCTCAGGAAGGGACATCTCGACAAAGCGGGAATCATCCCGAAAAAAGTCCCAGGCCGGATCCAGGTACAGCTCCCAACGGGTATATCCGACGGGCTGATCGAGGTGTTCGGCGATGCATTCCAGGGCCCGGTCGCGCTGCCCGGCCATGGCCAGAACCCAGCACTCGTTGCGGTACATGTTCTGGCCGAACATCCAGTCTTCCTGGAGAGGCAGCAATGCTCCGGCCTCTTCGGCCAATGCCAGCGCCGAGGTTTTATCTCCGAGCATCATTTCAACCTCGGCCAGTTGTGAGAGCCGAAAGGCATTGCCGGTCCGGCTGCCACTGTCCTCATTCATGAAATTGTCCCGGTATGCTTCCAGGTAGGGTCGGGCCGACTCGATCTTGCCCTGGGTGAAAAGGCTTCCACCAAGTGAAGCGTTTCTGGTCAAGTGATAGATCGGCAGTCCAACAAAACCTTCCGGCATTTGTTCGGAAATAGCCATCACGGTGTCCCAGTCCCGGCTGAACCAGGCAATCATGACCGCATCTCCTGCCGCCGCCTGCTGGACGTCCGCAGGCAGGCCGGCGAAGTAGGCGGCAGCCTCCTCGATCTGTCCCCGGCCGAGAATGAGCAAGGCAACGTTCTGGCTGATGAAATTGGATGAGTCCGGGTAGCGCGGCAGCCACCGATCCAGCTCAAACTCGAGCCGGTCAAAGGCATTCATGGTGAGCAGGGTTTCCGTGTAGGTCATCGCCGCAAAGCTGTTGAGTGGGTCCAGGGCAAGCGCTTGGAGGAAGATTTCAACAGCTTCCTCCCAGCGACCCACGCGGCGCAGGGTGGTGGCCAGGTCGTGGAGTGTTTCGGCGTTGCCGGGCTCCAGTTGCCGGGCCTCCTCCAGCAGTTCCAGAGCCCTTTGATAGTTGAGGTTTACGCGGTATTCATAGTCTGCCCTGGCCCGGATAACGCTGGCGTTGCGCGGCGCCAGGCGCTCAGCCCGTTCCAGTGATTCGCGCGCCAGTTGGCGCTGCGCATCGGTGTTGGCGTAGCCCATCCAGATGTCCTGCAACTGGATCTCCACGAGCATCGCCCAGGCTTCTGCAAAGTCCGGGTCTGCGGCGACGGCTTTTTCTGCCCACGGTTTGGCGCGCTGATACTTCGCCCGGCTGTACTCGGCGGTCTGGTTGATAATCGACTTGGCCTGCAGAAACGCTTCCCAGGCCTCCAGGCTGTCGGTGGGCCGGTCGACAAGTCGCGCGGCTTCCGACTCAGTCAGCTCGCCGCGCACCGCGGTGACGATCTGGCGGGTGATCTCGGTCTGGATATCAAAAATGTTGTCGATGGTCAGCTCGCGGTCGAAGGTCTCGGCCCACAGGTGCTCGTCGGTTCGCACGTCGATCAACTGGGCGTTGATGCGGATACGGTCGCCGGCGCGCTGCACGCCGCCTTCCAGGATGGCGCCGACGCCCAGCTCATTGGCGATATCGCTGATTTTCTTGGTGGTATCCCGATACTCCATCACCGAGGTGCGGGAGATCACCTTCAGGTCATCCAGCTTGGCCAGCTGGGTGAGCAGGTCGTCATGAATGCCGTCGGTAAAGAACAGGTCGTCTTCCTTGTTGCTGCGGTTGGCAAAGGGCAGCACGGCGATGGAGTTGCCCGCGGGAAGGTTCATGGGTTCCTTGACAGCCTGTTCCATGGCGGTTTCGCTCACGACTGCGCGTTCTTCAGCCGGGCCGCTGACTGTCTGAAAGCGCGACTCCCAGATAAAGTAAGCCGCAATCAGGACCACGCCGGAGATGATCACGTAATCGAGTTTGCGGCGCGTCTGCGGTGTCACGGATTCAGAGCGGTCGACCTGCGACTCGCGCTTGACCCCGTCCGGGGTCAGCTCAAAGGCCCAGGCGAAAAACAGCGCAACGGGCAGGCCCAATACGACCAGGACAAACAGGCTCTGGATCACCCAGTTGGGCGCCCCGATCAGGTCCAGCGCAAAGTCCGCCGCCTGCAACAGCACCCAGCTCATGACGATGTAGGCCACGCCCACACGAAACACGTTGCGTCGCTTCAGCTCTGCGAAAAAGCTCATTAACTATTCCCTGTTGCGGGCCATGCTAGACTCCGCGCTGCGTTTGTAAGGGTGGTGACCGGCGTGACTGTCGTGCCAGGCAGCTCGATGCGGGGGTATCGATAATTGCTACTTGTCACGGCAGCCACGCGGCCACCTGGCAGGCTAGTCCTGCCGAAAAAGGTTTGTCTTTTGTATGCACGCCTGTTCACAGTGCGCGCTCCCCGCGTTCCTGCGCGACCTGCTCGCGGATCAACTCCGCAGCGGCTTCCATTTCCAGCAGCGTTGCCTGGAAGCTTGGGTCATCCAGGTACGGGACGAACGCCGGTTCACGGCGCAGCCAGGCGGTATCAACCCAGCCAAGGTCTTTGCATTCGGTTATCTGTTGCAGCACACGGTCGCGATCGGCTCGTAATGCAGCAGTGATGGCCGCGTACACACACGCATCTGCGCTCCAGGGCTTGGCTGTGAGCAGCGCACTGACAAAAGCATCCAGTTGATCAACGAGTTCCGTTTTTTCAGGCCCATCGTCCAGCAGGCCGGCCAGGAAGGCCGTGCTCCGCGCATAAGGCCACTCAGTGATTGCGGGGGAGACTGCGGCAAACTGCTCCTGTACCAGCCTTGCCAGGCGCTGTGCTGTTACCTCATCACCGAGTCCAAAATAAAGATAGGCGCTGAACAGTCTGCCGCCTGAGGTCGTGGGGCCCTCGGGGCCGAAGCGCGCCTTGCTCTTCTCGAGAGCAGTTTCATAACGACCCGCGTAGAGATTCTTATACTGCTCGGCTAAGAGCGCCCACCTTGAATCATCACCACCCCGCTCGCGCGCCGCTTCGATCCAGTGATTTGCGCCGTCAATGTCACCAATAAACAGGTGTACTTGAGTCAGCCTCCAGGCGGGGTATACATCGCCCGGGCGGCTATCCCAGGTCCGCTCATACGCCTGAATGGCTTCCGGGATCATCATGTGTTCCTGGTACATCCCTGCGAGCCCCTCATGCACTCCAGGGTTTTCCGGCGACTCAAGGAGCAGGTCTTTGGCCAGTGCAGAAGCCTCTTCAAGCCGGTTCGCTCCTGACAGGGCGGCAAGCACAAAATGCTGCAAGGTGCCGGATAGCGGATCCAGCGCCAGGGCGCTACGCGCCAGCTCAAGCTTGCGTCCGGTTTCAACCGGATTCAGGTTTTGTGACAGGCCCCGCAAGGCCTGTACGTTGGAAGGTTCGATGCTCAGAACCTGCTCATAGAGCTCCGCCGCTTTGGAGGGGAAACCAAGGTAGTTATAGCGCAACGCCTCGGCGATGAGTGCATCTGCCAGGCCGGGTTCAAGTTGCAGCGCTTTCTGCGCGGCCTGCTGGCTCAGTTGCATGGCTTCATCAAAGCTGAAGCTGCCGTAGTCCTGGAGAATCAGGTACGCGGAGGCGAGCTGTGCCCAGGCCGGAGCGAAGTCCGGATCGATCTCGATCACCCGTTCAAAGTAGCCAATCGCCGCGCGCATATTGTCCTCGTTGAACTCGTTCATGCGGTAGCGGCCGAGCAGGTACAGGTCGTAGGCCTCGAAATCCGTGGTCTGCTCTGCCTGGATAGGACTGTCGTCCTGCCCCAGCAATGGCAGCTTCAGCGCGTCCACGATGGCCCGCGCGATCTCGTCCTGCACCTCGAAGATATTGTCCAGCTCGCGGTCGTAGGTTTCCGACCACAGGTGAAAGCCGTCATCGACCTTGATCAGCTGGGCGGTGATGCGGGCCTGGTTGCCGGAGCGGCGCACCGAGCCCTCCAGCACCGTGGCCACGTTCAGGGCGTTGCCGATCTCGACGATGTCTGCTTCCCCGCCTTTGAATTTGAACGAGGAAGTGCGTGCGGCCACTTTCAGGCCATTGACCTTGGCCAGCAGGTTGAGCAGCTCCTCGGACAGACCGTCGGAGAAATACTCGTTGTCGGCATTGCCGCTCATGTTGACGAAGGGCAGCACCGCGATGGATTTTTCCAGGGCAACTTCCTCACTCGCTGTTGCCGTCAATTCCTGGTCCGGCGCCGGCGTGTTACTGCCGAACTTGTCCCAGGCGAACCAGGCCAGACCCAGCACCAGGATGCCAATAATGATGCGGTCGAGCTTGCGGCCGGTCTGCGGCGCGATGGAGGCGGAGCGGTCCACGTCCGATTCCTTGCGCAGGCCTTCCGGGGTCATTTCAAACGCCCAGGCAAAAATCACCGCAGGAACAAACCCCACGATCAGCAGCAGCACCACCGTGCGCCCGACCTCATCCGGCAAACCCAGCAGCTCCTTGAGCACCTCGGTGAGTTGCAGCAGCAACCAGGCCACCACCGCATAAGCGATACCCACCCTGAATACATTGCGGCGCTTTAGTTCTTGAAAGAGACTCACCAAAGCCCCCTCATAACGTTGCAGCGCAGGCTATGGAAACAGTGCGGTTTTCGCGCAGCGAAAGAAGCGCTGTTGGAATGCCGTCGCGCGTGTTTTAACTCGCTCCAGAGGCTCATGGCGTTCCACACTCAAAGCTGTCGCCGACCGAGCGGCAGTAGTCCGGGTCACCGTGCTTACGCCAGTAGTCGGCCAGGCCGATTTCTTCGAAGAACGGCGACCATGGCCGGAGTCCTCCAGATTTTCCTGTGCTGACAGCGTACCAAATAGCGCCGAGACTGTTTCGCATCGCAACGGAGGCCCCGCCCGAGCGACCGAGTTGTTGCCAGATGACGCCAGCGCGTCATCGACTGCCCCCAGTCTGAGTAACCATAAAAACGCCGGGTTTTGCCAGCGCGAGATTCAAAACTGCTGCAGTTCGCAGCAATCGCTGTCTCGCGCTGGTTTGGTTCGCGCAGCGCTGCGAAGTACACTTCCACGAGCCTATCGCCGCCTGGCACATCTATCATGAATTCGCGAGCATCGGCCTCCGCAAGATCCAGGTCACCGTCATGCAGTGCAGGGTCGCCAAAGTCGTTCATTGGAAAGTCCGGATCAAGCTTCAAGAGGATGTCCAGGTGGCGCATGGCGGATGCAACGTCGCCCTTGGCGAGATAAAGATTGACCAGCCAGTTTTGCAGGTTGATGAACGCCGGGTCAATGGTCTCGGCTTGTTTCAAAACGACAATCGCCTGGTCAATGTAACCCAGGGTGGAAAGCCCGATCCCCTGCCACAGGTAAACGTTGGACTCGTTCGGGTTTAATGAAATCGCGAGATCCAGCTGACGCATACCGTCATCAAAGTCCAGTCGTCCAATGGCCCAGCAGCCCCAGCACGGCGTGCGCGAAACCGTTGTCCGGATTGATCCTGATGGCCCTTTGCGCTGCTTCGTCCGCCTGGCGGAAATACGTCTCAAAGTCTTTTTCTGCATGGAAGCCCATCAGGACCAGTGTGGCAGCCAGGTTGGCCCAGGCCTCGTCGAAGTCCGGGTCAAGCGCAACCGCCTGGCCCAGCAGGTCCACGGCCAGGTCAAGCTCATCCACATTTCGGCCCTGGTAATGATGCCTGCCGCGAAGAAACAGCGTGTAGGCCTCGATATTGTCGGTCTGGGCATTTTCCTGGGCCTGCTCAGACAGCTGCAGCTCCAACTGCTCGGCGATGGCCAGGGAGATCTCTTCCTGCACCTCGAAGACATTCTCCATTTTGCGGTTGTAGGCCTGCGACCATAGGTGTGAGTCGCTGGCCACTTCGATGAGCTGGGCGGTGATGCGCAGGTCATCGCCGGCGGTGCGCACGCTGCCCTCGAGCACGTGGCGTTACGCCAAGCTGTTCGGCAATCTGCGGCACGGACAGGTCCTTGCCCTTGAAGGCAAAGGCCGAGGTGCGGGAGATCACCCGCAGGTCCTCAATGGGCACCAGGGCGTTGAGAATTTCCTCGGACAGGCCGTCGGAGAAATACTCCTGTGAGGCGTCCGCGCTCATGTTGACGAAGGGCAGCACCACGATGGATTTCTGGGTGGGCGCTTCCATCCCAGCGGGCGCTGACGGCCCGGCGCCGTCCGGTTCAGCCGCGTCCTGAAGATCCGCCTGTTGCGCGGATTCAGCGATATCCTGCGCTGCCGGGGTCTTGAACCGTGACTCCCAGATAAAGTAGCCGGCAACCATCACCAGCATGACGATGATCGCGATATTGAGTTTCTGGCCGGTTTGCGGCGCCACGGACCCCGAGCGGTCCACCTCGCTTTCCCGCTTGATGCCTTCCGGCGTCAGCTCGAAGGCCCAGGCGAAGATCAGTGCCGGCACAAAGCCAACGATAATCAGGACGATCACGATCTTGCCCACCTCGGGACCGATCTCCAGCAGCTCCGTGAGCACCTCGGTCAATTGCAGCAACAGCCAGGCAGCCACGACGTAGGCAATACCTACCCTCACAACATTGCGTCGCTTCAGTTCGTTGATGAAGCTCATGGTGCCAGGGGGGGGGGGGGGGGGGGGGGGGGGGGGGGGGGGGGGGGGGGGGGGGGGGGGGGGGGGGGGGGGGGGGGGGGGGGGGGGGGGGGGGTCTACCCCGTCCGGCCGTACCAGATCGTTAAAGCGCTCGTCATCGCGGAAAAAGTCCCAGCGCACGTCCTGGTAAAGTCGCCATTTGCTGATGGGGTAGGGGGCGTCGAGCAGGCGTTCGATTTCTTGTAGCGCCTCCTCGCGTTCGCCGGCCATGGCCAGGATGTGAACGCGTAAATTTTCGATAAGTAACCCGCTATAGAGGTCCTCGGAGGTTGGCATTACCGCCCGCGCTTCGTTGGCAGCGCGAACCGCCAGCTCCGGTTCACCGGCGAAGACATAGCAAATACCAAGATTGATCAGCTCGAAGCTGCGCAGCTGCCCCGTGGTCGGTGGCAAGTTGGACAGGCGCTCGATACATCTTTGCGCCAAACCGCGTGCAGTTCCTCCTCGCCTTTTAGCTGGTAGGCCCAGGCAGAAAAGGCTTCACTTGAGCCAATCCGGCTGCGGTCATCGTCGATGAGCTGCATGACGGGCTGGTCCCAGACGCTGATCGCCTGGTCAAGGTCACCGATTGCCAGGTGCGCCTCAGATTGCGTGATGAAGTACATCGCTGTGGCCGCCGGCGACATGTTCGCGAGCGTGCTGCGCACCATGTCGTCGTCCCCGGTGCTTCTTGCCCATTCCACCTGGAAGGCTTTCAGATCCTGGGAGTCGGGAAACTTTTGCGTTGCGCGGTCCAGCAGAATCCGGGCTTTTTCCAGCTCGCCGCTGTAGATCCAGAGCTCCGCCAGGCCAATGACGGGCCGGGCGTGGTTGGGGTCCAGCACCATGGATTGTTTGAAGGATTCTTCTGCACCGGCAAGGTCCTCGGTGCGGCGCTGTGCCAGGCCCAGCCGATACACCAGGTCTGCATCTCCGGGTGCTACATCGGTTGCTCTTTTGAAAGGTACTACCGCTGCCTTGAAATCCTGTTCAATTCGATACAAATACTCGGCTTCCGCAGCGATCGTTTCCGGTAAGCCGGTCCCGAAGCGGCGCGCATTTTCCAAAGCCTCCAGGGCCCGGGCGCTGCGCTCAGGGCTGGCGTCATAGCCGATCCACACGGCCTGTCCGTGAATTTCCACCAGCATGGCCCAGGCCTGGGCAAACCCGGGGTCAAGGCGCACGGCCGTGTTGGCCCAGACTTCGGCCTCCTGGTAATTGTTCTGGTCGTAGTCCGCACGGTTAAGCAATTCGAGCGCTTTCAGGTAGGCCTCGTAGGCCTCCAGGTTATTGGTTGGCACCAGGGCCAGATTGGCCTGCTCTTCTTCATTCAATTCACCACGCACTGCCTGGGTGATCTGCCGGGTAATTTCCGACTGGATGTCGAAGATGTTCTCAACCGTCATTTCCCGGTCAAAGGTTTCTGCCCACAGGTGCTGATCGCCATTCACGTCGATCAGCTGCGCGTTGATGCGCACCCGGTCGCCGGCGCGCTGAATGCCGCCTTCGAGCACCGTGCCCACACCCAGTTCCCCGGCAATCTGGGCGATGGTTTTTTGCGTATCCCGGTACTGCATGACCGAGGTGCGCGACACCACCTTGAGGCCGTTGATCTTGGCCAGCTGGGTGAGCAGGTCATCGTGGATGCCGTCGGTGAAGAACTGGTCTTCTTCCTTGAGGCTGCGGTTGGCAAACGGCAGCACGGCGATAGACTGACGGTCAGGCACCGGCGCGCTTTCGGTTGTCTGCTTCGCTGCAAGGCCAGTTGCATCCTCAACGACGGCCACTTCGGTTGTTGCACCATCAGACGCCGCCGGGTCCTCTCGGTCCATGAATCGTGATTCGTAAATGAAGTAAGCCATCCCGAGCACCAGCAGCACGATAATGGCGCGGTCCAGTTTGCGACTGGTTTGCGGTGCAATCGACTCGCTTCGGTCTATCTCGGTCTCGCGCTTGATGCCCTCGGGCGTCAGCTCAAATGCCCAGGCGAAGAACAGTGCGAGCACAAAGCCCACCGCCAGCATCACCAGGATCAGCTGCCCACCCCATTGCGGCAGGTTAAGAATCTCGCCAACCACGTCCGTGAGCTGCAGGATGATCCACGATGCCACCGCGTAGGCGATACCCACGCGCACCACGTTGCGTCGTTTTAACTCGTCGAAGAAGCTCATAAGTCCTGGCACTCGAAATCGCGCCGTTTCAGTTCGTGGAAGAAGCTCATGAATCCACTCCGAGCAGCGCGCGGGCTTCGATGCGTTGCTGTTCGGCCAGGGCCGCGTGTTGCTCGACCAGGGTCCGGAACTCGGGGTCGTTGCGGAGCGATGCAAAAGCGGGGTTAAGCAGCAAATCCTGGCGCCAGTAAATGAACAGGCCAAAGGCCTGGTAGGCCCTGATCTGCTCAAGGGCCTTTTCGCGTTCGCCGCGCAGGGCATATACCTGGGCGAGTTGATAGGGCAGCGTCATCTGGCCTGCCTTGGGGTGAAAGCTGGCTGCATTAGCCTGTGCAAAATCAAGTAGCTTCTCCGGGCGGTCACTTAAAGGCTCGGCGGCTTTCATTAATGCGGCGACGAAAATGATGTCCTGCACCCAGGCAGCGGCATCTTCCGGAAATACGAGTTCGGCCTCGAACAGCCACGGCATCACTTCCCGATAAGGTGCAAGCCCCCGCTCCCAGTCACCATCGTGCGCCGCTGCCGCGGTATTCGCCCGGCGAAAGAAATATTCCGAGTTATGCCGATCGTCCATTTTGCGCGCCAGGGCGGCGGCCGCAAGCTCGCCTGCCTGGTCATACTGTTCACTGAACTCGAGTAACAGAATTCTGGCATGGGTCGGAATGGGCTGGCCGGCGCCAATCGCCTCGGCGCGGTTCAGCCAGGCCCGGGCTTGCTCATCGTCCCCCACTGCAAGCCAGAACATGGCTATCGCAGCGATCATTTCATAGTCTTCCGGGTCACGAAGAATCGCCTGCTCATAGCTCACCAGGGTCTGCGGAATATTGCCCTGGTAGGAGTATGCCAGCGCTTCTCCGTAATAGCCCTGGGGGCCATCGGGACGTAGCTCCTGGATGCGTCGGCAGGCGCTAAGTGCCTTTTCAAACTGCCCAAGCGGCCCGCTGGTGCCGCAGCTTTCCCACAGCACCTGGGGGTCCAGTGGTTCGATTTCTACGGCACGGTCAATCAGGGCAATGCCCCGCTCTACCTCGGCATTGTCAAAGAGAAAGCTGCCGTACCGGATCAGGGTGATAGCGTTATTGGGGTCCAGCTCGAGGGCCCGCTGAAAGTTGCCGACAGCCTCTGCGTCATCGCCAACTGCCTGCTGGTAATCGGCGAGTAGCGCGAGTGCCGACGCGTTATCCGGTTCCTGCTCCAGAATGACCTGCAATGCGGGCACGCCCCGCTCCACGGCCTGGGCGGTATTGATGGATCCCGTGCGGCCCATCTGAGCCCAGGTCTCGGCCAGGCCCATCCGGGCGGGCAGATAGTCCGGATCCTGGGCCAGCACCTGCTGGAACAGGTTTTCCGCCCGTTCCAGGTTGGCAAAGCCGCCCAGTCCCAGCTCATATCGGCCCTGCAGAAACAGGTCGTAAACATCCACGTCGGTGCTGGCGACCTGTTGCAGGCGGGCGGTGTCTTCGCCGAGCAGGGTCACGCGCAGGGCGCTGGCGACCTGCTCGGCAATCTCTTCCTGGAGCGCAAAGATGTCTTCCAGGTCCCGGTCATAGGTTTCCGACCACAGGTGAAAACCGCTTTCCGTGTCGATCAGCTGCAGGGTGATGCGCACGCGGTTGTTGGCGTCGTCCTTGCGCACGCTGCCCTCGAGAATATGCGCCACGTTCAGCTTGCGGCCAATTTCGCGCAGGTCCTCGTTCTGGCCCTTGAAGGCGAAGGAAGACGTGCGGCCAGCCACCTGGAGCTCCTTGATCTTGGCCAGGATGTTGAGGAGTTCCTCGGTCAGGCCATCAGAGAAGTATTCGTTGTCACCGCCATCGGGGCTCATGTCCGCCAGCGGCAGAACGGCGATGGACGGGATCATTTCCACCTCCGCCTGGACGCTGACTTCGGTCGGTGCTGTCGTGTCCGGACGCTGCAGCACGAACTTGTCCAGCGCAAAGTAAACAACGGCGATCGCCAGCAGAGCCATGATGGTGCGATCGAGCTTGCGGCCGGTCACCGGGGCGATGGATTCGTTGGGGTCGACCTCTTTCTCGCGCTTGATGCCTTCCGGCGTCAGCTCGAAGGCCCAGGCAAAGAACAGCGCCACGGGGAGCCCCAGCGCCACGATAATAAACAGGCTCTGGATCACCCAGTTGGGCGCCCCGATCAGGTCCAGCAGGAAATCTGCCGCCTGCAACAGCACCCAGCTCATGATCCCGTAGGCAATGCCCACGCGGAACACGTTTCTTCTGCGCAGCTCTGCAATCAGGCTCACGAGATGCGCTCCTATGCCATGAGCGTGGGAGAGGCGGGCAAGAGTTCTCATGCAACGCCTCGCCGCAGCAGGTGAGCGAAGCGTCAATCACAGGTGAAGTCATCCTCGCCGACCATCCGGCACTGGGAGGGCAGGCCCTGTTCCTGCCAGTAGTCCCAGAGTTGTGCGCGCACCCAGGTTTTAAATTCCGGGGTCTGGCGGAAGGCCGCGCTGTCCGGGTGCCATAAGAGCTGGGCATTTTCCACGGTGGTGAGACAGTCGAGCTGCTTAAATGCCACCGTGACCGCGCCCATATTGCACACGTCCATATTGTGTGGACGACCCCATTCTTCAAAACGCGTCAGCCCTGCAGTGTGGTCGGCTTCCGGGTTTTGAATGGCTGCTACCCAGTCGCGCACCGGGGCGAACTGTGTGCGCAGGGCCAGGGCGGCCAGCATGTAGGCCTTGTCGAGCTGGCCGGTGGTGACGTAGTAGGACACGAACGATTCGGAGGCCGAGTGGAAGTTGTATTCCAGTGTCGACTCAAACTGGCTGACGGCCTCCTGCACCCGGCCCATGCTTAGCAGCGCAGTGGCCCGCCATTGCTGGCAGTTCAGATAGGCCGGATCAATCACCATGCAGGCCTCGAAGTCATCCAGGGCGCGGTCGTTGTAGCCCATTTCGGACAGCTTAATACCGCGCCAGAGGAAGGCAGTAGCGTTGCGGTTGTCGTTCTCAATCGCGCTGTTCAATCGCGCTATGGCACCGGCATAACCTTCCCCGGTGCGCTCATGCTTCATGCCGATAACTCCGTAGGGCATGGACAGGCCGGGGTCGATCTGCAGGGCGCGCTGCGCCGCTTCCAGCGCCAGCCCGTCATGGTCTATGCCGTCGCCGGGCAGCCACGAAGTAGCCACAGAATGCACCGCGGCCAGGGCTTCCCAGGCCCGCGCAAAGTCCGGGTCAAGGCGGGTGGCCTGGTTCAGCAACTCCCAGCTGGTGGGCAGGCTTTCACGGGCGATAAACAGCTCGCGACCGCGCAGGTACAGGTCGTAGGCGTCGATATTGGCCGTACCAGAGGCCATATCGACCTCGGCCAGGCTGGCACCGAGTTCTATGGTCAGCGCCGAGACGATGGCATTGGCGATTTCCTCCTGCACCAGGAAGATATCGTCCTGGTCGCGGTCATAGCTTTCTGACCAGACATTCACGCCATCAACCGGATCGATAAGCTGGGCGGTAACGCGCAGGCGGTCGCCAGCTTTGCGCACGCTGCCTTCCAGCACGTGCGCCACGCGCAGGGCGCGGGCGATATCCTGCACGCTGCGTGTATCTCCACGGAACGCGAATGAGGAAGTTCGCGAGGCCACGTTCAGCCCGTCCACGCGGGTCAGGGCATTAAGCAGTTCGTCGGCCAGGCCGTCTGAAAAATAGGCTTGTGTCGGATCGGCACTCAGGTTTTCAAAGGGCAACACGGCGATGGAGTTGGGCAGAATCACGACCGGTTCCTGGGGCTCAACGACCGGAACGGGCGCCGGCTCAACGACCTGGGTCCTGGCTTCGCGTTGCGCTGCAATCTCCGCATCCATGGGCATAAAGCGCTCCATCACCTCCAAACCGACCACGGTGGCGAGCAAAGCAATAACGATATAGTCCAGTTTTTGCCCTGAATTGTTGTTGGCGAATTTGCTCCGATCGACATGTTTTTCCAGCCGCAGACCATCCGGCGTCAGGGCGAAAGCCCAGCTCAGCCAGAGGGCAAAGGGAAAGCCCGCAAAACACAGGAATACGACGAATTTAAGGATCCACTCCGGGGGCGCAAAGGGCTGCAGCGCCACGTCCAGGATCTGTACCAGCACCCAGGAGGCAACGATGTATGCCATGCCAATTCGAAATACATTCCGTTCTTTGAGTTGTCCAAGAAAGCTCATGGTCCACGCTCCAGTAAGGCGCTGAACGCAAGGTCGTCACGCACAGCATCGAAGGCCGGGTCGACGCGCAGGGTTTCAACGGTCATAAAGCTGGGAGCCGAAAGACGCGGCGCCAGCCAGGTCACCGTGTCCTCGATCATGCCCGCCAGGGCGAAGACCCGGGCAATGTCGTAGTCGTTCAATATGCCTTCCACTGCATCCGGCGGGCGCGCGGCTACGGCGCGCTGAACGCGTTCGCGAATTATCTCGGGGGACTCATCGCGCAGTGCGGAGAGGACCGCCTCGGCATGCAGGATTCGATAATCCTCACCCAGTTGCTCGCGCAGCCCCTGCAGGCGAAACCAAGCGGCGTCTGCCGCTGCGCGGGATTCCTGGGCGTTGCCTGCCAGGCGGTGTATCTGCGCCAGCAACTCCTCGCGCAGCTGGATCCGGCTGCGATAAATCTCCAGTGAATCGGGCATGATGCGGGCAGCCTCCAGAGCTTCCTCGAAGCGCCCATCCATGAGTCTGGGATTGATGTATGTGTCCATGCTGCTAGGTTCGCCACTGTGCTGGAGGCCTGTGGTTACACGCAGCGCTTCGGGTATGTCACCAAAGCCATTGATGGCCAGGTTAGCCTCAAACGCCTTTACCCAGAAGTTGGTTGGATCGAGTTTTTGTGCCTCTTTGATGGCCTGGCCGGATGCTTCAAAACGATGGAGATAGCCAAGTGTCTGGGCGTATTCAACCCAGTTAAACGGGACCCGCGGGTCCAGGCGCAGGGCGTTTTCCATGGACTCCACGGCCTGCTCCCATTGGCCGTCCCGGCGTGAGGCCCAGCCGCGTAGCATCCAGGCGCGGGGATTCCCGGGTGCTTTCTGCAGGGCGCGGTCAAGGTGGTACAGGGCGCGTTCGTAATCGAGGTGTCCCCAGTACCAGTAGGCGCCTTCGATCGTGGCCAGTTCGGGTAAGTCCGGGTCCATGGCGCGTGCCTGTTCAATAATTGCCCAGGCTTTGTCGAGTTCGTCAGTGTCGCCGCCGTAGTGCCAATAAGTGGTGATGTGGGCGTCGGCCATGCCGACCAGCGCCAGTGTGAACTCAGGGTCCAGGCGCAGTGCTTCGCGGTACATGTCCAGCGCCTGCTGGTTGCCCAGCCTGGATTCGCCAATGGTGAACTGCCGCGCCTGCAGGTACAGGTCATAGGCATCCACGTTGTCCGTGGGTGCATCGCCGACATCGGCCAGTTCCTGCTCGGTGAGCGTGGCCTCCAGGGCACCGGCGATCGCCAGGGCGATTTCGGACTGGATGTCGAACAGATTCTCCGTGGTCAGCTCCCGGTCGTAAATTTCCGCCCACAGGTGCTCGTCGGTTTGTGCGTCGATCAGCTGCACATTGATACGTACCCGGTCGCCGGCGCGCTGCACGGCGCCCTCCATGATGTGGGCCACATCCAGCTCAGCGGCGATTTCCCTGAGATTTTTTTCGGTGTCGCGGTACTCCATCATGGAGGTGCGGGAAATCACGCTGAAGGCTTCGATTTTTGACAACTGGGTCAGCAGGTCATCGTGAATGCCATCGGTGAAGTAGCGATCGGCATCCTGGTCACTGCGGTTGGCAAACGGCAGCACCGCGATGGCGCTGCGTTGTTGCGTGGCGCTCTCGGGTGATGTCTCCCGCGCATCTGCCAGGGGTTCGGCTGCAGTTCCTTCGGAGACTGGTGCCGGGTTCGTCACAACCTCGATATCTTCTTTGTAGCGCGATTCCCAGATGAAATAACCCAGCGACAGGCCCAGCAGGATCATGATCAGGTAGTCGAGTTTGCGGCCGGTATGTCGCGACACCGACTGCGTGCGGTCCACTTCCTTTTCCAGCTTGATGCCCTCGGGTGTGAGCTCAAACGCCCAGGCCATGATCAGGGCCGGCAAAAAGCCCACGCCGAGCAGCAGCAGGACCAGTTTGGGTGCCCACAGCGGCAGTTCGAGAATCTCCGACAGCACGTCGGTGAGCTGTAGCAGTACCCAGGTGGTTACCGCGTAGGCAAGGGCCACCTTGATGACATTTCTGCGGCGCAGTTCCTGAAAAAGACTCATCGGCCGTTAACTCCTTCAATGCCGCCGAGGCTGGAACGCCATCGCGCGCGTTTATGTTCTTCAAAAAGACTCATGGGCCGGCAAGCTCCGGCTCGTCGCGCAGCGATTGACGCTGGCGGGCCATTTCATCGCTGATTTGCTGCATCAGGGATTCGAATCGCGGATCACCGCGCAGCGGGTCGTAATACTCGAGGAAATTGCGTTCCCACCAGGATATGTGGTGGCCGTGATCGAAAAGGGTCTGCATAATTTCGAGAGACTTGTCCCAGTCGCCCGTGATGGCGTAGCAGTGATGCAGATTGCCGCCCCAGGGAAAGTGGATTGATTCCTCGGCCAGCGTGCTGTTCGCAAACGCGATGGTGTCTTCGACCAGGGCGCGCCCCAGTTCCGGGTCACCGGTCTTGACCAGTACGTAGCCGATATTGCAGGCATTTTCGGTTTGCTCTTCGATGGCGAGGCTGCGTGTTTCAGGGTCAAAGAATTGTGCCTGGTGCTGTTCCATGGCCTGGCGCGCGCGCGGGTAGTCACGATTCAGCGTGTGCATCCATCCCAACATTTCCTTGGCCGGATCGAAAAAGGGCGCTGGGGGCGCACCCTGAATGTTCTCGATGGCGCCACTCCAGCGGTGGTTCACCGCGGCAATGCCCGTTTCCAGAAACGCCTCCAGTATGGGTCTTACCCGGTCCGGCTGCTGCGCGATCACTTCGCGCATGGCGACCAGGCCCTCTTCATCCTGCAGGTCAAGCATGCTGAATATCTGGCCAAGCAGGGGAAAGAAGCTGTCTGGATCGAGTTGCGCCGACCTGCGGTCCCAGCGCACGGCTTCGTCGAACTGGCCCTGCGGGGCCAATACAACGCTCATGAAGCTGACCCCCGGGAAGAAGTCCGGGTCGGTCTCGACCAGGGCCTCGAGGGTTGCCTGCGCTTCTTCGAACCGGCCCATGAACAACAAGTGGCGCGCAACCTGGTGTCGCATCAGCGGTGACAGGGGGTCAAGCTCGGCTGCCCGGCGGAACATCTGCAGGGCACGTTCCTCCTGGTTTGGCATGTCCTGGAGCAGGTTGCCGTACCACTGAAAAGCCGGTGCGTAGCCGGGCATCAGCTTGATGGCCCGTTCGAAATACGCCGCCGAGGCCTCGTCATCTGCCTCCAGCATGACGCCCATGGCAAGCTGTGACTCACCCAGTTCCGGGTTTATGGACAGGGCGCGAAGTGCAGCCGGCTCCGCGATGGCAAAACCATCCTCCTTGCTCATGGCGCCCCAGCTTGGCATCACGGTTGCAACAAAGGCGATGCCGGCCCAGGCCTGGGCGAATTCCGGATCGAGTTCGACGGCCCGCCGGAACTCGGCCAGGGCGTTTTGCATGGATTCGATTTCGCGGCGCTCAAAGTCGCGCATGCCGCGCAGATAGGCACTGTAGGCTGCCAGGTTTTCAGTTGGCTGGGATTGCAGTTGACGTGACTCTTCCGGGGTCAGCTGGGCCTGCAGGGATTCGGCGATTTTTTCGGCAATTTCGGACTGGATCGCGAACAGGTTCTGGGTGCTGAGTTCACGATCAAAAATCTCTGCCCACAGGTGCTCGTCCGTATTTGCATCGATCAACTGCACGTTAATACGAACCATATCTCCAGCGCGTTGCACAGCGCCTTCCATGATTGTGGCTACGCCCAGCTCAGCGGCGATTTCCGGAATGCTTTTCTCCGTGTCCCGGTAGCGACCCACGGAAGTGCGGGAAATGACCTTCAGATCACCCACGCGTGCCAGGTTGGTAAGCAGGTCGTCATGGATGCCATCGATAAAAAATTCATCGTCGGCCACCGGGCTGCGGTTGGTGAACGGCAGGACGGCGATGGAGTGGGGGTCAATCTGTGGCAATTCGTCTGCAGGTTCAGAGCTGTGTTCATTGACTTCGAGCGGCACCGCGATGACGGTGTCCAGCGGCTCTGGTTTCGGAGTGCGCAGAAGAAATTTGTCGACCAGCAGGTAGGCGACGGCGAGCACCAGCATGCCCATAATGAGCCCGTTGAGTTTTTTGCCCGTATGCGCAGTGATCGATTGGTCTGCACTGATCTCGGATTCCCGCTTCAGGCCTTCCGGGGTCAGCTCATAGGCCCAGGCCAGCAGCAGGGCGACCGGCAAACCGATGGCGACAAAGGTAACCACAATGGGCCCGATTTCCGGCGGCAACTGGAGCAGCTCGGAAAGGACCTCGGTAAACTGAAGCAACAGCCAGCCGGCCACCGCATACGCAATGCCCACGCGAAATACATTCCGGCGTTTTAATTCCTGGAAAAACGACACGTCGTATTAACCCCCGCGGTTAACGACAATGGATGGCTAAAACCCTTGTTTCTGAAGGGGAAAAACCGGTCCAATATTTATTGTGATGGTGCTTGTTGAATTGAGACTGTTCCATTTTGTGCGGCTGACCCTGAACATGATACATAATTTGACTACAGAACGGGACGCAAATAGTTGATTCAAAAAGTTTTGGCAGACATTTTTTGCCAATTTCAGCTCGCCAGTCGATTAATCAATTCCGCTACTATAGGCTCATGAAAATCCACTACCGCTTTGTGATGATGACCGCCCTGGTGGCGACACAGGCCGCTTGTGCGCAGCCCGCCCGCGAACAAATTACCGTCCCAGAGGGTTTTGCCGTGGAAATCTATGCTGACGGCGTCGAGAATGCCCGGCAGATGGCCCTCGGTGATTCCGGTGTCGTTTTTGTTGGTTCGCGCAACGCTGGCAGTGTCCACGCGCTGGTTGATGACGATGACGATCAGCGTGCCGACCGGGTGCTGCTGATTGACGAAGGGCTCAATATGCCGTCCGGCATCGAGTTTCGTGATGGTGCCCTGTATGTGGGTGCTGTGGATCGCGTACTGCGTTATGACGACATTGAAGCGCGCCTGGACAATCCGCCGGAGCCGGTCGTGGTGACCGATGCCTTGCCCGGTGAAGGCCATCATGGCTGGAAGTATTTGCGCTTTGCACCCGACGGCACGCTGTATTTGCCGGTTGGCGCGCCATGCAACGTCTGCGAGGAGCCGGGCTTTGCAGAGATACGCACCCTGAACGTGGAAACCGGTGCGCTGGATACCTTTGCAGAAGGGGTGCGCAACAGCGTTGGCCTGGCGTTTCACCCGGATACCGGGGAGCTGTGGTTTACCGACAACGGGCGGGACTGGATGGGCGATGACCTGCCGGAGTGCGAATTAAACCATGCACCAGAAAAGGGCATGCACTTCGGCTTCCCTTTTTGTCACCAGGGTGACGTGCCCGATGACGAATTTGGTGAAGGCGTCAGCTGCAGTGATTTCGCGCCGCCGGTTATAAAGCTCGGTCCCCACGTGGCCCCGCTGGGCCTCGCGTTTTACACGGGCACGCAGTTTCCCGCCGAATACCAGGGCGACCTGTTTATCGCTGAGCGGGGCAGCTGGAATCGTACCGACAAGATCGGCTACCGCATCAAGCGGGTGCGCTTTGAGGGGGGCGAAGCCGTCGGCCAGGAGGTCTTCGCCGAGGGCTGGCTGCAGGGACAGGAAGACTGGGGCCGTCCCAATGACGTACTCCTTATGCCGGACGGCGCCCTGCTCGTGTCCGATGACAAGGCCAATACCATTTTCCGCATCAGCTATGCCGGTGACTGATCCGCTGGCAGGAGTCTGCGCCCCGTGACTTTGCTGCAGCTGGCCGTGCTGGCACTGGTGCAGGGTCTGACCGAGTTTCTGCCGGTCTCCAGCTCGGCGCACCTGATTCTTGTGAGCAAGCTGTTCAACTGGCCGGACGAGGGGCTGGAGCTGGATGTCGCGGTGCATGTCGGAACCCTGCTCGCGGTGCTGTTTTATTTTCGCCATGACCTGCGCGGCATGCTGCGGGCCTGGCGTGAGCCGCCGGATGACCCGGTGACGCGGCAACGCCGGCGTGTGAGCCTGGCCCTGCTGATTGCCACCGTGCCGGTGGTGGTGGTCGGTGGATTGTTCTACGCGGGTTTTGCCGGTGTCATGCGCGATGTGCGCATCATCGCCATTGCGACCCTGCTATTCGGGTTTCTGCTGTTGCTGGCAGATCGCTACAGTCCCCGCGCCCGCGATCTTCGCGATCTGGGTTACCGTGATGGCCTGTGGATCGGCCTGGCGCAGATTCTGGCCCTGGTGCCCGGCGCATCGCGGTCCGGGGTAACCCTCACGATGGGTCGCATGCTGGGTTTTACGCCGGAAGCTGCCGCACGCTTTTCCTTTTTGCTGTCCATCCCGGTCATCGCCGCCGCCGGCCTGCGCGGTGCCTGGGCGGTTGCCATGGATGGTTCGGTGCTGGTCTGGCAGCAGTTTTTGCTGGCCATGGGCTTCGCCGCCGTTGCCGGCTGGTTTTGTATCGCGATATTTCTCGCAGTGCTGAAAAGGCTGGGCCTGATGCCGTTTATTATCTACCGTCTCGGTCTGGGCCTGGTGCTGCTGGGTGTTGCGCTGTAGCACCATAATAGTGCAAATCGCCCGAGCATTCGCACTATAATGGTGCTTCTAATGCCCCACCGAAGTGCGCTCGACGGGGTAATGACAAATTACCCGGAAAAGAGACGAGATTGTTCGAGAAAATGTTTCTAAAAGCCGTCAAAAACATCGATCTTCTCAATTCTGCCGCGCCTGTCGATCTGGCATGATACCTGCATCTTTAATACATCTCGAATCACCCATCATCTTGCATAAGAGGAAGTACACGCTATGAAGGCCAAGAGCATTCTTAAGTCTCTTAAGGAAAACGAAGTCGAATTTGTCGACCTGCGATTCTGCGACACACAGGGCAAAGAGCAGCACGTCACCCTGCCTGCATCTGTGGTCGATGAAGATTTCTTTGAGGAGGGCAAAATGTTCGATGGCTCTTCGATCGCCGGTTGGAAAGGCATTAACGAGTCAGACATGGTCCTGATGCCTGATGTGGAGTCTGCGGTCATGGACCCCTTCTCGGAACACAGCTGCATGATACTGCGCTGTGATGTGCTTGAGCCTGACACCATGGAAGGCTACGACCGCTGCCCGCGCTCAATTGCTGCGCGGGCGGAGGCCTACCTGAAGTCCACGGGTATCGCTGACACAGCTTATTTTGGGCCTGAACCGGAATTTTTCGTGTTCGATGACGTGCGATTCGGCAACGACATCTCCGGCGCCTATTTTCACATTGACTCCGAAGAAGCGGCCTGGAACACGGGCTCGGAGTATGAAGGCGGCAATATGGGTCACCGCACCCGCGTGAAAGGCGGTTACTTCCCGGTCCCGCCGGTTGATTCCCTGCATAATCTGCGTGGTGATATGTGCCATGCAATGGAAGCGCTTGGCGTTCCGGTTGAGGTACACCATCACGAGGTTGGAACCGCCGGCCAGTGCGAAATCGGCACGGTGTTTAATACGCTGAAACGCAAGGCGGATGAGCTTCTGCTTCTTAAATACGCGGTTCACAACGTGGCGCACCTTAATGGTCAGACCGCCACCTTCATGCCCAAGCCGCTGGTCGGCGATAACGGCTCAGGCATGCACGTGCACCAGTCGCTGGTAAAAGACGGCGTCAATCTTTTCTCGGGCGAAGAGTACGGTGGCCTGTCGCAACTGGCGCTGTGGTACATCGGCGGCATCTTCAAGCATGCAAGGGCTATTAACGCCTTCGCCAACGCATCCACGAACAGCTACAAACGGCTCGTACCGGGCTTTGAAGCGCCGGTATTGCTGGCCTACTCGGCGCGCAACCGTTCGGCGTCCATTCGCATTCCGCACGTTGCCAGCCCCAAGGCACGCCGCATCGAGGTGCGTTTCGGTGACCCGGCCGGTAACGGTTACTTCACCTTTGCAGCCATGATGATGGCCGGCCTCGACGGGATTATGAACAAGATCGATCCGGGCCCCGCCATGGACAAGGATCTTTATGATCTCCCGGCAGAGGAATTGCGCGATATTCCAACCGTCTGCCACAGCCTTGACCAGGCGCTGGAGGCCCTGGACAAGGACCGCGCGTTCCTGACCGCCGGTGGCGTGTTCAGCGACGACATGATTGATGGCTACATCGCGCTGAAAATGGACGAAGTGACGCGCTTCCGCATGTCCACGCACCCCGTTGAGTTCGATATGTATTATTCTTGCTGAACATGGCGCATATTCTGGTGCCCGGGGACCTTATCCCCGGGCTACCAGGACCCGGAAAGCCCGGCAGGCTTTTCGGACGCGCTCAAGCACAGTAAGGAGAGGGGAAATGAAGGTCATACTTTCAGGATTTATGGTGTTAATTCTGGCGCTCGCATGCAGTTGGAGCCCGGCGCTTTATGCCACTGATATCTACAAAACCTACGACGCCAATGGCGATCCGGTCTACACCGACCGGCCACCAACGCCTGAATCAAAGCCTATTTCTCTGCGCGCACTCAGTATCGTTGAAGCACCGGATTACAGCTCGGTGCAGACTGCCCAACCGCAGACTGACACAGACGACACGCCACCGACCTTGAACGAGATGCGCCGGGACTTTCGCGATTTCCGCCTGATCAGCCCGGCACCGGATCAAAACATCTGGGGTACCGGTAATGTGGCCACGCTCGCCTGGGATGCCGGTGCGCCATTGCTTGCAGGCATGTTCGTCATTTTCTACATCGATGGTCAGCCGGTGACGGATGCAACACGCGCTGCCACGTTCACCAGCGAGCGTCTTGATCGCGGCACGCATACCGCAAAGGCCGACCTGCTCGATGCGGATGGTCGCGTCGTCATGTCTACACCGGCAGTGACGTTCTACATCATGCAGCAGTCGGTTAATAATGCACCGCGCCGGCCGGGCGGCTAAGCCTGGATTGAAATGATGCCCGGACTCCATGACTGACATTGAGGCGCTTGAAACCGCAGTCCTGGAGCTGGATGCCCAACATCGTTTGAAGCGGATAAATTCTGCCGCGGAAGAATGTTTTTCCATGGGTCGCGAGCGCCTTATCGGGCGCGCCCTGTCAGGCATTGAAGGCGTGCCCCCCGCCCTCGAGAGCGCCATTAGCAATACCTTCCTTGATCACCGCCCGCGACGCCTGCATGACTGCCGGCTGCCCGGTGGACAGTATGACTGCACGATTCATCAGCTGGACGAAGATTGCCTGGTCCTGGAGTTGCACAGCCTTGACTGGTATCGGCAACAGCAGCAGATCGAACGACGTGAAGTGCAGACCGGACTGATGAACCTGCTACGCCGCAACCTGGGCCATGAAATCCGCAATCCGCTGGGCGGTATCCGCGGCGCCGCGCAAATGATGGCCGAGGAGCTGGCCGAGGAAGAGCTGGGTAACCTGGCGCTAATGATCATGCGCGAGGTAGACCGCATTGATGAGCTAATCAAGAGCTTTTGGCAGCCCACGGCCCACCAGGAACTGTTTGACATCCACCGCTGCGCCCAGGATGCGATTGAATTACTGGAATCGGAGGTGCCGGGAGTCAGGATTACGAGGGATTATGACCCCAGTATTCCGCCGCTGCTGGGCGACCAGGCAGCACTTCGGCAGTTGTTTATTAACCTGTTACGCAACGCCGCCCAGAGTGGTGCCAGTGAACTGCGTTTACGCACGCGGGTTGAACACGGTTCTGCCTTGTTGGAGGACGGCCGCGGCACGGTTGTGCGCGTTGACCTGGAAGATGACGGTGATGGGGTGCCCACCAAGCTCAGGCCGCTGCTGTTCCTGCCGATGGTTACCGGCCGCCGCGCAGGCACGGGCCTGGGCCTGGCCCTGGTGCAACAGATTGCTGCCGATCATGGCGGCCTGGTTACCTATGAGCCCCTTCCCGAAGGCAGCCGCTTCAGTCTTCATTTGCCATTTTCCGTGAATGAGGCCGACAGCCATGCAAGCGATGGGCCGGCCAAATGACCCAGGCAGCGCGCGCATGGGTGACGGATGATGACGACTCGATTCGTTTCGTGCTTGAGCGGGCCCTGTCGCGGGCCGGTTACGAGGTGGCCACCTATGCCACCGTGGGTGAACTGCAGCACGCCCTGAGTAAAGACTCACCGGATGTCATTCTCACCGACATCCGCCTGCCTGACGCGGATGGTCTCACGGTACTGGATACTCTGCGCGCGGAGCAACGCGATATCCCGGTAATTGCCATGACCGGCTTTTCGGATCTGGATGCGGCCGTCAACGCTTTCCAGCAGGGTGTGTTTGATTACCTTCCAAAGCCTTTTGACCTGGACCAGGTGCTGAGCGTGGTCGCCAGTGCCGTGGCGGACCGTCCGGTCACTGCCAGCTTTGAGCGCGAGCCCGAGGAGCAGCCGCTGATCGGTGAATCGCCCGCCATGCAGGAGGTTTTTCGCACCATTGGCAGGCTCTCGCGCTCGACGATCAGCGTGTTAATCACTGGTGAGACCGGTTCAGGCAAAGAGGTCGTTGCACGTGCCCTGCACGAGCACAGCCCACGGGCCGGCAAGCCTTTTGTAGCGATCAACACGGCCGCCATACCCGGCGAGCTGTTGGAGTCAGAACTGTTCGGGCATGAGCGCGGCGCCTTTACCGGCGCCCATGCGGCGCGCCCGGGGCGCTTTGAGGAGGCAGCTGGCGGCACCCTGTTTCTGGATGAAATTGGCGACATGCCCCTGCCGTTGCAGACCCGTCTTCTGCGGGTGCTTGCCGAGGGCGACTACTACCGTGTTGGTGGACGTGACCTGCTGCGCGCTGACGTTCGCGTGGTGGCCGCAACGCACCAGGATCTGAAGGCGCATATCGCTGCGGGTACCTTTCGCGAAGACCTGTTTCATCGCCTGAACGTCATCAATATTGATTTACCGGCCCTGCGTGACCGCGTGGAGGATATTCCGGCGCTGGCACGGTCTTTCCTGCGTCAGGCGGCGAAGGAGATGGGACTGGAGGTCAAGCACCTGAGGCCCGATACGCTGCGCGCGCTGGAAGTGCGCAGCTGGCCGGGCAACGTCCGCGAACTGCAGAATATCTGCCGCCAATTGTGCGTGATGGCACCCGGTGAGCAGATATTTCCTGACGATCTCCCGGGGGAGTTGGGTGGCGCTGAATCCATGCCCAGCTCGACCGACTGGCGCGAACCTTTACGAATCTGGGCAGCGCAGGCTCTGCAGGAAGGAACTCCGGATCTGTTGCCGGAAACGCGCGCAGCCATGGAGCAGGTAATGATCGAAGTGGCGCTGGAGCACACCGCGGGCAAGCGCATTGAGGCGGCCCGCTTGTTGGGTGTCGGGCGCAATACGCTGACCCGCAAACTCAATGAACAGGACGACTGAAGCGAAGTTTCGGTGTTTCCCGGTACGGGTGGGCTGTGGGTCGATTGCCTGGTTTTGACCTGATCAGCTCTGGTCAATCAGCTCTTCAATTGCCTCATAGAGCACTTCCTGGCTGTCCTTGAAGGACTTGTACTGCTCTTTATCCAGATAGCGCTTCATGCGTTTCTCCAGATCTTCCTGCGAATTTTTCAACTCACGTTTCGCGGCACGTTTTTCACTGCCGTTGAGTGGTTCCTCCCTGGCTGCGCTGTCTTCCAGGTCATAGCGCCGGATGATTGCGAGCCGCTCACGAATGCTGCTCTTCAGCGTCATTTCGACCTGCGACCATTGGTAGTCGGTAAGGTCCAGCTCGGTTTTGAGCTCGGCCAGCCGCTCGTCCACCACTTCGCGCGTTGTCGTGCCGGTAGCGTCGGCACTGTCCTGGGCAGCCAGTGGCGCCGATGCAAGCAAGGCGATCAGCATCAGGGCTAAAAGAGTTCGTATAACCATGGTTAGTTTCCTGCGGATAGATGGACGCCTGCTTGCGGAGCTTTCAGCGCCAATATATGAATTCTCTTGATGATTGCGCCAATACGCAAGCCGGAAATGCTCAGCGTTTCGACAGGCATGCCAGGTTTACGTTCAACTCAGGCCGCAATTATGCGTCCGGGGCGACGCGTAATTGAAAGGTTACCGGACCGTCATTGATCAGGCTGACCTGCATGTGAGCACCGAATTCTCCGCTCGCGCAATGTCCGAGTTCAGCCCGCGCCCCGGCCAGCATATGGTCAAACAGCCGCCTGCCGGTCTCCGGTTCGGCCGCGCTGGAAAAGCCCGGACGGTTACCCTTGCTGGTATCGGCGACCAGGGTGAACTGCGAGACCAGCAACAGCTCACCGCCGGCCTGGCTAAGGTTGAGGTTCATACGACCCTCCTGATCCGGAAAAACGCGATAAGACAACAGTCGCTCCAGCAGCCGGTCAGCCTGTGCGGTGGTATCGCCACGCTCTACGCCGACCAGCACCATGAGCCCCATGCCGATTGCGCCTGTGACGCGTAATTTACCCGCATCTTCCACAGTGACACTCGCTTCCGATACTCTTTGCAGCAATGCAATCATTGAACGCCCAGAATGTGAATGCCCCGGCCGGCGCCAAACCCCTGACCGGCACCGGTAAACGGCATGTGAGTTTAGCAGCACCGACGCTGGATATGCAGCGTGGGCGGGGCCTTTCGCTTTGAACGGTGCCCTGTTTCGCGGCACTGCCCGGGTGTTGGCCCTGTTGCCGCCGCGGCTGGGCCGGGCCCTGGCAAAGCCCCTGGCCAGCCTGTTGTGGCGGTCCTCCAGCCGCTTCCGCCGGGTTTCCCTGACCAATCTGGCGCTGTGTTATCCGCACAAAACGGAACATGAACGCGAACAGCTGGCGCGGCGGGCACTGTGGCATTACGCCTGCAGTGCGCTTGAAGTCGGCGTGGCCTGGTACTGGTCAAAGCCCCGCTTCGACGGACTGTTTGATCAACCGCGCGGCTGGGAACATCTGGAGGCGGCCCTGGCCGAGGGTAACGGCGTGCTGTTTCTGGCACCGCATTTTGGCGCCTGGGAAATGCTGGGTCTGAGTGTTTCATCGGTCATGGGCGCGACGCTGTACAAGCCGGGGAGTGACCCGGCCGTTGATAAGGTGCTGATCGAACGTCGCCAGCGCTTTGGTGCCAACCTTGTGCCTGCCGGCAGGCGTGGCCTGAAGAGTCTGATGGATCAGTTGAAAGCCGGCCGGGCGGTGGGTGTATTACCGGACCAGGAGCCACGTGCCGGCGACGGGCGTTTTGCACCGTTTTATGCAACGCCGGCACTGACCGGCGTGCTCGTATCACGTCTGATTCAGCGAACCGGCGCCCGCGCCGTGTTTGCAGGGTGTCTGCGTAAACCCGGCGGTCGTTTCGAAGTTTGCATCGTACCGGCCGAGGAGGCGCTGTATTCGGATGATCTGGATACGGCACTGGCCGCTCTGAACCGGGGTGTGGAGGCTGTGATTGAACTGGATCCGGCCCAGTATCTGTGGGCCTACAAACGTTTTCGGGCGCGCCCGGACGGGCAACCAAACCGTTATTAGCTCCGTTCTGCCAGCGCCTCAGGCGCGCCAGAAGGCCGGGGTGAGCAATACAATCAGTGTATAAATTTCCAGTCGGCCGGCCAGCATCGCAAAGCTCAGGATTACCTTGGCAGGATCATTCAGGGTCGCATAGGACTGGCCTACCTGGCCCAGGCCCGGGCCCAGGTTTGTGATGCAAGCCGCCACGGCGGAAAACGCGGTGACCAGGTCGAGGCCGGTGGCGAGCAGGATCAGGGTCATGAGTACCGTGCTGGCAATAAACAGGAAGAAGAATCCCATCACCGCTTCCAGCACATTGGGCGCCGCCGTGCGGCCACCAAATTTGACCGGCAAGACCGCATGCGGATGAATCAGGCGCAGGATTTCCCGAACGGATTGTCGATACAGCAACACCACGCGTATGACTTTCATGCCACCGGCGGTGCTCCCTGCGCAGCCGCCGATAAAGGCGAGAAAGATCAGCAAAACGGGAAGAAAGCCCGGCCACAGGTAAAAACTGGTACTGGTGAAGCCGGTTGTGGTCAGCGCGGATACCACCTGGAATACACCATAGCGCGCCGACTCAAAGGCGCCGTCATAGATCCCGGTGAACATCAGAACGGCGGTGGCCAGGATGGAGAAGATCACGATGATCAGTGCATAGGCGCGCAATTCCGAATCCTGAAAATACGGTTGCGCGCTGGCCTTGCGCCAGGCGCTGAAGTGCAGGGCAAAATTCATGCCCGCCACGAACATGAACACGATCGCAATGATCTCCAGCGTGGGGTTGTCAAAATAGGCCAGGCTCTGGTCATGGGTCGAGAACCCCCCGATGGCCACCGTGGAGAAGGCATGGCCTATCGCATCAAACATCTTCATGCCGCCGAGCCAGTAGCTGATGGTGCACAGAATGGTGATGGTCAGGTAGATCAGCCAAAGCGCTTTGGCAGTCTCCGTGATCCTGGGCGTGAGCTTGGTGTCTTTCAGCGGGCCGGGTGTTTCGGCGCGATACAACTGCATGCCGCCAATGCGCAGCATCGGCAGGATGGCCACCGCCAGTACGATAATGCCCATGCCACCCAGCCACTGTAGCTGCTGACGATAAAACAGGATGCCCCGGGGCAGATCGTTAATGCGGGTGATGATCGTGGCGCCGGTGGTGGTCAGGCCGGACATGGATTCGAAGAAGGCATCCACGTAACCCAGGCGCGGGTCTTCGAGCAGAATGAAAGGCAGCGCGCCGACCAGTGCCAGGGAGAGCCAGCAACAGACCACGATCAGAAACCCGTCGCGCAGCCGCAAGTCGCGCGAAGCATGTCGAACCGGCAGATAAACCAGTCCGCCGGTGACCAGCAGCACGGCTGCGCTGATCAGAAACATACTCGTAGTGCCATCGCCGTACAGCGCGCCGACCACCGCCGGCGGCAGCATCATGAGGCTGGACCAGGCGACCAGGGCACCGACAACGCGCTGGATTGAGGCAAATTTCATCATTGGACAGGTCGCTTCAGACGAAGGTTGCGCTGACCTGGAATAGCGCTTCCACAGCCGCGATATGGCGCTTATCAGGTACAAACAGGATGACGTGGTCCTGCTCCTGAATCACGGTGTCATGGTGCGCCATGATGACTTCTTCACCGCGCACCACCGCACCGATGGAGGCGCCCTCGGGAAGATGCAGGTCTTCCACGGCGCGGCCGACCACCTTGGATGAGTGCTTATCGCCCAGGGCGATGGCTTCAATGGCCTCTGCCGCACCGCGCCGCAGTGAATGCACACGCACGATATTGCCCCGTCGAATATGGGTCAGCACGTCACTGATCGTTATCTGCTCGGGCGACACGGCAATATCGATCACGCTGGTTTCCACCAGGTCCACATAAGAGGCGCGATTAATAATAGCCAGCACTTTCCCGGCGCCGAGGCGCTTGGCAAGCATTGAGGACAGGATATTGGCCTCGTCATCATTGGTGAGCACGCAGTACACATCGGTGGTTTCGATGGCTTCTTCGCGCAGCAGGTTTTCATCTGCGCAATCGCCGACCAGCACGATGGCTTTTTCCAGCTCCTCGGCGATTGCCTCGGCCCGTTCCGGATCGCGTTCGATCACCTTGACGTGATGGTCCCGCTCCAGGCGCCGGGCAAGGCTGCCGCCGATGTGGCCGCCGCCGGCCAGGATGATGCGCCGGATTGGCCCGTCCAGCGGCCGCAGCTCTTTCATCATGGTCTGGATGTGTTTGCGCGCCGCCAGGAAGAACACCGTGTCGTTTTCCCGGATAACTGTTTCGCCGTCCGGCTTTACCAGCTCGCCTTCGCGATAAATCGCTGCGACCCGGGCATCACCGCCATCCGGCAGGTGCTCTTTCAGTGCTTTCAGGCGTTGCCCGACCAGCAAGCCCCCGGCATCGGCCTGGGTGGCAACCAGCTGCACGCGGCCTTCGGCAAAGTCCAGTACCTGCAGCGCACCGGGATTCTCGATGAGCCGCGTAATGTGCTGGGTAATGAGCTGCTCCGGGCTGATCAGAACGTCGATGGGTGAGTGCTCGCGGGCAAACAGCTCCGGGTATTCCGTGTAGGACGAGGAGCGCACGCGTGCCACGCGGGTTGGCGTGTTAAACAGCGTGTAGGCGACCTGGCAGGCGACCATATTGACCTCGTCGGAGTTGGTTACCGCGATGATCAGATCGGCGTCCTCGATCCCCGCACGGATCAGGATTTTCGGGTGTGAGGCATGGCCATGAACGCCGCGGATATCCAAAACATCCTGCAGGGATTTGAGGTGGGCCGCATCGGTATCCACCACGGTTATATCGTTGTCCTCGCTGGAAAGGCTATGGGCAACGGTAGATCCGACCTGGCCTGCACCTAGCACGACAATCTTCATGATTCATTGCTTCCTATCACGAATTACGCACAACTTTTTTCGGGTCAATGCCCAGCGAGCGCAATTTGCGGTACAGGTGGGTCCGCTCCATGCCAACCGCGTCTGAAAGTTTGCCGACGCTGCCGCCGGCCTTGCGCAGCTGGTAAATCAGATAATCCCGTTCGAAGGCCTCCCGGGCCTCGCGCAAGGGCAAGTCAAAGGAGACAGGCCGGGCCGGGCCACCGGCGCCGCTGATGTCACGCCCGGGCTGGCGCAGCGCATCTTCAACCTCCTGGGCCGTTACTTCGCCATCTGCGCCCAGCACAAGCAGTCGCTTGACCAGGTTGATCAGCTCCTGTTCGTTGCCCGGCCAGTCATGGTTACGTAAGCGGTTAAGGGCTGAAATTGAGAAATGCCGGTAGTTCAGGCCCTCGGAGTTGGACAGGTGGTCGGTGTGGTGCCCGATCAGATCGGTGACGTCCTGCACCCGTTCGCGCAGTGGCGTGATATGCAGCGGCAACACCCCGATGTGCAGGTGTAAGCCCTTGTCCAGGCAGTCCTGCGCAATTGCAGTTTCGGGATCACAGGAAATGGCTGAGATCACGCGGCAGTTCAGTGACCGCTGCTCATGACTGCCCACGGGTGTGTAGCCGCCACTTTCCATGATGGCTGCGAGCAGTGCCTGGGTCTCCAGCGTAATGTCAATGAGTTCAGGGATGAACAGCGTGCCGCCGTCGGCCTGGGCCAGGGCGCCGGGCTGAGTGTCTGTGCCCAGCAAATAATCCCGCGGCCTGTCGCCGGAGAGCTGAACGCGGTCCAGGACCTTGAAAGGGCCGGTCTGACCGGACTGCTCATGCAGCCAGGCGGCCAGCGTCTGCTTGCCGCTGCCGGGCTCGCCGGTGATTAATACCGGCGCCTGCGCGCCCGCAGCCTGCTGGGCCGTGCGTCGCAGCAACTGGCTTTGCGGGCTGCTGCCCTGCGGCGCACTGGCCGCTGGCAAGTGCGCCGCGCTGCTGCTTTCCCTGACATTAGCGGCCAGGGCGCTGCGCACCGTGGCCAGCAGTTTTGCCAGCGAAAGCGGCTTCTGGACGAAATCAAAGGCGCCGAGGCGGGTCGCCTCAACGGCCGTCTCGAGCGTGCCATGTCCGGAAATCATCACCACCGGACAGTTCAGACGACCGCTGGCGTTCCATTCCTTGAGCAGGGTGATGCCGTCGATATCCGGCATCCAGATATCGAGCAATACAAGATCGGGTGCGTTGCTGGAAAATGCGGCTCGCGCAGTCTCGCCATTTTTTGCCGAGACCACTGCATAACCTTCATCCTCAAGAATTTCGCTTACCAGGTTGCGAATGTCCTGTTCGTCATCGACTACCAGGATGCTGGCCTGCGACATGGTTGGGTGACTCCTTCCGGATCAGGTCGGCCTGAGGCCGTGTGTTGTGCGAACGCAACAAAAGGATAGCCCAAAGCGGACGATGCGCATAGTCAGCTGTTGCCTGCCTGATCCAATTTTGCCGCAGGTTGGCTCTCAGGCATCATGGGCAGGAGAACTTGCGCCAGGGCGCCACCGTCGGCCGGATTGGAGATTTCGATGCTGCCGTCATGATCCGTGACAATCTTGCGGCAGATGGCAAGACCCAGGCCGCTGCCACCGGGCTTGAACGTGACGTAGGGCTCGAACGGCTTGGCGAGAACGTCGTCAGGGTAGCCGGGACCATCGTCACGTATATCGAGCTGCAGCATGGCCCGGCCATTGCGTTGAACCACCCGTGTGCTGATGCGGATGCTCGCGGTATGGCCGGCAGCAGTCGCCTCCTGGGCATTGCTGATGAGGTTGTGCAGCAGCTGGCGTATCTGTCCGGCATCGGCATGAAACTGATCCGGCCCCGGTACGAGGTCGAGTTGCAGCTCAGGACCCGGGTCACCCTGGCGGTACAGGTGACAAATCTCACCAATCAGCTCATCAACCTTTAATGAGGAACGCTCCAGGTCCGGCGCCCGCGCGTAGTCGCCGAAGGCATCAACCAGTCGCCGCAACGCCTCGACCTGCGCCACGATGGTCGTGGCAGACCGGTCGAGCAGGTCCGCATCCTTGCTGTCGAGCTTGTCCATCAGCTTCATGCGCAAACGTTCGGCAGCCAGCCGGATCGGGGTTAAAGGATTTTTTACTTCGTGCGCCAGGCGGCGGGCCACTTCTGCCCAGGCAGCATCGCGCTGCGCCTGATTGAGCACCGTAACATCATCGAACACCACGACGTGGCCCTGGCCGGTCTGTTCCGCCGCTGGCAGGGCCGAGCCCCTGGCCAGCAGGACGAGCTTGCCGTCCTTCGGTTCGAGCCGGATTTCTTCCTGCCACTCGCTGTGACCCCGTTCCAGGTGTCGCGAAATGGTCTCATCCAGCGCGGCCAGCGATGGCACCGCCTGACTAAGTTCATGCAGGGTCTGGCCGCTTGCCTGTCCCGGTGTCAGCCCCAGAATGGACTCTGCGGCCGCATTGACCCGCACCAGCCTGCCGTCCTGCTCCAGGGTCAGCACGCCTGCCGACAGGCTGCCCAGAACAGTCTCGAGGTATTCGCCCTGTGCCTGTAGCCTGGCCCGGCCCTGTTCTGCCGCGTCGCTGGCGGTCACCAGGGCTTGCGACATGTCGTTGAAGGAGGCGGCAAGAAAACCGATTTCATCGCGTCCGCCGGGGGCCACGGCCTGGTTCAGGTCGCCGGCAGCGACGCGCTGCGTGGCAAGCGCCAGGTCCGACAGGGGCGTCACCATGCGCCGTGCGGCCCGCAGGGCAGCAAGGATGGCGAGCAGGACAGTCAGCGAGAGTACGAGGGTAAGAATCAGAATAAAGCTCTGTTTGAGTGAATTGCGCAGAAAGGCGACGTTCTGATAACGAAAATATTCCGTTTCAATGCGGTTGGTCAGTGCGGTAATGCTTTCCGGCAATGGAAAAATTGCCTGAAGCAGATATTCCTCACCCAGGCCCGACCCTGGCAGGCGTTGCAGCACCCGGATGATCAGTCCGCCGTTACCGGTTGGCTCGGCGGCCGCATACTCGCCGCGTTCCAGGGCCTGCAGCAGCGCATAGTCTTCCGGCCGGTCAGGCAGGTCACTGAGCGGATCGAAACTGGCGGTAGCCAGAGCACCGCCCGAGCCACTGATGAGAGACAACTCAATGGGGCCGGAGGCACGCACATTGCGCAGCAATACGGTTCGCGTCTGGTTGATATCGTCGGCAGAGGAAATTGACTCGGCGATCCGCACAACCTGGTTGCGTACCTCCAGGGTACGGGCGTCCAGGAAAGCCTGCCCCAATTGCAGGGAGTCTTCGAGCGCGGTCTCAACCTGAACATCAAACCAGTTGTCGATGGTGCGGGTGAGAAAGTACGCGGAGAAAAAATAAACCACCAGGGCGGGCGGTAGTGAGAAGACCAGGAAATTGCGCACCCAGCGTGCCGACAGCCGGGCACCCGGCTCCTCCTTGCGAACCTTGCGCACCAGGGATGCAACCCGGGAAATAATTGACAGGCCCAGCACGGTCAGCGCGATCAGGGTGAGTACCAGTACCCAGAGGTAGGTTCGCGCGCCTTCGCCTTCACGCTGCACATCACTGATCAGAACCAGGGACACCAACAGCACCACCATGGCCGCCAGAATAGGCAGCACCCGGAAAAGTGTCCGCTTCAGGCGCTGATTCTGAAGGGCCATTGGGTCCATTCCGTGTCATGTTTCCATGCGCCAAAAATCAGCGCAGGCAGCTGGATCGGGGCGGGCAGAGTTGTTTTGTCGAGCCGCATCCGCGCGCGCAGCTCGAAATCACCCCGGGCCAGCGTTGGGGTCTCAAATTCCAGCTGCAGGCTCATCAGGGCGCGCAGTACATGGCGCAGGCGCGGGTAGGTGCGCGCCCGTCCGCTGTCCAGCTCAGTCAGCTGGAAACGCTCACTCATGGGTAAGTAGCGGATCTCGTAGCGGTACTTTTGCATCGCGATGAGTGCAAGGTTGTTGCTGTCGCGCAGTTCCAGACTCAGCACCAGGGTCACCGGGACACCGCTGCTGATGCCGCGCGTGGTCCTGTCGCTAAGGCGCAAGTCCAGGGTCAGATCAAGGCCGAGGTCCGCACCGGCGGCCTCGATCGTCACGTTTTCCACGCGGAAAAGATCGTTACTGCGCAGGTCACAGCCACCCAGGGCGAGCAGAAGACTCAGGCTAAGCAGGAGTTTTGCGCAGCACCGCATAGTAGAAGCCGTCCATATCATCTTCGCCGGGAAGGAACTGGCGGCCGGGCCCGCTTGACCCTTCCGCAGGTTCCGGACCGATGCAGTTGGCGTCAGTGTTTGCGTTAAGGAAGGCATCAATCTGTGCCTGGTTCTCGCACGTCAGCACCGAACAGGTGGCATAAACAAGGATACCCCCCGGGTCCAGCAGGGGCCAGAGGCGACGCAACAGGCGGGCCTGTGTGCGGCAGGCTTCTGTGATCTGTTCCGGTGAGCGCAGCCATTTGATCTCCGGGTGCCGGCGAATGACGCCGGTCGCTGAACAGGGTGCGTCAAGCAGGATGCGCGCAAAAGTCCGCCCGTCCCACCACTGATCGGTTGCCGCTGCATCGGCGGCCAGCAGCGTGGCTTTGAGTCCAAGCCGGTCAAGGTTTTCCTGAACCCGTTCCAGCCGGGTCCCGGAAAGGTCCAGGGCAGTCAGTTCGATGGACGGTTCCAGTTCCAGCAAATGCCCGGTTTTTCCGCCTGGCGCCGCACAGGCGTCCAGAACCCGTTGTCCCGGCTGGACATCGAGCAGCTCGGCAGCGAGTTGCGCGGCTGCGTCCTGAACGCTGAAGCGACCAGAATCGAAACATGGAATCTCGTGGACGGGTACCGGAGGTGTAAGGTTCAGAGCGGCCGGAGCGAGCGGATGGCGTTGCGTTGCAAAGTCCGCTGCATGCAGCAGCAATTCGGCCTCTTCAAGACCTCCTTGTTGTGCATTGGCGCGCAGCCAGAGGGGTGCGTGAGCATTGTTGGCATGCACGATCGCCTGCCAGTCCTGCGGCCAGTCATTGCGCAACTGGCGCAACAGCCAGTCCGGATGTGCAAAACGGGCTTCGGACTCCGACAGCCCTGCCAGTAGTGCTTCGCGCTCGCGCAGAAAGCGGCGCAAGACCGCATTGACCAGGCCCACTGCCCACGGCTTGCCCAGGCTTCGTGCGGTTTCAGCAGTGGCGTGGACCGCTGCGTGGTCGGCCGTATCTTCCTGCCATAGCTGGTAGAGGCCGATCAGGATGAGGCGTTGCAGCTGCCGCTCAGAGGCTTTCAGGGGCTTGTCCAGCAATTCGTCGGCCAGCCATTCCAGGGCGGTTTTCCAGCGCAGCACGCCATAACTCAGGCGCAGGGCAAAAGCACGCTCGCGCGGGTCCTTTAACTTGTCCAGGCAATGCACATCGGCCAGGGCCCGTTGCTGGTCGAGCACCTCACCCAGGCACATGACAGCGCCGCCGCGGGCGTCAGCCTGGCGGCTCACAGCGCAGTCACAGAATGGTCAAACACTGGAATTCGCGTTGATATAGTCGGCGACCGACATACGCCGGCTGCCCTCCCGTTGCAGCTCCAGCAAGCGCAGACGCCCCTCGCCGGTGGCGATCTCGATGCCCTCACGACTCGAGTCCAGGATCGATCCGGGATAAGCATCATGACCGCGGGGATCTGCCTGGGCCCGGTAGATACGCAGCCGGCGGCCGGACAACACGCACCAGCTCACCGGCCATGGATCAAAGGCCCGGATTCGACGTTCCAGCATGATTGCCGGCTCAGCGAAGTCCAGTTCGGCTTCGGCCTTACTCAGCTTGGGCGCATAGATCGCAGCGGATTCGTCCTGGGGTTCCGGTTCGGCGAGTTCACCGCGACGCAATTGCCCCAGGCAGTCGAGCAGTGCATCGCTGCCCAGTACCGCCAGCCGGTCATGCACGCTGCCGCCGGTGTCATCCGGACCGATGGCGGTCTCGAGCCGGTGGTAAACCGGACCGGTGTCTAATCCGGCTTCCATGCGCATGATGCATACACCGGTGCGCCTGTCGCCGGCTTCGATAGCACGTTGAATGGGCGCCGCACCGCGCCAGCGCGGCAGCAGGGAGGCATGGATGTTCCAGCAGCCCATGGTTGGGATATCCAGAACGCTCTGCGGCAGAATCAAGCCGTATGCGGCCACAATCATCAGGTCAGGGCGCCATGCGGCAAATTCTGCCTGGGCATCCTCGTCGCACAAGCTGGCGGGTTGCAGGACGGGTATGTCGTGACTGGCGGCCAGCGCTTTCACGGGGCCTGCCATCAGCGCCCGCCCGCGGCCGGCCGGCCGGTCGGGCTGCGTGTACACAGCGACCACATTGGCGTTTGACTCGACCAGGCGGCGCAGGGCAGGGACGGCGAAATCCGGCGTGCCCGCATAAACAATACGCGGCGCATCGACCGCGGAAGATGTGTGTCTGTTCATCAGACCGCTGATGGAACCTGTGCGTCCTGACGCGCCTGACGACGCGCTTTTTCCAACCGCCTGCGGACCATCTGGCGCTTTAAGGGTGACAGATAATCCACAAACAGCTTGCCCTGCAGGTGATCCATTTCATGCTGCAGGCAGACGGCGTCGAGGCCTTCGAGTTCAATCTCAAAGGTGCTGCCATCAGGCCGCTGCGCCTGCACAGTGATCTGCTCGGCACGTTCGACTTTGGCATAAATACCAGGCACGGAAAGACAGCCCTCCTCGTAAACCTGGGTTCCGCTGGAGGCGATGATCTCGGGGTTGATAAACGCCCTGGGCGCATTGCGCTCCTCGCTGGTATCCATCACCAGAACCTGCTCGTGGACATCCACCTGGCTCGCCGCCAGACCGATTCCTTGTTCCTCGTACATGGTCTCGTAGAGGTCTTCAACAAAGTCAGCAAGTGCCCCATTGAAGTTCTCAACAGGCTTGGCGACCGTACGGAGACGGGGATCAGGGAATTCCAAAATTTCGAGTTTTGCCATAAAACCTTTCCGAAAAAACTATTTAGATGAACTTTCTGACAACTTTAATTATGATAACCAAGGACGATGCACTATCGCCATACCAAAAACGGCCCTAAGGGTCATACTGGCTGGAAGCCAGAAAAACGGGGAAAGGACAGTGAAAAGGAAACTCATTAGCCTCATCCTTGCCATGTTCCTGTGTGGGGCTGCGGCGGCGCAGGACGTGTCGATACGGGACGACTATCCGGATGAATACATTGTAGTCGAGGGGGATACTCTGTGGGATATTTCGGGGCGTTTCCTCGATCAACCATGGCAATGGCCCGCTATCTGGCAAGCCAACCAACAGATTGAAAATCCGCATTTGATTTATCCCGGGGACACGATTTCCCTGGTCTATATCGACGGACAGCCGCGACTCATGGTCGATCGTGGCCGGCCGACAGTGCGCCTGTCACCTGACACGCGGGTGACAACGCGCCAACCGATTCCGCCCATTCCTTATGATTGGATCAAGGGATTCATTACCAACTTCCGCATGGTGGACTCGCAAGAGGCCTACGATGCGCTGCCGTATGTTGTAGCCAATAACGAGCAGCATGTCGGGGTTGCGACCATGGCAAATACCTATGTTCGCCAACTTGAGGGTGAAGTCGGTCAGTACTACGCGATCATGCGCAAGGGCAATATCTATTACCGCAAGGATGGTGAGATACGCCGCGCGGTCGATCCGCCGTACGGCGTTGCCGCGCCACCCGATGTGGCATGGCGGGGCGGCACGTTCGATCGCGCTACCCTGCGGTTGCCACGTAACTTCGGTGAGATTGTCGGCTTTGAACTCTACCAGGTTGCCGAGGGCATGCTTGCCAAGCAGGGTGATCCGGCAATCGTAACCATTGGTGATGCAATGACCACGGTTCAGGAAGGTGACGTACTGTTGCCGCTCACCGACGAAGGCTTTGTATCGGAGTTCCAACCGCGGGCCATGGACGTGATACCGCCTGACATGCGCGTGCTTGCCGTGCAGGGTGACAACCGCCTCGTTGGCCACCTCAAGATGGTATCCGTGAGTGCCGGCACCAATCAGGGCGTTGCCCCCGGACATGTGTTCTCGGCCTTCAAGCCCGGTGAAAATGTTCGCGACAGTGTCAAATTTCCTCAAGACAGCTGGGCGGATGCGATGACGTGGAAAGGGGACAAAGTCGTATTGCCTGATGAGTTTTCGGCACACATCATGGTGTTCCGTGTCTTCGATGATGTGAGCTATGCGCTCATCATGGAGGGGCCACGGCCGGTTCGTGAGAACGATGTGCTCAAGCACCCGGATGAAACCCTCTGAGGACGACTTAACAGGGTAGGATCAGGGGTGCCATTGGCACCCCTTTTTTTTGGAGCAGGCTTTACTGGTGAATGATTCCTGGCTGAAAGTTGCGCGCGCCCCCGGCTTGCCATCCCAGCGTTTGCTGGAGCTGCTGCCGACCACCGGGGGAGTCGATGGATTCTGCGCGTTGCCGGGCGCAGCGCTGCGTCAGGCGGGGCTTAATGAGGCGCAGATTGCGGCCATAAAGATGCCGGATCACGGGCAGTTGGCGTCGGACCGGGCCTGGCTTGACCAGCCCGGGCACCGGCTGATGACCATCGAAGACCCTGATTACCCGGCTTTACTGCGTGCAATACCTGCCCCGCCCGTGGTCCTGTGGCTGGCCGGGGATGCCGCCACGCTGTGGCAGCCACAGATTGCCATGGTCGGCAGTCGCAACCCGACCGCCGGCGGACGCGCCCATGCACGTGATTTTGCCGCCGCCCTGTCGCGCGCAGGCTGGACCATCACCAGCGGTCTGGCTGCAGGTATCGATGTGACATCCCACCAGGCAGCTTTGGATGCGGGGGGTCAGACGGTTGCGGTGCTCGGTACCGGGCTGGATGTGATTTATCCCCGGAGCAGCCAGGCGACTGCATCGGCAATCTTTGAGCACGGCCTGCTGGTCAGCGAGCTGCCGCCAGGGACGCCGCCAAAAAAACAGAATTTCCCCGGCCGCAATCGCATCATCTCCGGTCTCTCGCTTGGCGTGCTGGTGGTTGAAGCCGCGCTCAACAGTGGCTCGCTGATCACGGCGCGCCTTGCGGTTGAACAGGGCCGGGAGGTATTTGCGCTGCCCGGCTCATTGCACAATCCGATGGTCAAAGGCTGTCACCGTCTGATCAAACAGGGTGCAAGGCTTGCCGAGTCCACCATGGATATCACGGCGGAACTCGAGCCGGTTGCACGTGAGCTGGCGCTGGCACTGGTCCAGCAGCTTGACGAAACCGGATCCGGTTCAGCAGCCGCGCACCGGCAGCGGGATTCCGGGTCGAAGTCTGCGGACGCAGACTTGCTGGAAGATGCTGACTATGCCCGCTTGTGGGAGGCGCTTGGTTTTGACCCGGTTACCCAGGAACAACTCGTGCAGCGCACCGGCATGGTGGCCCGCGAGGTGTCCTCCATGCTCCTGATGCTCGAGTTGCGGGGCTTTATCGCACGAGAGCCTGGTGGAACCGTGGTGCGCAGCACGCTACAAGACAGTACTGACTAGAGACTGTTGCACATGGAATTGGCCGGTGAACAGGCTGGCGTCTTGTGATGCAGTCACCCGGTACCCATGTTCACCCTCTTGGTTCCGTGGCTGCTGAAACCGGAACAATTTTTCGCTTTCCATTGACCGCGCCGGCAGATTGTTGGATGCTGAGTGCTCTGGAGCTGAGAGGACAGGTCAACCGGAGCTAATCCGGGACGCCTGAAGACCAGAGGAAATAATGAAAGAAAATGTACTCGACGTACTGATGTTTCTGTTCGAGAAATACTTCTATGACGAGCCGGAGCTGGAACCAGACCGGGCCGATATGGAAGAGAACCTGCACGAGGCAGGCTTTACCAACGCGGAAATCGACAAGGCCTTTTGTTGGCTGGACGGTTTGGCGGAACAACGCCATCAACCTGAGATCAAGATGCAGACGGACCGGCCGATCCGCATCTATGTCGATTCCGAATTGGACCGCCTGGATACCGAGTGCCGGGATTTCATCATGTACCTGGAAAACATTGGCATCCTGGATGCACAGCGTCGCGAGCTCGTGCTCGACAGATTGCTGGCCCTGGAGTCGGATGAAATCAACCTGGAAGACATGAAATGGGTTGTGCTCATGGTGCTGTTCAATCAGCCGGGGCAAGAGGCGAATTACGCCTGGATGGAAGACTTCATGTTTGACACCGAACAGGAATACAGGCACTAATAAAAAGCGCAGGGGGCGCTGGAACCTGGCCGGCCGATGCGGTCAGAGCTCACTCACCTCTGCGTTTTGATCTGGACTCCCGGAGTGTTACCGCCGGTCCCGTCCGCCATTCTGGCGTCTGCGGGACGGTCATATGGAACCCCATGGCCAAAAACCTGCTTATCGTTGAGTCGCCTGCCAAGGCGACAACCATCAATCGCTATCTGGGCGAAGATTTCATTGTGCTCGCATCGTATGGACACATCCGGGATCTTCCATCCAAAGACGGTGCCGTCGATACAGAAAATAACTTTGCCATGAATTACGAGCTGTCCGATGACAGTAAAAAGCATGTCACGCGCATCCTTAAGGAGGCGAAGGCAGCTGAAAATGTATATCTCGCGACTGACCTTGATCGCGAGGGAGAGGCCATTTCCTGGCACCTGTATGAAATTCTGCGTGAGAAAGGCCTGACCGAAGGGCGCAACTTCCACCGTGTAGAGTTTTCCGAGATTACCAAAAAGGCGATTCAGGAAGCCGTCGACAACCCCCGTGATTTATCCATGGACCTGGTCAATGCCCAACAGGCACGCCGGGCGCTGGATCACCTCGTGGGTTTCAGCCTGTCACCCCTGCTGTGGCGAAAGATCAAGACAGGATTGAGTGCCGGCCGCGTGCAAAGCCCCGCCTTGCGACTGGTGGTAACCCGCGAGCGTGAGCGTGAGGCCTTCGACCCGCAGGAATACTGGTCCATCGAGGCCGATCTGAAGAAAGGTGAGTTTGCCTTTCTCGGCCGGCTCGCGAAACTCGATGACAAAACCTTCGACAAATTCGATATCGACAACGGCGACCGTGCCGGTGCGCTGCGCCGGCAATTGCTGGACCATGCCCAGGGCAAGCTCACGGTAAACCGCGTCAAGAAAAGCGAACGCAAACGCAATCCCTCCGCACCGTTTATCACGTCGACTCTGCAGATGGATGCATCGCGCAAACTGGGCTTCTCGGCACAGCGAACCATGCGCGCGGCGCAGGGGCTGTACGAGGGTGTGGCCATTGATGGCGAGACCCAGGGCCTGATTACCTACATGCGTACCGATTCTGTGACCTTGTCCAACGATGCCCTTGCGGACCTGCGCGGCCAGATCAAGCGCCAGTTCGGTGATGAGTATTTGCCGGAGGGCCCGCGCCAGTTCAAGAGCAAATCCAAAAATGCCCAGGAGGCGCATGAGGCCATCCGGCCTACTTCGGCAGCCCTCACGCCCGACCGGGCGCGAAAATACCTTCGGGAGGACCAGGCGCGGCTTTATGAGCTGATCTGGCGCCGTTCCCTGGCCAGCCAGATGATGCCCGCCCGTCTCGAACAGGTGTCGGTGGAGTTTGATTGCGGTGCCGGCGCTGTGTTCCGGTCAACCGGCTCGGTGATCACATTCCCCGGCTTTCTCGCCGCGTACGAGGAAAGCAAGACCCAGGATGGCAAGGGCGATGAGAAAGAAGAGCGCCTGCCACCGCTGACCGAAGGCGACGTGGTCGACTTGCTGGATGTGCGCGCCGATCAACACTTTACCCAGCCGCCGCCGCGCTATTCGGAAGCGACCCTGGTGAAGGCACTGGAAGACTATGGTATCGGCCGTCCGTCTACCTACGCCAGCATCATCCAGACGCTGAAGAACCGCCACTATGTGGATGTGGATGCCCGCCGGCTCAGCCCGACGGATACCGGCCGCGTGGTGGAGCGCTTCCTGGAAACCCACTTTGAAGACTATGTGGACTACGATTTTACCGCGAAGCTGGAAGACAGCCTGGACGAAGTATCGCGCGGGGAACGTGAGTGGATTCCGCTGCTCGAGGAGTTCTGGAAGCCCTTTAACGAGCGTGTAACCGAAAAGTTCGAGACGGTAGATCGCGACGATGCCCGCCAGGCCCGTGTGCTGGGTACCGATCCAAAGTCCGGGCGTCCGGTCTCGGTGCGACTCGGTCGTTACGGGCCGCACGTGATGATCGGCACCCGCGATGACGAGGAGAAACCGGTCTTTGCCGGTCTGCGTCCGGGTCAAAGCCTGGAGACCATCGAGCTGGACGAGGCGATGGAGCTGTTCAAGCTGCCGCGCGACCTCGGTGAGACCGAGGAGGGCGACACGATTGCCGCGGGTATCGGCCGTTTCGGCCCCTACATTCGCTACGGCAGCAAGTTTGTTTCCCTCAAGGAAATCGATCCGCATGACGTGACCCTGGATCAGGCCCTGGAAGTGATCGCCGCCAAGAAGCAGGCGGACCTGGACAAGATCCTGGTGCAGTTCGAGGGCACGGACATCCAGATTCTGAAGGGCCGCTGGGGACCCTTCATCACCGATGGTGACAAGAATGTGCGGATCCCCAAGGACCGCGAGCCGGGCAGCTATTCGCAGGAAGAGTGCGAAAAATTGCTTGCCGCTGCGCCGGAGAAAAAGAAGCGCGGCGGTAAAAAGGCCGCCAAGAAGAAGGCGACGCGCAAGAAGGCAGCCCGCAAGAAGACCGGCCGTAAAAAGGCCACGCGTAAGAAAGCAGCGCGTAAAAAGGCCAGTGTCGCGAAAGCTTGAAGCGCCGGATTTAGAAAACCAGCTATAAAAACATGGTCTGCTTTGCGGCCTCATGGCGAAGTACACATCGACAACCCGGGCAGAACAAAGCGCTGGCGCATGGTCAGCCGTGCCCATGAAGGAGCTTAGAGGGCATCATGAGCGAGGCAATCGAAACGGTTAAGTCCTTTCTTCTGGATCTGCAGGATCGCATTTGTGCGGGCCTGGAAGTGGCAGATGGCGAGGCGAAATTTACCGAAGACAGCTGGGATCGTGAAGGTGGCGGTGGCGGTCGCACCCGCGTATTGACCGGCGGCAAGGTGATTGAACAGGGTGGCGTGAATTTTTCCCATGTGTTCGGCGATAATCTGCCGCCCTCAGCGACCAAGGCCCGGCCCGAGCTTGCCGGGCGCGGCTTTGAGGCACTGGGTGTCTCGCTGGTCATTCATCCCGAAAATCCGAATGTACCCACCTCACACGCGAATATTCGTTATTTCGAGGCTGCCCGCGAAGGCGAGGAAACCGTCTGGTGGTTTGGCGGGGGCTTTGACCTGACTCCGTACTACCCGGTTACCGAGGATGTGGTGCACTGGCACCAGGTCTCCCATGATGTGTGCTGGCCGTATGGCGAGGACGTGTATGACCGCTACAAGCAGTGGTGTGACGAATACTTCTTCAACAAGCACCGTAACGAATGCCGCGGTGTCGGGGGATTGTTTTTTGACGACCTGAACGAATGGGGTTTTGAGCGCTGCCTTGGCTTCTGGAAAGGAGTTGGCAATGGCTATCTTGATGCCTATCTGCCCATTGTGGAGCGGCGCAAGAACGACCCATGGACTGAAGAACAGCGTGAATTTCAGCTCTACCGGCGCGGTCGCTATGTCGAATTTAACCTCGTCTATGACCGGGGTACGTTATTTGGCCTGCAGTCGGGCGGGCGCACCGAGTCCATTCTGATGTCTTTGCCGCCAAAGGTTGCCTTCAAATACGATTGGCACCCTGAGCCGGGCACGCCCGAGGCTGAATTGACCGACTATTACCTGGTGCCGCGCAACTGGCGGGCGCTCGCTTGAATACCATGGCCTGAGCGCCCGGGCCCCTTATGCGGCATTGAATATCCGCAGCGCACAAGCCAAATCTCAGTTTTTCGGAAAAAAACTGAAAACTTTCGCCTTCTTTACCGGTCCCATTAAACAAGGCTGTAACAGCCAGGCCTGCCTTCCCCTGGGCAGGCCGACCGGTATCGGCTCGTCCCCCAAGTGTCGATACCGTTTTTTGAGCCCCGGATTTCGTTCCGGGGCTTTTTTGCATTCGGGCAATGTGCCCTGGATCAATGAGCCGCTGGTAACGGCACAGGCGCAGCTCAAGGCCTGCTTAGTGGGCTGAATCCCAATCCGGTCCGTTACCTGCATCAACAACCAGCGGAACATCAAGATCTGCGGCGCCCTCCATGAGCTTACAGACACCGGCCTGAACCACTTCCAGCTTGTCTTTTGGTACTTCCAGAACGAGTTCATCGTGCACCTGCATGGTCAGGTTCGTGTCAGGATGATGTTTATTCAGCCAGGCGTCCACCGTGATCATGGCGCGTTTGATGATGTCGGCCGCGGTGCCTTGCATGGGGGCATTAATGGCCGCTCGCTCAGCGCCCTGGCGTCGTTGCATATTGCTGGCGTTGATGTCCGGCAGATACAGACGACGGCCAAACAGGGTTTCGACAAAACCCTGCTCGCGTGCCTGTTCACGGGTGCGTTCCATAAAGTCATGCACCCCCGGATAGCGGGCAAAGTAAGTGTCCATATACGTTTGTGCTTCGCCGCGCGCAATCTCCAGTTGCCGGGCCAGGCCAAAAGCCGACATGCCATACATCAGGCCGAAGTTAATCGCCTTGGCAGCACGGCGCTGGCTGTCGCTCACCTCCTCGTAAGGGGTGTCAAAGACCTCGCCGGCGGTCGCACGGTGCACATCGACATCCTCGCGGAAGGCTTTAAGCAATCCTTCATCACCGGAAATATGCGCCATGATGCGCAGCTCGATCTGTGAGTAATCCGCGGCAAGTATCAGCATGCCATCGGGCGCGACAAAGGCCTTGCGAATCTTGCGGCCCTGCGGCGTTCGAATGGGAATGTTCTGCAGGTTCGGGTTGCTGGATGACAGACGCCCCGTCGCTGCTACCGCCTGGTGATAGGAGGTGTGCACGCGGCCGGTGTGCGGATTGATCTCCTGCGGGAGCTTGTCCGTGTAGGTCGACTTGAGCTTGGACAGTGAGCGGTATTCCAGGATCAGTTGTGGCAGTTCATAGTCGGCAGCCAGCTCATGGAGAACATCTTCGGCGGTTGATGGCTGACCTTTCGGGGTCTTGCGCACCACCGGTAACTCGAGTTTCTCGAACAGGATCTGTTGCAGCTGCTTGGGTGATCCCAGGTTGAAGGGCTGTCCGGCCGCGGCATAGGCTTTCTTCTCGAGCTCGAGGATCTCGTGGCCCATCTCGCTGCTTTGCCGGTTCAGAATGTCGGCATCAATCAGCACGCCGCGTTGCTCCATGCGGGCCAGCACGGGTACCAGCGGCATCTCGATGTCCTCGAAGACCTGCCGCAGGGTGCCTACCTCGCACAACCGCGGCCACAGGTGCTCATGCAGTTGCAGGGTGATGTCCGCATCCTCTGCAGCGTAATGAGCGGCTTCGCTAATACCCACCTGGCTGAAGGAAATCTGCCTGGCGCCTTTGCCGGCGATGTCCTCGTAGTGCGTGGTCTGACGCCCGAGGTATTTCAGCGCGAGCGAGTCCATGTCATGACGGGTGCCGGTGGCGTTAAGCACGTAGGACTCCAGCATCGTATCGAAGGCCACCCCGCGGGCATGGATGCCGTAGCGGGACAGCACGTTCATGTCGTACTTGAAGTGTTGTCCCACCAGGCGCTTGTCTTCGCCCTCCAGGATCGGCCGCAAGGCCTCAAGCACCTGCTCACGATCCAGTTGTGGTTCCACGCCAGGGTAGTCATGGGCGACCGGTAAATAGGCGGCGCAGCCTGCCTCTACGGCAAAGCTCAGGCCCACAATCTCGGCCTGCATCGGATCCAGGGAAGTCGTTTCGGTGTCAAAGGCGATCAGTTCAGCGCCCTCCAGGCGCTTCAGCCAGCGGTCAAACCCGGCCTGGTCCAGAATCAGCTCATAGTCAGCTTCCGGCGCATCCCCGCCCTCATCAACATCCAGTTCCTGAAGCCAGCTGTTGAACTCGTAACGTTGCAGGAAGGCAAGCAGTTCGCGCTCATCCTGCTCCGCCCGAGTCAACGAGGCGGGCTCGATATCCAGTTCCAGGTCTTCGCGAATCGTGGCCAGGTCTCGTGACAAAGGCAAAATATCCAGGGCCTCGCGCAGGTTTTCACCGATTTTGCCACCCACCTCATCGGCATGTTCCATGACCCCGTCGAGGGTGTGGTAGCTTGCCAGCCACTTGGCGGCGGTCTTCGGGCCACATTTGTCCACGCCCGGAATGTTGTCCGACTTGTCACCGGTCAGGGCAAGGAAGTCGATGATCTGATCCGGGCGCACACCAAATTTTTCCTGCACCCCTTGGATGTCCATGGTCGTGTCAGACATCGTGTTGACGAGCGTAATATGCTCCGTTACGAGCTGGGCCAGATCCTTGTCGCCCGTTGAAATGACACAGTTCAGCCCCGCCGCCTCGGCCTGCCGGGCCAGTGTCCCGATGACATCATCCGCTTCCACACCCTCTATCTGCACCAGCGGCAAGCCGAGCAGGCGCACAAGCTCGAAGATGTTCTCCACCTGGCTGCGCAGCTCAGCCGGCATGGGCGGCCGGTTGGCCTTGTAGTCGGCGTACATTTCATGTCTGAAGGTTGGCCCCTTGGCATCAAAAACCACGGCGATACTCTTGCCTTCCGCTTCCCTGATGAGGCGACGCAACATATTGGCCACCCCCAGCAGGGCGCCGGTTGGCTCACCCCTCGAATTGGTCAGATTGGGCAAGGCGTGAAATGCCCGGTAGAGGTATGAGGATCCATCAACCAGGTAGAGCGTTTGCGGGTTGCTTGTCATGAAAAGTTCAAGATGTGGCCAGGGCGGGTCTGCTATGCTGAGAATACTCAAGGTTGACCTTTGGTAACAGGCCGCGATGCCATCAAGTCTGGCTGGGAGCGGCACGTTAAGGGGAGTGGAATGATGCGTAAGACACTGATCACAATGGTAATGATTTGCTGCGCGGGCGGGGTTTTCTGCATCGGCAGCGCCAGTGCACAGGAAGAAGATCCTGCTGCGCCGCCGCCGCTGCCGCCCATCGATGCGCAACCACGCACCTCGGTTGTACAGCCGGGTGACATCATCGAAGTCGAGGTGCCGGAAGACGCTGACGTTCCGGTGCCGCCCAAGGTCGTTGATGAGAGTGAGTTGCTTGAGCCGACCGTGGAAATCAGTCGCGATGATGATGACAACATCATCGAGGAATATCGCTTCGAGGGCCGGATTTACATGGTCAAAGTGACGCCAAAACACGGCGTTCCTTACTATTACATGGACGATGATGGTGATGGCACGCTGGAGCTGAGCGACGCCGACAGCGTGCGTAACCCGATCAAGCCGGCGATGTGGAAAATAAAAGAGTGGTAAACCACGCGCCCGCCTGGCGTACGCTGATGGAGGGCTTCACCCGCGGCGCAGGCAAAGCTGCGGCCTGGCTGGTGCTGTTCATGGTCCTCCTGACCTTTCTGGTTGTGTCACTGCGTTACGGGCTCAACGAGGGCTGGGTATGGATGCAGGAGTCTGTCACCTACATGCATGCGACGGTGTTTATGTTGGCCGCGGCGTGGACCTGGCAGGTTGACGGCCATGTCCGGGTGGATATTTTCTACCGCAAACGTACCCCCAGGGGTAAAGCGTTGATTGATCTGGCGGGGATTGTGCTGTTCGTGATTCCTGTCGGTATCTACCTGGTTTCGGTCAGCTGGGACTATGTTGCAGCATCGTGGCGCATGCTCGAGGACTCATCACAGGCGGGTGGCCTGCCGTTTGTCTATCTGCTCAAATCGCTGATTGTGGCCTTGCCCGTTCTGCTTCTGATGCAGGCGGTCTGCAGCCTGTCGGAAAACATTGAGGTTCTTCGCGGCGCCAGGCCGGACCAGCCGCCCGCATGACGCCACAGCGGCGCGAACGTCTCGATGGCGTTCTGGACCGGCGCCAGCCGGACCTCACCGTGCTGGCCGAAAATCTCTACAAGCCGCGTAACCTGTCGGCGGTGGTGCGCACCTGCGACGCTGTCGGTATTCCGGAAATTCATATCGTTCCCGGTAAGACTAATGTTCGTAAACACTGGCACACGTCCCAGGGCGCGGAAAAATGGGTGGAATTGTGCACTCACAAGAGTACCCAGGCGGCCTGCCGGCAACTGCATGCCCGTGGGTTTACGATTCTTGGCGCGCACCTTTCCGACCAGGCAGTGGATTACCGCGAGATTGATTACACGCGCCCGATCGCATTGCTGATCGGTACCGAGGCGTTTGGCGTCAGTGATGAAGCATTGGGCCTGGTGGATCAGGAAATCATGATTCCCATGATGGGCATGAGCCAGTCTCTGAATGTTTCCGTGGCGACCGCCGTGGTACTTTTCGAGGCCGTGGCGCAACGCCGCGCAGCGGGCCTGTATGACAGCAGTCGTATGGATCGGCCCACCCATGCACGGTTACGGTTTGAATGGTTACACCCCATCGTTGCGCGCTATTGCCGCGAACGGGGTCTGGGTTATCCTGACCTGGATGAGATGGGAGAATTGTTAAGTGACCCGCGGGAGTTCTGAGCGGCTCTGAACAGGCCTCAAACCCCGGACCGGGCCAGGGTGTCCAGAACGGGTGCAATATCCGGTCGATAACCCGTCCATAAGTTAAAGCTCTCTGCAGCTTGTCCGACCAGCATACCCAACCCTGAGCTGTGGGGAATGCCATGTTTCCGGCTCCATTGCTCAAGCCCCGTTGCTGCCGCCCCGTAGTTCATATCGTAAAAGAAACCTCCCCTTGCCAGCATCGCCTCATGCACGGGCGGCATTTCGCCGCAGTGACCCATTGAGGTGGCGTTAATCACCAGGTCAAAAGGCCCGGCAGCGCTCAAAGAGCGCATGTCCTGGCCTGTCGTGTTGCCAAGATGCTGATGCCGCCGCGCCATTTCCAGCGCACGCGTGCCGGTCCGGTTAAAGAGTTTGACCGAGGCCGGCCCGGCTGCCAGCAGGCTGGCCAGAACGCTGGCGGCAGCCCCGCCCGCACCCAGCAGGGCTATCCTTTGACCGGCAACTGCGACATCCTGGCGGGCGAGGTCCATAAGTAGTCCGGGACCATCTGTGCTGTCGGCCCGCCATTGGCCATCAGCCAGGGTGAGGGTATTGGCGGCCCCGGCGAGCATCACTTGCTCGCTGCAATGGGCGGCCAGCGCCCGGGCCTCATTTTTCAGCGGTACGGTAATGTTGCAGGCGCTGCCGCCTGATTCCTGAAAGCACTCCAAAGCCTCGCCCAGCATGCCGGGACCGGTATCAATCGCCTGGTAATCAATCTGCAGCCCGGCTTGCCCGGCAAACAGCTGGTGTATGCGCGGGGAAAGCGAGTAGCGCACCGGTTGCCCGAACAGGGCGAGGTGGATCACTGCTGTGCCTTCAGCCAGGCCGCTGCGCGCGGCGCGAAGTAGGTAAGTACGCCGTCAGCCCCGGCACGTTTCATGGCCAGCAGGGATTCGATCATCACCGCATCTTCGTCCAGCCAGCCCTGCATGCCGGCAGCGCGCAGCATCGCGTACTCGCCGGAAACCTGGTAGACCAGGGTCGGCACGCTGAACTCGTCTTTAACGCGGCGCACGATATCGAGGTAGGGCATGCCCGGCTTGACCATCACCATATCCGCACCCTCCTGAAGGTCGAGGGATACCTCGTGCAGCGCCTCGTCGCCGTTCGCAGGATCCATCTGGTAGGTGTACTTGTTGCCACCCTTGAGATTGCCGGCAGAGCCGACAGCGTCCCGGAAGGGGCCATAAAACGAAGAGGCATATTTCGCGGCATAGGACAAAATCAGGGTGTTTACGTGACCGTCTTCTTCCAGCGCATCGCGAATACTGCCAATGCGGCCGTCCATCATGTCCGAGGGGGCAACGATATCTGCGCCGGCCTCGGCGTGCGACAAGGCCTGGCGGACCAGAGCCTCGACCGTGCCGTCGTTAGTCACATAACCGTTCTCATCCAGCAGACCGTCTTGCCCGTGCGAGGTAAACGGATCAAGCGCCACATCGGTTATTACGCCCAGTTCCGGAAGATGTTCCTTGAGGGCGCGCACTGCGCGCTGAGCCAATCCTTCCGGGTTCCACGCTTCCTGTGCCTGATCGGATTTAACCTCCGCCGGGGTCACAGGAAACAGGGCTATGGCCGGCACGCCCAGTTCCAGGCAACGTTCTGCCTCGGGCAGCAAGCGATCGATGCTGAGCCGGTCCACACCGGGCATTGATTCAACTGCATCCTTGCGGTCATGCCCTTCCAGCACGAAAACCGGCCAGATCAGGTCGGCTGCGGTCAGCGTGTTCTCGCGCATCAGGCGACGGGAAAAGTCATTCGCACGCATGCGCCGCATGCGGGTGGTGGGATAGCTCATGGTCTGGAAATTCCTTGCAGTAAATTGGGTGGTAACCGGTTCATGGCAGTGTAATTGAGGCGGCCTCAGCTTTCAGGCTGCTTGTCGTACCAGCCTGTCATCAGCTCGATCCATCCCTCCAGGCCCTCTTTGGATTTGGAGGAAAAAACCTGCGCACTGGCGTTTGGTGGCAGTGATTTCCGGAGCTTCAGCAGCGCAGCCTGGGCCGGGCCACGCTTGAGCTTGTCGGCTTTGGTCATGAGCACATGACAGGGAAGACCCGCGGCGCTGCACCAGTTCATCATCATCTGATCATAGGGTTTCATGGGATGGCGAATATCCATGACCAGAATCACGCCGCGCAGGCTACGACGGGTTTCAAAATAGCGTTGCAACACGTCCTGCCAATGGGCTTTCAGTTCCAGCGGGACTTGCGCATAGCCATAACCGGGCAGGTCGGCAATGCGCCGCTGATCGTCGAGACGGAAAATCACAATTTGCTGGGTTCTGCCGGGTGTTTTGCTGGTTCGGGCCAGCGACTTTTGATCGCACAGGACATTGATTGCACTGGATTTTCCAGCGTTGGAGCGTCCGGCTATAGCGATCTCGACACCCTCGTCAGGCGGTAGTTGGTTCAGGTGGTGGGCGGCGAGAACGTATTCGGCTTGTCGAAACGGGTTTACGGGCTTCACAATTTCATTCACCTGTCTGCAATAAGGTGCTGGAACGCAGCATATGAAAGCGGGATAATACCGTAGATATCCCGGAACCAATCCAGTCTTTGAATCTCCCCGTGCGGGGATGGAGAAACCCTGATGAAAGCACTGCTTGGCGTAGCCGCCAGTTTACTACTGATGATTTCAATTAACGCGGTCGCCCAGGGCGACCCTGAAGCAGGTCAGCAGAAATCCTTAACCTGTGCCGCCTGCCACGGTGCGGACGGTAACAGCGTGGTCCCCATGTGGCCAAAAATCGCCGGCCAGCACGAGGCCTACCTGACACGCCACATCACGCTCATTCGGGACGGAGCGCGGCCCGTTCCCGAAATGATGGGTATCGTGGCCATGCTTTCAGACCAGGATATTGCTGATCTGTCGGCCTATTATGCGGGCCAGACCATGAGCCCGGGCATTGCCGATGAAGCGCTGGTTGCAGCCGGTGAACAGTTGTACCTCGCCGGCAATTCGTCGGAAGGCGTTCCCGCGTGCGCTGCATGCCACGGACCGGCCGGGGAAGGTAACCCCCTGACCGGCTATCCCTGGGTGGGTGGTCAGCATGCCACCTACACCGCCAGCATGCTTACCAGGTACCGGGACGGTGAGCAGTGGGGCGAGGATGACGGCAACAGCCAGGTAATGACGGTTGTTGCGAAAGGTCTCAGCGATGAGGACATTCTCGCGGTCGCCAGCTACATCCAGGGCCTGTATCGCGACGAGTAAGTCCATTTGGCGATGGAACCCACCGGCCTGAACGTGGTCTGTTTGTTCTGATAAGAGGAGACAACAACCCCATGAACAAGATGCTTATTGCTTTGAGCTTGCTGTTAACAAGCGGTGTCGCTGCAGCGCAGGATACGGTTGGTGGTTATCAGGAAGGCGTGCACTACTACAAAATTGAAACACCTGAAAACTACCGTCCGGTGGACGGTGTCAAGGTGACCGAGGTGTTTTCCTACCTCTGCAACCATTGCGCCACGTTTGAACCTTATGTGCAGGCCTGGAAAGTGCGCCAGCCCGAAGTGGTCCAGTTCTCCCGTATTCCGGTTGAGTTCGGCCGGCCAATCTGGTCAATGTACGCCCGCGCTTATGTGACCGCCAGCTTGCTTGGGGCCGGCGAAGATGCCCATGTGGCGATGATGGACGCGCTGTGGAAAGACGGCGACCAGATGCGCAGCATGGAGCAGATTGCAGAGTTCTATGCAGATTTCGGGATTGAGCCTGAACAGTTTATGGCGACTTCCCAGTCGTTCGCGGTCGACATGCGCGTCAAGAACGAACAAAAAATTGTCCGTGACGCGGGTGTGAGCGGTACGCCGAGCATGCTGGTCAACGGTAAGTACCGGGTCAGCGCCGGCGGTTCAGTGACCAGCTTCGACGCGATGCTGGCCATTGTTGATGCACTGGTGGCCGAGGAAGCGATGAGCATGGAAATGGCTTTGGCAGAACCTGGCGAAGTGATCGAGGTTGCTGCCGAATAGGGATCAGTTCGCCTGCACGAGCAGGCGCGCACCAACCAGTAACAGAAAGATGCCGAAAGCCCGCCGCACCTGTTGCGGCGGGCTTTTGTGTACCAGCCAGGCGCCTATGGGTGCAGTGATTACGCTGGCAATGGCGATACCGGCAACTGCGGGCAGGTGAATGTAGCCCAGGCTGTCGGTAGTGCCGCGGCTGAGACCAAAAAACATGGCTGAACCTGCCAGTGCAATCGGGTAGCCGCAGGCTGCCGCGGTGGCCACGGCAGCCTGGGCGCGAACCCCGTGCCACATCAGCCAGGGTGCTGTCATACTGCCACCGCCGATGCCTACCAGGCTGGATATTCCGCCAATGCCCAGGCCGACGGCGGTTGAGCCGGCCCGGCCCGGCAGAGGGTGACTGCCCTCCCTGGCTTTGAGAAACAACAGCTGCAGGCCGGCCAGCACGGCAAAGATGCCGCAGATCTGGGCCAGTGGCCGGGTTGGAACCTGGTCCGCCACCCACGCGCCGGTGGCTGCCCCGAGCAGCAGCCCGGGCAGCAGGCTTTTAACCACCGACCAGTCAATCGCATGGCGGCGCTGGTGTGCCCAGATGGAGCTCAGGGAGGTGGCCAGCATGGTGGTGAGGGATGTGGCCACGGCCATATGGCTGGATATCGCTGCGGTTGCCGGGTCGCGCGCGAACACATGTATCAGGGCCGGGACAATAATCAGTCCACCGCCGATACCCAGATACCCGGCCGCGAGACCAGCTACCAGGCCGATCAGGGCGAACTCCCACAAAACCTGGGGGTCAATCATGTGCCGCAGTCACAGTAGTTGAGCGCCGGGACTGATTTTTGTAAAAGGCTGCTTGCCGAATGGGCAGGATTTTCATAGGGTGTTGGCATGATGTTACAAACGATGATCAGCATAGCTCAGGGTGGTATTCATCGCCTGCAGCTCATGCTGCTCACCGGATTGCTTGTGCTGGTTTTTACACCGGCCGTCACAGCTGATGCAGATACCCAGGCGGATCTGAGAAAGGACTTTGAAAAAGCCTGGGCTGCTGCCCGCGAGGGTCGTCGCGATGAGTTTGAGCGGCTTGGCCCGGGCTTGCAAAACTACATCCTGTATCCCTATTGGCAGTACGAAGATTATCGTCATCGCCGGGCACAGGTCGCGCCGGCCACCATGGACGCGTTCCTGCAGGCGCATGCGGACTGGGCATTTACCCCGGGGCTGCGCACCGCCTGGTTGAGAACCCTGGGTAAGAACCGCCGTTGGTCTGATCTGCTGAGCTATGGCGAGGGTTCCACGAACACCGAGGTGCGCTGTTTTGTGGCCCAGGCCCGGCTGCGCAACGGCGATCTCGATGGCTTGATGACCGAGGCGCGCGAACTGTGGACGGTGGGCAACAGCCAGCCGGATGCCTGCGACCCTTTGTTCGACTGGTTCGCTGCCCAGGGTGGCATCACCGGCGAACTGGCCTGGGAACGGATTCGCCTGGCCATGGCTGAGGGCAACCCCCGCCTGACTCTTTTCCTGGCCCGCTATGTGCCGGCGCCGCAACGGGAATGGCTGGACCGCTGGCAGCGCTTTGATATGGATCGCTACCGGCAGCTGAACCGTGCGCGCAGCTGGCATGATTCGGAGCTCACGCGAATGATCGCCGCTGAGTCACTGCGCAGCCTGGCGCGCATTGACCCGGCCAGCGCCATGCAACTGTTTGGGCCGCTGTCACGGCATTTCGCCTGGTCAGACGCAACCCGCGGAGACCTCATGCGTGAGGTGGCGTTATGGGCGGCTGTTGACCTTGATGTTGACGCCCTCGCGTTCATCCCGGAGGTGCCTCCTGCTTACCGTAACGATCAGTTACTGGAATGGTGGGCCAGGCTTGCGATGAGCACCGGTGACTGGATGACCGTGGCTGAGGCCATCTCCGGCATGAGTGAGGAGGCGGCCAGCGATGACCGCTGGCGCTACTGGAAAGCGCGCAGCGCGCTCAACACGGGGCAGCTCACGGCCGGAAACGCACTACTGGAAGCGCTTGCCACATCCACCAACTACTATGGCTTCCTGGCTGCTGATGCACTGGATGCGCCCTATACCATTTGTCCTGCAGAGCCGCCGGTTACCGAGGTGCAAATTGAAGCACTGATGAATTCGCCGCGCTTTCAGCGCGCCCTGGAGTTGCACCAGGTCGACCTGGATAACTGGGCCCGCGCCGAGTGGGCCCGCGCGGCTGCAGCGTTGCCGGCTGAACAATTGAAGGTCGCCGCAGGTCTGGCGCGTCGCGAGGGCTGGTATGACCGGGTTATTTTCGCCCTGGGCGACAGCGGTGAGCTGAGCTTTTACGAATGGCGTTTTCCCGTTATTTTCACCGACCTGATCATGGAGGCCGCCGGTGACTATGACCTTGATGCGGCCTACCTGCTTGGCATCATGCGCTCAGAAAGCGCCATGATGGAGACCGCCCGGTCGCCTGCCGGTGCGCTGGGGCTGATGCAGGTCATGCCGGCCACCGCGCGCACGCTCTCGCGCAAGCACGGGCTGCCCTACCAGGCCTCTTCTGAATTACTGCAAGGCCCCAACAATATCGACTTTGGCGCCGTCTACCTGCGCGACCTTTTGAATGATTATGATCAGAACCCGGTGCTGGTTTCCGGTGCTTACAATGCCGGGCCGAACGCCGTTGCACGTTGGCTGGGAACCCGCAAACTGGACGAGGCCGCGCAATGGATCGAGACGCTGCCCTACTATGAAACCCGCGATTACATCCCGCGTGTCCTGACCTTCACAACACTCTACGACTGGCGGCTTCAAAAACCGGTGCGGCGCATTTCAAGCCGTATGCCGGGCATAGAATCCGGTACCATAGCCAACGATTCCACAGTTGAAATCGTGTGCCGTGCCTTCCCGGGTGAAGCGCCGCGGACCGGTCCCTAAAACCATGCAGATAGTTACCATTGGCGGAAGCGGCTTTCTAGGGCTGCATGTTGCACAGGCTCTTGCCGACGCAGGCCACCACAATTCCATCCTGACGCGTGATGCGGCCGCGCTGGGTAAATTTCGCCTTCTTAACGGCGTCACTACGCGCAATGCAGATGTCTTTGATGCCAATCAGCTCGCCATGCAGATGCGTGATGCGGACGCCGTGGTCAGCATGGCCGGCATCCTTAATGAGTCCGGATCTGATGGCAAGGGCTTTCACCGGGTTCATGTCGAGCTGGTTGAGCGAATCATCGAGGCCTGCGCGAGCACCGGTGTCCGGCGCGTACTGCACGTCAGCGCCCTGGGCGCCGGACAGGGTGAGAGTCACTACCAGAAAAGCAAGGGTGAAGCCGAGGCCTTGCTCGCCGCCAGCGGGCTGGATGTGACGATCTTCCGCCCGTCGGTCATCTTTGGTCGTGGCGACAGTTTTTTCAATCGTTTTGCGGCCTTACTGAAACTGGCGCCGGTCATGCCATTGGCCTGTCCGGACAGTACCTTGCAGCCGGTCTGGTCTGGAGATGTGGCGGCAGCCATGCGCATTGCGCTGGATGAAAACCAGGGCATCAATGCTGTCTGGGAGCTGGGTGGTCCGCAGGTCTACACGCTGAAAGAACTGGTAGCCTGGACCGCTCACACGCTTGGCTTGCGCCGCACGATTATTGGCCTGCCCAAGGGGCTGTCACGACTGCAGGCCTCGGTGATGGATTTTGTACCGGGGAAACCTTTTTCCACAGACAATTTCCGCTCCCTGCAGGTCGGCAATGTGACCGACAACAATGCCTTACCCGGGCTTGGCATCACACCGGCCAGTATTGATGCCGTGGTGCCTGAATATCTGTGCGAGTCCCCGCGCCAATCGCGGCTGGACCAGTCCCGACGCAAGAAGCAGCAGCGTGTCTGAAACCCTCTATCTCGTTGGCGGCGCAATCCGTGACGAGATGCTCGGTCTGCCGGTGCGTGAGCGTGACTGGGTCATTACCGGGGCCACGCCTCGAGGGCTGCTGGACCGCGGTTATCGGCAGGTCGGCGCCTCGTTTCCGGTGTTCCTGCACCCGGATACCAACGAGGAATATGCCCTGGCCCGTACCGAGCGTAAACAGGGGCGCGGCTACCATGGTTTTACCGTGGATTTTGATCCGGGCATTCGCATCGAACAGGATCTGGAACGCCGCGACCTGACCATCAACGCGATGGCGCGCGGGCCCGACGGGGCGCTGGTCGACCCGTATGGCGGCGCGCAGGATCTTCAGGACCGCGTGTTACGCCATGTGTCTCCGGCATTCAGCGAGGACCCGCTCAGGGTGCTGCGGGTTGCGCGTTTCGCGGCGCGCTTTGCCGGCCTTGGTTTTACCGTGCACGAAGATACCCGGGCGCTGATGCAGGGCCTGGTCCAGCAAGGCGAGCTTGATCACCTGGTGCCAGAGCGCGCCTGGACCGAGGTGCGCAAGGCCATGCATACTCCGCAGCCCTCGATATTTATCGAAGTTTTGCGCGATTGCGGCGCGCTGGCCGTGTTGTTGCCCGAGGTTGAAGCATTGTTTGGGGTACCCCAAAACGCACAGTACCACCCGGAAATCGATTCCGGACTGCACACGCTGATGGCGCTGGATGCGGCCGCCCGCGCTGAAAGTTCTGAAGACGCCCGCGTGGCTGTGCTGTTGCATGACCTGGGCAAGGGGCTCACGCCCGCCAACGAGCTGCCGTCCCATCGTGGTCATGAGACTGCCGGTTTACCGCTGGTGGAATCGGTCTGTCAGCGTTTTCGCGTACCCAACAATACCCGGCGCACTGCCTTGCAGGTGTGCGAGTTTCATCTGCGCTGTCACCGCATTCTGGAGGCCCGGCCCGCCACGGTCATGCGCCTCCTGGAAGGACTGGATGCCATACGACAGCCGGATATCACGGATTTCCTGGCTGCCTGCAAGGCCGATTACCAGGGGCGTGCCGGCTGGCAAGAGCGCGAATATCCGCAGGCAGACCGGCTGTTGGCCGCGCTGGCAGCCGCGCGCGAAGTGAAGTCAAAGACCCTGATCGATCAAGGCCTTAGCGGTCCCGCGCTGGGTGAGGGCTTACGTAGCGCCCGGGTTGAAGCGATTGGCAATCTGCCGGTCAAACCAGGGCAGTAACAGGGCCAGCGGGCTGGGCAGCAGCAACAGTGCTGCGACCACGCCAAAGCTGTTAGCCAGCGCGTCCCAGCGGTCCAATTGACGGTAGCCGGTAAATGACTGGGCAATCTCCAGCCCGATACCCAGCGCGATCAGGGCTACTGCCCACAGCCACCTGCGTTGTGGTTGCACCATGCCCCACCAGAACATCATCGCGCCGTAGGCAATGGCGTGATAGATCTTGTCAGCGCCTGGAGCAGAGACCGGGCCCTGGACACTCATCAGTGACAGGGCGACAACAACCGCCACCATCAGCCAACCCAGTGCCATCCACCAGGGCTTGTAGTGAAGTGTGTTGCTCATATTGAGCTCACAGCCGGCCACGCAGATCGCGTAAGGCGAATCCAAGCAGGGGCAGGTCAAGCCCGCGGGTCAGGCCCATGCACTGGAACTTCTCACCCATGGCACCCGGCAGGGTGAGCTCGCGCATTTCGTGGGCGAGTGCCTGACGCTGTACCGGGGGCAGATCAGGCAGGTTGCGGGCCAGGCTTTCCAGTCCGCAGCCAATCAAAAACAGACTCTGGGTGGTATAGCCGGATACCTCGAGGCCGCTAGCGTCTGCCGCCTCGGCCAGGGCAGTGAAATCTACAAACGCAGAAATATCCTGCAGACCCGGATAGACCAGGGGGTCAAAATGTGCGCGATGGCGGTACTGACAGACCAGGGTTCCTGCGTCCCGTTCGGCGCGGTAGTACTCCCGGCGCGGGTAGCCATAGTCGATAAACAGGGCCAGACCCTGTTCCAATTGCCCGGAGATATCTTCAAGCCACGGCCGCAGGCTCATGCACAGTTCGGAGGTGTAGCCTTCGGGCAGGGGGCCGGGCAGGTCCTGCTGCAGCTTGTGCACGGCGGCCACCAGCGCTTCGGGTGCGGGGCGTTCGGTCCATTCAAGGCCACTGCCCGATATCTTTACGCCGAGCTGCACGGGACCTTGCGCGGAAATCCGGAAACGCTCCACCGCGAGCGCGTCAATGACTTCATTTGCGATCAGCACACCCCGCCAGGGGTCTTCCGGCGGCCGCTCAATCCAACTGACCCGGTGTGCGTGGGCGGGCGCCTTTTGCCTGATGGTCCGGGCCTGAACCGCACGCAGATCGGCACTGCGCTCGAGAATCCGGTAGTGCCCGGGCAGGGTTCCCCCGCCGGTATCCAGGGCCAGCAGCAGATCGGCGGCCAGCTTGCCGGTTCCGGCGCCGACTTCCAGCAGGTCCCATGTGCCGCTAGCAGGCTGGGCGGCTTCTTCACCGAGCGCGTTACCGACCTGGGCAATCTGCCTGGCCAGGGCACCGGCGAACAGTGTGCCCAGCTCGGGCGCAGTGACAAAATCTCCGCTCTCGCCAAGCTTGTGCAGTCCGGCGCTGTAATAACCCAGGCCCGGCTCATACAGCACGGCCTCCATGTATTCAGCGAACGACAGGCTGCCGGAATCGTCCGCCAGCTCATTGAGGCGTGCGACAAGTAAGGCACTGTGCTCCTTGAGCGCCGGGGGTGGATCGGGCAGGATGAGGCGCGAGTCGGCGGGGTACATGGAGACAGTGTCATTGAGCAATGAATCAAAGTCCAGCATGCACTGGGCCCTGGTCACGGGCGGCGCAAAGCGCGTCGGTGCCACGATCGTTGAACACCTGCACGGGCGTGGACTGAACGTCATGATTCATTGCCTGGGCAGCCTGGAGCCGGCCGCGGCACTCGCGCAGCGGCTGGACAAGCGGCGCCCGGGCAGTGCCGTGGTTCTGCAGGCAGACCTGGGTGCGCCCGGTGGTTCAGAATCGCTGGCTGAGCAGGCGCGGACCATCAGCCCGTCCCTCGCCCTGCTGGTCAACAACGCCTCTCGCTTCTATCCCTCGCCCCTGGGCGAAGTGGATGGTGCGACCTGGAAGGACCTGATGGGGAGTAATGTGCGCGGGGCGTTTTTTCTTAGCCAGGCGCTGGCGCCGGCGCTGGCAGGTGGTGCGATCGTAAACATCGTGGACATTTATGCGCGACAGCCCCTGCCGGGTTTTCCGGTGTACAGCATGGCCAAGGCCGCTCTGGAAATGATGACCCGCTCCCTGGCCGTGGAGATGGCGCCGGAGGTACGTGTCAATGGTGTCTCACCCGGCGCCATTTTGTGGCCGGAGGCCGGCGCCAGCGAGGCCGAGCAGGGCGACATCCTGTCCCGCGTGGCCCTCGGGCGGTGTGGTGAGGCACAGGACATCGCCTCCGCCGTCGCGTTCCTCGGGCTTGATGCGCCCTACGTAACGGGCCAGGTTCTGGCCGTGGATGGCGGGCGCAGCTTAAATATATGAGCCCTGCTGTCTGCGATCAGCTTGTCCAGGGCTGGCCGGCGGGTATGGGAACGCAGTTCTGGTCCAGGGCAATCAGGCTGGATTCATCCAGCTGAGCCTGCTCGCGAATCTGGCGCAGGGTGCGCCCGTCGCCCGGACACACAAGTTCCGGTGCCAGCTCGGCCAGCGGGCGGAGTACATGGGCAAAGTGAAATAACTCGGGGCGGGGCAGTTCGAGCTTTTCTTCCTGGCTGACGTGGTCGCCGTACAGCAGGATATCGACATCCAGTACCCGGTCGGAGAATTTCGGCACGTCGCGTTCGCGGCCGTATTCGTCTTCAAGGGCGCGCAGCCAGTCGCGAAGCGCCAACGGGCTCAGGCCGGTTTCTACCCGCGCCACGAGATTGATAAAGTCGTTGCCATCGAAACCCACGGCCCGGCTCTGGTAAATGGGCGAGAATTCCGCATTGTCGAAGGCCTGCCGGATGCGCTCAATCGCAATGGCGACATGCCGTTGCGGCTGCACATTGCTGCCAATCCCCAGAAAAGCCGTTTCAGTCATCGGTCCGTGCATCTTGCTGGCGTTCGATAATCACACCGACCGCGCTGGAACCGCGCACTGCCCCGGGCTTGCTGAGTTTAAGACGCAGCCATTGCACGGGAAACTCCTCCAGTACGATGCGCGCACAGTGCTCTGCCAGCGCTTCGACAAGCTGGAACTCGCTACCCTCGACAAAGCTGATCAGGCGTTTAGCCACCGACTTGTAGTCCAGCGTGTCATCGATGTGATCGGAATCCGCGGCAGGACGAATGTCAAAGCCCATCTCCAGGTCCAGGCTCACGGTCTGGGTAATTTCCCGTTCCCAGTCATACACACCGATAACCGTCTGGATGCGCAAATCTTCGATAAATACACAGTCTTTCATAAGGTTGGCTTTCATAAGGCTTGCTCCGTACCCGGATGGCTCAATTGATCCAGTGGCCAGCGCGCTCGCGCCCCGATCCCCAGGTTGGCAGCCTCACCCGCCATGAGACGCTGACAACCGGCATAGGCGATCATGGCGCCGTTGTCCGTGCAGAACTCCGGGCGGGGATAGGCTACGGACCAGCCGTGCTGTTCGCCATCCTCACGCAGTTTCCCGCGCAGGGCCAGGTTTGCGCCTACCCCGCCGGCCACGACCAGGCAGGATGCCCGGGTTTGTTGCATTGCCCGGCGGCATTTAATTGCCAGTGTGTCGACCACTGCCAATTGAAAGCCTGCAGCGATATCTGCGATGAGATCCGCGTCGTTCTCGTTTGATTCAAACAGATTGCGGGTATGCGTTTTCAATCCGCTGAAACTGAAATCAAGGCCCGGCCTGTCGGTCATGGGTCGCGGAAAACGAAACCGGTCAGCGTTACCATGCTGCGCGCATTGTGCCAGCGCCGGACCGCCGGGATAGCCCAGGCCGAGTAGTTTTGCGGTTTTGTCGAAGGCTTCACCGGCGGCATCGTCGAGGGTTTCGCCCAGAACGTGATAGTCACCGATGGCGCGAACTTCGACCAGCATGGTGTGCCCGCCGGATACCAGCAGGGCAACAAAAGGAAATTCCGGTGGGTCGTTCTCCAGCATCGGGGCCAGCAGATGGCCTTCCATATGGTGCACCCCAAGTGCCGGGACACCCAGTGACATGGCGAGGCTTCTGCCGGTGGCGGCGCCAACCAGCAGGGCGCCGATCAGGCCGGGCCCTTTGGTGAAGGCGATGCCGTCCAGCTGGCTTTTTTCCAGCCCTGCCTCATTCAGGCAGCTTGCTATCAGTGGCAATAACTTGCGCACATGATCGCGGGAGGCAATCTCGGGCACGACTCCGCCATACTCTGCGTGTATCTCCACCTGGCTATACAAGGTATGCGCCAGCAGGCCGGCTTCGCTGTCATAGACGGCGATTCCGGTCTCATCGCAGGAGGTTTCAATACCCAATACGCGCATTCGTCTGCCCAAGGTTTCATCAGGAAACTCAATCAGAGCGGAATTGTACCCTGCTGTGTCACCCGGCAGGCGGATTGGGCAGTGCCTTGCGGTACACTGGCGCCCTTTTTTCAGGGTCTCAGACAATGGCAGTAACAGCGGGCATGGTGGCAGCAGGCCACCCCGAAACAGCGGCGGCAGCTCAAGCCGTGCTGGAGGCAGGGGGTAACGCTTTTGACGCCGCCCTGGGCGCGCTTTGCGCTGCGACCATCTGCGAGCCTTTGTTAACCAGCCTGGCCGGTGGCGGGTTTCTGTTGGCCAGGCCGGCGGGACGGGAGCCGGAGGTTTTCGACTTCTTTGTCCAGACACCGCAACACAAGCTACCCGCAAAAGACCTGGATTTCGTCCCCGTACTGGTGGATTTTGGACCCGCGCAGCAGGAGTTTCATGTCGGGCTGGGCGCCGCAGCGGTGCCTGGTATGGCCGCCGGTATCTTCGCCGTGCATGAGGCGCTGGGCGTACTGCCGCTGCCGGAGATTATGGCGCCGGCGATTGATCTGGCCCGGCGCGGCGTCATACAGAGCCCGTATCAGGCGCATCTCAGTGAAATTCTGCAACCGATTCTTGAGCGTTCGCCCGGGGCGCTGGCGCTGGTTTCCCCGCCGGATACCCCGCATACACCGGCGCAGGCAGGACAGCGCGTGGTGCATGCGGACCTGGCAGACTTGCTGACTTCTCTGGCACACGAGGGTGCCGCGGGCTTTTACCGGGGCGAGCCCGGCCAGAGGCTCGTGCGCGATTGCCGTGCGCAGGGTGGGCTGCTGACGCGCGCTGATCTGGAGGCCTATCAGGTTATCCGTCGCCGTCCCGTTCATACCGTCAGTCATGGTGCGGAGTTCTGGTTTAATGCACCGCCCTCGCCCGGGGGCAGCCTGGTGGCTTTTGCGCTGGCCATGCTGGACCCGGTCTTCTTCAGCGCCAGCGACCGCGGCGATAAGCGCAGCACACTGGCATTGCTTGGCGCCATGGATGCGGCCAACCGTCTGCGCGCAGAAACGCTCAAAGAGAACCTTGATGAGGCCCTGGCGGCACACATGCTGAGCGATACGCACTTGGAGGAGTGGCGGGCGCAGGCGCTACCGGCCGACCTGTTCCGCCGCGGCACGACGCATATCAGCGTGGTCGATGAACACGGCAACTGTGCAAGTCTGACCAGCTCTAATGGCGAGGGCTGCGGGTACGTTATCCCGGGCACCGGCGTCATGGTCAACAATATGCTTGGTGAGGAAGACCTCAACCCTGCGGGTTTCCATCGCTGGCAGGCCAACACGCGATTGGCATCAATGATGTGTCCCACCCTGGCGCGTCTCGCAGACGGCAGCGAGGTGGCCCTGGGTACCGGCGGTTCCAACCGGATCCGCAGTGCGGTGCTGCAGGTATTGGTCAATCTTTGCTGGCACAACATGGACCTGGAGCATGCCGTCGCCGCGCCGCGCTTGCATCTTGAGGGCGACTCGCTGGAATTTGAGGCCGGCCTGGATGATGCCGTGGTCGCTGCTTTGCAAAACCGCTGGCCGGGTGCAAAGGCCTGGCCTGCAACCAGCTTTTTCTTTGGCGGTGTGCATGCGGTGCAGCGCTTTCCTGATGGGCATTTTTGCGGTGTGGGCGATTCACGACGCAGCGGTGCGGTTTTGCGGGCAGGGGCTGAATAAAGGTTGTGGCTTTAGGCTTTGCATCTGCGGTCAATATCGCGGTATCATAGGCGGCTACGCCCGTTATGGGTCGACTTAATCATAGATTGGATTGGAGTAGAAATGCCCAGCGTAAAAGTTCGCGAAAACGAGCCTTTCGAGTATGCCCTTCGACGTTTCAAGCGCTCTTGCGAGAAAGCTGGCGTTCTGGCGGAAACCCGCCGTCGGGAGTTTTACGAAAAGCCCACGCAGGAACGCAAGCGGAAAGCCGCCGCTGCAGTGAAGCGCAACCTGCGACGCCTGGCGCGAGAAGCCACGCGTCGTCAGCGTCTTTACTAAGTCGGAACGGTCTGTAGCGACCTTGGCCCAGGCGCCTGGTCGTGACCACGTAAGTCCGACAAGGAGAGGTCCGGGTACACGGCGTCACCATTGCACTTTTCATGGTGTTTTGAGACCCGCGGAAACAAACCATACGTTTGCACCCTTACCGGCAGCTTTCCAGGCAAATTCCAAAGTACATTGATATACCGCGCCTGGCGCGGTGTTTTGCCATGGGGCGGGAAAAACCCGCTAAGGTTGACAGTAGTTCCGGCACTTTCGTGACTACCTGACCCGAAAGCCGCCATGCAATGAACCGAATAAAATTGATTCAGAGAACGCCCATGTCCCTCAAAGAAAAGATCCAGGAAGACGTTAAAAACGCCATGCGCGCCCGTGACAAGGCCCGTATCGGCACGCTGCGGATGGTCACTGCTGCCATCAAACAGGTTGAGGTAGATACCCGCACCGAGATGAACGATGAGGCCGTGTTGCTGGTGCTCGACAAGATGGCCAAGCAACGCCGCGAATCCCTGGAGCAATATGAGGCACACGGCAGAGATGATCTGGCAGAGCAGGAGCGTTATGAGCTGAGTGTGCTGGCAGACTTTCTGCCCGAGCCGCTGGGCGAGGCTGAGCTGGCAAGCCTTATCGATGAGGCAATCAGCAGCACGGGTGCGGCCGGCATGCAGGATATGGGCAAGGTGATGGGCGTGCTCAAGCCGCAGGTGCAGGGCCGGGCGGACATGAAAGCGCTGTCCGGCGTCATTCGGGCCCGACTGAACGCCTGATGGCACCCCTTTGAGATGATGGCCTGACGTGGCAGGGCGAATTCCGGAATCCTTTATCGAGGACCTGCTCGCGCGTACCGACATTGTCGAAGTGATTGAACGGCGCCTGCCCCTGAAGCGGGCGGGCAACGAGTTCCACGCACTGTGTCCCTTTCATAACGAGAAGTCACCCTCGTTCACGGTGAGCCCTGGTAAGCAGTTCTATCACTGCTTTGGTTGTGGGGCACACGGCTCCGCGATCGGCTTTCTGATGCAGTATGAAGGGCTGGAATTTCGTGACTCGGTGGAAGACCTGGCACGTATGGCTGGAATTGATGTTCCTGTCGAGTCGGGAGCAGCTGCCACACCGCGCCCCCGCCAGGGACTGCTGGAGGTGATGGAAAAAGCCGCCGCATTCTTTCAGCAAGCACTCAAAGAGCACGAGCCGGCCATTGAGTACCTCAAGCAACGTGGGCTTTCCGGTGAGATTTGCGCCGAATTTGGTATCGGCTATGCGCCGGCGAGTTGGGATGCCATGCAAAACGCGCTGGGCGGCGATAAGGACACCATGGACCTTATGAAGCGTGGCGGACTGCTCAGCCAGGGTGATCGCTCCGCGTACGATAAATTTCGTGACCGCATCATGTTCCCGATTCATGATCGTCGGGGCCGGGTGATTGCTTTCGGTGGCCGGGCTATTGCCGATGACGGGCCCAAGTATCTGAACTCTCCGGAAACGGAGCTGTTCCACAAGGGGCGCGAACTGTATGGCCTCTCCCTGGCGCGCCGGCGCAGTGGCAAGCTGGATTCGATCGTGGTGGTCGAGGGTTATATGGATGTCGTCGCCCTCGCCCAGTTCGGTATCACGCATGCGGTTGCGACATTGGGCACAGCCACCACACCGGATCAGGCAAGTTTGTTGCTGCGCGCCACTGACACGGTAATTTATTGTTTTGACGGCGACCCTGCCGGCCGGGAAGCCGCCTGGAAAGCACTGAAAAATACCCTGCCCAAATTGGGCGGCAGCAAGCAGGCGCGGTTTTTGTTCCTGCCGGATGGAGAAGACCCCGACAGCCTGGTGCGCCAGCTGGGCGAGGAAAAATTCCGCCAGCTGCTGGACAACGCGCAGTCCCTGGGTGATTTCTTTTTTGACCGCTTGACGTCTGAAGTAGACATGGACAGCATTGACGGTCGCGCCAAGCTGGTCCAGGCGGCGCGGCCTTTGTTAGAAACATTACCCGGGGGCGTATTCCAGGACATGATGCTGGAACGGCTCGAGGTACTGGCGCGGCACCGTTTACATGGTAAGTCAACGGCCGCACCACCCGCACGCCCGCCTGGTGGTCCAGGTGCTGCGCAACAGCGCACACCGATGCGCGTGGTGATGGCGTTGCTGTTACAGAATCCGACACTGGGCGAGTTGGCACAGGAATTTGCGGAAAAGTCCGGTAATGAGATTCCCGGCATGGCGTTACTGCGTGAACTGGTTGACATTTGTTGCCGGCGACCCAATCTTACGACAGCTCAGCTATTGGAAAGATTGCGGGAACACGAAGCACACGCTCACCTCGTCACATTGGCGCTGTGGGAGCTTCCGGGAGAGACGGAAAAAGTCACCCAGGAGTTCCTCGACGCACTGGCCGGATTAAGGCTCAAAGAGGTGGAAGCGGAGATGGGGCATTTGCCGAATCCCGTGGATCAGACCGACGAGCAGAAAGCGCAGTTCAGAGCATTGCAAGCCGAACGGAACGGGCTCAAAGACAGCCTCCGGCGGCGGAAAAACTGAAGCAGGGGTCCTGCCCGATCCGGCCGTCGCCGGTGGGCTGACCTTCGTCTATATTTAGGCATCAATGGCCCAATACTTATGAATGAAAAACAGACATCCCAGCTAAAAGATCTGATCACCCAGGGTAAGGAACAGGGGTTCCTGACCTACGCCCAGGTCAATGATCACTTGCCTGACGATATTGTCGATCCGGAACAGATCGAAGATATCATCAACATGATCAATGACATGGGCATCCAGGTACACGAAAAAGCGCCGGATGCGGACTCCTTGATTCTCAACGACTCAGCATCGAGTGACGAGGATGATACGGCCGCTGAAGAAGCTGCAGCTGCGCTCGCCGCGGTTGAAACCGAAATTGGCCGCACGACCGACCCGGTCCGCATGTATATGCGCGAAATGGGTACGGTGGAACTGCTCACCCGCGAAGGCGAGATTGCTATCGCCAAGCGTATTGAAGACGGTCTGCGCCAGGTGCATGCGGCACTGGGGCGTTTCCCGGGCACGTTCTCAAGCCTGCTCGAGGCGTGGGTGATCCACGCGGAAGGCAAGCAGCGTCTGACCGAACTGTTTACAGACTTTATCGATCCCTATGCGGCTGAAGAGCCGATTCCGCAGGCGAAAAAGCCGACGGATGACGACGACGATGATGATGACGAGAAAGAGGAGGATCCGGGTCCCACGGGTCCCGACCTGGAAGAGGTCGCGAAACGCTTTACCGAACTGGGTAAGAACAATGCCAAGTACATCGCCCTGATCGAGAAGAACGGCCCGGGCGATCCGAAGGCGAAAGAACTGCTGGAGGTCATGGGCGAGGAGTTTCTGCACTTCAAGCTGCCACCGAAGATGGTCGACCACCTGGTGGACCGGCTGCGTTATGCCGTATCCCGTCAGCGCGACCATGAGCGGATGATTCTGCAACTGGCCGTGGTGCAGGCCAAGATGCCCAAGCGGACCTTTATTGAGAGCTACAGCGGCAACGAGGCGAACCCGAAATGGCTGACGCCAGTGCTGAAAGGCAAGCAGAAGTGGGTCGCTGCGCTTAAGGAAAATGAGAAAGAGATCAAGGCCATCCAGAAGCGCCTGGCTGCTCTTGAAGCGGAAAACCGCATTACCATTGCCGACCTGAAAGACATTAACCGCAAAATGTCCATCGGCGAGGCGAAAGCGCGTCGTGCCAAGAAAGAAATGGTCGAGGCCAACCTGCGCCTGGTGATCTCCATTGCCAAGAAATACACCAACCGTGGCCTGCAGTTCCTGGACCTGATCCAGGAAGGCAATATTGGCCTGATGAAAGCGGTCGATAAGTTTGAGTATCGCCGTGGTTACAAGTTCTCTACCTACGCCACCTGGTGGATCCGGCAGGCCATTACCCGCTCCATTGCGGACCAGGCCCGCACCATCCGTATCCCGGTGCATATGATCGAGACCATCAACAAGCTGAACCGTATCTCGCGGCAGATGCTGCAGGAGATGGGCCGCGAGCCAACCCCGGAAGAGCTGTCCGAGCGCATGGAAATGCCCGAAGACAAGGTCCGCAAGGTGCTGAAAATTGCCAAGGAGCCGATCTCCATGGAGACGCCCATCGGTGATGATGAAGACTCCCATCTGGGTGACTTCATCGAGGATGCAAACATCGCCTCCCCGGTAGAAAGCGCCACGGGTTCCGGCCTGACCGGTACCGTGCAGGATGTGCTCGGCGGACTGACGCCACGCGAGGCGAAAGTTCTGCGGATGCGTTTTGGTATCGACATGAACACGGATCACACGCTGGAGGAGGTCGGCAAGCAGTTTGATGTCACCCGTGAGCGTATTCGTCAGATCGAAGCCAAGGCCCTGCGCAAACTGCGTCACCCGACGCGTTCTGAACAACTGCGCAGTTTTCTTGATCTCGAGTAATCATTAGCTCTTCTTGAATACGATTAGGCCCCGCTCTTGCGGGGCTTTTTTATGGATTGAATGGTGGCTTCGTTGGCCGGTTGTGGTGGGGTGCCCGATCCTGACCGGCCGGGCATTCGGCCTTCGGCTTCCCTCACTCGCCTCCGCTTGGCGGGGTCGGTCACACAAATCATCCTGATTTGGGTGACCTCATTTCGCCATCCCTGGCGAAATGACCCCGGTCGCTGCGGGTCGTTCGGCTCAAGCCCTTAATGGGCCGGTCAGGATCGGGCACCCCACCACAACCTGCATCGCGGCCGGAGTGGGGCGGCAGAGATCTGGTCAGACGGTGGCGCGGCGGGGGAAGCGGACCAGGAGCAGGATGAGCATGGCGATGGTGTTGGTGACTATGAGGATGGGGAACAGGCTGATCAGGCCGCCGAGTTTTTCGGAGAAGCCCAGCAGAACGGTGCCCAGGCTGATACCCAGGTTACTGAGTGCCATGTAGATGGTGAACTGGGTGGCGCCGACCTTGAGGTTACACAGGCGCATGGTGATGGGAATGCTCACTACAACCAGCACGGTGTCCAGCGTAAACCAGGTGATGATGAACCAGGGTGAGAAAGCCGGGTTGGACCAGAGCGGGACCGCCAGCATCATGCTGCCGTTGAATGCGATCCAGGCAATGAGCAGGATGATGCAGGACCACTTGGCGCCGAGGCGCTCACCCAGCCAGCTGCCGAGGGTGAGACCGGCAATACCTGCGACCAACTGGGCAAAGCCCGTGATGCTCGTCACCTGGGCCTCGCTGAGGCCTGCCTGGCTAACGCCAATCAGCGGGGTTACGCCTGCCATGACGCCATATTGCAGGTTCCGCAACACCAGCCAGACCGCCCAGATCAGGCTCAGGGGCATGAGGATGGAGCGCAGTGTGATCTTGAGAATTGGCCACCAGCGACCCTCGTGGCGCTCAAGGTTGACCGGATGGGTCTCCCCGACCGACCAGGGGAAAAGCCGCTCGTTGTCGCGCTCGCGCATTGCGGCAACGTAGATACTGACCATCAGCAGGGCGATTGCTGCTAACAAATAGGCGCCCGAGGCACCGAGCTTCATGATGGCCCAGCCAGTGCCGGCGGTAGCCAGGGCGGTGCCGATCAGCTGTCCGCCAAACATCATGCCGCCACCGCGGGCGCGCTCGTTTTCCTCCAGCAGGTCCACGGCCATGCTGTCCACGCCTACATCCTGGAAGGTGGTGGCGGCGTTGCCGATAAAGCCGATCGCGCCCAGCAGCACAATGTCCGTGGCCGCTGGTTGAATCACGGCGGCACTCAGGAATACGAGCACCATGATCAGTTGCGCGCCAAGGATCCACGGGCGGCGTCGTCCCATCGGCAAAAAGGCGTAGCGGTCCATGAGAAAGCCATTCACGAACTTCAACGACCAGGGCAGGGCCGTAAGCCCCAGCACCCAGGCGATATCCGTAGCATCGGCGCCATTGGCGGCCATCCACGCCGGGATCGCATACCAGAACAGCCCGATGGGAATCCCCTGGGCGATGTACAGGATAAAGATTGTGAACAGTCGTAACTTGCGGCTGGAGGACAGCGTCCAGGATGTGGTGGCCTGGTTATTCTGCAAGACGAATTGTCCCCTTTGAAGCCCGTCCGGAAAAGGGGACGACGGTGCGTAGACTACCGCAGATTCGGGTCAGCGTCCGGGGAAAGTGAAAAAGGTCCGTATTACAGCGCCGGTTTTGATTCAGTCCGGGGCGCAGGCACGCTAGAATACGTGTTCACGCCTCAATCAAGTTTCAGGGGCCCTTAGCTCAGTTGGTTAGAGCAGGCGACTCATAATCGCTTGGTCGCAGGTTCAAGTCCTGCAGGGCCCACCATTCTACCGGCGTGCGCTTCTTTCGCCCGTTGGGCGAAAACCGCACTCGCCTTGAATCATTCCAGAATCCTTAACGTATCGAGTCTCGATTAGAGCCCTCTCGTCGATCATCTCAAAAAAGCGTTTGATGGCTAAAACGGTTGTTAGAGACTAAACCTGAACGGTGCCAACCTTTCTCAGGCAGAAGGTACTCACGACGGAGCGCCTATGCTACTGGGGCCAAGACCTCGATTTAAGAGCGTTTTTCACCTCAAATATGAAGAAGAGGCTGGCATACCGAGAACGGCAAAACCGTACAAGAAAAGGCGTAAATCCGAGGAAAGTGCCTTTAATTGAGCTGACCGACTCCCCACGCAAGCGCGGCCAACCCTGCGATAGAGCCCGTGACAAAAAGGATTCCCAACAGCGGTGAGACATCGGGCTCGCTGAAAGTCCATTCGAACCACTTGTACCAGCCGATCAGCAAATACAAAATTCCGAAGCCTATTAGAAGGGGTCCTAATAAACCTATCAAAACACCTAACATGTCGCTGAATTTATACGAAGCCCCATAAAAATCATAGACCGCTGGGTATGCTAATCTTTTCGCATTGCATCCGGCATGCCTACCGCATGTTCGATTTTGTGGAGGGAGTTACGTCCGGGGTCAGGGCGATTCTTCGGCGGCCTCTTTCCAAGCGAGACATTCGGGCAGATCGTAATAGAGCGCACTACGCACTGTCGCACGAGAAAGCCTTCGTGCATCGCCCCAGTCGGCAAAGTAGCGCTCACAGTAGTCGCGGGACTTGCCCTTCTGAACGCACTCGGAGACGAGTTTCCGGCGCTCTGGCGCAAGGTGTTTCTCCCTGGCCGCTTCGCAAAGCGCTTTGAGTTGTTCCACGGACATGCGATACATCTCTTTTTCCCTTTCACTGGGGCAGGCCCCACCTTGCGCCCACCCTTCAAGCCGGTTGGGGTGTTCATTGAGCAGCGGCAGATCAAAGCGGGACTGAATCAATTGCTCATGGGTACCGATTTGCGTCTCGCGACTTTCATCAGCATAAACAAGCACCTTGACCGGATAGTTCCAGCATCGAAAATTACCCGATGGTGGCGACAGGAAGGTCAGCGATGCTCCCTGGCGACGCATAACTTTTGAATCGACGGTGGTCCGGTCAGGATTCCCCGCATCAGGAAATTGCACCTCGATCAGGCTGCCTTCGGGTAACAAGTAGGTGGCCTGCAGGGTCAGAATGAAGCGTGCTGTTGGCCGGACGTTTTCTTGCCCGTTGAGCGATTCGACCAGGACGGAAGCCTGGGAAGTACGCAGATACTGCGACCGGGCTTGTTCGGGCAAGGGGCCGAGCGCTTCCAGAGGCAGAGACTGGACTTTGACCATGTCTGTGTGCGGGGAGGATACGGGCTTGTCCCGCTGCGCTTGCAGCGCCTGTGAGCGCAGCCTTGCAGCGCGCAGTTGTTCCTCGGTGGGGCCTTTTTCAACAGTGACGGATTCGGCATCGGCATTCTCGGGGCAAACATCGGCAAAATGGGTAACGCCTTTCTCATCCACCCATTTGCAGATTTCCGCATCCGAATCCGGCCCTGACAATAGCCACGCTCCGCCGGCAAGGGCCACTAGCAAGACTACCCAATGTCGATGCGACATCTGCAAAACTAACTTTCTCCCAGCTTACGGCGCGGGCAACTGATACAACCTTAGCATCGCAGCGCCGGGGTCAGCGCCTGATGACCTGGGTCAATGGGTTGAGTTAAAACGCCCATTGAAGTGGTTACCGACTTGCTTGCCCGTTGTTGCGATCATTCACCCGGCTTCGGGTTAAACTTTGCCAGCCGGGCTGCCCGGGGATGATCACAGATGAGGAGGGAAATATGGGAATGGGAAAAAAATTTACGGCTGAGCTGATCGGGACCTTCTGGCTGGTTCTTGGTGGTTGTGGCGCTGCGGTTCTGGCCGGCTCGTCCATTGGGACGCTGGGCATCGCTTTGGCTTTTGGCCTCACGGTGTTGACCATGGTGATTGCTGTAGGCTACATCTCTGGCGGTCATTTCAATCCGGCGGTTACCGTCGGGCTGATTATTGCCGGACGTGCCAAATGGTCGGATGCTCCTGCCTACTTTATTGCGCAGATTATCGGCGCAACGCTGGCGGCGTGGCTTATTGGTTACCTGGCTGGTAGCTGGGAGAACCTGGCCTCCAACGGCATGGGCGAGCACTCACCCGGCGGGTTTACGCTCAGCCAGGGCATCGTCATGGAGATCGTCATGACATTCATGTTTCTGATGATCATACTGGGCGCAACAGACAAACGCGCGCCGGCCGGCTTTGCGGGCATTGCCATCGGCCTTGGCTTGACCCTCATTCATCTCATCAGCATTCCGGTGACCAACACCTCCGTTAACCCGGCGCGCAGCACCGGCCCGGCTATTTTTGAGGGCGGTATCGCTCTGCAGCAGCTGTGGATGTTCTGGCTGTATCCCATGATTGGTGCCGTGCTGGCGGGTATCGTTTACCGGTACTTTGAAAGCGGTTCGGACCAGGGCTGAGTCCCGCGTCGACGGGCTCAGACAAGACGACAATCAGGTCTCCTTGAAACCACATCATGAGTGAATTCTCACAGCGCGAACTGCTGCGCTACAGTCGCCACCTGGTGATGCCGGAGATCGGCATGGCCGGACAGGCGAAACTCAGGGCGGCAAGCGTTCTGTGCGTTGGTGTCGGTGGCCTCGGCTCACCGGCTGCCCTGTACCTCGCTGCGGCCGGTGTCGGCCGGCTGGGCCTGGTGGATGAGGACACGGTAGACCTGAGCAACCTCCAGCGCCAGGTGCTGTATCGCGATGATGAGTTGGGTCAGAGCAAGGTTGCGCTGGCCGCCGAACGGCTGTCGCGGCTTAACCCCGAAATTGATATCGAGCCGTTTGCAACCCGCCTGGACGCGGACAATGTCATGGACATCATTGCCGGCTTCGACCTGATCATTGATGGCAGCGATAACTTTCCCACCCGCTACCTGGTCAATGATGCGGCGGTGCTCTCCGGCAAGCCGGTGGTCTACGGCAGCGTATTGCGCTTTGATGGGCAGTTGAGCGTGTTTGGCGCGCCCGGCGGGCCTTGTTACCGCTGCGTGTTTCCCGACCCGCCGGCCCCGGGAACAGTACCCAATTGCGCCGAGGGCGGTGTACTGGGGGTGCTGCCCGGCATTATCGGTTCGATGCAGGCGCTGGAGGCCGTGAAATTGATTACCGGCCGGGGTGAGCCCATGGTTGGCCGCCTGTTGCTGTTTGACGGACTGGCCATGCGCAGCCGTGAAATTACCGTGGCAAGAAACCCGGGCTGTCCGGTGTGTGGTGATGTGCCAACGATTACTGCACCCGCCGCAACCCCGGTTACGGCGACCTGCGCTGTAACTGCCGAAGCTCCGTTAATGATTGAGCCGGAAGCCCTGGCAGAGGCCCTGGACACGGACGCGCCGCCCCTCGTGCTGGATGTGCGTAACCCGCCCGAGTTTGACATTGTCCGCTTCGATGGCGCTGTTGAGTTGCCGCTGGGCGAACTCGACAGGCGCTGTGATGCGCTGGATGCTTCGCGCCACTATGTGATTGTCTGTCACAAGGGCGGTCGCGCGGCGCAAGCTTACGAGGTGCTAAAGACGGCAGGTTTTGAGCGTATCGAGGTGCTTAACGGTGGTATCGACGCCTGGGCCGAGCGCGTGCGCACCAATCTGGCGCGCTATCGTTAAGAAAGTCAGGTTAAGGCCTTCAGGCGTTGCCGCTGCCGCTGAGAACTTCTTCTTTCTTGCGTTTTTGAATGTGCTCTAGATTCTGGCGGTAGAGGGTAACGACCTTGTCCACACCGGTTGGCTCCAGCGCGCCCGCGTTGCCGGCTGCCGAGTAGGTGGCATAGATGCCGCTGGCGGCCATCAGGGCGGCGTTGACGATACGGATGTCCGTACCTTCTTCTTTCATTTCATTGGCCAGCGCGACAAATCGGCTGGTGCAATCATTGTGCTTTTCCATGTCGCTCATCGCGAATGCTCCGGAACGGTTAACAGTAGGCGCGTAGTTTAGCTGACCGACCTGCCAGCTTCATCTGTTGCGCAATACGTGGTGTTATGGCTGGGGACAGGCGGGGCCGTCCAGGCTCGTCAGTTGCTCAATGTTAACGCTGCCAGAGCCAAAGCCGGACTCTGTGCTGGTGTAGCGGGCCTCGCCGCCCTCACAGCTCAGGTCCAGCTCAAGCGTGCCCCATGGAACAAGGTTGAAATCATCCGGGTTGTAGCCGTCGCCAAAGACGGGTCCGGCGGTGGTGTAGATCTCATCAAAACGCCAACTGCCGCCCTGCAGCGTTCCGGTGCCATAGAACCAGCGCCGTTGGCCCTCCGGGTCGTAGCTGAACCAATACACCAATGCCCGGTTGTCCACCAGGATCTGCACCACGTAACCCTCGCCCGAGCGATCGGGGTCGAACCATGAGCCGCTGTAGCGGGCTTCGTCCTGCACCGGCGGGTTGCCCGGATCCTCGCCACAGCCCAAACCCTCGATTTGCGACAGGCGCGTGAGCTGCTGACGTCCGCGACGGTTGCCTATATGCCAGTCCATGCTGCCCAGGTTGCACTCAGTCCATAAAAACGTTGCCGAGCCCACGACCTCCCGGGTTACCTGATCCGGATCAAAGCCGGGGCCAAAGATTCCGCCGCTGACCCGCAGCAGTTCCGGAAAGCGCAAGCGATTGCCGTCAACCGTGCCAACGGCGATAAACCAGTCCTGTTCGCCCGCATCGTCATAGGTGAACCAGTAAAGTACCGCGCGTTGACTGGGCAATACTTCGATCAGGAATCCTTCCCCGCGTCGCGCCGGGTCAAACCAGGCTGACGATATCGCGGGCTCAACCGCAAACAGGTCCTGCTGGGGCGCCGTGGTGACCTGCAAGACGATATTCTCTTCGGTGCCACCGGCATCCCCTTCCTGGCCGATGGAGTTTTCATAGGCAACCCAGTGACCATCGTCCCAGTCAGCCACCGTGGCCGGATTGGTGTCCAGTCCCAGGCCGGTCATGTCGGGGCTGCGGACCTGCAAATTAATCATGCCGCCGCCGGTGAAAAGCTCCTGGTTGCCTGCGGTGTCGGAAATTCGGAAATTGGTCACCATGGCATCAGTGCGGTAGTGGGTGTAGCCATCGGGGGCGGCGCCTGGTTGCAGCAGAAACGTATCGTTGGCCAGTTCAAGATCTATTCTCTGTCCGCTGGCGACCGCGGTGATCGCGGTCTGCGCCGCACTAGCGGGCTGTCCCGGGAAAGGCGCGATCACACCATCATCAAGCCAGCGCATCGGTTTGTTGAAGCCAAGCCAGAGCCGGTAATCGCGGCCGACTTCCAGCGGTTGGAGTTGTTGCTCTGTCAGGCCGCGTTGTTGCGCATCCACCGGGTCCCAGTCGGACGCGTACACCAACGCGCCGCTGGCGCTGTCAAACAGGCGCACGGACTGGATGTGCGGCGGGCCGGATTGGCGGTAGTACACCGTCGCAAATGTCTCTGCCAGCTGCTCCCGAACACGCCTTATCTCGGACTCGGGCAGTATGAATCCATCATGGCTGTTTTCTGATGAGCCGCTATAGTCTGCGCCACCGCCGGGCAGAGGCGCGTGGAAGGCCTGACCAGCGCTGGGTTCGATCTCCAGTGTCCAGGAGGGCACCTGGTAATTCACGGTGAAATGCTCAGCTGTCGTGCCAATACCCTCGTTCGCGTTAATGCCGGAGCGGCCCGAATAGGCATACCACTTGCCGGCTGGAAACGCACGGTGGTGGTCGGTGAAAGTCTGCAGGGTGCGCTCAGTTTGAGTGGTCAGTCGTTCATTGTCGGTGCGGCTCCAGAAATGCACCATGGAGTAGGAGTGCACATCCGTGTACAGCCGCAGGCGGTTGACCGGTCCGAGTGCCGCGGCGGTATCCAGGGCGCGTGTTTCCGGCTCTGATTGAGGTGTGGCGCCATGATGGACCAGGGAGCGCACATCACTCGACGAACTGTTGCCGTTGGTGGAATTCCAGTAGGCCGGGTTGTTGCGGTTCAGGTCGACCCCGTTCAGATGATCGAAGGTGCTGTCAAAGTTCTCGTCAGTATTGAGCATGTTCTTCCGCCGCATGCGCCCGTCGCGGGGCCAGTTGGCAGGAAAGTCCGGGTCTGTTTGCAGGTAATTCAGGTTTGGATAGCGTTGCGTTTGGAGAAAGCCATCAATGTTCAGCACCGGGATGACCACCATGTTCACGCTGTCGCGCAGGTAGTCGTAGAGCCAGGCATCGCCGGGTGCGGTGGCAATCAGTTCGAGAATGCCGGTGACGGTCTCCGGGGTTTGCCACTCACGGGCATGAATTCCACCATTGGTCAGGGTAGCGGCCTCGGGGAGGCCCCAGCGCGTGGTCAGATCCGCATCACCCAGGCGGTAGGCCCAGATGGTGCGCCCCTGGCGGGTATTGCCAATCGCTGCTTCATGCACCCACGGGGTGGTGGCGGCCAAATCAAGATGACGTGTGCGCAGCGCCGCGTAGGTCCGGAACCCGTCGAACGGCATGGGCGTATCGACCGGGATGGGTACCGGGTAGCCCAGCGCCAGTTTGAAGGGGTCGTTTGCCGGATCTTGTTGCACCCATTCGGTCACCACGGGTGAACCCTGCGCGGTGGCCGGTTCGCAAAGCAGAACGGCCGGAATCGCCAGCAGCGCCACAAGTACTGGATGCAGCCGCCGGGCGAGCATTGTGATGCGCCAGACCGGCAAGCGGTTGCGGTTCATGAGCGCCCCGCCGCGGCAAGTTCCTGCCGTAAATCAAGTGCCAGCCGGGCCCTGGCGGCGGCTGCTCCGGAACCGCTCCGCGCGAGGGTTTCAAGTGCTGCCAGGGTTTCCGGAGCCGTGGCGCGGGATAACACCAGCGCTGCACCCGCACCAAGGGCCGGCGTATTGAGCGCTTCAATCAATGCGCGGTCTACCTGTGCATCGCCCAGCAATGCAGGCGCCAGCCCGGCAACCACCAGCGGTGCATTGATCCCTTGTTCACCGGCAAGCGCTTCGAGCAGCAGCTGCCGCTGCGCCGCTAAATCAGCCTGTGCGGAAAATTCGCGCAACATGTCGGCTACCGGTGCCCCCCGGCCGCTCTGGATTACCACGCGGTGCGCGTCCAGGTTGCCGCTGGAGCTGGCCGCCCCGGCAAACAGTGCTGTTAGTTCCGGGGACTCAGCCAGCCGCATGGCCGCTGCCTGGTTCAGTGCCGCCAATGCTGCGGGCTGAGCCTGTCCCAGCGCCTGTCGATAACCCGCGCGCACAGCGTTGTCATATTCCAGCGCGAAGGCGTCGGCCAGGCTGTGCGGATTGGAGCGCAGGAGGGCCATACCCTCAAGCAGTGCCTCCTCACGCTTCCAGTCGTTCTCTACACCATGGGCCGCGCTGCGCACGTTGAACAGCGGAACCAGGCTGTAAGGATGGTCTTCATGGGTAATAAGGGTATTGACCTGGAAGGCCTTGAGGTAGGTCATTATGTCGCGGTCAATGGCGCCGGGGGGGAGCTCGCGCAGACTCTCTACAAAGCTGAACACGGCTGCGTCGCGCGCCGGTGCGGGCCAGTCCGCGCGCGTTCGCGTCGCTTCCAGCATATCCAGCAGGTCCGGGCCGGCGCCTGCAATGGTCAGCGCCAGCAGTTCCCGGCTCATCGCCTTGCTGTCACTGGCGGTGACCGCGCTCAGCGCTGCTTCCCGCTCCCAGAGGACCGCACTATCATCACTGCCCGCCGCTGTAGCTGTGCCGCTTATAAAAAGGGCAGCAAGCAACAACGGCTTCAGTGATGTGGGGTACATGACAATCTCCTTTCTTACCATTTCACAATACGAGAAGCGCTGCGGTTTAGCACCTGTCTGACAATAGACCCGCGATAGCGCGAACTGCTTTCAGCGACTTAAGGCGTCTCGTACTCATCCGGTCGCGTGGCGAGCAAGGCATCAAGTCCGGTGGCATTGTAAATCCCGGTATAGCTGGCCGCTTCCAGTGTCTGTTTGACGTTCTCCGCGCGCCGCCCGCTGCCGCAGTAAACCACCACGCTGCGATCCGGATCCGGTCCGATCAACTCGATCAGTGCGTCGGTTTCTTCATGCGGGATATTGACCGCGCCAGGCAAATGCCCGCTTGCATATTCTTCTTCCGAGCGCACATCAATCACCAGTGCGCCCTCTTCGATCAGGAGCCAGGCGGACTGTGCCTCGTCGACATCGCCGCGCAATGCGGGATCGTCCGCAAAACTGTTCTGGATGGTGAGTAAAACCACCAGGAGTGTGATCAGGATTCGCATGGGTTGAGGCGCTCCGGCATAAAGAAATCAGGGTCTGCGAGTTTATTCCGTGGGGGACCGTGGCGAAAGTGGTTTGGTGCATTCATCCTGGGCGGCTCAGTGTGTGAGTAACGGACGGAAGTCAGTGAAAATCAGTTCCGCACCGGCTTTGCGCAGGACCGCGGCACGCTCTCCGTCAGCGATACCCGTGAAGTTCCAGCCCAGAACCGTGGCGGCTGCAAGATCCCAGGGTCCGTCGCCGAAATAGGTCACAGTCGCCGGCCCAGGCACACCTCCCGGGCGCAGTTGTGCCAGCGCATGGCGCATGATGGCGGTCCGCGTGGCGCCCTGGTCTGAGCTGGCCAGGGGCAGGCTGAAGTGATCCAGTCCGGCGCGCGTCATTTTAAAGCGGGCCGTGTGCTCCCAGCCGCCGGTGGCGATTGCCACGGTATGCGATGCCTGTTGCGCCAGCCATTCAGTAACACCGGAAAACGGTGTAAATGATTCGGGTTGTTGTTCAGCGGCATCTTCAAGCAGCTCCAGAAAGCGGCTGCGGAGCGCAATCATTTCGGCGCCCTGAGGCGGGCGCCCCAGCGTGCGCTCGCACCATTCATTTATCAGCCCGTTATCAGTGACGTTTTGAAACTGATGTAATTCGATGACGCCCTGGGTGGTCTGAAAGACCTCGTCAACAGCCTGCCAGTAGCAGTGATTGTCTATGTGATGACTGGGCATCAATGTGCCGTCAAGGTCGAGAATCTTGAATGTCTGCATAGAAAATACACCCGACAAAAGGGCCCCGGCAAAAGAGGGAGTCTTGCCGGGGCCTTCATGGCCAGGTTGAGGTCATCGGTCAGATGATGATCAGGGAGAAAACACGACCCCTGCCCGGCATGACTAATCGCGTTGTGAAAAAGCTGAAACTCATAACGCTCTTGCTACTTTGACGTTGCAAACTTCGAAAGGGTTACACCCCGAACAGTTTTCGCAAGCCACCCGTGCAGTATCCGCGAGTAGCCAGGCCGCGCACCGTGCTGATGGTCATGTTTGCGGTGAAGGGTGTGAATAGAGCGCCGAAACGTGTCACTGCAGGTACTTGAGTTTCTCTTTATAGGTGCGCGAAAGCTTAACCTCGTGGCCGCTCTTAAGGGTGATGAAGTACTCACCATTGATATGGCTGCGCATCTCGCGGACGCAATTGGTGTTGACGATGGTGGAGCGATGAATGCGCTGCAGGAATTCTGCATCCAATTCGGCATCCAGTGCTTTCATGGTTTTGCGCATGATGAGTGTCTCGCCCAGAACATGCACGCACATGTAGTCGCCGGCGGCATCAATCCACTCAATATCTTCCTGGCGGACCCAGGTGGTCTTGCCCGCGTCGCGGATGGCGAGCCTGGAGGGTTCTTTGGGGTTCCGCTGGCCTGCGGTGCGCTCTTCGCGCTCGTCGTCGACGATAGAGGCATTGCGCTTTTTACTGGCCTTTCTGGTCACTGCGGGTCCTGCGAATGGGCCGCCTGATGAATCAAAGCACAGGACGACCTGGATAAACAGCTTACCATTTTGGCCGCGCGCTGCAACGCCTGGGGAAGCGTCGCTGATGACAGGCCATCGAGCGCAAGGTTTTACTGCCGCGGATGTTACTGACGCAACAACAACCGTTTAATCCTGCATGATTGATGACCCGGCACGACGCAGCTCGATCGCTTCCAGCAGATCATCCAGCGTTATCTCGGTATTGCCATTGAGATCTGCCACCGTGCGCGAGACTTTAAGGATGCGGTGACAGGCGCGCGGGCTGAGATGAAAACGATCGGCCGCTTTTTGCAGGATGTTCCAGAGGCGCCCGGGCAGCTTACAGACCTGGGCGAGACCGCCGGCATCGAGGCGCGCGTTGGTGGTGCCGGTCCGTTCGTGCTGGATCATACGGGCAGCCTCGACCCGCGCCCTGACAAGCTGCGTCGACTCGCCCGGCTGCTGGCCCGGTCGCAGGGCCTCGGGCGGCGGGCGCGGTACCTCCAGCTGAATATCGATCCGGTCCAGCAGCGGTCCGGACAGGCGGCTGCGGTACCGGTGTATCTGCTCGGCACTGCAGTTGCACGAGCCGGCCCGGTCGCCACTCTGTCCACAGGGACAGGGGTTCATGGCGCAGGCCAGCTGGAAATCGGCGGGAAACTCGGCCTGCGCTGCAGCGCGTGAAATATGGATGCGGCGCGACTCAAGGGGTTCGCGCAACACCTCCAGCACGCTGCGGCTGAACTCCGGGAGCTCATCCAGAAACAGCACACCATTGTGGGCCAGCGAGATTTCCCCGGGCCGGGGGTAACCGCCGCCCCCAACCAGGGCAACTGCGCTGGTGGTGTGGTGTGGCGCTCTGAAAGGGCGCTGTCGCCAGCGACTGGGATCCACGCCCTGGCGGCTGACCGAGTGAATGGCAGCCGTCTCCAGTGCCTCGGCCTCGTTCATGCGTGGCAGGATGCCGGGCAGCCGTGATGCCAGCATGGTCTTGCCGGTGCCTGGCGGGCCGCTGAACAAAATATTGTGGCCGCCGGCGGCAGCGACCTCCAGCGCCCGCCGCGCACGGTGCTGACCGGCAACGTCTGCCAGGTCGGCGACATGTCTTTCGGTCACCGTTGCGCAGCGCTCAGGTTGATGCAGTTCTGCCTGGCCGGTCATCCAGGCGACTACCTCGGTAAGACTGTCCGCGCACAGGAATTTTCCGTCCTGCAGCAGCGCTACTTCCGGCCCGTTAGCGCTGGGCAGAACCAACGTCCGGCCGGCTTCCCGGGCGCGGATGGCGGCCGGCAGAGCGCCGCGCACCGGCCGCAAGTTACCACCCAGCGAAAGTTCGCCCAGGAATTCTGTGTCATCAAGGCGTTCGGCTTTTACCTGCTTTGAGGCAGCGATAATGCCCAGGGCGATGGGCAGGTCAAAACAGCCACCATCTTTGGGCAGCTCGGCGGGCGCCAGCGCCACCGTGATAACCCGCACCGGAAACTGAAAGCCCGAAGTCATCATGGCCGCACGCACCCGGTCCCGTGCCTCGGTCACAGCCTTTTTTGGCATGCCCACGATCTGGACTTTTGGAAGTCCGCCCGAAAGGTGCACCTCCACTGTCACCTGCGGCGAATCTATACCCGAACAGGCGCGTGTGTAGATTTGGGCGAGTCCCACGGAAAGCTCCCGATCAGGCTGATGAGGGGAAGCATCCCATGCCGGCAGAGGAGCAGGCTATTGTATGATTCTTGAAGTGTTGTAGGTGTTTTTCGACACATTGCGGGGCCGCTGTTGTTGACATTAACGGGTTTTCGGTTGTGTGGGCGCCGGGATCCTGACAGGCCGGAGCTTTTGTGAGCAGATGCTGAAACGAACAGGTTCGTTTTCGCAGAGTCAGACGGGCGTTAGAGCGACCAAGGGGAGGAAGTGATGAGTGAACGGCGTTCGATGCAGTTGGGGGACTGGCTTAATGCGGCTGTAAGTCTTGTCATTGGCGCTTTACTGGGGTCAGCGGCTTACGGCCTGGTGCAACTGGTCGCCAGCGGCGCCTGGCTGATGGCAGCGATCCTGGTCCTGCTTGGCATTACGCTGTTTTTGATTATGGTCGTTATGGACAAGGTATCGGACCGCCTGTTCCCGAGCTGGATAGGGACTGTGGGCAAGCCGCAGAAACAGTTGTTAAAACCCCTTGCGCGGGTTCTTAGTCTGCCAGTTGGTTTCCTTATTGGTATGGTTCTCGCAGTCCTGAGCGTCGACCGTATGCTACTCGGTCTCCTTCCCTGAGCTGGTGCTGGCCACTTGCCGGAACAGGCGCGCGTGTAGATCTGAGCGAGTGCTACCGATGACTCCTGGTTGAACTGACTAATGGAAGCATCCCGCATCCGGGAAGGAGCGGGCCAGCGCTGCTTCCCCAAATTTTTAGGCTTAATTAACCCCCTGACTGAACCTTCGGCAATCCGCCTGCCGGGCGCATCGCAAGACACTCAACAGGTCATCATTCAAAGAATAGGCGGTCCACGAGCTGATACTCGGTCTTCTCAGAACCGAGCTTTGAGTTACCCACGCATGCTTGGCGCTTTCGCCCGCCAGCTGGCCGGCGTTGTCGAGCTCCAGCGGCGGAAAGCCCGGGTTAATGCGCTCGAATTAGAATAGCCAAGGACAGATGCGATATCGATAATTTCCATGTCGGAGTCTTCGAGTAGCTGTCGGCAAATCTCAAAGCTGACTTCATCTGAAAGCTTGCGGAAGGTGGTGCCCCGGGCGCTTAAATGTCGATTCAGCGTTCTTCTGTGCATCGAAAGGAGTTCGGCCACCTGGTCTGCGGAGCCATGGCCGGTCACCAGCATCGTGCGCAGGAGTGCTTTAACCTGCTGTACGAAGCCGTCGGATAACTGTATTTCGAGCCTGTCGATCTCCTTGCGCAGCACAGCGAGCAATTCAGCACTGGAGTCGGATGTACGGCGCTCCAACCATTCCGGTGAAAAAAGCAGTGCGTACTGTTCGGTATTAAACCGCACTGGGGCCTGAAAAAATGCTCGAAATGGTTCTGGGTCTCGCGGTTGGCGGTGGGCAAACCGGGCTTCAATGGGCTTGAAATCGTTTCCGCACAAATCACGAAGGATATTATGCGCGACAGCCACTGCGCCCGCACCCACCTGGTCGTTTCCCCGGGCTCCCCGCTGGTAGATCCTATACTCAAGTTCAACCGCTTCCGAGCTGCTGATCAATGTGGTGGTTGCGCCCCTTACGTGAAGATGCATGTAACGCATCAGGCTGCTTAGCGCCGCTCCCACGTCAGGCGAGTACTTTGCAAGTAGACCAACCAATCCGAATGAATCCAGGCCTGACTTCTGCCCGACGAGCAGTCCAAAGTGCGGGCATCCCGCCCGCTTCATGCAGTGCTCCATCATGTGACCGCGCATGGAAAAGGTCATGCGGTTATTCGGATCATCGAAAAGATCAAGATCCAGGCCGATCTCTGCCAGCACCTCGGACGGGTCCAAACCCAGGTCCGCGAGAACTTCAGGAACCCCCATCGTAGCGCCGATTCGGAGCGTCGGGGGGGTGTTGTTCTGCCTTGGGTCGGGCTGCGTCATCGGCTCACGGTGCCTTATTGCCGTTCGTTTGATTTGAATCAATTACCAACTGGGTTGCTGTCTCGAAAAGTATATTCGCTGTCCCGAATTGTGCAACAGCACGTTTGACTTAGCTGCAATATGAGTAAGCGGGGGTTTGGTAGCCGGCTCCGGGTAGCAGCAGGCGATCACGGCGTTGCATGTTATTTCCGGAGTCGCGTGAAACGAGAGAAATTAATGAATCTGTCAGAAAATCGAAGCAGCATCTCATCACTATTGATCTGTTTTGCTGCTTTGTCGTCTCTGTGCCTCGCGCCCTGTGTGGTGGCACAACAGACCGACAAGGAGCTTCCCAAGATGAAACAAACCACGCTTGGCCTGAATTTAACAGCGCGGGAGGCCTACTGGAAGTGGCGGTCAGACCCGAAAGACATCATGGTGCTCGACGTACGCACCACCGAAGAATATCTCTACGTGGGGCATGCATCGATGGCCTGGAATATTCCGCTCGCTTCGCAAACCTACGACTGGGATTCTGAAAAGCAGTATTTTGAATTTGAGCCAAACCCTGCATTTGTTGCCCAGGTGCAGGAAATCGCCGAAACATCCGACACGATCCTCGTCATGTGCCGCTCCGGTGGGCGCAGCGCCATGGCCGTAAATCAACTTGCAGAGGCCGGATTCACCCAGGTGTATCAGATTGTGGATGGCTTCGAAGGGGATCCAGTGAAAGATTCAGAGAGTGTCTATGACGGCCAGCGAATGCGAAATGGCTGGAAGGTCTCGGGCAATCCCTGGACGTACAAACCTGAGCCTGAACTGATGCGCTTCGCCAGAAGACAAACAAAGGAGTAAGCAACATGACGACTGACAATGCAGATAAAGGAAACGGATTTACCCGCAGAGAGGCGGTGACCACGATCGGCGGTGTCGCTGCAGGAGCTGCAGCATTTGCTTCTGCCGGCATTATCGGGACTGCACAAGCAGCGGAGGAAAGCAGCAGGGCCGTCAAGAAAGAAGTCGACGGCAAGATGACCAGCACCATCAGTCTCGACTGGAACGAGGTGTATTACACCAACTGCCCGCTGATTTCAGCCAGCAATGTCGATCAGGAGCTGGGCTGGACCGCCGAAGAGTACGGAAAAATCGGTGTCGACTTCGCCTATTTTCGCTCCCGTCCGGAGACCGATTGGTACCCGCACTACATCCACAACCAGGAAAACCTGATTCGCTTCGGCGGCTTGTTCCCGCCCATCCACGTGCATGCGGACTACCGCAGGACCCGGATGCTGGGTCTGACGCATGTTCCTTTCGAGGGTGGCTGCATGATGGTGCGTGCGAAAGACAATATCTACCGGATGAGCGACCTGAAAGGCAAAAAAATCGGCATAACGAAGAGCCTGAACACACTCAAAAACGACTGGTGGCGCATCCAGGAACACCAGGGCATCTTGCTGATGCTGCAGATGAACGGGATGACGGAAAAGGACGTCAAGCTGGTCGACTTCCCTTATCCGGACGACTGGTACGACGATCCAGCCATGCTCAAGCCCATGATCAACCCGAGCTTCTGGCAGTTGAATCGTGACCATAAGAACGACTTGGCATTTCGTCCGCTGGAAACAGCCTTGCTCGAAGGGAAGGTCGATGCGATCTACTCGCAAAGCAAAGTCTTCCAGCACATCCAGGAAGCCACCGGCGATATGGCAGCGATCGAAGATTTGTCCAGGCGTCCGGACTGGCGGCTGCAGGTAGCCAATATCCCCGCGATCATTACGTGCACGGACGTGATGGCCAATGAGCATCCGGAGCTGGCCGTGGCGTTCATGAAGGGCATGATCCGGGTCGGGCGCTGGTCCAATGAGTACAAGCGTGCGGCGGCGGCGATCCTTAACAAACAGACCTACTACCTCGATGTTGAGGATACCTATGAGGGTATTAAGCATGTCGACATGGTGCCCAATCTGTCGCCTCAGAATCTCGCTCGTGTAGAGATCGGCAAGGACTTCATGCTCAAGCACGGTTACATCAAGAACGATTTTGATGTTGAATCGTGGGCCGCGCCGGAGTTCCTGGCACAGGCGGGCAAAGAACTGCTCGAAGACGAGATCGAGAAAACAAAAATGGAGAAGATTCCGACCATGCAGGGGCGGGTCGGGTGATTGAGCGATCAGCCGTGGCGGGCGCGGCGGACGGCTGGAAGCCTCCGCCATGGCGCAAGAAGAGCCGGTACCTGGTCAGGTTCCCGCCGAGGATGCGCCGAGACGCACCCGGCTCTCCGGCGATTGGGGCGACGCACGGCCGCTGCTGACGGAACACGGGCTGACTTGGTCGGCTTACAATCCATTCTGAAGCTCAACTCATTGGAGTTCGAAACAATGCCACAACCCGGGCTCAAAAGAAGGCACGCTCCAGCACTTGCGATGCTGTTGTCTGGTTTGCTGCTTGCCGGGTGCGCCTCAACCGGCAGTCCAGTCGCGACCTCTGCAGACGCGCATGACAACCTGGATGCAGTCACCTGGCAACAGACGGCGGGTGAGTATGCCGCTGTCACTGCAGGTCTGTACGCGGGTGCGACCGCTACGCTCGAAACCATCGGGGACAATGCCGGCGCTCCTGCGCGCGGTCGGGCCATCGTGATGGACGTCGACGAGACGGTGCTCGACAACGTGCCTTACCAGGCTCAACTGGTGCTCGATGACGACAACTACGGCAGCGAGACCTGGGATCGCTGGATTGAGCAGCGCGCGGCCCAGGCGACACCGGGTGCGGTCGCTTTTATACAGGCAGCGCAGTCGTCAGGGTTCCACGTGGTTTTTATCACGAATCGAACCTGCCGGGCGCGGGATAGCCTCGGCGATCCGTGCCCGCAGCACTCGGATACGCTGGCGAACTTGCAGAAGGTTGGCATTGATACGGGCCCGACCACGCTGATGCTGCGCGGCGAACGCCCCCCCGGGCGTTGCCGCCAATGGCTGTCTGATGATGAGCGTGAGCAGGGCACCTGGTCTTCCGACAAAACCTCGCGGCGTGATTGCATTGCGATGGACTACGACATCGTGATGTTGTTCGGCGACCAGCTGAGCGATTTCCCTCTGGTGCCGCATGCCGACGGTGCCGGGACCGGTCGCGATGCTGCCATGCAGCAGGGCGCACAGTGGGGCAGGCACTGGTTCATGCTGCCAAACCCAACTTACGGTGATTGGAAGCCACGCAGCCCACAGGAAAAGCGTTCTCTGATCCGGGGCACTGACTGATTTCAGTGATGAGTCGCATGTACAGATTCTGGACGAGCACTTTGGTCGTTGCGATGGTTCTTCTATTCGCACCAACAGCTTTTGCGCAAACCCTGTTTGCTGAAGGCTTTGAGTCCACTGGCCTGCCGCTTATTCCGGCGCCATCGAAACCAACTTCCGCAAGGCAGAGCGCCCGACCTCTCGGCAGCACGGCTGCCGGCCAGGGCTTTTACGAATACTAGCCGCCGGGCTACAGCAATGACCAGCAGTATCCGTTACTGATCTTTGTGCATGGACTGGGCGAGAACGGTAATGGGAACAGCGAGCTCTCCCGGGTGTTACACAACGGGCCGCCCAGGCTTATCAACCGCGATAACTGGAACGCCAGCCTGCCTTTTATTGTGCTTTCGCCGCAGCACAGCGGTGGTGGGTGCACGTCCAGCAATGAGATTAACGCCATGATCGATTTTGCGTTGGGACAATACGCGGTCAACGTCGACAGGGTCTATCTGACCGGTTTGAGTTGCGGCGCTAATGGTAGTTGGAACCATGCCGGTAATTTTATCAATTCGCAGGTTGCCGCCATGGTGCCCATCGCCGGTAAGACGTTTCTGCCTGTCCCCCAGGGTAATGATGAGTGCCCTCAGGCTTGCTCCAGCCTGGACAGCCGGTCTTCCAGTCGCTGCAGTTTCTCCTGGGCGCGTTCAAGGGCGGCTTTTTGGATTTCATAGTCTTCGCGCGTGACCACATCCATCGAGGACAGGGTCTTGTGCAGAACCGCACGAAACTGAACTTCTGCATCTTCGCGCATTTGCTGGGCACCCGCCGGCAGGGCGCCGGCCAGGCGCTTGGCGAGATCGTCAATTTTACTCAGGTCGATCATTGGATTGTTTCCTTTGTCCGGGGCAGGCTTGCCCCCTGGCGAACAGCACAATATAGTCGCTGCAAGATATCGTTTGAGACTGCCACCGTGAAAATGATAACCGCGATCATCAAGCCATTTAAACTGGATGACGTCCGCGATGCGCTGGGCGAAATCGGCATAACCGGTATGACCGTCACCGAGGTGCGCGGTTTTGGCCGGCAGAAAGGCCACACGGAACTCTACCGTGGTGCTGAATACGTGGTGGACTTCCTGCCCAAACTCAAGCTTGAGGTGGCGGTGGCCGATGAGCGCGCCGAAGAGGTCGTGGAGACGATCACCGAGTCGGCCATGTCCGGACGCATTGGCGATGGCAAGATTTTTGTTTTCAACCTGGAACAGGCCGTGCGTATTCGTACCGGCGAAGAGGGTGAGCAGGCGCTTTAAGCTGCCGCGCGCTCTATCTGGCCTGCGCGCGTGGCGCGATCACGCACCCCGCGTCGTTTCAGGCATCTCACATTTCGTGATTACCACGAAGCTCATGAACAGGAAATCTGACAGTGAATGATCTCGCAACCGGCGTCATCGGACTCGGTGCCATGGGCGCGCCCATGGCCAGGCACCTGGCGTCAGCCGGGCTGCTGACCGGCGTCTGGAACCGCACCACTGAAAAAGCCGGGGCGCTTGCCCGGGAGCTCAATGTTACCGTGGCGGCAGATCCCGCCGCACTCGCCGCGCAGAGCAAGGTGCTGCTCACCTGCGTATCTGCCGACGGCGACCTGCAAGCTGTCATTGCCGCAGCACTGCCGGGCCTGCGTGCCGGCTCGGTGGTGGTGGATACCTCCACGGTCAGCCCGACCACCACCCGGGCGCTGGCCGCGCAGCTGGCCAGGGCCGGCGTGGCGCTGGTGGATGCCCCGGTCTCCGGGGGGGTCGAGGGTGCGCGCAAGGGCACGCTGTCGGTCATGGCCGGTGGCGATTCCGCCGATATTGAGCGAATTCGACCAGTCCTGGAGGCTATTTCCGCCCGCGTCACCCACATGGGCCCGACCGGTTCAGGACAGGCCACCAAGGCGGTAAACCAGGTGATGGTTGCCGGTATTAATGAGGCCGTCTGCGAGGCGCTGGCATTTTCAGAGAAACTAAATCTGCCTTCGGAGCGTCTAATAGAAGTACTTTCCGCCGGAGCAGCGGGTAACTGGTTCCTTGATCACCGGGGCCGGACCATGCTGGCGGATAACTTTGAACCCGGTTTCAAGTGTGGTCTTTTGCTCAAGGATTTGCGGATTTGTGACAGCTTGGCACGGGAGTTGGATATGTCTTTACCAGTAACGGCATCCGCGCTCGAGGATTACCGGGTGATCGTAGAAGAGGGGGGCTTTGATGACGACACATCGGCTCTTATCAGGCGCAAGCGCGCAGCGGACTAAAGGAGGGCTGAATTCAGCATGGGGGAGGTAAAACAATCATTTACTTCGGCGGTGATGGGCGAGTTGTCCCGCCGCAAGGTGCTCAGAACCCTGGGCGCCTATGCCGTTGGTGTGTTTGTTGTCTTGCAATTGCTCGATGCTCTTTCCGAGGCACTGCGTCTGCCGGGCTGGCTGCCGTCGGTGCTGGTGATAGCCATGATTCTCGGTTTTCCATTGGTTCTGATCCTCGCCTGGCAGTTTGACATTACCGGTGAGGGTATCACGCGCACCGAGTCGGCCGGCCTGTTGTCTTCGGGCCAGACGTTCAGTCTTTTCGTGGTTATGTTGGGGCTGACTGCCGGGCTGGGCTACGGTTTTTACGAATACTATGGCGACCTCTTCAAGGAAGAAATGACCCCGACAAGCCTGGCTGAGCAGACCCGGGAGCGCAGTTTCTCTGCACCTGAGAACTCTATCGCCGTGTTGCCGTTTGCGGACCTGTCGGCCGAACGGGATCAGGCATATCTGTCCGACGGTATGGCCGAAGAAATTCTTAATATTCTTGCCCAGGTCGAGGGCCTGCAAGTCGCTGCGCGAACGTCGTCTTTTGCCTTTCGTGACAGCGATACGGATATTCGCGAGGTTGGGCGCGCCCTGAATGTGCGGACGGTTCTCGAAGGCAGCCTGCGTACATCGGGTAACCGCGTGCGCCTCACTGCACAGCTCATCAACGTCGCTGATGGATACCACATATGGTCCAGGACCTTCGAGGAGGAGCTTGACGACGTTTTTAAAGTCCAGGATGACGTCGCCAATGCCATTGCCACAGAATTGCTCGAATCTTTTGCCGGCCTGGCCACGGAGACACCGGCAACCCGCCCGCAGAATCTGGCGGCCTTTGAGGCTTATCGCAACGGACGCCAGCACTGGTGGAAACGCACCCCGGAAGAACTCACGCTCGCGATCCAGTTATTCGCCGAGGCGCTTGAGCACGATTCGACCTACGCGCCGGCCTACGCTGCCATTGCTGACTCCTACATCCTGCTGTCGCTGTACGGCAACTCCAACTATATGCGGGCCATTGAGCGTGCTCAGCCCATGATTGAAAAGGCCCTCGCCCTCGACCCCCGGTCAGCCGAAGCCTGGGCAGCTCAGGGCCTGGCCCGCATGCAGATTGGTCAGCTCGAGGCGGCCGAATCAAACCTGCTTAAAGCGATCCGGTTTAACGACAGCTACGTGCCGGCGCGGCTCTGGCTGTCCAATGTTTATGCTGAGACCGGTGAGCTCGACAAGCAGTCCGAGGTGCTTTCCGGCGCCATGGCCGTGGATCCGCTCAACGAACTGCTGGCCATCAACTATGCCGGTAATCTTTCCAAGCGTGGCGATTACGAGGGTGCCTCCGATGTGTTGGCATCGCAGCTCATGTTTAAGCCTGATGCGACCACTCTGCTGCGCAGTGATGCGCAGGCGGCGCTGAGCCATGGGGAACTGGTCAAGGGCTACCAGCAGGCCAAGCGGGCCTTTGATCTGGAACCGCTGACGCCTGCCGCATTTCAGAGCCTCGCCCAGGCGTGGTTTACACTCGGCGATCCGGATCAGGCCGAAGAACTGCTTTTGCAGGGACTCGAGGTGGCCGGCGGAAACATGGACCTGAAACAACAGTACTTCCAGGTGCTGCTCGTGCAGGGGCGACTGGAAGAGGCGCAGGGCCTGATTCGAGACATGTTCGGCAATGATATCGAGGCACTTCCTGAGAATTTCCAGCGGATCTACCACTTTCTCCAGGGGCTGGTACACCTGGTGGGTGATGAGCTGAATGTTGCCCTGACCGAGTTTGAGCTGGCGATTAAGCCGGAATCATCAGGTGCTTTTGACAGTAACCAGATTTTCTCGTTGCTGGCCGCCGCTTCCCTGCAACAGTATGTCGGTGATCCGGACCTGTCGGGTGCGCACCTGGCGCAGGCTTCACGGGCATTGGAAACAGCCCGTGAGAAAGGGTTGCGATCTCCGGATATCGATTACAACGAGGCCTTGCTTAAATTGTTGCGCGATGACGACCGCGAGGGTGCCATGGCTTCCCTGCGCGAAGCCTATAACAAGGGTTGGCGCGAAGCCTGGGTACTGAAAATCGATAGTCGACTGGCGCCTTTGTATGACATGCCTGAATTTATCGAGTTACGCGAAACGATCGAAGCGGACCTGCAAAAGGCGCGTAGCGAAGTCGAGGCTCTGACCCTGTCAATGCGCTGAGCGCTCAAGGGATGTTGCCAGTGGCCGGCGGAATAATCCGGGCTTCTTCCAGAGACTCCTTGTCGTCATAAGCATTGCTGTCATCGAGCGGTGGTATGGATGAGACGCCTAATGCGTCGTAATCGGATCCGTCATAAGGGAACTGGCTGAGCAGATGACTCATGCAGCTCAGGCGGGCCTGCTTCTGATCGTTGGACGGCACGACATACCACGGTGCCTCGGGCGTATCGGTGTACTTGAACATGTCGTCGCGGGCCCGCGAGTAGTCATACCAGCGTGGCTGCGCCTCCAGGTCCATCGGGCTGAGCTTCCAGAACTTTCGCGCATCCTCAAGACGTTCAGTCAGGCGCTCGCGCTGAACATGTGGTTCCACTTCCAGCCAGTACTTGATCAACCTGATTCCCGAAGAGGTGATCGAGCGTTCAAAACTCGGCGTGTTCGCAAAAAAGCGCTGTACCTGTGCATCACTGCAAAAGCCCATTACGCGCTCGACGCCGGCGCGGTTATACCAACTGCGGTCGAAAAGTATGACCTCGCCAGCGGAAGGGAAGTGTTGAATGTAGCGTTGGAAATACCATTGTGACGTTTCTTCACTGGACGGCTTGGGCAGGGCGACGCCGCGAAATATACGCTGGCTGACGCGCTGCTGAATCGTGGCGATCATGCCGCCTTTACCGGCCGTATCGCGCCCCTCAAAAATGATGATGGCCCGTTCACCGGTCTCCTTCAGCCAGTTCTGGAGTTTGCACATCTCGATTTGCAGGGCATTCAGCTGGTCTTTGTAACTCATGTTCTGGTCCGTGTTTTGGTTGATGGCCGGGTCACTTCATACGCCGGCAAAGCGGGCTGAATCACCGATCCAGCGGCGGATCAGCTGGCGCACCTGACGCGGGTGATCCCGTAAAAGGTCCTGCGCGACCGGAGGAATGCGGTCAAGCAGGTGCGCATCCCGTGCCAGGTCCGCTACGCGAAACTGCACGAGTCCGGTTTGCCGGGTGCCAAGTACCTCGCCCGGACCGCGCAATTCCAGATCCTTCTCGGCGATCCGGAAACCGTCATTGGTTTCGCGCATGATAGCAAGTCTTTGCCTGGCCATTTCGCCAATGGGCGAACTATACAGCAATACGCAGGAGGACTGTGCGGAGCCGCGTCCAACACGACCGCGAAGCTGATGCAGTTGTGACAGTCCCAGTCGTTCAGAATTTTCGATGATCATCAGGGACGCGTTCGGTACGTCCACCCCGACTTCGATCACCGTGGTGGCGACCAGGAGCTGGATGCCGCCGGCTTTAAACTGGTCCATTACGGCCTGCTTTTCAGCTGGCTTCATACGCCCATGCACCAGGCCAACCCGCAGCTGTTGCAAACGGTCGGATAATTCGTTGGCAACCTCCTCGGCGGCCTGCGCCTCTACCGCATCAGATTCCTCAATCAGGGTGCATACCCAGTAGGCCTGGCGGCCTTCGGCGCAGGCGGCGGCAACCCGCTGGATCACTTCATCACGCCGGTCCAGGGACAGCACCGCGGTGCGCACCGGTTTGCGGCCTCTGGGCAGTTCGTCGATCACGGAAACTTCCAGCCCTGCGTAGGCGGTCATGGCCAGGGTCCGCGGTATGGGCGTGGCGGTCATGATCAGCTGATGCGGGCGCAGGCCGTCATCTTCTCCCTTGGTGAGCAGGGACATGCGCTGGTCGACCCCAAAGCGATGCTGCTCGTCCACAATGACCAGGCCCAGGCGCCCGAATTGCACGCCGTCCTGCATCAGCGCATGGGTGCCAATGATCATCTGCGCCGGGCCGGCAATGGCCTTCAATGCAGCACTGCGCGCCTTGCCGGTGACCTTGCCGCTCAACCATACCGGTTCAATGCCCAGCGGGCTAAGCCATTCGCTGAACACCCGCAGGTGTTGTTCAGCCAGGATCTCGGTTGGCGCGACCACCGCCACCTGCCGGCCGTTGCCAATGGCCCGCAACGCGGCAATGGCCGCAACCACGGTTTTACCGGAGCCCACATCACCATGCACCAGGCGCAACATGGGGTGTGAGCCGGCCAGGTCGCGGCGGATTTCCTGCACAACCCGGTTCTGGGCACCGGTCAATTCAAAGGGCAAAGACTGCGCGAAGCGATCTTCGAGCCCGGGCGCGTCCTGCATGGCGCAGGCCTGCTGTGCACGTTGACGCTGGTGCAACAGGCGCATGCTCAGGTTGTGGGCGAGTAATTCTTCCATGGCCAGGCGATGCTGGGCCGGATGCTGGCGCTGCAGCAGGGCGCTGACATCCTCACCGGGCGGCGGGCGATGGATCAGCTGCAGCGCGTCAGACAGGGTTGGCAGGTGCAGATTCGCCCGCATGGCCTTCGGCAACAGTTCCTGCAATTCGAGTTGCTGCCGGCCCAGGGCATCCAGGGCCTGCTCGCTGAGCTTGAGCCAGGTGTTCTGCCCCAGGCCTTCGGTACTGGGGTACACCGGCGTTAGCCGGTCAGCCAGTGGCTGCTCTTGCCCCGGAAGTTGCCGGGTGTAGGTGGGATGGATCATTTCCAGACCGCGGTAGCCGGGCCGCACTTCGCCATAGCAGCGCAGACGGACGCCCTTGCCGAGTTGCTGCTTTTGATGGGCGCGAAAATGAAAAAAACGCAGCGTGATACGCCCGGTGCCATCGGCGAGAAGCACCACCAGCATCGGCCGTCGTCCGCGGACGATCGCCGAGTGTTCGACCTCGCCTTCGACCTGGGCAAGCGCGCCTGGATACAGGCTGCCAATGGGCTGCAGGCTGGTGCGATCTTCGTAACGCAGTGGCAGGTGGAACAACAGATCAGGTACGGAGTGGATGCCCAGGCCGTTTAGTTTTACTTCCAGTTGAGGTCCGACACCGCGGAGATTTTGCAGCGGTTCAGCGGGCAATGGGTTCCGCCATGACTGCTTCCACTTCCACCGCCACGCCCCTGGGCAGTGACGCGACACCCACGGCGGCACGCGCCGGGTAGGGCTCCTGGAAATGTTCGCTCATGACCTCACTGACCACGGCAAAATTCTGCATATCAGTGAGAAATACATTGAGCTTAAGGATATCGTTCAGATCACCGCCTGCCGCTTCGCAGACGGCCGCCAGGTTCTTGAACACACGCTGGGTCTGGGCCCGGAAGTCGCCCTCCACCACTTCCATGGTTGCCGGGTCGAGGGGAATCTGTCCGGAAAGAAACACCAGCCCGCCGTGTTTGATGGCCTGCGAGTAGGTGCCGATGGCGGCCGGCGCTTTGTGGGTATGAATCGGGGTTTTTGCCATGTTCTGTTCCACGTCTGCTAACTGGGTTGAAAAAACAGTCTCCGCGGTTTCCCGCGTGATCAGTTCGAAATCCGGCTGACCTTCAGGACATGCCGGTTGCGTCGCACACGGCGCATGATCCGTGCCATGTGGTCACGATTCTTGACGCTGATAATGAACAGTAGCGTAGCGGTTTCCGGATTGGAATCCGGCTGCTCAACCTTCTCGATATTGCTGCCGGCCTCGTTGATCGAGGCAGAGATGCTGGCCAGGCTGCCGGGCACGTTCTGGCTGATGAACTTCAACGCCACCCGGAACATGCTGTGGGTGACAGAAGCCCAGCGCACCGCGAGGCAGCGGTCGGGGTGTTTGCGAAACTCGCGTACATTGCGACAGCTTGTGCGATGCACAACGATGCCCTTGCCGGCGGAGAGGTAACCCATGATCTGATCGCCCGGTACCGGGTGGCAGCAGACAGCGAAGTCGACCGCGCTACCCTCGGAGCCGGCAATTTCCAGGGCCTCCGTTGCCCCGTCGCCGGAACGGTCCGGTGCGAGCCGGGTGGCGATAACACTGGCCAGAAGATTGCCCAGCGCAATCTGCTGGTACAGGTCCTCCGGGCGCTCAAACTGATTGTCAGCGATCAGGCTCTCGAGTGCCTCCGGGGGAACGGATTCAATGGAACTCCCGCGCGCATTCAGGGCGCTTTCCAGCATGTGCAGGCCGAGGTGAACCGTGTCTTTGGACTCCAGAGAGCGGATGTAGTGACGGATCGCGGTGCGCGCTTTGGCGGTCGCGACATAATCGAGCCAGCCGGGCGACGGGTTGGTCTCCGGGTCCGTGATGACTTCGACAGTCTGACCATGGTTCAGGCGCGTCGATAGCGGCACCTCGGCCTTGTCGACCAGCACCCGGCGCGTGTGGTTACCGACATCCGTGTGGATAGCATAGGCAAAATCCAGAGCGGTAGACTTGCGGCGCAGATCGATAATTTTCCCCTTGGGTGTAAATACGAAGATCTCATCAGGAAAAAGATCGGATTTGGCACCATCGAGAAATTCCATCGAGTCACCGGTGTGCCGCTGCACATCGACCAGCTGCATGAGCCATTCCCGGGCGCGTACCTGGGCCGTGCCCGCGGTCGCCTCGCCGGTCTTGTATTGCCAATGGGCCGCGGCGCCCTTTTCGGCCGTGACCTCCATTTCCTCGGTGCGAATCTGGATTTCAACCGGCAGGCCATAGGGGCTGCTGAGTACCGTGTGCAGACTCTGGTAGCCGTTGGCCTTGGGCAGGGCAATATAGTCCTTGAAGCGGCCGGGCCGGGGTTGGTACAAGGCATGGGCGGCGCCCAGGGCCATGTAGCAATGCGGTTCCGAGTGCGTGATGATGCGAAACGCATAGACATCCATTACCTCGGAGAAAGACAGGTCACGCAGCTGCATTTTTCGATAAATGCTATACGGGGTTTTCTCGCGACCGACGATACGACATGGCACGCCGGTTTCGCTCATTTTGCGCTTGAGCGCCTTGCGGATGTTTTCGATTACCTCTTTGCGGCCACCGGTTACTTCGCGCACGTGCTCGGCGATGGTCCGGTGGCGCCAGGGGTGAAGGCTGCCAAAGCCGAGATCTTCCAGTTCGGATTTGATCTCGTTCATGCCGAGGCGGTCAGCAATAGGCGCGTACACATCGAGGGTTTCCCGCGCGATCCGGCGGCGCGACTCGGGGGTCATGATGCCCAGGGTGCGCATATTATGCAGGCGGTCGGCCAGCTTGATGAAGATCACCCGCAGGTCACGGGACATGGCCAGCAGCATCTTGCGAAAGCTCTCCGCATCCGCCTCCTGGCGTGTGCGGAACTTCATTTTGTCGAGCTTGGTGACACCATCGACAAGGTCGGCGATTTCAGTGCCGAACTGGGCGGTTATTTCTTCCTTGGTGAGCGGGGTGTCTTCGATCGTGTCGTGCAGAACGGCGGCGGCCACGCTGTAGTGGTCCATGCGCAGGGCTGCCAGGATGCTGGCAACGGCAACGGGATGCAGGATATAGGGCTCGCCGGTTTTTCGAACCTGGCCCTCGTGGGCCTGGGCCCCAACTTCGAATGCGCGTAGTACAACGGCGACCTTGTCTGGCTCCAGATAGGTGTTCAGGAGGTCCCTGAGTTCAAGGACCGGTTCCGGAAAACTGGAGGTCGCCAGCATGGGGGCTCCGATCAGAGCTTGGAGTCTTCCTCTGACTCGTGCGTATCAAAGACCTCGGCGGCCTCGAGTTGCGCCTGGATCATGTCAACGCTTTCTGCATCGATCAGATCAGCGGCAATCTCGCGCAGCGCAATCACGGTCGGCTTGTCGTTTTCTTCAGGCACCATGGCTTCAGCGCCGTGACTGATCTGGCGGGCCCGGCGCGTGGCGGTCAGTACCAGCTCAAAGCGGTTGGCAACGTTATCCAGGCAATCTTCAACAGTAATTCGAGCCATCTTATTTTCCTAATGGTCAGTATTCGAAAAGCAGTATTCGAAAATCAGTGATCGCAACTCAGAGATCGGCAATTTCGTGATCTATAGGGCGAAGCCTTCAATTCTAGCCATTTTTCAACAACTCTGCCAGCAATTCATCCACCGGCTGCTGAACGAAGTCGCTGCCGTCCCGGCAATGGGACACAACAGCCCGCAATTCGCGCAGCGCGGTGTCAAAGTCATCATTGACGACAACATAGTCAAATTCATTGCAATGGGAGATCTCAGCCCGGGCATTGTCCATGCGCGCCTGGATGACGGCTTCTGAGTCCTGCGCCCGCGCGCCCAGACGTTCGCGCAGGGCGGCCACCGAAGGAGGCAAAATAAAGATCGAGTCACAGTCAGGAAACGCAGCCTTGATCTGGCGCGCGCCCTGCCAGTCAATTTCCAGAATGACGTCGCGGTCTGCAGCGAGGATTTCCATGGTGGTTTGCCTGTGCGTTCCGTAGAGGTTGCCAAATACCTCGGCGTGCTCCAGAAACTCATCCCGGGCCAGGCGCTCGCGGAAGACTTCGGGAGCAGCAAAGTGATAATGCACACCGTCGCGCTCACCCGGTCGCGGGGCGCGCGTCGTGAACGAGACCGAAATTTCCAGTTTCGGGTCGCGCGCGACCAGGGCATTGACCAGGCTGGTCTTGCCTGCCCCGGATGGCGCGGCAACGATGAACAGGCGACCCGCACCGGTCTGGCTGTTGCTCGCCACGCTCACGCCCTCACTCAACATTCTGCACCTGCTCACGCATCTGTTCGATAAGCACCTTGAGTTCCACGGCTGCCTTGGTGGTACGTTGGTCTACCGATTTAGAGCTCAGGGTGTTGGATTCGCGATTGAATTCCTGCATCAGAAAATCCAGACGCCGGCCGACCGGTTTGCCCTGTTCCAGGGTGCGCCGGGTTTCCGCCACGTGCGCGTCCAGGCGGTCGAGTTCTTCGTCCACATCCATCTTCTGCGCGAGGATCGCCACCTCGGTTTCAAGACGCTCTGGATCAATGGTCGTGGCCAGCTCTTCAACCCGCTCCCGCATACGTTGGCGCAGTGCGCTGCGAATGTCAGGCAGCCAGGCCCGCACGTCACGGGTCAGTTGCTCAACCGCATCAAGCCGCTCACTGATCATGCCGGCCATTTTCTCGCCCTCGCGGCCGCGTACCCGGACCAGTTCAGGCGCGGCCTGTTCGAGCAACTCGAGCGCTGCCGCATGCAGGGATTCGGGGTCGGAGGACTGCTCTTCGAGAAGCCCGGGCCAGCTCAGCAGCCGGGTGACGTCCGGCGGGGCGTCGGTTCCGGCCATGACAGAGAGGTTCTCGTGAATCTCCAGCAGGCGCGTGGCCAGCGGTCTGTTCATAGTCAGCGCACCGCTTGCGCCGCTTGCCAGTTCGTGGAAACGCAGCGTTGCATCAATTTTGCCGCGTTTGACGTGGCGCCCGAGGATGTCGCGTACCTTCGGCTCCAGCACACGAAACTCCTCCGGCAGGCGCAGACTGTATTCGAGATAGCGGTGATTAACGCTACGAACCTCCCAGGCCAGGCGACCAAATTCGTACTGGCCGTTACTGGCGGCAAAGCCGGTCATGCTTCTGATCATCTTTGGTTCTCGTGTGCTTGCAGTGGCACAATGGTAGCCGCTTGCCGGCGCCAGCAGAACCCGCTGCCGCCGGTCGGGGAAAGCAACCATCATCAATCAGGGAGATCTCATGCGACCCAGTCAGCGATTGCCGGACCAGCTGCGTCCCGTATCGATAACACGCAATTACACCATGCATGCGGAGGGATCAGTGCTGATCTGCTGCGGCAATACCAAGGTCCTGTGCACGGCCTCCATTGAAGAGCGCGTACCACCCTGGCTACGCGGCAAGGGCGAGGGGTGGGTGACCGCCGAGTACGGGATGTTGCCGAGGTCAACCGGCAGCCGCATGCGGCGTGAAGCCAGTAACGGCAAGCAGGGTGGTCGAACCCTGGAAATACAAAGGCTTATCGGCCGCTCCCTGCGTGCGATTGTTGACCGCTCGGCGCTGGGGGAGCGCACCATCACGGTCGATTGTGATGTTATTCAGGCCGATGGTGGCACACGCACTGCTTCCATCACCGGCGCCTATGTCGCCCTGATGGATGCCTGCCGCTGGCTGCGTGAGGCGGGCAAACTGAGCGTGGATCCGGTCCATGGTCAGGTCGCTGCCGTCTCGGTCGGGGTTGTCGGCAATGAAGCCGTGCTGGATCTGGACTATCCTGAGGATTCTACGGCCGAGACGGATATGAACGTGGTCATGAATGATGGTGGGGGTTTTATCGAAATTCAGGGTACGGCGGAAGGACACGCTTTTCGCCGTGATGAGCTGGATGCGTTGATTGATCTGGCGACCAAGGGCATCAATGAGCTCATGGAGGCCCAGAACCAGGCCCTGGCAACATGACCGGGGCGGGTTCGACGCTGGTTCTTGCCAGCGGTAACGAGGGTAAATTACGCGAACTGGATCAACTGCTCGCACCGCTCGGTTACACGCTCAAGCCGCAATCGGACTGGGATACGCCCGAAGCCGCCGAGACCGGCTTTACCTTCATTGAGAACGCGCTTCTCAAAGCGCGCAATGCGGCCGCCCACACCGGCCTGCCCGCGATCGCTGACGACTCGGGACTGGTGGTGCCGGTGCTGGGTGGTGAGCCCGGTATTCACTCCGCGCGCTACAGTCGCGAGGGAACAGCCATTGCCAACAATGCGCAGCTGCTGCGCGAGATGGAAGGTAAGACGGGTGCACAGCGCGCCGCGCACTTCTACTGCGCTGTTGTATTGATGCAGGGGCCACGGGATCCCGCGCCATTGATCGCCACGGCTGCCTGGCATGGGCGGATTCTGATGGCGCCACGCGGTTCAGGTGGCTTTGGCTACGACCCCCTGTTTTTTGTGCCGGCAGAAGGCTGTTCTTCTGCTGAACTTGATGTGGCAACCAAACATGAGCTGAGTCATCGTGGACAGGCCGTAGCGGCGCTGATCCGCTTGCTCAAACAGCAGGAGTCTGATGACGGCTGAGGCGGGGCTTCCGCCGCTGGGGCTTTATGTACATCTTCCCTGGTGCGTCCGGAAATGTCCCTACTGCGATTTCAACTCTCATGAACTGCGCCAGGCACTGCCTGGCGAAGCTTACTGCGAGGCCCTGCTGCGTGACCTGGAAAATGATCTGCCGCTGGTCTGGGGGCGGCCGGTACACACGATTTATTTTGGTGGTGGAACGCCCAGCCTGTTCTCTGCGGCACTGGTAGAGCGCCTGATCTCCGGTTTTCGTGCCCGCCTGGACCTGGTGCCCGGGGTGGAAATAACCCTGGAGGCCAATCCCGGGACTGTTGAGCGCGACCGGTTTACCGCCTACCGTGATGCTGGCATTAACCGGGTGTCACTTGGCGCGCAGAGCTTTGATGATGAATGTCTGAAGGCCCTGGGTCGTATTCATGGCGCCAGTGAAATTCATCGTGCTGTCGAGTCGCTGCATGCTGCCGGCCTGGAAAACTTCAACATTGACCTGATGTTTGGCTTGCCGGGGCAGAGCCTTGAGGGAGCGCTCGCTGATGTGACCCACGCCCTGGCTGCGAAGCCGACCCATTTGAGTCACTATCAGCTAACCCTGGAGCCGAACACCGCCTTCGCTGCGCGTCCGCCGGTCTTGCCCGACGAGGAGCTCTGCTGGGCGATGCAGGAAGCCTGCGGTGAGAAACTCGAACAGGCGGGCTTTGAAAACTACGAGGTATCAGCCTGGTGTTTGCCGGACCGGCAAAGCCGCCACAACATGAACTACTGGCAGTTTGGCGATTACCTCGGTATCGGTGCCGGTGCGCATGGCAAGCTCACCCTTCCAGCACTGGGCGAGGTCCGGCGACGGGTCAAGCAACGCCACCCAAAGCGCTATCTGGCTGGTGATGGACTGGCGCTGGATCAGCCGGTTGCCGGCAAAGACCTGGCGTTTGAGTATTTTCTCAATGCTTTGCGCTTGCGCCGCGGCTTCAGCCTGGTGCAGTTCTCACAGCGCACCGGAATAGACCGGGAGTCCATCGCCGGGCCGCTGCGCGAAGCACTGGATCGGGATCTGCTCGAGCAGGCCGATGATGTTTACCGGCCCACGGAGCTGGGTTGGCGCTTCATGAATGATCTACAGGGGCTGTTTTTACCCGATTGAGCCCTTCTTGAGACATAAAATTGTGTTGCAAAGCGCAGGCCTCGTCGCTAAAATGGCCGGCTCTTTGAACGCGCGATAAGCAGGAAAACCGTCATGAAATCTGACATTCACCCTGAATATCGTAAGGTGGTTTTCCAGGACGTCTCTTCAGACTTTGCGATCCTGACCCGCTCTACGATGGACAGCAAGGAAACGATCAAGTGGGAAGATGGCGAAGAATATCCCGTCATCAAAATCGATGTCTCAAGTGCATCCCACCCGTTCTACACCGGCAAGCACAAAGTGCTCGACTCCGGTGGTCGTGTGGACCGCTTCAAGCGTCGTTACCAGAAGTAAGCAGCCAGAATATCTGAAAGCCCGGCCGGTCACGACTCGCCGGGCTTTTTTATGGCGGAACCGCTGGTCTTGCAGCATGGTTCGCCCCCACATTAAGGTGTTGTGCCGGCGCGCTGCGTTGGTATGATTTTTTGAGCCCCATTGGGTGACTGATCCGATCCAGGAGACGCACGTGTCCGACAAACCCGTCATTATTACCGACGAAGCCAGCGGCAAGTCGCTGGAACTGCCCGTGGTGCGCGGCACCGAGGGCGAGCCCACCTTGAATATCAAGAGCATGCCTGGTGAACTGGGTTACTTCACCTACGATCCCGGTTTCACGGCGACCGCAAGCTGCAGCAGTGCGATTACCTTCATTGACGGCGGTCAGGGCATCCTGCGTCACCGCGGCTATCCGATTGAGCAACTGGCGGGGCAGAGCACCTTTCTCGAAGTGGCGTATCTGCTGCTCAATGGTGAGCTGCCGAATTCGTCGGAGTACAACAGCTTTCAGCGCGAAATTACATACCATACGATGGTGCATGAGAAGTTGAACACGTTTATGACGGGGTTCCACTATGACGCGCATCCGATGGCCATGATGTCCGGTGTGGTCGGGTCACTGGCGGCGTTTTACCACGACGGCCTGGACATGAACGATTCGGAGCAGCGCAAGCTGGCGGCGGTGCGCATGATCGCCAAGATGCCGACCATTGCTGCGGCATGTTACCGGCACCACATGGGTTGGCCGACGGCCTATCCGCGCAACAGTCTGAGCTACACCGAGCGTTTTCTGGACATGATGTTTTCCGTGCCAGCGGAGGACTACAAGGTCAGTGAAGTAGCAGCCAAGGCCTTTGATCTGCTGTTTATCTGTCACGCAGACCATGAGCAAAACGCCAGCACATCCACGGTCCGCCTGGTCGCCTCTACCGGCGCGAACCCCTACGCCTCCGTTGCGGCAGGCATTTCAGCGCTGTGGGGTCCCGCGCACGGTGGTGCGAATGAGTCGGTGCTGAACATGCTGGAGGAAATCGGCAACGTATCGCGGGTCGGCCAGTTTATCGACCGCGCCAAGGACCGGGATGACCCGTTCCGGCTGATGGGTTTTGGCCACCGGGTATATAAAAATTACGACCCGCGTGCGAGCATTATCCGCCAGGCGGCGCACGACGTTTTGCAGGAACTGGGTACCAGGGATCCGCTTATGGACCTTGCCATGGAACTGGAAAAAATTGCTCTGGAAGACGAATACTTCGTGGAGAAAAAGCTCTACCCGAACGTCGACTTCTATTCCGGCATTATCTACAAGGCCCTGGGCATTCCCAAAAGCATGTTCACTGTCATGTTCGCGATTGCGCGCACGACCGGCTGGGTAAGTCACTGGTTGGAACAGGCCAACGATCCGCCGCCGATTGGGCGCCCGCGCCAGGTGTACACGGGTGAGTCGGAACGAAATTATGTGCCGATCGACCAGCGGTAATCATTAGCCGGCGCTTAGGCCGGCGGAAGTTTCAGGCGGCTGCCAGCAGTGTTTCCACTTCTGGCAGCCGTGCTCGTTTCTGCGGTTTGCCATCCACCGGACTCGGTGGCGCCTGGCGTAAGTCCAATTCGGCAAACAACGCCAGTTCTACCGTTACACCCTGCACTTCGGTGACCAGCAACTGAATCGTCTGGTGGCTGCCGTCATGCCAGCGAATGCGCCGCTGCTCCTGATGGAAACTGATGTTGCGTTCTTGCAGATGAAATACAGCCTGCTCCGGTGAGTCGCTGAACAGGTGCAGGGAAATGCGCGAATGGCTGTCGGCGGTGCCATCGAGAACAGGTCCTACGAGGCGTGGATTAAATGGCTCAAGGGCCCGCATCACCTCGATGGCGGTAGTACGCAGGGTTTGAACATGATTTGAGTGTTCGTCGCCGCCGTAGAATCCCTGGTAGGCACGCAAGGCCTCTTCAACCTCGAGGTTTGATGGCAGCGCAACACGGGTGTTGGCGCCAACCCGTTCCGCCGCTTTGCGTTTGGCGGTCATGAAATTACGCTGGCCTTCGGTGGCCATGATGCGTGCTGCCTCGACGGCGATTTCGCGGCGAATATGAGCGAGCTTACGGGCGGCGCGAGAGAGCTCGGGACCGCCGAATTGGCTGTCAGTAGATGTCGTACGGATTTTCTTCCGTCGTGGCATCCTGGTCGACTCCTGTGCTGGCTTCCATTTCGGGAAGCCGTCCAGACTGGAATACTTCCATGATTCCACTGTCAGTATCAAGCGCGGCGAGCAATCCGGTTTCCGGATTGATCCTGGCGCGGACCAGCCCTGGCGGCATTGGCGGGGTTTCATCCGGCATGCCGGCAAGCGCGACACCCATATAGTCAATCCAGATTGGCAGCGCGGCGCGGCCGCCGACTTCCGCGCGGCCAAGGCTTTCATGGTTATCGAACCCGACCCAGACACTCGTGACCAGCTGTGAGTTATATCCTGAGAACCACGCATCCCGCTGGTCATTGGTGGTGCCGGTTTTGCCCGCCAGATCCGAACGACCCAGCGCCATGGCCTTTTGGCCGGTTCCCCGACGGATAACGTCGGCCATCATTGAGCGGATCAGGTAGGCGTTCTGCTCACTGATGGCCCGCGGCGCATACTGCACGTCAGACCCGCGGCTGAATTGTGCCGCTTCGCCGGCTTCATCATCGTCGATGCTTAGCGGGCGGTAGGCCGGCTCTGCTGCCGGTGCCGCATCATTGTTGCTCATCGCCATTGTGGCTGGCTGATCGCAACCCTCGTAACAGACCACCGGCGGGCTTGCCTGGTAGATCAGCCTGCCGCTGCCGTCCTCGATCCGGTCAATGTAATAGGGGTCAATCAGATAGCCGCCGTTTGCGAACACCGCGTAGCCGCGCGCAATATCCAGCGGTGGCAAGTCAGCACTGCCCAGCGCCATGGTCAGGTTGGCAGGCAGATCCTCAACGGCAAAGCCAAAATTGCTGATGTACTCCCGTGCCGGACGCACGCCAATTTCACGCAGCAGACGAATCGAAACCAGGTTGCGCGAGTTGACCATCGCCTCGCGCAGGCGGGTTGGTCCAAAAAACTTTTCACTGAAGTTTTGCGGCTTCCAGGTTCGCTCCAGTTCGTCATCTTCAAACACGATTGGCGCGTCATTGATCAGGGAAGCGGTCGTGAAACCACGCTCCAGTGCGGCTGAGTATATGAACGGTTTGAAGCCGGAGCCGGGCTGTCGCCGGCTCTGGGTTATGCGGTTGAACTTGCTGCGCGAGAAATCATAGCCGCCGACCAGTGCCTTCAGCGCGCCATCTTGCGGCCTGAGGGAAACCAGCGCGCCTTCTGCGTCGGGTAACTGGCCCAGCTGCCAGCTACCGTCGTCCTGCAGCCGCACGCGGACAATATCACCGGGGCTCAGCACCGCGTCGACCTGGGTTGGGTCATTGCCCCAGCGATCCCGGGAAATAAACTTCTTTGCCCAGGCGATCTGTTCAAGGCCCAGGGCAACGGTGCGGCCGTCTTCCAGGTAAACCAGTGCCAGGTCCGGGTCAGTCTCTGTCACCAGCCCGGGGATGAAACCTGCTAATGCGCGGAAGGGCGCCAATGCCTCATTCCAGTCTTCGGTATCCATGGCGTCGGTGAGGTCGATCCGGGCCTCCGGTCCGCGATAGCCATGGCGTCGATCATAAGCCTCGAGACCTGCTCGTACGGCCTGATTGGCGGCCTCCTGCATCTCAGAATCTATGGTGGTATGAATCACGTAACCGCCGGTGTATGCCTCGTTGCCGAGCTGATCGAGGGCTGCTGCGCGAACCATTTCTGCCAGATAGGGTGCGCTGACCTCCGTGGTTGCACCGTGGTAGAAGGCATTGTCCGGGGACTCGAGCGCCACGTCGTGGGCGGCCTGATCGATGTAACCCAGTTCCAGCATGCGTGACAGAACGTAATTGCGGCGCTCCAGCGCCCGTTCCGGTGACGTGATCGGATTAATTCGCGAGGGTGCCTTGGGCAGGGCCGCGATCATGGCGCTCTGTGCCAGCGTGAGTTCCTGCAGTGACTTGCCGTAGTAAACATCAGCGGCGGCACCGACGCCGTAAGCGCGATGTCCGAGCAGAATCTTGTTCAGAAAGAGTTCCAGGATTTCATCCTTGGTAAATTCCCTTTCAATGCGCAACGCGAGAAAGATCTCTTTGATTTTTCGCTCGTAGGTTTTGTCCAGGGTCAGAAAGAAGTTCCGCGCCAGCATCATTGTGATGGTGCTGCCGCCAACACTTTTTTCGCCGGTGGTCGCCAGGGTTAGCACGGCACGGGTCAGACCCTGGTAGTCGACACCCGGATGCTCGTAGAAGCGCGCATCTTCCCCCGCAATAAAGGCATTCTTCAAGTCATCGGGCATCTCGTCGATAGATACCGGAATGCGGCGCTGTTCGCCGAACACGCTGATCAGCTTGCCGTCCTGGCTGTAGACGCGCAGTGGTACCTGGAGCTGCACATCGCGCAGGGTTTCCACATCGGGCAAATCTCGTCCCATGGTGAAATACAGAACGCTCACGCCGATGACCCCCACAACGACGGAAAGAAGTGCAAGTCGTAAAATCCATTTTAATAATTTGTTCAAGCTGTTAACCTGCTATGCTAATGAAGTATCCACAAGAGATACGTCACGGTTATTGTGCCTTAGATGCACGGCGCCGGGACAGATTAAATAAGCTGGTCCATTTACAAATGAAGGACTTCGCCCGGATAGTACGTGTGTTCTGACAAACCAAAGTGTCTCAGGGTTCCTGCGGTGAGACGGATCAGAACGCAAGGCCGAAGACCGGAGGGGACGGGGTTTTTTCAGCCAGGCACACTGACGTTACCATTGTGAAATGGTTGTTAATCTGCTAAAAACGGCTGGAGAAAGTTTCAATAAGCTATTGGCATGAAAGCCTTTGGCGATAATTTTAAGGGACTAATACGTTGAAACTGTTCGGTAATAAGAAAGCACCAGTTATCGGCCTGGACATCGGTTCATCCTATGTGCGGGCTCTGCAACTGTCAGAATCGGGCAGCGGTTATCGCATTGAACACTTCGCGATGGAGCCGCTGCGAGAGGGCGTGGTCGTCGACAAGACCGTCCAGGATATCGAGGCGATCTCAAGCGCCATTGATCGTGCTGTGAAGAATTCAGGGACACGCTCCAAGGCCTGCGCCATCGCAGTATCCGGTCCGGCAGTATTCACCAAGACCATTGCACTACCTTCCAACCTTGCAGAGTCTGACGTTGAAAGTCAGATTCAGATCGAGGCCAACCAATATGTGCCCTATCCGCTTGACGAGGTCAGCCTCGACTTCGATGTCCTCGGGCCGTCGTCGCGGAATCCTGACCTGATCGATATTCTCCTTGCAGCGAGCAAAAGCGAGAACGTCGAAAGCCGGCAGGACGCGCTTGAAGCAGCGGGATTGGTTGCCAAGGTAGTAGATGTCGAAGCCTTTGCCATAGCGAACGCCTTCGAACTGATTCGACAACGTGACCATCTCAGCAAAAATGAGGCGGTTGGTATTTTTGATATCGGTCGCGACCTGACAACTTTGCTGGTACTTCGGGGTGGCCGCGTGATTTATAACCGCGAACATCCTTTCGGCGGGCACCAGTTGCTCGAGGAAACCATTCGCCGCTATGACATGTCGCCTGAGCAGGCGAGCTTCTTTGAGCGGGCGGAAGAAGGCCCTGAAGATTTCGAGGCCGAGGTGCTGGAGCCTTTCCAACTGAATATCGTGCACCAGATCAGCCGCGCTCTGCAGTTTTTCGCATCCAGTAATGATTACTCACCGATCAGTACCATCTACCTGGCCGGGGGCACAGCGTCGCTGAAAGGGCTGGCGGCCATGGTACAGCAAGAGCTCGGTTTAACGACACGTGTGGCAGACCCGATTTCGGGCATGGATGTGGCACCTTCCGTTGCCGTATCCGCGCTCAAGCGCAACACACCAAATCTCATGGTGGCGATGGGCCTGGCATTAAGGGGATTTGACTGATGGCAAAAATCAACCTGTTACCCTGGCGCGAAGAGTTACGCCAGGAGCGTCAGAGGAAATTCGCTCTCTCGGCGCTGATGACCGCGATTACCGGTGTGGTCCTCGTATTCATTGTGAGCATGGCCTTCGACAGTGCCATCAATAAACAGAATGCGAGAAACCAGACGATTCAAACCGAAATCAACCGGCTGCAGGTCCAGATCCGCCGTATTGCAGAACTCGAGGAGACCAAGAGTCGACTGCTTTCGCGGAAACGCATCATCGAAGAGCTTCAGGCGAGCCGCTCGCTGACAGTCGAAATGCTTGATCAGCTGGCCAAAACCATTCCAGTGGGTGTCACGCTTAACACCATTTCCCAGCAGGGCATGAATTTGCGCCTGGCCGGGACGAGCCAGTCGAATGCAAGGGTCTCGGCCTACCTGCAAGCCCTGGCCGACAACGAGCTTTTTGTCGATCCCGACCTGACCTTTGTGCGGGCGAACGATGATCCCGCAAATCCTCAGGAGGCTTTCGATTACTCGCTGGCTGTGCGGCTGCGTTCGCCACTTGATGAAGAGGCAGAAGCTGGATTCGAGCAATTTGATAACGGGGCGACGAACTGATGATTAACGATCTCCGTGATACAGACTTTTCCGACCTTGGGAATGCCACCCCGGCAGTTAAGATGTTCCTGCTTGGGTTGCTGTTGGTGGCCCTGCTGGTTGCCGGCTACTTCCTGATGATCAAAAACAAATATGAGGAGCTGCAGCGCTCAGAGCAGCAGGAATTGACCTTGCGTGTCGACTTTGAAGAGAAGCAGCGCAAAGCAGCCAACCTGGGAGCCTACGAGCAACAACTCGAAGATATGCAGGAATTGCTCGAGACCATGTTCAGGCAGCTGCCAAGCAAAACCGAGATGGACAAGCTGCTGGTTGATATCTCCCAGTCTGCGCTCGCCTCCGGGATCGATGTGCAGCTGTTTGAACCGCAGCTTGAAGCCCAGCAGGATTTCTATGCTGAGCGACCGATCTCCATTCGTATGTTGGGCAATTACCATGAATTTGGCGAGTTTGTTGATGCAGTGGCAGCCTTGCCACGCGTGGTCATTCTGACCATGCACAATGTATCGATGCGACGCGCCGATGATGCCACCGGGCAGGGGCGCCTGATCCTTGAGGGCCAGGTCAAAACCTATCGTTACCTGGATGGCTCGGAAATTCAGCAGGCTGAAGGGGAGGCTGCAGCGCCATGACAATTCTCAAGCACACCGCGCAGCGGTCAGGCTTATTGGCCCTTGCAGCGGCTTTCGTACTGTCTGCCTGCGGCGGGGATATGAGTGATCTTCAGCAATATATTGCTGAGGTGAAGGCCCGCCCGGCAACGCCGATTGAGCCCATTCCGCCGGTCAAGACCTACACGCCTTATGAATATGATGGAACGGCCGGTCGCGATCCGTTTCGCAGCTCTTCAAGCGAGGGCCGTGAAGTCGCGCAGTCTGGTGATTCAGGCGACACACCGGGCTCGGTCGGGCCACGGCCGGACTTTGACCGTGCCAAGCAGTATCTTGAGCGGTTTGAGCTGGATACGCTGACCATGGTGGGAACCTTTGGTAAGGACGATAACTTCTGGGGGCTTGTTCGCGATCCGGATGGTGTCGTGCATCGGGTCAACGTCGAGGACTATGTCGGCAAGAATCATGGCCAGATCATGAGCATCAATGATGGTGAAATCGATTTGTCTGAACTCATCAATGATGGCAGTGGTGGCTGGCTGCAGCGTGAGGCATCTTTAGCCCTTGAAGGGGGCTGAACACAAGATAGGGGGGCGCCGCGCGCCGCATGACCCAGAGGGTACGAGTAATGAAAACTGACAATACGATCAATGCAGATCGATCGCTGACCGGAATGTGGGGAAGAAACATGAGGATTCTTAAAATCGGTAAGCTGGCGGGTCTAATGCTGGCATTGGCAACTTCCGGATCAGTCTGGGCACAAACCCAGGTGACGGGTACCGACTTCGCGGTCGCACCCAGCGGAGATGTCACCATTACACTTGCTACGAGCGGTTCCGAGCCGGTAGTCAACGTCTTTGCGACGGATAACCCGCCGCGCATCGTTCTTGATCTGGCAGACACCACCAGCACGATTGCCTCGGATCCGGTGACTGTTGCGGCTCATTCGGTCGAATCTTTTGCAACGCTGTCCGCTGGCGGGCGCACCCGCGTGCTGGTCGAGCTGACCAAAGATGCTCAATTCGATTACCAGGTTATGGACGGCGCGATTATGCTGACCGTGGCGAACGGGGCTGTCGCCGCAGCCGCAGACAGTGATGCTGGCGGGCCTGCGCCAAGTGCAACTGCCGTTCGGAATCTGGGCAGCTTCAACGTGGAAACTGTTGATTTCCGCCGCGGCCAGGAAGGTCAAAGCCGTATCATTGTTGGTCTCGACAATGAGGGCGCAAGTGTGGCGGTTAATGCTTCGGCAGGCACACTCACCGTCGAAATCTATAACGCTGAACTTCCTGACAACTTGAACCAGGTGCTGGATGTGGTCGACTTCGCCACGCCGGTGCAGATCATTGATGTCTCTGAACGAGGTGACTCCACGCGTCTGGAAATGATGGTGGCTGGCGTGTTCGACCACCTGGCCTATCAGTCGGGCAACGAACTGATCATCGAGGTCACGGAGCTCGAAGCGACCGTTGAAACCACGGAGGATGTGGAGTTTTACGAAGACCGCAGCTATATCGGGACCAGGGTGACGTTCAACTTTCAGGACATTCCCGTCCGTTCCGTGCTGCAGTTGATCGCCGACGTATCCGATCTGAATATTGTTGTGGCTGATAATGTGACCGGTAACCTTACGCTGCGACTGACCAATGTTCCCTGGGACCAGGCGCTGGATATTATTCTTGACGCGCGCAACCTGGATATGCGCGAGAACGGCAACGTTATCTGGATTGCTCCAGCTGCAGACATCGCCGCGCGTGAACAGGAGTTGTTGCAGGCCGTCGCAGACAAGCGCGAACTCGAGCCCCTGATCATATCGATGATCAGCGTTAATTACGCAAATGCAGAGGATCTCCAGGCGCTGATCCAGGAGTCACGTACCCAGGCCATGGGCATCGGCGGGGGTGGGGGTCAAGAGGCCGGCCTGTTGTCCATGCGGGGCTCAGTCTCCGTGGATACGCGGACCAACACCTTGCTGATAACCGATACGGCCAATCGTGTTGAGGCCATTCAGGACCTGGTTGCTGAGCTTGACCGGCCGGTTCGGCAGGTTCAGATCGAATCACGCATCGTGATCGCCTCCAGCGATTTCTCCCATGAGCTGGGTGTACGCTTCGGTGTCTCTGCACTGCACCAGGGCAGCAACATCCTGGCGGTTTCCGGCACCAGCGAGGGCGCCAACATTCTGAACCCGGCGATCAACCCACGGGACGATGACCTGCTGGACATTCCGCCTCTGAATTCCCGATATAACGTTAATCTTCCAGTCGCCCGCACTAACGCAGGTTCAATAGGCCTCTCGTTCCTGACGGGTAACTGGCTGATCGACCTTGAGCTCACAGCTCTGGAAGCCGAAGGCGAAGGCGAGGTGATATCAACACCACGCGTGGTAACGGCCAACCAGACCGAGGCCTTCATTCAGCAGGGTGTTGAGATTCCTTACGAGGAAGCCACATCATCCGGCGCGACCTCGGTACAGTTCAAGGATGCGGTACTGGAATTACGTGTTACACCGTTGATCACACCGGATAACCGCGTACAGCTGGATCTGAACGTCAAGCAGGATACCGTTGGTGAGATCTTCCAGACATCCCGGGGCGGCTCGGTCCCCTCGATTGATACCCGTGAGTTAGGGACCAGCGTGCTGGTTAATAACGGAGAAACGGTGGTGCTGGGTGGTATCTTCCAGGACGAGAAAGCACGGAATGAAGAACGCGTTCCGTACCTGTCGTCTATTCCCGGGGTGGGTAACCTGTTCAAGCGCAAGAGCAACACTTCGACCAAGCGCGAGCTGTTGATCTTTGTCTCCCCGACAATTGTGGAAGACCGTCCGCCGGTAAATTGATACCAGCCAGCCCCGTTAGTTAAGGGAACAGTTGTGTAAACCCGGGCCTCGGCCCGGGTTTTTCGTTCAAGGGCCACCAGCCCACTGTTGATCAGGCCAATTATGGAAAGCACCACCGACTTGCCCTTTTCGCCCGCAGCCGAGCGCAACCAGGCACCGATTCTGGAAGTACTGAAACAACTGCTTGCCAGTGATGCCAGGGTCCTTGAAATTGGCTCGGGTACCGGACAGCATGCCGTCGCCTTCGCCACTGCACTTCCAAAGGTTTATTGGCAAACCAGTGAACGTCCGGAAATCCTTCCTTCCCTGGCCCGGCGAATTGAGCAGGAGGCACCCGGTCTGCCATCGCCTTTCAGCCTGGATGTACAGACTGGCCCTTGGCCTGATGATCAATACGACGTTGTATTTACAGCCAATACGGCGCATATCATGAGCTGGGCGGGAGTCTGCGCCATGATGAAAGGTGTCGCAGGGCTTTTGGCGCCAGGTGGTGTAATGTTGATTTACGGCCCTTTCACACAAAACGGGCAACATAATGCCTACAGCAACGAATTGTTTGATCGACAGTTGCGCGCCGCTGATGCCCGGCAGGGAATACGCGACCTCAATGCCCTGGGTATTGAGGCCCAAGGCAATGAAATGCGCCTGGTAAATCTTATCGACTTGCCGGCCAACAACCGGATTGCAGTATTCAAAAAAAATGCATGATTCCAAACCCGGAGCAATCTCTGAACCTGTGACACAGCAAACAAGCCCCCGCCCGGTAACTGACTGGGTATTACTCAATGAGCAGGCTTTGGCGTTGCTGTCAGCGAGCCGGGACATGATTGCGAACGCTGCCAATCTCTCTGCACTCCTGTTTCAGGAGCTGGAAGAGGTTAACTGGGTCGGGTTTTACTTTGTCAAAAAAGAGCGTTTAGTGCTTGGTCCATTCCAGGGTCTGCCAGCGTGCACGGAAATACCCCTGGGCTCCGGGGTTTGTGGAACGGCGGCAGCTGAACGCAAGGTGCAACGGGTGGCCGATGTCCACGCCTTCGAGGGGCATATCGCCTGTGATGCGAACTCAGAGTCGGAGATTGTGCTGCCGCTTGAAAAGGGGGGCGCAGTGATGGGTGTTCTGGATCTGGACAGCCCGCGGCTGGACCGCTTTGGTGCTGAAGATGAGGCCGGATTGCGCAGAGTCGTAGCGACCTGGCTCGCATCCATCGACTGAGTGGGCAGTCCGGGTGGCCAAGCTCACACGCTCAGATCAAACAGAGTTATCCGGGTGCCTGAAGCAGTTGGTTTGATGGTCATTAACCGCCCCGACAGCCTGTAGATAGGCATACACCGTGGTTGGCCCAACAAAGCGAAAACCGAGCTTCTTAAGCGTTTTGCTCAGACTGACTGAAGCTTCTGTCTGAGACGGAACCTCCTTAAGCGATGGCCATCGGTTAACAAGTGGGCTGTAATTATATGGGCCCCAGGTGAGGTCTCGCAGGCTGCCGCCCCGGGACCACAGCGCCAGCAAACAACGGGCGTTGTTCACCGTCGATTCTATTTTTCCGCGATGGCGGACAATGGATATATCGCCCACCAGAGCGTCAATGTCTTGCTGACCGAAGCTGGCTACCCGTTCCGGATCAAAACCTGCAAAGGCGCGGCGGTAGCCTTCACGCTTGCGCAAAATGGTCAGCCAGCTCAAACCCGCCTGCGCCCCTTCCAGGGTCAGCTGCTCAAACAGGCGATGCTCATCAAGAACGGGTTCGCCCCAGTCTGCGTCATGATAGCGAATGTAGTCAGGATCATCGCTGACCCAGCTGCATCGGTGAATGCTTGTCATACACAAAGGTTCCTCGTGGCTCGTTACCTTTTGGGCCGGATTGTGAGCGATCAGGCCAGGGATTACGTTGGTGCGAGCCAGGGATAACGTTCAAGGTCAATGTTGGCGCCGGTCAGAATAACGCCTACTTTGCGTCCGGTGAAGCGGTCCGGATTATTCCTTATGACGGCCAGGGCTACAGCGGCGGATGGTTCGATACGTAATTCGGCTTCGTCCAGGGCCAGTCGCATTGCGCCCTCAATGGCCTCGTCATCAGCCAGCAAAATTCCCTCAACATGGCTTTTTATGATGGCAAAGTTCTTTTTGCCGATAACGGCGCGCAGACCGTCGGCGACAGTATCCGGTTCCCAGCTTTCGACCCTTTCGCCGCGCTCGAGACTGGCCGCTGCGTCGGCCGCACCGGCGGGTTCTGCGCCATAGACCCGGATGGGACGGTTTTGTCCGGCAGCAGCCAACGCGCAGCCCGCCAGCAAACCACCACCGCCGAGGGGAACCACCAGATCATCCAGCAGGGGTGATTCTTCAAACAGCTCCAGTGCGGCGGTTCCCTGACCGGCGATGATGTCATCATGGTCATAGGGTGGAACCGGGTGATGGCCGCGCGCGATCTGCTCGTTCAAGCCCTGCTCACGGGGCAACTGGCCCGGTTCGCAAAGTACGACTTCGCCGCCGAATTGACGAACCTTGTCGATCTTCGCAGCGACTGCATTGCGCGGCATGACCACGTACGCGCGTCTGCCATCCGCACGCGCCGCCCAGGCCAGCGCGGCACCATGATTTCCGCTGGAGTGGGTCGCGACATCATCTACAATACCCTGTTCCCGCAACACTGCGATGGCATTGCTCGCGCCCCGTAGCTTGAACGCGCCGGTGGGCTGCAGGTGGTCGCATTTCAGAAAAACCGAGCAGCCCAAAACATCGTCTAGCTCGCTGGAAGTGAGTACCGGTGTGCGTGTTATGAGATGTTTGATGCGGCTTGCTGCCTCACAAACATCTCCAAACTCCGGCAAGGTGATATCGGTATTCATTAATTGGCGTTCTCTTCAGGGTTGGCAGCCACAACCGCCGGGTAGACGATCAGACCGCTATAATACGCTGCTATTTGCACCAGTAGACTCCACGGATATTTTATGATGAAACAAGGTCAGCCACTGCACCCAATCGCCCGCACAGACTACCGGCCTTATCCGTGGATCCTCGAGTCGGCCGGGTTGCAATTTGACATTCAGGACGGCTATACGGAAGTGCGCACCTCGATGGGTTTTCGGGCACGTTCCGGCGCGCCGGGACCGCTGGAGCTGGATGGCTCCGGACTTGAGCTTATTGAGCTGTCGGTGAACGACAAGGTACTCGATGACTCGGACTACAGCATTAAGGGAGAGTCTCTGACCATTGCAGAAGTTCCCGCCGAGTCCACGGTTCGAACCGTGGTGCGGATCAAGCCTGCCGAGAACCTGGCTCTGGAGGGTCTGTATCAATCCGGTGACTTCCTGCTTACCCAGTGTGAACCCGAGGGTTTCCGTAAGATCACCTGGTTTCCTGACCGTCCTGATGTTATGGCGCCTTTCAGCGTGCGCCTTGAGGCTGATCAGAAGCGCTTCCCGGTGCTGCTTTCGAACGGGAACCCGGTCGAGTCGGGGACGGCCGCGAATGGCCGGCATTGGGTTCGTTGGGACGATCCGTTTCCCAAGCCGTCCTACCTGTTTGCGCTGGTTGCCGGTGATCTGGAGCACATCGAGGAACACTTCATAACCCGCAGCGGTCGCGAAGTGACCCTGCGCGTCTATGTTGAAGGGGAAAATATTGACCGCTGCGAGCACGCCATGGACTCGCTGGTCAATGCCATGCGCTGGGATGAAGAGCGGTTCGATCTCGAATATGACCTGGACATCTACAACATTGTTGCGACCAATGATTTCAATATGGGCGCGATGGAAAACAAGGGGCTGAATATTTTCAACACGCGGTATGTTCTGGCACGCCCCGATACGGCCACCGATATGGACTACCAGGGCATCGAGGGTGTGATCGGGCATGAATATTTTCATAACTGGACCGGTAACAGGGTCACCTGCCAGGACTGGTTTCAGTTAACCCTCAAGGAAGGGCTGACGGTGTTCCGCGACGAAGAGTTTTCCGCGGATATGCAGTCCCGGGCGGTAAAGCGGATTCAGGATGTTCGCGATCTCAGGTCCAGGCAATTCCCGGAGGATTCCGGCCCCATGGCACACCCGATTCGCCCGGACCAGTACCTGGAAATTAATAACTTTTACACGGCCACGGTGTATCAGAAAGGCGCCACCATTATTCGCATGTACCACACCTTATTGGGTGAGGCGGGCTTTCAGAAAGGTATGCGCCTTTACTTTGAGCGACATGATGGCGCGGCCGTAACCTGTGATGATTTTCTTGCGGCCATGGCCGATGCCAACGACCGCGACCTGTCTCGTTTTGCGCGCTGGTACAGCCAGTCTGGAACACCGGTGGTGACGGTGACCACGCAGCATGATCCGGGTCATCGTCGTTATTCGATAACCCTGAGTCAGGAGACGGCGCCGACATCTGACCAGGCAGAGAAACACCCCCTGGTGATCCCTTTTGCCGTCGGATTACTGGACAGCGCCGGCAACTCCATGCCTCTGCGCCTATCGGGCGAAGACGCGCCAGCAGGCATCACTCGTGTGCTCATGCTCGAAGACAGCGAACAGACCTTTGTATTCGAAGATATTGCCGAAGAACCTGTGCCCTCCCTGTTGCGTGATTTTTCCGCGCCGGTGAAGGTGCGTTATGACTTCAGCGACACTGAGCTGGCCGTCTTAATCACCTCTGACCCGGACCCGTTTACCCGCTGGGAAGCTACTCAGCGCCTCTCACAGGCGGCGATTCTGGAGCAGGTTGAGCGGCATGGCCGCGGTGAGGAATTGGTATTGTCCGAACCCCTGGCGCGGGCGTTCAAGGGCTTGTTGTTGGACCACAATGCTGATCCGGCGTTTATTGCCGAATCACTGGCCTTGCCCGATGAAGACTATCTGGCCGAGCAGCTTGAGCAAATTGATGTGGACGGCATCCACCAGGCCCGGGAGTTTGTCAGACGCCGCCTCGCCGAGGTGCTTGAGGCAGAGTTCCTGGAGGTCTATCACCGATTTGATGACGGCGGTGTCTATGATAAATCTCCTTCGGCAATTGCCGGGCGCGCACTCAAGAATGCCGCGCTGTCTTACCTGGCTCTGACGCCGGGCGGCGCCCGCCTGGCGCAGCATCAACTTGGCAACAGCGACAATATGACCGATTCGCTGGCCGCCATGCGTGCACTGGTGCTGAATGACTTACCCGGTGCTGCAAGGGCCCTTGCTGATTTCGAAGCTCGTTGGCAGGGCGATGCCCTGGTGATGGACAAGTGGTTTGTGATGCAATCCATCAAGCCGGGTTACGACTCTGTGAACCAGGTGATTGCGCTTACCGGGCACCGGGAATTCAGTTTGCGCAACCCCAACAAGGTCAGGGCGTTGATTGGCGCTTTCGCCATGCTGAACCCGACTGGTTTTCATGCGCCAGACGGCAGCGGCTACCGCTTTGTGGCAGATCAGGTGATCAGCTTAAATGCGACCAACCCACAGGTCGCCGCACGGATCGTTTCCTCTTTCAATCGCTGGCCTCGCTATGATGAAGCGCGCCGGGCCCTGATGCGTGCAGAGTTGGAGCGTATTGCCGCGGTTGATGATCTGTCCACCGACGTGTTCGAGATTGTCACTAACGCTTTGAAGCTAAGCGCTGACTGAGGCCGGTGTTGGCCAGAGCGACCGGATACTCGCCACCGTTCCGCAGTTTACTGGCGTTGGCGTTATTTGCCCTGCTTTTAATCTGCGCCTGTGCACCATCGCCGCCTGCCGGCGGTCGCGGTTTAGCGATAGACGGCCTGTCCTTTGAGAATCGCTCTACAAGCCCCATCAACCACATCCAGCTGCTGGTGCCAGCGACCGGAAATTTTGTTTCCTGCGGATTTATCGCGCCGGGCAACACCTGCGCTTCCGGCTTTCCCGGCGTGGCCTATCATGGCGAGCCCATCGAGATCAGCTGGAACCAGGGCGGTGAAGACTGGAACAGCGGCCGTGTCACGCTCCAGGCAGATGAGGAGATCCGCTTGCGAGGCGAGGCCAGCGTGATGGTGGTTGTACTGGCGCCTGGCTCTGCCGGGGCCGTGCTGGTGGGAAGTCGTCGCTAGGGTTCAGCGGTCCTTGAGTGCCTGGATCAGCAGGCCGCGTGCCAGCTCCGCTTCACTGCGCGTAGCAAAGCGCGGGGCGAGTCTTACGTCTGCCGCAAAGCGGATATTGAACTGGAAGCCTTCATCACCCTCCGCCTCAAATACCCTGGTCAGAAAGGCGACGTGATCGAGCATGATGGTGTAGCCCTGGATTTCGTAAACGCGATTGCTCATGACCGTCCTTTGATTAGTTCAGCTCAATACTGTATCAATCACCTGGTGAAGGAATGGCAGTGTTCATGTGGCAAGGGACTGTGAAGTGGTCTTTTACATCTTTATGATAAACTCTAAACATGATGGAAGGTCTCCTACAGGCAAGTAAATTGCAACAAAGTGTGGAGCACAGGGTCAGAATCAAGGTGCCGTGGTTAAGAATCCTCGCGCTCGGCGTGGCGGTCTGCTTGCTGTCGGCGTGCAGCACCCCGCAACCATCACACAATTCTCTCACCCTGGAGGATCTGTGGGCGACCGCAAACGTGGAGCGGGTCGACGGCGGTGTGACCTACGTTAACCGAAGCTTTTACGGCTCGGGTTTTTCGGCCGCCAACCAGTTTTTCTGGTTTCCTGCCGGCCATCAGCGCTACCAACCGCGCTGGATGGGTGGTTTTCATCCATACTACTCACTCTACTATCCCTACTACGGTTACCGGCCCCACTATGTGTGGGAATGTCCGGTGGACCAACATCCAAACCATCCGGCCCATCAAGGCCCCGTGGTTGTGGCCGGCCAGCCGATCCTGAATCCGGGCCCCGTGGTGCCCGTGCAGCGATCCAATGCGCCTGTTTCCGAATATCAACAGCTCAATAACATTCCACTGGTTGTCAGCCCTTACGTGGCCCTTGAGCCCGGCATTCGCTACCGTGTCGGAGAGTCGTACCTGGGTGCAACACTGGCAAATCCAGGCATGGCGACGGGTCAGTCACCCAATCTGACATCACAGCTTGGCAGGCCAACCGAGAGCACCAGTGGCGCCATGGCGGGTCTCAATGCCCGGCCGGGCGGCAATGACACCCTCCGCACGCTGCAGAGGCCTGAGCCGGTGCGGTACTCCAGGGCCGGGTCGCAAAGATACTCCTCTGGCCGGGGCAGCTACTCGCGTCCCACCCGAAGCATCAGCCGTTCCCCGCGGGCGTCGATTTCCCGCAGCGTTAATGTGAGCAGCAACAGATCTGAAGCGCAGCGTTAACCACCAACCAATAGCACTGTCCTGAGCTGCAAAAGCCTGCTGGAGTGATGCTCATTGTGGCTATAATCCCGCACCATGAATGACTTCATCACAGAACTGCGCGAACGTCGCGTGTTGCCCGCAGTGGGCGTTTATGCGGCCGGATGCTGGGTGGTGGTTGAAATCGTTGACCGTCTTGCAGACCGCCATCATTTCTCGCCCGATCTCACCGACCTGGTGTTCTGGGGCCTGTACTCGCTGATTCCCGCAGTGCTGCTGATTGCCTGGTCCTACGGGCGTCCCGGAAAGGACAAGGCCACCACCGCTCAGAAGGTGGGTGTACCGATCAACATTATCGGGACCAGCGCACTGCTTCTTTCCCTTTTTGGTGGAGAAAATCTTGGTGCGACGGCCGAGGTGGTGCCCTTTGTGGACGAGCAGGGTGTTGCCGGTGAATTGGTCGTTCCCAAGGAAGCCTTCCGCCAAAGGGTAGCGGTATTTTTCTACGACAATGAAACGGACGACCCGGAACTGGACTGGCTTCAATACGGGGCAACCGAGCTACTGACCCAGGACCTGCAACAGGATCGTTACATGATAGCCGCCTCGCCTTACGCCGGTTGGGGTGGTGGATACTACGGCCGACTCAAGGCTGCCGGTTTCGAGGACGGCCTCAATGCGCCGGTGTCCCTGCTTCGCGATATCGCCCAGGACTTTGATCGTCAGTTTTTCGTTGAGGGCTCAATCAGAAAGGCGGCGGGAGATGAGCTGATTTTCGAGACCCGCTTGTGGAATACCGAAAGCATGACCCAGGTCGCAGAGGTTACCCAACAGGGGTGGGATGTCTATGATTTGTTGGACAAGACCTCGGTTGCATTGCGCGGGGCACTTGACGTGCCGTCGATTGACATCAGGGGACAAGAAGACCTGCCGCTGGCGGAAACCTACGGCGAGTCAGAAGATGCCCTCAAGGCGTTCATCCGCGCGCTGAACCTGCGCCTGCTTGAAGGTGACGTAGCAGGTGCGATTAGTGCTCTGGATGAGACGCTTGCTGCAGACCCCAACTTTGTTCTTGCCTATTTCAACAAGGCTCTGTTCTATACAGAAACAGGCAATCTCCCGGCTGCTGTGCCCGAGTTAGAGCAAGCGCAACGACTTGATTATCGTCTTCCATACAACGACCGTTCATCGATCAAGGGCCTGTATTACCGCGCAACCGGACAGAGTGAGAAGCTTCTGGAATTTTTTCGTCTGCAAGCCCGCTTGCTTGATGATGGCGGCTCACATGCTCAGCTGGGACAGCTTCTGATGGTCGCAGGGGACCTTGATGGGGCTCGCCACCACTTCGAGACGGCGCTGCAAAAAGATTCTTTCAATGTTCGCCTGAACCTGGTGTTGTCCGACCTGGCGCGCTCAAGGGGTGACTTTGACGGAGCCCTGGACTACGCCCGCGCCTATCAGGAAGCACGCCCCGATGAGATCGAGGCCAGCCTCAAGCTGGGTGACCTGTTGCGGGACAGTGGTGAACTGGAAGAGGCAGAAAGCCTCTATCAACAGGCCGCATTGATCGAAAGCGATGCGGTCGAGCCTGTGTTACACCTGCAAATGATTGCTGCAAGACGCGGCGACCAGGCGCAAGCTGAGCGTTTGCTCGAGGAGGCAGACGGCATCGCGCAGACGGCGGCACAACGCATGTCCGTTCATCTGGCCGCCTATTATTATGCTAATCGAGTCGGTCAGATCGAAGAGGCCCTGGAGCAATTGCGTGCGGCGGAGCCTTTGATGATGGAGATACAGCCACCCTTCGCAACCGCCCTGACCGTCCACTCTTCCCTTGCCGCCGCTTATTTGCGGATTGGAGACATCGGCAAGGCTCGCGAGGTACTGGCTGAAGCGCAAAAGCTGGTGCCTGAGCCGCCGTTAAGCGAATTTCTTGCTGGAATCAGAGTTACGATCCTGACCGAGGAAGGAGATTTTGAGAGTGCCCGGGCAGCGCTGAACGATTTTCAGGCGGTGCTGGTTGCGCTCAAGTTTGATGGGCTTGCTTTCCAGGTTCCATGGTTCGCGGGCACTATCCTGTTGCAGGAAGAGAATTATTCCGAGGCCACCGCCCAGTTCAGGCTCGCGATAGAGCAGGTTGATGCGTCATTCATTGCCGGCCAGATGAACGCTTACGGTATGTCTTTCTTGCTGGCGCAACTGGCCATGGCTGAAGTTCTTGCCGGCGAACTTGATAAAGCAGAAGAAACCCTTGAGCGAGGCTTTCGTTCAGATCCGAACCTGGCAGAGCTTTGGGCGGCACGTGCAAAACTTCAGGATGCCCGGGGACTCAATGGCCTGGCGCAGGCCTCGGCGAATTATGCGCTGACGATCTGGCAAGATGCAGATCCGCGCCTGAAAGAGGCACAGGAGCTCCGGGAGTTTCTTGGAGAGCTTGCACAAGAGGGTCCTTAATCTATGTTTTTACTTGCTTTTCTCATTGTATTAACCGGATAATACGGGCCCTTTTTCGCCAGGCGAGAGTCTGTTTCATTGAATTCCGCTCAACACTACCAGGTCATCGTCATCGGCGGTGGCCATGCCGGAACGGAGGCCGCCCTGGCCGCCGCCCGCTGTGGTGCGCGGACCTTGCTGCTCACGCACAACATCGAAACGATTGGCCAGATGAGCTGCAATCCTGCCATTGGTGGTATCGGCAAAGGTCACCTGGTTCGTGAAATTGATGCACTTGGCGGTGTCATGGCGCGCGCTGCTGACGCGGCGGGTATCCAGCTGCGCACGCTTAATGCGCGTAAGGGTCCGGCAGTGCGTGCCACGCGCGCGCAGTGCGACCGAAATCTCTACCGTGCATTTATCCGGCAGGCCGTGGAAAACCAGCCGGGCCTCGCCGTGTTCCAGCAGGCGGTTGATGACCTCCTTCTGAACGGTGACCAGGTCATTGGCTGCCGTACGGCACAGGGTCTGGAGTTCCATGCCGATACCGTGGTGCTGACCACCGGTACATTTTTGGGCGGCAAAATTCATATCGGTGAAACGCAGCTGTCCGGCGGGCGCGCAGGTGATCCGCCCTCAATATCGTTAGCGGCGCGACTGCGCGAATTGCCATTGGAAGTCGGCCGGCTCAAAACCGGAACGCCGCCAAGAATTGACGGCAAGACCGTGAACTTTGACAACCTGCAGGAGCAGCCGGGCGACGACCCGATGCCGGTATTTTCCTACCTTGGCACGGTGGATGACCACCCGGAACAGGTCAGTTGCTGGATTACCCATACCAACCAGCGCACGCACGACATTATCCAGGGCGCGCTGCACCGCTCGCCCATGTATGCCGGCGCCATCGAGGGCAGCGGGCCGCGCTATTGCCCGTCCATTGAAGACAAGATTGTGCGGTTTGCGGAGCGCGACAGTCACCAGATTTTCATTGAGCCGGAAGGCCTGCACACCCGTGAGCTTTATCCCAACGGGATCTCCACCAGCCTGCCTTATGAAGTGCAGGTGGAGCTGGTCAGGTCCATTGCCGGCTTCGAAAATGCACATATCACCCGGCCGGGTTACGCGATCGAGTATGATTTTTTTGATCCGCGCGGCCTGCATGCCAGCCTGGAAACCAAACCGCTGCGGAACCTCTATTTTGCCGGCCAGATAAACGGCACCACCGGATACGAAGAAGCGGCAGCCCAGGGCCTGCTTGCCGGCCTGAACGCCGCGCGCAAGGCGCTGGGGAACGCCCCATGGACGCCGCGCCGGGACCAGGCCTACCTGGGCGTGATGGTGGATGACCTGACCACCCAGGGCGCCCTGGAGCCGTACCGCATGTTTACCAGCCGGGCCGAATATCGCCTGCAGTTACGCGAGGACAACGCCGATCTGCGCCTGACCGGGACAGGTCGCGAGCTGGGCCTGGTAGAGGATGCGCGTTGGAACGCCTTTTGCCATAAGCGTGAGGCCATCGAGCAGGAATCAGAGCGTTTGGCGGGCCTGTGGCTCACGGCTGACAACCCGCTGGGCCGGGCGGTCCAGGACTCCCTGTCCCTGGGTCTGGGTAAGGAAGTGCGCGCGCTGGACCTGCTGAAACGGCAGGAGGTCAACTACGCGACCCTGACCAGCGTCGAGGGCATTGGCCCACCGGTGGACGACCCCCGCGTGGCCGAACAGGTAGAAATCCAGGTTCGTTACGCAGGCTATTTACAACGCCAGGCGCAGGAAATTGAGCGCAGCCGCCAGCACGAAAACCGTGCCATACCCGATGATTTCGACTTCGCCGGTGTTCGCGGCCTGTCCAGCGAAGCGCTGGAGAAACTCCAGAAGGCCCGCCCCGACACCCTCGGTCAGGCAGCACGCGTTCCCGGCGTCACGCCCGCAGCAATATCCCTGCTCCTGGTTCACCTGAAAAAACAGACACCGGTCCGCCGCTCAGCCTGATTTGCGGCGATCCTTTGCCGTTTCGGTCCATCAAACGAAAGCCCAACAAAGCGTTTACAGCCCCTTAACCCGTCTCTGGTTATGATTTATGCGTAAGTTGACTGTGCCTGGTGCGTCGCGCCACACAGGCAGTCCCCACTTCATCAGCCTAAGCGATGCACCTTTCAGAACCCCGGAATTTTACCGGGGTTTTTTTGTCTGAGGCGGAGGCCGTGATGCAGGTGCGGTGGGATGCCTGGTTCTAGCGGCCGGGCTTGAGGCCTGCGGCTTCCCTCGTTCTCCTTCGCTTGGTGGGGTCGGTGACACAAATCATCCTGATTTGGGTCACCTTATTTCGCCATCCATGGCGAAATAACCCCAGTCGCTGCGGTTCTCTCGGCTCAAGCCCTTAATGGCCGCTCAGAACCAGGCATCCCACCGCAACCGTTCAACGAAACCCCGATTCAGGCTTTAACGGTTTCGGTCGAGGGGGTGTTGCCGGCGTCCGGATCGTTGAGTACGTCCAGGTCCAGTTCGCCTTCGCTGCGCGCAACGATCGTTGTGACCATGGCATCTCCGGTTACGTTGACGGCTGTGCGCGTCATGTCCAGCAGTCGGTCCACGCCCAGGATCATCGCGATGCCCTCGGGTGGAAGACCGACCTGGGACAGCACACCGGCGAGCACGACCAGGCCCACGCTGGGCACGCCGGCGGTTCCCACGGACGCCAGGATGACCATCACCACCACCATCAGGTATTGCGCCAGGCTCAGCTCAATGCCGTAAAACTGGGCGATGAATCCGGTTGCGATGCCCTGCATGATGGCGGTGCCGTCCATGTTGATGGTGGCACCCAGGGGAACGGTAAAAGAGGCGATGCGGTTGCTGACGCCGAGGCGCTTTTCCACGGTTTCCAGCGTGACCGGAATGGTGGCATTGCTCGAGGCTGTAGAGAAGGCAAACATCATTACCGCACGCATCTTCTTGAGAAACAGGAGCGGATTGACCCGGGCCAATAGCGTGAGCAGTGTGGGATAGACCACCAGCGCATGCACAAACAGCACGGCAAAAACCAGGATGACATACTTGCCCACCGCCATGAAGTCGGCCATATCGCTGGTGGCCGCCAGGTTGGCAATCAACGCAAACACGCCATAGGGTGCAAAACGCATGACCAGGGTCACCAGTTTCATGACGATATCGTTCATATCCCGGAACCAGTCGCCAATGCGGACCCCGGCGCTGCCGCTGAGCGTCAGTGAGATGCCCAGCAATACGGAGAACACGATGATGGGCAGCATCTGACCATTGGCCATGGCTGCGACCGGATTGCGCGGCACCATATCGATCAGCACCTGGCTGAAGGGCGTGGCGGCTGCCACCTCACTGTCGACAATCGTGGCCGGCACAGCGCCAATACCGGGTTCAAAGACAACCGCGGCGGTCAGGGCAAGGGTGACGGCGATGCCGGTGGTGAGCATGTAAAGGCCAATCGCTTTGCCGCCGACCCGGCCGAGCACCTTGGGATCAGACAGTGAACTGGACCCGCAGACCAGCGAGATAAACACCAACGGCACCACCAGCATCTGTAGCAGCGAAATGAACACCTGGCCAAGAACCCGGAAGATACCGTCGATCAGCCAGATCTGGCTCCAGTCCGGATTACCCATTATGGAGATAATCAATCCGGCCATGGCCCCCAGCACCATGGCTATAAGTATTCGTGCGCTGAGGCTGAGCTTTTTATTGTTGGCCATAGGGGTGTCCGATTGGGATAGAATTCATTTTTTCTGCGATCCAGACCGCGAAGGTCGATAGCCTACACGAAGGCAGCTCCATGGACGAAACCACCCAGACCACAAATTTTATTCGCAATATCGTCAAGGCCGACCTTGAGGATGGGAAGCATGCATCAGTTATTACGCGCTTCCCCCCGGAGCCAAATGGCTACCTTCATATCGGTCATGCGAAATCAATTTGCCTGAATTTTGGACTTGCTGCCGAATTTGGCGGCCGGACCAACCTGCGCTTTGATGATACCAATCCTCTCAAGGAAAACGAGGATTACGCGCAGGCGATCATGGATGACGTGCGCTGGCTCGGCTTTGAGTGGGATGAACTTCACCACGCCTCTGATTACTTTGAACAATTGCATGAGTGGGCGGTGCACCTGATACGCGAGGGTCACGCCTACGTGGACAGCCAGGATGCCGATACCATCCGCAGCCAGCGCGGCACGCTGACCGCGCCGGGTACAGACAGCCCCTATCGCAGTCGCAGCATCGAGGAAAACCTCAATTTGTTCGCCCAGATGACGGCCGGTGAGTGCGAGGAAGGCGCTCATGTGCTGAGGGCGCGGATTGATATGGGCTCCCCCAATATCAACCTGCGAGACCCGGTGTTGTACCGCATTCTGCATGCGCCACATCACCGTACCGGGGACCGTTGGCACATTTATCCCATGTACGACTGGGCGCACGGCCAGTCTGATTCACTTGAGCAGATCACGCATTCCCTGTGTACGCTGGAGTTTGAAGACCATCGGCCGCTGTATAACTGGTTCCTGGATCATATTCCGGCGCCTTCGCATCCCCGGCAGATCGAGTTTGCCCGTGGCAACCTGAACTTCACCGTGATGAGTAAGCGCCGCCTGCGTGAACTCGTCGACGAGGGTCATGTTGACGGTTGGGATGACCCGCGAATGCCAACCCTGGCGGGACTGCGCCGGCGTGGTTATACACCGGCAAGCATTCGACGTTTCTGGGGCGACCTGGGGGTATCGAAATCAGACAGTATTATCGACATGGGGGTGCTGGAAAACGCGGTTCGTGACGACCTTAATGAAAAAGCGCCTCGTGCCATGGCGGTGCTGGATCCGATCAAGGTGATATTGACCAATTTTCCTGAAGGCGAGACCGAGTGGCTGGAGGCCGCGGTGCATCCGCAGCAGCCTGAACGAGGCAGTCGCCAGGTGCCGATCAGCCGCGAAATCTGGATTGAGCGCGGCGACTTCATGGAAGACCCGCCCCGCAAGTTTTTCCGCCTGCGCCCGGATGGCGAGGTGCGTTTGCGCAATGCCTTCATTATCCGTTGTACCGATGTGATCAAAGATGCGGCTGGCGAGGTGGTGCAGTTGCACTGTGAATTTGATCCGGACAGCCGCACCGGGATGCCCGGCGCGGAACGCCGGGTAAAAGGCACCATTCACTGGGTGTCCGCCGCGCATGCGGTCGGTGTCGAAGTGCGCCTTTATGACCGCTTGTTCGATGTTGAAAATCCGCTGGCGGACAAGGATCGCGATTACCGTCAATTCATTAACCCGGCCTCACTGGAGGTTATTGAACAGGCGTGGGTTGAACCTTCGGTTATTGAGGATGATGCTGATGAGGCGGTCCAGTTTGAACGAACCGGTTACTTTATACGGGACCGCAAGGCCGGGGGCGATGGTGGCGTTGTTTTCAACAGGACGGTGACCCTGCGGGATACCTGGGCCAGGCTCAAAAAGGGCTGACCCGGTCCATCAACGCGGATCACGACAGACAGGTGACTAGCGGCAGGGGAGTTGTTGCTGCTCCTTTGCTAGACTGAGGTATGTGGCTTAAGAGGAGATCAGGCATATGAGTTGGATTTTTCTGGCGCTCATTGTGGGTGCGGTGGTATTTGCCATCTCGATTTACAACCGCTTGGTGGCATCAAGGAATCGGTTCAAAAATGCGTTTGCGCAGATCGATGTGCAGCTTACCCGTCGCCATGATCTCATTCCGAACCTGGTTGAAACGGCCAAAGGATACATGGCGCATGAGAAAGATACGCTCGAAGCGGTAATCAAAGCCCGCACGGCGGCAGTTTCAGGTCTTCAGGAAGCATCCCGTGATCCGACCGATCCGGTAGCCATGAAAAAGCTCGCTGAGGCCGAGCAGGGACTTTCCGGCGCGTTGGGCCGCTTGTTCGCACTGTCTGAGTCCTACCCGGACCTGAAAGCCAATGAGAACATGATGCAGCTCTCCGAGGAACTCACCACAACCGAGAACAAGGTCGCGTTTGCCCGGCAGGCCTATAACGACTCGGTGATGGATTACAACACGCTGCGAGAGTCTTTTCCGAACAACTTCTTTGCGGGTTGGTTTAATTTCTCACCGGCAGAGTTGCTGGAAATTGAAGACGAAACCAAGCGTGAGGTACCCCAGGTTTCGTTTTGAATCTGTCTTGCAAGGCCTCATGCCCTGAGGCCCATGGCGTGACTGAAGGGTCGCCGGCTTGAATTTCTTCGAGCACCAGGATCGTTCCAGGCGTCAGACGCGCTGGTTGCTGCTGTTGTTTGGGGTGGCCGTGCTGGCCGTGGTGGCGGTGGTTAACGTGGTGCTGCTGCTGACCCTGGGCTTTCTTTCCCCGCTTGATGGCGTGCCTTTATTATCCGCTGCCAACGTGAAGGCCAATAGCAGCATGCTGCTGTTCGGCGCCATCGGCACCGGCATGCTGATTGGCCTCGCCAGCCTATCCAGGATGTTGCAGTTGCGCGGTGGCGGTGGAGAAGTAGCCCGGTCGCTGGGCGGAACGCTGGTTGATCCCGACAGCCGGGATCCGTTGCGCCGGCGCCTCGTCAACGTTGTCGAGGAAATCTCGCTGGCGGCCGGCGTGCCCGTGCCGCAGATATTTGTGCTCGAACAGGAGCCCGGTATCAACGCGTTCGCCGCCGGCTATTCACCATCTGATGCGGCGGTCGCGGTGACCCGCGGGACGCTGGAGAAGCTTAATCGAAACGAACTCCAGGGTGTCATCGCTCACGAGTTCAGCCACATTCTCAACGGCGATATGCGGCTGAACATCAAGCTCATGGGCGCCCTTTTCGGAATCCTGGTGTTGTCGCTGATCGGGCGGCGGGTTCTGTTGCACAGCGGCTCGCTGGGCCGCTCGCGCAATTCCGGGCCCATTCTGGGGCTTGCGATAGCGCTGGTTGTGATTGGTTATGTCGGCCTGTTTTTCGGCCGTGTGATTAAGGCGGCTGTGTCCCGGCAAAGGGAATACCTGGCCGATGCCTCGGCCGTTCAATTTACCCGCGACCCTGACAGCATTGCCGGTGCGCTGAAGAAAATTGCCGTTCACGGTAACCACTCCTACCTGCAGGCGGACTCAGAAGAGGTCGGTCATATGCTGTTCGGCCCCGGTCAGCAGGCGAGTTTATTGGCTACGCATCCGCCATTACTGCAGCGCATCATGCGGGTGGAACCTAATTTCACCGAAGATGAGCTGCGGGTCGTCGCCGAGCGGCTCAAGCGTGATGAACTGCGCCAACAAAAGACGGCAGCGAAAGAAGAACAGCGTCGCGAACAGCGTGAAAAGGAGCCACGAATGGCGCTGGACGCGCAAAGCATTATTGACCAGATCGGCAACCCGGATATGCAGCAGATTCTTATTGCTGCGGCGCTGGCCCAGAGCCTGCCCGGGGATGCCGCGGCCGCCGCCAGGGCGGTTGAATCTGCGCCTCATGGACTGCTCTATAGCCTGTTGATGGCGGAAGAGTCCGCGCGCAACGCGCAACTTCATGCCATTGAGAAAAGCATGGGCGCACAAACGGCGCGGATTGTGAGCGAACTGGTCGAACGCAATGGTGTGCTGGAGCCAACCCAGCGTTTACCGCTGCTGGAGATCGCACTGCCGGCACTGCATCGTCAGCCCGCAGAGGTCCTGCAGCGTATGCTGGCGGCGATCGATGCCATGATCCGTGTTGACGGTACGGTAGATGTTTTTGAATACCTGCTGGCCCGCCTGGTTCGTCAGTACCTGTGGGAGTCTGCCAATCCGGGCAAGGTCCGCCTCGCCGGCAACCGGTCCCTGAGCCAACGCCGTCCCGAGGTCCGTGATGTGCTGGCAGTAATGGCCTGGCAAGGTCAGCGGGATGATCCGGTAGCGGCCCTGAATGCCTACCGCGTGGCGGTCGCCGAGGCCCTGGGTGAAATACCAGGAGCCTTGCCCGCGCCGCTGACCGGGTCGTCGGACTGGATTACACCCCTGGATCGTTCTCTGGACCGGCTCGACGAACTGACCGCCGCGGGTAAGGAAAAATTACTGCGGGCTCTGGCGCTGTGTGTGCGTTTTGATGACCAGTTGATTCCCGTGGAAATTGAGCTCCTGCGCGCAGTTTGCTCGGCCTTGCATGTGCCTATTCCCGCGCTGGTCGCTTCCGCCCACCGCTAGGCTGCCGAGCTTGTCACTGAGCGGGTCATGGTGTCCGCGATTTTCTCTGCGATCATGATGGTCGGTGCGTTGGTGTTTCCCGATACCAGTGCGGGCATGACCGAGGCGTCGACCACGCGCAGCCCTTGTATGCCCCTTACCTTCAATTCAGGGTCCACCACCGAATGCTCATCGCTGCCCATGCGGCAGGTGCCGACCGGGTGGTAGACGGTTTCAGCTTTGCGGCGCACGAAATCGAGTAGCTGTGCATCGGTGGCGACTCCGGCCTCGGGATAGACCGGGCCCGCGATCACATCACTGAAAGCTTGCTGGGCAAAAATTTCCCGGCTCTGGCGCAGGCATTCCACCATCATTTGCCGGTCGTATTCGCTGTCCAGGTAATTGGCGAAAATAGCCGGCGCCGCTGCAGGCTCGGCAGACTTCAGGCGGATGCGTCCGCGGCTTTCCGGTCGCAGGGGGCAGGCATGCAGGGTCATGCCGGAACCCGGAAGCAGCTTGTGACCGTGTTCATCGAGCTGTGCCGGAATGAAGTGCAGCTGAATATCGGGCCGGTTATCCCGGGCCAATGGGCTGACGATAAAGGCGCCGCCCTCGGCAAGATTGGAGGTTCCCGGACCCTGGTGTTGCAGAAAGTACTTCAGGCCGGCCGTCAGGTGGTTCAGCGTGTCATAACTTTCTTTGGTATTGATCTTGACCACCGTGCATACATCCAGGTGGTCCTGAAGGTTCTCGCCCACCTGTGGCATGTCCAGGTGCAGATCGACACCGTGCTCGCGCAGATGGTCTGCCGGACCGATTCCCGACAACATGAGCAGCTGCGGGGAGTTAATGGCACCGCCGCTTAATATGATTTCGCCGGCTTCCAGATCCCTTGGCTTGCCCCGGTGGAGTACCCGCACGCCACGCGCCCGGTTACCATCGAACAACACGCGCTGGGCCGCAGCCCGGGTCATCACATCAAGGTTTTTCCGTTCCAGTGCCGGCCTCAGGTAGCCATCGGCGGTGCTGCAACGGCGACCGTCACGCTGGGTGACCTGGTAGAGGCCACAACCGCGCTGATGCGGGCCATTGAAGTCATCCGTGTGGGGCAAGCCTACTTGCTCACAGGCCTCGAGAAACCGGTCTGAAAGCGGGTTGTGATAGCGCAGATCCTGTACCGAAAGCGGGCCGCCGGCGCCATGCAAGGCTGAAGCACCATGCTGCTGATCTTCCGAGCGCATGAAATAGGGCAGGCAGTCATCAAAGGTCCAGCCCGGTGCGCCGTTGGCGGCCCATTCATCGTAGTCTTTGCGGTGGCCGCGGCAGTAGCACATGGCGTTAATGGAACTTGAGCCACCCAGCACCCGGCCGCGAGGCCAGAACAGTCGCCGATCGTTGAGTTCCGGTTCCGGCTCGGTGTAATAGTTCCAGTTGATTTTCTTGTTATTGCGCAACCGCCACAGCCCGGCAGGCATGTGGATGAACGGATTGCGGTCCTTGCCGCCGGCTTCGAGCAGCAGTACACGGCGGTTCGGGTCTTCACTCAGGCGGTTTGCCAGCACGCAACCGGCTGAGCCGGCGCCCACGATAATGTGATCGTATGTAGTCAAAGCTTTGCTAATGCTCCATTCGGTGGCGTATGCATGATAACGACTCGCTGGGCGGACGCAAGCACCCGGGCCAGATTTCCCCTTTTTCTTGTCCGATTTGACCCCGTTCGGCGCAGCATGTTCACTGTCAAAGCGTGCCAGCCACGCTGTTACAATGATCAACCATCGCACGAGAGTGATCGGTGAACATCGCCGCGGCTTAAGTCTGCGCCGTTACACCAACACGATGTTGGTAGGAGGAACGCTGGATGAACCTGACCCGCCTGTCGCTCGACAACCCGGTCGCCGTCGCGGTCGGGGCAATCCTGATCGCTATTTTCGGCGTTATTGGCCTGTTACGGCTGCCGGTGGAGATGACACCGGAAATCAGCCGGCCGGAAATTCTTATCAGTACCCGCTGGCGTGCTTCTGCGCCTACTGAAATCGAATCAGAAATTATTGAGCTGCAGGAGAATGTTCTGCGCTCGACGCCGGGCCTGCTGCGTATGTCGTCCACTGCCAGTTACGGCAGCGGCTCGGTATCGCTCGAGTTTGTCATCGGCACCGATATGAACCGGGCCCTGATCGAGGTGATGAACCGCCTCAACCAGGTGCCGCGCTATCCGGTGGATGCCGATGAGCCGGTGATTCAGGTGGGCGGGCAGAACTTTGACCGGGTTATTGCCTGGTTCCAGCTTACGTCCCGGGAAGGGAACACCAGGGACGTCGCCTCCTACCAGGACTTTGTCGACGACAATGTCATTACGCGCTTTGAACGCGTGCCCGGCGTATCTTCCGTGATTGCCTTTGGCGGTCGGACCCACGAGGTGCGGATTACCTTCGATCCTTACAAGGCCGCGGGACTGGGGCTGGATCTGACATCAATTTCGGGCGAACTTGGTACCAATGCCGATGTGAGCGCGGGTAATTCGGAAATCGGGCGCCGCATGTATACCTTGCGGTTCAGCGGCAAATACGAGATTGAATCTCTGGGCGACCTGGTGCTTGAATGGCGCGATGGCCGGCCTATTAAACTGCGTGATATCGCGCGCATCGAGATGACCATGGTTGACCCGACCACGGTGCTGCACCAGAACGGGGGGGCGGGTATCGGCATGGGGATCGTGCCGGAGTCCGGCGCCAATGTGCTGGACGTACTGGATGGAATCCGTGTGGTCTCGGATGAGCTGCAGGCGGGCATTCTGGACCGTGAGGGTCTGGACTTGTTCATGGGTTTTGACCAGTCCATCTACATAACTTCTTCCATCAAAATGGTGCGTAACAACCTGCTTCTGGGCATGGCCCTCGCCATCGCCGTGCTGTGGTGGTTCCTGCGGCGTTTCCGCGCCACGCTGATCGTGGCGCTATCCATACCCTTGTGCCTGCTGTTTTCCTTCATTGTCATGTACACCACGGGCCGTACCGTAAACATTATTTCACTCGCGGGTCTGGCGTTTGCGACTGGCATGGTTCTCGATGCGGCGATTGTGGTGCTGGAGAATATTTTTCGGCAGCGCGAGGCCGGACGGGATGGCAATGAGGCGTCCTTACGCGGGACGCAGCAGGTATTTGGCGCCTTACTGGCTTCCACGGCGACCACCGTGGCCATTTTCATGCCCGTTGTATTTTTACAGGATGAGGCCGGTCAGCTGTTTGCCGACCTGGCGATTACCATTTCAGCAGCCGTGGTAGCCTCCCTGCTTGTGGCCGTAACGGTTCTGCCATCGGCCGCTGCCAATTGGGTCAAAGGCACGGGTATTGAGGACCGCCACCAGGATTGGTGGCGCTGGGCGGCCAACCATGTCATGTCCTGGACCGATACAGCGCGGCAACGCTGGACCTGGATCGCCATGCTCACGCTGGTGCCGTTGGCGCTGGCGGCTGCGCTGGTGCCGCCTGCAGACTATCTGCCCGAAGGCCGGCAGAACGCGATAAGGGGCTTTATGGTCGCGCCTCCGGGGCAAGGTGTAAGAACGGGCGAAACCGAGATCATGAATGTGATTGATGAGCGTCTTGCGCCCTATCTGAGCGGTGAAAAGATGCCGCATCTGGAAACCTATTATCTGGGCTCGAGTCCGGGTTTCGGAACCTTTATTGGTGGACGGGCGCACGATGCCGCCGACGTCGATGAGCTGGTGGGAATTTTCAATTCGGAAATCATGCAGGGTTTTCCAGACACTTTTGGCTTTGCATCACGTGAACCGTTGTTCAACGGCGAACGCGGCGGGCGCCAGATCAACCTTGACCTGCAGGCCGAGTCGTTCGAATCCCTGCTGTCTGGGGGGCGTGCCGGATTTTACGCGGTGATGCAGTCCCTGCCGGGTGCCAGCGTTCAGCCCTCACCGGGGCTGGAGCTGGCTGAGCCGGAGTTGCGCCTGGTACCTGATGACCGGCGTATTGCCGAGGTAGGCTGGAACCGGTCGCGAATGTCGACCGTGATTCGTGCGCTGGGTGACGGCGCATTTTTGGGTGAGTACTTTGATGGAAACCGTCGTTATAACGTTATCCTGCGTGCCGAAGAATGGGATACACCGGAGCAGCTGGCAGCCATTCCCCTGGCCACGCCCAGTGGAGAGGTGCAGTCCCTGGGTGAGCTGGCACAGGTCGTTCGAACGGCCGGCCCGTCCGAGATTCGCCGCATTGACCGGCGCCGGACACTGACCCTGCAGATTCAACCGCCCGGCGATCTGGCGATCGAGGAAGCAATTGATATCGTGCAGGCGGAGGTGATTCCGCTGGTACGCGCAGAGTTGCCGGCGGATGCCACGATCAAACTGAGCGGGACCGCCGAGGCCCTGGATGAAGCGCTGGCCAGTATGACGGGCAGTTTCATTCTTGCGGTGGTTATTCTCTACCTGCTGATCTCAGCGCTCTTCCGGTCTTTTGTCGACTCACTACTGGTCATACTGACGCTGCCCATGGCGACCGTTGGTGGAATTCTCTGTTTGCGGTTTATGGACCTGGTGCTGGCAGGCAGTGGGGGCCAACAAATGGATTTGCTGACCATGATCGGCTTCGTGATTCTGCTGGGCCTGGTGGTCAACAATGCGATCTTGCTGGTCTACCGCGCCCGCGATGCAGAACGTGAGGGAATGAGCCGGCGCGATGCGGTCGAGAGTGCCGTACGCCTGCGTCTGCGGCCCATCCTGATGAGCACCATGACCAGTATTTTTGGCATGTTGCCTTTAATGCTCATGCCCGGTTCCGGCTCTGAGCTTTACCGTGGCATGGCCAGCGTAATCGTGGGCGGTATGCTGGTGAGCACCATTTTCACGCTGATTCTTTTGCCCAGCCTGTTGCGCATGAACGAGGAGAAAACCGCCGTCGTTCATGCATCTCCGGAAGCCGTGTGAGATAGTTCTGTCATGAAACGTCATTTATTTCTGGCGCTGGCCCTGCTGGGCGGCACCACCATGGCTGCGGCCCAGGAAAGTGGTATGCCGCCCGCGCTGGTGGATGTTGCTAAAGCCAGCCTGCAAACGCTGGCACCTGTCACCCTGGTCCCCGGTACGGTGGTGAGTCGTGATGATGCACGCCTGTCTGCCGAGGTTGACGGGCGCCTGCTGAGCGTGGCGGAAGTGGGCACGGAGGTTGAGGCAGGCGATGCGCTCGCGCGGATTGAAGACACGCGTTTTGCGCTGCGGCGCCAGGAGCTCACCGCGGAAATTGAACGAGCCCGGGCGCGACTCGAATTTCTGGAGAAAGAAGAGCAACGCTTCACGCGATTGGCAGCGTCCAATCTGGCCGCCGCGACGCAGATGGAGCAGACCCGTTCGGAGCGTGATGCGGCCCGTGGGGATTTGCAGGTGGCTGAATCGCGCCTGGCGCAAAACGAGGATGAGTTAGAGCGCACGGTTATCCGGGCTCCGTTTTCGGGCATCGTGGTGGAACGCCTGATGATGCCGGGTGAGCGTGCCAGCGACGGATCGAATGTGGTCCGGCTGGTCGACCAACAGAACCTGGAAGTGATTGCACGGGTGCCTCTGAGCTATTTCCGCTATGTCCAGAGGGGCCAGATGCTTGCCTTGAACGGCCTGGGCATTGAGGCAGAGGGGCGTGTCCGGACGGTGGTTGCTGTCGGGGACGAGAACACGCATCAGTTTGAATTGCGCCTGGACATTGAGCCGGGGCTGTTTCCCGTTGGCCAGACACTACGCGTGGCGGTGCCCATGGATGAGGTTCGTGAGGTGCTCGCGGTCCCGCGTGACGCGCTGGTGCTCAGACCCGGGGGCATAACCATTTTTCTGATCGATGATCTGGGCCAGGCACAACAGGTAAGCGTCACAACGGGTATTGGTGCGGGCGACCTGATTGAAGTTGTCGGTCCGGTTGCGGCGGGCGATACCGTCGTTGTGCGGGGTAATGAGCGACTGCGGCCCGGTCAGCCGGTTAATGTTCGTAAAGGCTGAGTCGGCCAGGTGAGCGGCGGGGCGGAGTCAAATCCGGCGGTGACGCCCGGCTATCCGGCACAGGTCTGGATTCGCTTTGCGCTGGCCTTCACCTACTTCTTCTTTCTGCTCGGCGGGTATTTCATGCTGCGCCCGATTCGCGGCACGGTCGCGTCCAATTTCAGTGACCAGTTGCACCTGTTGTACACGGCCACGTTTATCTCGATGTTGTTGCTCGTGCCCATCTTCGGGTTCCTCGTGTCCCGTTTCCGGCGCGGTATTTTCATACCGCTGGCATATGGCCTGTTTATCGCCCAGTTACTGTTTTTTGCCTGGGGCTTTGGTGCCGAACAACCGGCCGCCTGGACCCAGCTGACCTTTTATGTCTGGTTGAGTGTTTTTAACCTGTTTGTGGTGTCTGTCTTCTGGAGCTTCATGGCGGACATTTTCACGCCCGGACAGGCGCAGCGGCTGTTCGGCAGTATCATGGCCGGAGGCTCAATCGGTGCGATCATCGGGCCGCTGGTGACGGCGAAATGGGTCGGAACACTGGGCACTGACGGCATCATGTGGGTCGCAGCCGTTTGTCTGACGATCGCCACAAGCATGGCGATTGCACTTGGGCGCTATGAGCAAAGCCATTCCGATGGCTCCGGCGAGAAAGTGATCGGCGGGAGTATTTTCGAGGGTGCAGTCGCTGTTTTCCGCTCGCCCTACCTGCTCCTGATCTGCGTCATGATGCTGCTGCACAATTTCTCCTCTACCTTTCTGTACAACGGCCTGGCGGTCCTGGTGAACCAGGAGCTGGTCGGTTTTGATGAACGGACCCGGTTCTTCAGTTATGTAGACCTGGTTGTTCAGATCATCGCCTTTACCTTCCAGTTCTTTCTCACCGCCCGGCTGTTGCGCTGGATCGGCATGCCCCGCACGGCGATTATTCCGCCCCTGATCCTGGCCGCCGGGTTCACGCTCCTGGGCAGCTCTACAGGTCTGGTCCTGTTTGCCGGCGTACAGGTGGCACAGCGTGCCCTTAACTACGGGCTGCTCGGTCCGATCAAAGAGATGCTTTTTACAGTTGTCGACCGGGAAACCAAGTACAAGAGCAAAAATTTTATTGACACTGTTGTGTACCGGGGCAGTGACGTGGTGGCCAGCTGGACCTTTAAAGGCCTGATGACTGCCGGCCTGACGGTTAATGGTGCGGCTTTGTTTTACGTGCCGTTTATGGCGATCTGGGGCGTGGCTGCCTGGCGCCTGGGCAAAAGCTATGAGCGGTTGCGCGACGCCGTGCGGTTGGCAGAAAAAGACGGGTGAAAGCGCGGTCCTTCATCGGTTTCGACGGACGTTACCGGGCACTGGTACAGACGCTCGAGCCGGTCCACGGTGAGTAGTTCCGAGGCTTTGCCCGCTTCCCACTGGCCATCGCCGAACAGCAGCAACACGTGGCTGCAGTAGGTCGCTGCGAGATTAACGTCATGCAGCGCAGCAACAGCGCAACGCTGTTCCTTGTAGACCAGGTCGCCGACGGTGCGCATGATGCCGACCTGGTGGCGAAAATCCAGGTGGTTGGTAGGCTCATCCAGCAGCAATACGCTCGGGTCCTGAACCAGCAGCGCAGCAAAGGCGAGGCGCCGGGCTTCACCGCCGGAAAGGCTGGTTACGCGGCGCAGTTCCAGCGCACCAAGGTCGACCCGGTTGGTCGCCGCACGGGCTCGTTCATAGTCCGCAGGGGATTCGCGGCTGAACGCGCCGAGATAAGGGTGCCGACCCGTCAGTGCGACCTCCAGTACGGTTGCGTCAAACACGTAGGTGGTGTGTTGCTGAAGCATGCCCACGTGCCTGGCAAGAGCGCGGCGCGGCCAGGCGTCCAGGGCACGATCATTCAATGAGACGGTGCCCTGTGGGGCGGTGGTCAGGCCGGCCAGGTGCCGAAGCAGGGTGGTTTTGCCAGCGCCGTTCGCGCCCAGCATGCCCCAGTACTCGCCCGGCCTGAATGACAGGCTCAGGGCGTCGACAATCAGTCTGTGAGCGATCTTCACGCTCAGCGCCGTACAGCTCAGCATCGCTTCCGCTTTGCTCATTGTGCCTCCGTCCTCAAGCGTGCCCGGTTCAGGAGCAGCAGAAACAGCGGCACGCCAAGCAGGGCGGTAATGACCCCGACCGGCAGCTGGCGTGGTGCGATAACGGTTCGTGCGAGCGTATCACTCAGGACCAGGAACGCCCCGCCAAACAAGGCGGCAGCAGGCACCAGGATGCGATGATCAGAACCGACCAGCAGGCGCATAAGGTGGGGCACAATCAAGCCGACAAAGCCGATGCTACCCGCCACAGATACCGCTGTGGCCGTCAGCAAGGATGCGAGGAAATACACACCCCACAGCAACACATGGGTAGACTCACCCAGCAGTCGGGCAGTGGTTTCACCCATGGCCAGTACATTCAGACTGCGGGACAGGGCAAGCACCAGTGCTACAGCACCAAGCAGCACGCCAATGGCCCACGCCGGCAATTGCGCATAACTCAGGTCGCCCATAAGCCAGAACAACATTCCGCGCAGGCTGTTGTCAGGGCCGGTGGCCAGGATCAGGCTGATCAGGGCGCCCCAGCCGGAGGCGGTGACCACACCGGTCAGCAACAAGCGGGTGCCGCTCCATGGCCCACTGCCGCGCGCCAGGCCAAACACCAGCAGAATGGAAGCCAGGGCGCCCACCAGGGCCATTACCGGCATCAGAGCGACGGCGAGACCCAGCGACATGCTCAGCAAGGCAAAGCAGGCGGCGCCACCGGAGACGCCCAGGATGTAGGGGTCGGCAAGCGGGTTGCGCAGCAGGACTTGCATCAGGCAACCTGCTACAGCGAGCATGGCACCAACACCAAAAGCAGCCAGGGCACGGGGAATACGCAGGCGCCACAGCAACTCGCCCTCACGGGTTGCCGGGTGCGTCAGGGCATACCACCACTCAGCGGGACTGTGGCTTACCGAGCCAAGTGCGGTGGCGAGGATCAGGCAGGCGAGGCACAGCATTGCCAATACGACCAGAACAGTCGTCTGGTTTATACCTTTTGGGCTCACGTCGATTGGCTTTGGGCAGCGATTTGATTAACATTCCGAACAGGAAAAGCGCAAAGTATCACATGGCGAAAAGCTCACCAATACAGATCAACCGGCAAAGCTGCGGAAATGTCTATGAATCCGGCCTGAGTTTTGGCTGTAATTCGCGGGGCGTCGCATGATTGATCCGGATGGTTACCGGCCCAATGTGGCCATCGTCATCATCAATGACCGCCGCGAGGTGTTCTGGGCTGAGCGCGCCAACAACGATGGCTGGCAATTTCCCCAGGGTGGCATGCGCACTGATGAAACACCGCTGGAGGCGATGTACCGGGAACTGGAAGAAGAGACCGGTTTGCGCAGCCACCACGTCGAATTACTTGGCAGCACGCCCGGTTGGTTGCGCTACCGCCTGCCGCGGCGCTTTCAGCGGCGCGGGCGAAAGCCCGTTTGCATCGGCCAGAAGCAGGTATGGTTCTTGCTGCGTATGGTCACCGACGAGTCCCAGGTTGCGCTGGACACGACGGATACACCGGAATTCTCAAGTTTCCGCTGGGTCGATTTCTGGTACCCGGTGGATAATGTCATTTCTTTCAAACGACCGGTCTACAACAAGGCTCTGACCTTGCTGGAGCCACTGGCCGTTAAGGCCTGAGACGGGTCGCGATGCCCGCAACATCAAGCCGGCAAAAATAAGGCCGGCCCTGTAGCCTGATAAACCCAAGGAGTTTCCATGTCATCACTATCGATGCGCGCCGTCATGGCGAGCCTGATCATATTCCTGCCCACCCTGGCAGCCGCGCAGGACTTGCGCTACCAGGACACGATCGAAGCGCTGCAGGAGCGCGCCCTGGGTGACGGTTTGTCCTGGGAGTTGCTGGAATCGCTTACCACTGACGTGGGCCCTCGTATGGCGGGTACGGCAGGGGATGCCGCGGGCGTCGCGTGGGCGCAGGAACGTATGCAGGACATGGGTTTCGACCGCGTCTGGCTGGAGAAAGTAACCTTTCCCATGTGGCGTCGAGGCGCAGAGAGTGCGCGGGTCATCAGTCCGCGCGTCCAGGAAATGGCAGTAACCGCGCTGGGGCGTTCGCCCGGCACGCAGGGGCCTGTGGCCGGAGAGGTGGCGCACTTTGCCGATCTTGCGGCCCTGGAAGCAGCGCAAGAGGGCAGTCTGGACGGGAAGATCGCCTTCATATCAGCGCGGATGGAGCGCACGCAGAGCGGCGCCGGTTATGGGCCGGTGGTTCAGGGGCGCAGTCTCGGGCCTTTCGTGGCGGCGCAGAAAGGGGCCAGGGCTTTGATTATCCGTTCGGTGGGTACGGATAACAGCCGGTTCCCGCATACCGGGAACATGTCCGGTTCGACGCCCGGTGTTGCGGTTCCTTCCGCAGCGATTTCCAATGCGGATGCTGACTTGCTCGTCGCCCTGCTTGAGCGTCCGGCGCCGGTCACCTTTGAGCTGGACCTGGATGTAGGCATGGACGATGAAAATATCGGCGTGTCGTATAACGTTATTGGTGAATTCGACGGTCGGGATGACACGGGTGAGTATGTATTGATCGGCGGCCATCTGGACTCCTGGGACCTGGGCACCGGTGCTCATGATGACGGCGCCGGGGTGGCCATAACCATGGCCGCCGCCAGACTGGTCGCCGATCTGCCGCAGCGTCCGCGACGCGGCATTCGCGTGGTGCTGTTTGCCAATGAGGAGCAGGGGATCTACGGCGGAAAGGAATACGCCCGGGTGCATGCCGATGCGGTAGCGCAGCATGTGCTGGGTTCAGAATCCGACCTGGGTGCAGGACGTATTTATGCGTTCCGCAGCCGGGTCAGGGCGCAAGCCGAGCCAGCCATGGTGGAACTGGCCGCTTACCTGGCGCCATTGGGGATTCCCCTGCAGCAGGATACCCTTGCCAGTGGGGGCGCAGATATTGGCCAGATCAGTCGCCTCGGTGTTCCGGTTGTGGATTTAAGGCACGATGCAACGAACTATTTTGACCTGCACCACACCGCCAATGATGTGCTGTCACAGGTAGATCCTGAGGACATGGCGTTCAATGTAGCGGCCTGGGTAACGCTGGTCTATTTTGCCGCGGAGACTGACACGGTGTTTGGCCCGATCGCGTCCTGGTAAAGCGCGTCTGAGCGCCGCCTGCAGGTGTATTGCGTCGGGGAATGCGCCCATCAGAATCGCGCCGATAAAATGTTATTGACAATCATTCTCATTCAGGAATAAGATCAGGGCATCGTTGTTAAACAAGCCCCCAGGCTCTGAATTGGAAAACGGTTGATGTACGTATGTCTCTGCAAGGCAGTAACGGATTCTGACATTATCGAAGCAGCCAATGGTGGCGTGAGAACCATGCGCCAGTTGGCCAGGGAAACAGGTTGTTCCAGCAACTGCGGCCGTTGCGCCGTCACCGCCGCGGAAATTCTCGGCCAGGCGATGAGCCAAAGCGCCAATATGCTGAACGTGGTCAGCCAGCCCCAGGAAGCGTCCATCGCCTGAAACGTGCGCTGTCCGCCCCGCAAGCGTTCGCTTGCTGAGAATAAGTTTCATTCCCTCAAAGCGTTTCCGGTTTGGATAGAATGTTCCCGTGCGTGCATTCGCGGGCACATTTATCTGATCAATTTCACAGGAGTTAACCCATGAAGGGTGATGCAAAAGTCATCGAGTTACTAAACAAAGTATTGCGCAACGAGCTTACTGCCATTAACCAGTATTTTTTGCATGCGCGCATGTACAAGGACATGGGGCTCAAGGAGTTGGCGGACCACGAATACGAGGAGTCCATCGATGAAATGAAACATGCCGATGCGCTGGTCGAGCGCGTCCTGTTTCTGGAAGGTCTGCCGAATTTGCAGGATATCGGACGTCTGCGCATCGGTGAGAATGCCCGGGAAATGCTGGAATGTGACCTGGCGCTCGAAAATGACGCGATACCGGATCTCCGCGATGGCGTAGTGCACGCCGAATCAGTGCGTGATTTTGTCAGTCGCGATTTATTTGCAAGTATCCTGGAATCAGAAGAAGAACATGTCGACTGGCTTGAAACCCAGCTGCAGCTGATGGACACAGTCGGCGTACAGAACTATCTCCAGGAACGCATGAGCAACTGATTGAGTGCTTTGGTGCCCGGGCGCTCATCCAGCATCCGGGGGCCAAGCCCTGCATTGCTGCTTGAACCTCCGCCGCCGCGCCCACATCATGAGGGTCTGACGCGGAGTATTCAGAATGTTCAATCAAACCAGCCAGCCTTGCCAGTTCACACGCGACTGTGAGGTCGTGATGATCCCTTCCGGCGATGAAGTGACCATGCCTGCGGGCACAGCGGGTTACATCACCCAGGCCCTGGGCGGAAGCTTCACGGTCTTTGTTGAAGGTAACCTGTTCAGGGTCGCCGGAATTGACGCAGATGCGATCGGTAAATTACCGGTTGCACCACCGTCGTTGCCTGACGATGCCACTGAAGACGATGTGGAAAAACTGATCTGGGAGCAGCTGAAAACCTGCTATGACCCGGAAATACCGGTCAATATTGTCGATCTGGGGCTGGTCTACCGCTGCGATCTGGAAAAGGCGGCCGACGGCGAGCGACAGGTTTCTGTCGATATGACGCTGACTGCGCCGGGCTGCGGCATGGGTCCGATCCTGGTCGAAGACGTACGCGCGAAAATCTCCATCATTCCGACCATTCAGGCTGTGAATGTTGAACTGGTTTTTGACCCGCCCTGGAACCACATGATGATGTCTGAGGCTGCCAAGCTCGAGACCGGTATGTTCTGAGACTTCGCTTGCTGCGTGCAACGGGAGTGGTTGTTTAAACCTGGCCCCGATATGGAATTCCGACAAACAAAAAGGGCGCCACGAGGGCGCCCTTTTGCATTGGCAGAGACAGATCAGGCAGCGTCAGATTGAGGCAACGGCTGCTGGATTTCCGACATCTGCTGTGCACCAAGGCGTAACGCCTCGCTTTCGAACTCGTCCACCGCGATGATTTCCAGAACCAGTTCACGAACCTCGGCAAGTTGCGCCGTCTCCGTTTCCGTAAGCAGTCCACGCTTTGAGGCGTCTGCCAGCTGAGCGTCCCAGGTCAGACCTTTGACTTCACCCGCCTTGATGGCTTTGCTCAGTTTGCGCTCCAGTGGCTCCGCCGCGATCACTTTGGGCAAGGCCCGTTCCATGAAGCTGATGGGCTGATTGCTGGTTGCGGAAATAAACACACCATTGGTCAGACGATCACGGGCTTCAGACGGTGACAGGATTAACTGGGCTACGCGATGCACAAGCCGGTCCCCTGGCGCCCGTTCGCGACGACCCAGCGGAAACACAACTGCGGCCATCAGTCGACCGGTCCAGCGATTGGGGAAGTTATCCACAAAGCCGCCCAGCGCCGTTTGCACCTCGTTCATGGCATGGTGGAACGACCATGCCAGGAGGGGTTGATCAGCGGCGGGACGACCCAGCGCCTCAAAGCGGTACATGAGGGCAGAAGCCATATAGAGGTGGCTCAGGACGTCGCCAAGCCGTGCAGAAATGCTTTCTTTCTGTTTCAGCTTGCCACCGAGGGACAGCATGGCAATGTCCGCGCAGAATGCCAGGGCGGCCGAGTAGCGGGACATTTTTCGATAGTAGCCTGCCATACGCCGGTTATTGCGCACCGGAACTGTGGCCAGCCGTCCCATGGTCAAGCCCAGCAGGAAGCTGCGCACACCATTTCGAATCGTATAGCCGATGTGCGAGAACAGCAGCGAGTCAAAGCGCTCAAGCCGTTGAGCCGGGTCAGGCAGCCTGGCTGCCTCCATTTCCTTGAGTACATAAGGATGGCAGCGAATCGCGCCCTGTCCGAAGATCATCATGCTGCGGGTCAGGATATTGGCGCCCTCTACCGTGATCCACACCGGTGCGCCCTGCCAGGCGCGACCCAGATAGTTACGCGGGCCGAGGATGATGCCCTTACCACCATGCACGTCCATGGCGTCGGTGATCACTTCACGCGCCATCGCTGTGGCGTGACACTTGGCGATACCCGAGGCGACCGCCGGTTTCTCACCAAGATCAACTGAGGTGCAGGTCATGCGGGACAGTGCCGACATCGTGTAGCTCTTGCCCGCGATGCGCGCCAGTGCTTCTTCGACGCCTTCAAAACGTCCGATCGGCAAGCCGAACTGCTTGCGAATACGGGCATAGGCGCCTGTGGCCAGAGCGCAGGTCTTGCCGCCGCCCGTGGATGACGAGGGCAAAGTAACGCCGCGTCCCACGGAAAGGGCTTCAACCAGCATGCGCCAGCCCTTGCCAGCCATTTCCTGTCCGCCGATCAGCGCATCCATGGGTACAAACATGTCGTTACCGCGCACCGGACCATTATGGAAAGGTACGTTCAGCGGGAAGTGCCGGGTGCCAATTTCCAGACCTTCGGTTTCCCGTGGCACGAGTGCCAGGGTAATTCCCAGGTCTTCCTTGTCACCAAGCAGGCCCTCAGGGTCGTGCAGACGAAATGCCAGACCAACCAGGGTCGCGACCGGGGCCAGTGTGATGTAGCGCTTATCAAAGGTAAGACGGATACCAAGCACTTCCTCGCCATCGATCTTGCGCCGGCAAACCACGCCATAGTCCGAGATGGAGGTCGCATCAGAGCCTGCGGTGGGGCTGGTCAGAGCGAAGCAGGGTATCTCCTGGCCTTTGGCGAGACGCGGCAGGTAATAGGCTTTCTGTTCATCCGTGCCGTAGTGAAGAATCAGTTCTCCAGGGCCCAGGGAGTTGGGCACGGCTACGGTGGTGCCGGCCACGGAGTCTACCGATGAGATCTTTTGCAGTACGGCGCGATGGGCCATTGCAGAAAAGCCCAGGCCACCCCATTCACGGGGAATAACCATGCCAAAGAAACGGTTTTCCTTGAGAAACGCCCAGACTTCCGGTGGCAGGTCGGCATCGGTGTGGGACACGCGCCAGGAGTCCAGCATTTCGCAAAGCTCGTCCACCGGGCCGTCAACAAACGCCTGCTCCTCTTCCGTCAGGCTCAGCCAGGGGCGTTGGCGCAGTGCGGTCCAGTCCGGGTCGCCGGAAAAGATTTCACCCTCCCAACCCACGGTGCCTGCTTCCATGGCCACCGCCTCGGTTTCCGACAGCCGCGGCAGCATGTTTCGATACGCTTTGAGGAAAGGCGCTGAGAGATACTTCTGGCGCCAACTCAGAATGTTCAAGGGGGCCAGAACAATGGCCAGAATTACCGTTGTCAGTCCAATGGCGAGAGGCGAGATTTCAGCAAACAAAGCAAAGGCGACAAGTACCGCAGCAAGAGCGATCGTGAAATTGCGCAGGGATACCCCGCGAAAGGCACAAAGCAGGGCGGTGGCGAGTAAGGCAAACAGCATTAACCAGGTCATGTTCAGGATTCCTGTTCCATCAATAGTTGTTTCCCGGACGCGAATGCTGGTGTTACAGGCAGGGCCTGCGAAACCTGGCCCGGGAAAGACTCCATACGGTAGAGTATGGAAAAGCATTGCGGGCTTGTCAACCTACATTGACTCATAGCTTGTTACACCGGAAAAATATAAAACCGTTCACCGTGCTGCCCTGTCGCAAGCTGCTTGTATGTCTTATGATGCGGCGACCGATTAACCTAGACCTGCTAACGGGACATGAGTTTGCCTGAAGCGATCACGAACAAAAGATCAACGCTGTCCGCCGCCGACTGGGAACAGGAAGCGCTGCGCGTCATTGCTGATGACGGCATCAGCGCCGTGGCTGTTGAGCCACTGGCCCGCCGCATGGGCATCACCAAAGGGAGTTTTTACTGGCATTTCTCGAGTCGGGAGTCGCTGCTGGAGCAGGCCTTGCTGGGCTGGGAAGAACACGATGCAAGAAACCTCAGCGCTTCGCTGGGTGAATTATCCTGTCCCCGAGACCGGCTGATTTCGTTCTTTCGACGCGTTAGCCGGGAAGGGCTCACCCATCGGGTGTACAGCGCCCTGTGCGCTGCCGCTGATCATCCCCAGGTCAGACCGTTTCTGGACCGCGTGGCAGAGCGGCGCATGAGCCACATTGCCCAGGCGTTCGAGGAGTTGGGTATGGATGTCACCGCAGCGGAACACCATGCCCGGTTAACGTATTCTGTTTATCTCGGATTCTTGCAGTTGCAGCGCCAGGCCCAGGTCCCCGCGTTAAGTAGCCAGCAATTCGAAGCCTATCTGGATCATGTCATTACGACCTTGATACCGGCAGCCTGAGTACCGCAATCGTTCGATTACCGCCCGGGCTAAGCTCAGCCTGGTATTACAGTCGCAAGCCAAGCGACGGAAAAAAAGCATTTAGGAGACAAGCCTGTGACCAGCCTTCAATCACTCCAGCAATGGGTCGACGATGTTGCCCGCCTCACGCAGCCTGACCAGGTTGTCTGGTGCGACGGCACCCAGTCGGAGTATGACGGCCTCATGGCGGAAATGGTCGAATCCGGCGAGATGGTGGAACTGAACCAGGACACGCATCCCGGCTGTTATTTGCATCGTTCCGACCCCGGCGATGTGGCGCGCGTGGAGCACTGCACCTTTATTTGCACTGCCGAGCAGGACGATGCGGGGCCCAACAACAATTGGATGTCCCCGGAGCAGGCCCACGCAAAAATGGATGCCCTTTTTGATGGATGCATGCGCGGGCGAACCATGTATGTCCTGCCTTACTGCATGGGCCCGATTGACTCGCCATTGTCGCGCTGTGGCGTGGAGTTAACAGACAGTGCGTATGTGGCGGTCAATATGCGGCTCATGACGCGTATGGGACGTGAAGCACTGGACAGGATCGAGCGGGAAGGGAGTTTTGTTCGTGGTCTGCACTCGATTGGTGAACTCGACCCTGAGCGGCGATTCATTATGCATTTCCCGGAAGAGCTCGCCATCCAGAGCTATGGCTCCGGATACGGCGGCAATGCGCTGCTGGGCAAGAAGTGCCACGCTCTGCGAATCGCCAGTCACCAGGCGCGGACCGAAGGCTGGCTGGCGGAACATATGCTCATCGTTGGTGTAGAGAGTCCCGAGGGTGAAATTCACTACATTGCCGCGGCATTTCCATCCCAGTGCGGAAAAACCAACCTCGCCATGCTGATTCCGCCGGAGCAGTACGCGGGCTGGAAAATCTGGACCATTGGCGATGACATTTGCTGGATGCGACCCGGTGAGGACGGCCGTTTGTGGGCGATCAATCCGGAGTCAGGGTTTTTTGGTGTCGCACCCGGTACCGGCCCCGATACCAACCCCAGCGCCATGGCCATGTTGAACAAGGACGCTATTTTTACCAATGTCGGTGTCACAGCCGATAACCAGCCCTGGTGGGAGGGTAAGGATGACCAGGTGCCGGCGCGCAACTGGAAAAATGAACCCTACGGTCCGGACACGGCTCCTGCTGCCCAGGCCAACTCACGATTTACCGTTGCCATTGAGCAGTGCCCGTCCTACTCCGCTGAAGCGGAGGCGCCTCGCGGTGTTCCCATTTCAGCCATCATATTTGGCGGGCGCCGCGCCCGCCTGATGCCCCTGGTTATGGAAGCCGAGTCCTGGCGGCATGGCGTTGCGCTCGGCGCGGGTATGGCGTCGGAGACCACTGCGGCGGCTACTGGTGAGGTTGGCGTTGTGCGGCGTGATCCGATGGCGATGAAGCCGTTTTGTGGTTACAACTTTGCCGATTACTGGCAGCATTGGCTGGACATGGAAGCGCATCTGACCCGGCCCCCGCTCATTTTTCATGTGAACTGGTTCCGCAAGAACGAGCAGGGCCAATGGCTCTGGCCGGGCTTCGGCGACAACATGCGCGTTCTTGAGTGGATCATTCGGCGCTGCAAGGGCGAAGTGGAATCTGCTGACACTGCGGTAGGTGGCCTTCCGTCGCCGCAGGACATCAATGTCCAGGGTCTTGATCTGCTTCCGGATAGCCTCGCGGCGCTGACCGAGGTAGATGCCGGGGCCTGGAGCGACGAGCTCGCTGAAGTGGAAGCGTATGTAAGAAGCTATGGCGATCGCGCACCCGAGGGCTTACTGCAGGAACTCGCGCGGGTTCGCAGCCGGCTTGCCCGGGGCTGAGCTCAATAATTCAGTAAGCAGAGAATCAACCGGGCCGCTCCACGGCCCGTATTGCCCATGCCAACATCATGGGCAAAGCCCGCCACTTGTACTTATAGTTAACCCTGACTTTAAACCCTTTCCTCTCTCCCGCTGTCTTATATGGCATGGGAGCATTTCAGGCGGTGCAGATGCAGCAGGTGGCCGACGAGCCGGATCCCGATCAGGAGTGGCGTTTGGTCGAGCGTGCCCGGTCAGGAGATAGTGGTTCATTTGAGCAACTCTACCGGCTGCATTGCGGGCGCATTCATGCCTTGGTGTGGCGCCTGTGCGGTGGTGATAACGCCCTGGCCGAGGACCTGGTGCAGGAGGCTTTCATCCGGGCCTGGAGCAAGCTGGAACTGTTTGAAGGCAAAAGCGCTTTCGGAACCTGGTTGCATCGCCTGGCTGCCAATGTGGCATTGAGCGACCGCCGTATCCGCTTGAAGCGCGTGGCCCGCGAGGCGCCAATGGATGACACTGTCGAGCGAACTGCCATGGGTGAGCGCGATGTTTCAGCAGATAAACGTGCTGACCTGGAGCAGGCCATTGCCTGTCTCCCGGAGCGGGCCCGCACGGTGCTGGTGCTCTACGATATCGAAGGCTACCGGCATGAGGAGATCGCCAACCTGACCGGAATGGCGGTGGGATCCTCCAAAGCACAACTGCACCGGGCACGAAAAATGGTGCGCGCGAAGCTGGACCAATAGGACTGAGAGAAAACAGAATCATGAAGGGTACAGACAGCCAATCTGAAAACAGATTGCCGGAATTTGACGATCTGCCACGTTCGATCGCGCCAGCGAGTGACCTCTGGCCGGCGATCAACGCAGCGCTTCCTGAGCGAGGCCAGGCGGCAGGGTCCCGGCGCCCAGGCGCACGACGTGGCTGGGGGCTAAGCGCAGTGGCGGCGTCGGTTACAGTCGCATTCCTGGCCGGGTTACTCTTTGGTCGGCAGACACCGCCCAATACCGAACCCTTGCCTGCAGCAAGCCTGGGTCAGTTAAATGCTGCGGGCCCCTCAATGATGGCGGCAATGGAGGCAGTAGAACTGGAGTATGCCGCGGCCTATAAGGGCTTCCGGCCGCTGATGCTCGAGCCCACCCTGTTTGAAGCCAGCACGACTGATGAGTTACGCGCCAGTTGGGCAGACATGCAGGACGCTGAAGAAGCACTGAAGGCCGCTCTTGCAGAGCACCCGGATAACCCATTCCTGAGCGGGAAGTTACTCAACCTTCGCGCCCAGCAACTTGAATTTATGCGACAACTACACATGCTGGACCAGACCAGCTGGAGGACCACGTGATGAAACGCGCTCTAATTTTGGCCACCTTGATGCCAGGGCTTGCATGCGCCGGTGAGGCAATCAATGAACGAATTGATTTTGCCGAGGACGGCCGCATCGAGGTGAGCAACATCACCGGTGTGATCGAAGTGAAGACCTGGGACCGGGCAGAAGTTCAATTGACTGGAGAATTGGGCGATGAGTCCGAGTTGGTATTCACCCGCTCCGGCGATCAGCTCACGATCAAGGTCGAAGCTGAAAGCGGCGGCTGGTTTAACAACCCCGAAGACTCAGAACTCTATTTGCGTGTCCCTGTGGGTGCCAGTCTGGAACTTACCGGGGTCAGTGCCGACCTGGTGATCTCAGACAGTGAAGGCGAGTTTATTGTTGCTGAAACGGTCAGTGGCGACGTGGAAGTTACGGCCCGGGCGCAACGCCTCGAGCTTACCTCGGTGAGCGGAGATGTGACATTCCGTGGCTCAGCGTCGCGTACCTCTGTTGATTCGGTCTCCGGTGATGTCGATCTTGAAGGTCTGACTGGCGAACTGGAAGTCAGACTGGTGTCGGGAGATGTTTATCTGAGCGGTGGAGAATTCAGCCTGGGCCGCTTCGAATCTGTTTCCGGCACCCTGGAACTTGCCCTGAATGTGGCCGATGGTGGGCGTGTGAGCGTTGAAAGCATGAGCGGTGACGTTATTCTCAGCCTGCCTGAAGAACAGCAGGGCAGCTTTCGAGTACAGACATTCAGTGGTGATATTCGCAGCGACTTTGGTTCACCCACAAGGGAAAAGAACGGTCCGGGCAACCGTCTGGACCACAACGTCGGCGATGGCGGCGCAACGATTCGCGTTGAAAGCTTCAGCGGCGATGTCCGCATCAAGAACGATTAAGTACAAACTGGCAGAACGTTCAGAGCGATCTGCCAGACCGTCAGGTTTTACCGCTGATTGATCCGGTGCTCTCCCCGGTGTTTCCCCGGCGCAGGCGGTCGAGGATTTCTTCACGGGCCTGGAGCAGAATTGAATCGCGGTCCAGGTTGTCGAGAATGGAACGTACGGTTGCCCTTGGGCCATCCGCGCCCCAGCTCTTGCCCCTCGCGAACCAGGACTCTGCCGCCTTGCCGGTAACGTAGGTTGCATACCAGGCCAGTGCGCCCTGCGCCGCGCCGGTTACCACCGTGGTCATACCGGCACTGATCCCCTTGAGCGCCGAAGACACGAGGTTGACGCCCCAGTAAGTACCCATAAGGGCCAGCATCTGTGCGGCAATGGTCAGGAGTAGTCGCGATGCCTCGCGCCGCGACAGCGAATGCCCGTAAATCTTGCCCAGGTGAATCACCATCGTCACATCGATACTGGCTGCCGCAAGAAGATCGGCGGCGGGAACCGGGTTGGCAGCCACTGCGATGCCCTTGGCGATACAGTAATTGTGGATGACGCGATCGGTAATCTCCTTGCGGGCTGCCACGACCCGCTCCGCGATGCGGCTGTCCAGTTCACTGGCGAACAGGGCAGCGTTTAATGCAGCGAGGTTTTTGCCCTCCTTGTCCAACAGATTCCAAAGGCGTTCGCGCAGTACATGCACATCCGGTGTCCGGACGCGCTGACTTTCCCGTTCGCGTCCGTCCGACCCGATACGAATCACCGTTTCCGGCCTTGGGTCTGCGGCCGCTGCCAAAACACGGCCCTCACCAAGCAATGGCGCCACGCGCGCCTCCAGTCGGTCGAGCAGTAACCCGCGTTCCTTGCCGGTATAGCGATCAGACTTGTTCATGACCAGCAGCATGGGGCGACCCAGGCGGGCGAATTCCTGCAGCGCCTGGAATTCGATATCCGTCAAATCGCCGTCACACACCATGATGATCACGTCGGCACGGCGGGCTATTTCCCGGGCCAGTGTTTCACGGGCGGCGCCGTCGAGTTCATCAATTCCCGGTGTGTCGATGAGCACCACGTGACTGGCCTCCACCGTCTGCCAAAGCTGGGACTGGCCGGTTCGGGTCTCGCCGTGCAGGGCGCTGGTGCTGAATACTGTGCTGCCCAGCAGCGCGTTGCCCAGGGACGATTTACCTGCGCTGACGCGGCCGACCAGTGCGATATGAATTTCTTCGCGATCCAGTTTTTCTACGAGTGCTTCGATTTCCTGGAATTCGGGCGCAAGCGCCTGGCGCACCTGGGACGGCACGCTGGTGTCTTCAAGCAGATCCCGCAGATTCCTGTTGGCTTCGAGCAGATGGTTATGAGGGAGTTTTGTCGCGGGCTGCTGCCCCGCTGCCTTGCCCGGCCACTTTTTGGGCCGCCAGCCTGGCAAACTGTCCCGCACCTTTTTCCAGAGCGACATTTAATTGTTCCTCAAAGGCCTGCGCAGCCGGTAATGGACGTAAAGCGCCGCGGCTGGCCAGGGTTTGCGCAGCCGCACGGCCCAGGCTGTCGAATATCATGCCGTAAGCCACTGCGTGGATCAGCCCGCCGGACAGTGTGCCCAGGCCGGGAAAGGCTTTCAGGGCATTGCCGGTGATCGCAAGGGTCAGAGCGCTCATCTTGCGGATACGCCCGCCCGCGAGCTTGAGAAAGGATTCGATCTCAACCTCCTTCACCGACACATCGTATACCGCGCATAACTCCTGGATCAGCCGGGTTGCCAGCGCACCCTGGATGACCAGGTCGGAGCCGGGTGCGACGGCGGCCAGGGCGCCAATCACGGCACGCCTGGAATAGCGGTTGACGAGCACCTCCGCCTGCTGTTCACGATGTGCCTGCCGGGCAGTATCGAGTTGCTCGGCAGCGAGCAACAGCACCGCATTGTCGCGCAGGGTGTCCAGAAGCTCCGCATCCTGGTCAATCTGTTGTTGCAGGGCCCTGCGCAAGGGTTCGACATCGGCGGGCCGCTCACGGCTCTCGCGTTGCTCCTGACCGTCGGCGAGCAGGCGCACGACCTCCTCGCGGCCACCGGTCTGAATGGGCACGATGTCGCGCCGGTCGATGCCGGTTTGTTCGGCCAGCCGGTCATGGATGACGCCAAGCTCCTGCTTGCTGTAGCGGTCCGATTTGTTCAGCGCGAGAATCAGGGGTTTTTCCAGAGCCTGCAGTCTTGCGAGCTCCTCATGCTGACTTGCGGTGATGTCACCATCCGTCAGAAATATGACCAGGTGCGAGCGGCGCGCCTCGGCCAGCACGCGTTCATCGTCGCCAAGATTAAAGCCCGGCAGGTCAGTGAGTATCACCTCGCCGCCTGAGTCACCGGTCCAGCGATACTGGTTCAGCTCAAGGGTTGTTCCCGCCCTGGGGTCCGATGGAGCCCTGGCATCGGGCAGCAGGGCATTGACCAGGGCGCTTTTGCCCGTGCTCACTTCGCCATAGATGGCGAGATACAAGGCGCCGGCGGATTTTCTGCGTCGCTGTTCCGCCAGTTCAGCGAGTGCTGCGCTGGTATCAATGCCGGCGGTCATGGACTCGTTCAGTTGTTCCTGCAGGGCCGCCTCGTCAAGCACCGGCGGCTCTGATGCGTCGTTATGCGACGCTCGCGGCCATAGCCAGCGCCATGCCAGCAGCGTGGCCACGCCGGTGAGTACGGCGAGCCCGCCTATCCAGGTGTAGCGCAGCCAGGCGGGTGCAGCCGCCAGACGATCCCAAACGGACAGCGCGGTGTCGGTGGCCAGCAGTAATAGCGCCAGGGCAAGAAAGCCCAGCAGCACGATTCCGGCCGCTAGTAGCAGACGCACAGACAAAACAGACAGGCTCCCTCGGTATCCGGAAAACTTGATTCTAGGGGGCAGATATGACCGGCCACAATGGCCGGTGGTCATGGGCTATGCGTGGCCGGGGGCCCTCAGGCGGCCTGACTAGCCCTGGTGATACCGGGGACTGGTCGCATGCAGATGCTCAATCAGCACGCCGAGGTGTTCGGGTGGAACATCCGGTGTAATGCCGTGCCCGAGGTTAAAGATATGACCGCTGCCGTGCCCGAAGCTGGCCAGGGCCTGTTCCACCTGGGTGCGAATCGCGTCCGGGTTCGACAGCAGAATGGCCGGATCCAGGTTGCCCTGCAATGCTACCCGGTCACCCACGCGGCTGCGGGCTTCATGCAGGGAAATGGTCCAGTCCACTCCCAGGCCGTCTGCTCCGGTGTCTGCCAGCGCCTCCAGCTGAGTGTTGCAGCCCTTGCTGAACAGGATGAGCGGAACTTTACGACCGTCATGCTCCCGTTTCACGCCGTCAACAATTTGCTTGAGGTAACGCAGCGAAAATTCCTGGAAGGCCTCAAAAGACAAGGCGCCGCCCCAGGAATCGAATACCTGCACGGCCTGGGCGCCGGCCTCGATTTGTGCATTCAGATAGCTGGTGACAGATTGAGCCAGCTTGTCCAGCAGCACATGGGCAGTTTTCGGATCTTCATACAGCATGGTCTTTACCCGGCCGAAAGTGCGGCTTGAGCCACCCTCCACCATGTAGGTTGCCAGGGTCCACGGACTGCCGCTGAAGCCGATCAGGGGAACCTTGCCGTCAAGCTCGCGGCGAATGGTGCGTACAGCGTCCATAACGTAGCCAAGTGAGTCCTCCGGATCCGGAACACCGAGGGCGTTAATGGCTGCCGCATCACGCACCGGGTGCTCAAACTTCGGTCCCTCTCCCTGCACGAAATACAGGCCCAGGCCCATCGCATCGGGAATGGTCAGAATGTCACTGAAAAGGATCGCCGCATCCAGATCGAACCGGCGCAACGGCTGCAGCGTGACTTCGCAGGCCAGGTCCGGATTGGTTGCCAGGCCCATGAAGCTTCCTGCTTCTGCCCGTGTGGCGAGGTACTCGGGCAGATAGCGCCCGGCCTGGCGCATGATCCAGACGGGGGTTCGATCGGTTTCCTGGCGCAGCAGGGCACGTAGCAGACGGTCGTTTTTCAGTTCACTCACAGGTCTTGGTTTCCGGGTTGGAGACAGGCCTCGATGGCATCAAGAATGTCATCGCGGCTGCTGTCGGTGTCAATGAAGGCCTCGCCCAGCGACTTGAGAAGCACAAGGCGGCGGGTTTGAGACGTGTTTTTCTTGTCCAGTTTCATCAGGCCGAGGAGGTCTTCAGCCCTGATCTCAGGTGGAATGGTGACGGGTAAATCCAATCCCTGCAAGATCGTGGTCAACTGCTGTGCTGTTCCGGCCGGGCACAGGCCGCGTGTCTCGCTGAGATGAGCTGCCATGACCATGCCGATCGATACGGCTTCACCATGCAGGTAGCCGCGGTAGTTGGTATGCGTTTCGATGGCGTGACCGAAACTGTGTCCGAAGTTAAGCGTGGCCCGCACACCGGCTTCGAATTCATCTTCTGCAACAACCTGTGCCTTGTTGCTGACCGCGCGGGTCACGATGTCGACCAGGTAATCGGCATCACCGCGCAGGAGCGCTTCCCGGCCGGCAGACAGGATCTCGAGGAAGCCGGCGTCGCGAATTGCGCCGCACTTTACGATCTCGGCAAGACCGGCAAGGTACTCGCGCCGGTCAAGGGTGCGCAGCGTCGCGGTATCGGCAACCACAAGGCTCGGCTGGTGAAATGCGCCGACAAGGTTTTTGCCTGCCGGGATATTGATCGCGGTTTTGCCACCCACCGAGGCATCGACCTGCGCGAGCAGCGTGGTGGGAAATTGCACAAAGCGGATGCCACGCATCCAGCTTGCGGCGACGAACCCGCACAGATCCCCGATCACGCCGCCGCCAAGTGCCACCAGGCAGGCATCACGCCGGATGCCATGCTCTGCCAGGAAAGTGATGGCCCGTTCAAAATTGTGCAGGGATTTCTCGGCCTCGCCATCGGGAAACACCAGGGTGTGAACCTCCCGCCCCGGAAGTGCGGCCAGCAGTGTGTCGAGATACAGCGGTGCCACGCGGTCATTGGTAAACACGACCAGCGGCGTGTCCGGAACATAAGACCGCCACACCTCCGGTTGCTGCAGCAGGCCGTTGCCAACCATCACCGGATAGCTGCGGTCCCCGAGTTCAATTTTTAATGTGTTCATATTCTGATCTTTTTATCCTGATCTTCCCATTCCGGCTTGCCCCTTCTGACCATCGTTCCTGACCATTCAGTCGTGTTCCGCATCTTTCCAGTAAGCCTCGATGCGGCTGGCGAGATCCTCGGCGGCACGTGCAACCCCACGATGCCGGGACCTGAAAGCCAGATCGGAAACCTCGCCATACAGCGGATCTCTTTGCTCGGCCATCGCCGTGAGACGCTCGCGACGGTCCGGTGTTTGCAGCAGCGGCCGTTTGCGGTCCTGTTTCAGTCGCCGCAGTTGCTGGTCGACAGGTACTTGCAGCCAGACCACCAGTCCCGCGTTCTTGAGTAGTTGCCGGTTGCGTTGCTCGGTGACGACGCCGCCACCCGTGGCGATCACAACTTGCTGGCGTGCGGCAAGCTCTCTGAGCATGCGCCGTTCGCGGGCCCGAAAACCGGCCTCGCCCTCGATGTCGAAGATCAGGTTTATACTGGCCCCGGTGCGTGCCTCAATGGCCTCATCGCAGTCGACAAAGTCGAGATTCAGGAGCTTCGCCGCGCGCCTTCCGAGTGTTGTTTTGCCCGAACCCGTTGGCCCGACAAGAATCACACGCCGGACCATTTTATCGCTCATCAATGGCTTCCTGGCAGATGCGTTCCGGTGAACGGTCCGGTACCATGCGCAGTATTCGGATTAATCTCAGGTCGCGCCCCATGTTGCGGTTTTTTGTCATTTTTTCTGTGCTGTTAATCACCTTCTTTACGCTGGAAATTCTACAGCCGACCGAAAAGTACGTCATCCTGCCATTCACGGCGCTCGTCGCCGATATCAGTGTCGGGATCGTTACCATGTTTGACGACAACGTCGTCGCCTCGGGTAACGTGATCAGGGACTCGGTGAGCGGGTTCGGTGTAAGGATAGAGCGCGGCTGCAATGGTCTGGAGGCGGTCATCATACTGTTTTCTGCGCTGTTCGCCTTTCCTGCACCCTTTCGTTACAAGGTTATTGGTTTCGTGATCGGATTTTTTGCGATCCAGGGGCTGAACCTGGTTCGAATCATCAGTCTGTTTTACATGGGTCAGTGGAACTACACCGCTTTCGAGTGGTTCCATTTGTATCTTTGGCAGGCTCTCATCATTCTTGACGCGCTGGTCGTGTGGCTGATCTGGCTGAAAAAATTGCCCGCCTACAAGCGCAAGCACCATGGCGATGACGGTGACGGTGCCGGACCCATGCAAGCTGTTGCGGGGCAGGCATGAATCTGCCCGAAGAGGCGCTGAGTCGCTTCGCAGATTGCCTGGAGGCAGCGCAGCGGTCGAATGAGCTGGAGCCGACGGCGATGTGCCTATCCACGCTGAGTGAGCGGGGCGGCGTGTCTTCACGCATGGTGCTGCTGAAAGACTGGGATGCATCCGGTTTTGTCTTCTATACCAACCTGGAAAGCAACAAGGGTCGTCAGTTGCAGTGCAATACGCAGGCCGCACTGGTATTCCACTGGAAGACCACGGAACAACAGGTTCGGGTTGAGGGCGTCGCGGAGCCTGTCAGTGCTGCGGAGGCGGATGCGTACTTCGCCAGCCGTCCCCGCGGCAGCCAGCTTGGCGCCTGGGCTTCGGACCAGTCACGTCCGATGAAGGGTCGTACCGAGCTGCTGGCGCGCCTGGCGCAGGTCGAAGGCCGCCACCTGACGGGTGCAGTTCCGCGCCCTGAACACTGGTCGGGCTTTCGCGTGGTGCCTGAAATGATCGAGTTCTGGTACGGGCGCAAGAGCCGCCTGCACGACCGCTTCCGGTTCACACTTCTTGATGGGGCCTGGAACAAGGAACGACTGTTCCCCTGATTTTTACCGCGCCGCAAGGCGCTATACCTGCACCCCCAGCAGCTCAATCAAAAAACGAATCGCGATCAGCGCCACCAATGGTGAAAGGTCAAAGCCGCCCAGCGCGGGCAGAACACGCCTGATCGGCGCAAGCACCGGGTCGGTCAGCTGGAAGATGAGCGGAACGATGGGGTGTCTCGCCCGCGGCCCAACCCAGCTCAGAATGACCAGGGCAATAATCAGGAAGAAGTAAGTCCACAGCAGGGTCAGCACCAGCTTGATCAGGGCAAACAGGACCAGAACCTGCGGCTCCATACTGGCCGGTGAAAACTGCAGAACCAGCCATACACCCAGAATCTCCAGGATGATCATTAGCAATACGGAGGCGGTATCCAGTTTCCCAATCGAGGGAATAATCCGCCGCAACGGTATGAGTAAGGGGTTGGTAATCAGGACAAGGAACTGGCACACCGGATTGAAGAAATCGGCACGCACCCACTGCAGCAGCAGCCGCAGCATGACGGCGGTGATATACAGGTCGATTAATGTGCCGACCAGGTAGGTAAAAGCTCCGGATGCATTCATGAATCGCCACCTTCAGCGGCTAATTCTGCGCTGCGCCGCCGGGCAGCTTCGGCGGCTGTTTTGACCAGGTCGCGCAAACCTCCATCTTCGAATGCAGTGATGGCGGCTGCCGTGGTTCCGCCTGGCGAGGTGACCTTGCGGCGCAGCGTGGCCGCGTCGTCCCCGCCAGCGGCCAGCATACTGCCGGCACCGAACGCTGTCCGGGTTGCCAGCTGTCTGGCGGTCGCCTCGGGCAGGCCGAGCTGTGTGCCTGCGTCCGTCAAGGCCTCGGTGAACAGGTAGAAATAGGCCGGACCACTGCCGGAAATCGCGGTAACCGCATCAATCTGCGACTCTGCGTCAACCCACACGGTCTCTCCGCCAGCACCCATTACCTGTTCCGCGAGCGTGCATTGCTCCGGGCTGCAATGCCGGTCCGCATACATACCGGTAATGCCCAGGCCCATCAGGGCAGGTGTGTTCGGCATGGTTCTGATCGCCGCGACATCATCTGCAAGCCAGCCACGCAGGCTGTCAAGGGTGATGCCGGCAGCCACTGATACCACGCACTGACCTGCGGACAGGCAAGGGCCGAGCGAGCGCATCACGGTGGGCAATACCTGCGGCTTGAGCGCCAACACCACGAGGGCAGCACCTTGCACTGCATCCTCGGCCTGTTCAAAAGCCTTCACCCCCGGAAGCTCTGCCAGTCTCGAGCGTGCCTCGGGGTTTGTGTCTGCCACCTGGATCTGAAGCGATCCCCCGGTCTTGAGCAGTCCTCCGATAAGGGCGCTGGCCATGTTGCCACCGCCAATAAAGCTAATGATCATTAATCAGTCTCTCCAACATGAGTCCGTTCACTTGCCGGGTCATTGGCTGAGGGACGCGGACCGAAAAGGTCTGTACCGACCCGCACCATCGTACTGCCGCAGGCGGCAGCAATTTCGAGATCGCCGGACATGCCCATTGATAAGGTGTCCAGCTCGTAACCGGCCTGGCACAGCTGCTGTTGCAGCGACCTGAGGCGCTCAAAACTGGCCCGGGTCTCATCCGGTTCGGCCCCCTGCCTTGGAATACACATGAGCCCACGCAGTCGAATCGCCGGCAATTCCCTCGTAAGCGCGGCCAGAGCCCCGACTGCTGCGGGCGGCGCGCCGGATTTCTGCGCTTCATCATCAATATTAACTTGCAGGCAGACATTCAAAGGCGGCAGGGAGGGTGGGCGCTGCATCGCCAGCCGGCGGAGAATTTTTTCCCGGTCCACCGATTGAACCCAGTCGAAGTTACCGGCAATCTCACGGGTTTTATTCGACTGGACCGGGCCGATGAAGTGCCAGACCAGGTCAAGGTCGCGCAACTCGGCCTGCTTCGCAATGCCTTCCGTTGCGCGGTTTTCTCCGAACGAACGCTGGCCGAGCGCATGCAAGGCGCGCACGGCCGCGGCCGGGTGCTGCTTGCTTACCGCCAGCAATTGGATGTCTGACGGCTCGCGTTGCGCACTTCTGGCGGCGGCGGTGATTCTCGCGATAACGTGAGAAAGGCGTTGGGCATATACGTTCATGTTGGAATTTAACCTTGAATGTTCTAATGTTACGAGAACATATTAATAGTTAAGCCAAGGGATGATCTGGTTTTAACCCTTTTGGGGAGGGTTTTGCCATTGTATCCCGCAAGGATCCAGTTCAGGAGGGGTATATGGATATCGCGGAATTACTGGCTTACGCAGTAAAAAATAAGGCCTCGGATTTGCACTTGTCTGCAGGGCTTCCACCCATGATTCGCGTGGATGGAGAACTGAAGCGGCTGAATGTGCCGAACATCGACAACACTCAGCTTCAAGAGTTGCTTTACAGCACCATGAATGATTTCCAGCGTCGCGATTACGAGGCCAATCTGGAAGTCGATTTTTCTTATGCCGTTCCCGGACTGGCTCGTTTTCGTGTGAACTGTTTTCATATGGATCGCGGAGTAGGCGGCGCGTTTCGAACCATTCCCGAGGCAGTTTGGACACTGGAAGACATCGGTGCACCCTCCTCGTTCAAGGAAATTATCAACGTGCCGCGCGGCATGGTACTGGTCACCGGCCCGACCGGTTCCGGTAAGTCAACGACGCTCGCTGCGATGATAGATCATCTCAACGAAACCATGGCCGGGCACATCCTCACCATTGAAGATCCGATCGAATTTGTGCACAGCTCGCGCAAATGCCTGATCAATCAGCGTGAGGTTCATCGCGATACCCATGGTTTCAACCAGGCCCTTCGCGCTGCCTTGCGTGAAGATCCGGATGTGATCCTGGTGGGTGAGATGCGCGACATCGAAACCATTCGGCTGGCCCTGACGGCGGCTGAAACGGGTCACCTGGTGTTTGGAACATTGCACACAAGTTCGGCGGCCAAGACCATCGACCGAATTATCGACGTGTTTCCCGCCGGGGAGAAATCGATGGTCCGCTCAATGCTGTCTGAGTCGCTGCGTGCTGTAATCGCACAGACGCTGATGAAACGCTACGGCGGCGGTCGCGTGGCGGCTTATGAAATTATGATCTCCACTCCGGCGATCCGTAACCTGATCCGCGAAGATAAGGTTGCGCAAATGTATTCTGCAATCCAGACCGGCCAGGCCCTGGGCATGAACACCCTGGACCAGTATCTCGAGATGCTTGTTGGCCGTGGGATTATTTCCAAGCATGATGCCGCCCGGAAGGCGGTGGACAAGAAGAGCTTTATGTAGGGAGATTAAGGCGATGATGAAGTCTGTAGAAGGCTGGCTGCGCCAGTTACATGAGGAGCGGGGGTCCGATCTGTTTATCACCGCTGATGCGCCACCCTGCGTCAAGGTTAATGGCAAGATTCGCGGACTGACCACGGAAGTGTTGCTCCCGGAAGAGGTTCACGAAATCATTCACGATATTATGAATGAGCGTCAGCGTGAGGAGTATGAGACCACGCAGGAATGTCAGTTCGCCATTTCTCTGGACGGGGACGTGCGCTTTCGCGTCAGTGCATTTTATCAACAGGGTCTGCCCGGCATCGTTTGCCGTCGCATCGAGACGACCATTCCGACGACCGAAGAGCTTGATCTACCCCCCATCCTGAATGATCTGTCGCTGGAAAAGCGCGGAATTATTTTGTTTGTAGGGGCGACCGGGACCGGTAAGTCAACCTCCCTGGCCGCGATGATGGGTTACCGCAACCGCAACATGAGCGGCCATATCATCACCATCGAGGATCCGATCGAATACGTACACTTTCACGACAAAAGCCTGATCACGCAACGCGAAGTCGGGGTAGACACCGAATCGTTCGAAGTTGCCCTGCGCAATACGCTGCGCCAGGCACCCGATGTGATCATGATCGGTGAGGTACGAACCCGCGAGACCATGGAGCACGCCATTACGTTCTCCGAAACCGGACATCTCGTGCTGTGCACCCTGCATGCCAACAACGCCAACCAGGCCATCGACCGGATTCTGCATTTTTTCCCGGAAGAGATGCAGGAACAGGTGCTGCTGGATCTGTCTTTCAATATGAAAGCGATTTGCGCGCAACAGCTGGTGCCTTCAGTCGATGGCACGCGGCGCTGGGCCGCAATTGAGGTGCTGCTGGCCACACCATTGGTCAAGGACACGCTTCGCAAGGGTGACATCGCAGAGCTCAAGAACATCATGAAACAGTCAGGTCACCATGGCATGGTCACGTTTGATCAGTGCCTCTACGGCTTGTATAAAGATGGCAAGATCAGTTACGACGATGCGCTGCGCTTTGCGGATTCGTCCAACGAAGTGCGCCTCGCGGTCAAGCTGTCGGAAGGTGGAGATGCGAACTCTCTGTCGGCCAATCTTTCCGATGTGGAGCTGATTGACTAGGCAGAGGGGTTACCGGCAGATCAGACAACAGGTTTAACGGAAAATGCGTTGCCGGTTAACTCTGGTTTAACGCGATCGTTCTTACAATCTGAATCAAGGGTCGCCCGTCACTCCGGCGACCACCGCGGTCGAAGCCGCAGGTATGGTAACCATAGGGCATAAAGGGCCCAAGCGCGGTGCAAATCAGCTTGGGCCTTTTTCTTTGTCCGGGTCTCATCTGACGACGGAAGGAAAATAATTCAATGCACGTTCTGATTATTGAAGACAATCCGGACATTGCCGCTAACCTGGGCGACTTTCTCGAAGATCACGGACACACGGTGGATTTTGCCGGGGACGGGGTGACCGGGCTGCACCTGGCGGTGGTCAATGACTTTGATGCGATCGTACTGGATCTTCAGCTGCCTGGAATGGATGGCCTGGATGTCTGCCGCAAGCTGCGCGGCGATGCCAATAAGGACACGCCGGTACTGATGCTCACCGCCCGTGACCGGCTTGAAGACAAGCTGGCAGGCTTTGAGATCGGCGCCGATGATTATCTCGTTAAACCCTTTGCGCTCCAGGAAGTGGAGGCCCGGCTCGATGTCTTGTCGCGCCGCGGGCGGCACAAATCCAGCCGGGTGTTGCAGGTGGGTGACCTGAAATTCGATCAGGACACACTCACGGTCTATCGCGGGGGGCTTGAAATCGAGCTGAACCCCATCGGCCTCAAGCTGTTACGTTGCCTGATGGAGTCCTCGCCCAGCGTGGTGACCCGGGCTGAGCTGGAAAAAGAAGTCTGGGGCGAAGAAATGCCCGACAGCGACAGCCTTCGCGTGCATATCCACTCTCTGCGCGCCCAGCTGGACAAGCCATTCGGCAGTAAGATGATTCAGACCCGGCACGGTATCGGATATCGGCTGATGGAGTCCGATGCGGTTCCGACGTAGGCTCCGCAGCCGAATAATTTTCTCATTTCTTTTGCTGGGCACTTTGCTCAGTGGCTTGCTTGCGGTCAGCGTGCTCTACCTTCAGGGCTACCTGGAGGATGAGCTGATTGGCTCGACGCTCGAGCAGGAGCTTGACGATTACGTCAGCCAGCTACGCGAAGACCCTACCCTGGTCGAACCCTTCTACACACGCATTCAGGGCTATGTCACCCGGCCAGGTGATCCCAATCGCAGTGTGGCAGCGCCGGTGCGTGAGCTTGAGGCCGGTGTGCATGAAGTCCGCATAGCGGGTGTCGACTATAAGGCGGCGGTGCTGAAAGACGACGATCTCTGGGCGTTTCTGACCTATGACGTGTCTGAAAACCGGCGCCTGACACGACAGCTGGTGTTGTACCTCGTGGGCGTGGTTATTCTGTTTTCCCTGTTATCCCTGGCGATTGGTTTGTGGTCGTCAACCCGGGTCATGCGTCCGGTCACCGAATTGGCGAATCGTCTCGGCAAGGCAGAAATGATTTCACCCAACCCCCGTCTGGCCGAAGGGTTTGCAGATGATGAGGTTGGCCAGCTGGCCACCGCTCTTGATTCCTACGCTCACCGGATGTATCAGCTGGTTGAGCGGGACAGGGAATTTAATGCCGACGTGAGTCATGAGTTGCGTACGCCGCTGGCAGTGATTTCCGGTGCCACTGAGCTGTTGCTTGCGCAGGAAGACTTGCCGGCCCGGACCCGCCAACGACTGTTGCGCATCGCTCGTGCCGCGCGCCAGTCAGCGGATATCACCAATGCGCTGTTGCATCTGGTCAGGGCCGAACGAGGTACCAACGAGGACTCGCAAGCCCATAGCGTTGCCACGATTTCGCAGGACATTATCGATCTGCACCGGCCATTGATGGAGAATCGACCGGTTGAATTACGCCTCCAGGAGCTGGATCGGGTCAGTGTCATCGCGCCCGAGTCGGTATTAGCGGTCACCATCGGTAACCTGGTCAGCAACGCTGTGCGATACACCCCGGAAGGTGAGGTTGTCGTTACCGTGGGGAACGGTCGTGTGATGGTAGAGGACACGGGGCCGGGTATTCCGGAACAAGAGCTGGCCCGGGTACTGGACCGGCATTACCGCGGCGAAGGTGTGAAAGGTAAGGGCTCGGGGCTTGGTCTGGCCATCGTAAAACGGCTTTGTGATCTTTACGGCTGGCGGATTCACTTTGAGAACCGTTCCCGGGGCGGTTTGCGCGCCACCGTGGAGTTTTTCAGGGCCGGTTCAGACTAATCGAACGATCTAAGGATTACGGCTGAAAACGGCTAACTGTCGTGCTATCGTGAGTCGCTTTGATGCTAGATGAGGTTCAGCGTGATCGTAAACTGCCCACAGTGCAGAAAGCCTATCTCGAACAAAGTACCGGTTTGCCCGCATTGCTCTCTGGAGCGCGGTGAAATATCGGACGAGCAGATCTCCGAACTGCAGCGTCGCCGCCTTCGGGACCGCATTTACCGGCTAAAGATGGCCAACTATGCGGCGATAACGGTCTTGCTGACGGCTGCAGGCTGGTACTTCTACGAGACCGCCCAAATGAATGCGTCTCCTTCCTTCGGCCCGCTGATCCTGACCGGTATCGGGGCTGTGTTCTACGTGATTCTGAGGGGTTTGCTGTTCCAGTCCAAACGGCAGTTGAAGCAACTCAGGAGGCGTTGAGCTTACTTGACCCGCACCACGCGGACGGTTTTGTTGTATCCCTCAATGTTCAGGTTCCAGGTATTCAGTATCCCCTTGTCGATGACGGCCACGGCTCCGGTCGTCTTGGGCATATAAAACGTCCCGGCTTCATCCTGTTTCCAGACCATACCGTTTTCCAGCTCAAAAACCGTTTTCCCGGTCCAGCCAGAGAATTCCCCCTTGATCGCAGACACAATGTCCTCATCGGAGATACCGCTGGCTGCCTGGTTTTCAAAGCCCCGGGCATCGGTGACGGCCCCAACGTTGCCGCCCATGCTGCCGCCGCTGGCATTTTCCAGAGTGGCTACCGAGTGAGCCCGCAACCAGTTATTCAGTGATTCGAGCTGTTCCGGAGTTAGTTTTTCCAGACCGGCAGCGGTGAACTCTTTGCCAGTCATGCGCTCCTCGATCGACGAGAAGCCTTGTTGTGCAACCGCAGTGGTGCTCAGGAGCACAGCGGCAGTCAGGGCAACTGTCTGGACGAGGTTCTGGGCAGTCTTTTTCATGGTCAGGTGAAACTCCGGGGTTCGAAGGCAAGGCGGAGATTGGTCAGAGCTGGTGATTATCTCATGTCCGGCTGTGCTGATGAAAGCTTGTTCCTGCTGCAAGCCGGCGCGTCTGACCCGGAGTGGGAGAAGCAAATGGGTTGGTATTGGATGTTGTTCTCAAGTGGGTCAATCACACTGCTGCCCGCTTTGCCTGCTACCCGGGCGAGCGGCAAATGGCCTCAAGCCATGTTGCCTGTGTACCCGGCCTCAGAGATCCTGCTTGTAGCGTACGTAAGGTATACGACCGTAGATCGATTCGAGCGGATCGACGAGGTTGCCGTCAGTGACCGGTGAATCATCCGCACTAACGCCCAGCAAATTGCTTGCACCTACGCTAAGACTGGCATTCCAGGGCGCGCGCCAGCTGAAGTGCACGTCAAACGTGGCTTCGCTTTCCAGTTCGCTGCGGCCTATGAAATTCACCGGCGACCGATAGTAGCTGTCCAGTCCGCCGCTGAAAGCGCCACGGTTCCAGTCCAGGCTCAGCCGGGCCGTGTCATAAGGTTTCGCTATGGTCCAATTGGCCATGCCGGGGCCGGCATAGAACACGCCTTCCAGACCACTGTCCAGAACCCGGGTCAGTTGCAGGCCAAGGACCAGGTCGCCCGCCTGATCGGTTGAAATACCAACCTGGAACTCAACATCAATGCCGGTCCGCTCGGAATTGGCAAACCCGGGCACAGCGTTCAAGGAACCTGCCGGGTCAAGCAGCGCACTACCGGACAGAAAGTTCAGGCCAAGCGGGTCGAGCAGGGCACTGTTGCCTGCAGACAGGGCGCTGCTCTGAAAGCTGTTGGAACGGCTTCGCTCTTCCCGGAACAAATTCATGGAAGCGCTCAGGTTTTGCCCGCGCTGGTAGCTCGCACCAATGGCGACCGCGGCTGCGCTGGTCCGGTTGTCATCATCAATGAAGTAACAGTTCGCGGCCCGGTACGAAAGCGTGTCCAGCACGCCATTCTCACAATGAATGCTGCCGAGTGACAGGAAGTTGCTGGACTCAGCCAGTGATACACCACCCGTGAGGTTGAGGCCGTCACCGACGCGGTAGTTCATGCTGGTGCCCAGAGAGCGTGCGGCACCAGCCTGGCCCGTTACAGACTCGCCCAACTGCTGCAGAGAAAATGGCTGATCCAGCTGTAACCGCAGAGGTGCCCGGACACCGTCACCCGGCGTAATCTTGCGATCAACGTTGTTGAGCGCGAAAGGAGAGAACAGCGGTGCCTCAGGAGTCGTGTTTGCAGACACCGGTCCGGCCGCTTCCGCGATTGATCCGGTGACGATCAGGCACAGTGAAACAGCAGCAGCATAAATGCCTGCAGCAGCCTTATTCACCGTTCTTCCAGTGTCCACGAATTCAGCCTCTCCCGATGCTAAAAGGGGTGTCTGGTGTATGACGCACAAAACGTCCCCAAGTTCCCCTTAATGCTAGCAGATTTTGTTGTGAAATGCCGTGAATCCGCGCTTTGTAAACCTGAATTAAAGCCGCTGTCAGCCGTTAAATTACGTGGTACTTGGCCGCAGGTCAGTTGCATGGGCTAGACTATGCCGCATTTCCAGCGAGGAGTTTCCTATGCAAACCGTTTATCTGATTGGGGTAGATGGAAGTAACTGCTGTGGGCGGGCCGTGGATTACGTCAAGGAGCGCGCGACGGAGAACAATGGCAAAGTGCTCGTGGCGCACGTTATTGAGTGGTCGCCCTTCACATTCAGCACACCGGCAGAAAATGAAACACGCCACCTGCGCCGCGAGCAGGAGCTGGAGCGGGCGCGCGAACAGGTCGTGGGGCCGGTTGTCAAACAGCTTCAGGACGCTGGTGTAGATGCCGAAGGCCTCGTTGCACATGGTCACGTTGGTCAGACCCTGGTGCGCCTGGGGCGCAAGCACGAGGTGACCTGCCTGGTGATTGGCCGCAAGGGTGCTTCACGCCTTGCGCAATTATTTGGCAGCGTTGCCAACCAGGTGGTGCAGCTCGTTGACCGCCCGGTGATTGTTGTACCCTGAATTGTCTCGCCCTTGTCGAACGAAAAGGCAATAAAAATCAACAGAGAGCGAAAATCATGCCCACAGTCCGAGAATACCGTTACCGCCTGACGGCGCTGTTACTGCTGCTCATGACCAGTGCACCGGCACTGGCGCAGGATTCCATCGACGCGAAGATCGACAACATGGTCCGGCCGGCCGCTGACTGGGTCTCCAGCATCATTTTCTGGTCTTTTCCGCTCGCAGGCCAACAGGTTCCCTTTGTACTGGTTTGGCTGATCGCTGCGGCGGCCGTGTTTACCCTGTACTTCCGGTTTATCAACATCCGCGGCCTCGGACAAGGCTTCAGACTGGTTCGGGGTGAATACGATGATCCGGACGCGGCCGGCGAAGTATCCCACTTCCAGGCGCTGTCAACCGCGCTTTCCGGAACCGTTGGGCTGGGAAACATTGCCGGCGTGGCAATTGCGGTTTCAATTGGCGGACCTGGCGCGACCTTTTGGATGATCGTGGCCGGCTTTCTTGGCATGTCCTCGAAATTCACCGAGTGCACCTTGGGTGTGAAGTATCGAAACGAGAATCCTGACGGTACGGTGTCCGGTGGGCCCATGTACTACCTGTCACGCGGCCTGGCTGAAAGGGGTCCGGGGTTTGCCAGGCTGGGTAAAGTGCTGGCAATACTCTTTGCCATATTTTGCGTCGGTGGTTCTTTCGGTGGCGGCAACATGTTTCAGGCCAATCAGAGCTTTTCCCAGTTACTGAATGTAACCGGCGGGGAAGCCAGCTGGCTTTATGGCAAGGGCTGGCTATTTGGCATCGTTGTCGCTGCGGCGGTTGGAATGGTCGTCATCGGGGGCATTCGGAGTATTGCCAGCGTCACCTCCAAGATCGTGCCTTTTATGGGAATTGTCTATGTGCTCGCCGGGCTGGTGATTATCTTCGCCAATCTGTCTGCAGTTCCGGCAGCGTTCCTTGCGATTTTCGAGGGCGCCTTCGCGCCGCAGGGGGTTGCCGGGGGTGTTATCGGGGTTCTGTTACAGGGCGTTCAGCGAGCGGCTTTCTCCAACGAGGCCGGGGTTGGTTCCGCCGCCATTGCCCACAGCGCCGTGCGCACCAACCGGCCCGTTACCGAGGGCCTGGTCGCGCTGTATGAACCGTTCGTGGACACCATCGTGGTGTGTACCATCACGGCACTGGTTATCATCATTACCGGTACCTGGGACCCGGGTGTGGACCCTTCAGCGGGCGTACAGCTGACCTCGGACGCTTTCGAATCAGCAATCTCCTGGTTCCCATGGGTTCTTACCATTGCGGTGGTGCTGTTTGCCTTCTCGACCATGATTTCCTGGTCGTACTATGGACTTAAGTCCTGGACGTACTTATTTGGTGAAAGCAAGGTTACCGATGCCACCTACAAGATTCTGTTCCTGATTTTTGTTGTCATCGGCTCGTCCATGCAATTGGGCGCAGTTATTAATTTCTCCGATGCCATGATTTTTGCCATGGCCTTCCCGAACCTGCTCGGCTGTTACTTCCTGATGCCGGTGGTCAAACGGGAATTGAACGAATACTGGGCGGACCTCAAAGCAGGCCGTTTGCAGAAGGCGGCAGACCGGTAAATGGAAATCAGGACCACAAACGTCGCGGTTCACGAGGGTGAACCGGGGCGGGTTGGCAGGCAGGGCGATTTGGCCTTGCCCCCGCACCATCCAACGCGAGAAAATTAAGGTCCGACCTGGCCCGCAACTTTCAACCTCAGAGATCCTCATGCCCAGCAGAAAAGACCTTGCAAACGCCATACGCGCCCTCTCCATGGATGCGGTACAGCGCGCTAATTCCGGCCACCCTGGCATGCCCATGGGCATGGCGGACATTGCCGAAGTGCTCTGGAACGACTATCTGAAGCACAACCCGGCCAATCCGAAATGGTGGGACAGGGACCGGTTTGTGCTCTCAAACGGGCATGGTTCCATGTTGCTCTACTCCTTACTGCACCTCACCGGTTATGAGCTGTCCCTTGATGAGCTGAAAAACTTCCGGCAACTCCACAGTGCAACAGCGGGCCATCCCGAATATGGCGAAACACCCGGCGTGGAGACGACCACTGGACCGCTGGGGCAGGGTATCGCAAACGCAGTGGGCATGGCGCTTGGAGAGCAGGTGCTGGCCCGGCGGTTCAACCGGGAAGGGCACGAGATCATCGATCACCGGACCTGGGTGTTTCTCGGCGATGGCTGTCTTATGGAGGGTATTTCTCATGAGGCCTGTTCGCTGGCGGGAACGCTGGGGCTGGGCAAACTGGTCGCTTTCTGGGACGACAATGGTATTTCCATTGATGGCGAAGTTACCGGTTGGTTCAGTGATGATACGCCCGCGCGGTTCGAAGCCTATGGATGGCAGGTCATACGCCATGTCGACGGACATGACCCGGAGGAGATCCGCCAGGCCATTGAGACAGCCATGTCCGAGACGTCACGCCCAACACTGATCTGTTGCCGGACGGTCATCGGATTTGGTGCTCCGCGGAAAGCGGGCAAGGCCTCATCTCACGGAGCCCCGCTCGGGGACGAGGAGATTGCGGGCACGCGTGAACAGCTGGGCTGGCATCATCCGCCCTTTGAGATTCCGGAAGAAATCCGCGCAGGATGGGATGCCCGCGAGCATGGTGCCGCGACGGAGCGTGCCTGGCAGGAGCGCATGGATGCCTATCGCAGCGCTTTTCCCGGTCCTGCCCGTGAGCTCGAGCGGCGCATGGCCGGTGATATGCCGGCAGAATGGGAAGAGGCAACGACGGCAGCGATTTTGCACGAACAGGCTGAGGGCGCCAATGTAGCAACCCGTAAGTCCTCCCAGCTCGCGCTGGAGGCGTTCGGACCAATGTTGCCGGAATTGATTGGCGGTTCGGCTGATCTGGCCGGCTCCAATAATACGATCTGGAGTGGCAGCGTTGACGTGCTCGATGGCACGCCGGACGGCAATTATATTTATTTCGGCGTGCGTGAGTTTGGCATGACGGCCCTGTGCAATGGCCTGGCGCTGCATGGTGGTTTCAGGCCCTATAACGCCACCTTCCTGGTGTTCTCCGATTACGCACGCAATGCGGTGCGCATGTCAGCCCTGATTCCGGCCCACAACATTCATGTGTATACCCATGACTCCATTGGTCTTGGCGAGGATGGTCCGACCCACCAGCCGGTGGAGCACGTGGCAAGTCTGCGCCTTATTCCCAACCTGTCGGTGTGGCGACCCTGCGATACCGTGGAGACCATGGTGGCGTGGAAATTGGCACTGGAGGACCGGCATCAACCCCATGCACTGATCCTGACCCGGCAGGGTTTGCCGCTGCAGCCACGTAATGAGTACACGGTGGGTGAGATTGAGCGTGGAGGGTATATATTGAAGGATACGGATGCAGAGCCGGACGCGATCATCATGGCCACCGGCTCTGAAGTCCAGCTCGCTACCCGGGCCGCGGAGAAACTGGCTGGAGAAGGTCATGCTGTACGCGTGGTATCCATGCCCAATCCGGACCGCTTCAGGGCTGCTGAGCCAGCCTGGCGTGAAACGGTTTTGCCGTCTGCCGTAAAGGCCCGGGTAGCTGTGGAAGCCGGCGTCACCCTGGGCTGGCAAGGCCTTGTCGGTGATCGTGGCCGGGTGCTCGGCGTCGATGAGTTCGGTGCCTCGGCACCGGCCGAAGATCTGTTTGAATATTTCGGACTGACTGTAGACGCCGTCTGCGAGGCTGTCCGGAAAACCCTGAATTAGTCTGATTAAGGAGCAGGACCATGGCTATAAAAGTCGCGATTAACGGCTACGGCCGTATCGGCCGGAATATTCTCCGGTCTGTTTATGAATACGGCCGTACCGATGAAATTAAGATTGTTGCCATCAATGATCTTGGCGATGCGGAAACCAATGCGCATCTGACTCAATACGACACGACCCACGGCAGGTTTGCCGGCGACGTCGGCGTCCAGAATGGTGATCTGATGGTCAATGGCGACCGGATTGAGGCGCTGGCTCAGCGCGATCCGTCCAAGCTGCCCTGGGCTGATCTTGGCGTGGATGTGGTTCTCGAATGCACCGGCTTTTTTCGCAGCAAGGAAACCGCAGGGGCACACCTGGCGGCAGGTGCCAAAAAAGTGATCATTTCTGCGCCGGGCCAGGACGTGGACAAAACGATCGTGTACGGCGTCAATGACGATACGCTGCGCAAGACAGACGAAATTATTTCCAACGCTTCATGCACGACCAACTGTCTCGCACCATTGGCCAAGGTGCTGAACGATTCGGTCGGCATCGAAAAGGGCCTGATGACAACCATCCATGCCTATACCAATGACCAGGTTCTGACCGATGTGTTTCACTCGGACCTGCGCCGGGCACGTTCTGCAACCATGAGCCAGATTCCAACCAAAACCGGCGCCGCCGCCGCGGTCGGCCTGGTTCTGCCGGAGCTCAATGGCAAACTGGACGGCTTCTCCATGCGCGTGCCGACCATCAATGTCTCCGTGGTCGACCTGACATTCCAGGCGGGCCGTGACACCAGCGTTGAGGAAGTGAACCGGCTCGTGAAAGCGGCAGCTGACGGCCCGCTCAAAGGCGTTCTGGCCTACAACAGCAAACCCCTTGTCTCTGTTGACTTTAACCATGATCCGCACTCATCCATCTTTGACGCAGGTCTGACCCGTGTCATGGAAGGCAACCTGGTGAAGGTGCTGAGCTGGTATGACAATGAGTGGGGTTTCAGCAACCGTATGCTGGACACGACCATTGCTCTGATGAATGCCCGCTAATAATCGAGGCAATGGGCATGGTGAGAGCCATCCCGCGCCACAAGGGAGAAGCTGACGTGTATTGTCTGCACATGACCGACCTGGATCTGACCGGTAAGCAGGTCCTGATCCGCCAGGATCTTAACGTACCGATGAAGGACGGTGTCATTACCTCCGATGCGCGCATTCGCGCCGCGGTTCCAACGCTTGTTGAAGTGCTCGCCACCAAGGGCACCTCGGTACTCGTCATGTCACACCTGGGCCGGCCCACCGAGGGGGAGTTTGATGAACGCTACTCGCTGGCTCCGGTGGCGCAGCGGCTGCAGGAGTTACTCGGACGCCCCGTGCGGCTGGAACGTGACTGGCTCAAGGGTATCGATGTCAATGTGGGTGAGGTCGTGCTGTGTGAAAACGTGCGCTTCAACCGGGGTGAGAGCGCCAATGATGAGGCCTTGTCGCGGCAGATGGGCGCGCTTGCTGATGTGTTTGTGATGGATGCCTTCGGCACCGCGCACCGGGCGCAGGCCTCAACGGAGGGCGTTGCGCGCTATGCGCCGGAAGTCTGCGCCGGGCCCTTGCTGGTGCGCGAGGTAATGACCCTGCGCGACGCCCTGGAAGATCCGGATAAGCCGCTGCTGGCAATTGTCGGGGGCGCTAAAGTGTCCTCCAAGCTGAGCATCATCGAGGCGCTTTTGAAGCGTTGTGATCAGTTAATCGTCGGTGGCGGGATTGCCAATACCTTTATCGCGGCGACCGGACATGAGGTTGGCAAGTCACTTTATGAGCCTGACCTGATTCCTGAGGCCCAAAGACTCATCCGGCTGGCACACGAGCTGGGTGGCAATATTCCTATACCGAAGGATGTGAAAGTAGCCAGGGCTTTCGGGGCGGGTGAAGAAGCAACGGTTCGCCGTCTCGACGAGGTTGGCAAAGATGAAATGATCCTGGATATTGGTCCGCTTACCGCGGCCGATTACAGTGAGATTATCTGGGGTGCCGGGACAGTGATCTGGAACGGGCCGGTCGGTGTGTTCGAGTTCGAGAATTTCCGCCATGGCACCCAGGCAGTTGCCGAGGCGGTCGCTGAGTCCAATTGTTTCAGTATTGCCGGTGGTGGTGACACCCTGGCAGCCATCGACATGTTCGAAATCGCTGACCAGGTAAGCTACATCTCCACCGGCGGAGGTGCCTTCCTCGAGTACGTGGAAGGCAAAAAATTGCCGGCTATCGCCATCCTGGAAAAACGGGCGCGCGACGGGGCCTGAGTGGTCGTGCCGGCACGCACCTAGCGAGCGCCGAGGTCCTCGGTTCCGAAGTTAGCTCCCAGGCTGAGGAACAGAACCCCGTGGGTGTCCGTGTTCCAGCCCCAGCCAAGGTACATGGGGCCGAGCGGCGTGTCGTAAGCAAAATACACGCTGCCGTTGAGAATACCCTCGGAAAACACGTCTGAGCGGTCATCGGCAGCGTTACCATATTCCAGTGTTCCGCCGACATAGCCAGGCAAAAAACCGCTTTGTATCGCCTCGAAGCGGTACCCGGCTCCCGCCACGCCAAAATTAGGGCCCACCAGTTCATTGGGCTCAAAGCCGCTCATGTTGAGGAAGCCGCCACCGGTAAATAGTCCATAGATGGGCGCATCCCCGTCGAGTGTGACGTTATAGCGCAAGAACAGCATCGCGTTATGCCGGCCCCAGGTCTTGTTCGTGAGTCCGTTGAAGAGCAACTGGTCAAATTCCGTATCGGCACCCAGCCATTCCTCGGAACTCACGTATTGCAGGCGTGCGCGGGTGCCTCTTGTCGGCAGATACAGGTCATCCAGTCGGTCCCAAACCGCCAGGGCGGTCCATTCCCCGGCATCAAAATCCTCTTTCAGGCCGGGTGGACCAATGGTGGTTTTTGCATCACCACCAAAGCGCCTCACGCCAAGTTGCAGAACAGCACTTCGACCGAATTCCCGGCCAAAGCTCATCCCGCCACCATAATCGGTAACACGAATGTTGGCCAAAGCATTACCGTCGTCGTCATAGGCGAGCAGGTCCCGGCGTTGGGCGGTGAGGTATGGATTGATAAACCATTGTTGCCTGTCGTCGAGGTACTTGTAGACGTCGGTAAAAACCCCGGGTTCATCACCCAACTGGACGACGGCGCGAAACTCGGATCCCCGCTGATCCAGATTGGTCTTCAGGTAACCGGCACGCAGGTTGAAAAAGGTACCCCGCCCATTGCCCGCCAGGGTGATCCCTGTTTCGAGAAAATCGGTGCCCCGCGAATCCTCATCAACCTGGATTTCAATGCCGTTCTGGCCGTTTTCTTCAATGATCCGATAGCTGGCCAGGCGAATAAAGCCAAGACCATAAATCTGGCGAAGGTCTTCATCCAGCGCCTCCTGGTCAAGGATGTCGCCAGGCTCGAAATGAACCAGGTTCATAATCACTTCGTCAGAAAACCGGGATTGGTTGTTGAGCCTGATGAACTGAATCTGTGGCTCGCCCATGACACAACGTTCAACCGATTCGCGCCAGTTTGCGTACTCGCGTTCAGACACGGAAAACGATGCCAGCAAATCTGCCTGTTCCAGGGCCGCCGCATAGCCAAGTGTGAAGGCATCACTGAAGCGTTCGAAGCTCGCGGAAGTGATGTCATTACCGAGCCTGGGGCTAAGCAGGACGTCCTCCGGTCTGAGGGTTTTAATCTGCTGTTCGGTGTTGGCCACGATGGCCAGGGCGGTCATCTGATCAACAATGGTCAAGACGCTGCCGATCTCATCGGCCGTACGTAGCGGCGTACCCACGTTAACCGCGATGACCCGCTCGGCACCCATATCGCGCACGATATCCACTGGCAGGTTGCGGGTCAGGCCGCCATCAACCAACAAACGATCATCCAGCATGGCCGGGTCAAAAGCACCGGGCACAGACATACTTGCGCGCATGGCCCCGGGCAGCGAGCCCTCCTCAATCACCACCATCTCGCCATTGACGATATCGGTTGCTATGGCGCGAAAGGGAATGGGCAGGTGGTCGAAGTTGTTGACCTGCACGCGTTTGCTGATCAAATTTTCGAAAAGGAGCAGGATTTTTTGCCCGGCAACCACACCGGAGGGCAGAGCGGCTTTGCCCTTGCTTACACCGAACTTCGGGCCATCCAGCCCAAACTGGTCATCCTGCTTACGCCTGGCAGGCAAATACTGACGGTCTGTGCCGTCGGAAAACATGCTGGACCAGTCGATTTTCTCAACAATCACAGCGATCTCATCCGGGTCCAGACCCGTGGCGGTGAGTCCGCCTGCAATTGAGCCCATGCTGGTGCCGGCGATTCGATGAAAGGGAATTCGCTGCTCCTCGAAATATTTGAGTACGCCGATGTGGGCAAACCCACGCGCCCCGCCACCACCCAGGGCCAGGCCTATCACTGGCCGTCCATTCTCCGGTTCAATCGGACATTGCTCCGCTTTGCCGGTGCCAGGGAAGGCCAGAAAAATCAAAATTGCCAGCAGCAGCATGGCGCGATAGGGCAGTGTCATATTGACTGGTTCCATGAGCCTCAGGTGCTGATTGTACCTTGCCATGTTAGACTTCGCGCTACCTTGGGGGTGGCCCGGTCGGGCCTGAGATTCCACAGTGGAAAACCCTTTGAACCTGATCCGGCTTATACCGGCGTAGGGAACAGGACGCCATGTTTCCCAGTGCCGGCCCGACGGATCCGAACAATCGGAGGCGCAGCTGTGGCAAACAAGCAACCCGGGGAACTCGCAGTCACCGTGGAAGTGTCCATGTATCCCTTGCAGGAAGATGTTGAACCGCCGATCGTGGCATTCATTCACGATCTTCGTCGGCAACCGGGCATTCGAATCGTGACCAACGCCATGAGCACCCAGCTCAGCGGTTCGTTTACGGAGGTCCAGAGTGCCCTCAACCAGTGCATGGCAAGAGTACTCGCGGGGCCCGGCAAAGTTCTTTTTGTTACCAAAACCCTGAATCTCGATCTCGCGATCGAGAAGACACCTGAACTGGATCCATGACCCCATGACCATGGCTGAAATTCCTGCGGCCCTGCTCGCCGGTCTCCAGCTAATGTCTGCCTGGGAGATCGCCGCCGTCGGGCTCGCTGTGGCGTACCTGTTGCTGGCAATTGGTCAGAGCCGCTGGTGTTGGCCTGCGGCCATTGCCAGCGCAGCAATCTACCTGTTCCTCATGTTTGAGGCGCGGCTCTATGTGCAGTCCGCCTTGCAGCTGTTTTACATCGCCATGGCATTCTACGGCTGGAGATGTTGGCGACAGGGGGAGTCCGGCGAGGACTTGCCGGTCATCAGCTGGTCGGCACGGGACCATGTCAGACCCTTACTCATTATCCTGTTCAGTGGTGCGATCCTCGGCTGGCTCATGGCGCAATACACTGACGCCGCAGCACCCTGGCTTGACGCGCTGGCGGCCAGTGGGGCGGTTGTTACCACGTGGATGGTGGCGCGCAAGGTGCTGCAGAACTGGACTTATTGGTTTGTCATCGATCTCGGTTTGGCCTGGCTGTATGCGAGCCAGGGACTGTGGCTGACCGCCCTGCTGTTCCTTGCCTATCTGGTACTGATCATCGCGGGTTACCGCAGCTGGCGGGCAAGCATGCCGGGTTATGTCTGATAGCACGTCGCTGCTTAACTCTCTCGGTCTGGAGGGGGTCTTCCAGCAACGTGGCATGCTGGGCAATGGTCCCGTCTCTGAAAGCCGGCTCATTGCAGGGCCTGATGGCTTGCTGGTTTTGCGCCAGGATCTGCCACTCGCCGGGGTGCTTGGGCTGGACCGGCAGGCTGAATGGGCGCATTTGCAAATCGCCCATGCCGCCGACCTGGGGCCTGAGCCGCTGGCCTGTGATCCCGCACGTGGTTTGCTGGTGACCCGCTACCTGGAAGGCGCGGCATGGACGAGCTGCGAAACCCCGGATTGGCGGGCGCACGGCGAGTTGTTGCAGCATGTCCATGAGTTGCCTCCTGCATCGGCCAAACAGTTTGACGCGGTCGCAGTGGCGAGGCGTTATCGCCAGGGGACCACTGCCGCCCATGCGGATGCCTTACTGGAGCGGGTGGAGGTGCTTGCGGCAGCCCTGAACGATGATGGCCGCACCCGTCTCTGCCACCATGACGCACACCGCGGAAACATTATTGGGACCGCGCCCGCACGACTGATCGACTGGGAGTACGCGGCTCGCGGCGACCCCTTGTTTGACCTGGCGGTAGTCTGCCGGTTTCATGATTTGCAACCGGGTCAGTGCGCCGGGCTGCTCGCCGCCTGGGCGCCGGAGCCGGTGGATCAGGAGCGGTTTGCTGCCTGCTGTGACTTGTACGACGCGCTCGCCATGCTGTGGCAGCTGGTCGTAAATGAAGGTGCAAACGTTCGCTCAGATTAGGTTCCTGCAGCGTAGGGACTTATCATGCCGCTTTTGACCGGAATAAAAATTTTGAAACTGACGCTTGTCCTGACGTTTTTCCTCGTGCTGTTTGCATCAACTTCGAATGCCAGCGAGCTCGCTGCCCTGGATTATCCCCGCGTGGTCAGCGGCGACGGCCTCGAGGCAAAAATCCACCACCCGGTGGTGGATTCCTGGAGAGATTACGCGGTCCTCGAGGCCTGGGTGCCGGTGGAGATTACCGATCAGAGCACCGATCAACAGTGGGTGGGTGCGCTGCGTGTCAAAGTAAATACCGAGGTCCGCCTTGGGGAACAGCTGGTTTTGCTCAGTGACGCCTCGATCACAGACACCAGCTTTTCAGATTCTGAAACGCCGGCCAGGGTCATCGATTTTGCCCGTAACAACATTCGTTCGCAGCGCCAGGAAGTGACGTTGAACGAGCTGGTTCTGTCACTGGCTGATGATTTCAGCCCGCCACAGCAGCGCCCGGCCACGGGCTTCAATCGCAACCCGCCACGTATCGTGGTTAGCCGGAAACCGGCCCGTCTTTTGCTCATCGATCAGCAGCCGGTCAAGGCGCCGGTTATCGGGACCTCGCTCGAGCTGGTGGTAAACACGGATTGGAACCTGTTTTACGACACCGACAGCCGCAGCTGGTTTGTGATTAATGACGGTATCTGGCAAACCCAATCACTACTTGCCAGTGGTGACTGGTCAATCGTCAGCAAGCTGCCTGAAGACTTTATGCGTTTGTCCGATGAGCAGGGCTGGGAAGCCGTGCGCGAGGCCTTGCCGCCGCAGGTTCCCGCCGTGGCGCCTCCGGCACTGATTGTCAGCCTGGAACCAACGGAACTCGTCGTGATCGATGGTGAGCCACGTCTTCAGCTGATCCCCGGTGCCGACGGACTGATGGAGGTCGCCAACACAGACAGTGCACTGTTCCAGTTTGACAATACCTGGTACTTCCTCGCCGCTGGGCGATGGTTCCAGAGCGCCTCCCTGGAGAAGGAATGGGTGCCGGTCAGCGAACTTCCCGGGGCCTTTGCAAAGATTCCTCCGGACCATGGCCGGGCAGCCGTGCGTGAGTCCGTCCCTGAAACGATGGAAGCCGCATTGGCTTATATTGCGGCCACATTGCCGCAGAGCAGTTCAGTGCCGCTCGACGGGACACCGTCTCAGCAGGTTGTTTATGTGGGTGCTCCCCGCTTCGAATTGATATCCGGGACCAGCGTGGAGCGGGCGGTTAACTCACCTTTCGCGGTGATTCGACATAACAATGCTTACTACCTCAACTTCGAGGCTGCCTGGTACCGTTCCGACGCACCAACAGGGCCGTGGAAACCCGCGCTGGTGGTTCCGGACGCCATTTTTGAAATTCCACCCAGTGACCCCCTCTACTATGTCACCTACGTCAGGCCGGCGGGTAACCAGCCGCAGGCCGGCGAGGCGCGATTTACCTACTCGGAGGGGTACAACGGCATGTACACCATCGGCACTAATGCCGTGCGGGGCACCGGTTGGGCCTACAAGCCCTGGGTTGGCTATCCGGGTGGCAGCCCGGTTTACTGGAGCTATCCGCCGACCTGGGGCTACCCGCGCGGCGCTGCCTGGGGCTATGGTTATCGCAATCCTTACTATTACTGGGGTGGCTATGCGCCGATGCAGGACATTACGATCAGCGGCAAGACCCGGTCCCTGGATGGGGCGCTGTCCATCGCTGAGCAGGATCCCCGCCTGGCGCGGCCCGGTTATGACTACAAGACCCTGGCAGAGCAAAGGCTGGACGACAGCCGCGCGGCGGGGTACGTGGCAGATGATCTTTTCGCTGATCCGCAGGGCCAGGTGTACAAACGCGAGGACGACGGCTGGTCAAAGCATGAGGATGGAAACTGGAGCACCATGGAGGAGCTTGAGCGTCAATATGGAACCGGTAGCGGGCCACAACTCGGCATGCCGGAGACTCAGCAAAGACAGGCTTATAAACAGAATCCGGACGATATTGAGCGCATGGAGCGTTACTTTGAGCGCCGATCCAAAAGTTACAATACGTATATGAATATTTATGTGCCGCGCTGAAAACACGCACATTCCTCACATCAATATGCCGTTAATTTCGGTATAGTCCGTCTATGACAAACCGTAAGTGGAGATTGGCCATGAAATCGTTTCGCACCCTATCGCTAATGCTTTTCGCCGGGCTGGTACTCAGCGCCTGCGCATCCCAACCCAACATCAAGTCAGACTACGACCCGTCTGTGGATTTTTCCAAGTACAAGACTTTTAATTTCTACAAGCCCATGGGCATCGAGAACCCGAACTACTCGAGCCTGCTGGGGCAAATGTTCCGGGATTCGATTACGCGTGAGATGGAACAACGCGGTTACACGCTGGCTGAAAACCCTGACTTGCTGATGAACGTTTCAGCCCGCATGGAAGACAAAACACGTGTCACCACTTACAACCAACCGATGTACGGCGGCTACTACGGATATCGGTCTGGTTTCTATGACCCGTGGATGGGTTACGGGTATGGCACGCAAACGCACGTGAGTCAGTACACCGAAGGCACCATCAACATCGACATGGTGGACGCCAGCGCCAAGCGCATGGTCTGGGAAGGCGTGGCTGTTGGCAAGGTAACCGGTGACAAGTCCAATGAGGAAGCGCGTGTCGCAATCAACTCGGGCGTGACGGAGATGTTCGCCAACTACCCGTTCCGTGCCGGGCAGGGCAACTAGCTGATACTGACTTTTAAAAGTTAAAGAGAACCCGGCAGACGCCGGGTTTTTTTTGCTGAAAAAACCGTTTTGAATCTGCTTAAGGCGTTTTCTGCAATTCAGTTAAAAGCTGCGTGGCCTGCTGGTCCGCCGGATTCAGGTTAAGCAAAGCTTCGGTCCAGGCAATGGCCTGCGACCGGTTACCACGGTCCCTTTCCATGGTGGCCAAGGCGTAAAGAATATCCCGGCTGTTAGGGAACTGCGCCTGTGCTGACTGCAGCACGGCAACTGCTTGATCTGCCTGGCCCAGGGAGCTCAGTGCAACGCCCAGAACATAGGCATAGCGCTCTATCCCAGGTTCCAGCTCAACGGCCTCGCCAAGTGCTTCCAGCGCTGCTTCTGCCGAACCCTGGCGAACCAGCGCGAGGCCCAGGGCGTGGTGCAGGGCGGCGTCATTCGGGGACTGTGCCAGACCCTGTTCCAGAAGTTTCACGGATTCTGCAGTCATGCCCTCATTACGGTACAGGTCGGCAAGGTTCATATACGCCGGAGAGAACGTGGGGCTTCGCTCTATCGACTGCCGGTAATAACTTTCCGCCTGCGCACCGCTGCCCGCTTCGAGGGAAATATTGCCAAGATTAAAGTAGGACTCCGGCCGGTCAGCATTCAGTTGCTGGATATCATAGTAATCGCGCATGGCCAGTTGCAGCGCACCACGGTCCTGCACGCTGAGTTGGTTCAGAGGTGTTCCGGCGAGCGTGTTGGCGGCCTCTGAGCGCACGGCGAGCACCGGGTCCCGCAGCAGGTGCCCGGCCAGTTCATAGCGGTTGGCCGGCGGGATCTGTTGCAAAACCTGTAATGCGGCCATGCGCACCAGCGGGCTTTCGTCAAACAAGGCCTGCGTGACGACCTGGCCGGACAGGGGGCTGAGATAATCGCCTAACTCCAGCACCGCGGTCGCGCGTACGATCGCCGGCGTGTTGTCGCGGTTTAAGACGCCAAGCAGGCTGACTTCCGCCTGCGGTCGTCCTTCCCGGGCCATGTTAAAGGCCGTCGCCCAGTTCTGATAAAGCGGTTTGGGTTTCGGGAACATCTGCGCGAACGCCTCTGCCGCCCAATCCTGGTCCTGTTCCGGATTTATTTCTGCATGACATTGGCTACAGGCATCCGGCGCGCCGATCTTCAGGGCGATATCCGGGCGGGGGATACGCATGCTGTGGTCACGACGGTCATCTACGCCCATGTAGGTTTGTGCGGGCATATGACAATCCAGGCAGTTGGCGCCTGCCGAGTCATTCGGGTGACCGTGGTGGTCCTCGCTGGCAAATTTGGACGGCAGGTGACACTGGGCGCAGACCATGTCGTCCGGTGCCCGCAGCTCCAGGCTGTGCGGGTTGTGGCAGTCGCTGCAGGTCACGCCGGCCATGTGCATTTTGCTTTGTGTGTACGAACCCCACACGAACACCTCGTCCTGAATCTGCCCGTCGGCGTGATACAGGCCTTGCGTGAGCATGGCCGGACGATGGTGGTTCAGGAAGGTTGGGTCTGATTCACGGCCCTCGGCGAGGAGTTCACGGCGCGAATGGCAGGCCGCACACGATTCGATTTCCTTGCGGCCGATGGGGCCGCCCTGGCGTTCGGCAATACCCGTGTCCAGGTTGATGGGCCAGCTGACGCCCTGCCGGTCGTCAAAAATAATGGTGAGTCCGCGCGTGGTGTCCCCGGCCTGCAGTTCCGGGGTCTTTGCTGCCCACGCCAGGTGCTTCCCGCCGGGTCCGTGGCAGGCTTCGCAGCTGACATTGATTTCCGACCAGGTGGTGGCAAATTTGTCGGTGGCGGCGTCATAGTTCTTGCGCAGGTTGGTGGAATGGCAGTCGGCACACATGAAGTTCCAGTTCTGCTGGATGCCGGTCCAGTGCATCTCGTCGCCGCCTTGCAGGGGCTCATCAGGGAACAGGTGGTACCAGCGTTGACCGCCGGCTTGCGCGGGACGATCGTCCCAGGCGAGGGCCAGGGCCTGTACCCGGCCATCGGGAAACTCGACCAGGTACTGCTGTAGCGGCTCAACACCAAAAGTGTACGCAACCTCATAGTCCTGCAGCGTGCCGTCAGGACCGTCGGTGTTAATGAAGTACTTGCCGTCGCGCATAAAAAAGCGCGAGGTCACACCATGCACGGTCAGTTCCTGATTATTGAAGTCGCCGACCACGGTGTCCTTCGAGGCGTGCATCATCGACTGGTCGTGGTGCGAGCCCTGCCAGTCGGCCGCCTCGCGCGCATGACAGCTGCCGCAGCTTTCAGTGCCGGCATAGCCGTCTTCGGCAGCCTGCGCGGTAATGGTCAGGAACGTCAGCAGAAGCGCTGTTAGCGCCCCGGCGAAGGTTTTCAGGGATGGGTTCATGTGTTCAGGATAGCCGGAAGTGTTCTTTCCAATGATGCCATTTTCAGCCCTGGAAAGCGATGCGTCAGGGCTGCAGCGCTTCCCCTCGCGAGGGTCCTCGGGCATGCTGGGAGCAGTTTTCGGACCAGGCGACGCAACGCAGGGAGGGCCCTCTGAATAACAGGCAGGACAACCCCGTAAAACCGCACGCTGAGCATCCCCTGGTGCTGGTTTTCGGTGCCAGCGGCTACATTGGCACCTGGTTGGTGCCACGCCTGGTTCGCGAGCCGCTGCGAATCCGGGCTGTGTCCCGAGATCAGCGCGTGCTGCAAGCGCGGGACTGGGACAAGGTCGAGTTAATGGAAGCCGATGCGCTAGATCCTGCTTCCCTCCCGGCTGCGCTGGCTGGCGTCGACACCGCCTTTTACCTGGTGCACTCCATGAGTGCCGGCAAAGGCTTCGGTCAGCTTGATCTGGAAGCGGCGAATAACTTTGCCCTTGCGGCTGAAAACGCCGGCGTCCGGCGTATTGTCTACCTCGGTGGCCTGGTTCCTGACGATGCGGACAGTGAACACATTCGCTCGCGGGCGGAAACGGGAGATCGTTTACGCATGGGCCGCGTGCCGGTTACGGAGATACGCGCCGGCATCATTATTGGTCCGGGTTCGGCCGCATTCGAAGTCATGCGCGATCTCGTGCTGCACCTGCCGGTGATGACCACACCCCGCTGGGTGCGGGCGGTATCGCCACCAATCGCCCTGGATAACCTGCTCGAGTATCTGGTGCGCATCAGCTTTGTGGAGGAAGCAGCAGGGTTTATATACGATGCCGCCGGGCCCGAGCAGGTGAGCTACGAAGACCTGATGCGGACCCTGGCGGACGTGGCAGGCAAGCGCCGACCCCTGATTATTCCGGTGCCGGTGCTCACACCGCAGCTTTCGGCCTACTGGTTGGGCCTGGTGACCGCCGTACCCACCAGCGTGGCCCGGGCCCTGATCGGTGGTCTGAAGCATGATTTCCAGGCTGACGATGCGGAGCTTCGACGTCTTGTTCCCCAGCGACTGCTGAGCGTTCGTGAAGGCATTGAGGCGGCATTTGCGGCAGAGCGGGAGCACCGCGTGGTCGCGCGCTGGCGGGAAGGCGCTTTTCCCCTGCGGGATTACTCACATGATATTGCCTATTACGCCAAGCAGGCGGGCGGGGAAGCTGTCAGTAGCGCCTCGCCTGAGGCCGTTTGGGCACAGGTCGTGGCCATCGGCGGAAAAAACCGTTACTACTTTGCCAACTGGCTCTGGACGATCCGCGAATTCATGGACTGGTGTGTGGGCGGCCGGGGTCTGTCACGCGGGCGTCGCGATCCGGATACCCTGCGTCTCGGCGATACGCTGGACAGCTGGACCGTGCTGGGTGTTGATGAACCCCGGCGGCTTACTCTGAAGCTTGGCATGAAAGCGCCCGGTTCCGGCGTACTGGAGTTTGAAATCACCCCGGAGCCCAACGGTTCGCGCGTTCGAATTACGGCCTACTGGCACCCGAAAGGGTTCTGGGGGCTGGCCTACTGGTTTGCGCTGGTACCGGCACATCTGTTTCTGTTTCGCGGCTGGACCCGTGCGATCGCCCGGCGTGCCGAAAGCGCCAGCAGGCAAAACAGTGCATAAGCGTTTCACTAAGCAAGGCTGTGAAGCGGTTTATTGTTCCAATGCCGCCATGCACAGCTTGCGCACATCGTGCTTCTGACCACCGGCCTCCAGGGTCAGGTAAAGCGTAATCAGGTAAAAGCCGACGAACACGAAATCACTGTGCAGGCGATAGTCATGAGCGAGAAAGAAATCAAATAGCCGGTCAAACGAGGCCTTGAATTCATCGATTGAAAAGTACTGTGCGCCGGCCTGCATCCCGAAATGAATGCGCAGCAGATCCAGAAGTTCGGACTCCGATGCCGCACCAAGGCCGGGCCGCAGCATCCCCATGGCGCTGAGTGCGTCCCGCAGGGCTGCCTCATCATCGCTATAAAACGACCGGTAGAGGTTAACCATACCTTCCCGGAACTCCGGCCTCAGTTTCAGCCACAGGCCGTTGGGCTGGTAGTAAAGCTCACGCTCTGACCACCAGAAACGCGCCGGGCGCAGATCGATAAACAGGCCGTCTTCCAGCAGCCATTGGCGAAAGTACATGTGGAGGATCCGGTCGCCAGCGCTACGTTTCTGTGCAGCGTGGGTAAGGTTTTCCAGGGTTGTCGCATCACGCGGCGGCTTATCCAGAATCACCCGATCGACCACAGAGCCGGTCCGCCGGGTCTGCTGCCGGATGCCGGAGCCGCTAACGAATCGCCAGCTCAGGCTGCGCAGGGAGCCAACCATGGACGGCCAGTCCACGGCATCCCAGCCGCGTGAAGGCACGAAACGTGCCAGTTGACGCAGGTCTTCAGGTAGAAAAGCAGGTAGTTCCATGAGCTTCAGGGATTGCTCCGGTTCAGGCGTTTTTGCAGGCGGCGTGGTCCTCTGCCTGGTAACTGTACCCAGGCGCGCTCATGGCTGAGTTTGCCCAATAACCTAGTCTTGAAACACCTCGGTCAGCGGCTGTCCTGTTGCACCGGATGGTGATCGCAGGCCCAGGCGGGCGGACAAGGTAGGTGCAATGTCATAAGGCGCCACCGCCCGCTGGATGGTGGCGTTTTCTATGCCCTGTCCGGCAAAGAAAATGGGGACATAGGTGTCATAGCTCCATGGCGATCCGTGCGTTGCTGCAACGACCAGGCCATCAAAATCATTGATGAACACATTCGGATCAAAAATCACGTAAATGTCTCCTGAGCGTCCCGGGTGGAAGTTGTTGCGGACCGCTTCCATGAGTGGGAAATCAGGCACCTGGTTCTTGCCCAGGGCGATGCTGGGAACTGCCTGGCGGATGCCCGGGAACCTGGCAAGTTCTGCCGCAACCGCCTGCTGAACCTCCGCGAGGTCGAGGCCCAGGGCCTGGATCGCATCCCGGTTCAGGTGCAGGTAGGGATGCGAGTACTGGTCGATCAGTTGTTCGCCGATGCCAAAGCGCTCTTTTAGTGCTTCGATGGCCGGTTGAGTGTTCAGTGTATCGGTGTCGAAATACTCAAGGCCGACATAGCCCAGGCTCTCGAGATACCCGGGTGTATCCGGGCCGCCATGGTCAGCAGACAGGACGATGAGGGTGTTTTCCAGGCCCACCGTTTCATCCACGTGAGCAAACAGTCTGGCCAGGGTGCGGTCGAGCCGCATCAGGTTGTCTTCCATCTCAAGACTGGAGGCACCAAACAGGTGGCCGACGTAGTCCGTGGAGCTGAAGCTGATTGCCAGATAATCGGGAACCTCGTCCTGGCCAAGCTGTTCTGCTTCCATCAAGGCGAGCGCAAAGTCCAGAGTCAGTTCATCGCCAGCCGGGCTGAGGGTCAGCCTGGTAGTGAACAGGGAATCGTCGGCGGAACCATAGGCGTGCGGGAAAGTCCTTCCATAACCGGGAAAGTCGGTTTCCCATGGGCGGTCATCCTGACTCCCAAACAGGTAAGTGTCCTGGTCTTCCATCAGGTTCCACGAGGTGTCGCTATAGACACCTGGTTTTTTCTGCGCATTCCATTCAGTGACGTAGTCCGGATATTCGTCGTAATAGTAGGTGCTGGTCACGAACTCGCCAGCAGCCTTGGAAAACCAGAATGCCTTGCCGGTGTGTCCGGCCAGGGCCACGGCGCCGCGATCTTTTACCGAGACACCGAATACCTTGGACTGTCCACCGTTAAAGCCGCGCAATTCATCGCCAAAGGTGGAAACGAGCATGGCCCGTGGTGAACGGCCTTCAACCTTGGCAGCGCGTTGCGTGGGGTCAATTTCGGTGTCCGCGTTGACATCGGCATCAGCGCTCAGCAAAACGTAATCCGGGTCCTCGATGTTGTACACCAGGCGATCCAGGTCATGGTCCAGCCAGAGATTGCCGACCATGCCGTGCACGGCGGGATAGGCGCCCGTGGCAAGTGATGCATGGCCGACGATGGTTTCCGTGTTGGCATGCTGGTAATGCGCATTGGCGTAATACAAGCCCTCGTCAAAGAGGTAATTGAAGCCGCCTTGACCGAAACGTTCCCGGTAACGCGTGGGTAAATCGCCGCGTAACTGGTCAATGGTGATCTGTAAAACGAGGCGGGGCGGGCTGCTTGAATCGACTGCTTGTGCCGTTTGCACCAGTGAGCAGGCCGCAATCAGTGTGATAAAGATCAGCGATATGCTTCGCGTCATGGACGTGTCAACCGGTTAAATGAAATGCGGACGGGGCCTGGTGATGCCCCGCCCGCGATAAAGCTTACCGTTAGTTAAAGCTCGGTGGCTCCTGGAGCGTTTCCAGGACTTTTTCCAGGGAGAAGCTGGCAGCTTCCTGCCTGGGCGGAAACTCCTTGAAGGTTGCCAGGAAATTGCCGACATAGGCTTGCGCAGGAACCAGCAGGTAGGCCCGGTCGATCAACCAGTCATAGTAGGTATTAGACGTGATCTGGGCGCGTTCAAACGGATCACGACGCAGGTTGAAAATCAGCGGCACACGTAACTCGGTGAACGGGTTGGCCCAGATTTTCAGCGTGCCGACCTGGCGTTGCTCCAGGAAGATGATTTTCCAGTCGTTATAGCGCAGCGCCATAAGGTCGCCGTCATCAGAGAAGTAGAAAATCTCTTCGCGCGGTGACACATCTGTCTCACCCGTCAACATCGGCAGGATGTTGTAGCCGTCAAGGTGCACCTTGTAACGACGGTTCATGGAAGAAGAGCGGTAACCATCGAGCAACTCTTCCTTGATGTCGTCATTACCGCCAATGGCGGCAAAAGTCGGCAGCCAGTCCATGTGATGGACAAGTTCGTTCGTGTAGCTGCCGGCTTCGATCTTGCCAGGCCAGCGGACGAACGACGGGACGCGCCAGCCACCTTCCCAGTTGGTATTTTTCTCACCACGGAACGGTGTCATACCAGCGTCTGGCCAGGTGTTCATGTGCGGGCCGTTATCCGTGGAGTAGAAGACGATGGTGTTGTCGGCGATGTTCAGCTCATCCAGTTTGTCCAGGAACAGGCCGATGTGGTCGTCATGCTCAACCATGCCGCAGGTGTATTCGTCCGCCTTCGGATAACGTGCCTTACAGGATGCCATTTTTGCCTCGCTCACGTGCGTGCGGAAATGCATGCGCGTGCCGCTCCACCAGACAAACCAGGGTGTACCCGCGGCTGTCTGGCGATCGATGAAGTCCAGTGCAGCGGCAGCGGTCTCATCGTCCACCGTTTCCATGCGCTTTTTCGTCAGCGGGCCGGTATCTTCAATGCGGCCGTCAGCGTAGGAGCGAATCACGCCTCGCGGACCGAATTTTTCCCGGAAGGTCTGGCCGTCAGCCATGACCATCTCACCTGGATAATCGATGTTTTCCGGCTCTTCTTCGGCATTCAGATGGTAGAGATTGCCGTAAAACTCATCAAAACCGTGGTTGGTCGGCAAATGCTCATCCCGGTCGCCCAGGTGGTTTTTACCGAACTGGCCCGTGGCGTAACCAAGGTCTTTCATGATCACGGCAATGGTCGGGTCTTCTTCCTGCATGCCTTCTTTGGCCCCCGGAAGTCCCACTTTAGACAGGCCCGTGCGAAACACGCTTTGACCCATGATGAAGGACGAACGGCCGGCGGTGCACGACTGCTCACCGTAATAATCGGTAAAGCCCATGCCTTCAGCGGCAATACGGTCAATATTGGGCGTTTCATAGCCCATCATGCCGCGGTTGGTGGCGGAAATATTCCAGGTGCCGATATCGTCACCCCAGATCACCAGGACATTGGGTTTGTCCTGAGCGAAAGCAGGAGCGACGAAGAGCAGGCTGGTAATTAAGGCCAGGCCACGAGTAATTAAATGCATAACAATCTCCGAATTTCTTCAACGTTCAAATATAGCCGCTGTCATTACAAAGTTCTGTGACAGAGCATGATTCCAGGGAGTTGGTGGCAAGGCGCTGGAATCAGGTCCGGTTCCGTTTGCGACCAGCTTCATGCCACGATTTTTTTCAGTCCGCAGTCTGACCTCTCTCTATTATGCAATCAATATATCAAAATGAATACTATGATAACTTAAGGTAATGAAATACACCCTGGCGCAAGTTCAGCATGTGCTCGCCCTCGGGCGTTTCCGGCATTTTGGTCGTGCCGCCGAACACCTGGATATCACCCAGCCTGCTTTGAGCCGGAGCATCAAAGCTTTGGAGGACCGGCTTGGCTGCAGCCTGTTTGAGCGCTCCCGGAGTGGCGTCATGCCAACGCGTGAAGGAATCCATTTTCTCGAGCGGGGTCATGAATTGCTTACAGCAGCGATGCAGTTGCAGGCTGAATTGGGTCCCATACCGGGCAGTCAGCACGATGAACTGGGCCTTGCCTGCGGGCTTTATCCGGCCGAAACGACGCTCTCGCCGGTACTGCAACGGCTTACCGCAGAATTTCCAGGCCTTGAGTTAAGCATTGAGATCACAGACTGGACTCATGCCCGGACACTGCTGGATTCGGGCAGAGGTCAGCTAATGTTTGGAGAAATCGGCCCTGCAAGGGGCCTTGAATCTCAGGTTATCAACCAACAGCCGCTCTACGTCATCGTACGGCCGGATCATCCCCTGACCCGTAAATCGGCCCCCGGCGCTAAAGACGTGCTTGCCTACCCCTGGGCCTGTTCGCGGATCCCGCCGCGCGCTGTCACGCCTTTTCTTCAGGGTGGCGCACAGGGCCGGCTTGACGAAAAAACCGGTTGGTTCACACCCTCCGTGGTTTCGACATCACTCACCGCTTCCCTTGGCCTGTGTCAGGCGACTGACTGTGTCGCGATTCTGCCCCTGAGCATCGCCTATCCACACCTCGTCGCCGGCGAGGTTGCCGTGGTGCCGTTCCGGGCTCCATGGTTAAGGCTTAACTCCGGGCTCGCATGGCGCGCCGGGGAGCCGCTATCTCGCGCGGCACAGCGGTTCATTGAGTTGGCGGAAGAAGAAGAATCAATCCTGCAGCAACGCGAGCTCGAATTGGCCCGTCAACTTGGCATTGAGTATTGGGGCCCGGCTGAAGTGCCGGACGAGTACGTCTGAATCCGGACGAAGCGAACCATGAGCGTTCATCCGTGCAGAGTTTTAAGCGGCATGCTCCCGGGCAGGGGAAAGACATCTTCTCCAGCGCGAGGGCATAAGCCATAATCCCCCGTGAAATCGCACTGCCACAGGCAATTTACGTGACCCAACAAATTCGTCAGACCAAGATTATCGCAACCCTGGGCCCGGCCACCGACGATCCGGCCGTTTTGCGCGCCATGTTCCAGGCAGGAGTGGATGTGGTGCGCATTAATATGTCCCACGGGATGCCCGAGGATCAGATGAGTCGCGCCCGGTCTGTGCGCGAGGTCTCCGCGGCTCTGGGCAAAGAGGTAGCCATTCTGGTTGATCTCCAGGGACCCAAGATTCGCCTTGAGACCTTCCACAACGATCACATTTTTCTCGCCACCGGTGATCCGTTCATCCTCGATGCGAGTCCCGACCCGGCACTCGGCGACCAGATCCGGGTGGGGGTCACCTACAAGGGCCTGGCCGGAGACGTAAAGCCGGGGAATCTTTTGCTGCTGGACGACGGCATGGTCACCATGACTGTCAAGGAAGTCCGCGGCGACCAGATTCACTGCATCACCGAAGCCGGCGGGCAGCTGTCCAGCCGTAAGGGCATCAACCTGAAAGGGGGTGGTTTATCCATTCCCGGACTGGCGGAGCGGGATCGCCAGGACATTAAACGTGCGGCCGAGATGGGCGCTGATTTTCTGGCGGTGTCTTTTCCGCGCCATGCTGATGACATGCGCAGCGCGCGGTTGTTGATCCGCGAGGCAGGCAGCCAGGCGCGCCTCATCGCGAAGATCGAACGTACCGAAGCGATCGAGAATCTCGAGGAAATCATCGAGGCCTCCCACGCAGCACTGGTCGCGCGCGGCGATCTGGGCGTGGAAATTGGTGACGCGGAGCTACCCTTCCTGCAAAAGCAGATTATTCGCACGGCGCTGCATCAGAACCGGGTGGCGATCACCGCCACGCAAATGATGCAGTCGATGGTTGATAACCCGATCCCAACCCGCGCCGAGGTCCTGGACGTGGCCAATGCGGTTATTGATGGCACCGATGCTGTCATGCTCTCGGCCGAGACCGCCGTCGGGAATTACCCCGTTGAGGTCGTGCAGGCGATGGACCGGGTATGTCTGGGTGCGGAGCGTCACCTTGAGGCTCAGAAAGAGAACCAGCAGCTCAATGTGCGCTTTCACCGTATTGATCAGGCCATTGCCTCTGCGGCCATGTTTCTCGTCAAGCACGTGCGCGTTGATGCAATTGTGGCCCTGACCGAATCCGGCTCCACGGCGCAATGGCTGTCGCGGGTGCGCACTTCTGCGCCGATTTATGCCTTATCGCAGGTGGCGGCCAGCCGCAGGCGAATGGCCCTGTATCGTGGCGTCTATCCCATTGCGCATCAGCCCTCGGGAAAGAAAATGGAAAAGGTCTTGCGTAACGCGATCACAATGATGCTCGACCGCGGCCTGCTCAAGGTTGGTGACCGGGTTTTGCTGACCATGGGTGACCGGCTCGATAACGAGGGCGGCACCAACACCATGCGTTTGATCCAGGTCAGCGAAGAGGGTTATGCGGATGCCCAGACCGAGCTGGACCTTCAATAAGTATCCGAACGAAAAAATTCGACGGGTAGCAGTTTGGAGTTGTTCCAACACACGCTATAAAATGCCGGGCTGCCCTGTAAATTCGGGCTGGTCCGGGAACGGGTGTGATCCATGCAGGTTTCATCCCATGTCGAGACCTTGCAGCGCCCTGCCGCTGACCAAAGTTCAACCAATGGAGCGGCGCGTATGAGTGACGATCACCATGACCGAGCAATCGCATGACCGATAATTTCAAAGAGCGTGCCCTGGACTATCACCGGCTACCAACGCCGGGGAAAATCAAGGTCTCGCCAACCAAAGCCCTGACCACCGCCAAAGATCTCGCGCTCGCCTATTCGCCGGGCGTGGCAGCGGCCAGTGAGCTGATCCACAAGGATCCCGCCGAGGCGGGCAATCTGACCATTCGTGGCAACCTGGTCGGCGTTATCACCAATGGCACAGCGGTTCTCGGTTTGGGTGACATCGGGCCATTGGCCGCCAAGCCGGTTATGGAAGGCAAGGGCGTGCTGTTCAAAAAGTTCGCCGATATCGACGTGTTCGATATTGAGCTGGAGGAGAAGGATCCGGACAAGCTCGTGGATATCATCGCGGCGATGGAGCCCACCTTCGGCGGTATCAACCTCGAGGACATCAAGGCGCCTGAGTGTTTCATCGTTGAGCGAAAGCTTCGCGAGCGCATGAACATCCCGGTGTTTCATGACGACCAGCATGGCACGGCCATTATTTGTGCCGCCGCGGTGATCAACGCCCTGGAGCTGCTTGGCAAGGACATTACCAAGGTTCGTCTGGCGGCCTCCGGCGCCGGTGCAGCCGGCATGGCCTGCCTGGACCTTTTGGTGAAGCTGGGTATGCCGCGCGAACATATTTTTGTCAGTGACCGGGAAGGCGTTGTACATGCCACTCGCACTGAGGACATGGACGAGCACAAGGCCCGTTATGCGCATGACACCGACAAGCGGAACCTGGCTGAAATCATGGTCGATGCGGACATATTCCTGGGTGTATCGGTGGGCGGCATTGTCACGCGCGAAATGATTGATTCCATGGCGGAGCGCCCGGTCATTTTGGCCCTGGCAAACCCGGAACCGGAAATCATGCCCGACGAGGTGCTCGCCGTGCGGCCCGATGCCATCATCGCCACGGGCCGCAGTGATTTCCCCAACCAGGTAAACAATGTCCTGTGCTTCCCGTATATCTTTCGCGGCGCGCTGGATGTGGGCGCCACGGTGATTAATGACGAAATGAAGATGGCCTGCGTGCGCGCGCTGGCGGAACTGGCCCGCAAGGAAATGCTGGTGGATTCGGGCGCGGCCTATGGTGGTGAAGCGCTCAGGTTTGGCCCTGGCTATCTTATACCCAAGCCATTCGACCCGCGCCTGTTGCCTCAGCTGGCACCGGCGGTGGCCGAGGCGGCCATGCAAAGCGGCGTGGCTTTGCGGCCCATCGACGATCTGGCGGCCTACCGCGAGGGACTGGAGCAGTTCATCTGGCGAACCGGGCTGCTGATGAAGCCCATTTTTGATGCCGCCCGCCGCGATCTGAAAAAGATCTGTTTTTCCGAGGGCGAGGAAGAGGTCATTCTGCAGGCGGTGCAGGTGGTTTGCGATGACCAGATTGCCCGTCCGGTCCTGATCGGCCGTCCCTCGGTTATCGAGAGCCGCATCGAGAAGCTGGGGCTGCGAATCCGTCCCGGGATAGATTTTGAGATCACCAATCCCGAATCGGATCCCCGCTATTACGAGTACTGGACAACCTACCATCACCTCATGGAGCGCAAGGGCATATCGCCTGATGCTGCCAAGGCCATCGTCAGGAACAACGATGCAGTGATTGGCGCACTCATGGTTCGCCGCGGTGAGGCGGATGCGCTGATTACCGGTGTGCTCGGTGGTTTCCAGAAAAAGCTGCAGATTGCCCTGGATGTAATCGGCAAAAGGCCCGGCGGAAATGTGGTCGCGACCATGGGCGCGGCCACCACGGATGCGGGTGCTTATTTTGTCTGCGATACCCACGTCAATACGAACCCCACGGCGGAAGAGCTCGCAGAAATTACCCTGATGGCGGCGCGTGCCGTACGTGTATTCGGTATTGAACCCCGTGTGGCGCTGCTCTCACACTCCAGTTTTGGCAGCCATCGCGATGCGGGCGCCCAGAAAATGAAAGAAGCGGTGGAAATGGTCAGCGCTCTTGCGCCTGAACTGGAAGTCGAAGGGGAGATGACCGCTGATGCGGCCCTGGACGTGCGCTATCGCGAGCGGGTGTTCCCCAATTCCCGTTTGCGGGCACCGGCTAATTTGCTGGTGATGCCTAATATTGACTCGGCGCATATTGCCTTTAACCTGGCACGTCTGGCGGGCAACGCCGTCACCGTCGGACCCATCTTGTTGGGCATGGCGCGCCCAGTCCATATACTGACACCATCAGCGACGGTTCGGCGCATTGCCAATATGACCGCCCTGGCGGCCGTTGATGCCCAAATGAATACACCGATATGAATGACCGCAATGCCATCTTATTAAAGGCATGTAAGAAACTACAGGAACGCAACTCATGAGCGGGAACATCAAGCCGATTGGCCGTCACGGCATGCCGGACACAGACCCACAGGAAACCACTGAGTGGCTGGAGTCTTTACAGGCCGTTATTGAACGGGAAGGACCGCAGCGTGCCCACCAGTTGCTTGAACACCTGGTAGATTTCACGCGTCGTTCGGGCGGCTACTTGCCGTATGACGCAACCACGGCTTACATCAACAGCATTCCCCCGCACTTGCAGGAAGCAAGCCCCGGTGACAGCGATCTGGAGTGGCGTATCCGCTCCATGATTCGCTGGAACGCGATGGCCATCGTGCTCAGGGCCGGCAAGCGCGGTGGTGATCTCGGTGGTCACATTGCGAGCTTTGCCTCGGCAGCAACACTTTACGACGTCGGCTTCAATCATTTCTTCCGCGGTAATGACCACCCGGGCGGCGGCGACCTGGTTTATATCCAGGGTCATTCATCGCCGGGCATCTATGCGCGTTCTTATCTTGAAGGGCGTATCAGCAGCGAACAACTCGATCGTTTCCGCCAGGAAGTCGATGGTGACGGACTGAGCTCATATCCGCACCCCTGGTTGATGCCCGATTACTGGCAGCTGCCCACGGTTTCGATGGGCCTGGGCCCGATCATGGCCATCTACCAGGCGCGCTTTTTGAAGTACCTGCATGATCGCGGCATAGCCGATACCTCCGAGCGCCGCGTGTGGTGTTTCCTGGGCGACGGTGAGACCGATGAGCCGGAATCCCTGGGCGCCATTTCCCTGGCCGGCCGCGAGGGCCTGGACAACCTGATTTTCGTGATCAACTGCAACCTGCAGCGTCTTGATGGTCCGGTGCGCGGCAACGGCAAAATCATCCAGGAGCTGGAAGGCGTTTTCCGTGGTGCCGGATGGCGGGTACTAAAGGTGATCTGGGGCTCGTACTGGGATCCCTTGCTGGCCAAGGACAAAGATGGCCTGTTGCGACAACGCATGGAAGAGGCGGTTGATGGTGAGTACCAGGCCTACAAGGCCAAGGGTGGCGCTTATACGCGTGAGCATTTCTTCGGCAAATACCCGGAGTTGAAGCAGATGGTCAGCAGCATGTCCGACGAGGACATCTGGCGCCTTAACCGTGGCGGGCATGATCCGCACAAGGTATACGCCGCTTATCACGCCGCAACCCAGGCAAATGGGCGGCCCACGGTGGTTCTGGCAAAGACGGTTAAAGGTTATGGCATGGGCTCCAGCGGCGAGGCCCAGAACATTACGCACCAGCAGAAAAAGATGGACGTGGACTCAATCAGGCAGTTCCGCGACCGCTTCAATGTGAAAATTTCCGAGGAAGAGCTCGCCGATATTCCCTACTACCACCCGGGGCCGGACAGCCCGGAAGTGAAGTACATGCTCGAGCGCCGCGCGGCCATGGGCGGACCGCTGCCCGAGCGGCGTCACAAGGTGCAGCCACTGACCGTACCGGAGCTGGACGCCTTTGAGTCCCTCATGACCGGCACCGGCGAACGGGAAATCTCCAGCACCATGGCCTTTGTAAGGGCGCTCGCGATTATTCTGCGCCAGAAAGACCTCAAAGAGCGGGTTGTGCCCATCGTTGCTGATGAGGCGCGCACCTTTGGTATGGAGGGCATGTTCCGCCAACTGGGTATTTATGCCTCCAAGGGTCAGCTCTACGACCCGATGGATGCCGACCAGCTCATGTTCTACAAGGAAAGCAAGCAGGGGCAGATTCTCCAGGAAGGCATCACGGAGGCCGGCGCCATGTCGTCCTGGATTGCTGCGGCAACCAGCTACAGCGCCAATGGCGAGCCGATGATCCCGTTCTATATCTACTACTCGATGTTTGGTTTCCAGCGCATCGGCGACCTGGCCTGGGCGGCAGGTGACCTGCGCGCACGCGGCTTCCTGCTCGGTGGCACCTCCGGCCGGACCACGCTGAACGGTGAGGGGCTGCAGCACGAAGACGGGCACAGCCATATCCTGTCCGGCACCATCCCGAACTGTGTCAGCTATGACCCCACCTTCAACTACGAGGTGGCGGTGATTGTTCAGGACGGCTTGCGGCGCATGTATGCCGAGTGCGAAGACGTTTACTACTACATCACCCTGATGAATGAGAATTACGAACACCCGGCGATGCCCGAGGGGGCCGAAGAGGGGATACGCAAAGGCCTTTACCTGTTACAGGAAGGCCCGGCAGGTGAGCATCGCGTGCAGTTGCTCGGCAGTGGCTCGATACTCCGCGAGGTGATGGCGGCGGCAGAACTCCTCGCTGAGCAATTTGATGTCGCGGCGGATATCTGGAGCGCTACCAGCTTTACCGAATTGCGCCGCGATGGTGAGACCGCGGAACGGCATAACCGCCTTAACCCGGGCGAGAGCGCCCGGTCCTGGGTAGAGACCTGTCTCAGCGGCCGGGCCGGGCCGGTGATTGCGGCTACCGATTATGTGCGCAGTTATGCCGAGCAGGTGCGGCCGTGGATACCCCAGGATCAATACCTGGTGCTGGGCACGGATGGTTATGGTCGTTCGGACACGCGGGCCAACCTGCGGCGGTTCTTTGAAGTTGATCGCTACTACGTCGCCTACACGGCGCTTTACGGTCTCTATCGCGCCGGCGACTTGTCGCTCGAGGCCCTGCTGGCTGCCCGGGATAGCCTGGGTGTGGATGCGGATCGTGTCTATCCGCTGAGGGCCTGACCATGGCAGATCGAATTGAGATCAGGGTGCCGGATATCGGCGATTTTGAGGACATACCCGTCATCGAAGTCCTGGTGGCCGAAGGCGAGACCGTCAGTGCAGAGCAATCCCTGCTGACGCTGGAGAGCGACAAGGCGACCATGGAAGTACCTTCGCCTGCGGATGGTGTGCTGGTCAGTCTGAGTGTGGCCGTGAACGACACGGTCTCAGAGGGCGACCTGGTTGGCGTGCTCGAACTGCTGGCGGGTGCGGAAGGCGGTTCTGAGAACACCGGCCCGGAGGCACAAGCCGGTGCCGAAGACGAACCCGAAGCCAGGCCGGAAAATGACCCGCCTGCGACGCCGGATAACCAGGCAAGCGCCGCCGCGGCTGCGCCAGGTGAGTCCGCACAAGCGGCTCCAGCGCCCACTGCCCGGAAAGCGGTCAGCGCCGGTGAGCGCCGGTCGCCGCCGGTTGCGCTGGTTGCCGAGCGCCTTATGCCTGGCAAAGTGCCCTACGCCAGTCCGGCAATTCGTGCTTTTGCGCGTGAGCTTGGTGTGGATTTGTTCCAGGTCAGCGGCTCAGGGCGCAACGGCCGTATTGTGCGCGAGGATGTAAGCGGCTTTGTAAAATCCGTACTGCAGGGAGGTACGGCGCCCGCCGCGACACCCGGCTTCGAGGTGGCACCGCCACCCAAGATAGATTTCAGCAAATTCGGCGAGACCGAATCGGTCGAACTGTCGCGTATCAAGAAAATCTCCGGCAAAAATCTGCACCGCAATTGGGTCACCATTCCCCATGTCACCCAGAATGACCTGGCTGACAGCACGGACATGGAAGCGTTCCGCAATGAACATAAAGCAGCAGCAAAAGCCGAGGGTTTCGGATTAACGCCGCTGGCTTTTGTGATGAAGTCAGTCGTGGCGGCTTTGCAGGCGTTTCCCAATTTCAATGCATCCCTCGATGCCGCCGGGGAAAACCTCATCCTCAAAAAGTATTATCACCTTGGGATTGCCGTGGACACGCCGGATGGCCTGGTGGTGCCGGTGATTCGTGATTGCGATCAGAAAAGTGTTCTGGAGCTGGCGCGTGAACTTGGCGAGGTCAGTCAGCGTGCGCGCGACGGGAAGCTGAAACCGGCAGACTGGCAGGGTGCGAGTTTCAGTATCTCCAGCCTTGGTGGTATTGGCGGAACCTCATTTTCACCGATCATCAATGCGCCGGAAGTTGCCATTCTTGGGGTATCCCGCGCCCGCGTGGAGCCGGTTTGGGATGGCGAGGGTTTTCAACCGCGATTATTGTTGCCGCTGTCGTTGAGCTATGACCACCGCGTGATTGACGGCGCCCAGGCAGCCCGTTTTACGCGAGCACTGGCCGACCATATCGAAGACCCGGCCAACCTGGTTCTGTGAATGACTGGTTCGACGACATCCGGAGACGCGCGCGCCGGACGCTGGATGCTGTGGGTTGCCGCGCTCGGCTTGCTGGGCGGCTTGACGTTTCTTTTCAGCCTGGTGGACTTTGATTCCGGCGGCATGACGTCAGGAACCGACAGTTACGGCCGGGCGACGGTTATTCTCGAGCCAGGGCAGGGCGGGCACTATTTTGTAGAAGGCACGATCAATGGCGCCCCGGTAGAGTTTCTGGTTGATACCGGCGCGACAGACATCGCGATTTCCAACACGGTTGCCCAACGCATTGGTTTGGATTTTGGTCCGCAGGTGACCGTAATGACTGCTGCCGGGCCCGCGCCGGCCTGGATGACCCGCCTGGACTCCGTTTCCATCGGTGGACTGCGCCATGACAATGTCCGTGCCAGTATTACCCCGGGCCTCGGCGAGCAGGCCCTGCTGGGAATGAGTTTTCTTAAGCATTTTTCCATCCGCCAGGAAGGCGGCAATCTGATAATTGCCAGCGCCGGGAGCGCCGGGTCATGAGCAACCGAATTGAAATCCGGGTTCCGGATATTGGCGAATTTGAAGACATCCCGGTCATCGAGGTGCTTGTCGCACCCGGTGACAGGGTAGAAAAAGAACAATCATTGCTGACCCTGGAGAGTGACAAGGCGACCATGGAGGTGCCGGCGCCGGCATCCGGCACCCTCGTTTCGGTTGAGGTCGCCGTTGGTGACAACGTTTCCGAAGGCGATCTTATTGCTGTGATGGAGGCTGATTCTGCAGCCCCTGGAGCCAGCGCAGAAACAGCAGCGACGACGCAGAGCGCAGCAGCAGATCCCGCAGCAACCCCGGTGAATGAAGAGCCAACGCCGCCGGCTGCTGACGCCGGGCCTGCCCCTGCGGGTCGCGCGGAGTCAGCACCGGTCATGCCGCAACCTCCGCAGGGCGATTTTGATTTTGACGTGGTCGTGCTTGGCTCCGGTCCGGGTGGCTATACCGCTGCCTTTCGTGCCGCGGACCTGGGCTTGAAGGTGGCTCTTATTGAACGCTATCCCGAGCTGGGTGGCGTTTGCCTCAACGTCGGCTGTATTCCTTCAAAAGCTTTGCTGCATGCCGCCGCAGTCATTGACGAGGCGGCCCAGCTGTCCGAACACGGCGTGGTCTTTGGCAAGCCGGACATTCAGGTGGATCCTTTGCGGGCGTGGAAAAACAAGGTCGTCGGCCAGTTGACCGGCGGCATTGCCGGTATGGCGAAGCGTCGCGGCGTGGAGGTGATCACCGGTACCGGCACCTTCACTGATGACCACACCATGTCCATTACCGGCGAGGGCGAAGAATCCAGCCTGACCTTTCGCCAGGCGATCATTGCGGCCGGCTCCCAGGCCATCAAGCTGCCGGGCCTGCCCTGGGACGATCCGCGCATGATGGATTCCACGGACGCCCTTGAGTTACAGGATATTCCCGAGACTTTGCTCGTGATTGGGGGCGGCATCATCGGCCTGGAAATGGCCAGCGTCTACCAGGCTCTGGGCAGCGCAGTGACCCTGGTGGAGCTGACCGAGCAATTAATGCCTGGCGCGGATATCGACCTGGTTAAGCCGCTTCAAAAACGCATTGAAGCCCGCTACGAGGCGATCTGCCTGGGTACAAAGGTAGTCGGCATTGAAGCCCGGGAGGACGGGCTGCACGCCAGCTATGAGGGTGAACAGGTTCCAGAGCGCACGGTTTTTGACCGCGTTCTGGTGAGCGTTGGCCGTGCACCCAATGGCAACCGCATCGGTGCTGATACGGCCGGCGTGGAAGTGAATGAGCGCGGGTTTATTCCCGTTGACCGGCAAATGCGCACCAATGTCCCGCATATCTTCGCCATCGGCGACATCGTTGGTCAGCCCATGCTGGCCCACAAGGCCACGCACGAGGCAAAAGTGGCGGCGGAAGTGTGCGCCGGCGAGAACAGCCAGTTTGACGCCCGTGTCATTCCCTCGGTCGCCTACACAGACCCTGAAGTGGCCTGGGTGGGTGTGACTGAAAACGAGGCCCGGGACACCGGGATGGACTACGGGGTCGGTAAGTTCCCCTGGGCTGCCAGCGGCCGCGCGCTCGGCAACGGCCGCGCCGAGGGTTTCACCAAGCTGCTCTTTGACAAGGCCTCCAACCGCATTATTGGTGCGGGCATCGTTGGCACCCATGCGGGCGACCTGATCTCGGAAACGGCGCTTGCCATTGAGATGGGCGCCGAAGCGGCGGACATCGGCTTAACCATTCATCCGCACCCGACGCTGTCGGAGACGGTTGGCCTGGCGGCGGAGGTTTTCGAGGGTACGGTGACCGATCTGTATATTCCGCGCAGGAAAATGCCTTAAAAGGATTTCCGGATCTGTGGCCGCTCAGCCAAGGAGAAGGTAACAAACTGCCGAGATCACCACTGCACCGACCAGGTTCAGGACGAAACCTGCGCGTGCCATGTCTTCGATCCTGACCCGCCCGCTGCCATAGATCACCGCGTTTGGCGCGGTCGCTACCGGCAGCATGAAGGCGCAGCTGGCGCTCATGGCGGCTGGCACCATCAGCAACATCGGGTCGACCTCCATGACGATCGAGGCGGAGGCGAGCAGCGGCATCAGCAGACTGGAGGTTGCGGTATTGCTGGTGACCTCGGTCATGAATGTGACCGACAGGCAAATCAACAGAATCATCAGCCAGGCGGGCACCGCGGTTAACACGGTCAGCTGGGCCGCAATCTGGTCCGCCAGGCCGCTTTCAATAAACGCACTGGCAATGGTGATACCAGCACCGAAAAGAACCAGTACTTCCCAGGGAATACGTTTGGCTGCCTCCCAGCGCAGCAGTTTCCGGCCGTCAGCGCTGCCCGCCGGTAGCATGGCCATCAGGACTGCGGCCAGCAGGGCCACGCTGGCGTCGCTGGCGCCCGGTAAATCAAGCCAGCTGCTCCAGCCTCCAAAAGGCGCCGAGCGCGTCACCCAGGCCATGGCCGTAATCAGGAATACCGCCAGCACGCGCCGCTCCACGGGCTGCCATGCGCCGACGGCGGGCAGTTCGACCCCGCGGGTCAGCTGCAGCCCGCGGGTCAGCCACAGCCCGGCAAGCGGCACCAGGATGACCACCACTGGCACACCGAATGCCATCCACTCGGGGAATGTCGGCGGGTCACCAAACTGATTTTCATACACCTGCATGAATACCAGGTTGGGCGGCGTACCAATCGGCGTGCCAATACCACCAATGCTGGCTGCATACGCAATACCCAGCAACAAGGGAACGGCCAGGCGTCGATCAGCGTGGGCGAGGACGGCCAGCGCCACCGGCAGCAGCATCAGCGTGGTGGCCGTGTTTGATATCCACATGCTCAGCACGGCCGAGGCGGTCATAAAGCCGAGTACCAGGGATCTGGCGCTGCCGCCGCCAAACAGATTCACCATGTAAAGCGCCAGGCGCTTGTGCGCGCCGGAATCGGCCATGGCCTCGGAAATCAGAAAGCCGCCAAGCAGCAGCAGTATCAGGGGGCTGCCATAGGCCTGGCCCACTTGAGCGGGGGTCAGAATCTGCAACAGGGGGAACAGGGCGAGCGGCAACAGGGAGGTAAATGGAATCGGTATCGGCTCGAAAATCCACCACAGCGCACAGACCAGGGTGATGGCAGCCGTTGCCGAGGCCGCAAATGACCAGCCCTGGGATTGCAGGTAGATGTCCAGGGCGATGGCCATGAGTGGACCCGCAAGCAGCAGGCTCGAACGGCTCATCAGGCGCATGGTTTAATCGTTTTCGGCAAAAAGTTTAAACAGAACATTGGGGAATTGAGCACCATGGCGTATGATTGTCGTGTTATCTGGGGATACGCAAGGTTTTCAGGCCGAGCTAGTTCGGTCATTGACGAAGCCCCGTAGCCCGAAAATTAAGGGGTCCGTTCAGCTCGCACCACCCTGATCGAGATACCCATTATACGGATGTTGTTAACCCGCTAATGATCCCTCCCAGAGGCTCAGGATCAGGGTAACAGCGCCACCGATGAGATGAACACGGGGAACCAAATCAATGAAATTACGTCTATTTCTCCTGCTGCTGCTGGCCAGTAGCGCAGCGCTCGCGCAGCCGATAGGACCCAGCAACGCCGGGCCGGCCCTGAATAAGGACGGCAGCGTTGTAACCGGATTATTGACCGCTCGCTTCGACCCGCGGCTAGGCCTGGATGGGGTTCCGGTTCCCAATAATCTGTTTTTCAACGGGACCACGGATTTGACCGTGAACGCGCCCACAGAGGGCCTGTCCCCGACCGCTGCGGCACTGGTTGAGCAACTTAACTCCCTGGATGGCTTTAGCACCATCGAGCGTTGGACCACGACTTTTGTTGTCGATGATGCAGGTAACCCGGGTTCGATTGACCCGGCCTCCGTGGTCCCCGGGCAATCCGTGCGGGTCTTCCAGGTCACGACGAGCCAGATTCTGTTCGTGACCGGTGTTGTTCGGGAGCTCACCCCCGGTGTTGATTTCACCGCCGTGGCAAGCGGCAACGTGGTGGCGATTGTGCCCCTGAGGCCACTGGCTGAGTACTCCAGTTTTATGGCGGTGCTGACCAACGACATCAAAGACACAAGCGGCAATAATGCAACGCCCGATACGCTCTATTTCCTCTCCCAGGCCGATACGCCCTGGGTTGATGCCAATGGCAACAGCACGTATCCGCTGCTGCCCAATTCAAGCGCCCAGGCAGCCGAAGGGCTGCGGCGGATTACCGGGCCCATGGAAGCTGCTGCTGCATCAGTGGGTATCAATCCGGATGACATCATTCTGTCCTGGACGGTGCAGACCCAATCCGTCACGCCGATACTTGGCTTGTTGAGGTCCACTGTCGAGCCAGCACCGGTCATCATGGGGCCGCGACTGGGCAGCACCGCAGACCTGGGTGTTGGGCAAGGTCTGGCTGACTTCTACCAGGGAGTCATAACCATTCCGTATTACAGCGGTATACCAGGTGCAGAAAACCCCGTGGCGCCACTGGTTGATTTCTGGACAGCCGAGCCCGGTGCTTATGTGCCACCTTTTAATCAGTTGGGGCTTGACCCGACGTCGACCAATCTGACCGTTGCCAATCCGTTTCCTGTCGTCACCGGCATGCAAACTGTGCCTGTCATCGTGACCATACCCAGTGCCCTGAGCGGCATGACCAAGCCTGCTGGCGGCTGGCCGGTGGTGATCTCAGGACATGGCCTTGGTGGCAATCGCAGCAACGTTTTAGGGTTGGCGGACACACTGGCGGCTGGTGGCTTTGCGGGCGTGGCCATTGACTTCCCGCTGCACGGCATAACGCCTCAAAACACGGCTCTCAGCCCGCTGTACATCGGAAATACACCATTTGCTGACGATGCCAATGAACGCACGTTTAATGTGGACTACATCAACAACCTGACCGGTGCCCCCGGTCCTGACGGAATCGTTGATGAGTCCGGGACGCATGCCTTGAATTTTCAGGAATACCGCACCTCGCGAGACAATGTTCGTCAGGGCATTATCGACCTGACAGTGCTCGCTTCATCCCTGGCCAACTTTGACCTTGATGGGGATAACGTCGGCGATCTGCGACCTTTTAACGTCGGTTATACCGGCATCTCCTGGGGCGGTATTAATGGTACCGGTTTTGCGGCGCTTGAGCCGCTGGTGGATCGTGCCCACCTTAATGTCCCGGCAGGTGGCTTGGTTCGTGCAGGTGAGGCCTCACCGACATTCGGACCCAGAATTCGTGCCGGACTCGCATCGGTTGGCATCTTCCCCGGCGACCCGCTGTTTGAGCTCTATTTGACGGTGGGCCAAACGGTGGTGGATTCAGCCGATCCCGTTAACTGGATCGCTAACGCTGCAATCAGCAAACCGATTCTGCTGCAGGAAGTGATTGGCGATACGGTGTTGCCAAACTTCGTGGCGGGCGCACCCCTGTCGGGCACCGAGCCTTTAATCCGCGTTGCGGCGCTGCAGTCCTTCAGTACTACGCAGGTTAATCCTGATGGTTTGCGGGCAGCGTCGCGCTTTGTGCCGCCGGCGGAGCACAGTTCGCTGCTCAATCCGATTCCTTCTCTGGCCGCGACCGTGGAGATGCAGGGGCAAATGCTTTCATTCCTTGCCTCTGACGGGACGCTGGTTCAGGTTGGCAATGAAGACACCATGGTTCCGATCATGATGATGACTCCAGTCGCGGAGGCGGTTAAGGCGCAAAATGATCTGCTTACGCCGCGTAAACCTATCCTGGAAAGGTTCAACAGCAATGGCATCCGGGCGGATGTGAACCGCAACGTTCACTTCGATTGAGCTGGGGAGAGACCAAAAAATGAAACACACAAATACACATACATCGCTCAAACGCAGCCTGATGGTTGCATCGATCGGCCTGGCGCTTGCCGGGCTGGTCAGTACGCCGGTCCTCGCCTGGGAGTTTTCCACCGACGACAATGAGATTAACGGCAGTATTGACACAACGATCAGCTACGGGATTTCCTGGCGGGCGACCGACTCGAAGCCGTCCGACTTTGCCAAGGCGGTCAACAATCCGCTGACCTTTACCTTGCCCTACGAGCAGCGCGTTGCGACCCCGGGCCGTTGGTCAAATAACGATGACGATCCGAATCTGAATTATCCGGACAGCGGCGACATCATTTCGAACCTTGCGAAAATCACCTCCGAGTTCGCCATTACGTGGCGAAACTATGGTGCGTTCGCCCGCGCCTCCCTGTTCTACGATTTCGAGAATGCCAACAATGACCGCCTGTCCAAAGCAGCACAGGATCGGGTTGGCGAAGATTTCCGCTTGCTTGATGCCTATGTCTGGGGCGACCACAGTCTGGGTGAATCCCAGCGCCAGTTTAACTGGCGACTCGGGCAACAGGTTGTTTCCTGGGGCGAGTCGACCTTTATCCAGGGTGGCCTGAATGTCATCAATCCGGTGGATGTGTCCAAGCTGCGCCTGGCCGGCTCGGAACTCAAGGAGGCGTTTGAAGGCATCAATATGATCTGGACGTCTACCGAACTCACCGATGCCCTCTCATTGGAAGCGCTTTACATGCTGGAGTGGGAGCCGATCATTCCTGATCCGGCCGGCACTTATTATTCAGCCAGCGATATTGCTACCCCGGGCGCCACCTATGCGATGTTGAATTTCGGTACCGTTCCACAGCCGGTATTTAATCCCGATCTTTATGAGACGGTCTGTGTTGATGGCAACCTGGATCAGTCTGACACGGGGCAACCGCTGAACCTGGTTGGCGCGGGTTGTGCAGCAGCGGTACCTCGTTCGGGAACTCGCGATGCGAGCGACAGCGGTCAGTTCGGCGTTGCTCTGCGCTATTTCGCAGAAAACCTGAATGCCACCGAATTCGGCTTTTATTATCTTCGCTACCATAGCCGCCTGCCCTTGCTCAGTGGTTTCGCACAATCCGGGCCCGCTGTGCAGAGCGCCAACTACTTTACGGAGTACCCGGAAGATCTGGATTTGTTCGGCGTGTCCTTTAACTCCGGAATCGGCTTCTGGTCTTTGTCCGGCGAGTTGTCCTACCGTCCTGATGCGCCTATGCAGATTGATGACGTAGAGATCCTGTTCGCCGCGCTGACGCCAAATAACCCGCTTATTCCTTCGGATTACCTTCGCTTCAAGAGCCAGCTGGGTGAGTTTGCACCCGGCGCCTCAATTCAGGGTTACCGGGAGTATGACCAGTACCAGTTGCAGGCAACGACCACGCGTGTGTGGGGGCCGGATACATTCCTGAAAGCTAACCAGGTCGCGTTTGTGGCTGAAGTTGGCTTCAACTCCGTACCGGATCTTCCCTCCCTGAACGAGCTTCGTTTTAACGGCTCAGGAACTGACACGGGCGGTGGGCCGGATGTTACTACTGGCGATGGCAGAAACCCGGTCACTGAAACCGCCGGCTTCGCCGACGACTTCTCCTGGGGTTATCGCCTGCTGGCCCGTGCTGACTACAACAATGCGCTTGGCGCCTGGACGGTCAGCCCGCGTCTTGCCTGGGCACATGACGTCGATGGAACCACCCCGGGACCTGGCGGTGCGTTTATTGATGGGCGCCGGCAGTTAACCGCAGCCATTCAGTTCAATCTGCTGAACGAGTGGATTATCGATGTGGCCTACACGGATTATTCCGGTGGCGGGCGCTATAACCTGCTGCAGACGCGCGACTTCTTTAGCGCCAGCGTCAGCTACTCATTCTGATTTATCGGAGCACGAATTCATGCACAAGTTAAAACCTTACGCCCTGTCTGTTGTCCTCGGTCTTGCACTCGGTGCCAGCCAGGCTTTCGCCGGCGCGACGCCGGAACAAATTGCCCGTCTGAACGGAGATCTCACACCTATGGGTTCGGTACGGGCCGGTAACGAGGCTGGCACCATTCCGGCATGGACCGGCGGCATTACCGAATGGCCTGAAGGATACGAGATTGGCATGCATGAGCCGGACCCTTTTTCCGGTGACCAGGTGCTTTTCCGGATCGACGCCGGTAACTACCAGGAGTATGCGGACCAGCTGGGCGTGGGTCAGAAGGCCATGTTTGAGCGTTATCCCGATACCTATTTCATGAATGTGTATCAGACCCGCCGCTCAGCGTCCTTTTCAGACCGTGTCTACGAGATGACGGCGAAAAACGCCGCTACGGCCGAGTTGACCAATAATAATGAAGGTGTCACGGGTGCGGCAGAAGGCTTTCCTTTTCCGTTCCCGGAAAATGCCTATGAGCTGATCTGGAACCACAAACTAAAGGCTAAAGGCACGGGTGGTGTGCGCTACAACAACCAGGTTACGCCTACTGCCGATGGCAGTTATGCTTTCGTGACGATCCGCGAGGAACTGCTGGGCCTTTACTACCAGCCTGGTGTCACGGTTGAAGAGATCAACAACATCCTGCTGTATTTCTTCCAGGAGGTTGAATCCCCGGCGCGGCTCGCCGGTAACATTTTGCTGGTTCACGAAACCCTGGATCAGATCACCCAGCCCCGCCAGGCGTGGGTCTATAACCCCGGTCAACGTCGTGTGCGCCGGGCACCCAATGTGGCCTATGACAACCCCGGAACCGCGTCCGACGGCCTGCGTACCAACGACATGACGGACATGTTCAACGGCGCCATGGACCGGTTTGACTGGGAAATCGTCGGCCAGAAAGAAATGTACATTCCCTACAACAGCTACAAGGCGCACCAACCAGACGTGACCCCGGATGACCTGGTCAACCCGGGACACCTGAATCCGGAATACTTCCGCTATGAGCTGCACCGTGTTTGGATTGTCGAGGCCAAGCTCAAAGAAGGCATGCGACACATCAATCCGCGGCGTACTTTTTACCTGGATGCAGACAGCTACCAGATCGTGTTGATTGACCATTACGACAGCCGTGAACAACTCTGGCGTCTGTCCGAAGGGCATAACATTAACTATTATCAGCTGCCCACGATCTGGTCGACCTTCGAGGCGCATTATGATCTGCAGTCTGGTCGCTATGTGGCACAGGGCTTCGACAACCAGGGTCCGGCACAGACCTTTAACCAGGAAATGACGGCCGCCCAGTTTACGCCGCAGGCCCTGCGTACGCGCGGACGTCGCTAAGCTGTTTCGTTCATGCCCCCCGTGCGTTCCTCGTGCGGGGGGTTTGGCGATCTTGATGAGGACGTAACCACCTTGCTGCGCACGTTTCGAAGATCATTCTTTAACACTGTTTCGGTCCTGTTTATGGCCGGCAGTGTTGTTGCGCCTGCCAGCGCCCAGGATGAACCACCAGTTGCCGAGCGGATGCCGCTGGCAGCCAGGTCATTGTTACTGGATATCACACAAACGCCTGAGGGTAGATTTGTTGCCGTGGGCGAGCGAGGGCACATCGTCCTGTCCGGGGATGGCTCCGAATGGGATCAGGCAGAATTAGTTCCGAGCCGCTCCACACTGACGGCGGTTACCTCGGCCGGCAATCTGCTGTGGGCCGGTGGCCACGACACCACCATCGTATTCAGTGAAGATGGCGGCCGGAACTGGACGCTCCAGTATTTTGACCCGGAGCGGCAACAGCCCATTCTGGATATTCATTTTGTCGATGAACAAACCGGCTTCGCCATCGGTGCCTATGGACTGATGCTGCGCACCGACGATGGCGGGCTTAACTGGGAAGACTTTGAGGTCAGTGAAGAAAGCTGGCACCTCAACGGGTTGGTCGATATGGGTGGCGGACAGTTGTTTATTGCCGGTGAGGCCGGCCTCGGTTACCTCAGTGAAGACGGCGGTGAGACCTGGGGCATTGTCGAGATGCCGTATCCAGGCTCCATGTTTGGCGCCATCACTGCCGGCCCTTGTGTGGTCGCGTTCGGACTGCGTGGCAATGTGCAGGAGTTTTGCGACGACGAAATGTTCTCCGAAGCGCTGGTCTCGGAAGAGGTTATTGCCGAAGAACAGGTTTCAGAAGAACTTTTCGAGGATGAAATGATTCCTGTTGAAATGGCCTGGGAAGCGCTAGATACACCAGTGAATTACAGCCTCGCAGGTGCGGCCTACCACGATGGCGTGACCCTGCTGGCAGGTAACAGCGGTCAGATTCTCATCCGCCGTGAAGACGGCGAATTCGAGGCGGCATTGCATCCAAGCGGCGTAGATTTTGCCGCTGTCGTAGCGCTTGGAAATGGTGACTGGCTGCTCGTCGGTGGTGAAGGCTCGCATTTGTTCACCGACACCGGGGGCGAATAATGGACGACACGACGCATACCAAATTACACAAGATCGCGACGTTCCTGATCGGTAATCGCTATGCCCTGGTCGGTCTGTTTATTCTGATCACAATCTTCATGCTGTTTCAGATGGCGCAGCTGCAGATTGAGACGGGTTTCAAGAAGCAGCTCCCGCTTAAACATGAATACATGGTCACCTTCGAGGAGTACGAAGCGGACTTTGGCGGCGCCAACCGGGTGCTCGTGGCCCTGGTTGCGCGCGATGGCACTATTTTCACGCCGGAGTATTTCGAGGCCTTTGAAGACATTACCAACCAGGTATTTTTTATTCCTGGTGTTGACCGGGCCAGCGTGCGTTCGATTTTCACGCCCAATGTTCGTTTCGTGGAGATTGTCGAGGATGGTTTTGCCGGCGGCAATGTAATCCCTTCTGATTTCTCGCCGTCAGAGGAAGATTTCGCCAGGGTGCGCGGCAATATCGTCAAATCCGGCGAGGTTGGCCGGCTGGTTTCTGCTGATTTCAGCGGGGCAATGGTCTGGGCCAACCTGCTGGAGGAGAATCCGACCACCGGTGAACAGCTGGATTACCGCAACGTCGCCGCTCAGCTCGAGGCCATTCGAACCGAATACGAGGGCGAAGACTTCACGGTTCATATTATTGGCTTTGCCAAGATCGTCGGTGATATTTCTGACGGTGCTCAAGGGGTTATCTGGTTCTTCTTTATCGCCTTCGTGGTAACGGCGATATTGCTCTATCTGTACACGCGCTCGCTCTGGCTCACGGTATTGCCACTGGGGTGCTCCCTGGCTGCGGTGATCTGGCAAATGGGTACGCTCAGCCTGCTGGGCTTTAGCCTGGATCCGATGAACATTCTGACGCCGTTCCTGGTCTTTTCGATCGGGGTCAGTCACAGTGTGCAAAAGATCAGTGCCTGGGTGGTGGAGAAAGAGTTTGGCGGACGAACGCCGGATCAGTGGGCCAAGGACGGTGTCACCGATGTGAGCCAGATCCCGCGGCGCTCGCCCATGCACGGTTCCCGCGAGACGATCAAGAAACTACTCGCTCCCGGCCTGATTGCCCTGATTTCCGACACCATCGGTTTCCTGACCATCCTCTTTATCCAGATCCGCATCATCCAGGAGCTCGCAATCACCGCCAGCGTGGGTGTCGCGGTCATCATCTTTACCAACCTCGTGCTGCTGCCGGTACTCCTCAGCTGGGTCCAGTTAAAAAATCCCGAGGCATACCGAAGCCGGCTGCTGGCCAAGGCCCACGAGAAATCAGTTTTCTGGGAGACAACGGCCCGCTTTACCGAGCCCAGGCGGGCCATGATCACCATCGTCGTTGCGGTGCTGCTGTTTATCGGCGGCGCGTGGATAGCGCAAGGTATGAAAATCGGTGATTCAGAAGTCGGTGTGCCCGAGCTGCGTCCTGAAGCACGCTACAACCAGGATGCCCAGCTCATTACGGAGAAGTTTTCGCTCGGCTCTGATGTGATTACCGTGGTCGCCGAAACGTTGCCCAATGCCTGTACCGAAATTTACGAGGTCATGGAGCGAATGGACCGCTTTGCCTGGCACATGGAAAACGTTGAAGGTGTGCAGAAAGTGATCACCCTGCCCAAGGTGGCCAAGATGGTCAACAGTGGCTGGAACGAAGGTAATGTGCGCTGGAAAGTGCTCCCCACGGATCGTTATGTCATGCGCCAGGCATTGAGCGGTATCGAGACCGATACGGGACTGTTGAACCGCGACTGCAGCGCGATGCCGGTGATGATTTTCACCTCCGACCATCGGGCAGAGACCATCACACGCGTGGTTGAGCGGGTCAAGGAACTGCGCAAGGAGCTGGACATCCCCGGTACCGAATTCGTGGCGGGTACCGAATACATGGAGCAGATGGAATCCGAGGGCCGCGAGGTTGAGGGTGACACGCTCAAGTTGCGCCTGGCTACCGGCAACGTGGGCGTAATGGCGGCAACCAACGAGGACATTGCCGCGGCCGAGAAGCCCATGCTCGCCCTGGTTTTTGCCAGCATCATTATTCTGTGCATGATCACCTATCGCACCTTCCTGGGCACCATGTGCATCGTGCTGCCCTTGATTCTGGTGGCCACTTTGACCGAGGCTTTGATGGCCCTGTATGGCATCGGCCTGAAGGTGAATACCTTGCCGGTGGTGGCGCTCGGCGTCGGGATTGGCGTTGATTACGGTATCTATATTTATAACCGGCTGGACATCCTGCTTAAGGAAGGATTCAGTCTGCAGGAGGCCTATTACCAGACTTTGCGTCTGACCGGCCGCGCGGTGATCTTTACCGGCTTTACCCTCGCTGCGGGCGTGGGTACCTGGATATTCTCCGATCTCCAGTTCCAGGCAGACATGGGTATTCTTCTGTGTTTCATCTTCCTGGCGAATATGGTGGGCGCCATTATTCTGATGCCCGCACTGGTGCGCTGGTTGATGCGCCGGCACGAAACCACGGAGCCCAGGGAAGTTACCGCTGCCGGCACCGGTTGATTTCCTGACTTTCGGCAATGCAGCCCGGAGCGGTAAGCGGCCACGAGCCGGACCTGGAATTTTGATAAAAAGCGGGCGGAGACTCGCCCCGCTTGCATTTCGGGGCCCCTCCGTTTAACTTCTCGGCATGAGCGCAGCAATCTTCCAGACAGAACTTACCATCCGACGCGAGCGACGCGCGCCGCGACGCGCGTCGGCCGGGTGTTTGTTCGCATAATTCCTTCGGGAAAAAGTTCGAATAAAAACCCAGCCCCCAGGCTGGGTTTTTCCATTTAGGGACGGGGCGAAATCATGTTGAAACATTTTCTCAATACACAGGACTGGTCCTTCGAGGCGCTGGATGGCCTGCTTAATCTGGCTACTGAGCTCAAGGCGGATCCGATCAATGACCGGCTCGCGGGTAAATCGGTTGCGCTCCTGTTCATGAACCCTTCAATGCGCACGCGCACCTCTTTTCAGCTCGGTATGCAGCAGATGGGCGGAATCGCCATCGTGCTTGAGCCGGGAAAGGACGCCTGGGGAGTGGAGTTCAATCCTGGCGTTGTGATGGATGGCGAGGCAGAAGAACATATTGCCGAGGTAGCCGGCGTGCTGTCCCGTTATGTCGACCTGATCGGCATCCGCGCTTTCCCCAAGTTTATCGACTGGTCGCTTGACCGCACAGATTTCGTGATCAGGGCCCTGGCCCAACATTCGAGCGTGCCGGTTATCAATATGGAAACCATTGTGCACCCGTGCCAGGAGATGGCCCTGATGCAAACCCTGCGCGAGCACCTGGGTGAGGTTCGCAAGCGCAAAATGGTGCTTACCTGGACGTGGCATCCCAAGCCACTCAATACCGCCGTTGCCAACTCGGCCCTGCTGATTGGTACCAAGTTTGGTATGGATGTGACTTTGCTTATTCCTGACGAGGCCTACCTGCTTGACGAGCAGTTTATGGACGGCGCCCGGGCAAATGTTGAACAAAGTGGCGGCAGCCTGCAGGTCAGCACTGACATTGAAAGCAGTTATGCAGATGCCGATGTGGTCTATGCCAAGAGCTGGGGCGCCCTGCCATTTTATGGAAAACCCGAGGAAGAGTGGTCGCTGCGCAAGCACTACCGGCACTTTATGGTTGATGAGGACAAGATGGCCATGACCAATAACGCCTTGTTTAGCCATTGCCTGCCCTTGCGTCGCAACATCAAAGCCTCCGATGCCGTGATGGACGCGGATTACTGCGTGGCGATTGATGAGGCAGAAAATCGTCTGCACGTGCAGAAGGCCATCATGCTCGAATTGCTCGGCGCCGCCTAGTTCCATGGCCAGATTGAAATTAACCCGGGCACTTCAAACGAACCCTGCCCTTGTTCCGCCCCTTGCCCTGCAGTGAGATTTTGAATGACTGACAACCAGAAAATTGTGCTCGCCTTCTCCGGCGGGCTGGATACCAGCTACTGCGTTATGGCACTGCGCGAGCAGGGCTTTGATGTACACACCGTGTTTGTTGATACCGGTGGCGTGCCGCAGGCAGAGATTGACTGGATCGAGCAGCGCGCGCGCTCCCTGGGCAGCGCAGAGCATCACCTGGTTGATGTGAGTGATGCGATCTGGGACGAGTTTGTTGTGCCGTTGGTTTGGAGTCATGCGCGTATGCTGGGTGAATACCCGCTGCTGTGCTCAGACCGCTACCTGATTGTGCGTCGCTGCCTGGCCTTGGCTGATGAACTGGGTACGCGGCATTTTGCACACGGCTGCACGGGCATGGGCAATGATCAGCTGCGTTTTGACCAGACAGTTCGGAGCGTAGGCGACTATGTCATTCATGCGCCCGTGCGTGAACTGCAGAAGGTTGCTACCGACATCCGCCAGCATGAGATTGATTTGCTCGAGGCAGCCGGTGTGGAGGTTCCTGCCAAATCAGGTCAGTACTCAATTAATGAGAATCTGCTTGGTGTAACTGTTTCCGGCAGTGAGATAGACCGCTTTGAGTCGCCCGGGCCGGACACCTGGACCCTCGTGCGGCCGCGAGCGGAATGGCCTGCAGAACCACTGGAGCTGGAAATTGAATTTGAGAAAGGTGTTGCAACACACCTCAACGGCAAAGCCCTTGGCGGGCCGGAATTGCTTAAGAAACTGAATGCAGCGCTGGGCCCTTACGGTATCGGCCGGCACATCTACACCGGCGATGTCAGCATCGGCCTGAAAGGGCATATTGTTTTTGAGTGTCCGGGCATTGATGCCCTGCTGATGGCGCATCAGGCGCTGGAGGACACGGTTAATACCAAGCTGCAGAATCAGTTCCGCCATAACATCGCCCAGCGTTGGGCCGAGCTGGTCTATACGGGCTTTTTCTATGAGCCGCACAAAGCGGATCTCGAGGCTTACCTTGCCTCCTCGCAGTCCTTTGTCAGCGGTACCGTAACGCTGCGTACCGAGGGTGGAAGCCTGTTGCCGGTGGCCATTCGCTCGCCCTTTATCCTGCAGGACGAAGGCGCGGTCTATGCTCAGAGCGCGAGCTGGACACCGGAGGAGGCCGAGGGATTTATCAAGCTGCTGGGTCAGAGCTCGACCATTGCGGCACGGATACGCAAGGGCCATTCATGAGCGCCGTGGAAAACCGCACTGATTCGCTGCAATGCACGCTGGGGCACCTGCAGGCGCTGGTGGCCTGCGATACGCAAAATCCGCCGCGGGCCATATCGACAGATTCGCCGATCTTTGTGTATCTGCGTGAACAACTAAGCGATTTCGAAATTCGCCTGTTTGATCATGGCAAAGGGCGGGTGAGCTTTTATGCATCCCGCGGAACTCCCGACCTGTTATTCAATGTGCACCTTGATACGGTACCGGCGCTGGAGGGCAGTGAGTATCCGCCCCTTGAGCTGACCCTGGTTGACGGCCGGGCCTATGGCCGCGGTGCCTGCGACATCAAGGGTGCAGCCGCTTGCCTGCTGACCCTGGCCCGGGAAAGCGATGCGCCCCTGGCCTTGCTGTTCACCACGGATGAAGAGGGTGGCGAGGGCTGCTGTGTGAACGAATTCATCAAGGACGGGCATACGGCAGGCTTCAGCCAGGTGGTGGTGGCCGAGCCCACTGAATGCGTGGCGGAGTTTCGCCACCGGGGCTTTCTGTCGGCCCGTGGACACTTCAAGGGTCGTGGCGGGCATTCTTCAGAACCGCGGGCCCTGCGCGACAATGCGATTCATGACCTGGCCCGCTGGAGCAGCGCGGCGCTGACCATGGCCGCGGCCGCGGAGACGGAAGGCCGGCGCACCTGCTTTAATATTGGCACGGTGGAAGGGGGCGTTAAGTCCAACGTGATTGCCGATCATGCGCATATTTTCTGGAGCGCGCGGCTGTCTCCCGGTGACAGCAATGAGGACTTTATTGCACAGAGCCGGCAATGGGATGGCGCTGCAGCTGCAGAATGGACCGTGTCCTTTTCCGGGCCACCACTGCCGACCGGTGATCATGATGATGCGGCGGCCCGCGAGTTCGCCGCGCGCCACGATCTTGAAACCGGCGCGGGACTGGACTTCTGGACCGAGGCCTCTTTGTTCGGGGCGGCGGGGATACCCGCACTGGTGCTGGGCCCGGGTTCTATTGAGCAGGCGCATGTACGCAACGAATGGGTTGCCGTGGAGCAACTGCAGCGTTGTCTGAAGATTTATGCCGGATTGGTGGGTGCCCATGTCTGAAGTCCGCGAAACCGTTCTTGAGCTGCTCGCCCAGCTGGGTTCCAGCCGCGAGGCACGCCAGTACCTGAAGGAGTTTTCCTCGGTCGAGGAATCGCGCTTTGCCGTGGTCAAGGTAGGTGGCGGTATTCTGCGCGATAACCTGGATGAGCTCGCTTCCGCGCTGGCCTTCCTGCATCGCCTTGGCCTGCGACCGGTCGTGCTGCATGGCGCCGGCCCCCAGGTTGACAGCGCGCTTGAGGATGCAGGAATTAAAAGTGAGCGTATTGATAACCTGCGGGTCACCACCGAGGAGGTAATGCAGGTCGCGCGGCCGGTGATCTACGAGCAGAACCTGCGCCTGGTGGAGGCGCTGGAATCGCGTGGCATCCGGGCGAGAGGCTTGCAGCATGGCACTTTTCTGGCCCGCTACCTTGATGAGGAGCGTTACGGCCTGGTCGGTGAAATCACCGGGGTTAATCTCGATGGCCTGCGCCGCGCTGTGCACGCCGGGGCGTTGCCGGTGCTGACCTTTCTGGGTGAGTCTGCCTCCGGCCAGGTGCTCAATATTAATGCGGATACGGCAGCCAGGGAGCTGGTCTGGGCAATCCGTCCGCACAAAATTATTTTCCTGACGCCGAGCGGTGGACTATTGGACCGCAATGGCCGGATTATCTCGGCGGTCACGCTGAACAATGACTACGAAGCCCTGATGCAGGAAGACTGGGTGCACTCCGGTATGCGTCTCAAGCTTCAGCAAATTAACGAAATGCTGCAGGAGCTCGATGAGAGCACATCGGTGTCAATCACCTCTGCCGATCAACTGACCCGCGAACTGTTTACCTATCGTGGCGCGGGCACCCTGGTGCGCAAAGGCGAGGGCATCACGGTTGTCGAAAACCCGGATGCGGCAACGCTGGCTGACGTGGCGCAAAGGGTTGAGGCTTCCTTTGGCCGAACGTTGCGGCCGGGCTGGGCGGAGAGCCTTAAGGATCCGGTGATTTTGTTATCGGATACGCGCCGCGCTGCTGCGGTTGTTGTGCGCGGGCTCGAGGATATGCCGTATCTGGAAAAGTTTATCGTAACCCCGGAGGCACAGGGCGAGGGTCTTGGTGCCGCCATGTGGCAGGTGTTGCGCGCACGCTATCCAAAACTGTACTGGCGCTCGCGCAACCAGAATCCAATAACACCCTGGTACTTCCTGCAGGCTGATACCAGCGAGCGGCACGGACCCTGGGTGGTCTTCTGCAACAGTATCGAGGACCCGGTTCTTCGCGACCGCGTCGTTAAAGAGGCGATGGACCGGGATCCGGGCTGGGTAGCGGAGCCATGAAAAAGGTCGCGCTAATCGGCGGGCGGGGCTATACCGGCGCGGAACTGCTCGGCCTGCTGGCTCGCCACGGCGGGCTTGAGCTGGCATTTGCAAGCTCCGGAAGTCAGGCGGGTACCGCGATACAGGCGGTGTGTGCCGGGTGGCCCAATGCCACTGACCGGTTTATCGCGCTTGCGCTGGAGGATGTTGCCCAACGCCACGCTGATGTCTGGGTGCTTGCCGTGCCCAATGACGTGGCCCGTGGCTGGGCGATGGCGATCCGCGCCGCGCACCCGCAGGCGGTGATTCTTGACCTTAGCGCTGATCACCGTTTTGATCCGGATTGGACCTATGGTTTGCCGGAGCGCTTTCGCAGCGAGCTGAAGACCGCGCAGCTGATCTCCAACCCCGGATGTTATGCGACCGGCATGCAGCTCGGCTTGCTGCCGCTGGTCGGCGAACTCGACGGGCCGCCCAGCGTGTTCGGCGTGTCCGGTTACAGCGGGGCGGGTAAGAAGCCTTCGCCCAACAATGACCCTGAGCGTCTGCGCGACAACCTGGTGGCTTATAAGCTGGCCGGCCATGTTCATGAACGTGAGGTCAGTTATCAGCTGGATCAGGAGGTGCGTTTTATGCCGCACGTTGCTTCCTTCTTCCGCGGTATTAGCCTGACCCTTTCCCTGCGTTTACGCTCGCCGGTGGAAGTGGCCAACGTGGCGAAGCTTTACCGGCAGTTCTACGCAGACGAGCCCCTGGTGCGTGTTCAGGATGCGATACCCGAGGTCCGTGAGGTTCAGGGTACCCCGCTTTGCTTAATCGGTGGGTTCACCGTTGATACCAGGGACGCACGGCGGGTTTGCCTGGTGGTGGTTCTGGACAACCTGCTCAAGGGTGCCGCCAGCCAGGCGCTGCAGAACATCAACCTGGCCCTGGGTCTGGACGAACATGAGGGAGTGATCCAATGAGTGAGCCGATCTGGAAGAAGCAGGGGCAGGGGCAGGGTCCGGATGATGCGGTGATGCGTTTTCTTGCCGGCGAGGATGTGCTGCTGGATCGCCAGTTGATCACATTTGATATCCAGGCCAGCCAGGCTCACGTACGGGGCCTGGGGATAATTGGCCTGCTGAGTGATGCAGAAGTAGACAAGCTGGTTACGGGGCTGGATGCGATTGCTGCGGACCTGGCGGCGGGTGAACTGCAGCTGGACGCGCGTTTTGAAGATGGCCACTCGGCGCTCGAGGCCTGGCTCACAGAGCGGCTCGGGCCGTTGGGTGGCAAGGTGCATACCGGCCGGAGTCGTAATGACCAGGTTGCGGTTGCCTTGCGCCTGTATATGAAGGACCGCCTGGCGCAGCTGCGGGCCGTCTGCCTGGAGATCGCGCGGGTGTTGCTTGAGCGGGCCCGTGCCGAGGGCGATCAGCCGATGCCGGGTTACACGCATCTGCAACGGGCCATGCCGTCCAGCCTTGGCTTATGGTCCGCAGGTCATGCGGAAGCCTTTATCGACAATGCTGCGCTGGCGGTGTCCACCAGCGAGTGGCTGGATGCCTGCCCGCTCGGTACGGCTTCCGGTTTTGGCATTAACCTGCCACTGGCCCGCGATGAAGTGGCTGCCGACCTCGGCTTTGGCCGCCTGGTGGTGAACCCCCAATACGCACAGAACAGTCGCGGCAAAGTCGAACTGCAGGCACTTGCCGCCTTATCCGCCGCCACCCTGGACCTGCGCCGTCTGGCCTGGGATCTGAGCCTGTTCACAACCAGCGAATTCGACTTTCTGAGTTTGCCGGATAACTGGTGTACCGGTTCTTCCATCATGCCCAACAAACGTAACCCGGATGTTGTGGAACTGCTCCGCGCGGCCCATGGCGCGGTGGCCGGCGCCCGGGTCGAGCTGGAATCGGTATTGAGCTTACCTTCCGGATATCAGCGCGACCTGCAGGCAACCAAGCCGCCCCTGTTGCGTGCTTTTGAGAATGGCCTGGCGGCATTGGCACTGGTTCCGGATCTGCTGGGCGCCATGCAATGGAACCTGGACGTGCTTCGCGAGGCGAATTCGCCCGAAATGTTTGCGACCGATCTGTCGGTGGACATGGCGCGCGAGGGCGTACCCTTTCGGGAAGCCTATCAGCAGGTCGGATCCCGTCTGGCCGATCTGAAGCCCGAAGAT
>CALOBN010000005.1:775000-1348761 GCA_942491555.1 uncultured Gammaproteobacteria bacterium
TCAGGTTGTCGTGATGTTGGATGTTTAAAAATTTGGTAGTTCTGTCAAGAGCGTCTTGGGTTTATCCCGATTTTTATGCGAACTCTTTGTGATGAGGAGTGAGCTAATTTCGTCGGGTTAAGCACAAGACTGTGTCAGCAAAGCAATATCGATGGTCGTTGTTGATATTGTGGTTATATAGTCCGCGGATTGCAGTTTGATCCGCATGATCATGTAACGATTCCCTCCGGCTTTATTGGAAGGTTTTGGTATATGACCAAGTGACTAAGTGCACACGGTGGATGCCTTGGCGGCAGAAGGCGATGAAGGACGTGGAAGTCTGCGATAAGCCTCGGGGAGCTGACAAACAAGCTTTGATCCGGGGATTTCCGAATGGGGAAACCCACCGCTTAGGCGGTATCGTCACCTGAATACATAGGGTGGCGAGGCGAACCTGGGGAACTGAAATATCTAAGTACCCAGAGGAAAGGAAATCAATTGAGACTCCGTTAGTAGCGACGAGCGAACGCGGACTAGCCCTTAAGCCTATTTTGTTTTAGTAGAACAGTCTGGAAAGTCTGGCCATAGACGGTGATAGCCCGGTATACGAAAAGGCGTTTTAGGTGAAATCGAGTAGGGCGGGGCACGTGAAACCCTGTCTGAACATGGGAGGACCATCTTCCAAGGCTAAGTACTCTCTGCCGACCGATAGTGAACCAGTACCGTGAGGGAAAGGCGAAAAGAACCCCGGAGAGGGGAGTGAAATAGATCCTGAAACCGTGTGCATACAAGCAGTAGGAGCTCGTCTTCGGGCGGGTGACTGCGTACCTTTTGTATAATGGGTCAGCGACTTACTTTTTGTAGCAAGCTTAACCGGATAGGGTAGGCGAAGGGAAACCGAGTCTTAATAGGGCGCATAGTTGCAAGGAGTAGACCCGAAACCGGGTGATCTAGCCATGGGCAGGTTGAAGGTTGAGTAACATCAACTGGAGGACCGAACTCACTAATGTTGAAAAATTAGGAGATGACCTGTGGCTAGGAGTGAAAGGCTAATCAAACCCGGAGATAGCTGGTTCTCCTCGAAAGCTATTTAGGTAGCGCCTCGTGTATTGCCCTAGGGGGTAGAGCACTGTTATGGCTAGGGGGTCATACCGACTTACCAAACCATGGCAAACTCCGAATACCTAGGAGTATGAGCACGGGAGACAGACTGCGGGTGCTAACGTCCGTAGTCGAAAGGGAAACAACCCAGACCACCAGCTAAGGTCCCAAAATCACTGCTAAGTGGGAAACGATGTGGAAAGGCCCAGACAGCCAGGAGGTTGGCTTAGAAGCAGCCATCCTTTAAAGAAAGCGTAATAGCTCACTGGTCGAGTCGGTCTGCGCGGAAGATTTAACGGGGCTTAAGTAGTGTACCGAAGCTGTGGATTCAGACTTGTTCTGGATGGTAGAGGAGCGTTCTGTAGGCCTGCGAAGGTGAACCGGGAGGTTTGCTGGAGGTATCAGAAGTGCGAATGCTGACATGAGTAACGATAATGCGGGTGAAAAACCCGCACGCCGAAAACCCAAGGTTTCCTCGCGCAACGTTAATCGGCGCAGGGTGAGTCGGCCCCTAAGGCGAGGCTGAAAAGCGTAGTCGATGGGAAGCAGGTTAATATTCCTGCACCAACTATTACTGCGATGGAGGGACGGAGAAGGCTACACACGCCGGGCGATGGTTGTCCCGGTTCAAGCAGGTAGGAATTGATCTTAGGCAAATCCGGGATCATTTATTCTGAGACGTGATGAGGGGTCCCAACATAGGGACGAAGGTGTCGATGCCATGCTTCCAGGAAAAGCTTCTAAGCATAGGTAATAGTTGACCGTACCGTAAACCGACACAGGTGGGTAGGTTGAGAATACCAAGGCGCTTGAGAGAACTTGGGTGAAGGAACTAGGCAAAATAGTACCGTAACTTCGGGAGAAGGTACGCCTTTGCTGGTGATGAAATTTACTTTCTGAGCTGGTGGAGGCCGCAGTAACCAGGCCGCTGCGACTGTTTATTAAAAACACAGCACTCTGCAAACACGTAAGTGGACGTATAGGGTGTGACGCCTGCCCGGTGCCGGAAGGTTAAATGATGCGGTTAGCTTCGGCGAAGCTGTTGATTGAAGCCCCGGTAAACGGCGGCCGTAACTATAACGGTCCTAAGGTAGCGAAATTCCTTGTCGGGTAAGTTCCGACCTGCACGAATGGCGTAACGATGGCGGCACTGTCTCCACCCAAGACTCAGTGAAATTGAAATCGCTGTTAAGATGCAGTGTAAACGCGGCTAGACGGAAAGACCCCGTGCACCTTTACTATAGCTTCACACTGAACTTTGACTAGGTTTGTGTAGGATAGGTGGGAGCCTTTGAAGCGTGATCGCCAGATTGCGTGGAGGCAACCTTGAAATACCACCCTGATGTAGTTGAAGTTCTAACCCAGGCCCGTTATCCGGGTCGGGGACAGTGTGTGGTGGGTAGTTTGACTGGGGCGGTCTCCTCCCAAAGAGTAACGGAGGAGCACGAAGGTTGGCTAATCACGGTCGGACATCGTGAGATTAGTGCAAAGGCATAAGCCAGCTTGACTGCGAGATCGACGGATCGAGCAGGTACGAAAGTAGGTCTTAGTGATCCGGTGGTTCTGTATGGAAGGGCCATCGCTCAACGGATAAAAGGTACGCCGGGGATAACAGGCTGATACCGCCCAAGAGTTCATATCGACGGCGGTGTTTGGCACCTCGATGTCGGCTCATCACATCCTGGGGCTGAAGCCGGTCCCAAGGGTATGGCTGTTCGCCATTTAAAGTGGTACGCGAGCTGGGTTTAGAACGTCGTGAGACAGTTCGGTCCCTATCTGCCGTGTTCGTTAGAAGTTTGAGGGAAGCTGCTCCTAGTACGAGAGGACCGGAGTGGACGAACCTCTGGTGTTCCGGTTGTCACGCCAGTGGCATTGCCGGGTAGCTATGTTCGGAAAGGATAACCGCTGAAAGCATCTAAGCGGGAAGCCCCTCCCAAGATTAGACTTCTCACTCTTCGAGAGTGTAAGGGCCCTTATAGACTATGAGGTTGATAGGCTGGGTGTGGAAGCGTAGCAATGCGTGAAGCTAACCAGTACTAATTGCCCGAGAGACTTGGTCATATAACCAAAGTCTTCCGATGAAGAACCCCGAGATGATGTATCTCCAGGTAATTTATCGGCAAAGCATCTTTGCTGACATATGCGTAACCCGAGAGGGTGAAGCGCAGCTCTTGACAGGACTACTAATTATGCAGGCGATGAGCCTCGGCTTTTGCCGGACTCGTCGTCATGAGGTGTAGCACACCGTGTGCCATTTATGGCCCCTGCGTGTGACGCAGCCCGGTTTACCGGGTGGCAGCTTGCTGCCGCGCACCTCGCGCCCTTTTGCCTGGCGGCAATAGCGTACTGGAACCACCTGAATCCATTCCGAACTCAGCAGTGAAACGGTACAGCGCCGATGGTAGTGTGGGAGTTCCTATGCGAGAGTAGGTCACTGCCAGGCATCTAAAAAGTAAGCCCCATCGCGAAAGCGGTGGGGCTTTTCTTTTTCTGGATTGGCGAGGACGGCAGTGCCCTACGTAGGTCACGCGCTGATCTGCTCCAGGACTTCGCTTCTTTTTCGCTTCGCTCAAAAACCGCAAAACCCTTCCGCAGGCGCTGCCAGAACACGCCGGTAGATTCCTTGTACTTGCGTAGCCGAGGGCCTCAACTTTTCTTTGTTGGGCCTTCCGAGCGCAATTAAGAAGCCCTGATCGCGGAAGTGGTCGGGGTTTTTTTTGTCTGGAAATCTTCGACGGTACTGGGGTGCGTTGCTGAGAAGTGGTGTAAGGTTTAACAGGTGTCACGAGGGGAGAAACTGTGAATTGGGATGCAATTGGCGCTGTTGGAGAAATACTCGGTGCACTGGCTGTATTTGCGTCGTTGATGTACCTGGCAGCTCAGATAAGAGGCCAGAATAAGCAAGCCAGGGCGTCGGCGTTCCAGGAAATTGGAATCGCCACTGCCGCAGGATGGTCAGTTCTTGCCCAAAATAGAGAGCTTAGTGATGCTGTTTGGACAGCGGTCGCAAGAAATGATGGCTATCTGGACCTATCGGAGTCCGACAAAGGAATTATTCGAGCACAGCTACTGTCATGGATCAGGCTCGGAGAAAGCCTTTATCTACAGACTCAGCAGGAGCTTCTTGACGAGGCGGCAATGGATACGCTTGGTTACGGAGATGTGACCTTCAAGAATCCTTTAGTGGAAGACGCATGGCCGGATTTAAGGCAGCTCATTACGCCCGACTATGCAGCATATCTGGAAGGACGTTTTCCGAACCTTTCTCAACAGAAACAAGATTCGTTGTAGGCAGTATTCAGCATTTTGCACGGCACGCAAAGCGATATTAAATTCTATTTGTCCAACGGTGAGATGGCACCCAGGGCGCCCCGATTGACGACGTGGGTATAGATCATGGTGGTGTTCAGGTTCTTGTGTCCGAGCAATTGCTGAATAGTCCGGATGTCGGTGCCGCTTTCCAGCAAGTGAGTCGCAAAAGAGAGGCGCATGGTGTGGCAGCTGACACGCTTGGGGATGTCAGCAGCCAGGGCAGCGTCTCGAACCGCTTTTCGAACAGCGCTCTCGTGCACGTGCCACCGGTAGAAGTGACCGGCTGATCGCGGGTCTCCAGAGACTCTTGCGGCGGGGAAAAGATATTGCCAATGCAGGCGCTTGCTTGATGACCCCAGCTTTCGCCTGAGGCCGGGGGGGAGTTTGGCCGCGCCGTAACCATCTTCCAGGTCCTGTTCATGAGTTCGGGCGACGACGGCAAGCTGCGAATGCAGCGCTGCCTCGAGCCGGTCGGGAAAGACGGTCATACGATCCTTATCACCCTTGCCGGCAAACACGCGAATGTTTCTCTGTTCGAAGTCCACATCTCCTACCCGCAGGCGTAGGCATTCCATGAGCCGTAAGCCGGATCCATAGGTCAGACTGACCGCAAGGCGCTGGCTGGGTCGGCACCGATGCAATAGGCGGGTGACTTCATTACGGCTGAGCACAACAGGTACTCGTCGCCTGGGTTTGGCGCGAACCACGTCATCGAGCCAGGGCAATTCGGTCTCCAGCTCCTTCTGATACAAGAACAGGATTGACGACAGCGCAAGATTCTGTGTGCTCGGCGCAACTTTCCGGTTCACCGCGAGATCCGTCAGGAAGGATTCCACGTCTCTCTTGCCCAGGGTATTTGGATGACTCATGCCGTGAAACCGGATAAAACGACGTACCCATGACAGATAAGCTTTCTCTGTCGAGATGCTGTAATGATGAACACGCAATACCTCGCGCATCCGCGCGAACAGTGTGTTCGGTAATTTCCGGCCAGGCATCCCAAGAAACTACGCAGATTAAAAGCTGCAAACATCAGCCAATCAGATCACGGTTATGTCAGTTATGTGCCAATTAACCGGCCAAGGTACGCGCAATACGCGGTCGAAAAAATGGGGAACGAGCGAATTATCAGACGGTTGCGGCAGGCTGTGCAGTCACGGAACAACAAAATCGGTGTTACTCTTACCTTTTCCCACTAATACTAGTTAAGTGACTAGCTAATGCCCCCAGCCGGACAAATCATTTCTTGTTTCCTTTTAGGGGTATCGTTTTGCACAATCGGGTTTCTTGTACTGCGCTTTTACAAGGAGAAGTTCGTATCGGATGCAGAGTCAATAATTACGACGGATGTAGTTTTCATCATCCTGTTTGGGGAGTGGGGTGCGCCTCCCTTACTTGCGCTTCTAGTATTGTTGATCGGCGTTTTTTGTATTTTTATTAGCGGCATGATGGTTTGGCCGCTACTCACCTAGAGAGTTGAGGGCATGCTGAACCCGTCACCTAACAAGCGACTGTGATCCCAGGTCAAGCATTTAGGCCATAGACTTCGTCTCCTGCCAGCACGTTCCGTCTCTGACCATCGCGTTGAGCAGTACGATCATTTTGCGCATGCAGGCCACCACGGCTACCTTCCTGTTTTTGCCTTTAGCGACGAGTTTTTGGTAAAAAGCCCGGATGACCGGGTTGTGTTGGATGGCAGATAATGCAGCCATGAACAACACGGTTCGGACGTGCGCTCGTCCACCGCGGATGCGGCGTTTGCCGCGGTGCTTGCCACTGTCCCGGTTCATGGGTGCCACACCCACCAGGGCAGCGATCTGTTTGGGGTTGAGTGAGCCCAGCTCACGCAGATCGCTCAGCAGTGTGGTGGACAGCGTGACCCCGACACCCGGCATGCTCTCCGAGGATCTGGCGACGCTCTCGCCAGCTGGCCACCTGTTCACTCAGTTCAACAATGCGCCGGTCAACCGATTGCAACTGACGTTGCAGGTGTACGATGGATCGGCGGATATCTGCACGCAGGAACGCGGGCATCACCTGCAGGCGATTCTTTTCCATGGTCAGCATGCCGATGATTTGCTTGCGGCGGACGGTTAAGTCTTTGAGCTTGTAAGTGGTTTCATCGGGCAGCTCACGTATCGGTGGCTGCACGGTGGCGGCATACTGGGCGATCACCCGGCTGTCGAGCTTATCGGTCTTGGCCAGGATGCCCAGGGCGCCGGCAAAGCGCCGGATGGCAATGGGCTGCGCGACCACCACGGACACGATGCGCTTGCCGGCGGCGCGGACCAGGGCCTGTTCGTGTCGACCGGTGGCTTCGACCACCAGACAGGCAATGGCAGGTACGTGCCAGTTGCCTGAAGCGCCTGGCGGATACCTTCGCGTGTTGTCGACGGTGAAGTGTTGAGCGTTTTCGTGGCAGTAAAAATCCAGCTGATGTTTGCCCACATCGACACCGATGTGAAGAGACGGAGTGAATTGAGTTCATGACGCACCCTTGCTACATTCGGGCTCTAGGCCCATTCGACTGTTCGCGTGAATGAAACGAGTCGGTGTAGCGCCACGCGCTTGTTAGCGGTCTCAGGGTAACCTGGAGCCATCATTCAATCGGGCTGCTACCACCGATCACCTGCTGCATACAGGTGATGGGCCTTACCATATCAAGGGGCCTGATGGAACCATACAAGTCATTCAAACCGCAGGCTGCGCCTGCTCGGACCGCGCTGCGCGCGGCCGCTTAATTTCAAACGTTATATGTGCCTCGGAGCATGAATGTACCTGATAGGCAGGAACTTTCCCGAATTGGCGGGATTTTCGGAAAACGAGAAACGTGAAATTCTGCGCCGTGCCTGGCATGAAAGACGTGGTTACTTATATCTCACTTCAGTCCTAGTCGTATTTATCCCCGGCTTTGGTCATATGGTCGAAAGGTATCAACATCTTTCGATTGCCTTGATCATGTTAATAGGTGGGCTAATGGGGGCGGTCTTTGCGCTTATTTTCTTGTTCATAATTCTCAATACGGCAATTAGGGCCGAAGTAAGGAAAATTGCGGCGGAGACATATAACAAATCATTTAAGACGGACGCCGGCGATGCCGGCGCCGCTTAACTCAAACGTTAGGTGCTATGAAGTTTGCGGGCATTGAGTTTGGCGAGGAGGAACTGAGGTTTATCGCAGGCCTCGATTACGGTAAGGATGTCGATAAACACTATCAGGAGCTTCGGAAAGTACTCCTCGATCAACACGGCCTAGTCACCAAAGAGCAAGTTTGGTTCCCGTACGAGGTCATAGAGTTGGGTGCCAACCATATGCAGCCAGGCCAAGAGAATTTGGCCTTGTGTACATGTTTGGTTGCTCATGCAATCATCCGTGGCGTAGATCTCAGCACCGACGTGGAGTACAAATTTGATTCGCACGCGTGGGAGTAGCTGTTGCCGATTGAGTTGCGTGAGACAAAGCTAGGTTCCAGTAAGCTTGCACTAACAAATCGCTCGGGACGCTCCGGCCTTCGGCCTCCACCGGACGCGCTAAAGCGCGCCGCTTAGCTAAGACGTTATGCAGTCATGAGAAAATGGGCTGTCGTTGGACATCTCGGGGGACCGTGGCGGCTAGCGAGCGGGCGACCATCACATCACTTTGGCTAAAGGGCGGGGATAAGCCCTGAATGGTATCGCCCGTTTTTTGAAGACCAGCTGCCCTTAGGCCTGTTTTTTCTGGAATCTTTTATCGCCCGGTTACCTTGCCTATTGATCGCGATGCTGATCGGGTTGGCCTTTAGGAGGATTTCCGATAAAGAGGCCATTCCAGCTGCGTTGCTAGGCGCCTTTATTTCGTTGGTTTATGTGGCCGTCGACTCAGCGGCTAATGGGTATCCAAGCGCATTTCTAGATCTTAATGTGCTTGTCGTTATCGGCCTCTTGCCGCTTGGCGTGTTTTTGACACAGCTGCATAACAAGTCATCCAACGCGGACACCGGCTCTGCCGGTGCCGGTTAATTCAAAACGTTATCTGTACTGGTCCACGAGCAACGCTATGCATAACGACGGAACTATATGTCTTGAAGGAACGAGCTCTGTCCCACAAGAGTTTGAGCCGTGTTGCACGTTGTTTGAAGCAGGAGTGTCGCGCTGCAGCCACGATATACGTTACGAATGGTTGTCGGGGCCTGGGATTTGGGTTATCGCAATTGCTGAGTCTGCTGGTGGTGGGGGTATTGAGATTTCATTCTGTCCTCATTGTGGCGTGAGTCTGTAAGTGGAGCGCTAGGATGACTGCCAGTTTGGGAAGGACAGATAACAAATCGTTCAAGTACGTTCCGCCCTGGCGGGGCCTCCACCAGACGTCTGCTATGCAGCCGCTGCTTAACTAAAACGTTATCTTGTCATGCGCAGATCCAGTATGAAGTTTTTGCGGAAATGGTGGATTTCTGGATTACTTTTGGTGTTGGCAATTTCCGGTCTGTTGTTAATGCCCTATTTTGCCTCGAACACGGGCGGACCGTCATTCCAAAAGCCAGTGGTTGTTTCAGAGGGTGCCACGCTGTTTGATTTTACTCCCAGAAAAGCTGCTTCGTAACTGACAGGGATTCTGAGACCCTGACTGAGAGGTACGAATGGAATTTCTTCACTTCCGCTCTTGGATTGTGAATGGTCGTACAGCGATGGATTCCCCAGTGATCTCGTCAAGAGAAACTACCAGTTCGTCAATCTAGAGGATGGCTCCCAGATTCTGGTAGAAGTTAAGTACATTCGCGACCAGTGATGAAATCATTCTGAAAATGAGTGTGCAAGATAACAAGTCATTCAAGTACGCAGCCAAGGGCTGCCGGACCGCGCTCCGCGCGGCCGCTTAATTCGAACGTTATGCCAAGCAAAAATGCCACCACCAGCTAGTTCAGAAGAACGGGATATTGCGCTTGGGGAGTTCCAAGCATTCATGAAGTCTGGAGATCCAGATGGCGAGCCTCCAGGTTACTGGGTGGAAGAAGATTCAAACTTCCTTGGCGGTCTTCTTGGGACGCTGTTTCATTTTTTCTTGGCAGTCATTAGGTACTTTGTATTCAAACTCCGTTTCTGGTCTGGTGTCCAATGGATAGCAAAATTGCGAATTAAAACCGACCAGTTTTCAATAGAGCCTGGACAGTGTGGTTTAAACGTTGCTTATACCTATTTGGGTTTAAGCCGACTTAAGAAGCAAGATATCTTGGGTGCAGTTGAGGCGCTTAGGCTCTCCGGGTTGGTCTGGCCATGCCCGCACAATACGACCTTCGGCCTTAAAAGAGGTCTAGCGAACGCATTGAAGCCTTATCCTGAGGCACAAAGGGTGATTGATGAGTACTTTCAGATTGTTGCAGCATTCAAGGCATAACAAATCATTCAAGCCGCAGCCTACGGCTGCTCGGACCGCGCTTTGCGCGCGCCGCTTAACTTAAAACGTTATGCATGCAATGAAAGCTCCAAAATTTTCTTATCCAAAGTGCCATGAACCGGTGCCAAAGTATAAGTCTCTCTATTTGAATCGCTGGACCAAAATCAGCTGTGCTGCATGTGGCGCAAAAATTATCGCCAATCAGAAAACTCTAACGTGTTTCGCGATGGTCGGTGGCATGGCCGGAGCATTGTTAGGTGTAAGCTACTCAAGAACCACATCAACAGATGGGTGGCTAACAAGTCCGTTGGGCTTATCAGCCTCTTTGTTATTGCTGGTTATTGTTCTCTCCGCTGTTTCCGTTCGGTTCGTTGGTTTTTCGGAGGCATCTGATGATGCATAACAAATCATTCAAGTACGCAGCCGGGGCTGCCGGACCACGCTGCGCGCGGCCGCTTAATTGAAAACGTTAGGTTTACATAGCAGATCTTCGTGGCACAGCACATCATCACAAAAGAAGAAGCTGAAGTTTTGAAGGCCGCATTGGTGGAGCGTGGAGAATTGAAGTTTCCATTGGGAAGTCTGGTATCGGGCAGTCTTTGCGGCACGATCTACGGAATCAAACGACGAACCACTCCGTTCGTACCAAAGTTTCGTACGCGATTATTGGCGAAGGCAAGTGACGGCTTTGCAAGCGTGTTGGCTTTTGTGTTGTGGATCGGCCCGGATAAAGTAGATGTCTGGAGTAGCCCTGAAATCAAGAATGGCAAGCTAGGTAAGACACAATTTCATATGAGGTTTAAACCTAACAAAGCGTTAAAGTGTTCCCCTGCGGGGCCGGACGCAGCTGCGCTGCGCCGCTTAACTTAAAACGTTATATGCTGATGGCCACGCTGAATCGTAATGGGTGACTTATTCTATTTCGCACTTGCATACGGTTTAGCGGGAACCGTCCCATTGTTGCCTCTTTTTATATACACCAAGGTTTCTCCTAAACTATTTCTGTTGTCTATACCCTTTTTGGCCTTTGTCATGTTGCCCGTTGCAGCGGCAAGTGTTGCTTTTTCTCGGGGAGTAACTTTTCTGGATGCACTGACCCTCAATATTCCTGGCCCGCCTCCTTTTAGATCTCTAGTAGGGACTTATACGATGCTAATTTGGTGTATCGCTACAGCTGTTGTGCTGCTTTCATTGCACAATTAATATGGAAGCATTCAGCACATAACAAGCCATCTAACACGGACGCCAGCGATGCTGGCGCCGGTTAATTCAAACGTTATGCGATTGGCTCGTTAGCACTGAACAAGTTTTCCTAATTAATCTGAAGAAGAATGGCGATGTGAAGCATTTTCGCTCTCCCGTAAAAAGGAGCGATGAATGCCAGAACCGCAGTAAAGCTTCTGCGGAAAGACTTTGGAAACAAGTTCGAATGAAAGGAAGCCACCGATAATTCAAACATCCGCAGAAACCTGGACTCGTTATCGTCCCAGGCAAGCTTGGTGATAATCTTGCAGCAGGGACACTAAATAGCATTTATAAGCAAGCTGGCTGGAAATAGAGGTGATTCATGAAATACGCTGTAGTTATCGAAAACGCTGGCACTAATTTTTCGGCCTACGTGCCAGACCTCCTCGGTTGTATCGCTACTGGCCGGTCAATCAAAGAAACTGAGAATGAAATACGTTCTGCCTTACAGTTTCATCTGGAAGGAATGAAGAAGAACGGTCTTCCTATTCCAAACCCGAGCAGCGCCGTCGAGTACGTGGAAGTTGCCGCATAATAAAACGTTTAAGAACGTGCGCTTCGCTCACCAGACGCCTTCGGCGCCGCCTGATTTGAACGTAATGCAGCGTGGAAGCGCAGTCGTTATTGTTAGATTGTTTCCCCCGAGGCGGACATTTCGAAATTGACGCATATCAGAGGTTTTACCTTTGGGAGGAAAAATGACACTCAGTAGTTGGCTTGTACTGCACTTTTTACTCGTATCAAGTACCTCTGTTTCGGCGCTGGAAGAAGAATCAACGTTCGGATTTATCGCGCTTCCGGCCACAGACATGCAGTTTGACACCGTACCTGATGTACCAGGGCTAGGTTACGCAGTTTTGTCAGGCGATCCCGATAGCGCTGGGGTTTATGTTATTCGTCTTAGGCTTTCACCGGGCCTTACATTTCCTCCTCATTCTCACGACCAAGATCGACATGTTACGGTGATATCTGGCGTCTGGGCGTTTGGAACCGGCTACTCGGGAAAATGCAGTAGCACGATACCTATGACAGCTGGCGCGTATGTGATGCAACCGAAAGGAGCAGTCCATTTTGACGGTGCGTGCGGCGAAGAACCAGTCGAAATTCAGATCAGCGGGTTAGGGCCGGTCTCCACTACATGGGTTGAGCAGATTGAATAGCGACCAATCAGAATGCAGCAAATTGAGTTCGCCGCATAACAAATCATTCAATACGGACGCCTACTTCATAGGCGCCGCTTTTCTCAATCGTCAGGCATACAGGTGGAGCTGCTGCAAGCGTTTGACTGCTAGCGGCCCAAAGCGGCCGTTCGAAATCCAGTATCTCAGGGCTGAACATAGGGCCGAGCGGAGCATTTTGTAATGAAGAAGACCACACAGTTTCTGATTTTGTTCTCGCTTTGTGTATTGCAGACCGCAAACGCAAACGATGCGGACCGATTCGTTGGAACGTGGGCGCTAGGGGCGATTGAGTCGAAGTCCGAATCCGGTGTTTGGGAGAAAATAGAGAGGTGGGGAGACAACCCATTCGGCGTACTTATGTATGACTCCTTCGGGAACATGGCCGTGCAACTCGCATACGAGGAGCGAGTTGCCGAGAGCGGAGCCGTCCCGAACAGCGAGATCGTTGACGGTTTCGTAGCCTACGTTGCTACTTATGATGTCGATGCTGACAATGGAACAGTGACTCACCACAGGTTGTTCCACACGAATCCGGAGGCAGACGGCCTATCGGTGGTTCGATTTTACGAGTTTGGCAATAGGTCATTGACACTGACTTTGGCGCCAGACCGCAACCGTCGCTTAACGTGGATTCGACAAGACACGAAACTCAAAGGTAAGTGACCGCAACGGGCTGCAGGCGGTCGTTCCGCGTGTTCCTGGATAGAGACTCAGATGATCGAGTGCGCTGATGCCTAACAAAAAGTTGCAATCGCCTTAGAAGTCTACGTTTACCCGGTGCCATTCGTGGAATCGGGTGAAGAAGTCATTTTAAAGGTCATCATTCCCAGCCGTAATGCTTGCGGCTAACAAGCGACTGTGATCCCAAGTCAAGTATTTAGGCCATCGTTTTCATCTCCATCCAGCAGGTTTCATCCCTGACCATGGCGTTGAGCAGCACGATCATTTTGCGCATGCACGCCACCACGGCTACCTTCCTGTTTTTGCCTTTAGCGACGAGTTTTTGGTAAAAAGCCCGGATGACCGGGTTGTGTTGGATGGCAGATAATGCAGCCATGAACAACACGGTTCTGACCTGCGCTCGTCCACCGCGGATGCGGCGTTTGCCGCGGTGCTTGCCACTGTCCCTGTTCATGGGTGCCACACCCACCAGGGCAGCGATTTGTTTGGGCTTGAGTGAGCCCAGTTCACGCAGATCGCTCAGCAGTGTGGTGGACAGCGTGACCCCGACACCCGGCATGCTCTCGAGGATCTGGCGACGCTCTCGCCAGCTGGCCACCTGCTCACTCAGTTCAACAATGCGCCGGTCAACCGATTGCAACTGACGTTGCAGGTGGCCAATGGATCGGCGGATATCTGCACGCAGGAACGCGGGCATCACCTGCAGGCGATTCTTTTCCATGGTCAGCATGCCGATGATTTGCTTGCGGCGGACGGTTAAGTCTGTGAGCTTGCAAGTGGTTTCATCGGGCAGCTCACGTATCGGTGGCTGCACGGTGGCGGCATACTGGGCGATCACCCGGCTGTCGAGCTTATCGGTCTTGGCCAGGATGCCCAGGGCGCCGGCAAAGCGCCGGATGGCAATGGGCTGCGCGACCACCACGGGTAGATGCTGTTTGCCGGCGGCGCGGACCAGGGCCTGTTCGTGTCGACCGGTGGCTTCGACCACCAGACAGGCAATGGCAGGTAAGTCCAGTTGCCTGAGCGCCTGGCGGATACCACGTGGCGTGTTGTCGACCGTGAAGTGTTGAGCGTTTTCGTGGCAGCAGAAATCCAGCTGTTGTTTGCCCACATCAACGCCGATATGAAGAGACGGAGTAATTGAGTTCATGACGCACCCTTGCTACATTCGGGCTCTAGGCCCATTCGACTGTTCGCGTGAATGAAACGAGTCGGTGGAGCGCCACGCGCTTGTTAGCGGTCTCAGGGTAACCTGGAGCCATCATTCAATCGGGCTGCACCACCGATCACCTGCTGCATACAGGTGATGGGCCTACCATATCAATCGGGGGCCTGACGGAACCATACAAGTCATTTAAGTACGCAGCCACGGGCTGCCGGACCGCGCGGCGCACGGTCGTTTAACTCGAAACGTTAGTTGCGCAAGCTGGCTGCGTGACGAATCAATAATGGTATAATTTCTATACCGTGATTGAATTCGACGAATCGAAAAGCCAATCCAATCTCCAGAAGCACGGCATTGATTTCGTTGAAGCCCAACGGCTTTGGGACGATTCCAACTTATTGGAAATTCCAGCCAGAACAGTCGATGAGCCCAGGTATCTGCTCATTGGCAAAATTGAAACGAACCATTGGTCGGCCGTAGTGACCTATCGGAGAGAAGCAATTCGAATCATCTCTGTACGAAGATCAAGAGTTGAGGAAGTGAGCCTCTATGAAAGCCAAGACATTTGACACGAAATTTGAAGAGGGTGAGGACCTCACCGATGCGTTGGATCTATCCAAGGCACGTCGCCCCCTGCAGGCTCAAAAGCGTGTCAATGTCGATTTTCCCACCTGGATGGTTCGAGAGTTGGACTTGGAGGCACGTCGAGTTGGAGTGACTCGGCAATCCATCATCAAGATGTGGCTTGCAGAACGACTTGAGTACTCGGCAACTAACAAGTCATCAAACACGGACGCCAGTGACGCTGGCCCCGGTTAATTCAAACATTACAGCGCAACCTTGGGTAATGTCGCTAGTGTCCACTACTGACCCAAAGGCGCCGGTCTAATTATCTCTCAGCAGGGACAGTAGCCTACAGTCTCTGCTCGCACTCAGCAGCTTCCATGATCTTTCAACGATTGGCCCGTGCCATGTCTCGACAGGGTTGGTCAACCATCCTCATTGAGCTCGTGCTTGTTATTGTGGGTGTGTTCATCGCTTTACAGGTTTCCATTTGGAACCAGGGCCGCATAGACCGCATGCTCGAACGCGAATACATCGCGCGAATGTATGCGGACGTCAATCGATCGATTGAGCGACTGGACTCCAGCCAGAGATGGGTTTCGGAGGCGATTGCGGCTCAACGTCTGGCTCTGAGCGCTCTGAGAGACGGCGAGTTATCGGAGCAGGATCGGTCAGCCTTTGAGGTTGGCCTGAAGATGATTGGCTACGCCGATGAGCCCGAAATTGACCTGACCACTGTCAGTGAGCTTCAGTCCACGGGCAATATGACCCTGATCCGGGATATCGAATTACGCGCCCTGATAGGCACTACCCTGACTGACTACGAGACTGCGATTGGCTGGAGTCGGAGACATACAGGCCGTATCTACCAACTGCGCACAGAAATTGATGGAAAATTTGGAATTATTGATACGGACGAATTGGATTCGATGGAGATCGAATTCGACTTCGACGCGCTCGCAGAAGATACCGAATTAATAAATATAGTCAGCCAAATCGTCTTTTTGGTGCGCCTTCAACAATTCCAGATCCGAAACACCAGGGAATCTATGGAAACCTTTCGAGTCGCCCTTGCGGACAAGCTTGACAGGCTTCCGAGTGTTAAAAAAGATTAGGCGTAGCCAATGATTGAGTCTCGCGAACGACCACTTCTGGCCGATAGCGGGCCCTCGAGCTATTGTTGGTTGAGAAAATATGCGTGGAACGGAGACTCTTAGCATGTTGCCCTACAACAAGACATTGCAGCTGACAATTGACCCTGCCGCCACTTCGGCTATCGCTAAAGTCTCGCCCGCCTCAATCGCAGCTGAACGCAGGTGTTAAAGGGTATGGAGACATTAAGCCGCAGGGATTTTTTTATTGCGCTACTTCTGGGTGCCACGTATGCGTTTCTTATAGTGATTTTCATTTCGTTGACGGCGTGGTCGGCTGTTCCGAACTGGTGGACCAATGCGTTCGGCCAAAGCAACTACAGCACTCATGTTTGGTTGCAGTTATGTCACTCAACTGGCGTGCTCATCGCAGCGGTGCCAATTGCCACAATAATTGTTCGGCTTTATCAGGGCAGACAATTTCGGTTTGCTCTTCTGGCTGCTCTTGTCCCCACAAGCGCCATGTTTTTACTGGTAGTCCGTGCCTTCTCCCTTTCAGAGCAATTAAATTTGGAAAGTGAAAGTTCTGTTGTGGCTGTTACTTCCCTCTGGGTAGACGTAATAAAGATACCTGTCTTCCTCATGCTTTTGGTGGCAGGCATCTCTCGAATGTTCCCCTTTAACACGCGGCGAAACACGGACGCCAGCTCTGCCGGCGCCGCTTAATTCAAACGTTATGGATGCAATAGAAGCTCCAAAATTTTCTTGTCCAAGGTGCCATGAACCGGTGCCAAAGTATAAGTCTCTCTATTTGAATCGCTGGACCAAAATCAGCTGTGCTGCATGTGACGCAAAAATTATCCCCAATCAGAAAACCCTAACGCGTTTCGCTATGGTCGGTAGCGTGGTTGGAGCGTTGATAGCTGTGTATTTCCCAAGAACCACATCAGCAGAGGGGTGGCTTGCGAATTCGCTGGGCCCAATAGCGGCTTTGCTATTGCTGGTTATTGTTCTCTCCGCTGTTTCCGTTCGGTTCATTGGTTTTTCTGAGGCGACTGATGATGAATAACAAACCATTCAAGTCCGTGGCGAGGGGCTGCCGGACCGTGCTCCGTGAGATCGCCTAATTCAGCCGTTATGCCATCGCCGCAGTGGTTTTGGAAAAGCATTCCTAATTATCCTGAGGAATAACTGCGATATCAGGCGCTTTCGCTCTTCCGTAAAAAGGAGGAATGAATGCCAGAACCGTAATAAAGCTTCTGCGGGGAGACAGTTGCAAGTTCGAATGAAAGGAAGCCACAGACAATTCAAACACCCGCAGAAACCTGGACTTGTTACGGTAAGCTTGGTGATAATCTTGCATCCGGGACACTAAATAGCATTTACGAGCAGGCTGGCTGGAAACAGAGGTGATTTATGAAATACGCTGTGGTTACCGAAAATGCTGGCACCAATTTTTCGGCCTATGTCCCACACCTGCCTGGTTGTATCGCTACAGGCCAGTCAATCAAAGAAACCGAAAATGAAATACGTTCTGCCATACAGTTTCACCTGGATGGTATGAAGAAAAAAGGTATTCCTATTCCAAAGCCGAGCAGCGCTGTCGAGTACGAAGAAGTTGGCGCATAACAAATCATTGAAGTGCGTTCCGGCCTGCGGCCTGCTCCCCACGCCTGCTGCTGCGCAGGCGCCGCTGAGCTGAAACACTGAATGACTAGCCGACGCTATATCATCATTTGAGCTATGGAAGTTTTAACCAGAATTCTTGGCCTTATTGTTGGTGTTTTATCCATTATTGTCTCAGTCTCGATGGCCCTGGATGTAAACGATAGTTCTTTCGCTTTTGATATGGTGCTTTTGATTCTGATGGGTGCTTTGTTTTGTGCCTATGGTCTTATGGAGAGGAGGGGAATAGGCCGTTTCTTCAGCCCAGGTTCAGTTGCTCTGGGCAAGCAAAAGCTTCCATTCTGGCTTGGCTTCTTTGTGTTGTTCATCCTGGGAATGTACTTTTTATATGGACGCTGACATGAAACGTTGTGTTTCGCCAGCAAACCCATGAAGAAAACCTGTCGCAAGTGTGGCTCGGAAATGGTTTTACTGGATAGCCAATGGATTTCGATTTGATTTTGCCTTACGCAATTGTTGCCGCCATTTCAGGGGCAGCAATGGTGACAGGCTTGCTCTTCGCATTTTCGAATTTTGTCATGAGTGCATTAGGTGAGCTTGATTCGGAGCAAGGGATGTATGCGATGCAGCAGATAAACGAGAAGATAATCAATCCATTGTTCCTGTTCTTCTTTCTGGGAACTCCAGTTATCTGCATATTTCTTATCATGTACAGCTTTTCAAATCTGGCTCATGCACAGAGTATTTTTCTGCTCTCGGGCGCCTTTGGGTACATTATTGGCCCGTTCGGAATAACCGTTCGCTGTAATGTCCCCTTGAACGATGAGTTAGCGCGGGTAGCAGCGAGGGAAGGGTCAGAAGTCTGGAAGGATTATCAAATTAACTGGCAGCGCTGGAATCACATCAGAACCTACATTGGTTTGAGCTCAATTGTCACTCTTTGCTTAGGTCTTTGGATGACACCATCGCCATAAAGAAAGCGAGAAAGCGATAAAGGGGCCGGATACATTTACCTCTGAAGGAACTTTGTGGAAATGCGATCACCATGGTTTTTTTGAGTGCCACCATGTTGTCCGCCACCGCTTAAAACAAACGTTAGATTTAATATGGACATGACCCGGCTCGAACAGCACTTTTATGAAAACGAGGGTTTTCCGTGACTGACTGGGAGGCCATCTATGCAGATGTTGAGAAGCGATTCAGTGGCGCCGATCAGCAAGACCTGTGGTGCGAAGGCGGCATTCGCAGTCGACCTATATTGAAGTGAAATGTCGCGCTGTTTCGGTGCGGATTGTCTTTGATATCATCATTGGAGCTCGGTACATGAGACTAATTGTGTTGTTCGGATTTGCAGTCATGGCCGGTCTATCCCTGGCGGCTGATAAATTCCCCTACGGCGGGGAAGAACTCCGTTCGATCAAGTCGCTCTCCCCGCAAGAGATCGAGTCCCTGCGATCCGGTCGTGGGATGGGGTTTGCGAAACTGGCTGAGCTTAATCATTACCCGGGGCCCAAACACGTCCTGGAGCTTGCGGGTGAACTAAAGTTGACCCCAGTGCAACTAGCCCAGACCAAACAAATCTTTAGAGGGATGGAAGATAGCGCTGTGACGCTCGGCAAACAGTTGATTGAGGCGGAGTTTGAGCTTGATGGCCACTTTGAAACAGGGACGGTTGATCCGGAATCGCTGGAAAACGCGTTGCTACAAATCGGTGAAATAAGAGGTCGCCTCCGGTATGTTCATCTAAAGGCGCACCTGGATCAGAAGCTTGTGCTTTCGGCAGAGCAGATTGCACAGTATGACGAGATTCGCGGGTATCGGCGTTCTGCGTCCGCTCCGCCTGAGCATCACAAGAGTCACCATTGACAAATCGAACCTGTACTTTCGCTGGCTGGTTTTGGCCGGCAGCTTTTGTGATGTGTGTCGTTAACCCCGTGAGGCTCCCACAATGACCGATTGTGACCAGAGCTGATGTTGGTATGAATTCCTTTTCTTCCAGATTGCCAGACCAACGCTGCGGATGAAAACCCCCAAGCCAGGGAAGGGGCTTCTGCGGTCTTTAACGATCGTTTTCGTAAGCGGACTTCTTGTATTTGGCGCGTTTATCTATCTTGGCGGTTATTGGGAAAATATGCCCCTTCTACGAGATATAAGTGGGCCGCAAAGTTTTAAAGAGTACGTGGGCAATCCGAATGATTACGGTGCTTACGACATTAGCGGTGGTTATAGTGGTTTCCCGCAAGGTTTCGTGCTTACTGCATTTACTCTTCGTCAGCCCATCGATCTGGAAGAATGGTCTGGCGAATGGCAAAAGTCCGATAATGTACTTAAAGACTCAGGCGTCCGTGGGATCATAGAGTCCCGGATAGGTGATCAAGGGTTTTCGGTGTATCGAAAGCAAAATGTTGATCATGAAATTTATTTGATCATTAGCGAACCATCAGGCCGAGGCGTTCTTTATATGCCTTAGGCGAACAACAAATCTTTGAGCTGGGTGGTAAAACTGCTACCCGGTTTTTCTTAGGCCGGGCTCAGGCCGTTATGCTCCTGGAGGGGAAATGGATATCGCTCGAACCGGCGTGATCATCAACACCGAAAGATATGACGAATGCGTTTCCTTTTATAAAAACCTGTTCGGATTGACTGTTATGTTCGAAGAACAACACGGTGAGTTCCGATTAACATGTTTCGACTTTGCAGGTTCTTACCTCATGATTGAGACTGGCGGTCATGCGAGGCCCGAAGGTAAAACGATGAACCAGAGTTCCACCAAGCTGAGGTTCAACGTCTCAAATATTGAAGAGGCTTTGGAAACAATACGGGCCTATGGAATCGATGCTCAGATTATTCGCAATGATTGGGGGTCCACCATCAACATTTTGACCCGGATGGCAACAGAGTAGGGGTGCGGGATGAGGCCATGTTCAAGGCGCAAATCGGAGCATAACAAGCGCATGCATGCCCATCCGGCAAAACTGGGTGTTACAGCGTGAACGACGAGATTCAGGACCAAATCGAAAAACTTCTCGCCGCAGACCGGGCAAGATTTTCCTCTTGGCTTAGAGTGCTCAAAGCTATCCTGCTTGCTGTGGCGTTGCTGTTTTTAGGCGGTTTGGGCTTTTTCTTTTACAGCGCAGGCAGCGACTCTATTGATTTTCTGTGGAGACCACAATTCTACGTTTTTCTCGTCGTATTGATTTTGGCAGGAGTGGGCATTGAGTTTCTGAAACAGAGGGTGCTGCGGAAGAATAGTGAGGAGGAAAGGGCATCTATAGCGGTCATCTTCGATGGGCTTAACCTTGCCGTTTTCGTTATTTTGGGCTTTCTTTTTGGCTATTGGTATACCGGTTAAACCACATAACAATTCGTGCCAAAACGTTTTACTATCAGGCTGGTTCCACGGGACGAGGCTGCGCTGCCGCGCTTAATTCAAACCTTATGTTTACCAGCGATGCCTGAAAATATGGCTCATCCACTCATAAGAAGCCAATGTTCATATGTCGCAATGGGTAGCTGCCAGATTGAATTTTTTGAGTTCGAAGGTGCCCGGTACTTTTCTGCCCATTTACCTGTGACTAAAGGCGAAGGCCGGCAGGAGATAGTGCTGGATATCGAGAAGACTGATGTCGTCAGGCTGGGTGATGCCGGATATGAAATCAGGACACGCAGGAATACTTACAAGCTGGAGTTTGACGAACATGATCAACAGGTGATGGCATCACTGACAAAGTATCTATGGCATTGGCTACCATTTCGCAGGTTTAGAGGAAACATCAGTAAAAACGGTATTGCGACTATTCACGATGAGCTTCGGCCCTTTGCGCGGGATATAAGTACTCTGAATACCTGAACTTAAAACATGCAACAGATTATTCAACCAGCAGTCTTCGTAATCTTGAACCCCGCTTGGTGCGGCCCTTGAACTCAAACTCCAGGCGTCAGTCACATTGAACCCGGTTTTGGTTTATCTGCTTTTTCCACTCGCTGTAATTGGCGCCATGCTGGTGCGGGTTCTTTGGCGTGGCTTGTCCCAGGTGGTTGGTAATAAAACGCTATCGAAGGTGTTGTGATCAGGAGCCGCACTTGAAGAAGGTCGTCATTTTTGGGAACTCCGGTTCAGGAAAATCTACCCTTGCCAGGCAGCTAAGTGAGCAAGAGCACCTGGCGCACCTGGATCTCGATACTGTTGCCTGGGGGCCGGCTTCTCCACCGCAGAGAAAGCCACTTGCTGAATCCCGGCATGCAATCGCTGCGTTTATGAGCGCCAACGATCAATGGGTTATAGAGGGCTGTTACGCCGATCTGCTGGAAATCGCGATGCCCGAATCCAGTGAGATTATCTATCTGAATCTGCCTATTGAATTGTGTATTGCCAATGCCAGAAACCGCCCCTGGGAGCCGCATAAATATGCATCAAAAGAAGCGCAGGACGAAAACCTGGCTATGCTAATCAACTGGATTGCGCAATACTTCGAACGAAAGGATACGTTTTCCCGGTCGGCACACGTGGCTCTGTTTGAGGAGTACGTGGGCAAAAAAACCGTGCATACAAATAATGAAAGACGCACCTGACAAGCTCGTTCTGCCAGCCCCCCCTCAGCGTCGCGCAACAAAAATGCCGGACACAATAGAGACGGAATATGAATCTTAGAGATGGAAGATTCGTATTCCCGCATACTGTCCTGCTCGGAGTGGCCTTAAAAAACTAACTTCGTAGAATAACGAAATTAAAATAATTATTCCGTCAACAACGTCGCCACGGCTATTTGTCCCCGGTTGCGATTTGCTAAAAAGCCAGATCACCATGGATGAAAAGGTAAAAGAGTATCTTGAGGCGGCTCCCAATTCCCGAAAGGAAGCATTGAATGCTTTACACCAACTGATCCTTGAAGAATTCCCCGACGCTGTTGTAGATATGAAATACCGGATGCCGACCTATTGTGTGGGTGAGGGCTGGGTTTCGATTGCGAATCAGAAACATTATGTTTCCTTGTATACCTGTGGCTACCACCACATAAAGGAATTCAAGGAAAAGCACCCCGGGTACAAAACCGGCAAAGGGTGTATTAACTTCAAGGACAAAGATGCCCTTCCACTTGACGATATCAGGAGGGTAGTCCAACTCGCAATTTTGCATCCGAAAGATGATGCGTCTTGATCCGCCCGGCGCGCCGCAAAGAGGCTTGTCTGCTGAGTGCGCTCGCATGGAGGTCCAGGGCACATTGAGGCTGGTCGTCTGAGTTCCACGGGACGTGTTGGTATGAGCAAAAGAGCCACTTCGGTATCGCAGAATGGATTCGATCGGTCAGCTTTCGTTTCTTTTTGACTCGATGTTGCCGGATTTCTGAATAGCCCGGACCAGGCGGAAGCCCATGGCGAGGGCAATCAGGCAGCCCGTGGCACCTGCAATGGAGGTGCCGTGGAAATTGGGTGGGACATCAAAGCTCAGGATCATTGCAGAACCTACAAACAGGGCTGCTGTGAGCACACCCATCACCAGGCGGTTGGCCACCGCATCAAGTTTGCGGTGCTCCAGGTGAACATCAAATCTGCCCCGCTTTATCTGGGTCAGGATCTCGGCCAGTTCGCGGGGTGCCATCTCTGCCAGTTGCGCCCAGTCGCGCGCATTGTGCCTGGCCCTCTTCAACAGCTGCTTTGGCGACATTCGGCGTTGAACAATGCGGTCCTGGTAGGGGCGCAGGATTTCCAGGAGACTGAACCTGGGATTGAGTAGCCGGGCGGTGCCTTCCAGCATGACCAGCACTTTGAGCAATAAAGTTACCCGGGATGGCAGGACAATCTTGAATTGCCGGATGATTGCCATCATCCGGTTAAGCGCCTCACCAAGGTCAAGATCAGCAAGACTCTGGGTGGCATAGTCAGCCATAAAGTCCTCAACATCCCGCCTGAAAGCATTGCGGTTAAGCTCGGGTGGAACATCCGCCAACTCACAAATTTGAATGCACATCGCCCGCGAATCACGGTCGTTCACCGCAAACAGCATTTCCTCCATCACTTCACGTAACTGCTCATCAATGCGTCCGACCATGCCGAAGTCCAGCAAGCCAAGCGCAGAATTTCCCAGCACAAGAATATTTCCCGGGTGCGGATCCGCGTGGTAGAAGCCGTCACGAAAGATCATTTCCAGAAAAATATTGGCGCCACGGTTGGCCAGTTTATCAAGATCGTGTCCCGCCTCACTGAGCAGAGCGGTGTTGGCCAGGCTGATGCCGTCGAGCCGCTCCATGGTCAGGATGCGCGGTGTTGAAAGCTGCTCATAAACCTCCGGAATGACCACCATCGGATCTTCAGCAAAGTTTCCGGCAAACTTCTTGAGGTTTCTTCGCTCGCGACCGAAATCCAGTTCTGACAGCAGGGTGCGTGAAAACTCGGCAATGGTTTCCTTGGGACGGAATTGGCGTGCTTGCTCGGAATAGTGCTCGGCCAGTTCGGCCAGGCGCTTGAGAATATCCAGATCACTGCGAATCTTGCCTTCGATTCCCGGGTGTTGCACTTTTACCGCAACCGGCGTGCCATCTTTTAGCCGTGCAAAGTGCACCTGGCCAATAGACGCAGAAGCGGCAGCCTGATCGTCAAACTCGCTAAAAAGGTCTTCCGGGGCCATGCCGAGTTCGAGAATAAATGTCCGGCAAACCTCTTCTCCTGAATCTGCAGGTGTATCAGATTGCAGTTTTGCCAACTCACTGGTAATTTCAGGCCCGACCAGGTCCGGGCGGGTGCTGAGAATCTGTCCGAGCTTGATGAACGTTGTTCCAAGCTCGGAAAACGCCTCGCGCATCCGGACGCCTGGCGCCAGTTCGCTGATGGGCTCGCCGTCAATCGACTGAAAATGAGCCTGGACCCAGGATGCATTGATGGTGCTGAGCCAGGGTGCCAACTGGTACCTGGCAAGCGTGGACACGATCTCGTTCAGGCGCATGGTGTCGCGAACCAGATTGGGGATGGCATCAATGCTCATGAGTTGGTGTTCCCTTTAAAGCTGCTCTTTCTGACCTGTGCTTCGCATCGACCGCGCGCGCATCGATGCTTATCCGATAAGACGGATCGCTGCCAGGCAGAGCAGGTTTTTTTATTGTCGATGCTTCATTTTAGAGCTTAACGGGCAATATTCACTTCTCGCCGGTGTTAATCCCGGGTTGCCGCTTACGGTCCAGGCAACTTGCACCCACGCTTCCCGCACGGCAGCATGAGGGCAATATAACGCTGATGCCTGGAGTCAGTAAGCCCGATGAAAACAAAAATAAACAAGGCGGCCCGGGCTTGTCATGGCGCTGACTCCGTCTCCCTTGCTGGCGGATCCTGAGCTTTGACGCATCTGCAACTGGCCATTCTGGCGATCTTCGTTTTTCTCTACAGCCTGCTCGCCGGGCGGGTTGACCGGAGCTCGCTTTCCGGACCCATCATTTTTGTGACGGCGGGACTCATTATGGGGCCCATGCTCCTGGGCTGGTTTCCTGCCGGAGAGTACCGGGGCACCCTGAGAACGCTGGCCGATCTGACCCTGGCGCTTTTTCTGTTCACGGATGCGGCCAATGCCAATCTGTTGACTCTGAAAGCACGCCTCGGTATCCCGGCACGCTTGTTGCTGATTGGACTGCCTCTCTCAATCCTGGCAGGTTTCGGGCTGGCCCTCGTCCTTTTCGATGTATTGACGGTCTATGAAGCGGCAATTCTGGGAACCATGCTTGCCGCTACCGATGCCGCCCTGGGTAAGGCTGTGGTCACCAACAAGGCAGTGCCTGACCGGCTGCGAGAGGGCTTGAACGTTGAAAGCGGACTGAACGATGGGCTCTGCGTGCCGGTCCTGTTCGTTTTTGTCGCTCTTGAAGTGGGCAGTGAAGCATCCATTGGTGAAGGGCTGATCATGCGCCTGCTGGCGGAGGAAATTGGTGTGGGTTTGTTGACTGGGCTGTCTGTGGCTGTCACCGGCGCTTACCTGATGCGCTATGCAGACCGGCTTGGCTGGAGTGACCCGGTCTGGAGCCAGATCACCACCGCTGCAATGGCCCTGACCTGTTTTGCCACGGCGCAGAGCCTGGACGGTAGCGGTTACATCGCTTCCTTTTCCGGCGGTCTGCTGTTTGGTCATCTGGCCAAAAAGGAAACGGCCCACCTGGTTCAGCCCGCCGAGGGCATTGGCGAGGTGTTGGCGCTACTCACCTGGTTTTTGTTTGGTGCCGCGGTGGTGGGCCAGGTATTCGATCAGTTTACCTGGTCCATTGTGCTCTATGCACTGCTGAGCCTGACGGTCGTAAGAATGCTGCCGGTATACCTGTGCATGGCAGGCTCCGGGCAGTCGCCCAGGGCGCGCTGGTTTATAGGCTGGTTCGGTCCACGGGGCCTGGCGAGCATCGTTTTTGCCATCATCGTTATCGATGAAGGACTGGATCATGCCGGGCTGATGTCGCTGGTGGTCGTGTGCACGGTACTGCTCAGCCTGGTGCTGCATGGCATCACGGCCGTCAGGTACGCCAAATGGTTTGGTCTCCACGAAAAGGATCATTCCTGAACTGAGGTGCATTTGATGACTACCGGGGTATCGTGATGATTCACCGCTTCATGCTTCATGTTGGTGTGCCGGATTTATGACAGGCTGGATCATTGGCGCACTTATTGTGCTGTCATACCTGGTTGGCGGAATCGTGGCCATCCACGCGGCTACGAGCACCCGGACGGCACAGGGTGCGGCTGCCTGGGTCGTCTCTCTCATCAGTTTTCCCTTTCTTGCAGTTCCTGCTTACCTGTTCCTGGGCAGGAACAGGTTCGCCGGGCGCGCGCAGGCATTACGCGAGAGCCATGGTGGCTTTGAACGGGTAGTCGAGCGCTACCAGGAGGGTTTCTCACCGCTGGCGATGGTGGCGGGGGATCAGCCGTCCTGGCGCCATGCCCTGGAGCAGCTCACCGGGTTCGAAATATCTGGTGGTCATGACATTAAGCTTCTGATCAATGGCGAGGCGACTTTCGACAGTATTCTGGAGGGCATTTCACAGGCCCGGGAGTACATCCTGTTTCAGTTTTACATGATCAATAACGATGAGCTGGGCGGCCGGGTGCGTGATGCCCTGGTGGAACGCGCTGCAGCAGGTGTGCGGGTATTTGTCCTGTATGACGAGATAGGCAGCCTGGGCCTTGATGAACGGTTCATCGACAGCCTTGCCGAGGCAGGTGTTCAAGTCACTGCCTTTAAACCGACGCGCGGCCGGGGCAATCGCTTTCAGATCAATTTTCGTAACCATCGCAAGATGATGGTTGTGGATGGTGTTTATGCCTGGGTTGGGGGCCACAACGTGGGTGATGCCTACCTGGGCCGAAACCCGGATTTCAGTCCCTGGCGTGATACCCATGTCCGAATCGAGGGCCCGGCAGTGATGCAGATTCAACTCACGATCCTCGGCGACTGGTACTGGGCAACCAGCGATATTCTCGAGGTGAACTGGCGTCCGGGCGTTGTTGAAGACGGCAAGCAAGTCGTTATCCTGTCCACCGGGCCCGCTTCCCGCCTGGAAAACGCCAGCCTGTTTTTCGTCTCGGCTTTGAATCATGCCAGGCAGCGCGCCTGGTTGTCCGCCGCGTACTTCATACCCGATGATGCAGTTATTAAAGCGCTCCAGTTGGCCGCGTTGCGCGGTGTTGATGTGCGTATCATCACTTCAGCCAAGAGTGACAGCTTGCCCACCCGATTGGCTGGGTTCCACTACATCAACGAACTGCGGGATCTGGGTATCAGGTTCTATGCCTATGCGCCCGGTTTCATGCACCAGAAAGTCATGTTGATCGATCACGAGATTTCCAGCGTCGGGACACACAATATCGACAATCGCTCGTTTCGCCTTAATTTCGAGGTAAGTGCGGTGATCTTGGATGAGGCGTTCAACCAGGAAATGGGGCGAATGCTAGAAGAGGACTTTGACCAGGCGCTGGAGATTGATCCGGCTGATTTCGACCGTCAGACGCTGTGGTGGCGCTTGGGGGTCAAGTTCTCCAGGCTGTTCGCACCTCTGCTATAGAACTGGATCGGTATTGAATCGGGCAGACGCGCATGTTTCCTGTTAGACTATGTCCTTTCGCGGATACCCAACCGGTGGTATCCCTGCGCGCTGGAGTCATTTTTCCGGCCGCCGGAAAGGATTACAGGTTTCATAATTCCTGGTAAATCACTTCTTATCCAGCCCTGACCGGTTTTCCCTTAACGAAGGGAATGGGCATGACTGGAGCAATTATCCAATGTCTTTTGAACATTTCGGCCTTGAGGCCGGGATTTTACGTGCCGTGCGCGAGCAGGGTTACGATACCCCCACACCCATTCAGGAACAGGCCATACCGGCAATCCTGCAGGGTCGGGACATTCTTGCCGGTGCCCAGACGGGCACGGGCAAAACCGCAGGTTTCACCCTGCCCATGTTGAACCTGCTGCATGGCAGCCAGGGTTCCGGCAAAGTTCGCGCGCTGGTGCTTGCGCCAACCCGTGAACTGGCCGCCCAGGTGGGCGAAAGTGTTCGCGTCTACGGTCAGCACCTCGGCCTGCGCTCTACGGTCATTTTTGGTGGTGTCGGTTTCGGCCCCCAGGCGACCCGTTTGCGCAACGGCAGCGACATCGTCGTGGCGACGCCAGGACGGCTGCTGGACCATGCGGGACAGGGCACCATCGACCTGTCCCAGGTGGAGATGCTGGTGCTGGACGAAGCAGACCGCATGCTGGACATGGGCTTTATTCATGACATCAAGCGCATCCTGGCCCTGCTTCCCTCAAAAACGGAGCGTCAGACCCTGCTTTTTTCCGCGACGTTCTCGAAGGAGATTCGCGCCCTGGCCAACAACCTGCTAAACGATCCGCAGATGATCGAAGTTGCCGGCACGAACAACACTGCAGAACGGGTCGAGCAGCGGTTTATTACCGTTGATAAAGGCCGTAAGCGTGAAATGCTGAGCCATATGATTGGTTCCGGCAACTGGCAGCAGGTGCTGGTGTTTTCCCGCACCAAGCATGGTGCCAACCGCCTGGCCCAGCAGCTGGACCGGGATGGTCTGACATCCATGGCCATTCACGGCAACAAGAGCCAGGGCGCACGCACCAAGGCGCTCAAAGCGTTCAAAAATGGTGACACGCGGGTTCTGGTAGCAACCGATATCGCGGCCCGCGGGCTGGATATTGACCAGTTGCCACATGTGGTCAACTACGACCTGCCCAATGTGTCCGAGGATTATGTGCACCGCATCGGCCGCACCGGACGTGCTGGCAATGAAGGCGAGGCCGTCTCACTGGTGGCTGCCGATGAACATCATCTGCTGAAGGATATTGAGCGTCTGTTGGGTCGTGGCTTCGAGCTCGAGGTCGTGGAAGGTTATGAGCCGTTGGAAAAACCGACCATGCCGGCGCCAGGAAATGGTCGTGGAAATGGCCGCGGCAGAGGTAACGGCCGTGGCAATGGTGGCGGCAGGAGCAAGGCTGGTGCCAAGCGTGGCGGCTCATCGCGCAATAAGAGTCATGCGCAGCAAGGTGCTGGCAACGGCGGTGGTAATGCTGCAGGAAAAAGTGCCGGCAAGCCAAATCGCAGGCGCCGTCAAGGCGGCAATGGTGGCAGGTCAGCCTCCGGGAATGGAGGGCGCAGTTCAGCCTCCCGCGCCGTATTTGGCAACTGATTGAGCAAAACCCCGCCGCTGGCGGGGTTTTTGTTTCCAGTTGTCGCGCGGGTGTGACGGCCGGCCTAGAAGCGGCGATAATAGAAGTTGCTCCCATACGCAATGCCCTGACGCCATGAATTCCAATTACCGCAAACCTCTTCCCGGCACCGAACTTGACTATTTCGACACGCGTGAGGCGGTCGATTCAATCAAGCCAGGCGCCTATGACCGCCTGCCGTATACCTCGCGTGTTTTCGCGGAAAACCTTGTGCGTCGATGCCCGCCTGAGAAACTGCAGGCTTCCCTGGAGCAACTCATCGAGCGCCGCCGGGACCTGGACTTTCCCTGGTTTCCGGCCCGGGTGGTCTGCCATGACATTCTGGGCCAGACGGCCCTGGTCGACCTGGCGGGCCTGCGCGATGCCATTGCCGCCGAGGGCGGTGACCCTTCCCTGGTCAATCCGGTGGTGCCGACCCAGCTGATCGTTGATCATTCGCTGTCGGTGGAGCACGCGGGTTCTGATCCCGCTGCCTTTGCAAAGAATCGCGCTATCGAAGACCGGCGCAACGAAGACCGCTTTCATTTCATCAACTGGACCAAGCTCGCCTTTGACAATGTTGATGTCATTCCCCCGGGCAACGGCATCATGCACCAGATCAACCTGGAGAAGATGTCGCCCGTCATCCATAACGATAATGGCGTCGCTTATCCCGACACCCTGGTAGGCACGGACAGCCATACCCCTCATGTTGATGCCCTGGGTGTCATTGCCGTAGGTGTCGGTGGGCTTGAGGCTGAAAGCGTGATGCTGGGCAGGGCCTCGTGGATGAGACTTCCGGATATTGTGGGCGTTGAGATGGTGGGGCGGCGGCAGCCAGGCATTACGGCCACCGATATCGTTCTGGCCATCACCGAGTTTCTGCGCGCTGAAAAAGTCGTTGGTGCCTACCTGGAGTTCTTTGGCGAAGGGGTTGCTGATCTGACCCTGGGCGACCGGGCGACGATCAGCAATATGACCCCGGAATATGGCGCCACGGCGGCCATGTTTTCCATTGATGACAATACGATTGAATATCTGCGCCTGACCGGCCGCGACGATGAGCAGGTGAAGTTGGTTGAGATCTACGCAAAGCAAGCCGGGCTGTGGTCTGATGCGCTGCACGATGCGCAGTTTGAGCGCGTACTGCGCTTTGACCTGTCCAGTGTTGGCCGCAATATTGCCGGGCCCTCGAGCCCCAGCCGTCGCGTTTCTACCAGTGAGCTGGCGCAAGCCGGTATCAGCGGCGTGGTTGAAGATGAAGCGGGCTTGATGCCGGATGGCGCCATCATCATCGCCGCCATCACCAGCTGCACCAATACCAGCAACCCGCGCAATGTCGTGGCTGCCGGTCTCCTGGCCCGTAATGCCAACCGCGCAGGACTGACCCGCAAGCCGTGGGTAAAAACCTCGCTTGCTCCGGGCTCAAAATCAGTACAGCTCTACCTGGAAGACTCGGGCTTGCTGCCGGAGCTGGAAAAGCTCGGTTTTGGCATCGTCGGGTTTGCCTGCACAACGTGCAACGGCATGAGCGGCACACTGGACCCGGACATTCAGAAAGAGCTGCTGGATCGCGACCTGTATACGACTGCGGTGCTGTCAGGCAACCGTAACTTTGATGGTCGTATTCATCCCTATGCAAAACAGGCCTTCCTGGCCTCGCCGCCGCTGGTGGTGGCCTATGCGCTGGCCGGCACGATTCGTTTTGACATCGAGCGCGGCGTTCTGGGTACAGACCCGGATGGCAATCCGGTGCGCCTGCAGGATTTGTGGCCCAGCGATGCGGAAATCGATGCGGTGGTTGCCGAGTTTGTAACACCGGAGCAGTACCGGCAGGTCTATGACCCGATGTTTCTCAAGATCAAGGGGTCCGTTAACAAGGTTGAACCGCTTTATGACTGGCGCGAAAGCAGCACCTATATCCGTCGCCCGCCTTACTGGGAAGGCGCCCTGGCCAACGCGGGCGACCTGACCGGTATGCGGCCGCTGGCTATCCTGGGTGACAACATCACCACCGACCACCTGTCACCCTCCAATGCCATTCTGGCCAACAGCGCAGCCGGAGAATATCTGACCAGCATGAACGTGCCGGAGGAAGACTTTAACTCCTACGCCACGCACCGCGGCGATCACCTCACTGCGCAACGTGCGACCCTGGCCAATCCGCGTGTGCGCAATGAAATGGTGCTTGATGAGACTGGCGAGGTGCAGGAAGGGTCCCTGGCGCGAGTGGAACCGGAAGGTGAAGTGTTGCGCATGTGGGAGGCCATCGAAACCTATATGCAGCGCAAGCAGCCCCTCATTATTGTGGCCGGCAAAGATTATGGCCAGGGCTCATCACGCGACTGGGCAGCCAAAGGTGTCCGTCTGGCGGGCGTGGAGGCCATCGTCGCCGAGGGGTTTGAGCGCATTCACCGTACCAATTTGATTGGCATGGGCGTCTTGCCGCTGGAATTTCGCGCTGGCAATACGCGCCACAGCTTCAGGATCGACGGGACAGAAACCTTTGATGTCCTCGGTGAGCCGGCGGCCGGTGCGGATCTGACCTTGCTGATGCGCCGGGCGAATGGGGAGCAGGTCGCGATACCGGTTCTATGCCGCCTGGATACCGAAGAAGAGGTCTTGATTTACTCCGCTGGCGGTGTGTTGCAGCGCTTTGCCCAGGACTTCCTGGCCAGCGCGGCGGCTTGACGAAAATGGTACAGGCTGCACAAATAGAGATTCCCGCGCTGTACATGCGGGGCGGCACCAGCAAGGGCACGTTCTTCAGTCTCCATGACCTGCCGGCGGCAGCCCGTGAACCCGGGGCAGTGCGCGATGCCTTGCTGCAGCGGGTGGTCGGCAGCCCGGATCCTTACCGCAATCATATCGATGGGATGGGCGGGGCGACTTCCAGCACCAGCAAGACGGTCATTCTCAGTGCCAGCGAAGACCCCGACCACGATGTAGATTATCTGTTTGGGCAGGTTTCCATTGACCAGCCTTTCGTTGACTGGAGCGGCAATTGCGGCAACCTGTCCGCCGCGGTCGGGCCTGCAGCGATTCGTATGGGCCTGGTCAGCGCAGACCGGCTGCCCCGCGATGGTATTGCGATCGTGCGCATACGCCAGGTGAACATTGGCAAGACCATCATTGCGCACGTTCCAATGACCGGCGGCGCACCCGCTGAAGTGGGCGATTTCGAACTGGATGGTGTGACTTTTCCAGCGGCTGAAGTCCGGCTCGATTTCATGGACCCGGCAGACAGCGGCGGCGGTTCCCTGTTTCCGACCGGAAATCTTGTCGACCAACTGGAGGTGCCCGGTGTCGGGACGTTTGCGGCGACCATGATCAACGCGGGCATTCCGACCATTTTCCTGAATGCCGCAGATATCGGCTACCAGGGAACGGAACTGCGCGAGGACATTAATAGTGACCCGGCGGCGCTGGACCGCTTTGAAACCATCCGCGCCCACGGTGCCCTTGCTATGGGTCTGATCAAGGATCTGGCCGAAGCTCAGACACGCCAGCATACGCCCAAGGTTGCGTTTATTGCACCGCCTGACGGCTATATCGCTGCCAGCGGAAAAACGGTGGCTGCAGATGAAATCGACTTGCTTGCCAGGGCCTTATCCATGGGCTTATTGCACCATGCCATGATGGGTACGGCGGCCGTGGCGCTGGGCACAGCAGCTGCGATTCCCGGAACGCTGGTCAATCAGGCCGCCGGTGGCGGCAGCCGTGATGCGGTCCGCTTCGGACATCCGTCCGGAACACTGGAAGTGGGCGCCAGGGCCGTTGAAGTGGACGGACAGTGGCAGGTGGAGCGGGTGAGTATGAGCCGCTCTGCGCGGCGCCTGATGGCGGGTGTGGTCTGTGTGCCTGGCTCGGTGCTTGAGGTCTAGACTCTTTTCTCCTGCGCTTCTTCTTGCTGCTTCTCGAGTTCCTCTTCATGCAAAGCTTCCATCTCTTCCTCGAAGACGACTGAAACGGTGCCTGCCGCGGTCAGCGATTCGTTGAAATCCTGATGAGAAGCCTTATCGATGGGCTCCCGCGTGCGCAGGCGCCACAGCGTATACAGCATCAACGTCATAAAACTGACGGCCATGATCAAGAACAGTCCTGAGGCGCCCAGGCCACCCGTGAGCAGGGGCGCCAGTACAGGGCCGGTAATGGCCCCGACACCATAGAGCAACAGAAGGCCGGCAGAAATCTGCACAAACTCGCCAGGTCCGGCCAGGTCGTTGGCGTGCGCCACGGAGATTGAGTAGGTCGGGAAAGCCATTGCGCCCCAGGCCACGCCCAGGGCCAGCAGGGCAGTCGTGGATAACTGGGGTGCCAGCAGCCAGATGGCCAGGGAGACCAACGAACCCATACCTGCCACAAAAACAATGACCCAGCGCCGGTCGGTGCGATCCGACCACCAGCCCAGGGGCCATTGGCTGATCGCACCGCCAACCAGGGCGCTGGTCATAAAGCTGGCCGTCATATTAGGGTCATCGGAATACGCGGCAATAAAGACCGCGGCCAGTGACCAGAAGATACCGTTATTGAGTCCTGATACCAGGGTGCCAAAAATGCCGACTGGTGAGTTGTGCAGTAGCTTGCGGAAGTCAATGCGAACTTTTTCTACCGGCTGCGGGGATTGTTGAATCGACAAAACCACGGGCACGGCTGCCAGTGATATGAGCACGGATATGAGTGCAAACAGCTGCAGTTCGCGTGGGTCTTCGAGCAGCATCATCTGCTGCCCGACGCCCAGTACCGTCATGTTGATCAGGATGTAGGCGGAAAATATTTTACCGCGATTCTCGTTGGTGGCGCTCTCGTTCAGCCAGCTCTCAATCACCACGTAGAGCACGGCGAAACAAAAGCCGGTCAGCATGCGCAGCGCTATCCAGCTGCCCAGGTTGACCCACAGGCCATGCAGCAGCGGCGTTGCCGAGGCCAGGGCGGTCATGCCGGCAAAAACCCGCACATGGCCGGCGCGCTGAATGAGGGCAACCCCCTGCCAGCTGCCCAGGGTGAAACCAATAAAGTAGGCGCTGCCGATGAGACCCACGGCCAGGGCGCTGAAGTTTTCAAGAGTGGCCCGCACCGGCAGGAGCACGCCCTGCAGGCCCTGGCCGGCAAGCAGAATCGCCGTACCCAGCAATAGCATGGCGACGGGCGCCAGACTTCTTATCAAGGTACGGTTCTCCTGCAACTAGCCCGCTGGGCTGATGGGGTCAGGCAATCTTGACCACTTCGATGTCGAAGTTTAACGCTTTACCGGCCAGGGGGTGGTTGGCATCTACAACGATCGCCTCGTCTGTCACTTCGGTAACCGTCAGGCGCATCTCCTGACCTTCCGGGTTGCGCGCACTCAGGGCCTGGCCGACTTCCGGCTCCATATCGGCAGGCAAAGCCGTTTTCGGTACTTCCTGCACCATGTTTGCCTGGTGTTCGCCGTACGCATGTTCCGGCGGAATATTGACTTTTTTGCTCTCGCCAACGGCCATGCCTTCAACGGCCTGATCGAAACCCGGGATCACCTGGCCGCCGCCAACAGTAAATTCCAGCGGCTCGCGGCCGGCGGAAGAGTCGAATTCGGTGCCGTCATCCAGAGTACCTGTGTAGTGAATCTGTACGGTATCGCCTGCTTTAACCTGGCTCATAATCATCTCCATCAGTGAGTTGGACTCGCCATTACGCAACGCCTGATGCGTGAACATGAGTCCACCGGATCAGCAGGGTGTTCGTGATGAGGGAGTCGTAAAGTAAAAGTTACCGGTATAGCCTAGCAGAGCTGGATAATGGTTTCGACCCGTGACCGTCCGAAATGGCTGTCTTTAAAGAACGGTCTGTCTCTTGTCATGACCATTCAAGTTTCACCCTGATCGGGGTATGCTCTTTGGCCGGGACGGTCAAATCGGCATGCGTGTCTGCCAGACACCGTCCAGAATGAGAATGAAACGAGATTCACACCGGAAATGCCCTGCTCTGAGTGGGTCTGAACCGGTAATTACAGGCGGAGAACAGAATGAAGATCGGTGTGCCGAAGGAAATTCATGCGGGTGAGAAACGCGTCGCGACCACCCCGGAGGTCGCGCAGCAGCTTCAAAAGCTTGGTTTCGATGTGTCTGTTGAAACAGGTGCGGGCGCCGCTGCCAACTTCACTGATGAGGCTTATGAGGCAGCGGGTTGTTCTATTGCGACCTCGGCCGACGATCTGTGGAATGGAGCGGACATTGTTCTGAAAGTGCGCGGACCCGAATCCGGAGAGACAGCGCACCTGGGTCCGGACAAAACCCTGATCAGCTTTATCTGGCCCGCGCAGAACCCTGAGCTGCTTGCACAGCTGACCCGGAGCGGTGCGACCGTTATGGCCATGGACTCGGTGCCGCGAATTTCCCGTGCCCAGAAGATGGACGCGCTCAGCTCGATGGCCAATATTGGTGGCTACCGCGCCATTGTTGAGGCATCACAGCATTTTGGACGGTTTTTCACCGGCCAGATTACGGCTGCGGGTAAAGTGCCACCGGCCAAGGTTCTGGTAATTGGCGCCGGCGTGGCCGGTCTTGCAGCCATTGGCGCCGCTAACAGTATGGGCGCGATCGTGCGCTCCTTTGACACACGTCCGGAAGTTAAAGAACAGGTCGAGTCGATGGGGGCGGAGTTCCTCATGCTCGACTTTGATGACGAGGATGGATCTGGTGAAGGCGGTTATGCCAAGACCATGTCCGATGAATTCATCAAGGCGGAGATGGCCCTGTTTGCGGACCAGGCCGAAGAAGTGGACATCATTGTCACCACGGCACTGATCCCCGGCAAGCCGGCACCCAAGCTGATTACCGCCGACATGGTGGCCGCCATGAAACCTGGCAGTGTCATTGTCGACCTGGCTGCAGAGCAGGGTGGCAACTGCGAACTCACGGAAAAAGACCAGGTGGTCGTCAAGCATGGTGTGACCATCATCGGCTATACCGACCTGCCCAGCCGTCTTGCGGCTCAGTCCAGCCAGCTTTACGGAACCAACCTGCGCCATTTGCTGACCGATCTTACGCCTGAGAAGGATGGCCAGATTGTGGTCGACATGGATGATGAAGTAATCCGTGGTGCGACCATTTGCAAAGACGGGGAGACCACGTGGCCGCCACCGGCCCCGAAACTCTCCGCCGCACCGCCCAAGGCCGCCAAGCCGGCGCCGGCGCCAAAGGCCGAGGAAAAACCCAGGTCGTTCACCGGTACGGCCATTGGCATGGTGGTGGCGGGTGTTCTGCTACTGGCGCTTGGTTCGGTCGCCCCGCCCGAGTTTATGGGCCACTTCACCGTCTTTGTGCTGGCCTGTTTTGTCGGCTACATGGTTATCTGGAATGTTTCGCCTTCCCTGCATACACCGCTGATGAGCGTCACCAATGCGATTTCCAGCATTATCGTGATTGGTGCTTTGCTGCAGATTTCATCCTCAAACGATCTGATTATGTGGATCGCAACGGGCACGGTGCTGATCACCGCCATCAACATTGTGGGTGGCTTCGCGGTGACGCGTCGCATGCTCGAAATGTTCCGCAAGTGAGGCTGGATAAATGACGATGAGCGCAAATATGCTTCCCATGGCCTATGTGCTGGCCACGATTCTTTTCATTCTCGCCCTGGGCGGACTGTCCAATCAGGAGACCGCCCGGCGCGGTAACTGGTACGGCATTATTGGTATGTCTATCGCCCTGGTCGCCACGGTGTTGTGGAGTGTGACGGCGAACCACATGTTGCTGGGTGGCGCACTGGTGCTGGGCGGCGTGATTGGCCTGATCGCTGCGCAGCGCGTGCAGATGACCCAGATGCCTGAGCTGGTCGCCATATTGCACAGCCTGGTTGGCCTGGCTGCAGTCGCGGTCGGCTATGCCAGCTTCCTTGGCCATACCGGTGGCTATGACGGCGCCATGAAAACCATTCATGACATCGAAACCTACATCGGTATTTTGATTGGTGCTGTGACCTTTGCCGGCTCGGTGATCGCCTTTGGCAAGCTGTCGGGACGTATCGGTGGTAAGCCACTGACACTGCCGGCACGACACTGGCTGAACCTGGCGTTGCTGCTGGCGGCGATCTGGTTTGGCTATGCCTTCGTGCAGGAGTCGGCGGCGGGTGGTGGCCTACAGCCGCTGGTGATCATGACCGTCATTGCGCTGCTGTTCGGACTGCACATGGTGCTGGCCATTGGTGGCGCGGATATGCCGGTGGTTGTGTCCATGCTTAACAGTTATTCGGGCTGGGCAGCCTCGGCCATCGGTTTCATGCTCGGCAACGACCTTTTGATCGTGACCGGTGCGCTGGTGGGTTCCTCAGGGGCGATTCTGAGCTACATCATGTGCCGCGCCATGAACCGAAAATTCCTGAGTGTGATTGCGGGCGGATTTGGTACCGGGGGCGGCACCACGGCTGCGGCTTCAGGCGGTGGTGAGGAGCAGGGTGAGATCGTATCCATTGACCCGGATGAAACCGCGGAGCTGTTGCTCGATGCCAAGGAAGTCATGATCATTCCGGGCTATGGAATGGCTGTGGCCCAGGCCCAGCACGTGGTTTTTGAAATCACCAAGAAACTGCGCGAGAAGGGTGTCAATGTCCGCTTCGGTATTCACCCCGTTGCCGGACGTATGCCCGGACACATGAATGTCCTGCTGGCCGAGGCCAAAGTGCCTTATGACATCGTCTATGAAATGGACGAGATCAACGATGATTTCCCCGATGTAGACGTGTCGGTGGTGATTGGCGCGAACGACATCGTCAACCCCTCCGCCATGGAAGAGCCGGACAGCCCGATTGCCGGCATGCCGGTCCTGGAATGTTGGAATGGCAAGACTTCCATTGTTCTGAAACGCAGCATGGCAACCGGTTACGCCGGTGTGCAGAACCCGCTGTTCTTCAAGGACAATACGCGCATGTTGTTTGGTGACGCGAAGGATACCCTCGACGCCGTCAATAAGGCGCTGTAGAGGGCCGCCTGTGGCGGTTACTGCCAGGCTGGCAGGAGTGAAAAAAGGCCGGTTCAGTCGAACCGGCCTTTTCCTTGTGGGCAATAGGAGGCCCGCGACGCAAAACAAGCCAGCCCTGTCGGGCTGGGTTACGGGGTGGTATAACCGCCACAGGAGGGCTTAACCATGAATTATTCAATGGCCATTGGGCTTGCCGCCCTGGGTGGCATGCTTTTACCAATCCAGTTTCTGATTAACGCACGCCTGAGCCAGGGCTTTGAAAGTGCCCTGTGGGCAACGACGATCTCTTTCGTGGTCGGCACAGTCGGCCTGCTCGTGTGGATCGCCGCCCGTGGCCAGCTGGGCGCAGCCAACTGGGCAGGCGCCCTTGCCTTACCCTGGTGGGCATGGGTGGGCGGCCTGATGGGTGCGGTCTACGTCAGCCTGACCATCATTACCGTTCCGGTGGTGGGCCCCACCGCCCTGGTGGTCCTGCTGATCCTCGGCCAGATGGTCGCAGGCACCGCCCTCGATCACTTCGGCATCCTCACCGAGGCAGATCCAATCTCCCTGCAAAAATTACTTGGTCTGACGTTGGTGTTTGCTGGCACCTGGCTGGTGGTCAAAGCCTGACCGGGCTGGTCGCTGGTGAGTGAGGGCAGCCGAAGGCCTCAAGCCCGGCCGGTCAGAACCCAACACCCCACCACAACCGCCAACGAAACTGAGAAATCACTATCTACATACCAGGCGTAAGAGTGAACAAATGTTTCGTTGGATATGAAATGCAAGAAGCCCGGCAATAGCCGGGCTTCCCTTGGGTCTTAAAACGCTGTCGATCAGTCGTAATTGGCGGCGACAAAGTCCCAGTTGATGATATTCCAGATGTCAGCCAGGTATTTCGGCCGGGCATTGCGGAAATCGATGTAATAAGCATGTTCCCAGACATCAACCGTGAGCAGCGGCTGGTGGCCGTCGGTCATCGGGTTGCCTGCATCATCGGTGTTGACGATTTCCAGACCACCGGCCGGGTTTTTCACCAGCCAGGTCCAGCCGGAGCCGAAATTGCCGATACCGGCCTTGATGAAGGCTTCCTTGAAGGCCTCGAAAGAACCGAAGGTCTCGGTGATTGCATCACCCAGCGCGCCGGCGGGTTCACCGCCACCCTGGGGGCTCAGGCCGTTCCAGTAGAAAGTGTGGTTCCAGACCTGGGCGGCGTTGTTGAAAATGCCACCGCTGGATTTGGCGATGATATCTTCGAGGCTGGCACCCTCAAATTCGGTGCCGGGAACCATATTGTTCAGGTTGGTGACATAAGCCTGATGATGTTTGCCGTAATGGTAATCAATGGTTTCCGCGGAAATCACCGGCTCCAGGGCATCTTTGGCATAGGGCAGGGCAGGCAGTTCATAAGTCATTGGACATCGATCTCCGGTGGTCGTTGTAAGAAAATGTGTGGTTACAGAAAACTGTCTTCAACGTTAAAACATGGGGACGCTGACGCCGCGTTTAAAGACTTGGCTCAGGGGTCGCCGGGCGCTTCACTGCTCTTAACAGCCTCGTCGCGGTAAACCGCTGCCAGGTCTACATAACGTTGCGCGGTGTATTTGAAGAAGCCGTATTCCTCGTCTGTCAGGGCCCGGACTGGTCGCGCTGGTCGACCCACGTAAAGCGTCCCGCTCTCCAGGGTCTTGCCCGGCGGCACAAGGCTGCCGGCACCGATGATCACTTCATCCCCGACGGTTGCCCCGTCCATCACCATGGCGCCCATGCCAAGCAATATACGATTACCCAGCGTGCAGCCATGCAGGGTTACCTGGTGACCGATGGTCACTTCATCGCCGATGGTTAAGGCATATCCACCGGGGCTGAACGGCCCGTCATGGGTCACGTGCAGAACGGAGCCGTCCTGCACGGAGGTTCTGTGGCCAATTCGGATGCGATGAACATCACCACGGATGACAGTCATGGGCCACACGGAGCTCTCGTCGCCGATCACCACATCACCAATCACGCAGGCCTGCGGGTCGATCCAGCACCGTTGACCGATCACCGGCAGCCGCTTGTTAAACGCGCGTATGTTCATGCGCTCAGCATAACTTCAACCAGGGCCTTTCCCATAGCGTGAAAAGGCCCTGGCGATCCATCAGGCAACATTCATCCACCTAGAAGGCGCTGCGCACACCGAACACGAAGTTGCGGCCGATCTGTGGCGCCTGGTCCTTGAGGAAGGAGGTGCTGTTGCGAATGTCCTCATCCAACAGGTTCTGGCCTTGCAGGAATACTTCCAGGCCAAGCTCGGGCATTGCGCTCACGTACCAGGAAATCTCGGCATTCAAGAGGTCATAACCGGGCGTTGGCGTCTCAAAGTCGGCGGTACGGTCATGCGTTCCCGCATGAATCCACATCACGTTGCCGGCAAACGCTCCACGATCCCAGTCCATGCCGAGCCCAAAGCGGTTCGGGGGAATGCGCGGAACCGGCTCACCATTGGCCAGCGTGGCGCGCACCTGGTCATAAAACCCGAAAGCCTGCCAGTGTCCCCAGGCGTTGCGTCCCAGGTCCCAGCGAAGTTCCAGTTCAACGCCGGTGAACTCCGCGTCTTGCTGCTCCCAGAAGTAAAGCGGCAGTTCTTCTACCTCCAGGCCGGTGTCCTGTTCGAAGATGTAGTCGGAGAAATCATCGTGGTAGAGGGTCACGCTGCCGGTGACGGGCCCCTGGTGCAGGCGCCAGGACAGCTCGTAGTGCAAGTTGCTTTCAATCTGCAGATCAGGGTCGCCGATTACAAAGCTTTGCGTGGCGATGTGCGGGCCGTCTGAGTAAAGCTCCCCCGCATTGGGCGCACGTTCTGCCTGGGCGATGGCGAAGGCCAGGTGGCTGGATTCGGTCGCATGCCACACGACACCCCCGGAGATGCTGAAAGGCTGGAAATCGCGCGTCAGCGGGAGTGGTTCCCGATCCGGGAACGTCGGTTCGCGTCCGCCCGGGAACGGTGAGGCGTCCACCTCGGTGTCCTCGTAACGCAGACCGACGTCGAATTTCCAGTCGCCATACTCGGCAGACTCCACCCAGAACAGGGCCGCGGTCTCGGTTGTGGAGGGGGGTACAAAAGCCTCGTCTCCCACCGCAGAGAAGTCGTTGTCAATCCATTGGGCGCCGAATGTGCCTTGCCAGGCCCCCCAGGGCGTGTGGCCCATTTCCAGGCGGATATCCCAGGTGTCGCTTTCGAATACCGTGCCGGTTTCGGCACCCTCAAATTCTGTGTGCGTATAGTCGGTGGCTGCTATCTTCAGCTCAAGGTCTGCAATACCGCTAAACGGGTCTACTGCCGAGATCACGCCATCATAACGATTGGACTCAAGACCAATGGTGACGTTTTCTTCTTCCTCTTCCTCATGGTCATGTCCCTCATCGTCATGGTCGTCGTCATGTTCTTCTCCATGGCTATGGCTATGGGCGCCGGGAATACCGTAGTCGCTGTCGTAGAAGGTCGCGGACAGTCCGAAGCGCCATGTGTCACCAAGCCATGCGCCGCCGATGCTGCCACCCTCGTTGTCGAGAAAGCTGTTCTCCAGAACGCCACTCATGTCCTCATCGTGATCCTCATCGTGATCCTCATCCGGGTAGAGTTCGGCAGGCCCCGGAATTTCATAGTCGTCGCTGCGGCGGTAAAAACCGTTTACGTGCATGGCGAAGTTGCCTGCACCGGCATCCAGCCGGGCGATTCCCAGGAATTCGTCAGCGGCCGTGTTGCCCTGCAGCAAGGCCCGACCCTCGTAGCCTTCTTCCGGGATGTCCACGGGTATAACGTCGGTCACGATATTGACAACACCGCCGATGGCGCCGGAGCCATAGAGGAGTGTGTTCGGGCCACGCAGCACTTCGATGCGATCGGCCAGGAACGGCTCTGTTGCAACCGCATGGTCCTGACTGACCGCCGAGGCGTCGAAGCTGTTCATGCCGTCATTGAGCACGCCGACCCGGCCGCCCTGCAGGCCACGGATAACGGGACGGCCAACATTCTGTCCAAAACTCGCATTGGACAGTCCCGGCAGGCGCGCGAGCGTGTCGCCGATATTGTTGCCGACTTCCCGGGCCAGTGCGTCACCGGAAAGTACGATCGCAGACTGCGACAATTCCAGGGCATTTCGTCGGATAGGTGTGGCAGTAACGACCACTTCTTCCAGCACGTCGTGATCGTGATATTCACCATGACGCGGATCATTACTGGTGTCCTGCGCGAATGCTGATTGCGCGCCCAGGGCGCAAATACTGCTTATGGCCAGCGCCAGGCCCTTACGGCGCAGGCGAATTGAATTGGGGTACTTCATTGTTAATTACTCCTGAACAGGGAAAACCGGACCACGACGTTTCACGGTGGCCTTGTCAAAATAAAGCGGGTTCAGGAGTGAGTAGGTGGTCCGCGTGCCCGGGGAGGGGCAGCGGTAAAACCGGAAAGGGGTGCCCCGTTAAGCGCTGTTTTAGGCGTGATTTGCTCAACCGGCGGCCAGATATCAGCGCTGGAACAATTGCCGGCCTGCAACACCTGGCCGATTGAGCAGGTCGCGCATACCTCCGGCTCGCTGGCCGCATCATGACTAAGTTCATGGGCGATGGCATTCGTCTGCGCCAGCAAAAACCAGGTGATCGCGAGTGCGCGAAGCAGTGGCAGAAATTTGTTGGTAACGCGCGTCATGGCGCAATTATGCCGTTACTTTCTCTTTGTGCCAACGCCCGAAGATTACGGTGCGGTCGTGATACCGGCAGTGCGTCCTTCCACTTTGAGCGGTCCGGGAACGGAAAGTGGCTCATAACGCAGCAGCCGGTCACCCTCTGTGCGCGTCTCCAGGCCCAGCCATTGCCCATTGTCCTGTGCATACCAGACCTTGATATCGCCGTTCGGTGTACTGATGACGTATTCATCGCTGCGGACATTCACGCCCTGGACCAGGACTTCTTTTTCGCCCAGGAAATCAATAGAGACCGGCTCTACTTCACCGGTTTGCGAATTGAGCAGCGTCTGTGCTTCAAGAATATCGGGATTCCAATAGGCAAAAGTCTGCAGACAATCCTGCTCCAGCGCGATGCGAACCTCGTTTCTCAGCAGGGAGAAACCTTCGCTGGTCATCGCACCGCTGATGTCATAGTCCGTGCCATTGTCGTTGGTTACCGATTCAATGGATCGCAGGCAGTCGCCTTGCCAGGTTTCACTGTTGTCATGGGCATACTGATACGCGGTAAAAAGCATCACCCGCACCTTGAAGCGCGCCTCGGTATCGACCTGCTCAAGGTTGTCTTGCTGACGTACCTCGAAGTTGTGATATCCGATTTCCCGATCATCCAGCATGACCCTGAATTCCCAGCGTTCTGAATTCAAGGGGCCAGGGTCAATGTCTGCCTGCTCCGGGCCATCACTGATTGCATGACTGTTCAGGGCCAACATAAAAGTGGCTGCCAGCAGCAGATATCGCATCATTTTCATTTGTTGAGACTCTTTCCGCTGATAAGCATCAATGCCTGCTGAAGGATTGAAAAGCGGTGGTTGCCATCTTCGCTTTTCGGCGAACCTAATTCCTGTACAGGGTCAAAGGCCGGGCTTGCGTTGATATTGTCAGATATCCGGCACAGCACAGGCAGCAGGACAGCCCAACCGGCGCCAATAATCAAGGGTGTCGTTACCAGGTCGCCAAATTCGACCGCGCCGAGCGCTTTGCCGGCAACGAATGCCAAGGGTCCACCGATTGCACCAAATAGCGATGCCAGCCACCAGCTGCGTTTCACCCAGCTGAGTGATACGTTGATCGTGGTGGCGAACAGCACCCACATGGCAACAATCCAGCTGGGTGCAAGCACACCCACGCCGGGCGAGGCCGGGTAGCTCAACACGCCGGACCACACCAGCGTGGTTTCCCAGACCAGCCCAATCAGGCCCGCGACTGCCAGCAGCAGCGCTTCTTTTTTCCACACCGGGACACTAAGCAGATGCGCGCACACCACCAGGGCAATGGCGGCATCTCCGATCCAGGCTTGTCCTTGCGCGGCAAAGTACACGGCTGCAAACCAGCCCACGTTATACAACACGAAATTTTTAACTGAAGAACCCATCGCCAATCGCTTTTTATATTTTGATCTGGTGAGTTTGAATGCCCCGTGGTGAAGCACCTGTGCTGCAGGAGTGAATTACCCGTGAACAAGGCGTCCGATATTCGATGTGCCGCCGTGATTTATGCCAGGTGCACGTGCCGGGAGCCCGGGAATTGGACCGTTACCGTGGTGCCTTTCCCGGGTTCGGAGGAGAACTTGACAGGCCATTCGAAGCGATCGGTTAGCCGCTTGACAATCGTCAGGCCGACGCCGAAGCCGCCGCGCTGTCTGCCTTTGCTATAGAAGGCCTCAAAGATTTGTTCAACCTCGTCGGCGCTCATGCCGGAGCCTGTGTCGATGATTTTCACCTCGTCACTCCCAATGACCACCGTTACGCTGCCGGCATCAGTGTAGGCGAATGCATTCCGCACCAGGTTGCCGATGACGCTTTCTACAACCTTCGATGGTGCCAGGACAAACAGCTGGCAACGTTCTTCGAGCTTGGCTTCCACGGGGGCTTCCGGGTAGATGATGTGCATGCGCTCCAGCTCGAGGTTGGCCAGTTCGTTGACGCAGACCCAGTCGCGATCAAGACCCTCCTCCCACTCGCGAGCCAGCAACAGAAACGCCTCTGTCAGGCGGTTCATGTCGCTGGCGCTATTGCGGATGCGTTCGGCCATCTCGCGGTCCTTGCCTTCCTCCGGCAATGTGCTCAGCAAACGCTCTGCGGCCATCTTGATTACCGTCAGGGGTGTTCGCAGCTCATGGCTGGCGTCCCGGGTAAAGCGCCGTTCACGCTCCGCAAAATCGGTAACCTTGCTGATGAGGTCCTGCAAGGCCTCGTGCAGGATGGTGATTTCCTCATCGGGTTCCATGGTGGGGTCGATGACCAGCTGACTCGCATCGGGCGCGGAAGGATCAAGTTGCTTCACCTGGTTGGCGAGACTAACGATGGGTGACACGGCCCGGCGCGAAACCCGCCAGGCGCTATATAGAGACAGGTAAATTACGGTCAGAGCAAGAAACAAGGGTATCAGGCCAAACAGGGCAACCAGCTGTTCTACCTGTTCGACTTCGAAGACCAGGTACAGTCGTTCGCCGTTGCGCTCCGTAACCTTGACCAGCAGCTCGCGCGGCTCGTGGAGGTTGTGAAAACCAGGCTCCAGATTGAGTATAAACTCTGGCACACCCGCACCGAAACCGGAGCGGTAGCTGGTCATATTCTTGGTGTCCGGCAGCGGATGCTGCGGATTGCTTGCCTCGGCGGTCCAGTAGTAGTCAGACTCTCCTATAAGCGCCTGTTCTATCAGCACATTTTCCACCAATCTCGCGGACACGAAGACGCCCACCAGAACGGCCAGTGAAATATAGATGGCTTGAAGAAGCAGGCTCCGTCCGAGCCTGCGGTCAAGACCTGTTTCAGCCACCATCGATCTCGGCGAGACGATAGCCAAGGCCCTGTACGGTGTGTAACAGGGGTTGTTCGAAGGGCTTGTCGATGACCTTGCGCAAGTTGTAGAGGTGGCTGCGCAAGGCGTCACTATCCGGCACGATATCGTCCCAGACAGCTCGTTCCAGGTCGCGGCGACTGATAACTTTCGGTGACGCTTTCATTAATGCAATCAATAGCTTAAGGCATATTGGGGTGAGCGTCAGCGAGGTTCCGGCGCGCTCGGCCTCGTAGGTGCCCGTATTGAGGGTCAGATCCGCGACACGCAACACCTGGCTGGTCATTTCACCCGAAGCGCGGCGCAACATGGCGTTGATGCGCGCATCCAGCTCCGGCATTTCGAACGGTTTAACCAGGTAGTCATCTGCACCCGCATCCAGACCAGCCACCTTGTCCTCCAGGGTATCCCGGGCCGTGAGCATGAGGATTGGAGTGTCCTTGCCTGCGTCGTTGCGAAGCTTGCGGCAAATTTCAAGTCCGTCCATGCCGGGCAACATCAGGTCAAGAATGATGGCGTCAAAGCTCTCGGTAACAGCCAGGTGCAGCCCGGTCAGGCCGTCTGCAGCGTAATCGACTTCATAGCCATTGCTTTCAAGGTGGTCGCCAACCATCGCGGCGATGTCATGGTTGTCTTCAACCAGAAGTATGATGCTCACGGGATTTAATCCTCAATAGTTATGCCGTGCAGTCTAGTGCAGGGCCGTGAATTCAGTGTAAAGCGCTTCAGGCAGGGCTGTGGCGCAAAAAACAGCGTTGATCAGGGCTGTGCAAAATGCCCTTACCATGCCTGTAAAACAGCCGGAATCCGCAGCTCAAAATGATGCTTTTAATCCCCGGCTTGCGTACGTTAACTTGTAAGCTTTATTGTAAGGTTTCGCGGCCGGTCAACGCTCTTTTTTGATGCCTCCGATACGGACCAGTCTCCACCTGATCCGGGCGGGCATCAACCGCCTAATCGATTCTTCATCGGGTTGATTATGCAAAAACGAGATCATGGCGCGACGCGCTAAAGGTACAATTACGCAGCCCTGCGCGGCGTATAGGGAGAAAAATATGTTATTCCTCGGTCGTCTGCTGGCGGCTTTTTTGGCTGTCGCAGCAATGCCAGTCCTTGCTCAATCAACGATGCCCGTTAGCGTCGAGTTTACGCTGTACGCACCAGATTTACCGGCCAACAGCCCGGTGTACTTGAGCGGGGGCGTGCCGGCGCTTGGCAATTGGGCGCCGGAAGCTGTGCCGATGAAAAATATTGGCAACCAGCGTTGGCGGGCCCTGGTTGTGTTCAGCCGCCCTATGCGCATTGAGTATCAATACATGCTCGGTAAGGAGTCGCGCTTGCCGGCTGATGAGCGCGGTCAGCCCCTGCGCCGCTTCTCAGCCATTACCGAACGCAATCTACAGATCAACGACACGGTCACTGCCTGGACCGACGACAGGACGGTGGTGGAGTCACGCGGACAGCTCAGTGGAGATGTTCGTTATCACCGCCAGGTGCGTGATGCGGCCATGCCCTCGCGCGATCTCATTGTGTGGCTGCCGCGCTTTTACGAGATGAATCAGAAACAGGACTATCCCGTGCTGTACCTGAATGATGGTCAGGACCTGTTTGACCCGAACACCGCTGAGGGCGGTCGGGACTGGGGAGTCGATGAAATTGTTCAGCAGCTGATCAATGATGACCTTATTGAACCGATGATTATCGTCGGCATCAGCAGCACCGACGATCGCCTTGATGAGTACTCGCCGCTCAAAGGTGGTGAGGCCTATATGGATTTTGTGGTCAACCGGGTCAAGCCGCTGATCGACCAGCGTTACCGCACACGCCCTGGCCGGGAGAACACGCTGGTGGGTGGGGCTGCCATGGGCGGCACAATTGCATTTACGACCGCATGGCGGTACCCGGAGATTTTTGGGGGTGCCATCAGCCTGTCGCCGGCATTTCAGCTGGAAGGTCGTATGGATGTCCTGCCATGGTTTGCCACCCAGGGTGATGAGTTTCGTCCGGTATTTTTCTATCTCTTCAATGGTGCGCAAGGCGCCGATGCCTTGCTTGAGCCGGGTATAGATGCCATGGTCACCGAGCTTGAGCTACTGGGTTATAGCCCCGAACGGAACTTTGCCCTGGTCCGTGACCCGAATGCCTTTCACGGGATTCCAGCCTGGTCTGAGCAGTTCCCCAGCGCACTCACGCGTACCTTGCGTGGCGCCAAGCGGCTTGCCTCACTCGCACAGATTCAGAATGGCTCCAAGGCTGACCGCTTGCTCGCGACACCGGCAGTCATCGCACACTGATCAATAACCCGGCCAAAGCCCGGATTTGTAATTGTCTGAAGTTGATACTGATTCTGGCTGACGGGAATCCCCGGCCGGGGATTGCTGTTCGGGATGTCAAGTTTGGCTATGCTATCGCCAGTGCTTCGGCTTACCGGGATTACATAAATGCCTGACTTTCAAATACGGCACCGGACAGGCGTGCCACCATGCGATCGCAATGGGCAGGCGCATGACTGAGCCGGTTTTACTCATTGGCGATCTGGGCGGCACGAATGCCCGCTTCGCCCTGGCTGATGCGGGCAAGCCCGGCTTTCACAAGCCAATGGAATTGCGCTGCGCGGATTTCGCGACTGCAGATGCAGCGATTGAGCACTATCTTGAGCCGCAAACCATTGCTGCACCCGACCTTGTTTGCCTTGCTGCCGCAGGCCCGGTACTGAATGGCTCGGTTTGCCTGAGCAACAATCATTGGCGCCTTGACCGGCGGGCGCTTGCTGAACAATTTGCTGTCGAACAGGTCATTGTGTTGAACGACTTCGAGGCGGTCGCCTATGCGCTGCCCATGCTCGGTTCCTCAGACATACAGATTATCGGCCGGGGCGACGCCCCGAGCCTGGCAGGTGAGGGTTTTACCGTTGGCGTGCTGGGGCCGGGAACCGGTCTGGGCGTGGCAGGTCTGCTCGGCCGGTCCGGTACAACCTGTCCAGTTGTCGGTGAGGGCGGGCATATCGGGTTCGCACCGCAAACGGCTCAACAGGTTGAAGTTCTCAGGATCCTGACAAAGAGGTTTAAGTGGGTATCCAATGAGCGGCTCGTCTCAGGACCCGGCATCGAAAACATCTATGCCGCTTTGTGCACGCTGAATGGCGAGCCGGATTCTCCCAGGACCGCAGCGGAAATTTTTGCACTTGCCCGGGCCGGTCAGGAACCGGTGGCGGGTGAGGCCGTTACGCTGTTTTTTGAAGTGCTCGGCCAGGTCGCCGGTGATCTGGCATTACTGCTGGGGGCTACCGATGGCATTTTCCTGGCCGGTGGGATCGTACCGCGGTATCCGGACCTTCTTCATCAGAGTGGGTTTCGCCTCGCATTCGAGAACAAAGGGCGGCATCGGGCCCTGCTTCAACAAATTCCGACGGTTTTGGTCACCCGACCGGATCCAGGACTGTTGGGTGCCGCCTTCCGCGCCCGGCAAGCCTGGTTGGCTTTGTCCGGGAAGTCCTGCTGATTATGAATGGGCGGCGACAACCCGTCGCAGCCTACCCCTTGCCAGTGAAGCCACATGCGGGTGTGGGACTGCATTTTTCATCCCTGCCGTCACCGTATGGTATTGGTGACATTGGAGATGCCGCACGGTCTTTTGTTGACGGTCTGGTCGAGATGAACATGCGCGTCTGGCAGTTTCTGCCGACCGGTCCGACCGCCTACGGTGATTCACCCTATCAGCCCCTGTCTGCATTTGCCGGGAACGAAAACCTCATTGGGCTCGAACCCCTGGTCCGCGCGGGCCTGCTCGAGGACAGTGAGCTTGAGTGCTTGCTTGGCCTGCCCATGGACAGCGTTGACTACGGCGCACTCATTCCTCGTAAAAGCCGGTTGCTTAAGCTGGCGGCAAGCCGTTTTGACGCGCGCGCCGGTAACGCGATGAAAGTCGCCTTCGCCGAATTTGTGGCGCAGTTTGACGAAGCCTGGCTGGCGGACTACGCGGTTTACCGCGTCTTAAAGAGTCATTTCGACGAACGCCCCTGGCCAGAGTGGCCTGCACAATACAGGCGGCGTGACAGCGCTGCATTGGCCGGGATCAGACAGCGTGAAGCCGCAGCGATTGAGTGCTACAAGCTGCTGCAGTTTTTCTTTGACCAGCAGTGGCGTCACCTCAAGGCTCATGCGTCTGAACAACAGGTATGTCTGTTCGGTGATATGCCCATTTACATAGCCCTGGACAGTGCCGATGCCTGGGCCCATCCGGAGATCCTGTGCATTGACAAAAATGGTACTCCTTACCATGTGGCCGGTGTGCCGCCGGATTATTTCAGTGATGAGGGTCAGCTATGGGGCAACCCGCTCTATGACTGGGTGCATCACGCCGCGAATGACTACCGCTGGTGGGTCGACCGGATAAAGCATGCGGCGCTCCAGTTCGATTTGATCCGCATTGATCACTTTCGTGGTTTTGAGGCTTACTGGTCAGTGCCATTTGCTGAGGCAACCGCCCGCAATGGCTCCTGGGAACCGGGACCGGGGGATGAACTATTCCTTGCCATTCAGGCAGCGCTTGGTCCTGTGCCCATCGTTGCCGAGGACCTTGGTGTGATTACGCCGGCAGTCGACGCACTGCGGCATCGCTTTCACATACCCGGCATGGTGGTTCTGCAGTTTGCGGTCAATGATCCGGATTTCGCTCCGGAAATGATTGACCCGCACAGCGTCTGCTACACAGGTACCCATGACAATGACACCACCGTTGGCTGGTTCCAGGGTGGCAAGGAAGATACGCGCAGCAGGGAAGAGCTCCTCACCACCCGTGAGAACGCCCTGCGCGTTACTGGCGGCAGCGCGCAGAGTATTCACCTGGATATGGTCCGCCTGGCGTTTAATACACCTGCCCGACTGGCCATTGTGCCGATGCAGGATTTACTCGGCCTGGGTTCTGCGGCGCGCTTGAACACGCCGGGCACGACCATGAACAACTGGCGTTGGCGCCTCACTGGTGAGCAATTCACTGCTCAATTCCGGCGTGCAGCGGCGCAGCTTGTCGGGGCCGGCAATCGCGGCTGAGTGTTTGCCTTGAGCATCCAGTACACTGGTAACCTGATTGGTATTCGGTTGGGGTGTATGCCGCCCGGAACGGAGGGAACTCATGAGCCAGGATCTGACCAAAAGTGATCGTCGTCATGTGAGTTTGCTCACACGGGATACGCTGGCCCTGGTGCTTGCCGGAGGTCAGGGTTCAAGACTGTATGAATTGACCCGCTGGCGCGCCAAGCCGGCGGTCTATTTCGGCGGCAAGATGCGCATTATTGACTTCCCCCTGTCCAACTGCATTAATTCGGGTGTGCGCCGGATCGGCGTGCTTACCCAGTACAAGGCCCACTCCCTGGTGCGCCACCTGGTGCGGGGCTGGACCGGTTTCCAGGCCAGTCCGCGGGAATTTGTCGAGCTTCTGCCTGCCTCCCAGCGGGTGGGCGGTGAATGGTATAAAGGCACGGCGGACGCCATTTATCAGAACATCGATATCATCCGGACGCACAACCCGCGCCTGGTATTGGTTCTCGCCGGCGACCATGTCTACAAAATGGATTATGGGCCACTACTGGCCTGGCACGCGGATATGCAGGCAGATATGACCGTCTGCTGCGTCGAGGTACCGGTTGCCGAGGCGGCGGGACAGCTTGGCGTGATGACCGTGGATGAGAGTGGCCGGGTGATTGCTTTTGATGAAAAGCCCGAGCACCCCAATTCAATACCCGGCAAGGAGGGCATTTGCCTGGCCTCGATGGGTAACTATGTCTTTAATACGGGTTTTCTTTTTGAGCAATTGATTAAGGATTCGGACAGCTTCGATTCCAGCCACGATTTTGGCCGCGATCTGATTCCGTCAATCATCAACAGTTACCGGGTCTTTGCCTATCCCTTCCGTGATCCCAAGACGGGAGAACAGGCATATTGGCGCGACGTCGGCACGCTTGATGCTTTCTTTACCGCCAATATAGAGCTGACCTACGTCAATCCACCGCTGAATCTGTATGACCAGGAATGGCCGATCTTTACCTATCAACCACAACTTCCACCGGCCAAACTGGTGTTCAATGAACCGGGCCGCCGCGGCGAGGCGCTGGGTTCAATGATTTCAGCCGGGTGCATTGTTTCCGGTGCCTCGGTGGAGAATTCACTGCTGTTCTCCAATTCCCGCGTGCATTCATACGCCACGATTAAAGATTCCGTGATCCTCCCGGACTGCGTGATCAGGCGTCATGCGCAGATCCGCAATGCGATTATTGACCGGGGAACGATTATTCCCGAGAACATGCGCATCGGATTCGACGCCGGGGAAGATGAGCAAAACGGCCTGCGTATTACTGAAGGCGGTCGCACGCTGGTTACCGCTGAAATGCTGGGCCAGTATCTCCACCACACGCGTTAGGGCATGAACAAACGCGCTTTAATTGCCATGGCCAGAACGATTGAATGCCTCGTTTTGTGCCGTTTGAATGCGCCGGGTCCTGTGCGTCATGGGTAGTGCGAAGTCGCTTCAGGATCACTACCAGTCCATTGTTTCGGGAAGTCACAGAAATCCTTTCAGCGTCCTGGGCGTGCATCGGGAAGATGCGCAGCGGATGGTTCGGGTGTTTGAGCCTGTTGCCGTGTCGGTATGCTTGCTTGACGCCGACGGTCATGAGCGCGGGCCGCTGAAACGTGTCCATGAAGGTGGCATTTTTGCCGGTCCGCTTCCGCCGCGCTTGCGTAGCTATCAACTGCGGATGACGGGGGCGGATGGATCGACCTGGGAGGGCCAGGACCCTTACCGGTTTTCGACCACCCTGGGCGAGTTGGACCTCTATTTGCTCGGTGCCGGCGAGCATGCGGACCTGTATCGCAAGCTGGGTGCGCATGTGACCCGGCACCAGGGCGTGTCGGGTACGGTATTTGCCGTGTGGGCACCGAATGCCAGCCGGGTCAGCGTGGTGGGTGATTTTAACCACTGGGATGGTCGTCGGCATGTCATGCGCCTGCATCCCGGCAACGGTATCTGGGAGATCTTCATACCCGGGGTCGGTCAGGGTGAGCGCTACAAATTTGAACTAATCGATGGTGCCGGAAAGCTGTTGCCACTTAAATCCGATCCGGTGGGCCAGTACCAGGAAGCACCCCCGGGCAATGCCTCTATCGTCTACCACAGTAGCTATCGCTGGCGGGACGCAGAGTGGCGGGCGCGTCCTGACGCCGTTCCCGGGCTTGACCAGCCCATGAGTATCTACGAGGTTCATCTTGGCTCCTGGGGGCGTGATAAAGATAACCGCGTATTCGACTATCGCGCTCTGGCCAATAAGCTGGTCAAGTACGTGCAGGAGATGGGCTTTACGCACGTGGAGTTCTTACCGGTTACTGAACATCCCTTTGACGGGAGTTGGGGCTATCAGCCCATCGGACTGTTCTCGCCCACCCAGCGGTTCGGTTCACCGGATGATTTCCGTTTTCTCGTCGACAGCTTTCATCAGGCTGGTATCGGAGTCATTGCTGACTGGGTACCGGCGCACTTTCCCAGGGATGAGCATGGTCTGCATCGATTTGACGGCAGCGCGCTGTACGAGCACGAGGACCCGCGCCGGGGTGAACACCAGGACTGGGGTACGTTGGTGTTCAATTACGGTCGGCGCGAGGTCGTTAACTACCTGATTGCCAGTGCCCTGTGCTGGCTGCGCGAATTTCATATTGATGGCCTGCGTGTGGATGCGGTCGCCTCCATGCTTTATCTGGACTATTCGCGCGACAAGGATGAATGGCTGCCGAACGAACACGGCGGTAATGAACATCTCGAGGCGGTGTCCTTTTTAAAGCGCCTCAATACGGTGGTGCGGCAGGAAAATGCGATAAGCCATGCGGAGGAGTCCACGGTCTGGCCTGGTGTATCCCGGCCTGTCGAGGCGGGCGGACTGGGATTCACCTGTAAATGGAATATGGGCTGGATGAATGACACGTTGTCCTACATGAGCGAGGCGCCCATTCATCGCAAGCATCATCATGACAAGATGACCTTCGGCCTGATCTATGCCTTCAGCGAGAATTTTATTCTGCCGCTTTCCCACGACGAGGTTGTGCACGGCAAGCGCTCCTTGTTGGGGCGAATGCCCGGCGATGACTGGCAGCGCTATGCCAATCTGCGCGCGTATTATGCGTTCATGTTTGCTCATCCGGGTAAGAAACTGCTGTTCATGGGCGCCGAGATTGCACAGGAGAAGGAGTGGAATCATGATCAGTGCCTGGACTGGCATCTGCTTGAGGCGCCTGCGAACAAGGGTGTGCAGCAACTGGTCAAAACGCTTAACCACCTCTATCGGGCGGAGCCGGCGCTTTTCCAGCTGGATTTCTCCCCGGACGGATTCGAATGGATCGACGCCGATGACAGGGACAGCTCGGTATTTTCCTGGGTCCGTTATTCAGCAAATGGCGACTGGCTGGTTTGTGTTTGCAACTTCACGCCCGTCGTCCGGCCAGGTTTTCGCCTCGGTGTTCCGGCGGCAGCAGCGTATCGGGTCTTGCTGGATACGGATGCAACGTTATTCAACGGATCGGGCGCTTTGCAAAGCCCTGAACTGAAGGTGGATTCCGTGGTTGCCAATGGGCGCCCGGATTCCATAGAACTGACATTACCGCCCCTGGCGACACTCTGGCTCAAGCCAGTGAGTAAAGACCGGGGATGAAGGAGATAAGTACTTGAACGTTTTACATGAAGATGGTGACAACGAAGAACGTACAGGCAGCCTTGAGTTCCTGCAGAAGACCAGGCTGGGCATGGACGCAGAATCGATTCTGGCGGACCTGTCCCATTACTACACGCGCCTGTTGGGCCGACGCACCCTGCGCACCGATACGCCGTTTCTCTACCAGGCGTTAGTTTATGCGATCCGCGACCGGCTCATGGAGCGCTGGAACGACACCAATATTGAGCTGGAGCGCGCAGACTCGCGGCGCACCTACTATTTGTCCATGGAATTCCTGATGGGCCGGCTGCTCAGTAACGCATTGCTGAACCTCGGCGGCGAGGAGGCTTCCGTGGAGGCCCTGGCGGCGCTGGGTGTGGAGCTCGGCCAGGTAGAGGAAGCGGAGCATGATGCCGGTCTGGGTAACGGCGGCCTTGGCCGGCTGGCGGCTTGCTTTCTCGACAGCTGCGCCACGCTGGGTCTGCCAGTCGTAGGTTACGGGCTGCGCTACCACTACGGCATGTTTCGGCAGCGCATTATCGATGGCTTCCAGATAGAAGAGCCTGATCCCTGGTTGCGCGATGGTTTTCCCTGGGAAATCGAGCGTGTGGAACTCACGCGCACCATCAAGTTCGGCGGCCGTACCGTACGCTACACCGACGAGCACGGGCCAGAGCGGCACATCTGGGTTGATACCCAGGATGTGTTGGCCGTTCCCTACGATGTGCCAATTCCGGGTTACCGCAACGGTGTGGTTAACACCTTGCGACTCTGGTCCGCGGAGGCTACCCACGAATTCAACCTGAAGGACTTTAACGCAGGCAGTTACGCCGAGTCGGTCGAAAGCAAGAACGAGGCCGAGAATATTTCCATGGTGTTGTATCCCAATACCGCGACGCAAAGCGGTCATGAGCTGCGCCTGCGCCAGCAGTATTTCCTGGCCTCGGCCAGCCTGCAGGACGTGCTGTTTCGGTGGGTCAAGGACAACGGCGAGGACCTGTCCGGATTCGCCGCTGTCAGTTGCTTCCAGCTCAACGATACCCATCCGGCGATCGCGGTGGCGGAGTTGATGCGGCTGCTGATGGATGAGCATGGATTAGGATGGGACGAGGCCTGGAAGATCACCAGCAGCACCATGGCCTACACCAACCACACCCTGCTGCCGGAGGCGCTGGAAACCTGGCCGGTTGCCCTGTTCGAAAGCCTGTTGCCACGCCTTCTGGAGATCATCTACGAAATCAACGCACGTTTTCTCGAGGAGGTTAGTATCCGTTGGCCCGGTGATAACGGCCGCCTGGCGCGTATGTCGCTGATCGCCGAAGGCAGGCAGCGGCGGGTGCGCATGGCCTACCTGGCGATTGTCGGCAGCTATTCGGTGAACGGTGTTGCGGCGTTGCATTCACAGCTGCTGGTCCGCGGCCTGTTCCGGGATTTTGCCGAGTTGTGGCCGGAGAAATTCAATAACAAGACCAATGGCGTCACTCAGCGTCGCTGGCTGGCGGCATGTAACCACGAGCTGGCCGCTCTGATCACCGATAAAATCGGTGATGGCTGGGTGACTGACCTGGACCTGCTTACGGGTCTGCGTGAGCACGTTGATGAGCAATCCTTTCGCCAGCGCTGGCGCGAAGTGAAGCAAGGCAACAAAGAGCGACTCGCCGAATTGGTCCGGCAACGGACCGGTGTCGTGCTGGATACCTCGATGCTCTTTGATGTGCAGGTCAAACGCATCCATGAGTACAAGCGCCAGTTACTCAATGTACTGCACGCGGTGCACCTTTATGACCGGATTCGACGCGGCGATGGCGCAGGGTTTGTACCCCGGGCAATCATCATTGGTGGCAAAGCGGCACCCGGCTATGCGATGGCCAAGGGCATCATCAAGCTCATTAACAACGTGGCGCGGGTTATCAATCAGGACCCGGCCATGCGCGGCAAGTTGCAGATGGTGTTTATACCCGATTATGACGTCACGGCGATGGAAACCATTTGCACGGCCACTGACCTGTCCGAACAGATTTCCACTGCCGGCAAGGAAGCCTCGGGCACCGGCAATATGAAATTCATGATGAACGGTGCGGTAACCATCGGCACCCTGGACGGGGCGAATGTGGAGATTCGCGAGGCCGTCGGTGAGGAGCACTTCTTTCTTTTCGGCTTGAGCGTTGAAGAGATTGCTCAAGTCCGGCCGGCCTATGACCCCGTTGCGATCATCGCCGCAGATGAGGATTTCAGACGTGTTGTTGCATTACTGGAAAGCGGCCACTTCAATCGGATGGAGCCGGGTATATTTGATTCGATCATGAGCTCTTTCCAGCGCGCTGATGACCTGTGGATGACGGCAGCGGACTTCCGCAGCTTTGTGGACGCGCAGGTGGCCGCAGCGAGTGCATTTGTGGATGAGCCGCGCTGGACGACCATGAGCATCCTCAACACGGCAGCATCCGGCCGCTTCTCCACTGATCGCACCATGCGCGACTACAACGAGGATATATGGCGGCTGGAGCCGGTGAAAATTCCCTGAGCCGACTGCGGCGACAGGGAGCCGAGCCGCACGCGAATGGCGAGGGAACCCGCTTTCGCGTGTGGTCCTCTTGTGCTGAGCGTGTAGAGCTTTGCCTGTTTGACGAGGCGGGCCGGGAGACCGGCCGCTCAGACCTGCAAGCCGAGGACGATGGCGACTGGTCGCTGCACTGCCCCGGTATCACTGCCGGTCAGTTTTACGGCTATCGCGTTCACGGACCGTGGGCGCCGGACAAGGGGCAGCGCTGCAATCCCGCCAAGCTTCTGCTGGATCCCTATGCCCGGCAAATCCTGGGTGAGTTTCACTGGGGTGCGGCAGTATTTGACTATGACCCGGATATGCCACATGGGCTGTGGCAGCCCAGCACACTCGATAGCGCGCCGTTCGTGCCGCGCAGCGTGGTCTGTGCCAACCTGGCACCCGTGCAGCGGGATGCCGTCCGCCGCTGGTCTGATTCGATAATTCTTGAGACAAACGTGCGCGGCTATACCATGCGCCACCCGGGGCTTTCGGAGTCTGAACGGGGGCGTTTCGCGGGTCTGTGCAATGGCGAGATCATCGCCCACCTGAAGGCCCTCGGCATTACGACCATCGAACTTCAGCCGGTGCAAAGCTGGCTTGATGAATACCATCTTGCCCGTCGTGGCCTGCGCAACTACTGGGGCTATAACAGCATCGGCTTTTTCGCCCCGGACCAACGCCTGGCCGGCCCGGCACCGGTGGCGGAATTTCGCGCCATGGTGGCAGCCCTGCACGACGCCGGTCTGGATGTACTGCTGGATGTGGCATACAACCACACCGGGGAAGGAGACGCGCTGGGCCCGACCCTGTGTTTTCGGGGGCTGGATAACCTGGCCTACTACCGCGTTGAATCCGATGATCCTGCTGTGCATATCAACGACACGGGCACGGGAAATACCCTAAACGCAGACCATCCGCGGGCCCAGGCCCTGGTTTTGGACAGTCTTATCTACTGGCACCAGTGCATGGGTGTCGATGGGTTCCGGTTTGACCTCGCCCCGGTGCTCGGGCGCCGTGCCAACGGCTTTGATCCCGGGCATCCGCTATTGCATGCGATTGAAGACGCCCCGGAGCTGTCTGGTGCTCGAATGATTGCGGAGCCCTGGGATCCGGGTCCGGGCGGGTACCAGCTCGGAAATTTCCCGGTCCGGTGGTCGGAATGGAATGACCGCTACCGCGACGCCGTGCGCAGGTTCTGGCGGGGTGATCGGCCGCTTTTTGACGAGTTTGCGCTGCGGATGGATGGATCGCCGGACCTGTTCAGCCCCCCCGGCCGCAGTGCGCTCAACAGCATTAATTTTGTGACGGCGCACGATGGCTTTACGCTGACTGACCTGGTCAGCTACCGGCACCGTCATAACGAGGCAAACGGTGAACAGAACCGGGACGGGCACGGGCATAACTACTCGCACAACCATGGCGTTGAAGGCCCGACGGATAGCCGTGTCGTGCAGGCACTGCGCCGTCGTCACCGGTTAAATCTGCTTGGCACTGTGCTGTGCTCGCAGGGCGTGCCCATGCTGCTGGCCGGCGATGAACTCGGCCATAGCCAGCAGGGCAACAACAATGCTTATGCACAGGACAACGAGCTGAGTTGGCTAGATTGGTCGGTTACTGCGCAGGATGAGGCATTTCTCGAGTCGGTGCGTCAACTTATCGCCATCAGGGCGGCGCACGGCCTGCTGCGCGGCGGGGCTGAAGGTGACAGCGCCTCTGGTCCGGTGATTCGCTGGCTTACGCCGCAGGGCGAGGAGCTGACCGAAACCGGATGGGCGCATCGTCAGACCGCTCTGCAGGTCCTGTCAGACCCTAAAGCAGGGCAGGGTATGAAACCGGTCGCGGTGTATATCAATGGCCACGATCATGAGGTGACGTTTAACCTGCCGGCACCTGGGGCTTTGATGGAAACCTCGGCGGACGAGGCTGCGCCGGGCTCGAACTGGATTCTGGCCTGGAGTTCAGCCGCGGACCAGGACGGTCCGGTAGATCGCAGTGTGCGGGTGGCAGCCTGGAGTATCGGTGTATTTTTGAGTGTTTAGCCGTCGCCGGTAGCCGCTTCAGCCTGTTCGAGCAGCTCGTTGATATCTGAGGGCAGCGTGTTGACCGGAAGTTCCTGGGCCATCAGCTCTGAGCGGGCAATTTCACTGTCCACATAGCTGATCCATTGCTGCGCCGCGCGCCGGCTGCGCTCATCGCGCGAGGCGCGTTCAAAGGCGGTACGGGCCTCGGAGAACTTATCCTGATTGAACAGGGCCATGCCCAGCATGATGTTGGCTGTGTCGACCCGGCTGACGTCGCCTGCTTGCAGGCCGGTGCGAACCGAAGCAGCAGCCTGGTCCCACTCCTCCAGGTTCAGATACGATTGGGCCAGACGCACATACAGCTCACCATCACCGGTCAGTTCAGCAGCCCTGGCCAGTGGTGGAATGGACTTCTCATCTTCCCGTGCCATGTACCAGGCCTGGGAAAGCAGGCGCAGATTGCGCTCATTCTCGGGCACGATACCTGAGGCCATTTCCTTTTCCAGAAGTGCTGCGGACTTGTAGGGGATTTCATGCAGCAGGTACAGGTTGGCCAGGTTAACGATGTGGTTGGCGGTCTGCAGATAGCCCTGTTCGTACAGGGTTTCCACGATCACCATCTGCTTTAGCGTGTCTTCCAGCTCTGAATAGGCGCCTGCCAAAGTCAGCAGATAAGTGTCTTTTGGATAGTACTGAATGAGCTCCTTCAGTACCGCAATCATGTTTTCGTAATCTTTGTTTTCGTAGTAGATCACGCGCAACAGCAGTAGCCAGTTTTCCTTGGGCTCGAGCCCCTGCTCGCGATACATCTCGACGGCCGTCTTGATTGGTTCAAGGGCCGCCTGGTAATTGCCCATCTGAAAATAGGCCTGGCCAAGAAGCATGTAGACGTCCGCTGCCGGCTCTGACACCCGGTCCATGAGCTGGTTAATGGTGGTCAGGGCACCCTGGTAATCTTCAATGGTGAATTGCAACTGGGCCTTGGTTTTCAGGGTGCTGAGCATCAGGGCTTCGGGAAGCTCCGGTTGGGCCATGACCCGCTCATAAGCCTGGATAGCGGCCTGGTAATTTTCCTGCAGATAGTAGGAGTAAGCGGTCAGGTTCCAGATTTGAGCTTTTTCATACGGCGACAGTTTGTCACCCTGGGCAAGCAGCGCCTCTGTAGCGACCTTGGCCTCGCTGTATTGCTTGTTCTCCACCAGCTCCTGGGCGGCCGTGAGACCCTCATAGACCTGCTGACTCATGGCCACGGTCTGCTTGGTTTCACGCTCATCGGACTGGGCCAGGGCCGGGCTGGCAACCACCATACCCAGTGCACAAATCAGAACACCGCTTAAGACGGCAACCACGAATTGTTGTTTGCGAATGGTTCTGGCCATGGGCTTAATCATCAGTCAGTTTGAACGTGAAGCGATTTTGCACGCCAGGCACTTCCACAGCCTGGCCATCTATCACGCGGGGTTTGTACTTGAATTTCAGTGCTGCTTGCACGGAGGCCCGTTCAAACAGGCTGCTGGTGCAGTCACTCTCCACCACGACAACATCCCTTACCGTACCTTGCCGGGTGACCGTATACATCACGGTGCAATGGCCCTGAACGCCCCGCTCGGCGGCGCGCTGCGGATAAATGGGTGAGACCTTGACGATGGGCAGGTAGTCGCCCTCACCGACGCCCAGGCTGAAGCCCCCGGTCATATCGATATCGGTTTGCACCGGTGCAGCCTGGATGGCAATTTTCTCCGCAGTCGGGTCGAGGTTATCCAGCTGCGGGGTAGGCGGCTGCGGTGGCGGCTGGTCGGGCTCAGGGGGCTTTTCAGGCTTGCGGTCCTTGCGCTCAATCTGCTCATCGCGCTCGACGCGCACGAAATCAACCATTGAGCCGCGATTCTCGTCATCCAGGGTGCGGTCGGCAGTCTCAATCATGTACTGCATGAACCAGAACAGGAACAGCGTGACAAACAATCCGATGATCAGGCCGGCGAGAAGCCGGAACAGACCACCGCCCTCACTGGCGCTGAATGTTTCGTTGACAGTCGCTGTCATGCCGCTGCCCTAGTCTTCTTGCGCGGCGATCGCCACGTTGTAGACGCCAGCCTGGCGGGAAGCATCCATGACCTGGATCAGGGTATCGGTTTTGGACTCTTTGTCGGCCTGGATGACCACCGTGCCCTGGGGGTTCTCGGCATGCAGGCGTTCAATGTTTGGACGTACCGAGCGGATGTCTACCTGACGACGGTCGATCCACACATCATTATTGGGGCCGATGGCGATAAGGATATTGGCCTTTTCCTGCTTTACCGCGGTCGCTGCGTCGGGCCGGTTCACATCGATACCCGCCTCCTTGATGAAGGTGGCGGTAACGATAAAGAAGATCAGCATGATAAAGACCACGTCCAGCATGGGCGTAATATTGATCTCGGACTCTTCTTCCTGTTGTGCTTGTTGGTAAAACTGCTTCATTTGCGGTTTCTCCGACCGTTCTCCCGCGAGGGGAGACGGCCTTAGCTATGTTTTATGACCAGATTGTCACTCAGGAGTTCGCGTTCCCGTTCGGCGCGACGCGTCAAATACGTGCTCATGGCAATACCCGAGAGGGCCGAGACCATGCCTGCCATGGTTGGAATCGTTGCCATGGATACGCCCGAGGCCATGGAGCGCGGATTACCCGACCCGGAAATCGCCATCACTTCAAACACGGTAATCATGCCAAACACGGTGCCGAATAATCCCAACAAAGGACACAGGGCAACACAGGTCTGAATAAGCGGCAGATTCTTATCCAGGTGACGGCTCACCACCGAGATCAGTCGTGCGCGGACCTGGTGCGCGTTCCATGAGGAGCGATCAGCGCGTGCGCCCCAGATCTCCTGCGTGGCTGCGACCATTTTCCGGTGGCCGCTGCGCAGGTAGATCATGCGTTCCACGATCAGCACCCACATGAACAGGGTTAGTACCCCGATCATGTACAGCACGATCCCGCCAAGCTCCAGGAAATCCCGGATCGTGGTGAGGAAGGGCAGGTAATAGAAGACCGTATCCATGTTAAGCCTTGTTCGGGTGCCGCTCGGCCTGTTCGGCCAGAATGCCCATGGCTTCTTCCTGCAGGATTTGTGTCAGGCGTCGTGCGCGGCTGGCAACCAGCGTATGCAGGAACACCGTCGGAATCGCCACGACCAGACCCAGCACGGTTGTCACCAGGGCGGTCGAAATACCGCCGGCCATGAGCTTTGGATCACCCGCGCCATACAGCGTGATGGCCTGGAAGGTCACGATCATGCCGGTCACCGTACCCAAAAGTCCGAGCAGCGGGGCGACCACCGAGATGATCTTCAACATCGGCAGCCAGGCATTGAAACTGGGCGTCTCGCGCAGGATTGCCTCACCGAGGCGCAATTCCAGAGCTTCGACATCATCAGTCTTGTTGTCCTGATAAACCTTGAACACGCGACCCAGCGGGTTATTCCCCGGCTGATCCGGCTTTTTAATCTGCGCGCGGACCTTGGCACTGGTGCCGGACAGGGCGATTAACCGCCATACGGCAATCAGTACACCGATGATGCCCAATACGATAATGACGTAACCCACTTCCTTACCCTGGGCGATACGTTCTCCCAGGCTTGGCGACTGAACCAGCAGGCCAAGCAACTGGCCACGCGTCGGATCAAGACCAATCGGATGTACACCGGAGGTGGCGGTTTGCAGGCCGTCAATACGTTTGGTGTAGCGTGATGAAGGCTGGCGTTGCAGCTCGACCACGCGACCGGTTTCCGGCACAAACTCCAGATACTTGCCGTCACTGACGAGGTTAAAGGCGCCAATGCGAACCACTTCACGCTGAACTTCCTCACCCTCTGCGGTGACCACCATGGTCGGGAAGCTCACGACCTTGCCGGTTGCCGTCATCTCGTTCTGCAGCTCCCACCAGAGTCGTTCGATCTCGTCCAGTGAGGCCATGCGGTTGGTCTGGCCCATCTTGGCGGCAAACCCGCTCATCCATTCCAGACGGTCGGGGTACTGGGCCTGGGTGATGGAATTGGTCATCTGACCGATACCGTCGCCGGCGGCCTGCTGCAGGACACCAAAGAGTTCTTTCAGATCACCCAGTGCTTCGTTCAACTCTGCTTCAAGGACGACCAGTTCCTGATCGTTCTGATCAAAGGTCGCTTCGAGGGATTCTGAACGTTGTTCTTCACGGACTTTTTCAGCCCGCAGTTCGCTCAGCAGCTGTTGCTGGTTGGCGCGGTCGTTGCGGAAGGCCTGCAGGCGGGCCTGGGCCTCCTCGGCATCATTCACCCGGCCAGTACTGACCTGGTTAAGCAGCTCATCCAGGTTGACTGCTTCGTTGGCGATGACGGTCTGGCTCATGGAGAACGCGAGGGCGAGGCCGGCTACGGTGATGACGCCTGTGCGCAGGATACCGTTTCCCTTCATGTTGTTGAGGCGGTTCATTGGCTCACCTCCAACGGGGCTGCAACCGGGGCAATGATCAGGTCCGGTGCAATCTGTTTACGGGCGATTTTCAGGCCTTCGGCAATTTCCACTTTGTAAGTCGCCGCGGGCAGTTCAACCCACTGACCGATGGCGCTGTCCCAGGCGCCCGTCGTGCCGCCACCGACTGTCTGATACGTCAGGGAGACTCGCCCTATGCGCAGAAAGTCAACTTCCAGTGAGCGTCCGTCCACATCCAGCGAACCCTTGTAGGCTTCAATGGTGCGGCCGTAGTCATTCTCAATGGAGTAGGCCTCGAGAATCTGGCGAAGCTTTTCAGCGGGGGTGACATCGGAACGGTCCATCATATTACGCAGGCGTACGATGCGGTCCGTGCGTTCCTCCATCAAAAACGGGGTATCGAGATTCACGAAGGCATCCAGCGAATCGATCATGCGCGTCATGAGCGGCACGATCTGCCGTTCTATGAGCTCGACATTGGTGATGGACTCGGCCAGGGCACCTTTCTCGGATTCCTGGTTTTCCACCTGCCGCTGGAGCAAGCTGTTGTAGACCTTCAGGCCATCAACGACCTTTGCTTCGTTCTGAAATTCCAGAACGATTTGCTCAATCTGGTCAGCGACCTGATTGATTCGTGTCTGGTCGGCGCGTGCCGCAGCAGCGCGGGCTTCACCCGCGTCGGTGATTTCCTTGATGGTGGCGGCGCTGGCCGCACTTGCCAGCCCTATTGAGGCGATCACCGCAAGTGTCGCGGTGCCGATCAGGGCTCGTTGCATTCGCACTTTCATCATTTCAGGTCCCGGGTTTGGATTTGGTTTTGGTTCGTTTCTTATAGGTGTCGAGGATCTCAAACAGTAGTTCACTCTAGCCCCAAGCAGGAAAACCGTCAATCAGGACTGTTTTCTTCGCAAGTTTTCGCACTGCAATGGACTTTCTCTTTAGTCTCCGCGACGCGTGTAGAGTGCGGCATCGGCCAGGATCGGCTCCAGCCCATCACCCAGCACCCCTGCCCATTTGGCGGCGCCCTCATCGTTGTCCACCAGGTCCTGCCGAACCTCGATGCCAACGCAGGGGAGGCCATGGCGCTCCGCGTGCTGATCGATTGTGTAGTCGCTCGGGTGCGCCCCGGAATAGGGTTCGTTGTCGCCCACACACAGGTCAGGCACCTTATTTAGGTTGGCCAACAGCGGTTTCGCGATTCGCCCGTCAGCATCCCACATGATCCCGATATGCCAGCGTCGCACGACCCGGTTATAGACCGGTGTGCAGGTGTGCACCGAGATCAGGGCCGGCGTGTGCCCGCGTTCGCCCAGCGTGTCCAGGGATGCCTTGACCGCCGCATGATAAGGGTCAAAAAAGGTGCCAATACGCGCCTGCCGTTCTGCTTCGCCCAGCTCAATGTTGCCGGGGATGGCAATACCATCACTCACCTTTATAAAGGCCGAGGGATCATGCAGTTGCCGGTTCAGGTCAACCACCAGGCGCGAGTAGCCGGCCAGCACCGCCATGGCATTAAACCGGCGGCTCAGGGCGAGGGTCAGTGCGCGGGCGCCGATGTCGCAGGCTACATGCCGGTCAAGCACCCAATCCGCCACACCCAGTTGGCCCAGGCTGGGCGGAATCAGGCGGCTTGCGTGGTCGCAAACCAGTAAAAACGGTGCGCTGCCTTGCGGGTTTACGACTTCGAAAGGCTGTGGATCGTCCGCGTTGAGCAACGGCCAGTGGCCGGGGATGCTGTTGGGCGGGGAATTCGATGTTTTGGGTTGGATATTGAGACTCACTTACGATTATTTCCCGGCACAGGTTGCTGGTTTCAATCTCGGGCCTGGGTGGCACGAATACTCTAATATAACCGCGTGGCCGTGACTTGCCCATAGCCGATTTACATCAAGCGGCTTCACCAGAGATCGTAGGCCCAGATCAGAACCAGACTGAGTGTCACCCAAAGCATGAGGGCCAGGGGCAGTCCCACTTTGACGAAGTCGCTGAACTTGTATCCCGCCGCATTCATGATCAGCAGATTGGTCTGATAGGCCATGGGTGTGACGAAACTCAGGTTGGCGCCGAACAGTACCGCCAGCACAAAGGGCTCCAGTGGCAGACCCAACTGCTGCGCGATACCAATGGCGATGGGCGTGCCAATCACGGCCGCCGCATTGTTGGAGACGACATTGGTGAGAATCGCCATCATCAGCATCAGGGCCATCAGCACAACCGCTGCAGGCGCCCCAAACGTGACATAAACAAACAAATTCGCCAGAAAATCCGCGCCCCCGGTCTTGAGCAGTGCCGCACCCATCGCCAGGGACGACACGATGATGAAAATCACCTGGGTGCTGAGCGCACTCATGGCGGACTTCCAGGTCAGACAACCCGTCACCAGCAGCACCAGGCAGCCAAGCAGAGCGCTGATCTCGATGGGCATGATTTTGGCGGCAGCCAAGGCCACCACGCCGATAATGGTCACCAGCGCGATGGGGGCTTTGCGCGTGTGGGGAATGTTGATGCTGCCATCGAGCACCAGGAAATCGGTGCTGCTTTTCAGTTCATTGAGCCGGTCCGGCGTGGCCTGGACGAGCAGTACATCCCCGGCGCGCAGCACCACTTCTTCGACCCCGCTGGTCTCGCGGGTGCCCATCTCATCAAAGCGGTTGAAGGCCATTAATCTGACACCGTAACGCGACAGAAGATGTGCCCTGCCGATGGCCAGGCCCTTGAGACGTGAGGCCGGCGTAATCGCCAGCTCGGCGATCACCGCGCCGCCGGCGCGCAGCGGATGATCAGCGTCGACCTCCTGATCACCGCTGAACAGTGTCCCACCCAGCAGACGGGCCAGTTCGCGCAGATGTTCCTGCGTATCACTTGTGGTGATGCGGTCTGACTTGCGCAGCTTTACATCCGGCAGCGGGGTGATAAATACGCCCTGGCCGCGCTCAATGGTCTCCACCCTCATTTTTTCACCGCTGCGGGTGATGGCCTCGGCCAGGGTTTTGCCAATCACCGGGCTGCTTTCATCCAGACGGATTTGCGCGGTGTAGACTCGCGAAATGCCTCTCGTAATAGGCATCTCACGGTGTGGCAACAGGCGTGGGACGATCAGCCACAGATACAGAATCGCGAAGGCGCCACCCACAAGCACGGGGCCCACGAAATCAAACATATTGAAACGATCCATGCCCAGGTCGGCTGCCACGTTGACTACCAGCAGGTTCGTGGATGTACCGATGGTGGTGGCCATACCGCCAAGAATGCTCGCAAACCCCATGGGAATAAGTGTGGCTGCCGGCGAGGATCCGGTGCGCATGGCAACACCGACCAGGATCGGCAACATCATCACCACGATTGGCGTGTTGTTGATAAAGGCGCTCAGGGTTGCGGTGATCAGCAGGGTCAACAGCAGACACACCACCGGCCCCCATGCCCAGACACGCGCCAGGAAGCGGCCAACGGGCTCCAACGCGCCGGTAGAGACCAGGCCATGCCCGACGATCATCAGCGCACAAACCGCGATCAGCGCCCGGTTACCGAACCCGAGGAAGAATTCGCTGGCGGCCAGCGTCTGGCCGTCCACCTCATACGGAAACACCGTGAAGCCGACGGTCAGCAGCACCAGCACCACCAGGCTCGTCGTCTCCAGGGGAATTCGTTCCCGTGAGAACAACACCAGGGCCACGACGATGAGCACCATCACGGCAAGGGCATGCATGTTGGGAAGCGCGAGTTCGGCCAAGGCTCACTCCACGGAAAGGAGGGCGGCGGGGTGGTATTGCGCCCCGATCGCCGAAAGAGGTTGCGGGAGAGTTTAACCGATCAGGTCGGTGCATGAGAAAGCCCATGAGATATGGTGCCTGCTCCCGGATTGCCTGCGTGCCGTTTTATCCGCCGTCGCTGCTTGCTCAGACCCGGGGAGTGTCCTATTCTGCCGTGCCATCTTTCCCCAATATTCTCCGCGGCCGGTTCCATGCCATGCATTCAGGACAATCTGAGCACGACCCCTTGAACCGTCAGTCTGGCCCGGCCATGTTCCGATGAGGCGCTGATGGACCGACCTTTTCTCGTCCAAATCGACCCGGTTGCGCTTGATCTGGGTCCCCTGCAGGTTCACTGGTATGGCATCGCCTATCTGCTCGCATTTACCAGCTTCTGGTTAATCGGGGCGCGGCTGGCCAAGAGCCGGCCCTGGATGGGCTGGACATCGGAAGCCGTGGGTGATGTGCTTTTCTACGGCATGTTAGGCGTCATCATTGGCGGCCGGATCGGCTACGTACTGTTTTATTCCTTCGACAGCCTGCTCGCCGACCCGTTGTTCCTGTTCAAAATCTGGGATGGTGGCATGTCTTTTCATGGCGGACTGGCCGGCTTGATTGCCGGGCTCTGGTGGTTTGCGCGCCGAACAGGCCGGTCCTTCTGGCAGGTTGCTGACTTCGTGGCGCCGATCGGCCCGCTCGGACTGGCTTTCGGCCGCATTGGAAATTTTGTTGGTGGCGAGCTCTGGGGCCGGGTCAGCGATGTACCCTGGGCCATGATTTTCCCCGGCGCTTTGCCACCGGGCATTGCACAACAGGGCGTCGAACAGGCCTGGGCTGCCGGCCTGCTGGACGAGTATGCGCGCCATCCCAGTCAGCTGTACCAGGCCGGTCTTGAGGGTCTGGCCCTGTTCACACTGCTTATGATTTATTCCCGCCGGCCGCGACCCCTGGGTGCGGTTTCGGGTCTGTTTTTACTGGGCTATGGAATATTCCGCTGTATCGCCGAGTTTTTCCGCGAACCCGATGCCCACCTTGGCTACCTGGCCGGCGACTGGCTTACCATGGGGATGCTCTTGTCCCTGCCGATGGTCCTGGCCGGGGCCGCGCTCATGGCCTTTGCCTACCGCCGTAACATAATGCCTAATGCTCCGGAGTCGAACTGATGCAAACCTACCTCAATCTGCTGCGGCACATTCTTGACGAAGGCACGGACAAATCGGACCGAACGGGCACCGGAACACGCAGTGTTTTCGGTTACCAGATGCGCTTTCCCCTGGCGCACCGTTTCCCGCTGCTGACCACCAAGCAAATGCACCTGCGATCCATCATTCATGAATTGCTCTGGTTTCTGCGCGGGGACACCAACACGGCCTATCTGAATGAAAACGGGGTAACCATCTGGGACGAGTGGGCTGATGAAAACGGTGAGCTGGGTCCGGTATATGGCGCTCAGTGGCGCAGCTGGCCGACACCGGATGGCGGCAAAATCGATCAGCTGGCCGAAGCGCTGGAACGTTTGCGTACACACCCCGATTCGCGGCGCCATATCGTCTCGGCCTGGAACCCGGCGGTTCTGCCCGACGAGTCGATGGCGCCAAAGGACAATGCGGCTGCGGGACGCCAGGCGTTACCGCCCTGTCATACGCTGTTTCAGTTCTATGTTGCTGATGGCCGGCTGAGCTGTCAGCTCTACCAGCGCAGCGCCGATGTGTTTCTGGGTGTGCCCTTCAATATCGCCTCTTATGCCTTGCTGACCCTGATGATGGCGCAGGTGCTGGGGCTCAAGCCCGGTGATTTTGTGCACACGCTGGGTGATGCGCACATCTATAACAACCACATGGCGCAGGTCCGTACCCAGTTGTCCCGCGAACCCTTTGAGCCCCCGCTTATGCGCCTTAACCCGGATGTGACATCGCTGTGGGATTTCCGCTTTGAAGATTTCGAGCTTATCGATTACCACTGTCATGCGCCTATCAAGGCACCGATCTCGGTCTGACGCGGCATGGCGAACAGAACCCTGACCCTGGTGGCTGCCATGGCCCGCAACGGTGGCATCGGCTGGCAGGGGGGCATGCCCTGGCACCTGCCGGCAGAATTGCGTCACTTCAAGAAAACCACGCTTGGCAAGCCGGTGGTCATGGGTCGGAAAACCTTCGAGTCAATCGGCCGGGCGCTACCCGGACGACAAAATATTGTGGTGTCACGAAACCCCGGCTTTAAGGCCGAGGGTTGTGATGTGGCCTGTTCCCTGGTTGAGGCCATTGAGCTTGCCGAGGGTATGGAACTGATGGTGATTGGTGGCGGTGAGTTATACCGCCAGGCCTTACCCCTTGCCTCGCGACTGGTACTCACCACGATTGATGCCGAGCCGGAATGTGACACCTGGTTTCCCGCCTGGGATCCGACCGAATGGTTGCTGGTGACAAGCGAGCAAATACCCATTGGCCCGGACAATGAAATCGCCTTCGAAGTATCGGAGTGGCAACGCCAGTCCTGAGCGGTGTGCTACCGCCGGATCCGTTCAGCGGGGTCCGGGCACCTGAAAAAGCTGGCCGTCTTCGAGGCGGTAGGCGCTGAGCGAGCCGCCCCAAACGCACCCCGAATCCATGGCGATGTAGCGCTTGCGAATACGCAGGCCCAGTGCAGCCCAATGACCAAAAGCAATGCGAACATCGCGGGTACGGCGGTGCTTGTGTTTGAACCAGGGTTTGAACTGGACAAACTTCTTGCCTGATGGCTGTGTGCTCCCCAGGTGAATCCGGTCTTCCGGGTCGCAATAGCGGATGCGGCACAGGACATTACTGATCAGTCGCTTGCGTCCCCAGCCGCCCGCGTCACTGCGCCAGCGGCGCGGCCGGTTGCCATACATCTTGCTGAGAAATTTCTTGCGTTGTTTGGAGGCCAGCAGCGCGGCAATCTCGGCTGAATAGGCCAGCGTCGCGTCCCGATCCCAGGACGGCACCACGCCGGCATGGACGCGCAGAAGCTGATGCTCATCAGACCATGCAGCCAGGGGAAAGGCGTTGAGCCAGTGCATCAACTCGGCGCGGTCAGGTGCCTGCAGAATCGCTTCGAATTCCGGGTTGCGGCTATGACCCTGCGGATGACGCGCATCCTCGGCCAGCAGGTGCAGGTCATGATTGCCGAGCACCGTGTGGACCCGCGGAGCGATGCTGTAGAGCAATCGCAGAACGCCCAGTGAGTGGCCGCCGCGGTTAACCAGGTCGCCACAGGGCCACAGGAAGTCCTGAGCCGGGTCGAAGGCAATTTTTTCGAGCAAGCATTCGAGTGGTCCCAGGCAGCCCTGGATGTCACCGATCAGATAAGTCGCCACGATTAGGATCCAGCGTCAGAGGTCAGTTCAGCGCATCCGGAATGACCAGTGCGAACTCGGGAATATCCACGCGGAAATTTTCGCCGTCCTGGGTCACAAAACCATAGGAACCGCGCATTGAACCGGTTCGTGTGGGCAGAAAGGCTCCGCTGGTATAGGTAAACCGGGCGCCCGGTGGCAGTTCCGGCGTCTCGCCGATCACGCCTTCACCGATCACTTCCTCCTGGCGGCCATCACCATGGGTAATGATCCAGTGACGATCCTTAAGGGTGATGTTTTCCGCGCCCTCATTGGTGATATGAATTGTGTAAGCGAAGGCAAACTGATCCTCATGCACGCCAAGATACCGAGGCTGAGGTTCGATTTTGACGGGAATAATGCGGGTGCTCATGAAAGCTCCGAAAAGACTCTGTACATCATAAAGGGATGATCAGCAGAAGTTAAACAATTCACCGTCCCGGGGACGGACTGATTGGCTGAGCGCATCAGGGTAACTCACCGACAGCCCGGGCCAGGGCGACGAAACCGGGCAGGTCAACCTGCTCGGGCCTCAGGGTCGGGTCTACCCCCGCTGCCTCAATTTCCGCAGCGGTGAGCAAGGTTTTCAGGCTGTTGCGCAGAGTTTTGCGACGTTTGGAGAAGGCCTCGCGAACAACACGGTCAAAGCGCGTTTCCCACTCGAGGGGTACCAGCGACTCGGCTCGCGGTGTCACCCGGACGATCGCCGAGTCCACCTTCGGGCGGGGCTCAAAAGCCGTCGGTGGAACCGGCAACAGCGTGGCGATCTCCGCCCTGGCCTGGCACATCAGGCTCAGCCGGCCATAGGTGCCGTTGCCCGGTGCCGCGCCCATACGGTCCACGACTTCTTTTTGCAGCATGAACACCATGTCAGTGGGCGGTGGCGTCTGCGCGAGCAGGTGGAACAGGAGCGGCGTCGAGATGTTGTAGGGCAGGTTGCCCAGCAGACGATAGGGCTTGCCGCCGGCGAGCGAGGCAAAATCAATCTTCAGGGCATCGCCCTCGATTACTTCGAGATTCGGATGGCGGTCGCGTAGTCCACGCACCAGGTCGCGGTCGATCTCGACCACCTTGAGATCCACACCACTGGCGATCAGCGGTCCGGTCAGGGCCTCCTGCCCGGGTCCGATTTCGATCATTTGTTGCCCCGCCTGGGGCGCTACGGCCGCGATGATGCGCTCAATAATGCGTTCGTCTACCAGGAAGTTCTGACCGAACCGTTTGCGCGCGCGATGCGCTTGCATGTCGCTCACTGCGGGGCTGTCATCACAAGCGCCTGGTCGATCGCGCAGGCCAGGCTGGCGGGATCAGCGATACCGAGACCGGCAATATCGATGGCCGTGCCATGGTCGACCGAAGTGCGCACAAAGGGCAGGCCCAGGGTGATGTTTACCGCCTGTCCCGAGGCGGCATGCTTGAGCACCGGCAAACCCTGATCGTGATACATGGCCAGGACACCGTCGCAGGCTGCCAGGGCTGCAGGCTTGAACGCAGCGTCGGCTGGCACCGGGCCGATGAGCTCTGCATCAGCGCGTGCGCAGGCAGCCATGGCCGGCGCAATGACCGCATCATCCTCAGAGCCCAGGTGGCCTCCTTCGCCCGCATGGGGGTTCAGGCCCAGCACCTGCAGGCGCGGCCGCGGGATATGGAAACGTCGTTGCAGGGCGTCCACGGTGATGTCTATGGCGCTCGTGACGGCTTCGGGGGTAATGGCTGCCGGTACGGCGGACAGGGGCAAGTGGGTGGTTACGAGTGCAACGCGCATCGGTCCTGCAGCCAGCATCATCACAACCCGTGGTACGCCTGCCAACGCGGCGAGAAACTCCGTGTGGCCGGTAAAGGCTTCCCCGGCATCATTGATAATGCCCTTGTGTACCGGTCCGGTGACCAGTCCTGCAGCGTGGCCGGCCTGAACCAGTTCAGTCGCAGCGCGCAACGTTGCCAGTACATAGCTGGCGTTGGCCGGGTCTAAAATACCGGGCACGGCAGGTGCTGCCAGTGGCACGGGAAGACAGGACAAGGCGCAGGCCGAGGGGTCCGTGGCCACCGGCTCCCCGGGCGCCCAGGGTTTGATGGCGACATCCAGTTGCAGCTGCGCAGCGACTGCTCGCAGCAAATCAGGATCAGCCACCGCGACCAGCGGTGTGGTTGGATTTTTTGACCGGTAACGCAGGACGCATTCCGGCCCGATCCCAGCCGGCTCGCCCGGCGTCAACGCCAGTGGAATCACGCCAGGCTCAGCCGGGCAGACGGATTTCGACGAAGGCTTCTTCGCGCATCTGGCGGATAAACTCTTCGACCTCTGATTCAGACCGCCGTTGCATAATGGTCTGGCGTGCCCTGTTGGCCATGGCCTCGGAGGTCACGTCGGTCTCGCGGAAACCGGTGCGTTGCAGAATGTGCCAACCGACCTCGGTCTGGAATGGCTCGGTGATTTCACCGTCCTCGAGTCCTGCCAGCATGACCGCGAAACGCTCTCCATACTGCTGCACCCCGAACCAGCCCAGGTCTCCGCCAATATTCGCGCTGGTGTTGTCGTCGGAAAATTCGCGGGCCATTTCGGTAAAGTCAGCCCCGTTCTCAAGATCATCATGAATTCCACGGGAAATTTGCATTGCCTCCTGCCCATCAACCAACTCGTTGATTCGAATCAGGATATGGTTGGCGCGAAACTCCTCGGCGAAAATCTGGCTGCTTTCACGCCAGTCGTTGACCATGACGATGTGATAACCCGCAGGACTACGAATGGGCTCGGAGAACTGTCCAGGCTGCAATTCACGCAAAACATCGGCAAACTCGCGCGGCAGCGAGCTCAGATCCCGCCAGCCAATCCGGCCACCCTCAAGTGCGTCCTGGCTTTCAGAAAAACTGATTGCTGCAGATTCAAACGACATGCCTTCCTGCAGTTCTTTGTAGATTTCGTCGATGCGCACTTGTGCAGCGGCAATCTGCGCAGGAGTGGCGCCGTCCGGCACGCCGATCTGCAGATTGGAAATGTCGTATTCGCCCCCGGAGAAATCCTCCGAGGCCAGCATAATTTCCACTTCAGTTTCGCTGACCGGATCCATGCTGTTTACCACGCGCTGGCGGAGTCGCTCACCCATGATCTCCTCGCCGATGCTTTTACGGAACTCGGCAAAGTTTTCGCCATCCTGCTCAAGCACCTGGCGCAACTGCGCGACAGTGAGGTTGTTTTGCTGGGCCAGATTCATCATTGCCTGGTCGATGTCTGAGTCGCTGACACGAATGCCGGTGCGCAGCGCACGCTGCGTCTGCAGCTTGCGGACGATCAGGCGTTCCAGGACCTGTTTTTCCAGCAGCTCCTGGGGCGGCGGGGTGCTGCCGCTTTGACGGATCCGCTGCTCGATGCCTTCGATGGCAATATCAAGTTCGCTGCGCATGATGATGTCATCGTCCACGAGGGCAACAATTTCATCCAGTGGCACGGTCTGTGCCGGAGCGGGCCGGGGCGTCAGAGCCAGGCCGACGGTCAGCGCAAGCATGGCCAGAAAAGAGGAGTGAATGATTTTCATGTTGTATCTATTGCTCCTGAATCCGGCAACGTTTTTTGCCGGAGTCGGTATATTTGTCTCAGCCCGCTATTCTAGCCGATGCGAAGGCGCTGGCAATCAGGGCGCCGGTGTATAGAACAAAGGCGGTTCACGCCGGCCAAAAGCGCCCAGGCCCTTGAGCCGCAGCTCCAGGAACAGTGCATCACGCTCGCCGCCGTTGCGGTCACGCAGATAGCGCCGGGCGGCCACCCTGAGTGCCCAACAGCAACTCTCGTATTCGACGCCAACCAGCGCTTCAAGCAAATCTGAATCCTCGAGCGAGTAGTTGACCCGTGAAAACAGTTTCCAGTTGTAATTGATCGGCCAGAAATAACGCACATCGAACTGATCGAGCCGGTCCCGCCGGAACCGGTACTCAAAAGCGAGGCGGTTGCCATTTTCGGTCGTATGTCCCAGACCAAAGACACCCACATCAAGTTCCTTGTTCTCCCAGCTCCATTCCACCCCGAGGCGCACATTGATTCGATCCAGTGGGTGCCAGTTATATTGGGCGATAAAGGGCGAGGTGTTCTCATCCAGGGTTGGTTCGCCTGCGAGGGTGACTTCGGGCGACTCAAAGTAGATGATCTGACCCGCACTGAAGCTCCAGAGTTCCCGGCCATTCACATCACTGAAGCTGCGCATGCTGGCGGCGATGGTGAGCTGGCTGGCATTGGTTTGCCGGTCGGCGCCGGTAAAGCGGTTGGTGGCAAACAGCTGGGCGTAGCCAAAGGTGAAGTCGCCGGTGTCAAAGTCCGGCAGCTCCGATTGATCTTCAAACGGCACATTGAGGTAAAAAAGACGCGGTTCCAGCGTGTGGCGGTTGCCATTGCCGGCGGTGCGCTCCAGAAAGGTTCCCGCATCCAGGCTGATGATGGGCAGCCCGCGGTCGGGCGAGTCGTTACCCTCCGCACCACGCAGGTCCAGGTCGTAGGTGGTGTAACGATAGCCCGCGGTTGCCTCGAAAAAGCCCCACGCTCTGTGGGTACCCCAGACCAGACTGGGAAACACGTCGAGGCGGGCGCCGATCGGGCCGGTTGAGCGGTCAAAATAGACCAGTTCGGAATCAAGCTCTACGCCGAATCCCTGGCGGCCCAGGGGTGCATCGAGGGTATAGGCCAGGCGCGGAACGCGACGGTAGGGTTCCTCATTGGGTCCTACCGAGTCATCAATCACCTGGAAGTCGTCGAACAGTGCCGAAAAAATCCAGTACCGGCCGGCGCCGTCCAGGTTCGCATTGCTGCGCAGAAACTGGCGCGAAGTCTGTGCCAGGTCGCCACCAAAATCCTGGAAGTACTCGTTGTCGCTGACCCGTTCCAGGTCTATCGCCGATCGCCAGTTGTTGTTGATGGCCATGTTCCAGCGGGTCAGGTAGCGCCAGCGGTCCTCGTCAGTTGCCTTGTCCGAGGGCATATAGTCGCCATCAAGCAAGCTCAGCGTGCGGCGGGTCAGCAACCGGTACTCCGCCGATAGCATGAAGCCGCGGTCGGTAAAGTAACGTGGCGTGATGGTGGCATCCTGTTGCGGGGCAATGTTCCAGTAGTAGGGAATGCTGACCTCGACCCCATTGTCGTTCGCTGTGCTGAACGAGGGATACAGAAACCCGCTTTTGCGCCGGTCGTCGATCGGGAAGCTCATCCAGGGCAGGTACAGAATCGGTACCTTGCCGAGTTTCAGTTTGGCGCCGCGGGCAATGCCCACACCATCGTCATGGCGCAGTTCGAGTTCACGTGCGGTGAGCCGCCACGCTGGCTCATCCCCCGGGCAGGTGGTAAACCACAGGTTAACCAGCTCCGAGCGCTGGCCATTGGCAAAATACAGCGTATCGGCGCCGCCCTGGGCGGTGGAGCCCACCAGCTTGTAGTTCAGATTGGTGAAATCGCCGCTTTCCTCGATAATCCCGACCTGGCCGCTGGCAGCGGCCAGTTCCAGCTGGTCATCGCGATAGATCAGGGGAGTGCTGAAGGTTACCTGCCCGTTGTCCAGCTGATAGGTCAGGACTTCCGTGGACAGGTATTGATCGGCCCGGAAGAACTCAACGTTGCCAACTGCCTGGGCGCGACTTTTGTTGGTCGCGACAAAGTCGTTTGCGCGAACATCCAGCGGTGCGCCACTGCGGTCAGGTATCGGGCCAAGTTGTGGCGCCAGCGCCGGCTCCGGACAAGCCAGTATCTCAGCGTCGTCTGCGACGGCGGTTGTCAGGGCAATCAGGTTGAGGATGAGCACGCCGGCCGTCCCGTAGAACGCCCGCCTGGCGAATGAACAATGCACGCTGAGCCTTGGCCGTGGAAATCCGCGCTACCGTGTCACAAAATGCGGAGCGGTTCAATGAGTGTAATGCCTGTTGTCACCTCCGGACAGGGAGTTTCCAGCCAGGCCGCAAGGCTGGCCTTGTCCATCTCAGCCTTTGCCGCGACCAGCCGGTGGAAGGCTGCGAAATTCCCGTTTGCCTCCAGCCACAGGCTCTCAAAGGCACACAGGCCGCCTGTATAACTGCCTATAAGTGCCAGGTCGGCGTTATTGGGCGGCGGATTGAACCATCCACCGTACCAATCGCGGCCCGCCCAGGTATCGATCACCATTTGCTGATAATGATCTTCGAGGTCATTGAACAGGCGCTTCTTCTGAGACGCCAGATATTCCTCATCACCGCCGCCGGCATACAGCTGCGCCAGGGCCGTGCGGGTGGCGCTCAGCAGGCGGATAAAATCACCGCTTGCGGCCTCGCGTGCTTCCCACTGGGCCAGACCCGGCATATCACCGCGTTTATTCATCCAGGCACGGACCCCTTGTTGTGCAACAAAGGTGGCATAGGACTCGTTGAATTCGGTGGCGCCACGTACATAGACCGATTGATGCGCCAACTCGTGAATCAGCACTTCGGCCAGGTCGGCAACGGGGCCGGACAACATGGTGCCCAGAATCGGGTCATCAAACCAACCCAGGGTGGAATAAGCAGTGGCGCGGGATACGGACACATCCAGTTGTTTATCCCGCAACTTGCCGGCGAAACGATCTGCATCATCCTGATCAAAGTACCCGCGGTAGGGGACACAGCCGGCCACCGGGAAACACCAGCGCTTGGGCTTGAGAGCATAAGCGGGCGTTGCCACCACGTTCCAGGTAACGGCCACGCCCTCCATGGGTACATAGCTCTGATAACTGTCCCCGGCAGGCAGGCCCAGCTCCTGATCAGCAAAGACTATGATGGCCTGCGCGTTCCGCAGTTGCTGCGCGGTTGCACTGTCCGGCGGTAACTTTGCCAGGGCCTCCTCGACCGGCTCGCGCGAGCCCATCAGGGAAAGGTGTCCGGAAATCGCCTGTGTGTAGTAAGCAGGGCTGGCGCAAGCGGTTAATAGCCCCGTTGCGATAATCGCCAGCGCGGCTCTACAGCGCGTGGCGATCGGCCTGAATACTGCTTGCAAGCTCACTCATCGTCGGCCGCTGCCGGGTGGAAGACCAGCGAGGCGGAGTTGATGCAATAACGCTGGCCGGTCGGAGGCGGGCCATCCGGGAAGATATGGCCCAGATGGGCATCGCAGCGCGGGCACAGCAGTTCGGTACGAATCATGCCCAGGCTCAGATCGCGCTTGTGCACAATGCCGGCCTGTTCCAGTTCACCATCAAAACTGGGCCACCCGCATCCAGAGTGAAACTTGCTGCTGGAGTCGAAGAGCTCATGGCCGCAGCACACACAGGCATAGGAGCCCTGCTCGAAGAAGTCATCATACTGGCCGGTAAACGGCCGCTCGGTACCTGCCTTGCGGGTCACCCGGTATTGTTCCTCGGTGAGCTGGCTGCGCCATTCTTCTTCAGTTTTTTCGATTTTTTTGGTCATGACATTTCACTCATGAAATCACATTGCTGTAAATAAACCCGCCAAGTATAGCGCCGGGCGACAAGGGCACAATGAAGCGGATGCAGAGGGTCGCCAGGCGGGATAAAAAGCGCTGTTGTGCAAAGCCCGTGGTATTGGGGTTGCACGATAGGCTGCGTGCCACAGAAGGTTTAATATGATAAAAATTATTGGCCCGGTAACAGGACAACAGGACAGGCTCATGAACGAAACCTCATCAGGTCTGCAAACGGCCGGGCCTTTTCACCTGGCGATTCCGGTTGACGATCTCGCTGCTGCCCGGCATTTCTATGGCCAGGTGTTTGGTTGTGCCGAGGGCCGCAGCGCCAGCCACTGGATCGATTTTGATTTCTTCGGACACCAGTTGGTGTGTCATCTTGATGAGCAGGCATCTGCCGGATCACTGGCCAATGCCGTTGATGGCGATGCAGTGCCGGTGCCACATTTCGGCGTGGTGCTGTCCATGACGGACTGGCAGGCATTGAGCGAACGACTGCAAGGCCATGGCGTTGCCTTTGTCATTGAGCCGAAGATACGTTTTGCCGGACAGCCTGGTGAACAGGCGACGTTTTTTCTTCGCGATCCGGCCGGTAACGCGCTGGAGTTCAAGGCGTTTGCAGACCCTTCCCGGTTGTTCGCGACAAGCTAACGACAGCTTACAGATCCGCACCCCGCAGGGCCCGTACCGCTGCTTCCACCCGCTCAGCAGTTGCTTCCGCAGCTGGTATCGGTTCGCCCACCCGCAGTTCTACGATTTGCCAGAGTTTGCGCGGGCGGCGCTTGTGCAGCGGGTCGCTGCGGCTGAATAGCGAACCCCACAGGTTGCACAAGGCCATCGGAACCACAGTGACGGGTCGTCGCGCGATGATCTTGTCGATTCCCGGGCGGAACGGTTCGATCTCGCCGGTTCTGGTGATGCCACCCTCGGGGAAAATACCTACCGGCTGCCCCGTGGCCAGCTCTGCATCAATGCGCTCCCAGGCCTCGGCGAGGACTTCGGGGTGGGTTTTTTGTGACCCGATCGGAATCGCCTTGCCGGCATCAAACACCCAGCGCAGCAGCGGCGTGCGATAGATTCCGTGGTGCATAACGAAACGTACCGGGCGTCGCACCAGCCCGCCTATAATCAGCGGATCAACAAAGCTCACGTGGTTGGCTGCCAGCAGCACGGGCCCTTCCTCGGGAATATTCTCCAGCCCGCTTGCGCGCACCCGGTACAGGCTGTGGATCAGAATCCAGCCAAGAAAACGCAGCAGAAACTCGGGTACGAGCAGGTAGATGTACAGGGCCACCACAGCATTGAGTATGGCCGTCACCATGATCAACTGTGGAATACTGAATCCGGCCTGACCCAGCAAGACCATGGCAAACAGGGCGGAGATCACCATGAAAAGCGCGTTCAGAATATTGTTGCCGGCGATGATCCGTGACCGCCGCGTGGCATCTGAGCGTTGTTGCACCAGGGCATACAGTGGCACGATGTAAAAGCCGCCAAAGATGCCGATCATGGTGAGGTCCAGCACGATTCGCCAGTTTTCCGGAGAAGCGAAAAACGCACCCAGTGTGAGCCCCGGCGTGGGCGATGCCGGGCTGGCAAAGTACAGATCCAGGGCAAACACGGTAAGCCCGATGGAACCCAGTGGCACCAGGCCGATTTCCACATCGCCACCAGAGAGCTTTTCACACAGCAGGGAACCACTGCTGATGCCGATGATGAACATACCCAGTAGTGCAGACATGAGCGCGGCATCACCGCCAATCACGTTCTGGGTGTAACTTGGAACCTGCACCAGGACCGTGGCGCCGAAGAACCAGAACCAGGAAATGCCCAGCACACCGTGCAGCACCGTACGGTTGCCGCCGAGCATGCGCAGGTTTCGAACCGTTGCGGTGAACACATTCCAGTTAATCTTCAGTTCCGGATCGACGGCCGCTGCCGGCGGCACGCGCAGACTGATCAGCCAGCCGGCCACCGCGACAGCCAGGGCGGCAACAGACACCCAATATGGCCAGGCGGTGTCAATGCCCGCCAGCAGTGGTCCGGCAATCGTGCCACCCAGAATAGCCACGAAGGTACCCATTTCGACCAGCGCGTTGCCCCCGACCAGCTCACGCCGCCCAAGCACCTGCGGCAGAATGCCGTACTTGATCGGCCCGAATACCGTCGACTGAATGCCGAGCAGAAACAGCACTGTGAACAGCAGTGGCAATGAGTCGAGCCAGAAGCCGACCGTGGCCAGCAGCATGATGATGACTTCAAACAGCTTGATGTTGCGAATCTGCGCGGATTTTTCAAACTTGTCGGCAAACTGGCCAAACAGCGCTGAGAAGAGGAAGAAGGGCAGGATAAAGACCATGGCGCTGAAGTTCACCAGCTGGTCGGTGTTCAGCCCTGCCAGCTGGGCGCCTTTGAAGACCAGCAGTGCCGCCAGGGCATTTTTGAAAATGTTGTCATTCAGGGCGCCGAGCGCCTGCACCAGGAAAAACGGCGCAAAGCGTCGCTCGCCAAACAAGCTGAATTGTGAGCGATTTGACACCGCCCCGGTTTAACCTGCCAGGGTGGTCAATACGCCCGCGATTGTCGCGGTCATCATGGTCGCGATGGTGCCGCCAAACACGGCGCGCAGTCCCAGGCGGGCGATGTCGCCGCGCCGCTCCGGCGCGAGCCCGCCGATGCCGCCAATCTGAATCGCAATGGACGAGAAATTGGCAAAGCCGCACAGCGCGTAAGTGGCAATCAGAACCGAGTGCGGCTGCAGGGTGTCTTTGATCTCATTAAGGCTGGAATAGGCCAGAAACTCATTAGCGATTACTTTCTCGCCGATCAGTCCACCTACCGCCACTGCATCCACGCCCGGCACGCCAATGACCCACGCCAGGGGCGCCAGCAGATAGCCAAGAATCAGCTTCAGGGACAGCGGTTGCCCCAGGGTGGCTTCCAGTCCGGTCACCTGGCCCAGCACGGCGAGTGGCCAGTCGAGCATCGCCAGCAGGGCGATAAAGGCCAGCAGCATTGCGCCCACGTTGAGTGCCAGCTTGAGGCCATCGGCAGCGCCGTTGGCGGCTGCTTCGATAACGTTGCCGGCGGTTTTCTCCACATTGAGGCGCACCGTACCCTTGGTCAGGGACTCCTCGGTTTCCGGGCGCAGAATCTTGGCGATGACGATGGTCGCCGGGGCGGCCATGACGCTGGCTGCAAGCAGGTGGCGCGCATAGAACAGCTGCTGTTCCGGGTCGGTTCCACCCAGCAAGGCAATGTAGGCCGCCAGCACGGCGCCGGCGATGGTGGCCATGCCGCCGATCATCATGGTAAGCAATTCCGACTCGGTCATGCGTGCGATGTACGGGCGCACCACCAACGGTGCCTCGGTTTGTCCGACAAAAACGTTTGCGGCCACGGCCAGGGATTCGGAGCCGGATACGTTCATGACCTTCTGCATCACGTAGGCCATGCCCTTAACGATCCACTGCATGATGCCCAGGTGATACAGCACGCCCATCAGCGAGGCAAAGAAAATAATCGTCGGCAACACCTGGAAAGCGAATACAAAGCCAAACTTTGCCGGATCTGCCATGTCGTTGAAAATGAAACTGGAACCGACCATGGCAAAGCTGATCACTTTGACGAAGATCGCCGAGAGGAATTCAAACAGGGCGCGTCCGCCGGGCACGAGGATGACGAAGATGGCAAACGCCAGCTGCAGTCCGATGCCCGCTGCAACCAGGCGCCAGTTGATATTGCGCCGGTCCAGGGACAGACACCAGACCAGGCCGAGCAGTACAGTGAGTCCGAATACTCCGAACGCGATGCTTGTCATCCAATGACTCCGGGGCAGGGGCGGAACCGCCCGCTCTTGGAGTGGCAATGTAGCTTGCGTTGCCGGTGCAGGCAAACCCGCCGGCTGATTATATTTCGATACTGGCCCATTTCCGGCCTGCCCATTGCTGCGCACACACCAGGGCCTGCCCCAGACGATAGATGGCGTTCAGGATCCACACGCCAAGCAGACCAAAGCCCAACAGGGGCCCCACCAGAAAGGCCAGTGGCAGGAAGAATGCCCATTGCGACAGGGTGCTGATCCACATGGCGCGTCGTGTATCGCCGGCGCCAATCAGTCCGTTCATCAGCACCATGCCGGCGCAGTCCATGCCCAGCACGACGGCCCAGATGATGAAGGGCCAGTAGGCCAGGTCGCGGGTTTCCGGGTTGGTCAGGAACAGTGCCAGCAATGGTTTGGCGAAGATCATTACCAGTACGCTCAGCACCGTGCCGTAGATAAATGTCAGCTTTGCGCAGTCCCAGCCCCAGCGCACGGCATCCTCAATGTCCTTGCGCCCCAGGGCGTTGCTGACCAGGGTGGTGCAGGCCAGTGCAATACCGAAGGCCGGCAACAGGGCCGTGATGTGAAAGGTCGTGAGTACATTCACCGCTGCCACTTCCGCCGTACCAATGCGGCCGACAATCCACACCAGCGCGACCAGCCCGGCGGAGAAAAACAGCTGCTGAAGACTCGCGGGCAGGGACAGGGTGAACTGCTGCCACAGCGTGCTGCGCGTGGGAACACGATCCAGAAAACCGCGATCACGTGCATGTTGCCAGCCGAAGTAGAAGTACACGGCAGTTCCCAGGTACAGGGAAATGGTCGTGGCCAGGCCGGCGCCATAAACGCCCATCTCCGGTGCGCCAAGATTGCCGAAAATCAGCACCCAGTTCAGGAAGATATTCACCGCATGCATGATCAGGAGCGTGCGCAGATAGATTCCGGTCAGGTGGATGGCACTCCAATAGCCGCGAAACGAGAAATTCATGCCCACCGCCACCATGCTGAGCAGGCGGACCTGCAGGTACGGGGCGCCCAGCTCCGCAACAGCCGGGTCCGTGGTCAACCATTGGAAAACCCAGGGCGTGGCCAGGTACATCACGGCGCACAGGGGTACGCCAATAATCAGGGCCAGAAGCAGGCCGCCATTGAGCGGTACGGCGGTCTCATGATCGCGGCCTTCGCCCAGACGTCGCGCTGCCAGCGCCTGAACGCCGGCTGACAGCCCGATAATGATCGCAATCGCCATGTAGTTGGCAAAACCGCCCAGGCCGGTGGCGGCCAGGGCTGCATCGCCCAGGCGCCCGACCATACCGATATCCACCAGGTTGAGTACGTTTTGCGACATCATGCCGCCCATGATGGGCAGCGCGAGGGGCCAGATTGCTTTGCGCCGCTGCGCTTCAGGCACCAGTCGGGACAGGCTTTGCCAGATGGCCAGTTGCCTCATCGACGGTGGCTGCAGGTCATTCGGCGTAGTTGACCGTTTCGCGCGTCTGCGCGAATGTGATGTCGGGCCAGCGCTCCTGCGTGAGCTGGAGATTAACGCGGGTCGGCGCCAGGTAGACGAGCTGTTCGGCGGCATCGAGCGCCAGGTTGTTGCCCAGCTGATTTTCAAAGTCGCGCAGCATTTTCGGATCTTTGCAGCGCACCCAGCGGGCCGTGGCGATGTTCACGTTCTCGAATATGGCTTCCACGTTGTATTCGTGTTTCAGGCGATAGGCCACCACTTCAAACTGCAGCACGCCAACGGCGCCCAGGATTAACTCATTGCCAAGGGTGGGGCGGAAGAACTGGGTAGCGCCTTCCTCGGAGAGTTGTTTCAGGCCTTTTTGCAGGGCCTTGAGCCGCAGCGGATCTTTCAGCAGGGCGCGACGGAACAGCTCCGGGGCAAAGTTGGGAATACCGGTGAACTGCAGCGACTCGCCCATGGTGAAGCTGTCGCCGATGGCAATCGTGCCGTGATTGTGGATACCAATAATATCGCCGGGCCAGGCTTCCTCCACCGAGTCGCGGTCCTGCGCCATAAAGGTCAGCGCGTTCGGAATCTTGATGTCCTTGCCCAGGCGCACATGAAACATCTTCATGCCCTGCTCAAAGCGGCCGGAACACACGCGCATAAACGCCACCCTGTCCCGGTGCGCCGGATCCATATTCGCCTGGATCTTGAACACAAAACCGGTCAGCTTGGCCTCATCTGGTTCCACCGTGCGCGTGGTGGTCTCGCTGGGGCCGGGCGGCGGGGCGTATTTCACGAAGGCGTCCAGCAGGGGCGTGACGCCAAAATTATTGATCGCAGACCCGAAAAAGACCGGGGTTTGTTCCCCTCTGAGGTAGGCGGCCGGATCGAATTCATGGCTGGCGCCTTGCACCAGCTCGATCTCCTCGCGGAATTCAGCAACCTGTCGGCCCAGGCGTTCATCAAGGACAGGGTTATCCAGCCCCTGGATGATCTCCGCGTTCTGGGTCACGTAATTCTTGCCTGGCTCATACAGGTGCACTGTGTCATCAAGCAGGTGATACACCCCCTTCAGGCGCTTGCCCATGCCAATAGGCCAGGTAACCGGCGCACAGGCAATGCCAAGAACCTCTTCGACCTCATCAAGCAATTCGATGGGCTCGCGACCCTCGCGGTCAAGCTTGTTGATGAAGGTAAAAATGGGTGTCTGGCGCAGGCGGCAGACCTCCATCAGCTTGATGGTGCGCTCCTCCACGCCTTTGGCGCAGTCAATCACCATCAGTGCGGAGTCGACCGCGGTCAGCGTGCGGTAGGTGTCCTCGGAGAAATCCGCGTGCCCCGGTGTATCCAGCAAGTTCACGATGCAGTCGCCATAGCTGAATTGCATGACCGAGCTGGTCACGGAGATGCCGCGCTCCTGCTCCATCTTCATCCAGTCAGACGTGGCATGGCGTGCAGCCTTCTTGGCTTTGACGGCGCCGGCCATGTTGATGGCACCGCCAAACAACAGCAGTTTTTCCGTCAGCGTGGTCTTGCCTGCATCCGGATGGCTGATGATGGCGAAGGTGCGCCGGCGTTCGAGTTGTTGCTGGACTTTTGACATGAACAGGGAACGGTTTCCGGGAACGAAAAAAGCGCTGCATTCTAACAGACCCCTGCAGGCTTATCGCCAAGGCTTTACCTGACCAGTGTCATGTCGCCGGCAGCCGGGTCAGCTACCATAATAACTTCACCAAGGAGAAAGACTGATGTTCGAAATTTCCACGATCATGAGCACGGAGCTGGTCACCGTGCACCCTTCAGCCAGCCTGTATCACGCCCGCGAGCTGATGAATGAAAAGCGTATCCGGCACCTTCTGGTGGTAGACCACAGCGACAATCTGGTCGGTCTGCTGACCCAGTCGGACGTATTGGCGGCTTCGGACTCCATTCTGAAAGATCGCGATTCGCAACTGGACACGGCTTTTTTCCCGGTCGAAGATGCGATGGTCACTGAATTGGACACCGTGTCCTCGCAAACAAGCCTGCGTCAGGCAGCGCTGTTCCTCGAACGGCACAAGATAGGCTGCCTGCCGGTTGTAGATAATGGCAAGCTGGTTGGCATCGTGACCGATACGGACTTTGTCGGTGTTGCCGTCAACCTGCTTGAGCAGCTCGAAAGCATGGCGCCCGAGTCCGACGACTAAAGCTAATTGCGCTGTACTAACGTCGTTGTTGTTAGCCGGGCCCAAGCCCGGGACCAGTCAGACGGGCGGTGGTGGTGTGGCCCTGGCCCGTTCGGGCGTCCAGAATGGTCGCTTACTGACCGTGCAGCGTGCCACCTTGCTGAGCTGGCGAAGCTCCTTCTCATAGTCAATCCAGGCCCAGATCTCACCATCGCGGTAAGGCGCTTCAATCATTGCCAGGGCGATGTTGGCCTTGGCTGCCGGTGACCACATGGCCGAGGTCACGTAGCCAATGGGTTTGGTGCAGCGGCGGTTGGCGTACAGCCAGGAACCTTCCGCCGGCTTGTTGCCCTCGATATCCAGCTTGGTCAAGATGGTGCGGGGGCCACGTTGCTTTTCCTCCAGCAGCGCACGCCGTCCATTGAAATGCGGCTTGTCAAAATCTACCAGCCAGCCGAGTGCCAGCTCGAAGGGCGTGTGGTCGTACTCAAAGTGCACGGTCTTCAGGGCCTCATTGAATTCCATGTAAGGCATGATGAACCCGGCCTCCAGGCGCGCCATATTGGTCGCCTCCTCGCCGTAGGGCTGAATGCCATAGCGTGAGCCGACCGCATACAGGTGATCCCAGAGCGTGAGTGCCCGCTCTGGTTCAATCCATAGCTCGTAGCCGAGATCACCGGTAAAGCCTGTCCGCGAGACCATCAGCTGCCCGCCCTCATAGGCATGCATCTGGATACCGAATGGCTTGAGCGTTTCGATGCCCTGCAGGCCCATTTCCTGAAGCACACTGCAGGTTGCCGGGCCCTGAAAAGAAAGTGCTGCATAACTGTCACTGCAGTCCTCGACCAGGACCTCATCAAAGCCAAAGCAGGCTTTCTTTAGCCACGCCAGGCAGGGACTCCCGCAGGTGAGCAGGAATGTCTCCGGGCCGAGCCGGAAAATGGTCCCGTCATCGATGACACGGCCTTCGTCGTTGCACCACACCACGTAGGTGACCCGGAGTTCGCCCAGTTTTTGCACACTGCGGGTTACCAGCCGGTCCAGCATGGCCTCGGCATTCTTGCCGGTGATCCGGTATTTCTGCATGGGGCAGATGTCATAGGTGCCGCAGGCGTTACGGATGCAAAAGTACTCGTATTCCGGATCGTAATAGTGCTCGGCGAAGCGGTAACCATTCCAGGATGACCAGGCCTCACGCAGGTTCAGGGCGGCCTGGCGGGGATGGAATGGCGACTCCTTGAGCCGCTCACCGGCATAGGGGTCGGCTGCCAGCCCCGGGGTCTGTGGCCCGCCGTTGTTGCCGGGTGTCTGGTTTGGCGTGGCTGATTCACTCATCGTAGCAATCGTCCTCCGGCACCGTGTTGGGCCGCTTCAGGTCGTGCAGGATCTCCCGGGCCGCGTTGGCACCGCAAGCCGCGGAAACACCGCCGCCGGGGTGTGTCGAGGACCCGCACATATACAGACTTTTCACCGGCATTCGATACTGGGCGTAACCCGGAAAGGGCCGATTGAAGAGCAGCTGGTCTATGGTCAGCTCACCCTGAAAGATATTACCCTCGGTGAGCCCGATCTCCTGCTCAATCTCCCAGGGCGTGCGGACCTCCATATGCACAATCAGGTCCTTGAATCCCGGGCTGTGACGCTCGAGCTTGTCGACCACGACCTTACCAAAGGCGTCCCGCTTCGCGGGGGTCCAGGGCCCGTCCTCCAGCTCTGGCGGGCAGTACTGCACAAAATTGGACATCCAGTGACAGCCCGGTGGTGCCACGGTCGGATCCCAGGCCGAAGGAATCACGGATTCAATAAACGGGTCATCCGACCAGCGACCCCGCTTCCAGCAGTCATAGGCCCGTTCCAGGGTGGCCATGTCACCGATAAAGGCCTGCCCACCCCGGTTAACATAGCGGTTATCCGGCACATTGATAAATTTCGGTAAACCGGACAGGGCAATATTGACCTTGCCGCTGGAGCCACGGATCTTGAAGTTCCTGGATCGATGAACAATCTCGGCCGGAAGGTCTGCCGGGTCCATGATGTGGGTGAAGGTGCGCCGCGCATCCAGGTTGGAGACGACGATGCCGGCTTCAATCTCTTCACCGCCTTCGATAACAACGCCGACTGCCTGGCCATTGCGAACCAGGATCTGCTCAACCGGCGCCTCTGTACGGATGGTTCCGCCTTCGGCCTGAAAGGCACTCGCAATGGCGTTGGAGATCGCCCCCATCCCACCTCGCGCCAGGCCCCATGCACCGATGCTGCCATCCACATCGCCCATCACGTGATGCAGCAGAATGTAGGCAGACCCGGGGGATTCCACGCCCAACGCCGTACCAATAATGCCCGGCGTTGCCATCGAGGCTTTGATCAGATCATTTTCAAAATAGTCTTCCAGGTACTCCGCCGCGCTCATGGTGAAGAAGCGGATGTATTCGTAAAGCTCACGCTCGCCAAGGCCCCAGAATTGCCTGGCCAGAAACAGCATTTCCTTGAAATCACGGATGCGGAACGTGGATGGATCAGGCGGTGTGCGCAGCAGGGTTTTACGGATCAGCTGGGAGTAGCGGCTCAGGTCTGTCTCAAAGCGAGACATGGCGTCCGCATCATGCGGCGACAGCTGCCGCAAGGCGTTGTAGTTGGCGTCTTCATCGTGGTAGGACAGGAGCACCTGGCCGTTGTGCCCATAGTTAATGGTGCCCAGGTACGGCACCAGCATGAGCCCGTGACGACTCAGGTCCAGATCCCGGTGAATGGACTGGCGCATCATGCTGCACACATAGGAGCAGCTCGAATATTTCCAGCCCGGTTCAATCTCGCGCGACACCGCGGCGCCGCCAATGTAGTCGTTCTTCTCCACCACCAGAACATCCAGACCGGCGCGGGCCAGGTAGGCGGCATTGGTCAGACCGTTGTGGCCGGCCCCGATAATAATCGCATCCCAACGTTTCATGCTCACGACTCCTGGCGCAGCAGCTCGCGGGCTGCGTTGTAGCCGGCAGCCCCGCTCAGGTCTCCGGCGGGGTGACAGCCGGCACCGCACAACCACAGGCCTGCCAGGGGAGTACGGTACTGAGCAGCCTCATAGGTGGGTCGCATCATTAACATCTGGTCCAGGGCGAACTCGCCATGGTGCCAGTGACCGCCAGCCAGACCATAGCGCTGCTCGAGGTCACCGGGTAGCAGCAGTTCGCTGGCCACTACCTGCTCGCGTAACCCCGGCGCCAGTCGTTCCAGCCGTGCAAGCACCGTATCCAGCAGCGCAACACGCGCCGCGTCATCCCAGCCGCCTTTGCGGTTGCCGGTGATGTACATAACGTGTGCGGAAAGCACGTGCTTGCCCGCAGGCGCCAGGGATGGGTTATCCAGGGATGGCAGGTAAAACTCCAGCACAGGATTCCGGGGAACCTCGCCATACTTTGACGCATCAAAGGCAAACTCGATCGCATCAAGGCTGGGTGCATCCAGCAAACGCCCACGCGGTTGTTCGAGGCCCTCGAAAACCGGCAATGTATCAAGCGCGAGATGCACCTTGGCGACCAGCCCCCGGGCGCGAATGCGTGCAATCCGGTTGGTGAAACCGATTTCCAGGTGTGACACCCCGACCAGGTCAATAAATGTGGTTTTTGGGTCCAGGGAGGATATGACGCGTCCAGCACCCAGCGTTTCCCCGTCTGCCAGAACCACTCCCGTCACTCGTTCTCCCTGTTCACTGGCTTCGATTCGCAAGCGCTTGACCCGGCCGCCGGTTCGAATCGTGACGCCGGCTTGTTCAGCCGCGGCAGTCAGCGCTGTAAGCAGATTGGCCGGACCGCTTACCGCTCGACCTGAGCGCCGGTAGAGCAACATGGGAACCGCGTTGTTGGGGGAGCGCGGCGCCATCCGCGAACCAATCAAGCCATCCCATGCGAGCAAGGCCTTGAGCGCCTCGTTGTCCAGTGTTTCATCGGCAAGATCCCGCGCGGGCAGTGAGAAAACCCGCAAAAATTCGCGAAACTCCTTTTTGCCCAGTCGGCGTAAACCCCAGGCCAGCTTGCCGAAGGTGCTCATCTCGCGCATTCCACCCCGCGCCAGGCGGGGCATGGTCTTCAGCCAGAACGGTGCGAGCGCATCACTGAAGCGGTCGAGCTGTGCTGCCAGGGTTGCCCAGGCGTGGCGATCTGCCTCATCCACGCCGCTCGCCTGCGTGCCGGCGATGGAAACGACCTGGCCATCGCCCAGCAAGCTGCTCAGCATCGCCGGTTGGGAAGCCCAGCGAAGCCCGTGTGACTCCAGGTCCAGCGCCTTGGCCACTGCAGGTTGGAAACTGGCCGCATGATGCGCGACGGGCGCACTGAAGCCTTCCGCGAAGGGGTATGCTGCCGCGAGGCCGCCAGCCTGCGCCGCCTGTTCCAGCAGCAGCACGCGTTGACCGGCCCGCGCCAGCAAACTGGCGCAAACCAGCCCGTTGGTTCCGGCCCCGATGACAATGGTGTCAAAGTCACTCATTAAAATTCCTTCATCCCAGGGTAGGAAATGCTAGGCGCGAACGGATGGCAGAGCCTCCAGCCCTACACGCAAGGCAGCCGAAGATGGCGCCAGCGTTATCGCAATGGAGCAATGTTCAGTCCAACGCCCCGGCTACAGCACCAGCCCGTCTCGCATTATGAAGACCATGCTACTCTGTGAACTGAATCCGGAGTTGCTGATGGCCTCACACCCTTTCGTTGAAAGCTACCTGGACGCCTGGAACCGCAATGATGCCGCGGCCGTCGGCGGGCATCTTGCCAAGCAGGGCGTCTACCGGGATGTGCCTGCGAACCACGTGCAGAACCGCACCGAGCTGATAGAAAGTCTGGAGGCCTTTTTCGAGGACGCGCCGCACCGCTATGAACTGGTCGGCAAGGTGGTGGGCAGCGCCACGACCGTCGCCTTTCAGTACCGCATGGTGTCCCTGGACAGCAATTCACATGACCGCGAACTGAGAACCCTGCGCGGCGCCGAGTTCATCGAGCTGCACAGGGGGCGTGCAACCAGCATCAATGACTATTATCAGCTGGATGAGCCCCTTATGGAGTCGGGTGTCGCCAGCCCTGAGCTCGCGCCGCGCGAATTAAAACAGCGCAAATACGCCAAGTCCGGCCTGGGGCCAAAACGCATCGAGCAATACAAGCAGCGCCTCGAGCGCCTTATCGAGGACGAAGCCCTCTACCTGCGCCCGGATCTCACGCTGCCCCATCTGGCCGGGCGGCTGGATTGCTCGGTTAATCATGTCTCGCAGGTGATCAATGCAGGTCTCGGTATGAGCTTCTTTGACTGGATCAGCCAGCACCGCATCGAACATGCCAAGACCCTCCTGACGCAGGCAGATGCACAGCCCGTGTTGAGTATCGCCTATGCCGTTGGCTTCAATTCCAACTCGGCCTTCTACACCGCCTTCAGGAAATGGGTCGGCACCACGCCAACCGCCTACCGGGATAAACACGGCTGACACAGGGCTGCCGGCATCCCCGCCTGTAGGGATGGAGTTATGACCGGTACGCTCTTGATTACTATTTGCGCATGAGCGATACCCCAGCCGCGCCCAGCGAGCTCCGCAGCCAACGACTGCAACAGCTGTTCAAGTGGACGGTCTATAGTCTGCTGCTTGTGAACTTCGGGTTTTACCTCGTCGAGGATATGACCCAGTCGATTCACACGCTGCATGCGGGCAGCACCTTGCTCGACATGACCAGCTCGTTTGCGACCAGTGCTGCGGTGCTTGCCTGGTTCATGCTGCTGTTCAGTCTCGAGCTGGAAACCTATGCCATTGATGATGCCGCCTGGACCCGTCGGATTGAACTGCTGGCGCATGGGGCGCGCGTGGTGAGTTTTCTGATCATCGGTCACTTTGTATTCGCGCTAGTGAACTGGGCTGTCGAAATCGAAACTGAACGACCGCTGGAAGGTATTTCGTCTCCGTGCGAAATTGTAGAAGATAAACTTTCCTGGTCAAGCAACCTGGATTACCAGGCCCTTACCCGGGAAAACTGCAACACGCTGACCGGGGACACTCAGCTGTACCAGCTGGGCAAGGACCCGGTGATTACCGACCGGCAAGGGTTGGTGCTGGCACAGCGGCTGGCCTGGGGAGACGTGCTGGAGATTTTCGCCTGGCTGATCATTATTGTGGCCATGGAGATCATGGTGCGTTTGCAGAGTCGGGGCATCACCGGGGGCAGGCTTATTGGGGTTGTGCGCGGCACCCGGTTCACTTTTTACGGGGTCCTGTTTTGCCTGGGATTCTGGTGGGCATCCCTGGGGCACTGGTTGTACCTGTGGGATACCTTCCTGTGGATCGCCGGCTTTGGAGCCATCGAGATGAATTTGCGGCTCTGGCGCGAGGAGCTTCGCAAGCAACAAACTGAAAATACCGACCTGGCAGCGAGCGAGGTATGACTCGAGAATGAACACCAACAGCTTTCCCCAGGAGCACACCGGCTCCTACTATGCCGCGACGGTCAATGACCACACCCGGTACCCCTCATTGCACGGCAGTGAATCGGTAGATGTCTGTGTTGTAGGCGCAGGTTTTACCGGCGTGTCCACGGCTTTGGCGCTCGCCGAACGCGGCTACTCGGTGGCGATTGTCGAAGCCAACCGGGTTGGTTGGGGTGCCTCCGGTCGCAATGGTGGCCAGCTCATCAATGGCTTCAGCGGCCAGGAACGCATCCAGAAGAGCCAGAAGCGCGATGTCTCTGAAGAGCTCTGGGCGCTGGGCTGGCGGGGCAATGAGTTGATTCGCGAACGCGTTGCAAAGTATCAGATTGAATGCGATCTGAAAGACGGTTTTGTTGAGGTCGCGGTCAAGCCAGGCCAGGTTCCCTGGCTGGAGGAATACGCCGAGGAGCGGGACAAGCGAAACTTCCCGTATCGCTACGAGCTTTGGTCACGGGAAGAGACTCGCGAAAAGCTGGGTACCGAGGCCTTTTATGGTGCTTTTGCCTGTTACCGCGATGGTCACCTGCACCCCCTGAACCTGTGCCTGGGCGAGGCGCGGGCGGCGCATGGTCTGGGTGTCAAAATATTTGAACAATCCCCGGTTACGGGTGTGCGTCATGGTCCGCGGCCCGTGATTGAAAGCAGCCAGGGCGAGGTCAGCGCCGCTACCGTGGTACTGGCCGGCAACGCCTACAGCCAGCTCGAGCCGAAACATCTGAGCAACCTGGTGTTTCCGGCCGGCAGTTACATCATCGGCACCGAACCCCTGCCGGAGGCTCTGGCCGAGGAAATTAACCGGGAAGACGTGGCGGTCTGCGACCTTAACAATGTTGTCGATTACTATCGCTTGTCCGCCGACCGGCGCCTGCTGTTTGGCGGTGCCTGCAACTACTCCGGGCGTGAACCACGGGACATACGTAAATTTATTCAGCCGCGCATGTTGAAAACCTACCCGCAGCTGAATGACGTGCGCATTGAATACCAGTGGGGCGGCCAGATCGGCATCGTACTCAACCGTGTTCCAGCGGTTGGCCGCATCAATAACAACGTTTACTACTGCCAGGGTTATTCAGGACACGGGGTGAGTGCCAGTCATCTGATGGGGGAGATCATGGCCGAGGCGGTTGGCGGCACCATGGAGCGTTTTGACCTGTTTGCGGACGTGGATCACTTCCGTATTCCAGGCAGTCAATGGGTGGGCAACCAGATGATTGCGCTCGGCATGCTGTACTACAAGCTAAAAGACAAGCTCTGAAGTGATCGGGGGTTTTACCAGAACCGGCAACATAGCATCCTGAAGCAGCTTAAAAGCGCAGGTAAACCGCTACCTGGTAACTCCGCCCAAAGATGTCATAAAGCGTCGTATCGACATTGTTCGAACGGCTCTGGTCGGCCACGAACGGCGGATTCTCATCCAGCAGGTTGACCACGTTCAGCACGCCGCGGATCTGGTCGGTGAATTCATAGCCCAGCCCCAGGTCGAAATAGTTGACCGAGCCGATGCTGGGGATGGCCAGCTCCGGATCGGGAAAACCGAACAGGTCGCCAGCGATGGCGAGGCCGTTGTCCGTGCCTGAAATCCAGCGCCAGGTGAGGTTGGCGTTGAGCGCGCCAACGCTGTACAGAATATTGGTTGTGGCGCGGTCATTGGGGAAGGTTTCGCCGCCAAACTCGCCATCACAGGGGAAGCCGAAATACCCGGCACATTCGATGGCAGTGCTCGCGGGGTTTTCCTGCACGATTTTGCTGAGCAAATGCGTCCACATGAAATTGACGCCGATCGTCCCGGAACGGTCACCTGCGGTGGCCCAGTCGGGCAAGGAGGTGCCCCAGCTCAGCTGCGTGTCGATGCCCTCGACCCGGGACTGACCCCGGTTGCTGATTGGTGAGAACACTTCGACCACGTTATAAGTCCGGGCGTCTCGCCGGATGTTGTCGCAGAACAGGTCCTCTGTGTTCAGCGGATCAAAACAGACGCTGGACACATCGATTGGGCCAATCGTGTCCTCGACCTCCAGGTCGAAGTAGTCAATCGCCAGTTGCCAGTCCGGCGCGGCAGACAGGGTCAGCACCACGCCGGCCGTGAATGTGTCGGCGTTTTCCGGGACCAGCGCGGGATTACCGCCGCCGATGAAGTCAGTAGGAAAAAACGGGGTGGCCTCATATACGCCGATCTGATCGGCAGGTATGCCCTGCGCAATGCAGCGTTCGCGATTGCCGTTCTCCTCCGGTCGTGCCGAGGCCGAGCAGGGGTCCGCGCTGGTGTTGTTGCCAACGAAGACGCTCTGATTCACGACTTGCTCCTGGAAAAGCTCCGCCAGATTGGGCGCGCGCACGCTGCGCTGCAGAATCGTCCGAAAGCGAACGCCGTCAATCACCTCCCACTGCAGGCCCACTTTCCAGCTTTCGACCGAGCCGGCGTTGTCGTAATCAGAATAGCGCCCGCCGAGTTCGAGGCCCAGGTAACGGGCTCCGGGGCGATCGATGATCAGCGGAATAACCGCTTCGCCGTAGATTTCCCAGACCGACTCCTCACCATTGATGGCAGATTCAGGCACGTAGCCAACCGCATCACCATTGGTGAAGGCCGCATCTGCTTCAAAGTTGACCTTATCCTGTCGCCATTCAATACCGAAGGCCATGTCGATGGGGCCGGCCCAGCTGTTCAGCGGGCTGCCGGTAACATAAGCACTGGCCAGCATTTGTTCACGCTGCGTGGTGTTGTTGAATGGCGCGGCGCGGATATAGTCAGCAGCATCGGGGCTGATGTTGGGCCCGAATATGTTCACTGGTACGCAACCCCCGGAAGGGTCGAGGCACTGTCCGTTGGCCGGATCCACCAGTAAGCCCTGGGCCAGGCGACTGCGCGAGGCGCCATTGCGTTGCATCTCGGTCTCATCGCCATCGGTGTAACTCACCCAGGCATCGAAATCCCAGTTAGCGGACAGCGCGCCGCGCAAGCCGGCGACGACACGCAGATAGTCACGCTCCCGCTCAATGATGCGCGAGTCCAGCTCCAGCAGCCGGCGGGCCATTCCGAAACCGACGAGACCGGGGCCAACTGGCTCAAACTGGCTGGCAGCAATGCCACGTGCCTGTTCAGACAGGAAAGGGTTGTCGAGGTTGGTGACAAAGAAGTCGAAGGCCGGCACCGGCGCCAGCGTCTGGCTGGCCGTGTTGCGGGTAAAGGTAAGCTCGCCATAGGTCTCGATATTTTCATTCAGCGCCCAGGTGGCAAACACACCGGCGGCGGTTCGCTCCAGGGGTGTCTGCAGGTAGTTCAGGGGCTGAAAGTTGTACAGGTCGTCCGGTCGCGTAAAGGGCACCAGGTTACCGTCGGCATCGAAGCGGGCGGGTTGCGGCCCGTTACCGAGATCGACGCGGGGAAACACGACGTTGCCCTCGGGGATGGCCGAGCTGCCACCGGGGAACAGGCCGCCCTCAAAATCTGTCAGAAAAGGTACAGAGCTGATCGCGCGGTCGGAGGCAAAACTTGGCTCGCGGTCCAGGTAGGTTAAAAATGCGGTTACATTGCCGCGACCATCGCCAAAATTGCGACCCCAGAGTGCGTTGATGTCCCAGATCTGGCTGTCGCCCTCTTCAGTAAGGTAATAGCTGCTCTCCAGGCCGACGCCTTCGAAATCCTGCACGGTTACAAAGTTGACCACACCGGCAATGGCGTCGGAACCGTATACGGTGGTCGCGCCACCGGTAATGATTTCGACCCGTTTAACCAGAGATTGCGGAAGGTTGTTGACGTCAACAGCGCCACCGGCGCCGGAAGGTGCCAGCCGGCGGCCATTGAGCAGCACCAGGGTGCGGTCGGCGCCCAGGCCGCGCAGGTTTATGCGCGAGGTACCGTCACCCGGGTTGTTCGAGCTGCGTCCGAAATCCGGTTGAACCTGGGGCTGCTGGTTGAGGGTCTCCTCAATCGTTGGCTGGCCGGAAAACTGGATGGTTAACTGGTCAAGCGTGAATATGGGGCTGGGCGAGGCAAAGTCGCGGCGCGGAATGCGCGTGCCGGTCACGATGACCTCTTCAAGGATCTGGTCTTCGCCCAGTTCGAGAATCTGCTCCTGATTCGGTTCAGTTGAAACCTGGGACCAGGCAACAGGCGGGATAAGTAGTGCCAGGATGGCCAGCGGCAGGAATGCTTGGATACCCGGCACCGCCAGCGGGGTGTGACGCCATTGTTGCTTGTTTTTGTTGTTCACACATGGTCTCCATTACACCCTCAAGGCGAGTTTACCGGAGTGGTGAAAAAAAGTCCGGTGCATCCCGCAAACCTGTTGACTTTACTGGCTTTGGTCAGCCGCGTTGTACCTCTATAATGACCCGTATGCTGCCAGCACGGCAGTGAGGTTTTGGCCAATCTGGAACAGTCATCTTGCATGCCCAATTTCTAAAACCCCGGGTCTTCAGAACCCGCATTCTGCAACCGGGAGCCTGAACGATAAACGGTCTGCTCAAAGAACTTCATCGCCGTCGCGTATTTCGGGCCCTGGCCTACTACGTGGTCGCTGCCTGGCTGCTGTTGCAGGCTTCCGATGTGCTGTTCCCTGCCTGGGAGATTCCCGAGAGCGGCATACGCTATGTGCTGTACGCGGCCATCCTGGGTTTGCCCGTGGCCTTGCTGTTTGCCTGGTTTTACGACATTGGTCCGGCGGGTATCCAGCGCACCGCAGCCGTGGCGGACGGGGAGACGCAAAAGCTTCGCGGCAGAGATTTTCTTTTACTGGGTGCGTTGCTGGTGGTGCTTGGCGCCATTGGTTACGGCACGCTTAAAGATGTTGAGCGGGGGGTTGTCGCACCGGTTCCCGAACTCGTCGAGTTTCTGGATGCGCCTGCTGATGGGCCGGATAAGACCATGCCGGTGGTTGCGGTTTTGCCCTTTGCTGCTTCCGGCGATAGCGAGGACAGTGTTGTGTTCGCGGATGGCGTGCATGATGACCTGCTGACGCAACTCTCACGCCTGGCCTCCCTGCGGGTGATCTCGCGTACCTCGGTGCTGTCCTACCGTGACGTGGAGCGCAACATCCGCGAGATCGGCGTGGAATTGGGCGCGACGGTGGTCCTGGAAGGGCTGGTGCGCGTGGTGGGTGATCAGATCCGCATCAACGCGCAGCTCATTGACGCACGCACGGATGAACACCTGTGGGCGGAGACCTTTGACCGTTCACTGACCACGGCCAATATCTTCGAGGTCCAGGGCGATATCGCCCGCGCCATCAGTACCGCCCTGAATGCGGAGCTGAGTCCGGCCGAGCAGCGTGAGCTGTCGATTGTCCCGACCAGCAACATGGCGGCCTACCGGGCCTTCAGACGTGCTACCGGCGGTCCGGGCGGCAACATGAATCAGCCGGAGTTTGTCGCAGACCTGGAACGTGCGGTTGAGCTGGACCCCGGTTTTGTGCAGGCCTGGGCGGAGCTTGCCGGCGCTTATTCATCGCGAAGCAACCGGCCCGACGACGATCAGGAGATGCATTTACAGCAAGCCGAGAATGCCTTGCAGCAGATCGCTGACCAGGCGCCGGGTTCTGTGGAGCACGAGTATGCGCAGGCCTACTACCTGTATTACGCCCTCAAGGAATATGACAACGCCCTGGCCATGGCCAACCGGGCCATTGAGCGCAAGCCGAGTGATATTCGTTTGCTGCAGCTTAAATCCTGGATCGAGCGACGCCAGGGGCGCTTCGAGGAACGGCTCGACACCCTGCAGCGATTGATTGTGCTGGATCCGCTTACCTGGGAAAGACAGGCGGGACTGGGTTATCAATTGTTTTTAATGCATCGCTACGATGAGGCCTGGGACGTTTTTCAGGGCATGGGGCTGGACCAGCTATCGTCCGAATTTGGCCAGAATCAGATGACCATTGCCATGTTGAGGCACCGTCATGCACCGGGCTTTGATGCTTTTCTGGACGGCTACAGGGCCGACATTGAGTCCCTGAGTGTGGACGCTTCCAGGCGGCAACGCGCGCTCATCCCGCTGTGGTGGCTCGCCTATACCAGCCGGGATTACGAGAAGGCAATGAGCCTTATTGCAGAAATGGAACCGTACCCCGGGTGGGAACAGATACCGCTGGAAGGTCCGGCTCAGCTGGGTATGCCGACGCTGCTGGCCATGGGTGATGACCTGCGCCTCCAGGCCGTGGTGGCTGAAGCGCAGAGTCGATTTGAATTGATTGCAGAGGCTAATCCGGACGTCGTTGCCCGGCCGGAGTTTATCCAGGATCTCGCGATGCTGGCGGCTTTTCGCGGCGACCAGGCAGAGGCGGTTGCACTGCTGAAGCGCTGGGAGGCGGTCAGCAAAGAGGACTGGACCCAACGGATATCTTTTCGCGAGATGGTCTGCGGGATATACGGCATGATGGCCATGCCGGCCGAGGCGGTAGCGTGCCTGCGCCGGGGCCTGGAGGAGCCGAGCATGATGGTGCCCTGGATGACCCCCTATTCGCCGGAATATGACGCCGTCCGCGATTCTCCCGGGTTCCAGACCCTGATTGCCGAGATCGAGGCGGAATACTTCTCGCAAGCGGAAGGATAGGCCGTGCGAAACAGCGGCGCTGCCTTTGCAGTAAGCTATTCCTGCCCGACTACTTCGATCCGTTCCAGCGCCTCGAGATACTGACTGACGTCTTCCAGCGTCACCGCACCAAATTCCGCAGTCAGCCAGCGTCGAATCTCACTGACCGTGCGTTCGCCGTCGACCAGGTTGAGGGTCTCGTAAGCCTGTTCATAGGTCAGCATCATGGCGGCCAGGTCTTCCGGGCTGAACTTGTCTTCGCGATAGCTATAGCCGAAGGCTGACATGGGGCCCTGGATATCCGGGTTGCGCACAAACACCCGGTCATCCGTCAGCTCCGCCATGGCGGGTACGAAGCGTGGCGTGGTCAGTATCTCCAACTGCGCATAATCGTCCAGAATGGTTTGCTTCAGGCCTTCGGGCACCGGCGCAAATTCTTCAATGCTGGCCAGTTTGGCACGCTCCACGGTCCAGTAAATACCCATGACCGGCGCCCGGTCCATGGGCGGCAGTTCCGGCAGGGTCAGCATGTTGTCCCGGGCACGCTGCAGCGCGTTGGCAGACAGCAGGCGGGTCAAGGGTTCCACGTCCTCATCGTCAAAGGCTGCCAGGTAGTAGCCCTGCAGCGCGGCGATAAACGCGGCGCGTTTGAGTTTGGTCGGGTCAATGTTGGCGGCCGTGTCAAAGTTGGTGTGAATGTAACGGTCCGGCCAGTCGTGCAGGTAAATGCCGGGGATGCGGAAGGTGCCCTCGTTGAATACCTGGTGATCGCTGCCCAGGTCCAGGTCCTCCATCACCGCCAGTTGTGGATTTTTGCTGCCCTCGGCGGATACCAGCGGAAAGGGCACTGTCTCACCGGAGGCATAGGCGAGTGTTTGTTGATTGACGAAATGCCCGATCTCATGAGCTACATCGCTGATGAAGCTGGGTCGACTGATGGGCCCGCCGGAGATACGGAATACCGCCTTGGTCTCCGGGCCGCCACCGACCATGTCCATGTGCATATTGGCTTTGACATTGTCGACATCGCCTCGCGTGACCAGGTAGATCAATGAACCTTCGATCTCCGCCGGCCAGATAAAGCGCAGGGTGCGCGCCGGGCGGGGCAGGCGGCCACTGTCAATCAGCACCTTTAACGCCCGTGCTGCTTCCAGCTCGGCCGCACAACCCGAGGCATTATCGTTGGCGCCCGGGCGCGGGTGATCCAGGTGGCAGGTGTAGATGATTTCCTCGCTGGCCAAAGCGCCTTCACCGGAACCGGGGATGGACGCATCCACCAGTACATACTCGCCTTGTTCACGTCCGGCGCGAACCTCGGCATCGAGCATGATGGTTTCTCCGGCCGCCATGCGCGCCTGCCACGCGTTTGCCGTGCGCAGATTGACCATAAAGCCAAACGTGCCCGGTTCCTTGAAGCTGTCCAGGTGGCCCCAGCGCACCAGCCGGTCATCTTCCAGCCACCAGGCAGATTTTTGATTTGGCGCATAGGAAATGATGCCGGCTGCGCCTCGCTCAGCCACGGCCAGGTCCTGCACAGCACCGGGCTGGCTAACCGTCAGCACCAGTTTGCCGCGCACATCCTTGCCGGCGTAATCCTCAGGTGAGGTACCCGCGCCAATGTCCACCAACCCGGCCACCACGCTCCCCGAGACTGAATCCTGGGCTACCGAGAGCGGCATGGCCTCCCAGCTGCCATGACGCTGCAGGCGGTTGCCATCCGCGTCCAGTTCCCACAGCTCGGCAAATTCCACATCCCAGGCCGGCCGGGATTTCTGGGTGCCAAACATGGTTGTGCCGTCGGCAGGGTAGGTGCGGATCAACGCATTTTCGAAACCGTAACCCTGCAGCTGCGCCAGCACATGCTCCGCCGCCTCCCGAAACTCGCTGCTGGCGCGTGTGCGATGGTACAGGGTGATCTCATCCAGGTTGCGCTTGGCCGAGACACCGGAGACTTCCTGCGCAATGGCCTGTATGACCGGTTCTTCAATCAGCTGGGTGAGTTGCGCATGGGCGGTGGTGCCGGCGGTCAAGCCCAGGGCAAGAACGATCCTAACGGGCTGTATCATTTACAGATGCTCCTCAAACCAGCGCACAATCGCCACGTCTGACGTGATCCGGTTGTTCGTTTTGCGCCAGCCATGGCCTTCGTCCGGAAACAGAACATACTCCACCGGCACGCCACGCGCCTGCAGGTTTTCTACCACTTGCTCCGCCTCTATCACCGGCACATTGGTGTCGTTGGCACCGTGAAGGACAATGGTTGGTGCGACCACCTGATCTACCTTGTTGATGGGTGAGAGTTGCTCGAGCAATTCTGCATCTTTGACCGGATCGCCGTACTCGATCGTGGAGATGGCGGCCATCCACGGCTCTGTGTTCTCGAAGAAGGTCTTGAAATTAACCACCCCAAACAGGTTGGCGCCGGCAGCGAAAGAGTCCGGATACTCTGTGAGTCCGGCCATCACCATGTAGCCTCCGTAAGAACCGCCCATGATGCCGATGCGTTCCGGATCGGCCAGACCGGATTCGGTGACGAACCGTACCGTCGCCTCGATATCCCTGATGCCATCAAATCGCAGCGCACCGTTGTCCAGATTCACGAAGGTTTTGCCGAACCCCGAGGAGCCACGCACATTGGCGTCAAACACGCTGATGCCGCGCGCCAGCAAGGCCTGGAAAACCGCCCGGAAGTAAGGCCGGGCCTGACCCTCGGGCCCGCCATGAAAGCTGAGTACCAGCGGTCCGGGGCCCTCAGCACCGGGCGCCTCATACAGCCAGCCGCTGAGTTCCAGACCATCATGCGCGGCATAGGTCCGCAGTACCGGTCGCACCAGGCTTGCCAGGTCAACGCCCTCATGGACGGTGTCACTGATTTGGGTGAATGTGTCGCTGGCGACATCCAGCAGCCAGGCGTTGGATGGCGCTGCCGGGCCCGTTATGCCCATCAGCATTGCAGTGCCCTGGTCGTTGGCCAACAGCTGACTGGCGACCTCGGCAGGCAGTTCCGGTCCGGCCACGGTCTCCCCGCGGCCCAGGTCGTGATAACTCAACTCGCTGCGGCCGGCGACGTTCCAGAGCAGGGCGACGCGCCCGTCTGCGAGTGTCTCCATGCCAGCCAGGTCGGCATCCTCACGGCCGGCGATAATGGTGAAAGGTTGGGCATTGCCATTCTCATCAATTTCGACGCGTGCCAGGGCGATCATCTCGCGGTCTACATTGGTCGCAATCAGCAGACTGTTGTCACTTAGCCAGGTCACATCATTGTTCAGCGCAACACCCACATGTGGCGTCAACAGCTGTTCTGCGCCGCTGGCAAGGTCGACCAGGTACAGATTGGTATTGCCCCGGCTGACCATGCGCCAGGCCACGAGTTTTTCGTTGTTTGGCGAAACAACGCAGTTACCGATGCCATCGTTTTCAACCAGTAGCGTGTTTTCTCCGGTCTGCGTGTCGTGCCACCAGCAATCCATGCTCGTGCCACCGTCAGCATTGCTGGAAAAAGTCAGATAGCGACCGTCATCACTCCAGCCGGTCAGCCAGTTATTGACCTGGCCGCCGTCCGTAATCATTTGTGATTCGCCACCGTCCAGCGGCACACGATAAATCTGTGAGTTGAGTCCGCCGCCCGGTGCGATCAGCACGGCCAGCTCCCCGGCACCCGGTGCGGTTCGAGGTCGCCACTCTGCTCCGGTAACCTGATCGGTGAAATCTGTCAGCGGCGTCCGCTCATTGCCCCCGGCATCGGCAATCCAGACCTGCGGAACGCCTTCATGGGCGGTGATGTAGGCCACCCGTTGCCCATCAGGTGAAAAGCTGGGGCTGGATGCATAGCCGATTGCGGCCATCCGTGAGACCTGGGTCTCCAGTGAATCCTGATCCGGTACCTGTTTTGCAGCATTGGTATCTGCGGTGGACGCGGTAGTCTTCGTGCCTTCGCCTCCGCAGGCCGCCAGGGTCAGGCAACCCAGCGCGGTTAAGAGAACCAGGCAAGACCCGGGCTTGGGTGTTAGCGGCAGTTTCATGTGCTGATATCCCTGAATTATCCAAGTTGGTCGTTTGACTCAAGGATACAGGGTTCAGAACGGATTTTGCTTACTCCGGGGCAGCTTCCGGCACGGACCAGAACGTCATCAGTCCGCCAGCCATGGACAGGCCAATGGTACCGACTATGGCAAAGGCAATCGTCGTAAACAGCGGGCTTACCCGCAGGTATTCCGGGCCCCAGGTAACAAAGGCAAAGGCGGCGGCAAGGCCCAGAATGAGTCCGGCACCTCCGTACCAGAGGTGCGCTTTAATCATGCGCTGTAAGCCAGGATCCATCGGTGAGGCGATTTCATCATTCATGGTGTCAAACTCCAAAAAGCCAGGGGCTGATGACCACGGTGGGCATCAGTTATCTTTGTAGTGTGGACCGCCAAGGTTCGTTGGAGTGTGATGAAGCCGTGATCAAAATCGCCTGCCGGCTTCACAGGCCTGCAGACCGGCTTCCACGGTGTGCGGCGTTTATTGGGCGCCTGGCAGAACCCCAAACAGCATTTTTGGCCGGTCCGGATCCATGATGCCGCCCTCAGGTCTCAGAAAGCTGATGGGCAGCGATTCCAGTGCCATGTCGATGTTCATCTGGACAACAAAATGCAGGTGTGGACCCGAACTGTAGCCACTGTTGCCGGAGTTGGCGATCCAGTGTCCTGCCGGAATTCGCATACCCGGCACCACGCGCAGGCTGTCGCGCTGCAGATGCGCATAAACCGCCATGGTCCCGTCATCATGAGCAATGCGCACATAGTTTGCCTGGGCCAGGTAGCGTTCATCCTCTTTGCCGGTATCGGGATGCTTATGCTCACTGTCCATGATCACGCCACCACGCGCGGCCAGCACCGCGGTACCCATCGGCATGACGATGTCGACGGCATAGCGGTTGGCAGCGTCCTGGTGGGTTTGTGCATCATCCAGGCCCTGGGATATCGGGAAAACCAGATTTCGCGCGAAGGGTGGATAAAACGCCAGGTTCTCCGGCAATTCACTGCTGGGTGCTCCCGGCACCAGAGTGTAGGCAAGGCGATAGCTGAAGGGTTGAGCGGGATCCTCGGGCCCGAATTGCACCAGGCCCAGTTCGCTGTTGCCGGGAATGACAAAGCGTGCCGGCAGCCGTGGCTCGGGTGCCACATTGCTGGCCTCGGCCAGGCGCAACTCGACCTGCGCCGGTCCATAATAATGATTGAAAAAGTAGTGCCGTGGCCGGTGCTGTTCACCACCGCGGCGGGCACTCACCATGGAGCGCGGCGTTTGTGGAACATCCAGGACTTCAAAGCTGGAGCCATCCTTGGGAGGCCGGTCGCTGAAGTTCCACTGGCCATTGGCATCCTGCCACTTGTAATGCTCCGCTTGGGCGGCCGCAGCAAATGCCGCGATGAGCAAAAACAGCAGTTGTCTGGTTATCGTTCCTTGCATGCCAGTCCGTAGCGTGATTCAGGGTTATGCATCGTCAGCTTTTCGATCGCTGCCAGGTCGGAAGGTTCAGCACTCGATAACATTGACCGCCAGTCCACCACGCGAGGTTTCCTTGTACTGACGCTTCATGTCACGGCCGGTATCGGCCATGGTTTTAATCACCTTATCAAGGGAAACAATATGCGTTCCGTCACCCCGAAAAGCCAGTCGTTGGGCGTTAATGGCCTTTACCGCGCCCATCGCATTGCGTTCAATACAGGGCACCTGAACCAGCCCGCCTACCGGGTCGCAGGTCAGGCCCAGATTATGTTCCATGCCAATTTCTGCGGCATTTTCTACCTGCGCGGTGGTGCCGCCCATGGCCGCGGTGAGTCCGCCGGCCGCCATGGAGCACGCCACACCCACCTCGCCCTGGCAGCCGACCTCGGCGCCGGATATTGACGCGTTGAGCATATACAGGATGCCGATCGCCCCGGCGGTCAGCAGAAACTCGATAACACCATCCTCATCGGCATCATCAACAAAATGCATGTAGTAACCCAGTACGGCGGGAATAATGCCTGCTGCACCATTGGTCGGCGCGGTAACCACGCGCCCACCGGCGGCGTTTTCCTCGTTGACTGCCAGGGCGAACAGGTTGACCCAGTCCAGCGCGCCCAGGGAGGCTTCACCCGGGGTTGGCTCGCGCGCCTGCAGAGACTGATACAGCGCCGGGGCCCGGCGTTTCACTTTCAGGCCGCCGGGGAGCACGCCGGGACTTTCGCAGCCGCGTTTGATGCACGCTTGCATTGCCGCATAAATGTTCAGTAACTGGGCGCGAACTTCCTCCTTGTTCCGCCAGGCTTGCTCGTTACCCATCATGATTTGTGAAATACGCAAATCATGTTGCGCACACTGGGCGCGCATCTCCTGTGCCGTGGTGAACGGGTAGGGTACGGGTGTACGGTCGCGCACGATACGGTCGGCTGCCGCCTCGTCCTCATTAACCACAAAACCACCACCGACCGAATAATAGTCCCGGCTCAGGAGCAGCTCTCCATCAGCGTCAAAGGCCTTAAAGCGCATACCATTCGGGTGATAAGGCATGTTCTCGCGCTTGTTGAAGCGCAGATCACTCTTCTCATCGAAGGCGATTTCAGGTCCGTTGAGCAGCGCGAGCAGCCCGGCGCTGCGCACCGCTTCAAGCTTGCCATCAATGGTATCGGGGTCGATCGTGTCCGGCTGATCACCGAGCAGGCCGAGAATAATGGCCTTATCGGTGCCATGACCCCGACCGGTGTGGGCCAGGGAACCATGCAGGGTGGTTTCCAGCCGGTTAACCCGGGCCAGCACGCCATTTTCATCAAGGCGGGTTGCGAAGGTCCGGGCGGCGCGCATGGGGCCGACCGTGTGCGAGCTGGACGGCCCGATACCGATCTTGAACAGTTCGAAGATGCTGACGGACATGGTGGCACTCGGCGAGGTGTTGAGTAGAGATTCTAGTGCCTGCAACGGATGGGAACAAAGACTCCTTGCATGCCTCGTCGGATGTTGCGGGTAAGGCAGCACGGCGTTAGGCTAGATCCGGATCGGTGAGAAGAGCGCTATGAGCAAGCTGTTGATGTATTCCAGACCGGACTGCCACCTGTGCGAAGAGGCCGAAGCACTGCTGGCGGTCGCGGCACCCGGGCGGGTGTTCGAGACGGTGGACATTGAGGACGATATCCGTCTGCTTGACCGTTATGGGATCCGCGTACCCGTACTCAGGCATGAGCCCGATGGCGCTGAACTGGGCTGGCCCTTTAATGCGGAGCAGCTTAGCGAGTTTCTTAAGCACCCCTGAACTCGGTAACCAAGGGGAGCAAGCAGAGGTCGCGTAAGGCGCGACTCTCTGCTGGATTGAGGGCTATCGGCTGTGGGTTTACACCCGGTCGTTACGGTCGTTCGTAAACAGGTCGCCGAGGGCATTGAGAAGCTTTTCCACGCCTTCCTGAATGGCAATAAACAGGCCCCGGAAGATTCCGCGCGTACGCTCAGCGGTCTCGTCCATCACCAGGCCGAGCACCACGTAAGCGATGGGTGCCAGGGGCGAGAAGAAAATCGCCATTACGATGGCGATGCTGCGGGTGATCCACGGCTCTACCCCGATCTTTTTGGCCAGCACGCCGCATACGCCAAGCAGCAGTGGTTGGTTGGGTCGCCCGTTCAGGTTTTCGCGGACGCTGTCGAGAAATTCATTGGACGCCATCTTGTGTCTCCCAGGTTGATCAATCTGCGCAGATTAAAAACTGTGCATTTTAATATATGCAGATTCTATGCCAGAGCTTCAATGGCCGTGAAAACCAGTGTTATCAAGACTTGTTCGTATATTCCGGGTTTCGCTGCTCGCGGCAGGGATATCGCATTTAGCCAATCCGTGGCAGGATTCACCACGTGAAAACTTCAAACTCGCCCACAATCGCCATTGACGGCGATCAACTTGCGCGCGCGCTGGTCGCGGGCATCCGCCACCTGTTTCAACGGCGGGATTACATTAACCGCATCAATGTATTCCCCGTGCCGGACAGTGACACGGGTACCAATATGGCGTTTACCTTCAAGTCCATTCTCGAGGCAATGGAGCGCCGTGAGTCATGGACCATGCCTGAGCTGCTGCACGCCATTGGTGAGGCATCGCTGGACGGTGCGCGGGGCAACTCCGGCGCCATCATGGCCCAGTACCTGCAGGGTTTTCGCCAGGCGGTGGGAGACCTGCTGCAGGTGGATGCGACCGTGCTTGCCGCGGCCTGCACACAGGGTGCCAGGCAGGCCTGGACAGCGATGAGCGAGCCGGTAGCGGGGACCTTGCCCACCGTGCTCGAAGACCATGCGCGGGCGTTGGAGGCAGCCGCTGAGCGAGATCCCGGTCGCCTGGGTGAGGTCTTTGCCGCCGGTGTCGAAGGTGCGCAGATCTCCCTGGACAACACCCCAAACCAGCTCGCGGTATTGAAACAGGCCGGCGTGGTGGATGCGGGTGGCCAGGGATTTGTTGATCTGCTCGACGGCATTCAAAGCTTCCTTGCTGACGGCACCATGGATGCGCTGGACACTTCCTGGCGTGATGCCCAGATGGAGGAGGTTGTTCATGAAGGGCTGGATGTAGGAGATCACCAGTTTTGTACCGAGTGCGTAATTGAAGGCACGGACCTGAACCGTCAGGAGGTCATGAAAAAACTGATGGAGCTGGATCAGAGCTCGCTGGTGGTTGCCGGCAGCGACCAGCGGGTTCGCGTGCATATACACGTTAACAAGCCAGCCGAAGTCTTTCTTGCTTGCGAGGCGTTTGGTGAGATTACCCAGCAAAAAGCCGACGATATGCGCTGGCAGCACGGCTTGCTGAACCACACGGGAAGGGTGGCCATCGTTACCGATTCCGGCTCCGATCTTCCCGCCACAGAGGTTGACCGCCTGGGCATCCATGTTGTGCCGCTGCGGCTCAGTTTTGGTGAGCGGGAGTACCTGGACGGGGTCACGCTGGATGTAAAGGAATTTCATCGCATGCTCAATACCGCCGCCGAGCCGCCACGCACCTCACAGCCGCCGGCGAAAGACTTTCGTCGCGTTTACGAGCTGCTGGGGACCCACGGTTACGAGGTGCTGTATCTGGGCTTGTCGCATTTTTTGAGCGGTACTTTCCAGGCCGGTGAGTCGGCCGCGGAGCGGACCGGGGATACGGATGTGCTGGCGCTCGATACGCTCAATGCCAGCTGCGGCCAGGGGCTGCTCGTAATGATTGCGGCCGAGATGGCTGCCGAAGACCGGACACGTGAACAGATCGTGGACACCATCAAGAAGCTGATTCCCCTGACGCGGGTGCTGGCCATGCCCGATGAGCTTGATTCGGCCGTGCGCGGCGGCCGGGTTTCCGCAACGGTTGGCCGGGTCGCCAGGCTATTGCGAATTACGCCGGTGCTCACCGCCCGGAACGGCCGCATGGGTCTCGACGGGGTGCATCTGGGTTATGGCGTCAACCCGGCAAAATTCGCCAGGCGGATTCTTAAATCCCTCGACCCTGATCAGACCTACCGGGTGCTGGTGGCACATATGGATAATCTGGAGGGCGCCCGCGAAATGCGCCGCATGATTCTCGGCGGGCACAGCAAGATCCATTCCTGTTACCTCGCAGAGGCCGGCCCGGCCCTTGGTGTGCATATGGGCATCGGCGGTCTGATTGTCGGTTTTGTGCCCGACCCCCACGCCCTGGAGTCCGGGCAATGATGGTGCTGGCTCTGGCCATCCTGGCAGCGTATCTGCTGGGATCGGTGTCCGGTAGCCTGCTTCTGGGGCGCCTGCGAAAGGTCGACATCCGCACCATGGGCAGCGGTAATGCGGGCGGTACCAATGCCTTGCGCAGTGTGGGGTTTCGCTTTGCCCTTGGCGTTATCTTAATTGATGTGGGTAAAGGCTGGCTGGCGGCTGGCGTATTGCCCGACGTGATGGGCACCACCAGTTCATCGGCCAGCCTGTATTGTGGATTTGCCGCGGTATTTGGTCACTGCTATCCCATCTGGCACGGTTTTCGGGGTGGCAAGGGTGCCGCCACGCTGATTGGCACACTGGTGGGCATCAATCCCTGGCTGATACTGCCGATGCTCGGCAGCTGGTTACTGACCCTGGTGCTGACCGGGTATGTGGGCCTGGCGACCGTTGCTTCCGGCTTCAGTCTCATCCCTGCCGCTGCGTACCTCGGTGGTCCGCCGGGGGTGGTTATCTACACCGCGGCGGCGGCCTGTTTCATGGCGTTCACTCATCGCAGCAACTTCCGCAATCTGGCGGCGGGCACCGAACATCGTTTTGACAAGGTCCGCCTGTCACGCTGGCTGAACCGGCGCTCACCGTGAGTGCGGTCACCGTGGAACTGGCTCGTCAACTCTCTGCCAGCGGCTGGTGTTCGGGGGAGGACATGGCGGGCATGCTGGGTTGCAGCCGCTCGGCGGTATGGAAACACGTCAGCGCATTGCGCGCCCTGGGCGTGCAGGTCGAAGCCCGGGCCGGGCTGGGTTACCGCCTGGTGAAGCCACTGGAACTGCTCGATAGAGCCCGTATTCTCGAAGAACTGGGCTCCCATGCTGAACGCCTCCGTGGATTGGATATCGTCGCTGAGACCGGTTCCACCAATGCCGATCTGTTGGCCCGGCGGGACGATCAATTGCACCGTTATGCCTTGCTCGCCGAGCGCCAGACGGGCGGTCGGGGACGGCGGGGACGGCCGTGGTTTTCTCCCTTCGCGCGCAACGTTTACCTGAGCCTTGGCTGGCGTTTCGAGAAGGGGCTGGGCGCACTGACGTTTCTGCCACTCGTGGTGGCTGTCGCGGCAGCCCGGGCCTGTGAATCTTTGGGATTGCGCCAACACGGGATCAAGTGGCCAAATGACATTGTGCTGGAGCGTGGCGGTGTCACGCACAAGCTCGGTGGTTGCCTCGTAGAAGTCCGCGGCGACCTTGGCGGGCCCTGCCTGGCCGTGATGGGTGTCGGGCTGAATGTGTTTATGAGCGACGCACCCGGCGTAGAGGCCATTGACCAGCCCTGGACAGACCTGGGAGGAGCGCTGGAGACTGTCTCGCGTAACCAGGTGGCGACTGTGCTGCTGCAGGAATTGCTGAGCAGCGTGTCTGCTTATGAGCAGGCAGGTTTTGAGCCGGTGAAAAGTGACTGGGACCGGTTTGACACCCTGAAAGGCCGCCGCATCAGCCTGGTGGGTGAGGGTGAAACCATCCATGGTCGGGCGCAAGGGCTGGGTCCCCGGGGCGGTCTGTTGCTGGAACAGGCCGGTGAAACCACGGAGCAGCTGGCAGGGGAAGCGCGGATTCGACAGACCGTTTAAGCAAAACATTGATCATGCCCCATGGTCTTTTTTCACGGCTATAATAGAGGCATAAATTTTCCCAAACCGGACTGCAAGGACCCCCATGCTCCGACTGATTGTCGTCGCTCTCCTGGCTTGTAACCTCCTGCTATTCGGCGTCCATGTCGCCAGTGAACCACCCGACCCTCGAATACCCGTCGCCTCACCCGTGTTACTGCCCCCGGGTGTACCTGAACTGCAACTGATTGACGAATTAGCGCCCGGCGCTTTCCCGGAAACTGACCCGCGACAATGCTATTCGGCCGGGCCGTTTGAAACCGTCAGCACAATGATTACTGCCCGCGAAGCCCTGGGTGCAGGCGTTGAGGACGTGCGTGAACGCGAATCCGAGGCCCTGGTAGAACTGGGCTACTGGGTGTCGCTGCCGGCCGTCGCCAGTTTTGCGCAGGCCGGTGAGTCCATGCAAAGGCTGCAAGCCTCCGGCCTGCAGGACATCGCCGTGGTCACTGATGACACCGGCGAGTACCGGGTGTCCCTGGGCTACTTCCTGGAGGAAGCCAACGCCCGGCGACGCCGCGATGAAGTCCGCAAATTAGGTTTTGAAGCAGAAACGCGCATGCAAAGGGAAACCCAGACCCGCTTCTGGCTGGATTATGCGTTCACACGCTCCGATATGGCCGAACGCGCAGCGCGCGCCTTACCCGACGGCCAGCAACGCGCCATCGACTGCCCGGCTGCAACAGGACCCTGAACAGCTCATTTTGAGAATGGGCCCGAACGTCCACCCGAAACTTCGGGTGACGAAACCGCCAGGCCTGAGGTAGAATCCCGCGCTCAAAGCCGGTATAGCTCAGTTGGTAGAGCAACTGATTTGTAATCAGTAGGTCCCGAGTTCGAATCTTGGTGCCGGCACCATCTTCTCTTTCCATCCGGCTTTCTGAAAGCGCAACATACCAATCCCGGGTATCGATCTCTGCATCCGCCACTTTTAATCTGCATTGACAGCGCCACAAAAAATCTCCCAGGGGGCCGACAGTTGGCCCCCTGGGAGAAGCTCAGGACCTATTCTTCAGTCAGGTCAAACACCTCGACGATGCCAATACCGAGGTCGCCGGTCACGGAACTCGTATGCACCGAGTAGGTTCCCGGATCCAGCGTTACAAGGATTGCTGATTCCTCATCAAACGTCGGTGCTTTGTTTGTCAGCGCGATTGCCGCTGCGTTTGGCGCATCAACCCAATCGTCATTCACCACGAGGACTTCGACTCCCTCGAACAGGGTGAGTGCAGGATCAGGAATCGTTGCCTCTTCGATGTTCACCGACGGTCCCCGGGCGCGAATCAGGATATCCCTTGGCGCATCGCCTTCGATGATGAAACCGGTGATCAGAACCTGTTCTCCATTGCCCACTTCGGCACGCGTAGAGATGTTGGTCAGTCTGGATGTGCCGTCATCAACATCGAAGACCTCGAAGATACCCAGGCCCAGTTCAGTTTCCGGCATCCCGCTCAGTTGAGCGGTATAAGCGCCCGGATCCAGACAGGTGTACAAGGCCGCATCCAGGGCACTGCCGGGCGCGAGGCCAAGGGTTTCGATCGTGTCAGCGCTGGTTGGATCATCCTCCCAGTTATCGTTGGAATCGAGGGGTGTTGCGTTTCCTGTCTCGAATATAGTCAGCGTCGGGTCTGTCAGCTTGTTATCATCGACCGCGAGGCTCGGACCACGGCCGCGAATCACGACGCACTGTTGTTCGGTGCCACCGATCATGAATCCGCCGATAACAATATTGGCACCGGTGCCAACCTCGGCTCGCGTTGAAAGGTTGTAAAGCTCGCTATCAAGGGTTTCGCCCTCGTAGTCGATCTCCAGCCTGGCATCGAAGACCGCGGTCGGCTTCCGGTCGCCCTTGATGTACACGGCGAGATCGAAATCATCGGTCATGGGCAGGCCGTTGCTCGTGACCGGTGCTTCGCCGTCCGGCGTCACAATGGTGACAAGGTCATTCGCAGTGGCATCGACCCAGCCCCTGCTCGTCCTGAGCAGCGGAGAGGCCGCGCCCGTGCTGTCTTCATCCCAGTCCGAGCAGGTTGATGACCGTGGTCACCAGTTCGCCCACCTCGTACTTGATGTTTGAGTTGGCGAACGGGGGCTCGCTGCATTCCTCGAAAGGAATTTCCAGGCCGGGGATGTCCTGCCCGAACTTGTTGGCTTTGAGCCGCCAGCGTGGTCCGGAAACCAGGTCCACGCCTCCCGCAACAGCTTCCGCCTCGGTCAGTGGGAAAGGAAAACCGACAAAGTTGAAGAAAGCATCATCTGCCGGGTCGACAGCGCCGCTGCCATCGCCGTCAAGGATGCGGTAGGACCATTCAAAGGGATCCCGGTTGATCGTGGTGTAGAACCCGTTGGTGAACCCGCCGGTCAGATCCGCCGAGAGCGGTTGCGGCTGGGTTGCCGGATCGGCGGCAAGGGTCGGGTAAACGAACTGGCCGTTCTTGAGCACGGTTTCAGCCGGCAGGGGCGTCGGTTCTATGTCGCCCTCTCCGGTGATGAAATCGCCGTCGCCCTCATAGCAGGAGCGTGTTGAAAGCCAGTATTCATCGCCCCCCACGTCTCTCACCTCGTAATCCGGTGTGCGGCCCGTGGCGCCCTCATTTTCCAGATCCTCGGGCCGGAGCTGGTCATTCGGGTTGTTGGTGATCCAGTGGGTCACGTGCAGTTCAGCCCGGGTGACGGGAAAGTCTGCACCCTCGGTCTTCCATTCTTCCGGTAGCGGCAGGCGCGCGTAAAGCCGCACGTCGTTAGGCCGCTTGATCAGGCTACCCCAGCGATACAGCACCTTGCCGTCATCCTTGAGGGTAATCGAGTAGTCACTGCTCGTGGCGATGTCGTCGAGCACGGTGGTGTTGTCGTTGGGGTCCATAGCGCCCGGGCTGTATAACTCACCCAACAGGCCATCGGTAATCACCCTGACCTCGTTGTCCAGTTCCTCATCTGCGCAGTCAACCAGCGGGTCCTCACCTGGGTAGCCAAGTGTTTGTTGCTCACCGGTAAACGGGTCTGCAAAAGAGTAGGGCACAACTTCGTGGCAACTCACCACGTGTTCCAAAACGGTGTAGTGTTCGGTGGAACACTTAACTGAGTTACCGCCCAGGCCCTGGCACCAGGTGCCCAGCGGTGGTTTGACCTTGTAGGTATCGGTCGCAGCATTGGAAATCTTCACGCCGATCACCGTGCCACCATCCTCGATGTTTCCGGCGAAGCCTTCCTGGTAGTCATTGTTGCGGACCTTCGCACGTGCGCCGAGGAAGTCGACTACCTCGAATCCGAACTCGCTGTCGATGGGGTATAGCGTAACCCCCTCCTTGTCCACCATTGGCGCGACGGGACAGGACTCCTGCGTGACGGTTGGAATACAGAGGATGGTTTCATCCTGGATGACACCGGCAGGGCCGAAGGTTGAGCCGTTGAAACCGCCCTGGACATCATTGATGGAAAAGATATGCACCGGCGATTCGTAGGCCTGTGCCGGAAGACCGGCCATGAGGCTGGTCGCCGCAGCCATGGCCATGGTTAGTGTTTTGGGTCTGAGCTTGTTCATACTGAGTTCTCCTGGTTAGTTGGAATAATGATTTGCCGTCCTGGCGCGAGGGTCTTTGCCCACTGTGTCGGGCTCGTCCTGAGTCCGGTCCATGTCTTGCCGCTTGCGCTCACAGGCTTTCCAGCCGTGCGTCGCGATCCCTGCAGGCAAACCCCTGGGTTTCGATGGCAAAGGGACGAACAAGGTGGCGAACGCCACTGTCCAGTCCCGGAAAGGTCATCTCATAGGTCATCGTCAGATCGTTACAGCTGTTGGCGGTCACGATTACGGTGCCGGCCGGCATGCGGATCGCAGGTTTAGATCCCATGAATTCACCATCATCAACCCACACGATCGTAATCCGCACTTGCTCATCCCCGATCTGATAATCGCCGGTACCGGAAAACCAGAGGTTTTCTCCGTTTGGTCCAAAGGTATTCCAGGACAGAAAGACCACGCCCGAGTCATCATTGGCACGTTCATGAAAGCCCAGAAAGACACCCTGATCGGGGGTGTCAGGAACCCACCAGATACCCGACAGGCGGCCATTCAGCACGAAGCTGTCCGCCTGCAGCTGATTGCGATATTCCGGCACATCGACGCGGTAGGCGTTGAGCTGGGCCGGGTCGATGATCAGAAGTTCCCAGTCACCGTTGTACTCGGCGGGGCTGAGCACCTTCTGCGGATCGAGCTCAGGGTCGAAGACCGAAGGCCCATCCAGAAATAAGCGGATGGATTGACCCTCGGCCAGCCACTCCCCGGCGGAATGTGCGCTCCAGGAGTTTGGTTCCACCACGCCCCGGAGTTTGTGAATAACGCCGAATCGATCGGCCTGGAAGGCCGGGAGCATGATGGACTCCGCCACGGTGTTACCGTTATCCAGCGCTGTGAGTTCCACCATGAGCAGTGAGCGGTCAGGCTCGGCACAACCCCGGCGCACAAATTTCATTTCGACATTCAGGGAACCCGAGGCAGTGGCATTCGTCTCACCGCTGAAACCTGCAAACTGAAGCATTCCCGAGGTGATTACGGTCTCACGCCCCGGGATCTCGCCCATGGCTTCGGTGTTGGTGGCGCATCCCGGGGGATAAGGGGTGGTGGGATTGCTCAGAAAGTTTTCCTGCGCGATAACCAGCGCGGTACCCGATAGCAATGTGAGGCAAGTCAGCAGCCGTATAATCACGCTCTTCGCTCCTGTGGATCAAGATCCTGTTAAATGCAGTTTTCGGTTCCTAACGATTTTCCTGCTTGTCCTTCTGCCCGCTCTGGCCCTGCTTGGCGGGTTTTTTGTAGTCGCCCCAGGGGCCTTCCGCTGGTACGGCGCCCTGGTTAAGGCAGTCGCAAGCGCAGGCATCCATCCTGGCGCCTTGACCCTTGCGTGACTTTTCAGGTGAAACGCCCAGTTCCTCCCAACAGATGCCTTGGTTCTTTTTCATCTCTTCCAGCAAGCCTTTCCGCTCCTCTTCATTCTGAGCAACATCCAGGCGCTCACAGTCACACCATTCGGGCTTGGCCAAGGCAGGTATTTCCTTTTGGCTCTGAGCAATAACCTGGTTTGCGAATAGCAGCGCCAATGCGATGGTCATACCAAACCGGAGTTGCCGGTTTAGTGTCCGGGTCGAAAAATTATTGATCATGAAAATCATCGTCCTGAAAGTGAGACTGAACCGATAATTTCATTCTATAAGCATGCGAACGGATGGCGATTGACGCAGGTCAAGCGTTCTTCAGGTGGGGGAGATTCTGTGTTTGATTGGGGGATTTTGTCTGCGATGGCCCGCGGCAAGTTGCAGATGCACAGAGGGCTCATTCTGGCCCTTGATCGTCAGAACAGCGGGTTGATCGGCGGTGCCCGGACGCGAATTATTTCCACGAGCTGACAACCTTCTATTTGCGGGATACCCCGATCAATCTGCGTAAAACCAGCGGCGCTCATCTTTAAGCGCAAATGCCAGGTCTTCCGGGTACTCTTGCGCTTCAAGCTGTGCCAGGCGGGCCCGGGCTTCCTCGTTCAGGCCTAGCCAGCGCTCAACCTGGGCCAGGCGGAACCCGGCCCACTCCAGGCCGGGGTCTTCTTCGCCGGGCGTGGTTTGCAGGTAGCGTTGCAAGGCGTCGCGGCCCGATTCCAGATCTTTCCCGGTGGTTGCTGCGTACTTGCCTCGTTGGTAGTCAATCAGGGGCAGTAGCGCGGCCGGTTCGCTGGCATGGGCCTGCACATTGGCCTGTGCCTCGGCAAAAATTGCAGGCGCATTGTCCGTTTGCCAGTTTACAGCCCGCAAAACCACTTCGTATTGCGCTGCCCAGGTCCAGTCCTGTGAATCCTGGGCTGCGAATGCCTTGCGATACCAGTCAACCGCCGCTTCATAGTCCTCTTCCTCTGCCGCGATGGCCGCGTTGACCCGATAGCCGGCGGGCGGATCCAGTTCGACCAGCAGCGCGGCTTGCTGTTGCGCATCCTCCATTGAGCCACCGGCAATGGCCGGAGCCTCCAGGTAATAGCGTGCCAGTGCCTCGCGGGCAGGGGAGAGGTTGGGATCCAGCGCTACAGCGGTTTCAAGGTTGTCCCTGGCGGAGGTCGCCATAAACGGCTTTCTGAACACCGCGACCTCTTCGATCCGCGCCAGTTGCGCGCGGGCCAGCCAGTAGTAGTCCAGGGCGGCGGGTTGCCGGGTATCTTCAATCTGGTCTTCCAGTGCCTTGGCCAACTGTTTGGCTTGCCCGTCCGCAATCATGGCGTTCATCCCGGTGTAATCCGGTGTGTCGTTTCCCTTGGCCGTGGCGATGCCCAGCGTGAAGGTGAGCGCGAGGATGGTCAGTGTTTTCATGAGTTAACCTCAAGACTTTGCGGAGTGAGGGGTATTGCGGACTTCAGGCGTTTTTCCTGGCGACGATAGTAGCGTGTCCAGATCATCGTCGCGGGAACACCGATAATGGTCGGGGCCAGCCAGACCAGCGGAGAACTACTCAATGACGAGTCAACAAAGCGCCCGGCGCCAAACACCAGGAAGGCGGTGTGGGCGGCAATGCCGGCACCGAGCATGGAGCCCATGTGCTGGTATTTCCATTCCAGGGGTGACTTTGGCTTCCACAGCAACAGGCGGATGTTGCCGGGAATACCGATGATTCCGATCATGCTCAGGCCCATCATCAGGATCGAGTTCATACGCCAGCCCACGACCAGCACGGCCAGGGCCAGTGCAAAACCCAGCATGTTGATGGCCAGGTCGGCATGCTCCCGGTGCCCGCCAAAGTCCCGTTTGAGTTGCACCGCACGCAGGCCGCCGAATGCCGAACTGAAGGTGATGACGGCCAGGTACAACAGCATCAGTCCATTAACGGCGCGCAGGCTTGCCTCGTAGCGAGCGGGGGTTTCCGGGTGGGTCACCAGCGGAAATGCGAGGGTCAGCATGGCGGCAAAGGCCGCCGTGGCGCCGGTGGCCAACATGGAATAAGCAAAGATCTTGCCTGCCTGCGTATGCAGTCCCTTGCGTTTGCGGGCGAACACCGGCACCCAGAAACTTGCCAGACCAATGCTGCCAACGACGATGTGAATCAGGACGATGGTATTGAAAAGCGATTCCATGTTTGCGGTCTCCTTGAAGCTGTGTTCACTATCGCTCAGTGCCTGGGACTTACCCACGCCGACAGGTCATGGAAAAAAGTGACCAGAGTCACTGCGCGCCGTTTCGCATTGCCCGGAAGGACGAATTGTGCAGAATCAAGTGATGGGAATATTTAATAACCTGGTTTTGATCGGCTCTGACAATCAGGGCGGCGACGGACTGCCGTCACTGGCCTGGGCGGGTGTGCTGACGATTGCGCTGGTCTGGTATGTCGGCGCCAGCTCGCTGCCTCAGGGATTGGCCTGGGTGGATGAACACCTGGTGTTGAACACCAGTGCCGGCGTGTTCCTGTTTGCCAGCCTGTTGCTCAATATCCCGCGTAAGGGCCGGTGGAAGCTGGGAGTCCTGCTTGTGCAGGCGGTCAGTGCAGCTGCTTTTATCGCGGTGGACGTGTCTTCCAGCGGCCCCATTCTCAACATTGTGCTGGTGGCCCAGCTGCCTTACATCCTGGGGATTCGCACGGCGGTCGTGGCAGCCGTGGTGGTAAACCTGGCGCATGTTGTGTTGCAGATGGTGTTTCATGACAACTCCGCACTGGGTGCTTTTCTGAGCACCGCCCTGTTCATGTGCTTTCAGGTCTTCTCGCTGTTTATCGGGTACTACGCCATTCAGGCCCGCGATGCGCGAAAATCACTGGAGATCACCAATGCCGAGTTATTGGCAACCCGTTCGCTTCTGGAATCTTCCGCGCGCGATCGCGAGCGCCTGCGGGTCACCCGCGAACTGCATGACACGGCTGGACATATGCTGACTGCGCTTAAGCTGAATCTGCGCCAGTTACGCGACCGCAGCGTCGGTGATGACCGGGTGGCGCTGGAGGAGTGCCTGAAGTTGTCAGCTGACCTGCTTGAAGACATTCGCGCGCTGGTAGGCAACCTGCGCGAGCATGATCCGATTGATGTAGCGCATGCACTGACCGAGCTCACCAGGCCCTTTTCGCAACCGGAATTCATTATCGAGGTCGATCCTGCACTGGCGATCAGTGAACTGCCGGTTGCCGAGAGCCTGCTGGCGGTGGCCCGGGAGGCCATTACCAATGTGGTGCGCCACGCCGGCGCCCGCCAGTGCACGATTACCGTGCGCCAGGAAGATAACCAGCTGCAGTTGAGCGTGGTGGATGACGGAACCGGAGCGTCAGAGATTGCGGAAGGATTCGGTATCCGGGGTATGCGCGAGAGGATGCAGGGGCAGGGCAATACCCTGCAGATCACCCCGAACCAGCCCAGCGGAACCCGTGTTTCGGCAGTATGGGCCAGCGCATGACGGGTCCGGCCGTACGTATCGCCCTGGCCGATGACCAGGCGCTGATTCGAAAAGGTTTGAAAGCCTTTCTGGATGCACAGCCGGGCTATGAGGTCGTGCTGGAGGCCGACGACGGTGAGTCACTGCTCGAACAACTGATGAGCATCGAGGCAGATATTGTGCTGTGTGACATTCGCATGCCGCGCATGGATGGCATCGAGGTGGTACGAAGGCTGCGCCAGGGTGCCAATCGCCTGCCGGTGCTGCTGCTGACCACCTTCAATGAGGAAGAGCTGCTGGCCCGTGCCACCCAGGCGGGTGCCAGTGGCTATGTGCTTAAGGACATCGAGCCGGCAGATTTATTCGCGGCCATTGCCAGCATTCTGGACGGTAAAACCATCCTCGACCCGCAGTCCTTATCCCGCGTTCGCGGTCACCAGGACCTGCCTGAACCCGAGATGCTGATTGCCGAACTCGATGAGCGGGAGCGGGCGGTTCTGCGCCTGATGTCGGCCGGATTGAGCAACCAGCAGATTGCACAGCGGCTGCACAAGGCCGAAGGGACCATCAAAAACCGGGTTTCGGTGATCCTCCACAAGCTAAACGCCCGGGACCGGACCCAGGCGGTCCTTAAAGCCATTACCAACGGTCTGATCTGACGAGCTGTTGAAAATTCGCGTCTTGACTGGCGCCGAAACCCCGGATATCAGCCTTGGTTCCCGGGTCACTTTCACTACCGCGCTTTGGATTGGTGATATTACCGTCGCCGTGAGTTTGGTTGCATAATGGTTTTTTTCGGTTTCGGCGACCATGCACGCTTCATCTCTGGAAAATATGCAAAAGTGCTTTGAGCGCTTTGTTGAACCCTCTGCGTTGCTCGATCAGGACACGGTTCGTGTGCTGGATGTCGGCGGCGCAAATGTTAATGGCAGTTATGCCGACATATTTTCCGATGCCAGATTCCAGTATATCGCCGCCGACCTTGCCCCGGGTGAGGGCGTGGAGGTGGTACTGGAAGATCCTTACCGGCTGCCTTTCGATGATGCCAGCGTGGATATTGTTGTAAGCGGCCAGGTGTTTGAGCACGCAGAATTCTTCTGGAAGCTTTTTGAGGAACTCGCCCGGATTGTCAGCCGGGAAGGCTGCATATTCCTGATCGTGCCCTCGGCCGGCCCGGTGCATCGCTATCCTGTCGATTGTTATCGTTTCTACCCGGATGCCATGACTGCCCTCTCGCGCTATGCCAATATTCCGCTGCTCGATTGCTGGCAGGACAACCGGGGCCCTTGGAACGATCTGGTTGGCGTATTCAGTCCCCGGGCCCGGCTCCGCGCCGGCACCGGCGTACGATTACCGCCGAATCGCTTTAGTGCCATTGGCAGGGTCGCGCCTTTGATTAGCGAGGATCAGGGGGTGGACATCGAGAAAACCTCAGGGCAGGCGCCGTATACGGATGTGCTCGCGAACATTCACCAGACGCTGCAACCTGGCGGCTACCTTGAGATCGGTGTGCGCACCGGCCGAAGTCTCGCGCTGGCATCTTGTACCAGCATTGCCATAGACCCTGAACCGGCCCTCGAACAGCCGCTTGCTGATAATCAGCAGCTTTACCGGCAAACCAGTGACACGTTCTTTGAGACCCTGGCTGACACGGTTCTCGAAAACTTTCGACTGGACCTGGTGTTTATCGACGGGATGCACCTGTTCGAATTTGCGCTGCGTGATTTTATGAATGTAGAGCGCCGCGCATCCGCAACCACGCTGGTGTTGATTGATGACATCTACCCCAATCATCCACTGCAGGCGGCCAGGGAAAGGCAATCACGGGTATGGACCGGGGACGTATGGAAACTGCATGACTGTCTGAGGATCGAACGGCCTGACCTCACCCTTATTCCACTGGATACCTCACCCAGTGGTCTCCTGCTGGTGGCTGGATTGGATCCCGAAAACCGCACGTTGTGGGAGCGGTACAACCCCCTGGTGCGTCACTACCAGGGCAGAACCCTCGAACCCTCTGATACCGCTGTCTTGAATCGCGAAGGTGCACGGGTACCTGATGATCCTGTTATCCAGGCACTCGTTGAGCGTCTCCGGGCCGGGCGCCAGCACGACACGCCCGCGGGGAGCGATTTTTCAACATCGCTCCGCGAGGCGTTTGTATCATGAAAACCTGGTTCAAACCGAAGCAGCGCGCCATGCCGCGCCTGTCGATTGTCCTTATCTGTTTCAACATGGACCGGGAGCTGCCCAGAACCCTGTTCACCCTGCTGCCGCCCTATCAAAAACAACTGCAGGCAGACGATGTCGAGATCATTCTGGTCGATAACGGTTCAGAATCACCCCCATTGAGCAGTGAGCTGCCCGGCAATGTACGTTTGCTGAAAATGGATAATCCAACGCCATCGCCGGTCAAGGCGATCAACCTGGGGATGGCAGCGGCGCGCGCGGACGTGATTGGCGTGATGATTGATGGTGCACGCATGGCCTCACCCGGCCTGTTTCACTTCGCCTTGCTTGCATCCGGGCTGCATGAACGGGCAATTGTGGCAACGCTTGGGTTCCATTTGGGTCATGAGGTTCAGATGAGAAGCGTGGAAAACGGTTATTGCGAGGCGGTCGAGGATGAATTGTTGTCCTCGGTGGACTGGCGCAATGATGGTTATGAACTGTTCAGAATCGCTGTATTCGCAGGCTCAAGCGGCCGCGGGTGGTTCGGGTCGCTAAGTGAAAGCAATGCGCTGTTCATGCGCAGAAGTCTGTGGGCCGAACTGGACGGATTCGATGAACGTTTTGAGACACCCGGCGGCGGCCTGGCCAATCTGGATATCTGGGTCCGCGCCTGCGAGCTGCCCGACACGCAATGCATCACCTTGCTGGGCGAGGGCACCTTCCACCAGGTACATGGTGGTGTTGCGACCAATCAGAAACGTCCCGATGCCAATTTCCAGGTGTTCCATGACGAATATGTTCGCCTGCGCGGAAAAGCGTTTGCGAATCCTGAAACGGATCCGGTTTACCTGGGTAGGCTGCCTGAGCAGGCATCACGCTCCTTGCGACACTCCCTGAAAGAGCTTATTGATTCGTAGAGCCCGGTAGCGCCGGACTATGGACTTAAATTGGCGCGGACGCGCCCGGCTTCCGCTCTTCTTCCCACAGCACGCAGGTTTCCGGCGCGCGCGTCCAGCCCGACAGTTGTTGCGGGTCGCAGGGCAGGTCGGGGACCTGCGAGCGTTCCTGATCGATGAGTTCCTGCATACGGGCTTTGATGGTCTGAAACTGCAGGCCGGTACTTTTTTAAATTGTTTTATTGGGAAGGATTGAACTTCTTCCGGGTAAACCTCTAGGATCAATCTATGCAACATGCCGTTATCACCGGGGCCAATCGCGGCATTGGCCTGGAATTGTGCCGTCAACTGGCCGGGAGCGGCTGGAGTGTCACGGCCCTTTGCCGCCGGGCAACGCCGGAGCTACGCGCTTTGCCGCTGCAAATCTCTGAAGACTTTGATGTCACGGACGAGACAGCGCTGGACGACTTTGCCGCGGGTCTGGCCCCCGCTTCGGTGGACTTGCTGATCAACAACGCGGGCATTCTCGACTCAACACCCCTGGACCATCTCGATCCCGACGCCATCCGCCGGCAATTCGAGGTCAACGCACTCGGCCCTTTACGGGTGACTTCCGCCCTGCTAACGGCCCTGGCTGGCAACAGCAAGGTGGCGCTGATTTCCAGCCGCATGGGATCGATTGCGGATAATACCTCCGGTGGCAGCTATGGTTATCGCATGTCCAAGGCGGCTTTGAATGCTGCGGGCAAGTCCCTGGCACTGGATCTGGCCGGGCGTGGCATCAGCGTGGCTGTTTTGCATCCCGGGTACGTGCGCACGGACATGACCGGTCAGCAGGGGCTCATCGAGGTCGCGGAGTCAGCGGCTGGCCTGATCCAGCGAATTAATGAGCTGACGCCCGCAACCTCCGGAACATTCTGGCACAGCAACGGGGAAATCTTGCCCTGGTAGGACGGTGAGGATTCTAAGGCGCTGAAGGGCAGTTGCCTGATCCTCGGGCCGCCGGCCGCCACAATGGCATTGGCCACGGCCGGGCCCAGCGGGGGCACGGCCGGCTCGTCGACGCCGGTCGGGGTTTGCGTGGCAGGCACGATGTGAACTTCCACGGGCTGGTTGTCCTTTCAGGAAAGCATGTAATTAAGCTGAAAGTGTAGCAGCCCGGCGGGTAAATTCGCGGGTATTGTCACGCGAATGATTGGATTCTCAGGGCTCGAAACCGTCACGGAATATCAGGTTGCCGCTGTCGCCGCCGAGCTGGTTCACCTCGAACTCGCGTTGTGTCTCCACCCACGTACCGGTGACGGGATCAACGTTGCGCAAGGTGATGACATGGGCGCCATCGGGCACGCTGGTGGTGTCCCAGGTGAAGGACCAGCTGTCGGAGCCGGAAACCGCTTGGAATGGTCCGTTGTTGACCGCCAGCCAGAACTGTCCGCTGGTGGCTGTGCCGGACAGTTCTACCACGCCTGCAAGGACATCCTGCACGTCAGGACTGGTCACTGCCGCCGTACGTGCGGCTGCCGGCCGCGCATCCAGCTGGCGCAGATAGGCAATCAGCTCATTTTGCCGGGGCGCGGATTCGGACAGAATGCGGTTATGCGGGGTCGCTGCAGCGAGCGCGCTGCCGGTATCGAGGAGTGTCACCTCGTCCAGGGCGAAGCCGCCGCCATCGTTGTAGCGCACCGTCACGGTGTTGTTTCCGGCGTCCAGAGTGACCGGGATATCCAGCAATGCCCAGGCCTGGTAGCGCCAGTCCCTGATGGTGAGCGGTGCGGAGACCGTTTGTGCATTGCCGGCGACGGTGACACGCAGTTCTGCATTCTGATAATTGGCGTGATAGCGCAGGCGCAATGTCGCGGCGCCACCACTGCCCCCGTCAATCGTCAGGCGCACCTGCTCACCGGGGTCAAAGGCCAGAAAAGCGCCTTCACGCACCACGGCGAGTCCGCCTATCGACCAGTGGTCGCTGTTGCGCTCCTCGGCCGAGCCCGTGCCGTCCTCGGCCTGCCAGGTCCGGCCGTTGGTAGCCATGAATACACCCTCCAGGTCAGTGGCCGCACCGTTATGCAAATAGGGTGCGGTGTTCCACACGCCGTTGAGCGTCGGAATATCGATACCGTCCAGGACCCCGCCCAGGCGCCCGCCGGAATCACCGCCATGGGTCCCCATATCATGCAGGTTCAGAACCAGGCCGGTGTTAATGGTCGTATCAACCCCTTCATGACAGTTGGCGCAGCCATTGTCCATGAATACCTGGGCGCCGGCCTGGGCTGCATCCGTCAGCGCCCCGTCAGCCTGCCGCTCCGGCGAGCGCGGTACGCTTTGCCGGTCCAGCGAGGCCAGGTAACTGGCCAGGGCATCGAGCTCTGCGCTCATGCCGGCCTTGGGCGGGCCAAGGGGTGCGGCTGTGCTGGCAAAATCGGGGTCGGAAAGAAAGCCGGTGCCGCCAAAAGCGCCGCGAATGTCGTTCTCAAAGTCCTGAATTTCATCGAAGTTGGCTGACCAGTGCACCAGCCCGTGGCCCATGCCCGCGCGTCCGCGCAGGCTGGTGGTGTTGCGCACGCCCTCGCCCCGGTCGGTGAAGTCGTAGCTGCGCCCGTCGTGGCCGCCATCAATATGGCAGCTGGCACAGCTCATATAGCCTTCGCCGCTCATACGTGGGTCCGAAGCGTTGTAGAACACCTGCTTGCCCAGCAGTACATCGCTGGACAATGTTTCGCGGCCTACCCTGGCGAGCGTCTGCCGCGGGAAGGTCGGACCGTTGCCGGCCTCAAAGCCCGCGGTTTCAACCACGGTCATCGTCCGGCCCAGGAAATCCTGCACCCACAGGCGTTGCCGGGCGGCGTCGTAAACAACACCCTGGGGGGCGAGTCCCACGCCAATGCGCGCCGCCACGCTGGAGGCGCCGGTAAAGCCGGCATTGATCTTGAGCGTGTCTACCACCAGCAAGCTGTTGTTGCCCTGTTGGGTAATAAACAGGTAGTCGCCATAAGTGGAAAACGTCAGCGCGCTCGGTTGCTCACTGTTATCCAGGTCGCTGCGTGCCTCGAACACCTCCTCGCCGGTGGCCAGGTCGATTTTCATCAGCATGGCCCGCACCGTATTGTCCTGGTCCAGGTTGATGCCCGAAAAGTATGTGCCCCGGGTGTGGTTGTCCTTTTTGGCGGTAACCCAGGCATGATTGCCATCCGGGGCAATCGCCACGGCCGCAAGGTAGTTGGGTACACCGCGGCCATCGGCGCGGTCATCGATGCCCCATTGCAGCGCGAGGGGAATCACGCCGCGCAGGGAAACGGCATTGGCGGAAAGGTCCAGATCATAGACCTGGCCCTGCTCATCCGGCGAGATAAAACGCGTTACCAGTGCACGGTTACCGTTCTGGCTCAGTGCAATCGCCCTGGGCGTGGGGCCCACGAAAAGGCGATCAAGCATCTGCAGGCTGGTGGTCGAAACCAGCGCTAATTCACCACTGCCATACAGCGATACCAGCATCCGGTTGTCCGGGGCGTTAAAGACCAGGCCGAAAGGTGCGGTTCCATAGCCCGTGTTCAGCACGCCTGAGCGTCGTCCATCAGGGTTCAGGACGAGCACCTGGTCAGCGTCATAACAAGTGATCCAGGCACGCTGCTGGCCGTCCATGGCGATGTTGCGTGGATCGGCGCAGGTACGAATCTCATCAATCCGGGCCAGGGTATTGGCGTTGAAACGCGTGACCGTGTCATTGTCGGGGTTCACAACCCACAGCCGCCCGGCGCTATCGAGGGCCTGTGGTGCACTGGCAACACCCTGCTGGCCGGTGACCGGGTTGACGACGGTCACGCTGGTGCTGCGCGTGGCCACCGAGCCGGAATCGTCACGAACCTGTACGAGTGCCGTGTAATGGCCTTCATTGATGTACTGGTGATTGCTGTTGCGGCTGCTTTGCCAGTCAGTCGAAGCACCGTCACCAAAGTCAAAGCGGTACTGGAGCGGGTCATTGTCCGGGTCACTTGCGTTGACGGTGAATGCCGCGGTGCCGCCCGGGGCAACCGGTTGGCTATTAACCGCAAAACTGCTGATTTGTGGGCGTTGATTACCGCCTGCCACGGCATTGCCAGTGGCAAAGCGGAAGCTGAAGGCCTGCATGCCGTTACCAACCGCATCCTCGATACCACCGGCGACGAACTCGACCTCATAGGTTGTATCGCTGGCCAGATCTTCGCGAGGCACGATCGAGAGAATGTCGTTGGAGGCAAAAAAGTAATCGGCCGGCACCTGGGCGCCGCCAGGACCGATGGAGCGCAAAATAACGGTTGAGTTGTTAATCGTTTCAGACTTGAGCGTCTCGTGAATCAGCACCTGGATGCTGTGGGTGACGGGAAAATCCGTCTCCCCATCCAGCGGCCGGTGATAGCCCACGAATGGTCCGCGCGTATCGGGTTCGGCCTGGTGTGCCCAGATAGACATACCGGTTCCGCAATGGGTGCCAAAGCCGGGGACCTGGCAGTTGCCCCCGGTATATAAGCCCCCGGTCACTACCAGGTTGCCGATAGGCAGGGAAAACTGGCTGGTATCGATGGGGACGCCGGGGCGGTTGTCGGCAGCCTCATCCAGGGCCAGCACCACCTGGAAGGTGCGCATGTCGATCTTGTAGCGCTCGGTAAAGGCGAATTCATCCTGGAATTGGGCGTAGTTTGGGTTGCCCTCCACGGGGACATCGGCCACCAGGGTCAGATTGGTCGGGTCGGTTGCATCCACAATGGCGTAACCACCGGACGGCTGGTTGCGTGGAAAAAAGAAATACAGGCGCCCGTTAACACCAACCGGATCAGGCCAGTAGCCGCCCACATTGCCCTCGGTGAGCACATCCAGCAGCTGCGGATTGGCCGGGTCCGATACATCCCAAGAGGCAATGCCGGTGCGGGACTGGTCGGAGGCGTAATACAGGGTGGTGCCAAAAACGAAGGCGTGACCGATCACCCCGGTCATGCCCACCGGATCGAAGGTCACGGTTGGGGTGCCGTCATAACGTCCGTCCAGCCAGATCTCCGCAGGCTGACTGGTGTCGCCATAACTCCAAAAATCGGTAAGCCCCCAGGGCCGGCTCATGCCGGAATGTCCCCAGCCGAGGCGGGGGAATGGCAGGTCTTGCGAAGCCTCGGATACAACGCCACCCGGACTGACTTCAAATGTGTATCCGGAATTCAGCAATGAACCGGTTTTCATAAAGCCGTGCGCCATAAAACCATGACGGGTTTGGCCCAGGACCTGGGTCACTCTTGGATTGGCCGGGTCGGAAATATCCCAGGCGCGCACCTGGTAGTCGCCCGGGGGGCTGCCGGGTGCTTCGGGAAAAGTGACGAGCATATCGCCATGGTAGGCAATGACCGCGGTGCGGCCTGCTTCGGGGGCATTGGGGCCGCTGATCAGTTCGCCGGGTGTGCGGCTCACATTGGGCACTCCTTGCCCGAACACGCTCGATACCATCAGCGAACCCAGCAGGCCTGCCATGACAGACTTCCTTATCATGATGGCGACCAGGTTTTTACTTCAGTATCAGCATACTACGTCAAAAAGTGGGGGCAGCACAACAACCGGCCGGGGGCAATGGTTCCAGCACAAAATTGCCTTGATGGTGCTACTCGACAACCCCGGAACCCAGCAGGTTTCTGAATTTATCCGGTCGGACAATCTCGACGGCTTCGAAATGAACGATGCCTGAATAGTTATCGAAAAAGCGTTCCGTGACCTCGTCGGCAATTTGCTCGGCCGTTTCGCGGTCGGCGGTGATTACTTCGAACTTCACGTTGCTGAACTCATCAATCACCGAAGCCCGGCCGGAGTTACGCACCCCGCGGCTGCCTTTGCCACCTGCGGGCAGTAATGTGTAACCACTGGCGCCAGCGGCCTCGATGACCTTTGCCACCTTCTCAACAAGAATTTTCTCGGTAATGATGACAACTTTCATAGCCTTGTAACTCATCAGCTTGGCTCTCCTTCCGGGTTGGCTTTTACTATTATGATCCGATCTGGTCTGCTTGTTTTCAGAGGTCAAAGACCACCTGGCCCAGGGCGATGAACAGTGGAATACCGATCGCGATGGCCACCGGTGTTCCAATGCTGGTCGACGCACCCAGGTAGGTTGATGGATTGGCCGAGGGTATGGCGGCACGCAGGGTTGGAGGGCCGGAAATATCGGAGCTGGAGCCGGCCATCACCGCCAAAAGAATTACCCCCCCTGGGCTGAATCCCGTGACCAGGTGTGCGATATAACCCAGGCCGAAAGCCGCCAGGCCATTGAGCAACGGTGCCACAACGGCGTAGACCGCATACCAGTGCGCCACCCGGCGTAGTTCATTGATGCGCGCATAAGCCTCCATACCCATGGTCAGCATCAGGATTGATAACAGACCTTTGAATAAGGGGTCATAGAAACCCTCGAACACCACCTCTGGTCGGGCGAACAGGCCCAGGGCCATGCCCAGCAGTAGTGCCGAGAGCGCGGAGCCGCGCAGGCTGTCGCAAATAATGGCCCCGATGCCCACGGCTTCACGCGGGCCGGCTTTACGTTTGGCCAGGTACATGTTGGCCAGAACAATCGCGAGAATCAGGGCAGGGATGTCCATGAAGGGATAAAGCGCCGGCACCCAGGCCTCATAAAACACCTGTTCCTCCTCCAGCATGACCATGGCCACAGCCAGTGTCGAAGCACTGACCGCACCGAATAGCCCTGCGGTGGCAATCGCGTCTTCCACTTTGATGCCCGGCAAGGCCGCCAGGGAAAAACGACCGACCAGTACGATCAGGCAACCCACCAGCATCGCAATTAGCGCAGGCAGTAACATGTCGGTCAGATTGGCATGGCGAAGTTCCATGCCGCCTTCCAGGCCGATGCGCATCAGCAGCATGAAGACACAGAATTTGTAGATGGCATCAGGAATCTCGAGCTTGCTGCGCGTTGCAGCCAGCACCATTCCACCCAGCAGAAAAGCCAGTGCCGGTGACTGGAACTGGGTCAGCAGGCGGCTTAGAAAGTCCACTAGTAAGTCGATGATCCTTCTCCTGGTTAGCGTCAGAGCGCTATCCTGAAGGGTCAACTAATATCTGTAAAATATATAATAAATAAGTTATCGTTCTATATATGAGAACGGAAAACCTGCGTCGTCTTAACTTTCGCCACCTCTATTATTTCTGGACGGTGGCGCAGGAGGGGCACCTCACGCGCGCCGCGACCCGCCTGCATGTATCGCAGTCAGCTGTCTCCACACAGCTCCGTCAGCTGGAAGCAGAACTGGGTCATGAGCTGTTCTATCGCGAGGGGCGCAATCTTCGCCTCACTGAAGTTGGTAGCCTGGTCCTGGGCTATGCAGACAATATCTTCAACCTCGGTGCGGAGTTGCTGGAAACGGTTCGAGGTGGGCAGGACAGCCAGGAGTTGCGGGTGGGCTCGGTGGCGACCTTGTCGCGTAACTTCCAGGAGAACCTTCTCAGCCCGGTGCTGCGTGATGCAGACCTTCACCTGGTGCTGGAATCGGCCGGCCTGGAGGAGTTGCTGGAACGTTTGCGGGTTCATCGCCTTGATTTGGTTCTGTCCAATACACCAGTAAGCGGCACTGATCGTATGCCATTGCGTTGCCGTCGTATCGCGCGCCAGTCGGTGTGCCTGGTCGGTACGCCGGGCCCGGGTCGCAAGCGCTACCGGTTTCCGGACGATCTCGGTGATAGCGCTTTGCTGTTGCCGGGAAGAAACAGCGACATCAGGACCCAGTTCGATCTGCTGTGTGAGCGCCTGCAGCTGCAGCCAAACATCGCCGCTGAAGTGGATGATATGGCCATGTTGCGCCTGCTGACCCGTGATTCGGGCAAGTTGGCGGTAGTCCCGGAAGTCGTCGTGCAGGATGAACTGGCCCAGGGCGTGCTCGAAAAACGGTGCGAGTTGCCGGATGTCTATGAGAATTTCTATGCCATTACCGCGCTCCGGCACTTCCAGCCCGCGCCCCTGAAGGCGATTCTGGCAGCCGCCTGAGCGGCTCCATGAAAGCGAAGGGCTGCCTGTGCTACCGTGCACACCAAACTGATTTGGAACCTGATCTATGACGATGAGTGGACTACCGCACATGATGGAATACGACGGCGGTGTTGTGGCCGTGGACAGTGGCTACAACCGGCCCGATATGGCCGCCTGCTATCTGCTCGAGGGGCAGGGCGCAGTTGCCATTATTGAGACCGGCACCAACGACAGTGTGCCGCGCCTGATGAAAGCACTGGAACATCGTGGCTGGGAGCCGGAGCAGGTTTCACATGTCATCGTGACGCATGTACACCTGGACCACGCCGGCGGCGCGGGAGCGATGATGCAGGCCTGCCCGAAGGCAACATTTGTTGTCCATCCGCGCGGCGCACGTCACATGATCGATCCGTCAAAACTCGAAGCCAGTGTGCGGCAGGTTTACGGCGATGAGATCTTTGACCGGGACTACGGTACCTTGCTGCCGATTCCCCAGGAGCGTGTTGTGGAGATGGGCGATGGGGCGACTCTGGAAGTCGGCGGCCGGGTTCTGGAATTTCATGACACCCCCGGTCATGCACGTCATCATTTCTGTATCTGGGATGAAGCCACGCGGGGCTGGTTTACCGGCGATACCTTTGGGCTCTCCTACCGTGAGCTGGATACCCGCAAGGGGCCGTTTACCTTTCCTACCACCACGCCCATTCAGTTCGATCCGGGCGCCCTGAAGCACTCCATCGAAAAGCTGATGAAAAAGGGTCCTGACTGGATGTATCTGACGCACTTCGGCCGCGTCGGCGATACCCCGCGCCTGGCTGGTGAGTTGTTAACGCGCATTGATGAATTCGTGGCGATCGCGGAATTTTATTCAGATGCCGAGAATCGCAGCAAGGTCATTGTCTCTGCCATGCTCGATGGGCTGGAAGACGCCGCGCGCGCACACGGGGTGGTGATGAGCAGTGAAGATTTCCGTGCGATCGTGGCAGTCGATGTCAAACTCAATACCCAGGGCCTGGAGTTCTGGCTGGATCACCGGGCGGATCGCTGATCCTGACCTTGCAACCACACGTAGATTGGCGCACAATGCGCCGCTATTAAGGGGGGTCCAGCGGTGCTTCAGCAAGTAGCTGGGGAGGCCGACAACCAATAATGAGGACTCGCCCGACTCATGTTTTCGCGCATTGAGATTACTTCCACCTTTGTTCCTCGGGGTACCGCTTTTCCCGGTCTGACCAGAAGTTTGACCTGGACGTGGTGTGTCTTGCCCGCGCTCCTGATTCTGCTTGTGGGAAGCGGATCGGTTCAGGCACAGGAACAAGCTTCAGGGCAAGGACCGAACGGCTGGTGGCTGTCTCTGGGGCTCTTAATTGTACTGACCGCCGGTCTGTACCTTCAGTCAACAAAAAGGCGGCCTGGATAAGTTCGGCGCCGCTATAAGAAAAGCAATAAAAATAACACTCGCCCGGTACGCCGGGCGTATTTCTTTTCGGGATTTGTATTTGGGAAGGCGCAGTTCACGCGGGCTGTAAGCTATGCAGCAACACGCCGGTCTGCTTCAATTCCAATTGCCAGGAGTAATTCAATGATCCGCATGCTGATTTCCATCCTCGCCGCGTTGCCGCTGAGCCTGTCTGCCGACACGGTGCTGCCTGACTCCGGTCGCACCGCCATTCATGCAAGCGCCGAGGAGGCGCAGCCCCTGATGGCCGGTATGCAAGCACCTGCTTTCCAAGTGCGCACCGCTGATGGTGAGCCCTTTGTCTTTGATCCCGAGGCAATGGACAGCCCTGTTGTGCTGACCTTCTTCCGTGGTGGCTGGTGCCCTTACTGCAATCTGCACCTTGCCGAGATGCGCAAGGCCGAGGCTGAATTAAAGGAGCTGGGATTTGAAGTCTGGTTCATGAGCATTGACCAGCCGGGTGTACTCATAGAAAGCCTGGATGAACCGGATATCGGTTACACCCTTTTTAGTGACGCGCACATCAGCGCAACCCGCGCTTTTGGCCTCGCCTTTCGCGTTGATGACAGCACGGTTGAACGCTACCAGGGATTCGGTATTGATCTCGAAGCCGCCTCGGGTGAAAACCACCACGTGTTACCTGTCCCCGCCACGTTCATTATCGGCGCGGATGGCATCATCACGTTTGCGTATGCCAACCCGAGCTATGACATTCGCTTATCACCGGAAGTACTCCTGGCAGCCGCCAACGCCTACCAGGAAGACGCCGACAAGCGCTTACGTCGTTAGGGCCGGGAGAGCGAGGAAGACAACCACCCCCGGACCCACCGGAAGAATCAACCTATCGACATGGTGAAACTATCCCATTGTGAAACAGCGCAGCCGGTCTCGCCCGCAGGGCGAAGAAGGCAAACGAGAGAACAACAATGAAGCTACGTTATTAAACAGCCCTCAAGTACCACTCGTAGTCGCGGTCTGTTACCTCGGAATGAAAAATATCCGCCTCTTCACGTTTGGCGATTCCGTATGTCTTGTGAAACTCCTTGCCAAAGTATTTTGGCAAGATCTTGGCGGCATCCCAGGCATCCAGGGCTTTTTCCCAGCGCACGGGCAGGGTGACTTCGTAGTCGATGTCTTCGCGTTCCGGCGTCATGGCACCGGGCTCCACCTTATTGGTGAGCCCATGGTGCAGGCCCGCCAGAATTGACGAGACAACCAGGTAGGGGCAGGCATCGGCACCGGAAACGCGGTGCTCGATGCGCCGGTTGGTCTGGCCGGAGACCGGAATACGCAGTGCCAGGTCCCGATGATTGGGGCCCCAGTTGGGTGTTGCAGGCACGAAATAGCCGGGGGCGTAACGGCGATAGCTGTTCGCGTTGGGCGCAAATACTGCCATTGACTCACTCATGGTGGTGGCCATGCCACCGATGGCGTAGCGCAACTGGTCCGACCAGGGGCCATCAGCGCTTTCGCCGGAAAAAATATTGTTACCGTCCTCATCAAGCACGCTGGCATGGATATGCAGTCCCGACCCGGCATGTTCCTGAAACGGTTTGGCCATGAAAGTGGCTGACAGACCATTCTTCTTTGCCGCTGCTTTAACCGCCCGCTTTAACAGAATCGCATGGTCACAGGCGAGAATCGGGTCATCCACGTGCTGCAGATTTACCTCGAACTGTCCTGGCGAGTATTCGGCCAGGGCGGCGCCGGCTGGAATATTCTGTATGCGGCAGTAATTGTCGAGATCAACCAGGAAGGGCGCCACATCGTCCAGATCATCAAAACTGCCAAATTGCACGCCCAGCTGATCCCAGTCGGATCCGGCAATTTTCGGGTGTCGGGGAATGAACGTGTCCCCGTCGTAGTCGACCAGGTAGAACTCCATCTCGGTCGCCAGCACCGGGTACAGACCCATCTCGTTCAGAGGCTTGAGCGCTTCCTTGAGCATATTGCGCGGGTCAAGGAAAAACGGCCTGCCGTCGAATTCCTGCAGCTCCAGCATGACCTGGGCAGTGGGCACGCTGGCCCAGGGAACCGAGCACAGTGAACCGGGGATGGCCACGCTGCGTATGTCGGGATCACCATCATGGGCGCCATATTTAAGGTTTTCTGCCGCCTCCCCACGGGAGTTGAGAAAGGCCACGGATGCGCAGAAATTCGCACCTTTTTCGAAGGGCTTGCGAAAATCTTCTACCGGCAGTCGTTTGCCGCGGATGATGCCGTTAATGTCGGCGGCGAAAGCGTCCATGAAGCGTGTTTCCGGATGTTCCTCCAAAAATTGCTCGAATTCCCCGAGTAAGGCATCGTCCGTCATGGCTCTTCCTCTGCTGCTGTTTTTGTAATGTGTTTGTCACGCCACGCAAGGGCAGCGGCCAGACCGTCGCTTTGCAAGCGTCGATGAAATTCCGTGGTTTCCGCACTTGGCTCACGTTCGACCGTGATGCAATGGCGCACGCCTGCGGCCATGGCTTCGCGGAAACCGGCTTTATCATAACCGTCCTTGATGGCCAGGCGCGCATGGCGCACCGCATGCGCGTCGTTCCGCGCCACGTCCATGGCCAGTGCGCGCGCCGCATTGTGAAGCTGATCGGGAGGCACCACCCGGTTTACCAGGCCCCAGTCCCCGGCACGTTTTGCGTCAAATCGCTGTTCACCCCGCAACACCAGCTCTGCGGCCCGCCGCGGCCCGCAGAACCAGGGCAACAGCATGGCGACCACGCCGCTGCCAAACGTCACTTCCGGTTCGCCGAAGCGGCTGTCTTCAGCGGCTACACATAGATCGCAGGCCAGCATCAGCTCGAAGGAGCCACCAAGACAGGCGCCCTGAACAGCGGCAATGACCGGCTTCTCTGCATCCCAGAAGCGCATGATGAAGTTGAAATCCCGTTGGATTTCTGCGCTTACCGCATCCTCGCCGGCCTGTGGCTGGTAGGTTTCCGAAAGGTCAAAACCGGCAGAGAATGCGCGACCGGCGCCGGCCAGAATGATGGCGCGTACCGATGGGTCTGCCTCCGCGCGCCGGAGCGCCTCCAGCAGGCCGCGAATCATCGCGTCATCAATGGCGTTGAGCTTGTGGTCCCGGTCCATGGTGATTGTTGCGATCGGTCCATCCACCTCGTAACGCACCCGTGCTGTGCCTATGTCGCTCATCTCAACCTCAGGAGGACAGCTGCACCCAGCAGGCCTTGGTCTGCGTATAACTCTTGAAGCTGTCCATGCATGCATCCCGCGCGTTGCCGGACTGCTTCCAGCCACCGAAAGGCAAGGTGAAATCGCCCAGGTCGTAACCATTGACGTACACCATGCCGGCCTCAATGCGTTTCACCAGATGCATGGCGCGGTCGATATCGCGGGTCCAGACGCTGGCGGCCAGCCCGTACTCCGTGTCGTTGGCAATGGCGAGCGCCTCATCCACATCATCAAAGGGAATGACACTGGCTACGGGGCCGAAAATCTCCTGTTGGGCGACGCTCATATCGCGACGCACATCCGCCAGCAAGGTCGGGTTCACAAAGGCGCCGGGCTCCAGCATGGATGGCGCATCGCCGCCAAATACCAGGCGCGCACCTTCTTCCCGGCCCGCATTGATCATTCCAAGCACCCGTTGCTGGTCTGCTTTGGTTACCAGGGGGCCCATGCTGGTTGCCGGGTCCAGCGGGTTACCGGGCTGGTAGGCGTGTTCGCCCTCGGCCTGAAAGCGTTCGAGAAACTCGTCATAGATGGAACGTTCCACCAGCAGCCGCGAGCCCGCGTTACAGACCTCGCCCATGTTTTCATAGATGCCGCCATAGGCGGCTTCAATGGCTGCGCCCATGTCAGGCAGGTCAGCCAGAAACAGCTGCGGTGATTTACCACCACATTCGAGGCCGACATGTTTCAGGTTCGACTGGCCGGCGTACTGCATGATCAGTTTGCCCACCACCGTGGAGCCGGTGAAAGTCAGCTTGCGAACATCCATGTGCAGCGCCAGTGCCTTGCCTGCCTGTTCGCCGAGGCCGTTGACCACGTTAAAGATGCCGGCCGGCCCGCCGGCCTCCATGAACAGCTGCGCCAGCCGGACCGCGCTCAGCGGCGACTGCTCGGCCGGTTTAAGGACCAGCGCATTACCGGCGGCCAGGGCCGGGGCAAACTTCCAGGCGGCCATAAGCTGCGGATAATTCCAGGGCGTAATCGCCCCGACCACGCCCAATGGCTGGCGCAGGACCAGGCCGAGCTTGTCATCGGCCGTATTGGTTACCGATCCATCGACTTTATCGATGCACTCGGCCATAAAGCGGATCGTTTCCGCGACCAGGGGAATATCCACTTCGATCATGTCGCTGATGGGCTTGCCCATATCCAGGGTATCCAGGATGGCCAGCTCCTCGGCGTTGGCCTCCACCAGGCCGGCAAAGCGGAACAGCACACGCATGCGCTCGCGGGGGTCCATGCGCGACCAGTGTCCTGCCTCGAAGGCGCGTTTAGCGGCGACGACCGCGCGGTCGATATCTTTGACCGTGCCCGCGGACATCTCTGCCAGCACCTCGCCGGTGGCAGGGTTGATCGTCTCAAAGCGCCCCCCGTCGATCGAATCACACAGTTCCCCGTCGATAAAATGGCGGGTCTCAAAGCGGCCCGCAAGACCGTCGGCGATGGTTTGCCAGTCAGCCAGGGAGTGATTTGCAATACGTTCAAGGCTCATGAGGCCCTCCGGTCAGTTGATGAGTCCAGGTCTGCCGGTGCACCCGACGGTGCCGGCAAAATCAAGGCGTCCACAGCCAGGCAGCCTGACTCATGGACCAGTATGGGGTTCAGATCCAGCTCGGAAATCACGTCACCGAGCTGCTCAACAATAACGGAAAATCGCGCGGCGCAGTCTGCAAACGCCTCCAGGTCGGGCCCCGGCTTGCCCCGGCCCGGTGTAAGCAGGGCGTTCAGGCGCAAGCAGCCCAGCAAACGGTGCGCCTCGGCCTGGTCAAAGGGCGGTACGGCACACACCGTGTCGTTCAGCGCCTCCAGCGAGACACCACCAAAGCCGAGCACGACCAGAGGGCCGAAATGCTGGTCGCGGATCATGCCGAGGAAGAGTTCAGTGCCGCCCGGCGGAAGCATGCGCGCAACAATCACTTGCGGCCCCAGGCGCGCGGACAGATCTTCCCAGGCCCGCGCGAGGTCGGCCTCGTCAGCCAGGTCAAGATGGACACCCTGGACATCGCTCTTGTGATGTAAACCTGATTGCGCACTTTTCAGAACCACGGGAAAACCGAGTTGCCGGGCTGCTTCCCGGACCCCGGCCTCGCTGTTGGCGCTCAGCGTCCGGTTACAGGGCAGGCCGCAATCGGCCAATAGCTGCAGTGCCCGGGCCTCGCCAATGGCTTCATCACCGGTCAAAGCATTTTTAAGCGCCATTACGGGCACCTTATCGACGTGTGGGGGTCGCATGGGTGCGCGGCTCCTTGCATCGCGCCAGGCGAGGAGCGCGCGCACAGCCACGAGAAACGGACGCAAACCATCCACCACGGGGAAGCCTTCGCGGGTAATGCTGACTGCCACCGGGTCCGCGCCGCTGCCCTGGTGATTGGCAATCAAAACGGCCGGTTTGCCCGATGCTGCATGACCGGCGCGCAGGTACTGAAGGTACTCCGGGTATATTTTTGACAGCGGTGCCCGGTCGTGAACCACGGCACCGATGGCCGCGCCCGGGTCCTGCATCATGATGGCCAGGCAGTCGGCCATGGCCCGGTCTGAATCAGGGCCTCCGGCGCCCCAGCCATCAAGCGGGTTAACCGCCGGCAGGCCGGGGTCAAGCCGTTGTTCCAGTGCTGCGATGCTTGCATCGCAAAGCTCGGTGAGGGGTGTATTCACCTCATCAGCCAGATCGATCAACAGCTGTCGCTCACCACCCGAGTCATGCAGGGTCACGAGCCCGCCTTCCGCGGGTACCGGGTGTGGCTGGGCAAATATCATGAGCGCGGTCGTCAGTTCGTGCATATCGCTCACGCGCTGCACCCCATAGCGATCGAATATAGCGTTGAATGCCGCGTCTTCCCCCGCTACCGCGCCGGAGTGTGACTGGGCCAGGCGCGCGGACAGGGCGGTGCGGCCAACTTTGACTGCCACGACCGGGATGCCGCGCTGCAATGCTTTGTCCAGCACCGCCACCAGGCCTTCAGGGTCGCGCGCCGTCTCAAGGAACAGTCCGATGGCGCGGGGTTGATGTTCCTCGATCGCAAAATCCATGTAATCCGCGACCCCAACGGTGAACTCGCTACCAGTCGATACCGCCAGGTTGAAATCAATTCGCTCCTCGCAGTCCACGATGCCGGACATGCCGGCACCGGATTGACTGATGAGGGTTACGTTTCCTCCGGGCGCATGGTTGTCCCGCGTATCAAAACCACAAACCCAGACCCTGTCGCGCGGGTTATAAAACCCCATACCGTTTGGCCCGCACGCGAGTAAGCCCGCCGCAATGATGCGCTGGCGAATGCGGTTCGAAAAGTCAGGGTCGCCCTCGACAATAAGTTGGGACATCAGCGTGATGGCCTTTGCCCCATGCTCAATCGCGCTTTCCAGCGCCTGTTCAAGGTGCCGGTCGGCCAGGCAGAACACAACGTGATCTGCCGTTTCAGGCAGGGCATCGAGCCCGGCAAAGCAAGGTAGCCCAAGGGCGGTCTCACGCCCTGGGTTGACCGGATAGACCGGACCGGGAAAGCGACCGGTCTGAAGGTTTTTAAGGGTCAGCTGGCCCACCGCGCCTTCGCGCTCGCTGGCGCCGATCACGGCAATAGAGCGCGGGCGCAGCAGCGGGTCCAGGCGGTGACTCATAAGGGCACCAGTCTCCGGGCCAGGTCAGCAACAGGTGGTCGCGGCGCGCACATGCAGCCGACTAGAAATTAGCAGGCGGCGTGAGGCGGCGGCGGGGCGGGTCCCAAAATGGATCCTTGACCACCACGGCTTTCGCCATCTTGCGGTTCCAGGCCAGTTCGCGCTGGTAATAAACTTCGACCATCATCTTTTCGCCAACCTTGCCATGCGGTGTTTTGACCGTGGCCAGGGCGATGTTCTTCTTGGCCGATGGTGACCACAATGCCGAGGTCACCCAGCCGATTTGGCGTTCGCGCGTGTCATACACATAGGAATGATGGGCGGCCTTGTTATCCTCGATGTCGAGCTTGACCAGGGCGTACCGCGAACCCTTCTCCTGTTCGCGCAGCAGCGCCGCGCGGCCGTTAAACACCGGTTTTTTAAAATCTACCAGCCAGCCCAGACCCAGCTCGAAGGGTGAGCGGGTGTTTTTGGGTCGCACGGTGTGCATGACCGGAGAAAAATCCGTTGCCGCGAGGATGTAACCCGCTTCGATGCGCAGCATTTCCAGTGCATCGGAGCCCATGGCCTTGATGCCAAGCAACGCACCTGCTTCAAAGAGCTGATCCCAGAGCGTCTCCGCTTTTTCCGGGTCAACCCAGAGTTCGTAGCCCAGATCACCGGTAAAGCCGGTGCGGGACAGGGTCAGCTTGCCGCCTTCCCAGTCGATTTGTACCAGGCCGAAAGGCGTCAGTTCTTCGACTTCCTTGATGCCCATCTGGCGCAGAACGGCGGCCGAGGTTGGGCCCTGCAAGGCCAGGCCCGCCACATCGTGCGTGTCCTCGACGATGTCCACGTCGAAACCGCGCGCATTGATCATCAACCAGTCAATCTGATGCTCCTGCGAGCACAGGCGGTAGTCGCCGATACCAAGATGAAAAATCGTGCCGTCATCGATGACCCGGCCCTCATCGTCGCACCAGACCGCGTAGCCGACCCGGCCCGGTTTGATCTTGCGTACGTCACGGGTAACCAGGCGGTTGAGGAAAGCCTCTGCGTCCGGGCCCAGAATGCGGTGCTTGGTCATCGGGGTAATGTCGAAGACCCCGCAGGTGTTGCGCCCGGCGAAATACTCCAGCGTGGCATCGGTATAGGCCGGCACCGACAGGTAGTCATACCAACGTGACCATTCCTGGTTTTCGTTGTATTCCGCCTGACGGCTATGAAATGGGCTGGGAAAGACCTTTTGTTTGTAATGGTCCCGGGAGTCAATTTTGAAGGTTTTCATAGGTTCAGGCTCCCTTGCCAAGGACGACATCGGCGGCATTACGACCTGCGCAACCCATCACCCCGCCGCCCGGATGACTGCCGGCGCCACAGAGATATAAACCGTCAACGGGCGTGCGGTACTGGGCGGCGCCCGGTACCGGTCGCAGCATGAAGAAGCTGTCCAGGGACAGCTCGCCGTGGTGCCAATGCCCGCCGGTCATGCCAAATTGTTGTTCAAGATCTGCCGGGGTCAGCAACTCGCTGGCCGTGACCAGCTTGCCGATGCCCGGCGCATGGCTTTCGAGTATTTCCATGCACAGGTCCTGAAAGGCCGTCCTGGCGCCATCCCAACCACCCTTCAGATCATAGGGTGCCCATTGAATGTTGGCAGAAAGGACGTGCTTGCCGGCGGGTGCCAGGCTGTCATCAAACACCGAGGGCACCGAAATTTCCATGACCGGCTTAGCCGAATGCTCGCCGTACTTGGCGTGATTGAAGGCATGCTCGACATAGGTCAGGTCCGGGGCGATTACCAGGCGCTGGCCGCGTTGGTTGGCGTCCAGGCCAGCGAACTGCGGTGGCTCATCCAGGGCCAGGTGCAGCTTGGCCACGCAGCCGCGTGCGCGGATATTGTGAATACGATGTGCGAAGCCTGCCTCGATATTGCGTATCCCGAGCAGTTGTTCAAAGGTCGTTTTCGGATCTGCGTTTGAGACAACCACATCCGCATCGAGTTGTTCGCCGTTCTCCAGCGTCACCCCGCAGGCCCGGTCGAAGTCCATGCGGATTTCGCTGACCCTGGCACCGACCCGGACAGTGGCGCCCGCGGCCCGCGCAGCTGCGTCAAGCGCCACGGTCAGGGCGCCCATGCCACCGGCAGGGATACTGTAGCCATGGCCCCGTCCGTAGCGATGCAAGGCGCAAAACATGCTGTTGTTGGAGCGTGGACCGAGGAAGGTGCCGAGTGTGCCATCGAGGCTCAGAGCGCCTTTGAGCAATTCACTGTCGAAGCGTTCCTGCAGGATGTCAAAAACATTGATGCCCGTGATGCGTAAAAACTCACGCATATCGTCGGTGCCAAGACGACGGACTTTCAGACCCAGTTTACTGAGCGCCAGCAGGTCACCCTTGTCCGTGGTTCCCAGGCGCGGCGGTATCTGATCGCGTAAATCCCAGATGACGCTGGCGAAGGCGTTCATCTGCCGGTGGTATTCGGCCATGGCGGGGCGGTCATCGTTGAGTGCGCCCGGGCCACCCAGGGCCCCTTTGTCGATGGACAGATACTGCCCGTCCTCTGCCAGGGCGATGGTGTGCAGGCCTTCGGCGGCCATGCGCAGCCCGTGGCGATCCAGCGTCAGCTCGCGGCGCAGGTCGTCATCCAGGCCGTACAGCAAATGCGCACCGGCGGAAACCCGGTAGCCGGGGGCAAATTCCCGTGTAACGGCTGCGCCGCCGACCTGCTCAGCGGCCTCGAGCACCGTAACGCGCAGGCCGCCCCGGGCCAGGTAAGCGGCACACGTCAGGCCGTTGTGACCGGCCCCGATGATAATGGCGCTGGCGGGCTTCTTGTGGGTCTTTTTGGAGGACTTAGTCATCGAGCCAGCCCTCCGGCACCGTGTTCGGTTTCTTCAGGTCCATAAGGATCTCGCGCGCCGCATTGGCGCCGGGCGCGGCCATTACGCCGCCGCCCGGATGGTTGGAGGAGCCACACATCCATAGGCCTTTAACGGGTCCGCGGTACTGCGCGTAGCCGGGAATGGGGCGATTAAAGAGCAGCTGATCCATGGTCAGCTCACCCTGGAAAATATTGCCTTCGGTCAGGCCGACTTCATTTTCCAGCTCCCGCGGGGTGCGAACCTCGACGTGGGCGATCAGTTTTTTGAAGCCTGGCGCGTAATTTTCAATCTGGTCAAGAACCGTATCGCGGAAGCCATCCCGGTCCTCATCGGTCCAGTCTTTACCATGGATCTTGGGTGGTACGTACTGCACGAAGACAGACATGAAATGCTTGCCTGGCGGTGCCATCGTTGGATCTGTCAGACTGGGCATCAGCATGTCGATATACGGGTCTTTGGACCAGGTGCCGTCCTTCCAGTCGTCATAAGCGCGTTCGAGCCGCTCGATAGAATCGATGAGATGCATATCCGCCTTGATCAATTCCGGGTTGCCGCGCAGGGCAGGGAAGTCGGGCACGCCTTCCAGGGCAATATTCAGCTTGCCGGAAGAGCCGCGAATTTTGAAATTGCGGCATTTTTCCAGAAACTCGGGTCGCAGGTCCTTGGGATCCATGCATTCCAGGAAGGTGCGTGGCAGGGTCATATTGGATACGACGATATCGGCATAATGTTCGTCGCCATTTTCCAGGGCTACCCCGGTCACCTTGCCGTCTTTGACGATGATGCGCTCAACGCCTGAGCCGGCCACGGTTGTGCCGCCATGGTCCTCGAAACAGTCGTGCATGGCGTTGGCGATGGCGCCCATGCCACCGCGCGCAAAGCCCCAGGCGCCGGCCGTACCGTCCACATCGCCCATCGCGTGGTGCAGTAATACATAGGCCGTGCCCGGCGACATGACGCCCAGGGCTGAGCCGATGATGCCACTGCCCGCGTGGGCTGCCTTGATGAGCGGATTCTCGAAATACTCGTCGAGAAAATCCGAGATGCTCATGGTGTAGAAACGCACCGTGTCATAAATGGTCTGTTCACCCAGGTCCCAGAACTTACGGCCCAGGTGCAGCAGTTCGAGCAGATCGCGGGGTTTGAAGGACGCGGGATCCGGTGCGGTGCGCAACAGGAACTGCCGGATAAAGCGCGCCTGGCGCATGATATCCCGCCAGTAGCGTTGCTCGGCATCCGCATCCCGTGGGCTGTGGCGCATCATCTCGCGGCGTGAGGCATCGCTGTCGGTGTATGAGCCCAGGTAATCGCCGTTCTGACCGATCGTTACGGAGCCACCGTAAGGTATTACCTGCAAACCATACTTCGCCAGGTCCAGCTCGCGATAAATTTCCGGACGCAGCAAGCTGCACACGTAGGAACAGTTCGAATAAATCCAGTCCTCGTGGAGATTACGGCTGACGGTCGCGCCGCCAATCCAGTCGTTCTTTTCTACCAGCAGCACGTCCATTCCGGCCTTGGCCAGAAAGGCGGCGTTGGTAATGCCGTTGTGTCCTGCGCCAACCACAATGGCGTCGTATTTCTTCAAGATAGTGTCCCCGCTGTCCCGGTTTGTGCCTGGAGATTGTTGATGCGTTCGACTGTGATGTCTACCGCCTCTTCGAAAGCGGCCAGGGTCAGTGACAGGCTATCGTCTTTTGCATGCGCCTCACAGATGAACCAGGGCTCGCGTGAATCCGGTTCGCAAAGTATGCCCAGCTCGTGCAGCTCCGGCGCCAGTGTGTCGTAAAAGGTGTAGTCCGAGCCCAGCCAGTCACGATAAGTGGCAGGCGGGGTCTCGTTGAAGAACAAGCCACCCATGGCCGGGTGCCCCACAAAGCTATGCGGAATATCGCGTGCCGTGAGAATTTTACTCATGCCCGTCTGCAGGCGGCTCCCATAGTCGGCGATCGTTTCCAGGGCGTCGGTTTCATCAAGTATTTCCAGGGTCTTGTCGGCCGCAGCCAGGGACACCGAGTGGCAGGTATAGGTCCCGCCATGCACAACGCCGTTACCAACCTGGTTCATGATGTCTTCGCGACCGGCGACCACGGAAATGGGGTAACCGTTGGCCATGGCCTTCGCGAAAGTGCACAGGTCAGCCTTGAAGCCCATAAGCTCCTGCACCCCGCCGCGCGCAACGCGAAAGCCGGTTTTAACCTCATCAACAATCATCACAACGTTATAGCGGTCGCACAGTTCGCGGGCAGCCTGGACGTATTCCCGGGTGGCTGTGATGGAGCAGCAGTTACCCATCATGGGCTCGATAAGAAAGGCGCCGATATCTTTATGGTGTTTCTTGAGAACGTCCTCGAGATAGTTGGCATCGTTCAGCGGTGTGAAGTGGGCCAGCTTTTTGAGCATGGCAGGAATTCCATCGCTGTCTGCCTCCACCGATGGCTCGCCCTCGGCCTGGTCCCAGTCCTCGATGTCCGCGTACCAGAGAACCGAGTCGAAGATGCCGTGGTAGCCGCCTTCCACAATGATTTGTGCGTCCTTGCCTGTAAAGGCCCGCGCCAGGCGCAGGGCAGCCATGACGGCCTCGGTACCGGAGTTTGAGAACCGCACGCGTTCCGCCGCCGGTACCATTTTGGTAATGCGCCTGGCGACGTCATATTCAAGTTCTGTTGACAGGGCAAAGACACCACCAACGTTCATACCCTCGCGGGCGGCCGCGTCCACGCGCGGGTCAGCATAGCCAAGAATGCCCGGGCCATAACCCATGCGGTAGTCGATATATTCGTTGCCATCGATGTCCGTGATTCTCCCGCCGCGGCCGTGATCGATATACAGGGTTTTGTCGTCACCCCAGTAGCGGAAGTTGGAAGATACGCCCAGAGGCATGGCCTGCACGGCTTTCTTGAAGTGCGCGTTGGAACGTTCGAGCGGGCGTCGCCGCCGGGGGGTGGTCATGTCTTCTCCGAAAGTGAAAAAAGCAGTGACGAGTTTCCCACAATCGCCGTATACTGTCTATCTGAATGAATGATCATTCAGTCAGTAGCTGTGAAGGCATGCCCCCGGACGGGGTCCCGGGCAGCCAACAGGAGCGCCAATTGAAGTGACGACCGCCGCCAAGGACAGGACACCGCGCACTGCCAGCAAGGCAGCGCGCCGCACGCAGCTGATTGAAGCGACCATTCGTTCAATTGCTGAGAAAGGCCTTTCGGAGACCACCACCGCCTCGGTAGCCGGTGAAGCCGGACTGAGCCAGGGCATTATCAATCTGCATTTTGAGAGCAAGGACAGGCTTCTGCTGGCCACTTTGGAGCGCGTTGTAGACGAATATCGTCACCTGTGGGAGGCCGCGCTGGAAGCGGCGCCGGCCAATCCGGCTGACCGCCTGGCGGCACTGGTCGAGGTCGATTTTCATCCCTCGGTTTGTGACCGCAATAAACTGGCTGTGTGGTTTGCTTTCTGGAGCGAGTCCAAGGCGCGGCCAACCTACCGAAAGCTATGTGCTGCGCGGGATCGTGACTATGACCGGGTCATGGTCAAGCTTTGCGGGGAGCTGGTTGAGGACGGCGGTTACGAGCGCATTGATCCTGAACTCGCCGCCCGGGCACTGGCCGCCATCACCGAAGGGCTATGGCTGGACATGCTCGCCAACCCGCGTTCACTCAGCCGGCGCCAGGCGCTGCGTGTGTCTATGGCCTACCTGAAACATATTTTCCCCAATCATTTCGACTGTGCCGAGGAGCGCAAGGCCTCATGAGAATACCCATGGACGAAACCACCACCCGCTGGCTGGAGACTGCCCGACGCTTTGCCGGGGACGAGCTGATTCCCTGCGAGGTCGAAGCGGAGATGAACGAGGGTTGTCTGCCAGAGAAAACCGCCAAGGCGCACAAGGTGCGGGCGCGTGAGTTGGGCTTCAGCTCGATGGATGTCCCCGAAGCATACGGCGGGCTTGGGCTGCGCCAGGTCGACCAGGTCGCCGTGTGGGAACAGCTCGGGCGGGTGACCAATGCGCTGTGCTGGTGCTTTTCCGAGCCACACCAGTGGATGTTTGAGGCCTGCACCGAAGATCAGTTGCAGCGCTACGTTTTGCCCTTAATGCGGGGTGAGCGTAAAGAGTGCTATGCCATTACCGAGGAGGCCTCGGGCTCTGATGTGGTGGTTGAGACCACCGCCCGTCCGGTGGATGGCGGCTATCGTCTCGACGGTGTGAAGTGGTATGTGACCAGCTATAACCTCGCCGATTATCTGTTTGTCCAGGCCAGGCTGAACGAAGGCCCGCATGCGGGTTCTGACGTGCTCATGTTTGTCGACGCGGATACGCCGGGTATCGAGGTTCTGCGGACTCCTCTGTTCAGTCACACCTTCAATCACCATCATCCGGAGCTCAAATTCAGCGATGTGTTTGTTCCGCAGGAAAACCTCATTGGAGAGGAGGGTGGTGGCATGGCCTGGTCACATGCCTGGTTCCGCCGCGAGCGGTTGATGATTGCGGCCCGTAACTGCGGTGCCGCCGCGCGCCTGATCGAGGAGGCTACCAGCTTCGCCGCACAACGCGAAGTCTCGGGCGGGCCGTTGCTGGAAAAACAGATGATCCAGGCCATGCTGGCCGACAGCGTGACCGAATTGTGGGCCGCCCGCCTGATGACTTACGAGACGGCTGCAGCCCATGACCGGGGTGATGATGTGAAAGCCTTGCATACGCGCTGCTCGGTAGCGAAGCTTTACGCCTCCGAAGCAGCCGGCCGTATTGCCGATCGCGTTCAGCAAATTTTCGGTGGTCGCGGTTATATGCGGGAAAACTGTGCGGAACGATTCACCCGCGAACTGCGTGTGGACCGGATCTGGGAGGGCGCCAGCGAAGTGCAGCGCCTGGTGATCGCCAGGCAGCTCGCCAAACGCGGGCTGGACGGAATGTAAGGATGGAGGATCAATCTTTGGAAGCGAATGACATCGCGCGGCTGGCCGCGCAGCAACCCGATATGCGGGCAATGGACCAGGCCTTTTACGAGGACGAGGCGGTCTACCGGCTGGAAATGGAACGTATTTTCATGCGGATCTGGCTGTATGCAGGACATATCAGCGAGATTCCGCGCATTGGTGACTGGTTCCTTTACGAGATGGACAAGGAATCCGTGATTATTATCCGCGCCGCTGAAAACCGGGTAAATGCGCTTGTGAATGTATGCCGTCATCGTGGCTCGCGCGTGTGTGTGGACGCCCAGGGTCACGGTCGCCGGCTGACCTGCCGCTATCACGGGTGGACCTACGACGCGGACGGCAAGTTAATTGCTGCCGCGCACATGGACGAGGGTGTCGATCAGTCTGAACTGGGTCTCAAGACCATTGCCTGCGAACTGATCGGCGGCATGATCTATATCAATTTCGATGAAAACCCTTCATCGCTGGATGAGGCCAGGCGCGAGCTGGGCGCCTGCCTGGAGCCCTTCGATCTGGCGAACGCGAAGGTGGCACACCGGCAGAGTTATCCGATTAATGGCAACTGGAAACTGGCCGTTGAAAACTACTGCGAGTGTTACCACTGCGGCCCGGCACACCCGGAATATTCGCGTGCTCACTCCATTGCTGACCCTGCCAATGAATCGGAAGAGGCCTATGCGGCCATGCACGAGCGGGCCGTTGCCTGCGGTATGGCGGACGTGGAGCTGGACAAGAAGTACGACGATGCGCCGGCCTTTGGTGCGGGTTATGGGTATTCAAGTTATCCCTTGCTTCGTGGCCATGTGACCGGCAGTAAGGACGGCAAACCTCTGGCGCCACTGCTCGGCAGCCTGAAGGACTACTTTGGCGGGTGCACTGATATTGAGGTCGGGCCGATTACGTTCGGCCTGATTTATCCTGATCATGCGGTGATCTACGCCTTCAAACCCCTTGGGCCACAGAGTGCCGACTGTGACATTACCTGGCTGGTGCGCGGCGATGCCGAGGAAGGCAAAGACTACAACAAGGATGAGTTGATCTGGCTATGGGATGTAACCACCCAGGCGGACAAACGCATTATTGAGCGCAATGCCCAGGGCGTCAGATCGCGGTTTTACCAGCCGGGACCTTTGAGTTCGATGGAGGGTTATAGTTGGGCGTTTCTGTCATGGTATCTGGGGGTTATGGGGCGGTAAGGAGGTTCCGTGGAGACCGGGTGGCGCCCGGCGTGTGAAGCGAGCGCTTCTTGCGCCTATGGCGCAAACCGCACTCACTTCCCACGGCCGTTCGCCTAAGGTTTTTCTGGGGGTTATGGGGCGGTAAGGAGGTTCCGTGGAGACCGGGTGGCGTCCGGCGTGTGAAGCGAGCGCTTCTTGCGCCTTTGGCGCAAACCGCACTCACTTCCCACGGCCGTTCGCCTAAGGTTTTTCTGGGGCTTATGGGGCGGTAAGGAGGTTCCCCGGAGACCGGGTGGCGTCCGGCGTGTGAAGCGAGCGCTTCTTGCGCCTTTGGCGCAAACCGCACTCACTTCCCACGGCCATCCGCCTCATTTTCTTATGGGGCGGTACGGGGGTCTCTCAGGACATCTTGGCGCGTGCGTTGTTTCTAGGCTTGATTTCTTAGGTATTGCAGCGCACCGTTTACGGCGGCTAGTTGGGCCTGGATGCATTCTTCGGGTGTGGTTTGCTTGCTGTCGGGGTAGACCTCGGTGGTTGTGCAGTAAGTTGCGCCGGAAAAGCTGCTGCACAGGTGCAGGCGGGATGTGTCGTAGTTGATGACGCCTTCCTGTTCCGTTTTTTTACCGATCAGGCGGCCGTTGGCGTCTCCCGGCGCGATATGTGTCACAGCACGGACCGCGTTGATGATGGCGCGTTGAAAGTCTGGCTGTGGGTTGCGTTCGTCGCCCACGGTGTAAAAGCCATCCGGAATGTCCCACTTGTCCTGTTCGATGCCATCGCGCGCGGCCTTGTCCGGGCGAAACACGGTGTTGTCCGTATCGGTGGTTTCGTGCAGGTCTACGTGGGCCAACGGAGTGATGCCAAGGGCCTCTACTGCGGCCATCAGCGCAGCGCACTCTTCGGCCGGGCTGTTGGCAAAAAAGTGACGGTTCGGGTCCAGGGTCAGTGGGTTCCAGCGATTGATCGTTTCGAATCCCCACGGGCTTACGCAGGGCGCGCAGACCACGTTGAAATCCGTAACAGAGCTCCCTCCGACCTGGTCGAGAAACGCCAGGGCGCCGAGCACACCGCTGGTCTCGTAGCCGTGTACGCCGCCGGTCACCAGGATGGTTTTCTTTTCATCATTCCAGACCCCGCTTTTCACCAGGTACAAGGGGTAGCGTTCAGGGTCGTAAGACAGGGCGCCATAGGACTGAACCACCAGGCTGTCCGGCAGCGCTTCAATGCGCTTGAGTACCAGCTCGCGGTAATCACGCTGGATGCTCTGGCGGTCCCGCCAGGCGGCTTTTTCAGTATCGCCCCAGGGCTGTGTTACATGCGGTTTGCTCATGGCTCTCTCACGGTTATATGCAGTAGCCATGCTACACTTTTATACCTATTTTTTGCGGATCGTGCTGATGTTCAAAAACCTGTTGGTGGCTGTGTTTGCACTGCTTCTCGTTGCCTGTGCCGGCTTGAGCAAAGAGCTTGATCCGCCCAGGATCAGTATCGAAAATTTCCGCAGTATTCCCAGTGAGGGCAGCGGACCGCGCTTTGAGGTTGACCTGCGCATTCAGAACCCGAATGCCGCGGCCCTGGATATCGCCGGCATCAGCTATGACATCGCCCTGCAGGGAATTGAGCTCATCAGCGGTGTAAGTAACCAGGTGCCGATGATCGAAGGCTATGCAGAAGAAGTGGTTACGCTTGAGTCGGGGCTGAACATGATTCAGTTAATCCGTTTTTTCGCCGAGCTCGGTGGTGGCCAGCAAAGCCTGGACTCGCTGGAATACCGGGTCTCTGCAAAGATTGACTTCAAAGGCTTTATGCCCACCCAACGCATCGAAGAGTCCGGCGTTATCGGCCAAAACCGTTAAGCCAGGAAAGTCGCGCCGATCCTGACTGGCCGGTTTCCGGACACGACATTGTCGGATCACTATAATTGCCTGCCATGCCGGATCAACTTACCTCGTTACACCCCCTGGCCCAGATGGTAATCGGATTGCTGGCGCTTGCCCTGGCTGCATGGGTGACGGATCTCATCGTTCGCCGAACCCTGCTGACCATCGTTACCCGTCTTGCTGCCCGCACCGCGGGCACCTGGGACAATGCATTGGTCGAAAGCAAGGTTTTCCACAGGCTTGCCTGGCTGATGCCTGCCCTGGTCATACGCTACGGCATTGTCCTGGTGCCCGGTGTCAGTGACACCGCCGAGGGGATCATTCGTAACGTGGCCACGGCCTGGACCACCCTTGCTGTGGCCCTTGGCATTACCGCGGTGCTTGATGCGGTTAACTCGATTTACGAGCAACGCCCGGAAAGCCGCGAGCGACCCATCAAGGGCTTTTTACAACTGGCGCAGATGGCAATCTATATCGTGGCTGGCATCCTGGTGGTTGCGATCCTTATTGACCGATCGCCGGTGATCCTGCTCAGCGGCCTGGGCGCCATGACCGCCGTGCTGATTATTGTATTCAGGGATACCTTGCTGTCGCTGGCAGCAAGCATTCAGCTGACCAGCCAGAAGCTGATCCGGGTCGGTGACTGGCTGGAGTTACCGCAATTTGGTGCTGACGGCGACGTGATCGATGTCGCGCTCTATACCATCACGGTACAGAACTGGGATAAGACCATTACGGTTATTCCGACCTATCGCTTAATGAGCGATTCCTTCAAGAACTGGCGCGGTATGACCGAATCGGGTGGACGGCGTATCAAGCGGTCCATCCGAATTGACCTGAATTCGATTCGCTTTCTGCAGCCCGACGAAATTGAACGGTTCAAGAGGTTCCGTCTGCTCGAGGACTACATGGTCGAAATGCAGGCAGAGCTGGACAACTACAACAAGGTGATTGGCGTCGACAGCGACAGCGATGTCAATATGCGCCGCCTGACAAACATCGGCACCTTGCGTGCCTATATCTTCAATTATCTGCGTCATCATCCTGACATTCATCACGACATGACCCTCATGGTGCGCCAGTTGCAGCCAGACAGCGACGGGCTTCCCCTCGAGATCTATTGCTTCACCAACGACACCAACTGGGTCAGATACGAAGGCATCCAGGCCGACCTCTTTGATCACATTTCCGCCATTATTCCGGAATTTGGTTTGCGCCTGTTTCAGCAGCCTACAGGGGCAGACCTGGCGGCTTTCGGCATGCGCCCACGCGACTGAGGGTGCCGGTCTTCGGCTCGCTGTGTTAGCGTGAATCGCTCACTCATGCGTTAACGGGGCACGCGATCCCACACTCTCTTCAGCGACAACGCATCCTGACCATCGTCGGGCTTATCCTGGCGGGTGAGGCGGTCTATCTGCTGCCTTTTGCCGTTACCCGGTTTTTTCGTGCTTCCGTTCTTGAGAGCTTCGGGCTCAGTAATACTGAGCTGGGCTCAGCTATGGCCGTTTATGGAATCGTTGCCATGGTTGCCTATTTTCCCGGCGGACCACTTGCTGACCGGTTCTCGGCCCGCAAACTGCTGGCCGTCTCTCTGTGGAGCACGGCAGCCGGTGGCATGTATATGTCCACGCTGCCTGATGCCCGGGGCAGCATCTGGTTGTGGGGGTATTTCGGTGTTACCACCATCTTGCTGTTCTGGGCGGCGCTGATTCGTGCAACCCGCGATTGGGGTGGTACGGCGGAACAGGGTCGCGCATTCGGCTTGCTCGACAGCGGGCGCGGGGTGCTGGCTGCCGTGATGGCTTCTATTGGTACAGGACTTTTTCTCTGGTCGTTTCCCGACGGCTATGAAGCGGCAAGTTTTGCCGGGCGAAAACAGGCCCTCGTCAGCATCATTCATATTTACACCCTGACCACTTTTGGTGCCGGGGTGTTCGTCTGGTTTGCCATTCCCGAGTCACCGCCCGGGCGGGGTCGCCGCTGGGATCCGAAAACCGAATCGGTGACACGGCATATAGGCCGCGCCCTGCGATTGCCCGCTGTGTGGCTCACCGCGCTGATCGTGGTCTGCGCCTATGTGGCGTACAAAGGCTTCGACAACTATGGGCTTTATGCGGTGCAGGGGTTTGGGATGGATGAGGTGGATGCGGCACGCCTCAGCACCGTTGGTGCCTGGGTCAGGCCATTTGCAGCGCTTGGTATTGGCCTGCTGGGTGATCGTTTCCTCGTGTCCCGTATGACGGTAGTGTGTTTCCTGGCGTTATTTTTATCCCAGCTTGTATTCGCTTTTCTCACCCCGGCACCCGGCCTGGGATGGGTCCTGTGGGTGAATATCCTGTTCGGCAGCACCGCGATTTTTGGTCTTCGGGCACTGTATTACGCCATTTTCGAAGAAACGCGGATCCCCCTTTCAGTAACCGGTACCGCCGTTGGTATTGTTTCGGTCATCGGCTATACGCCGGACATCTTTGTCAATTATTTTGGCGGCGTCATTCTCGATGCATCGCCCGGGCTGGCGGGGCATCAGCACTTTTTTGGCTTCCTGGCCGTCTTCGCCGGGCTTGGGCTGCTCAGCTCGCTGTCCATGCTTGTGCTGCTGAGACGTCAACGGGGTGTGTCCGCAACAGAAAATCTGGGATAATGCGCGGCTTCGTCCAACCTGGACCTGTCTGAACTTTTGCCTAAACCTTCCCTGGGGGGAATATGAATAAGCACCTATTGCGCCTTGCCGCTACCGTAACCCTGACTCTGGCCTTCTCTGCCGCATCTTTCGCCGCCGACCGCGTGGTCATGAAAAATGGTGATGTCATCAGCGGAGACATTTCGCTCATTGATGGTTCGGATGTTTACATCAAGCCGAGCTATGCGGATGAATTTGCGGTCAGCCTCGGTGAGGTCGTAAGCGTTGAGCTGGATGAGTCCCTGGAAGTGAAACTTGCCGACGAGTCAGTCCAGCAGGCGACGCTTGAAGTTAATGCCGCGGGCGAACAGGTTCTCGTGGTGGACGGTGTCGAGAAGCCGGTGGTACTGGCCGATATCGCGGAGGCCAAGGTGCCGGATCCCTACTTCGATTGGAATGCCCTGGTGGATGTCAATGCCTCTTATAACAGCGGCAATACCGATTCCCAGAACACCTTGATCTATGCGCAGGGTCACCTGCGCGTCGGAGACCATGGCCACAATGCTGATTTGACCTTCCGCGATGAGGAAACCAACGGCATCAAGACCCAGGATCAGACCCTGTTTAACTATGCCTACAGCTGGTTCTTCAATGAACCCTGGTTCGTGGGTGCGACGGCCACCTATGAACGTGATCCGGTTCGTGAACTTGATTATCGATACACGCTCGGTGCCGTGGTGGGTCGCGACCTGATCAATAATTCCACAACCTATCTCACCTTCTCGATCGGTGGCGGTTATTCAGATGAGGAAATCGGCGGGGTGAAGTCCAGCGGCAGCGTTGGTCTGTTCTCAATGCGTTATGAGCAGCAGTACACCGACTGGATGACCTTCTATCTCAACAACAACACCACCCAACAGTTCTTTGGCGAAAACAACCTGATTATCAAGACAAACACGGGTGTGCGGTTTGAACTGGTGGGTAGTCTTTACGCCAATGTCGGGTTCCGCTACGACTATGAGACCGACCCTGCTCCGGGCAACTCGAAAGACGACTCCACGCTGCAGGTGGGCCTGGGCTACAGTTTCTGACCGTTAAGGCTGCTCATAGAGTCGTGCAAGGCCCGCCACTTCGGCGGGTCTTGTGCGTATGGCATGCCGAATTACTTTGAGCTTTTCGCCCGGGCCTCTTATCCTTACGGGCTGACTCCTGACATTGCTGCGGATAAAACCATGAGCGAACACAACCTCAAGCCCGGCGTCGTGACCGGCGACGGATACCGAACCCTGGTGGATGCGGCCAAGCAAGGCGGCTATGCCTACCCTGCGGTCAATGTGGTGGGCACCAATAGCCTCAACGCGGTGATGGAGGCGGCAGCAGTTGCCAATTCCGACATCATCATCCAGCTGTCCAACAGCGGCGCGGCATTCTTTGCCGGTGCCGGCATGCCCGATGGTTTCCAGGCCAAGGTGCAGGGCGCGGTTGCAGCTGCTCAGCACACCCACTTACTGGCCAAACATTACGGCGTGTGCGTGGCGCTGCATACCGATCATGCCAACCGGGAACTGATTCCCTGGATTGAGGCTTTGCTGGATGAGGGCGAGGCTTATTATGAGAAACATGGCCATCCACTGTTCAGCTCGCATATGCTCGACCTGTCGGCTGATCCGATCGACTTTAACCTGTCCGAGTGCGAGCGCATTCTTACCCGCATGGCGAAAATCGATATGTCGCTGGAGATTGAACTGGGCGTAACCGGGGGCGAGGAAGACGGCATTGGCAGCGAGTTTGACGAGGCGGCCGACAACTCCAAGTTGTACACGCAGCCGGCCGATGTTTTGCAGGCCTGGGACCGGCTTGCGCCTATCGGGCATTTCTCTGTTGCCGCCTCATTCGGCAATGTGCACGGCGTTTATAAGCCCGGCAATGTGAAACTGCGCCCGGAAATCCTGCGCAATTCACAGGAGCTTGTACAAGAAACCCACGGCACCGGGCCGAACCCGCTGAACCTGGTATTCCATGGTGGTTCAGGTTCGGAGAAAGCCAAAATTGAGGAAGCCGTCGGTTATGGCGTGTTCAAAATGAACATCGACACGGATACGCAGTTTGCGTTCTCGCAACCTGTCGGCGCGTTCGTGGACGCCAACCATCGTGCATTCGAGTACCAGGTGGATCCTGAAGACGGCACGCCCTACAAAAAGTTTTATGACCCGCGTAAATACCTGCGTGCAGGAGAGCAGGGCATTGTGGCGCGTTTGCAGGAAGCCTGCGACGACCTGGGCTCGAAAGGCAGGTCGATTGCCCGGGACTAAGTCAGGGCAGCATGTCCTTTAGGCGGTAGTAGAGCATGCCCAGGGCAATCATCTGGTTGCCGAAGGTCTGGCCGCCGGGCACCCGGAAGTGGTCCATGCCGGCCCAGAGGTCGAACGTCTCAAGCGTTCCGCCAATCGCATCCGCCAGCACTTCGCCCATGATGTGCGTGGCATTAACGCCATGGCCGGCATAACCAATGCAGTGATAAACGTTGCCCTTGATACGGCCCATGACGGGAATACGGTTGACGGGAATACCGATCTTGCCACCCCACTCATAGTCGATGCGCAGGCCTGTCAGTTTCGGATACAGCTTGTGCATTCGCGGCGCGATCATGGCCTGGATGCTGTGCGGGTCGCGTCCGGAATAGTTGCAACGACCACCGAATAGCATCCGGCCATCTGCACTCAGGCGCCAGTATTCGAGAATCTCGTTCATTTCGCACACGGCCAGGTCCAGCGGGCTGATCTCCTGGCGCAATTCATCATCCAGCGGCTCGGTGGCGATGATATAGCTGCCAGCCGGGAACACGTAGCCGCCCAGCTCCTTCAATTCCAGGCGCTGGTAGGCGTTGCCGGCAAGAATGACAGCATCAGCGCGAACCCGGCCGCGATCGGTCACCACCACCGGACGTTGGCCATGCTCAATATTGGTGACGGGTGACTGCTCGAAGAACTGTGCGCCCAGCTCCGTGGCTGCCCGTGCCTCACCGATGCATAGATTCAGGGGGTGCAGATGACCGTTCCGATAGGTGACCAGGCCGCCTACATAGGCGTCGGTTCCCGCTGCCGCGGCAGTCTCCTCACGGTCCAGCAATTTGAATTCATAAGGATGGTTCCGCCGCGTGAGGGCTTCGGCCTCATCAACCAGCCATTGAACCTGTCGTGGCTTGCTGGCGACTTCGAGATAGCCATTTTTGAGATCGCAATCGATGGCATATTTCGTGACCCGTTCATGCACGATATCGTTACCGCGCCAGCGCAGATTCCACATCAGGTCAGCGATTGAATCGCCATACTTTGCGCGCACTTTGTCCTCGCCGCTGACCCCGGCGATCAGCTGGCCGCCATTCCGGCCCGTGGCGCCCCAGCCCACCCGGTTTGCCTCGATAACGGCTACCTTGTAGCCACGTTCTGCCAGTGTCAGGGCACTGGCGACACCGGTAAATCCGGCGCCGACGATGGCAATATCCACATCCATTTCGCCATCAAGCTCCGGATAGCTCACGGGTTGCCTGATGGTGGCGGCGTAGTAGCTGGCCGCGTGTTCTTGACGCTGTTCCGGGGCGCTCATGCAGGGACCTTGCCGGTGGAGTCTTAGGAAGCTGATAACGGTACCCTTGAACGTTGTTTCGGACAAGCGTGCTCAGCTGACTTATCATCCTGCACTGGTATACGGCAGACCACTTCCAGGATTTAATGATGACCAGTTCAGACCAGCAGCCGCCACGTCGCTTTCAGGCAGCCGTGTCCGGCGCGGACACTGCGATCAGCGCGGAGTTGGCACTTCATCGGAACAGCGATGCCGGGTACATCGCCGCCCAGGCCGAGCTGTTTCGCGCCCGGGTGGATGGTCTGCAGATCCAGGACAACCCGCTGGCCTGGGTCAATATGTCGGTCCTGGCGGCATCCAGTCTGCTCCTGGCAGCGGGGGTGGATCCGGTGCCGAGGGTCACCTGTCGTGATCGTAACCGCATTGGTCTGTTGAGCGATCTGCTTGGTTTACGGGCCCTGGGTGTTCAAAGCCTTTTGCTTGGCCGTGGCAGGCGGGTGGGCAAGAAGCATCCGCTGCACGCGACGACCGTGTTCGATATGACCGGTCGCGAATTGATTTCGATGGCTGCAGAGCTTGATGAGGACGAGGCGTCGAGCCCGTTTTTTATCGGCACCGGCGCCAAGGCTCACCGGGTCAAGCCCGGCTGGAGGGCCGAAGCATTGACTGCCCGTGGCGAAGCGGGCGCCCAGTTCGTACAAACCCAGCTGTGCTTCAACGCGGATCTTTTAAAGCACTGGCTGGATGCGCTTGTGGAAGCACAGCTCACCTGGCGCTATTCAATCGTGGTCAGCCTGACAGTCTTTCCCAGCGCGGATTCTGCCCGCTGGGTAAAAGAAAACATGCTGGACTCAAAAATTCCCGACTCCATTATCGAGCGCCTCGAGGGTGCCGATGACGAGGCTGCAGAGGGCGTAGCCATTTGCGCTGAAGCCATGCGGGAAATCGCTGCCCTGCCGGGGGTTTCCGGACTGCACCTGATGAACCTCGGTGAACCTGAGTTGCTGGCGCAGGCCATTGATGCTTCTGGCTTACGCAGGGCTTAGCTCTGGAGATTTTTTTGACGGTTGGGGTGGGGTGCAGTTTTTAGGGAAAGACGTTTTCCAGGATGGCATTCCAGCGTTTGGCGCTGGGGCGGTTGGCGGATTCGGCCTGGTCGGCCAGGTGCATTAGCCGATAGCGTGCGGCTACTGCCAGCCAGCGCAGTGGCTCGGGCTCCCAGCGTTGTTGCGGGGGCGCGGTGCTGCCTTGCGGGTTGACCCAGGGGGTATGAGTGCGTTCTGTGTCCCGGGACAATACCAGGTCGGCCAGGGTGCGTCCGGCCAGGTTGGCGGCACACACGCCATCACCAAAATAACCTCCGGCCCAGCCGGATCGGGTGTTCTGATCCCAGACCACGCTGGGCAAAAGATCCCGTGCAACGCCCATTGGTCCACCCCAGGCGTGGCTGATGGGCTTGTTTTTGAGAATGGGAAAGATGTCTGCCAGGGCGCTGCGCACTTCGGTGATCAGCGTCTCGGTTTTGTCGAACTGCGTACGTATGCGCGATCCCCAGTAATAACTGCCGCGGCTGCCAAATGCGATGCGCCTGTCCCGCGTTAGCTGCCCGTAGGTGACCAGGTGCCTGCCATCATTCCAGGTGTGGCGCCGGCGTAAGCCGGTGGCTTCAATTTCAGCTTCGCTCAGGGGCTCGGTTGCGATCATTAGAGAATGAACCGGCAACAGGCGGCGTTTCAGGCTCGGAATGGTTCCTGTAAACCCTTCTGTGGCGAGCAACACGGCGCCGCCGGTGATATTTCCTTCGGGGGTTTTTGCGTGCTGACCTTCAAGCGCCAGTACCGGTGAACGCTCATACAGCCGGACCCCTTTTTTTACCAGGGCCCGGGCCAGGCCGCGGGCCAGGGCTGCCGGTTGGATAGCGGCACAATGGGGCATAAACGCACCGCCGATCGCGCCATGGATATGCGCCCTGGCGTGGACTTCTTCGGCATCCAGAAGACGCATGTCCCCGGCACTGAATCCCAGATTGTGCCAGTAATCAACGGCCTCGCGCTCGCGCTGCCATTGTGTTGTATTGACTGCCGCGGATACATGGCCTGACTTGTCGAAGTCGCACTCGATATTTTCCAGGCAACTCACCCGGCCGACTTCATCCACGGCTGCAAACATGTGCCGTTGCAGTTCAATGGCACTGTTGCGGCTGACGGGATTCTCAAGCCAATGATCGATACCCGAGAGATACGCAGAACACCAGCCGCCGTTGCGTCCGGAGGCACCAAACCCGGCAATGTCTGCCTCAAGTACCGCGATATCCAGGTGCGGGGCATGGGTTTTCAGGTAATAGGCGGTCCACAGACCGGTGTAGCCGGCACCCACAATGACGATGTCAGCGGTGTGTTCGCCGCTCAGCGCAGGCCGCGGTTCGAGACTGCCGCGCAGCGAGTCCAACCAATAGCTTTGGCTGCGATACACTGACTCCAATTCCTGTGCGTTTTGAGGCATGGCATGCAGTCTATCACCGCTCGATTTTCCACTTGGTTTTCCGCTCAATTTCATGAGCCGGCAGGTCTGTGGTACCACGGTGGCGCGCTCCTTTACGCCTTGTCGGCCTACGCTCTTGGTGTCTGGGGTTTGCTGCAGGATTCCTGGTGGATCAATATTTTCGCCGTGGTGCTATGGGCCCACGGCATGACGATTGCCGCCTACCTGATCCACGAGGCGGGGCACAATACGGTGTTTCGCCGGAATGAGGACAACGCACGCCTGGGGCGCTTGCTGAATTGGGTTACCGGTACCGCGTACGGTACATTCGAAGATATTCGCTATAAGCATTTCCGGCACCACATGGATAACGATGATTCAGTGTGGTTTGTGCCGGAGACCTTTTTCGATCGTCACCCCGTGTTGCTGAAGGTCGTTAAGGGTCTGGAGTGGGCGTGGATTCCGGCGCAGGAAATCCTCATGCACGCCATTCTGATGTTCTCGGCATTCATCATTCCCGAGCGACGTGACCAGCGCCGCCGCCAGCTTGCGGTTCTGGTGGTTCGCGGCAGCATATTCTTCAGCGTGTTGTGGCTATGGCCCAAAGTTGCGATCGGTTATCTGCTGGCCTATCTGCTGATGATGCATATGCTGCGTTTCATGGATGCCTTGCAGCACGATTATGGTGCCAATCCCAGTCTTTTTGAGAGCGATCCGTCTTCGCGTTTTGGTGGCCGCAAAACTGAGCAACTGCATACCTTCTCCAATCCGCTGAGTTTCAAATATGACTTGCCCAACTGGCTGGTTTTGAATTTTGGCTTTCACAATGCCCACCACCATCGTCCGACCTTGCCCTGGTATCGCTTGCCGGCTTACTACCGCGAGCACATCAGTAATGAGGATGCCTCGGTAATCCCATTCCGCCAGCAGTTGCGGATGTATGCGCGCCACCGGGTGTATCGCGTTGACCATACGGGTGGCCCCTTTGATAACGAGCAGGACCATCAGCAGGACGATTATCTGGCTGCCGCCCGCAGGGGTGTGCTTTATGGCGGTAATGCCGTGTCCTTTCTGACGCCATTCTGATGCAGCAATTACGTATCTATCAGTCCCTGTGGGCCATGGAACAGCGTCGGCCAGGGGTGGCAGAAGACGTGCCCGAGGTGTGGCTGGACCGGATTGTGGAAGCGGGTTTTGATGGTGTGTGCGTCGACCCTTCGGTCGCGGAAATTGATCAGACACTGGCACTTGCGCCGTTGATTGAGGCGCGCGGGTTGGGCGTGATGGTTAATGCCTTTCCTGCAACGCTGGATGAAATGCGACCTCTGCTTGAAATGTCACTGGCCATGGGCGCGGTCATGGTGAATGCCATTGGTGCGGTCATGCCGCTGACGGTGGCCGGGGGTGAGCAGGTCGTGCGGCACTGGCTGGCGGACGCAGAGGCTGTGGGCATTCCCCTGCTGTTTGAAACTCATCGCGACTGTACCTTGAACGATCTCTACTTCGCCTTGCAGCTCATGGAGCGGGTTCCGGAAATGCGCCTGTGTGCAGACCTTTCGCACTACGTGATTGACCGGGAGATGCGCTTGCCGCTTGTTGAGCGCGATGCGGCCTTTATGAGCCAGGTGCTGGCGCGGTCCGATTGTTTCCAGGGCCGGGTCGCCAGCCGGGAACAGATCCAGGTGCAAATTGATTTTCCCCAGCACCGGGCATGGGTGGCACAATTCCGGGCCTGGTGGGAAGAGGGAATGCGCGGCTGGCGGGCCCGCAATCACGATGATGCGGAGCTGGTTTTTTTATGTGAACTGGGGCCGCCGCCTTATGCCATCACCGATCGTGACCAGCAGGAACTCTCCGATCGCTGGCAGGAGGCGCTGACCTTGCGGCACTGGGCACAAGAGCACTGGGAGCGAAGTGCTTTGCCGGATGGTCAATAGACCGCTCCCGTCATCATCAGGCGACTGCGCCGGCTGTCGCCATTATTCTTTTGAACATCCAGGCAATGGAGTACAGCAGTGACAAAACGTTTAAGTGGCACAGTGACAGCGGTTAGCGCAGGCGGCAACGCTGACCTGTCCAAATCTTCACGGGATCATATTGAGGTTGGCTTTGAGGGAATCGTTGACGATGCCCATGCCGGCTTATCCAGGACGGCGCACGGTGGTGAGCGTGAGCCCACGGGAACCGTTCTGCGCAATGACCGTCACTGGTCCGCCGTCAGCAACGAGGAGCTCGCGGAAATCAGCCGGGCCTTGAGCCTGGAGCATCCGATCGAGTCCGCCACCCTGGGCGCCAACCTGTGTATCTCCGGAATTGAAGAATTCTCCTTGTTGCCGCGCGGCTCACGTTTGAAGTTTCCTTCCGGTGCTGCGCTGACGGTTGAGGAATACAACCCGCCCTGTGTGGACATGGGCGAGCAGCTGGCCGCCCGTCATTTGCGGCGTGACGGCTCAAAACTGGCAGCGCGCGACTGGTTGCGACCCGCTTCCGGGCGGCGTGGCGTGGTTGGCGTGGTGGATGTCCCCGGCCGGATTGCGGTTGGTGACCAGGTCGAGGTCACGGTTTTTGAGCAGCCCAGAATCCCCCGCTGGCCGGTGGAGTCGTAGCGCGCCGGCCGGCCCTAATCCAGTTCAATCCAGGTGGTTTTCAGTTCCGTGTAGTCGTCGAAGGCGTGCATCGACTTATCGCGCCCATTGCCGGACTGTTTGAAACCGCCAAACGGCACGGTGATGTCCCCGCCAAAGTAGTTGTTGATACCCATCGTTCCCACGCGAACTGCAGCCGCGACTTTATGTGCCGTATTGATGTTGTTGCTCCACACCGCGCCTGCGAGACCGAAAATTGAATCGTTGGCGATGCGCACGGCATCACTGGCAGAGCTGAACGGAATCACCGACATGACCGGCCCGAAGATTTCTTCCTGGGCAATACGCATCTGGTTGTTCACACCGGTAAAAATACTCGGCTCGTGATACCAGCCTCCGGAGTCGGTCATGACCTGCTTGCCGCCAAAACACAGTTCGGCCCCTTCTTTACGACCGATATCCACGTAGTCGGCCACGGTCTCAAACTGACCCTGGTCGACCATCGGCCCCATGCGGGTTTTCGGGTTCAGCGGATCGCCGGGCAGCCAGTGGGCCGCATGTGTAGTTACTTTCTGCATGAATTCGTCGATCACGGAGTCCTGAACGATCAGGCGGGTGCCCGCCGTGCAGGTCTGGCCCCCGTTGTAGAACACGGCGACCGCCGCCATGGCAGCGGCCTTGTCCAGATTGGCATCGGCGAACACGATGTTCGGGCTCTTGCCGCCCAGTTCCAGAAAGGTTCGCTTGAGATTTGACTGGCCGGCATATTGCATCAGCAACTGGCCCACCGGTGTCGAGCCGGTGAAGGTCAGGCCGTCGATATCCATGTGCAGCGCCAGGTGTTTACCAAGGCTGCCACCCGGACCTGGCAATACCTGCAGGACGCCGTCGGGTAGTCCGGCCTCGCTTGCCAGCCCGGCCAGGCGAATAGCGGTCAGTGGCGTGTTGCTTGCCGGCTTGAGCACCACCGAGTTGCCCGTGGCGAGGGCCGGGGCCAGTTTCCAGGCCGTGGTGGAGAAAGGAAAATTCCACGGCACGATGGCCGCGACCACGCCCAGCGGCAGGCGCTGAACCAGCGCGAGCGTATTGTGCGGTGTCGGGGCAATTTCATCATAAGCCTTGTCAATGGCCTCACCGCTCCAGCGAATGGTGCGCACTGCAGAAGGCACATCCACGCCGGTGGTGTCCGCAATTGGCTTGCCCACGTCCAGGCATTCCAGCAGGGCCAGCTCGTCAGCATGTTCTTCGATCAGGTCCGCCCAGCGAATCATGACGGCCTTGCGCTCCGCCGGTGCCATGCGCGACCAGCGACCATCCTCGAAGGCCGTGCGGGCGCCCTGAATGGCCAGGTCTGCATCTGCAGCTTCACAGCTGGCCACCTCGGCGAGCAATTTGCCGTTGGCCGGGTTCATGGTCGGCCTTGTCTCGCCGGACAGGGCATCCACGTAGCGGCCGTTGATAAAGGCGCGGCTCTCGATGGTCAGTTGCTCTGCATCGTGCTGCCAGTCGTTGATGGTCTTGTCGAGCATGCTGTTAATCTCGTTTGAGCGGGTGCACAGTGTCGCCTCCGGTCTGGCGCGGTGCAAGTTGATACCTTGTGACATCGCACCAGCTGCGGCACACTCGCGCCAGTCCCTGATCAGCACGGTGAATCGACTTCCCATGTCCGGCAATGCTCCCAACGACCGCACTGAGGCCATCCGCGCCTTTTACGAGACCGCCCTGGCCCTGAAAAAGTCAGGTGATCTTGATGAGTCAGAGCGCACGCTGCGGCGTGCCGTGGCCATTTATGACCGGGACCCGAACATTCAATGCCTGCTGGGTGAAACCCTGTTGTCACGGCACCACCCCCAGGAGGCGCGGGCCTGGTTTCTGCGCACGCTGGAGTTGTTTCCGGGCTATCCGCGGGCTCTGGAGGGTGCGGGCAAAAGCTGGCTGGCGGAAAAAAGACCCAGGAAAGCGGTCGATTTTCTGCGCCGTGCTGCGCACGCACTGCCCAATCGGGTATCTACCCACCTGGCCCTGGCGCGCGCACTGGCCCTGTCCGGACAAGGTCCGGAGGCCGATGCGGCAATGGCCCGGGCGCTGGAACTGGACCCGAATCGCGCGCTGTCTGTAAATGCGGCTGAGGCCCTGGAAGACGGGCGTTTGCAGGATGCGGAAAAGCTCCTGCGCGAGCATCTGGCTGATCACCCGGATGATCCGGTTGCCCTGCGTCTGCTGGCGCGCGTGGCCATGGATTCCAATCGTCGGGGTCCGGCGATCCGTCTCATGCAGCGCTGTGTAGGGCTGGCCCCGGATTTTATTCTGGCGCATAACGACCTGGCCGACCTCTTTATGAAAGAGGATCGCTTTCCCGAGGCCCTGGCCGCGGTAGACAGAGCGCTTGAGCTGGACCCGGGCCTGGCACACAGCTGGGTGTTCAAGGCGAATGTCCTGTCGCGCGCACAGCGCCATGAAGAGGCCATTGCCGCGTACGACCAGGCCCTGTCACTCAGCCCGGGTCATAGCGGCGCCCTGGCCGGCAAAGGCCATGTTCTGAAAACCATCGGTCGCACCGATGAGGCGATCGCCACCTTCCGCGAATGCATTCGTCTGCATCCGGGCTTCGGGGAGCCCTGGTGGAGCCTGGCAAACCTGAAAACCTTCAGTTTTGATGCGCAGGAGGTTGAGGTCCTGGAGGAACTGGTCGAGCGCGAGTCTCTGGGTGACGAGCCGCGCGTGAATATGCGCTACGCCCTTGGCAAGCATTATGAGAATGACAAGGACTATGACCGGGCGTTCACCCATTACCAGGCGGGCGCCAGCCTGCGCCGTGCCAACGAAGTCTATGATCCGGTGCAGAACCAGGTGGTCAGTGAACGGGTCATTGAAACCTACAGCAAGGCGTTCTTTGAGGCGCACGAGGGTTGGGGTGTGGATGACCCGTCGCCAATTCTGGTCGTTGGCTTGCCGCGTTCGGGGTCAACGCTGATAGAACAGATCCTGGCCAGCCACAGCCAGGTTGACGCGACGATGGAGCTGGGCGATCTGGGTCGCTGCGTGCGTCAGATTTCACGCGCGCGAAAGGACCGGAAGGAATACCCCGAGGCGACCCTGGCTCTCAACGAAGAGGACGTGGTGTCTCTCGCCGGGCGCTACCTGGAGGGTGCAGCACGGTTCCGGGCGGATGCTCCGTATTTCGTCGACAAGATGCCCAATAACTTCGCCCACCTTGGTTTGCTGCACCTGATTTTGCCCGGGGCGAAAGTAATAAATGCGGTACGTCATCCACTCGATAGTTGCCTGGGCAGCTTTAAACAGCTGTTCTACCGCGGGCAGTCCTTTACCTATGACTGGTTCGAGTTGGGCCAGTATTACCTGCAATACCAGCGCACGATGGCGCACTGGCACGCTTTGTTTCCCGGCTGGATTCTGGACGTACACTATGAAGACCTGGTCCGCGATCAGGAAGGTGAAACCCGGCGCATGCTGGATTTTCTCGGCCTGGATTTTGAGGAAAGTTGTTTGCGGTTCTGGGAAACAGAGCGGGCCATCAATACCGCCAGTTCAGAGCAGGTCCGCCAGCCAATCTACACCGGTGGCCTGAACTTCTGGCGTCATTATGAACCGCACCTGGACGAGCTTATCCAGCAGCTTGAACCGTTACTGCGCGATCTTCCGGAAGCTGACCGCCCCCTCAGCCTCGGTGGGCGCATCGACGGCTGAACGCTTCCCGTCCTGCAAGGTACTTAGTTCGCCGCCTCTCCAGCAGCCTGGGCGGCCATCTCTGCCCCCTGGCGGGGTGGCAGATAATCAAAAATGAAGGTGATGCGGTCTTCGGTGCCGCTGTTCATCACGCTGTGATTGTGTTGATTATTGATCTCGTAAGCACGGCCCACGGCAAGCTGGTGCGGGCGACCGTCAATCATGAAGCGCACACCCGGGTTGGTGGTGATGGGTACATGAATCCGGTGACTGTGCACAAAGGACTGGTGTGTATCGCGGTGCGGTGCGATCACACCGCCGGTCTTGAGCTTGGCAGCCATGGCGCGAATGATCGTTCCACCTTTCGGGTAATGGGCCTTCAGAATACCCTGCATTAACGGCACGGCATGCTCATGCAGTGTGTCCCACGACTCCTCCTTGCTGACGGTCATCTCCGGCCAGCCGCTGCAAAAGACCATCACCAGTGATTCTGTGTGTTCGTGAACCGAGTAGGCATTTTGCCGGTACTGATTCGCCCGCCAGGCAGATTCATCAAGGCCGGTAACGAGATCAATGAGTCCTGTGACGTTGACCTCGCCGAGATCTTTCAGGGTGCCGTCGAATTTCATGGGTATCCCGCAGGTTACATTTTGGGCAGATTATAAGGCCGCTTGAGCGAAATTCATCGTTAAAAGCTTGACCCATAGGGGAAAGTTTGACACTTTCTGTGTAGTGTTAACAAAAATTTTCGGAAGTTCCTGAAAAATAAAACAGCGCCGAGGGTCGATTAAATGTCAGAACCAGCCGTTCAAAAGCAATCCAGGGTTTCTTTCCCGAGTAAAAACGTGACCTTTGCCCTTTCTGCTGTGTTCGCTGCCCCAACGGGTATCGCGGTCGCTCAGGAAGAGAAGATGACCGACGATATCATGCTGCTGGAAGAGGTCATGGTAACGGCCCGCAAGCGCTCCGAAAGCGCCATGAACATTCCGTCGAGTATCCAGGCGATTTCTGAACAGACCCTTATCACCGCCGGTCTGAACGACATTAATGACTACTCGCGGTTTATTCCCAGCCTGTCTTATGTGTCGATCAATCCCGGTTCCGCCAGTATATATTTCCGGGGTGTGGCCGATGCGGCCAACTCGTTTATTGCGGAGCCCGCCGCAGCGCTGTACCTCGATGAACAAAGCCTTACCCTGAACGCAACGCCCAATCCGCGCATGGTGGATATTGAGCGTCTCGAGGCATTGAGCGGACCGCAGGGAACGCTCTACGGGGCAAGCGCCCAGTCCGGCCTGCTGCGCATCATCACGAATAAACCCGACCCGACGGATTTTTCCGCCTTTGTCGATCTCATGACGCGCACCGGCTCGGACAGTGACGCCAGCTGGGACGCCAGCGCCATGGTGAACGTCCCGCTGGGTGATGATTTTGCCATTCGAATCGTGGGCTTCACCGCCGAAGACGGTGGTTTTATCGATAACGTCAACGGGGACTCGGTGCCCTATGGCATTTTCAATAACGCCGGGCAGGAACGCGAAAACTTTAACTATGTTGAGTACAACGGCGGGCGTATTTCTGCCCGCTGGTTTATGAACGATGACTGGACCGTCACCGGCGGTCTGGTGTACCAGTCCACCTACTCCAATGGTCGTCCGGAACGCGACCCGACCCTGGATCAGGATCTGGCTGTTTCCCGTTTCTATATCGACAATGAGTGGGATGACCAGGACTGGACCCAGTACAACCTGACTTTCGAGGGTGACCTGGGTTTTGCTGATTTCGTTTCAGCGACCTCTTACTTCACGCGTGACTGGACGTACCGTCAGGACTCCCAGACCTATGCCGCCTATTTCGGCACATTCTGTTACGACGGCTACTACGTGGCCTACTCCAATTACAGTCCTTACTGCTTCCAGCCCAATGGCGTCGGCAACTACTACAACGACCCGATCGGCTTTGTGCAAAATGTGCAGAAAGATACCCGTTTCAACCAGGAATTCCGGCTTTCCGGTGTTGGTGAACGCTTCGACTGGGTGGCCGGGGTGTTCTACGAGCATGCCGAGCAGGACTGGGTATTCGATACCTTCACCGATGGCTATAACGACTCCAAGTCCTACGCCAACTGGCTGGCGGGCCGGGTCGGTCCCATTCCGACACGTGATCCGGAAGGCGCCTGGTGGCGGTCGGCTGATTCCACGGACTGGACGCAATATGCGATCTTCGGTGAGCTCACCTGGCATATTGCAGACAAATGGGACGCCACTTTTGGCGCCCGCTGGTTTGACCGGGAAACCGACCGAACCTACTTTGTTGAAAATCCTCGCTTTAACCTGACTCCGGACGGCATTCTCGAATTGCCGGCGTCAGAGAGTGACTGGGTGCCTAAAGTGAGCCTTTCGTATCAGGCCACGGACAACATGATGTTCTATGCCTTGTACTCGGAAGGTTTCCGTCCCGGTGGCGTCAACCGGGCGCGAACCCAGGACACGGTATTCCCCCAGGAATACGAGGCCGATTACCTGGACAACTACGAGATCGGTACCAAAATGACACTTGCCGATGGTCGCATTCGCCTTACCGCAACCTACTTCGACATGCATTGGAAGGATTACCAACTCGAGGTTATCGATCCCAGTAACCGGCCTTGCGGTGCGCCAAATGCGCCGCCACCACCCACCTGCGGACAGCCCTTCCAGGTCGTTGTGGGCAACGTTGGCGATGCAACCTCCTCGGGTATCGAAGTGCAGTTCGATGCGGTAGTGACCAACAACTTCACCACTGGATTTAACTTCACCTGGCTGGACGCCACGCTTGATGACGGGTTCGATTTTGGCGAACCGGTACCGGCTGGATCACGTTTGCCGCTGGTGCCCGAGCTGGAAGCCTCGGCATACGCACAGTACGACTGGGACCTGGACATGTTCAACGGCCTGGTGAGTGGTTTTTATGCCCGGTTGCAGTGGAGCTACACCGGCGATCGCTTCAACCAGGTTGAACCATTCCCTGAAGACAGCCCGACACCTCAGTTCCTGATGCCCAGCTACAACATCGGGGACCTGAAAACCGGGTTTACCGGTGACGGATGGAGCCTGATGCTGTTCGTTAACAACATTACCGATGAGCGTGCGATTCTGTTTGATAATCCCTTTGAGCTCGATTATTTCTTCGGGAAAGGGCGCCAGACGATTAACCGTCCGCGGGAATTCGGTATCCGCTACAGAAGGGACTGGTAAAGCGACTGTTGGATCTGGTCGGGATCCAAATCGGAACGGAAGGGGCTGCGGCCCCTTTCTTCTTTTCAGGCTTAAGAAAACACGCTGCGCAGCCAACGTACCCAGACAAACCAGGCAATCAGTGCTCCGCCGGCCCAAACATGAGTTTGGCCGGCAGCGTTTCCGTAGCGATACGATATGGCCATGGTCACCGCCAGTCCCAGGCCGCTGAGAACCGTCCACAGCAGAGGAGGGCGTGTCCGGGTGTCCCTATGAGTCGCAAGCCCGGCCAGCGGCGCACCGGCCGCGAGCATCAGGCCCAACCAGGACAATGTTTGTGGTACTGCCCGGTACAGTTGTACTGCGGCATAGAGGGTAAGCAGCGCAAATCCAGCGGCCAGACACGAGCGCACAGCGCCGAGTTTGCCATTGGCCCGGCTCATGCCTCCTCGTCTTTTCTGCCCATGGACTTTTTAAAGAAGTCATAGGCCTGAACCTGGGCCAGATCGAACAGGCTGCCAGTCGCGTAATCCCCGGCGCTTAGAGGGTCCCCAACGGGTTTTCCGGTGAGCACTTCCAGTGCCTCGCTGATGGTCTTAACGGCGTATATGTGAAATCGCCCGTCACCGCAGGCATCCACGACATCCTGTCTCAGCATCAGATCACCGGCATTGCTTGCCGGGATAATCACGCCCTGTTCGCCGCTCAAGCCAAGTCCGCGGCAGGCATCAAAATAGCCATCTACTTTTTCGTTCACGCCTCCGATCGCCTGCAGGTGACCGTGCTGGTCAATCGATCCGGTCATGGCAATGCCCTGGCGGAGGGGCACCTGGCTCAGGGCGCTGATCAGGCAACAGAATTCCGCCCCCGAGGCTGAATCACCGTCAATACCCCCGTAGCTTTGCTCAAAAGCGATAGAGGCACTGAATGCGAGCGCGTGCTCACTGCGCAATACAAAACGCAAAAGTCCGCCAAGAATATGAAAACCCTTGGTATGGATATTGCCGGACAGGGATGAAGCGCCCTCAATGTTGAGAACGCCGGCGCGCCCAGGACCGACCGTGGCCGTGATACGCGCGGGAAAACCGTACGCCAGCGGCCCGGCATGAATCACTGCCAGGCCATTGAGTTGTCCGATCACCCGGCCCTCAACAGCGACGTTTATCGTGCCATCGCTGATGAGCTCCTGATAGCGCTGGGATGGAAGGCTGGCCCGATAGCGTGTGCGCCTGACCGTCTCCTCGACTTGTTCACGTTCTACCAGCGACCGGCCTGCCTGGGTGGTCAGAAATGCGGCCTCCCTTGCAATGTCTGCCACGCGTCCGAAGCGCGCGGTGATTTTGCCCTGGCGAGCCGCGATGCGCGCGCCATGCTCGGCCATCGCGGCGATGCCATCGGCGCTAAACGGCGGCAATCCTTCGGTTTCACACAGCTTGGCGATAACGCCTGCGTATTTGCCGACGCCAGCAGTACTGCGTTCTACCTCAGAGTCAAAGTCGGCGAGTACCTTGAACAGGTCGGAAAAATCCTGATCGATATTGTCCAATTCGTAGAACAGCCCGCTGCTACCGAGCAGGATCACACGCACCTTGATGTCGATAGGCTCGGGTTGCAGGGACTGGCTTGTCAACGGCCAGCCCAACTCTGCCGGGACGATCTCGACGCTGCCGGTGCGCAAGGCGCGCATCAGCATGCGCCATGCACCCGGTTCAGTCAGCACATCGTGTGCATCCAGGACCAGAAAGCCGCCATCGGCACGAACCAGGGCCCCGGCACGAATACCTTTGTAGTTTGAAACGACTTGTCTTCCGCTGACGAAATCCGCCTCGACACTTCCAAGCAGATTGGCGACCGTTGGCGCATTCTCCGTGATGATGTCGGTGGCATCGGTATCCGCGTGGGTATGGACCACATTCACGCCATAAATCTCGGCTGCGTCGGGCAGATTCTCAGCGCTGCGTCCCGGCAGGCGGTTTTCGATAATGTCTTCCGTTACTTCCTTGAGGAAGCAGTTCACCGCATCAGTGTGGAAGCGATCCCGCAGGGGCGCGAATAACTGGTTTAGCACTGCCCGAATTTCGCCTTCGATGTAGTTTTCAGCCTTTTGGCTGCCCTCTTGCAGGGCCTTCGCCGCATCCAGGCCCGTCTCCGCGATTCGTGGCTGAAAGCTGCGGATGGCCTCCTCAATGGCTGTCGCTTCGTCTTTGCTGATGGCTCCTTCCAATACCTGCTTCCGGTAATCCTCCGGTGGCAGCGGTTTACCATCACGCAAGGGGAAAACGGCCGTCTGAGCAATTGGCCCATTCTGCAGTTGGACCAGGGTCAGGCCCTCCCTGTGCAGATCTTTCTCCAGTGGCTCTGTGATCGATTTAACTGCCGCGTGGATCTGTTCCTGGATCGCGCTCAGCTTGGCCTTTGCTGAGGGTCCTTCGAGCACGTCATCAAGGCGGCTCTCGACAAATTCAGCAGCCTCGCGCATCCGCCGCCTTAGCTGCGGTCCCTGTCCGGCCTCAAGCGTCAGAAGACGCGGCCGGTCCGGTCGTGAGAAGTTATGCACATAGCACCGGTCCAGCTGTCGGCTGGGTTTCGGATCGAGCTGCTCGAGAACTGATTGCACGAGGGTCATCCGTCCGGTCCCTGTGAGACCTCGAACATAGATGTTTTGACCCGGCGCGTCACACTCCACACCGAAGCGCATCGCTTCGAGCGCAACGGGCTGGCCAACAACCCCTGTTGCAGGGTCAACCTCATCGGTGGTGTTGAACGTTAGCTCGCTTGCATCAAAGCGCCAGCGGAGCTGTGTCGATTCAAGTTTTGTGGCGTGGTCCATGGGGTGTTCCTCAAAGCTGGCGTATTAGCACTGGCATCGCGGACTAAGGGGATCAGCGCTCGAGGTTATGCTTCGTAGCAAATTCTGAAAAAGCCTGCGTCGACAGGCTGGGTGACTCGAGCATAGGTAAATGCCCGACATCTTCGTGGGTCACGAGGTCGGAGCCTTCGATCAGCTCATGCAGGACGATGGCGCCGTCGGGATGCGTGGCTTTATCCGCCAGCCCCCATTCTATAAGCACCGGCATTGTGAGCTTGAGGGCCAGTTCATCCAGGGGTGTAGATTGAAGCAGGAATTCTTCTGACATGCGCGGTAATTCAGTTTTAAGGCGTGCCGTTTTGAGATACCCGGCGCGCGCCAGCGCATAGGGGACATGAGGAGGCTTAAAGAACATCATATCGGCAAGATTTTTGTAGTCTTTCATGCTTTCAACCAGGAACGGATTGTTTTTGCCTTCGATATATTCGGTCATGATTGTGCTGTAGGGCGCTGACTTGACGCCGAATGCGTCCTGAAGCCAGAGTGCCTTGACCCGCTCAGGGTGGCGTGACGCGAATTCCGCGGCGATCCAGGCACCCATGGAATTACCGGCCAGGATGCATTCCTTGACGTTGAGCTCGTTCAGCCACTGTTCCAGACGTCGGGATTGTTCTTCAATCTGAAAGTTCAGGCCGGCAGGCGGCTGGCTGTGGCCAAAGCCTGGCAGGTCAGGAATCAGCAAATGAAAACGCCGGTGCAGCGGACCGGCCACACCCAGCCAGTGATCGGCCTCGGCGGCAAGGCCATGCAGTATGACCAGCGTGGGTCCTGTGCCGCCCTCAAGGTAATGCCAGCGAACACCGTCGATGGTTTTTGTCTTCGAGCGCATACCGCTGATACGGTGGGCAAGAAAGCTGAGTACGGTCATCCATTGCTTGGGCAGCACATACCAACTGGCCACCATGGCAAACAGACCGAAAGCGACATATAACGTGGATTGACTCATGGGTTTATCATAGTCGTTTGAAGCAGACGCGGTGAAGAGAATGACTCGAATTATTTGCCTGTTAATTGTGCTCGGATTTTCGGCTGCTACGCAGGCTCAATTCCAGGCTGTTATCGATGATGTGTTGCCGGAAAATGCTTTTCCCATGGTGGTGTTTGAGACAGATCAGGGCGTAGTCGAGGTAGAGCTCAATCGCATGCGGGCCCCGGTCACGGTGAATAATTTCCTGTCTTACGTCGTTGAGGGTGCTTACGACAATACGATTTTCCACCGGGTCATCAAGGATTTTGTTGTTCAGGGTGGCGGCTTCAAAGAAGGTTGGGAAGAAGTGCCTGCGCGGCTCCCGGTCATGAACGAATCCGGTAACGGGCTATCCAACAACGCCTGGACCATTGCCATGGCTCGATTCTCCGATCCTCATTCGGCCACCAACCAGTTTTTCTTTAACGTCGCGGACAACAGTGACACCCTGAATCCGAGTGAGCGTCAATGGGGTTACACGGTTTTTGGTACCGTTATTTCAGGCCAGGAAGTGTTGGAAAAGATAGCTGCAGTAGCCACCGGGTTTAATGCTGAACTGGACTATCAGGATGTCCCGATCACACCCGTGCGGCTGGTAAAGGTTTCGGTTCAGTAGCGCAGTTGATAACGGCGCGAGTCTACTAAGGTAAACGCATCGATGGGGTGGGGCGAGTTTTTCGCGCTGGCCTCGCCCATGGCCTGGGCGTTGGCCGTGGTCATGTTTCGCCGGTCCGGCGAGAGCATGCTGCCATTTTCGCTCAACTTGCTGAAAAACAGCGTCGCCCTGGCGTTGCTGGTAATCACACTGATTGTTGTCACGCTCGCCACCAGCGCGCCCTGGCCGCAATTTAGTGCGCTTGATCTTGCCATCATGATCGTGTCCGGCGTTTTGGGAATGGCCGTGGCGGACACGCTGTACCTGCGCACCCTGAATCTCGTCGGTGCCGGGCGGACGGGCGCTATCGGCGCTCTGTTGAGTCCTTTTGTCATTCTCTTTTCTGCACTTTATCTCGGTGAGCGGCTTGGCCCGGCACAGTGGGCTGGCTTCGTGCTGGTGATGCTTGGCATCCTGGTGGTGACACTCAAACGCTACCGGACCGAGGTATCCGCCCAAGAGTTACGTCGTGGTCTGATGATTGGTGTGGCTGCCATGGTGTTGATGGCTTTCGCGGTGGTGATGGTCAAGCCCTTGCTGGAGCAGGGTCCCTTCCTGTGGGTGATTACCATCAGAATGGCAGCGGGTGTGGCCGCCATGCTGATGGTGCTGACCTGGCGGCGTCAATGGGGGGTCCTGTTGGATAACTACCGTCAGCCCCACCCCTGGGTCCTGACGCTGTCCGCCTGTGTCCTCGGCGGATATCTGGGCAGCGTGCTCTGGCTGGCCGGTTACAAATTGATTCCCGCATCCGAGGCGGCTATTTACAACGAGTCTCAGTTGATATTCATGATCCTGTTCGCCTGGTGGTTTCTGAAAGAGCCGGTTGACCTGCGCCGGGCTTTTGGGGTGTGCCTGATTATTCTGGGTGTAATGATCATGTTGCTGGTATGAGTCTGCTCCCCTAGGCTGGACCAATGACCGACATAGTGAACCCGAATCGTTCCCCGGCCCGGCATTGGCGAAAAGCGGGTGTCAGTGTCCTTTTATTGCTTATCGCTGTGCTCTCCGTCAGCCCTTTGCTTGACCAGCGTGCGGCGGCCAATTTTGAGTCACTGTTTCAACGCGCCATTGTCACTTTCGCCCTGGCGCGCACGCTTAATGGCGTTATTTCGGCTGCCCAGGGTACCGAGGTGGCATTCCAGCCCGCGGGGGTTGGGGTAACGCTGACGCCAGGGCAGGTCCTGGATCCTGTTAATGACCTGGTGGAACGGTTTTCCTGGATCATGCTCGGCGCCACCATATCCCTTGGTATCCAGAATGTACTGCTCGACATCAGCGCATGGTGGGTATTGCAGGGCATCGTTGTGGCGTTGGCATTGATTGTGCTCGTTTTGAGCTGGTGGAAGCCGGTGCAGGGCAAGGACAAAAAGCAGAACATGCGCCGGGCCATTGCCTGGCGGATATTGTTGATTGCGCTGTTTCTGAGATTTGCCGTGCCCCTGTCCCTGATGGCCAATGATGCGATCTATGACCTGTTTCTGGAGACGAGGTACGAGCAAAGTACCGAAATCATCCAGGCAGCCGGTAGTGAACTGGAAATACTCGGGAATACGCAGGATGAACAATTGGAAGAGGCCGCGGAGGCCGGGGCACTAAGCGGTGTACTCAATGCGCTGGGAGCGGCCTGGGATGGGGCAAAAACAGGCGGATTCACCGCGCGTCTTGAGGAAATCCAGTCGCGTGCCGCGAGCATGATTGAGCATTTGATCCAGTTGAGTGTGGTGTTTGTCCTGCAAACTGCGATCCTTCCCGTGGTGTTTTTGTGGTTGTTTCTACAACTGGCCCGTTGGTTGATCAGGCCTGTGGCGCGGGAACAGAATAGTATGCAAGATAATTAAATATTGACATAAAAGTCAATATAGACTATTAATGACAATTAAGGGGAGCACCCGAGCCAGTGTAATTAATCATGTGGTTTTCCAGTGGCCTGAAGGGGAGATTAGGTCGGCGGAAGGACAGTATCCTCAGCGATTAAAACACGGTGGCAGCGGTCGACCAGGGTCGGGGTCGACCTGCTGTTTTGCGAGGAATGTATCCGATTTTGACCCCGGGACCCTGAAACATCTTCTCTGCATCCGCCCGGTCATCCGTTAGACTGTCGGCTTCCGGCTGGGCAAGGCAGGCACCATGGAATATTTCAAATCATTCTGGGCTCAGGTATCCGATGCGCTGAGTACCGAGCTCTTTGTATTCGGCCAATCACCAATCACTTTGTCGCAGGTGATTGCCGCACCCATGCTGCTGATTTTTGGTTTGCTGCTTGTGCGTATTTTAGAGCGCCGCGTCAGCCGGGTGATGCGCAGCCGGAATTATGACAGCAACTTGATTCAGCTCATCCGTCGCGGAATTTACGTTGTAGCCATTGCCTGTCTTGGCCTGATAGCGCTTGGCATGCTGAATGTGCCCCTGGGCGCATTTACGTTCATTTCCGGCGCGATCGCGATCGGCGTGGGTTTTGGGGCACAGGCCATCATCAATAATTTCATCAGCGGCTGGATTCTCATGGGCGAGCGGCCCATCCGGATCGGTGACCTGCTGGAGTTTGAAGGGTTCCTGGGTCGAGTCGAGGCAATCAACACGCGCTCCACACGCATACGACGGATTGATGGCGCGGACATTGTCACACCCAACAGCGCCCTGTTGGAGAACACGGTAATTAACTGGACGCTTGCGGACAGTAATATCCGAACCAGCGTTCGCGTGGGCGTCGCTTACGGTTCTCCCGTAAAGCGGGTCGCGGAATTGATGGAGCAGGCGGCCAGCGCGCAGCAAAATGTACAGAGCGACCCACCACCAATGGTGATATTCGAAGATTTTGGCGACAACGCTCTGGTGTTTGATGTTTACTTCTGGACCATGCTGCGTCCGGGTGCTGGCGACTTGCGAAAACTTCGAAGCGATATTCGGTTTCGTATCGAGGAACTGTTCAATGCAAACGACATCGTGGTCGCATTCCCGCAACGCGATGTGCATATGGACGGTCAGTTACGCCTGGTCAGGGATGAATCGCCAGAACCGATTTGACTGGCTTCTTTCGCTGCGCGAAAACCGCCAGTCAACGCAGCCTGGGCTGCGCAAGATTCTGAACCTTGCGCTCCCGCTCCCGCCGTTCCCGTAATTCTTGATAAACTGCGCTCCCGACGCGCCCGTAGCTCATCAGGATACGCCCGACGGCGCTTATGCCTGGCTTCTTTCGCTGCGCGAAAACCGCCAGTCAACGCAGCCTGGGCTGCGCAAGATTCTGAACCTTGCGCTCCCGCTCCCGCCGTTCCCGTAATTCTTGATAAACTGCGCTCCCGACGCGCCCGTAGCTCATCAGGATAGAGCGCAAGATTCCTAATCTTGAGGTAGCAGGTTCGAGTCCTGCCGGGCGCACCATAGATTTCAATGATTCTTTTTAAGGTAGACATATGAAACTTCAATGGCTTATTGCAATGGCCCTGGTTGGCTTTGTGGCTGTGCCGGTTATTGCCCAGGAAGACGATCCGTATTTGTGGCTTGAGGAGGTTGACGGGGCGGAGGCACTTGAATGGGTCATGGCTCAGAACGTGGCCACTGCAGAGCGGCTCGCTGAAGATGAGTTGTTTGATGAATTGTATGCGCAGGCCCTGGAGACGCTGAACAGTTCATCGCGTCTGCCTACGATCGACCAGAAGGGCGACTGGCTCTACAACTTCTGGCGGGACGACGCGAATCCAAGGGGTATCTACCGGCGGACCACGCTGGCGAGCTTTGCCAGCGACGACCCGCAGTGGCAGACGGTCATTGATGTCGATGCACTTTCCGGAAGTGAAGGTGTTCAGTGGGTGTTTCGTGGCATGAACTGCCTGTCCGGTCAACCGGAGCACTGTTTTGTGCGCCTTTCTCCCGGGGGCGGTGACGCTGCGGTGACGCGCGAATTCAACTCGGTGACCCGGACGTTTGTGGACGATGGATTCTACCTGCCCGAAGCCAAGGGCAGTCTTGGCTGGATTGATGAGAACAGCGTATTTGTAGCGACGGATTTTGGGCCCGGGACGATGACCGATTCGGGTTATCCACGAATCGTCAAGCGCTGGACCCGGGGTGAAACACTGGAAGCGGCGCAAACTGTGCATGAGGCGCCTGTCACGTCGGTGGGTGCCGGTGCTTTTCGGGGCCGCTCGGCAGGCGGTGATGTGGATCTGGTTCGGGAAGGAACCACGTTTTGGACGGCCGACTGGTACCAACTGCTTGATGGTGAAAAGTATCCCCTCGCATTGCCGGCGACTGCCGCGATCAATGGCGTGTTCCAGGGCCGGCTCATTGTCTCCCTGAAAGAAGACTGGGATCGGGCAGGCACGCTGTATCCGCAGGGCGCTGTGCTGGTTGCCGATACCGCGGCTTTGCGCGGCGGGGACGGGCAAATCGATGTCATGGTTAGGCCCGAAGCATCGCGCGTTGTGGAGGATGTTACGACCACGGACAACAGCGTACTCGTGACCGTGCTGGATAATGTGCGCGGCAAAATGATTCGCTTTAGCCCCGGTCCTGAAGGCGGTTGGCAGGAACAGCAGATCGCCTTTCCGGATGACGGCGCGCTGTCAGTCATGAGTACCGATGACGAAACCGGCAATTTCTTTGCGCGTTTCGAGTCGTTTACCACGCCGCCGACGCTGTTTTATGTGGCCGGTGATGAGACCTTGCCCCGGGAAGTCATGGCACAGGCGCCAAGCTTTGATGGTGAACGTTATGTCACCCGGCAGTTTTTTGCGACGTCGCTGGATGGCACCCAGGTGCCGTATTTCGTTGTGATGGCCAAAGAGACACCGATGGATGGCACAAATCCTACGCATATTTTCAGTTATGGCGGATTCCGCAATGCGCTAACGCCGTCTTATAGTGGGTCCTACGAGGCCCTTTACGGCGCATATGGAAAGCTGTGGCTGGATCGGGGTGGCGTGTTTGTTCTGGCCAATATTCGTGGTGGTGGAGAGTTCGGCCCCGCGTGGCATGCGGCTGCACTGAAGGAAAACCGTGAACGCGCCTTTGAGGATTTCGAGGCCATTGCCGCAGACCTGGTTGCACGCGACATTACATCCCCTCAGCACATCGGCATTGAAGGTCGCTCCAATGGCGGATTGCTGGTTGGTGCCACCATGACGCGGCGCCCTGAACTTTATGGCGCAGTGATCAGCGGGGTTCCGTTGCTGGACATGAAGCGTTATCACAAGCTGTTGGCGGGTGCGAGCTGGATGGCCGAGTACGGCGATCCGGACGACCCGGAACAATGGGCTTACATCAGCCAGTATTCGCCTTACCAGAACCTTGAGGAGGGTGTTGAGTATCCGGCAACCTTTTTCTATACATCAACCCGCGATGACCGCGTGCACCCGGGTCATGCCCGAAAAATGGCTGCGCGCATGGCGTCGATGGGCCAGGAGGTCTGGTACTACGAAAACCTTGAAGGCGGTCATGGTGGTTCCAGTACCAACGATCAGCTGGCTTATCGCCTGGCGCTGGCCTACGCCCATCTTTGGAACCAGCTGCCGTGAACCGTGGGAGCCGGTGGCTTATGCGCTGACGAGCTCCAGAAGTGGTTCGCCAACTATGGTTCGCCGCCAGCCCTGAAGTCGTTCCGGAAGGTGGCCGGGCGTCGTTGCAAACAGAATCTCCTCCATATCCCGCTTGGCAGCCAGAACCGTCGGCTCCAGATTAAGAGCGGAGGCTTTTTCAACAACAATGTCCCGCATGGCCTTGAGCCGCTGGCGCTCAGCAGGTCCTGTCTGCGGTAACAAGGGCAGGGCCTGGTCCTCTTCCAGGGATTGCGCGACCATGGTCGTAAGAATTCCGCCCCAGCGCTGTCTGGCGCGCGCGTGCAGGTCTTCGATACCCGCGAGATCATCCGGTTCACGCATCCCCTCCCGCGCGATCTCAAGCAGGACATGATCGGGTACGATAAAACCGCGTGGCCGGTTGCGTTCGCAGGCTTCCTTTTCCCGCCAGGCGGCAAGGCGCTGAAGGACTGCCAGAGCCCGTCCGTCCAGTCTCCCGGCACCTTTGATACGCAGCCAGCTGTGCATGGGGTCGACCGGCTTCGCAGCATCCCGCAGCATGCGCTCACAGTCCTCATGCAGCCATGCCATACGCCCAAGTTCCTCGAGTTGCCCCTGCAGTTTCTCCCACATCAGGGGCAGCACGCTGACATCCAGGGCGGCGTAGCGGAGCAGGTCTTTGCGCAATGGGCGTGCCATCCAGTTACTGCGCGTCAGATCCTTGTCAATCGGCACATTCAAAAGCCACTCTGCAGCCTTGTGATAGCCCAGTTGCAGGGGCTGGCCAAGCAGGGCACAGGCCAGTTGGGAGTCGATAAGAGGTGTGGGCAGCGAGCCGGTCATGTGCTGCATGACCTCGAGATCTTCTGACGGGCTATGCAGCAATTTGGTGATGGCACCATCGTTGAGCATTTCTGCCAGCGGCTCCAGTGTGCCCTCAATCAGCGGGTCCAGCAGCCACACTGTCTGGCCGTCAGAGACCTGAACGAGGCCGAGGTTAGCAAAATAGGTACGCTCGCGAACGAATTCGGTGTCCACAGCGAGCAGGCTGGCGCGACGCCAGGCCTTCGCCGCTCGTCCTGCCTGCGCTGCACTTTCGAGCATGATCGGGGAATCCGCTGCTGAAAGCGCGGTCTCAAGGGTGTCGTTTTGGTTCATGGGGAGTTGATGTTTCAGTTCCTGAAACTTGCTGTTATGGTTGTTTGTCAAAGGTTTTTTGCGGGAATTCCCGCCCTTGTGGGCGGCACGGCCATGGTTTATTGTGGCCGGTGTCCGATGCGCCGCTCCGGACCCTGTAACAACATAACACGGCGCACATTCGGAACGGATCAAAAAGCAAGGGAATATGCGCATCTAATGGGTCGAGCGACCATACTATTCCTTGCGATCCTGATGTTGACATCGCACGACCGGGCTTTCGGACAGGATTCGGAGCCGGGCGGGGTGTCGCCCGCGACAGCGGACGGGGAGAGCGAGGTTCAAGAACAAGCGGAAGACGCGGGCCCCCGCGTGCGCCGGCTTGGTGACGTGGACAATGAAGAGTTCCAGTTCGAGCTCGCGGTCCCGCAGGCATCTCAATCTGTACAACAGCCCCAATCACTGCCGCTGGGCGATCCGGAACTGGAAGCCAGACTGCAGGAGGCCCTTGCAATCCTCAGGATTCGCGAGGGTGATGCACAGGCAACCGCTGAGGTTGAAGCGGTCCTGGATGAAGTACTGAAACGCGCGCAGGAATTCACGCGCCGCGGCGCTTATCAACAGGCAACCGATCTGCTGAACGTAGTCCGCCAGGTTGAGCCCAATAAGGCTGGCCTCAGTGAGGCGTGGACGGCGCTGGCCGCAGCGCAGCAATCGTCCAGCACCTCTTCCAGGCCGGCGGCACAGGGTTATCCGGAACAGGACTGGTCACAGTCCAAAACCGGCTCGGTGCGACCGGAAACCACCTACCAATTACCCAACCCAGCCCAGGCGGAGCGGCTCGATCAGTTGCTCACCATGATCGGCGCCCGGCCCAACAGCCAGGCGGCTTTGGCCGAGTTGGATGCGTTGCTCGAGGATCTGCTCAGCCAGGCGCGCGTGGCCAGTCAGGAGGGTGACTTTGCTACTGCGGCCTACCTCGCTGATGCCGTGCGTGACGTTAACCCTCGTAAACGCGGCTTGTCTGAGCTGATCAGAACCCTGAACCAGGGTGCGGAGATCAAAGAGTGGCTGGCAGCCGCGCAGCTGGCTGAGCAGGAAGGCGCATTGATCGAGCCGCGCTTAAACAGCGCGTATTATCACTACCGCCGTGTCCTGAGTGTTGATCCCGGCAATGTGCAGGCAAGAAATGGGATCACCGGGATTCAACAGGTGATGGTGGTTTATGCACTGGATGCCGCGCGGAGCCTGGATTTTGAGCTCGCCGATGCCTGGCTGGCTGAGGCGGCGGGAATTCAGGACAACCAGGCCGCCGTGGTGGAAGGTCGACGCCAAATTGAAGCTTTTCGCAGCACGATGGCCAAAGGTATTGAAGACGAGATCATTGCTGCCATCAGTGCCGGTGACAACAACCTCGCCGAGTTCAAGTTGATCGATCTGATCGCATTGGGTGGCTATGAAACCCGGGTTGTTGAGCTGCGCGAGATGATGACCCAGGAAGTGAGTTACGGACAGTTTGAACCCGGCGATATTATTCAGGACCCATTTGAGGATGGTTCAGGTTTTGGTCCCGCGGTAGTCGTGCTCAATGCCGGCAGCTTCATGATGGGGTCGCGATCCGGGTCAGAGGGTGGCCAGGATAACGAGATGCCGGAGCATCGGGTGACCTTTGAGCGGGGTTTTGCCCTGGGACAGCAGGAGATCACGGTTGGGCAGTTCGCGGTCTTCGTCGAGTCCACCGGATACCGCACGGATGCTGAGCGCTCCAACAGCAGCACGGTGTGGGACGAGGATCTGGGGCAATTGAGTGATCGCAATGGCGTCAACTGGCGCATGGACTTCAGCGGTCAAAGTGCGGCCGACAACGCCCCCGTTTTGCATGTCAGCTTTGATGATGCGATTGCTTATGTAAACTGGCTGTCCCGTAAGACGGGCAGCAACTATCGCCTGCCAAGCGAGGCGGAGTTTGAATATGGCCTGCGCTCTGGTTCCCGTTCGATCTACTGGTGGGGTGACGGCATACCCCGCAATCCTCTGGATAACCTGTCGGGTAGCGGTGATGTCTCTGAGTCGGGTCGCCGCTTCAGTAACCCCATCGAGGGCTATGACGACGGTTACTTTGGCCCCGCCCCGGCAGGCAGCTTCTCGGTAAATCCTTTTGGTCTTTATGACATGGCGGGAAATGTCAGTGAGTGGGTCCAGGACTGCTGGCATGCCAATTATATTCGTGCCCCGATCGATGGCGCTGCCTGGGAAAATCCCGGCTGTGAGCGTCGCGTGGTGCGGGGTGGCTACTGGGCAAGTTCAGAAAGGCAGGCGCGCTCAGCATCGCGCATGTCAGCGCCGCAGGCGCTTAAAGGGCCGCAGTTGGGGTTCCGTGTAGCGCGGGATCTCTGGTAAGGCTATAAACCTGACAAGGCTGCAAGCGGCTTAAGGGTGTTCCTCGATTTCCACTGGCTCGCCGAGAGCGAATTCCAGAATCGCCGCCAGGCGACCCGACCCGGCATCCAGCTGCTGCAATGTGACCTGCCAGCTGCGTTCCACGAAACCTTCATCAATAGTGCGTACCGGCGGGTAGGCGAAATTTCTCGTTAGCGCGAACGACTCGTTGGTCCAGGCATATGTGTCTCCAGGCTGCCAGCCCGAAGGTGCTTGATCTGGACGTTTACGCAGTACGGTGAGTAGTTCATCCAGAGTGTCTACCTGCGCGCTGATCAGTCCGCTATCCCAGTAGCGATGCAGGTTCATGCTGTCCCCCCGGAAACGAACAGTGATCAGGTTGCCGCCCTGATCGTCGGCATAACCGACATGCAGGGGCTGGTGCAGATCAGCGGTAAAGTGGCAGAGGTTTTTAAAGGCCAGGCGGCGATTTTCCAGAGATTGCTCCGGGTCAGCCAGGATGTCGGCCTGGATATTGATGACCTCGGTAACACATTGCTTTTCCGGACAGTCCCTGCGGCGGGAGTAGGCGATCTCATCCGGATCGATGTTGACATAGTGCCAGGTCGCCGTGTCTGCACCATCACCCAGGCCACGCCAGATGTCGGGCCAGATGCAGGCGCCTACCACCGCGTCCAGATCGGTGCTGCCAAGAATCTGACTCAGAGTCTCGCGCGTACCCGGCTGGAGTCGTTCTACGGCAAGCACGCCGATGGCACCATGACCGGTTTGTCCCCAGGCCTGTACCTGCTGTGGGACGCTCAGGCAGCAGAAAGCGGCCATCATGCCGAGGATAGCTTTCATTAAGTGGACCGTACGATGGTTGAGAAATTGGTGCCGGAGGAGAGACTCGAACTCTCACTCTGTTTCCAGAACCGGATTTTGAATCCGGCGCGTCTACCAGTTCCGCCACTCCGGCAAGAGTGGTCCGCCATGGCTGTGGCGGGCGCACAGTATAGCCATGTGTTCAAACGCACACCAGACGTTCTTCCAGTTGAACTGTTTCGGCCCCCGGAAAATGTTGCCCCGGCTGCAAACGCAACAATGCCGGCCTGCTCAGGCCGCATCCAGTTGTAGTATTTTCGACTCACGGCGGTACCAGCCATCACCTTCTTCCATGAACAGGTTGCACGATTGCATGGCATTTTTATAGATGTGGACGGATACGGCCACCTTGTCGCGGTCCTGGTTGGCAATGGTGTGGTATTCGTGCGGGGGAATCAGGCTGCCGGCAGAGCCGCAGCCGGCGACAATGGTGCCGACATCTTCGAACCGGCAAAGATCGCCGCGCTCTTCGACCAGTTGGTAGCTGACCACCTCGATGCAACCGGCCCAGACGCCTTCGACGCACCACAGGCCGGCATGATCGTGAATTGGCGTGCCCTGTCCCGGCCCCCAGGTCATGGCAATCATGCTGTAACCCCTGGTCGGATGGGTAAAGACCTCGCGGCGCGCGTAGTGCCCGGGTATAGCCTCAAACACGCAGTCCGGGAGGCGGATTCCCGGGTCGGCGATACATTCCACAAGGGCCCGGCGCAGGCAGGTGGTGATCTCAAACGGACAATCGCCATTAATCGCATTATCGATTCGTTGGAGCAGTCGGTCCTTGCCTTCAAATTCCAGACTCATTGTGTTTCAAACTCCTGTCGTGCGATGGACCGGAAATAGCCCCCAATAATATTTCCAAAGTTTTCAAAGTCTACCAGAAATGCGTCGTGACCCTGCGGTGAGGGCAGCATTTCCAGGCGGGTGTCGATACCCAAACGGGTCAATGTGCGGGCAATTTCACCTTGCTGACGCGGAGGAAAAAGCAGATCTGTGTCGACCCCGATAACCAGCGCTGAGGACAGGCGCAGCAGCGCCAGGGCATCAGCCAGGTTGTCTGCATCAGCGCTGGCATCAAACCAGTCCATGGCGCGTGACAGGTAGATATAGCAGCAGGGGTCAAAGGCTCCGATAAAACGGTCCGCAGCCGCCTCGAGATAGGATTCCACTTCAAAATTCATGGTGAACGGGCGTTTCGGGTAGCGGTATTGCAGGTCCCGGCCGAAGCGCTCCTGCCACTCAATCGCTGAACGATAGGACACCATGCCGAGCTTGCGTGCCAGGCGCATACCTTGCCGTGGCCATGCCTCATCGGTGTACAGTCCATCAGCAAATTGCGGGTCACTCACGATCATCTCGCGTTGCAGTGAGCGAATAGCGATACTGAATGGCTCGGCCCGTGCTGCTGATGAAATGATCAGCATGTGGCGCGCGCCCTGCGGGTTTTGCTTGGCCCATGCCAGCGTTGTCATACCGCCCATGGATGGGCCCATGACGGCACATAACTGTTCGATCCCAAGGTGCCGGACAACCAGCTGGGCGGAAGTGGCGATATCCTCCAGCGACAACTCGGGAAAATCCAGCCGCCACGGCCGGGCCGTCTGCGGGTTTATGCTGGCAGGGCCGGTGCTGCCTTTGCAGCTGCCCAGGGAGTTCACACAAATGACGAAAAAGATGTCCGTATTGATGGGGCTGCCCGGACCGATCATGTATTCCCACCAGCCATCGGCAGGGTCCAGTTCGCTGGAAGCGGCATGCGCGTCGGGCGATAGTCCGGTGAACAGCAGTACCGCATTGGAGCGATCTGCGTTGAGCTCACCCCAGGTTTCAAAGGCGAGCTTGATGGCCGGAAGACTCGCACCACGGCGCAGCGCAAAAGGTTGCTGCACATCCAGGTATTTTGTGGCGGGTGACATGGAAATCAGGGCGTCTCGCGATGTTTGTGGCAGCTATGATTATTTCAGGGGGTCGCCCCGATCGTCTGGCCTAATGATACCGTCCCTGACGCCCACGATGGGTGTTAGCTGGCGTAGCGATTGTCATGATAATCCCAATGCAGACTCAGGGAGAAGCCGCTCATGAGCCCGGCATCAGATACGCAAAAGAAGGCACCACAAGCTGGCGCCGATTCAGACCGGCACATGGAGTCATCGCGGCTGGTTGTCAGCAACCAGAAGGATGTGCACCCCCGTCTGCGCGAAGTGGTTCTGCGACATGCACAAACCCAGTGGCGTCAGCCGCTTCACCCGCCTACTGTCGGCACATTTGCGCAGCTCTCAGACTGTATCGGAAACATGTTAGCCCACCAGCCGCTGGTCATTGATGCAGGTTGTGGCAATGGCGCCAGCAGCCGGCGCCTGTCTGAACGACATCCGGACGCCCTGGTCCTGGGTCTGGATCAGTCAGCCGCCCGTCTGTCCCGGGTCGGTGCAGACACTGAACCGTGCCGGGATGGCAACGTGCTGTGGGCGCGTGTCGAACTGGCCAGTTTCTGGCGGCTTGCCCTGGATGCCGGCTGGCAGGTACAACATCACTACCTTCTGTACCCCAACCCGTGGCCGAAAAGCGCCCACCTGGCGCGTCGCTGGCATGGCCACCCGGTGTTTCCAACGATGCTTGCGCTGGGCGGGGTGCTGGAGGTTCGCAGCAACTGGGAAATCTATGTTCGCGAATTTGGCATTGCCTGCGACGAATTGGGTCTTGCTGCGCCCCAACCACAACCCTTTGTGCCCGAACCCGGCGATGAGCTGACGCCCTTTGAAGCGAAGTATCATGCAAGTGGCCATGAACTGTGGCGTCTGCGGGTCATGAAATAGAGCTTATTATATTGACATAAACGGCAATATAGGCCTAAAAAGACAAATAAGGTACACTGCGTGCAACGCTTTCTACCGGAAGAGTCCATGGAACGTCGCGATACGCTGCAGAAATCGGAGGTGGCCATCATTGGCCGTGGGGTTGAGTCAGTCCTGCGGCGCCTGATCCGCTTTCTTGCCGGTGTTATATCCCTTGCCAAACTGCACGAACTGATCGATTTCATTTACGTGGAGGAAATGGAAGAGAAACTTCGCCGGGAGAACCCGAATCGCAAAGTAACACTGTCCAACATGGCCATGAATACGGGCCTGGACACACGCGTCATCAGTCGCATCACCAACAGTCGTGGCTACCGTCGTGGGTTAGTTAACGATGCGGAGTTTTTTCGGGACAGCACGCCGGCGGCGCGTTTTTTGCACCTGTGGTCGAGTGATGAGCGCTTCGTTGATCCTGAAACCGGCTTGCCAAAGACGCTTACCGTGCGCGGCGAAAGCGGCAGCCTGGAGGCCCTGGCCAACGAACTGAAACTACCCCGTGGCGTGACCATCAAATCGGTCGTCAAACAGCTGGAAAGTAGTGAGCTGATTTATCACGATGCTGCAAGCGACCGCATCGAAATGCGCCGTGACCGCTATCTGCCGAAGCCGGGCAAGGACCGCGAGGGGGCCCTGGAAATCGGCTTTGCGGCGGTCAGTCGTCTGATCGATACGGTGCTTGGCAATCTGGATGAAAATTTGCCGGATGAGCAGCGGCTGTATCAGCGTGTGTACTGGGCTTACCGGCTGCCAATACAGCAGCGCCAGGTGTTTCGCGACAAGATGTCAGCCCTGCTGGATGAAGCAGAGCAAGCGGGTTACGCGCAACTGGTCGCCCTGGACCAGCCGTTTGATACGCCCAACCAGATTACAGCCGGTTTTGGTCTGTACCTGTTTGAGGATATGCCGGAGAAGACCAGGTTATAAGTCATGCCAGGGCCATTCAACCCTGGCTCGTTCGCGGGCGTGACTGTTCTTCAAAATAGTAGAGTCCAAAGCCTGCTTTAATCTGGCTTGGGGACTGAATAGCCATCTCCATATCACCCAGCACGGCCGTACCCTGTTCCTCGCATTCCGCCAACAGCGCCGTCAGGCGTTGGCGGAAGAGTTCTTGCTGGTGCGGCGGAAGACGGTTGGTCCAGAATGCCCGCTGGTAAAGCCTGGGCTGTTCGGTATCCAGGTTTTCCAGATTGGTCACCACCGTGTCTACCAGCCGTTCAATGGCATGAAAGCCTACCTCGATGACTCCTTCCACATCACTTGAGGCGCTGGGCATGAATTTCTCCGTGACCATGTGCAGCAATCCCTCTTCGTCCTCGGTTGCCGCGCCACTGAGTATCAGCCGGTCGGCAACGGAGCGTGGCGTGACGCCGCGCAAGAAGCTGGATGACTTCATCAGCGACTCAATGCTGACTGATGGGCCAAATACTGTCAGGGCACTGGGTTGGCCGGTTGTTTCATCCAGTAATTCAGGGTCGGTTGACCACAGGTCGAGCAACTGGATGGTTGGTGTCATGTTGTGCCGGTAATGTTCGTTTTCCTGGCGTGCGTCAGCCCCTGCTGTCATGGCCCGGCGCAAACGGTTGACCTGACGGGTATCCAGCCCGGTCAGCAGGGCCAGCTGACTGACGGGGGCAGAGCGGTTCGGATATTCGTTTTGCAAGTGCTCCTCGGCAACCTCCATGAATACCAGTCTGAGCATTTCCTGCATGCGCGCCAGGCTCATGGAACCCATCAAGGGCCGTATCAGGCGGCGGAGCACAGCCCGCATGCCGCGACTGAGCGCGGAGATCTGCTGCGTGTTAAGGGATTTATGAAGGTCCATGTGAACACTCTTGTTTATCAAAATTGACTAAATAGTCAAAAACACATGAAAAGTGTAATGGAATTCACAGGCACTCGCCAGACAATCAGCTCCGGAAGGTGGCTGATTGACCGTCTGCAGGCTGGCACTGCTTATACTGGCCGGAGCCCAATGTCACGGCGCTAGAAGTGAGCGTGCGGGGCCGCGAATTGGTCATGCAAAATATCAACCGCTGGTCACCAGGAAAAAGTTGCCCATGCCACAAAATTCGGTGAGTTTTCGGGAGGCGGTACTGGTGTGGTTGCGCATCGCCGCGCTGAGTTTTGGTGGTCCCGCCGGGCAGATTGCGGTCATGCATCGCTTGCTGGTCGAGGAAAAACGCTGGCTCAGCGAGTCCCGTTTCATGCATGCGCTGAACTACTGCATGCTGCTACCCGGCCCCGAAGCAATGCAGCTGGTGACCTATAGCGGCTGGTTGCTGCACGGCGTGCGTGGTGGCCTGGTGGCAGGCCTGCTGTTCATTCTTCCGGGGTTTATCAGCATTGCGCTGCTCAGCGCCCTGTACGTGTCCTTCGGCAGCATACCCTGGGTGGAGGCTCTGTTTTACGGCATCAAACCGGCGGTCGTGGCCGTGGTACTGGTGGCCCTGATGGATATGGCCCGCCGCAATCTGCGCAGGTTGCCGCAGCGTTTGCTCGCTCTGGCTGTCTTTCTCGCCATGTTTATTTTTGCGGTTCCCTTTCCATGGGTGATAGGGGTCGCAGCAGCCATCGGCCTGGCAAGTGCGGCATTGCGGGATTCAGGACAGGCAAGCGCGCCGGTGTCACGGCCAGGAAAACCTGCCGGCGAGGACATGTCAGCGATCTGGCAGGGCGCGCTAAAAACCGGACTGATCTGGCTGGGTGTCTGGTTACTGCCCGTGGCTGCATTGTGGTTTTGGGCCGGGCCGGACAATCTGTTCACTCAGCTGGCCGTGTTCTTCTCCAAGTTATCCCTGCTGACTTTTGGTGGTGCCTACGCGGCCCTGGCGTACATGGCGCAAGAAGCGGTCCAAACCCACGGCTGGCTGAATGCCGGTCAGATGCTGGATGGCCTGGGCCTGGCGGAGTCTACACCTGGACCACTGATTCAGGTTACCCAGTTCGTGGCCTACCTCGCGGCGCAGAGCACGGCAGCGGGTCCTTCCTGGTTGCTTGGGCTGGGTGCATCGGTGATCGTGACATGGGTTGTTTTCGCGCCCAGTTTTCTATGGATATTCCTGGGGGCACCGTTTATGGAGCGCCTGGCTGACAACCGCTGGATTTCCGGGGCGCTGGCGGCGATCAGCGCGGCGGTGGTGGGCGTCATCCTGAACCTGGCACTTTGGTTTGCCATGCACGTGCTGTTCAGAGAGCTGCATGGTATCAACGCTGGTGTTTTGAGAGTGACATTTCCCAAGCTCGGCAGTGTCGACTGGGTCGCCCTTGGCCTCGTCCTGGTTGCGTGTCTTGCGCTCCGCAGCCGCCGCGTGGGCCTGTTGACCGTGATGGCGATCAGTGCTTTGTTGGGTGCGGCACTTTGGCTGATTGGTGTGGCGGGTTGAAGATCGGGCCCGCCGGCATTCAGGGTGAAACGGGTTGCGCTTCCGGGTATTGCTGCGGATCCAGAAAATCCGTGTATATTTCCGTAAAGCCAAAGTACCGGGTCAGCTGTTGCAGCTCGGCTTCCGAGTTGACCGTGTGGGCATATGCCGGAAACCCCCTTGCCTGTAAGCGCAGCGCGAGTCCGGAGTTAGCCCAGTCCTTGGGCATGGTGATCGCAACCGGTCCTTCCCAGCTGGCAACCTGATCGAGGACTTCCAGCGTATTGGGCGCTAAGCGATAGAGCGTCCAGATGATCTGCTTAAAGCCCATTGCCTTCACGGCATCGAATTCGTCAGCATGATAAATCTGCGGAATGACCCTGCGCTGCGCGTCCGGCAGGGTCCCGGCAATCTGCGCCAGGGCGCTGATGTTTTCGTCCTTTACGTCGGTAACCAGATAGGCCTCAGGGTTGGCGCTCATCCAGTCTGCGAGACCATCCAGGGTGCAGTTCTTGAACCGGGGATTTGCCGCGACCAGGTCCTGAAATTCACTCAAGCTCAATGGGCTCGAAGTGTTAAATCCAAAGCTCTTATTAAAGTTGACCTCCCAGTCGTGCAGACACACGAGGTGACCGTCGCGGGTAAATACAAAATCTATTTCAAAATACTTAAAGCCTCTGGCAAGGCTTGAGTCCAGGGCCTCATAGGAATTCGAATAGGTGAAATCTCCCAGTGCACCACCGGCGTGTGCAACCCTGCCCATCTCGAACTTCGATAGAGGTGCCACCGATTGAGCATCACTGGTCGCGGGAAACTCAAGATTCGCCGGATCAATGAATATATCTGCGTTAAAGTCGCCGACGATCAGTCCGGTCAGATCCGATTTAAGCCTTCCATAAAAAAATTGGTCGTTAAACCCGCTGTCGGCTCTCTGCACAGACAGTCCTATGACCATGCGGTCAGGAAATTTTTGTAGGAGCTCATCGAAGTCTTTGGAAAAAATACGGCCGTCGGCTTGCCCTGATTCACTTAACAGCAACAGATACAAACCATCGTCCGGGGTGAGGTCAGCGACTTCAGATCTCTCGGTGCTGATGAGCTGCTGGCCGATGCGAATGGTGCGGTCCGGATAAGAAATCCCAAACCCGAATTCATATACGGAGGGTGACGTTGCTGCAGGTAGCTGTTCGCTGTCGCTCCGGGCGAAACTCCCGGGTGTCAGTATCAAGGTGCTCAGTAAGAGCGAACCCAGGGCCAGAATTGGTTTCAAAAAGCACCTCTTGGGTTACTGCACGGGGGCATTAGTGAGCTTTGGACGGGACCGGGCGCCGGGCTACAGGTTGGATTCACTATCTCAGCAGGATGTTAACCCAATTTCACTGTCATTAGGCCAATGAATCAATCAAGCGGGGCGTCCCTCACTGTGGACTTCATATCGTGCTCAACTAGGCCTCAAAAAAGAGACCGGGCGTACAGCAAACGCTGACGATCCGGTCTCCTCAAAGTGCTTTTTTATCGATATGCCCGCGTCAGGTTATTCCGGATTCGGTCCATAAATACCAACGCCAAGCTCACCGGCAATATCGCGAATCGCGTGCAGGCCGCGAATGCTATTGCCTGCCGCATTCAGCCGGGCTGAAAACGTGGCAATGGCAAATTCGCCAGGCACCACGGCAACTATACCGCCGCCCACACCGGTTTTGGCCGGCAGCCCGGCGTCAAACATCCATTCACCCGACTCGTCGTAAAAGCCGGCGGTTGCCATGATGGCCAACAGCTCAGGCACATCCTTCGCCGGCATGACGCGCTTGTTGGTTTTGGGATTCACGCCGAGGTTGGCGAGGGTGGCTCCCATCATGCCCAGGTCCTTTGCGTTGACGCCGATGGAGCACTGGCGCGTGTAAACGCGCAGCGCCTCTTCCGGTGGGGCATACAAGCGGTTGTAGTTGTAAAGGTTCCAGGCGATGGAGCGGTTGCCCCAGGCCGTATCGATCTCGGACTGGTACACCTCTTCCAGTACGGGCAACTCTTCGCCGGCGAAGTCTTCGATGTTCTCGTGAACCAGTTTCCAGCGCTCGTCCTCACTGCCCGCCTCGACCAGGCTGACGGCGGCGATGGCGCCGGCGTTGACCAGCGGGTTGACCGAACGGTCGTCGTATATCTCGATGGCGGCCTTTGAGTTGAAGGCCATCCCGGTTGGCTCCACACCGATTTTTTCACGCAGTACTTCCGGGCTTTGCTGGTTCATGACCAGGGCAGCGGTGAAAGGCTTGGAGACAGACTGGATGGAGAACCGGTAGTCAACGTCGCCGGCGCTGTAAACCTCGCCCTCACGGGTCACGATCACCACACCGAACAGATCGCTCGGAGTCTCGGTCAGGATGGGGATGTAGTCGGCGTTGGCGCCTTCCTGCAGGGGCAGGTATTTCGCGTGCACCTTGTCCACGATGGCCTGGAACTCCTCAGGCGTCTGAGCTTGGGCCGCGGTGGTCAGTCCGCCCAGGCACAACAGCGTGGCGGAAAGAAAAAGTGCCGGATAGTTTGTTTTAAAACGGATCATTTCAGTTACCTCCAAAGGATTTGCCGAAGCTGTACTTGACTGAAAACTGCAGGCGCAGGTTGTCCGAACTGTATCCGTCCAGGTAATTGTCGCGCTTGCCGTACTGGATTTCCGGCCCAAAGAACAGGTTGGGCAGGGGGTGGTAAAGAATATTGGCCAGCGCGTACTGGCCTTTTTTGAATGCGTCCGGTGCCTGCCCATCACTGTTGTCAATTTCCAGGTAGGAGTATCCAACCGTGCTGGTCCACGTTTCGCTCCAGTTCAGGTCCAGGAAGGCGACCAGTCCCAGTATCGGCAGAGCCTCGCCTTTGATAGGGCGCAGTGGGTCGTCAAAATTATTAGTGATGCCAATATCGACCGGGGCATCGTTCATGTAGTTTTCCATGCCCTCCCCGTAGACCACCGATCCGCGAAAAACGTGCGGTCCGATGTTGATATTGGTGCTCAGGTTGATGCCCCAGCCGGTCGCGTCACCGCTGAGGTCGAATTGATCGTCGTTCAGGTCATCCCATTCGATCTTTCGCAGAATGCCCGCGACCTGCACATGACCCCAGTCCTGCGCATACTTGTAATGTGCGGTGAGGTCCGGAAGCGGGAAGTTGGAGTCAATCCCTTCCAGTTCGATGCGGCCTTCGTAGATGCCCTCGTCAGCACTTGCCCCGGGTCGTTCCAGGGCAACGGCAAAGTTGGAGGCGCCATCCTGCCAAGGCGTCCAGCGCAGCTGAACATTCCGGAAGAAGACCATGCCATTAGGACCCCAGTACTCGATGGAGTTGGGAAACACGTCGGGATCCATGAAGACGCTCCAGGTCTGACCTGCACCAAACTGGCCCAGTTCACCCCAGGCATGACGCAAACGGAAGGTGGTCTGTCCCGCATCGGCGCCCACGCCGAACAACTCAAATTCGAACAGGGTGTTCAGGTCTCCGTATTTTGTGTCTGTGCTGCTCTTGAAGCCGAGGCGGCTCTGCCGCACACCCATCCAGAAGTCACCACCTTCTCCGAATTCGCCGTCGAACGCGGGGAGCTTTGTCGGGCGCACCACATCGAACCAGTCCGGGTCGCTGGGATCGGCGGAGTAGCCGGAATCCAGCATGGCGGCCCCGTAGATTTCAAATTCCGTACCTGACCACTTACTTGGCGGAGGCAGGGCAGGTCCTTCGGCCACATTGGGGTCTGCAGCGGGCGCCCTTGTCGCGGCCGGTTGATCGGCTGACGCTGTTGCTGGTGGAGACTGGACCTGCTTGACGAGGTCCGCATTCTTTTCCTTCAGCGCATCAATTTCCGCCTGCTGTTTCTGAATGATTTGCCACATGTCTTCCAGGCTTGGTGTTGAATCCTGCGCCATGGCACCGGTGCTGCCAATTATCAGGGCCAAGGACAGCGAGACTGCTGCGCAAACGGGCCGCCTGATGAGCCATTCTGTTGGTCTATGTGATGGCAGAGCTGACTTTAAGAAAATGCTTTTCATGATTCACTCCTCTGATGCAACGTTACTGGCTTCCCAGTCGCGTACCTGCTGCCGAGCCTTGTTGAACAGGCGCTCGTAATTTCCTTTCGTGATCTTCGCGAAAGCTTCCGGTGTCAGCGCATCCCACAGAGGTCCGTAGGCCTCATAAACCGCCGTCATCGCGTCAACAGAGGCGGGTGCAACCACATCGGTGCCGAACAGGAAGCGATCCGGAAAGCGATTGATCATATTCGCGAGGCGCGCGGTCGCCTCGGGGGTGGCGGTGGCGTACTTGGCGACCTCGTCCCAGGAAATGTCCATGTAGACATGACTGAGAGCGGGGTCGGTACAAATCTTTTCAACAATCGCTGCCTGATGCTCCATCGGTCTCACTACCCTGCCGACTCCCAGGTGTGCCCAGATGATGGTGGTGTCCGGGTGCGCCACAAACAGTTCTTTCATCTGCGCCAGCATGTAGGGGTCTTGCCCGGATTTGGGAAACGGCATGTCAATGTCGTTGTGCAGCAGGACAATCAGTCCCACCTCACCGGCAAAATCCAGCATCCGGTCGAGGGCGGGGTTGGTAAGGCTGGCCACCTCACCGGCAACTTTTGATGAGACAAACTCCTTGTGCACGGTGAATTCACCGATTCCGCTAAACACCCCGGGAAATATGCTCAGCACCCGCCGGATGTGATCTACGGCGTACATATCCGTGGGGTTGAAGCCAGTGATCATTGGGTCCAGCCGCGCCTGGTCTTCGGGTGCCAATGACCGATAAGCCATGGCAATTTGCGCATCCGTGAAAGAGTAGTAGTACAGGGGTGCATCGGTCTGCAGATAGTAAGTGGGCGCATACTCTCCCGTGTTCTCAAAGGACCACTGCTGTTGAAGGGGTATTCCGAACACGGTCGACCGGCCGATACGGTTGCCCATCATGTCGACTAACGCCTGGATATCGGTACCTTCCTGGATGTAATTGGTCAGGTGCAGGTGTGAATCATTGAATGGGGCTTCCATCCGCGATGGCGTCTCGGCATTTGCGGCAGTAGCCAGCAACATGCCCGCCAGCGCCATACCGAAAACGCCATACCGGCGGTATTTTAGGAGGGGACGGATTGTGAAAAGGCTCTCTCATCTTGCGTATTCTCCAGTGCCTATCATCAGAAGAAGATCGAAGCGCCCAGTGACCAGGTGCTGCCATCCTGACCGCCGGTGTAATAGCCGAATGTGCTGCTTACCGGCGATCGGGTTACGTCGATGTACTGCAGATTCAGCCGGTGGTTTCGCGTATTGAACGGATACCAGTTCGCACCAAGGATGTAATCCGAGCTATCGCGGAAGCCGAGACTTTTATCTGCGTAAATCTGCGAGGTGGAGGTGTAAAGCTCGAGCTTCTTCGGTATGGGAAAGAAGGCCGCCTGCACGTAAAACCCATAGTCCTCAATACTGTCGGTGGGCAGGGCGCCAGTGGCCTGGAAATTGTCGAGTTTGCGCCAGTAAAACTCCGTTTGAAGAAAGATGCCCTTGTATTTCATGCCGGCATCGACGGACATGACCTGGTAGTCTGCGCTGGTCACCGTGACACCCGGCGCGAGAGACCCGGTTTCGAACAGGTTTACGCTGTCCGCCAGGCGGAGCGCCGTGTTGCCCGGTTCCGCATCGACGTCTGCGAAGCGTTGTTCCGGGCTGAAGACAGCAGAAACACCAAAGCGGGTGGCCAGCTGTTCATGCCATTCCCAGTCGCCATATCCACCACGTGGTCCAAACTCCTTGGTGGTCGGCATCCACCACAGCGACCCGCCATAGGTGAACTTGCGGTCAAGGTTTGCTGCCTTGACCCCAAGAATACTGGAGCTGTTACCCATGGAAGCGTTGTACCAGAGCCCGGGTAGTACCTCGCCGGTCGCCCATATGCCCTGGGAGAAAAACGGCCTGAAAAACTCATCCGCCATTACCCGGTCATGGCCCAGCCAGTAGGGATGAGAGCCCAGCATGGACCGTGATCCGGGGTTGCCGAAAATACCGGCCGCGAGGGTGAATTTCCTGTCGAAGGTGTAGCTCAGATTTCCAAATAGGGCATCCTGGTCCGTGGTGTTAACGGTCCACCAGGCAATCGTATACTGAAATTCCGGCACGCCCATCCAGCCTCTCAGCCAGACAAGCACACGGTGAGAATAAATGTCTTCGCGTGTATCAACCGGCCGTTCCCGGCCCAGATGATCGATGAAGGTTTGTTCCGCCGGGAGCTGATTAAGGTAGCGCACCAATGCATAGGCGCTAATGGAGGCCTCGCCGAGCTCATTTTTGCCCAGCAGGAACCCCTTGCCCGGATCCAGCACGCCCCATTTTTCCTCGGTATACTCCTGCGCGGCGAACGCCTCATCGGATTCCACCTGGTCGGCGGGTGTGTCCGCATTCGCAGCGACGACAGTTGGCGCGTCGGTTGTCTGGTATTCGTCAGCCGGCACGTCTCGCATGACGTCCTCGGCTACTTCCTTCGGAGCCGTGTCCTGGGTATCTGCCAATTGCGGTGTTACTTCCGAAGCACGCATGACAACGAACTCGGCGCTGCAACCATCCAGCACCCACACACCGCCGTCATCGTAGCCCCAGGTTTTTCCCAGCAGACAGGCGGCATCCCCAATAGTCCGCGCCATCAGTACTCCGGCCGAGGTGTTGGCTGCACAATGCTGGCGGTCTCCCGCCGCGGACTCACATGTCACTGATATCGTGCCGCTCTGACCCGCCGCTTCCAGGGAGGACGCGCTGACAGCAAGTATGGCCGCTGCTCCCCACAGGCAAGTCAACCTTTGCGCCGAAGTTTTCACTTATTGATCCTCATATTGGCATCCGCACTGATACTCCAAATAACAACAGGCTACGCGCATTTCACGAAATTTTCACATACCGATGATGGCGCGGACAGTGTCAGGTCGCAACTCGTAATTTTACTGGTCAGGTGGTCAGTGATTTTGCGGGGCGCCGGGTGCGTTTGGACTTTTCTGCAGCTCAGCCAAAACGGTCTTGTTCGGAGAAGCCCAGGGCATCGCGCTCTCGTCATAGCTGTGTAGGACTAAGGAGATGAGACGTGTAGTCGGAATGTACCTGCAGGAATGAGTTTTAGTTTGGCTGCAGGCCAGGAAGCGACGAAATGACGCCGCAGCGCGTACCGGGCTCAAATCGCGACCCGAATCAGCTCCTCAATAATAAAGCGATACTGGGTTTGAACCGCGAGCCGCATCAGCTCCTCAATAATAAAGCGATACTGGGTTCGAACCGCGAGCGGCCACTGCTATTGAGAAACAACGAACGCCGTTTCCGCGAGCAGGGCCAATGAGTAAATAAAGCGGGGAGTCCCTCACGGTGGACTCAATATTGGTCATCACTTTTGGGGCCAAAGGCCCCGAAAGTGGTGGGCGATACTGGGTTCGAACCAGTGACCTCTGCAATGTGACTGCAGCGCTCTCCCAACTGAGCTAATCGCCCTCCGAGGGGGCGGCTATTCTCACCAATCACCCGCAATGAGTCAAGGGAACGGCTGTGTTTGAGGGCCGGGTGCCAGACACACTGATTGCCCTCGCGCGCCGGCAATTGGAGCATTGGCATATACTCTGCAAATGACCAAACCAGGTAGCTTAATACCATGAGACTTCTTTTTTCCGCAGTGCTTTCCCTTACCCTGGCTGCACCTGTGCTTGCAGATCAGATGATCCCTGACCCCGAGACCTGGTACAGGGACAGCTACGCAGTCATTTGGACTGACGCGCCCTGGGATCAGCCGGAGGCCTTAATGGCGCATTCGGCCGAACAGGTGACCATCCACTCGGTAGACGAAGGTATCGAGGTGGTTGGAAATGACTGGCTGCTGCAACCGCTGCAAGGCTGGCGCGACGAGGGCTGGCTTAATTCTGAACTCTCGGCGATCGAGGTAGACCGCCTCAACGAAACGCTGGCTACTTTCAAGGTGCGTTGGCAGGACAACAACGTCGGCGATGAGATTGAATTCAGTTGCGGCTGGTACCAGGCTGATTACCTTGATGGCGCCTGGAAGCTGACCGGCTTTGCCGATATCGACTGTGCCGCCCATGGCCTCGCGCCCTGAGGTTTTGCGATGAGTGATCGTTTTCAAAGTTTTGCCGACTTCTATCCGTTCTACCTGGACGAACACAGCAACCGGACCTGCCGGCGTTTGCACTTTGTTGGTACCAGCCTGGCCCTGGCGATGATCGTATCTGCCGCCGTGCTGGCCAACGCCTGGTTTGTGCTTGGAGCGCTGCTGGTCGGTTATGCCTTTGCCTGGGCCGGTCACTTTTTCTTTGAGAAGAATCGTCCCGCGACCTTCAAATATCCTTTTTACAGCTTTGTCGGCGACTGGGTAATGTGGAAAGACATGCTCATCGGACGGATCCGATTCTGAGTCACCGTGCGGAGCCTTGATCCGGTAACCGAGCAGGATCGCGCGCGCGCCCTCGCGCGCATGAAGCGAATTCCGTTGTTATTGCTGTTGGCCATGGCGGTGCTGTTTATCGCGACGCTGGGCCGCGACGAGGCCTGGGCGCCCTGGCTGCATGCTTTTGCCGAGGCCGGCATGATTGGTGCGCTGGCTGACTGGTTTGCGGTGGTAGCACTGTTTCGTCACCCCCTGGGCATACCGATTCCGCATACCGCGATTATTCCCACCCGCAAAGATGAACTGGGCGAGGCCATGTCGCGCTTTGTTTCCGAGCACTTCCTTGCCCCGGACGCGGTTCGTACCAAGCTGCAAACCATCAATATGGCGGCGGTTGCTACCGCGTGGCTCAAATCAGACCTTGGTCAGCAGCGCCTGTTGAACCTGGCCGATGCCGGTATCCGCTGGGCGCTGGACGCGCTGGATGAACAGCGGGTTCGCCAGTTTCTGGGTCGTGTGACCCGCAAGCAGCTGGAGAGCCTGAACCTCGCTGCCGTGCTCGGCAACACCATCCAGTGGCTGGTCAAAGGCAATGGGCATCAGGAGATTCTGACCCAGGCCCTGCGCTACGCCATCATTGTGCTGGCGGAGAACCGCGGGAATATTCGTGAGCGGGTTGCCGACGAAAGCCCCTGGTGGATACCGGGTTTTGTTGACGACCGCATTCTGCGCAAGGTGCTTGACCGGGTTGAACTGCGCCTGTTTGAAATGAGCCTGGACCCGGAACACCCGATGCGCGGCAAGTTTAATGACTGGCTGGCAACGCTTGCAGAAGAGCTCAAAACCGCCCCCGAGCACCGGCGTACCGGTGACAAGTTCAAGCAGCAATTGCTGGAGAACGAAGAGCTTCTCGATTACCTCTACGGGCTGTGGGAGGACCTGTCGAAGCGTCTCGAGGCCGACCTGGATGACGAAGACTCACGCACGCGCCATGAAATTGCGCAATTGGTGCAGCGTGTCGCCAACGAGCTTGAGGCAGATGCCGATATGCAAACCTGGATTAACGACTGGCTATTGGAGGCACTGGTCACGGTGGTTGACCAGAACCGCACCCAGATAGCGAGCCTGATCAGCGATACGGTAAAAACCTGGGATGGTCTGGAAACCAGCAAGCGCGTGGAGATATCCCTGGGACGGGACCTGCAGTTCATCCGTATTAATGGCACATTGGTGGGTGGGCTGGTGGGCGTTGTCATCCATGGTCTGACGACCTGGGCGGGATACTGAGGCTGCCGGCTCAGGCCGGTTCGAAGCGATTCTTTTGCACGTTTTTTCTCACCTCGTGCGGATCCCACACTCCGCCGTTCATCACGATGCGCACGCCGGGCGCCATGCACTGCACTGCACCCAGTGCGCAGCCAATGTTAAACACGGCATCTGAATCGCGGAAGCGGGCCGGGTGCAGCGCGCCCGTCAGCACGATACGGCGGTCAGGCAGCCCTTCCAGGGCCAGCGCAGTCTCCACCATGCTGTCGGTACCATGGGTGATCAGGATATACCCGGCATCGCTGGCCTCCACCGCGGCGCGAATCTTGAGGCGATCCTCATCGTTAATGTGCAGGCTGTCCTTGCGCATCAGCGCCAGCACCTCGTACTCAAAGGCAACGTTCATATGGTGCAGGGTGCCCGCAATCTGCGGTTCACCGACCTGGTAATCGCTTTTGTCGTCAAAATAAATTTTGTCGATGGTACCGCCGGTGGCGATAATCAAAAGATGCTTAAGCATGTCTTCGACCGTCCGTTTATGGCGTGATGAGTTTGCTGTAGCTCGGGCGTCCGGTAGTATAGCCGAGGGGTTCCGCCCGGTTGCGATGCGTGCTGTAGAAGATGATTTCTCCAAAATTCGCACAATGGCGTACTTTGCTCAGCCAGGCCCCACGCCATAGCCTGTTGTTGATCCTCATGTCGTCGATTATGGCGCCTGCGATGACGCTGGCGCAGGATGTACGAGACCCTGCGGCGCAGTCGGTAACCGGGTCTGAATCCGACACATTTGCGGCCCCGGATGAGGAACTGCCGGCAGAGTTGCAGGAGCAAGCCCTGCAGCCATCGCCGGGCGGGCCCGTTCTTGAAGCTCTGCCCCCGCCGCCTCCACCGGAGCCGACTGTCTGGCCCGGCATCGACTCGTTGGCCCTGGCCCTGGCACAGCCTGATACCCGGCACGAAACACTGCTGACCGTTGCCGCCTTGTTGGCCTTACCGCGGCGCGCCCCGGTAACGGGTCGGGAAGCTGCACATCTGCGCGCCCGTGAACTGCTCAGTAATCTCGAATGGATCCAGACCCTTGAAGGTCGTTACGGCATTGCCAGGCCGCGCAGCCCGGCCCTGGACCCGGCTGCCTGGCAAGTGCAGGCGCAGCTGGACCGGGTTGGACTTGTCGGCAGCTTACTCTCCTCCCCGCTCGGTCCTGGTGCCGATGTTCTGACACGCCAGGTTCTTGATCGGAAAAACCCGTCGTTGGCGGCAGCAGCGCTGCCGGAACTGCTTTGGGATCTGGAGGTGGAGGCGCCATTGGCCTGGCAGGGCCTGTTGCGGCGACTTGATGAAGATCCATGGCTGTCTGCTGCGCTGATGGAGCAGGGGGGTGAGTTGTTTGCCTGGCCAAAGCCGGCTGTCGATGAACAACTCGCGATAACAATGCTTACCGCTGCAAGCGCGGACCCGGTCACCGGCGCAGGCGCAACAACAGAATCAGACCCCGGCCCGGGTGATCTGCTGCTGCGTGAAGCGATGCAGTCTGTCTCCGTGATGCTGGCACTGGCCAGCGGTGTTGGCCCGCCTGACGACCACCGTCTCATGCGGCTACGCTTTAGCCTGCTGACGGCTATGCCCGGCCTGGATCTGGCGCAACGCGCCGAGGCAGACGCTTTGCTGCATATCGCCAGCCTGCTGCATGAGCTCCACGCGCAGGAGTATTTTGTGGCGGTTGAAGGTCTTCTGGCGGTTGCTGCAAGCCTGGAGAATTATGCCGCCTGGTATCCGGAACGCGCGCCGGCCTTCGCGGCCTGGTTTTCTGAATTATTTACCGTTATTTCAGAAGTCTACGGGCGACAGCTGGCCCTGGTGGACCCTGAGTTGAACGCCACGGTGGCCGCCACGTATGACGTCGTGCAGGCCCTCGCGCGTGGCAGCTCTGCAGCTCAGCGCGTTGGTCTGCGCGTGGCGCTGGGTGATGCGGTAGCTAAATTGTCACTGCTTATTCCGGATCTTGGCTTCTATTTTGATCAGCCCATTCGTGATCCGGTGGCCGGCGGTGTTGATGCCTGTACTGGCAAGGCGGGCCAACTGGAAGACGATGGCAGTCCGTCCATGACCCGTGATCTTTTTGATGACTGCCAGGCAACCCTTCTGGGGCTGGCTGATATGGAGGCACGCGAGGCGCAGCTCGCCGGCAGCATGGACGGCCCCTTTGGCCCTTCCCAGCTGCGTCGCGAGTTGGGACTGACTGCCGGGCAGCGTATCAACTACGGGATCGGCTATCTGAATGACCGCTATGACACCGGTTGCCCGCTGCCGGACCGGCCTTTACCCAACCCGTTGGAATGGGCCTACCTGGCAACCTTTATGGCCTGGTTTGCCGAGCAATCGCCGATTTATTTCAAGACACCGGAGAACGAGGTGCGTCTTGCGCGCATGAAAGACATCGGCAATGAGTTGTTAACTGTCATTACCGAACAGGTCGACTGCCTCGCGGGCGCCGGCGCTGCTGTCAATGATCCCGTGGAACGGATTGCCTCGGATTACCAGGCCGAATTGCGGGAAATGGCACGTGGTCTTGAAAGCGCACGCGAAGCGTTCCGCGCAAGGATTCTCAAACCCGGTGCCGACCTGCGGCTCGAAGGTGATGCGAATCAGTCCACGGCCTATCGGCCGGTCGATTTAACGATAGGTCCCTGTGATGTAACCCAGGTTTGTGAAATGGCCGGTACCCTGAGTTCCACGCGGGCCCTGACCGGTTTGTTTGAGGACGAGTTCTTATTGGCGGATCAGGCGGGCCTGGGCTCCCTGGAAATCTGCTACGACAACATGGGATGGATTGACCGGCGCTCGGAACCGGTGCGACCTGATGATGACAACGTGGCTAACTATTATGGTCGCCTGGCGTTTGATCTGCGGGGACGTTTCAGCCTGGACGACGAGGTTTTTGATCTTTTCGCCTTCCGGTTTGCAACACACCAGGAGTCTCACTACCTGTTTTCTGCGGCGTCTGACGAGGTCCTGGGCGATGCCTGTCCGGTCGAGTGGGTCGGGACGCGTATCGTGACCGGTTTGCCTGAAGGCGGTCCCAGAATTGTGCCCGACCGACTCACCTATCTTTCTGCGGCAAGAACGTTGCCGTCCCGACTGCTGGAAACCAACTGGGACAAGGGTGAAGAGTGGCGCGACCGCTTCGTTACCGGCCTGGGGGTTGAGCGATTGGCCCTGCCGCCACCGCCGGATATCAGCGCGGCGCTCAATCAACGCCTGGAAGCGCTTTATCGTCAGGAGCGGGCCACACTTTATGGTGTCCTCACCGGTGACGGTGATGGTGCTAACCTGTCCGCGGAGTTGGAGGACTTATCAACCTTCAAGCTGCTCCTCGGAACCCAGATGATGCTGTTTTATCCGCAGACGCTGATGCAGTCTGACACGCTGCGCGGTGCGATTACCGGCCAACAGGGTTTGCTGGACCGGCGTCTGGTGACGCGTGCCCGCCAGCAGGAAATACCGGTCGATGAACTGCTCGAGTCCGCCGATGCGGGCATTCAATCATTCCGCAAACAATGGGGGGACGTGCCTGAGGCGGTGCGTCGGCAGGGTTCTGTATCAGACAGTGTCGCGCACGGCCTGCTCAGGCTGAAAGCCATCAACGAACAATTTTTTGCCTCACCGCTGGCACCGCTGGACAACCGTTCAGCGCCGCTTACGCGTCCCGAAGACCAGGCCAGCGAAGAACAAGCCGCAGAGCAGGAGCTGTAAGCCCGCTGCCAGGCGTTCCGGCGGATCAGCCCAGAACTCCATAAATCCGAACATGGCGAGAAACAGCGTTATATAGCCAGCCCAGATCAGACCCCGTGGCTGAAGCTTCACAATGGCGGGCAAAGGCAGCAGCATGGGAATCACGATGATCGTGGCGAGGATCAGGTTGTGTTTGCCATAGGGCTGCGGCAACAAGGCAATCCAGGTGAATTGCCACAGCACCAGCGCCAGCCAGGCGGCGCGGCCCAGTTGCCGGCCAGCTGATTCACTCATCAACGGCTTGCCTGCACCGGTGTTGTTTGTCGCAGATTTACTCATTTCAGATTTGCCCGTTTAAAGTTTGCTCAGAAAGTACTTAAGACCCGCTCAAGCGCAATGCGGCTTTCGCGACCCGCCGTCCCAGTGCGCGGCACAGGTCTTTCTCGTCATCGTCCATAGGCCGGTCACCGTCCTTGCCGGTCAGGTAACCAGCGCCGTAGGGACTGCCGCCACCGCGGGTTCGGGTCAGGCCCGGTTCCGAATAGGGTATGCCAACGATCAGCATGCCGTGGTGAAGCAAGGGAATCATCATGCTCAGGAGGGTGCTTTCCTGGCCGCCATGCGGGCTGCTGGAACTGGTGAAGACGCCGGCAGGTTTGCCGCTTAGCGTACCGGAGAACCACTCGGCCCCGGTTCCATCCAGAAAGTACTTAAGTGCCGCTGACATATTCCCAAAGCGTGTCGGGCTGCCTAGCACCAGTCCGCCGCATTCCTCCAGGTCGGCCGGCTCAACCCAGGCTGGCCCCTGGTCGGGCAGATCTACTTCGTGTGCTTTGCGGCCATCGTGCACGGAAGGAACCGTGCGCAGGCGGGCGGTTACCCCGGCCACACTCTCCACGCCCTGAACGATCTGGCGGGCCATCTCCCGGGTATGTCCCTCGCGGCTGTAGTACAGGACCAGTATTTCCATTTCAGAGAATCTCCAGTATGGCTTCGGGTGGCCGCCCCAGTGCGGCTTTGCCATTGGCAAGGACGATGGGCCGCTCGATCAGTTTCGGGTGGGACACCATGGCGTCAATAAGTGCGCTGTCACTCAGTGAATCGTCCGCCAGGCCCAGCGCCCGGTATTCCGGCTCACCCTTGCGCATTAATGCCCGCGGACTAAGATCGAGCAGCCTCAGTATCTGTGTAAGCTCCTGCGCTGAAGGGGGATGCTCCAGATAGGCGATAATCTCCGGCTCGATGCCGCGTTCGCTCAACAGGGCCAGCGTGGCACGAGATTTGGAACAACGGGGGTTGTGCAGAATCCTGACGGTCATGGTCACTTCCTGAGGCTGGCATAAGACAATGCCAGAAATGAGCTCAAGTGCTCGTTAAAAGCAGGGATGGGGTCGGTTACACTGTCGCGCAAGGCTGACGAGAGGCAACATGACGGAACAAACGCATCACGGGAAGATTCGCGAGGTCTTTACTAATGTGGACAGTACACGTCGCCTGGCGCGTCATGCCTGGAGCCATTTCCAGAAGGACCGGTGTTTCGCCGAGGCCGCTTCTCTGAGTTACACGAGCCTGTTGTCACTGGTGCCTCTGCTGGCCGTGGTTTTTGGGATTGTCTCGGCGTTTCCCGTTTTCGACAGCTGGTCCGGCCAGCTCCAGGCATTTGTCTTTCGGAACCTGGTCCCGGAAGCCAGCAGCCAGCTGCAAAGCACTTTTGACCAGTTCCTCGACAGTGTCAACCGCCTGACGCTCACCGGAACCCTGGTACTGATTTTCACCGCGCTCATGCTGATGATGCGTATCGAAAAGTCCCTGAACCTGATTTGGCGGGTACCCAAACCCCGCCCATTTGTGCAAAAGGTCACGATGTACTGGGCTGTGCTCACCCTTGGCCCCCTGGCATTGGGCGGCGCTGCTGCCCTGAGTGCCCAACCGCTGCTCGATACGTTGGGTGGTGGAATCATGGACACGAGCAGCATGCGTGATGCGGGCATATTTGTGCTCACCTGGGTGGCCTTCGGATTGATGTTCCTGTTGGTGCCCAACTGCAAGGTGCCGTTCAGCTATGCGGCCCTGGGCGCGTTACTCTCCACGATACTGTTTACCGCGGCCAAGATCGGCTTCGTGGTCTACGTCAGCCGGGCCAGTTTCAGCGTAATTTACGGCGCCCTGGCCACGATTCCGATTTTTCTGTTCTGGCTGTATATCGTGTGGGTCGTGATCTTGCTGGGCGCGATTCTGGCAGCCGCCCTGACCACGTTTACTGATCAGGGTGATGACTGGGAATGGTCTGATGTCTGGCAGTTCCTGTTCGTTTTTCGCATTCTTGGACACCTTCACGAGGCCCAGGTGAACGGTGAGGCAATGACGCTGGAGACCCTGCTCGATAAAGAGCCCGGCATACCTTCATCCCGGCTTCAGGACATGCTCCGTAAGCTTGAAGAGGAAAAGTTAATCACTCAGAACAAAGACAGCGACTGGTTACTTACCCGCGATCTGTCGCACTTCAGCCTTCGCGACTTGTATGCCGCCGGTGAGTACCATTTGCCCATCGATAAAACACCGGGTGTGCCAAGCAAAAGCCCCTGGGACGCAGCCTTCATGAGGCTGCTTAACGCTCCGCAACTGAATCTGGATGCCAGTCTCGCCTCGCTTTATGAACAGGCAGGGTCGGCTGATGAGAAGGAACACCAACAATGAAAACAATGATTTCCGTTTTGGCTGCTGCGCTGGCGCTGCTCCTGACAACCAGCGAAATTTCTGCGCAGGAAACAGCAGCGCCCGTAAGCCTGCAAATCGAGTTGCTCGATGGCAGCACGCTGGACCTGGAGGAGCTGCGTGGGCAATGGGTGGTGGTGAACTACTGGGCCACCTGGTGCGCCCCTTGCCGCAAGGAAATTCCGGATTTGAGTGAATTGCACGATCGCGCCGCCAACATCACGGTGGTGGGCATTGCCTACGAGGATACCGAGCTGTCGGAATTCATTACCTTTCTGGATGAACTAAAGCCGAGCTACCCCAACGGCCTGGTCGATGTTTATAACCCGCCAGCCGCCTTTGGTACGCCGCGTGCGCTGCCGACAACCCATCTTTTGAATCCTGAAGGTGTACCGGTCAAAACCTTTGTCGGGCCAGTCACCGGCGTACAGATCGAGGCGTTTATTGCGGATCTGGAATCGTAGCTTTCCCGGGCTCAATCCGCTTCCAGTAATCTCCTGACTGGTGCAAAGCTGCGCCGGTGTGCGTCGCAGGGACCAAAGCGTTCCAGGCATTCGATGTGGGCCGCCGTGGGATAGCCCTTGTGCCGGTCGAATCCATAGTCCGGAAAGCGCTCATGCAGCTCAATCATAAGCCGGTCCCGGTGTACCTTGGCCAGGACCGAGGCGGCAGAAATGCTCGGCTCCAGCCCATCTCCGCCCACCAGCGCGCGCGCTGGGCAGGGCAGGGCAGCGGGCAGGCGGTTACCGTCAATCAGCACCAGCCCGGGCTGTGGATCCAGGGCCATGACGCAGCGCTGCATGCCGCGCAGGGTTGCGCCGAGAATGTTGTAACGCTCAATTTCATCCAGTCCCACCGACTCGATATGCCATGCCAGGCTCGATTCCTGAATCGGTATAAACAGGTCTTCACGCTGTCGTGCGCTGAGCCGTTTTGAATCATCCAGGCGCTTGAGTCCATGACTTGCGGGCAGAATTACCGCGGCGACGACAACAGGACCCGCAAGCGGTCCGCGCCCGGCTTCGTCCACACCCGCAACCAGGTTTGTACCCAGGGGACGGTTCGCCTCAGGCACGATTAATCTGGAGCAGGTCCGCGATGGCCTGCGCTGCGCTGGAAGCTGCGTTGCACTTAAGTTCTTCGTGGATCGCTTTGAAGCGTGCCTGCAGGTCTGCACAGCGCACCGGGTCATCGAGCCACAGGCGGACTGCCCGGGCGATTGCCGGGCCATTCGCGTCTTCCTGAATCAGTTCAGGGACCAGTTGCTCACCCGCGAGGATATTGGGCAGGGCAATAAAAGGGCTTTTCAATAGCTTCAGGCCGCGCATCAGCCATTGCGTGGTGGGGGATACCTGGTACACCACGACCATGGGCCGGTTCACCAGCAAGCACTCAAGCGTGGCGGTTCCGGAGGCACAAACCACCACATCTGCGGCGGCCATTACCTCAAGCGAACGGCCAATCTCAATGTCGCAATTAAGCGTAGCGTACGCTGCGGCGGCGGTTCGAAACAGTTTGGCGGTCCGCTCATCGGCCAGCGCTGCGATGAACCTGACCGCAGGATCGCGCCCGGCCAGCACAGCGGCTGCTTTAATCAGGTCAGGCGCCAGTCGCGATACCTCTGACGCACGGCTGCCGGGTAGCAGGGCAATATATGGGCCGTTTTCGGCCAGTCCGAGGTTTTGCCGGGCCTGCATGCGGTCCGGGTTGTTGGCAATCACGTCGGCCATCGGGTGACCGGTATAGCGCGCCTTCACGCCACGGGCCTCAAGAAAAGCCGGCTCAAAGGGGAACAGGCACAGCACCAGGTTGGTCGCACGGGCAATTTTTTTGGTGCGTCCTGATCGCCACGCCCACACCGTGGGGCTGACATAGTGCACGGTAGGGATTCCTGCGCGTTTGACCTTTATCTCCAGGCCAAGATTGAAATCCGGGGCATCGATACCGATCAGCACGTCGGGTTGTTCTGCGATCAGGCGCGCCAATAATGCGCGTCGTAATTTGACCAGCCTGGGGAGATGCTTGACTACTTCCGACAGGCCCATGACCGAGAGTTCTTCGCGGTCCCACCAGGTTTCAAAGCCGGCCCGGCGCATATGCTCACCACCAATACCGCAAAACCGGGCCTGTGGATAATGGCGGCGTAATGCTGCAATGAGTTTGCCGCCGAGCTGGTCCCCGGAGGCTTCGCCGGCAACCAGGGCGATGATGGGTTGACCGCTCATGCTCAGGCCTGACCCCGGTCAGTGCCAGGCACGCTAGCGAATAATGGAGCGATCGGCCTGGTCGATAAAGTCAACAACGATTTGCAGCTCCTGCGCATCTTTGGCCATGTCCGCAAGGATTTCCCTGGCCTCTTCAAGCGTGTTCCCGGAGCGGTACAGCACACGGTAGGCGCGGCGCACGTTCTGGATCTGCTCCGCTGTGTAACCGCGACGACGCAGGCCTTCGGTATTTACGCCACGCGGATGTGATTTCTCGGGCGAGACGGTGACATAAGGCGGAACACTGCGGTTCACCAGGCTGGAGAAGGATACAAAGGCGTGCGCGCCGATTTCGCAAAATTGATGAATTTGCGCGAACCCGCTGAGAATGGCGTAGTCGCCGATGGTGACATGTCCAGCGAGGCTCGCGTTGTTGGCCATGATGATGTTGTTGCCAAGCTGGCAGTCATGAGCAATGTGCACATAGGCCATGATCCAGTTGTCATTGCCGATGCGCGTGACACCACCGTCCTGGAGAGTGCCCCGGTTCAGGGTACAGAATTCACGTATCAGGTTGTTGTCACCAATAGTCAATTCCGTGTCTTCACCCGCATATTTTTTGTCCTGCGGGGCCTCGCCGATCGAGTTGAACTGATAGATCCGGTTGTTGCGGCCGATGGTGGTGCGCCCATTAATAATCACATGCGGGCCGATCCAGCTCCCGGCACCGATGGTCACGCCCGGACCGATGATGGACCAGGGGCCGATCTCCACGTCATCAGCAATCTTTGCTTGCGGGTCGACAATCGCCATTTCATGAATTGCCATCGTCAGCGCCCTGCACAGACCATTTTGCAGCTGGCAGCCCGCTTGCCGTCGACTTCTGCAAACCCTTCGAAGAAGCCCATGCCCCGCTTACGTTTTATTTCCTTGGCGGTCAATATCAACTGATCGCCAGGAATCACCGTTCGCGTAAAGCGTGCTTCCTCTATCTTTGCCAGGTAATACAGGCCGCCACCCGGGATGCCCTCGGTCATCAGAGCGCCCAGGATACCCGCGGCCTGGGCAATGGCCTCGACAATCAACACGCCGGGCATCACAGGGTTGTCGGGAAAGTGGCCCTGAAAATAAGGTTCGTTGAAAGTCACATTCTTGACCGCACGAATCACACGTTCCGGCTCGGCCTCCCAGTCCAGCACCCGGTCGACCAGGAGAAAAGGATATCGATGAGGAATCAGGAGCTTAATCTGCTCTGTCTCAAGTGGGCCGCTGCTGGGAAGAGTAAAGTCATTCATTATTGTTACCTGCTTGGCTTAGCCGTTGCGTTTGTGCTGTCTGCCGAGTTTACGTAAATGACCGAGTGCACGGTGCCATTCGCGAATTGGTGTGGCAGGAATACCAGACGCCCAGACGGTGCCGGGCTCCGTGATGTCTTTCTGAACCATTGTGGCAGCCGCAACGGTCACACCATCGGCGATGGTGATGTGACCATGCGCGCCGGAGCGGCCGGCAAACAGGCAATTACGCCCCACACGGGTGCTGCCAGAAACGCCTGTGAAGGCTGCCATGGCTGTATGCGCACCGATGTGGCAATTGTGACCAATCTGGACCAGGTTATCGATGCGTACGTCTTCTTCGAGGACCGTATCACCAATTGCGCCACGATCAATGCAGCTGTTGGCACCGATCTCGCAGTCATCGCCGATGCGTACCGTGCCCAGTTGAGGGACTTTTTCCCATCCATCAGGGCCTCTTGCGATACCAAATCCATCGGCGCCGATCACAGTACCCGGATGGACAATGACCCGCTTGCCAAGCTGCACACCGTGACCCAGGGTGACGTTGGCAACCAGCCTGCAAGCTTCACCCAGCACGACGTCTTCGCTGATCACGCAACCAGGTCCGATAATGCATCCGTCTGCAATGCAGGCGTTCGCACCGATAACGGCGCAAGGTCCCACGGCAACCGAGTCTGCCAGCGTTGCCGAGTCATGAACCTGTGCTGAAGGATGGACTCCGGCTTGCGGTGCCGGTCGCGGGTCAAACAGCGCGGCAATGCGTGCGTAGGCAAGATAAGGGTCTGCTGCGATCAGTGCGTTGACTGGACAGTCCGCAGCGTCGGCTTCGGCCAGAATTACGGCTCCGGCCCGGGTGTTGGCAAGTTGGCTTTTGTAGGACCGGTTAGCAAGAAACGTAATCGCAGTTGGGCTGCCGTCGGCCAGGGTGCCCACGTATTCAATCGCCTGTTCGCCATCGCCCAGCAATTGCAGTTCAAAGCGTTCGGCCAGGCCGGCCAGCGTATGGGTGACTCGAGATGAAGGCATCTTACCTGCGGGGCTGATTAGCGAAGTCCCTGTTCGAGCATGTCGGCGTCGTGTTCTTCCTGCAGCCGCTGCAGAATCAAGCCGGTAATATCGAGTGCCGGATTGGCATAAACCACCGGGCTGGAGAGCACCAGGTCGTAGCCATAATTCCGGGCAATATCCTCGACAGCCAGGTTTATCTGGTCTTCGAGGCGCTGCACTTCCTCGGTTCGGCGGAAGGACAGTTCATCACGAAGGTCTTCCCGCTGACGAAGAATATTACGCTGCATATCACGGGCATCGCGCTCCAGGCGGGCCCGCTCGTCGACACCCAGGTCACCGTTGCCCAGGCGATTCTCCAGGGCTTCAAGCTGCGCTTCTTCGCGCTCGATCGCATCATTTCTCGGGCGGAATTCGAGATCCAGCTTATCCCGCCCGGTGATGACCTGCGGAGCATTATCGAGAACCGCCTTCATGTTGACATACCCGATACGCAATTCCTGCGCAGCCGCACTCGTCGACAGCGCAATCGCAAGGATAAACAGGCACACAAATGTTGGGCGTAAATTCACGTATGGAATTATACACACACAATGCCTTCGAGGCACGCTCGAAGAAACTGATAAAGTTCAGCTATCTTTCTGATTCTTGGAAGAAATGCGCTTCCTGATAGCCCCGGGAACCGGTTTTAAGGTTGCTGATCGCAGGTTCTGCAACGCTAGAAGGTGGTGCCGAAAGAGAATTGGACGGTTTCGGTATCGTCACCTTCCTTCTCAATAAGCGGGTACGCGAAATTCATGATGATCGGCCCGACGGGTGCCTGCCAGGTTATAGACAGGCCGGCAGAGGCGCGGAAGAGGCTGGCGTCGAAAGCCTCGATGTTCTCGTAAACATTACCCACGTCAATAAACAGGGCTACCCGCGAACCGGAACCGGTGGTGAAGGGTGTTGGAATGGCCAGCTCAACGCCCCCGGCGACCTTCAGGTCACCACCAACGGCGCGACAAAACGGATCTTTGGGTCCCAGCGTATTGTCTTCAAAGCCGCGGATGTCACGCACACCACCGCCGTAGAAATGTTCATAAAAGGGCAGGCCGGTATCCAGCGCTATTACCTCTTCTTGCAAACACACGGCTCCGGGCTGCAGGGCCGTATCCTGCGGTTGTGCCAGCGAGTTGCGGTCGTAACTGTCATAGGCATCACCCCAGCCTATGTCACCGCTGTAGGAGAAGGTCAGGCCGTTTCGCGTAATTGGGATGTACTTGACGTAGCGATACAGGAATTTGAAATATTCGCGCGAACTGCCCGGCAAAGTGGCCTCCATCGTAAGGCGCTGCGATGAACCCATGGTGGGGTTCAGGAAGTGGTTACGGGTGTCACGGGACCAGGATAAGGTGAGATCTGCTACGTCAAATTCACGCTCTTTTCGCTCCAGAACACCGTCTCCGTTGAAGTCGAGTGAGTTGGACAGAGGATCGTCAGGAGACGGGATGAAGTAAGTTGCGCCGCAGGGCGGTACGCCACCGGTCAGGCCCGGGAAACAGATGTCGATCTCGGGATCATCCTGATCGGGAATTTCCACGTCACGAACGAACTGGCCGATGTTGATGTCCGTCGTACGCAAGCCAAGGCCGGCCCGGACGAAGTCAACTTCCGTTAGCGGTAAACCAAAGTTAACGCCTGCGGCCGCTTCACTACTGGTAAACGTCGAAATGTTGGCGGCAGCCCGGTCAAATTCAGAATAGCGCACGAAAAAGCCCCGACTGGCGCCCTCGTCAGTCCAGTACGGATTGTCATAAGAGAAGCTGAAACTGCTGATAATGTCACTGGATGACACTGCTGCCCCGACGCGGTTGCCGCTGCCCATGAAGCTGTCCTGCTGGATGGACATGGAGTAAATCAGGCCCTGGACCTCCGAGAAACCCAGTCCAACGGAAAAGCTGCCCGCGGGGCGCTCAACCACTGAGACTACAATATCGACCTGATCGTCGGTGCCAGGTACCGGCGGTGTTTCAATCTCGACGGCTTCAAAATAAGGCTGCCGTTGCAGACGAATCTTGGAGCGGTCGATGGCGGCCTGTGAGAACCAGGCACCTTCCATCTGGCGCATCTCCCGGCGCAACACCTCATCTTTGGTGCCCGCGTTGCCGACAAATTCGACGCGGCGGATGTAAACCCGCTTGCCCGGGTCGACGTAATAATTGATATCAACGGTAAGGTTTTCGCGGTCTATCTGGGGAATCGGGTTAACATTGGCAAAGGCGTAACCGACGTTGGCAAGCAGTGCGGTGATGTTCTCCACGCTCTGCTCCATTTCTTTGCGTGAGAAGACTTCACCCGAGTCGGTCATGATGAGACGTCGCAGGGCAGCCTCGCCGACCACCAGGTCGCCGGTCACCTGGATGTCGTTGATATTGAACAGTTCTCCTTCCGTGACATTGGCGGTGATGAAAATATCCCGCTTGTCCTGACTGATCGATACCTGGGTGGATTCAACGTTCGCATCGATATAGCCGCGGTCCTGGTAGTAGGAGCGGATTTTTTCCAGGTCACCTGCGAGTTTTTCCCGCGTGTAGTCGTCCTCTTTTGACCAGAATTTCCAGAACGGAGGCATGCCCGACTCGAAATCGTCTGATATTTCCTCGTCTGTAAACAACGTATTGCCGGTTACATTGATGTGTTGAATTTTGGCGGTTTTTCCTTCGTCCACATTAATCACAACCCGCACACGGTTGCGATCAAGTTCAACAACACGTGTGTCGACCGCCACCGCATAGCGGCCCTGGGCGTAATACTGTGAGATCAGTTCCTGTTGAATCTGGTCCAGGGCTTGCGGGTCAAAGACCTCGCCCTCGGCCAGACCGATATCGGCCAGCACACGGCGCAGGTCTTCTTCCTTGATCGCCTTGTTGCCGGACAGGGCAATGTTGGCAATTGCCGGCCGCTCCTCGAGCGTTATGACCAGGATGTCGCCATCGCGACCAAAGCTGATGTTTGAGAAAAATCCGGTACGGTACAACTCGCGAATTGAGGCCCGGGTGTCTGAGCCTGTAACCGTATCGCCCGGGTTCAGCGGCAGGTAATTAAATACAGTGCCTTCTGAAATGCGCTGTAAACCCTCGACCCGGATGTCCGATATGACAAAAGCATCAAAAGCGCGCGCGTTGCCGACAAGCAGCAGGCCAAGAATGACCGCCCAAATTATTCTCATTGTGAAACTGATCCAGCGTGGCGGGTTGGGTGAAAAGGGATTCTATCCAACCAGCCTTAAAATGTCGTTAACGAAGCCCAGACTGATTAATCCAAAGAGTGCGACCAGGCCGACGTACTGTCCGGAAATCTGAACCTGCTCGGAGACCGGGCGACCCGTGACCAATTCTATCAGGTAATAGAGCAGGTGGCCGCCGTCGAGCATGGGGATGGGCAGAAGATTCAGAACGCCCAGGCTCAGACTGATCAGGCCAAGGAAAAACAGGAAGCTGGTCAGGCCGGCGCTGGCGGAATCGTTAGCGAACTGGGCAATGCCAATCGGCCCGGAAACGTTGCGCACAGAGGCGCTGCCGGTGATCATCCGGCCGATCAGGCCAAGGGTTGCCGAGGTCAGTCGAACCGTTTCAGCAAAGGCCTGCTGGAGTCCTTCAATGGGTCCGTATTGCAAGGTCAGGTAAACCCGCTCGATCTGGCGCTCCTGCTTGGCAGTGACTTCCGGACTCTCGATACCCAGAACAAAGCGTGTATTGAATGCACCGTCAGCCACTGGCGTGGGCGTCAGCAGGTAGTCCCGGGTCACGCCATTGCGCTCGACGGTAACGGTCAGCGACTCGCCGTTCGGTGAATGCTTGTTGAGCAGGAAGGATATCCAGTTCCAGTCGGGCACGGCCTCACCTTCAATGGCGGTGATACGGTCACCAACCCGGATGCCAGCCTCGCGTGCGGCGCCGTCACTGGTCACGCCGCCCACCAGCGGCTCACGAACCAGGCGCCAGGGGTCCAGGCCGATCGAGGAGAGGGTCTCGTCCTCGCGGAACTCCGGTCCGAGTTGTCCGAGATCCAGCGTCAGTTGCCGGCGTACGCCGTTGGGCTGTTCAACTTCAACGCTGACCACATCACGGTCAAGGGCCCGGGTGATAAGGGCCAGAAGGGCGTGCGACCAGGAGCGCGTGCGGTCACCGTCCACGCTGATGATTTCATCTTCAGGCATAAAACCGGCATCCGCAGCAATGCCTGTTGTCTCACCGATAATGGGGCGGGTTTCCGGCACGCCGACCATGAACATGACCCAGAAGGCCAGCACGGCAAACACCAGGTTAAAAATGGGTCCCGCTGCGACAATGGCAATCCGCTGACCAACCGGTTTGCGATTGAAGGACTGATCGACTTCATCTGGCGAAACATCGCCCTCCCGCTCGTCCAGCATTTTTACATAGCCGCCGAGCGGTATCGCGGCGATGGCCCATTCGGTGCCGTCACTCGCGCGTCGGGACCACAGCGAACGCCCGAAGCCGACGGAAAACTTGAGAACTTTTACGCCACAGCGTCGTGCGACCCAGTAATGGCCGAACTCATGAAAGGTAACCAGCACGCCCAGCGCGACGATCAACCACCAAATTGAACTGAGAACTTCAAGCATGATTTTCAGACATCGGCTTCATACATTGGTTTCACGCATTACGGGGTTTTCCAGTGCTTTAAGGCCGACCGGGCCAGTTCCCGGGCTGCCTGATCAGCGTTCAATATATCGTTGAGTGTCTCAACCTCACTGTGGTCGGCTGCCCCGAGGGTCTCTTCAACCAGCTCGGAAATGGCCATAAACGGCAAATCACCATCCAAAAACGCCTGGACAGCAATTTCGTTAGCAGCGTTCAACGTGGCGGCGGCGCTGCCACCGGCGCGCATGGCCTGAAATGCCAGCTTCAGACAGGGAAAACGTTTGAGGTCGGGCGCATGGAATTCAAGCGTGCCCACCACCGACAGGTCCAGCGCCTCCACACCCGACTCGATACGTTCCGGCCAGGCCAGGGCGTGCGCAATCGGTGTGCGCATGTCGGGCATCCCCAGTTGCGCGAGCACCGATCCGTCATTGTAGGACACCATGGAGTGAATAATGCTCTGGGGGTGCACCACCACGTCGATCTGGTCGGGGTCGGCATTAAACAGCCAGCGCGCCTCGATGACTTCCAGGCCTTTGTTCATCAGCGTCGCCGAGTCGACGGAGATTTTACGGCCCATATCCCAATTGGGGTGGGCGCAGGCCTCCTCCGGTGTTACCTGGTTCAGGCTGATGGCTTCCCGGTGCAGGAACGGGCCGCCGGAGGCGGTCAGGATCAGGCGTCGGACCCCTGCGTCAGCGAGTCCCCGTTTGGCAAAGCCGAGCGGCAGGGACTGGAACAGCGCATTGTGTTCGGAGTCGACCGGTACCAGTTCGGTGCCGCTTGCCTCGATCACCCGGCGAAAAATTGGCCCTGCAATGACCATCGACTCTTTGTTGGCGAGCAACAACCTTTTACCCAGCCGGGCCACGTGCAGGGTTGAGGCCAGACCCGCTGCGCCTACAATTGCCGCCATGACCGTATCGACCGAGTCAGGCTCAACAATTTCCAGCAATGCCTCGGGCCCGGCAAGAACCCGGGCGTCGCTGCCATGTCTTTTGAGCGCCTGGCGCAACTCATCTGCCCGGCTGGCATCACTGATAGCCGCCGTGCGCACCTTGTGCTCCGCACATTGCTGTGCCAGTTTTTCAGGATTGCTGTGCGCCGACAGCGCTTCGACGCGGTAGCGGTCCGGGTGACGGGCGACTACGTCCAGTGTGCTGCAGCCGATGGAGCCGGTTGCGCCGAGAATCGCCATGCCACGTTGTTCCACTCAGATGCCCATCAGGAGTTTGGCCAGCACAAAGAAGGCAACGCCGGACAGCAGGCTGTCAAGACGGTCCAGCACACCACCATGACCGGGAAACAGCCGGCCCGAGTCCTTGAGCCCGACAATCCGCTTATGCATGCTGATAAACAGGTCGCCGCCTACGGAAACGATCGCCGTGACCGCGCCGAGGATGGCCAGTTGCAGCACCGATGCGTCCATGGCCGGCATGAGCAGGCCGGCAGCGACGGCAACCCCTGCGGCGCAAATGACGCCGCCATAAAAACCGGCCCGGGTCTTGCCGGGGCTGATGCGCGGTGCAAGTTTGGCGCCTCCGATCGCGCGGCCGCTGAAGTACGCACCCACGTCCGAGGCCCAGATGATGAGCAGCAACAGTAAAATCCACCATTCTCCACCGGGCTCCATGCGCAGCCATGATAGTGCGCCCCAGGCGGTGGTAACGGCCAGTAATGCGTTGATTGAGCCCATTGCCTTGTAGGCGGGTGTGATGGCCCGATCTGGCACATAGGTGCCCATCTGCAGAAACATGAACATCCAGGCAAAACAGGCCATAAAGGCCGGCGGTACAGGCGAGGCCGTCCACTGGTCCCAGCTGAACCACATGCTCCCCATGATCACCGCCTGAACCAGGACCAGGAGCAAGCCGGCCGGCAATAATTTGAGACCGGCAAGACGTGAGAACTCCCAGCTGCCGATAAGCAGCAGCGCGCCGGCGAGGATACAAAACCACGCCGGAGGCAACAGAAAAATGGCCGCGAGGACGAGCGGAAGCAGTAACAGAGCGGTGATAATGCGGATTTTAAGCACGGGACCCCTAGGCTTGAGCGCGCTCGCGAAGCTGGGCGCCGGTCAGTCCAAAACGTCGTTCCCGCTGTCCAAAGGCGGCAATGGCCCGGTCCAGTTCGGCTGCATTGAAATCAGGCCACAGCAGGGGACTGAAATAGAACTCTGTGTAGGCCGATTGCCAGAGCAGGAAGTTGCTGATGCGGTGCTCGCCACCCGTGCGGATGAACAGATCCGGGTCTTGTGATTCGGGCAGGGCAAGCTGGGCTGAAAACAGCTCCTCGGTAATCTGCGAGGGATCAATCTCGCCGCGCCGTGCGGCGGCAGCCAGGCGCCGGGTTGCCTGCAAAATATCCCAGCGACCACCGTAGTTGGCAGCAACATTCAGCTGGGTGCGGGTATTGTCGGCCGTCAGGTCCTCGGCAGCACGCATGCGATCCTGCAGTTCCGGATCAAACGCGCCGGGGTCACCAATAAAACGAACCCGCACGCCGTGCTCATGCATGCCCTTCACTTCCTTATCCAGCGCGCTCATGAACAATTCCATAAGCCGCGTGACCTCGGTCGCCGGACGGCTCCAGTTCTCGCTGGAGAAGGCGAACACGGTCAGGGTGTGAATACCCAGTTTGGCACCGTGTTCCGCCGTGCGGCGTAACGCGCGCAAGCCTGCCTGGTGCCCGATGGTACGGGACAGGCGGCGTTTTTCAGCCCAACGGCCATTGCCATCCATAACGATAGCAACATGGCCTGGAAGGTCGGTGCGCGACATCAGATTTCCATCAGTTCCTTTTCTTTCTCTGCAACGATCTCGTCAACTTTGCCGACGTGTAGATCGGTCAGTTGTTGAATCTCGGTCTCGCCGCGGCGCTCGTCATCTTCAGAAATCTCCTTTTCCTTGAGGAGTTCTTTCATGGAGCCATTGGCATCGCGGCGGATATTGCGGATGGCGATCTTGGCGCTTTCACCCTCCTGGTGGACCACTTTACCCAGGTCACGACGACGTTCTTCGGTTAACGGGGGCAGCGGGATGCGAATCACTGTGCCCGCGGTAGTCGGATTCAGACCGAGGTCCGAGGTCATGATGGCCTTTTCAATCGTACCAATCATGCTCTTGTCGAATGGGGTTACGGCCAGGGTGCGCGCATCCTCGACCACAACATTGGCCGCCTGACTGATGGGCACATCGCTGCCGTAATAGTCCACTTGAACGTGTTCCAGCAGGCTGGGATGGGCCCGGCCTGTTCTTATCTTTGCAAGCTCCTTGCGCAAGGCATCGAGCGACTTGCTCATGCGGGTACTGGCATCTTTCTGAATATCTTGAAGCATGGTTACTCCACCTTCTTTTCCTGAACGGGTACGTGGACTGCGCCACGGAGTCTGGCAGCACGGAAATTCTATCAGCAATACATGCGGCGCGTGCGGCCGGAGGTTGGCAATAATCGGGCACGCGCGAGGTGCGCGAAATCAGTGAACGATGGAGCCGACAGGGTGACCGGTTACCAGCTTCATCAAATTGCCGGCACCGAAGACGTTGAAGACCCGAATGGGCATCTCCTGTTCACGACACAGCACGATTGCGTTGGCGTCCATGACGCGTAGTTTGCCCTCAATCACCTGATCATAGGACAGGGAATCATAGAACGACGCCTGCTTTTCAATTTCCGGATCAGCGTCGTACACACCGTCGACCTTGGTGGCCTTAAGCAGGATGTCTGCGTCGATCTCAATCGCGCGCAAGGCGGCTGCGGTGTCGGTGGTAAAGAACGGGTTGCCGGTTCCGGCGGCGCAGATCACGACCCGGCCCTTTTGCAGGTGCCGAACCGCGCGACGGCGGATGTAGTCTTCGCAGACATCGTGAATAGCGAGTGCGGACATGACCCGTGCTTCCGTGCCATTTTTTTCAAAGGCATCCTGCAGGGCCAGGGAGTTCATCACGGTCGCCAACATGCCCATGTGGTCGCCGGTGACACGATCAATGCCGGACTGGGCCAGTCCGGCGCCACGAAAGATGTTGCCGCCGCCAATGACGACGGCAACCTCCACGCCGATGTTGATTACATCGGCAATTTCACGGGCGATTCGGTCGAGAATCTTGGGGTCAATACCGTAATCCTCATCACCCAGCAGTGCTTCTCCGCTGAGCTTAAGGAGGATTCTGGTGTAAACAGCCTTCTTCACGTCATTTCCCCCGGTAACCCTGGAAGTCACCGGCATGACGCTTAGTTGCCTGCCACCTGCTGCATGACCTCTTCGGCAAAATTCTCTTCCTTTTTCTCGATGCCTTCGCCAACAGCGAGGCGGGTGAATCCTTTCACAGAGGCACCCTTCTGATCAAGCAGTTTACCGACGGTAACATCTCCGTCTTTCACAAAAGGCTGACCAACCAGGGTGATTTCTGCGAGGTATTTCCGCAAACGGCCTTCAACCATCTTTTCGATGATCTCTGCCGGCTTGCCGGAATCCTGTGCCTGGGCGATCAGGATTTCCTTTTCTTTGGCCAGCACTTCGGCAGGAACTTCATCTGCCGTGGCGTAAGCCGGGCTCAGTGCCGCGACATGCATGGCAAGATCGCGGGCCAGTTCCTCATCGCCGCCATCAAGCTCGACAAGCACGCCAATGCGGCCGCCATGAACGTAGCTGCCGATCACGCCATCCGATTGGATGCGGGCCATGCGACGTACCTGAATGTTTTCGCCGATTTTGCTGACCAGTGCCTGGCGGGCCACTTCCAGCGTGGCGCCGTCGACATCGGTCGCCATCAGGGCTGCAACGTCATCGTTGTCTTGAGCAACGGCGGCATCAGCAACCTTCTGTGCGAAGTTCAGGAAGTTGTCGTCCTTGGCAACGAAGTCAGTTTCGCTGTTCACTTCAACCAGCACGGCGTTACCACCGGCCTGGGCTTCCATGATTTTGCCTTCCGCAGCGACGCGGCCGGCTTTCTTGTCCGCTTTTGCAAGCCCGGATTTACGCAGGTTCTCGATGGCCGCTTCCATATCGCCATTGGTTTCGACCAGGGCGTTTTTGCATTCCATCATGCCGGCGCCGGTGCGCTCGCGAAGTTCTTTGACCATTGCAGCAGTTACTGCCATGACTTTGTCCTCTCTATATTTTAGTCGCCGGGCTCTGCGATGAGCCCGGCATTACAGGGTGTTGACCGAAGGGCTTGTCAGCCTTTGTCGTCAGCGTCCGTTTTTTTGGCAGCCGTCTTTTTGCTGGCTGCTTTTTTAGTCGCAGTTTTTTTGCTCGCTGCTTTTTTGCTCGCCGCTTTCTTGGTCGTCGCTTTTTTGGTTGTCGCCTTCTTCTTGGCGACTTTCTTGGCAGGCTTCGCCGGCGCTTCTTCAGCTGCGGCCGGGGTCTCAGCGACTGCTTCAGCTTTAGCTTCGGCTGCTTCTTCGACTTCGACTTCGGCTTTTTCGGTGCGGCCTTCGAGCTCAGTACGGGCTTCTCCGGCGCGGTTGTTGCGACAACCTCGGAGGCCTCTGCAGGCTTGGATTCCGGAATAACCGGCTCCGGCTCAATAGCCTCAGGCTTATTGACTGCAACTTTCTTCGGCGCGGCTTTCTTGCTCACCTTCTTGGTGTCTGCTTTCTTACCGCGAGCGGTTTTGATCGGGTTGCCATCCTTGTCAAGCTCAATGAACTCGTCATTAGCGTCAGCCGGTGCCGGCATGGAGGCACGTCCTTCCAGGATCGAATCAGCAATCAGCTGGGTATACAGTCGTACAGAGCGGATCGCATCATCGTTGCCCGGGATGACATAGTCGATGCCTTCCGGTGAGCAGTTGGTGTCGACCACGGCCACGACCGGAATGCCCAGCTTGTGGGCTTCCTTGATGGCGATGTCTTCATGGCTCACATCTACGACGAACATGGCGTCTGGCAGGCCCTTCATGTTCTTGATGCCGCCCAGGGAACGCTCAAGCTTTTCCTGCTCACGTTGCAGCTGAAGAATTTCCTTTTTCTGCAGGTGGCTCAGTGAGCCATCTTCGGCAGCTGCTTCAAGGCTCTTCAGGCGCTTGATCGATTGTTTGATGGTGCGGAAGTTGGTCAGCATGCCACCCAGCCAGCGGTGCGAAACAAACGGCATGCCGCAGCGTTCTGCTTCTTCACGGATGGATTTGCCTGCCGCGCGCTTGGTGCCGACGAAGATAATGCTGCCGCGTCGTGCAGCCAGGCTGCTGGTAAAGTTCAGTGCCTCAACCATCAGGGGAAGCGTCTTCTCCAGGTTGATGATATGGATTTTACCCCGTGCTCCGAAAATATACGGGGCCATCTTGGGGTTCCAATAGCGGGTCTGGTGACCAAAGTGCACGCCAGCTTCGAGCATCTGGCGCATGGTGACATCTGCCATGTTAATAGTCCTTGCATAAGGGATTCCGCGCAGGGGCAACAGCCGCCGTTACGCGTCAAAAATCCCGGGTTCATCCTCCACTTACCCTATCCGGAAACCCCGTTTTAAGCCGGGGCACCCAACCGGACGGTTGCGGCAAGTGTGCGTATTGGCCTGCTGATCAGACAGCCCGTGGTTAGACAGGAAGTGAAAGCAGGCAGAATTTTCTTCGTTACAGGCGGGCCTGATTCGAAGGAGCGCGAAGACTACCGGAAAAATGCCGTAACGGCAAGTATTTCCGGCGCTTCCAGGCGGTTTGCGCCAGGGTCGTGTGCGGAGTCCGGGCTGCCTATTCGGGCAGCGCCAGGTCCTCCAGCATGGCCTTCAGGAAGCGCGCGGCCTCACCGCCGGTGCAGGCGCGGTGATCAAAGGTCAGAGATATGGGCATGATGCGGTGTGCTTCCATGCCTCCCAGCACAGGTACAACTTCATGACGGCTCTTGCCTGCGGCCACGATGCACACGCAGGGCGGGCTGATAATGGGAGTTGCATAGCGACCGGCGTATACCCCGAAATTGGACAACATAATGGTGTAGTCCTTGAGGTCTTCGGGCGGAATTGAGCGGCTCATGACGTTTTCCTTGAGCCGGTTCACCGAATCACGAACCTCCTGAGCGGTCGCGCTGTGCACATTTCTGAGAGCCGCTGCAAACAAACCATCGGGTGTGTCAACGGCCATCCCAACGTCCATGCCTTTGTGGATCATGCGCATGTTCTTCTCGCCGTCGTACCAGGCATTCAGTCCCGGTTCGACACAGGCGCCAGCCCACAGGGCGCGCAGCAAACGAACCGTAACGTCCTGACCATGCCGCCAGGCGTTCAGATCGGCATCGTCCATCAGGCTGGTATGTACCACTTCGGCCTGGGCTTTGGACATGACGCGCGCCATGGTTCGCCGTGTACCGCGAATCGGTTCCCACTCGCCGCTTGCCCGGGGCGGTGGCGGTGCGGGAGGACGTGGCGTTCTGGCCTGCGCCGGAGGCGCCGACGGTGCGGCTTGTGCAGGCGCCGCTGCCTGCGGATCATTCGCCACGGCCTGCACATCGGCCCGTGTTACCACCCCACCTTTACCTGTGGGTATGACGCGGGACAGGTCCACCTTTAATTTCCGCGCCAGGGCGCGAACTGCCGGCGTGACCTTGATGCCGCCAACACTGGAGACGGACTCGGCAACTATCGTGTCCGAGCTCTCCATGGCACCAACCACGGTTCCGGAGTCAGCGCGCGAATCATCAGATTCTTCCGCGGCGGCGGGGTCGGTCTTACCGGGATCAACGTTCTCTGTGCTTTCTGGCGGTGCCGTCTCTGCTGCATCTTCCGGCACTGGATCCTCGCTGCCGTCACCCGTGTCAAAACCGGCCAGTGGCGCGCCGGTGTTGATGACATCCCCGGCCTGGCCGAAGAATTTGACGATTTTGCCCGCATAGGGGGAGGGCACTTCGACGACTGCCTTGGCGGTTTCCATATTGATCATGGGGTCATCGACCTTGATCTCGTCCCCCTCGGAGACCAGCCATTCAACGATTTCCGCGTCGGGCAGGCCTTCGCCCAGGTCAGGCAGCTTGAAAATTTTCATGAGACTTCCATCACCTCGTTGACCGCGTTGAGGATACGCCCAACGCTGGGCATGTATTTCATTTCCATTTTGTACAGCGGCATTACTGAATCGTAGCCGGTGACGCGTTTGACCGGCGCATGCAGGTGATACAAGCCTGCGTCTGCGAGTCCGGCCGCAATTTCTGCACCGACACCACACATCCGTGCCGCTTCATGAACAATAACGCAGCGGCCGGTCTTTGCCACCGACTCGATGATTGTGTCCATATCCAGCGGACTAATGGTCGCCACATCGATCACCTCTGCGCTGATACCTTGTTCGGCGAGCTTATCGGCCGCCTCCAGGGTTTCTTTGACCATGGCGCCCCAGGTCACGAGGGTGATATCCGTGCCATCGCGTAGCACGAAGCATACGTCCAGGGGCAGGTCTTCGCCGTTGTCCTCAACTTCTTCCTTGTTGAGTCGATAGATGCGTTTGGGCTCCAGAAACAAGACCGGATCCGGGTCGCGGATTGCGGCGAGCAGCAGGCCATACGCACGGCCTGGCGAGGAGGGAATGACCACGCGAAGCCCGGGCATGTGCGCAAAAATGGCTTCGGTGCTCTCCGAGTGGTGTTCCGGGGCGTGAATACCGCCGCCGAACGGCGCGCGCAGAACCATCGGGCAGCTCAGGCGCCCACGTGTGCGGTGCCGCATGCGTGCCGCGTGGCAGATCATGTGATCAACCATGGCGTAGATAAAGCCCATAAATTGCGCTTCCGCCACCGGCTTCATGCCCTGCGCGGCCATGCCGATGCTCAGACCGGCGATCATGGTTTCAGCCAGGGGTGTGTCAATAACGCGCTCATCGCCGAAGCGCTGCGCGAGCCCCGCGGTGGCACGAAATACACCGCCATTGATGCCCACATCTTCACCGAGTACAACCACTGATTCGTCCTGGGCCATTTCCCAGGCCAGGGCCATGGTTACGGCTTCGACCATTGCTACATTGGCCATTATTTCAACTCCTCGAGCGCGCGTTCCCGTTGCGCGGCCAGGTCGTGCGGGAGTTCCGCATACATGTAATCAAACATGGATTCGATGGATGGCTTGCCCAGTGAGGTGTATTCCTCAACCGCCGCATCAACGTCAGCAGCCGCTTCAGCCTGCAGTTCGGCCTCTCGCTCATCATCCCACTCGCCCTCGGCAACCAGGTATTGACGCAGGCGCATGATCGGTTCCTGCTTCCAGGCGCGGTCAACTTCCTCGTTATCGCGGTAGCGGGTCGCATCATCTGCAGTGGTGTGATCAGAGAGGCGGTAGGTGATCATTTCAATCACTGTCGCGCCGCCGCCCTCGCGGGCTTGTTTGATCGCCTCTTCCATAACCCAGCGTGCCGCGATGATGTCGTTGCCATCGACCTGCACCGAGGGCAGGCCACCGGCAACGCCTTTTTGTGCAAGGGTTTTGGCCTTGTTCTGCTTGCTGCGCGGGACAGAGATTGCCCACTGATTGTTCACGATAACCAGCACCAGGGGCAGTTCGAAGGCGCTGGCTGCATTAATCGCTTCCAGGAAATCGCCCTTGGAGCTGCCGCCGTCGCCCACCACGCTCACCGCCACCCGGGCTTCGCCACGCAGCTTGTACGCCAGTGCCGCACCGGCCGCGTGCAGGCATTGGGTGGCGATAGGCACGCACCAGGCGAAATCATGCGCCGGTCCGGCAAAGTCGTTGCCGCGCTCGTCGCCGCCCCAGTAGTTCAGCACGTCGGACATTTTCACACCGCGCACAAACTGGGCGCCGTATTCGCGGTACATGGGTGCAAAGCAGTCTTCCTCGCGCATGGCACTGCCGATGGCCAGGTGCGCGGCCTCGTGGCCGAGGCAGGAGGCATAAGTGCCCAGTTTGCCGGTGCGCTGCAAAGCGATGGCCTTTTTGTCGAAAACACGCGTCTTGACCATTAAGCGATAAAGACGGCGCAGTTCGTCAAAGTCCGTGGCCAATGGGGGCACGTCTTTACTGACCAGGCGACCGTCCGGCGACAGGAACTGGAAAAAGTCAATTTTGAAGGAGGCAATCGTTGCCGACATTGTGGCTTCCTCTTTGAGGGGAGGGCGCAACCCGAGGTTGCGACCCGGGGCCTGAGCCCCGTAAAAGGCAAAGTCGGCTATTATACTTGGACTTCTCCGGGAAGGGTCCAGTTTTGCCTGCTTTTCCCAAAGGCAATACGGCCCGTATTGTGCAAGCTGTTGAGTGAAAAGAACGAAAACCTCAGGCCCCTTGAGGGCGGCATCCAGACCGACCTGCAAGGCCGGTTAACCTATGGCGGTTACCTGGGTCTGGATAAATTGCTGGAAGCGCAGGTGCCGCATAGCCGGCCCGAGCATCATGACGAGATGCTGTTCATTATCCAGCACCAGACTTCCGAACTGTGGATGAAGCTGATTATTCATGAGCTTGGCGCTGCCATGCGGTTGATTGCCTCCGATGATCCGGGGCCGGTGAGCAAAATCCTCGCCCGGGTAAAGCAGATTCAGCGTCAACTCTTTGAACAATGGAACGTGCTGTCCACGCTCACGCCGGCAGAGTACGCGCAATTTCGTGGCGTCCTGCGTTTCGCTTCCGGCTTTCAGTCGCTGCAGTACCGGGTGATGGAATTCATGCTCGGCAACAAAAACAGCGACATGCTGAAAGTCTTCGACTATGACCCGGTTCAGCAGGCGAAGCTGAAAGCTGCACTGGAAGCCCCCAGCCTGTACGACGAGTTTCTCTGTTTTCTGCACCGAAGTGGCCACAGGATTCCGCCGCAACACCTGAACCGGGACTGGCGCATACCCCACCAGCGGGATCCGGAGCTGGTACCCGTCCTGAAAGAGATTTATCAAAACACCGAGCGCTACTGGATGGAGTACGAGCTGTGCGAAAAGATGGTCGATGTGGAAGAAAGCTTCCAGCTGTGGCGCTTCCGCCACCTGCAGACCGTCGAGCGCATCATCGGGCATAAGCACGGCACCGGCGGATCCTCAGGTGTGGGTTTTCTCAAGCGGGCCCTGGATTTGACCTTTTTCCCGGAGCTGATGGATGTGCGAACGGTGATTGGATGAGTATTCGCCACGAGATTAAATCTGACCAATTTGATGCCAGCCGGGTTTGCAGGCTTGTGCATAATTTTGGCGATCACCCGGGACTGACAACCGAGGCATTGCGGGGCGTGGCTAACCGGCTGCAGGCCAAAGATCGTCGCCATGTAAAGTTTATTGATCCATCCACGCGCGTTGATTCCGAGCTCCATCATGACCTGGAATCTGCTGACGGGCGTTCCGTTGACCAGGTATTTGATTCGCTGAACACGCCCGGCACGTATATCGCCATTTACGAGGCACAGGCAGATCCGGAGTTTCGCAAGGTGGTCGATGATGTCATCCATGCGGGACGGCGTTTGCTGAGCGGGGATGATGCCAAGATCTTCGACACGGATGCGTATGTGTTCATCTCCTGTGCGCCCACGGTGACCCCTTTTCATATCGATCGCGAAAACAATTTTTTTCTTCAGGTGCATGGCACCAAGCACATGTCGGTCTGGCAGCCGGATGACCGGGAAACAGTCTCAGAAGAGGCTGTTGAGGGTTGGATTGTTCATCAGACCCTGAAACATGTGAAATTTGACCAGTCCAGGTTGCCCCATGCGGCAGTTGATGGTGACCTTCGGGCGGGTGAGGGTGTGTTCATGCCTCCGACATCAGCGCACATGGCACAAACAGAGGCACCGGGGGGCGAGGTCTCTGTGTCGGTAGGCTTTGTATTTTATTCCAAAGCATCGAAGCGACGTGCCAATATTCATGCGTGGAACGCGATTCAGCGTCGCCTGGGAATAACGCCTTCTCCGCAAGGTGCCAGTTCCTTGGCGGATTCTGTCAAATATTTGCTCGGTTATGTGACAATCCGGGCCCTCTCCGCGATGGGTAAGTTGCCAAAGCCCAGAGGGATGTAGCAAGCAAGCCAAGGGGTGCAAAATTAATAATAAAGCGCGACCAACATGCGTTCTTGCCGGTGAGCAGTCGCTTCTCATCCAGTGCGGGGAAGCTTTGCTGGCCGGGGGTTGGGTCATAGATTGTGTGTTCACTGACAATCCCCAGCTCGTTCGGTGGGCCCGCGGTCGCGGAGTCTCAACTGCTGCGGCTGCAGAAATTGTCGGGTCCGCGTATCACGACCTCGACATCGACTATCTCTTCAGTATCGGCAACCTGAAAATCCTGCCCGGGTCAGTGATTACGGCACCCCGCTGCGAGGCAGTGAACTTTCACGACGGTCCGCTACCGGAAATGGCCGGGCTCAATGTGCCTAACTGGGCCATCCTCGAAGGCCGGGATTCGCATGCCATCACCTGGCATACGATGACCGACAAGGTTGATGGCGGCGATATCCTCGCGCAGATTGAATTCCCGGTTGACCCTTCCGACACCGCCCTGGCCCTGAATGCCAAGTGCTTTGAAGCCGGATTGGAGGCTTTTCGCGGCCTCGTTGCGGCGCTCAGTACAGAGCAGGTCGATCGCAGACCGCAGGGCGCTGGTGAGCGGACATACTACGGCCGCGACCGGCCTCTGCCCAACGGTGGCATCATTCGCTGGAGTGAGCCGGCCGGGCGTATTTCCGCACTCGTGAATGCGCTGAATTTTGGCCCCTATGACAACCCGCTCGGAGTGCCAAGACTATGGCTGGGTGACCGCTTTGTTGTGCTGGACCGGGTCTCACTTCCGCTTGATCAAGAGCTTTCACCGGGAAGCCTGAAGCAAGACGGCGACAGCCTGCTCGTCGGAACAGGCAGCGAGGCACTGTCCATCGAGGGGGTGCGTGAGTTGGACGGCACGCCGCTTGAGCTGACCACCCTGGCCGCTCACAAGGAATTCCCACCGCGTGATCTGACTGAGCCCGAGCTGGCCTTGCTCTCAGCCGCGGCGCGAGCGGAGCCGCGTTGGCTTGAGCTGCGAAGCACACAGGCACCGCTGGATGTGGGCTGGCTATTTGATGACAGCGACCAAGACGCTTGCCCGCGGCAGTCAGTGATTGAGGTTTGCGCTCCGCCCGGCACGGGTGCAGCAGCGGCTGCGGTAGTTCTGACGGTGTTGCGATTGAGTGGTGAACGTGGCGGCCTGGTCGCGGTGGTTGATACATCACCCGGGTCGGTCGCTCTGCTGGAAACCTATCGTCCTTTGCACGCAGCGCTGGAAGACCGCGAAGACGTCGCAGCGTTTATGGATCGCATTACCGCGTCATTTGCCACACTCGCTGATCAGGGACCGCTGCTGAAGGACCAGGGTCTGCGCACAAGCCGTGAACTGAGTGCCCGGCCTTCGGTAGCGATTGACCTGTCTGACACGCCGGACGATGGAGATGCGTTCGACCTGTCCATTCATATCGCCGTTAGCGATGCCACGGCAATAATCCGCACCGACTTCAATCGACCCATCTCAGCGCAGCGCCTGCAGCAGTATGAGTGCGCACTGCAGCGTGTACTTGAAGAAGCCTCAACGCGTCCGGAGCAGCCGGCCGGTGCGGTTGAAATCGTCTCAGATGCGGACCGCACAATGCTGCTGCAGGGCTGGAACGACACGGCAGTCGCGTATGACGCAGAGTGTATTCACCATGCATTTCGACGCGCGGCCGCCTTACAACCCGAAGCGCCGGCAGTGTTGGTGGATGACAGCAGTCTGTCTTTTGGCGAACTCGAGCAACGGGCGCAGGCGCTGGCAGCGCAATTGCAGAGTCTCGGAATCGGTGCGGGTGACCGGGTTGGTATCTGCCTGGAGCGGGGCGAGGCTCTGGTAACAGCCGTTCTGGGTGTCCTGATGTCCGGTGCAGCCTACGTGCCGATGGATCCGGATTACCCGTCCATGCGGCTCCGTCATATCGTCGAGGATGCGGCGCCGGCACTCTCCCTGGTTGCCGGGACCACCCGCAACCGCCTGCAAGATGCGCCATGTTCATTACTTGTCTGGGATGATGTGTGGACCTCGACTGAGCATGCTGATCCCCTGGATGAAACAACCCCGGACCAACTGGCCTACCTGATCTACACATCCGGCTCCACGGGCGCCCCCAAAGGTGTGATGGTTGAGCATCGCAACGTCGCCAACTTCTTTGCCGCGATGGACGCCTGTCTTTCGCCCGGGACAGCCCCACGCTGGTTGTCGGTGACCAGTCTTTCATTCGACATCTCGGTTCTGGAGTTGCTCTGGACCCTGACCCGTGGTGTGAGCGTGGTGTTGTACACGGGTGCTGATCGTTCCGGTGATGCGGCCAGCATCAGTCCCAAAGCGCCAGGAAACAAGGCGCCGATCGACTTCAGCCTGTTCTACTTCGCCAGTGACGAGGGTGAACGCCCCGCTGGTCAGGAGCAGACCAACAAGTATCAGCTTCTGATTGAGGGGGCGAAGTTCGCCGACAAGCACGGCTTTAAGGCGATCTGGACTCCGGAACGGCATTTTCATGCCTTTGGCGGGCTGTATCCCAACCCGTCGGTTGCAGGCGCTGCGATCGCCACAATCACGGAGCACATCCACATCCGTGCCGGAAGCTGCGTGCTCCCCCTGCATGACCCGATCCGGATCGCCGAGGAGTGGGCCCTGGTTGATAATCTGTCCAACGGCCGGGTTGGCATCTCTTTTGCCTCCGGCTGGCAGCCCAATGATTTCGTTCTCGCCCCGGACAATTACGAAAACCGGCACGAGTTGATGAATGAAGGCATCGCGACGGTCCGGGCCCTGTGGCGCGGGGAGAGCGTGCAGCGAACCAACCCGCTCGGCAAAGACGTAACGCTGACGACGCTGCCCAGACCTGTGCAGGACGAGTTGCCGTTCTGGGTAACGGCTGCGGGTAATCCGGCGACGTTTCGTGACGCCGGCCGGATGGGGGCAAACCTGCTCACCCACCTGCTGGGTCAGTCCACGCAAGAGCTTGAGGAAAAGATTGCGGCTTACCATGAAGCCTGGCGTGAGGCAGGTCATCCGGGCGAGGGGACGGTTACGCTGATGCTGCATACCTTTATCGGGGATGATGAGGATGCCGTCAGGGCGCACGTCCATGGGCCGCTAAAAGACTATCTGCGCAGCTCGATCGGACTCATCCGCAAGTTTGCTGACACTTTTCCCGCCTTCAAAAACCAGCGGGGCGAGTCGGGTTCTGTAGATTTCGATTCGCTCTCACCTGACGATCTGGAGGCGCTTCTGGAGTTCGCGTTCGAGCGCTACTACCGCGACAGCGGTTTATTTGGCTCACCGGAGCGCTGTGCGCGGTTTGTTGACTCGCTCAAGGGTATCGGCATCAACGAGATCGCCTGCCTTATCGACTTCGGTGTGCCGTCCGATCTGGTTCTGGAGCATCTGCCCGGCATCGAGGAGGTTAAGCGGCTGTCTGAGCCGCAGATCGATCTGCCGGCGGGCTCGGTTGCGGAGCTTATCCAGAGGCATGACGTGACTCACCTGCAGTGCACGCCCTCACAGGCTCAGATGCTGCTCGCCGATCCGGACAATCATTCCGCTCTGGCGCGCCTGCGCGAATGGCTGGTGGGTGGTGAGGCGCTTCCGGGTGCACTGGCAAGGCGCATACGGGACATCGCCACCGGCAAGGTCATCAATATGTACGGGCCCACGGAAACCACCATTTGGTCCACCAGCTGGCCCCTGCCCAATGAGCCTGAACCCGTGTTGATTGGCGCACCGATTGCCAATACGCGTTGCTATGTGCTTGACGAGGCGCTCCGGCTGCGGCCCCCCGGGGCCCCGGGTGAGTTGTTTATCGCCGGTCGGGGCGTAACGCGCGGCTACCATGGCAACCCGGACCTGACTGAATCACGCTTTCTCGCCGACCCTTTCGGTGAAGCGGGCAAGCGGATGTACCGGACCGGTGACCTGGTGCGCTGGGCAAACGGAGAATTACAGTTTCTCGGTCGTATCGATGACCAGGTCAAGGTCAGGGGTTACCGCATTGAGCTGGGCGACATCGAGGCGGCGCTTAACGACTTCGAAGGCCCGGAGCAGACAGTCGTCGCCATCAAAGGTATTGAAGGTGGCGACCCGTCCATTGTGGCGTACGTCAGAATGCCACCCGGTTCAGGGCTGGACGAAGTAGCCCTCCGCCGTCACCTTAACCGCAGGCTGCCTGGCTTCATGGTGCCGCAGTTTTTCATGGAGATTGACGACATTCCCCTGACACCCAACGGCAAGGTTGACCGGCTTGCGTTGCCCGGCCTCAGCCAGGGCCGGCGGAGCAGTCGCGGTCAATACGCTCCACCGGTAACGGAAACAGAACAGTCGCTGGCCGCTATATGGAGCGAGGTGCTCTCGATTGAGCAAGTGGGCATAGAGCACACGTTTTTTGAGTTGGGTGGAGATTCACTCTCTGCGGTCCGGGTTGCCGTCCAGGTTCGTGAGAAGATGGGCGAACAGATTCCGCTGGAGACGCTTTTACGTGCAACACTTGAACAATCAGCGCGCTCACTGGATATCGCCCGGGAGCGCTGCGAGCCCAAGCCTCAGAACGGGCCTGAAAAGCGGCCAGGCAAAGCCGGGCTGTTCCAGCGCCTTACCGGCCGCAAGCCCTAGCGCTGTCATCTCTTTGATGATTACAGAGCCTTGAATCCCTTTTATTTCGACTCTGCCGGCACGCCCTTGTATGCCGTGTATCACTCGCCGGAAGGTGTTGGGCGCGGTGAAGGGATCGTGGTGAGCCAGCCACTGGGCAATGAGTACTACCGCTGTTACCGGTCTCTGCAGGTGCTCTGCAGTGAACTCGCTGATCGTGGCTATCATGTGCTCAGATTCGATTTCGCAAATACAGGAAATTCTGCAGATACCGACACGCTGGATTTCGATACCTGGGTTGGCAACATTTCGCACGCTGTCCGGGAGCTCGCCGATATTTCGGGTGTCGACGCGATTTCCGTCATTGGCTGCCGGCTTGGCGCTGCGGCAAGCCTGCATCTGGGCGATAGCGTACCGTCACTGAAGCACCTGGTGCTCTGGGACCCGGTTCTCGACGGCGGCTCATTCCTGGAGTCGCTCGATACGCTGCATGCGCAGGTGTGTAGGGCGCATCCTGGTGGTCAGGCGGGTGCCCCGGCGTTGCTTGACGCCTCAAGCAATGAGCGCGTCGGACTCCAATTAACGCCCGCACTGCGCGCCACCATCGGTGCAATCGAGCCCACATCATTTGCAATTCCCCGCTCGGGTCATGTCACGATCGTAGCCACGAGGGAAGCGCCTCTGCGGCTGTCTGAAGTATTTGCCAACGCGGACAACACAGACGTCCTCAATGTCATATCAGACTGTGGTTGGTGTGACGCGGGGCGTTTCACCGAGGGTCTCTCGCCGGCCGAAGCGCTGGAGGCCCTGCGCAAGGTGTTCCTCCCATGAGCTTCCCGGAAACCGCCGTGCGCTTTGGCAGATCCAAAAACCTGATTGGTGTCCTGGCCCGGCCTGCCGAACCGTCACCAGCCGGCCGGCCGGCCGTGCTGCTCCTGAGTGCGGGGGTGGTGCATAGTGCGGGCCCCTTCCGTATGTACGTAGCCCTGGCACGGAGGTTGGTCGAAATGGGGTTTGTTGTGCTGCGTTTCGATCTGGCGGGTATTGGCGATAGTGCCCAGCCCCGTGATGCGCGTACGGTACAGGAGCGCACCGTTGATGACATAACCGATGCCATGGATTATCTCGCGCGTTCACTTGATGTCCGCACCTTTGTCCTGGGCGGGCTGTGCTCAGCGGCAGATGATGCACATGCCCTGACCAATATCGACACGCGGGTGGTTGGCAATATCTTGATTGATGGGTACGCCTACCCAACCCCGCGCTACCGTGCCAGGCGTGTGACTGCAAAATTTACCGGGCCATCACTGATTCCGCGGCTGTTGGCCCGTGCATCGCGCAGCTTCCCGCTCAATCAGGATGCCATCAGCGAGTTGCCCGCACCACAGCATATCCCGCGCCCATTTCCCGACGGGGGGCTATTTCGCAGTGAGGTGCGCGCCAGCCTGGAGCGTGGTGTTCAGTATCTCTGCGTATTCTCCGGTGGTGTCGATTATTACAACTATGAAGGTCAGTTTCGGGATCATGTGGGCGTTTCTGCGGGCGAACCGGCACTCAATGAGGTGTACCTGCCGGGTGCTGAGCATACCTTTCCACTCACTGTGCATCGCACACGCATGGTTGAGGTCGTCAGTGAATGGCTGGACCAGCGTTTCGGCGGGCATCCCGCCGCGCCATGATCCCTGGATCGCCAGGGAGTCTGGCATCAGGAATTCGAACTCGCGGCGGTGGCCTGCAACGCTTTACCCAGCAACGCACTGTTTAGCTCCAGATTATATTTGGACAGAACCTTTTCCCGGCCGGCTCTTCCGATACGCCCGGCCAGCTCAGGATCGTCGATCAGACGTGATACCGCCTCGACCATTGCGCTGACCGAAGCGGGGGCGATCAATAGGCCATCTACCTGATCCGTAATGAGTTCGGGAATTCCTGTAATCCAGGTGGAGATACACGGTACCTGCAAGGCCATGGCCTCCATGAGCACAACGGGCACGCCCTCGGCAAAGCTCGGCAACACGAAGATATCCGAGTGGCGATAAAAGCCGATTACCCGATCAAAGTTACACGACCCCGCCAGGGAGACATGGTCCTGAAGATTCAGTCGGGTAATCATTTTTTCCAGAGACGCGCGCAGCGGGCCGTCGCCGACGACGGTCAGCGAGACATCTTTCCCTGATTTACGCAGTTCAGCGATCGACCGGACCAGCAGATGAGGCGCCTTGGCCGCCGCCAGGCGGCCGACAAACAGCAGTCTGACGCCATCACCTGCTGCGCGCGGCGCTGCAGGCCCAGGGATCAGTTTCGTCGGGTCGACACCCAGCGGTATGGCCTGGACCTTCGACCAGTATTGCGGGTCAGATGCGCGCATGACCTGGCTGGACGCAAACTGGCTGATGGTAGATACAAAGCTTGCCTCGGCCACCTTGCGGGCCATGTGGAAACCGACCACATCATTAAATTCGTCAGGTCCATGAATGGTCATTGAAAAACGGATTCCAAACAGCCGGGACATGAACAGCGCGACGGTTGAAGAGAAATGGGTGTGCACCAGCGCTACACGCTTTTTCTCAAAAAAGTGGCCGGCGACCACCGCTTCGGCGAAATACGCTGTATTGAGCAGCAGCATCCTGGGAGTCCCTTTGGACAGGGTCCAGGCAAACAACAGGGTTTTCAGAAACCGCACCGGCCGTTTGAAAAAAACCAGGACCTGAACACCGGCGATGCGCAAGTAGTTCATTCCGAGGACATAGTCTGTCCGGGAATGCTCTTCGGCTTCTGCCGTCGTCATGTCTTCCACCTTCCGGTCAGACGGCCACACCGAGACAACGCTAATGTCCAGCCCGGTTCGGCGCAGTGCGCGAATCTCCCTGAGAACAAACGTATGGGTGATGGTCGGGTAGTGACTGACCAGGTAGCCGATGGCTGTGGGATTTTTCATAAATTAATCTAGAACAGCGGTAGCGCTTAGTCTACGTGAAGCACACCACCGGGTGCAGAGACCGCGCTGCCCTGCATGTGTTCAGGGGCATTCATTTCACACAGCGACAACAGTGTCGGTGCCACATCAGTTAGCGGAATACGAACGGGGCAGCCACCATTGCCTGCGGCCTCTCCTGCTTGCCTTATCCAGAAGATTCCTTCTGGATGATGCATGCCACTCTTGATCAGGTTGCAGTCGTAGAACTGCTCATAGAAACGGAAGCTGGTCGTGGGCGATTCAACCACAGCGTCCTGCGGAATTGATTCGAAAATTGTGCACCCGGCAAACACCTCGGTACCGTTCGACCGGGCCATCATTACCGGCTTTCCATCCAGTTTGAGGGACTGCAGACGTTGTTCTGCCTCCTGTGCCTCGCCAGGGCTTGAGAAGTGCAGCTTAAACTGCTCAGACATCACAGGCGCATATCTGCATTCCGGAAGTTCCAGAAGCGCAAAGAAACGGTCCGTGTCTGTGATCCTGTAAAAGGCTTTGCCGCCGCTATCCTCATAGGTTAAACACGGCTGCTGACCCAGGGCGGTCGCAAGCACCACGGTCGTGTCATTATCGATCATGTCGAGGCATTTGCCGACGAGCCGGTCCATGTGGCGGTAGCCGTAGCGAATGGCATCCGCATGCTCGGCTTGCTCTGCGTCATCGACATCACCGGCAAAGATTTCAGGGGTGAAATGGCGCCAGTAGTTATGTTGGAAGTGCGCCGTGGAGTTTAAAAAGAAGGTCGAAAAGTCCGGCGAATGACGTTTCCAGTAGGAGCAAAAAACGTCCCACTGCAGATCATCGAGCAACGTGGCCCGTTTCCAGCGATTCGTCCCGCTGCGCTCACTCATTAATTGCCTGGCGATAGACTTGACGGTCTCCAGGCTCATGCCATGCTTGACCATAAAGCTGAGAAACCGCAGCTGCGCGCCCTTGCTGACCGGGATGGAAGACCGGGTGTGCTCCTGAACGTTGAGCCGCACGAAATCCAGGTAGTCAGTGAACTCATCGTCCGGATACGGGCTGATGCCGGTCGACCAGGGATCAGGCAGGATAAAGCCGTCAATGGGCCGCCGGAACGAGGCATTCATGCTGCCGCAAATCCATACCTTGTCGCCACGTTGCCCGAGAAGGTCCCAGATCCTGGGGACATCAAGCTTGGCTCCGTCACCGAGGTCGAACACCTGGTGTTCGGCATAGGGCAGGCCGGTATGTACCGTCACCCATTGAATCCAGGGTTCGAGAAAGGGCGGCGCTTCATCTGCTTCAGAGATGCAAACCAGCGATTCATCCCGCAGACGTTTAAATTGCGGGAGGATGCCCTCGTCGATGAACTGGTCCATCAGCACGGGTGTCAGTTCATTGAATTCCAGAACGATGATTTTATTCGGCACGGCATAATCCAGGCGGGCAGTATGATCCGGCACCCATCTGCCTTGTCATGGCTCTTCACAACCGCGTAGCAGGGCAGGCATATTGGGTGAGTGATTAGAAAGTATAGACCGCATGTCCGACTCTGCAGACTAACCGCGCGGCTGATCAGCGACCGCGACCAGCCACATTTGTGCTCCCTGCCGGGGGCTAGAGGTCCAGTTAACCGCGTAACTGCCGGCCTCGTTAACGTGTCTGACCGCCACCGCGCACTGCACAAGCGCGCCCGACTCAAGAACGGCATCGATGAGTGTGAATCCGTCGCCGGGCTCAGCGGTCTTGTTCCCTCCCACGTCAGCATCGCCCCACCAAAATGCGACCAGCGTGGCGGGGCCGGAGGTTTCGACACTGGCACTGGTTACCGTGTTGGTTGAAGGTGAAAAGAGCCCTGTATCCTGGTCAGAATCCGGATAAAGAACCTCGTTCCATGCGGTGTCCTCAACATGGCTGCCAAAAACCTCGACGACGGCAAGTGTGACCTCATCCCGGGGCGGGGTACTGGTTTGAAACACATGTTTCGCACCTCCGCGGGCGTTTTCCAGGGCATACAAGGCGGTGCCGGAGTTGGACCAGTTGGTGTATGGCTGTGTTATACCGATCTGTTCAAAGGGTGCAATATTGAAGTTGTCCGTCGGTGGTTCGAATGCTGCGATCTGACCGCGTCCCGCACTGATCAGTATTGTGCTGCCTGAAGGCGCCGTTGACAGGAGGGGCGTACTGATCGTTGCAAGGCCCCCGCCCATTCGCTGAAAGACGAGTGCGTGTGCACCCAGCGTGGTCGTTGACTGACTCAAACCATTACGCTCCGTTGCGTCCTTTCCACTATTTGCCTCATCGTTGCCCGCCCCGGTACACGCTGAAAGAAAAAAGAGCAATCCCAGCAGGGCCGGCAGGGCCATCCGGAGCGTATGTGGCCGCTGCCAGGCGGTTCTAAAGCCCCTTCGATGGGGCATCACGAGGCCCGGCTGTTTCTTCAGAGTGCGTCGCCTTAAATCACGCTGCATGACTATTGTGCCCTTTGAAAGAAAAACCCCGAATAATGGATAACATCGTGATCTGCATGGAACGGAATCCGGATTGCGCGGAGCGTATTGCAGCTATCCGTCAGCGTATAGCCGATGCTCAGCATACTCTCAATCATCATATTTCGATTATAGACGAAATAAGGAACCTGCGCCGCGCCCAGGTTCTGGACTGTCCAGAATGAGGGGCCATCTGTCGTGGGGATTTTATTCACAATAATATGTTCAGGATAAACGGGCAGCGCACCTACAATCTCAGACAATGTTTCCGGTATGTACTGCAAGGTACCCATGGTCAGCAGCAGGTCAGGATTATCCGCCCGGTCCAGTCCGGTAACGAAACTGAGCTGATGTGCCTGCCGTGCCTCGGCGACCAGGCGGCCTTTTTCAACGGCTGCCGGCAGTTCCGCGACTGTCCATCGCAGATCGGCCGGGAAATCCAGGGCCTGCTGGAAGGCATAAAAGGTGCCACCCGTGCTGCCGCCCAGATCGACAATATGCAGGCCCGGACGCAGCAGGCCCTTCAACCAGAAGAGTACCGGATAGTCTTCGTACTCGTGCTGATGATCCTGCTTGATGTCGTCATCGACGGACCGAATTTCATTACAGCTGTCATATCTGGAAGATACCCGCTCATCAATGGCTGCCTGGGCTTCCTGCTGCGAGGCATAGACGCCCTGGCATGCTGTGGTGGTTCGCGGGTAGAGGTAATAACGGTGAAACAGGTCGCCAGCCAGCGGCAAGGATTCGACCAGCACCTTGATGGCATGCTTTATCCGCGGCCTGAGAGGCAGAGTATTTCCCGAATAGATTGATGATTGCGTAGCCATGAATGTCTCCGGGGGTCAGGCGAGCTGACGACACCAGTCTGTGAGGTCGTCAAACAGCTCGTTGCGGTGCTGACTGTCAAGAAAGCTGTGGTCTGACTGTGGTCTGAAACTCAGGTTCAGTCGATTTGCAAACGGAACGCAGCGATACACATCCAGAAACTGGGACTCGTAGTTGTAAATAAAGTCCCAGGAGCCGGTGAAGGTTACGAATAATCTGACCTCTCGTGCCATAAGCGTATTGAGGCATTGCGTAATGCTTGCGCGGTCGGCGTAGGTCACCTGGTATAACTCCGGTTGTTCGCCGGCACCGTCACCGGGTTCTCTTGCTTCGGTCGTTAATCCCAGTAATCGCCGCAAAAACCTGTTGCGCAGTGTCATGGTTTTTCTCAGGTATTTAAATGATGTCAGCCTCACTTTCACGGCCTCCCAATACCAACGGGGCGTCCGGTCGATGGTTGGATCAAACATTGCGACGGCGACGATCCTGTCATCCTGTTCCGCTGCACGCATGCCATTATCGGCACCTGAGCACAGCCCCATGACCACGAAGCGCTGGTAGCCCAGGGTACGTTCGAGATGATCCATGGTTTCCTGAACATCGGTTATGACCCCTTCCGCCAGGCCCTTTCCGTCCGTTCTTTCCGGGCTGTCTCCCACACCGGCGAAGTCGAAGCGAAATGTGTCCATGCCACTTTTGGCAATTCGTCTGGCTAACTCAACATTCAGACGACCTGGTCCTACCTTGCGCACAACACCCGCATTAAGCAGGATCACACAGGTCGAGCGCGGCTTTGCCTCAGTGCTTGCCGGGTGCGCATAGCTGAGAATGCCCAAAAGCCGCGTGCGCTTGCCGTAGCTCATGATGCGTTCGCCCGGGTGATTTGGTGCGGGAGATTGAGTGTTTGTCATTACCCCTCCCATTCCCGGATCTCCATTACAACCGCCGTTGGTATGGGTCTGACACCGCCAATAGCGGTATTCGACCAGGCTTGTGGTGCGTCGATTTCACGAAAGTCGAGCTGCGGTTGCGCTGCGGCGATATGCCGCTGCTGTTGCGTGGGTGAGGTGCAGACCATCAGTGAGGGTCTATCGTATGCCCTCAGAGCGTCTTTAATCGACAAGGACTGCAGTTCGTCCCGGGCGCGCTGAGGAAGTCGAAAACCCTCGATAGGCAACCCCCTTGCATCTGAATCACCATAGCGTTGCAGCACCGGTTCACCGTCAATGATCGGATCCCAGAGCACGAGCCCCCGGACATCTTTGCGGGCTGTGGCGACCTGTGTTGCCAGCGTCCCGCCAAGACGAATACCCAGCAGATAGACTTCTTCCAGGCCGGTGCTGGCTTTAAGTTCATCAATGGCCTCGGCGATGTCATCCAGCGCCTGTGCCAGTGAGAAGTCGGCAGTCTCACCCGCGGAATCACCGGTACCGAAATAGTCGAACCGCAGCGAATTCCAGCGAGCCTGCGCGAGACTGGTTGCGGTAAAGCGTATGGCTCTGTGCGCACACAGGGCCTCGTCGAACAAGGCGTCACAAATCACGACGCCCCGGCCCTTGCTGCCGCGTCCCAACGCGGGTTTGAAAACGCCGTATTTGCGGTACTCATCCGGACCAAAGAACAGCGGGATCATTGCGCCACCTGTGCTGATTCGCAGACAGGGAATGTGGCTGCAATCTGCTTGAGACTTTGAAAAAACAGCAACCTCGGCTCAAAAGAGTAACCCAGTTGTTTCCGCGTTTCGCTGAGAACAACCAGGGCTTGCACGGAGCTGCCACCGAGATTGGCAAAGGTATCGTTGACGCTGATTCGGTCCGTCGAGAGCACGTCCTTCCAGATCGCAGCGAAGGCGATCTCTGCATCGGTGGCGGGAGGCTCAAATTGCGAATGCGCTGGCACTTCGTCGGGATGGTCCAGGGCTTCACGCAGAACAACATGATTCCTGTCACGCGGGATCTGGTCAACGCTAATGATAATCAGCGGCACGCTGACCCCAACGGCGCGCAACGCACGACGCATTTGCGTGTTGCTCATTTCGCGGCCAAGTACTTGCTCGACCCATGCAACCATGGCGGGCCGGGCGGGATTTGACCGGCGGGCCTCCACAAAAACGTCCTGAACTGAATCCAGGGCCAGCAAGCTGTTCGCAACATGCTCGATTCCAGACTCGTCGACCGGATCAAGATCCGGCCAGCGGATTTGTCCTTTGCGGTCGAGTCGAGCCGTAATGCCTGGCCCGGTGCCTGCTTGCGGGGATTCGAGCAAAGACAGTGCGAGGCGCCCGTTCAGCCCGCTTAGCTGGTCGCGGTCATAGGAATCGAGGACCCGTGCGGCGATCCCGTGCTCGCGCTGCGAAAATGTCAGCGGCCAATCGTCTCCGGAGCCGATCAGTCCCATTCCGAGCGTTGCGTCACTGGCGATCAGGTAGCGGACCCGCAACGCTTTTGCAGTGATCCGTTCCTGTAATTGGCTGGCGCCGGGCATTGTCCAGATCAGGTAATCAGGCTCAAGCGGCAGGTCATCCATCTCCAGCAGAGCATCCATGATCGGTGACGGCAACAGGACCAATTGTGGTTTGTGATGTCTGATGAGCTTTAACAGGCTTATTTCATCCACTGCTTCAGCGTCCGTGGGCAGACAAAGGCGCCGGCCGGATGCCAGAACTGCCAGCCAGGCGACGGCACGGCTTGTGGTATGTCCTGGAAGGGCAATGAGCACGCTTTCACAGCCTTCCGCGAACCGCTCCTGCCAGCCACCGATCGCCGTATTGATGGCTTCACTGGAAAAATTCCGGACTGAATTCTCAATGGAAAGGGTTCCTGATGCCAGGTCACGGACGGCCTTTACCAGCTCTGCGGTTGCATCGGTGTTTCTTTCAACTGCGCTGTCTTGTGCAGTATCGATAGCATCCAGTAAACGGCCGGCGGACAGAGAGGTTAACTGGCTCAGGACAACGACATTTTCAGGTTGCCTGGTGAGTGCGGTACGCAGATCCTCAAGCGCATTTACGTGCGTCGCGGGTAGCCTTGGTATCGCCATGTCCGTGTTGGCAGGCGCACCGCAGCCCAGATCCTGGAGCCTCGCGTCCGGCGTCGCGATTGCGCTCTCAATAACTGCCAGAAGACGCTGAAAGAATTCAGCGATGAAGGCCTCATCGAACATGCTCGTCCGGTAGTCGATCGCACCATCCATGTTCTCTTTACCCTCGCGCATCCAGAAACTGATTTCTGCATGTGCGTTGTCGGAATTATGGGCCGGGCCCGCTGACATCCGGATGCCTTCGGCCCAGTGAGTGCCGCGATTCTGGACATTCTGGTAGGAAAATTGCAGTTGAAAAAAAGCGGAGTCTGCGAGGTTCTGGTTGATGGCCTCGATCAATCGCTCGAAACTCGGCACCTCGCCGCCAAAGGTGAGTCCGGTCTCACGCTTGATATGGGTCAGCAAGGTCAAAAAAGTATGCTTGTCGGTGTCAATCGGAAAGAAAAGGTTGTTCGTGAATGGCCCGGGTATCGTTTCGAACTCCTTGCGCTCGCGGCCGCGATGCGGAATCGTAAGTAGCACCTTGTCCCTGCCTGCGTAACGACACAGCAGGAAGGCGTAAGCCGACAGGAACACCATGAACGGTGTCACACCTTTTTCCCGGGAAAACGCCCTCAGCTTTTCACGCAGTTCGACGGGTATTGCAAAGTTATAACGGGCACCGGTGTGATCCTTTGGGCTTGGTGCCGGGTAAATGTGTGGCAAGGCCATTCTCTGAACGTATTCCTGCAGGGAACTAATCGCATTTTCAAGTACTTTCCGGGCAGAAGGGCTTTCCTGTTGGATCCGTTGCCAATGCACGAAGTCGGTATATTGATGGCGGGGCTCGCTGACCGGTGTACCCGCGAGCAGAGCCTCATATGTTGCTCCGACCTCGGCCAAAAAGAGGTCATAACACCAGGCGTCCCAGACGATCGAGTGACTGATGACCGAGAGCAGGTGGCGGGTTTCATTCACCGATAGCAGGACGATCCGTAATAGCGCATCTTTAGACAGATCGAACGGTTTCGCTGAAATGTTTTCGAACCATTGCGTTAAACGCTCCGGATTCTCATTTTTCAGCCCGATGTCCTGCAGGGTCAGGAAGCGAAAATCGATACCCGGTTGATCCGGCGCTGATACCCGCGGGCTTCCGTCGCTCGAGATAAACCGGCGCCGGAAAATATCGTGGTGAGATTCGAATGTACCGATGGCGCGCGACAACACTTCAACATCCAGCGATCCATCGAGCCACCAGGCCCCCGGCAGATTGAACTGACTGCTTTGCGGGTTAAGTTGATCAATGGCCCAGATCCGGGTCTGAGTGAGAGAGAGCCGGTCCTCGTCCGGTGCCTTGATCAGTTCGGCCTGCGCCGCCAGCTGCGCGTCCCCGACCGACTCGATGAGCTCAAGTAACTGCGCTTTGTTCGCTTTAATTTCCCGGGCCAGCGCAGGCGTGATAACACCAGACGGCGCATCAACGACCAGCCGCGCATTTCTGGCGCTGATGTTGACTTTCAGCCGCCTGAGCTCCTGCACTAGCTCGACGACGGTCAAAACTCCAGCACCTCTCTCTCTTCGGTATCGCCAGCGGAGTCTTGATTCACCAGACCGGCGGCCGCCACGTGGCCTGCGAAATCAGACAACACCGAATTGGCAAACAGGGTTCGCAATGGAATGCGGACGCCGGCGCGGTCTTCGAGCATCGAGATCATCCGGGTCGCCAGGATAGAGTGGCCGCCGAGATTAAAGAAATCGTCATGGGCGCCGACCTGGTCAATGTGCAGCATCTCCTGCCAGAGAGCGGCGATAAGTGTTTCGGTCTCATTTCTGGGCGCCACAACGCGGGTCGTTTTGGAAACCGGTTTGGGCAAGGCATTGCGGTCGACCTTCCGATTCGGCGTCAGTGGCAGGGCTTCCATGGCAACATAATGTTGCGGGAGCATATAGCGTGGAAGCCGTTCCTGAAGCTGTTCGCGCAGCGTGGCCTCGTCGAGCTCGCCGCTTGCAGACACATAGTATGCAGCCAGACGCGTATCACCCGGCGCCGGTTCGTAAACCGTGGCGACGGCCTCACTGATGCCCGCAATGGCGGCCAGGGCTGATTCAATCTCGCCCAGTTCAATTCGGAAGCCGCGCACCTTGACCTGGGTGTCGACGCGTTCGCGGAATCTCAGTATTCCGTCATGACCCAGCGTGACTACATCGCCGGTTCGATAAAGGCGTCCGTATTGGCCATGTCTGACAAACCGCTCTTGCGTGAGCTCCTCCCGGTTCAGATAGCGTGCGGCCAGCCCGACACCACCGATGTACAGCTCGCCCGCTACGCCGGCCGGCAGCGTGTTCAACTGCGCATCCAGCACGTACACCTGGGTGCCATGGATGGGGGCGCCAATCGGCACCATGGCCTCGGGGGAAGCAGACCACTGCACGCGGTCCAGCTCAAAAACGGTGGACCAGATCGTGGCCTCTGTTGGTCCATAAAGGTTATAGACATTGCCGGTCTGCTCAAGCAGGTCTGTGGCCAGGTCGCCTGGAAAGGCCTCGCCGCCGCACAGCACCTTGAAGTCGTCGTTACAGGACCAGCCGGCGTCCAGCAGCATTCGCCAGGTGACGGGCGTTGCCTGCATGATATTGGCCCCGGACGCGTCGAGCAGTTCCTTCAGCAGGCGGCCTTCCTGCGCCTGCTCATGGTTTGCAATGATTGTCGTGCCACCCGCGAGGAGCGGAGCGAACAACTCAAGACCTGCGATATCAAATGACAGGGTCGTGACGGCCACCAGCGCGCTGTTAGCATCCAGGCCTGGCTTGCGGCTCATGCTTTGCAGAAAGTTGCTCAGTGCCCGGTGTTCGATCTCGACACCTTTCGGCTTGCCAGTGGAACCGGATGTATAGATGACGTAGGCGCGCTGATCAGCCAGGTGATCAACTCTGACAGGTGGGGCCCCGGCACTCCCCTCGGGCGCATCGACGAGCAGAACGGGGATGTCAGTATCGACTTCAGGCCTGGTTTGACTGTGAGTGACAAGTGCCGACAGGCCGGCGTCCGCCATCATGAAAGTCAACCGGTCCTCAGGAAATTCCGGGTCAAGCGGCACATAAGCCGCGCCTGTCTTCCAGATGGCCAGCAGCGAGACCAGCATGTCAGCGTTACGCGGCAATGCGACGCCGACCAGGGCTTGCCCGGGCGTGGTCAACAGTTCAGCCAGGCGGGCGGCCCGCCGGTCAGACTCGGCGTCCAGCTGTGCATAACTCAGGGTTTTGTCATCGCCTATGACGGCGATGGCGTCCGGCGCTGCGGTGACCTGGTTCGCAAACAAGGCCAGGAAATGCCGGTCATGTTCAAGACCGTCCGGGCCGTGCGAATGCTGTTGAATCCGGTCAAGATCGCTCCCGGTCAGCAGGTTCAATTCAGCGGTTGCCTTCCCGGGCGCCTTACAGGCGGCATCCAGAAGTGCAAAATACTCCTGCATCCGGTTTCGCATCGAGTCTTCGTCGAAGAGATTACTGTTGAACTGGAGTAATACGAGCAGGCCGTCCTGGTCCTCGGCGATATTGATAAACAGTTCGAAGTTTTCGAATGAACGCGGGTTGGTGGTGATGCCGGGGCTTGCTGAGCCAAAGTCATGGTCCGCGGGGTCGGCCGGCGGATCCAGATTGAACTGCACGGAGACAATTGGCAGCCGGCTGGCATCGCGGGGTATGGGCAGGCGTTTGAGCAGGCGGCCGAAGGTGTAACCCTGATGGGCAAGGCCATCGGTCAGCTTGTCTTTCACAGTCGCCAGGAGATTCTCGAAGGAATCGTGCACATCGATGCCGACCCGCAGCGGCAACAGGTTGACGCAGTGGCCAACCAGGTTCGGCATGCCGGAGGCAACCTGTCCGGCGGTGGGAATACCCACCACGAGGTCATCATGGCCGCTCAGCCGTGCCGTGAAAGCAAACCAGCCGGACAGCAGCACATTGAACAGGCTCGCGTTACGGGATGTCGCCAGGGCTTTGAGCCGTTCCAGCTGGCCTGTGCCGACCCGGACCTCGACCAGCTTCGATTCGAAAGAGCGCATTTTTGGTCGCGGGTGATCCGCTGGAAAGTCAAGCACGGGCGGGATTGTGCTGAATTCATCCAGCCAATAATCCTCCGCTTCCGTGTCAGCGAGGTCCGATGCCTCGCGGTTGTACTCTGCAAGGCTGTCGGCCCGCGGCAATTCAACCTGGCGACCATCGAGAAGCGCCTTGTAGGTTTCGCTCAACTCACTCAGCAATAGCTGAATCGACCAGCCATCACAAACGATGTGGTGGCAGGTCACCACCATGGCCGGTGTTCCGTCAGCGGATTGGGCCAGGGTAAAGCGGAAAAGTGGCCCGTTGACCAGGTCAAAAGGCGTCTTAACGTCGTTCCTGGCCACGTGCTCCAGTCCTTCGTCACTGATGGTGAGCGCGATGGTTGAGCTGGCAAGGATTTTGACCAGCGTGCCGTCCGGTGACAGGGATGCACGCATGGCCTCGTGACGTTCAGCGACATCATTAATCGCCTGCTGCAGTTTTTCGGTATCTACCTTGGCGGGCAGCGCTACGCTGACCGAATCATTGAACGCGCAGGAGGCATCGTCACCCAACTGCGCTGATGACCATATTTCCTGCTGCGATTCGCTGGCCGGGAAAACGGCCGTGAGTTCCGGAGTCCACGGGTCGATATCCATTGTCAGTCCGGACACGACGTTCATCGTCTTGCCGTCCACTGTTTTGAACCAGCCGGGGGTTCCGTCCTTCTCCATTCCGAGCCGCGCATCTTTATCGGGCGCTTGCGCAGGAAAACCCCCGGGCCGGGCCGCATCAAGGTTGAGCTTTCTGGGCTCTACCAGGAGCCGCGACTCAACCATCCACGCCAGGCTCTTTTCGATGGCATCAATGACTTCTGCGAGATCTTCATCGGTATGCGCCAGCGTCATATAGGACGGAAAGCCCTCCAGGGCAAACACGCCATGCTGGCGCAGGGCGTACCAGAAGAGTGAACCGAGCGCGCTGGCGTCACTGTTGCGCAGATACATCACAGAGGTGAAATGAGCGAGCTCAAAGGGCGCCTCGTAGCGCCGGAAAATCATGTTGACCGCCTCGGCGAAGCGCTCGGTTCGCTGCGCAAGGTCAGCCTGGAGTTGCGGGCCGGCTTGCTTGAATTTCTGCAGCATGGTGCGGCAGGCGGCGATCGCGAGCGGGTGCCGGACAAAGGTACCGGCGAAAAAGGTCACACCTGCATCCGGCCCCGAGTCGTCACCGTAGTTCCAGTGACCTCCGTCGAAGGTATTCATGATCTCTTCGCGCCCGGCGACAATCCCGATAGGCATGTTGCCGCCGGCAACTTTGCCATAAGTCGCGAGGTCGGCGTCGATACCAAAGTAGGCCTGCGCGCCGCCCGGATGACAGCGGAATCCGGTGACCACTTCGTCAAAAATCAGCAGCGTTCCGTGCCGGCGCGTGATGTCGCGAATGGCCCTGAGGAACGCTGCCGGACGGGTATCCGGGGTGCGGCTTTGAACTGGTTCGAGCAGCACGGCGGCCAGCGAGTCGCCCAGCTCTTCAATCACATCAAGGCTGCTGTCGTTGTTCCACGGCAGAACGACGACCTCGGCGACACTGGAATTTGGAATTCCCGGTGAACTTGGAACGGTTCGCAAATTACCCGGGGCGTTTACGGCACGTGTCAGCACCTCGTCAAAATTGCCATGATAGGCGCCCTCGAAAATCACGATTCTGGAGCGCCGGGTGTAGGTTCTGGCGCATCTGATGGCAGCCTGAACGGCTTCTGAGCCGGTGCACATGAAGCTCGCGCGGTCCATTCCGGTCAACTCACAAACCAGTTCAGCCGTCTCCCCAGCAAGATGCGACTGCGGGCCGATCTCAATTCCGGCGTCGAGCTGTGTCTTGATTGCCGCGTTGATGTCAGGTTCGGCATGCCCCAGAAGATTTGGGCCAAAACCGCTCAACATATCAATGTAGCGATTGCCATCGATATCCCATATTTTCGAGCCCTGGCTGCGGATGCAGACCAGGGGGTAGACCATTTCTTTCCACAGCTGATTAAAGCCCGAGGCCGTCCTGGGGTCGGCGTGGGCGCGGCGGAAGCTTGCCGTGTGCTGTTTCGAGCCGGAGGTCTTTGCAACGTGGGTGGTGATGAACTCCCTGATGGCCCGGGATCGCTCCTCGCCCAGTTCCGACCAGGCGCTGAAGCTGACAGGCCGGGTATCACGCCTGTGACGGCCCTTTCTTTTCCGGCTGGGCGCGCGCCTGGGCAGTGAGGACTGAATGGCAATTCCGTTTTGGCCGGAGGTTGCCTGGCTGTTGTCCCCCCTCGGTGAGGCATGTCCTGCTGCGGGTGCCTGACTCTCGACCAGGCTGGATATTTTCTCGATGGTATTGAGGTCCTGGCCCAGGTCCTTGATCGTTACTGAAACGCCAAAGGTCTGCTGCAGGGTGACTGCTGCCTGGGTGAGCAGCAGGGAGTCCAGGCCCAGCTCCGATAAAGGTTTGGTGGCATCGCTTGCGATCAGTTCGAAGCCGGAGACATCTGCAAATAACGCCGTGACCTGCGTTTTTATGTCTGGTTTGGAAGCTGCTGCCTGCTCGTCGTCCGCCGCCTGCGCCTCCTGCGGGGTCGGCGCCGACAGCGGTTCCAGCCAGTGTTTTTTTCGATGAAACGCATAGCCGGGAAGTCTTACCCGGACGTGATCTTTTTCACGCCACCATTCGCCGGTGGGAAGCGGGTATCCCGCACACCACAGGGCGCCCAGCGCCAGCCATGATGCAATATGTGCATCGTCCTCAAGAAGTCCGAGGGTCGGCGTGGCAAAGTGATTGTTCGTGCATTGCTGAGCAAACAGCGATGCCAGCGTCCGCCCGGGCCCCAGCTCCAGCATCGCGATACCGTCATTTTCAACATGCGCCTGTAGTGCGGCGACCGCATCGCTGAAGCGCACCGGCCTGCGTAATTGCTGGACCCAGTATTCAGTGGATCGCGCTTCTGCATCGCTCAGGAGCTTGCCGGTGCAGGTCGAAATGATCGGTATTTGTGGAGCATTGCGTACGGCGCCATCCACAACCTCGCCGAACGCTTCCAGAGCCCCGTCCATCATGGAGGTGTGGAAGGCATGGGATGTTTTGAGCATGGTCACGCGAAGATCGTCCGCCCTGAGCTCTTCAGCGATCTGCTCCAGCCGTTCGGTTGGCCCTGCCAGTACGCAGGTGTCAGGCGCGTTTTGGACTGCCAGGCTGACCTGTTCATCAAGGAATCGTTGCAGACTGTCGGGCGTAGCCGAGACGGACAGCATGGCGCCGCGGGGCTGGGCTTGCATAAGCCGGCCGCGTTCACAGACCAGGAGTGCTGCGTCCTCAAGGCTGAATACACCGGCGATGCAGGCCGCAGCAAACTCCCCGATGCTATGGCCAATCAGTAAATCTGGTTCGATTCCGTAAGCCCGGTAGTGCTCTGCAAGTGCATACGCCACAGCAAACAACGCCGGTTGTGCATATTGCGTCTCTGAAATCCGCTCGTCGGGCACATCACCGTTTTGCAGCAACAGGTTAATATCCAGGTCGAGGTGTTTGTTGAGTTCCCGGGTGACGGCCTTGAGCGCGTTGGAGTAGCTTTTCGATTGCCTCGCCAGTTCTGCACCCATGCCGCTGCGCTGGGCACCCTGACCGGGAAACGCCCACACCAGGGTGTTGCGTGAGCGCGCTCTGCCACGAACAAAGCGGCTGGATTGCTCGTCGATTCCTGCCAGCTCTGCATGATCTGCCGCGAAAACTGCGGTTCTCGATTCAAACCTGGCCCTGGCGTGCGTCAGCGTGAAACCGATGTCGGAAATACGCCCCGCGTCAGGATTAGTGCGGGCGAATTCAGCCAGGTTCATCACCTGTCGCATGCAGGTTTCTGCGTCTTTGGCGGAGACCAGCAACAGCGGCGGCCCGGCTACCTGCGAACTGCTTGCAACATGCGAACGAACGGCCGGGGGCTGTTCAATGATTGCGTGTGCATTGGTACCCCCCACGCCGAATGAACTGACGCCCGCGCGCCGGGGCCCGGAGGCGGGCCAGTCAACGGCTTTGTTGTTGACATAGAAACGGCTGCCATCGAGTAACAGATCCGGGTTGGGTGTTTCAAAATTAAGGGTCGGTGGAATCACGCCATCGCGCACCGCCAGCGCCGCTTTGATAACGCCGGCGATACCTGCGGCATGAATGGTGTGGCCAATATTGCTTTTCACAGAGCCAAGTGCGCAGGGCGCGGCCGACGCATCACTGCCGTATACGGCCCGAATCGCAGCGACCTCGATCGGGTCGCCCATCCGGGTCGCCGTTCCATGCGTCTCAATAAAACTGATTGATGCCGGGTCCACGTCTGCGACTGCGAGTGCTGAGTTCAGAACGTCAATCTGGCCGTTGACGCTCGGCGCGGTGTAGCTGACCTTGTCGGACCCATCATTATTAATGCCAACGCCGCGGATCACGGCATAGATGTCGTCCCCGTCCGCCACCGCATCTTCGAGGCGCTTGAGGGTGATTACGGCGGCGCCGTCATTGAACGTGGTACCACTGGAGTTGGCGTCGAAGGGTCTGCAGTGCCCGTCTGCGGACAGCATTTCACCTTCCTGATGCAGATAACCGGCCTTTAAGGGCACCGAAACGCTCGCACCGCCTGCCAATGCGGCATTGCATTCATAATTGAGCAGGGACTGGATTGCCTGGCCGATGGCAACCAGTGAGGTGGAGCATGCGGTTGCGAGGCTTATTGCGGGGCCGGTCAGGTTCAGCTTGTAGGCGATTCTGGAAGCAGGAAAGTCAGACTCGTTCGCCAATTGGGCATTGAACTCACCAAAGCGCTGTTCGGCGGCACTGCCGCGCACATGCTTTGCATAGTAACGATTCCAGTTGGTGCCAACCCATACACCGACCAGGTTGTCGCCTTCGCCAGGGATGATGCCGGCGTCTTCCAGTGCCGCCCAGGACAACTCAAGCAGCAGGCGTTGCTGCGGATCCATAAGGCTCGCTTCGAGTGGGGGAATATCGAAAAAGGCGGCGTCAAACTTATCCGCATCATCCAGCTTGCCCTTGGCGCGGACATAGTTTGGCCTGGACTTGATCTCGTCCGGGATACTCGCGTCGATCTCGTCCTCAGAGAAAAAGCTTATCGACTCGCGCCCCTCGCGTAGGTTGGTCCAGTAGGTTTCAAGATTGCGCGCACCCGGAAACCGGCACGCGATCCCGACGATCGCGACTGCGTTCTCGGGCAGTGATTGCTTATCCATCTTTCCCCCTTACGAACTGGTTGCGGCGAGTCCTGGTGCCGCAACCTGCATATTACTTAACGTGCCCGGCCGGCTTTGCGTCGTGCCAGCTGTTTGCGACGCTGGGCGGCGCGATCCCTGACCGAATCGGCAGCGAACTCAGGCTTGCCGATTGTATCCAGATAGTCAGCCAGCTTGGATACGGTCGGATACTGGAACAATGTCACCAGCGGGATGCTTGTCGCCAGTTGACGCTCCAGTGCTTGCCTCACCAGCATCATATCCATCGATGTGCCGCCCACATCGAAGAAATTGTCATCAAAGCTTTCCAGGGCGATGCCTGACACGACATTCTGCCAGGTTGCCGCAACCAGCCGGGTCATATCATCCCCTGTTACCGCTGCGGGTGTCGTGTCGCTCCCGCTGAACGGATCAGGCAAGGCTGCTGTATCTATCTTGCCGTTTTTCGTCGTGGGTAGTGCATCCATACCAACGAAGACCGACGGCACCATGTATCGCGGCAAGGCCCGCGCCAGACGCTCGCGCAGTGCGCCCCTGTCAAAGGTGCCGACGAGGTAGGCGACCAGTTTTTGATCATCTTGCGGTGTTTTGACGCTACGTACATGCGCATTCCTGATCCGGGCATCTGCCAGCAGCGCCGCTTCGACCTCTCCGGGTTCAATCCGATGACCATGAACTTTCAGCTGTCGATCAGCCCGGCCATGAAAGTGGATGACGCCCTCATCATCGGCACTGACCAGGTCTCCCGTCCGGTACCAGCGCTCGCCGTCGCTATCGAGGATGAATCTCGTGGCGGTCAATTCAGCCTGATTAAGATATTCGTGTGCGAGACCTTCGCCGCCCGTCAGCAGCTCACCCCTGATGCCAGTGGGAACCTCGGCCAGGTTTTCGTCAACAACCCTGATGGTTGTTCCGGCGATCGCTTTGCCGATTGGAATCTCCCGGTACTGTTCGTCAACATCCCTCCTGCAAACCCGGTGACAGCAGGTAAAGGTCGTGTTTTCGGTGGGCCCGTAGCCATTGATAAGTGTCGTTTCAGGCCAGAGTCGCTGCGCCCGCCGGACGTGGGGAACAGATGCGCGCTCGCCACCAAACAACAAGGTGTCAAGCTGGCCGAGCGTCGCTGAGCCCTGGTCGACCACCTGGTTAAACAATGCTGCCGTCAGCCACATTGCGTTGATTGAATGCTTGCTGACCAACGCTTCCAGGCTGTTGGGATCAAAGACGCCGTCCGGGCATAACACACAGGTCCCGCCGTTGAGCAGAGGTCCCCAGATTTCCAGCGTTGCAGCATCGAAAGACTGGGGGGCGAAATGCAAAAACCGGGTGTGACGGTCAAGCGTCATAAAGTCGGTCGCAACCACCAGGCGGTGAACCGCCCGGTGCGGTATGACGACACCTTTGGGTGTGCCGGTCGAGCCGGAGGTGTACATGATGTAAAGCGATGAATCGGATTCGGCAGCGTTGCGGGTTGCCGGACCATTGCCGATATCTTTGTTTCTGAGGTTCTTGATGGGAATGGCGCCAGGGGCAGCCTGGCGTTGAGCCTGGGGTTCAGCTGATAAGAGCAGCCGGATATTTGAGTCCTGCATCACAAAGCTTTGCCGCGCAGCAGGCAGATCAGAATCGAGCGGGACATAACATGCGCCAAGCGTAGCGATGCCAAGCATTGCCGCCAGCGTCTCAAAACGGCGGGCCTGCATCAGGCCAACCCGGTCGCCCGGTTCGACCTGGTGCTCGTCGACCAGCAAGGATGCGATTTCGAGGCGGCGTTTGTTCAGTTCACCGTAAGTATAGGCAGCGTCCGGTTGCCCGGGACTCATGGACGCTTCGATCACTGCGACGGAGTCGGCGTACGCCGTGGCGATTTCCCCGAATCGCGATACCAGATCCCGGCTTGTCGCCAAATGCTGGTTCACGCCAGGGTTCATCTGGTCGCCTTCATTCATGCCTTGTGTCGTCCTCATCTCACCTTCAGACACCCCGTGATCAGTGCCTCTCAGACTTCAAAGATACAACAAAGCATCACATATTGAATGTGTCAGGAAACGTTCAAAGGTCATGGAGGGCCTGCTGCATCCGCCCCTGTAGCAGTCATGATCGCGTCAATATCTGCGCCCGGGGCACCACCGTCCGTTGCTGCTGACTGGAAGGGACTGTCCGGGGCCAGCCGGTAATTGCCACCTTCGGGATCGACAAAACCAATCTGCGCGGCGTCCTTGACCAACACGAGCCCGAAGTCCGCATAAGCACCATTAATGTCCCCGACCATCACATTCGAAGCAAAGCCCGGCGGATCAGAAAAAAATGTCAAAACAATTTCATCGATGTTGGCGCCGATATCACTGGCATTCAATGGGAATTCGGTGAGTGTAAAAATGTTGTTGGTCATTCGAAAACCCGCCATCCGGTAATCGTCAGGTACGGGTCTGTCATCCGGTATAAAAAAGGCGCCGACCCGGGTTTCTGTCGTGCCGGAGTCGCTGGTGATAAAGGTATTGTTCACGATGCGCAGGTCATCAAGCCCATTACCCAGCAACAGCACCCGGTTACGGATATCCTCGAACAAGTTGTGCTCAAGCTTGATGTCGTGGTTCACAGGACGGGTATTTTCGCCGTCGCCAATCGCCATAAAACCATAGTCACTGTTGCGCACATGGTTATAGGCGACGGTCACATGACTGGTTTTGGCCCAGGGGTTGTCACCATCCTGATTGGTCGACTTGAGCACGATGGCGTAGCCATACGCCCGATTCCAGTTTTTCACCATCGTATTACCGCTGAGCAACACCCGCCTGGCGTATTTGGACTCAAAGTGGTGGCGTCCGTCTATTGCCCCCGGGTAATTCTGATGGCCCGGTTCAAAGCGGGCCGGCTTTGAAAACAGGTTGCGGCAAATCTCAATATCCTGCGGAATCATGTCCTCACTGGCGTTATCGAATCCGCCCAACATGATTCCCGCGCTGGCAGCCGAGAGATAATTGTTCGCAATGTGCAGCGGCCCGGGCGAGTTGCCGGTCAATAGTGCCTGTGACTGGGCTCCCACCTCGAAGAAATCACCGATATGCGAATTGATCACCGCGCCATTAGCCACCATCAGGGAGATGCCGCGACGGGTCGGCTGATTCTCAGCGGGGTGCACATAGAGGCGGTCCAGGATGAAATGATGGGCGATCTGGTCCGGATCGGACTCATCCCAGTCACCGATATCCAGCAGCCCTGAGCTGTACCCGGTTGACAGCACTTCCAGACCTATCAGGCGGTAATGGTGGGCGCCGGGGGCGGTCTGGATCGCCGGCTCTCCCGAGGTTGTGCGGATGGTCGCCATATGAACGCGATCCACAGGCCCAACCCGTTGACCGGCAGGCAGTTTGTCGACGGCCGAGGAGCGAATGATGATCCAGTCATCCCCGTTTTTTTTCGGCAGAGTAAACGGACCGGTGAACGTTGCACCGGCCTGCAGTACGATCTCATCGCCCGGGCGTGCCTTCAGGAGCGCCGCCCTGAAGCCCTGGTTAGCGCCAACATGAATTGTTCTGCCGGTTACCGCTGGCATCCGGGTATCGACGAAAACGCGAGGTAACTCGGGATCTCCGGGTTTCAGCGGCGGTGCAGGACATCGCACCGGGATCTGGCTCTCCCGGGCCGTGGTATTGATGTTTCCGGCCAGGGCATCAAGGCAGGCAGCCAGGTAAAACAGGAAACACGCACATTGTGCCAGTAACAGAGGTTTACTCATTGGTGCACTCTAGCACCGACAGGGTGAATTGCAGTCTGGCAAGCTTGCGCCACAGCGCGGTTAGTTCTAATTTAACCGGACTTCAGTTCTGACAGGCACACCTCACGGTATGGACCGCTACGATCTTCAACATCGCTTTCTCTCGTTTGTGGGCGGCTTGCCGGGCCTTCGCTCAATTCGATACACCGCCTCGCATGGTGTTGCTTCCGGACTGCAGCGCGTGGGTGGCCTTGGGTGGCTCGCGCGCTTTGTCCCAATGGGTCGTCGTCAGCACGAAGCGGAGGAGTCGCTCGTCATGGAGCTCGTCGCTGAAGGTTGGTTTGCCGGCCGCATCGTCTATGACGTTGGCGGCGACCAGGGGCTTTACGCGCTTGCCTTCGCTGATGCTGTCGGTGAGGAAGGACAGGTCCTCTGCTATGAACCCGTGCCCGCCTCACAGCGCAAAATTCAGGAGAATATTGCCGTCAATCGTCTCCAAGCCCCGATTCTGCTGCGTCCGGTCGCGGTGGGCGCGACTGCCGGCTCCCTGACGCTGGCCATCCCTGGCAGCGAAAGCGCGCTTACATCAGCAGATCCGGCGATCATAGAGACCTTCGGTAAAAATACCGGTCGTGTGCAGTCCATCGAGGTGCCAGTGGTCACGCTGGATGCGGAGATCGCGGCCGGCCGGCCAATTCCCTCGTTTGTAAAAATTGACGTGGAAGGTTTCGAGCTCGCGGTACTCGAGGGTATGCATGAACTCGCCACGGCACATCGTCCCCGTTTGCTGATCGAAATGCACGGTGCTGACGAGGAACGAAAGCTGGCGAATGCCCGTGATGTGGTTGCATGGCTGCTCGAGCATGGCTACGTGGTACGCCACGTCGAGTCCGATACCATTCTGGATTCCGGATCTTCGCAAAGCGCGGCGCGTGGTCATCTGGACTGCACCTGACAGCACATCCCAGGCATTCGCCCGCCCGGCTGGGCTCTGATCCCTTACTCCTGGTTCGGCTCTGACGACACGTCCGGTTTTGTCTCCAGGCATCGCAGCACCCAGCGTTGCCAGCTGCCTGGCAGATAGGACCATATCCGCGAGCGTGGAACCTCCCTTACCGCATCGATTACCGTGAGCCCGGGACGATGCGAGTAGGTGTGCGTGCCCCGCAATCCGGGCTCCCAGGCTGGTCGAATGTGCCTGACGACGCGTTCAGCGTAGCGCTCGGGACTCATTTCGGTAATTTCATGAATCGTCATGGCGCCTCCGTAGCGGATGCTGCAGTCCTGCGAAGGGCGCAACAGGACGTTTCCCTCCCTGAATAGGGGCCCGGCCGGTCGCGCACAGCTGACATCGGACCGGATAGGGCTGTCCGGATGTGTTTTCCAGGTGCCGTCCAGCAAGTCACCTTCATTAATGAACAGGAAGGCTTCAGTCCAGGATGAAGCACCCGGGTTCTGTACCTCATTGGCAAACAGGTACCAGGTATCTCCGTGGCGGTGCAGGGTTGCATCAACGATGTAACGATCTTCGAGTAAGCGTCGGCGCAGTACCCATTGATCTGGAAAGCTCACGCATTCATAAATCTCGACCGTGTTGTTATCGGCTGTCTCGGGAATCATCCACAGCCGGTCGTCCCAGGAAAAAATGAAAGGGTAAGACAGGTGATAGGGCGTTTTGAGAACGTCGCGGGCTGGTTGCGGCTGATGGTATTCATCAAAACTGATGACTGAAATATGTCCCTGATCGCTGGCGTAGGGAAAATCTTCAAAAAAGATGTGCCACCTTCCCTCGTGAAATACAGGCATTGGGTCAGCCCAGTACCGGTCGCGACCGGGCATCAGTGTCTGGAACTGCTCAAATGCGTAGCTGGGGGAATCCTCGAAGGCATAGCAGAGGTACCACTGTTTTTCGAAGAGCCGATAATGGAGTGAGCGCTGCAGACGTTTAAGAAACAAGCGCAGCCAGTGTCGGGACAGCTGCGGAATACTCAATGCATCGGCCGGATCCGTGATTTGTCCGGCGCCCAGGGTTCCTGCAGATTGCCCGTCAGGCACCTGTTCAAGGGCGTCGGGACCACATCGATACAGTCTGTCGAGCTGGCGCGGCACGAGCGATAAAGCGCCCCACAGGAGTGTCTCCCGGTTCAGCGCAACAAGGGTCGCGTGGGTTGGTGTGCTTGTCCGGGCCAACTCGAGCCCGTTTTGTGCGATGCCGTTGTACATTTTCAACACGGCTTCCGTCACAGGTTCGCCGCGAAGCACTTCCCGGAAGCCCGCACCACCATTAAGCCCGTGGCAGCCATCGCCACTGACAAGCGACCAGGCGCCATACCTGGCCAGGGACTGACCTTCTTCCGGCAATGCCGGCGAGTCAATGCACAGCAAAACATCAAGCTCATGGGCACGAATATCGCCCGCATCAGTCGCAGCGATGGGGTCGCCTGGTTGCCTTGTTGACGCATTGAGCCGCAGGAGGGGCACATGGGCATAGCGCCCTTCGATGGACCGGGTTGTCAGGGCGCTGCCTTCGGCAGGCGCGCCATGCTGCTCGATCATCTGTAACAGGCGACGACGAAGCGGGTTCCGTGGGCCCTGCGTACCCCTCGCGGAGGATGCATGTTCACGCATGACCAGAAGCGATACATCGGCAGAAATGGAGTCATCGATGCGCATCAGCATGTGGTCGACCCAGGCCGGTACCATGAACGTATCGAGCAGCAGGCCCACGCGTAGGGGCGCGCGACCTGGTACCTCACTCTCCTGTTTCAAATCGATACCCCGCTGGACGGAGACGACGGGTCTGACCAGTTTCCAAGGTGCTCAGCTCCCCGCATGTACTTGCGATACGTTCTGTGGTCTCCGTGCAGCATATCAGCATGGGTGATTTCGTCGCGAGCATTGATCAGGATATCGCCCGCGTGTGGCCGGTTCCTGTCGATCAGGACACACGGCTTGAGTGCGAAACCGGAAATTGTCCGTCCACAAAGCGCGATCACAAAGACTGCGCTGCACGTAACCAATCCGTAACGTAAGTGGCGTCGGCCGGCCGCCAGCACGTTCCCAGAGGCAGCGCCCGGCGATCCTGCGCGTGAAGCCGGCGTTGCTATTGCCATGATCTTGAAATAAAAAAAGCAATAATTTCACTATCGTAGCGGAGGTTTCTTTCCCATTTATGATCAGTGGTTCCTGAGCGGTGAATGGGGGTTTTACCCCATCGCACACGTAAGGGTCGCCACCTATGCTTATTTAAGTATCAAGGGAGATTCGGTTCGGCATTCAGATCAACCGAATAAAAAGAACGTTTTAGATTGTTGGGTTCGGGGAACCAACGAGTGCAGGGATTCCTGCAGATCGGTATGGATTTGCTTCCATACGCCCATCGAGGTCCGCGGACTGGACCTTACCCGGGACCACAATCGTGGCATGTGCCATTCCATTTGTCGAGATCTGATGGAGGTGGCACTGCCCGTGAGCATGGACGCTCCAATTGAGTTACAAGGGGAACGACCATGGCTACAATCAGGCGAGCTCGCGGCCGCACATGATGTTCAATCATGCGCGCAAAATGCATCTTAAGCGCTGCCTGGCGGGCTGGGTGGCAATTCTGCTATTCACCTTTTCCACGGGGGCCCTGGCCCAGTCTGGATACTATGTCGTTCCCTGGCTTGGTGTTGAACAAGCCTATGACGACAACCTGTTCTTCGACACCGAAGACGAACAATCGGACTGGTACACCCGCCTGAGTCCGCGACTCGAGGCTGGCTTCGATTCGGAAACGCTCGACTGGCTGCTGAGTTTTCAGAACGATGCCGAGTGGTACCATGATTTTTCCGAGCTCGATTCAAGTACGGCGCGTCAATTTGGGCTCGGCACCATTCAATATGATGTCAATCGCCGCTTAACGCTCACGGGCGACGCCGAATACGTCAAAACCAACACTGCAGAAGACATCAGCCTGATTCCCGGTGGCGGTATACCCGGCAGCCTGGGCCGGGCAGAAGCAGAACGACTGTTTTTCGCCTCTGGCGCCGATTATCTGTTCACTCCGGAACTGTCCGGCGGGCTTCTGGTTTCCTGGGTCGATGACACACTGATTGGGGTGAGCGGAAACGAGACGCTGTATGCGGGCGCTGATCTCGAACATATTCTGACCCCGGTCCGGTCGATTCTCTACGGGTACAGGTACCGCCATTACGACTTCGAGAACCAAACGGGAACCGAACCCGTAATCGTTGTTAGTCAGACCGAGGAAAGCAATACCGCCTGGGTGGGACTGAGTCAGATATTGACTGAAACAACGGTTCTCGATGTGCGGGCGGGTCCGCGCATCTCCGATGGCGATCTGGAACCCTATTTCCTGTTCAGCTTGAGCCGTGAGTATGCGCGGGGCAGTGCGTCGATAGACGCGGTGTGGGACGAGACCACCCTGCTGGGGGAAGCAGGGATTCTGGAGTCCCGGTCCGTGCAGTTGACGTGGCGGCATGAGTTCACCAAAGCATTTGATGTTGCCACCAGTGCGGGATACGCCAATCTGAGGGGCACCGATTTCACTTCGGATATCACCTATCTCAATGTGTTCGGATATTACCGCTTCAGTCCGGCTATTTTTCTGACTGCCCGCTATCAGTTCAATGCGCAGGATGGTGACCCCATCGACCTTCCGACCGGGCGTGTTACGCAAAACGTACTATCGCTTGCCATTACCTTTACACGGCCCCGACGTGACTCGGGAGGAACCTGATCGTGAATAACGTAAATCATAGTTGTGCCAGACTTTTTCCAGTCCGCTCAGATCGGCCTCGATTGCAGGCTCAGAGCCGGGACCGAAAATCGGCATACGCCGCTCTCCTCGCGCTGGTGTTCGCTACCGTGGTTTTCGCAGTGCCGGCCCAAAGTCAGGAGGTGGCTGCCGCGGACGCCACAGCAGATTCAACATGGGGTCCACTCATGGATTATCGAATCGGCCCCTCCGATGTTCTGACCATTCGCGTGCGGGGTCAGGAAGAACTGAGCGAGAGCGTAACGGTTCGCCCCGACGGAAAACTGTCTTTCTCCCTGGTTGGCGATGTGACTGCTGCGGGCTTGACGCCAGTCGAGCTGCAGAAAGTGATGGAGGCGGCGCTGGGCGGGTACATCAACATCATCCCCGGCGAGGTCACGGTGATCGTGGATGCGGTCCACAGCTTCCAGGTCTCAGTGCTTGGGGAAGTGCGCCAGCCGGGGCGCTTCAAGTTTCAGAACCGGGTGTCGGTGCTGGATGCGCTTGCGCAGGCCGGCGGCCTGACGGAGTTCGCCTCCAGTTCCAATATTGTGATTTTCAGAACCTACCAGGGTCAGGATGAAAAGCTGGAGTTTAACTACAACCGGCTCGTGAAAGCTGAGGGAACGGCGGCCTGGGTGCCGGTGCTACCCGGCGACATCATCCTGGTTCCCTGAATCGAGGTCCAATGACATGCTAGATGAAAACAATGACCGGACGATCGTCGAGACAGCGATCGAGATTTGGCGTCGACGCAAATGGTTGATGATGGTGAGCTTTCTGTCTGTCTTTGGACTGATTGCCGGGCTCGTGCAGGCTCTGCCTGACCTTTACCGTTCATCGACCACGTTGATCGTTGGTCAGGATGATGTGACCGAGTCACTGGTTGAGAACAACGTCTCAACGGAACTCGAATTGCGGCTTGGCATTATCCGCCAGGCTTTGATGAGTCGTGGACAACTGCAGGACGTCATCGAACAGTTCAACCTATACGAGGAGATGCGCCGGACGGCACCGCCCGCCTCGGTGATTGAGCGGCTGCGCAAGGATATATCGATCGAGCAGGAAGCCTATGCGCAACCCCAGTGGGGACAAAGCGCCACATTTGCAGTCACGATCAGTTATCAGGCCTGGGATCCTGAACTTGCGGCGCTGGTCGCCAATGATCTTGCCCAGCGTTTTCAGGCAGAGAACGAACGCAGACGTTCCTCTCAGACGACGCGGGCCACGGATATTATCCGCGAGCAACTGGACGTTGCGAGAGAGAAATTCGTGGCCCAGGAACAACGCCTTACGGATTTCAGAAATGAGCATATGGGCAGTTTGCCTGAACAGCAGTCCGTTAACCTGGCAACGCTGGCGCGTCTCAATTCCGAGCTGATTCAAAATGGTGAGCGACAGATGCAGCTTACGGTGCGTCAGGGGGAGATGCTTGCTGCTGCCGTTGCCGGGTCAGTGACCACGAGCGGCAGTATCGTTCCAGGCAGGCTGCGTCTTGAACGCATGCGTCAGGAATTGGATCGGCTCCATGACTTGTATACCCCGAGCCATCCCGAGGTGATTCGTCTTGAACGGGAAGTCCAGGCTCTGTCACTGGACCTCGCAAATGAAGTGGCGAACCCGTCCGGACAGAGTGGGACACCCGCCCGAACCGAGAATACCGCCGAGTTTGACCGCGACATGTCCAGGCTGGAAGCGGATGAGCGCCGTCTGAAAGCTGCCATCGATTCATTGACCATGAGAATCGAGAGCATTCCGCGCATTGAGCAACAGCTTACCCGGCTGAGCTACGATTACGACGCAAGTCGCGAGGAATACCTGGGCTTGCAAAAACGCTATCGGGATGCCGTTCTGGCGCAATCCCTGGATATGGAAAAGAACCAGGAAGTGAAGATTGTGGAAGTGGCGATTCCCCCGGACCTTCCTTCAGCGCCGCAAAAAATCAGACTGCTCGCAGTTGGCCTGATGCTTGCTGGTGGCTTCACTGCAGCCGTCTTGCTGCTCGCCGAGCAACTCAATAAGACATTTCATTCAACCCATGAGCTGCGCAAATTCACGCGCATTCCTGTCCTGGCGACGATTGGCAACATCCAGAGCCGACGTGATCGATGGATGGGCAGAGCCCGTTTCGGACTGAATGCGCTCATGGTGGCCGTCGGGTTGTTACTTCTCACCGCAGCCAGTTACCGGCTGGGACAGGGTGGTGAACAACTCGTTCTGGCAATTTCGGGGTAAGCAATTATGAAATCCTTCGATGAATCATTGGAACGTTTAGCAAACGAACTGGCGACCCCGTCAGCAGCACGCAGGAAGCATCGGGCTGCGCCCGTCGTGACGCCTTCCGCTGACGCGAAGCCGCCGGCACGAATGGTCACTCCTGTGGCGCAGGCCCGTGTTCAAGCGGCAGACAAAGCACAGGCACCCAATGAAGTACAAGCGGTGGCCAGAGTGCAAACGAAAGATGAAGTGCCTGTGCCTGATAAGCTGCAGGCGGCGGAAAAAGTGCACGAGACTGAAAAAAGCATTACGCCGGTTGTGGCGTCCACGGCAACTGAGCGGGGCCGTGTCGATCCGCATCTGGTGTGCTTGCTGGAGCCGCGTTCGGAGCATGCTGAGAGCTATTACCGGCTGCGACACGTGCTCGAAACACGCCGGGGTGATCAATCTGCCCTGGTCGTCAGCGTAACCAGTCCCGGCCAGGGTGACGGAAAGACCCTGACCGGCATCAATCTGGCCGGTGCGCTCGCAAAAGATTCACGCGCCCGGGTTCTGTTGCTTGATCTGGACCTCCGGCGCCGTGGCGATGGCCTCGCGGAATGCCTCGGAATGAAGTCTTCAAAGGATCTCGGAATCGTCGACTGGATTCGAGAGTCGGGTGAGGGTGAGGAAGGGTTCATTCACTATCTGGAACCATTCAACCTGCACGTCATGACCGCCGGTAGTGTTCCCGAATTGCCTTATGAATTGCTTAAATCATCGCGGCTCGATGATCTGATCCGGCGCGCACGCGAACGCTACGATTTCATCATTATTGATACACCGCAAATACTTCGCTTGCCCGATACGGAATTAATTTCCAGGTTGGTCGACGGTTTCCTCATCGTTGTTAAAGCAGACCAGACCAGGCAAGTAAAACTCGAGGAAGCCTTGAATTTGATGACCGAGGATAAAGTGCTGGGTCTCGTATTCAACGCGGTCAGCGATATTGAGTAAGCAACCGGGGGGGTGCTTCAGATGACCACAAAAAGTTATTCCGGGAGGCGGACCCTGGTGGTTGGCACCGGGCCGTTGGTAGGTGAGTTGCTGGAAGAGATCAGGCGTAAGCCACGTTGCGGGTATCACGTTGCGGGCATCGTCGTGGAGCCTTCTTTTGCCGGCGATAGTTTTCACGATTGTGCCGTTCTGGGTTCGGTAAAGCAGCTGACGCGGATATTGCAGGAGCATCAGCCGGAGGTCATCATCGTGGCTCATTCGCGAGGTCCTGTGGAGTTGTTCGAGCACCAGCTGCTTGAAGCCAGTCTCAGCCGGGAAATCCGCATCGAGGAGGCCTCATCAGTCTATGAGGAACTCAGTGGCAAGTTGCCGCTGGAGGCTTGTGAAATGGAAGACGTCATCTATTCCGATACGTTCCGCCCAAGCCGTGGTTCCCTTTTTGCAACCCGGCTACTGAGCCTGGTTTTCGCCCTGGTCGGCCTGATTCTTCTGGCACCCCTGATGCTGCTCATTGCCATGCTGATCAGAATGGACTCACCGGGACCTGTGCTGTTTGTCCAGGAGCGCTCCGGTTTCAGGGGTAAGAGCTTCAAGGTGATGAAATTTCGGACCATGGTTATGGCTGATGAACCGCAGTCCGAATGGGAGGGTGACAATGCCCACCGGATTACCAATGTGGGGCGCTGGCTGCGCAAGTTCCGTCTCGATGAACTGCCGCAGTTCCTGAACGTTCTGCGCGGTGATATGAACATCGTCGGTCCGAGGCCACATCCGGCAAGCAATATTGCCATGCTCGCACTGGTGGCGCGCAATACGTCTGACTCCGGCGTGCCGATACCCTACTACGCACTGCGTTCCAGTGTGCGTCCCGGCATCACCGGTTGGGCCCAGGTTCGCTATCGCTATGCGAATAACCTGCAGGAAGAGATCGAAAAACTTCATTTTGATCTCTATTATCTCAAACACTACTCACTCTTTCTGGACCTGCGTATTTTGCTGGAAACCGTTTGGGTCGTGGTGGCAGGGCACGTGGTCGCGGCAGAACCAGCGGGGAAAAAAGGCTCACAAGGAGTCTCCGGCTCGGCACCCGATGGTCATACGTCAGTGTCATGAATCTGCCTTTCGCCAGTGAATTTCGAGCCAGACAATGAGTGCGGATTCAAGCGCCAATTGGTGGCGACCGCAAAGCCCGGTTCAGGCGCAACAGCGCGATATTCCTGAAGCATCCGGCTCCGGGCTGGCTTACTGGGCACTCGTCGGTTTCACAATTATTCTGCTGCTTGCCCCGCAAGAGCAGTTTGCAGTTTTAGCACCTTTGCGCATTGCCCTCTTGAGCGTGGCCGTGGCTGTGCTTGCCTACATTGTTAACCGCCTGTCGCGGCGTCAGCCATTGCTCGTGTTCAGCCCGGACGTGGTGCTGGCATTGCTGCTCACCGGTTGGGCCGTTTTGACGATCCCTTTCTCTCTGTGGCCGGGTGGTAGCGTCAACTTTCTGACCGGCAATTTTCTCAAGGCGATTGTCTGTTTTCTGCTCTTGTCACATGCCATCACCAACTTCCGGCAACTATGGGGTATCAGCTGGTGCCTGGTGCTCTGCACGATTCCCCTGACGCTGCACACGCTGCGTAATTACCTGGCCGGGACGTTCATGGGCGGCGGTGAGCGGGTGCTGGGCTATACCTCCGGTTTGGCACAAAACCCCAACGACATGGCACTGATACTTAATTTGATTCTGCCCTTGTGTATCGCGCTCATTCTTGGTGCGCGCAGCAGCTTCCAAAAGATGTTTCTGGGTGGCATCGCCCTGTTGATCGTGGTCGCTGTTATTGCGACGTTTTCGCGAGCCGGTTTTCTGACCCTCGTGTTTATTGGCGTCTGCTACGCCTGGTTTTTGCGCCGTCGTCCGCAACGTGTCTGGATTCCGATCATTCTCATTCTGGGCACGTTTGCCCTGCCGCTGGTGCCGACGACCTATTTCGAGCGTCTCGGCACCATTATTAACATCCAGGAAGATCAGACGAACTCTGCGCAAACCCGCCTGGCTGATATGAAAGTGGCACTGGATGTCGCGCTCTCCAGGCCGGTCGTTGGTGCCGGCGTTGCCATGAGCCTGTTGGCGCTTAACGAGGCCCGTGGTGAAGAATGGCTGGATGTCCACAATGTTTATCTGCAGTTGGCCGTGGATTTGGGCTTTATCGGCTTGCTGCTGTATCTCTTGCTGTTGCTCCAGTGCCTGCGGGTGGCGGACCGAATCAGGAATAGCCGTGCCGGCAAGTCCACGGCGCCGCGCATGGTATTTTTGGCCGAGGGTTTGTATGTCAGCCTGCTGGCCTTCGCATTTTCAGCGATGTTCTATCCCGTGGCCTACAACTTCTACTTTTTTTACTTCGCCGGAATGGCGATTGCGGCCGGAAGAATCGCGCGTGATGCAGCCAGGGTGTCTCCGAAATGAGCACCCAATCTGCTGCCGTCGAGCCGGCGCGCGCCGAAGCCAATCAACATATTGGCCAAATCGTCGATGAGCCTCTTGACGAACCTGCCATTGAACCGGAGCCGATCAGGCTGCTTAAAGTCCTGACCAATTTTTTTCCTGGTGGCACAGAGCGCCAGGCCCTGAACCTGGTGCGGGGAATAGATCGCGACAAGTTTGACCTGCATTTTTCCTGTCTGGAAAGAGTCGGTGACTATCTGGAGTCCTTTGAGGCGCTCGATATGCCCATCCGTGAGTTCAGGGTCAAGCGGCTGTACCACCCGCAGTGTTTTATGCAACAAGTCCGCTTCGCTGCCCATTTGCGCGAGCAGCACATTCAGATCATGCATAGCTATAACTTCTATGCCAACGTGTTTGCTGTTCCGGCGGCCCGCCTGGCCGGTGTGCCCGTGGTTCTGGCCTCGGTGCGTGACCGTGGCGTTTACCTTAGCGCGGCGCAGAGAAAGCTACAGCGATGGGTGCTGGGTCTGGCGGACCGCGTGCTTGTAAATGCGGATTCCATCCGTGACTGGTTGTTGGAGCAGGGCTTAAACGGTGAGCGGATATCAGTCATCAAAAACGGCATTAATCTGTCGCGCTACCGGCACGCCCGGGAATCTTCAGATGTTCGTCGCGGTCTGGGTATTTCTGAGTCTGCGCCGATCGTGACATTGATTGCACGCCTCAACCCGACCAAAGGGATTGACGATTTGATCAAGGCCGCTGCGATACTGGCCCCGCGGTGGCCTGCTGCACGTTTTCTGGTTGTTGGAGAGGGCCTGCAAAGCAAGGATGGCGTGTCGCCTGAAGGTGAGTTATACCGTGCGACCTTGCAGCAGCTGGCGCAATCACTGGGGGTTGCAGAGCAGGTCATTTTCACCGGTCACCGGGAAGATACGCCGGAGCTGCTGTCGGAGTCTGCTATCTCGGTGCTGCCGTCGCACAGCGAAGGTCTTTCCAACACCGTGCTCGAGTCCATGGCAGCGGGGGTGCCGACCGTGGCAACCAATGTGGGTGGCAACCCCGAGCTGATCCAGGAGGGTGTCAACGGCAGGCTGGTGCCGGTTAAGTCTCCGGAGCGCCTGGCCCAGGCGATAGAAAGTTTGCTCGCAAACCCTCAGGAATGCGCAAAACTTGGCGCCCAGGCCAGGGATATGGCCTGGAACAACTATTCAATGTCCGGCATGGTTACCCGGACGCAGGACCTGTACCGTGAGCAATTGCGCCAGGCAAAGCGGGTGGCGGCATGACATCAGGCATGCTGAGAGCCCGGGGTCATGCGGGCTGACCATGACTTCCCCCGGCGTTTTGCCCACAAAGTCTGTGGACGCACTGTTTCGGCCGGCCATGGTCTTGATGACCGGGCGCATGATCGGGTTCGTGGTCGCCTTTGCCATACCCATGGTGCTTGCCCGGTTGTTCGATCAGAACGATTTTGGCACCTACAAACAGTTGTTCCTGATTTTCGGCACCCTGTTCGGAATCGCGCAGATGGGTATGGCCGAGAGCCTTTATTACTTCTTGCCATCCCGACCCGAAAACTCCGGGCGCTTTGTCTGCAACACGCTGCTGACCCTGGCAACGCTGGGCTTCGGCTCGCTGCTGGGCCTGTGGCTGTTTCGCGACGAGCTGGCGGAATTAATGAACAACCCCGCGCTTGCGGATCTGATGCTGCCCGTGGGTCTGTATCTGATGTTCATGTTGATCGCCGTGGTGCTGGAAATCCTCATGACCATCCGCAAGCAGTTTGTGGCTGCTTCGTACACTTACGCCCTGACGGATGTCGCCCGGGCCATTCTTTATCTCAGCCCGGTTCTGCTGATGACCGATCTGCGGTTCCTGATGCTGGGCGCCGTGGTCTTTGCACTGGCGAGACTCGTGGCAACGCTTGTCTATGTCGGCCGGGAGTTTGGTCCGGAACTCAAACCCGATCGGCAGGCATTTGCCGAACAGGTCCGATACGCCGCGCCTTACAGTATCGCGGCCATCATCGGGACGGCTCAAACCACCTATCACATGTTTGCAGTATCCAACGCTTTCGATGCGGCGACCTTCGCCATTTATGCCGTGGGCTGCCTGCAAATACCGTTGTCTGATTTTCTGATGACCTCCACCAGTAATGTCATGATGGTGAACATGCGCGAACGGTTGGTCGCGGGTGATTTAAGCGGGGCGATTGATGTCTGGCTGGACGGCAACCGCAAATTGGCGCTGATACTTTTCCCGCTCGTGGCGGGCTTGCTGGTAATGGCCTACCCCTTTATCGTGCTGCTGTTCACCGCGAATTATGCGGCCAGTGTGCCGATCTTCATGGTCTGGACACTCAGCATGTTGCTGGCAGCGCTACTCACGGACAGCGCCCTGCGGGTTTTTGCCCTGAACCGCTTCCTGATCTTTCAGAACCTTGTTGCACTCGTTATCGTGGTGGGACTCCTGCAGTGGTTCCTGGCAAATTTTGCTCTGATGGGCGCAGTCATGGTTACGCTGCTGGCCGCTGTTATTGTCAAGGTGCTGGCCCTTGCACGGGTGCGTCTCGCCCTGAAGGTGGAGATGGCGCGCCTGTTGCCCTGGAAGGCGCTCGCACTCACTGCGCTGTTGTCTGCCCTGGCGGCCTTACCTGCCTGGTTGATCGTCAATACCCTGAATGCACCAAATCTTGTTCTGCTCGCGCTGGCCGGACCCACCTACGTGCTGTGTTACTTCCTGTTGCTGCGTCGTTTCGGCCCGCTTGAGCAGGACGAAAAGGAGCAACTGAACGAATGGGTAGGAAGACCCCTCAACTTGTTGCGGCGCACGCCGTGATGGCGGGGGTGAACTGACCATGTGTGGAATTGCAGGCATGTTTGGATTGCGGGGCGAGCCGGCCGATGCGCGGCAGGTGAAGTCCATGTGCGATGCACTTATCGCCCGGGGGCCGGATGACGAGGGCTACTTTATCCGTGGCCCGATCGGCCTGGGCATGCGCCGCCTGAGTATTGTTGACCTGGTCAACGGCCGGCAACCAATCAGCAACGAAGACGGTACATTGCAGGTCGTGCTGAACGGCGAAATATACAACTTTCGTGAACTGCGATGCATGCTGGAAGGCCAGGGACATCGCTTTAAAACCGCCTCTGATACGGAAGTGATCGTGCATCTCTACGAGGAGTTTGGGGACGATTGTGTTCACCACCTGCGCGGTATGTTTGCCTTCGCCCTGTGGGATGAGCGGCGCGGTCGTCTGCTCATTGCCAGGGATCGCCTGGGCATCAAGCCGCTGTTTTACGGGGTTTTTGGTGACAGGCTGGTGTTCGCCTCCGAGCTCAAGGCCCTGCTGCAGTTGCCGTGGGTGCCTCGTGACCTGGATTGGGCGGCCGTGGCGCACCTGTTCGCATTTCTCACCACGCCGAAAAACCAGAGCATCCTGGCCGGTATCCATAAACTCGAGCCCGGCCACCGGTTAGTGGCCGAGGCCGGCCATCCGCCTAAGGTGTCCCGCTACTGGGCGGCACGTTTTGATTGCGATGAGACGCTGGGCGAGGCCGAATTCATTGCTGGACTCCGGGAACAACTGGACGAGTCGGTGCGACTGCGCATGGCTTGCGATGTTCCTTTCGGTGCGTTTCTGAGTGGCGGTATCGATTCCAGCGCCGTGGTGGCCACCATGGCCCGGCTTGGCTCAGAGCCCGTGAAAACATTTACCGTGGGCTTTGAGGAAAAGCAGTTCAGCGAGCTGACCCATGCCCGTGTTGTGGCCCGCAAGTTTGGCACAGAGCACCATGAACTGGTGCTCAAACCCGATGTGATCGGCGATCTGGATGATCTGGCCTGGCATCTCGATGAGCCTTTTGGAGACGCCTCGGCGATTCCCACTTACATGGTGTCCCGGCTGGCTGCCGAGCATGTAAAAGTGGTTTTAAGTGGCGACGGCGGTGATGAGCTGTTCGGCGGGTATGAAAAGTACCTCGTGGAGGGCAGGGAGCGTCGCCTTCGACATGTTCCAGCGGTGCTTCGCTCACTTATGGGTGCGGTTGGCGGGCGCATGAAAGAGGGTATGAAGGGACGTAATTTTCTGCGACATATCGCCCTTGATGGTGCGGACCGCTACGTGAACGCGAGCACCGTGTTTGATCGCGAAGAGCAACAATCGCTTTTCCTGGCACCGGTTGCCGACCAAATTCTCTCCTCCGACCCCTGGGGCGGGCTTGCTGATGAGCTTAATCAAAACCAGGGTGACTGGCTTTCAGCTGTGCAGTCGCTCGATCTGCACAATTACCTGCCCCTGGACATCCTGACCAAGGTTGACCGCATGAGCATGGCGCATTCCCTGGAGGCCCGGGTACCCCTGCTTGATCACAAACTGGTGGAATATGCGCTGAAGATTCCTCCCCATCTTCGAATACACAAAGGTAGTACCAAACACATTTTCAAACAGGCCATGCGGGGCGTTTTGCCGGATGAGATCATCGACCGGCCCAAGCAGGGATTTGCTGTTCCCCTGGAAGGCTGGTTCCGCGGACAACTGGACAGCTTCGTCAATGACCTGTTGCTGTCTGATACCAGCCGGGCGCGAAACGTGATCAATCCGGCGTACGTGAAGCAGATCCTGCGGCTGCACAGCGCCGGGCGGCCGCTCAATTTCGAAATCTGGACCATGATTTCCTTCGAGTTGTGGTGCCGAAAATTCCTTGATCAGCCCGCCGGTGCGGTACGGGAAACCGGATGAGACTGCAGCGGCTGTTTGACATGAGCCCCGCAGAAATGGCGTTTCGTGGGCGACAGGAGGTCTTCAAAGCGGTTGAACGGCTATCGCGGCCGGTGGCGCGCGACAACAGTGAGTGCCGCTATGATCGAACGGCGCTTGATCCGTCAATGACGGCTTTGTTGCGTCGATTCGAACAGGAGGGCACCACGGAAGCGGCCGGCGACTTGCAGGCCTGTCTGCAGGAAAGGATGAGCGAACGGTTTTTCGCCGGACTGCAGGATCCCACAAGCTTTGCAGGACCAGGACAGTGGTTGGCGAGCGACGTTGACGCTCATGAGCAAATCGTGGCCTGCGCGGATGCGGTTTGCCAGACAGAATTCGAAATCCTTGGTTACGGCGGGATGTCGTTTGGACAGCCTGTCAACTGGCATCTCGATCCGGTTTCAGGCCGGGAGAGCCCCCGGGTTCACTGGAGCCGGCTGGATCCCCTGGTGCCGGAGCAGGTCGGTGACAGCAAGGTGGTCTGGGAACTGAACCGGCATCAATGGCTGCTGGATCTCGGCCGGGCCTATCGATTAACCGGCGATGAGAAGTATGCGCAAGCCTTCGTTACGCTGGTTACCGACTGGATGCAGCGTAATCCTCCGGCCTGGGGTATCAACTGGAGCAGCGCCCTGGAAGTGGCCATGCGCCTGATCTCCTGGTGCTGGGCACTGTGTTTCTTCAAGGGCTCACCGGCACTCAGTCCGGAGTGGTTTCAGACCGTTTTACGATGCCTGCAAGGTCATGCTGGTTTCGTGGAGCGTAATCTGTCGCGATATTTCTCTCCCAATACGCACCTCACGGTGGAAGCGCTGGCGCTGTATTACGCCGGAACGCTGCTGCCGGAATTGCGCGGCGCAGGGCGCTGGCAAGCATTGGGCCGCACATTGCTGCTGGAGCAGCTCCCGCTGCAGGTGCCGGAGGGTGGCGTTTATTTTGAGCAGTCCACCCGTTATCAGTACTACACCATAGAAATCTATCTGCATTTTGCGATTCTCGCTGCGCGCAATAACGATCCCTTACCGCCGCTGGTCAATGAGCGCCTCGGCGAAATGCTGCATGTTCTGCTTGAGCTCAGGCGTCCGGATGGCACGGTGCCGCAGATTGGTGATACGGACGGAGGTTGGCTGTGCCCGCTCATGCGTCGCAGTGTCGGCGATTATCGCGGGCTTTTTTCCACTGCAGCCGTGTTTTTGAAGGATCCGCAGCTGGCATGGGCGGCAGGTTCGATCACGCCGGAGTGCCTGTATTTTCTGGGCGGGCAGGCCGTGTCGGCCTGGCAGGGGCTGGATAAAGAACCACCTTCACCCGGAGATGCTCTTGCCAGCCTTTCTGAGAGCTACGTGGTCATGCGCAGTGGCCGGGGCCGGGAAGGACACCAGCTGATATTCGATACTGGTCCCCTGGGTTGTCATGTGAGTGGCGGTCACGGGCATGCGGATCTGCTTGCTGTTCAGTGCAGCGCTTACGGCGAAAATTTCCTGGTAGATCCGGGAACCGGTTGTTATACGGCGGGCTCTGCCTGGCGCCAGTATTTTCGCAGCACCCGGGCACACAGCACTGTGCTGGTAGACGGCCAGGACCAGGCAGCAACCGACGGGCCGTTTTCATGGTATGAACGACCTGCCGCCCGGCTGCTGAACCTCGAGTCTGGCCCTGACTGGATTTTCGCCGTTGCCGAGCATGATGCCTACGCGCGCCTGACCGATCCGGTCACGCATCGGCGGCGTGTGTGGTTTCTGGATTCCAGGCTATGGCTGATCGTGGATGATCTGCTGGGCACCCGGCAGCACCAGGTTGATCTGCGTTTTCAGTTTGCGCCCCTGGCTGTAACCGAAGACGACGACGGCTGGATCCGCGCCCGGGGCAGGGCCAGCAGCCTGCTGCTCAAAACATTTTCGGGCAGAGCATTGCAAACCAGCCTGGCCGAGGGCGTTCTTGAGCCTCGCCTGGGCTGGTATTCACCCAATTATGGCCAGATGATTCCGGCGCCTGCTTTGACGCTGGGGGTGAATGGCGACTTACCGCTGCGCCTGGCAACGTTAATGATGCCCATGCGCGATCAGGATGCACCGCCGCCACGGGTGGAGCCCCATATGCGTGCGGGGCTGCTTACCGCTCTGTCGATCAATGAATTGAATATGACCATGCCGGATTTCGGGGCAATAGGATCTTCCCTGGCCAACAGTGCAGGACCGGCTCCCCAATGAGGCTCCCAGTATGTGTGGCATAGCAGGAATTTTGAAGTTCGATGCCGGCGGACGCGTGCAGGAAAAGCGTCTGCAGGCCATGCGTGACAGCATGATTCATCGTGGACCGGATGATGCGGGGCTGATGGTGCGTGGTCGGATCGGGCTGGCGCACAGGCGCCTGTCAATTATTGACCTTGCCGGTGGTCATCAACCCATGAGTGATTCCCAGGGCCGATTGTGGATCACCTACAACGGCGAGTTGTACAACTTCCAAACGCTGCGCGAAACGCTCAGGCAGCGCGGCTGCGAATTCGCAACGCAGTCTGATACCGAGGTGGTTTTGCGGGCCTTCGAGGTCTATGGCCCGGACTGTGTCGATCATCTAAGTGGAATGTTTGCCTTTGCGATCTGGGACGATCAACAGCAACGGTTGTTTCTGGCGCGTGACCGGCTCGGCATCAAACCGCTTTACCTGGCCGAGCGCAATGACGAACTACTGTTCGCCTCCGAGATCAAGGGGCTGCTGGCAGGGATGCCTGGTAGGCCGCAATTTAATGATGCGATCTTGCCTGAGTACCTGGCGGCACGTTATGTGGCTGGCGAGGAGACATTTTTTAAGGGCATTCGCAAATTGTTGCCCGGGCACCGGCTTACCTGGACCCCCGGGGACGGTTGCACCACGGAGCGATACTGGCAGCCGCCGATTGCACAGGAAGATAGCGGTGCAAGCTATGAGAGCCATATCCACTCTGTACGAGCCGGTCTCGAAGCGGCCGTGGAGAGCCATATGGTCAGTGATGTGCCCCTGGGCCTGTTCCTGTCCGGTGGCCTGGACTCGACGGTGTTGGCCGCGCTGATGGCGCCACGCATGGATGGACCGCTGAATACTTTTTCCGTCGGCTTCAGCGAAAGCCAGGCCAATGAATTTGAATACGCCCGCCTGGCCGCGAGCCATGTAGGCGCCACACATCGGGAAGTATTGCTGTCACCCGGGCAATATTTCAGCGAGCTCCCGCGCCTTATCTGGCATGAGGATGAACCCATAGCCTTCGCTTCCAGCGTGCCACTCAACCTGGTGTCACAGCTGGCCAGAGAGCATGTCAAGGTTGTACTCACGGGAGAGGGGGCTGATGAACTCTTCCTTGGCTATGATTATCGTTACCGCGTCACTGACTGGAACCTGCGGGTTGGTGGCCTTTATAAACGCAGCCTGCCAGGACCTGTGCGGGAGGCCCTGGCTGGTGTCATACCGCGTCTTCCCTGGCGGCTGCGTCGCTATGCCGAACGCAGCTTTCTGGCCATGGATGGCAGCCCCCGCGATGCGTTCTTTGAGAATTTCTCCGTATTTCGTGACGCTGCACGGCAGCGATTATTGCGCGACCCCGGGCGGACTGGTGGAAGCGACGTACACCGACAGGGACTGGCGTTCTACGGCCACGACGACACTGATCCGTTGGCCGATATGAGCAGGGCGGATCTGCAGACCTACCTGGTGGAACTTCTGATGAAGCAGGATCAGATGAGTATGGCCGCGTCCCTGGAGAGCCGGGTGCCGTTCCTTGATCATCGACTGGTAGAGACCGTGTCGCGCATTCCCGGCCGGGTCCGGCTGCATGGCGGCACGACGAAAGCGCTTATGCGTGATGCGGTACGTGACCTGGTGCCGGACCCCATCATGAACCGCAGCAAAATGGGCTTCCCGGTACCCATCGGCGACTGGCTCGCCGGCCCTTTTGCCAGTCTCGTGGATGAGTATGTACTGGGCGACCGGGCGCGTCAGCGTGGTTACTTTGAAGACGAGGCGCTGCACAGCATGGCCCGGGAACACCGCAGTGGCCACATCAATCATGCGGACCGCTTGTGGCTTCTGATTAACTTTGAGATCTGGCAACGTCTGTTCATCGATGGTGAATCGGCCGAAAGCATGGATGTCGGCGGCGGGCGGCCTCTGGCATCAAGTGTGAATCTGACGCCCGGGATCCAGAAGGTGGCTGTGCAATGAATATGCTCAGTCATACGGGGACTGCACAGTCGCCTGACGCTCATGACAGCTTCGTCGATGCCGTGGTCCCGGGTTCGGAGGCGGCACCAATGCGCATTCTCTGGGTCAAGGTGGGTGGTCTCTGGCCCCTTAATACGGGTGGCCGTTTGCGCAGTTTCCACATCATTCGCGAACTGTCAGCAACCCAGGATATAACGGTGCTGACCACGCATGATCCGGACCAGGATCCGGATGAACTCGCCCGGCAGTTACCCGGATGTCGCAAGGTGCATTCACTTCCGCACGTCCCGGCCAAGAAAAACAGCCTGCGGTTTCTGGTGGCCTTGATGCGATCGTGGATGACGTCCTTGCCCGTGGATCTCTTCAAGAGCCGGATCAAGGCCTTGCAGCTTGAGGTGGATGAGCGCCTGGCATCGGGTCAATTTGATCTTGTTGTCGCAGATTTTCTCGTCGCGGTTCCCAATGTTCCCCTTGAGGGACCGGTACCCGTACTGCATTTCTCCCATAATGTTGAATACATGATCTGGCGACGACTGGAGACAACCGAACAGCGATGGCTGCACAAGCGGGTTCTGGCCCTGGAATGGCGAAAGATGCGCCGCTACGAGTTGGCCGCCTGTCGTCGCGCCAACCTCACCGTCGCCGTCTCTGAACAGGATCGTGACCAGCTCAGTGAAGGTCTGGAGGCGTCCCGGATCAGGGCCATCGCCACTGGTGTGGACCTGGACTACTTTCAGGTGGGTGATCGAAACAAGGAATCGGCCGGGGAGATTGTATTCAGCGGCTCCATGGACTGGTTCCCCAACGAAGATGCGATGCTGTACTTCATGAGCGACATTCTGCCCCTCGTGCGCGCTGCGCTGCCCGACGCCACGGTCACCATTGTCGGTCGCAACCCAAGTGAAAAATTGCGTGCTACTGCTGAGCAGGCTGCAGTGCGTGTTACCGGGACGGTGCCCGATGTACGTCCTTGCGTCCAGAGTGCGGCCGTCTACATTGTGCCACTGCGCATTGGCGGCGGTACGCGTCTGAAGATTTATGAGGCCCTGGCCATGGGCAAGGCTGTGGTCAGTACCTCGATCGGTGCGGAAGGACTGCCGCTGGAAGAGGGTAAGCATATTCTGCGTGCCGATGATCCTGCAGACTTTGCCCGCCAGATACTGGCCCTGCTGGACAACCCGGAGCGCTGCAGATCACTGGGAGACGCTGGACGGGCGCTCATGGAAGATCGTTTTTCCTGGGCCCGGGTCGCCGAAGACTTTGCGGGGCATTGCCGCGAGGCCCTCTCATGAATACGCACAAAGCAAAGAATTTCATCATTAACATCCAGGAGTTGGTTCCATGAAACAGTCAATCAGTGTTTTCGGACTGGGCTATGTCGGCTGCGTTAGCGCCGCGTGCCTGGCCAGGGCCGGTCACAAGGTGATCGGCGTCGATATTAATTCGGAAAAAGTTCGCCTGATCAATGAAGAGGGTCAGTCCCCAATCATAGAGCCGGGACTCGGGGAATTAATCGGCGAGATGACAAAGCAGGGTGCTCTGTGTGCGACAACATCGTGCCGCGATGCAATAGAACAGTCGGACCTTGCTTTTATCTGCGTTGGAACCCCGGGCGACCCCCGAGGCCAACTCAACCTGGACGCGCTCAAGCGTGTATGCCGTGACATTGGTGAATGTCTGAGCGAGCGGCAATCGCCGTTCACAGTTGTGGTGCGCAGCACCATGCTCCCCGGCACACTCGACAATACCGTTCGTGCTGCCCTCCTTGAGGGCGCCGGGGCAGCGTACGAGTCACAACTCAGGCTCGCGATTAATCCCGAATTTATTCGTGAAGGCTCGGCACTGAAGGACTTTGCTGAGCCACCATTTACCCTGGTCGGTTGCGAGGACGAAGCGACCGCTACGCTGCTGAAGAGTGTGTATGCGGACATCAATGCCCCGTTTGTGCATACCCGGATCACGACTGCTGAAATGGTCAAATATGCCTGCAATGCGTTTCATGCACTCAAGGTCTGCTTTGCCAATGAGATCGGTGACAGCTGTGAAGCCCTGGGTGCTGATGCGCAGGAGGTCATGCGCATCTTCCGCATGGATGACAAGCTGAACGTTTCACCGGCTTATCTGCGGCCGGGCTTTGCTTTCGGCGGATCCTGTTTGCCCAAGGATGTCAAAGCCCTGCTATACGCTGTGCACCACGCTGATGTCGGGGTGCCGGTGCTCGACGCGATTCTGCCCTCCAACCAGGCCCAGATCCAACGTGTCATCGATGCGATTGTGGCGACTGGAAAAAAACGCATCGGTATGCTCGGCCTGGCCTTTAAACCCAATACTGATGATCTGCGGGAGAGCCCCCTTGTTACCCTGGTGGAGGCCCTGATCGGCAAGGGCTTTGAAGTGCGTATTCTTGACCGTAATGTGTCCCTGGCCAGGCTAACCGGTGCCAACCGGCAATACATCAATGAAGAGATTCCGCACATTTCCTCCCTCATGTGCGATCGTCCCGAGGACCTGGTTGATCATGCGGAGGTGCTGGTGATCGGCACCAGCGACGACGATGCCGAGAGACTCTGCGACCTGGCTCAGCCCGAGCAGCTCATCGTGGACCTCACCCGCAGGGCGAGAAACAAGGGCTCCGCCGCCCAGGAGGCAGCCTGAGACAGGCGCGATAGAGGGGCAGCAGGCGTGCGATCCGGGGTGCTTCGGGCGATACCTTGCGGGCGGTTGTTGATCCGGCCTGGTCGATGGCAAGCATAGTTATGGTGGCCGCATTCTGGTTCGCGGCTCTGATGCTGGGATATACCTACCTGGGATATCCACTGCTCGTGGCAGTCCGCGCCCGTCTTGGGGCCCGGCCTTCGCACAAGGAACCTGTCGCGCCGGAGATCAGTATTCTGGTGGTGGCGCACAACGAGGCCGCAAAAATTACCCGGCGAATCGACAATCTCCTGGACCTCGAGTATGCGGCCGAGTGTCTGGAAATTGTTATCGCTTCCGATGGTTCCACCGACGACACCGTGACGTTGGCAAACCGATACCGTGACCGGGGTATCAAGGTTCTGGCATTCAATCAAAATCGTGGCAAGCCGGCTGTTCTCAGCGAAGTGATCCCAACTTTGCGCGGTGAACTGGTCGTTCTCATGGACGTACGGCAGCGGATCGCGAGTGATGCACTCAGCCGCCTCGCAGAAAATTTTGCGGATCCTGCCGTGGGGGCAGTTAGCGGAGAATTGATGCTGACGAGTCAGGACCATCGCGGCCGGGAGCTCGAGGGAGTCGGTTTTTATTGGCGTTATGAGAAGTTCATCCGCCTGAGAGAGAGCCTTGTCGACTCCACGGTGGGTGCGACCGGTGCGCTCTACGCACTGCGCAGGGCCCTGTTTAAGCCCATTCCTGAAGATACCCTGCTCGACGACGTTTTGATTCCCATGCAGGTGCTCCGTCAAGGCTACCGGGTGCTGTTTGAGCCGGCTGCGAAAGCCTCCGAGGCCTTGTCACCCGATGCCAGAGCGGAATTCCGCAGAAAGGCGCGGACCATTGCCGGCAATTTCCAGCTCTTTTTTACCCATTCCTGGTTACTGAACCCCAGGCTCAATCGAATCTGGTTCGCAACGCTTTCGCACAAGTTTTGCCGGCTGCTTGGCCCGTTATTCCTGCTGATTATTTTGCTTGCGAACCTGTTCTTGCTGGATCAGTGGTTCTATCAACTGACCTTGCTGCTGCAAGTGATCTTTTACCTGTCCGCGCTGCTTGCCGGCAAGTTGCCGGCACTCGCCCGCAGTAGCCCGGCGTTCTCTGTTCCACTCGCATTTTGCCTGCTTAATGCGGCCACCATTGTTGGTTTTTACCGATTTGTTCGCAGGCGTCAGCGGGTAACCTGGTCTCAGCCTGCCAATGGGGAGCAGAAATAGCGCTGGGTCAGCTAAAGCGGGCGATCAGGGTGATTGCCTGCCTTCCGGAACCAGGGCCTCAATCCCCGAAGCTGTCGGTAAAGATGGTTGCGGATTCGGGTGTCGGCGCGGATTCCACTCCGGGCAGCAGATGAGCCGGCACTTTGACCATAAACGTGTCAAGTCTGGAGCTGCGCATATTGCTGGTCCAGATAAAGTACCTGCCGGTGACATCGAGATTGCCTTTGGGTGCCTTGCCATAGGTGCTACCACCACCACTTGAGTTCATGTCGGTCATCACCGGGGCCACCACGAGCGTTTCCCCGCTGCCCGTCAGGCCAAAACAAATGATTTCATTGGCATGCGCCGAGTTTCCCTGGTGAGCACTGCTGCCGCAGGCGAACTGGTTATTGGGCGAAAGACCGGCCACGCTGTTGGTATGGCTGACGTGTGCCGGTGCCTGACGGCTCCATTCATTATTGTAATAAAGTCGTTTGCCTTGCATGGGATATTCATCGAACTTCCACAGCAGTTGGGTGTTTGCCTCGTTGGCCCAGTTGTCCGCCGCGATCATGTAGCCGTGCCCGAGATCGGAGTGGCCACCGGCACCATTCTGGTCGAGCAAAACTCTTTCATCGAGTGTTTGCATATTGATGATGCGATTGTCCTCACCGTACCGCCCGTCCACATCTTCCTTGATGACCAGCCATTGCCCGCTTCGATCAATCTGGCATTCGTCATAGCCACCGGTTTTGGGGAAGAACCTCAGGTTACCGATATCCTCCTGGTAGACAACGCAGCCGAGATCAGTGTTGCTATTATTTTTGAGGGTCGCGGAATGAACGCGGTCATCATCACTGGAGTGGGTCTGCCAAAGCGCATAGCCATTACCCATCTCGGCAATCACATCGAATACGGTTTCGTATTCGCCGGTAACCACATCGTAGCGAAGCAAGCGCCTGCCGTCGTTGACATACAGGGCGTAGGGCATGGTGCCGCTGAAGTACAGGCCTTCGGCATTGGACCAGCTCATGTTGTCATTCTGGTTAAAGACAGGCCCGAGTGCATCGACCTGATCGGTGATTTTGTTATACGCAATCAGGGAGGGGCCGCCGCCACCCTCGGTGCGCTTTAAACCGACCAGCACGAGCATCGTGTCTTCATCGACATGATTGTTACTGTTTCGCCAGTACGAATAGCCAACGTAATGCACGCAGTCGTTGCCGCCACAGTCACTCGCATTCGTGAGACGAAACGCTTCGCTTTCATAGGGTGCCGGAAAGGTAAACTTGCCACGATCAGGTAGCAGATTATTGATTGTTGAGTTGCTGAGAATCGGGCGGGTCTGGGCAGCTCCGGCAAACTCAATAAATCCGCCCGGAGGGTCTGATGCCAGAGCGTTCTGTATTGAAAGGCCGAAAAGCCAGATCAAACCAGCGCATCCTGCGCAGCTTAGTGGTGATTGCAACCTCATCACTTACATCCTTGTTAACTGATTGGGTTGAACTGAAGTTCTAATCGCGCACGTGGGCGCGGAACGTTGAATTTCCCTACCGTAGCCGGTGATAAACCCGATGTCATGCAACGATTTCGTTTAATTCCGCAATAAAGGTGTTAAGAAATCGTTAAAATACACGCAGTAGTTGGCCTGTAAGCCCGGAGTGGCAGAAAACCCTGCACAAGAAATGGTGGTTTTACCTGATACATTTACGCCGAATACCCTATGTTCAGGGTGGCGCGCGCTGCGTAATCTTCACGGTGCGCAGAGGTAAGCGATGTGCCGTGAGCAGGGAGGTCTCTAGCAGCAGGTCTTGAGCGACCGGAAATAGTGAAGATGACTTGTCCAATCTTGGTTCAGTATTCGCGCCGATGGCAGCAGATAGCCCGGTGGTGGTGTGGCAGCCTGACAGCGTTCGCCAGGCGACCCCGCAGTTCTATGCCGACCCGCGTGCTGCGGAAACCAGAATTCAAATCAGACAGCTTGACGATATCGTAAAAGCGCGCCGTGCAGGACGACTCTTGGCCAGCCAAATGGGCTGCTCGGGAAGTCGCGTTGCCCTTGTTCTGACGGCGATTTCTGAATTGGCCCGCAACATCATTACCTATGCCAACTGTGGCGAAATATTACTGACACGTTCGAAACGGGGCTTCCGGGAGTCGCTCGTCGTAGTTGGTAGCGATCAGGGCCCGGGAATCGCGGATGTCTCCTCACTCACCGGGCAGCCTGTTGCAGGGAGTTGTGGCACTACGGGCTTAAGTGGTCTCAAACAATGCATGGATCGCTTCACCATCGAGAGTGCGCCGGGTGCCGGAACCCGGGTCACTTGTGAAGTATTTTCGAATTGATCCCCGCTTCAGCCGCGGCGGCCAGGGGTTAATCCTTTTCAGGTACCAGCTCTTTTTCCCGCCCTCGTAAACGCTCAACAATCCACTGATCATCCAGGCAATTCCGATCACAATTCGTCAACGAGACGATTTGTGCATTCGCCTGTGGGTGGTGCAAAACGCTCAACTGATACTATACTCAGGTTAATTCCACCAACTGTTTAAGGGGTCAACCGTGGGTAAGAGGGGAAATGCCCGATCAGGATAGCCATCAGAGCAACCCTGATTCGGAAACCACAATAAAAACTGACGTTAGTCTTAGCGGGCGACGTCGAAAAAAGAATTTACCGACAGGAACGGTCGCTCGACCGTCTTCCCAGCAGGGGAACGCGCCCCTGTGTCTGGAGCTTGCTGTCGACAATGGGGTTGTGCGCAAGTCTCTCCGGGAAATCGTTGGTGCTCACAGTCGGGCGACCCGACCATCGCCAGAGAATGCCACGAATCAATCAAATGCCGGCATCGGCCGGATCTTCGAGGCACAGGAAGAAACCGCGCGCCGCATCGCGCAGAGCCTGCATGATGAAGCCTCTCAGATGCTGGCAATCGTCTATCTGGAATTGGCGCATATTGCCCGCACGAGTCCGAAACCCACTTCCGAGCGAATCGACAGGGTCATCAAACACCTTGACTCGGTGAGTGAACAGATTCGTGGGCTGTCCCATGAATTGCGTCCAATGGTGCTGGAACGGCATGGCCTGCTTCCCGCCCTGTACCAGCTGGCCAGTGGGGTTAAAAAACGCTCCGGCCTGAACGTGCGGGTTATCGGCGAGGTTGGAGGACTGTCGCTGGCCATTGACGTGGGGATATACCGCGTGGTCCAGGAAGCTTTGTCCAATGTCGTCCGCCATGCTGATGCCAGCAACGTGGAAATCAAGCTTTGGAAAACCCAGGACAGGGTTCATTGTTCTGTGCGTGACGACGGCGTCGGCTATAAGCCGATGAGGCAATCGGTGGAAGAGAGATACGAATTGGGCCTCGGCCTCGTTGGTATCTACGAAAGAATCGAATCGCTCGGAGGGGAATGCCACATTCTCTCTGACGGAAGAAAGGGTATGGAACTTCAATTGGGGATACCGTTATGAATAGTGTTACCAGGCCGACCTGTGTTATTGCCGACGATCACTGCATGTTCAGGCAGGCCATCAAGTCCTTGCTGGAAGAGGAGGGCTTCGAGGTTCTTGGTGAGGCCGAAGACGGTCACGAGGCAGTCAAGCTGGTGAGTCGTCATTCTCCGCAGCTGGCATTGCTGGATTATGGGATGCCAAAACTTAACGGCTGTCTGGCCGCTGCAGAGATTCTAAAGCGATCTCCCGGCACCCAGGTTGTGCTGTTGACCATGTATGAGGATGAAACGTTCGCACTGGAGGCCGTCAAAAGTGGCGTACGGGGCTACGTTTTAAAACAGCAAGCGGCGCAAGAACTCATTGCCGCGCTGCGCCAGGTGCTAAGTGGCTCCATATACCTGAGTCCCGGTATTTCCGAGTCGGTGGTGACTGCTATGCTGTCTAACAAAGAACAGCCTGCTGATTGTTTGACGCCTCGCGAAAAACAGGTTTTACAACTGATTGCCGAGGGCAGAACGACCAAGGACATTGCGGGCTTGCTGCACCTGAGCGTCAAGACCGCCGAGTCCCATCGCTCCAATATCATGAGCCGGCTCGATGTACATAATGTTGCCAGTCTGGTTCGCTATGCGATTCGACGAGGCATGATCGAAGCCTGACTGCCCGAGTCCGAAACGGGGGTAGCGGGTCGCAGTGTCAGATCCGGGCACTTCAATGGCGTAGCCAATCCGGAAACACGTCTATTCGATAACCGACGTTGCGAACCGTGATAATGCTTTTCGAGGCGGTGTGAAGCTTGTTGCGCAGGCGGCTCATATGCACGTCAAGTGTCCGCGTTTCCAGCTTTATCGATTTGGAATGCCCCCAGACCCGCTCCATGAGGGTTTCACGGGTGAGTACGCGGCCTTTGACCTGCAAAAGCTCCTGCAGAAGGCGGTATTCAATTTCCGTGAGATGCACCGGGTTTGCGTCCACGGAAACCACCCATTGATCCGGCACCATTTCGATAGCACCCGCTTTAAGCACCGCGTGATCGGGTGGTGCAGGATGGCGGCGTTCGAGCCCAACGATATTTTTCAGCAGGGTTTTTGAATCAAGCTGATTGGATAAGTATGCATCAGCACCTGCTGTCATGGCGGCCTGTTTGCTGGCGCTGTCCTCGCTGTCACCCAACACGATAATGCCGCTTGCCGCAAGCCGGGTATCCGAGCGAAGTTTTTGGCACAGGCGAATACCACCCATTGGCGGTATTTTACGATCCATGACGATCACTTCCGGACGTTTAGACAGGGCCAGTTTTAACGCTTCGTCAGAATTCGAAACGATGTTCACTGCGACGCGCGCTTCTTTCATTGCCGACTCAATGGACAGCCTTGTTTTCCACTCAGGCACAGCAATCAACACCTTTAGCGGAAAGTCTGTAGTCATGCGTAACCGGTCCCAGCACAGTTGCAAGCCTTTAAAATTCTAGGCTTCGTTGTGAAATGAGACAAACAGGTACTTACCCGAAGTTACGCAGGAAAATCCCCCATAAGTAGAGCCGGACGCGCATTTGTGGTCGATAACCGGCGTTTTTGGGAAGACCGGCCTGATCGGCGCGCTTTCACGGTCATCCGAGCAACCAGGCGTCAACCGCAATGTTAACCCTTGCCATTTAAGCGATGCGCCTGTCGCTGAAGCCGTTCCAACAGAGTGTTGAGCATGGCGCGCTCCTCCGGTTCGAGGCTTTCCAGTAAGCGCTGTTCGTAGGCGATTGCGCCCGGTATGACGGCGTTAAACAGGCTCACGCCCTGCCGGGAAAGGGTCAGGGTCACGCAGCGCCGGTCCCTGGTGTGCGTTGTTCTGAGCAGCATGCCCTTATCTTCAAGTTTGCTCACCGCGCGGCTCACCGCAACCTTGTCCATGGCGCCGCGGTCGGTCACGGCTGATGCTGTGAGACCCGGAAAACGCCCCAGGATAGCCAGCACCCGCCACTCGGTGACGCTCAGGCTGTGATGACTGCGATAGTCGCTGGCAATGCCCTCACTGACCGTGTTGCTCAGCAGTGACAGTCGATAGGGCAGGAATGCTTCCAGCTCGAATTCTTTGGGTGGCTGGCTTGCGCGTACCGCATCGCGATTCCATTCATCAGTGACTTGATTGGCCGGGCTGTCTTCAGGCTTGGTCAAGGCAAGTTCCTTGCATATAGTTACATATGAAACTATTATATCGGCAATGCAACACGTCCGCCACAGGGCCACGTGCAGAGACCAGAATCTGCCGGTCCCCCGGCGGTCCCGGAGAATGACAATGAATGATGACCGACTTGACCCCCACGGCGTGGCGGGTTTCGAATTTATTGAGTTTGCCGCACCCGAGCCAGAGCAGATTCATGCGCTCTTCAGGCAGATGGGTTTTGCGCCAATCGCACGCCACCGCAAACTGGCGATCACCCTGTATCGCCAGGGTGATATCAACCTGTTGGTGAACGAAGTGCCGGACAGCTTCGCCAGCCGTTTCGCCGCGCAGCATGGACCGAGCTGCACGGGTTTTGGCTTGCGCGTCGCGGATGCGCAGCATGCCTTTCAGGTCACTCTGGGGCAGGGCGCCGAATCCATGAATGATATTCCGGGTGTCACCCTGGAAGTCCCGCGCATTGCGGGTATCGGTGGTTCCATGCTCTACCTGGTTGATCGCAAAGCGGGTAGCGCCTGGGCCGCCGAATACGAACTTCTGGAGGGTGCCGATCCAAACCACCAGGGATTCGGTCTGACCTTTATTGATCACCTTACCCACAATGTGCACTACGGCAATATGGACGACTGGGCCGGATTCTACGAACGGCTGTTTGGGTTTTATGAAGTGCGCTACTTTGACATCAAGGGTCAGCAAACCGGGCTCAAGTCACGTGCGATGACGGCACCGAATGGCTCTATCAGCATTCCCATCAATGAATCGGAAGATCCAAAAAGCCAGATCAATGAGTATCTGAACGAGTACAACGGTGAGGGTGTTCAACATATCGCGCTTTACACCGAGGATATTTATGCCACGGTTGAAGGCATGCGTGCAGCAGGCATCGAGTTCCTCGACACCCCGGATACCTATTACGAGATTATCGACCGCCGAATTCCGGAGCATGTTGAGGACATTGAGCGCATGCGGCATAACCGGATTCTGATTGATGCCGATCAGGAGACCGGCAAGAAACAGCTGTTGCAGATTTTTACCCGGACCAACATCGGCCCGATCTTTTTCGAGATCATCCAGCGCAAAGGTAATAAGGGCTTTGGTGAAGGAAACTTCACAGCGTTGTTTGAATCGATCGAACTGGACCAGGTCCGCCGCGGCGTCCTTTAAGGGGTGGAGGATAAAGTATGAGCAAGCGCTGGATAGCGACCCCCAGGGTTGAGGGCAGGGCATCGCGCCAGGCCCACGCGGATCTGCCGCAAGGCACCTTCGAGCGCGAGCTGGGCAAAGAAGGTTTTTTTGGTCCGGCAACGCATATGCATCACCGTCATCCACCAACAGCCTGGACCGGCTTTGAGGGACCGTTGAGGCCGCGTGCCTTTGATACCACGGAGTTGGCTGAAGACGGGGCAAGCCCCTGGGATGCGCAGTCGTTGATGGGCAACGCCAGCGTGCAGATTCGGTTCTGGACACTGGATCAGTCCATGGAACAACTGGTGCGCAACGCCGACGGCGATGAGTTGCTGTTTATTCATGCCGGTTCCGGCCACTTATATTGCGATTATGGACACCTGGAGTTTCGCGATGGTGACTACATCATGCTTCCGCGCAGCACCATGTGGCGCCTGGAAATCAACGAGCCCGTGCAGATACTGCTGATCGAGGCGACCAGTTCGAGCTATATGCTGCCGGACAAGGGCCTGCTGGGGCCGCACGCGATTTTTGATCCGGCGATGCTGGACGCGCCGGCAATCGATGAGGCGTTTCTGGCCCAACAGGACGAGAATGAATGGCAGGTGCGCATCAAGCGACGCAATGATCTCACCACCATCACCTATCCGTTTAACCCGCTGGATGCGACCGGTTGGCACGGTGACCTGATGCCGGTGCGGATCAACTGGCGGGATATTCGCCCGCTCATGAGTCACCGCTACCACTTGCCGCCGTCGGCGCATACGACGTTTGTGGCGGGTCGTTTCGTGGTGTGCACCTTTGTGCCGCGTCCCTTTGAGTCCGATCCCGGGGCGCTCAAGGTACCGTTTTTCCATAACAATGATGACTATGACGAGGTGTTGTTCTATCACGCCGGTGAGTTCTTCAGTCGCGATAACATTCACCCGGGCATGATGACCCTGCACCCCTGCGGCTTTACCCACGGCCCGCACCCTAAGGCGCTTGAAAAAGCATTCACGCCAAGCGCCCCGGGCACCAATGAAGTGGCCGTGATGATCGACACGCGCGATGCGCTGGACGTCTATGACGCCGCAACACGGGTTGAATGGCCCGGCTATGTCGATTCCTGGCAAACCTGAGCATTGGCCTGACCCCATGTTTACTAACCACTTTTAAGAAAGGCACCCGTTCATGAAACTCGCTTCACTCAAACACGGCCGTGATGGTCACCTGATTGTCGTCAGCCGCGACCTTGACCACTATGTTTCCGCCAGTGAAATCGTGCCCACGCTGCAGGCTGCACTGGATGATTGGGATCAATACCAGCCGCTGCTGCAGGCACTGTCCAATGACCTTGCCAAGGGTAAACGGCCCGATTCCCGCGAGCTCAACATGAGCGGGCTGGCTTCACCATTACCACGCGCCTTCGAGTTTCTCGACGGCAGCGCCTATCTGCCCCACGTTGAGCGTGTGCGCCGGGCGCGTGGTGCCGAGGTTCCGGAGAGTTTTTATGTGGATCCGCTCATGTACCAGGGCACCTCGGCTGGTTTCATGGGCCCGCGCGATCCGGTGCAGGCCGTCAGTGAGGAGCACGGCATTGATTTCGAATCCGAGGTCATCGTGGTGACCAATGATGTGCCGATGGCGGTAAGCTCCGAGGAAGCGGCGGCGCACATCCAGCTGGTGGGTCTGATTAATGATGTGAGTTTGCGCAATCTGATTCCAGGCGAACTGGCAAAAGGCTTTGGTTTCCTGCAGTCCAAGCCGCGTTCGGCCCTGTCACCTGTGCTGGTCACGCCTGATGAGCTTGGTGATGCCTGGCGCGACAGCGTGCTGCATCTGCCGCTGCACAGCTATCTGAACGGCGAATGGTTTGGCAGCCCGGATGCCGGAACCGATATGCAGTTCAATTTTGCCCAGCTGGTGGCGCATGCAGCGCGCACGCGCCCGCTGGCCGCAGGCACCATTGTTGGTTCCGGAACCATTGCCAACCAGGACACGGCGCTGGGCGCCTCCTGCCTGGCGGAAAAACGCATGCTGGAGATTATTGCCGACGGTAAACCGTCTACCCCGTTTATGAGCTTTGGCGACACGATTCGCATCGAAATGCTCAACCAGGATGATGAGAATATATTTGGCAGCATCGAGCAGGTAATTGAACAGTATGTGCCGCAAACCTGAGTCTTGAGGATGAACGCTGAATCTCAGCCACGAGGAACGCCGATACTGTTCGGCTATTGGCGCAGCAGCGCCGCCTATCGGGTTCGCATTGCTCTTAATTTAAAAGGAATTGCGTGGGATTCTGCCGATGTCCACCTGGTGCGGGGGGGTGGTGAGCAGCATCAGGACGCCTTTCGCTCCATCAACCCGGCCGGGCTTGTACCCACACTGGTCTGGGGCGATGTCGTGCTCAGCCAGTCGCTGGCGATTTGCGAGTATCTGGAGGAGATTCGACCACGACCGGCGCTATTGCCTGAAGATCCCGCAGACCGGGCCTGGGTGCGGGCGCTGGCCATGGATATTGCCTGCGATGTACACCCGCTGTGCAACCTTCGGGTTATGCAGTACCTGGGTGATACCCTGAATCAGGATGACAGCGCCCGCACGGCGTGGATGTTTGAATGGATGGGGCGCGGTTTTGCAACGGTAGAGGGACGTCTTGAACGCCGCTTCGAGCAATCCGGGGAGCGCACCGAGTTCTGCCTGGGTGATCAGCCCGGGCTTGCCGAGCTTGTTATTGTCGCCCAGGCCTATAACGCCGACCGTTTTGGTTTTGGGCTTGATGCCTTCCCCTTGACGCACCGTATTGTCGAGGCCTGCCGGTCGCTGGAGCCCTTCCGCAAGGCCCTGCCAGAGAATCAGCCGGATGCGCCGTGAGTCACTCCGCCCCGGCCCGCCGCTATTTAACATGGTTAAAGATATGAACGGTTCACCATCTCCTGCCCATGCTTCATAATTGGCAACTGTCGCCACCTGTAGTCAAATTCATGCGTACTTTGCTGACCCTGCTCGCCTGTTCCATGCTCGCCGCCTGTGCCACGACGCCGCCGGATCCTGCCGTGTTTGACGTTGCGGAGCGCTCCATTGCCGCTGCCGAAGCGGCGGGTGCCAATGAGCTATCGCCCACGGAATTGCGCTTTGCGCAGGACAGTCTCGAATCAGCCCGGGCGGCGATGGCCCGGAATGACTACCAGGACGCCCTGATGAGAATTGACGAGTCTGAAATCAACGCGACCCTGGCCATTGAGAAATCAAGGGCATCCCGCGAACGACGCAAGGTCAATGAACTGCAGCGCTCTAACGAACTTCTGCGCGAAGAGCTGATTCAAAGCTATGGTCAGGAGTTTGACCGATGAGAACATGGACGCGTACCCTGCTGCTCCTGGTTTCCCTGGTAATGATGGTTGCCTGTCAATCCACGCCGAAAAAGGATCTCGCCCTGGAGCGGACCCGCACCGCCCTGCAACAGTTACAAAACGACGAGGAACTGACCGGCTACGCGCCCCTGGCCGTGAGTGAGGCTGAACGTGCCCTGCGTCAGGCAGAGCAATCCACGAATCCCGCTCAGCGGGCCCACCTGGTCTATATGGCCGACAAAAAAATTCTGATCGCCCGAGCTATCGCCCAGCGTGAGCAACTCGAAATGACCTACCGCGAACTCGAAGACGAACGCAGCGCAATGCGCATCCGCGCGAGTGAGTTGGAGACCGAACAGGCGCGCGAAGAAGCGGCCCGGGCACGCATGATGATGGCCGCATCGGAGGAAGATGCACAACGGCGTCAGCGCGAAGCGCAGCTTGCCCGAGAGCAGGAGTTGGAGTCCAATCGTGCCGCAGAAATGGCGCGCGAAGAAGCTCAGCAGGCACGTCGCCTGGCGGATTCGAGGGCTTCCGAGGCTGAGCTCGCCCGCCGCGAAGCGGAGCTGGCTGTAGCGCAAATGGACAGTCTCAAACGCCAGCTGGAAAATCTGCAGCTCAGGGAAACCGAGAGTGGCGTCGTGGTGACGCTCGGCGATGTGCTGTTCAACACCGGCGAGACCGAGTTGCGTGACGAGGCCATGACCAGCCTCATCGAGGTGGTTGACCTGCTGCAGACCGAGCCGGATAAACAGATCAGGATCGAAGGCCACACGGACGCATCGGGTGCCGCAGAGACCAACCTGCAGCTGTCCCAGGATCGTGCAGACTCGGTCATGGCTGCCCTGATCAGCCTTGGCGTTAGCGCCGACCGCCTGCAGGCCGTTGGTATGGGCGAAGACTTTCCTATCGACAGTAATGAAACCGAGAGCGGGAAATCCAGAAACCGGCGCGTCGACGTCATCCTTCTGGATGGTGAGTAGGGCCCTTTAACGCCCTTATTTTTAACGAAATCATTATAAATTCGTTAAATTACGAAAAACCTTTCGTGTGGCGGTCAAAATTACTTGAAGCCCTTGATCGCTTCAAGTACGGTTGGCCTACGCCTATGTTTTTTACCTATTTCAAGATCGCAGTAATCGCATGAGCCGGACAATCTTCAGGATTGGCCCCGGTACACGCGAACAATTCTGTTTATTCCTCAAACCTGAAACCACACCCCACGTGGGCCATAGCGGCGCCGGACGTGCGCGCACCCGTGCCCGCTCAGTGGGGAATTGAAGGAGGCTTTACATGTTCGAACACCGCCAGGATCAAGTACAGGAAATGCTCAACAGCAGCGCCGAGTTCCGTGCCATTTACAATCGGCATCAGACACTCGACAAGCAAGTGACTGCGGCGGAGCAGGGCGATCAACCAATGGATGACGTCACCCTGGTGCAACTGAAGAAGAAAAAGCTTCTGGCCAAGGATCAATTGGCCGAGATTCTGGGCAGCGATTCCGACTGAATACCCAGGCATGAGCAAACGGAACGGCCGGCATTGTCCGGCCGTTTTTTATGGTCAGCCCGGGATTTTTGGTCGCCCCGGGCGCCATGGAAGATATAATGCAGACACTTCGCTCCGGACGGTAACCCCATGCCCATCAAGGACAGCATTCTCGACCTTATTGGTGAGACACCCATTATTCATTCCAGTAAATTTGATACTGGTGTGTGCGACCTGTTTATCAAGCTGGAGAGCCAGAATCCCGGTGGCTCGATCAAGGACCGTATTGGTCTGAGAATGATCGAGGATGCCGAGGCATCCGGCGCGCTCAAGCCGGGCGGCACCATCGTTGAAGGTACCGCAGGTAATACCGGCCTGGGCCTGGCGCTGGTCGCTGCCCAGAAGGGTTATCGCCTCGTGCTGGTGATTCCGGACAAAATGAGTCGTGAGAAGATCTCCAATCTCAAGGCCATGGGCGCTGAGGTGGTGCTCACGCGTTCCGATGTGGCTAAAGGACACCCTGAGTATTACCAGGACTATGCCAAGCGCCTTAGCGAGGAAATCGAAGGCGCCGTGTTTATCAATCAGTTTGGCAACCCGGCCAATCCCAGGGCGCATGAAGAAGTCACCGGCCCTGAGATCTGGCGGCAAATGGACGGCAAGCTGGATGCGATCGTTCTTGGCGTCGGTTCCAGCGGGACGGTAACGGGTTTATCCAGTTATTTTGCGCGGGTTGCGCCGGATCTCGAGTTGATTCTGGCCGACCCGGAAGGCTCCATCCTCGCTGAGTACATCAACGAGGGTAAGCTGTCGGACAAGAGCAGTTCCTGGTTGGTGGAAGGCATTGGCGAGGATTTCCTGCCGACCATCAGTGACTTTACGCGCGTGACGCGGGCCTATGCGATCAGTGACCGGGAGAGCATGCACACCGGTCGGGAGTTGCTGAAAAAGGAGGGCATCCTTGGCGGTTCCTCGTCCGGCACGCTACTGGCCGCAGCGCTGCGCTATTGCCGCGAACAAACCACACCGAAACGCGTGCTGACCTTTGCCTGCGATACCGGGAACCGCTACCTGTCAAAGATGTATAACGATTTCTGGATGCGCGACCAGGGTTTTCTTGAGCGCAAGGAACATGGCGATCTGCGTGACCTGATCGCACGACCGTATGACACGCATGATACGGTCACGGTGACACCGGATGAGCCGTTGGCGAATGCCTACACGCGCATGAAACTGTATGACGTCTCGCAACTGCCGGTTGTCGAGAATGATCGCATTGTTGGCATTCTGGATGAATCGGACCTGTTATTGGCTGTGGTTGGCGACAGCCAGCGTTTCAAGGAGCCGGTTCGCGATGCCATGGTGACAGAACTGCGTTCCGTGCAGGTGGACGATGATCTGGAAGCGCTTATGCCCATATTCGATCAGGATTATGTCGCCATCGTGAAAGAAGGTGAGACCTTCCTCGGTCTGATTACCCGCGTCGACCTGGTGCATCATCTGCGCCGCCGTGCGGACGCGTGAAACTAACAAGTAATCGATAAAAAACAGGAACATTCATGAATCAAGACCGTAAGCAGGGCCTGGGTACCCGCGCAATTCACGCCGGCCAGGCACCAGACCCGAGCACCGGGGCCATTATGACGCCGATCTATGCGACCAGCACCTATGTGCAGCGCAGTCCCGGCGATCACCAGGGTTGGGAGTACTCCCGCAGCCATAATCCGACAAGACAGGCCTATGAGGACTGCATGGCGGACCTGGAATGTGGCGCCCGCGGTTTCGCTTTCGCGTCCGGGATGGCCGCAATCAGTACTGTGCTCGAGTTACTCGATAGCGGCGATCACGTGGTCGCCATGGACGACCTTTACGGTGGCAGTTTCCGCATGTTCCACCGGGTTCGCGAACGCAGTGCGGGTTTAAAATTCAGCTTCGAGCCGCTGGATGATCTCGACGCACTGCGTGCAGCGCTGAGGCCGGAAACGAAGATGATCTGGGTGGAAACACCCACCAACCCGATGCTCAAGCTCGTGGACATTGAGGCCGTCGCAGCCGTGGCCCGCGAACACGGTGCCATGCTCGTCGTGGACAATACCTTTGCCTCGCCGATGCTCCAGCAACCACTGCTTCTGGGCGCGGACATCGTGATTCATTCCGCTACCAAGTACCTGAATGGTCACTCCGACATGATCGGTGGTATCGCAGTCGTGCGCGAAGCAGAACTGGCTGAACAGCTGTGGTTCCTGCTCAACTCCAGTGGTGCCATCCAGGGCCCGTTCGACAGTTTTCTGGCCATGCGCGGCCTTAAGACCCTGCACTTGCGTATGCAGGCGCATTGCGAAAACGCCGGTGCCATCGCGCGCTGGCTGGAAGCTGATGAGCGCGTCGCAAAAGTCATCTATCCGGGCCTGGAAGCCCATCCCCAGCATGCCCTGGCCGCCCGCCAGATGCAGGGTTTTGGCGGCATCGTCAGTGTGGTTCCGAAAGGCGGCTTTAAAGCCGCCAAAACCATGCTCGAACGCACTCATCTCTTCGCCCTGGCCGAGAGTCTGGGTGGCGTCGAAAGCCTGATCAATCACCCGGCCATCATGACCCACGCCTCCGTGCCACCGGAAAACCGGGCGCGCCTGGGGATTACCGACGACCTGGTGCGTCTGTCTGTGGGTATTGAAGACCTGGATGACCTGATTGCTGATTTGGATGAAGCCCTGGGCTGAGTGGCTCGTGGCTTATGGCTCTCCTTGATCGGGGAATAGTCATTGTCACACGCCTTTTTCCGTGCCCGGCTCGCCTGCGCGCGGAAAAAGGCAAATGACAATGACTCGGTCGGCAAGGGGGTCGTGAAAAGCTGACGAGCGAAATGCCAGAGCTACCGTCCCTGCCTGATTATCATTCTGCCTGTGCCAGGCAACGCTTCAGTAATGCTTCCAGTTTCGCGTTTCCCATCCCGTTCATGAGGGCGATGTTGCGTTCGGGGATGGCTTCGACGTCGGCGTTTTGCGCGGCGGTTTCTACGCTGGACTCGCGGAGCACGTGCAGCAGGGGGTAGGGGGAGCGGTTGGTGTAGTTTTCTGCATCACCAATTTCTGTTCCGGCAAAGCGGTATTCGGGGTGAAAGCTGGCGATCTGGTAGGTGCCTTCAAGTCCGGCACGGGCCAGCAGGGCGTCGGCCATGTTGAGAAACTGGTTGTAGGCGCTGAAATTGGCCAGGGCATGAGGATGGATCAGCAGGGTGGTCTCGGTTTCCGGGTGATTGTCGAGGTGCTTGAACTCCTCGAACAGGGCGGCCAGCAGATCATCTTCGTTACACGCATCGGTCACGCTGTAGCGAATTGATTTGCGGCGCACTTCGCGACCAGCGAAGGGGCAGAGGTTCAGGCCCACGATCATGGTCTCTATCCATTGCCTGACGGCCGATTCAACGGCCTGCTCTTGAGGCGTTTCAGACACTGGCCGGGTCTTTGCTGGCAACCGGTACGCGGATGTCCTCCACCAGGGCCTGGATTGACGCCGGGGGTGGGGCGGTCAAGTGACACACCAGCATGGCGGTGGCGAAGTTCAGCATGGCGCCGACGAAGCCGAAGGCTTCGGGCGAAATGCCCAGCAACCAGTGGTCCGGGGTGTTGGGGGCCATTGATGTCCCGGGCAGGAACAACCAGCCTTTAAACCAGAAAATGTACAGCACGGTTGAGAGCAAACCGGCGAGCATGCCCGCGATGGCGCCCTGGCGGTTCATGCGCTTGTAAAAAATACCCATCATGAGTGCCGGGAACAGCGATGAAGCGGCCAGGCCAAAGGCGAGTGCGACCACCTCGGCGGCAAAACCGGGTGGATTCAAACCCAGCATGCCGGCGACAAGCACCGCCCCGGCCATGGCCAGGCGACTGGCCAGCAGCTCCTGTTTTTCCGTGATGCGCGGCATCAGCATGCCTTTCAGGAGATCATGCGAAAACGCCGAGGCGATGGCCAACAGCAGTCCCGCGGCCGTCGAGAGTGCAGCTGCCAGGCCACCTGCAGCGACCAGGGCAATGACCCAGTTGGGCAGCCCGGCAATTTCCGGATTGGCCAGCACCATGATGTCCCGGTCGACGGTGACCATCTCGTTACCTTCCCATCCATAGTCCCTGGCCCGTTCGGTAAATTCCGCGTTCTGGTCGTTGTAGTACTGGATGCGACCATCATCATTTTTATCCTCAAACGCGAGCAGGCCGGTGGCTTCCCAGGTGCGAAACCAGTTGGGTCGTTCCGCATAAACCAGGTTGCCCCCGGCGCTGCCGACCTCACCGGTCTGAATGGTGTCCACCAGGTTGAGTCTTGCCATGGCACCCACTGCTGGCGCCGTGGTGTACAGAATGGCGATAAATACCAGCGCCCAGCCCGCAGATATACGCGCGTCGGAAACCCTGGGCACGGTAAAAAAACGAACGATCACGTGCGGCAGGCCGGCGGTACCGATCATCAGGGATGCGGTCAGCAGGACAATATTCAGGGTGCTGCCCTTCTGGGCAGTGAAGGCCGCAAAGCCCAGGTCAGTAACCACCAAATCGAGCTTGTCCAGCAAGTGCATGCCGGAACCATCACTCATGGTTGCGCCAAGCCCAAGCTGGGGTAGGGGGTTGCCGGTCAGGTTCAGGGAGATAAAGATCGCGGGGACGGTGTAGGCAAAAATCAGCACGCAGTACTGGGCAATCTGGGTATAGGTAATCCCTTTCATGCCACCCAGAACCGCGTAGAAGAACACGATGCTCATGCCAATCAATACACCAGTCTCAAACTCCACCTCCAGAAACCTGCCAAAGGCCACACCGATACCCTTCATCTGGCCGATCACGTAGGTGATGGAAGCCACCACCAGGCAAATCACGGCCACCAGTCGTGCGCCTTTGGAGTAAAAACGGTCGCCGATAAACTCCGGCACCGTGAACTTGCCGAACTTGCGCAGATAGGGCGCCAGCAGCAGGGCGAGCAGGACATAACCACCGGTCCAGCCCATCAGGTAGACGGAGGCGTCATAGCCGAGAAAAGCAATCAGGCCGGCCATGGAGATAAACGAGGCAGCCGACATCCAGTCAGCGGCAGTAGCCATCCCGTTGGCCACCGGGTGCACATGGGCGCCTGCCACGTAAAACTCACCGGTACTGGTCGCGCGGGTCCACAAAGCGATGCCGATGTAGAGCGCAAAGGTGGCGCCCACCACGCTATAGGTCAGGGTTTGCAGGTCCATGGCGCGGTCAGTCTTCCTGCACGCCAAAGGCCCTGTCGAGGCGGTTCATTCGCCAGGCATAGAAAAAAATCAGCACAACGAACACATAAATGCTGCCCTGGGTGGCGAACCAGAAGCCCAGCGGGTAACCGCCCAGGCTGAATTGATCAAGTGATTCGCGCAGCAGGATTCCAAAGCCAAAAGACACCAGGGCCCACACCAGCAGGCAGCCGCCGAGGAGTCGCAGATTCGCGCGCCAGTAAGCGGCTCGATTGGTGGTCTGATCCATGCTGCGATGTCCTTGTTGGCCGATACTTTGAAACCTTAGCGTGTCGGGCAAGGATTAACCATTGGCAGAAACGCCGGTGATTCAAACTAAACGGAGGGATCGTCCGTCTGCGGGAGTGGTGGTCTAAGACCCTTCCTCGCCCAGGCGCAAATCCAATGCAGTCTGGAAGCGCTCCGCCCACGCCGCGCATTCTTCAGGAACATAAAAAGGAATTTCTGTCATACCCGGGTCCATGCTGGACAGTTTCTCTTCCAGGCCAAGGCGAAAGCCTTTTGGCGGCGGCCGATGCGGCCATGGCAGCGATGAGCGTAAAAATCATACTTGCAGTTCCGGCAGATTTCTGAACAATTCGATCGCCTCGGGATTGGCCAGGGCATCGCTGTTTTTTATGTCGTGACCATGAACCACATCGCGCACAGCGAGTTCGGTGATCTTGCCCGATACGGTGCGCGGGATATCCTGCACCTGCACGATCCGTGCGGGGACATGGCGCGGCGTCGTGTTGGCGCGGATCGTTGCCCTGATACGGTCAGCCAGGGCCTCGTCCAGCGTCAGCTCTTCGCGCAGGCGCACGAACAGCACCACCCGCACATCATCCTCCCAGTCCTGACCGATGCAGACGCTTTCCAGCACCTCGTCAAGTTTTTCCACCTGCCGGTAAATCTCGGCAGTGCCTATCCGTACCCCGCCGGGGTTGAGGGTGGCGTCTGAGCGGCCAAAGATCATGACCCCGTCATGCCTGGTGAGCCGGGCGAAATCCCCGTGCGCCCAGGTGTTCTCGAAGGTATCGAAGTAAGCCGCGTGATACTTGCTGCCGTCAGGGTCGTTCCAGAACTTGACGGGCATGGAGGGGAATGGCCGGGTGCAGCACAGTTCGCCGGTTTCGCCCACAGCGGCGACAGTGCCGTCATCACGACGAATCTCGACCGCCATCCCCAGCCCCCGGCATTGCAGCTCACCGCGCCAGACGGGCAGGGTTGGGTTACCCAGCGCAAAACAGGAAACGATGTCGGTGCCGCCGGAGATCGAGGACAGGCAAATGTCCTGCTTAATGTCGCGGTAAACGTAGTCAAAGCTTTCCGGCGCCAGCACTGAACCTGTGGATAGCAGTGTGCGGAGCGATTTGAGCTGGTGTGTTTGGCGGGGCTTCAGACCGGCTTTTTCCCAGGCGGAGATCGCCTTGGCGCCCGTGCCGAAAACGGTAATTTCCAGTTCATCAGCGAGGTCAAACATGGCCGTCGCCTGCGGGTGGAAAGGTGATCCTTCCCACAGCACAAGGGCGGCACCGGTGGACAGTGTGCTGACCAGCCAGTTCCACATCATCCAGCCACAGGTCGTGAAGTAGAACACCGTGTCACGGCGTGTAATGTCGGTATGCAGCACCAACTCCTTCAGGTGCTGTATCAATGTGCCACCCGCGCCATGGGTAATGCATTTCGGGACACCGGTGGTTCCGGAGGAGTAGAGAATATAAACCGGGTGGTCGAAGGGCAGGTGCACAAAGTCGATGGCGCTGGCGTCATTATCCGTAAATCGCGCATAGCTCACGGTCTTTTCCAGCCCGCCCGTATCGGCCACGTCACTGAGATAAGGACACACCACGACCCGCTCTATGCCGGGGATGCCATCGATAATGGCCTTGACACGTTCCAGGCAGCCGTGGGTCTTGCCGCCATAGACATAGCTGTCGACGGTGAACAGTACCCGTGGTTCAACCTGGCCGAGCCGGTCGAGTACGCTTGAGGCACCGAAATCCGGTGAGCAGGAAGACCACACCGCCCCCAGGCTGGTCGCGGCCAGCATGGCAATAATGGTCTCCGGGATGTTCGGCATAAAGCCGGCAACACGGTCACCTGGTTTAATGCCCATTTCACGCAAGGAATGCGCCGTGCGCGCCACTTCCCGGTGCAACCGGTCAAAGCTGACGGTTCGTTGCGCGCCGGCCTCGTTACGAAAATGGATAGCGGGTGAGTCATCCCGGTAACGCAGCAGGTTTTCTGCGAAATTCAGTTTTGCATCAGGAAAAAAACGGGCTTTTTCAATCTCATTACCATCCACCAGTACCCGGTCGCCACGCACACCGAGTACCCCGCAGTAGTCCCAGATTGCCGCCCAAAAAGCCTCCGGCTGGTCGATGGACCATTGGTACAGACTGGCATAATCATCGAACTGGCCATGCTTGCTGGCAATGGAGGCCGTAAAACAGTTCAGGTTCGAGCGTTCAATCTGCGCTTCAGTAGGTTGCCATAGCGGCTGGTCCTGGCTCATCGGTGTCGTCTCGCTGCCTGAGGCTCAGGGCAGCTGTTGCTCCAGCTCCGGGATGATCGTGAACAAGTCGCCGACCAGGCCGATGTCCGCAATTTCAAAAATTGGTGCATCTGCATCCTTGTTGACCGCCACGATGGTGCCGGCATCCTTGATGCCGGTCAGGTGCTGAATGGCGCCGGAGATTCCGAACGCAAAGTAACACTCTGGCGAGATGATCTTGCCGGTCTGACCAACCTGCATTTCGTTGGGGACGTAGCCGGCATCGACTGCAGCGCGACTGGCGCCGACCGCAGCGCCAAGCTTATCGGCCAACTTATAGACAATCTCGAAGTTCTCCGCGCTACCCAGGGCACGGCCCCCGGATACCACGATGCTGGCGGTCTGCAGGTCCGGGCGATCACTGTTGCCGCTCTCAAGCCCTACCCAGCGGGTGTGTGGCGCGGCCTGCGTTGCGGCCTCGCGGGCAGTTACCGGAGCGCTGTTGCCCTCAGAGGCAGCCGTCCAGGAGGCAGACCGCACGGTGCCGACAACCGGTATATCGTCCGGGACGGTAACGTCCACAATGGCATTGCCGGCATAGATCGGGCGTTTGAAGCTGCGCGGGCCGTCAACCGCCATGATGTCGCTGATGGCATTAACGCCCAGCAATGCGGCCGTATGCGGTAAGACGTCTTTACCAAAAGTGGTGGAAGGGGCCAATACGTGACTGTACCCGGCGGCCGCTGCTGCCAGTTCGGCACCCCAATTCACTGCCAGTGGGCTGACAAGATGGGCTGCATTGGTGGCCTGCACGCTGTTCACACCATCGATGGCGGCGGCTTGCCGGGCGATATCGTCGATGCCGTCTCCCAGGACGAGCACATCGATGTCGCCACCGATCGCTGCTGCACAGGCAATGGTTTTTGCAGTCGCGGGATTGAGTTGTGAGCCGTCGTGCTCGGCGATGACCAGTATTTTATTCATTGTCCAATATCCTCAAATCAGTCCGCGGTTCTTGAGTTCGTTAACCAGTGCGGCGGTATCTTCGACCATGATGCCGCGACCACGTGCTTCCGGCGGCGCATGATGCCCGGTTTGGATTCCATGACCGCTGTCTATGTTCAACTCCTCTAGAGGCAGCACGTCAAGCGGCTTGCGCTTGGCCTTCATGATGTCCGGTAGCTTAACGAACCGCGGTTCGTTAAGGCGCAGGTCGCTGGTAATGACGGCCGGTAAATCAATCTCGATGGTTTCCAGACCGGCATCGACTTCGCGGGTCACCGTGGCGGTGTCGCCATCAATCACAACCTTCGAGGCAAAGGTTGCCTGCGGGCGGCCCCAGACCGCAGCGGTCATCTGTCCCACCTGGCTGCTGTCATCGTCAATGGCCTGCTTGCCGAGCATGACCAGTCCAGCACCCTCGCGCTCGGCCAGGGTTTTGAAAACACGCGCCACGGTCAGCGGCTGCAGCGTATCGGTCGTGTTCACCTGGATGGCCCGGTCAGCTCCCATGGCCAGCCCGGTGCGCAGCTGCTGCTGCACCTCATCGCCGCCAATGGACACCACGATCACTTCTTCGGCTTTGCCTGCCTCGCGGATACGGAGTGCTTCTTCGAGCGCGATTTCGTCGAAAGGGTTGATGCTCATCTTGACGCCATCGGTCTCCACACCGCTGCCGTCACTGCGCACGCGAATGCGGACGTTGTAGTCCACCGCTCGTTTGATGCCAACCAGTATTTTCATGCCTTGTCCTTGGTGCTGTTCGCTAGGGGATCGCTAGGGGATCACTGTTGAATAAGTGCCGTTGCTTAAACGGCAGGATTCAGAGGTTCTGATAATTTGGACCCGCGCCGCCTTCGGGCGTAACCCAGTTGATGATCTGGTAAGGGTCTTTGATATCGCAGGTTTTACAGTGCACACAGTTTGCCGAGTTGATCTGCAGGCGCTCGCCGCCCTCATCCTCGACCATTTCATAAACCGCGGCAGGACAGAAGCGGGTACAGGGGTTGCCGTACTCTTCTGTGCAGCGGCTCGTGCAGATATCCGGCTCAAGAATCTGCAGGTGCACCGGCTGGTCCTCGTCATGTTCCGTGGTGGCGAAATACACCGAGGCGAGACGGTCGCGCGGGGCCAGCTCTCTTTGCACCCAATGACGGTCCGGTGCCTGGTAATCCGCGCGCTTTTCAAGCTGAGCATAATCAGCATGATTACTCAATGTGCGTGGCAGGGATCCACCGGTCAGGGTTTCGATAACAGCAGTCCACAGCCCGCGCCACAGGCCCTTGTTAAAGCCGGGCCGGATATTGCGTACCTTCTTTAATTCCGCCATCACCGGGCTGGCACGCAGGCGCGCGTTAAAGCCGGTTCCACTGCCGTGTTCATGCAGATGTTCGGCTGCCAGCATGCCCGAGCGCAGCGCCTGATGGGTGCCTTTGATCTTGGGCACATTTAACAGCCCGGCGGCATCACCGATCAGCAGGGCGCCCGGCATCTCAACCCGGGGCAGGGATTGGTAGCCGCCTTCGACCAGCGCGCGTGCGCCGCTGGAGATGATTTCGCCGCCGTCGAGCAATTCGCGCATCATCGGGTGGTGCTTGAATTGCTGGAAAGCCTCGAAAGGCATGAAGTCGGGATCCTGGTAGTCCAGGCCGCAGACAAAGCCCACGGCAATACGATCATCATCAAGGTGATAGACAAAGCTGCCACCATAAATGGCCTTGTCCAGCGGCCAGCCAATACTGTGCTGGACTTTGCCGGGCTGTGCCTTGCCAGGCTGCACTTTCCACAGCTCCTTGAGACCGATCGCATAGGTCTGCGGGTCTGAGTCCTTGTCCAGCTTGAATTGCTTGATCAGCTGCTTGCTCAGATGGCCCCGGCAACCCTCGGCCAGTACCGTGGTCGCGGCATGAATTTCGATGCCCTGGACGTAGCTGTCCTTCTGCTGACCCTCGCGGCCAATACCCATATCGCCGATGATGATTCCGCCAACGTCACCCCCAGGCGTGTAGTGGATATCACTGGCGGCATAACCGGGAAATATATCCACGCCGGCCGTTTCGGCATGACCGGCCAGCCATTGGCAGGTCGCGCCCAGGGAAACGATAAAGTTGCCATGGTTATTCTGCTGCGGCGGGGTAGGTAGTTTACGCCGGGATTTCGGGCCGAGGAGCCAGAACTCATCTTTTGTTACGGGCACACAGATGGGCGGTGGTGCATCACGCCAGCCGGGTACCAGTTCGTCCAGGGGGCCGGGTTCAATGACTGCGCCGGAAAGAATCTGCGCGCCGATCTCCGAAGCCTTTTCAATGACGGCAACCTGCAGGGCCTCATCAAGCTGTTTCAATCGCAGGGCGCAGGCCAGCCCGGCTGGACCGCCGCCCACAATGACCACGTCATATTCCATGACTTCCCGGGGTATTTCCCGGAAAGGATTACTTGACGCTGGCGCTGACGGGTCGATTTCACTCATAGGTTTCAAGGGTGCTATGACGGTGCACTATTATAGCCGGAGCGGGCGCAGGGTCCCATGCCCATGGCTGCAGTGCGCGCTATACTAAAACGCGCCTGAACATGTCATTGTGAACGGGAATTTGTGAATCCATATTTGTTTATTAACCGGGAACCAGACGATGAACTTGCTTGAATATTTCAGGACCTGGGACGATGTCGTCGAGTTTCCCAAGAATACGCAGATTTTTCACGAGCTGGACCCCGCCAATTTCATGTATGTGATCCTCAGCGGCGAAGTCGCAGTGTCCTTGCGCAATGAGCCGCTCGGTGCGGAGCTTGAAGGCGGCATCATTGGCGAAATGGCCATGATCACCAAGGCCACCCGCTCGGCGACGGCCATTACCCTGTCCCGGGTGACTGCAGCGCGTGTGACCCGCGATCAGTTCCGCGAGATCATCACGGACAATCCTGATTTCGCCCTGCACATCATGCAGGTGATGGCCAACCGCTTGCGTGTCGCGGACCAGATTATTGCCGGCTGATACCGGGCCTAATCCAGGGTTTTGCGGAAGCGCGATACCGCGACACCCAGACTGATTACAAGAAACAGGCCCAGCGCGGCCAGCTCGCCGCGTAATTCCCACAAATCTGCGCCACGCAGAACCACCCCCCTGATCAGGCGCATGAAATGCGTCATCGGCAGCACTTCGGCAATCCACTGGGCAGCCTGGGGCATGCCGTCGAACGGAAACATGAACCCGGACAGCAGGATCGAGGGCAGCAGAATAAAAAAGGTCATCTGCATGGCCTGGAACTGGTTGCTGGCCAGGGTCGAGATCATCAAACCCAGGGTGAGGTTGGCAACGATAAACAGCAAAATGACTGCATAGGCGTCAAGCAGGCTGCCACGCATGGGCACCCTGAACAGCCAGTCACCCAGCAGCAGTACCAGGGTTGCCTGCAGGAGGCCGATACCGATATACGGCAAGATCTTGGCGATCATCAGCTCACCGACGCCGATCGGCGTGGTGATCAGCAGCTCCAGGTTGCCACGCTCCCGTTCCCGCACAATCGCCACCGCGGTGAACAAGGTCATGGTCATGGTAAGAATGATGCCAATCAGCCCCGGCACGGTGTTCACCGGCGAGCGCCGCTCCGGGTTGAAGTAGGTGCGAATTTCCAGCATCGGGGGCCGGTCGTTGTAGGGCGAGGTCCGGGCGGCACCGGCCAGCTGGGCTGCGGCCCCCTGAACCACCGTATCCGAGCCATCAATCAGCAGCTGGCCCGCAGCGCGGTCGGGCTGTTGCAGGCGCCGCTCAAAATCGGGCGGCAGAAAAATACCGACACTGATCTTGCCCTGACGCAGCAGCTCTTCCAGGGCTTGCGCACTGCCCACCTGGTGGCGGATGTCGATGACCTGGGAGTGGGCCAGATCCTGCACATATTCACGGGACGCCGTGGTGCCGGCCAGGTCTGCAACGCCCGCGGTGAGGTGGCGTACATCCATATTAATGGCGTAGCCGAACAACAGGAGTTGCATGACTGGCAAACCAACAATCATGCCGAAACTGAGCCGGTCACGACGCAGCTGACGAATCTCCTTGGCCGCGACCGCGCGGATACGCCGCAGACTGTTCATGCGGCCGTTGCCCGATGCCGCGCGCGTTGCGGCTGGGTGGCGGCAACAAACACGTCTTCCAGGCTGGCCCTGCCCACGCGCGAGTTGACAACCGCCAGGCCTGCCCCGGTGACCCGGTTGGCAACAGCCACGTCTGCATCTGCGAGATCCTGCTTCACCAACACGCGCAGCATATTGCCAATCTGCGCCACGCTCATGACCCAGGACGCATCGTGAAGTACCTTGCCGGCACGTCTCGGCTGCTCGGTCTGCAACAGCACAACCTGGGCAGGAATGTCATCGGCGAGTTGTTCCGGAGTGCCTTCGGCCACCAGCTTGCCGCGGTCAAGAATGGCCAGAGCGTGGCAGCGCTCCGCTTCATCCATGTAGTGGGTGGAGACCAGGATGGTGGTGCCCAGGTCAACCAGGTCAAACAGGGATTCCCAGAAGGCGCGGCGGTTCTCCGGATCAACGGCGCTGGTGGGTTCATCCAGAAACAGCAGTTCCGGTTCGTGCAGCATCGCCGCCGCCAGGGCGAGGCGCTGTTTCTGCCCGCCACTCAAGGTGCCGGTGCGCTGCTTCAACAAATTAACCAGCCTGTAGCGGTCGCAGGTCTCATCCAGACGGGTCTTTTTGCTTGCCCGGGGCAGGGCGTAGACATCGGCCATGAACTCCAGGTTTTCACGCACGGTGAGGTCTTCATACAGGGAGAATTTTTGCGTCATATAGCCCACTTTCTGACGCAGGGCCTCCGCCTCGGCGGGGATTTTGAGGCCCAATACCTCAACCTCGCCCGCACTTGGGGTCAACAGCCCGCAGAGCATGCGAATCGTGGTCGATTTTCCAGAGCCATTGGGACCCAGGAAGCCGTATATCCTGGCACGCGGAATTTCCAGATCAACATGGTCCACAGCTCGCAGGCTGCCGAAATCGCGGGTCAGGCCGCGGGTCAATACCGCCAGGTCCGTGTTGCTCATGACGACCTCAGGGGAGGCTGACCTCCAGCGGCAGGCCGGAAGGCAGTTGCGTGGCGCCGGGGAGATCAATTTCCGCGAGGTAGGCCAGGCGCGAGCGGTCATGCTCGGTGAGGGCAAAATATGGCGTAAAACTTGCGTCCGCAGAGACCCAGCGAACGGTCCCTTCAAGTGCTGCTTCGACCCCGTCGATCCGGACCTGCACAGTTTTACCCGGTGTCATCTGCGCCCGCAGTGATGCCGGCACGTAAATGCGCGCGAAGCTTTTCAGGGGGTCAAGCATCACGGCGATGGTCGCACCGGGCACTGGTCGTTCGCCGATTTCAAAAATCACCCGGTCAACCAGGCCGTTCAACGGCGCTCGCACCGACAGACGTTCAAGGTCCAGTTCGGCGAGACTGATCGCGGTATTCAAAGCGCGCACGGCCGCCTCGGCCTGCTCCAGTTCCTGGGTCGTGGTGCCATTAAGTAAGCGTTCGAGTGCCTGGCGTTGGGCCTCCAGCCTCGCCTGCGCGTCATCAAAGCTGGATTGACGTAAATCCAGTAACTGGGCTTCACCCAGGCCACGGTCAAAAAGCGCCTGTTCGCGCTCCAGGTTGGCCTGGGCATTGCTGCTCAGCGCCTCTGCGGCGCGCACCTCAGCACGTGCCTGGGCGATGTCTTCCTGCCGCGGGCCGCGCACCAGCTCGGCAAGCCGCGCAGCCGCCTGGTCACGCTCGGCGCGCGAACGCTCAAGGCGCGCAAGGTGTCGGGTCTTATCTTGCTGGACCAGTAATTGTCCCTGCTCAACCCGCTCACCGTCGGTCACCAGCATGTCAGTAATCGGTTCGTTGCTTTCCACCGTCAGTTCGATGCGGTCACGCTCCAGTGTCCCCACCATGCGATTCTCCGGTGTTGAATCGCAGGCGCTCAGGATTATCAGGGCGCTAAAGATCAGGATCATGCGGGGCAGTCGCAGTGTCGTATTCATGGACCTGCTCCGCGTTCCAACAGCCGCCGGGTCTGCGCCATGAGCCGCTCGGCGCCACCTTCGCGCATATTCAGTCCGATAACCTTTTCGGCCAGTCCGGCGGCCACATGGGGAAAGATGCCCATGGACAGCAGCAATACCGTAAGCGCCTCCGGGTCGGCATCGGAGTCGAGTGCGCCGCGTTGTTGCTCGCGCCTCAGGAGCGCCGGGAACAGCCCGCCGAGCCGGGGGGCAAAACGATCGGCAAAAACATCCCGCATGGCGCCGCCGGGCAGCAGTGCTTCACGCACCAGCAGGGGCAACATATGAGGGTGTTCGATGGCCAGGCTCTGCACAAGCTTGAGCAGTTCAGCAAGCGGTGCGCTATCAGATTCGCGCAGCTGCTGCAAAGCAAACGCCAGGGGTTCAAGGGCCTCGGTGAAGACGGCATCCAGGAGCCCGAGCTTGCTGCCAAAGTGATAGCCCACCAGGGCCGGGTTGAGCCCGGCGGCCTCACCAATATGTCGCAGTGAGGTGGCTGCATAACCGTTTAGAGAAAACAGGCGCTCAGCAGCGGCAAGGATTCGCGCCCGGGAGGCGCCTTCCTCGCTGACCGGAGGCCTGCCCGGACGACGTTCCTGATTTTGAGGTTTAGGCATCAAGCCAATATTAATTAAATGACTAAATAATTACAAGATGGAAGCCTGACCTGGCATTTTCAATTGATTGAAACGGTGTGCGTCTCAGCTGAATCACCAGCTATGCTTAATGGTGCAGGTGTCGCTTGCCGGTCCGATTCGGTCAGGGAAAGAGGAGTGATGGTTACCAAAGTTCGTTGTTCGCTCATTACACTGTGCACTGCCCGATGATGTCACGCCGTGCCCTTCTGATGGCTATGGGTGGAGCCACTCTCGCCGCGGGCGGGCACATCTGGCCGGGTCATGATGCGGATATCGCCAATGCCATTGCGGGCTTTCTGACCCACTCCGGCAGTGCCGGTTTCAATCCCCAATCACTGCGGCGCCTGGCATCTCCAGCAATGGTGAGTTCATGACCCAACAGCGTGAAGGGCTCGGCGGAACAAGAGCGGGATTGGCATACTTCCTGCTGGTTTTCCTGGTTGGCTTTATATTCGGAATTGTCAGAGGCGTCGCAGTTGCGCCGGTAATCGGCGAATTCGCGGCGGTTCTTATCGAATTGCCTTTCATCCTGCTGGTTTCGTGGTTCGGCTGCACATGGATCACTCATGCTTTTGCGGTTCCCGGAAGGGTGGCTATCCGTCTGAACATGGGTCTGGTCGCATTTCTGCTGCTGCTATGCGCCGAGGCCTTGCTTTCAGTGTTTTTTCTGAACCTGAGCTTGTCTGAGCATTTCATGCAGTATATGAACCCTGCAACACAGCTCGGTCTGTCAGGTCAGATTCTTTTCGCGTTGTTCCCATTGATCCAGATTCGCAGGCGCGAAAATGTCGTTTAACTTTCCCGGGAGAAAACGCGCCTTATTTGCATTAGCAAAATACTCGGACGATCGCGACGTCTTGTTTTAATGACAGCGATGCACCGATTGGCGCCGCACAACAGTTCGGATTAACCTCGACCTGCTGCCGGCCGCGCCCACGCCATCTGTTTTACCACCCTCATAGCCATCTGCGACGCTCTTGAGTGTCAGCCGGGCGATCTTATCCCAATCGAGACCCAGGCCTGAGCCGGACTTTCAGGTCTTGGCAGTAGGCTGCGCATAATGCCCCCACGTATAATCGGGCGATGAGTGCACAGCCCAAAAACGCCGAAACCTGCAACAGCCTCCACCGGGTCTGCGTGGCGCCGATGATGGATTGGACCGACCGCCACTGTCGTTACTTTCATCGGCAGCTTTCGCGGTCTGCCCTGCTGTACACCGAGATGGTCACCACCGGCGCGGTCCTGCACGGCGACCGGGAGCGGTTGCTGGGACATAACCCGGAGGAGCACCCGGTGGCGCTGCAGCTTGGTGGCAGTGATCCGGATGAACTGGCTGCCTGCTCTGAAATAGCCGTGGCGTGGGGCTATGACGAGGTCAATCTGAACGTAGGTTGTCCCTCGGACCGGGTTCAGAAGGGCCGCTTTGGCGCCTGCCTGATGCGCGAGCCCGAGCTGGTTCGTGACTGCCTGGCGGCCATGCGGGATGCCGTTGACGTGCCGGTGACCATCAAAACCCGGCTCGGTGTGGATGACCTCTACAGTTATGAGTACTTCCGGGATTTTGCCGGCCTGTTGCACGAGGCCGGCATAACCGTCCTGATCGCGCATGCGCGCCGCGCCTGGCTGAGCGGCTTGAGCCCGAAGCAGAACCGTGATGTCCCGCCCCTGGATCATGACTGGGTTTACCGCCTGAAACGGGAGCTGCCCGGTCTGACAGTGGTCATTAACGGCGGTGTGGAGGAAATCGACACCGCCCGGACGCACCTGGAAACCGTGGACGGGGTGATGATCGGGCGTGCCGCCTATCATGATCCCTGGTTATTGGCGCAGTGCGAGCAGGTTTTGGCTGCAGGCGCCGCGCCGGCCACCCGCGAGTCTGTGATCGAACCCATGTCGGATTACCTTGAGCGCAATGTGGCGCAGGGCATCCCCGTTAAACACATCACACGACACATGCTGGGGCTATTCCAGGGGCAGCCGGGTGCGCGGGCCTGGCGTCGATACCTGAGTGAGCATGCGCACCGCGAAGACGATAACGCGGGCATATTGCGCGATGCGCTTACAGCGATGAACGCCGCACAGGCGAGGCAGGCATGATTACTTCTGATCCAGGCAAATTCCTGGCCCGCCTGGGCCAGCTCGAGAGCCAGCGCGCCCGCGCGCTGCCGCGCTCCGTTCTGATGGTGCTGCCGGAACAGTTTTACGTGGAGCCGGAAACCGCGATCGATAATGTTTACCTGGATCTGCACCACCGCGCTGATCCGGCGCTGGCCCTGGCGCAGACCGAGGCCCTCGCGTCCCTGATCGAATCGGTAGGCGTGCCGGTCAAGCGTTTTCCTGGCTGGCCCGGACAGCCCGATGGGGTGTTCAGTAACAATGTCTTTGCCACCGCGCCGGGGCGGGCGGTGGTAGGACATATGGCCTTTCCCAGTCGCCAGGCGGAAACACAACGCGAAGATATTCGCAGATGGCTGGTCGATCAGGGCTATGCTTTGACGGATCTGTCCTGTTTGAATTGCATCGCAGAATTAACCGGGCCCCTGATTATTGACCGGGCGCGTAATGTCGGTCTGTGCGGCATGTCCGGTCGGGTCGATGAGGCCGGCGTGCAGGCCATGCATCCGGCGCTGGGCCTGGACCTCACCTTCTGCTTTGACCTGACTCCGGGTGAATACCACACCAATGTGGTGCTTTCGGTGCTCGCGGGTCGTGCCTGCCTGTTTGAACCCGGGGCGATTGCCGACCGTGCGGTGGTCGATACGCTGGAAAAAGCCTTCGAGGGAAACTGCGTCACCATCACCGCGCAGGAGAAACAGGCGTTTGTCGGGAACTGTATTGCGCTGACCGACCGTGACCTGTTCATGAGCGCGACGGCCGAACAGGCGCTCAGTGCCGGCACGCGGCATTCCCTGCAGGCGATGGGCTTCACCATTCATTCCACGGACCTGTCTGAGCTGGAGCTTGCTGGCGGTAGTCTGCGCTGCATGGTCACGGAGTTGTTCTGAGTCGATCGTCTTGTGAACGGATGCGGGATGCGCATGGCGGGTGATAAGCAGATTATCGTGCTTGCTGCGGAATGATGGCTGATTCAGAACAGGTTCAGCCTCATGCATTAGAATTCCCATCATGTTGAGACTTTGGAAAATATTTCTGCCCGCGGCACTGCTGGCTGCCCTGCTGGCATTCCCCGCCTGGGGAATCAGCCTGGAAGAGGCGGCACGCCAGGTGGCAAAGGAATACGACGCCCGCGTTCTGTCTGCAAAGACGGTGACCCGGGACGGGCAACGAGTACATGAGATCAAGGTGATCACCGCGGCAGGGGTCGTAAAGACTGTCCAGGTGCCCGAAGACAGCTGAGGAGCGCAACCCATGCGTGTACTGATCGTTGAGGACGACCCGGCACTGCAGGCCTCGGTGGCGGCACTGCTGCGTGAGGCGGGCTACGCCGTGGATGTCAGTTCCGATGGCACGGAAGGACTCTATTTTGGTGAGGAATACCCTGTCGACCTGGCGGTTATCGATCTGGGCCTGCCGGGCATTTCGGGTCTGGAGGTGATCCGCAAATTGCGCAAGTCTGAACGACAATTTCCGATTCTGATCCTGACCGCCCGGGCCGATTGGCAGGACAAGGTGGCCGGGCTGGAAGCCGGCGCCGATGACTACCTGACCAAGCCGTTTCATCCTGAAGAGCTCAAAGCCCGGGTTGGTGCCCTGCTGCGCCGCGCCGCCGGTCACGCCCAGCCGGAGGTGACCCTGGGGCCCTTGCGTATAGACCTGGCAACCCAGCGCGTGGCGATGGCCGGCGAGGAAGTAGAGCTGACCACGTTTGAGTACAAGGTAATCGAATACCTGGCCTTACATCCGGACCAGGTGGTCACCAAGACGACACTCAGCGAGCACATTTACGAGGAAGATGCGGACCGGGACAGCAATGTGATCGAGGTTTTTGTCGGCCGCCTGCGCAAGAAGCTGGATCCCCAAGGCACCATCCAGCCCATCGAAACTTTGCGTGGACGCGGCTATCGATTAAACCAGCGCTCGCTGGAGGCCGGGTCCGGGGGTGAGTAACCCTGTGCCTGAATCAAACCCTGAATCAAATCCTGAATCAAATCCTGAAGCAAGCGCTGAATCGGCAGCCTGGCCAGTGCCTGAAAAGACACCCGCATCTGCAGCAGTGCGCCGGCGCCCCGCCTCGTTGCGCCTGCGCCTGACCTTGCTGGCATCTCTGACCCTCATGATCTCCCTGGGCGCGGTTGGCATGGCGCTGGATGCCGCCTATCAGCGCAGCGCCGTGGTCAGTCTGCAACAGCAAATGGATACCTGGGCCTACAGCCTGATGGCGGCCATGGAAGTTGATCAGGATGGCACGATTCGTCTCGGTGTCGCCCCGGCCGATCCCGTCCTGGTGCAACCGGGTAGCGGGGTTTACGCGCTGATCCAAGGGCCGCGCGATACCTGGCAGTCTGCTTCCGCCCTGGGCATCAGCGTGCCTGACGTGCCTGCAGAACCTGCCGGGCAAACGACTTTTGAAATGCCGGCCGGGGGCCCTTACTATCAGCGCCGCTTCGGTCTGGACTGGACCTTGTCCAATAACGAGGTCGAGCCAATAACCGTGGCGATTCTGGCCGATCGCGAACGGCTGGCAGCGGCCCTGGCCTCTTTTCGCACCGGGCTGTGGCAGTCTCTGGGTACAGCAGCGCTGCTTTTGGCCCTGGCACAGCTGCTGTTTTCAGCCATCAGCCTGCGCCCCCTGAAACAGGTCGCGCGGGATGTGGCAGACGTGGAAGCAGGGCGGGCGGATCGCCTGGCCGGGCCCTATCCCCGGGAGCTGGAGCCACTCACGCGTAATGTGGATCATCTGCTGGCGGCCGAGCAAGCCAACAGAACGCGCTATCGCGATGCTCTGGACTCATTGGCGCACAGTCTGAAAACGCCACTGGCGGTGCTCAAGGCCAACCCTGACCCTGATCCCGCCAGGCGTCGGGCAGTCGAGGACATGCAGCTTTTGATCGCAACCCGGCTCGAGCGCGCTGCCGCGGGTACCCGCCGGGCCCTGGCTGTTCCGCTATCGGTACAACCCGTTGTTGAGCGAATCGCCACGTCATTGCGTAAGGTACATTCTCAGAAATTGCGAACACTGGAGTGCATTATCGAACCCGGCCTGGCGTTTTTCGGTGAGGAACGTGACCTGATGGAGTTGGTGGGCAACCTGCTGGACAATGCCTGTAAGTATGGCGATGGTGATGTGCGCCTTGAGGCGCGTTCAATGGCGGCAGACGCACGCCCGGGTCTCAAGCTGGTGGTTGGTAATAACGGCGGGTTCGTCGAGCTCGAAGGCCTTGTGCGGCGCGGTCTGCGTGGCGATGAACGTGTTGCCGAGGGGCACGGACTGGGCCTTAATATCGTGGCAGAAATCGCCAGCGCCTACGGTGGCCAGCTTACCTTTGGTCGTTCCGCGCTGGGTGGTCCGGAAGTTTCGGTCATTATTCCCGCGGGCCATTTAACAACAGGAAACGAGCTTTGATGGACAGGCTTTTGGGTATCATGCGCCGGCTGCGCGATCCGGAGAATGGTTGCCCCTGGGACGTGCAGCAGACCTTTGCCAGCATCGCGCCCTACACGATCGAGGAAGCCTATGAGGTTGCCGATGCGATACAGCGCGGGAATGCTGATGATCTGTGTGACGAGTTAGGCGATCTGCTGCTGCAGGTGGTGTTTCACGCCCAGATGGCCGATGAGCTTGGCTGGTTTGCGTTTGCTGATGTAGAGGCCGCGATCAGCGATAAGATGGAAAGACGGCACCCGCATGTGTTTGGCGCAGAGCATGTGGACAGCGCCGAGGCGCAGACGGTGGCCTGGGAAGCCAGCAAGGCGGCGGAGCGCCATGCGGCGGGCATGAACAGTCTGATGGATGGCGTGGCGCCGGGTTTGCCTGAATGGATGCGCGCCAAAAAGCTGCAAAAGCGCGCCGCCCAGGCCGGATTTGACTGGTCCGGACCGGAGCCGGTGCTGGATAAGGTCAAAGAGGAATGTGCCGAAGTTCGCCAGGCGCTCGCCAATGATAATGTGGATGAAATAGAGGACGAGTTGGGCGACCTGCTGTTCGCCGCTGTCAACCTGGCCCGTCAATTAAAAATCGATCCGGGCGTGGCGCTGCGTCGTGCCAACCGCAAATTTGAACAGCGGTTTCGCGCTATGGAAGTGCAGGCCGGCGGCAGTGAGGCCTTCGCCGATCTTGATCTAGATGCGCAGGAGCAACTCTGGCAAGCAGTGAAAAGGAACACCTGATTCATGCAAAACTGGATAGCGATGCTCGACCCGACCAGCGTGGCGCTGGGCGCACTTCTCGGCCTGCTGTTTGGCCTGGTCCCGGCCTGGACAATATTTCGTCGTGGGGCGATCAGTGCCCGTGCCCTGGCGGAAGTGGAAATCAGCAGTATCCGTGAGAGCCTGGCTGAGCGCGAGGAGGCACTGCACCTGGCGCAATCACGCGGGGACGAACTGGACGAGGCGCTGGATGACAGCCAGCGTCAGCTCGCCGTTGTACAGACCCGGCTGGAGGAACAGCAGGAGCACTACAAACGTGAGCGTGCAGCACTGGACTCGGCCGAGAAACGCCTGAGTGAGCAGTTCGAGCGACTGGCCGGACAAGTATTTGATCAACGTGCCAAACAATTTACCGAGCTCAGCGAAAAACAGCTGGGTACCCTGCTGCAGCCCCTGACCAAGGACCTGGAAACCTTTCGCGACAAAGTCGAATCCACCCATACGGAAGAGCTCAAGCAGCATGCCGCGTTACGCGAACGACTGAAACATATGGAAGGCCTGAACCAGCGCTTGCATGAAGATGCCACGAACCTGACCCGGGCCCTGACCTCGGATGTGAAATCCCAGGGCGGTTGGGGCGAGCAGCAGTTGGAAAAATTGCTCGAACTGAGCGGTCTGACCAAAGGTGAGAATTACTACACGCAACATTCGGTCACCGGTCAAAATGGTGAGCGACTGCAGCCTGACCTGGTGTTGCTGCTGCCGGAGGGGCGCACCATCATCATGGACTCAAAAGTGTCCCTGACGGCCTGGACGCGATTCCACGCTGCTGAAGATGAGGGTGAGCGCCAACGCGAGCTGAATAATCACATCAAGTCCATTCGCGCCCATATCGACGGTCTGAGTGGCAAGAACTACGCCAGCGTTGAATCGCTCAATGCGCTCGATTTTGTGCTGATGTTTATTCCGATCGAGTCAGCCCTGATTGCCGCACTCCAGCAAGATCCGACGCTGACCGAATACGCCCTTAAGCGTCGCGTCGCGTTGCTGTCGCCGGCCAATTTTCTGGCCACCGTGCGCACCGTGGCGTCGGTATGGATGGTGCATAAGCAAAACTCCAATGCGCGCGACATCGCCAGTCGCGCCGGCCTGCTGTACGACAAATTTGTCGGCTTTGCGGACAATCTCAAACAGGTGGGCATGCGCCTGGAACAGGCGCGCACCGCCTATGACGGGGCGGTGTCCCAATTGTCGAGCGGCGCCGGAAACCTGGTTGGCCAGGCGGAGAAATTACGCGCCCTGGGTGCCAAGCACAACAAGCAGCTGGACGAAGGCATGGTCGAGGAATCTGCGGCGCACCGCCTGTCGGCAACCCAGCAGGATGCGGATGCTGCTGCCCTGGATGTGCAGTCCGAGGCAGAGCCGGGTGGGGATAAAACGTAACCACAGGCTGGTCCGCAGTCAAAGCGATGCCTGAACGCCTGATTCAACAATTATTCCGGGGGCAGTTGTCCCAGCGTGACCCGCTCATGGCCCTGCAGGTCACGGCAAGTCTGAATCTGCACATAACCCGCTGTCTCCAGCAGTTCGCGCACTGATGATGCCTGGTCAAAACCATGCTCAAACAAAAGCCAGCCACCGCTCACAAGGTGGTCCCGGGCCTGAAAGACAATTTGTCGATAGGCGTCAAGCGCATCGGGGCCCGGGGTCAAAGCGCCGCGGGGTTCAAACCGGCAATCGCCCCGGTCAAGGTGTGGGTCATCGATCGCCACATAGGGCGGGTTGCTGACCACCACATCAAAATGCCCCTGCAGCCCCCTGAGCCAGTCACTGATCATGAATTCCACGCGCTCCAGCCCGTTACGGTGCGCATTGTGCCGCGCCGTTTCCAGCGCCGCCTCACTCACATCGGTGCCGATAACCCTGGCCTCCGGGCGCTCGCTGGCCAGGGCCAGTGCAATCGCCCCGGAACCTGTGCCCAGGTCTGCGACACGTAGTGGTATGTCCGGGCTCATGCGTTGCAGCGCGGCCTCGACCAGCAGTTCGGTCTCGGGACGGGGTATAAGGACATTTGGGTCTACGATTAAATCCAGGTTCCAGAACGCCCTGGTGCCGGTCAGGTAGGCGATGGGCTCGCCGTTAAGGCGCCGCTCCAGCAGGGTCTGGAATTCCCCGGCCTGCTCATCGGACAGTGCCGTTTCGCCGTGGCTGAACAAAAAAGACCGCGGTTGATCAAGAACCATGGCCATGAGCAGTTCCGCTTCAAGGCGTGGTGATGAGAGGCCTTCATCATCTATTTGAGCCAGTCGCGCGGCAGCTGTGCGCAGCTGTTCAGTGATGCTCATCAGTTGATGGATCCGCGCGGAGTGACTTAGACCTTGACCGGGCGGATGTCATCATCCGGGTTGCGGCGTTCTGCTACGAGGTCTGTTTCAGGTTCTGAATTCCTGCGCAAAATAACATCCCAGGCATTCTTCCACCACGACGAAGCATCCTCGAGAATCAGGTAGAGGATAGGGATCAGGAGCAGGGTGATAAACGTGGCAAAGACGATACCGAAAGCCAGCGACGCGGCCATCGGCACGACCAGTTGTGCCTGCAGGCTTTTCTCAAAAATCGTTATTGGCGCCAGGCCCATAAACGTGGTCAGCGAGGTAAGCAAAATCGGTCTGAAGCGGGCCCTGGCGCCATCCAGCACTGCTTGCCGCAACGGGACACCCTCTTCCTTCTCCTTGTTGATGTAATCGACCAGAATCAGGCTGTCGTTTACCACCACGCCGGACAGGGCGATGATGCCGAAGTAGCTGAACATGGACACCGGAATGCCCAGAATCCAATGTCCAACCAGCGCGCCGATGGTGCCAAATGGAATGACCGCCATGATCAGCAATGGCTGGCCATAAGAGCGCAGCGGAATGGCCATCAAGGCGTAGATCAGGAACAGGGCCAGGGCAGCGCCACTCAATAATTGCCCTTGTACTTCCTTGGCCGCCTGGCTGGAGCCGCTGAGGCGCGAGCGGACACCCGGGAACTGTGAAAGCACTTCCGGTAATTCAACGCGCAGGATGTCCGATGTGATCTTCTCAGGCTCGGCGATGTCCTTATCCACTTCGGCGGTCAGGCGCACGGCGCGCTCGCGGTCAAAGCGCTGGATAAACAGCGGGCTTTCCGTTTTCTCGACTTCGGCCACCGCATTAAAGGGAACCCGGCCGCCATCGGGCGTGCGAATGCGCATGGTGTCCAGGTAGCCCACCGAGTCACGTTCATCCTCAGGAAAACGAACCATGACGCGGACCTCGTCCTGACCGCGTTGAACCCGCTGAACTTCTTCACCATAGAAACCGGCTCGAACCTGTTGCGCGAGGTCGCCAAGCGTGAGTCCGAGCGTTTCCGCCTCGGGTTTGATGTTGAGCTTGATCTCCGGTCTGCCGCGCTCATAGCTGTTGCGGATGTCATACACGCCGCTATAGCCAGCGATGCGCCGCTCCAACTCTGCGGCGGCACGTGCGACCTGGTCGATATTGGCGCCGATCAGTTCCAGGGACAGTGCCGGGCCACCGCCGGGTCCACCGCCGCGGTTACTGAAGCCCAGCTGTTTGACGCCGGGAATTTGTCCCACTTTCTCACGCCAGTCGCGCAGTACTTCGTTACCGGATGGACCATGTTCTTCGTCACGCATCAGCTCCACGGTCAGGCGCCCGGAAGTCTCTCCCGTCGCAATTGTCAGTACGTGGTTAACCACTGCGCCGGGTTCCTTACCCTGCTGGCGGCTCAGTTCTGCATCTGTCTCGTAAAGGCCGTCCACCAACTCGCGCAGCGCCCGGTGGGTCTGGGCTGATGGCGTACCTTCATTCATTTCCACCGAGACGCGCAGAAAGTCAGAAGCGACATCCGGAAAGAAAACGGTACGCAGGATACCGCCGGCGACCAGGCCAATCGACAGAATCAAAGCAGCAACAAAGCTGGCCAGCGTCAGGTAGCGCCGCTTCATGCATTTGTCCAGCAGGGGCACGTAGTAGCGGTCGACCACCGTGTGCAGGCCTTCGCTGAAGAATCGCTGAAAGCGCACAAAAGGATTATGGGTATCAGCGGCGTGGGGCTTAATCTTCATGTGTGCCAAATGCGCCGGCAGAATCAGTTTGGATTCAATAATCGAGAAAATCAGGCACAACACCACGACCCAGCCAATGGGTGCCAGGAATTGCCCGGAAGTACCACTGACCAGCAAGATGGGCAGAAAGGCGGCGATGGTTGTGAGCACGCCGAACGTCGCCGGAACCGCAACACGCTGGACGCCCTCCACGATATTGTCCACCGAGTGCCCCTTCGCCCGCATATTGGTATAGGCGGATTCACCCACCACGATCGCGTCGTCGACCACGATGCCCAGCACAACAATAAAGCCAAACAGGCTGATAAGGTTGACGGTTACCCCAAGGCTCGGCAGAAAAATGAACGAGCCCAGGAAAGCCACCGGCAGGCCAACCATGACCCAGAACGCCAGCTTAAGGCGCAGGAACAGGGTCAGTGACAGGAACACCAGCAGGGCGCCGAAAAACAGGTTCTTGAGCATTAAATCCAGGCGGCCGTCGAGGTAGTAGGTGATGTCTGCCCAGTAATCAATGCTGATGCCTGTCGGCAGGTTTTCCTGGCGTCCATCAACCCACTCGCGAACCGTGGCGGAAATCTCCAGTTCGTTTTGGGTACCTACCGATTGCACCTCGATGGAGATTGCCGGATTGCCGTCAAACAGGGAGAAGCGCCCCACGTCTTCAAAGCCGTCGCGAATTTGGGCAACGTCTTTCAACAACAAGCGCGAGCCATCACCGTTGGTACGCACAACGATCTCTTCGAAGTCGCGGCCTACATAGGCCTGACCCTTGGTCCGGACCTGAATATCGCCCGCCTCGGAACGGATGGCGCCGGCAGGGAGGTCCAGGGAGCCCTGGCGGATCGCTTGCGCCACCTCGGCCAGGGTCAGGTCATAGCGCTGCAGGTCATACTCGCTGACCTCGATGCTGATTTCATAGGCGCGGGAGCCCAGGATCTGGGCCCGCGTCACACCAGGCAGGGCCACAATTTCATTGCGAACCTGCTTGGCGTACTCCTTGAGCGTGCGTTCATCAATGTCGCCGGAGACCGTCACGATCAATACCCGTGACTGGAAACGGGTTCGCGAAACCACCGGTTTTTCTGTGTTGTCCGGGAAGGTCGGAATGGCATCAACGCGGCTCTTGATTTCATCCATGACCTCGGCGACGTCATAAGATGCATCAATTTCCGCCTGCACGGTGCCTGAGCCGCGGCGTGCTGTGGATTGCAGTTCCTTGATGCCCTCAATGTCCTGAATGGCCTCTTCGATCTTGATCAGGATTCCTTCTTCCACGTCTTCCGGGCTGGCGCCCAGGAACGGCATGGTGACAGTGACGTAGTCAAGTTCAATCTTTGGCTGAGCTTCCTTTTTCATGGTCAGGGCGGTGAACAGGCCGCCAACAATCAGGATCATCATCAGCAGATTGGCCGCGACCGAGTTACGGGCGAACCAGTCGATAAGCGCGGTATAGGGGTTCATGCTTTTCACGCGTTCAACCTCATCCTTCCTTGACCGGCTCTGATTCTGAACCCGATTCCGTGGTATCCACGGCAACGGAGGCAGCGGGTGTCGGCAGGGCCGCCTCTCCGGAAATCAACAGGCGCGTGCCCGGAATCGGTGCGTCAAGCGTGGTCGTTATAACCATTTCTCCACCTGCAACCCCGGAGGTAAGATAAACCTGCGCCGGCTCGGCCCGCGCCACGATGACATCGCGTATCTCCAGTTCCCGTTCCTGGTTGGCTACCAGCACGGTGTTGTCGTTGCGCAGCACGTAGCGCGGCAGGACAACAGCATTTTCAATGTAGCGGCCTTCAATTTCTGCTCTCACAAAAGTCCCCATGCGCAGCTCCGGCTGGTCGCTTTGTCCAAGCAGTCCGTAGGGATCATTAACCTCTGCCACCACGTACAGCACGCGACTTGCCTCATCAATAACGCCTTCGGTGCGGATCAGGCGCGCCTCCCAGCTATCGGTCCGGCCGCCAACCTCTGCCTGCAGCCGCACGGCGGGAAAGTCGGTTATTTCACCATCAGACGGAGAGGGAAGATTCAGGAAGGCCAGATCGCCCGAAGCCAGCGGCAAGCGGATTTCGGCGCGGTCCACGGCAAAGGTAATACCCAGCTGGGAACCGAGGGAAACAAACTGTCCGATGTCCACCCGCCTGCTGCGCACCAAGCCGTCGTAGGGTACGGTGATCCGGGTCCGTTGCAGATCGCGTCGGGCCTTGTCCAGATCGGCCTGGGCCGCCATGACATTGGCCTGGGCGTCCGCCAGCTGAGGCTCACGTGCGACCAGCGGGGGCGGATCTCCGGTGCGGCCAAGCCCACGCCAATCTTTCAGGGCCTGGGCTGAGCGGGCCTGTTCATCGGCAAGTTGCGCCTGCCGGGATGCGAGCGCAGCCTCGGCACGCTTGACGGCGGTCTGGAAGTCACTGGGGTCAATTTCGAGCAGCACTTCCCCGGCGCGAAAAAAGCCACCGGGAACAAAATCGGGAGAGACTGCCACGATCTTTCCGGACACCTCCGCCACCAGGGTGGTTTCAGTTCGCGGGCGCACCGGACCCTGCGAACGGACGATAAAATTCAACGACTGTTCCTTGGCCTCCACCGCATCCACGAGCACTGCCGACTGACCGTCATCGACCCGTTCAGGGCGCTTGCCATCACCAAACCGGGTCATGACAATGACCGCGACGATCGACAGGAAAATCAGCCCCATGGGCAGGATGTAGCGAAAAAACTTGCGTGCAAAGGTCATGATGTCTGATCCAGTGAAAGCGCACTGCGCGGCGGTCAGGCGGTTTGTGGCGCTTGCCAACCCGTAATTCTGACCTTTTTCAACGCGGTTTGCTTCTTATTTCTGATTCTCTTCTCAAACTTTACCTGTCTTCCGTGAAGCGCAGGTCGTGTTCCCGCGCGCGGGAAAGACAGATTTCACCTGCACAAGGTACAATGGAGGATTAGCTAAAAACACCATGCAAGGCACCAGATCATGCTTAAACCCCGCAACAACGGCATCATTCTGAAATCACCTGAAGACATCGAAGCCATGCGCACTGCCGGCAGTATGGCCGGTACGGTGTTAAAAATGATTCGCGAACATGTCCAGCCCGGAATTACCACCGGCGAGCTGGACCAGATCTGTCACGATTATATTACCCAGGAGCAGAAGGCCATTCCGGCACCCCTTAATTACAAGGGCTTTCCAAAATCCATCTGCACCTCGGTGAATCACGTGGTCTGCCATGGCATCCCGGGGGATAAAAAGCTCAAGGATGGCGACATCGTGAATATCGATGTGACGGTTATCAAGGATGGCTGGCACGGCGATACGAGCAAAATGTTCGTGGTTGGCGAGCCGACGATTCGCGCCAAGCGCGTGTGTGACATCGCCTACAACGCGATGACCACCGGCATCGAAATGGTGGCGCCGGGTGTCAGGCTCGGCGACATTGGTCATGCGATCCAGCGCTTCACCGAAGGCCAGGGTTGCTCGGTCGTTCGCGAGTATTGTGGTCACGGCATCGGACAGATCTTCCATGAAGAACCGCAGGTATTGCATTATGGCCGGCCTGGCACCGGCGAAGTTCTGGTCCCCGGGATGGTGTTTACCATTGAGCCCATGGTCAACCTGGGGCGCCGGGAAACGCGTCTTCTGCCTGATGGCTGGACCGTGGTGACCCGCGATCGCAGCCTCTCAGCGCAGTGGGAACACACGATTGCCGTCACTGAAGACGGTTTTGATGTTCTGACGTGTCTGCCTGGCGATCCACTCTGAGCCAAGTCAGCATGCCTTCAAAGGCAACCGCCAGCTTGCGAGGCACACTGCCCGATCCCGGGTTTGCCGATGAGCTCCTGACGCCCGACCGCCTGAGCGGCGACACGGTTCCCGCCGTCGTCGACAGCCTGCGCGAGGCTCTGAGTCACGTGGATCAGGACCTGAACGCCCGCTTTGCTGCAGGTACTGACATTCAGCAACTGGTGGCTGCCCGTGCCTGGGCGACGGACCAGATGCTGCACTTCGCATGGCAACAGTTAATGCAGCAGGCTGGCGATGTCGCCCTTCTTGCGGTGGGCGGCTTTGGGCGGGGCCAGTTGCATCCGCATTCCGATATCGATCTCCTGTTCCTTTACGAGGGCGGTGAACTCCCCGATTCGGCACGCGAGGCCATCGAAAAATTTATTACGGTGCTCTGGGATGCCGGCTTTTACCTGGGTCACAGCGTGCGCAACCTGGCGCAATGTTTTGAGGAGACTGCCGCCGATGTGGTTACGGCCACCAGCCTCATGGAAGTTCGGCTCCTGTGCGGTCCGGAGTATTTGTACGATGCCCTGGTTGACGAAATCGCGCCGGATCGGGTCTGGCCGGCGGCGGAATTTTTCCGCGCCAAGTTTGAAGAGCAGCAAAAGCGTTACGCACAATTCGGAGAAACCGCCTATAACCTGGAGCCCAACATCAAGGAGGGCCCGGGTGGTCTACGTGATATTCAGATGGTGGGTTGGGTGGCAAAGCGCCGCTTTGGCGACACGGACCTGTATGGCCTGGTTCGCCACGGCTTTCTCAACGAATCTGAATATCGCGAGCTGGTTGAGGGCCAGCGCTACCTGTGGCGGGTCCGATACGCGCTGCATGAGCTGTCCGGCCGGGGAGAGGACCGGCTGCTGTTCGATTTTCAGCGCCAGATTGCGGAAGGCTTTGGCTATACCGGCGATCCGGCGAGCAACGACGCCGTAGAGCAATTCATGCAGGGGTATTATCGCGAGGTGACGCGCCTGGAGCGACTCAACGAACGCCTGCTGCAGCTGTTCCGTGAGGAGTTCATGGGTCAGGAGGGACTGCCGGCCGAGCCTCTGGGTGATGATTTTCGCCTGGTCAACGGCTATCTCGAGGTACGGGAGCCGAACCTTTTTCAGAAGCGGCCGCTGGCCATCATGGAGTTATTTCTATTGATGGCACGTCACGAGTTTATCGAGGGTGTTCGTGCCTCCACGATTCGCCTCGTGGTTGATCACCTGTACCTGGTTGACGAGGACTATCGCAACGACGAGCGGGTCCTCGCGCTGTTCCTGGAGCTCCTGCGTCAGCCGCAGGGCGTGTACAGCCAACTGCAGCGTATGAACCGCTACGGAGTCCTGGCGCGGCTGATTCCGGACTTTGCGGCCATTGTCGGGCGTATGCAGTTCGATCTGTTCCATGCCTACACGGTGGACCAGCACATCCTGTTCGTGGTGCGTAATCTGCGTCGCTTTGCCTATGGCAAGTATCGGGAGTTATACCCGCGGGCACCGAGTGTTTTTCAGGGCGTTCGCAAGCCGGAACTGCTGTACCTCGCGGCGCTCTTTCACGATATCGCCAAGGGTCGCGGGGGTGATCACTCCGACCTCGGTGCTATTGATGCAGTGGCTTTCTGTAGCCGCCTTCCTCTTCCCGCAGAGGATGCAGAACTGGTCGCCTGGCTCGTGCAGGAACATCTGCTGATGTCCCAGACGGCGCAAAAGAAGGACATCAGTGATCCTGCCACGGTGCAGGCGTTTGCGGCGAAGGTTAAGACCCAGCTGCGTCTCGACTATCTTTATTTGCTGACCGTTGCGGACATTTCTGCCACCAGCCCCAGGCTCTGGAACAGCTGGAAAAGCGGTCTGCTCTGGGAGCTGCGCCAGGTCACCTGTCGCGTCCTTGCACAAAACCCCGAGGCGCCGCAGTTGCGCGAGCAGGCCATTGCCCAGTCGCGTGCAGCGGCGCTGCATCGCCTGTTGAGTGAAGGTCAGTCTCGTGAAGCAGTGGATGCTGCCTGGTCCGTCTTGCCGAGCAGCGTTTTCCTGCGCCTGAGCGCCTCCCAGCTGGCCTGGGCGACCGGTGAGGTGCTCAAAGCCCCGTCCGGGTTGACGCTGGTAGCTTTGCGGCCGTGCGAGGAGCGTGAGGTGAGCGAAGTGCTTGTAGTTGCTGAAGATTATCCCGGCCTGTTCGCAAGTATCACGGCGGTGTTTGACGAAATGGGCCTGGATGTTTTGTCGGCTCGCGTGGCGACAGGTAGCGATGGCCGAAGCTTTGACCTGTTTCAGCTCATGAATGGAAGGGGTGAGCCGCTTGATGATGAGGATGTTGGATGGCTGCAGGAGCGTCTCGGTGAAGCACTCACCCGGTGCCTGATTCTGGACCCGGTGCAGCGCCCGCTCCCTCGCCGCCTGCGGCCTTTCAAGGCAGCCACGGAGTTGAAGTTCCGCCCTGGCCGCGGCGGACAGGTAACGGAGTTGGAGGTCAGCTGCACGGATCAGCCTGGCTTGCTCTCCAAGTTGGCCGCAGCGATGCATGTCAGCCGGGTGAACATTCACGACGCGATGATTGCCACCCTGGGTGATCGCGTTGAAGATACCTTTTATCTGACCGGGCCGGATGGGCAGCCGCTGGATGAGGAGACCCGCAAGACCTTGTCCGCGGCCATCCGCGAGACCCTGGATTAGCACTCTGCATAAGATCCGGTCATGGTTTGGCCGGGCGGCAGAGAACCTATTAACCCGTTAAATAATCAGCGCATCAGAATCAGACCAGAGGACCCCATGACCAGCAAAGCACTCCAAGCGCAGATCGAAGCGGCCTTCGAGGACCGTGCAAACCTCAGCCCGGATTCGGCACCACCGGCTTTGAAGTCAGCCGTGGAGTCCGTCCTGGACGGCCTGGAAACTGGCGCGTTCCGGGTAGCCGAACCGGATGCCCGGTCCGTGGATGGCTGGCGGGTAAATCAATGGCTTAAAAAAGCCGTGCTGCTTTATTTTCGCTTGTCCCGGAATGAGGTGATGGACTTTGGCGGCATGCGCTACTTCGATAAGGTGCCGATGCGCTGGGCCGGTGATGATACGGGTATCGAATCGGCCGGCCCCCGGGTTGTGCCGCCGGCGGTGGTGCGCCGCGGCGCACATGTTGGCCGCAACACGGTGCTGATGCCGAGTTATGTCAATCTGGGTGCCTGGGTTGGCGAAGGTACGATGGTGGACACCTGGGCAACCGTTGGGTCCTGCGCTCAGATCGGTGCGAATGTGCACCTGTCCGGTGGTGTGGGAATTGGTGGTGTGCTGGAACCACTGCAGGCGAACCCCACCATCATCGAGGATGACTGCTTTATCGGTGCACGCTCCGAGGTGGTCGAGGGCGTGATAGTGGGTCGCGGAAGTGTCCTGTCGATGGGCGTATTTATCGGTCAGAGCACCCGGATCTATGACCGTGAAAGTGGCGAGGTGCTGCGCGGTAAGGTACCCCCGGGCTCAGTGGTGGTACCAGGCTCCCTGCCCAGCGCAGATGGCTCGCACAGTCTCTATGCGGCCATTATTGTCAAACGTGTAGACGCGCAAACGCGCGCTAAAACCAGCGTGAATGAGCTGTTACGGGAGTACGATCACCGATGATCACCGTGTATGGCATTCGCGCCTGCGACACCTGTCGCAAGACGCTTAAATGGTTTGAGGCACAAGGCCTGGCGCACCAGTTTCATGATTTGCGCAGCGACGGCCTGGACCCGGACCGCATCAGGAGTTGGCTCGGATCACCCTTTGCCGACAAGCTCGTAAACCGGCGCAGCACCACCTGGCGTGGTTTGGGCGATACTGAACGTGCGGCCAGTGGCGCTGCGCTGACTGACCTGCTGGTCAAGCACCCAACGCTCGTGAAACGCCCGGTCATCTCCGTCGGTTCCGATGCAGGTGACGAACTTATCGCGGTAGGGTTTGATCCGAAGTCCCTGTCCGTAACACTGGGCGTGAGCCCATGAGTGAAACCCTGCAGCTGGCCAAAGCCCTGATTGAGCGGGAGTCTGTGACTCCGCACGATGCCGGCTGTCAGCAACTGCTGGCTGATCGTCTTGCGCCACTGGGCTTTACCGCTGACTGGCGCGTTTTTGGCGAGGTCAGCAATGTGGTCATCAGCCATGGCCAGGGTTCGCCCTGTTTGTGGTTTCTGGGTCATACCGACGTGGTTCCGCCCGGTCCCGAACGGCTTTGGAACTCGCCGCCGTTTAAAGCAACGATTCATGAGGGCATGTTGGTCGGGCGCGGCGCCTGTGACATGAAAGGCGCCGTGGCTGCCATGGTCGTGGCGCTGGAACGTTTCGTGCGCGACAACCCGGACCACCCCGGAGAGGTGGGTATTATCCTCACCAGTGACGAGGAGGGCGATGCGATTGATGGCATCCGCCGCGCGATGCCGGACCTGGCTGCCGATGGCCGCGTGCCGGACTTCTGCCTGGTCGGCGAGCCCAGCAGCCAGAAGCGACTTGGCGATACGCTCCGTATTGGTCGTCGCGGGTCGATTGCCGCGAGGCTGACGCTGGGCGGTGTGCAGGGGCATACGGCTTTTCCCCAGTCTATCGATAACCCGGTGCACCGCCTGGCCCCGTTCCTGCAGGCCCTTACGGCCAGGACCTGGGATGAAGGTGTGGATGACGCTTCCGGATGCTTTCCCGCGACAAATTGCCAGGTGGCCAATCTGCAGGCAGGGACCGGTGCCAGCAATGTTACGCCGGCTGAGGCCATCCTTATGTTCAGTTTGCGTTTTAACACGTGCTGGACGGGCACGCTGCTGCATGACGAAATCAAGCGGATGCTTGAAGAACATGGTGTCAAGAACTACGAGTTGGAATGGCGGGTATCCGGTGAACCGTTTCTGAGTGCGCCCGGCGCCTTGCGCGATGCGGTTGTCGTTGCGGTCCGTGAACGCCTGGATATCGAGCCTGAACTCAACACCGGCGGCGGCACCTCTGACGGACGTTTTCTTGCACCACTGGGTGTCGAGGTGGTCGAGCTGGGGTTGTTGAATAAGACCATTCACAAGGTGGATGAAGCCGTGCCGGTTGGTGACCCCAGCCGTCTTGCCAAGACCTATGAGGCGGTACTTCATCAGCTTTTCAGATAATCAACGGGTTTTGTCCTGCCCGGTTGCTGAGCACGGTCCGGCTTCACAACGAACCACCCGGCCGGTTTGTTAACCTCTGTTTTTCTCAAGGGATTCATCATGGCCAATCAAACGCTGTTTCAACCGCTCAGTTTTGCTGGAAAAACCCTGCATAACCGGGTTGTGCTTGCCCCCCTGACCCGGGGCCGTGCCGGGCCGGAGCGTATTCCTAACGCCTTGATGGCCGAATATTACCGGCAGCGGGCCGGCGCAGGATTGCTGATTACCGAAGCGACCGTGGTGTCGGAAGAGGGTAATGGCTGGGTTGATTCACCCGGCGTCTATAACGATGCCCAGGCTGCGGGCTGGAAGCACATCACCGGGACCGTGCATGCTGCAGGTGCGCCTATGGTTCTGCAGCTATGGCACTGCGGCAGAGCGTCACACAGTGATTTTCATGGTGGTGAATTACCGTTGTCTGCCTCTGCGGTCAGGATCGAAGGTGATCAGATCCGCACGCCAAAAGGCAAAAAGGACTACGAAGTACCCAGAGCCATGACGTCCGCAGATATTGAGCGGACCGTCGGTGATTACCGGCGCGCCGCGGAATATGCGCGTGACGCAGGATTCGATGCGGTCGAGGTGCATGGTGCCAATGGTTACCTGATCAACCAGTTTCTCGATAGCCGGTCGAATCAACGAACTGATGAATATGGCGGCAGCCTTGAAAATCGCTTTCGATTCTTCGCGCAGGTACTTGAAGCGGTTCTCGAGATTTTGCCTCCGGAACGGGTCGGTGTCAGGCTCTCACCCAACGGCGTATTCAACGACATGGGTGCGCCCGACTTCCGCGAAACCTTTCTCTACGCGACCGGGCGCTTAAATGACCTGAAGCTGGGTTATCTGCACGTCATGGATGGACTCGCTTTTGGCTTCCACGAGCAAGGCGAACCCATGACCCTGGCAGAGTTCCGCCCGCGCTTTGACCAACTGATCATGGCCAACTGTGGTTACACCCGGGAGTCAGCCGAGGCGGCGATCGGTGATGGCCTGGCTGACCTTGTCGCCTTCGGACGTCCCTTTATCAGCAACCCTGACCTGCCGGCACGATTTAAGAATGAGTGGCCGCTGACACCCGCTGATGACATGAGTGAGTGGTATACATCCGGCGCCGCCGGATACACCGATTACCCCGCATACAATCCGGGATAAACCGGGCTTTGGAGCCGTTGATGGCGGAGTAAAAAACGCGGCTAAAAGCTTGATGGACGGGCCATTCGCCCCAAAATAGAACGTATATGAGGGCGCTTTTTGCCCCGCAATCTATTTGAGGGTACCGCCATGCGAATGGACAAATTCACCAGCAAGTTTCAGTTGGCCCTGGCCGATGCGCAAAGTCTCGCAATCGGCATGGATCACCAGCTTATTGAGCCGGTTCACGTGCTTGTTGCACTCATGGACCAGGACGGCGGCTCGGTCCGCCATCTGCTAACGCGCGCCGGGGTGCGCGCCAACTCCCTGCGTTCACAACTGGGTGAGCGACTCGACAGCCTGCCGCGCGTTTCCGGCGCGAGCGGTGAGGTCAACCTGTCGAACGATACGATCAAGCTGTTGAACGTGATGGACAAGCTCGCGCAAAAGCGCGGGGACCAGTACATCTCGAGCGAGCTCTTTCTCCTGGCCGCCCTTGAAATGAAGGGACCGCTGGCTGACATGCTCAAACAGAACGGCGCAACCGTCGAGTCTCTGGACAAGGCCATTGATGAGCTGCGCGGCGGCGAACAGGTGGTTGATCCCAACGCCGAGGAATCGCGCCAGGCTCTGGAGAAGTACACCATCGACCTGACCGAGCGCGCCGAGCAGGGCAAGCTTGATCCGGTTATAGGCCGCGACGAAGAAATTCGCCGGTGCATCCAGGTGCTGCAACGGCGTACCAAGAATAATCCTGTGCTGATCGGCGAGCCCGGCGTGGGCAAGACAGCCATTGTTGAAGGCCTGGCCCAGCGGATCGTCAATAATGAGGTTCCGGAGAGTCTGCGCGGCCGGCGGGTGCTCAGCCTGGATATGGGCGCCCTGATTGCCGGGGCAAAGTTTCGTGGCGAGTTCGAGGAACGTCTCAAGGCTGTGCTGAATGACCTGGCCAAGCAGGAAGGCAATGTGATCCTGTTTATCGATGAAATCCATACCATGGTTGGTGCGGGCAAGGCGGAAGGTTCCATGGATGCGGGCAATATGCTTAAGCCTGCGCTCGCCCGCGGCGAGTTGCATTGCGTTGGTGCAACCACGCTGGATGAGTATCGCCAGTACGTGGAAAAAGACGCGGCACTGGAACGGCGTTTTCAGAAGGTGCTTGTCGATGAGCCGAGTGTCGAGGACACGATTGCGATTCTGCGCGGTTTGCAGGAGCGCTACGAGGTGCATCACGGGGTAGACATTACTGACCCGGCCCTGGTTGCGGCTGCGACCCTGTCACACCGCTATATTGCTGACCGGCAGCTGCCGGACAAGGCCATCGACCTGATGGATGAGGCCGCTTCCCGAATCCGCATGGAGATCGATTCCAAGCCGGAAGTACTTGATCGTCTGGAACGTCGTCTGATTCAGCAGAAAATTCAGCGCGAAGCACTCAAGAAGGAGTCCGATGAGGCTTCCCTGAAGCGCCTTGACGAGGTCGAAACCGAAATCGCCGCGATGGAGCGCGAGTTCTCCGACCTGGAAGAAATATGGAAGTCGGAAAAAGCCGCAGTGCAGGGCGCCACACATATTAAAGAGGAGCTGGAACGGACCCGTTCCGAGCTGGAAACCGCGCACCGCGCGGGTGACCTGGCGCGCATGTCCGAGCTGCAGTATGGACGCATCCCCGAGCTGGAGCTGGCGCTGCAGCAGGCCGAAGAAGGTGAGGACAAGACCGAGTTCCAGCTGCTGCGCTACGAGGTGACCGAAGACGAGATTGCCGAGGTGGTATCGCGCTGGACCGGGATACCGGTTAACCGCATGCTCGAAGGCGAGCGCGACAAGCTGCTGCGCATGGAAGACAAGGTACATGAGCGGGTGGTGGGCCAGGATGAGGCGGTAACGGCGGTTGCGGATGCCATTCGCCGCTCCCGCGCCGGGCTGTCCGACCCTAATCGCCCGATTGGTTCTTTCCTGTTCCTGGGCCCCACGGGCGTGGGTAAAACCGAGCTGTGCAAGGCCCTGGCCGAGTTCATGTTCGATACCGAAGAGGCCATGGTGCGTATTGATATGTCCGAGTTCATGGAGAAGCACTCGGTCGCACGGCTGGTGGGAGCGCCTCCGGGCTACGTGGGCTACGAGGAAGGCGGTTATCTCACCGAAGCGGTGCGTCGCCGGCCTTACAGTGTAATCCTGCTGGACGAGGTGGAGAAAGCCCACCCGGATGTCTTCAACATCCTTTTGCAGGTACTTGATGACGGCCGCCTGACGGATGGTCAGGGCCGCACGGTGGACTTCCGTAACGCCCTGGTGGTCATGACCTCGAATCTGGGTTCAGACCGGATACAGGAGTTGTCAGGAGAACCCTATGACGAGATGAAAGCGGCCGTTATGGACGTTGTAGGCGGTCACTTCCGCCCCGAGTTCATCAACCGCGTTGATGAGATCGTGGTGTTCCATCCGCTTGACCAGGAACAGATTCGCATGATCGCCGGCTTCCAGATAGAACGCCTCAAGGGACGCATGGAATCTGCCGGGCTGGACCTGGAAGTTTCCGATGCCGCCCTTGAGCTCCTCGGTGAGGCGGGCTTCGACCCGGTGTATGGCGCAAGGCCGCTCAAGCGGGCCATTCAGCAGAAGCTGGAAAATCCGCTGGCGCAAAAAATCCTGGCCGGCGAATTTGATCCGGGCAGCACGGTCAGAGTGGATGTGAAAGACGGTATTTTTACCTTCAATTGACCTGATCCGGTTTGAGGGTGCCCCGCGTGGGCGCCCTCAAACATTCAGCAGCAGGTGTTCACGCTCCCAGGAGCTTATGACCTTGTTGAAGGCCTCAAACTCGTGGCTCTTGACTGCCGAGTAGGCGCGCACGAAGTCTGCGCCCAGAATTTCCTTCAGGTCGTCATGCTCGTTCAACAGCTGCAATGCTTCTTTGAGGCTGCGGGCAACCGTTAGCGGTTCGGCATAGGCATCGCCCTCATGCGGCGCGGTCGGGTCGATTTCCTGCTTCATGCCGAGGTAACCACAGGCCAGGGACACGGCGATGGCCAGGTAAGGGTTGCAATCGGCCCCGGGAAAGCGGTTTTCCACCCGCCGGCTGGCAGGCCCGCTGTCGGGCACGCGGATGCCGGTTGTGCGGTTCTCATAACCCCAGTGCATATTGGTCGGCGCCGCAAAGTCGGGTGTCAGGCGTCGATAGGAATTAACGCTGGGTGCAAAAAAGGCGATGGCCCCGGGTGTGTAGCGTTGCAGGCCGCCAATGAAGTGGCGAAAACGTGGTTCTTCACCACCGTCCTCCCGGGAAAAAATATTGGCGCCCGTGCGCTTGTCAATAATGCTCTGGTGGATATGCAGCGCTGAGCCCGGCTCCCGGGCCATCGGTTTGGCCATGAAAGTGGCAAATACGCCGTTGCGCAGGGCGGTTTCGCGCATGGTTCTTTTGAACACAAATACCTGGTCCGCCAGGTCGAGCGCATCGCCGTGAAGAAAGTTGATCTCCATCTGGGCCAGGCCGGATTCATGAATCAGCGTATCCACGTCCAGGTTCTGTGCTTCGCAGTATTCGTAGAGGTTGTCGATGATCTGACCGAACTCGTTGACCGCATCAATGCTGTAGGACTGGCGGCCTGCCTCTGCCCGGCCGGAGCGGCCGATAGGCGGCATGAGCACCAGGTCCGGGTCAGCATTCTTCTGGACCAGGTAAAACTCAACTTCGGGGGCAACCACTGGCTGCCAGCCCTCTGCCTCATAGAGTTTCAGAACCTTACGCAGAACGTTGCGGGTCGATAAGGGGTGCAGGCCGCCTCCGCGAAGATAACAGTCATGGATGATCTGCCCGGTGGGCTCATCTGCCCATGGCACCAGGCGCATCGTGTTCGGATCGGGTTCGAGCATCATGTCGCTGTCCGTCGGACCGATGAGCTCCTCTTCCTCTTCCGTATAATCGCCGGTAACCGTGGTAACGAGAATGGACTCCGGCAGACGGCTGTCCTCTTTGATGAACTTATCGGCCGGGATAAATTTCCCGCGCGCGTTGCCGGTCATATCCGGAACGATGCACTCAACCTCGGTGATTGCATTTTCCGCGAGCCATTGACTAATGAGTTCTTCGGCCATGATTTCTATCCGCCTGCCAGTCTGATGCTCAAGCATAGTGCCGCGCGCACCTTTTCACCACTAAAATCAACGCCTTTCTGGCTTATCCCGGCACCAAAAAAAATGTTGTTATTTTTCAGAACAGGAATAAAATTGCGCGCTAATTTCGGCCCATGGGCCGGATTGGCCCCGTATGCCGATCGACAGTGAAACTGCGGGTAAGTATCGAATTTTATACGGATACCGCACATGAATCTTGTCGCCATCGCCCCTCTTGCTGAGCAAGAGCCCTATCGTCAACTCGTTGCCCGGCATGGCTCACCGCTCATGGTCCTGGACTGCGACACCCTGCGCGACCGTTACCGCGAGTTAAGCCGCGCCCTGCCGCGTGTGCGGCTTTATTTTGCAATCAAGTCGCTGTCCGAGCCGGCTGTCCTGAAAACCTTGTTGGCGGAGGGGTCGGGTTTTGACGTTGCCACCACAGGTGAACTGGACCTGCTGCGGTCAGTGGGGGCGGAACGCAGCGACGTGATCCATACCCATCCGATCAAACGTGACCAGGATATTCGTGATGGTCTCGCGTTTGGGTGTACGACATTCGTTGCGGATAACCTGGATGAACTGCGCAAGTTTGTGCCTTACAAGGAGCAGGCGGAGATTCTCTTGCGGGTGTCTTTTCGCAGCCTGGAGGCCACAATCGATCTGTCCAGGAAATTTGGCTGCAGTCCGGAACGGGTGCCTGAATTGCTGGCCGAGGCCAGTGACATGGGATTGAAAGTGTGCGGGTTGAGCTTTCATGTGGGTTCACAATCAGTCACCGCTGCAGCGCATGTGGATGCGATCAATGTGTGCCGCACTTTCTTCGAAGATGCAAGCATCAAGGGTATGGAACATCTGCGCATTCTTGACATAGGCGGTGGTTTGCCGGTGGATTACGGGCGTCAGCAAATGGACCTGGTAGCCTTTTGTGAGCCGATTAATGAGGCTCTTGATGCTTACCCGGACAGTGTCCGGTTTTATGCCGAACCCGGTCGTGTGTTGAGCGCGCCGTGCATGATTTCGATCTCCAGTATTGTCGGGCGGGCAGAGCGCGCAGGTTTGTGGTGGTACTACATGGACGATGGCGTTTATGGCGCCTACAGCGGGCAGATTTTTGACCATGCGGCGTATCCTATGACGGTGTTCAGTGACAGCGATGCGGTCAACCCCAGCGTCCTGGCCGGCCCTACCTGCGATGTGATCGACATTATTTCCGAACTTGCCATGCTCCCCGAACTCGAGATGGGCGATATCGTGATTGGTGAAATGATGGGTGCTTACAGCATTGTCACGGCCTGCGAGTTCAATTCGATTCCCAAGCCCAGGTTGGTGATTCTCAACGGCGGGCATGAAGCGTAAGCGGAAGGCATTGGCGCTGCTGCGCTTGCAGCGAACGGGTCCCGGCTGCCCTCGGTGAACGATTTCGGCATTCTCAGCCTGGTTCCCACCCTGGTGGTCGTGAGCCTGGCGATCTGGACACGCCGTGCCATTGAGTCGCTGATGGCTGGCGTGGTTGTGGGCTTGTTCATGCTCGCACCGACCGGCGTGCTGCAGCTGGCGGCCGATATCTCACTGGAAGTAATGATGAATGAGACGGTAGCCTGGCTCATTCTGGTTTGCGGCCTGATGGGCAGTCTCATCGGCCTGTTGTTGCGCACCGGTGCCGTGCTGGCATTTACCGAAGCGGTCATTGGCCGCACCCGGTCACGAAGGGGTGGCTTGTTCACGGCATGGTTTCTTGGCCTGGCGCTGTTTGTCGACGACTACCTGAACTCCCTGGCGGTTGGTGCGGCGATGCGCCGGGTGACTGACCGCTACAACACCTCGCGGGAAATGCTGGCCTATGTCGTGGATTCCACGGCGGCACCGGTGAGTGTGATCGTGCCGATTTCAACCTGGGCGGTGTTTTTCGGGGCCCTGCTGGTGGAAAACGGCGTGGCCGCTGAGGGCCAGGGCGTACAGGCCTATATCCAGGCCATTCCGTACATGTTTTATGCCTGGGCTGCGATTCTGCTGGTGCCCCTGGTTATCCTGGGTATCGTCCCGGCCATCGGGCCCATGCGCCGGGCTGAGCTTCGTGCGCAGTCAGGATTTCCTGTGCCGCCCGGAGCGGAGCATATCGAAGCGGCCAATCTGGCCATATTGCCGCGGCCGGACAGCAAGGCGCGCGCCATGGATTTCCTTATTCCTATCGGCATACTTGCCGTGTCCACGTGGTGGTTTGACTACGACTTCCTGAAAGGGATCTTTCTCACCATGGCGCTATACCTTGCAATGATCGCCATTACCCGATCCCTGAGTGCTGATGAAACGATGGTCGCCATGCTGGATGGGTTCAAGACCATGGTCGAGCCGCTGGTCGCGGTGGTGTGCGCTTACCTGTTGGATTCAATCAACGGACGGCTCGGACTCTCCGAATACGTATTGGCCACGGTCAGCCCGCATGTAACGGCCCCGCTGTTGCCCTTCATTGTTTTTATCTCAACGGGCCTTTTGGCTTTTGCGACCGGTTCGAACTGGGGCGTATTTGTCATCACGCTACCCATTGTCACCACCCTGGCCAATAGCGTGGGCGCGGACATGACGCTCGTGATCGGCGCGACCTTGTCTGCTTCAACCTTTGGCAGCCACGCCTGTTTCTACACGGATGCGACGGTACTCACGGCCCAGGCATGCGGCACCACGCCATACCAGCACGCCATGAGCCAGATTCCCTATGCCCTGATCGCTGCCGCTGTAGCCGCAGTGGGCTACCTGATGCTAGCGCTTTGAGATTCTGGGGGTGCTCCGGGACCAGTCGCGAACGCGTCTGCTGGTTTTTACAGAAAACGCATAAAGAGCGTGGCGATACCCAGGAAGGAAAAGAAGCCGGCGATATCCGTAACGGTGGTCAGCAAGATGGAAGAAGAGGTGGCCGGGTCCTGACCCAGCCGGGTCAGTATGATGGGGATAACGGCGCCGGCGAAGCCCGCCGCGACCATCGCCATGACCATCGAGGAGGCGATCACGGCGACCAGGGGCAGCGAACCACTCCATATGTAAACGCCGATACCACAGGTAACGGCAATTCCGACGCCATTCATTAAGCCCGCCAATACCTCTTTGCGCGTAACCTTCAACCATTGCCGGATGGTGATTTCACGCAGGGCCAGGCCACGCATGGTGACCGCCAGGGCCTGCGCACCGGTATTCCCCGATTGACCGGCGACCACGGGAAGCAATACAGCCAGCGCCGTGACCTGGGCAATGGTGTTTTCAAAGATACCGACGACGGCAGCTGCCATGAAAGCGGTCAGGAGATTGACCTGCAGCCAGGGCATCCGTTTGCGCACGGTAAAAAACGGGCTGGACAGGGCGCGCTCCTCGCGGCTTGCGCCGACCATGGACTGCATATCAAGGGATGATTGCGCCTGAATGGTTTTCGCAATGCTGCCGTGCGTAATCGCCCCGAGAAACACGCCGTCAAGATCAACAATGGGAATATCCAGAACATTATGAGTTTCGAACGCCCTGGTGACCTCGCTCACCGGATCAATGGGTCTTAAGACGATAATGAGCGGTTCTTCCAGTTCACCAAGCGTGCTCCCGGGGTCCGCAAGAGCCAGGGCCTGCAGCGAGACTTTTCCCGTGACTACGTGGTTGTCATCCACAAGGATCAGGCTTCGCGCGGTCTTCATTTGTGTGCTGCGCAGGTGTGCCAGGGCCTGTCCCACCGTCTGGCTCCGCCGATAGGTCGAAACACTGCCATCCATCAGTCGACCTGCAGAATCAGGCGGATAGGTCATCATGGAAGCTATCTCGTCCCTGGTCCGGGGACCCAGACCGGAAATAATCGCTTCATGAACTTCTTTGGGCAGTTGTTGCAATATGCGAACCGCAGGGGCGGCCGGTAAGGCTTCGATAAGGCTGTCAATGGTTGCCTCTGGCAGAGTCATCAGTAGACGGGCGGCCTTTTCCGGAAGCAGTTTTTGCCAGACCGGCGCCAGGATGCCGGCCGGCATTCTCTGGATCATCTCAATGACAAGATCGCTGTCTGCTCGCTCAATTTCGCGCGCAGTCTCGGCAGGAAACTCCATGAAGAACTGTTGATTGATTGCATCAGTGATGTGCTGCTGTTCGTTACTCATCTGGTGATCCCGCTTTACCCTTTGCCGGCCTGGCAGGCAGCAACAGTTCCAGCAGACTGGAGGCGCAATCGGTCATGCCATAGGTGATCTCCCGCAGCACTGAACCGGGAGGCGTTTTGCCTGCTGATTGGGATAATGCATTGCTCGCTTCCACCGCGCGGCGGTTTAAAGCACCGATGACATTGCCTTTCCGGGCGACGACCGGCAGCGTGGTGAAGTCATGCCACTCGGGTAGTTTCGCAATCTTTTCTAAACTGGCATGGGCGGACAGTGCCTTGGCCGAGGCATCCACCAGGTCTATCAGTGGCGAGTTGTCTGGCCGTCTCAGCATGGATAAAAGGCGGACGGTGCCCCGGTAAGTCCTGTCATTGTCCTGAATGAAAACGACATCACAGCGACTTCCGGAGTCTTGCCTGATGAGTTGCAGAGCCATTGCACATGTGTCTGAAATGGAGAGTACATTGATGTTGGTCGTCATGAGCGCGCCCACCGAGTTGGCGGCGAACCTCAAGGAGCGCTCCAGCCTGTTGCGCAATATTCGCGGCACGTCAGTCAGCAGATTTTCGCGTCCTGCGGGCCCCAGATGACGGAGGATCGCGACCGCCTCGGAATACTCCAGCTCCTGAATGATTGCAGCTCCTGCAGGCGCATCCGCCTGTTGAAGAATCTTGCTTGCGAGGGGGGTGCTGAGGCTGGCCAGTAATTTGCAGGCATACCGCGTGGGAATGGCGCTAACGAGAGCACCGGCGTCAGCCCCGGGGTTTGCCGCGAGTATCCGCGCGGCCGTCGCCGGCTGGCGGTCAATGAAGGCCAGAGTCAGCGCCGATACATCAGGCATCGGGCTTGTCCGGTGTCGCGCGAGGGTTGGAATCAGCTGCGGCCTGCTGGTCGCTGGTCAGTATGGTAACAACCTGTTCATCGACCAGGTGAGCCGGGATCAACACTTTTCCTGAGCCGGTTTCCAGAATAATTTGAACCCTGGACAGCTCAACAACCTGGCCTTCAATGTCGCCGATCCGTATGCGCAGGCCGGCATGCAACTGGGAGCGTGCTGCCCGGGCGCCAATCAGATTGCTTACGTGAGTTCGTGCGCCCAGAGCAAAGCTGAGGCCCAGCGTAAGCAGGAGTGAGCCTGCAATCACGCAGGCCAGTGCGATCAGCAACAGTACATCAACGCCCAATTGGTCCAGGCCTACGATGAAGGTCGCGCCGAGCACGGTACCCTGAATAAGATTGCCCCAGAGCTGGTCAGACCGGGACCCGGGTAAACCCGAGACCTCAGGTTGCCACTGGTCGCGGACGAAGAGGCTGAGTAAATAGCCCGCAACGAAGATGGCCAGGGCCGTGAGCAGATTGGGAATATGGGTTAAAACACCCACCAGCCACCCGGCGATAACACTCAAGCCTGCAGCATTTGCCGCAGCAGTGATGGAAACCAGGATCACACTCCAGAAAACCACGTCCCCGATGACGGTGATCATGGGTTTTGAGAGGTGTAATGCGATCAGCGGACGATCGGCAAAAGACCGGCTGATTAAACCATTGAAGCGGTTTGCCAGACCCTTTGCCAGGCTGCGCAAGAGCTTTGCCAGCAACCAACCGACGGACAGAATCAGCAATGCGATCACAGCGCCCGGCAATAAGTCCAAACCCTGACGGATGGTCTCTCCAACGCCTGCTGAGTTCGTGTCCTGGACCCCCAGAGGCTCCGGATTTTGGGAGATCATGACAAGCTTCATCAGTTACACTTCCCTGCCGGTTGGGAAAGTCCTCATAATCAAAGAGGTCAGCCTGTACGGTACACCAGAAAAGTGGTTCATGCCGGTTTGCCTGTCCGTGCACCGACGGCACCAGCGTTCGTGGCCGTGGTTTGAAAACGGGTTCGAGGTCTTTGTTTTCTCAAAGGAGCTAATGCTGTGCAGGACATAATTGTCTGGTCCCTGATTTTTATTTGTGTCACTCAGTCGGCGATGTTTTCCGGATTGAATCTCGCGTTCTTCAGCTTGAGCCGTATGCGTCTCGAGACAGAGGCCGAGCACGGGAATGTTGCAGCGAAACGCATTCTGTCTCTGCGCCGCGACTCCAACTTTCTGTTAACCACCATTCTCTGGGGCAACGTTGGTATCAATGTGGCGCTGACGCTGTTGTCCAATTCGGTTTTGCTGGGGGTGGCGGCGTTCATGTTCTCCACGTTTATCATCACCATTTTTGGCGAGATCATTCCGCAGGCGTATTTTTCCCGCAACGCCATGAAAATGGCGACCCTCCTGTCGCCGGTGATGAAGTTTTACCAGTGGTTGCTCTACCCGGTCGCAAAGCCCTGTGCGCTCTTACTGGACAAATGGCTTGGCCGGGAGATGGTGGAATATCTTCGCGAGCGTGATCTGAAGCGGATACTGGCCGCGCATATCCGCTCAGAAGATGCGGAGCTTGAGCACATTGAGGGTGTCGGGGCGCTTAATTTCCTGGAAATTGATGACCTGACGGTCGCCGAGGAAGGCGAAACAGTGGATCCGGCCAGCGTGGTCAGTCTTCCCATGACGCTGGATCTGCCGGTTATTCCGGTGGTGGAGAACCCTGCCAACGATCCGTTTATTGCCAGTGTGCAGGCCTCCGGAAAGAAATGGGTCATTCTTACGGGCGCCGATGATTACCCCAGCCTGGTTCTCGACGCCGACGGTTATCTTCGCAGCGTGTTTAAAGGCGACGAAATAACAGATCCCTACGCTTATTGTCACCGGCCAATCATTCTGAAGAATCAGAAAACCACCCTGGACGTGGTCATCCGCAAGATGAAGCAGAGCCAACCCAATAACAATGACGAGGCGATTCAGAAAGACATTGTTTTGTTGTGGAATGACAATGCCCGGCGGGTGATTACCGGCGCCGATATTCTGGGTCGATTGCTCGATGGCATCACAACACCAACCCTCACGTCCTGAATCTGCAGGCCACGATTTGCACCAGGCTCAAAGCAGTTATTTAGTTTCGCTTAATCAAAAATTCATGATTTGAACTTGCTCTGGAGGGCATGGTGTCAGGACGAGAGCGATGCTCACATTGCGTATAACATTCAAGGAATTGACTATGTCTGCTCGCAAAGCCCTGTTACTGATCACCACCTCGCTGCTGTTTTCAGGTTGCGCCACCAAGGAATATGTTGATGAACGCGTGGCCGGCCTCGATTCTCGCCTGGCGGCCCAGGACCAGAGAATCAACGAACTCAGCCAGACCAGCAGCCAGGCCCTGGCCCGGGCGGAGGAGGCGGGTGTTCTGGCCAAGGGCAAGTTTCTCTACACCGTTGTGCTCACGGAGGATGGAATTAACTTCGCAAGCAACGAAGCCAGCCTCTCGGACGGCGCTCAATCACGGCTGATGGGACTGGCCAGAGACCTGAAAGCGGACAACAACAATGTATACCTGGAAATCCAGGGGCACACCGATGCCACGGGAGATCCTGACTACAACGTGCAGCTGGGCATGGAAAGAGCTGCGGCCGTACGGCGCTTTTTGCATCGACAGGGACTGGCCCTCGGCCGCATGTCGACGATTTCCTATGGCGAGGATGCGCCTGTAGCCCCCAATGACACAGCTGAAGGCCGCGCCATGAACCGCCGCGTGGAGATTGTGATTCTCGAATAACCCTTACCGTGGCCGGCAAGGCCCACCATAAGCGGCACGCATCATTGTGCGGGTCGGGACAAGATCGGTAGTGTCGGGTACTCACTGCCCGGTTTCTTGGCCGTCAGTTCTTCAAACAATAAGGCCGGGACTGCCCAGGCCGTGAGTGGCAGGGTGCTGGTGCCGGCGGCGGCGACCATCATTCCCGGGCCCACCGCTGCGATCGCAGGATAGGGCGTGTTATACACATAGGGTTCGTCGGAAACGGCGATAATGTCGCGAAAGGTCGCCGCTGAGACGCCCGAAAGCTCCAGGTTACGTATCCGCTCGCGGCGCCCGTCCGGATAGATTCGAAAGGCCTCCTGCGCTCTGACGGTTTCCTGGCCCGCGCTACCATTCATAAAGCCACTGAAAGATGAGCCCTGGGCACCGCCGAGTGCAGGATTGGCAATGCGTGTGACCAGCAGGCCAAACGCCTGGCCACTCTCGTCGACCAGGGTGAGTAGCTCATTGATAAGCGCATCCTGCGTCATCCCGCTACCCGCCGTTACGATGATGCTGCTGGGGATCACGGCACCGGCGCGCATATTGCCGGAACTTTGCTCAATGCCGGCAACCGGCGTGCGACCAGACAGCAGCCGCTTCAGCCGCCCGTTCTCGATCAGCAGGGTCGGTTTGGCAGCGACCGCCTCGTCATCGACCCGGTAAGCGGAAACCAGTGCCTGGCCCTGCAGGACATCCACGGTCGGGTCGTCAACCACGTTCATGAATCGTGGCAGCACGCGCCCACCCAAACGGTCTTCCCATTGCGTGCCGCCTTCGGCATAGCTGCCGAAGCCTTGTGACTGTTGCGTCACCGGAGTTCGCGTGGCCACCAGGGCAGGTGCAAAGCGTTGCGCGAATAGCTCGGCGGCAGCCTGGCCGCTAAACAACACGGGACCGTTATAGCGTTCCAGCAAGGGTGCCTGGCGCGCTGCCTGCACGCGCTCAATCATTGCCTCTATGGCATCAGTCATTTCGGAGCGCGGCGGCAAGTCATCGACCTGCCGTCCAAAGGCGGTGATGGCATCTTCAATTGGCCGCCCATCTTCAGCCTGGGTATACGCGGTGACGGCCAGGGCAATGCCGGGTGAGGTTCGTAAAAAACGACTGCCCTCGCTGTTTACATAGCGGGTGGTGAGGGTGCTCGCTGACAGTTCGACCCGTGAACTCTGGATTTCAGGCTGCTCACGAAACAACCCGGAGAGATCACGCACCAGTTCGTCGGCCTCTGGCTGGTTCCAGTTCACGGCCGGTCGCGTGTCGTCGATCTGTACCGCGGGCTGCATGCTGAAATCCGGCAGTTCTTCATCGCGTACACGGTTTTGCAGCGCCGCGGTTTTCTGGGAGAGGCTTTCCAGTGCCTCCTTGTAGGCGGCATCGGTGGTCAGCCACAGCTGACGTCGCAATTCGGTGTAGTCATCCTCGAGCGGCAGATAGGCCAGGCCGCTATAGCTGAAATAGCCACCGCTCTGAAAGTTCGTATTGTCCAGGGCATAATCGCCGACCCGGACCTCCACGCTGAGCAAGCGACGGCTTGATTCCTGACTTGACTGAATAACCCCCAGCGTGGCCTGCGCGCTGCTATTACTCACATCCCAAACGCTATAGGAGATGAAATAGGGCGCTTCAAGATCACCCAGTTGGAGCTCGGCCATCGAGCGTTCGAGTTCATCCTGCATGGCCCGGAACAGCTCATCATCCGGCGGCGCAGCCAGTGCACCTGAGCCGACCAGCAACAGGAGTGTCATGGCAATGATGCTATTGCGCATAATCGATCTCCTGCGCCGCAGCACTTCGCTCGTCCCGGCCATGGGGTGCGCCAAGTATCGGCGGCCGGTCCTGGGATTTGGTTTTCTTCTGGACCTCGACCTGGGAAATCAGAATGGACGGCGAACTGGCCGAAACCGGCACCCCTCCAGATTCAGCGCCGCAGGTGCCATTGAACACCTCCACCTGGTCGCCGGCGGCGGCAATCATGGTCAGGGCGGTCAGCGGCGTACCGATGAGATCCACGCCGCGCACCAGTTCCTTGCTGCCATCCGGGAACAGGCGGTAGACCAGGATTGGCAGCACATTGAAGGCATTGGGCATCGTTCTGCCGGTTGTGGTGAAGCCGCCCTGGATGTCCTCGAAGATCAGGCCGAAGGGCTTGCCCTCAGCAAGGATTCGCTCAAGCAGCATGGCCTCCAGTTGCGCATCACTGACCGTGTCAGAGACTTTGACCATGAGGTTGGACTGGCGCGCCACGGGAGCAAAGCCCGGCTGCCGGCGGCCGTGTCCGTTGGAATCCGGAAAGCTGTCAATCGGGGTTCGCGACATGAGGAAGTCCCTCAAAACGCCCTGGTCAACGGTAGTAACCGGTTCGGCCCGCACACCCTCGTTGTCAAACTGGTAATAGCCGGCCAGGTCGACTCCGGCAAGCTGTTTGACGGTAGGGTCGAACACCACGGAAAAGGTTTCCGGCAGAATCGTCTCGCCAATCATTTTCTTGAAGGTTTGCCCGTCCTGCTCGCGTTTTTGCCGGTGTCCCTCAACCCGGTGACCCAGGACCTCGTGAAAGAAAACGCCTGCTGCCCGCCCGGAGAGAATAGCCGGTCCCGTGTACGGGTCCACCACCGGCGCCTCCCGCAGTGCCAGCAGTTCATCAATCATCCGGTCTACGAGTGCCATGATCTCGGTGTCATCCGGCAGATCGGCCGGCCGGAAGGCATGAAAGGATTCAAAGCGCGGCAGGGTCATGCCGTCCTCGGCGCGCGAGGCTGCCGAAATAAACAGGCGATAGCTGCTTTGCGAGGTCTGGATTTCCGCGCCCTCGGAGTTGACATGCCAGCGTGTGTCCACGGATGCAGTGAGGGTCGCATTGGCCATGTAAATGTCGCTGTACTCGCCGAACGGCGCACTGTAGCGTTTGAGCCTTGCCTCCCAGTCTGCCAGGTCAATATCCAGGGGCAGAATCCCGCCGATAAAACGTTCCGGGCTTTGCCGGGAAAAGTCGGCGGACTGGTCTTCGGCCTCGACCATCACCGTGACGTCAGTCTCCACCTTGGTCAAAGCCTCGAGTGCCTGCTTGTACGACCTGTCTGTCCTTAACCAGAGTTGGTCGCGTATTACGTCCTGGTCATCTTCCACGGGCATGGGCAACATCGAGAAGCGTCTTTGCCAGCCTCCCATCCCGGCCGAGTTACCACGCAGGGCGCGCGTGTTGTCCATCTCATAACTGCCAACGCGTAAATCAATATCGAGCAGCCGCTCGGTTTTCTCTTCCCGCGACTGCAGCAGCCCGAAGCTGCTGCTCAGGCTGGCCGCCTGGGTCTCGGTAATCTCATAACTCATGAAATAAGGCGGTACAGGCTGCCTGGACAACTCGCGCATTGAGCGGTCGAGTTCCTGTCTGGCGGCGATAAGCACCGGGGACGGAGCCGGGGCAGACGCTGCCATGGCCGCCGGGCTACTCAACAGCGTCGAGGCGAGCAGGGCGTACCCCAGGCATATCGTGCCGCTAACAGTAAGCAATTGGAGAATCCTTACCTGGTGCATCCGGAACCTCAGTCAAGTGAATATCAGCATGGCCGGATAGCGGTTGAGTATCCGTGTGACCAATAGAAACTGCACGGCTTGATAAGCCTGTTATCTTAACAACCACCCGACCCGCAGTGGACCGGTTTCCAACAAATCCGGCCGGCAGCGCCTATATTGAACGTACATCAACCAGCAGGAGTAAGACCATGAGTGTTGCAAAAGTTACGGAAATTTCGTCCAGCTCAAGCAAGAGCTTTGAGGACGCGATCGCGAAGGGCATTGCCAGGGCGGGCAAGACCATCCATGGCATGCAGTCTGCCTGGGTCAACGAACAGAAGGTGGTCATTAAAGATAATCATGTCACCGAATGGCGCGTAAACCTCAAGGTAACCTTTGTGCTTGACGGGTAACGTCAGACGCGCAGGATTTCAGGAACAGCAAGGCCTGGCTCGTCGGAGTTACGCCGCCATACCGCCACGTTGAGGGTTGCCGCAATGGTAACCCAGGCCAGGTAGGGCAGAAACAGCACAGCTGCGAGTTTCGACAGCGGCCAGGCGGTGATGATAAAGCCGAGCACGCTGAGCCACAGCAGGGTGACGTCCAGAAACCCGAGGTCCATGCGCCGTCGCCCAAAGAACAGCCAGGACCATGCGGTGCTGAACACCCATTGCGCGCCCCAGAAGGTCAGCGCAAGCGCGCTTCCCTGCGCCTGCCAGACCAATACGCCGGCCCAGGCAATACAGGCATAAAGAAGGCCCCACACCAACGGAAAAGCCCAGTCGGGCGGCGTCCATCGCGGCTTGAACAGGTTGTCATACCAGTCACCTGGTTTGAAGAAGCCACCGGAAGATGCGCCGGCCAGTACCAGAACGATAAACACGGCCCAATCCATAAGACTGATTCCTGAATATAATGCGAAAAGTATACGGTCTGCGGGTGCATGATGTAGTGAAGCAGGACAATTTCAAACGCCGGGTTCAACAATGGACGCCGGCGTTCTGCCGCGCCGCACGCGGCCTGAACCCAGGCCTGGCGCCACGCTGGCTTGCCCTGTTGTTCCTTATCGCCGGCTCCGGCGCCGGGGCACAGGACCTCGAGCCGCGGCGCTGGAGCCAGCTGCCGACCGGTTTAAATGTGATTGGTGTCGGTGCGACCTATTCAAGTGGTGATGTTTTTCTGGATCCGGTCCTTGAGATTGAAGATGCCACCATGGACGTCAGCGGTGCTGGCCTGGTGTATCTCCGTACCTTCGGTCTGTTCGGGCGTTCCGCGCGTGTCGATGCATTGCTGCCGGCAGCCTCGGGGCGCTGGGAGGGTCTGTTACAGGGCGAACCAGCCTCCACCCGCCGGGAGGGTCTGAGCGACCCCAGGCTTCGATTATCCATTTTGCTGTACGGCGGCGAAGCGCAGACGCCCGCAGAGTTTGCTGCGACATCGCGCTCAGATACGGTTGTCGGGGCGGCCGTATCCCTGGTGTTGCCCTGGGGTGAATACTATCCGGACCGGCTGATTAACCTTGGCGAAAACCGCTGGATACTGAGACCCCAGCTGGGCATTACCCATACCCGGGACAAATGGACTTATGAACTTACCGGCTCGGTGTTCATTTATGGGGATAACGATGATTTTCGTTCGGGAAATGAGCTTTCCAACGACCCGCTGTGGGCTTTGCAGGCCCATGCCATCTATACCTTCCGTCCGGGTTTATGGGCCTCGCTGTCAAGCGGTTATGGCGCAGGTGCTGAGCCAAGCATCAACGGGGTTGAGAGGGATGTGAGGACCGCAAACTGGCTTAATAGCATCACGTTCGGTTTTCCAATCAATCGTCAGCAGGGAATCAAAATTGCCTGGTTGAATTGGCGGACCCAGGAGGACAATGGCATCGACCGTGACGATATTGTCATTGCCTGGCAATATGTATTCTAGGGGCTAAACTATCGTTCCCCTAACCGCCACGGTCCCAAATTAATGTCCGGAGTCCTGATACGCCTTACCTGCCTGCTGCTTGGCGCCCTGCTTATCCAATCATCGCGTGCGGAACTGCCGCCGCTTGATACCGTTGTTGAGAGCATCCAGCCCCAGGAGGGCTTTATTGATCTGTACTGGGACGAGAACGGCGGGCGGCTGCTTTTTGCACTTGATGAGCTCAATGAGCCGCTGATCTATCAGTCGTCGCTGGCGCGCGGCGTAGGTTCCAATGACCTCGGTCTGGACCGTGGCCGCCTGGGCCAGACCCGGCTGGTGAGTTTTGAGCGAATTGGTCCCAGGGTTTTGATGATCCAGCACAACACAGACTTTCGCGCGCTGTCCGACGATGCGGCGGAGCGCCAGGCGGTCAGCGATTCCTTTGCACGCTCGGTGGTCTGGGGTTTTGATGTGGTGGCCGAGAACGACGGCCGGGTGATTGTTGACGGCACAGAGTTCTTCTTGCGCGATGCTGACGATATGGGGGGCTGGCTGGGTCGTTCCCGGCAGGGAACCTTCGCCGTTGATACATCACGTTCAGCCATTTACCTGCCGCGCACCCGGGCCTTTCCGGACAACACTGAAATTGAGGCGATTGTGACCTTCACCGGCACACTGGCCTTTGACGACCGTGGCCGTCTTGAGTCCCCGGTTCTTAGTTCGGTGACGCCTGATCCAACCGCGGTAACCGTGCATCTGCATCACAGTTTTGTGCGCCTGCCGGATTCCGGTTATGAACCGTTGCCGTATGATCCGCGCTCTGGTTTCTTTCCCGGCGCCAGTTTTCAGGACTATGCGAGTCCGATCGGTGATCCGCTCATGGTTCGCTATGCGCGACGTCACCGCCTGGAGCGCACCGATCCCGGAGCTGAAAGCTCGCCGGCCGTTGAGCCTATCGTTTACTACGTGGACCCGGGTGCGCCGGAGCCCGTCAGGTCGGCCCTGGTTGAGGGTGCCAGCTGGTGGAACCAGGCCTTTGCAGCGGCCGGTTTCGAAAATGCATTCCGGGTTGAGCTGCTGCCGGAAGATGCGGACCCGATGGACGTGCGTTACAACACCATCCAGTGGGTGCACCGCGCAACACGCGGCTGGTCCTATGGCTACTCGGTTGTAGATCCGCGTACCGGCGAGATCATCAAGGGCCATGTGTCGCTGGGCTCGCTGCGCGTGCGCCAGGACTTCATGATTGCCGAGGGTCTGCTGGCGCCCTATGTCGATGACGAGGTGCCAACAACCATGCTCGAGATGTCCCTGGCGCGCATTCGCCAGCTGTCTGCCCACGAGGTCGGGCACACGCTCGGTATCGAGCATAACTTTGCCGCCAGCGTCAACGACCGTTCCTCGGTCATGGACTACCCCTTTCCATTGATTCAGTTTGCGGATGATGGATCGCTGGATTTAAGCGACGCTTATGGCGTCGGCATAGGTGCCTGGGATAAGCGGACCATTGATTATGGTTATCGGGATTTTCCCGCGGGCGTCGATGCACAAGCCGCGCGTGAGAAGATCCTGGCGCAGACCTATGCCGAGGGTTACCTGTTTGTAGCGGATGGTGATTCACGTAACCCGGGCACTGCCCATCCTGACGGTAACCTGTGGGACAACGGCAGTGATGCTGTCGCCGAGCTAAATAAATTGCTGGCGGTGCGTGAGTACGCACTGGAACGTTTTGATGAACGCGTTATTCGTCCGGGGCGGGCCATGGCCACGCTCGAGGAAGCGCTGGTGCCGATTTATCTCCTGCATCGTTTTCAAGTGCAGGCGGTTGGCAAACTGCTCGGTGGTGAGCGCTTCAGCTATTCACTGCGCGGTGACGACCTGCCAATGCCGGAGCCGGTACCGGCCGCGCAGCAGGAACAGGCCCTGGCTGCACTGCTGGCAACTATTCAGCCGGCCTCCCTGCAGCTTCCGCAAGACCTGCTGGCCCTGATTCCACCCCGTCCGCCCGGGTTTGAGGATGATCGTGAACGGTTTGATCGCGACACACTGACGACGTTTGACGCCCTGTCGCCGGGGCGCGCGCTCGTGGCCCTGGTACTCGAGGTGGCCTTCGATCCGGCGCGTGCGGTACGCATGAACATCATGCGTGAGAGGATGCCGGCTGTGCCGGATTTTGCCGATGTGCTGGATGGCTTTATGCAATCGACCTGGTATGCCGATCAGCAGCCTGGCCTGGCAGGCGCTCTGCAGCGGCAGACCAGCCGCCAGGTACTGCAGGCAGTGATGGCGTTGTCGGTCGGCGGACAGGTGAATGGTGGCGTTCGTGAACAGGCCCTTGCGGCCCTGGATAGCCTCCAGGACTGGTTACAGGATCGCAGGCCGGGGCGGGGTGAGGACGCGGCCTGGACGGCTCATTACCGCTTTGCCCTTGATGAGCTGGGGCGGCTGCAGGCTGACCCGACGCGCTGGGGCGCACCGGCTTCAGTGGTCGCACCGCCGGGATCGCCGATCGGTAATTAGGGTATCGGCCAGTCTGGATAATGGCTGGAGAATAGCCGGAGCATGGACGGTCTGGCGCCCTGACCCGCAGACCTAGTCAGCCGGGCCGGGACAGTCCTGGCTGTCAAGGCACAACTGGTCACCGTCCAGGGGAATGTTCCCGGTTCGGTCTAGAATGCCCTGCATGAGTAAGTTGGCAATATCCACGCCCTCCTCATCCACGGTAACCATGACCAGCTGGTCCATTGAGCGCCCGTTTGCCGGCAGAAATACCCCGCCGGTGGTGGCGAGCCGGATATAGTCCGCCCCCTGGCGCTGCTGATATTCATAGGCGTGTTTGTGACCGTGGAAAACGGTATAGGAGCGGCCGGCCAGAGCCGCCTCCAGTTCTTCAAAGGGTTCGTAGTTGTCCCTGAGCCACGGCGCTTTGTGCATGAAGAGAAAGGTCCAGCGAACGTCAGGATGCTCCGCCAGTACCTGCTGAAAATAGGCCGACTGTTCGTTTGAAATCGCGCCACCTTCGCTTTCCGGAATACGGGAATAGGGCAACTTGTCGAAGTCGGCCCAACCCACCCGGTACGCAATTTCATACGCTTCGGCCCGCAAGCGGCTGATCTCCTTAAACCGTTCCGGGCTATGGTCTTCGGTGTCGAGAATCAGAAACAGCGTGTCCTTGTACACGAAGTGGTAGTAGCGCGGACCAAGACGTTCCTCCCAGGCCTCGCGAAGCGCCTCGCCGAGCAGGTCATGGTTACCGCCCACATAGAATACGGGCGCTTGCGCCTCGCCAACCCGCCGGGCGTAACGGTCCCAGGCCTGGTCAACCTGCGTGCGGTCATCCGTGCCGGCAATGAGATCACCCACGCTGATAATAAATTCGGGGCGCAGCAGGTTAATCTGCTCAACCGCCACCTCGAACACGCCCTCGCGCTCGCTGCCGGTGATATCTGAATGAATGACGAACCGGAAACGCCCCTGCGGATCATCAAATGGCTGCCCGCTTCGCGGCGCCGTGTCCGGCGCCTCAAAGTGACTTACTGAATCATCGGCTGCCCGCGCAAGACCCGTGCTTGCCACAAAAAGAACAAGACTCGACAGCAAAGAAATGGTTTTCAGGGCCATTTTGGGAAACCTGGAAGAAATAGGAATATCAAGGCTAGCTAATCTGCCGGCAAAAGTCCCAATCCGGAAGTCGAATCACATGGCGATTGAAGGAATTTCACCTGTGATTCGCGGCATGCTGCCCGCAAAAGGCAATGTTTTCTTAACGGAGATACCCCTAAAGAATGTCTTCTTCTTGATTATTGCGAACGATTGAAAGCGGGCTATTTTAATTTTTTCCCGCATACAAGTGATTGAAAAAGAGCAAGGTGTTGCCGCCAGCAATACTTGCAGCAAGACTTGAAAAGCTTGCAAAATAGTTAAATATATATCTCCAAGTAATTGAGAATAAATATTATTTGCATGTTTCGTCGACATGGTTTGCTAATAATCGTTTAAGTCCCTTTTAACTGTTGCTGTCGCACAATCGCTCCGAGACTCGCAGGGGGCACGACATTGCAGCAATTATTATCACAACCCGCAGCCGTTTCCGGCTACGACATCGGCGAGATTGAAGCGGACACCCGCGTATTTGAGCTTGAGTGTGGTTCGTTTCACTTGCATGTCATTGAGCCGAACGCGCCACGACGCCAGGAAGCAGAACAGTTCATCCGGCAAGCCTATCGGCGTATTTTTGGTGCCGAACTGAACAGTTTTTATCGTAGTATCATCACCCTGCATGACAACAAGGAGCGCATTGTGGGCGCTGTGGGAGCCCGTCATGCCCCGGGTCAGTTGCTGTTCACAGAGCAGTACCTCATGCAGCCGGCGCAAAAACTGATCTCTGAGCAAAGCGGTCAGTTGGTATCCCGCGACCGGGTCGTGGAACTCGGTAATCTCTCCGTCGCCCGTCCGGCGCTGACTTATCCTTTTATCAGCATGATTGGCCGTTGGCTGCAGGGCTACTCGGTTGACTGGTTGCTGTTTTGTCTTACAGGCTCCCTGCGCCGGCTGTTCAGCCGCTCTGGAATTCCCATGCTTGATCTCGGCTTGGCGGATCACTCATTCCTGCATCCGACCAGCGATGACTGGGGTAGCTACTACGACTGTGATCCGCGTGTTATGGCTGCACCGCTGGAGCTCGCGCTGGCCGGTTATGAGGTCAGCCGTGTGGGCAGTCGCTGGAATGAGCCACCTGTGGCTGGTGATAAAAAAATGATCCGGATCAGCGTGTTAGAACCATGAACCAGGCAGCTGTTCATGAGCTTTTATCCCGCGCGGGTCATGTGCGGGACAATAATCGCAAGCATTTAAGCCCCGATGAGCTGTGCTCCCGCGTAACGCAACTGGCAAAGCAGTTGGTCACTAACAATGCGAGAGTTGTCGGTATCGATCTCCCCAACGGGGCAGACTGGATTGCCGCAGACCTGGCCTGCGCGGTGGCAGGCGTTACCTGTATCCCGTTACCACCGTTTTTTACGAACGCTCAGCGTGTCCACCTTGCCTCCTTGACGGGTATGGACCACGAGGTGGGTAGCGACGGACTCAGAAAACTTGATGTTATGCCTGATGTGCCCGCCGACGCAGCTGGCCGAAATGCTCCCGCCAAGATTACGTTTACCTCTGGCACCACGGGCACGCCCAAAGGCGTCGCGCTATCGATGCAAGCGCAACTGAGGGTGGCCGGCTCCCTTACCGTCGTGACCCGGGATCTGGAACTCCGGCGTCACCTATGCCTGCTGCCGCTGGCGGTTTTACTGGAGAACGTGGCCGGGGTGTATGCCTCGATGTTGAGCGGCGCGGAGCTGATATTGCCCCCACCCTCCCGCAGTGGCTTGCAGGGCAGTTCAGGTTTTGATGCAGCAGCGTTACTCGATACCTTGCGCCAGGAGCGTCCGGACAGCCTCATCTTGCTGCCACAAATGCTTAAATTACTGGTTGCGCATCTGGAAAGGTCGGACTCGCGGGTCGATGGCCTGCGCTTTGTTGCCGTGGGGGGTGCGCGCACAGCACCCGAATTGCTGCTGAAGGCGCGCGCCGTGGGCTTGCCGGTGTTCGAGGGTTACGGGCTGTCCGAATGTGCTTCCGTGGTGTGTCTCAATCACCCGGGAGCAGATTTGCCCGGCAGCGTTGGTAAGCCATTGCCACATGTTCAGCTGCGCATTTCTCCGGCTGGCGAAATCGAGGTACTACTTGACCCGGCAGGCGACGCTGACGGCAGAGATAAAACGGCGACCTGGCTCGCCACCGGTGACCTGGGCGAGGTGGACAGCAATGGTTTTGTGCATGTGCAAGGACGCGCCAAGCAGATCCTGATCACTTCGTATGGGCGCAATGTCTCTCCGGAATGGATAGAAAGCGAGTTGCTTGGCGGGTCGGAGATCGTCCAGGCCATGGTGGTCGGTGATGATCAGCCCGGCCTTGCTGCGCTGGTGGTGACATCGCCCGGGGTCTCCAACAGCGCGCTAAGCCACGCGCTGGAACGGGTCAATGCACGGCTGCCGGACTATGCCCGGGTGGGCCGATTCATGCGCGTCGAGCCCTTTACGCCAGGTAATGGCCAGTTAACGGCGAACGGGCGCCTGCGCCGCGAGAAGATCCTGACTGCGTACGCGAAGGTGATCGACTCCCTTTACCGGCCGTCACAGGAACAGACAGAAAATACACAACAAGGAGGTACACAAAACCATGAGTTTCTATCAGACACTGCTTGATGCAACACGGACCGAGCGCGACGGTTTGCTCAGTACGCCGGTTATCGTGCGAGGCGTTCAGGGGGAGATCAGCCTGCAGACCTACCTTGGCTTTCTTACCGAGGCCTATCACCATGTGAAGTTCACGGTGCCCCTGTTGATGGCCTGCGGCGCCCGGATTCCGGAACGTCTCGAATGGCTCCGGGAGGCAGTCGCTGAGTACATCGAGGAAGAAACCGGTCACCAGGAATGGATCCTGGATGATATTACTGCAGCGGGCGGAGACGCTGAAAAGGTGCGCCACGGCAGGCCCGGACAGGCCACTGATCTCATGGTTGCCTATGCCTGGGATACGGTAATGCGTCGCAACCCGGTGGGCTTTTTTGGCATGGTTCTGGTGCTGGAAGGCACCAGTGTTCTGGTAGCCAGCCGGGCTGCAGACCAGATTCAGAACACCTTGCATCTGCCCAATCAGGCATTTCGCTACCTGCGCTCGCATGGAGCGATTGACCAGGAGCACATCGGATTCCTGCAGGGGCTGATGAACCGGCTGGATGATGAGGCTGATCGGCAGGCGGTCATCGATACCGCCAGGGTCATGTACCGCTTGTACCGGGGAATTTTTGAGACACTGCCAGGACAACTGTCCCGCGAGGCGGCCTGAATGAGCATATTGGCGGGCAAACGTCTGCTTTTGACTGGTGCCGCCGGTGGCATCGGCTGCGAGGTCGCGCGAGGCCTGGTCTTGAAGGGTGCCGAGGTCCTGCTTGCAGGCCGCAAGCGCGAGCCCATCGAGGCGCTGGCGAAGGAACTTGACCAGCCCTACCAGGTTTGTGACCTGGTCAAGACGGAAGACCGCGACGCGCTCATTGATCGTGTACATGCCTGCTTCGGCGCCCTGGACGGTCTGGTGCATTGCGCGGGCGTGAATGCCTTCGGATTACATGACAGCCAATCCGATGTGCAGATCGAAGCAATTATTGGCATAAACCTGATCGCCCCGATCCAGCTTACACGTGCGCTTCTACCCCTGCTGGAGTCGGGACGTGAGCCGGTCATCGTGTGTCTGGGCTCGGTTTTTGCGCATATTGGTTTTCCAGGTTTTTCGCTTTACAGCGCCAGCAAATTCGGCCTGCTCGGCTACACCGAGGCGCTGCGCCGGGAATGCGCGGATGGCCCCATCCGGGTCGCCTGGGTGGCACCGCGGGCGACGCGCACCAGTATGAACAACGGCGCCATTGATCAGCTGAATGCGGAGCTCAAGACCAATTATGACAGTGCTGAGACCGTCGCCCGCGCGATCATTGCGGCCGTTGAGCGCCCGGCGCGAAGCCGTATTCTCGGAATTCCCGAACGATTTTTTGCACGTGTTAACCAGTTTTTCCCCGCCATCGTGGATGGCGCGCTGGCGAAACAATTGCCAGTGATACGAAAACACAACACCAGACAGAAGGAGATTCAGGCATGACTCGATTAATTTTATTTCGGCAGCGGGCACACGTATTGATGGTCGCCCTGGGCTTTACACTCATTATGAGCAGCGTGCATGCAGCAACAGACCCTGATCCGGTCCCGGAAGCGGTATTGACGCTGCAGCAGCACTGGGCTCATGCGAATTATCAAACCGAGGGTAAGGCGCGCAAGCAGTCCTTTGTAGCGCTTACCGAAGAGGCAGATCAGTTGGTTGCAGCGATGCCCGATGAGGCCGACGCTCATATCTGGGCAGGGATTGTGTATTCCACCTATGCCGGCGAAGTGAGCATGTTCAAGGCCGGGAAGCAGGTGAAGCGGGCTCGCACAGAGCTTGAGCGGGCCCTTGAACTGGATCCGGAAGCCATGAACGGCGCCGCATACACATCGCTGGGCGCTTTGCTCTATCAGATTCCGGGCTTCATGGGCGGGGATGACCAACAAGCCGAGGAACTGCTCTTAACCGGCCTGAAGCTGAATGCGGACGGCATAGACGCCAACTATTTTTATGCAACCTACCTGATCGATCAGAAACGGGAAGATGAGGCGTTGGCCTATCTTGAAAAGGCTTTGCAGGCACCGGATCGTCCCGGACGTCCCATTGCCGATGTCGGCCGCCGGGCGGAGGTGCGAATCGCCTTGCAGGAGCTGAACGCGCAGGGTTGAGCGCTGTTCAGGCTACACCCTCCACGCTGCCGTCAGGATTCAACCTGACGCGCAGCGCCTGGGGCGATTTGGGAAGTCCGGGCATGCGCAGGATGTTGCCGGTGAGCACCACGAGAAAACCGGCGCCGGCGCTGACCTGCACATTGCGCACGGTGATATCGAAGTCCTGCGGGCGGCCCAGAACCTTCGGGTCGTCCGATAACGAGGCCGGGGTCTTGGCAATGCAGATGGGCAGGTCGCCAAGGCCGGCGTTGCGAATACCCTCCAGGTCTTTTTCCGCCTCCTTGCTGAAGATCACGTCCCGGGCGCCGTAGATGGATCGCGCCACCTTGCGCACCTTGTCTGCAAACTCGTCATGGGCCTCGTAACAAAAGCGCAGGGGGCCGTTATCTTCTACCGAGGCCATGACTTCCCTGGCCAGGTCTGCTGAGCCGGGCCCGCCCTCGGTAAAGTGCCGTGACTCGGCGAAGCGAAAACCGGCGGCCTGAACATGCTCACGGATCACGCTGATCTCGGCATCGGTATCGGCCGCGAAACGGTTCAGGGCCACGACGGGTTTCTTCCCAAAGACCCCGGCGCTTTCCAGGTGCTTATCGAGGTTCGGCAGGCCTTTACTGACGGCTGCTTCATCGGGCTGTTCCAGCTCATCGCGGTGCTTGCCCCCATGGGATTTCAGTGCGCGTACAGTGGTGACCAATACAATTGCGTCCGGGTCCAGGCCGCCGACACGGCATTTGATGTCGAGAAATTTCTCGGCCCCCAGGTCAAAACCGAAGCCCGCCTCGGTGATGGCCCAGTCGGCATGATGCATGGCCATGCGCGTGGCCAGCAAAGTGTTGCAACCATGCGCAATATTGGCAAACGGCCCGCCGTGGACAAACACGGGCACACCCTCAAGGGTTTGAACCAGGTTGGGGTGCATGGCGTCCTTGAGCAGCGCGAGCATGGCACCGGTGATACCCAGGGCGCCGGCATGCACCGGTTCGCCATCATAGGTGAAGCCGATCAGGATGCGCTCCAGGCGTTCGGCAAGATCATCCATGTCCCTGGACAGGCAGACGATAGCCATAATCTCCGAGGCGGCGGTGATATCAAAACCGCCCTCACGTGGCACACCCTGCACCGGCCCGCCCAGGCCCATGACCAGGTTGCGCAAGGCGCGGTCATTCATATCCATCACGCGGCGCCAGAGCACCCGGCGCGGGTCCAGATTAAGAGCGTTGCCCTGGAACAGGACGTTATCGAGCATGGCGGCGAGCAGGTTATTGCACGAGGTAATGGCATGGAAATCGCCGGTGAAGTGCAGATTAATCCGGTCAGCTGGAACCATCTGCGCATAACCGCCACCCGTGGCGCCACCTTTAACCCCGAAACACGGACCCAGTGAGGGTTCACGCAGGGCAATCGCTACTGATTCGCCGATATGCCGGAAGCCCTGTCCCAGTCCGATCGAGGTGGTGGTTTTGCCTTCGCCTGCGGCGGTGGGCGTCGTGGCGGAGACCAGTATCAGCCGGCCCTTGCCACGTGCCTGGGTGGCGAGGGCATCCATGTGCACCTTGGTGACGTCATCGCCGTAAGGCACCAGGTGCTGCCGGTCAATGCCCAATGATTCGGCGATCTCGATGGCGGGTTTCAGGGTCGCCTGCCGGGCAATTTCATGGTCCGTGAGCATGGGTTTCTCCTCGTTGTTATTGGGTGGCCGGGATGGTCGCCGACCCGCTCTCTAATTTTCTGGTGATGTAAGCCAGGCTTCTGCGCGCTGCAAATCGCCGGGCTCGTTAACATTGTAAAACGGCGAGGGCCGGGTCAGTGGCCATTGTGCCACTGCGTGCGGCAAACTCTCGAGGGTTTGCCACAGGCCCTTGCTGCTGGCCAGGGCCCTGGCAACCTCAGGCAATGCACTTTTGCGCCAGGCAGAGAAGGTTGGGTGTAATTGCTCGCCCTCCCGGGCCACAGCGGCAAAATGGTCTTCGTTCATCGCTGCCCGTAAATGATCTGTGAGATCCATCGGTAACAAGGGTGCGTCGCAGGGCACCAGGAACAGGACCCCGTCCTCCGGCAACTCGATGAGTCCCTGGACGAGCCCGGCTAGCGGGCCACAATGGCTTGGCTCCGGGTCAAGCAGTTGCCGGTAATTAAGGTGACCGATGGGCCCGGGGCGTGTAGCGACACTGAGCCATAGTTCTTCTACCTGCGGCTCGAAACGTTCAACCACGTGATCAATCATGGGTCGCCCGTCCAGGGGTGCGAGCGCTTTGCTCGTACCACCCATGCGCCGCGATGCGCCGCCGGCAAGTATCAATCCAATCCGGGCCGGGCGCTTGTTCACTATGTAGACAACTTTTTAAGGGCGGCGCGGGAAAGATCGGTCAGGCCTTCACCGCCGCCCCGGGCAAACTCAAGGATGCGCTGGCGCATGCTTGGCGCCCAGTATTTTTGCAGGTGCTCCGCAATGCGTTCTCCGGCATCCGGATAAAAAGCGAGGTTGCGTTCGATATCGCCGAGCATCTGGATCAGGTGCTGAAGCTCAATGTCCGGCCCTGGTCCAGGGGCAGGTTTTGTTGCGCCGGGTTCATTCATTGCTGCTGTCCTGGGGGCTGATTCTTTCCGGAACGGTATAGACATTATGCCGGCCCTGGCGTGCGAAACCGACCAGCGTCAGGCCGCAGTCCCGGGCCATTTCAATCGCCAGGCTGGTTGGCGCTGATACGGCCATGAGCAATTCCATGCCCACGCTGGCCGCCTTCTGGACCATTTCATAGCTGGCCCGGCTGGATACCAGCACAAAGCCGGGCTCCGGCCGGCCGCCGCTGCGGGTCAGGCCGCCGATCAGCTTATCCAGGGCGTTATGCCGGCCAACATCCTCGCGCACCATATTCAGCGTTCCATTCGCCAGGCACCAGGCGGCGGCGTGAACCGCACCGGTGGCTGCCTGTAGCGGCTGCCGGGAGCCAAGCGCCTCCAGTGCCGTCTGCAGGGCCTCGTGACCGACCTTTAGCGCCTGTGGCACGGCGCCCGGACGGCGCACTGCCTGCTCCAGTCGCTCGGCCCCGCACAGGCCACAGCCGGTGCGGCCTGTCAGGTTGCGTCGTTGGTGACTGATGCGTTCAGCAGCGTCTGCAGCGACGGTCATTGCAATCTCGATACCCTCATCCCGGGGTATGACCCGGCAGCTGAGTATTTCCGACGCGCTTTCGATCAACCCTTCGGTAAGGCTGAAGCCCAGGGCAAAATCTTCCAGGTCACGCGGGGTGGCCATCATCACCACGTGCGGCTGGCGGTTGTAGCTCAGGGCAACCGGCACCTCGGCGGCCACCAGGTCTTCAGCATCGGTTTGCGCCGCGTTGCTCGCGCCGTTGGAGGTCCAGCGCTGCAACGGGGTGATGGCTGTCGGACCGCTCATGAAGGATCGCTGCCGTTCAGTACGTCAATGGTCGTTGTGCAGGCACTCAGTCGTCCCGGCCGGCCGCCAGGAATGACTCCTGCTGCTCGCTGAAGGCGCGGTATTCGCGCTGCCATTCCGATGGCTGGGTGACCCGCGTGACCTGCACAGCCGTGACCTTGTACTCGGGGCAATTGGTCGCCCAGTCAGAGTTATCGGTGGTCACCACATTGGCGCCGGTAAGCGGGAAATGGAAGGTGGTGTAAACCACCCCGGGCTGAACATGATCGGAAATCCGCGCGTGCAATACGGTTTCACCGGCGCGGGATGCAACACCCACCCAGTCACCATCGCGTATGCCGCGAAATTCAGCGTCCGAGGGGTGCAGTTCGAGCATATCTTCCCCGTGCCAGCGTGAATTCTCAGTGCGCCGGGTTTGGGCGCCAACGTTGTACTGGGACAGAATGCGCCCGGTAGTCAGCAGCAACGGATAGCGACGGGTCGTGCGCTCCGGAGTAGGAACAAAGCCGGTGATGGCGAAGTAGCCTTTGCCGCGCACCATTTCATCAGCATGCATGGTCGGGGTGCCGTCAGGCATTGCCTCGTTGCAGGGCCACTGAATACTGCCCAGTTCGTCGAGCCGGTCATAACTCACACCCTGGAAGGTGGGCGTCAGGCGCGCGATCTCGTCCATGATCTCGGACGGGTGGGCATAGTTCATCGGGTAGTCCAGCGCATTGGCCAGCAGCTGGGTTACCTCCCAGTCCTCATAACCGGCCAGCGGTTCGATCACCTTGCGTACCGGTGATATACGCCGCTCGGCATTGGTAAATGTGCCGTTTTTCTCCAGGAAGGATGACCCCGGCAGAAAAACATGGGCATAGCGGGCGGTCTCATTCAGAAACAGATCCTGCACAATCAGGCACTCCAGGGCGCGCAGTGCGGCATCCACATGGTGTGTATTGGGATCGGACTGGGCCACGTCCTCGCCCTGGCAATAAAGCCCTTTGAACTGCCCGCTGACTGCCGCATCAAACATATTCGGAATACGCAGTCCGGGCTCGGCCTGCAGGGTCACGCCCCACTCACTTTCGAATTGACTCCTGACCGAGGCATCGGAAACATGCCGATAGCCGGGCAGCTCGTGGGGGAAGGAGCCCATATCGCAGGAGCCCTGCACGTTGTTTTGTCCACGCAAGGGGTTTACGCCCACGCCCTCACGTCCCAGGTTGCCGGTGAGCATGGCCAGGTTGGCAATACCCATGACCATGGTTGAACCCTGGGTGTGTTCGCTGACGCCCAGTCCGTAATAGATGGAACCGTTTTTGGCGCTCGCAAAACATTGCGCTGCTCCGCGCAGGGTCACTGCCGGGATGCCGGTGGCCTCCTCCAGCGCTTCGGGCGAGTTTTCCTTGCGCAGGATGAATTCACACCAGGCCTCGAAAGCCGGGCGCTCGCAACGTTCCTCGATGAAAGCCCGGTCTTCCAGGCCGGCATTGAGAATCGCGTGCGCCATGGCATTGGCAAATGCCACGTTTGAGCCGGGACGGAGTTGCAGATGGTAGGCCGCCTTTACATGCGGGCTGCTGACCAGTGCGATCTCGCGCGGGTCAACCACGATCACCTGGGCGCCCTCGCGCAGGCGCCGTTTGAGCCGCGATGCAAAGACCGGATGGGCGTCGGTGGGGTTGGCGCCAATGACCATGATGACATCGGATTTTTCGACCGAGGCGAAGGTCTGGGTTCCGGCCGATTCACCCAGCGTGGTTTTCAGACCATAGCCGGTGGGTGAGTGGCATACGCGTGCACAGGTGTCGACGTTGTTGTTACCGAAACCCGCGCGCACCAGTTTTTGCACGAGATAGGTTTCCTCGTTACTGCAGCGCGAAGAGGTGATACCGCCAATACTGTCGATGCCGTGGCGTGCCTGAATATCCCGTAAACGATTCGCGGCAAACGTGATGGCGGTCTCCCAGCTGACCTCCTGCCAGGGTTCATCAATGCTGTCACGGATCATCGGGCGGGTAATGCGGTCCTGGTGCGTGGCATAGCCCCAGGCGAAGCGCCCCTTGATGCAGGCATGCCCTTCATTGGCTTTGCCGTCTTTCCAGGGGGTCATTCTTACCACCTCGTCGCCACGCATTTCAGCGCGGAAGGAGCAACCCACGCCGCAGTAGGCGCAGGTGGTGATCTGATAACTGTCCGGCACACCCGCTTGTTGGACGGCTTTTTCACTCAGCGCCGGAGTCGGACAGGCATCCACGCAGGCACCGCAGGATACGCATTCGGACTCCATGAAGTTTTCCAGCTGACTGGCGGCAACGACCGAGTCAAAGCCGCGACCTTCCACGGTCAATGCAAAGGTGCCCTGGGTTTCCTCACAGGCGCGTACACAGCGATAACAAACAATGCAGGACGAGGGGTCAAAGCTGAAATAGGGGTTGGAGTCATCTACCGGCAGCGCATCATGCCGGGCGCCGCCCAGGTCATAACGCGAGCCCTGTACGCCAAGATCAGCGGCCAGGTCCATGAGCTGGTTTTCTACACCCTCATTGGGGTTATGGTCGGACAGGTAGAGCTCAATCACGTTTTGCCGCAGTTTGAGCAGTTTGTCCGATGCCGTATGAACGACCATGCCTTCCTCGGCCGGCGTGGTGCAGGAGGCGGGCGCGCCGCGGCGGCCTTCCACTTCTACCAGGCACACGCGACAGGAGCCAAAAGCCTTCAGGCTGTCAGTGGCGCACAATTTCGGTATGTTCACACCCGCCAGGGAAGCGGCGCGCAGCAGGGATGTACCGGCCGGCACACTGATCTGCTGACCATCGATGCTCAACGATACCAGCGGGCCTTGCGCTGGCGGCGTGCCATGGTCGGTCTGCGGTTTATAGGCATGGCGCTTTATGGGGGTGCTCATAGGGTAGCTCCTGGGGCTCTGCTCAGCCCGGACTAACGCCGGAAGTCTCCGGGAAAGTATTTCAGTGCACTGCGCACGGGATAGGGCGTCAGGCCACCCATGGCGCAGAGTGATCCTTCGACCATCGTGTCGCACAGCTCGTCGAGCAGGGCAAAACTTTCCTCCCTGCGCTGGTTGTTGCGGATGCGGTCGATGATCTCGATTCCGCGTACGGACCCCACCCGGCAGGGGGTGCATTTGCCGCAGGACTCCACCGCGCAGAATTCCATCGCAAACCGGGCCATGGCGCTCATGTCCACGGTGTCGTCGAAGGCGACAATGCCACCATGACCCAGCATGCCGCCTGCCTCGCTGAATGCCTCGTAGTCCAGGGGTGTGTCCCACAATGACTCGGGAAGATAGGTGCCGAGTGGGCCACCAACCTGCACGGCCCGCATGTCACGCCCGCTGGCCGTGCCGCCGCCGTAGTCGAACAGGATCTCGCGCAAGGAAGTGCCATAGGGGACTTCTACAAGCCCGCCACAGCGAATGTTGCCGCCCAGCTGGGCGGTCAGCGTACCGCGGGAACGGCCGCTGCCATGGGCGTGGTAGGCAGCGCCACCGTCGGCAAGAATGGTGGTGGCGGCGGCCAGGGACAGTACATTGTTGACCACGGTTGGTTTCTGAAAAAGGCCCTGCATGGCAGGCAGTGGCGGCTTGGACCGAACCAGCCCGCGCTTGCCTTCCAGGCTGTCGAGCATGGAGGTCTCCTCGCCGCAGATATAGGCATTGGCGCCGAGCCGCAGCTCAATGGTGAACGAGCGGCCGCTGCCCAGTACGTCCCGGCCAAGGATGCCGGCCTCGGTCGCCAGCGCCAGAGCGCAGCTCAGCACCTCGTGGGCGCGGGGGTATTCCGAGCGCAGGTATATGTAGCCCCGGGTGGCCTTCACCGCCAGCCCCGCTATAACCATGCCCTCTATGAGCTGGAACGGGTCAGCCTCCATCAGCAGCCGGTCTGCAAAGGTTCCCGAATCGCCCTCATCGGCATTGCAACAAATGTATTTCTGGTCGGCGGCCGTATCGAGCACCGTCTGCCATTTGATTCCCGTGGGAAAGGCTGCCCCGCCGCGGCCCCTCAGGCCTGATGCCTTGATCTCATCGACAATTTTCTGCGGCGTCATCGTCAGCGCTTTTTGCAAGCCCTGCAGTCCGCCCAGCGCGCGGTAATCGTCCAGTGACAACGGGTCGCCAAGGCCGGCGCGGGCAAAAGTGATACGGGTTTGCGAGGCAAGCCAGGGCAATTGCTCGATATCGCCCAGGGCCAGGGGGTGTTCACCGGCTGCGGGAAAGCCGGCCTCGAAAAGGCTTTCCAGGTCACCCGGTGCCACCGGCCCAAAGGCGCGGCGACCGTGGTCATCTTCATATTCAAGCAATGGCTCGAGGGCATATGCACCACGTGAGCCATTGCGCACCAGTTCAAGTTTCACGCCGCGGCGGGCCGCACAGGCCACCGCAGCGGCGGCCACCGCATCCGCGCCGAGTGCAGCAGCGGTGGTATCAGCCGGAATATAGAGCCTGGGCGTCACTGTGGTGCCTCGATGGGGCACAGTTCGTCAAAGCGTTCCGCGGTAACGCGGGCATGGATCGCATCGCCAATTCGTAGTGACGGCGTGCAGGCACAATTGCCCAGGCAATAAACCGGCTCAAGCGTGAACCGGCCGTCTGCCGTGGTTTCGTGGTAGTGAATGCCCAGCCGCTTGTGAATGTGCGCCTCGAGTTCCCGCACGCCCATGGCCTGGCAGGCCTCGGCCCGGCATACCTGGATGATGGTGCGTCCTGCCGGTGTGGTGCGGAAATCATGGTAAAAGCCGATCACGCCCTGGACCTCGGCGCGACTCAGATTCAGGGCCTTGCTGATGTCCGGGACAGCATCAGCGGGTATATGGCCCAGGTTACGCTGCACTGCATGAAGAATTTCCAGCAGCGCACTGGCCTGATTGTCGTATTCCATCAGGGCAGTGCTTACAGCATTTTTTGTGATGTCTTCCAAGCTTTTAGCGCATCTTTTTTACTCAAGTAACCCAGTGTAGTCCTGCACCCCGGGGCCTGCAATCGCGCCCTTCACGGCAGGACATGCGCAAAAAGTAACCGGCGGACATTCAGACCCCTGGCAAGGGCCGTTCCCCGGTGAACTCAACGCTGCTATGCCAGAGGCTGGTTAATCACAGATCAGGGGCCTCAAACAGGGTGCTGAAGAACAGGCTGTTTAAAAACAGCTTGTTGTTTCCGTACCAGTAACCGCGGAAATTCGGGTTGTCGGCAAACAGCACGACGCTGCCGCGACCGGAGCGCTCGGCAAGCAGGGCGGGGGTTCCGGCCAGTGCCTCAACGTTTTCCGTGGAAGAATAGCCCGCAAACAACGGCTCGGCTGTGTATTCAATCACCACGGCAAAGGGGTTCTCCGGCCGCTGCATAACATCCGAAACGTTTTTGTGCAGGAAAATTTCCCGGTTGTCATAGCCAAATCCCATTGGATGCGTGATATCCAGGTCACCGCGGAAGATCACGCCACCCATCAGGTTTTTGGCTTCCGTGGCTTGCAGGTCCGCATAGCTAATACGTTCACTTACAACAGCTTCTTCCGGCGCAGAATCTTGCGCAAGCGTTGCTGCGGCTGCGGTGGCAGCCCCGTTCGGCTCCGTTCCGGCGGGATCTGGTTCGATCCAGTCCAGCGTTTGCTGCTGCAGCCACGGTGCTGCCTGGCGCAGACCAACAACGGTGCCGCCATCCTTCACCCACTGGCGCAGACGGTCGCCGAACCCGGGTTCAAAACCTTCCCAGTCGCCGCCCGGGAAGACCATGTGCGTGTACCGGTTCCAGTCGATGGAGCCGAGCTGATCACGCTCGCGCAGTGTCACGGGAATGTGCATGCGGAAATCAAGCAGATGCCAGATCTCACCGCCGTCATAAGTGCTGACGTCCGACCCGGTGACCAGCAGGATTTGCGGCGCTTGCAGGGTCACGAAGCTTGGGCCGCCGGGATTGATGCCCTCGGTGCTGTTGGCGCTGACGCCACTTTCAACGGCAAAAACCTTGATGCCGTCCTGCGTCGCAACTGCCGCTATCAGGTCGTGGATCGTGTCCCGCGATACCGTTTGCCGGTCGAAGGGAACAAACAGAGCGCCCCGGTCGAAGTTGCGAACCCCCTCCGTGGTGGTCAGGCTGGACGGCTCGCTTGCCGCGCGAACCATGACACCCGCCTCGAGTAGCCGGTTCAGCGCTCTTGGCGCAAAGTAGGGGCTCCACTCGAACAGGTAACCGTAGCTGGCCGGGGGCGGTGGCTCGGCGCTGGGCAAGGGTGGCACCCAGGCCTCACCGCGGACATTGCCCCGCAGAGCGCGTTCACCCAGGGCGGCAAAGGGCATCCCAAAGGCGGGTGGCATGGTCCAGCTGGAGACATCATAAAACGTGTTGTCCTCGAAACTTGTCGGATTCTCAAACAGGCTGCGAATCAGCGTGTGCTGGGGCTGATCGGTTGGAATCAGCAGTGATTCAGACGCGCGGAAGACAGACCCGTCGCGTTCCAGGTCTTCGCCGAGCCGATAGGTCGCAATACGGTGACGGGCGAGCAGGTCGGCAAACAAATGCAGGCGGGTCTGATCACCTTCAGCGGTTACTACCCAGGCCGCCGTGGATGCTTCACGGCCCGCTTGCAGCGCATCTGCATAGAACGATTTTTGGTACAGCAAATACTCGGCACGAAGGTCCACGGCAGACTGTGCGATGGCAATGCTGGTCATGTATTGCTTGCGAATGTTTTCGCGGTAGGTGCGCAGCCCGTTGGGTGTCTCAATTTCACGACCACGTGCAGCCCCTGCCTCAAACAGAACGCCAACACCGCCATTGACCAGGGGAAAAGTGGACCCTTTGCCGATATAAAAGTTGTCAAAACGCTCGCCGTGATAGTACAGCCGCGCCTCACTATCCAGGACGGCTTGCGAGCCGGCAACCGTCTGTTCCATGAGTTCCTCGGCCCGCTGCGGGACCAGTGGATTGGTGCGCGTGGGCTCGCCGGGATGAAAGTAATAGGTCGAGTTTGAGCCCATCTCGTGGTAATCCACGGTCAGGTTGGGGCGCCAGGCATGCCATTTTGTCATCCAGGCGCGTGGCTCGGGCTGGGTCAGCAGCAGCCACTGGCGGTTGAGGTCAAAGCCGTAGTGATTGGTGCGTGCGGTGCCCCAGCTGTACTGATGTTCCGCGTGATCCGGATTGGCAATCATGCGCTCGCCACCGAACTGGTCAAACCAGTTGATCCGGTAGGCATGGCCGTCCGGGTTGAAAACGGCCGTGACCAGGATCACGCTTTCATCAAGGAGCCTCAGGGTATCTGCGTCTTCGGCGGCGGCCAGGTGATAAACCACCGGCAGCACTGAATCCAGGCCGCTGGATTCGGCGCCATGTACTCCGTAGTTCAGCCAGGTGATGACCGGCATGTCATCGCTAATGGCCTGATCCTGGTCCGGCTCGCTGAGCGCCACGTGGCGCTGCTGGATTTCGTCGAGGCGCGCATGGTTCTCAGGGCTGGTGATAACCAGGAACAGGATCGGCCGGCGCTCGTGGCTGTAGCCGATGGTTTCGATGCTGATGCGGTCACTGCGCGCCGCCAGGTCCCGCATATAGTCGGCCATCTGGTGAACGCGCACAGGATGCCGTCCCAGTTCAAAGCCCAGAAACGCTGCCGGCGTGGGGACGCTGGCGTCATACTTTATGCCTTCCGGAAACATTTGTGCATCGGCTGCGCGCACGTCGACAGGACCGCCGCGACCGGCTTCAACGCCATTTTGTGCCCCGGCATTGGTGCCATGAGCGAGCAAGGCCAGGGCCATGAGGGGGGCAAAAAGCACTCGGAACATACCAGTATCTCCAGCTCAGATTAAGCGCGGAACCTTAGACCATGAGGCGCCGAATTCCAATTGAGAATGTGTGCCCTATGACAGGTCAGGCGATGAGCGTGCCGGTGACGAGACTCTGGACTTCGCCACCGATCCAGATTTCTCCGTCAGCCTCGGCCACGTGAACGCGGCCTGAGCGACCCAGGCATTGCCCCTGGTGGGCGAGGTAGGGGCCTTTTACGCGACCCGTTTGCAGCTGCCACTGCGCGGCGGAGGCATTAAAACTGCCGGTAACCGGATCTTCCAGCAGGTTACCGTGCGCATCGCTGAAAAACGTTCGCACCTCATAGGCAAACTCGTGCCCGGGCGGGTAAGGGCCCAGCACGCCGATCTCCAGGCGTCGATGGTGGTGCCGCGCCGGCTGCAGGGCCAGGACCTCGCTGGCACTGGCGAGTTGCACCGCGATCCAGCCCGGCCCGTTGTCTGCCCAGACCATCTCTTCAATGTTTGAGGTGTCCAGATTCAATACACCGGAAATTTCCCGGTACAGGTCCTCATGGACCGGCCCGCTCTTAAGTAATGGCGGGGCCGCCAGGCTAAGCAGCTTGTCTTCGGCGCGGATCGGCAGCAGGCCCAGACCGCACTCCTGGATGATGTCCTGATCCTTGGGTGCTCCGCCCTGGTCTAGCCATACCCGGCAACTGCCGAGGGTGGGATGACCGGCAAAGGGCAGTTCGCGCTCCAGGGTAAATATCCGCACCCGGTAGTCCGCCTGCGGGTCTTGCGGCGGCAGCAGGAAGGTGGTCTCAGACTGGTTAAACCAGCGGGTGATGCGCATCATGGCGTCTGTATCGAGACCTTCTGCATCAATCACGACGGGCAGGGGGTTGCCGGAAAAACGGGTCCGGGCAAAGACATCGACCATGGCAAAGCGGCGGATTTTGCTTAAGGTCTTGCTCATGATGGTGCTCCCGGAAACTGTGTAAGAAGTGTTGGGGGTGAGTAAATCGTATACTTTCCAACCCTGAACTTCCGCAATGATGAAGCTGAACTTTATGGACTTCCCAAGCTTGCGTTTTCGCTCACAGCATTCATGAGCAATTCATCGCCTTCGGTGGTTGTTATTGGCGCCGGCATGGGCGGGCTCGCTGCTGCTATCGACCTCGCCCGTAGCGGTGCCCGGGTGACCCTGTTGGAGGCTGCCGCCGCGCCCGGTGGCAAAGTGCGCACCCTGGATGTGGCCGGCCGCGCGATCGATTCCGGACCCACGGTTTTTACCATGCGCTGGGTGTTCGAATCCCTGTTCGCCGATGCCGGTGCGCAGCTGGGTGAACGGCTGAATCTGTCCGAACTCGATGTGCTGGCCCGGCACGGGTGGCTGGATGGGAGTCGCCTGGACCTGTACAGCAATGTCGAGCAATCGGCGGTCGCCATCGAGTCGTTTGCCGGCAGTCGCGAAGCAGCGGCCTACCGGAACTTTGCACAACGATCTGAACAGATTTTCCAAACACTCGATCACACGTTCATGCGCCGTGAGAAACCCGGCATGATCGGCCTGGGCACCTCTCTGGGTGTTCGCGGTTTGCCACGCCTGGCAGCAACCAAGCCGTTTACGACCCTGTGGAAGGAGCTCGGCCGGCAGTTTCGCGACCCGCGCTTGCGCCAGCTGTTCGGTCGCTATGCCACCTATTGCGGGTCCTCACCACTGCAGGCACCGGCCACGCTGATGCTGATTGCGCATGCGGAGCGAGCCGGCGTTTGGGCGCTGGATGACGGTATGCAGCGTTTACCGGAGGCCATGGCTGAGCTGGCTGCGGCCGTGGGCGTGGAGCTGCGTTTTGAAAACGCCGCGATCGGAATTGACATGAAACAGGGCCGGGTAACGGCGGTACAGGGCGATGATGGCGAGCGCTGGCCCGCGGATGCGGTGGTCTTCAACGGTGACGTGGCGGCCCTTTCGCAGGGGCTGCTGGGGTCGTCAGCTGCGGCTGCGCTCCCGTCCCGCGAGCAAGAAGCGCGTTCCCTGTCGGCGGTCACCTGGAGTCTTGTGGGACGCCTGGAAGGCTTTCCTTTGCATCACCACACGGTGTTGTTTGGTGCGGACTACGAGGATGAATTTCGTGCGATCTTTGAGCGGAGTGAGCTGACTGCTGAGCCCACCTTGTATCTGTGTGCCCAGGACCGCGACGGGCAAGGAGCCAATGGTGAGGAGGAGCGGCTGTTTGTGCTGGTCAACGCGCCGCCCGGCCTGCGCACTGCAGAAGCCCTTGCGGCAGTTGAGGAGAAGGTGTTTGCCTTACTGCAGCGACACGGACTGCGGGTGAGCGATGTTGATGGGCGCTGCGAGCGAACCTCTCCGCAGGATTATGCGCAGCGCTTTCCGGGCAGCGGCGGAGCGATCTACGGTTGGCCCACACACGGCGCCATGGGTTCCTTCCAGCGTTCCGGTTCACGCGCGCAGATCGGCGGTTTGTATTTTGCCGGTGGTACCGTACACCCGGGGCCGGGGATTCCCATGGCGGCAATGTCCGGGCGCATCGCCGCGCAGGCTGTCGCGAAGGATCTGAAGCTGAGTATCGAGTCGAAGCCGTTGGCGTAAACCCCCGGCGAATTCATATCGTGCGGGCCGGGTCAGGCAGATGGGAACCTGTTCAGGCCGGGTCCGGAACGACCTCATCCAGCACCTTGGCCGATGAAATCACGCCAGGCATCCCGGCGCCCGGATGCGTGCCCGCGCCAACCAGGTACAGACCTTTCACTTCTTCGCTGCGATTGTGCGGCCGGAACCAGGCGGTCTGCCACAACACCGGCTCAAGGCCGAAAGCAGCACCTTCCAGGGACAGCAGGCGGTCGCGGAAGTCGACCGGGGTGAGCAGGTGGGAGGTGACAATATTTTCCTCCAGGCCTGGCAATACCGTGGCGTCCAGGGCGCGGGCAATGGCGGCCCGGTACTTCTCGGACTCGGTTTCCCAGTTGGTCGAGCCCTGCATATTGGGTACCGGCGACAGAACGTAGAAGGCATCGCAACCCGGCGGCGCCAGGGACGGGTCGGTGGCGGTCGGCCGGTGCAGATACAGACTGAAATCTTCTGCCAGAACCTTCTTGTCGAAGATATCCGCGAGCAATTCCTTGTAGCGATCGCCGAGCATGATCATGTGGTGGGGCACATCCGGATACTGCTTGTTCGTGCCGAAGTACCAGACAAAAAGACTCATTGAATAGCGCGAGCGTTCCAGTTTCTTGTTGGTCCAGCGTTTGCGGTATTTTTCCGGCAGCAGTTTGCGGTAGGTAAACGCCGAATCGGCATTGGACACCACGACATCCGCGTGCAGGGTTTCGCCGCTGGCCAGGGTGACACCCCGGGCCTGTCCATCGGTGACCAGGATTTCCCTGACTTCCTCGCCAAGCCGGATGGTGCCGCCCTGGCTTTCGATCAGGCCCGTCATGCCGTTGACAATGGCGCCGGTTCCACCCATCGCGAAATGCACGCCATGCAAGCGCTCGAGCTGACCGATCAGGGTGTAGATGGCGGTCGTGGTAAACGGGTTACCGCCGATCAACAGGGGATGAAAGCTGAACGCCTGGCGCAATTTCGGATGCTTGATGTAGCGCGAAACCAGGGAATAAACCGAACGGTAGAACTGGCCGCGAATCAACTCCGGAAGGGTCTTGATCATCTTCGGAATCGTGTCGAAGGACACCGTCAACAACTTGTCAAAGCCAATGTCATACAGTAGCGCTGATGCTTCCAGTAATTTTGTATAGCCCGCGACATCATCCGGATTGAATTTGGAAATTTCTGCCTTCATCGCGGCATCGTCGCCGCAGTAGTCGAAGTACTCGCCATCGGCAAACAGGATGCGGTAATAGGGGTTCATGGGCACCAGTTTGACGTCATCGGACATCGTGCGGCCGCACAATTCCCAGAGTTCCTCAAGCAGGAATGGCGCTGTCACGATGGTTGGTCCGGCGTCAAACACGAACCCGTCCTGTTCATACACGTAGGCACGACCGCCCGGCTTGTCGAGTTTATCCACCAGGGTGACATCGTAGCCGCGCGCTCCCAGACGAATGGCGGCTGCCAGTCCGCCGAAGCCCGCGCCGATCACCACTGCCTTGTTTGCCGGAGCCCTGCCTGCCAGTGCCTTGTTTGATGTGCTCATGGGGCGACTCCTTCAAGTACCCTGGGGGCTTCCCGCCAGCGCATGACCAGGTCAGTGACATGGAAAAACAGCGAGGCGAGCAGGGCGGCGGCCAGCAGCGGCCAGGATGCCCCGGTCAGGACAGCCTTGAGGGCGAGCATCAGGCTGCCGCCGGCACCGGCATTGGTGATAATGGCCAATACCGTGGGGCCACGACCGGTGCTGCGCCGGCGCCAGACCAGCCACAGCGTTTCGATGGTGAGGAAAACGAGCATGATATCGATGATCCGGCCCGAGGTAATCAGGTGTTCAAAAAGCGCCATGAGTTTGGTTCCGACCTCTGTGTTGCTGTGGTGACCAGGGCGGTCACCTGTTTGTCGATTGACAGGCGCAGATTATCATAGGGCCATGAAACTGTGCTTCACCTTGAGTGTTTTTTGCCTGCCTTGCCGCGTTTGCAGGAATAACAGCCTTTGAGCGGCGCGCTGGTGACCCTGGGGCGCCTGCCCAAGGGGCTCGAGTTGGCACGCGCTCTGAGCGCTGCCGGCTGCCGCGTGGTGATTGCAGAGCCATGGGCCTGGCATCTCAGCCGGCTGTCCAGATCGGTGGCAGCATCGCTTCAAGTACGCCCGCCAAATCCTGACCCGGAGGCCTACCTGGAGGACCTTTGTGCGGTCATGAGGGAGGAAAATCTCGACCTGCTGGTGCCCGTTTCGGAAGAGGTGATGCACGTGTCGGCACTGCATGGCCGGGTGCCGGACAGCACGCGGTTGTTTGTGCCCGCCCCCGAACGACTGCTGGCGCTGCACGACAAACTCGCTTTCAACCGCCTGGCGGCCGGATTGGGTTTGCCGGTACCAGAAACCCATGCGCTGGACAGCGAGGCTGCCCGGGCCTTCGCCGGTCGTGAGGACTTTATCGTCAAGCCATCTTTGTCCTCAGCGGGTAAAGGACTGACGCGACACAGTGCCGGCGCCGGTCTGCCCGGCCTTGATGAGCCGGGCATCGTGCAGGCGTATTTGCCGGGGGAAGAGCTGAGCAGCTTTTCTGTGTGTGATCAGGGCAGGGTGATTGGTACCGTGGTTTACCAGGGGCGGATCATATCGGGCACCGTGGCCGTATGTTTCGAGGTGATAACAGCTCCGGAGCCCGCGCTGCTGGAGTGGATTGAAGGCTTTGTGGCCGGTACCGGCCATAGCGGTTTTGTATCATTTGATTTTCGCCGGGATGCCCTTGGCACCTTGCTGCCCATGGAGTGCAATCCGCGTACCACCAGTGGCATACATTTCGTAGAGCCACAGGACCTGGCCCGCGCCATGCTTGAGCCGGACGCGCCGAACCCTTTCCGCTTGCGTGAAGAGCGGGTTCTCCAGCAATTCTATCCGGCACTGACCGAGACCCAGGGCGCCTTCTTTAAAGGTCGTCCCTGGCGCGGCAACCTTCAGTATCTGTTTGGCTGTCGTGATGTGTGTTGGGCGCGGTCGGACCCCTGGCCGTTTCTGCTGCTGCCGGTTGCCTCCTGGGAAATTCTGCGCCGCACCCTGCTGCGTGGCCAGTCATTCGGCGAGGCCACCACCGAGGACATCGGCTGGTATCAGCCCCATGAGCAAGCGTTGTGATTATCGCGTACGCCGCCGCACGCGCACCATGATCTGGTTCACCGGCCTGGTTGTCAGGCGCGCCACCGGCCGCACACCAGCCGGATTGATAACTTCAAAATCATAACGGCGGGTGAGCCGCGCGATAATCAGATTGGCCTCGGTCTGGGCAAAACCCGCGCCCACGCAGGTCCGCGGTCCCATGCCGAAGGGTAGGTAGCTCCCGGGTGCGATGTCTTTCTCCCGCTCCGGTGAGAAGCGTCCGGGATCAAAAACCTCCGGCCGGTCCCATAGCAACTGGCTGCGGTGCGTGGCCCATGGCGAGATCATGATCATGGCGCCCTTGCGGATACGCGTATTGCCGATGGTTACCGGCTCCATGGCCACCCTCGGGATAAAGGTGATTGGCGGATAAAGCCGCAGCGTTTCGCGAAACACGCTGCGTACATAAGGCAGCTGGCGCGCGGTCTCAAAGGCAATGGCGCCGTCACCGGACTGTTCATCGACCTCCTGGCGGACCTGGTCGCGCACTTCCGGCCGCACGGCAAGAATGAAAAACAGCCAGGTTAGTGCACTGGCGGTGGTTTCATGGCCGGCAAGAAACATCACGCCAAGCTCATCCACCAGTTCCTTGCGGTTAAAGGGGCAGCCGGTTGCCTGGTCCCGCGCTGCGATGCAGGCCGAGGCAATGTCGTTAAAGCTGCCCGTATCGTCCTCCAGGTGGGTGTCGATGAGTTTGCCGAGGTGTTCGCGAATGCGCTCGCAGGCACGCAGCACCGGCTCGTGCTGGGGTATTTTCTTAAACGGCGGATCAAAGATCAGTGCCTTGAGCTCAACATGCGCCACGCTGCGCTCAAACACTTCAAAATCGTCAAAAACCTCCTGCGCCACCCTGGACTGCAGCGAGGTGGAAAAAACGGTCCGGCAGATAATATCCGCTGTCAGATGACTCATGGCCTGGTCGAGGGAAAATGGCTCGCCGGACTCGGCCAGGGCATCCAGGTGCTGTTCGTAGTCATCAACCGCCGCCGACATGGAGATGAACGCGCGGTTTAAGCGAATGTGGGTAAAGGCCGGATCAATCATGGCCCTTTGTCGCTTCCACTGCGCACCACTGCAGACAAAGATCGACTCGCCGACCAGCGGTTCCAGGGCGCCGACCATCAGGTCATTTTTTGGATAGATTCCCGAAGGATCAGTCATCACATCGCGGATAAGTTCCGGCTGGTTGATCAGCCAGATTGAGCGCCGGGAATAACCCAGGGGTGTCACCGGTTTGCGGTAAGCCGCCGCCGGCAGCAGGCTGAGCAGATTGCCCTCGCGCTGCCAGGCCGTCCGCATGAGGGCCGCAATCGGCCACAGCGGGCGCGGGCGCGGTGGCACATAGGCGCCGGCCAGGTCCTGGCTGTCGCTCATTCTGTTACTGGCTTTGCTGCGTTGGGCCAAGCGGCCTCCCTGGTCGTTGAATGCTTCCGCTGCGCAGTGGTGGCCGGAAGTGCAGCAAGGGTATTATGTGTGCGATTCGGCGGCAACGCCGGGCTGCAGGAGTGTCTCGTCTTGGCGCTGTTTCATGAATATGTCTGGCCTTTTCACGCGGTGGTGATTGCGCACATCGTGACCGGTAGTGTCGGCCTCGTGGCCTTTTGGGTGCCGGTTCTGGCAAAGAAGGGCGGTCGCTCACATCGTTCCTGGGGCAAAGTTTTTACCCTGTCCATGCTGGTGACGGGCAGTATTGCCGTGGTGATTTCCAGCATGACGATTCATGATCCGGTGGGTACGCATCCGGGTCTGGATTTCCCGGCGCCGCTGATTACCGGTGTTTTTGGCTGGATGATGCTGTATCTGGCCATTCTGACGGTAAACCTGGCCTGGTATGGCTGGGAGTGTATCCAGCACCGCCGGGCACATTCCCGCCATCGCGGCCTGATCAATCTTTTGTCCCAGGCCGTGCTGTTTATCGCCGCGGCCAATTGTCTCTGGCAAGGTTGGCAGTTGCGTGATTACTTCGTTCAGGAGGGCCGCGTGGAACCCTTGCTGATCATGGGTATCTCGATGGTGGGTTTTGCCACGGTGGGAACCAACTTGTGGTTTATGCTGCGGCGTGACCCCGGGCCCCTGGACTGGTTGAAGGAACACCTCAAGGGGCTGGTGGGAGCGGGCATTTCTGTGTACACCGCGTTTCTGGCTTTCGGGGCGGTCCGGTTTATTCCTGAGCTGGCCTTGAACCCGGGATTGTGGGCCGTACCGCTGGTCACCGGGCTGACCATTATTCTCTATCACTGGCGCAAGATCTGGGCGCAGGAGGCGCGTGTGGCAAGCGCAGGCGCCGGCTCAAGAGACTAGCCCAACAGCGGAACAAGCCCGGAGTCACCCATTGCGGGCTGGTTCAATGAACGGCGGGCAATTCGCCGAAGCCTGATTTCTGATCTTCGGTGTTGTTGTGACCTGACGCATGCCAGCAGGCGATTGCGGAGTTTTCGCTTACGGGCAGTCACCGATGCGCTCACCTGCGATATCAATCCGGATCGTGGTTGGACCCATGGGACCGTCCATTTCTCCGGTAATGCGGCCGCTCATGCTGTCGCCTGCAAAATTCATTGACATGTTGAGGGTCAACTCACCCATCTCCGGTTGGTTACAAACCATGTTGAAGTCAGCACCATCGCTGCGAATGTCCTCTGAAATGAGGGAGCAGTCCTCCATTTCCGACATGAAAGCGCGGCCTTCCTCGAAGTCCTCTTTGGTCACGCAGTCCACCGAAGAGACCGTGTTGGGTGGCATGCTGAACTGGGCCATTTCAATGGTCGTTGTACTTCTGTTCTCCCACTGGCCAAAATTGATATCCGGTTCGACCTCCGCCCCGGCTATGGTGCTAAATATCAGTGCAATGGCAACCGCCGCGTAATGTGAAAACTTCATTTTGTTTTACCCCCCGCCAGGTAATTAGCGAAAATGCCTCTCTATTGTTACCCGGTAACCCCAATTATTGCCAATGGCACGGCGATGCCCGGTTAAACCTGGTTTGCATGCTTACTGCTTTTGGCCGGATTATTGCAGCAACCGGCGCTTTCTGGCCCGGAACCAGCGCGGAAAAACGAAAAGATACAAACCCGAAAGGCTCAGCCACAGCAGGCTAAGGCCGGCAAGGCTCATAACGACCAGCTTGGTCAACTCACCGAATACGGCAAATGAATGCAGGTCCATCCACAACTGATCACCTCGTACACCCTGGTTGAGCAGCGCGCCCGAGTGCGCATCAAATTGCAATTCCAGCGGTGATCGCCACGCGTTGCGGGCTTCCAGGCGAACCTTGTAAATACCTTTTGCCGGGCGCAATTCGATGCGGTCAATCCCGGACAGGTCCTGCGCCTCCGGCAAATCCAGAGCCAATACGGCCGCGGCGATCTGCGCGGGTGGCAGCAGCGCATCCAGGTCCGTTTCCTGGCTGGCCATCTGGCTAACACGCGTCGCCGGCTGCAGGTACCCGACCTGTTTTTTCCAGGCCACGAAAGCGCCGGTCACCGAGAGTACGGTCATGGCCAGGGCTAGCGAAAAGCCCACCCATTTGTGCAGACGGCGCGCAAAGCGGGCCAGGCGAATTTGCCAGATCGCGGTATTCAAAAAGGGTTTCTGTCCGTGGCGACCACGACGGTCATGGTTTTAAGTTGCTCAAGTTTGCTGCTCATATAACAGAGTCCTGGTGGCCGATGACATCAGAATAGGAATCGCGCGACAGGGTACCTGAAGATGCACAGCGCCCCAACTGCCGTACTTTAAGAGTGTGCATTTACTTTCATGGCGGGCAAAATAATCAGCAGCATTTATAATCTATCAGCTCCTGCAGGACGGTCCGCAAACCCAAGGCATTTGCGTTATGGAAAACCCTTCAAAACTCCTCTACCTCGTGCGGCATGCAAAATCTTCGTGGAGCGATCCCGGGCTGAGTGATGAGGCACGGCCGCTCAATAGCCGGGGCGAGCAGGATGCACCCCGGATGGGGGCGTGGCTGGCGCAACAGGCCTTGTTGCCGCAGCACATCGTTTCCAGTCCGGCCCGTCGTGCCCGCGCTACGGCGGAGATTGTTGCTACCGAACTGCGCTTTGATCCGGCCGGGATCGCTATCGATCCGGACATTTACTTCAATGGTTTGCAAAGAATGCTGGCGGCAATCCAGCGTAACGACGACCACATTGACCGGCTTATGATGGTCGGGCATAACCCGGTAATGACCCAGTTGTTCAGGGAATTAACCGGCGAGCCATTGGCTAATATGCCGACCTGCGCGATCGCAATCATTGAGTTTTCCATGCCTTCCTGGGGTCTGGTAGACACGACACCAGGCCGTCTTCTCGCCTATCAGACGCCCAAGGGACTGGATGCTTAGGCGCTCAATTGATACAAGAGGTCTACCGGAATGAGTGATACCAAGCTAAAAGGAAGCTGTCTGTGTGGCGCGTTTCGTTATACGGCGAAAGGTGAGCCGCAGGGCTTTTATCATTGTCACTGTCAGCGATGTCGCAAAGCTTCCGGCACCGGGCACGCGTCCAACCTGTTTCTCAAAGGCACCCTGGAGTGGGACACCGATTCGCAGGACCTGGTGACCTACAAACTTCCGGAGGCCAAGCGTTTCAGCAATACGTTTTGCCCCCATTGCGGTTCGCGGATGCCCCGTTTTATTGAGCAGGCGGGCGTGGTCATGATTCCCGCAGGCTCGCTGGATGATGAGCCACCTGTTGTCCCCCAGGCACGAATCTTCCAGAGCTCAAAGGCTTCATGGTCCTGCGATCTGCGGGATATTCCGGTCTTTGAGGAATACCCCGGATGAGCGACAGCAAGCCCTGAATGGTTCATCCCGGCTGGAACACAACACCGTGAAGCTGTTTATTGCCAACAAGAACTACTCGTCCTGGTCACTGCGGCCGTGGCTTCTGCTGCATATGCTGGATGTGGACTTTGAAGAAGTCCTGGTGCCTTTTGCAGGGGGCGGGCCGCAACAAGCCTTTCTGGCCTTTTCACCCAGCGGCAAAGTTCCCTGTCTCGAGATTGATGGCCATACCGTGTGGGATTCGCTGGCCATCATGGAGACCGTTGCTGAACGTCACCCGGCAGCATGGCCGGAAGATTTTTCGGCGCGTGCCTGGGCGCGCAGTGCCAGCGCCGAGATGCACTCGGGCTTCTTCGCGATTCGCCGGGAATGCAGCATGAGCTGTGGTCAAAGAATCCGGCTTGATACGCCCTCAGCGGAACTGAGTGGTGAGTGGCAACGTGCTGCCCGGCTCTGGGCGGATGGCCTGGAGCGTTTCGGCGGTCCTTACCTGGCGGGTGCGCAATTCACCGCGGTCGATGCCATGTATGCCCCTTTTGCATTTCGGGCACAGACCTACAGTCCGGTCCTTCCTGCACACGCCGCCGCATATCTGGAGCGCCTGCTTGCGCTCCCGCCTATGACTGAATGGTATGCAGCCGCATTGCTGGAGCCCTTCCGGGATGCAGATCACGACCGGGAAATGCAGGCTGCAGGAACCGTGCTGGAGGATCTTCGTATTCGCGCTGACTGAACCCTTGCATCGCCCAAACAAATGGCGCCGCGGTCCTCACCGCGACGCCATTGAGTGCCGGCCATTATCGGTTCTGGCGGCGCACGGTGCAGACAATGTTACTGCCGCTGACCTTGCATTCCATGATCGTTTCATCACCACTGCCGCCGCCACTTACCACGGGGATACCCAGGGATCGGACATAATTGATCCAATCGATCATTGAGCCATTGTGGTCGGTAAATGTCCTGCCCCGAAGGCTGTTTCCGTGGGTTGGCAACGCTTTGCCATCGGGACCACGGGCATTACCAAACGGCACAAGTTCGATGCGCAGGTCGTTGTTGCCGGGATTAAGTGAAAACTCCAGGATATAGGACATTTCCGAACCGTCTGGAAACTCAACTTTGATAACCAGATCCTTGACGATGTCTCCCAGATCAATAACACCCAGGTCCAACTGCGTGATGCGGCTTACCAGATTCATGGTGGCCTGATTCAATGCAGCGAGCCGGTTCAGTTCGGAGAGATAGTCCTCGATCGCCGTGGTGGATCCGCGCGGGTCAAGAATGGCACCGGCCACCGTGCCGAATTCAAAGTCGCCGGGCAGGTATATAGTGCCCATTTCTTCGAGTTCAGACTGTGCCCGGGCGAATTGCCGGTAGCTTTTCTTCAGCGTCGGGTCCGTTGGTATCAGGCTCGCCGTCGTCCATCGTGTCCAGGGCCTGATATCAAGTATCTCGGTATACAGGCTGTAGCTTGAAACGGTAGCGCCTTTCTGGTCAAACACATGGACTATGCCCTCTGATGCCGCTTTGCTCGCGGCCTGGCTTTTTGCACTATCGCTGCAGCCATGGCAACTGATGGCGGTTGCATCTGCCATCACAACCTGGCTGGATGCCAGCGCGGTAAGCGCCAGCAGGTGGGTGATTGCTTTGTTCATGATATCTCCTCGACTGTTATGAAATGAGCCGTTTCAGCCTAGGCCGGGGAGGGATGATTCATTGAGAGACTGCGTCCGGAATGATTGTCGGAACTTGCCGTTTGCGGCTGCGGGATTGGTTACACTTTGGGTCTGCGTCAATCCCTGATGCTGTGGGAACCCCAATTCAGCCACGGAGCCGTGTGTGAAAATTATTGTTGCCTCAAAAAATCCAGCCAAGCTGGAGGCAGTCAGACAGGCCTTTGCCACCGTGATGCCCGGCCGTGAATTGCACATCGAGGGTCTGAGCGTTGATTCGGGCGTCAAAGAGCAGCCCGACTCTGACGAGGAAACCCGGCAGGGTTCCATTAACCGGGCCAGCGCAGCCCGCACGGCGTGCCCGGAGGCAGATTTCTGGGTGGGCCTGGAAGGCGGCCTGGAGCGCATCTCGGATCAGTGGCTGGCATCAGCCTGGATGGCCGTGCTCGATGCGCAGGGCCGGCTTGGAATTGCGCGCACCCCGACGCTGCCGCTGCCACCCGCGGTTGAGGCACTTCTTAAGCAGGGGCTGGAACTTGGTGAGGCCAATGACCGGGTTTTTGCGACCCATAACAGCAAACAAAAGGGCGGTGCTTTCGGCCTTCTGACCGGGGGCCGCATGACCCGTGGTGGCGTTTATGCCCAGACCCTGGAGCTGGCCATGATCCCGCTGTTGAACCCGCTCTGGGCCGCACCGCCTAATGAGGAGCGGGCCGGCGCTTCATAAAAAAATAAATCACGGTTCCTGCGAGGAAAAACCCACCCAGGGTCAGCCACGCCGTGGCCGGCGCCTCCAGCATCAGCCAGATGCAGAGTCCGAAGGCAAGCGCCGGAATCAGCATGCCACCGGGCAAATTAAACGCCAGCTCCGGCTCCGTGGCGCGCCGGGTCAGAGCCGGCAGCGCCGCGATACAGACCATGTAGGTCAGCAAGCGAATCAGTGTGCTCATGATGGCCAGCCACACAAAACTCCCGGTCAAAGCCAGGGCGAAAGAAACGGCGCCGAAAAACCATATCGAAGTATGCGGTGTCTGGTGGCGGGGATGAACGTTCCCGAGCCAGGCGGGTAGCAAGTGATCACGCGACAGCGCCCAGGTCATCCGCGGCGCAGAAACCACGGCGGCCATCAGGTTCCCGCCGATCGAAAATGTCGCGCCCAGGGTCAGCACCGCCGCGCCCAGGGTGCCAAACAGAACGGTAGCTACATCCGCCAGCGCGGTGCGGCTCTCCGACAAGTTTGGTAATACAGCCAGCGAGACCATCTGAATCAGAAAATAGAACAGGGCGATGACCACCGTGGTGCTGATCAGCGCGCGCGGCAAATCCCGTTTCGGGTCGCGGCCTTCGCCGGCGTTTACCACCGCGCCCTCGAATCCGACAAAGGCGTACAACAGCACCAGCACGGTTCCGCCGAACTCACTCAGTTCAGGAAATTCCGCGCCAAACAGGCTTGCCGGGTCAACATGGCCCAGGCCAAATAGTATGAGCAGACTGAGCGGTAAGAGCTTCATTACCGTGAACACGTACATCACGGCCATGGAGTTACGCACACCGACCACGTTAAGCCAGGTCATGCCACCGATAATCACGCCCAGCGCAAGGCCGCGCCAGGGGTTGGCATCAAGGGGCGCCCAGAACCAGGCCAGGTAAGTCACCAGCAGGTTGGTATTGGCAGCCATGCTGGCGACCCGGCTCAGGAAACTCAGCCAGCCGGTCTGAAAGCCGATAAAGGATCCAAAGGCGTGGCTGGCGTACACAATCACCCCCCCGGTTGACTTGACCAGGCTGGATGCACGGGCGAAAGACAGCACGATCGTCAGGGTCAAAACCCCGCAAATAAGAAACATCCACGGGCTGAAATGACCTGCACGCGCCGCAGCCACCGCGGGCAGTCCAAAGATGCCGGCGCCAATCAGGCCGTTCAGAACAATTGCGGCAAAGCCAAGACGGCTGATATCGCGTCGCAGTGGCTCCTCAGTTTCCCTGTCCGCTCCGGGAACGCGTGGCGGGATGGCCTGGCTCACCCGCCGTTCCGGAAAGCTTCTATCAGCGTACGGGTGTCTTCATCGCTGGTCGTGTGCCCAAATACAAACCGCGCCAGGTCATCCTGACCGGGCCAGGTGAGAAAGCCGATTCCGGCGGCCTCCAGATGTTCGAAAGCAGCTGTGCTCCAGCGCACAAAAACCTCATTCGCCTGGGCCGGATACTCAAGCTGTGCCTGGGGGTGCTCGCTGACGGCTTTGGCGAAGGTGGCGGCCTGTTGATTGGCGTGCCGTGCCAGCTCGAGCCACAGATCGTCTTCGATGTAGGCCAGTAGCTGGGCCGACAGATAGCGCATCTTGCTGTAAAGATGGCCGCCGCGCTTACGGTGTCGCTCGGCGGTGGCAAAGGCCTCGTGACGTTCAAAAAACACCAGCGCCTCCGCTGCCATACAGCCATTCTTGCTGGCCCCGAACGACAGCATTTCAACGCCGGCACGCCAGGTCAGATCAGCCGGGCTGCAGCCCAACGCGGCCACGGCATTGCCAAAGCGCGCGCCGTCAAGATGGGTGGCCAGACCGGCATCTTTAGCGATACCACACAGGGTCGCCAGCTCATCCGGTGAATAAAGTGTGCCACTCTCGGTGCACTGGGTGAGGCTCAGGGCGGATGCTTCATAGCTATGGATACCATGGCCGGTAGTTCCCTTCATGGCCTGGCGAAGACTCTGCGGGTTGAGTTTGCCGTGCTCACCATCGCCCAGAACCAGGCGCAGGCCGCTGCCATAAAATTCCGGCGCACCGGATTCATCGCAATAAATATGTGCGTTTTTGTGACACAGCACCGCGCCCCAGGGCGGCGTGACACTGGCCAGCGCTATGGCATTGGCGACCGTGCCCGTTGGCACCGGCAGCACCCTGACGGGGTGCTCGAAAAGTTCGGCGAAGGCCTCATCAAGGCGCTCCGACCAGGGGTCTTCGCCATAGGCAAAAGCAGTGCCCTGGTTGGCGTCCAGAATGGCCTGCATCACCGCTTGGGCGATCGGGGTCTCGTTATCGCTGCGAAAATTGGCGCGCACGGGCTGTCCTGTGGTCCTGAAAACAGGCGCCGATTATAGCGACTCAAACGCTTCGCGGGGGTGAGAACACTATGCCGGCTGAGCAAACGTATAATGCGCGGCCATGGGCATCGCGCAAGACATTCGTCAGCTGGAACGCGGGCTGGATCAACTCACGCTGGTGGACGCGCAATGGGTTGCCAGCCAGTTGCGCCGGGCCCGCGCGCGTCAGCGCCAGGGCAAGCCGCTTGAAGCACTGCTGGAGAAGGTCCTGCAGCGCGTGCAGGCCTCCCAGCAGCGTATCCAGCAACGCCGGGACAAGCTGCCGCAACCGCAATATGACCCGGAGCTGCCAATTACGGCCCACCGCGAAGACATCGTGGCCGCGATTCGCGCACATCCGGTGGTCATCGTGGCCGGTGAAACCGGCTCCGGTAAGACCACCCAGTTACCCAAGTTTTGCCTGGAAGCCGGGCGCGGCGTGCGTGGCCTGATCGGCTGCACCCAGCCGCGCCGCATCGCGGCCCGGGCGATGGCCTCGCGGGTTTCCGAAGAGCTGGGTTCGGAGTTGGGGCAGGTGGTGGGCTACCAGGTGCGTTTTCGCGAGAAAACCAGTCCTGACAGTTATATCAAATTCATGACCGACGGCATCCTGCTGGCCGAGGCCGTTGGAGACCGTCGCCTGCAGCAATATGACACCATCATTATCGATGAAGCGCACGAGCGCAGTCTGAATATCGATTTTCTGCTTGGCTATCTCAAACAACTCTCAGGGCGGCGGCCGGAACTGCGGATCGTCATTACCTCCGCCACGATTGATACGGAAAAGTTTGCCAAACACTTCGGTGACGCGCCGATCATCGAGGTGTCGGGCCGCGGCTACCCGGTGGAAGTGCGCTATCGCCCGCTGGATGGTGACGGCAGCGATAACCGCGACCTTTACCGGGGCATCGTGGAGGCGGTTCATGAACTGGATCGCATCGACCGGCGCGGCGATATCCTGGTGTTCCTGTCCGGTGAGCGCGAAATTCACGAGGCCCGTGACCAGCTTGAACGTGCTTCCCTGCGCGGCACCGAGGTACTGCCGCTCTACGCACGATTGTCCGGGGCTGAGCAGCAGCGGGTGTTTCACCCGGGTGCCGCGCGGCGCATCATTCTGTCCACCAATGTGGCCGAAACCTCGCTGACCGTGCCCAGGATTCAATTTGTCATTGACACCGGCCTGGCGCGTATCAGTCGCTATGCGCATCGCAGCCGCATCCAGCGCCTGCCGATTGAGCCGGTTTCCCAGGCCAGCGCGAACCAGCGCATGGGCCGCTGCGGCCGTTTGGGGCCGGGCACCTGTATCCGTTTGTACAGCGAGGAAGAGTTCGCCAGCCGGCCTGAATTTACCGACCCGGAAATTCTTCGTACGTCACTGGCCAGCGTTATCCTGCGTCTGCTGACCATGGGCCTGGGCGCGGTTGAGGACTTTCCGTTTATCGACCCGCCTGCCCCGCGCATGATCAACGATGCCTACCAGTTGCTGTTTGAACTGGGTGCGCTCGATGGGCAGCGGGCGGTAACGCCGGCGGGCCGCCGCTTGTCCCGCTGGCCGGTCGATGTGCGTCTGGGTCGCATCATTCTCGAAGGAGAGCAGCAGGGCTGTCTGGAAGACACCCTGGTTCTCGCGGCGGCGCAGAGTATCCAGGATCCGCGCGAGCGACCCCTCGAGGCGCAGCAGGCGGCTGACGAGGCGCATGCCCGCTTCAAGGATGAACATTCTGATTTTGCCAGCCTGCTAAGTCTTTGGGCCTACCTGCGCAAGGAACGCCATGCGCGTAATGGCAATCAGTTCCGCAAGCTGTGCAAGCGCGAGTTCCTGGCCTGGCAACGGGTACTGGAGTGGTTCGACCTCTACCAGCAGTTGCGTGATCTGGCCCGCGAGGACCGCATGCCGCTGACCGGTCAGCATGGTGACTATGACGCGCTGCACAAGGCGCTGTTGAGCGGGCTGCTCAGCCAGGTGGGGCAGCGCCACCCCGAGGACCGCAGCTACCAGGGCGCGCGTCACCGGACCTTCCATATTTTTCCGGGCTCCGGTCTGTTTGGTAAAACGCCCCAGTGGATCATGTCTGCCGAGATTGTGGAGACCAGCAAGCCCTACGCGCGCACCAATGCGCGGATTGACCCTGCCTGGATAGAGGCGCAGGCCGGACATCTGCTCAAGCGTACCTATATCGACCCGCACTGGTCGCGACGCCGGGGCAAGGTGCTGGCCTGGGAGCAGGTGAGCCTGTTTGGCCTGGTCATCGTGGAAAAGCGCCGTGTGGATTTCACCCGGATCGATCCGGTCCAGGCCCGTCAGATGTTCATTCTCGAGGCCCTCGTGCGCGGCGAGCTGGATACCCGCGCACCGTTCCTGGAGGCTAATCGTCAGGCCAGGGAAGAGCTGGAGCGACTGGAGCACAAGCGCCGCCAGCGCGATGTGCTGGTTGACGAGACGGCGTTGGCAGAGTTTTTCGATGCCCGCATTCCGCCACAGGTCGCCACCGCAAAGTCGTTGACGCGCTGGCTGGCGACGCTTGATGAATCCGGCTTGCAACAGCTGCATCTGGGCGCCTCGGTGTTGCTGCGCGAGGATGCCGGGGATGCCCCGGCTGAACAGTTCCCCGATGACTGGGCTGCGGCAGGCAAACGCTTCGGGCTGGCGTACCGGTTTGATCCGGGTCATCCCGCTGATGGAGTCAGCCTGGTGGTCCCGCTTGAGTTGCTCAATACCCTGAATGCAGCGCAGTTGAGCTGGCAGGTGCCGGGCTTGCGCCGCGATCTGGTGGTTGAGTTGATGCGTACCCTGCCCAAGCCTTTGCGGCGTGCGCTTACCCCGCTGCCGCAATTTGCCGATGCTGCGGTTGAATCCCTCGGTGATCCCGACGAGCGGAGCTTACCGCAGGCCCTGGCCGGGACCTTGCACAAGGTGGCCGGTGTGGCGCTGGAAGCCGCCGACTTCTCGCCAGCGGCCGTTCCGGATCATCTGCGCATCCGTATCGTTGTTCAGGATGAGGAAGGCAACACGCTGCAGGAGAGTCGCGATCTGGCGCAACTGCAGGCCCAACTCGGTCAGAAAGCCCAGCGCGAGTTCATGGACCGGCAGGGCAGCGACTGGAATCGCGACGGCATTGTGGCCTGGCTCCCCGGTGACCTGCCGGAACAGGTGACCACGCCCGAGGGTACGCTGGCCTACCCGGCGCTCGTGGACCAGCATGATGCCGTTGGCTTGCGGCTGTTTGAAAGCTGGGAGGAGGCGGTCCTGAGTCATGGTGAGGGCATTTTGCGGCTGCTGGCGCTGGCGTTGCCCGACAAGATGCGCTGGATGCGCCGCCAGCACGGTCTGTCCCAAGAGGCGCTGCTGTGCTGGGCCCCGGTCGGACCCGCCGAGGCGCTGATCGAGGCGCTGGCGTGGCGGGCACTGGTTGACACGGTTGGGGTGCAGGGACAGGCGGTACGCAGCGAGTCGGATTGGAATGCCTTGCTGGAAGCGACCCGTCGCCAGATTGGAGGTGTCTTCCAGGAACTGGCCAGAGAACTGGGTGCCGTGCTGCTCAGCGCCGGGCGCATTCGCCAGGCACTGGTCGATGCCCGTGAGCTCCCCGCGAGCAGCCTCGAGGACGTGCAGGCGCAGCTGGATGACATGCTGTATCCGGAGTTCCTGGCCGAGCTGGAAAGTGGTCGCCTGGCGCACTTCCCGCGTTACCTGCAGGCCCTGGAAGATCGCCTCGAGCGGGCCCGCCTGGACCCGGGTAAGGATCAACGATTGATGGCGCAGCTGGAGCCCTTCTGGGAACGCTACCAGGACCAGCTCGCCGCGGGCGCCGAATATACCCTGGAGCTTGATCAATACCGCTGGCTGGTGGCCGAATACCGGGTTTCGGTGTTTGCCCAGCGCCTTGGCACCGCGGAGAAAGTGTCTGCCAAGCGCCTCGAAGAGGCCTGGCAGGCAGTCCTCGCCGCCTGAGCCCGGGCTGCGGGAATCAATGGCAACTCTTTTCCGTCACGCATGACGGGTGTCACGTCCAGCTGACGGGGCGCTGCGTTAGAATCCTTGCATGGAGATTCAGGACCCCATCGCCCGGCCGCTTAGCCCCGCAACCCTGTCCGCGTGGCTAACAGCCTATGCGCGTTCAGCGCAGGAGGATGAGCAACTGGTGGTGCCGGTTATGGAGCGTCTGCTCGCCGGCCCGCTGGGCAAACCAGTTGCGCTGGAGCGGCTGGCGGGTTTGCTTGAATTGATGGCCGGACTGGCCGCTGATCTTAAGACCCTGTGCAGTGCGATGCTGTTTGTGGCCGAGCGCCATGGCGAGTCGATGGACCGCTGGCAGGGTGAGCTACCCGACAGCGTCAGGCAGCAACTCGACAGCCTGCTGCGCCTGGCGCAGGTGCAGGCTGAAAACGTACCCGCAGACGCTGCCGGCGCATCAAGTGCCAGCGCTGAAGGGCTGCGGCGCCTGTTGCTCGCCCTGGTGACCGATGTTCGTGTCGTACTGATCGCGCTTGCCTGGCAACTGGTGCGCTTGCGTGCGGCCAAGGACGACCCGGAGACAGGTGCCCGGCTGGCGCGCGAGACCATGCTGATTCACGCGCCGCTGGCCAATCGCCTGGGTGTCTGGCAGCTCAAATGGGAGCTGGAGGATCTGGCCTTCCGGTTTGCCGAGCCTGAGGCCTACCAGCGGGTTGCGCGGCAGGTGGCGGAACGCCGCACAGTACGCGAAGCCTTCATCAAGGATTTTATCGCCCGCATGAAACAGGTTCTGGTTGATGCAGGCCTCAAAGGTGAGGTGCTGGGCAGACCCAAACACATTTACAGCATTTACCGGAAAATGCAGCAGAAGGGGCTCGATATCAAGGAGCTGTTTGACCTGCGCGCGGTCCGCGTTCTGGTTGAGGACATACCGACCTGTTACAGCGTTCTGGGGCTCGTGCACACGCATTGGCAGCCCATACCCGGTGAGTTCGATGACTACATCACCACGCCGAAGGGCAACAACTACCAGTCGCTGCACACGGCGGTGGTTGGCAAGGAAGGCAAGGCAGTTGAAGTCCAGATCCGCACCTGGGATATGAATGCACATGCCGAGCTCGGCGTGGCGGCGCACTGGCGGTACAAGGAGGGCGGGCCCAATGACCCGGCTTTTGACCGCAAGGTGGTGGTCATGCGCCAACTGCTCGAATCGGGGGAGGAGGACCTTGACGATGAGTCTCTGCTGGAAAGTTTCCGCTCCGCCACTGATGAGGACCGGGTGTATGTTTTGACGCCCCAGGGACGGGTGGTCGATCTGGCCAGGGGCGCCACGGTGCTCGATTTTGCCTACCAGGTGCACACCGAGATCGGCCATCGCTGCCGCGGCGCGAAGGTCAATGGTCGAATTGTGAATCTGACCCACACGGTCAGCAACGGTGACCGGGTGGAAATACTGACCGCCAAGGAGCCACGCCCCAGTCGTGACTGGCTGAACCCTCGCCTGGGGTTTATTCACGGCGCCAGGGCCCGCGGCAAGGTGCGCCAGTGGTTCAAACGCGAAAGCCACGAAGAACACGTGGCCGATGGCCGCGAGCTGGTCGAGGCGGAACTGGCGCGGATGAGCTTCGGCGAGCTCGACCTGGCCGGTGTGCCGGAACGTTTCCAGCTGAAAACCACGGAGGATCTCTACGCTGCGGTCGGCAATGGTGACCTGACCGTTGCCCAGGTGACCGGGGCCGTGGAGCGACTGCGTACACCCGATTCACCGACCCAGGCCGAGGACCTGCTGACGCGCAGCCCGAAACGGGCCGGGCGCAAGGCAGTCGATCACGATAGCGGTATCACCATCCAGGGTGTCGGCAACCTGATGACAAGCATTGCGCGCTGCTGCCAGCCGGTACCCGGCGATGCCGTGGTGGGCTACGTGACCCGCGGGCGCGGCGTGACCGTGCACCGCGACGATTGCCCGAATGTCCTGCGCTGGCAGGGTGATGATCCGCAGCGTCTGCTGGACGTCCACTGGGGCGAGCGCGAGGCGCAGCGTTACCGGGTCGGTTTGCAGATACTGGCCTGGGACCGGCGCGAGCTGTTCAAGGACATTTCCTCGGTGATGGCGGCCGAGGAGATTCCGGTGCGCAATATCAGCAGCAATCTCGTGGATGGCGGCGAGCGCATGGATGTGCGCCTGCAGGTCGAGGTCCGCAGCTATGAACAGCTAAGCGAGCTGTTGAGCCGCCTTGGGGCAATCCGCAACGTGATCCAAACACGCCGCCTGCGCGACGCTTCCTGACAGCCGGCTAGTCTTCCAGGGCGCTCAACAGCTTGCTGATATCGCGCTTGGCCGCATCCTTGGAAAAGTGCGTTTCCACATTGCGCCGGCCGTTGACGGACAGGCGCTCCCATAGCGCCTGGTCCTGGTAGAGCTTGATCACGGCCTGCGCGAAGTCCCCAGGGTTCGCGGCAATCAATACATCGCTGCCGTCCACCGCATGCAGACCTTCCACGGCTGCCGGCGTGGCCACCACTGGTTGTCCATGCGCCATGGCCTGGTTGACCTTGCCTTTGACGCCGGCCCCGTAACGCAGGGGTGCTACAGACACACGGCACTCATCCAGGAAAGGCTCAAGACGCTCAACAAAACCATGGAAGGTCACACCGGCAACATTGCCCAGCTCACGCACGGCATCCGGTGCCTTGCTGCCGATCAGATGAAAGTGAACGTCAGGCAGGGCCTTGTTAATCAGGGGCCAGATTTCCTGAACGAACCAGCGTGCTGCATCGATATTGGGTGGGTGCTGGTAGCCGCCGACGAAATACACATCCTTGCGCTGCGTAAACCCGGGCGGATCGACGCCCAGTTCATGGATATTTGAAAGCACGAATACATCTGCATCCGGCGCGCTATCTGCGAGCAGTTCCTGCTCCACCTGGCTGACCACCAGGGTCGCGTCGGCGGCGCGAATGACCCCCATCTCGGAGCGCCGGGTCTGCTTGGCAACCTGGCGCAATGCGGTACTGTTTTCCAGCTCTGCCAGGCGCTCTTCGCGCAGGAAATGAAGATCCACCGTGTCGAAGATGAATTTGGCCTGGGGTGCATGGCTGCGCAGGAGCGAAACATACTGACCGGCGATGTAATGCCGGCTGATGATGACCTGGGAGAAATCGCGTCCCCGTTCACGTATGAATGCTTCAGCCGAGCCGAGCCAGGGGTCGTAACAGGCCTCCACACCCATGGCCTGCAGGCTGCGGGTGTAGTTGCCGTCCCAGGCCCGGTTATCGGCAAAAAATGTGACCCCGTAGCCCATCTCCAGCAGACAGCGCATCAGGTTGACCAGCCGCACACTGCCGGAATCCTGATCTGGTTCCGGCGTATAGGCATCAATGATCAGGATCCGGCCGCGCAGACGGTGATCACGCGCCTGCCGCACCGCCGCAAGATCCAGCGGGTCTTTGATCGGCCCGGGCTGCAGCGCCAGTTCACCCCTCCACCGCTCGATGAATTTTTCGCGATTCACGAGCTGGTAGCGCTTGGTGCCGCTGGCCAGGTCGGTGCCCGAACTGACACCCTCAAAATGGGTAACGCTTACCGCTGGCTGGACGTAGACCTTCAAACCCGCTGCGCGCACCTTGAAGGCCAGGTCAGTATCCTCGTAGTAGGCGGGTGCGTAGTGCTCGTCAAAGCCGCCCAGGGATTCCAGCAGGTCCCGGCGCAGCACGATGCAGGCGCCGGAGCAGTAGTCCACTTCCCGCAGGAACTGGTAGTCCGGTTTGTCCGGGTTATCGCCACGCCCAAGATTCCAGCCCGAGCCATCGCTTAAGACCATGCCGCCACATTCCTGCAGGCTGCCATCCGGGTACACCAGGCGGGCGCCAACCAGGCCGGCGTCGGGTTGCTGTGCAAAGGTTTCCAGCAAACGCTCAAGCCAGTGATCCTCTACCTGCGTGTCATTGTTGAGAAACAACACGAATTCGCCCCGGGCCTCGGTCAGCCCGCGGTTACAACTGCGAATGAAGCCCTGATTTTCCGTATTGCGGAAATACCGCAGGCCCGGCAGACCGGTTAAGCGGGCCTGTGTCTTGTCGCTGGATTCGTCATCGACCAGGATAATTTCCAAAGGCGTGGCATCCCTGGCCCGCGCAATGCTGCTGAGACAGGCAGCGGTATAAGCCAGGTGATTGTAGGCCGGGATGATCACACTGACCCGCGGCCTGGTGTCACAGGGCACGGCATCGGGCAGAATCACTTTTTGCGGATACTCGACCGTGCGTGCCCGGCCATCGCTGCCTGGTGCTTTGAGCTGCGGGTCGAAGTGCTGCATCCGGTTCAAAGTGCCGCGCAGACCCACGGTGCTCAGGTTGCGCACCGTCTGGGACAGCAACAGCGGCCAGCGCAGCGGATTCCAGGCCCGTTGTACAACCAGGCCTTTGATAAGACGCTTCGCTGCACGTATTGGAGCGGTCATGCGCCATGAGCGGCTGGTCAGAACACCGTCCAGGGATTGCTCAAGGGCTTCCTTGCTGGTCGTCAGCGACTCAATCTCCCGGATCGAGACAGCGAGTTCCTTGTCCCGGATTTTGCGTTGCTGAAGCTCTGCCTGCGCCCATTGGGTGCGTTCCTCGACCAGTGCATCCAGTTGTCGGGCATGTTGCGTTGCTGCGGCGACCTCGCCCAGCGCATTGCGCAGTTGGTCAGACCGTGCCTCGGCCTGTGCCTCGGCCAGGGTCAGGTCGGCGCCGCTGGAGGCAGGACGTTGCGGTGCTATGCGCTGGGCCGGACACAGGCTGTTATAGGCCGCTGTCATGGTCTCCAGGTCATCGACGGGTTCTTCGCGCAGGCGGTCGGCGACTTTACGAATGCTCGAAGGATCAGCGGCAAGCTTTTTGACTGCCGCCACCAGCGCGGCGGGATCGGCATCGCACAGCCAGCCGGTCTCAGAATCCCGGATGCGCTCCGGAAAACTGCCTACCCGGGTTGCCAGAACCGGCACGCCAAGAGCCCACATTTCCGAGAGCGTGTAGCTGAAGGTTTCCGGCACCACCGATGGCAGGACGGCCAGGTCCGGCTGCAGTACCTCGATGAGCTCAGCGAGCTGACCCTGATCATACTGCTGCACAACATTGATTCCGCTTTGCCCAAAAAATGCCTCACCGCCCTTGCCGGTACCGAGCAGGGTGATGTGGGCCAGCGTACGCAGCTCCGGCAGGGCGGCCTGCAGCAGCGCCAATCCCTTGCCGGGCTGCACCCGACCCGGGATAAGAATCCTCAGTTGCGGTTTTTCTGATGCCAGGCGGGGTTGCGTCCGGCCGATTGCCTTGCGGGCCGGCACGCGTATCGGCAGACCGTGTGGAATGACGGTAATGCGGTCCCGGTCCAATTCCGGCACCAGGCCGGTCAGCAGATCCGCCGCGGCGGCGGACGGAGCAGCCAGCTTGATGTATTGCGCAGCATTGGCGTATTGCGCCTGAACCCGCAGCCAGTCTTCCGGCGAAATGTTGTTGAAGGGCTCCCTGGCTCTTGGGTCTGCAAGCGCCGCTTGCAGGTCATTATCAAATTCCGCCGGGTGAATGCCGAGCAGCGGCCAGGCCGGAAACGGGTCATGCAGGATCTGCAAGGTGGGCCGCTCGGTACGCAGGGCATCCAGGCTGTGTCCGATCAGCGAGGAGACCAACACGCGTCCGACACCGTAACGGTCGCAGACCTGGTCCAGGACCTCGCGGTATTGACCATTGACCGTATCCATTACGTCGATGGAGGGTTGCAACCACCAGCAGTCCAGGGGTGCATCAAGTTGGTTGCCCAGGTAGAGGCTCAGGCGTTGCCCGGCACCCTGGCCGGTTTGTGGACCTTCCGAACGCAACTGCAGGTGCAGCCCGGCGGTGTCAGTGGCGATAAACGAACGTATCCAGGTCGCCACGCCACCGCCCCAGCTGTGCGTGATGTGCAGGGTTACCGGCGCATCGCCGGGACGAGGAATACTGGTAGTTTGCGGCTCGCCAAGATCATGGGTTTCATCGGCAAGGTCAGCGGCAACAGACAGCCAGGATTGCAACCGGCCGGCAAGAGCGCCCCAGGGTCGTGGGCGGGCAATTTCATGGGGTTCCAGGCGGGCGATGTTGCCCACTGGCTCGGCAGAACTTTCCACATAAATCCAGTCAGCCAGTTCCGGTGTCACACGCCGGCTGCGCAGCCGCCCTGACGCCGCCGAACCACTCAGCCCCGGTTCGGCCAGGGCCTGGACGGCAGCGGGGCTGAATGCGAGCAAATGACTGGGCCAATGGGTCAAAGGCATCAGGCGCCCGGTGCCCATCATGCTGATCAGCTGTTCACGGCTACGCGGTTCAAGATGCTCTGCCGCCAGCCCGGCCCAGGGGTTACATTCCGGGTCTGCGTTACTGAAGGTTGTGTAGGCCACCGGACCCGGAGCGCGCGACAACAAGGCGGCGAGATCCTGCATGGCCGCAGGCGAGGGCGTGAGCGGGTAACGCAACAGGACCAGGGCAAGGCCGGGTGCTGCCTGTTGAAGTTCAATGCACAGATTGCCAAGCTGCTCGAGCGTTGCAGCGGTTTGTTCAACTCCCTCCAGTGGCCGGTGGCTGAACAGCCGGTGTCCCTGGTCACGCAGGCTTTCGACCCACGCAGCGTCCGGCGCATCGCTGCCGGTAGCATGCAGAAACAGAGCCAGCCCTGATGGCATCGCGGTGGCGTTGTTTTCGCGATCGGGTTTGCTTGTGGGGTTGTGCACTGACATGTTTGGGGGGGACCTCATTGACCCCACGGAGAACTTCGCGCTGGCCGCGGGGTGCCCGGGCTGGATAGAATGAGACTGCCTTTTTGGTGTCCGCTTTCTGGCCCGGCGTTGCCGTTCTGTGTGACGTTCCGATCCAGTCTCGAAATCCGGGTCATTATGGTCAATGCCATCCCTGATGTCACCCGGTAAACGGCAAGGAGCCTATGAGTCCACCGAGCAAGACCGGCAGCAAGAAAAAGACCGGAAGCAAGAAGACAAAAACAAGTCGTAAGCGCAGCGCATCCCCGGGCGCTGGCGGGGGCGGCCGGGCGCGCGGCAAAAAGGCCAGGCCCCGTCGTTCCCTGGCCGGGCGGATATTCCGGCTTGGGCTGATGCTGGCCGGCCTGGGTATCGGTCTGCTGGTGCCGTGGATGTTCTGGCTCAATCACGTGGTGACCGCCGAGTTTGAAGGCCGCAAATGGGATCTGCCAAGCCGTGTCTATGCACGCCCCCTGAGTCTTTATGAAGGGCAGGCCCTGTCGCCGGAGTATCTCCGCCAGGAACTGCTGGCGGCCGCTTATGTTAAGTCTGACAGTGCTGACCGCGAAGGCTCCTGGTCCGTGGCCGGTGGGCGTTATGAGATCTTCCGGCGCGGATTCCGTTTTGAAGACGGGATCCAGCTGCCCCTGAAATTCAGGCTGGAGCTGAATAACGGTATCGTGACCCGCTTGTCCTCACCGGCCGGTGGCGGGGACCTGGGCCTGATTCGCCTGGATCCGGCCGAAATTGCATCCATTTACCCGCTGCATGATGAGGACCGCACGCTGGTATCCATGGATGAGGTGCCAGAGTTGCTGGTGACAGGACTACAGGCGGTGGAGGACCGCAGTTTCAAACATCATTACGGGGTCGACCCGCGCGGGATTGCCCGTGCGGCATGGGTCAATCTGCGCGAAGGCGGAACCGTGCAGGGTGGCAGCACGCTGACCCAGCAGCTGGTTAAGAACTATTACCTGAGCAACGTCCAGTCTTTGCCGCGCAAGATCAATGAGGCGCTGATGGCCTTGCTGCTGGAATGGCATTACAGCAAGGCGGAGATCCTCGAGGCCTACCTCAACGAGGTTTTTCTGGGCCAGCAGGGCAACCATGCGATTCACGGTTTTGCGCGCGGCAGCCAGTATTATTTTGGCGCTCCGCTGAACCAGGTCCAGGCTCATCAGATCGCACTGCTGGTAGGTATCGTCAAGGGTGCATCCTTGTACAATCCGCGCCGCAATCCGGAGCGGGCGCTGGAGCGGCGTAACCAGGTGCTGGCCGTGTTCGGCGAAACCGGCCTGTTAACGGCCGGGGAAGTCAAAAATCTGCAGGGTATGCCGCTGGATGTCACGCCCACGCCATCCATATCCGGTAATCGTTTTCCGGCTTTCGTGGACCTGGTCAGGGATCAGTTGCAGCGCGACTATCGTGAATCAGACCTGCGCAATGCCGGGCTGAGAATATTTACTACCCTGGCCCCCGCGGAGCAGGCGGCAGCGGAGGAGGCAGTTACCGGCGGGCTTGATGAATTGGCCAATGCGGGACTGCCATCCGATCTGCAGGCCGCAATTGTGCTGGCCGATGTCGACAGCGGCGAGGTGCGTGCCGTTGTCGGTGACCGCAACCCGGCGCGCAAAGGCTTTAACCGGGCATTGAACGCGCGTCGCCAGGTCGGATCCGTTATCAAACCGATTGTGTATCTGCTGGCCCTGGAGCACCCGGAACGTTACAGCTGGCTGAGCACGATCGAGGATGAACCCATTACCCTGCGCCAGGCCGATGGAACCCTCTGGTCCCCGTCAAATTACGACAACCGTTCGCATGGCGAGGTGCGCTTGTTGGAAGCTATGACCCAGTCCTATAACCAGGCCACGGTGCGGCTGGGGATGAATATTGGTCTGGCGGAGTTTACTGGCAAGCTGGCCCAGCTGGGCATCGAGCAGGACATTCCATCGGTGCCCGCAACGCTGCTGGGGGCGGTTGAGCTCACCCCGATGGAGGTTACCCAGGTCTACCAGTCGCTCGCCGCGGGTGGTTTCAGTGTGCCCCTGCGTGCCGTGACCGCGGTGCAGACCGCACAGGGCGATGCGCTGAATCGTTACCCCCTGCGCTTGCGGCCCCTGGAGCGTCGCGACGCTGTTGCTGTGCTCAACTACGGCATGACCCGGGTCATCGCCGAGGGAACGGCGCGCGCTCTTCCGGGTCTGTTAAGGCAGGATGTGACCATCGCAGGCAAGACCGGCACCACCAATGAGCGCAGGGACAGCTGGTTTGTCGGCTATACTCGTGACCGCCTCGCGGTGGCCTGGGTTGGCCTGGATGATAATCGCCCGGCCGGGGTTACCGGCAGCAATGCCGCGCTGCGGGTCTGGGCTCGTTTGTTCCGCCAGTTGCCTTTGTTACCGGTAAGCAGGGATATGCCCGAAGGGGCGTACTGGACCTGGGTGGAGCGTGATCGTGCGCTGCTGAGCGCCAGCGGTTGCCCGGGTGCTGAGCAAATGCCGTTTGTCGAGGGTTCTGCGCCGGTTGATGCAAGCCCCTGCAAGGTTCGGGAAAGTGACAATGAAACATCGTTCTGGAGAAAATGGTTTGACCGTGATTAAGGCCCGGGTGATAAAAGAGGTAAGGACCCGCCTCGTAACAAGCTGGTTTTCAATAAAGGGATTCGCAAAGGTCAGAGCCGCGACCGGCAGAGTGTTGCCAACGCTCATCGCCGTGACCCTGCTGTCTGCTTGTGCCAGCCAGCCGCCAGCACCGATTGAGGAGCGCGAGCTTGAGGAACGGGTCCGCACCCCGGCACGTGAAGAGTCCGCCGGTGTGCAGGTATACCCGCTGAAAAACCCGGCGGTTGCCGAGCTCACAGCCCAGGCAAAGCAGGCGGAAGCGGACGGAGACCTGGGCCAGGCCTCGATACTGCTGGAGCGAGCCATGCGCATTCAGCCGCGCGACCCGGAGCTGTTGCAACAGATGGCCGAGGTCCAGTTGCAGCGCGGCGAATACAGCCAGGCGATCAGTTTTGCGACCCGCTCCCATGACATTGGTCCGCGGGTCGGGGAACTGTGTGCGCGCAACTGGCGCACCATGAGTGTCGCCTACGAGCGCCTCGGTGAAGTGGGTGAAGCGAACCTGGCGCAAGACCGGTCGCAACAATGCATGGTCACCCGGCCAACCGGTCTCTGAGCCGGAATGAAGCGGCGGGAATGAGTAAGGACAGGCTGGACGCGGGGCGTTTCCTCGGCGAGGACAGCCCCCTGGCGAAAACCCTGCCGGGCTTTCAGCCCCGCCAGGAACAACGCGAACTGGCCGATGCCGTTGCCGCCTGCCTGGCGGATGGTGGTTCATTGGTTGCCGAAGCCGGGACCGGCACGGGCAAGACGCTGGCCTACCTGGTGCCGGTGCTGTTGTCCGGTTTGCGCACGATCATTTCCACGGGCACCAAAACACTTCAGGACCAACTGTTTTTTCGTGACCTGCCAATGGTGCTCGAAGCGCTCGATGTCAGCGCCGACATCGCCTTGCTTAAGGGTCGCGCCAACTATCTGTGTTTGCACCGCATGGAGCAGGCGCGGCGCGAAGGTGAATACCCGACGCGCGAGGCAATCAGCGAACTGGAGGCGGTGCAGGCCTGGGCGTCGCGTACCCGCGATGGTGACTTGTCCGTTGCTAATGTTCTTCCTGATGACAGCGCTGTGTGGCCCATGGTTACCAGCACCAATGACAATTGCCTGGGGAACAAGTGTCCCGATTTTGAGGACTGTCATGTGCTCAAGGCGCGGCGCCGTGCGCAGGAAGCGGATGTGGTGGTGGTCAATCATCACCTGCTGTTCGCAGATATGGCGATTAAACAGCGAGGCTTCGGTGAGGTGCTGCCGGGTGCCGAAGCCTTCGTAGTGGACGAAGCCCATCAGGCACCGGAGCTGGCCTCGCGGTTTTTCAGCGTCAGCCTTACCCGCCGCCGGATTGAAGACCTGATGCGCGATATTCAGGCCGAGGCAGCGGAAATACCCGGTGCGCTCGGCGGCCTGCGCGAGCCCGTTGATGCCTGCCGCCAGGCGCTGCGTGAACTCCAGGCGGCCATGGCGGAGCGTCTGGGGGACCGGGGCACATGGCAGCAGGTTATCGAGCACGAATCCCTGCGCCTCGCGCTGCAAAAACTTGACCAGGCCGTGGCAGACCTCGAGGCGCCACTGCTTGCGCTGGAAGGTGTCAGCCGCGGGCTTGATGGCTGCCGCGAACGGCGAGCCGAACTCGCGGCCCTGTTTGACCTCCTGGACAGTGCGTCGGGTAGCGGCACGGTGCGTTGGTTTGAGCGCAAAGGGCGCGGATTCGGCCTGCACGTTACGCCGCTGGATGTGTCCGAGGTTTTCCAGCAATACCGGGACGAACTGGATGCGGCCTGGGTGTTCACCTCGGCCACGCTCTCGGTGGGCGGGGATTTCTCGCACTTTACACGCGAGATGGGTTTGAGTTCGGCGCAGACACTGTGTCTGGACTCGCCCTTCGACTATCCCAACAACGCCTTGCTGTGGCTGCCTGAACTGCCGGTTGAGCCGCGTGATCCTTCCTATATCGCGGAGTTGATGACACAGCTGGTTCCGGTACTGCAGGCCAGCCGGGGGCGGGCCTTCCTGCTGTTTACCTCGCACCGTGCGCTGCAGGAGGCGTCCGCGTTACTGCGCGAACAGCTCAGCTACCCCTTGTTTGTACAGGGGGAGGCACCGCGCAGCCTGCTGCTGGATGCCTTCCGGGAATCGGGTGAAGGCATCCTTCTGGGCACTGCGAGCTTCTGGGAAGGCGTAGATGTTATCGGTGAGGCGCTGTCGCTGGTGGTGATTGACAAACTGCCCTTTGCCGCACCTGATGACCCCGTAATGGAAGCCCACGGTGAACGGCTGCGCACCGAAGGTGGCAATCCATTTATGCAACTGTCCCTGCCGCAAGCCGTGATCACGCTTAAGCAGGGTGCCGGGCGTCTCATCCGCGATGTTAATGACCGGGGTGTGCTGGCCATTTGTGATCCGCGTTTGCGGACCCGGCGCTATGGTTCGGTGTTTCTGGACAGTCTGCCGCCCATGCGACGCGCGGACACGGTGCAGGACGTGGTGGATTTTTTTGAAGTGGCCGCGGAACTACCAGACTCCGATGCCAGCGCCGGTGACGATTCAAAGCGCGATGCAGCGGCATGAAAGCCAATCGGGACAATTCATCGTGAACAGATCCGGCACATGAAGCTGCTGGCGATCGAATCCGCTTTCGAGGCCTGCTCAGCCGCCCTGTGGCTGGATGGAGCCTGCCTGGAGCGGTTCGCACCCGGCCCCCGGGCGCATGCCGAAAATCTGCTGCCATTCGTGCACGAGCTATTGGATGAGTCCGGCACCCCGCTCAGCGGACTTGATGGCATTGCATTCAGCCGCGGACCCGGGAGTTTTACCAGCCTGCGTATCGGTATCGGTGTGGTGCAGGGGCTCGCATGGGGAGCTGATTTGCCGGTGGTGCCTGTGTCGTCTCTGCGTTGTGTGGCGCAGGCGGCAGTCGGGATGGGCGTTACGCAGGCCTGGGTGGCCATGGATGCGCGCATGGATGAGGTGTTCAGCGCTTGTTTTTCGGTCAAAGACGGGATCATGCATCCAGCGGGGGAGGAACGGGTTTGCGCGCCGCAGTCAGCGATTCCTGATGATTCTTTGTCGTGGAGTGCAGTGGGTAACGGCTTCGAGCGGTTCGAAACACTCAGCATGCTCCCCGTCAAGGACCGCTGGCCGGCGGTTGTTGCGCGGGCTGGCCATATTGTCCCGCTGGCCTTGTCAGATTGGGCGCTGGGTCTGGCGGTTTCCGCTGAGCAGGCACAACCGGTCTATCTGCGTAACCAGGTGGCGGACAAGCCAAAGCCCAGTTAAAGCTCGCTGTATTGTGCGCGCCGCTTCAGCGGGTAAGGTTATCCATAAGCTTTACATAACGCGCCCCGATCGAACGCCAGTCAAGCGCCTCCGCTAACGCCCGTCCTTGTGCAGCTATGTCTTTGGCCATCACCTGATCTGAAGCCAGGGTCGCGATGGCATCGCTGAATTGGTCCCAGTCATTGCGAATCAGAGCGTGCACGCCGTCCGTTGCCGGAATGCCTTCAATGCCCTTGGCGGTGGCCACGACGGGCAGGCTGGCGGCAAAGTCGTCAATGATCTTCATGCGCGTCCCGCCGCCTTCGCGCAACGGCACCACCGCGATGTCGGCGGCTTTTAGCCACGGTGGCACTTGCTCCACGCTGCCCGTGCAATGAATTCTTGGGTGTATGCCTGACGGCGGTTGATGGCCGACTGCCAACACATGGGCCTCAATGCCACGCTGCTCAAGGCGTGGCAGGACCTCCTCGGCGAGCATCTGCAAGGCATCCCGGTTGGGTGGGTAGGCAAAAGTGCCGTGATAGACCAGCAGCAATGCCTGCTCCGGAATGGCGAAGGTGGCCCGTGCATCTGCCGCCGGGGCCTCGTCAAAAGCCTGCAGATCGATGCCATGGGGAATCGTATGCAGCAAACCGGGATGCACGCCGTCCGCTGCCAGTCTCTGACGGTCGTTGTCAGACACGCACACGACCGCTTGGCTGTGATTGCACAGATCAATTTCAATGGCCCGAAAACGCTCAAACTGCGCCCGCGTAAGCTCGGGAATCTGGGCTTTCAGCCGCGCATACTCAACGTTGTGTTGCACCAGCACGGTCGGTATGCCGAGCACCTCACCCGCCCGCTGGCAGGGTAGGGCATAGGCCGGAAACTCGGCCTGGAAGATACCAGCCCGGTGGCGGGTGGCAACCCACAGCAGTCGCCAGAAAAAACTGCCATCGCTCAGTGGTATATACAAAAACGCATTGCTCTCTGGAATATCCAGCGTGTAGTGGGTCAGTTTGACCAGCGCCAGGGGCCGGCTCAGCAGTTTCAGCCAGCCCGGCAGAGAACACTCGGTTCGCTCACCGTCCTGGAAGCGCCAATAGTGTGACCGGCTATGGGTGAGCAGCAGAACCTCCCGTCCATTGCGGGACAGGCCGCGCGCGGTCTCCACGATTTTGACCGCAGCGCCATGGTCGGTGGGGAACAGATCCTCGCGCGATAGCATTACGATGGCCTCGCCGGGCGTGTACTTCCCTTCGCCGGTCAGCCAGCGGTTCAGAATGATGCGGCGCACCAGGCGATAGCGGCGGGCCAGCCGGTCCCGAACCGGTGGCTTGCCCAACACCGGCGGTGCCGGATCGGGCACGCCATAGCCGGGCAAGCGGGCAGCACGCCGTGGCGATTCCAGCCAGCGCAGCAATGGCACAATCGCCTGCGCCGGGTCATGCCGTTCGCGGACCAGCTGCAGGGCATTGGCACTGGCCCGGGCAAGGTGTTCCGGATGTTGCAGAATGTTCTGCAGGACCGCAGAGATATCCTCAGGTGAGTCCACCACCCAACCCGCGGCATAATTCCGGACTTCCTCCGCCATGGGCTGACCCGCACTGATCAGCAGGGGCAAACCGTGACGCAGAAAATCCAGCGAGCGGAAGGACTGGCTGAAGCGTCGCTCTATATGATCCTGGCCCAGCTCCAGGCCGATGTCTGCGCTCCTCAGGAACGCCGACCAGTCCCGATAGGGTGCCAGTGGCCGCTGGTCCGGCGAAGTTTCATTTGCTGCGAGAACAGACCCGGGCTCCTGCCAGCGATAAGCACCGCCGAACTTGACCAGCGCCAGTTGCGTGCCCTCCGGATCAAGCTCACGAATGGCCTGTTCGATGGCGGCCTGGTAATGAACATCCTGGCGCCAGGGCCAGCTGACCCCGCCTGAGACCAGTTGCAGTGGCCTGGGGGCCGCGGATGAGGGCGCTTTCCCGGCGACCGGCTCACCGGCCAGGCCAACCACGCAAACCGGGTTTTCCTCGCGCAGGTCGAAACCCGCTTCCAGAAGCCAGAAGGAGAGCAGTTTTTCCTGCTCGCTGTTGCCCACCAGCAGCAGGTCACAGCGCGCCAGCGCCACGCGCAGGCGGCGCAGCATGCCGCCCACCTGGTCCGGGTTTTCAAACAGCACTTCCAGCGGCCGTGGCGCCAGAAAGTCGAGTATGACGGGCACCGGTGGATCAAAAGGCAGTAGTTCGAGAAGCTCCCAGTAGCTGACCAGGATGACGTCCGGAGACTCGCTCTGGATCAAGCCGCGTAGCTCATCAGCGGAACGAAATCCGCCGTTGTTACCGTCCCGGTCCAGCCACACTTGCTTAAGGTCATGACCGGCGGCCAGCAGGGATGTGTTGAGCTGATGGGTTCTTAGCGCATTGCCGGTAGCAAGCTGCCTCGCATTGAAGGGCGGTTCCTGGCTCAGGATCAGGATACGCATCAGCCCTGCTTACCGGTCAGGTGCCCAGAAGGATATAGGTAGCCAACCCGACAAAGGCGAGAATGCCAACCACATCGGTCACTGTTGTCAGTACAACGCCGCCCGCCAGGGCAGGGTCAATCGACATGCGCTTGAGCATAATGGGAACCAGGAAGCCGGCGATCGCACCCGCCAGTAAATTGGCGAGAATTGCGACGGCCATGACCACGCCAAGCTGGAAATTGCCGTACCAGAACCACGCGATCCCCGCGACGACAATCGAGAAAACGAGGCCGTTGAGGGCGCCTACGGCCAGCTCCTTGCGAAACAGCAAAGCCGTATTACCGGCATTAACCTGGCCGGTTGCCATGCCGCGGATCATGATGGTGAGTGTCTGGGTGCCGGCAATGCCGCCCATGCTCATGACCACGGGAAACAGCACCGCGGTTGCAACAATCTGCTCCAGGGTGGGCTCAAAAGAGAACAGAACCATGGCAGCGAGCAGGGCGGTGATCAGGTTGACCCCCAGCCACAGCCAGCGCCGCACGGCCGTTTTCGCTACCGGCGCAAAGATGTCGGTCTCTTCATTCAGACCGGCCATGGTCAGCACCGCGTGTTCCGCCTCCTCGCGAATCACATCGACCACGTCATCAATGGTGATGAAGCCCACCAGTTTGTTGGTTTGGTCAATCACCGGCGCGGATACCAGGTCATGGCGTTCAAACTCCTGGGCAACCTGCAATGCGCTCATGTCTACAGGAATCACTGACGGCGGGGTCTGCATCAGCTCGGCGACGCTCAGGCCCGGATCTTCGGTGAGCAGATCGGACAAACGCAGACTGCCCTTGAAGCGACCGTCACGGCTGACCACAAACAGCTGATCAAAGATGGCTGGCAGTTCTCCGCGTGCACGCAGGTAGCGCAGCACCACATCCAGGTTTACATCGGACCGGATGGTGATGACATTGGGGTCCATCAGACCACCCGCCGAGTCCTCCGGGTAAGACAGGACATGTTCCAGCCGTTCCCGGTCCTGACGGGTCATTGATGTCAGGACTTCACGAATTACCGTGTCGGGGAGGTCATTGAGGATGTCGGCGAGATCGTCAATGTCCAGCACGCCAACGGCGGCGACCAGTTCATCCTCATCCATGTCGCGGATCAGCCCCGCGCGCACCTCGTCATTAACCTCGACGAGCACCTCGCCGTCCAGATCAACGTCCACCAGTTCCCACACCGCGAGGCGTTTGGCCGGCGGCAGTGATTCGAGCAAATCACCGATCTCGGCCGGTGACAGGCTGTTGATCATCCGCTTTACCTGCGCGCGCGTGCCACTGTCCAGCACCTCGGAAAGCGAGTGCAGGTGGCGTGCGATCTTTTCTTCCATCACCGGTTCGCTCATGCGCTCCCCCGTTTGGCGTGGCGTGGTGTTGCGGGCGCCTATTATCGGCTATGGGGCGTAGGGGTTAAAGCTTGGGTTTGTGGCGGGCTCTGAACGGTCAGTGGGCCAGTTGGGTCTGGTCGAGATACTGGGCGAGCTGCAGGCCTTTCTTGCGCACGTCCCCGGCAAGCCATTGCTCCAGGGCCTTACCGGCTACGCTGATATCGGTTTCCATGATGATTTTCTTAACTTCCAGCAGGGAGCGTGGTTGCATACTGAACTCGCGCAGGCCCAGGGCGAGCAGCAACCGGGTATAGCGCCGGTCACCGGCCATTTCGCCGCACACGGCAACCGGCAGATCAAGGCGGTGGGCAGTGGAAAAAATATGCTTGAGCAGAAAAATGACCCCTGGATGTTGCGGGTCATAGAGATGTGCCACGTGCTCATCAATACGGTCGGCTGCCAGCGTGTACTGGATCAGGTCGTTGGTTCCTACGGAAATGAAATCGAGGTGGCGGCCGATCTGTTCCAGGGCGAGTGCCGCGGCAGGCACCTCGATCATACCGCCGAGCAACATTTTGCCGTCGATGGCCACGCCTTCCTGTTCAAGTTCATGGCGTGTTTCATCCAGCAGGGCGCGGACCGCCTTGACCTCCTTGTCCGTGGTCAGCATGGGAATCATGCAGCTCACGCGTCCGTGGCCCGAGGTACGCAGGATCGCGCGTAACTGGATCTTGAACAGGTCCACTTCACGCAGGCACAGGCGCACGGCGCGCAGGCCCAGAGCCGGGTTGGGGCTTTGGCGCAGACTGGCAAAGCTCAACATGCTGGCGTTCTTGTCGGCGCCGATGTCCAGGGTTCGAATCGTCAGCGGTGCACCGTCCAGACTGTCCAGGGCCTCCAGGTAGGAGGCGAATTGTGCTTCCTCATCGGGCGGCTCGCCCTGCATGAACAGATACTCGCTGCGAAACAGGCCGACCCCTTCGGCGCCGTCTTCCAGTGCCCGGCGAATATCGTCCGGCTTTTCCGCATTGGTCTGCATGGAAATGGCCACGCCATCCAGGGAGCGGGCGGGCATGCCGCGGGTCGTCTCCAGCGCTTTGCGGTAACGGTCGGATTCGGATTGCTTCTGCAGGTAGTGACGCAGAAGGGCTTCTTCCGGATCCGCAAATACGATCCCGTAGGCGCCGTCCAGGACCAGTTGCTCGCCTTCTGTTATCAGCGACTGGGCGCGCCGCACGCCCATGACCGCGGGAATGCCCATGCCGCGGGCCAGGATGGCCGTGTGCGAGTAGGGGCTGCCATGCTCGGTAATGACACCGGCCACACCCCGGTCATGGAGCACGGCCAGCTCATTGGGCGTCAGTTCCCGGGCCACGACCAGGGTCTGACCCAGCCGGTCGGGAACCTCACTGAGGGGTCGTTCCGTGGGTCCGGACGACAGGGATTGCTGCACCATGCGAATCACCTGAACGACGTCGTCCTCGCGGCCCCGGATGTAGTCGTCATCAATGGTCCTGAACTCCGCGACCAGTGTTTCAAGCTGCAATTGCAGGGCCCATTCTGCATTGCAAAGCTGTTCTTCGATATGGCGTGCCGAGGCCTGCACGATGCTGGAGTCACGCAGCATGGCCAGGTGGGTCCGGATGATTTCTTCACCGGAGGTTCCGGCTGCTTTGCGTAGCCGTTTGGCGAGGTCCTCCAGGTGCTCAGCGGCTTCCTCGCTGGCTGCCAGCAAGCGCTCGACTTCCTGCGCAACTGCCGCGGGTTTTACCCGGTACTCGACGATTTCAATTTCGTTGCGCTGAATATTATGTGCCTGACCGATGGCGATACCCGGCTCGACAATTTGTCCGGACAGGGCGAGGGTCATCCCATTTCTCCAAAGCCGTCCTGTACCAGTGCGAGCACCCCGCTGAGGGCTTCCCGGGCATCGGGGCCTTCGGTTTCGATGCGCAGCTCGGCGCCTTTGGCGGCGGCGAGCATCAGCACGCCCATGATCGACTTGCCGTTGACTGTTTTATCGCGACAGCTGATGCGCACCTCACTCTCATAGGCGTTCGACCGCTCGACCAGTTTGGCCGCAGCGCGGGCATGCAGCCCAAGCTCGTTAACGATGGTAACGGTGTCCTGGGCGATCATTCCGGTTCCATGATGGCCTTGCGACCACCCTCCATGACCAGCGTGCGCAGTTCATCCAGCGGCCGGTCGCGGTAGTTCCAGGCGCGGATCAGCATGGGCATATTCAGTCCGCTGACGACCACCCCCAGGTCCGGGGAAGCCTCCCGGGCGCGGTTGCTTGGCGTCGCACCGGGCAGGTCGGTCAGAATCAGAACGCCATCGCCCCGGTCGATACGGGCCAGCCTTTCGGCCAGTCCGATACGCGGGTCACGGGTGCCCGAATCAAGCTCTGAGATATGGATCTCGTCCAGCGAAACGCCCAGCAATTCGGCTGCCTGCTTGCGCATGGCAGTGGCAATTCCAGGATGGGTGACGAGTGCGATGGCGACGGTCATGGGCTGAGCTCGCGGTGATAAAGCATGACTTCCGGGAAGCGCGTGCTGAGTTGTGCCGTCAGTCGCTCTGCCAGGAATACGGACCGGTGCCGGCCGCCGGTGCAGCCGATGCCAACGGTAACGAAATTGCGATCTCCGGCCTCAAAGGTGGGCAGCCACTGAGCCAGAAACGCGTAAATATCATCGCCCAGTTGTATCACCATGGGTTCTTTTTCCAGCCAGGAAGCCACCTCCGCCTCCTGTCCGGTCATAGCGCGCAGTGAATCTTCCCAGTGCGGATTGGGCAGGCAACGGACATCAAACATGAAGTCCACGTCCACCGGTGCGCCTTTGCTGAAGCCGAAGGACTGGATCACGACTGTCATCTGCTCGGTACCCGGCCCCACACAGCGCCAGGTCTGGTGCTTTAGCTGATGGATATTGGTTGCGGATGTATCGAGCTCCCAGTCGGCCGCCTGACGCAGTGGCTCAAGCAGGTGACGTTCTTTTTCGATAGCTGCCTGCAGCACGCCTTCGCCCTGGGCGAGCGGGTGGCGCCGCCGGGTTTCTCCGAAACGTTTGACCAGGGTGGCGTCCTGCGCATTGAGGAACAGCAATTGCGTGCGCACACCACTGGCCCGTAGCCGTTCAAGCCAGCCGGGAATATCGGCAAAATCAAGGCCGGAAGAGCGCACATCCATTCCCAGTGCGACCCGCGCATATTTTTCGGGTTCGGCCTCAATATAGGCGGCAAAATCATGCATGAGTTCCGCGGGCAGGTTATCGATGCAGTGGTAGCGCATATCTTCCAGCGCCTTGAGCGCTGTCGATTTGCCTGCGCCGGAAAGGCCGGTGACGATAATGACATGAGGCGGTGGCACGGCGCTTTGCATGTTTCTATTCATCCCAGTTAGCACGCTGGCCGCGCAGTATTCGAGAGTGCCGCTCCAGAAAGGCTGAAGCGGCATCATAGCCCTTCATACGAAGCATGAAATCCCGCACTGCGGCCTCGGTAATCACCGCCATATTACGCCCGGCAAGCACAGGGAGTGTGATGGTGGGAATGGTCAATCCCATGACATCGCGTGTGCTGGTAGCACCACGCAGCCGGTCAATGTTCTCGGGCGCGGTGTTTCCTTCAGGAATGTGCAGATGCACGATCAGGCGCAGGAACTTGTTCAGCTTGATCGCCGCATCGCCGAACATTTCCCGCACATTGAGTACACCGAGACCGCGTACTTCGAGACAGTCCTGCAGGGCCTCGGGGCAAGCGCCGTCGATCATCTCGGGGGTGACCTGGGTAAATTCCGGTGCATCGTCGGCGATCAGGCGATGGCCACGATTCAGCAACTCCAGAGCCAGTTCACTCTTGCCGCTGCCGGCCCCGCCGGTAATCAGCACCCCGATGGTGAATATCTCCATGAACACGCCGTGCAAGGTAGCGCGCTGAGCGAGTGTACGGCTGATGTGGTATTGAAGAAAATTGACCAGATCGTAGCTTGTCTCACTGGAGCGCAGCAGCGGTTTGCCCGCTGCTTGTGCGGCATCCGCCAGATCTTCCGGCACGTCCAGGCCGCCGCCGACCACCACGGCGAGCAGGCCGCCGGTAAAGATGCGCTCGAGCGTGATGGTGCGTTCAGCAGCGGTCAGATTCGCCAGGTATTGAAGCTCCTCGGCGCCGATAACCTGCACACGGTTCGGGTGTATCAGGTTCAGATAGCCCGCCAGGGCCGGCCGCGAGGACATGTCCTCCTCGCTGAGGATTGAGTCAGTGGCATGATCCGCCTGAACTACCCAGTGCAGGTCGAGTCGTTCTTGCAGGTGCCCGTAAAGATCAAGTGCTGTGAGCGTGCGGGTCAATGTCCTGACAAATCAGTGATGGGTGCGCGACAGTAACTGCACGAGTTCCGTCGCATCGTCCGCGGCCCGCAGTTGCTTAAGCAGCTCCTCATCGCTGAATTTTTCCGCAATCTCAGCCAGCAGTTTCAGGTGATCCGTGGTGCAGTGCTCGGGAACGGCCAGGGCAAACAGCAGGTCAACGGGCTTACCGTCGACCGCATCAAAGGCCAGTGGTTTGGCCAGACGAATGAAAACCGCCTGCACCCGTGAGGAACCGGTCACGCGGCCATGCGGAATGGCCACACCTTTGCCGAGACCTGTGCTGCCGAGACGCTCGCGGGCACACAGACTCTCAAAGACCTCCCGTGCGTTGAGCCCTTCATCCTCCTTGGCGAGCGCCTGGCTGATCACCTCCAGGAGCCGCTTCTTACTGCTGGTCTTTACCTGCGGAAGCACACTGTCCGCGCTGATCAGGTCGTCAACTAACATAGATTATCTTCCGGGAAACGGCCGGGTGGGGCCGATTGGTCAGCCGTCTGCTTCCAACTGGGAAGGCTTGGTGGCGTGGTGCTCACTGAGCTTGCTTTTGAGGCGACGGACCTGGCGATCGATTTTATCGGTCAGTCCATCGATGGAGGCATACATATCTTCACTGGTATCGGTAGCAAAAAGCTTACGTCCGGCGGCGAGCACCGTGGCTTCCGCGATCTGGTCGAGCTTTTCTACGCTGAGAATGACATCGATGGAATTCACCTGGTCAAAGTGGCGGGTCAGTTTCTGCATTTTTTCAGTAACGTAAGCACGCATTGCGGGCGTGACTTCCACGTGGTGTCCGGTAATTGTAAATTGCATTGGGTCGCTCCTGTTGCTTTGAGCTGGTAGGCCTTCTGATTCTATACGGCGTTTCCAGCGTTTCCTAGTGCGAAACTTAACGTCCGGATCGTCCGGCAGATAATCGGCGCCAGGCCTTGCGCCGGTCGCTGCTCGAGCCGATGCCCAGGGACTCCCGGTACTTCGCAACGGTTCGGCGTGCAGCCTTGATGCCGGTCTGCTCCAGCAGCCTGGAAAGTTCCAGGTCGCTGAGTGGTTTTCCTGGTGGTTCCGCATTAATGAGTGTGGCGAGCCGGGCCTTGACCGAGGTGGCGCTGACGGTGCCGCCGTCGGTGGTATCAACATGGCTCGAGAAGAAATACTTCAGTTCAAACATTCCCCTGGGGGTGAGCAGATATTTGCGGGTGGTGGCCCGTGATACGGTCGACTCATGAACTTTCGCTTGTTCCGATATATCCTTTAATATCAGAGGTTTCATGGCTATGTCGCCATGTTCCAAAAAGCCCTGCTGGGCATCGACAATACACTGGGACACGGTCAGCAGCGTGCGGTTGCGTAGCTCCAGACTGGACAGCAACCAACGGGCCTCCTGCAGGCGGCCTTCGAGGTACTTCTTGTCTTTGGCGCCACCGGATTTGCGCAGCAGCTGGATGTAATATTTGTTCAGGCGCAGCTGCGGGTCATTTTCCGGGCTCAGCGCTGTTACCCAGCGACCGTCGACCTGCTTGATGTAGACGTCCGGAACCAGGTACTCATCCGCCCGGTTGTCATAACGCGAGCCGGGCCGCGGTTCGAGGCTGCGAATCAGGTCGATCGCGTTTTCCACGCGGTCGGGATCGGTGTTGAGCTCCTGCGCCAGCTGCGCATGCTCACCGGCGACGATGAAATCCAGGAAATCGCGGGCAATACGTTTGGCGATATCAAGGCCCGGGGTGTTGCCCGGCAGCACGGCCAGCTGCACACGAATACATTCCGCCGGGTCGCGGCTGGCTACACCGACCGGCTCCATGCGCTGAATACGCTGCAAAACAGCCTCTACCTGCGCGGCTTCGACCCGGTGCTCCGGTGCGAGGCTGGCAGCGATCTCCATGATGTCATCAGCGAGGTAGCCGTCTTCGTCCAGGGCAAAAATGATGGCTGCAGCAATCGCAGCATCCAAATCGTTGAATTGCCCGAGACTGACCTGGAACAGCAGGTGCTCACGCAGCGAGTCACCGCCCCGGTCCTCAATTTGTGTTTCCCGGTCATCGCTGAAGGACCGGGATTCGCCCCAGTTGTCCCCCAGGCCACTGTCCTCACCCCAGTCATCAGAGCCAAAGGGATCTTCATAAGGTTCATCTGTGGCGGCGTCATACTCGGTGTCCGCCGTTTCACGGTCGCTGCCATCCTCTGCCCGCTGCTCATCCTGTTGCTCACCGGGTTCGGCCTGTTCCAGGATCGGATTGGCTTCCAGGGTTTCCTGGATGTACTCACGTAACTCGATACGGTTCAGCTGTAAGAGGCGGATCGCCTGTTGCAACTGCGGGGCAAGCGCAAGCTTCTGGGTAAGGCGAAGTTGGAGTGACTGATCCATGGGTCAGAGACGGAATTCCTCACCCAGGTAGACACTGCGCACATCCTCGTTCTCAAGGATCTGCTGGGGTGTGCCTTCGGCAAGAATCTGTCCTTCTGCCAGAATGTAGGCGTGGTCGCAGATGCCGAGGGTTTCACGCACATTGTGATCCGTGATAAGCACCCCGATGCCACGATCTTTCAGGTGTTCAACGATGCTCTGGATTTCGCGCACGGAGATCGGATCGACGCCGGCAAATGGTTCATCCAGCAAAATGAAGCGTGGTTTGGAGGCGAGGGCCCGGGCGATTTCCACCCGGCGGCGCTCGCCACCGGAAAGGCTCACGCCGGACTGGCTGGCCAGGTGGGCAACACCCAGCTCTTCGAGCAGGCCCTGCAACACATCCTCCCGGCCGGTCCGGTCAAGATCTTTGCGCAGTTCCAGGATGGCCATGACGTTATCGCGCACAGACAGCTTGCGAAAAATGCTCGCTTCCTGCGGCAGGTATCCGACACCCAGACCGGAGCGGATATTGACTGGTTGATGGGTCACGTCGTTGCCGTCGACCGTGATACGCCCCTCGCTGGCAGGTATCAATCCTACGATCATGTAAAAACAGGTGGTTTTGCCGGCGCCGTTCGGGCCGAGGAGACCGACGACCCGGCCTGGCTCAACCTGCATGCTGACGCCGCGGACCACGTGTCGCTTGCGGTAGGACTTATGAAGGTTTTCGGTCTGCAGCATGTCAGTTATCGGGGTCGGAGTCTTCGCCGGCCTCATCTTCAACCGCATCCGGCAGATCGGTGGGCGGATCTGCCGGCGGGTTGTCAGGCGTATCGTCAGGCGCCGACTGTTGAAGGTCACTGGCAACCTCCGGCTCCAGCCGGATACTCAGGCGGCCGTCACCATTGTCCGAACCGGTGCCTTCGAAATGCTGTGTATCGAGATCATAGGTCAGGACATCGCCGCTGATGCGGTATTGGGGGTGAGTCACATCCGCTGCACCGGCCAGTTCCACGGTGCCGTCTTTCACCTCGTAGGTAATCCGGTTGGCTTGTGCATTCACCATGCCTTGCTCTTCGATTTCCTGTTCCAGCGTTGCCGGGTTGCCGGTAAACGTTACGCGGATGACCTTGCCGTCCTTTTTCAAAGCCTCGGCCTCATCAGCCAGGATAAGCAGGCTGCCCTGGCGGATTTCCACGCGCCCTTTAAAGACCGTCTCACCATCACCAAACGAACCACCCGAATCCTGCGACTTGAGATACAGTGGCTGCTGCCGGTCAGACTCCAGTGCCTGGGCGGTGTTCAAGCTTATGAGCGAGGCGAGCAGAAACACTGCTGCGCGCTGAGACTTATTGCGGTATGACATAGGTACCTTGGACATCATTATCCAGCTGAAATTCGTTTTTGATCATGTCGACCCTGAAACCGACAGCGCGCATTTCCCCGGAACTGTCGGTTAACCGGACCGCCTCATCAGAGTGGGCGACGCGGTCATCGACCAGCAACACCACCTCGGTGGCCTCAATATTGAGCGCATCTTCGGCCTGTGCGCCTTCGCGTTCAAGCAGGACTTGTCCGCCCAGAAACACTTCCGACTGGTCATCGCTGATAATCGCCGAGTCGGCTTCAAGATACCAGCGATAGCCTTCATGGCTGAGTTCGACCCGGGGGTCTTCAACGCGTCCGATACGGGTCATTGCATCATTGGTCAGCCGCGGCGACCACATGCGCAAGGCCGGTTTGCCAACCTCATCAAAGGCGCGCATTTCGAAGTTCTCCAGCGCATAGTTCAGGCGCGTGTCGAGGCCCTCGGTGGGGCCGTCCTCCTCATCGCCCCGGTCACCGGTAAGCCAGAAAGTAAAAATGGCCAGGCCGGCCGCGACGACGATGCCGCGCCGCGTGCTGCGGGACATCATGGCTGCAGATTCATTCGGGTAATCTTATGCATTTGGCTTCAGACACCAAAGCGCGCCAGCAGTGCCGCCTTGGCGCCATGGGCCTCAAGTAACAGCTCACACAGGTTGCGCACCGCGCCTTCGCCGCCGCGCTGCGGCGTGATCCAGTGGCAGTGTTGCTTGATGTCATCACCCGCATCGGGGACCGTTACGGCCAGTCCGGCACGCAGCAGAACCGGCAGATCAATCCAGTCATCACCGGCGTAACAGACCTGGTCGTCGTGCATGCCGGTCTTCTTCAAAAGGTCATGGTAGGCCGTCAGTTTGTCGTCCTCACCCTGGTAGACGTGCTCAATGCCGAGGCTCGCGGCGCGTTGCGCAACGATTTTCGAGGCGCGGCCGGTGATGACCGCCAGGGTAATACCAATTCCCTGAACTGCTTTTAAGCCCAGACCATCCCGCGTGCTGAAAGCCTTCAGCTCATTCCCGTCATTGTCAAAATACAGGCGGCCATCGGTCAGCACGCCATCCACGTCCAGGGCAAGCAGCTGGATGCGCCGGGCCCGCTCGATCAATTCAGGGTCATGACTTGTCATTCAGACGACTCCGGACTGCAACAGATCATGAAAATTCAGCACACCGACCAGTTGGTGCCGCTCGTCAATCACGAGCAATCCCTGGATCTTGCGGTCCTGCATCATCTGCACGGCTTCGATGGCCAGGGTGTCCGGCCCGATACTGACGGGGTTGCCGGACATGACCTCGCGCACCGTTGCCTGATGCGGATCGACACCGTTACCCAGGGCACGGCGCAGATCCCCGTCGGTGATGACGCCGGCGACCGAGCCATCGGGGTTCACCGTGGCGGTCATGCCCAGGCGTTTCTGCGAGATTTCCACAATCGCCTCGGCCACGCTGGCATCAACAGCGACTGCAGGCATTGCCTCACCGCTGTGCATCAGATCGCGTATACGGATGATCAGGCGGCGACCCAGTTGTCCGGCGGGGTGCGATCGTGCGAAATCCTCGCGGGTAAAACCGCGCGCTTCCAGCAACGCCACTGCCAGCGCATCGCCCATGACCAGGGAGGCCGTGGTGCTTGAGGTTGGTGCCAGGCCAAGCGGGCAGGCCTCTTCGCTGACCTGAACATTGAGGACGATGTCAGCGTGCTGAGCCAGGAAGGATTCGGGCTTGCCGGTCATGGCAATAATGTCCACGCCCAGGCGCTTCAATACGGGCAACAACTGCTTTACCTCATCGGTCTCGCCGGAGTTGGACAGAACCAGCACCACATCCTCGGGCGTGATCATGCCCAGGTCGCCGTGCGCGGCCTCTGCGGCATGCACGAAAAACGCGGGGGTGCCTGTACTGGCTAAGGTTGCAGCAATCTTGTTGCCGATATGTCCGGATTTGCCCACGCCAAGGACCACCACGCGCCCCGCAGATTCGAGGATCGCGCGACAGGCGGAGACAAAGTCATCATCAATGTGTGGCAGGAGTTCGGTTACCGCCCGGGCTTCGGTCTCGATGACCGCCCGGGCGAGCTTTTTCAGTGCATCTTCATCCATGCGCCTAGTGTAACTCCACGCGGGTCAGTAAGGCAGTCCGGGGTAGTGTGTTCAGGCTTGAAGCCTGCAGCGATGTTTCATTCCGGCGTTCTATGCAGCAGGGGTAAATCCACCCGCGCCGGTCCAGACCATGATCTGGTAGCCCACGAAAATGGCCAGCAGCAGTGCTCCGGCCGTGCGGCCGATTCTGCCGGGCCCGCGGAAGTCCGAGGCGAGCAGAAACATCAGTCCCGTGAGCAGGAACATGACCGGGAAATCGCGCGCCAGGATCATTGGCTGAATCGCAACCGGGTTAATGGTGGCGGCGATGCCAAGCACTCCGAGCAGATTGAACATATTGGAGCCGATGATATTGCCTATCGCCAGATCATCTTCCTTGCGGAACGCGCTGGTCAGGGCCGTGGCCAGCTCCGGAAGGCTGGTGCCAAAAGCGACGATGGTCAAACCGATAACCGTGTCGGAAACATGCAGAGTGCGCGCGATGCCCACGGCACCCTCTACCAGGAAATGCGAGCTGGCGGGCAATACGATCAAACTGACGATGAGCCAGAATATGGCCACCCGGGTGGGGATGTCCTTGGGTATTTCCGCCTCCAGTTCCTTGGCAAAGGGATCTGAATCCGGACGCTCCATGCCAAACCTGACCAGCCAGGCGACCATCGCAAAAAGGGCGACGAGCAGCATCACGCCTTCCGTCCGGCTAAGCTGCATATCCAGCGCCATGAACAGGCTGACCAGCATAATCAGCAGCAACAATGGGTACTCGCGCTTCAGTGTGCTCGATTCGAGGCGCAAGGGGTAAATGATCGCAGTAAAGCCAAGAATCAAGCCCATGTTGGCAATGTTAGAGCCGATCGCATTACCGACGGCCAGACCCGGGTTGCCGCGCACGGTGGCTACAGCGGAAACCACAAGCTCGGGCGCGGAGGTGCCAAAGCCAACAATCACCAGGCCGATAATCAGTGGCGATACACCAACGTTGCGGGCAGTTGCAGAGGCACCTGCCACCAGTCGGTCTGCCGCCCAGACCAGCAATAGAAAACCACCCACGAGCTGGATAACGTAAAACAGCATGGTTATGGCTGCCGCGCAGGCATGATGAAACCCTGCCTTCCGGTGTGCGGGATGCCCGGTCGGGTGTTTTGCCCCCGACGTGATTGCTTTATGATACGAACCTCCAGATGTTCCCGCCTGTCGGGCCCCGATTCCATGACCCTTTAATCCGGGTCGCACGATTACGGGGTGCGACGTTTTGACTGAGCGCTAGTCTATGGACAGCAAGACAATTGAGCAAATGATTCTGACCGGAATTCCCGGCGCGGAGGTTTCCGTGCAGGGCGAGGACGGCGTTCATTTTGAGGCGGTGGTCATCAGTGATGCCTTCAGTGGCAAAAGTACGCTGCAACGCCACCGCATGGTTTACGACACACTGGGCGAAAAAATGGGTCGCGAGATTCATGCCCTGGGACTGCGCACGGAGCTTCCGCCAGACGGAAACACTGACTGATGGCGGTCATTGAAATCACCGGCGGCGTACCGCTCGAAGGTGAAGTGTGGATGTCCGGCGCCAAAAACGCGGTGTTGCCAATTCTGGTGGCCAGTCTGCTTGGCGATGAGCCCTCGGTAATCAGTAACGTACCGCATTTGCGCGATGTGACCACCACGATCGAGTTGTTGGGCCGCATGGGCGCGAGCATCGAAATTGACGAGCGCATGAACATTCGTCTCGATCCACGCGGCATCGATTCATTCGAGGCCCCGTACGATCTGGTCAAAACCATGCGCGCCTCCATTCTCGTGCTCGGCCCGCTGGTCGCGCGCCACGGCCGTGCCGTGGTGGCTCTGCCCGGTGGCTGCGCCATCGGCTCCCGCCCGGTTAACCTGCACCTGCAGGGTCTGCGCCTGCTGGGGGCTGAAGTTGAGGTCCAGAACGGCAACATCGTGGCGCGGGCCGACCGTTTGCGTGGCGCACGTATCGTGCTCGATACGGTGACCGTAACCGGCACGGAAAACCTCATGATGGCGGCGACCCTGGCCGATGGTATCAGCACCATTGAAAATGCCGCCATGGAACCGGAAGTTATTGATCTGGCTAATTATCTGAATGCCATGGGTGCGAAAATTGAAGGTGCGGGCACCAATATCATCACGGTGGAAGGCGTGGAGCGGCTCGGCGGAACCCACCATCGCGTCCTGCCTGATCGCATTGAGACGGGCACCTACCTGGTGGCCGGCGCGATGACCGGTGGCAATATCAAGGTCACACGGGCCAACCCCCGCGATCTCGATGCGGTGCTGGATAAGCTGACGGAAACCGGTGCCAAAATTACCGTGGGTGAGGATTGGATTGCGCTGGATATGCAGGGCCGGCGGCCGCGGGCCGTCAGCCTTACCACTGCGCCCTATCCAGCCTTCCCCACCGATATGCAGGCTCAGTTTACGGCGATGAACACCATCGCCGAGGGTACGGGAATCATCACCGAAACGGTGTTCGAAAACCGTTTCATGCACGTGCTGGAGTTACAGCGCCTGGGTGCAAACATTCAGCTGAAAGGCAATACGGCCATTATTCAGGGCGTGGATCATCTGGAGGGTGCGCCAATCATGGCAACCGACCTGCGTGCCTCGGCGGGCCTGGTTCTGGCCGGCCTGGTGGCACGTGGAAAAACCCATGTCGACCGGGTGTATCACATTGATCGCGGCTACGAGATTATCGAGGAGAAACTGGGCCAGCTCGGCGCGCGCATCCGTCGCGTGGAGTCGATTGACACGGCCTGACGGCCGGCACTGATTCAGGGGCAGGGCGTACTTTCTTCGTCAGCAGTTACCGGTTCGCCGTCCAGGGTCAGAGTTTTGATGCGGCTTTCCAGCCGGTCACCATCCTTTTTGCCATGCGCGATAAAGACCGGCACAAACGCCAGTTCATCGGCATACCAGGTCTGCGTGTAACGCGTGCTCTCCGGCCCGCGTATCTTGTCCACCCGGTGGGTGTCCAGACAACCCAGGGCGGTGTTCAGCCGAACCGTTTCCGCGACGCGAAAATGTTGTTCTTCAATCTGGTCATCGTCGACCATCGGCAAGCGCCACTCCTGTTCGCCGCGGCCCAGCCCGGCACGAATCCGCAGTCCGAGGGAGCCCGGATCGAGCAGCCCTGGAACCACCTCCAGGGTCGATTCGCCATCCTTGTGAATGGACCGCACCGTACCTTCCTCCCAGTCGAACAGGGCAGAGGTAATGATGGTTTTGACCGCCACCTTCATTTCCTGCTCGTAAGTGTCCGGGCGCGGCGCGGCGTCGATCCAGTCACCCTCACTCAGCGACCATTCCCTGAAACGCAGGAAGCGGGCAACACCCTTGGTGCCTTTTGTGTCTGAACGCATCAACCATCGCTTATCATCGAGCGTCAGGCTGATGGTGGATTCACCGATCAACTTGCCGTTGCGGTAGAACTCAAAGTTACCGCTGAAAGGCCGCGGCATCTCGTCACCTGGGGCCTGCAAGCTCGCCAGGATGAGGATGGCAACGAGGACAGCCTTAACAGTCCGCAAAATGGTTCTCCGGGTTCAATTGCAAGGGTTCTGGCAAGATTTTTTCATCCAGACGGGCCTGGCCGTTGTACATATCGATGCGTTGCGCGGCAAATAGTTGCATTACGGCGACCAGCAAGGCGTGCTCCCTGGGGCGCAGGCGATCGGCAAGGGAGGCTTCGGTATCGTCTGCAAGAACCGGTATCCGGACCTGTGCAATGACGGGTCCGTCATCGAGCTCCGGTGTGACAAAATGGATGCTGGCACCATGTTCGCGGTCGCCGGCGTCCAGCACCTGGCGGTACGTATGTAGACCCTTGTAACGGGGCAGCAACGACGGATGCTGGTTGATCATGCGGCCACGAAAAGCATTGACTGCTGTGGCCCCGAGTATGCGCATGTAACCGCTGAGCAGGATCAGGTCCGGTTCCAGCGACATGAGCAGCTTCCTGATGGCCTCGTCCTGACCGCCCGCGCCCGCCGTGTGCCGGTCAATCACGCTCGCGGCGATCTGCTCGCGTTGCGCAAGCGCCAGGCCGGGGGCTGCGGAATTATTGGAAATGACGTGCACAAACTCGAGCGGCACAAGCCCTGCCTTCTGGGCCTCGAGCAATACGGCAAAATTCGAGCCGGTACCCGATAGCATGGTGGCCAGGCGCAGCGGCCGGCTCACTGGTAGATCACCCGCTCGCTCGCGGCATCCATGGAGATCACCGAGCCAATGTCGACGCAATGCTCACCGAGGTCTGTGCAGGCCTGCTGAACGGCCGGTGCCGTGGATTCCGGCACGACCAGCACCATGCCGATACCACAGTTAAAAGTGCGCAGCATTTCCGCACGCTCAATATTGCCTTGCTGTTGCAGCCATTTGAAAACCGCAGGCTGCTCCCAGCTATTGAGGTCAATACTGATACCCATGTTGTCGGGAATCACCCGCACAATATTTTCCGTAATGCCGCCGCCGGTGATATGCGCCAGTCCGTCCAGCGAATGTGTTTGCAGCAATGCCATGACCGTTTTTACATAGATCCGGGTGGGTGCCAGCAGAGCCTCACCCAGGGTGGTGTCCGCAAGGGGCTGCGCAGGATTTGCGCCGGACCGCTCCAGTACCTTACGAATCAATGAGTAGCCATTGGAGTGGGGGCCCGACGATGCCAGGCCGAGCAAGCGGTGTCCCGGGCGAATGTCGCTGCCGTCAATCATGTCGGTCTTGTTCACAGCCCCGACCGTAAAGCCCGCCAGATCGTAATCACCATCGTCATACATGCCGGGCATTTCGGCGGTTTCGCCGCCAATCAGGGCACAGCCGGCCTCGCGGCAGCCGGCGGCAATGCCCTCAATCACTTCCTGAGCCTGGTCCAGCGATAAGCGACCAGTAGCAAAGTAGTCCAGAAAAAACAGCGGCTCGGCGCCGCAGGCGAGGATGTCGTTAACGCACATGGCAACAAGGTCGATGCCGATCGTGTCGTGGCGGTCCAGCTGGCGGGCCAGCAGCAGCTTGGTTCCGACCCCGTCGGTGCCGGAAACCAGTACCGGCTCCTTAAAACGTGCGGTATCCAGTTCAAACAGGCCGCCGAAACCGCCAAGCCCGGTCAGTACGCCGGGTCGAAAGGTGGTCTTCACAGCCGGTTTGATGCGTTCTACCAGTGCGTTGCCTGCGTCAATGTCGACGCCTGCGTCGCGGTAGCTCATGGGTGTTGGGGCGCTGTTTTTCTCAGCCATCGGGGAAAGTTTCCGGTTCGTCGCATTAGCCCGCTATGGTATCGTAAATGCCGCTATCAAGAAGGCCCAAAGGCTCATTTTCAAAGTGAAACCGCTCGCCAAACTATTGCTTGCCTTGCTGCTGTGCCTGGTCACCGGCACCCTCATGGCTGCCACGGATCTGTATACCGGGGAGGTTGATGTCAGCAGCCAGGCCGAGGCAGAGCGTGACGCGGCCTTGCCGCTGGCCCTGGGGCACGTGCTGCGCAAGCTCAGTGGCCTGCAGGCTTTACCCGAAACGCCCGAAGTGGAGGCGGCGCTGGCAACGGCCGAGTCGCTGGTGATCGCGTTTGGCTACCGCAACGTGACACGCCTGGCCCCGGATGGGACCGGGCTTGAGCAGCTGCAGCTCGAGGCCCGTTTTGCCCCGGGTCCCACCGATGAGATGTTGCGGGTTCTGCGCCTGCCACGCTGGCGCCCTGAGCGCCCGGTTGTGGTGCTTTGGGTTGTCGTTGATGACGCTCGCGGCCGCTCGCTGATGCCGCTGGAATATGAGTATGCATTTGAGTCGGCCCGCTCACTGGCGCTGTACCGTGGTCAACCCCTTGAATGGCCAGGTCTGGATCCGGAGTTAAAGGCCCAGGTTGACTTGCAGCTGCTCTGGGGCGGTTATACAGATCAACTGCTGGCCGATGGCGCGGACAATGCCGGCGTCCTGGTGGCTGCGGCGCGGCGCGAGGGCCCCAATTGGAATGTGCGCTGGTCGTTTGCCGACAGCAGCGCATCAAACAGCTGGCGCAGCGGTGGCACAGAGCTTGGCCTGGCGCTGAATGACGGCATCAATCAACTCGTTGACCTGCTGGCTTCAGAGAACTCCATCGATGCGGCGGGACAGGGCGTGTTTCGCTCAGAGCTGCTGCTGACTGAGCTGGGCAGCAGTACAGCCTACGTGCGCACTCTGGCTTATCTTGAGTCGCTGAGCCTGGTTGACGGTGTGACCGTTCTGGGTATCGGGCCGCAGGGTCTGCGTCTGGAGCTAAAACTGAATGCCGACCCCGGCTACCTGGAGAGTTCCCTGCTCCGGGACGGTGTACTTGAACCATCGGGAGCCCCGGGGAGCTATCGACTGGCTTTGATATCAGGCCCGGCGGGCCCGGCACGATGAACATCGGCCACTCAAGTCCGGTGCCGTGTATTGCGGTCGCAAAGATTTTGATCACACGGTTTCAGACAGTGCGGCCGCAAAGCACCGGTTTACCGGTATAGACCGCTACATGCTGTTTTCTCCGCAAATGCCTTTGCCGCTGGAGCCGCGACGCGCAGGGCGGCTCGATGAGTTTATTGCCGGGCCGAATGGCGCGGTGATTGCGGCGGTACGTGAGACTGCAGTTACTGCTGATCGCAGTTTGTTTCTCTCCGGTGCGCAGGGCAGCGGTAAATCTCACCTGCTCAATGCAGCCTGTCTGCAAGCGCGCGAGGATGGTCGGACAGCCTTCTACCTGGGTCTGCGCGGCCTGTCTGCGGCTGATGCTGCCAGCCTGGAAGGCCTTGAGAATATGCACCTGGTCTGCCTTGACGACTTGCAGGTCGTCGCCGGCCAGGCGGTCTGGGAAGAGGCATTGTTTCACTTTATCAATCGTCTTCGTGCACGCAGTGGCAGCCTTATGATTGCCAGTTCGGAGCGTCTGCGCCGTTTGCCGCTTGAGCTTCCCGACCTGGCGTCCCGCCTGGCCTGGGGGCTGCGTCTTTCCCTGCAGCCGCTGGAAGACGGGGATAAGCAAGCCGTGCTTCAGTCTCATGGACGCGCGCTGGGTATCGATCTGCCGGATGAGGTTACTGACTACCTGCTCAAGCGGGGTCCGCGTGACATGGCCACCCTGGTTGGCCTGGTCACACGCTTGCAACAGGTCGCCTTCAGGGAAAAACGCCAGGTCACGGTGCCACTCGCCCGGCAGTTGATGAAGGGCTGAAGCACCTTGCGCCCCGGAGCCGGTCCGGCTTGTGCCACTCATGGTCAAAAAGAAGGGGGCCCGAAGGCCCCCGAAGGGTTACAGATTCTTTGCGGCCATTGATTTACTGGAAGGTTTGCAGGTTTTGTATGGTCAGGCCGTTGCCGTCGAAGTGCATCTCGATCCGCGAGCGTCCCAGGAGTGCCTGGTAGTCGTCCATCATCGCCTGGAAGTCCGGGCCGCCGCTCATGTTGACATCGCTCTGGCCAGCGCCGCCGTAACTGGCCCAGTCCTGCCCGGCGCTCTGCAATTGGGCCAGCATGGCCATATCGTATTCAACGGAGAAGAACATGCTCCCGGAATCCCCTTTCTGGTCAAGGAAGCCGCGCAGCTTGTCGTTCTGGCCCTTGCCCAGGGAGACGCCGATCGCATTTTTGCTCATGACGGCGTAGACCTCCATATCCGGCGTGGCGATCATCATCAGGTCACGGGGCACTTGCACCGGATCTGCGCCAGGCTCGATATTCAGGTTTTCGAAACCCGGAACCATCATGCTCGCCATGCCAATGACCATCTGTGGGCTGGCCATTTCCAGTGACAGCATGCCGCGCACATTGCCTGGCTGCGGGTCTGCCGGGTCAATTTCCAGCAGTTCGGCCCGGAAGCCCCTGAGGTTGCCGATAAACGGTGGCATCGGCTGATTGAGGGTTTGCGCCATTTGCTGAATCTGCGCATTCATGTCGCGCAGCTGCGGGCATTCAAAAGGCACCTGGGCCATGGCGTTCGCCGAGTCCCTGAGGAACTGGACGAGGGCCCCCATTTCCACGCTCATCGAGGCATTGACCATATTAGGACCGCCGCTGGCTGCTGGTGGAACATCTCCCACGAGCTTTGCCAGTTGCCCGCCAATCAGCGGGTTGGTTTCAATTTCATAGTGCATGCCAACCCGGTCCGCGGTGATTTCCGTGGCGCCCATGACAAGGCGTGGAACAGCCAGGCTGATCAATCCGGCTTCCCGTTCGCAGGCAGGGTCAATGGCGGCGAGGTCAAAACCACCCATATCGGTCATCCAGCGTGCTGTGATGCTGTCGGCGTTAAACATTTCATCTACTACCCCGGACATATCCACATAGCCGGCCAAATACGGGGAGAAATCTTTCTCGCGGGCCAGTTTGCCCAGGGCGGCACTGTCCGCCATGGAATCTGCCGGTAGCTCAACAGCAAGCAATGCCGGCAGGAACTCCGGCTCATGGAGCGGCGGCGCGGCAGTCATCACGATGTGGTCATCGAGAATGGCGAGATACAGGGCCATGGGCATGTCGGCCTCTGCAAAACGCCAGTAGGACACACCCTGGAAGTCCAATTGTGGTACCGACTGGCCGGAGCGCATCTCAACACGCGCCACCAGGTCGCGAACCAGGTTGGCATCGCCAATGCCGGCGCGCATAACCGGGAACAGCCCCTGTCCGTAGACGACGCTATTGGTCGACAGCGACAGGCCCATGCTCTCCATGCCGGCGCGGTTCAGATTGCCATCCAGTTCTGCGAGCACGGCTTCGAGTAATGCCGCACTGGCTTCGTCCCCGGATTCGATGGTGCCGTCCTGCATCGCCATGCGGAGCTCTTCGAGCGATGTTTGCATGTCCATCATCACCGGAGTGATGCGCGCCAGGTAGGCGTCCACAATGTCTTCGGGAAGAGGCTCCAGGTTGGCCATCACGAACGGCGTATCTGCCGGCACCAGTTCGAGCAGCGGGTTGCTCGCGCCTGCGAGGTTGTCATCGTCTTTACCGCAGGCGGCGAGGAGGAGCATGCTGCCACTAAGGGCCAGGGTAAGCGCGCGTCTGTTCATAGGTCGTTACCTTCAAATTGGTTAAGTAGCTTGTGTATGGTTAGGTGTTATACCACAGTACAACACTAATGCCAATACTTAAAACTAATCTGAAGGGTGATCGGTGTGATCCAGGGCAGCGCGCAAGGCGGCCAGGCGTTGCGGGGTGCCGGAATCGAACCAGGCGCCGTGGTGTTGCTCACCGGTAACCAGGTAGTTGTCGGCTGTTTCCTTGAGCAGATTGGTAATTCGCCAGCGACCTGCGCTGGCGCCCGCAAAAAAACGCGGGTGATAGGCAGCGATGCCGCTAAACGTCAGGCGATTCTCTCCGGTGCTTCTCAGGCGTCCATGCTGCAGGGCAAGGTCACCCTCCGGGTGATGCTCCGGGTTAGGCACCATGACCAGGTGCGCGCGGTCGCACTTCACATGACGCAGCCGCGCCAGCGGGTAATCGCACCATATGTCACCGCTGATCACGGCAAAGGGTGCCGGGCCAAGCAGGGGCAGCGCCTGGAAGATGCCCCCGCCGGTTTCCAGCGCATCCGGCGGTTCTTCTGAATAGTGAATGCGCAGCCCCCAGCGATCACCGTCGCCCAGGGCGGCGGGTAACTGTTCACCCAGGTGCCCCGTGTTGATCACGATCTCCTGGAAGCCGGCATCGGCCAGGTTTTCCAGGTGGTATTCAATCATCGGTTTGCCGCCCACCTCAATCAGGGGTTTGGGCGTGGTGTCAGTCAGTGGGCGCAGCCGTGCCCCGCGGCCGGCGGCAAGAATCATGGCGCGCATTGCAACTGCTCCAGTTGTTCAAGGAAAGGCTCAAAGCGCGGGTATCGGGCCAGGACGTCCACCACGTAATTCCAGAACCGGGGGACCATGTCCAGGTATCCGGCTTTACCATCCCGGTAGTGCAGTCGCGCAAAAATGCCCACAATTTTCAGATTGCGTTGCAGCCCCATCCAGTCCACCTGGCGTTGCCAGACATCCGCTGGCGTGTCCGGGGCAACCTGTTGGCGGTAAGCCTCCATCCAGTGTTCCAGTCGTGCGCGCGGCCAGGGCTCGTAGCGGTCCCACAGCAGTGAGGCGAGGTCATAGCTCAGCGGCCCCCGCACGGCGTCCTGATAATCGATGATGCCAACCGAGTCGTCCGCTGCCAGCAACAGATTGCAGGAATGAAAGTCGCGATGGACAAAAATCTGAGGTTGCGCCTCGGCAGAGACCAACAGGTCGGTGCACAGGGACTCCCAGTAATCAAAAAAAGCACAGTCAGGCTGCAGGCCTTTGTGCCGGCGCAGATACCACTCCGGAAACAACTCCAATTCATCCTGCAGACGCTTGCGCGAATACACCGGCAGTCCCTGCGTATTGACGTCCTGTGCAAACGTGGCCAGTACCCTGAACAATTCGGGAAACCAACGATCTGCGCTGTCAGGATCAATCAGGTCCCGGAACAGACGATCGCCGAGATCTTCCAGCAGCAGGTACCCCTGCTCAAGATTAACCGCTTCAAGGCGTGGCGCATGCAGACCTGCCTTGCGAAGGCGGTGAGTAATATCCACGAAAGGTTCGCAGGACTCGCGGTCCGGTGGTGCATCCATGAGGATCCAGCTGCGCGGCCCGTCGCTGAGCCGGAGATAGCGTCGAAAGCTTGCGTCGCCGGCAACAGGCCGCGTTTCTGTAGCACTAATGCCGAGTTCCGCCTCAGCCCAGGCAACGCCATCCACCCACCGCTGGTCGGCCCCATCAACAGTCTCTGGCAGCTTGTTCATGGCGCGCATTGTACCGTTTCCCTTGCGTTGCTCTACCGTCCGGCCAACGAAGCCCGTTCAAGCAGTGTTCACATTAGTGCGGGTTTAATTGGTACCAATTTGGTACTATATGAATATTAAACCCATGGAGCGCCGCGGTGCTGCGAATCAGCAAACTAACCGACTATGCAATTCTTGTCATGGTGGAACTGTGTTCCAGCCCTGGCGAGGTGCTCAATGCCCAGTCACTGGCTGAGCGTTGTGGTCTGGAGCTTCCCACGGTAAGCAAGGTTTTAAAGACCCTTGGCCGGTCCGGGCTGGTTGGATCGCAGCGGGGGGCCAACGGGGGTTACCGGGCGGAGGTAGCTGCCGGGGACGTGAGCGTTGCCGATGTAATCAGTGCCATGGAAGGTCCGATCGCCATGACCGAGTGCAGTGTCCATGAGGGCTTGTGTTCCGTCGAGGCAAACTGCAGCGCCCGGCATAACTGGCAGAAAGTCAGCCAGGCGGTAGCGGGTGCGCTGCAGAACATCAGCCTGGCAGATATGAGCCGTCCGTCCCAATGGGCCGGCAGTGGCCCTGCCGGGCTGAACATCTCGATCCTGAGCGCCTGACCCCCGAACCGGCGCACCCAGGGTCATTTAACGAGACCACCTGAATTTTTCCGAGGAAGTCGTATGAGCACGAGTAACAGCACCGTCGAAAAGCATCTGGAAGGGCGCTACAAGCACGGATTTATTACCGATATCGAGTCTGACTCGCTGCCGCCGGGCCTTGATGAAGGTGTGATCAGGGCAATTTCGGCGCGCAAGGATGAGCCGGAGTGGTTGCTGGAATGGCGTCTTCGTGCCTATCGCAAATTCCTCAAGATGAGTGAACCGCACTGGGCGCACCTGAACATCGAGTCCATCGATCTGCAGGCAATTTCCTACTACTCCGCGCCCAAGTCCGATAAGGACCGGCCCCAGTCGCTGGACGAGGTCGATCCCAAGCTGCTTGAAACCTACGACAAGCTCGGTGTGCCCCTGCATGAGCGCGCCCGGCTGGCTGGCGTGGCGGTTGATGCGGTGTTTGACTCGGTTTCCGTGGGCACCACGTTCAAAAAGGAGCTGGAAAAGGCCGGCGTGATTTTCTGCTCCTTTTCTGAAGCCGCGCGGGATTATCCGGAGCTGGTGCGCCAATACCTCGGTTCCGTGGTTCCGCAGCATGACAACTACTTTGCTGCACTCAACTCTGCGGTCTTCTCCGATGGAAGCTTTGTGTATGTGCCCAAGGGGGTGCGCTGCCCCATGGAGCTGAGTACCTATTTCCGCATCAATGCAGCGGAGACGGGTCAGTTTGAGCGCACCCTGGTCATTGCCGATGAGGGCGCTTATGTGAGCTACCTGGAAGGCTGCACCGCGCCGATGCGTGATGAAAACCAGCTGCACGCGGCCGTGGTTGAACTGGTCGCCCTGGAAGGGGCCGAGATCAAGTATTCAACGGTGCAGAACTGGTACCCCGGTGACGAGGACGGCAAGGGTGGTATCTACAATTTTGTCACCAAGCGCGGCGATTGCCGCGGTGACGACTCGCGAATTTCCTGGACCCAGGTCGAGACCGGTTCGGCCATCACCTGGAAATATCCCAGCTGTGTCTTGCGGGGTGACAATTCGGTCGGTGAGTTCTACTCGGTTGCTTTGACCAATAATTGTCAGCAGGCCGATACCGGAACCAAGATGATTCACCTGGGCAGGAACACGCGCAGCACGATCATATCCAAAGGCATCTCGGCGGGGCGGGGGCAGAACGCCTACCGGGGGCTGGTCAAGATTGGCAAGGGCGCAGAAAACGCCCGTAACTTTACCCAGTGTGACTCCATGCTGATCGGCAAACGGTGCGGTGCGCATACCTTTCCTTACATCGAAGTACAGAACCCGACCGCGAAGGTGGAGCACGAGGCTACCACTTCACGCATTGGCGAGGATCAGTTGTTCTATTGCCTGCAGCGTGGTCTTGGTGAGGAGGACGCCGTGAGCATGATCGTGGATGGTTTCTGCAAGCAGGTTTTCAAGGAGCTGCCCATGGAATTTGCCGTTGAGGCCAAGGCGCTGCTGGAGATCAGCCTCGAAGGTGCAGTAGGATAATTAATACACGAATTTAAATACGCGTAAATAATTACTAGTTATAGCGCGTGATCTTATCCAAGAATCAGCTTTAAGTGGAATCAAATTAATGTTAAATATCAAAAATTTACACGCTGGTGTTGAGAATAAAAATATCCTTCGCGGTCTCGATCTGGAGGTCAAGGCTGGTGAGATTCATGCCATCATGGGTCCCAATGGTTCCGGCAAAAGCACGCTGGGCAATGTCCTGGCCGGACGCGAGGGTTATGACGTTTCCGAGGGTAGCGTCGAGTTTCTTGGCAAAAATCTGCTTGAGCTTGAGGCGGAAGAGCGCGCCTGCGAAGGCCTGTTTCTGGCCTTCCAGTACCCGGTGGAAATCCCGGGTGTTAATAACACGTACTTCCTGCGCGCCGCTTTGAATGCACAGCGTAAATATCGTGGTGAGGAGGAACTTGACTCCGTGGCCTTCCTGCGGCTCGTGCGCGAAAAATTACAGGTGTTGCATATCGGTGATGAACTGCTGCACCGGGCCGTGAACGAAGGTTTCTCAGGGGGCGAAAAAAAGCGTAATGAGATTTTCCAGATGGCGGTCCTCGAGCCCAGGCTGGCGATCCTGGACGAAACAGATTCCGGCCTCGATATTGATGCACTCAAGACCGTGGCGGAAGGTGTCAATCGCTTACGCAGCGAGGACCGTGCCATTATCCTGGTAACTCATTACCAACGTCTGCTTGACTACATCCAGCCGGATCATGTGCATGTACTGGCAGGCGGACGCATCGTCACGAGCGGCGGGCCGGATCTGGCCTTGCGCCTGGAAGAAGAAGGCTATGCCTGGCTTGAAGACGGCGGCATCGCCGAGGTGGCCGAGGCGTCATGACTACCCTGACCGAAGCGCTGGCCACCGCCGGAACATCTCAATCCGTTGCGAGCGATGTGCTCCCTGAATGGGCGCAGCAACTCCGCAGCCGGGGCCATGCACAGTTTAGCCATCATGGCTTGCCACACCGCCGGCTGGAGGCCTGGAAGTACACGCCCCTGGATGGCCTGAACGAGGCGGTCGCTGGTCTGGGTTTACCTGGTAGCGCGCCGGATGACGAAGCCCTGCTGGACATTGAAGGGAGCCATCGTCTCATGTTTACCGATGGCGCCCTGCAGGACACGCCCCCGGGATTACCTGCTGGCGTTGAAGTTCTCTCACTGCCGGATGCTTTGAGTGCCGATGACGGGACACTGCAGGCCGCGCTCGAGGGCCTGGATGCTGAACAGGCCACCGATGCCATGCTTGCGCTGAATACGGCAACCCTGTCCCAGGGCGCGGTGATTCGTGTCGCGCCCGGCGTTGATGCAGGCCGCATGGTGGCAGAGTGGCGCAACGGCAGCTCGGATACACCCGCGCTGTTCAACAGCCGGGTCATCATCCATTTGGGTGAAGGCGCCGCCCTGGACTGGATCGAGCATCAGTGCCTGGGCCAGGTCCTCAACCTGGTCACGCAGGTCACCCTGGATGCCGGCAGCAGCCTCACCCATGCCCGTTTGCAGGACAATAAACAAGATGCGTGGCTGATCAGCCGGATGGAGGTTAACCAGGCTGCTGACAGCCGGTTTGAGCAGGCCAGTATCGATCTGGGCGCCGGCCTGGCGCGTTACGACCTGGGTGTTGCCCTGGCCGGCAGCGGCGCTGCCTGCACACTTCTGGGTGCGTATCTCACCGATGGGACGGCGCATGTGGATCACCATCTTGATGTGCGTCATGAAGCCACGGGTTGCCGCAGTGACCAGACATTTCGCGGTGTATTGCACGGCAAGTCACGGGCGGTTTTCAGCGGACGGGTGCATGTTCTGCCTGGCGCTGATGACAGCGAAGCCCACCAGTCCAACGCTAACCTGTTGCTGTCACGCGACGCCGAGGTAGACACCAAGCCCGAACTCATTATCGAGGCGGACGAAGTGATTGCCAGTCATGGCGCCACCGTCGGTCAGCTGGACGATACCGCCGTGTTTTATCTGCGCAGTCGTGGCATTGATGGCGAGGATGCGCGTCGTATGCTCACCGGCGCATTCTGCCGCTCCGTTGTAGAGGCAATCAGCAGTGAGCGTGCGCGTGAGGCATTCACCATTCGCCTGAACGAGGCACTGGAGCGCAAGGTATGAGCCAGCTTTCCCCAACCCCTTCAAACCTGGAGCTGCAACACTTTGATGTAGAGCGGGTGCGTAAAGATTTTCCGATTCTGCAGCGCAGCATTCACGGCAAGCCACTGGTCTATCTTGACACTGCTGCATCTGCGCAACGGCCGCTGGCGGTTATCGAGGCGGTGGACAATTTTTACCGCAATCACAATGCCAACATTCATCGCGGCGTGCACACGCTGAGCCAGGAAGCCACCGACCTGTATGAAGCTGCCCGGGCCCGGCTCGCGCGTTTCATCAATGCACCCTCGGAGCGGGAAGTCGTATTCACCCGTGGCACCACCGAGTCGATCAACCTGGTGGCTCAGGCCTATCTGCGCCCCGCGCTGAAACCCGGGGATGAAATCCTGGTTTCGCGCATGGAACATCATTCCAACATTGTGCCCTGGCAGATGCTTTGTAAACAGACCGGTGCGGTTCTCAAATCGATTCCCTTTGACGAACGGGGTGTACTCGATATGGATGCCTTCCACGAATTGTTGACTGACCGGGTCAAGCTGGTCGGCATCGTCATGGTGTCCAATGCGCTGGGTTCAGTAAACCCCGTCAAAGAGATGTGTGCTGCGGCTGGCGCGATGGACATTCCGGTACTCGTGGACGGCGCCCAGGCCATGCCGCACCAGGCTGTTGATGTGCAGGACCTTGGGTGCACATTCTTCTGTTTTTCCGGCCACAAGATGTACGGGCCGACGGGTATTGGCGGGCTGTGGGCGCCGTTCGAGGTTCTGGATGCGATGGAGCCTTACCAGGGTGGCGGCGAAATGATCCGTAAGGTCAGCTTTGAAACGACCGAATTTAATGATCCGCCCGGCAAATTCGAGGCGGGCACACCCAATATTGCCGGCGCGATCGGGCTCGGCGCTGCCGCCGGGTATCTGGACAGTCTGGGCATGGCGCAGATCACCGCCTATGAGGCCGAACTGCTGCGGGCCGGAACCGAACGCCTGGAAACCGTACCCGGATTACGCATTGTGGGCACGGCACCCAACAAGGCGGGTGTACTGTCGTTTGTGATGGAAGGTGTTCATCCGCACGATATTGGAACGATTATCGATCACCACGGGGTTGCGATCCGCACCGGGCACCATTGCGCCATGCCGGCCATCGCCGATCTTGGCTTGCCAGCAACCGCGCGTGCGTCCCTGGGCCTTTACAACACGGTGCAGGAAATGGATGTGCTGGCAGAGGCGTTGGAAAAGACCCGCGCCATGTTCGTTTGAATGCCTGCCTGCCCGGATGTCCTGGTGGCGCGGACTGGATCATGATTTGCAAGCCGGAAACCTTGCGATTCAGGTCTTAGCTGACCAGTCGATAGCTTCGATCAGGCCGTTGCCTACAAGGCTGTTGCTGCCCTCGAAGTACTGACTGTTCTGTGTCCATAGTGACAAACCAGGATCCTTCTCCAGGGCCTGTTTATAAGCGCGATATTCCGCACTGTCGCTCCAATATTGACCCTCTCGAACCGCAACGCTCACCCGCCCGGCGAAGTCGTTACTGAATTTTTCATGCAAAACGCCAAGCAGGCAGGGCGAGGTGAAATTTTGGGCATACGGATAATGATGATGCGGGTTGGACATGATGTCGCCCGCTGCTGCCTTGAATAGGGGAAATTTTGTCAGTTCCGGATCAAGGGGGTGACCTTCAAACTGAAAGGCTCGATAGCGGGGTCCGCCGGTAACAGACGGCATATGCCGCTTCTTTCGGCTGAGGTAGCCGTTCGGGTCGAACCAACGATGCGGTTCGGCAGTTTGCAAGCCATCTGGCGTCAGCAGCGGACCGCGGGGATACAGGTCCAGCAGCAGAGCGCGGATACGCCTCAGTCCGAGGGCATCAAGCCGGCTGACCAGATCCGTAAGGGCATGCTGTTCATAGCCGTCATAAACCAGTTTTTCATCGGCATCCACCACCACGTACCAGCCCCCGGGGTCATGCTGCTGAATCAAGGTATGAATCCAGGCCTGTTTTACTTGCCAGCTGAATGGGCCGGGCGCTGCGTAAACGGTGCAATCGGGCTGCGCCATGAGGGTGGCGACGGAGTCGTCGACCGACCCGTTGTCGAAGAAGCGGAAATCCTTAACCCCCAGTGAGCGGTAGTGCGCGAGAAATGATTCAAGTCGCTGTTGTTCATCCCGAATGACACAAATCAGCGTGATGACACCGTTTGATGCACGCGGGGCATCGTTCAATGGCGTCAATTGCATCGCATGAGCCAGCTTCCTGACCTGCCGGACATGCTTTGGGGTCAATGCTGGCTTCAGGCCCATCCCGGAATTATACTCGCCGGGGCGGATTTCGAGGCATTCTCCGGTCGTGCAATCCCATCTTGATAACGTTTTAAAGGCCAGGCAAGCGCCTCATCATGCAATACACACAGAAAACGCCCACCAGGTGCCAGCGGTCGCTGATTCGCTGTTGCAAGGCGTATCCTTTTAATGGGGCTTTGGCTGACTTTTCCGCATGAAAGTCCTGATCAGAAACCCCGCACCCGTTGATCCTGCGGACCAGGTGTTCTGGGGCGATACCTTTTTCGGCCAGGGCCTGGCCCGGTGCCTTGATGAGCAGGGTTGCACCGCGTCAACTGCTTTCTGGGAGGAATGGAACCAGGAGGCAGAGGCAGATCTCCTCCTGGTTCTGCGTGGCACGCGCGCTGTTGGACAACTGCGCGGAACATTCGCTTGCAAGGCACTTTGGATCATCAGTCACCCGGACGATGTAGAACCGGCGGAGCTGGACCAGTTCGATGTGATCTTCTGCGGCTCCACCGCGCATACCCGGGCGCTGCGTGCCCGCGGATTTGAGGCGTATCGTTTGCTCCAGTGCACCGATTCTGAGGTTTTTCACGCCCGGGGCCGGGATCCCGGGCGGGTCGATCACGACTTCATCTTCGTGGGTAACGGGCGTGATGAACGGCGGCTGATTCATGACGCCATTGCCGACGGGCTGGCGCTGAAGTTATGGGGCCGTGATTGGGAACGCTATCCCTATGAGGCTTACCTGGCAGAGCGTTTCATCCCCAATGCGGAGCTTGGCAACTTGTATCGCCGCAGTTTTTGCACTTTGAACGACCATTGGTCTGACATGGTGAGTCATCAGTACGTGAATAACCGGGTGTTCGATGCGCTTGCCTGCGGGCTACCCGTGCTGTCCGATCCCAATGCAGGCCTTGCTGAATTGGATTTCGGCGGGGTCCGTATTCGCCAACCGGGTGAGACCTTCAGGGCAGTATTCGATGAACTGATAGCGGGTTATGACCAGATACTGGAAGCTGCGGCGCGCGATAGCGAACGAATCGCCAGGGATCATACTTTCAGTAATCGCGCCCGGGAGATTATCCGTATCTGCGGTGAGAGGATCGGGTGAAGCCGTGTGCGCCAAACAGCATTGATGAGCCCCCAGGCCTCTTTACCAGGCCGCAGCAGGTTTAGCCGGGCCCGGTCTGGCGGCGTATTTCTTCAAGGTCGGTTCTGCACACCGGCCATCCGGCTCAGCCATGTGGCGGGCTTGCCTGTACAGTTCCATGACCATCGGGTAACGTTCCGCCAGCAGCTAGAACGGGTGTTGGTTTCGTGTCTGAATCCTGGATCGTAATGAAGTTTGGCGGGACTTCCGTGGCCGGTACCGGTCAATGGACGAACATCGCTGCGTTGCTTAAGCAGCGCCGGGACGAAGGCAGGCATGTACTGATCGTGTGTTCGGCACTCGCCGGCGTGACAGATCGCCTGGTTGATCTGGCCGCCGCGACCGCGCCGATGCCGGATCAGGTGAGGGTCATTCTCGACATACACGCTCAACTGGCCAATGGTTTGGGCATAGCGACCGAGCCATGGCTAAGTCGCGGGCACGAACTCCTCGTTGAGGCCCTGGCTGCACCGCAAGGACCGCCGCGCACGGCCGCTGTTCTGGCCATGGGTGAGTGGTTCAGCAGCCAGCTTGGTGCGGCCTATCTGTCCACCAAAACACAAGCAGCCGGCCGGCCGGCAGTTTGGGTGGATGCACGGGATGCACTGGCCATCATGCCGGAGCCGCTTCCCGATTCTCCGCGGGCCTGGCTTGGCGCGCGTTGTGCGTCATTCCTGGACCCTGCACTGGGCGCTGCCTGGGCCGCGAAGGGCGATGTGCTCGTTACCCAGGGGTTCGTGGCACGCACTCCGGATGGCCGCACAGCCCTGCTGGGTCGCAGCGGCTCTGACACCTCGGCCGCCCTGCTGGGCGCGAGGCTCGGTGCCGAACATGTCGAAATCTGGACCGATGTTCCCGGGATTTACTCGGCTGACCCACGCGTGGAATCCGGGGCCCGGTTGATTCCTGCGTTGGGCTGGGAAGCGGCGCTGGAAATGGCGGCCAGCGGTGCGCGTGTTATTCATGGCCGGAGCATTCGGGCTGCCGCAACTGCGGGTATTGAGCTGTGGATACGGGATCTGGCCGATCCGACCGGCACGGGCACCCGCATCACTGCCCATGACGTTCACCGTGGCGCAAAAGCGGTGGTGACCAAGCCACATATGCTGGTCCTGCTCCTGCGTAATCTCGACACGCGCCAGCAAGTGGGGTTCCTTGCCGGTGTTTTTAAGGTGTTCAGCGATCTGGCGCTGTCCGTTGACCAGGTGGCCACCTCGGAGACCACCACCACGCTGGCCATCGATGTGGCGGGGAATCACCTGGACGCTGACGGGATCGCTGAATTGATCGAGCGGCTTGCACCCCTGTGCCAGGTGGAATCATTTCATGACTGCACCTGCGTCAGCGTGGTTGGCCAGGACGTGCGCCTGGAGTTGCAGGGGCTGGCCGCGACCCGGTCTTTTTTTGCGAAGCATCCCCTGTATATGATGTCGCATTCGGCCGCTGACCGCTCCGTGAGTCTTTTGGTGCCCCGCGAAGCCGCCCGGGAACTGGCGCATTGCCTGCACGAGGTACTGGTTGTGAACACCGACAATAACTTCGAAGCGGAGCCTGGCGTTGTCTGATCCGGCGCGCGCAGAGCGGTTTCACTTTCTGGACCACCGTTACGACCCGCACACCGGCATTGCCACGCTGGCTTATGGGTTTGGCCGCGGTGAACCGCTGGTCGAAACGATCACGTTCCCCTACGCACCATGGCCGGAGGACCCCGGCCGTCAGGCAGCATTTTTACGTGCCCTGGGCCTGCTGCACCTGGTTGCCGGTGTGAGCTATTACAAAGCTGCTCTGCCACCGTCGATTGATGTCGGTGAGCATGTGCTGGATGAACGGCTTGCAGCTTTTCTGGAGAGCACCTGGGCAGAGGGTCTGGCCGAGTTTGCGTATGTTAACGAACTGGATCTGTCCGGAAGAATCCGGTTTCCCGCCGCCAGTGGCGGGGACGCGGAGAACGTCCGTGGCATGAGCCTGGCAGAACCGCTCGAGTTGCCGGAACGTGCCCTGGTCGCTATGGGTGGAGGCAAGGACAGCCTGGTCAGTCTGGAGATATTGCGCGCTGCGGGTATCGAGATTCTGCCGGCTACTGTCGGCGCCTCAAGCCTGATTGGCGATACCGTGCGGGCGGCACATTTGCCGTTATTGCGCATCCAGCGGGTGCTGGCGCCGCGCCTTTTGGAGATGAACCAGGCTGGTGCCTGGAATGGTCATGTGCCGGTTACTGCGATCAATATGGCGATTCTCAGCTGCGCAGCCCTGTTGTATGGCTACCGCTGGGTGGTGTTCTCCAATGAACGGTCCGCTGAACAAGCGACTTTGAGCGGGGCCGACGGCAAGCCGGTAAATCACCAGTATTCCAAGAGCCTGGTCTTCGAGCGACAGTTTCGCAACATGATCCATGAACACGTGGCACCGGACCTGGAAGTGTTCTCCCTGCTGCGCCCACTGAGCGAGGCCGCGGTTGCCCGGCGCTTTGCCCAACTGACGTCCTATCACCCGGTGTTTTCCAGCTGCAACCGGAACTTCCATCACGATGGTGCCCGCATCGAGGGTCGCTGGTGTGGCAACTGCCCGAAATGCCGCTTTACCACGCTGGCATTGGCTCCCTGGCTGTCGCCGGATGCCTTGACCGGTATTCTGGGGATTAACCTGCTGGACGACCCGGCGCAGGAAGCAGGCTTCCGGGCCCTGTGCGCCCTGGGTGTAGACAAGCCGTTTGAATGCGTGGGGACTGTCGAGGAAAGCCGGGCGCTGCTGGCGGCCCTGGTCAGCCAGCCTGCCTGGTCCGATAAGGCGCTGGTGCGACTGCTCGGCCTTGAGGTGAGCGATTCGGCCGGTACGCTGGCGTCGTTGCTGGAACCTGACGGGCCCCATGAAATCCCTGACGAGGTGGCCAATCGTGTTGCTCTCTGACCTGGTTGGTAAAGATGTTGCGATTCTCGGCGCAGGCCGCGAGGGTCAGGCGGCCTGGCATCGTTTACACGCGCTGGCGCCCGAGCAGGCCGTTACGGTGTACAGCGAGAACGGGTTTGACGGTGTTCAGCCACCGGCGCCGGGCCGGGATCAGCTGCGTGACGGGCCGCTGGACGGGGCTCTGCTTGGTAGCCACGAGGTGTTGATCAGGTCGCCCGGTATCAGTCCCTACCGCGAACCGCTTGTGGCGGCGCGCAAGGCAGGCGCAATGTTTACTTCCGGAACCAATCTTTGGATGGCCGGGAACCGGCAGGCCAGAACCTTGTGTATCACCGGCACCAAGGGCAAGAGCACAACTTCGGCCCTGTTGGCGCACTTGCTGGAAGCGGCCGGTGTGCGCGCAGGGCTTGCTGGAAATATCGGGCGGCCATTGCTGGACTGTGATGCCGACCAGGCGGACTGGTGGGTTGTGGAGCTTTCCAGCTACCAGATTTGTGACCTTGTCGAGACACCCTGGCACGCCACTGTCCTGAACCTCTCTGATGAACACCTCGACTGGCATGGTGATGCGGCGACCTATCGCAGGGATAAGCTGCGCTTGTTGTCACTGGCGCCGGAAGGGCGTCGCCTGATCAACGCGGGCGACCCGCATCTGCTGAACGAAACACGAGGCTTGCCAGGTCTGGAGACCTTCAATGAGCGCCAGGGCATTCATGTCGAGGCAGGGTCGCTGTGGGATGGTCAGCGGTCCCTGCCAGGCCTCAAACATGTGCCCGGCCCACATAATCTGAGCAACCTGGCCGCTGCTCTGACGATTCTCGATTTTATTGATCTACGACCGGATGATCAGGCCCTTGGCCGCGCCCTGGAAACGTTCCACGCTTTGCCGCACCGACTCTCACTGGTGGGGCATTGGGGTGATGTCCGCCTGGTCGATGACAGCCTTTCCACCACGCCGGTAGCGACATTGGCCGCATTGCGCGCTTTTGCCGATTCGCCGGTGACGGTGTTGCTCGGTGGTCTGGACCGCGGGCTGGACTGGTCGCAGCATGCGATGGCTCTGCAGGCGTGCGGGCCGCACGCGCTTATCGGCCTGCCGGATAATGGTGAGCGCATCCTGGCCGCCTTGGCTGAAGGCGGTCTGAAGCCCGCGGCTGGCATGCACCAGGCCGCGAATATGGCCGCTGCGGTTGAAATTGCCCGGCAATTGACACCGGCCGGCGGAGTGGTCCTGTTGTCACCCGGTGCGCCCAGTTTTCCTCATTATCAGGATTATGCTGCCCGTGGCCGGGCATTCTGGTCGGCCGCAAGTGCCCTTGGCGCTGTGCCTGTCGACCATGACGCGGGCAAAAATGCGAAGGGATAATCATCAGCAAACAGATGAAACCGCGGGACCCAGGGGTTTGAGGAGTGCAGAGATACCCTGTCGGTTTGAGGGAGAGACCATGATCCCGCGGTTTCAGTCAAGTAGACCTGCCGAGCGCGGAAAAAGTTTCAAAATTCTTTAAAATGTCCCCTGACATTGACGCCGTACCAGGGCGCACACTCATCACAACGGAGAACACCAGACATGACGGATATCAGTTCAGGCGCCACGGCGCTGATGGAAACCTCAAAGGGGCCGATACGGCTTCGTTTGTTCGATACGCTGGCACCGGTGACGGTAGCCAATTTTGCCAACCTGGCAAAGCGCGGTTACTACGACGGCCTCAGCTTTCATCGCGTTATTCCGAATTTCATGGTCCAGGGCGGCTGTCCCCAGGGTAGTGGCACGGGCGGCCCGGGCTATCGTTTTGAGGACGAATGTTCTCCGCAGGCACGCCATGACGCCCCCGGCAAACTGTCGATGGCAAATGCCGGACCTGGAACCAATGGCAGCCAGTTCTTTATCACGCACGTTGAGACCGGTTGGCTGGATGGCAAGCACACCGTGTTTGGCGAGGTCTTTGACGCTGACGACCAGGCCGTTATCGATGCGATCGGCGCAGGTGACACAATTGAGAAGGTCACGGTTGACGGTGTGGATGCGGTGCTGGACCAGCAAAGCGACAGAATCGCCGAATGGAACATGTCCCTCGACGCCAACGCGTCCTGAAAATAACGGGTCAGGCGTGATTCAGGTGGAGCGCTGGTGGCTGTAATGCGCCAGCGCTGCCAGCGCATCGCGCCAGCGCGATGGCGGTAATGCCTCGAGTGCTGCCAGGGCGGCCTCCGCTTCGTCACGGGCCAGTTCCGCCGTGGTTGCGAGGGCGCCAGTGCGCCGGATGATTTCCAGAACGCTGTCCAGCTGATCTTTGCCGCCCGCCGCGATGGCCTCATCAATAAGGTCACGCTCTTCAGGCGTGCTGCGCTCGCGTGCGACGATCAGGGGCAGGGTGGGTTTGCCCTCGGCGAGGTCATCACCGACATTCTTGCCCAGCTTGCTGGCATCGCCCGCATAATCCAGCACATCATCTGCCATCTGGAACGCACGGCCGAGATGGGTGCCATAAGCGCCCAGGGCGTTTTCAATGACAGGTCCTGCTTCACTGACCACGGCCGCCAACAGGCCCGCCGCTTCGAACAGCTTGGCCGTCTTGTTATCAATTACGCGGAAGTAGGCCTCGCGGGAGACCTCCGGGTCACCCAGGTTCAACAACTGCAGCACCTCGCCCTCGGCGATGGTGTTGGTGGTGTCGGCAAGAATTTCCATGATGCGCAGGTTTTCCAGCGTGACCATCAACTGAAAACTGCGGCTGTACAGAAAGTCCCCGACCAGGACTGCCGCCGAGTTACCCCATACGGCATGCGCGGTGCGCTGCCCGCGGCGGGTGTCCGATTCATCGACCACATCATCGTGCAGCAAAGTCGCGGTATGAATGAATTCTATGATGGCCGCCAGCGTCCAGTGCCGGTCGCCGTCATAATGACAGGCCCGGGCCGCCAGGCATAACAGCAGCGGACGTAAGCGCTTGCCGCCGCTGCCTACAATGTACTCCGAGACCTGGTTCACCAGGACCACATCAGACGTCAGGGCGGCACGAATACAGGCATTGACCTGTTTCATGTCAGGTGACCCCATGCTCAGCACATCGCCGAGCGCCAGGGGCGTGACCTGGGGGGTTTCTACGGTGCACGTGTCGGGCGTCAAGCGATGCTCCTCAGGCATGGGTAGGGTGCTCATGGCGATCGGGCAGGCTGCCCATTATACGAGCAGGGTTGTTTCGGATGAAGTCGTTACGCATAGTCAATTTCCTGCAGTACAAGGCGGCGGCATACACTCGCCGGACGGAAACGAGGTTGGCATGCTCTTGGAAAGCCGGGAGCCGGCGGTATCTGGCGGGAACAGTTTCCGGCCACGCGGTACCGCTTCCGAAGGCAGGCGGGGTTGGTTTTACCCGGCCGGCCCTGTGATAAACTTCTTGGCCTTCATATCGCATCATGCGGGTACGTTAAACGACATGGGCTTTACGGTGTGTGAAAGTCGTTATCAAGATCGCGCAGGGTGCAGGTCACAACAACGAAGGGCGTAATAAAAGCCCAAAGGAGAGGATTCATGGCAAGAGGCATCAACAAGGTCATTCTGGTGGGCAATCTGGGCGCTGACCCGGAAACCCGTTACAGCGCAAGCGGCTCGGCGATTACCAATGTTAGTCTGGCTACAACCGACAGCTGGCGCGATAAGGCGTCCGGCGAACAGCAGGAGCGCACGGAGTGGCACCGGGTGGTATTTTTTAACCGACTTGCCGAGGTTGCCGGTGAATACCTGCGCAAAGGCCGACAGATTTATGTGGAAGGTCGCTTGCAGACCCGTAAGTGGCAGGACAAGGACGGCCAGGACCGCTACACCACAGAAATCGTTGCCAGTGAAATGCAGATGCTTGGTGGTCGCGAAGACAGCAGCGGTGCGCCGGCATCAGGCCAGGCGTCGCGCTCATCGGGTTTTCGTGACAAGCCTCAGCCTGCGGTTGCTGAAACCCAGGGAAGCGCTGATTTCCAGGACGACGATATTCCCTTCTGACGGTTCCTGAACCACAACGCACTCTTTCATGCGCATTCTTCTGACGGGCGCAGATGGCCAGCTCGGCAGCGAGCTGAGGCCGCTGCTGTCCGGGCGTGGAGAAGTGCTGGCCACAACTTTGGACGGTGCCGGTGCACACCAGGCGCTGAACCTGGCTGATGCAGATGCGCTGATGAGTTTGCTGCACGACTATCAGCCGTCCCTGATCATCAATGCAGCCGCTTATACTGCGGTTGATAAGGCTGAATCGGAGCCGGATCTTGCACAGAAAGTCAATGGCCGGGCACCGGGTTTGCTGGCGGACTGGGCAGCGGATGCTGATGCCGCGCTGGTGCATTTTTCCACCGATTATGTTTTTGATGGTCGTAAGGCTTCTCCGTACCTGGAAACAGATCAGGTCCATCCGATCAATCGCTATGGTGAGACCAAGCTGGCTGGTGAGCAGGCCATACAGGCTGCGGGCTGTCGTTATCTCATCCTGCGTACGTCATGGGTCTACGCCAGTCATGGTCAGAATTTTGTGCTCAAAATGCTTGAGCTGGCCCGGACACGCGATGAGCTGTCTGTGGTCAGTGACCAGGTCGGCAGGCCCACCTGGGCGGCCAATCTGGCGCGCTATGCGCTGGCAGCGGTGGACGCAGGCCTGCTGGACGAGCCCGGAAATGAGGGGCGCTTGTTGCATGCGGCCGACTCCGGAGCCTACAGCTGGTTTGAGTTTTCGCGCCTGATCTTCGACACTGCATTGAGCCTGGGTTTATTGGAACGGGTTCCGGAAGTCCGCGAGGTTGGCTCTGATGCATTCCCGTCGGTAGCCCAACGTCCGGCATCATCGGTGCTTGGCACCGGCCTGTTAAGACGTCGCCTGGGTCTTGACCCGGCCTCCGTGAAGGAATCTGTTGCGGCTTGTCTTGGAGAACTACGCAGCCATGAATGACTCTGTAAAGGCACCTCTGATACCGGTGATTCTCTCAGGCGGGGCCGGTACACGGCTGTGGCCGGTTTCGCGCCGGGCGCATCCGAAACCGTTTATGGAGCTGGCAGATGGGCAAAGCCTGGCGGAAAAAACCTTTTTGCGGGCTCAGCGTCTCGCCGGAGACCAGCCGATTCTGACGGTGACCAGCCGGGATTATTTCTTCTACACGCGCGATCTTTATCAAAAGCTGGGAGCAGGCCCCGAACAGGCACTTTTTTTACTCGAGCCCATGGGTCGCAACACTGCTCCAGCCATTGGCCTGGCGGCCCTGCAGGTGCAGGCGCTGTTTGGAGATGATGCAGTCATGCTGGTAATGCCAGCTGATCACCTGATCAATGACACGGAGGAATTCGTGCTGGCAGTCGAGCGCGCACGCAGTCTGGCAGAGCAGGGGCGTCTGGTTACCTTTGGTATGCACCCAACCCACCCGGAAACAGGGTTTGGCTATCTGCGTCAGGGCGAGGCGCTGGGTGAAGGTTTTGAGGTGGCGGCTTTCGTTGAAAAACCTGACCTGGAAACCGCTGAGCAATACCTCGCAGAGGGGGGTTACCACTGGAACTCCGGCATGTTCTGCTTTACTGCGGGGACTTTATTGGCGGAACTGGAACAGCATGCGCCGGATGTGATGCAGGGCATACGTGCCGTTTTTGAGGGCCTTGATGAACAGGCCAACCCGCTCGAACTGGCAGCGAATAGTTTTGCAGCCTGCCCCTCGATTTCCATCGATTATGCGGTCATGGAGCGCTCAAACAATACGGCCATGGTCCCGGCGGACTTTGGCTGGAGTGACATCGGCTCCTGGAAAGCGATTTCCGAGCTTTACGAATCGGATGCAGCCGGCAACAGGGTTCGTGGCAAAGCGGTGCTGGTGGATACGCGCGATTGCTTTATTCAAAGCGAGGAGCGGCTCGTTGCGGCGGTGGGGGTGAGCAACCTGGTGATTGTTGATACGGGTGATGCCGTCCTGGTTGCAGACCGGGATCAGGCGCAGGATGTCGGCCAGGTGGTGAGTCAGCTCAAGGTCCTTGAAGATGAATCGGCTATTTTCCACCAGACGGTGCACCGTCCCTGGGGCAGTTTTACGGTCCTCGAGGATGCCCCGGACTGCAAGGTCAAACGCCTGGTGGTGAAGCCGGGGCAGGTTTTGTCTTTGCAACGTCATCAAAGACGTTCAGAGCACTGGACCGTCGTTCAGGGCCGCGCCAAGGTCCGGTTGGGTGACGAGGAGCTCGTGCTGGAACAAAACCAGTCGACCTATATTCCGGTTAACACCATGCATCGCCTGGAAAACCCCGGCGCGGAGGACATTCACCTGATCGAGGTGCAAACCGGTGATTATTTTGGTGAGGACGATATCGAGCGTTTCGAGGACATCTACGGCCGCAGCTAGGGGCTATGAGATTTAGCGTCAGCAGGTCCTAGCGTCCCTTAAATGATGGGCGGCGCTTCTCCAGAAACGCGCTGCTGCCTTCACGCATATCCTCAGTCTGGCAGATGGCGACAAACTGGTCGGTTTCCACCGCTATGGCGTCATCGAAGGAAAGATCCGCGCCCTCGTGCACGCTGTCCATAATGGCCCGCATGGCCAGCGGCGCCCCGGCGGCCAGCCTGGCTGCTAACTTGTCCACGACCGCTTCGAGTTCCTGCGCAGCCACAACATCACTTACCAGGCCGGCTGCCAAAGCCGCATCCGCGGGAAGCGGATCTCCGGTCAGCATCATATGCAGGGCGCGACCCCGGCCGACGACCCGGCTCAGGCGCTGGGTTCCGCCGTAGCCCGGAATCAGGCCCAGTTTTACTTCCGGCAGTCCGAGCATGGCATTATCCGAGGCAATTCTCACGGTGCAGGCCAGGGCCAGCTCGCAACCGCCACCCAGGGCAAAGCCATTAATCGCTGCAATGACGGGTTTCCCCAGTCGCTCGATGCTTTGCATAAGCGCGTGACCACGCGCCACGAAGGCCTGCGCCTGCTGCGCGTCCAGATCGCTCAGTTCAGCGATGTCCGCGCCTGCTACAAAAGCTTTTTCGCCGGCACCCGTCAGCACAACAACGCGTGTTTGCGGATCTTCTGCCGCCGCGGCAAAGGCGGTCCCGAGTGCGTCGATGACTTGCGCATTCAGTGCATTGAGTTTTTCCGGACGGTTGATGGTCAGGGTGGTAACGCCATTGGCGTGCCGGCTTAATACGGTGTTGTTGGTCATGGCTTGTGTCTGTTTTTGATGGTGATCCGCATGATAGGCGAAAGACCGGCCGGTTTGAATTTGGCGGCTCAAGTTCAGTCAGACTCAAGGCGCTCAATTGTGTCGCCAGAAATGCCAAACGCCGCTGTGAGCGGCGTCCAGGCGTTTATTACCGATTGCCTTGCCGGCGCGTGGGCTTAGTTCATTGATTGTCCGTTGTCATCGTCAGTCCCCGTAACGTGCCTCGATGCATCGTGCTCGGATTCTGTCGGTTGCGCATGGCTGAACTCCTTGCGCAGCAATAACAGCAGGGCCATCCAGCTTGACGCGAAGAGTGGGGCGGGCGCGCCTAACTTCGGGTCGTGGCCGTTTTCCGTCGTGTTCATTGCGATCGTCCTCATGGTAAATCCTGATCTGCCTGACTGACCGTTCTATTACTTAAGACTGCCTGACCCATAAAAAGTTGACGCACAAAACTGCCTTTTCGTTACGAACACCATTGAAATAACAATTGTCGCCGGGCACGTCACTGCTTATCGGTGCAGCCGGCGCGCGCTCTGCGTCACGGCGTTGGCGGGCCTGTCGCTCAGTTTTCTTCCCGTTTCAATTCGCGATCGAACTCAAACTCCCGCGAGGTAACAAGCGCTTCCATACGCTGCAGGCGCCGGTCGAGTTCGCGAAAGCGGTGGCGCACATTGCCAAACACGTCGGCGGGTGCATTGCTGAGTTCTCTCCAGAAATCCGCCTTTTCCTCATCCACAACAACCTCCTTTGGCTTAACAGGCAATACGATTGCAAGCACGATATAGCTGATGAAAACAAAGGGCATGAACATCAGGAAACTGATGGCTACCACCAGGCGCAGGCCCCGTCGGTTGAAGCCGAAGTAGTCGGCCAGGCCGGCGCAAACACCGGCAATCATCGCATTGTCGCGGTCGCGATACAGGCGATGCGGGTTGGTTCTTTCAAGAACCATGACGGGATCGCCAGGTCGGCGCCTCGATATCAAGAATGCGCTCCAGCGTGTTGATGCGCTCTTCCATGCGGTTGGTGGAGTCCCAGATCTCACTGAGCATCTTTTCGTCTTCGCTGGTCAGGCCTTTGGATGTTTTCATCTTGGTGATGTAATGGAAAACGATCCATAACGGCAGGCAGACGGTCAGTAACAGGATTGGAATGGCTTCGCTCATTTCTGCTCCCCTTGTTTCTTGCTGACTTTGGCGGGTTTACCATCAACCTGAGATTTCAGGTTCGCCAATTCTTCCTCAACACGGTCATTGCCCTCCAGGCCGGCAATCTCATCGGCCAGGTTGCGACGACGCCCCATGTCCAGAGCCTCACCCTCTGACTCCAGCCGGTCGATCTTGCGCTCCGCGTTCTCAAAACGGAACAGCATGTCTTCAATGCTGTCGTCATGGATGTGCTTGCGGGCTGCGAGTTGCGTATGGGCTGTCTTGTGTCGCAACACAATGCTGCGCTGGCGATTCTTGGCGTCGGTGAGTTTGGCCTGTAACTTGGCGATGTCCTCGTTGAATTTCTCCAGTTGCTGGTCAATCAGGCCGAGATCGCTGTTGATTGCTTCGATATTGTCACCGACTTTCTGTTTCTCGATCAGGGCAGCGCGCGCCAGATCTTCACGTTCCCGGCGCACCGCAAGCTCTGCGCGGTTTGACCATTCGATTTGCTCATTACCGAGATAGTCGATACGGCGGCGCAGCTCTTTGCGGTCAGCGATACACTTGGCCGCTGCGGAGCGAATCTCCACAAGGGTGTCCTCCATCTCCTGAATCATCAGGCGAATGATCTTTTCAGGATCTTCCGCCTTCTCCAGCAAGGAGTTCAGGTTGGCATTGATAATGTCACTCAGTCTTGAAAATACGCTCATGGTGCGCTCCTGTTAGGCTCTATACGCTGATATATGCAGTCTTCATGCCAAAGTTGAGCGGCGCGTTTAAGTATCTGAAATAAATAGTAAAGATTTATGGCGGTGTCTGTTCATGTGGTTTCGTGCAATGGTGCGGTGGTCAATTCCACCATTCTTTGGCTGACGCCGGGCATCCGATATGGGTGAACCAATCATGGTCGATGAGGTCACAACCGGCGGCATTAATGTAATGCTTATGATTTTCCCGGCGCGCTGCGTTAGAATAGCGCCCCTTTCCGGCGACCCTGTGTCTGGACGCCGCCTACAACAAAGATCCGGAGGGATTGTAATGCGATTCAAGTTCGCACTAATTGCTTTAATGGTTTCGGCCCCGGCAGCGCTGATGGCCCAGGACCTGACGACCGAAAAAGGTCAACTCAGCTATAGCGTTGGCTGGGACCTTGGCGCTGATATTGGTCGCCGTAGTGAAGACTTTGACGTGGAGTCGCTGATCAGCGCGATTCGCGACTCTGTTGCGGGTAACGAGCCCAAGGTGGCGCCGGCCGAAATGCGCCGACTGCTGACCGAACTTCAGGAGAAGGTTCGCCAGGAGCAGATTCTCGCACTACAAGAGCTGGCTGTTGAGAATCAGGCGATCGCTGAAACCTTCCTGGCTGAAAACCAGGGCAAGACCAATGTGGTGGTAATGCCATCTGGCGTTCAGTACCGCATTATTGAGGAAGGCGACGGTGGTCGTCCGGGTCTGGAAGACCGGGTCAGTGTTCACTATCGCAGCATGAAGGTTGACGGTATCGAAATCGACAGCTCCTTCGCTCGCGGTGTGCCCCAGGAATTCACGGTGAACGAGGTGCTGCAGGGTTGGCAGGAAGTACTGCCGCTCATGAAAGTAGGTTCTACCTGGCAGATCTGGGTTCCGCCCGAACTGGCATTTGGCCAGCGCGGTAATCCGCCGGCCGTGGGCCCGAACGAGGCACTGCAATTCGATCTGAAACTGATCGATATTGTTGAGTAATGGGTAACTGACCGGCCGGGCGACTGCCCGGCCGGCACACCCTTCAGACTATCTTGATCGAATCCGCACCCTGGCAATCTCTGTTGAGGGCCGCGGTTTCCCCTTTCGAAGCCGGCGCGGCACCTCTGCAGGTGCATGGCTGGCATTCGCACCCGGATCAAACGGCGCGACCGCGCCGCACCGCCGCTGTACTGGTGGCCGTGCTGGATCGTCCCGAGCCCGGCATAATTCTCACTGTGCGCTCCAGGCGTCTGGCCAAACATGCCGGACAGGTGGCTTTTCCCGGTGGCGCTGCTGATGCGGGTGATCCTTCCGGGGTCCGCACGGCCCTGCGCGAAGCCGAGGAGGAGATTGGCCTGGACCCCGGGCTGGTTCAGCCGCTGGGGTTTCTTGATCGGATTGATACGGTGAGCGACTTCCGGGTGCTGCCGGTAGTGGGACTCGTCTACGGAAACATTGAGTTAATTCCGGACAAGCGGGAAGTTGAGCTGGTGTTCACGGTTCCGCTGGAGCGGGTGCTGGATCCCGATGCCTACGGCGAGACACGCATTCATCAGCGCGGCGAAACCCGCGTGGTTCACAGCCTTAAATGGCAGGACCAGAAAGTCTGGGGCGTGACCGCGTCCATCCTGCGCAACCTGGCACAGCGTGCCACGCTATCTGCCTGACACTTTGCTGATCAGCCCCCTGACCAAGGAGCAACGCCGATGCCCACGCCCCTCCTGATTGATGTGCCCCAACTACGTTCCCTGCTGTCCTCGGACACACATCTGATCGTTGACTGCCGGTTCAATCTGGCTGATCCACAGCAGGGTCGCAAGGACTGGTTGGCGGGTCACATTCCCGGCGCGGTTTATGCGGATCTGGATAAGGATCTGGCTGGCCCGGTTGGCCCGCTTACCGGACGCCATCCACTTCCTGAGTCCGCCGACTTCGCCGCCGTCCTGGCGCGCTGGGGCTGGCGCCAGGGAATGACCATCGTGGCCTACGACGCGCAGGGCGGTGCTTTTGCTGTCCGACTCTGGTGGCTGATGCGGTACTTCGGTCAGGACTGCGTGACCCTGCTTGATGGCGGCCTGGCGGCGTGGCTCGCCAGCGGTGAAACGCTGACTGCCGGCGCAGAGACGGTCACGCCAACGTTGCCACCGGACCTTGAGTCTCGGCCTCAAACTGTGCTGGATGCGGGCGACATTCAGGATGCCCTGGCCGACGGCCGCATCTTGCTGCTGGACGCCCGGGCTGCCGACCGCTTTGCCGGCAACAATGAGACCATTGATCCCGTCGCTGGTCATGTAGCGGGGGCCTTGAATCGTCCCTTCAGTGAAAACCTGAATGCCGATGGCCGTTTTCACGGCCGCAGCCGGTTACGCGCAGAATTTGATGCCCTGCGCGCGGACCGGGACCCGGCGCAAATCGTGCACATGTGCGGCTCGGGCGTTACTGCCTGTCACAACCAGTTCGCCATGGCCCTGGCAGGACTGGAAGGCAGTCGCCTGTATCCCGGCTCCTGGAGTGAGTGGATTCGTGACCCGGGCAGACCCCGGGCCACCGGCACTTCCCCGCAGTAAGCCGAACCGCCTGCCTGGCCGGCTACTTCTTTCTCAGGGATTCCACCAGCGCACGCAAGGTATTCTGGGTTTCTTCACTGAACCACACAGCAATAAAGGCGTCGTGGTCACCCGACCCATCCTCGTCAAACAGGTCGGCCAGGGACTGGCGCATGGTGCGACGATTGGTCAGCATGGCGCGGGGCGGGAGCGCAAGGTGTGCCTGGCACCAGGCAATGGCCGCTTCCACGGTCTCTTCAGTGCCTTCTACGACTTCGTCAACCAACCCCAATGCCAGAGCCTGTTGCGGGTTCACCAGGGCGCCGGAGACGATTAATCGCTCCGCTTTGTGGGCCCCGACCAGGCGCACCAGGGCCTGGTGGATAAACGGCGGTAGCATCAGGCCAACCTGGGTTTCGTTGAGGCCGATTTTGTAACGCCCGTCGGCCATGATGCGCGTGTCGCAGAACAGGCTGATCACCGCGCCCCCGGCGGGGGAGTGGCCGGTAATGGCGGCCGCGGTCGGAATCGGCATCAATGCCACGGTCTCCAGCAGGCCGGAAAATGACCCCCAGAAATCGCTCATAGCCGGCTCATCAAGGGTGAGCAGGGTCGGGACATCCAGTCCGGCGGAGAACATGCCGTCGCGGCCGCTAAGGACCACCGCGCCTGCCTCCGTGGCTGCCGTTTTCAAAGCGGCAGTCAGCTCCGTGACGAGTTCCGGGTTGAGTGCGTTAACCGGCGCGCGATCAATCTGTATTTCACGGACGGCGCCGTGGTCGGTAATGGTGAGCATAAAAGGCTTCCTTGGTTTGTCTGATTCTTTCTCAGTGAAAAAAATTATCGCGGTTTTGTTATTCCCGGGAGACCCGGTGATCGCCGGGGGTTTAGCTGTCTAATGCAGCCACGACGGCATCGGGCAAGGGAACACTGCCGCCACCATCTCCGCTTACCCACAGTGCGGTTACCTCGGCGTCAGCATAAACCCGGTCCGGATGGTCGGCATCGGTAATCGTGTGTTCCATGACCAGGCGCTTGGCGCTGGCCTGGCGTCCCGTCAGGGTAACGCGCACCGTTGCCGGGTAGCGAATCTCGCGACGAAAGTTGCAGTTAAAATTGACTACCACCGGCCCGCTCTGACTGCTTAACCATTCATCACCGAGATCAGCGAAAAAATGGATTCTGGCCTCCTCGATAAAGCGCAGAAACACGGTGTTATTGACATGATTGAAGGCATCCATGTCGCCCCAGCGGACCGGTATGTCAACGCTGATGGTACGCGCCATGTCAGGCGCTCCTCCGCGCGTCCTGACCGCGCGCGAGCAAAGGGGCCAGGAAACGACCAGTGTGCGACTGCGGGGCTGCTGCAATGTCCTCCGGCGTGCCGGTAGCGATGATCTCACCGCCCTTATCACCGCCTTCCGGTCCGAGATCGACGATCCAGTCGGCTGTCTTGATGACATCAAGGTTATGCTCGATTACCACGACCGTGTTGCCATGGTCACGCAGGCGATGCAAAACCTGCAACAGTTGTTCGATGTCCTGGAAATGCAGACCGGTGGTAGGCTCATCCAGAATGTACAGCGTCTGACCCGTATCGCGTTTGGACAGCTCCTTGGCCAGCTTGATACGCTGCGCCTCGCCGCCGGACAGGGTCGTGGCACTTTGACCCAGCGTGATGTAACTCAGGCCCACAGCTACCAGGGTTTCGAGCTTACGCGCCACCGTGGGCACCGGCTGAAAGAACTCCAGCGCATCCTCAACGGTCATTTTCAGAACCTCGTGAATGCTCTTGCCTTTATAGGTTACCGACAGCGTCTCGCGGTTGTAGCGCTTGCCATGGCACACATCGCAGGGCACATAGATATCCGGCAGGAAATGCATCTCAACCCGAATCAAGCCATCGCCCTGGCAGGCCTCACAGCGACCTCCCTTGACGTTAAAGCTGAAGCGTCCGGGTTTGTAACCGCGTGCCCGCGCCTCCTGGGTGCCTGCAAACAGCTCACGAATCGGGGTGAACAAGCCGGTGTAGGTTGCCGGGTTGGAGCGTGGCGTGCGGCCAATGGGTGACTGGTCAATATCAACCACCTTGTCGAACAGTTCCAGGTTCTCGATGGACTCAAAGGGCGCCGGCTGCGCGCTGGAGTCATACAGATGACGTGCCGCGAGCCGGTGCAGGGTGTCGTTCACCAGGGTCGATTTGCCGGAGCCTGAAACGCCGGTAATGCACACCAGCAATCCGGCCGGAATCTCCAGGTCAACGTGCTTCAGGTTATTGCCAGAGGCGCCCTTTAGCGTCATCACCCGCTTCGGATCGGCTTTGACCCGCTCAGCGGGAACCGCAATTTCGCGCACGCCGGAGAGATATTGGCCGGTCATGGAGTGCTCATCAGCTACGAGCTGCTCAGCGGTACCACTGAATACCACTTTGCCGCCATGTACGCCGGCGCCGGGCCCCATATCCACAACCCAGTCGGCGGCGCGGATCGCTTCCTCGTCATGCTCAACCACGATGACCGTATTGCCCAGGTCGCGCAGCCGGGTCAGGGTTGCCAGCAGCCGTTCATTATCGCGCTGGTGCAGGCCGATGGAGGGCTCATCCAGAATGTACATCACCCCGACCAGGCCGGCGCCAATCTGGCTGGCCAGGCGGATTCGCTGCGCCTCACCACCGGACAGGCTGTCTGCCTGACGTTGCAGGGTCAGATAATCCAGACCCACATTAACCAGGAAGGTCAGGCGCTCGTGGACCTCTTTAACAATCTTGGTGGCGATCTCACCCTTGGTTCCGCCCAGGTCCAGGGCGTCGAAAAACTCCAGGCATCGCTCAATGGTCCAGCCGGTGATTGAGGGCAGGTTCGTGTTGTTCACAAATACGTTGCGGGCCTCGCGGTTCAGGCGCTGGCCTTCACAGACGGGGCAGGGTTTGCTGGAGATGTACTTGGAAAGCTCCTCGCGAACGATCCGCGCATCGGTTTCCCGATAGCGTCGCTCCAGGTTCGGGATGACGCCGGCAAAGGTGTGCTTGCGTTTCTGGGTGCCTTTCTCACCGAAGTATTCAAACTCGATGACCTCATCGCCACTGCCAAACAGGACAACATCGCGAATCGCCTGGGGTAACTCATCGAACGGCGTATCCACGTCAAATTTGTAGTGCTTGGCCAGTGCGCGAATGAGCTGGAAGTAGTAGGCGTTGCGCCGGTCCCAACCGCGCACCGCGCCACCGGCCAGGCTCACGGCGGCGTTACTGACCACGCGCTCGGGGTCAAAAAATTCGCTCACTCCAAGGCCGTCACAATTGGGACAGGCACCATTCGGGTTGTTGAATGAAAACATGCGCGGCTCAAGTTCCTGCAGGCTGTAGTCACAGTGCACGCATGAGTAGCGCGAAGAAAAAATTCGTTCGCTCACCCCGGTTTCATCGTCCATGGGACTGATCAGCGCCAGCCCGTCAGACAGGTGCAGCGCCGTTTCCAGCGACTCGGCCAAACGCTGCTTGAGGTCTTCACGAATCTTGAACCGATCAATGACCACCTCGATGCTGTGTTTTTTACGCAGTTCCAGGCTCGGCGTATCATCGATGCCATAAATTACGCCGTTCACGCGCACGCGCACGAACCCTTGGGCGCGCAGTTCATCAAACAACTGTGCGTGCTCGCCTTTGCGGTTGCGCACCACCGGCGCCATCAGCATCACTTTGGCGCCCTCGGGCAGGGCCAGGATGTTGTCGACCATTTGTGAAATGGTCTGTGCTTCCAGTGGAATGCCGTGATCCGGACAGCAGGGCGTGCCGACGCGCGCAAACAGCAGCCGCAGGTAGTCGTAAATTTCGGTAATGGTTCCGACCGTTGACCTGGGGTTGTGCGAGGTGGATTTCTGCTCGATGGAAATTGCCGGTGAGAGACCCTCGATGTGGTCTACGTCCGGTTTTTCCATCATGGACAGAAATTGACGCGCGTAGGCGGACAGCGACTCCACGTAGCGACGCTGCCCTTCAGCGTAGATGGTATCGAATGCCAGGGACGATTTACCCGAGCCGGACAGGCCCGTTATGACGATCAGCTTGTCGCGGGGAAGCTCAATGTCAATGTTGTCCAGATTATGGGTCCGGGCGCCCCGGATAAGGATGTTTTGCATCAATCACGCATCACTCAGGAAACCGCCTATCATACTCCCCCGGGTGTGAACGGGGCAAAGGCAGGCAGCTCTGACATGCCGGTGGCCGGGCAGGCCATTAATATGCAAGCACGGCCTGCCATTGGTTGACCAGAGGCCGCAAAACCGCTAGTATCCTCGCTCTTTTGTGGGGCCGAATCCCCCTGAGCCCGTCAAGGTGTCTTAAGGCACTACCAGCGGGACCAGCAATGCCGGATTCGGCTGACGAAACACCCAGCTTCCGGGCCACTTCAAGACCCCCAGCAATGACTGACGGGCGCCCTGGGACTCATAGATTTGGAGCGGGAACAATGTACGCAGTATTCAAAACCGGCGGGAAGCAGTATCGTGCGACCCCCGGCGACCAGTTAAAAGTCGAAAAACTCGAGGCCGAGAAAGGTTCCACCGTGGAACTGGACCAGGTCCTGATGGTTGGCGAAGGCGAGTCCGTGAACATCGGCACGCCGCTCGTTGACGGCGGCAAGGTTCTGGCCACGGTCGTTGACCACGGTCGCGCCGCCAAGGTCAAAATTCTCAAGTTCAAGCGCCGTAAGCACCACATGAAGCGCATGGGCCACCGCCAGTACTACACGCTGCTGGAAATCACCGGCATTGAAGGTATTGACGGCAAGAAAGCACCGGCCAAGAAAAAAGCCGCCGCTGAAAAGGCAGAAACTCCGGCAGAAGTGAATACCGAAGCCAAGGCAGCGCCGAAGAAAACAGCAGCAAAGAAGGCAGCGCCCAAGAAGGCCGCCGCCAAGAAAGCCGCGCCCAAAAAGGCCGCCGCCAAAAAAGCGACGACCAAGAAGGCTGCTGCCAAGAAAGCAACCAAGTCTGACGACTAAACAACGACCTAACGGAGACCTGAGTCATGGCACATAAGAAAGCAGGCGGCAGTACACGTAACGGTCGCGATTCAAACCCGAAGTACCTGGGTGTGAAGAAATTCGGCGGCGAAGTTGCAGTAGCCGGCAATATTATCGTTCGCCAGCGTGGCACGCGCTTCAAGGCGGGCGAAAACGTAGGTGTTGGTCGCGACCACACCCTGTTCGCACTGGAAAACGGTCGGGTGAAATTCGAAACCCGCGGCTTTCCGAAGCGTAAATACGTGAGCATCGAAACGGAGTAAATCTCCAGATCGAGCCGAGAAAAGCCCCGCTTCTGCGGGGTTTTTTTTGTTCCACAGGCTTTGCCTATGCGATACGCTGATCCGGAATATCTGGACCTGAGCGGCGATGCAGGCCGACGGAGAATAAATATATGTTAACCAGCAAAGTGCGCATGGCGATCTCCCTGCGCATGCCCCGCGTTTGGGTTTGGGCCCTTGTGGTTGTTCTGGCCCACCTCATTCCGGCTCAGGCCATGGGCGAGCTTGGGCCCGATGCGGTGGCACAGGCCCAGGTCAAACTGGATGTCTTGAAACAACAGGTCTCCACAGCGCAGTCTGCATCCGCCCGGGAACTCAAATCGCTCAGGTCGCAGGTTGCCGGGGTGCGTTCGGTTGCGCAGGCCTGTACGCGGGAGTTGGCGCCAGAGTTGAAAATGGTCGATAGCGAGCTTGCGATATTTTTCCCCGAGGGTGTGCCGGGTACTGACAAGAAAAAGCCAGAATCGACAACCACCCCAGACTTGCCACAAGGTCTGCTTTCCCCGGCCCTGGCGGCGCAATTACAAGAAATTCAGGCAAGTAAATCCGACCTGTATGAACGAAATGCCACCTGTAAATTGATGCTTCTGATCACCGACGATCTGACTAACACTATTAATGATTACCTGCGCACGCTGCGTCACCGCCAGTTGCTGACGCGCGGCCCGACGCTGTACAGCCTTATGCAGGCCAGTCTCCAGGAAGAATCGAGCTGGGCGGGTTTCATCGAAACCTTGGCTAAGCCGGCCCGGAATACCGGGAGTATTCATCCAGCTCGTCTTGGCATTGCCCTGGCCATTGCAGCATTCGGTCTGATCCTCGGCTTCTGGATACAGCGCCGATACCGTGCCGGGCATGCGGCCAGGCAAGCCGGGGCGGTGGATGGCGAGGTTTCCGGTGGGCTCGTCCATGCTTTTATGGCGACATTCGCCGGCTACGCACCCGTTTTGCTCGGGCTTGGCGGCTTTGTCGCTTTCCTGATGCTGATCCAGGAATGGGGCGGAGATTACCCGTTTTTCGCTGATTTGCTGATTGGTATTACTGCTTACTTCGTGGCCGCCGCAGTGATCAGGACATTGCTTAATCCCTGTCCGCCCGCCCAACAATATCTGCCTTTGCCCTCAGCCGCGGCTATTTCCCTGAGCCGACGCAGCCGTGTGCTGGCGCTTGTCGCTCTGGTCCGATGGCTGGTTGTCGAACTCCATGCCGAGAATGCTTTGGACGACACCATGTTTGCCCTGGTCCGGCAAATTCTCGGCTGGATATGGGTTCTGAACATCATCTGGATTGTTTGGCTACTGCGCAGTCTTAAAGGCTGGCACCGCAATTGGTCGGTATTGTTGTTGATCAGCTTGCTGCTCCTCGCCGGTCTGATTGCGGCCGGGCTCGGTTATGTCCAATTGGGCGCCCTGGTCATTATTGGTGTTGCGCAAAGCCTGGGCGTACTTGGCCTGACACTGGTAGCCAATCAGGTCATCAAGGATGTATTTGAGGGACTCGATGAGGGCCATTACGGCTGGCAGAGAGGCCTGCGAAAAGTATTCGGACTCAAGGACGGCCAGTATCTGGCCGGTCTTAGCTGGCTGAACCTGGTGGTCAGTTTCTCGCTTTGGGTCGGCGCCGGCTTGCTATTGCTGCAAATCTGGAACACGGATGAAGACGTAACGGCTGATGTCGTCGGCTACTTTACCGAAGGGTTTCAGATCGGCAGCGTGACCGTTGTACCGCTCAACCTGTTTTGGGCGCTGCTGATTCTCGCCTGCTTGCTGACCCTGACCGGTTGGGTGAAGGGCCAGTTGAGTAGCAGGTGGCTTGCCAGTGCGCGTATGGAGCCCAGTGCGCGTGATGCACTGGTTACCGCTTTTGGATACGTGGGTGCATCCATCGCGGTTCTGATCGCCCTGGCTTTTGCGGGCATCAGCCTCGCCAACCTGGCGATTGTCGCGGGTGCGCTTTCGGTCGGTATCGGTTTTGGTTTACAGAATATCGTTAACAACTTTGTGTCCGGCATCATCATGCTGGTTGAACGACCGGTGCGGAAAGGTGACTGGGTTGTGGTTGGCAACACCCAGGGCACCGTTGAGAACATCAGCGTACGAACCACCACCATCCGAACCTTCGATCGGGCTGATGTCATCGTGCCCAACTCGGACATGATTTCCAATCAGGTCACCAACTGGACCCTGGGCAGTGATGTGGGCCGGGTTGATGTGCCCATAGGGGTAGGCTACGGCAGCGATATTGAGACGGTTATCCAGACCATGCTGGATGTGGCCAATCAGCATCCGGCGGTTATTCTGGATGATCCCGCATTGTCCAAACCGTATGTCCTGTTCCGGGCCTTCGGCGACAGTTCGCTGAACTTTGAGCTGCGCGTGCACGTGCGGGATATCACTCAGATAATGCATGTGATCAGTGATCTGAATGTCGCCATTAATGCGGAGTTCCGGAAAAAGGGCATCGAAATTCCTTTTCCGCAACGCGATATCAATTTCCGTGGGCCCTTACAGTTCGGTGCTGACGCCAAGCCGCTGGCCGCGGATGATGAAGACTCCGACCCGACCCCGGAGAAGAGCTGACAACCCTTGTGGGGCTCATTTTTGGCGTGGCATGAATACCGTGTAATCAAGGTCGAGAACCACCGCCGGGTCGTACGCTCCCCCGGTAGCCTGATAAGGGAAGTCGTGGCAGGGTCGGTTTTTGCTCGCAAGCGTCCGCAGGCGCAGCGCACCCACAGTGTCTGTCTTTGCCACGGGAGCCTTCTCCAGGACCTCCGACCAGGCATAAATGGTATCGCCGGCAAAAGTCGGTGCAACATGACGCCCGCCATTGATGGCCGCGATACTCTGGGCATTGGCCAGGCCATTGAAGGACAGGGACCGGGCCAGGCTGATCAGGTACCCCCCGTAGACAATGCGCTTACCGAAGCGCCCGCCGGCTTCAACGTGCTGGTTAAAATGCACCCGCGCGGTGTTCTGGAACAGGCGGCAGGCCTGCATGTGGTCTGCTTCCTCAATGGTCATACCGTCTATGTGATCGATGCGCTCGCCGACGGTGTAGTCCTCCCAGAGGTGCGGGCTGCCGGCCCGGGCCACGTCATAGTGGTCGTGGATGCGCCAGGGAGCGATCAGCGAGGACAGCGGCACGGTTTCGGCGAGTTCCGGCACCACCGGGTCCGGTGCCGGCGAATCCATGTCACGCTTGCGCACCATGGCCCAGCGGTCATATTCAACCACCGGCTCATCATGCTGATTTACGCCCAGCGTGCGCACCCAGACTACGCCCGTCTTGCCGTTGCTGTTCTGCTTCAGGCCGGTGACCTCGGAGACCGCGGACAGCGTGTCACCGGGATAGACGGGCGTACCGAAGCGCCCGCCCGCATAGCCCAGGTTAGCCAGCGCGTTGAGCGAGATATCCGGCACCGTTTTGCCAAATACCAGGTGAAAAGTCAGCAGATCGTCGATCGGTCGTTGAACGTAGCCAAGCCCTTCGGCAAAAGTCGCGCCCGACTGCAGGGCGAAACGCGGGCCAAACAGGGCCTGGTAGACCGCCACATCACCGTCCGTGACGGTGCGTGGTGTGGCATGCACCAGCTTCTGACCGACACGGAAGTCTTCGAAGTAATTACCGGACACGGTTTTACCGCTGGCGCCTGTGTGGTTCATGCGGGGTAGTCGTTCAAAAGCCGTAGGCTTCAGCCAGTTCAACGTCGCGTTGCGCCACGAGCCGCGCCAGGTCAACCATCACCTTGGCCTGCTTCCAGCTGGCATCGTCCTGCATCTTGCCGTCGATCATGGCAACACCGGAGCCGTCGGGCATGGCCTCGAGAATGCGCTTGGCAAACAGCACTTCTTGCGGATCCGGGCTGAACACGCGCCGCGCAATGGGAATCTGGCTTGGCGCCAGTGACCAGGCACCGGTGCAGCCCATCAGGAAGGCATTGCGGAACTGGGCCTCGCAACCCGCTTCATCGGCGATGTCGCCAAACGGGCCATAGAACGCGCCGATGCCGAAGGTGCGACAGGCATCAACCATGCGTGCCACCGTGTAATGCCAGAGGTCCTGTTGGTAAAAGCTGCGCTTGCTTTGTCCTTCTTCCGGATCAGCCAACACGCCGTAGCCCGGGTGTCCGCCACCAATGCGGGTGGTTTTCATACCGCGCGAGGCGGCCAGGTCCGCCGGCCCGAGGCTGAGCCCGTGCATCCGCGGACTGGCACCCGCGATGGCTTCAATATTGGTTACGCCCTGGGCGGTTTCCAGCAAAGCGTGTAGCCCGATGGGTTTCTTGAGCTGATGACGTGCCTCAAGCTGGGCGAGCAGCTGATCCACATAATGAATATCCCAGGGCCCCTCTGCTTTGGGGATCATCAGGACATCCAGCCGGTCGCCCATTGCCGCAACAATTTCCATCACATCATCGAGGAACCAGGGGCTGTCCAGGGCGTTGACCCGCACCCACAGCGCGGTGTCGCCGAAATCTGCACTGCGCCCCAGCTCGATAAACCCGCGTCGCGCAGCGTCTTTGGACTCTATGGGAATGGCATCCTCGAGGTTGCCGCACATGACATCCACGGTTTTTGCCAACTCTGGCGCCCGGGCGCAGATTTTCTCGATGTGCGGTGGAAAGAAATGGATCATGCGTTCGGGCCGCACCGGACGCTCGCGCAGTGGCGCCGGTGCTCCGACGGCCAGCGGCTTATAAAAATCAATGGGCAGTTTCATGATGTAGTGCTCCGGGTTATCTCTGTAGGTATTGTTATTGTTTCTGCGTCTTCAGTGTTCTGGCTGATGCCGTTTATCGCCATGGCAAGGTTCAGTCTGTCAGGACGGGCCAGCGACAATGCCTGCATCGCGTAAACCACCCAGCTCGCTCTCACTCATGCCCAGCAGACCCAGGCAGATCTCATCACTGTGTTCGCCGAGGCGGGGTGCGGGTGCCGGCGGAACGCGATGCAGGGCGCCAAATTCGATTGGCGAGCCGGGCACCAGCCATTCACCCACGCCGGGCTGCTGCAGCTTTTTGAACATTGGATTGTTCACCGAACAGTCCGGGTCGTCCAGCAGTGCTTCGCGCAATGTGCGATAAGGCGCCCAGGTAACGCGGTGTTCGGCGAAAACTTCGTCAATCGACGAAAGGTCGCGGGCAGCTGTCCAGCTTTCGACCAGGCCGGCCAGCTCCCGGCGTGCCCGGTAGCGATTACCTTCATCCGCGAGATCGACCCCGAGCTGCTCGCCGAGTCTCTCAACCTGCGTACTGAGCCCGGTTGCATTCAGCAGGCAGCGCCATTGGGAAGTGGTTAATCCCACCACCATTACGCGGTGACCGTCGCGGGTTTCAAAATCACGTCCGAAGGCGCCATACAGGTAGTTCCCCTGTTTCGGCCGGTCTTCATCGATCAGGCTTGCCTCGGCAATCATACCCAGGTGTCCAAGGGTGGCGGCGGCAATGTCTTTGAGTGCCAGTCGCACCAACTGACCCTGACCCGTTCGACTGCGGTGCCGTTCGGCGGCGAGCACAGCGGTGGCCATCATCTGGCCGGCGATTAAATCCCAGGCCGGCAGCACATGGTTAACCGGCTGCGCATCGCCCTCCGGACCGGTGATGCCGGGCAGCCCAAGCTGTGGGTTGACGGTGTAGTCGACTTCCGAGCCCCCGTCCCGCCGACCTGCGAGGTTGATCATGATCAGGTCCTCCCGGTGCGCGCGAAGCGCCTCGAAATCGAGCCAGCCGCGGGCGGGAAAATTGGTGCTGAAGATTCCGCCGTCCTCACCCGGCAGGGTGATCAGCCGGGTCAGTAGTTCGCGGCCTTCAGGCTGTCGGAAGTCAACGGCTATGGACTTCTTGCCCTTATTGAGACCGGCCCAGAACAGGCTTTCCTGGCTGTCTGGCGCAAGCGGCCAGCGACCGTAATCGAGCCCGCCACTGATCGGATCAAAACGTATGACCTCAGCGCCGAGCTGGGCCAGGGTCATGCCACCCAGCGGGGCTGCTACAAAGGCGCTGCCCTCAATCACGCGCATGCCATCGAGAATGCCCTTAGCCATGGCTCACCGGCAATGTCCTGTAAACAAAACGGTTTCAGATAACATTTTTAGCGCGCAGCTCGGCGATTTCACCGTCATCCAGACCCAGAATATCGCTGAGTACCTCATCGGTGTGCGCGCCGAGCCGCGGCCCGAGGTGGCGGATTTCGCCGGGAGTTTCTGACAGCCTTGGCATGACCGCGGGAACCATGATGGTTTCGCCCACGTCCTTGTCTTCCACGGCCACCAGGGTGGCGCGGGCGTGAAACTGACGATCACCAAAAATGTCCGCAATCGTGTTGAGTGGACCTGCCGGTGCGCCGGTAGCAAAACACCGCTCAAGCACTTCGTCGCGGGTCAGGGACCCGGCCCAGTCGCGGACAATCTCATTGACGTCGTGGTAACTCTCCAGACGAACCTCCTGGTTGCCATAGACGTGTTCAGCGGCCAGCTCGGGGCGCTCCATGGCCTCGGTCAGCCGGACAAACAGCTTGTCGGTCGCACAGCTGATGGCCACCCACTTACCGTCGCTGGTCGGAAAGTGCCCGTTGGGGCAGGCGAAATAGTTGTTGTTCGGTCCGCGGCGCTCGCGAACCACGCCATACATCCCGAAGGCCGGGGCCAGTTCGTCCGTGCAGCGAAATACGCTTTCATAAAGGCTGGCATCAATAGACTGACCTTCGCCTGTCTCATCCCGGTAGCGCAATGCCATCAGGATGCCGATGCAGCCATAGAGCCCGGTCATGTAGTCGCCCAGGGTCGTGGAGCCGGGTGTGACGGGCACGCCCTTTGGCATGCCCGACAGATAGGCCAGGCCGCCAACCGCGTGCGCGACCCGGGCAAAGCCGGGGCGGTTTGCGTAGGGGCCAGTCTGGCCATAACCGGTAACGCGCAGCATGATCAGCCCGGGATTGATCTTAGTCAGGGTGTCCCAACCGATACCCCAGCGCTCCATGGTGCCGGGCCGGAAGTTCTCCACCAGCACATCTGCCTCCGCCACCAGCGATTTCAGGATGTCGGCACCTTCGGGTGTGCGCAGATCAAGGGTAACCGATTTCTTGTTGCGGGCCTCGCTGAGCCAGGTCAGGGTGTCATCAACAGAGGTTGGTGTACCGAACCTGCGCAGGGAGCAGCCGCCTTTGGGTTGTTCGATCTTCAGCACCTCGGCCCCGAACTCGCCCATGATGCCCGCCGAGTAGGGCCCGGCAATAACCGTTGCCAGGTCCAGGACGCGTACACCGGACAGGGGCAGGTCACCGTTACTGGTGTCTTTCCCGCGCTTTTTGTCGTTTTCCATGCCGCACTTCTCCAAACTGCACTGTTCGCCCTGCGCCGTCTGCACTCAGATCACTTTGTTATTCCGTAAGGCCTCAATCTCGGCCTGTGCCATCCCCAGCAGTTCGCGCATCACCTCGTCTGTCGCATTGCCCAGCGGCGGGCCCAGCCCGCTGATACGCCCGGGTGTTTTCGACAAGTGTGGCAGCACACCGGGTACGGTCACTTCGCCCACTCCCGGCACATTGATCCGGGTCAGCGTGCCGCGGGCTTTGAAATGCTCGTCCTCAAAGATGTCTTCGATGCTGTTGACGTTGCCCGAGGGGACCTGGGCCTCCAGGCAGCGGCGCATGATCTCAGCGCGTGGCGCGCTGGCGACCCAGGTATCCACCATGTTGTTTACGGCCTCGCGGGCAGCCAGCCGGTTCTTCTGGATGCCGTACATGTCCTCTGCCGCGAGCTCCGGGCGCTCCATGGCGTCGCACAGGCGCTCGAACATGCGGTCGGTGGTACAGGCGATGGAAACCCACTTGTCATCGCCACAGCGAAAGTGTCCATGCGGCACCGCGACAAAACTGCCGGAGCCCTCCCGTTCCCTGATGTAGCCGTATAGCCCGTAGGCGGCGGCCAGTTCGTCCAGGGTACGAAATACGGATTCGAAAATTGCCACGTCGATGACCTGGCCACGCCCGGTCTTTTCCCGGTGGCGCAGGGCCAGGAGGATACCGATGGCGCCGTACAGTCCGGAAATGTAATCCCCCAGCGGTACGGTGCCGGGTACTACCGGTGACTCGCCGGGAAAGCCGGCCAGGTAGGACAGTCCGGAGTAGGCATGGGCGATGTGCGCGAAGCCTGAACGGCGCCGGTAGGGACCAGTCTGTCCGTAGCCGGATACGCGTAAAAATACGAGGCCCGGGTTGGCCTCTTTGAGCGCATCCCAGTCGAGACCCCATTGCTCGAAAGTTCCAGGGCGAAAATTCTCGATGAGTACGTCGGACTTTTCGACCAGCTGCAGGAAGAGCTCGCGGCCACGCGCCTGTCGCAGATCCAGGGTCACGGACTTGCGATTGCGCGCCTCGGTCAGAAACGCGAGGGTCAGATCGGGGTGCTTGGTGGGGCTGCCGAAGCGTCGCATGGGGTCGCCGGCCTCCGGGTGCTCGATTTTGAGCACTTCGGCGCCGAACTCACCAAGAATGGAGGCGGCATGTGGCCCTGCAAGAAAGGTGCCGAGGTCAAGAATACGCACGCCCGTCATGGGCAGCGGGCCTTCCTTCGCAGATGACCCCTCGGTCGCACGTTCGTCGGTCATGCTTCGCTCCTGAACGTTCCCGCCACTGGTTATGTGCCATCGCCACAGACGGTGTGGCGCTGCCGCTGTCGTTGTTGTGGGCAATAACCTACCATAATGGAAAAGGAGGTGGGAAATCGACGATACAGATCAATTCGAATCGTGGATCGGGCGCACCGAGACGGTCGGAGATAAGCTCGATCCATGGCGGGCCCGGGCGGCTGCCGCAATGCTGGATCGCCACGACCTCGACACTGGGTCCGGCGACGCGCTGCCACCACTCTGGCACTGGTTCTATTTTCTGGGTACCGCTTCCCAGGCCAGTCTCAGTGAAGACGGCCATCCGGAGCGAGGCGGTTTCATGCCACCGATCGAGCTGCCCCGTCGCATGTTTGCCGGAGCGCGCACGCGCTTTCGACGCCCCCTACGACTTGGTCTCCCCGCTGAGCGACACGCGGAGATTCGCACGATCAAGCTCAAGACCGGCCGCAGCGGTCAACTGGCTTTTGTCACCGTTGCCTATCGTTTCGAGCAGGACGGTGAAACCTGCATCGAGGAAGAGCAGGACATCGTTTACCGCGAACCGGGCGACCCGGTCCCGGCACCTGAATCCGTCGTGGCGCCAGAGCCTGAACCTGGTAGCTGGCAGCGCACAATGCAGCCGGATCCAAGGCTGTTGTTCCGCTTCTCAGCACTCACCTTCAATGCGCATCGAATCCACTATGATCGAGGTTACGCTCTGGACCAGGAAGGCTATCCCGGGCTGGTCGTGCATGGTCCGCTGAATGCCATGCTGCTCGCCGATCTCGTGCAGCGAAACGACGCACGGCCCATAACCGCGTTCACCTTCCGCGGCGTCGCACCCTTGTTTGATCTCGCACCTTTCCGCTTACTCGGCCACCCTGACGGCGGGCGGGTCGATCTGGAAGTGCGCGGCCCTGACGACCGCCCCGTCCTCACCGCAGTGGCAGAGCTCGGCCAGGCCAGGCCCCGGACGCAGGTCGACACCTGATACATCCCACCTCAACCGCCAACAAAGCCTCCGCTGTTGTGAATTAACGTTTCGTGAAGTCGCTTTTAGTCTATCCCGACCAGCTTTTCGCTGAGCTCCCAGAGCTCATTCGCCATACCCTGATCAGAGGCCTTGGAAGACAGGGGTTGGGAGAAGGCCTGGCGCCCCGGTTTTTGCCGGTTGCCCCAGCTCCAGTGCACCCCGGACTCGGCAAATTCCCGGTCAGCGACCACCTGGGCTACACGTTCACCAGCCAATGTCTCGGAGACATAGCCTTTGGTGATGTTTTTCTGGAACCATGGAAAAATTTTCTGAAACAGTGCGGGTGTATCGCGAAACAGGGCGGTTTCGGCCACGCAGCCGGGATAGAGCGTATTGAAAATGATGCCGGTTGATTCGTGATAACGGCGGTGGAACTCGCGGCTCATGATCATGTTGCACAGCTTGCTGTCTTTATAGGCTTTGCCCGCCTTGAATTCCTTGCCGTCGATCATGCTGACGGGTGCCAGAAAGCCGGCTCTCAGACCGCTTAAGTCGCCAAGATCAGCGGGGGCTGGTATGGGCACTTTGCCCCCAAACTCGGCGGAGTTGGCGGTAACCGTGCCGAGGGTGATCAGCCGTGGCGTCTGACGTGCGGATGTCTGCAGGTCTTCCAGCAAAGCTCGGGCCAGCAGAAAGTGACCGAAGTGATTGGTGGCCACGCTGATCTCATAACCTTCAGGGGACCGCTTCGGTTCCTTTAGCCGGGGCAGATAGACCGCCGCATTACACAGCAGCACGTCCAGGGGCAGGTTGCTGGCGCGGAATTCCGCGATAAACGCCCGGACGCTTGCCAAAGATCCCAGGTCGAGGTGCATCGGAGTTACCTGGTCGCGTGCCAGTCCATGCTCAGCAATGACGCGGTCCGTTTTGCCGAGGTCGCGGCAGGCCATCACGACATGCCAGCCGCGATTGACCAGGGCAATGGTGCTGTACAAACCCACACCTGATGAGGCGCCGGTGACAATGACCACGGGCGCTGTTTCCGTTGTTGTTGTGTTCATAGTAGACGCACCTTACCAGCCTCTGTGCCACCGGGAAAAGTGCAAAAATCGACAACTCATAGTGTGGCGCGCAAGGTGGCTGAATGCAGCCCGGTCAGCTTGCTTTGTTGTCCGGTACGCTTTGAATCTTTACCCTGTGCCGTCAGTCAATCTCCGTTCTTCCGAGCGGCCACTATGAGGCGTCACATGCTCAGAAAAAATATCATCGCTGTCGTTCTGGCAATGCTGCTACCCGCCTTGAGCTTTGCCGACTACAAGGACATCGTCGTATTGGAGAACGGCAATGAGATTCTCGGTACGATCAAGTCCCTTACCCAGGGGCAGTTGCTGTTTGATACCGATGCCATGGGCACGGTCACCATCCAGTGGGACAAGATCGTGGAAATCCGCAGTGATGCGCCCATGGATATCGAAGCCACTGACGGTAAACGCTATTTCGGAACCCTGGAAAAATCCGGGCGCGCTGAACAGGTCACGATCAGTTCCGGCACCTCGAGCGATTCGCTGGCCATTGTTGATTTGGTTGAGATCGTACCGATTGGCGGTTCATTCCTGAAACGCCTGCAGGGGTCCTTTAGCGCCGGTTTCAGTTTCACCAAGTCCAGTGACGTGGGGCAGCTGAGTTTCAATGGCAACCTGCTTTACCAGGATCGCAAAAACCGCTGGGCCCTCAGCTACAACAATATTGTGACCAACCAGGACAGCGGCACGACAGAGCAGTTGTTTGCCCGCCTGGGTTATCGCTATCAACCTGCAGCGCGTTGGTACGGTCTCGGATTTGTGTCGTTTCAGCGCAACCAGGAGTTGGGTATTAATGCACGAGGCCTGTTGGGCGCGGGTGCGGGTCGAACCCTGTTTCAGAGCACCCAGGGCGAACTGTCGCTTAATGGTGGCCTTGCGCTCAACCTTGAGGACACAAATTTCGGCCAGGACACGAGTGTGGAGAGCTTCGCCGCTATTGAATATGCGCTGTTCAAATTTTCAGGCCTGCACAGTAACCTGATTTTCAGCGCCATGATATTCCCCAGTCTGACCGAATCCGGGCGCATTCGCTGGCAGGTTGATACCACCTGGCGCCAGGAGATAGTCAACAACATGTTCTGGGACTGGAGCCTGTACGCGAGCGGTGATAATGAGCCACCGGAGGGTGCCAATTCGAAGAGTGACTATGGCATCGTCACGTCACTGGGCTGGAGTTTTGGCCGGTGAAGCGTGCCGGGCTTACGTCCTGCATATAAAGGCCGGACGTTTGCCCGACAGGGATTTGAAATTTGGTTTTTGAACGGCCGGGAAACGCGGTTCTCTGTCTTGAACCAGCGCCGCGAGAGGATGTGAACATTTCATGGATTTGTTAACACATGTGGCTTTGCCGCTGTCTCTGGCAATCATCATGTTGTCATTGGGTCTGGGCCTTGAAATTGATGATTTCAAGCGCGTTGCCTTGCGTTTCAAGCCATTCCTGATCGGTGCGATTGCGCAGATTATTGTGCTGCCGGTGTTCGCCTTCGGTGTGCTGATGATCTTTCCGCAGCCGCCCGCGATTGCCGTGGGAATTATGCTGCTCAGTTTCTGCCCCGGTGGTGTGACCAGCAATATCCTGTCGAAACTGGCCAGGGGTGACGTGGCGCTCTCGGTGTCACTGACCGCGGTCATCAGCCTTCTGAGTGTGCTCACCGTGCCGTTTCTGGCGGCCTTGTCGGTGACCTATTTTATGGAGGAGAGCGCGCCGGTGATTGATGTCACGGGGCTGGCGGTGGCGCTGTTTCTTATCACCACATTGCCCACCCTCACGGGCATCGCTTTGCGCCATTTTGCCCGCGGTTTCGCACTCCGGATAGAGTGCGGCCTGGAACGACTCGCGGTGGTCCTGTTTGTCGTGATCGTCCTGGCTGCACTGGCTGCCAACTGGAACTTATTCATCAAAAACGTGGCCATCCTTGGCGAGGCGCTGTTGGTTCTCAATATCGGCCTGCTGCTTATGGGGATGGCCCTGGGCCGTCTCGCGGGGCTGAGCCGCGTAGAAGCGCGGACCATAAGCATCGAGACCGGGATACAAAATGCCACGCTCGGAATTACGCTGGCTGGCCTTATCAGCGGTGTTAACGATAGCCTCAGCGCCATGGCGCTGCCATCGGCGGTTTATGGCATCAACATGTACCTGGTGATCTTGCCGGTGATTTTCTGGTTTCGCCGGCAGAGCGCCGTTGAAAACGGATCAGATTGATTTTAGGCGGACATCCTGGCGTGCTCTTCAGAGGGCAGGATAGTAGTGGCGTCAGACCCGAACAGTCCCGCCATCAATCCATTCCCGCGGATCAATCCGGTAATAGCTGCTCAGCAATTCAAACAGCTGCTCATGGTGCTCGGCCATCTGCCGGGGCTTTTCAAAAAACGTTTCCGTGGCAACGGCAAAAAACTCGGCCGGGTTGGTCGCGCCGTAGTGGTCAATCAGGGAGTGCTTGCCGCGTCGGGCCTCAAGCTGTAATTGATGGAACTCGCCACTGAATACCTCGGACCAGCTGCGGTAGCTGGACGCACCCACCAGCACCGGCGCGCCATTGGTGCTGCCACTCTCACTGTCCAGTTGATGGGCGAACTCGTGCAGCACCACATTCTGGCCGTCGGCGAAATTGCGCGCTCCGTTCAGCACGGAATCCCAGGCGAGAATGACCTTGCCATTGGACCAGGATTCTCCCAGCAGGCCGCGCGCAGATGCATCCACGACACCCCCCACGCCGGGGTGCTGGCGCGCAACCACGAAGGCTGCAGGATAGATGATGATATAGCGCAGCTGTGGATAGACCCCTGATTTTCGGTTGAGAATCAGCATGCAGGCCTCGGCGGCGATGGTGACGCGCATTTCGTCATCCACCACCAGTCCGCCGGCACCGGTAAATGTTTTCTGGTGCAAAAACTGCTTGATCAGCTTGCGCAACTCAAGGCGCAAAGGCATCGGTAGTTGCCGGTATACGCCAATATTGCGTTCGAGTATTTCAACCCACGCGGGCGGAAAGGGCGCGGCCACGGCCCGTTTGAGTCGAAACCAGGGGATAAAGAGTGCCAGCGCGATGCCCAGGGCACCAAGGCCGAGAATTAGCCAGGGACTCATGCGTTTTTACCTCATTGTGCCCATTGGCAAGAACCGCGGGATTTGATTACCTTGTGGATATTAAGGCGGTGTCAGAAAATCTTTGTCAATTTTTGCGGATAAAAGGGGATAATCATGTCATGCCCAGTGCAATGACCGCCCGTTTTCCTGCCCTGCAACGGCTGCTTGCCATGGCCATGCTTGTAAGCTGCGGCCTTGCGAACACCGCAGAGCCCGCCTCCGCTCAACGACCCAATATTCTGTTCATCTCGATTGATGATCTGAACGATTGGGTCGGTCCTATGGCGGGCAACCCGCAAACTTTGACACCCTCCCTGGACCGGTTTGCGAGGGAGTCAGTAACGTTCCGGGGCAATTACACGCCCAGCCCGGGTTGCAACCCGTCACGCACGGCGACACTCACAGGCCTGCATACCTATAGCTCGGGCATGTACTCCAACTACCAGGACTGGCGGACAGTGCCGGCGCTTACCGATGTACAAACCCTCAACGGACAGTTCCGCGACGAGGGTTACTTCACCGCTGGCGCTGGCAAAATCTATCACTACACCCAGGTTGACGAAGATGGTTGGGATGCATATTTCCCCAGCATTGAACAACCCATGCCGCAGGAGTTTTTGCCCGGGGAACGGCCTGTGAATATGCGAGCCTTTCCTTACATGTACGGCGCCTTTGACTGGGCGCCGCTGACGCTGAGCGATGAAGAAACTGCCGATTATCAGACCATTTCGTGGATTAGCGAAAAGCTCCAGAAGCCTTATGACAAGCCATTCTTTCTCGCTGCCGGCATCTACCGGCCGCATTTGCCCTGGTATGTACCACAGGAATACTTCGACCGTTTTCCGCTGGAATCCATCCGCAAGCCGCCACTACTGGAGAATGATGTTGATGACCTCGGGCCGGTCGCGCAGGAGTTGATTACGCGCGGCGGCGGGTATCACCGTGGCGTGCTGGCAGCTGATCAGTGGGAAGAGGCCATCCAGGGCTACCTGGCGTCGGTCGCCTACGCCGATGCCATGCTGGGGCAGCTGCTGGATTCTCTGGCCGCCAGTCCTTACGCCGATAACACCATCGTCGTAATCTGGTCAGACCATGGCTGGCAGCTCGGCCAGAAGAATCATTGGCGCAAATTCGCCCTGTGGGACAACGTGATTCGTACTGTGTTGATGATCAAGGTGCCGCCGGGTTTGGCAGCGCTGCCGGAGGGTTCGGCCAATGGCCAGGCCACCAGTAACCTGACGTCGCTACTGGATATTTATCCCACCCTGGTGGAACTGGCCGGGCTGACACCGCGCGAGGATCTTGACGGTGTCAGCCTGGTGCCTGTCCTGCGGGATCCGGCACAGCCTGTGCCGCGCGCCATTATCAGCACCTATGACTACGGCAGCTATTCCGTGCGCTATGGCGACTGGCATTACATTCGCTATATCGACGACTCTGAAGAGCTCTATGACCTTTCCAAAGACCCGGAGGAATGGCACAACCTCGCCACGACACCAGGCTATGAAACCGTCAAAGAGCAGCTGGCAGTACACATCCCGTCCGATCCCATCGATCTGCCCGAGGAATCACTGCTGGAACTGCAGGAGCATCATGTGCCGCCGATTCGCTCACGTGAGTATTTCTTCAGCGACGAGCGCGCCGAGTGGATGAAGCGTTTCGAGTAAAGGTATGTCGGGGATAGAGTGAAAGAGTTTGAAAATCAGCGGTTTGACATCCAGGTTGCCGTACAAACCACTAGCGATACACTCACATACATCACACCGATACGCTGTCGACGGCGGGCATCGCTGCGTACCTGGAAAATGGTGATGTTGCCTTGCAGTGCCACTTCCTGATCCTCACCCGTTCAAGGGTTTTTATTCAATCCTGTCCGCCGAGCTTAACCAGCGTGTCAGCAAGGCCGGTGAGGTAAACCGGGCCGCCTTCGCTTGTCAGAATCATGCCGGTCATAAGTCCTGGTAACGGCAACCAGATGTCCGGCCCTAATAGCTCCAGCCTTGGTTCACCGCTTTTGCTGCGGCGCTCCCATTCGGCCACGAGACTGTTTCCGGCCCCGGTCTCGGGATGAAACGCGGTTGACCAGGAGCCACTTTCCGGGTCAACGACCAGTAGTGCATTGGAAATGGGTGAGGCCACCCAAAGCCGCCCCAGTGAGTCCAGCTCAATGTTGTCTGGTGTCGGAAGTTCGGCCACGATGCGACCCTCAGACAGCGTGCCGCTATCCGCCTCAAGACGGTAGCCAATGATCCGGTTGGCCATGGTTTCGGCAACATACAACTGGCCACGGGGTTCATCAATTGCCACGCCATTGGCGAAAGCAAGGCCGGAAAGTTTGAGTTCGGCAACAGCCGGCGTTTCGCCAGCTACGGCCGGCGGCAACCGGTATAACGCGCCATCGAGTGATCGCAGGTCGATTGCGGCGAACATCCGCGCCTCGGAGTCGGGGCCATTGTTGCGCGTGGACTGACTGAACCAGACCGCGCCACTGCTATCGCGCCGGGCGGAGTTGGTGCCGAACTCATGTTGGTAAATTCTGACCACTTGCTCGGTTTGGATATTGACGCGGTAAATTGAACCGGTCAGCACATCAGCGACCAGCACGTGTATGCCGTCCGGCTCCAGCGCCACCCCATTCGGGCCCGCAATCTGATTGGGCGGCTGATGCACGTACCCGGCCTCAGTAAATTCGCCAAAAGGCCGTTTGCTGCCATCCGGCGTGAGCGCTACCAGACCATGTGCCTGGTCGCCGATCAGCAGGGTTCCATCTTCGAGTGCGATGCCGTCTTCCGGGCGTTGCAAGGAGCGATCAGAGGGAAACAACGATATCTGGTCTGCTGTCCACACGGGCGGGGCAACAAAATCTTCGGCCAGCGCAGGAAGCGAGCCACCGACCATCAGACAGGTGAACGCCAGCAGAGAAAATGTACACTTGTGAATGGTCATTGCAATGCTCCAGTTCAGGTTCATGGGGTTACAGATGGCACAGTGAAGAGCCCCGGGCATCGTTCAGAGACTGTCAATTGTCTGACCCAGGGCGTCGACACAGGCCACGCCCAGGTGCTGGCTGCGCGCCGGCGACCAGCCGGTATCCGGCATCGGGAGGTTGGCTGCATCCTTGAACGGCATCTCCAGGGTCATCGACAGGCACCCGAAAGTCCCGGCAATATAGTCCGTGGCCTTGCGCAGATCAGCAGAGTTCGGCGGATCGATGTCATACCCGTAGCGGGTCTGGAAGTCGGGGCTGATGGTTGCGAGCAGGTTCTTGAAGGCTTGCAGTTGCTCATTCATGTGTTCGGTCCAGCACTCAACGCCCTCGCCGCCGGCAATAAAGTTGTAAGGCAGGGCCTCGTCGCCATGCACGTCGAGGAAGAAGTCGACACCGGTCTCATGCATGCGCTGACGGGTGAAGAACACTTCAGGCGAATCCGTCTCGTCCGGATTCTTCCAGGCGCGATTGAGATTAATCCCGCGCGCATTGCAGCGCAGGTGGCCACGCACACCACCATCCGGATTCATGCTGGGCACCAGGTAGATGACCGCGCGCTCAAGCAATCTGCGGGCCACCGGATCTTCAGGGTCGAGCATGCGCTGCAAAAAGCCCTCCATCCACCATTCGGCCATGGTCTCCCCCGGGTGCTGACGCGCAATGATCCAGCAGGTCTTTTTGTCCGCAGCCGCCTCGCCCAGGGTCAGCAGGGTCAGGGGATGCCCATCGGGAGTTATGCACAGGGTTTCCGCCCGCACGCCCGGAGATGCCAGGGCGTTGGCAATCAGCCGCTGATGGCGATCGAAGGGGTAGGGCGCGAAATAGGCATAGTAGACAACGTCGGTCGGCGGCGTATGGCGCCAGCTGAGTTTCTGGCCGTCAAACTCCGTGGGTATGCGAAACCAGTCCTCAAGGTCGGTCGATGCCGCCACGCCGTAATCCTTGAAGCCGTCCGGGTAGGACATGTCTCCGGCGTTCTCCAGGGTGATCGTGCATGCCTGCCCGCCCACATCGGAAAGCTGAAAAAAGAACCATTGGCCATGGCGCCCGCCTTCATCCATTCTGATGTTGAGGCGAATATCCGCAGGTGTTGCTGCGGATATAACCTCGATATTGCCGCCGTCGAAATGATCATTGATGTGCATCCAGGCTGTCCTGTGAATTTGATGGGAGCAGGGTAACGGTAGATAAAAAATATTTCATGCAGCATTGTGCACTTGCCGGGCCTGACGACACAATTTACGGGAGGATAGATGCGGGCAAGCGCCTGCTATCCTGTAGCCTTCGCCGTGAGGTTCCGGGCATTGGCGCGCTTGCTGGCTGGCTGTATTGCGTGTGTGCAGAGTACGTGTATCGGGTGGATGGTGTTCCTTCCACACGCTGCGGATTTGGCAACCCATTCTGATCCGCTCTACGCTGAACCCTAAATCAGGACATTGAACTTATATGGTTGAATTTCTGCTTCTGGTCGCCGGCCTGGCGGGTCTCTGGTTTGGCTCTGAAGTGCTCATGCGCGGCGCCATGTCACTTTCGGATCGCTTTGCTGCTTCCGATGCGCTGTTTGGCATGCTGGTTCTGGCGATCGGCACGGACTTGCCGGAGCTGTTTGTAGCGGTGGATGCGTCTCTGGGAAGTCTGCGCGGGGAGGACCTATCCGGTATCGTTATTGGCAGTGCTGTGGGCAGCTCCATCGGTCAGTTTGGACTGGTTTTCGGCACCGCCGGTTTTATCGGGTTTCAGGCGATGCGCCACCGCTATCTGGCCCGCCATGCGGTATTTCTGATTGGCAGCATTTTTGCTCTGGGCCTGTGCGGTCTGGATGGCCGGATTTCGCGCGCAGAGGGGCTTGGCCTGATCCTCTTCTATGCGGCCTATCTGTTCGTGTTGCTGAGGGGGCGTGAAGCAAGTCCGGATATTTTTCAGGATCCAACGAAAAAGAGCGGACTCAAGGCCTGGCTGCAGCTCGCTATCGGCCTGGTTTTTCTGTGGGCGTCAGCCAGGCTGACCGTTGACTCGGCGGTAGCATTCGCTGCGCTGGTTGGGCTTAGCAATATCGCCGTGTCGGCCATCATTATCGGCATTGGCAGCAGCCTGCCCGAGGTCTCCGTATCGTTTATGGCCCTGATGAAAAAACGCGGCGCTCTGTCAGTGGGTAATCTAATGGGCAGCAATGTCCTGGACACCCTGCTGGTACCCGGTCTGGCCGCGGTGATTTTCCCACTTTTCGTGCCCAGGGGAGTGCTGGTCATCGAACTGCCGGTGTTGCTATTGATCACGGCCAGCGTATTGGTGTTTCTGTATGTCTCACGCAGGGGTATCCACAAGGCCGAGGCTGCCTTTCTGCTGACGATCTATGTTGTCTACGTGGCGGTCCGGTTGACCGACCCTGCGCTGGGTTCAGTCCACGGTTGAGCGGGCCCGGGAACCGCATGGTTTGGCTTTGCGCGACCCATTCCGAACTGGATTCCAGAGCCTGTCGAGGTAGCCGGGCGCCTGCAGATCGAATTTCATGTCCGTTGCATCTTGCGGTTGGCCAACGCTGGTTATCAGCGGCACCACACCGGCCCAGATTGCTGCATCCAGATCGGATGCCAGGTCAGATGGCGGCCCGGGGCAAGTCGCTCGACAATCACATAGAGAATGCAGCCCTTGCGATCCCTGACGCGCCCGTGCCCAACCCCGGCAGCACAAGGTACTGATCACAGCCCCGGCCTGGTTTCCAGGAAAGGCTGGATCTCGCGAACCAGGCGCCGGGTTCCGCCGACTGCGCCAGCCTCGCTGATATCCATTTCCATTGAGCGCATCACGGCAACGATGGCAGTCTGAGCATCCACCACACTGATCGTCAAACGATAGCGCCCGCTCCGGGTAGGTTGTAGGCGGCTTTCCACCACCCACACCGCCCCGAACTCGGAATACAAATAGGGAAATGGTTGAGAGGGCCTTGAGGCAATGGCGCTGTCCGAGATCAGGGCCACCTGTTCAAAGCCCATCAGCTCGGCAAGGATGACTTCGTCGAGCTGCCGGGCCACAGCGCTGTGCTGTGCATCTCCTGAATCGATGGGCAACACCGCGACCCGGGTCAGAGCGGGTCCCGTTCTGATATCAACGATCCACACCGCAGCGCTGGCGATGAGGATCATGAGCGTGAAATAGACGGCCAGGCGACCGGCAACCCGGAGGATGCGCGTGGCAGGCCCGGGCGGCGCAGCGCGTTCGGCATCAGCGGGGGCAGGCCGAGTGATCGCGTTGGTATCCACAGGATCCGCAGCAGGTACCCAGCGATAACCCCGTTTGGGCAGGGTCTCGATAAATTTCCTCGAGCCGAAGGCTGCTTTGAGTTGCTGCCTGAGGTCCGAGATTGCTCGTGTCAGCACGTCATCATTGATGACCTGATTTGGCCAGACCTGGTCAAACAAGCTGGCGCGGCTCACGACATCACCTGATCCCTTGATCAGGCATGTCAGCACAGCCATGTTAATCGGGCTAAGGCGCACGCTTGCGCCATCCAATCGTCGGATCCGGCCCAGGGCCACCTCGATTATCAGGTCCTCACAGTGATAGACAGTACAATCCCGAGTCATGGTCGATATGTTAACGGTTAAGCCCCGGCTTTGATTGCTTGCATGATTGTTGCTCAGGGTTTGCGGAGCTTTTACTCAGGTTCGCATGGCATCGGTTTGCAAGCATAGGCTGCAATTAGCCACCGTAGAGGTTTGTTTATCATGACTGCAAAATCCTACCCTGTGATACGCAGGGGACTGCCTGTTTTAATCGTATTTGGCCTGCCTGTTCTCGCATTGTTGATCATCAATCTGAGCTGGTTCGACGAAAGCCTCAATGATGATATCGCCCAACTGGCTCAGTCAGACATGCCCGTTTCTGTACCGCCATCTGACAATGCGTTTGTCGCGATGCTGGGGCTTTCAGCCGCCGCTGACAGGAACCCGACCGAGGTCGGCACAAACCTGGTTGGATGGGTACGTGCACAGCAGCGCGAGGGCGTGGCACTGAACCCTGAGCGTGCCGAAATAGACGAGATTCTGGGTGGCTCGAACCTGGATGAGCACTGGATTGATCAATACCCTGCGGTTGCATGCCATTCGCGCCACCAGTTGAACTGTCTGGCTCGTCTGCAAGAAGAGATTGGCAAAAATCCGCTCAACGACGCGCGATTGCTGTTGATGCTTGACCGCTACCAGGCCATCCGCAGCAGTGGCAATTTCGTGGAGCCGGTGAACTTTTCCGGTGGTTTCCCACTACTTCCCGAATATGGTCGTATGTTGCAGCTCGGCAGGATAAATGCCGTTCTTCATTTGAATGCGGGTGGGCCTGAATCAGCGCTTGCCGAGATGATTGCGGACCGGACGTTCTGGCAGCTTGTGCTCCGCGACAGTAAAAGCATGCTGCCTAAAATGGTTGCTGTTTCCGGTATCTGGACGCAGTTGCAGTTCGTGTCAGAAATCATTGCCAGTGAGGCCCGAAGTGTTGAGAACCTGGCTTTAGCCGAACAGGTCGTTCAACCGCTGTCCCGGCAAGAGCAGGACCTGACCCGGGCTTTTGCTTCAGAACAAAGGAACCTGGGCGTCAATCTGCAGCATGCCCAGGCTAGAAAGAATCTGGTGCAGCGCCTGTTTGTGGCCGTCAGCATGCAGCCCAATGCCACGCTGAACCGTTATTACGAACAGATCACCAGGCCCATGATGAGCCTGGCAACCGCACAGGCCAGTCAATTCAGGCCTCGTGTCGAACAGGGGCTGGCCGCCGATTTTGACTATCAGGTCTTCCCGCCCGGTCTCTACAATCTGGGGGGTACCATGCTGCTGCAACCCTATCGAACTGCGAGGGCCTGGGAATACATCGGCCGGATCCATGATCTGCAGGGCATGTTAAGCCTGGTCAGGCTGCAGATTGTGATTGCCAATACGACGGGTGGCGATTCGACGCTGCCCAGTGATGATGTGGTGCAGAGCCTGCTGGGTGCCTCCAGCTTGCGCGACCCCTTCACGGGTAAAGCCATGACATGGGATAAGACCAACGCAGCATTGAGTTTCGATTGCTTTGGTGAGTCGCTGTGTGAGATCCGCCTGAAACCTCCGCAGGGGTTTTCTGCCGGGTAATTGTGAGTCTTATCACGGTGTCCTGGAAATTGGTCTGATCCAATGTTCATGAACCGGCTTGCGAAGGGCTGTCAATCATCATGAGCTCGGGGTAAGTTACTGCATAAGGAATGAACAGCTCCTGACCTGGGAGGGTTCAATCGGATCCCTCCATCATTACCGCATTGCGTGTCGTCTGATTCAGGCGGCCGCTTAACGTTGAGCAGATCGTTAGCCCATGACGTATTCAAACCTTCGATGGCATGGCGATGGGTGACCTTGACAACATCGATATTGGCTGGCGTTCTGCCTTGATGTTCGCTGTGTGCCTGCCGATGCTGGTGGTCGCGCTGATGTTGCTGTTGCGGCGTACAGAGCGCGCCGCAAATATGTTTTTTGCCGCGTTTCTGCTGATCGTCGTGATTTCACAGATACCGCAGATTATTGGTTTTTCAGGTTTCTATACGGTCTGGCCGGGGCTGACATTCGCCCCGTTCAGCGTCTCGCTGTATGCGGGTCCTTTGCTGTATCTGCATGCGGACCGGCTGATGATGAATCGGCCGCTGGGCTGGCGCCGCTGGCTGTTGCTTCCGGGTGTGCTGCAAACGATTTATTACACCTGGGCCTTCACTCAGCTGGGCGACTACCAGGCCAAGTGGGATTACGAAGCGGCCATTCATCGTCCCTATATAGAGCCGGTAGAGACGGTACTGGGTCTGGCGCTGATGGTCTTTGCCATCGTCGCGATTTTCAGAATGGTGGGTCGCTACCGCGCCTTCCTGAACAATACGCAATCGGCTGCAGCAGACTTTGAACCGGTTTGGCTGACACGTTTAATGACCGCAATGATTCTGGCCGGTTTGCTGTTCGCCGCGCTGGAGGTTGTCCCTCTGCTGGTGGGCGGTATGAGTTACATCAGCATCTATCCCCTGCAGGTGCTGCTGACCGCCGTGGTTGCCTGGCTTGGTTTGCAGGCGCTGGCCCAAACCACGGTCGCATTTCCAAAAATGCCGGACGCTGTGGCGCTGGTTGATGATCAGAAAGACAGTGCCTCAGCCGAAAAGGACTGGGTTAAGGAAGGCGAGCAATTGCTCGCAGTGATGCAAGATGGCGACTGGTATCTTGAGTCGCGACTGTCGATCAAGGACGTCGCGGCACGGATGGCCACGAACGAGACGTATATATCGCGTGCACTGAACAAAGGCCTCGGCAAGTCATTCAATGCCTTTATCAACGGCCTGAGGGTGAAGCATGCGCAGGCCTTATTGGAACAGGACGAGCTGTCCCTGCTCGATATTGCTGCGGCTGCCGGCTTTAATTCAAAAGCCACGTTCAACCGGGTCTTCCGGGACCTGTCCGGCCAGACACCAAGCCAGTATAAAAAGTCTCAAAAGCCGTAAATCGTTTCTGAATGCGGGTTTTGAGGCGCTTGCCCATCTCATACTCATTAACTTGTGATCCATCAGCACCGGCCGGGTGCAGCAACGATGGAGCCCAACATGATTGACTCTAGCCCGACAGCAAACATCGACGCGGGTAGCCGCATCAGCCGTATGGCCTCGGCATTTGCCGTGGCATTGTCGCTCGCGGCCATGTTCGTATCGCTTGCCGAAGTCAGCAGTGAGCGGGCGCAACAACGCGCGTCGGTCTGGCCTCATATCGAGATTGTCGAGTCCTACTCTGATGAAGGGTTTCGCATCCGTTTGACCAACAAAGGTGTCGGACCCGCCTTGATGGGTGACGTCACGCTCACGTTCAACGGTCAGCCGATTGGCAATCTTGATCAATTGATTGCCGACACGCTGGGGCCGGATGACGCATTCAGCTATGACCGCTATTCATCCAGCAATCCTTCGAACAGTGTCGTCGCTGCTGGCGAGGAGACCGTCCTTTTTGGCGTGAAATGGGATTCTGCGACCCAGCGCCTGCTGGGCGCCTGGGATGGCAAGGTCGATATTACGACCTGCTATTGCTCCATTCATGAGGACTGCTGGGAAACGTCGCTGGCATCCGCCAAGACCCGGCGCACCGAGCGCTGCGATACCGGCGTTTCTCTCTGATCAACCCGAACCTTTTTAGCTACAACAGGAGAAGACCAATGAAGTTACTCAAGACCAGTCTGATTGCATTGATGTTGATTTCTGCCAATGTCACGGCGGATGAAGCCAGCAAGACTGCTGCAAACATTTCTATCGATGACCTTGCACCACTGACGGGGCCGGAATGGACCGGTTCGCTCAGTTATCTCGACTATGGCAGCAATAAGACAGCAACAATTCCGGTGAGTATTCGTTTCGATTCGGCAAAGTCCGCATCAATTCGTTATCACATCAAGTTTCCCGGTGAGTCGCAGTACAACGAATCGGCCAAGCTAAAAATTACCCGGGACGGAACCCGTCTGAATGGTGAGCCGGTTGTCAAACGCTCGCTGCTGCCCGATGGCACGGTTGTGGTTGTGACCCGGGACAAAGCCAAAGACGACGGACGGCCCGCCGACATCCGCACCACTTATTCTTTAAGCACGGCTGCATTAACGATTCGCAAGGACGTCCGGTTTGCGGGAGACAATGACTACTTTGAGCGCAATGCCTATACGCTGACGCGCCAGATCAACTAAGGGGTGCCTGGACTTCCGGCACACGTGGGGGCTCGTCTCCTTCACCTGGGCCGCTTCGATAAATTTCGACCCGCGGGTTCATGACGCGGTGCCAAACCGGGGGTAGTAAAGCGATTAGTACCGCGGTGGAATAGCCGAACGGCAGTTGCGGGGCAGGGGGCTGACGTTGCAGGGCTGCGAATGGCCGGCTGGGGTTGACGTGGTGGTCGGCGTGACGCGGCAGCTGCAACAGCAAGGCGTTGCTGAGCCAATAGTCCGAGTCCCAGGAATGGTGCGTGCGCGGCGGCTCATATCGTCCATCGGCACGCTGTTCGCGCCGCAGGCCATAATGTTCGACGTAGTTGATGACCTCCAGCAGCAGTGCTGCACCCAGTCCATGAGCCAGCCACACGGCAGCAGCAAGAGGCCCCCATAGCAGCCAGGTGCCCGCCAGGAACACCGCGCTGAGGGCATACCAGAACGTCATTTCATGGTTGATGGCAGGCAGTGGCCGGCCCGCTGCCGCGGCAGACTGTTGAGCCATCAACCAGGCGCATCGCGTGTTCAGGAGCCAGGCACGTGGGGCCCTCAGATAGACATTGCTGCCCAATGGGGCAGAACTGGGGTCTTCCGGTGTAGCTACTTTTACATGATGCCAGCGCGGGTGTTCGATTTTGAAGCACGCATATCCAACACTGCTCAGCAGCAGGCCGCCAAGGTTTTGCAGCCAGCGTTGGCGTTTATGAATCAACTCATGTGCAACGTTAATAGCCACCACGCCACCTATATTGGCGAGCGACACGGTCCAGCCCAGCAAGGCCCAGCCGCCCAGCCGCTCAGGGTTCGCGGCCAGCGTGGCGAGCGCCCACGCCAGTACCGCAAAGTAGGTCAACGCCGCGCATACCGGTATCAGGGTATCCGTGTAATCCGAGTGCGTATCCGGGGCCGGGTTACGCAGGTCACGACCCAGCATCAGGTCCACCAGCGGCAAGGCGATATACAAAACGGGCAAGCTAAGCCAGGCAAACAGGGGATCCATGCCAGGCAGGTCACGAAGGGCCCAGCCCACAGGTATCAGGAGTGGTACCGCAGCTGCCAGCCAGTAGCCCTGTCGCGTTATTGCGGCGGGAAATTGATGTGTCCTGTTGAACATGCGGCCAGCTTAGCACCTTGCCCGTAAACCACCAGCAGGGCTTGTTCAGCCAGGTAAAAGTCGCGGACGGGCATCGGCCTCAATGCGCTGTTTGGCTTTATAGGTGGTTTTTGGTACCTCGAAGTGAATGACACGTTCAGATTTTTGGGCCTCAACCAGACGGTATGGGCTGTCCCAGCCTGTCCTGGTTTGAAGGGGTAATGAGGGCTGGACACCTTAATCCTGTTATCCAGCCCACATTTTTATGATGCGCGATCCATGTCGCGAGATAACAGCGCAGTCTCTTGTCAAGCGCAGTGCCTTTATACTGACGCACAGGCTTATTACGGGGCTGATTCAGGACATTCGCGCATGTCAGGTTTTGAAATTATCACGATTACTTTCTCGTTTGTCGTCGGCCTTGGCATGGCGCAGATGCTGCGTTCAGTCGGCTATGTGGTGCGTCAACGCGAAGCAGTATCCTGGCACTGGATGCCATTTTTTGCCGCAGGCCTGATCCTGTTTTTTCAGATTCAGTTCTGGTTTGGGCTGGCGGTGGTGAACGCCGAAATCGAAGCGTGGAGCTGGTCCATCTACAGCCTGGTGTTTGCTGCTGCGGTCATGATTTTTCTGGCTGGTGCCACGGTGCTGGCTCCACCCGGTTCCGAACTGGCGCACAGCCTGCTGGAAGATTTCCAGAGCCGCGGCAGGATCAGTCTGCTGTTTCTGGCAGCCTACCTTGTCGGCTGGATGGGTATCGGCATCATGTTCTGGCGGCCGGAGTTCTGGCTGTTGATGGTTGTCAATGGCGCGCTGGCCGCGTTGCTGATCATCGCCTACCGGGTGCGACGCGGGGTCGCGTTCTTGTACCTGGCAATTGCCGCAGTGACGGTGTTTGGTTCCATGACAGTGTGGACCACACCCAACCTGCAAATGCCCATGTAGAACGATGACTGAGGACTGCCTGCGAGTCCGGCCAACCGATGGGCATGTGCAGCGGGCGCAATGCGGTTACGCATTGGGTCGATTGCAGCGAACAGGTAAACTCCAGCGCAAAACAACGATTCCGAAGTCATGACACAAATCCTCAAGCGCACCAGGCCCGCCGCGCCCCGTTTCTCGAAAATCTTTGCCGCGCTTATTGCCCTGTGCATGGTGGCCGCGGCCCTGGCCACACTGTGGCGGGCCGATTCAGGCGTGGCGGTCAGCAAAGATCAGCTCGGGTCCACGCCCGTTACCGTTTACCGTCCTGCCGCCAAGGTTTTTGCCCTGCCGGGCTTGAGCTGGCGTGAGGATACGCTGCCAGTTGTTGTCATCTCGCATGGTTTTGCCGGCTCCCAGCAGCTCATGCAGGCCTTCGCGGTGTCACTGGCGCGCAATGGTTACCTGGCGGTCACTTTCGATTACCTCGGCCACGGGCGGAACCTTGAGCCCCTCGGTGGCGATGTCACCCGTGTCGATGGCGCGACCCGGCTCCTGCTCGAGCAGACCCGCTCGGTGGTGGACTATGCTCTTGGTCAGCCGGATGCCGGCGGGCGTCTGGCCGTGCTGGGTCATTCCATGGCCTCGGATGTGGTGGTGCGCTATGCGCAGGATGATCCAAGGGTGGAAGCGACCATCGCCGTGTCACTTTTTTCGCCGGCGGTCACAGCGGATTCGCCGCGTAATTTGCTGATCATCAATGGTGCCTTTGAAGGTTATCTTGAACGTGAGGCTTTACGCGTGCTCAGCCTGGTTACCGACCAGCCGGAGCTTGGGGTCACCTATGGCAACTTCGCGGATGGGTCTGCCCGTCGCGCGGTCGCCGCACCCTGGGTCGAACACGTGGGTGTGCTGTACAGCACGGCGGCCCAGGCAGAGGCCATCAACTGGCTTGGTGCCGTGTTTGATCATGAGGGCAGTGGCTACCTGGACCACCGTGGTCCTGCCGTGCTGCTGCTCCTGGCAGGACTTGTGCTGCTGGCCTGGCCGCTTTCAAAGCTACTGCCGCGCGTGGCGGCCCCGCCCCGCGGACTGGCCCCGCGCTGGCGTGAACTGCTGCCCGCGGCACTGATTCCGGCTGTACTCACGCCGCTTTTACTGGTCGCGTTTCCGGCAGATTTTCTCGGCATGCTCGTGGGTGGCTACCTGGGGGTGCACTTTTTTGTCTATGGCCTGCTGACCTGGCTTTGCGGCTTGTGGATTGTGCGCCGCCGCGGCGGTGGTTCTGGCGCGGGCGGGGAAGGGCTCACGGATGTCCTGGCCGGTAAACTGTCCGGCGTATCGGTGTCGGGTCAGACCCGTGTTCTGGCTGGTGTGCTGGCCACCGTGATGGTCAGTGCCTATGCCGCGGGTCTTGTGGGGCTGGTCATGGACCGCTGGTTTACCTCTTTCGCCGTGACAGCGCCGCGCCTGCCGCTGCTGGGGGTGATGCTTGCCGGCACCCTGGCTTATTTCCTCGCGGACGAGTGGCTGGTGCGCGGCCGCGGGGCACCGCGGGGCGCCCAGTGGTGCACGCGTCTGTGTTTTCTCCTCTCGCTCGGCATTGCCGTGGCCCTGTCTTTTGAGGACCTGTTCTTCCTGCTGATTATCGCCGTGGTGATCGTGCCCTACTTTTTGTTCTACGGGCTGCTGAGTACCTGGACCTACCGCGCCACAGGGCACCCGGTGGTCAGCGCCATACCCGTAGCCCTCGCCTTCGGCTGGGCACTGGTGGTGGTGTTTCCGCTGCTGTCGGGTGCGTGATGCGAGGGTAGAGACATACCCCATGGTTGCGGATAGCTGATTCTGAAATCAGCGATCAAAAACACGAGCTGCGCCAAAGGGCTCTGCAGCGGGGGCTGCGGCCATTATGCCGCAAAGGCATCCCGAATTGCCCTTGAAATTTCGCCATTAAGTCTGTATGCTATTGATTATTAAATATATTTATCGCCCCGGCAGCTCTGTCGGGACATTCGTACTATCCACGGAGGATTAATGCTACAAGGAAAACGCATCGCCATTCTTGCCACTAACGGCTACGAACAGTCGGAGCTCACGGAGCCTCTTAAACGACTGCGGGACGCTGATGCAGATGTGCAAATCGTTTCCCTCGAAAAGGGCGACATTCGCGGCGAAAGCAGCGGTCAGTGGGCAGATACCGTGACGGTCGACAAAACCGTCGACGAGGTTTCGGCCGACGACTTTGACACGCTGGTCATACCGGGCGGTTTGTACAACCCGGATACGTTGCGCGGCAACCGCAAAGCTGTGAGTTTTGTGCGCTCAATGTTTGACGCGAAAAAGCCGATTGCGGCGATCTGCCACGGGCCGTGGTTGCTCATCGAAGCGGGCATTGTTCGCGGCCGCAAGTTGACGAGTTATCCGTCCATTCGTACGGACATCACTAACGCTGGCGGCCTGTGGGTCGACGAGCCCGTGGTGGTCCACCAGGGACTGGTCACAAGCCGCAGCCCGGAAGACCTCGACGCGTTCTGCGCGAAAATCATCGAGGAGACCCGTGAAGGCCGGCATGAGCATCGGGTTACGACCAAGGCAGCCTGATCTTGGAGGTTCGACACGCATCGGTCGGGAGCGCCCTGCGCTCCCCGACCGTCTCGAATCATCGAAGATCAAGGAGGCATCATGAAGATTAGTGAAATCATGACCCGCGACGTGGAATACATCCACGCAAACACACCCCTCAAGCAGGCCGCTGAGACCATGGAGCGTCTCGAAACCGGTTTCCTGCCGATCGGCAACTCGCCACAGGACAAGCTGCTGGGCGTGGTTACCGACCGGGACATCACGGTCCGCGGTGTGGCCAGGGGGTTAGACCCCGCGGCAACGCCCGTCGACGAGGTGAAAACCGACAAGGTGCTGTACTGCTATCAGGACGATTCGGTCGAAGATGCCGCCCGCAACATGGGTGAGCAGGAGGTCTACCGACTCGTGGTACTCGATAACGAAAACGACAAGCGCCTGAGTGGTGTCGTGTCCCTGGCCGATATCGGCCGCGCCGGCGGCGTGACCATGTCCGGCAGGACCGCAACAAAAATCACCGCCTGATCAAAAACAGGCCCAGCATCAGAGCCCGGCGCAACGCCGGGCTTTTTTTGTGGTTACCCCGGCTAATTAGCTTGTCGCGATCGATGCGGCTGCGGCATGATGACCATCCGATAAGCCATGGAATGCCGCATGACATCATCTCCCAGGTTACTACTCCATTCGCTGCTGCTTGCTGCGCTCGCCGTTCCGGTCACCGCTTATGCGGATACCTTCCTGATCGAAAATGTGCGCATATTTGATGGGTTCAGCGAGGAGCTGTCCGATGGCAACGTTCTGGTCATCGATGGCATTATCGCCGGCGTGTCTGAGGACCCGATTGGGGCCCCGGACGATGCCGTCATCATTGAGGGCATGGGGCGCACCCTGTCGCCCGGGTTTATCGATATCCATGCCCACCTCTCCCTGCAGGAACCCTGGGACTGGATCCGCAGCGACCTGACCCTGGCCGGCGCCATGTTCGCCCAGGCGGCGGATTACTATCTGAACGCAGGCTTCACCACGGTGCGCGATGCCGGTGGCACGCATCCGGACCTGGCCCGGGCCGTTGATGCGGGGCTGGTGCGCGGGCCGCGCATTTTTCCGGCCGGCCACTTCATTTCCCAGACCTCCGGCCACGGCGATGCGCGCATGCGCCACGAGCCGAACCCCTACCTGTCAGACACCTCACCCTTCACCCTGGGTAACCGCTCGGTGATCGCCGATGGCGTGGACGCGCACCTCAGCGCCGTGCGCGAAAACCTGAAAAACGGTGCCACGCAGATCAAGATTCAGGGCGGTGGCGGGGTTAACTCCGACTACGACCCCATTCATACCCTGCAGCCGTCACCGGCGGAGATTCAGGCCGCGGTGCAGGCCGCCAGTGACTGGGATACCTATGTGCTGGCCCATGCCTACACGGCCCCGGCCATTCAGCGCCTGGTTGAGAACGGTGTGCGCTCCATCGAGCACGGCCTGCTGATTGATGATGAGACCGCGCAGCTGGTGAAAGAGTATGACGTGGTCATCAGCACCCAGGTGGCGCTGTTTGGTTCCGCTGACGAGGACCCGACCATGGATGAGAACCGCCGCGCCAAGAGCGCGATGGTGCGCCAGGGCCTGGACAATCTCATCCACCTTATTCAGAAGTACGATATCACCACCGGCTTCGGCACCGACTTTGCCATGGGCGATTACCCGCGCATCGGCGAGGAATTCACCGCCCGGGCCGCCTACTGGACACCGGCCCGGATCATGCACCAGGCCACGGCCGAAAGCGCCGAGGTCATCCGCATGAGCGGCAAGCTCAACACCTACGGCGACTTCGGTGAGATCCGCGAGGGCTGGGTGGCAGACCTGGTGCTAATCGACGGCGACCCGCTGGAAGACATCAGTATTCTCGAATTCCCCGACAACATCGTGTGGGTCATGAAGGCCGGCGAGGTCTTTAAGGATGAGCGCTGAGGCGCATTAGTGAGGTTGCAAGCATGTTAAAAGCGCTGCGACAGACCTCTTTGAGGACACGATGAGCCTTTTCGAATTCATCGTTGGCATGATCGGGGTGCTGCTCGCACTGCTCATCGTCTTAACGCTGGTGTTCGGCACAGCGGTCCGCTTTCTGCCGGGAGCCGTCCTGGGCTGAAGGCCAAAAGCGGCCTCTGTTCAGAGTCAGGATCGCTCCCGGCAGCCAGTCATCACCGATCTTGCTGGCTCCGGTTGCGGGCTTTCAGCTCAGACTGAAAACATAGTATTTACGCACGGTTTCCAGCACTTCCCAGGTGCCCTTAAAGCCAGGCTCAACAATAAATACGTCGCCAGCTTTAAGCTCAATGGGCTCGCCACCTTCGGGCGTCAGCACGCAACGACCCTGGAGAAAATGGCAGTATTCCCAGTCTTCGTAGACCACATCCCAGACACCGGGTGTGCTCTCCCAGGTGCCCATCAGAAGCTTGCCGTCGTCAGATTCATAACCGTTCATGGTCACGGTATGCGGATCACCTGAACGCACGGTGCCGGGCCAGGGTGAATCAACGTGAATTTCGGGTGTTGCATTGCGGTGTAAAAAAATATGATCACTCATAAACGTGAGCTCTGGTGGTGGGAAGAAAAGAGTAGCTCAAATGTCCGGCTTATGGGTACAAGCCCGGGCGACATGGTCTGATGATCCTGCCTACTAACCCTAAAATACTCACCGGCGCAGAACCGTCGCACCGTTCCATCCAGCAGGCCTGTTTCCATAATGCCGCGGTCGAAGTCAACGACGGCGGGGCATAGGCCGCGCCATACCCCTCGGCGGGCCTGCCGGCATGGGACGCGCCACCGGACGGGTTGTCGGTTGATAGGCGGGCCGGGTTGCCGGCTGAGTCACGGGCCGGGTATCCGGCTGCGCTGGCGCGGGGCGCACGGCGGGCCGGGTTGTCGGCGTGGCGGGCAACGGGGCAGGGCGCGTGGCCGGGTTCTGAATCGGTGGGCGCGCTACAGGGTTTTCCGGCCTCGGTGGCCGGTATCCTGGCGGAATATAACCAGGCGGTCGCCAATAGGGCGGCCGGTACCAGTAATGACGCCAGTACCAGGGGTTGTAATAGCCAAAACCGTAGTAAATTGAGCCGTAAACCTGAACATTGCCACCGCCGCTGCCGGACGAGGAACAGGCGACCAGAAACAGGGTTGCTGCCAGCAAAACAGCACCCGGAAGAGACCGTTGCAGCTTCATGGCTGGTCCTCCGCGTCATAGTCCCATTTCACGACGCCCATGACCCCGCCGTTTGGGTCCACGAAGATACCCAGGTTGCCATCCAGCAAAGCCGGGTCCGGCGCCACGATTACAAAGCCGCCCGACTCCACGGCCTGATCTAATACACCTTGCACGTTGTTAACCCGCACATAGGGCACCCAGGCAGCCCGGTTTGCCTCCTCATCTGCCGGTACGATACCGGCCCGGGGCAGATCGCTTGCAATCAGCAGTCGTCCTACCGAACCTTCGGCGATTTGGCGTTCAGCAATCTCATAAGGGGCCAGCTGCGCGTAGAAATCCGCCATCCCAGACACGTCCCGGGCGAACAGATCAACCCAGAAGATACCGCCAATGGGCACCTCGGCATCATCCGGGTCGCCGCTCGAGGATCGCACCACGCCAAAAATGGCATCGGCAGGATCCCGCAAAAGCGCATGACGCCCCCGACCCGGTACATTCGTTGCGGGTACTTCGGTTTTGCCGCCTGCTGCCCGGGCGATTGCCACGGCCTTGTCAACGTCTTCCACGGACATCAGCGCTAACCACGTGGCCCCATCCTGTGCACCGCTCGGCGGTTCGGCCCGGAACATTCCGCCAATGGCGCGGCCCTGGTTGAGTATGATCATGTAATCGTCAGCGTTCCTGCCGGGGCTTGAATAAGTCCAGCCGAAAAGGTCCTGGTAAAAACCCTGGCTTGTACCCGGCGCAGGCGTAGCCAGATCAAACCAGGTGAACTTACCCGGTGTGTGCTCATTGGTCGCCGGCTGGCTGATCGCCGGTAAAGTGGGCATATCCTGTGCTGCTGCAAGCAATGGCACAAGACATGCCAGCGACAGCAGGTAAAGGACGCGCCTCATTGAAGCCTCCCCGAATGGTCCGTGGCGGGGCGTAAAACCCTGGTGGTACTGAATATGATGAGCGCGAGCAGCGAGAAAATCAGTTGGTTCATGAAAATAGCTCTGTTCTGCGATAAACCAAGAGTGCCGTCCATCGTTCGGCTGTGCAACTGCAGGTACTTTAAGGGCAACGGGCGCGGGTCTGCCTTTTTAGAGCAATGACCGGAAATTAAGCTTGCACTTTTTGCCGGTAGCCACCCTGACCCTTGGCCCGGTGTTCAGGCCTTCAGGAACAAGGTAACCAGGGGTTCATCACCCACCTGCCGGCTCCAGTGACCATGTACCTGTGGGTCGAAAAGCACGCCTTCCGGCAAGGTGTCATTGGCATAAAAATACTCACCGGCGCAGAACTGTCGCACCGTTCCATCCAGCAGACCGATCTCCATCATACCGCTGAGAACCACCACCCATTGAGGTTCACTGGTCACGTGCACCGCGCTTCGGAAACCAACCGGGCTGCGCCGCCATTGAATGCCGGAGGCAGCCATTAAGGTCGAGAGACGCACGGATTCATTGCCCTGATCCAGGGGGATCTGCTGTTCGCGAAACTGTGCGCTGCCGTCCTCGCCCGTAAAAAGAATGGTCTGGGTAAGCAGCTTATTTCTGCCCGAAAAACGAGCTCGCCGCACCCAGCAGTCCCCCGGCACCGCCAAACTGATCCAGCAGACTACCGCCGGAACTGGCCTGGTCCATCAGTTGCGGCAGCACATCAGAAAGACCCTTGGCGGCGTCATGGGTGCCAACACCCAATTTGTCCGCAAACTGACCGATCTGCTCCTGGCCGAAGACGCTTGCGATTTTTTCAGCAGAGATCGATTGGTTGGCGCCATCGCCCAGCCAGCTGCCCAGCATGGCGCCAAGATCCTGGTTCTCCAGCATTCTGGAGGCCAGTCCCGCCAGATCGATGCCGCCCTTTCCGTCACCGATCAATTGTGACAGGGCACTGTTTACCGTTGCTGCATCAACATCAATATTGAGTTGCTCGCGGAGCAGCTGTGTTCCCATTTCGACTAAATCCATGATGCTCCCCGCTTAATGTAAGTGTTCGCGGATTATAGACAGGTAACAGCAACCGTGCGAAAAAGCAGATACCTTCAGAGGCCCCGAAGAATGATATCCGGCGCTTTTATTGGCAAGGTTTGACCGCAATGCTGTGGTGTTGCCACATTCACGCCCCCGTTTCACTGCGAGAAATAACCTCCGCTGCATGTTTCACCTAGCCCTGCATTTCGTCGTGCCAGCCATTATTGCCGGCCTTTTCTTCAGAAGAAGCTGGAAGCTGGCCTATTGCGTCATGATCGCGACAATGCTGGTGGATATCGACCACCTGCTTGCGGACCCGATATATGATCCAGCGCGCTGCAGCATTGGATTCCATCCACTGCATCAGTTGTGGTTTATCGCGGCGTACCTGGCGCTTTGCTTTGTGCCAAAAATGCCGAAGCTAAGGCTGGTTGGAATTGGCCTGATGGTGCATATGGCGCTTGATGCTGTCGATTGTCAGGTAAGTAATGGAATATGGATCAACTAGCGTCATAACAGCAGTCATAACCGCTCAGAAAGAAGATTTCATGTTGCATGGCCGGCGCGGCCAATTCGGATAACACGAGACCGAATCGGGTTTTTTCCGCTTTTTGCAGGTTCATTTGTCGCAGATCAAATGGCGCGATGCCAACCTTTGCGAAACTGGCGTTCTAACCCCAATGGAGAAGTTCGTTATGAATCACCCAGTCATGGTAGTGATGCTCACTTCCTCAATATTCGTTCTTGGCATGGGTATTGCCCCGTCTTCCCTGGCCCAGGGCAAAAACACGCCGCCGGCTTTTTCGGAAATAGACAGCAACGGTGACGGTGTGATTGACACACAGGAGTTTGCTGCCCACCAGGCCGATCGGATGGCCGCAAAGCCTCCCGGCAAGGGCGGGCAGGGGCAGCCAGCGCAGAGTCAGCCGGGCGGCGGACAATCAAGCCAGGGCAAATCGGCCTCGCGCGAAGCCATGTTTGGCATCCTTGACCAGGATGGCGATGGCTGCCTGGTCCTTGAGGAGTTCGTAAACCGCTGAGGCGCTGCGGCCATCCAATCGGGCGCCAGCGCCGCTCCGCGCTGGCGCCGCGAACGTGCTGTCAGATATCAGGGCCGTGCGTCGCTCTTAGAAAAAATACCCGGATCTAGCTGATTAAGATCTTATGCAGGTCAAGCCACGCGCGACCCTGTAAAATAAGCCCATGAAATTCGTAGATGAAGCGTCCATTCGCGTGTTGGCCGGTAACGGCGGCAATGGCAGTGCGTCCATGCGGCGGGAAAAATATGTGCCCTTCGGCGGCCCTGATGGCGGCGATGGCGGCCGCGGTGGCAGCGTGTACCTGGAGGGCGATTCGGGTCTTAACACCCTGGTCGATTTCCGTCACCGGCGGCTGTTTCGTGCCCAGAACGGAGAGGGTGGCAAGGGCCGGCAAATGTACGGCAAGGGTGGCGAGGACATCATCATTCGAGTACCCCTGGGCACCATTGTGAAAGATGAAGAGTCCGGCGAAACCCTGGGTGAAATAACCGCCCATCATCAACAGATGCTGGTTGCCAGGGGCGGCAAGGGCGGGCTGGGTAATATTCACTTCAAGAGCTCCACGAACCGGGCACCGCGCAAGACCATTCCCGGTGCACCCGGCGAAGAGTTTCAGCTGCATCTTGAGCTAAAAGTGCTCGCCGATGTCGGCCTGCTGGGCTACCCCAATGCAGGCAAGTCCACCCTGATCAGCGCGGTTTCCGCTGCGCGTCCCAAGGTTGCGGACTACCCCTTTACGACCCTGCATCCCAACCTTGGCGTGGTGCGCATCGATAGTGAGCGCAGTTTCGTGATTGCGGATATTCCCGGCATTATCGAGGGCGCGGCCGAGGGGGCAGGGCTGGGTCACCAGTTTCTCAAACACCTGCAGCGCACCGGTCTGCTGTTGCACCTGGTCGATCTGGCACCTGTCGACGACAAGGATCCGGCTGAGGCTGTGCGTGAACTGGAGCGCGAGCTTGAGCGCTATGACGAGGAGTTGGCGGGCAAACCGCGCTGGCTGATCTTTACCAAGACCGATCTGCTCACCGATGAAGAACAGGCGCAAAGAACCCGCGCCGTACTGGATGAGCTGGCCTGGGAAGGCGAATGGGCTGCCATTTCCGCCGTGGCCCAGCAGGGTACCGACGATTTGATACAACGCGTCAGCCGGGCGCTGGAAGAGCGCGCCGGTCGCGTGGTCGAGATTGAAGAGGCCGACGAACGCTTCGAGGAACGGCTCCCGGAAGAGCCACCCGAGCATCTCGATGGCTAAGGTTCAACGCTGTCAGTAGCTACTTCAGGTGTTTAGAAGCGTCGCTATCCCTTGATCCAAGATTTAGTGTTCTTCGAGTCAACGCATAGGCGCCAATCGCTAAAAACAGCACCCAAAGCAGGACGGAAGGGGAGCGGGAAATTAACTGCAGAAATGTCCCGCCCGAAGCGTAAAGCAGACCCAACATAACGCCCAGGCACCCTACAATGAACGTGAAAGCAAACCAGTAAAGCAAAAGCTCAAACAGCGCCTTTTTGTGAGCCTCTTGTGAACGCCAGTCAACCAGGCGCGGAAACTGTTCGGCCTGATCATCAGATTCCATAGTTTTTCACCTGCGCGTACTCCTCAATAAAAAGAAGTTAATGATGCGTGTGCAGATTGGTCTGCTGCTTGCAGTTCTGCATGCCATTTGAATGTAACGTTTCCGCCTGCCTCATTTTGCTCCAAAACCACGTTTGCCCGCAAATGGCCACAAAAAAGCCCCGCTTGAGGCGGGGCTTTTTAGCAAACTGGTCAACCAGCTTTACATGGTTGACAGTTTCAAATGCAGGGTCGCTCAGAGAGCACGAACCTTGGCATTCAGGCGTGACTTGTGACGCGCCGCCTTGTTGCGGTGAATCAGGCCCTTATTAACGGACCGGTCAAGCGCGGGTACCGCAGACAGGTATGCCGTCTCGGCCGCGCTTTTGTCGCCAGCTATGATAGCGGCGTCTACTTTCTTGAGGGCCGTACGCATGGCGGAACGCTGACTGGCGTTACGCAGACGGCTACGCTCGGACTGACGGGCACGTTTACGTGCTGATACACTATTTGCCACGGATTTCTCCAAAATTCTAGTTCAAAAATCAAGCCGCACATTATCCCTTGGTTTTGTCCGGGGGTCAACGTCTCTGAAAGACGTTGCGAAGGGACGTGGCAGGCGCCCAATACAAGGACAGGACGTAACGTGAAACTCCTTAAATCCACGGCCACGGTGGGCGGCGCCACCATACTCTCGCGCATCCTTGGATTTCTGCGCGATATGGTGCTGGCGCGCATGTTTGGCGCCAGTGGCGAGACTGATGCATTTTTCCTGGCGTTCAAAATCCCCAACTTCATGCGCCGACTGTTTGCTGAAGGCTCATTTTCGCTGGCCTTTGTGCCTGTGCTGTCAGAGCTTGAAGCGGCCGGCGACCGCAAAGCGCTAAAAGACTTTATTGATCATGTCACGGGCGCGTTGCTGGCAGCGCTCCTGGTATTGACCGCGATTGGCACACTGGCGGCACCGCTCGTATTGACGGTATTCGCGCCAGGCTGGGCGTTACAGGAACGGCCGGAGTTTGATCTGGCGGTGCAGATGCTGCGCATCACCTTCCCGTACATTCTGCTGATCTCCCTGACGGCCCTGGCCGGAGGCATTCTCAATACCTTCGAGCGCTTCCTGATACCTGCGCTGACGCCGGTATTGCTGAACCTGTCGCTGATTGCCGCCGCCCTGGGCCTGGCCGGGCGCATGGAGGTGCCGGTGATGGCCCTGGCCTGGGGTGTGCTGCTGGCCGGGGTGTTGCAACTGTTGTTCCAGTGGCCCTCACTGGCGCGCCTGGGCCTGGTGCCCCGACCGCGCTGGGACTGGCACAACAGCGGCGTGCGCCGGGTCATACGCCTGATGGTGCCGACCTTGATCGGCTCTTCTGCCGCGCAGGTCAACCTGCTGGTGGACAGCGTGATTGCCACGTTCCTGGTCACCGGCAGCGTGTCCTGGCTGTACTACTCGGACCGCTTGCTGGAGTTCCCGCTGGGCGTATTTGGCATCGCCCTGGCCACCGTTATTCTGCCCAACCTGTCGCGCAAACACGCCAGCCAGTCCGCGCAGGACTTCTCCGACACATTGGACTGGGCGCTGCGGCTTGCCACGCTGATTACCTTACCCGCGGCAGTGGGTTTGGCGGTACTGTCCCAGCCGATTCTGGCAACCCTGTTTCAGTACGGGGCCTTCAGTGCCGGGGATGTTTACATGGCCTCCTTGAGCCTGGTGGCTTACTCGTTTGGCCTGCCTGCATTTATCGCGATCAAGGTGCTGGCGCCCGGTTATTACGCGCGCCAGGATACCAAGACCCCGGTCAAATTCAGCCTTTTGGCCATGGGCGCCAACGTGCTGCTTAACCTGTTGTTTGTTGGCAGTCTGCTGCAAATCGGTTTTGAAGGCCCCCATGCGGGGCTGGCGGCGGCGAGTTCCGTCTCCGCCTGGTTGAACGCCGCTTTGCTCTACCGGTCGCTGCGCCGAACCGGCGTCTACAAACCCGTTCATGGCTGGCTGCGGTTGTTTATGGCATTGCTGATTGGCTGCGCGGTTATGGCCGGGCTGCTGCTCTGGCTCGATCCCGGCCTGGCTGCCTGGAGCGCTGCCCGGGCGCTGAACCGCGCCCTGCATCTCGGTGGCCTGGTCGGCATCGGTGCCCTGTGCTACCTGTTGGTGGTGCTGGTCGCCGGGGTGCGTCCAAAGCAGTTTGCCCGTGGCAGTAACTGAAACCGTATCAATACGGCGCTCGCGGGGTACTACGACCCCGCGCCTTGGTATACTTCGCCGCTTGTCAGCACAGCAGGAAAAGGCCGTGTAATGCGCGTTTATCGCGACCACCACCACAGGGATCTAAGCGCCGCCAGCATCGTTGCGATCGGCAATTTTGATGGCGTGCACCGGGGTCACCAGGCCCTGCTGGCGCGTGCGCGGGAACGGGCGGGTGATGACATGGATGTGGCCGTGGTCAGCTTCGAGCCCTTACCCCGCGCCTGGTTTGATTCTGCCAATGCGCCCCCACGTTTGACAGGACCGGCGCAAAAGCTGCGATTGTTGCGCGAGGCAGGCGTGGATTTGGCCTGGTTGTTGCGTTTTAATGGCGCCCTGGCGGGGATGAGCGCCCGCGGGTTTGTCGAGCAGGTGCTGGCGGGCGGGCTTAACGCCCGGCTGGTCATCGTTGGCGAAGATTTTCGTTTTGGCAAAGGCCGGCAAGGAGATCTGACCATGCTGCGCGAGCTCGGGACGGAATTCGGCTTTGACGTCGCGCCGGTGGGTGATGTAACCGACGGCGAACTGCGGATTTCCAGCACGGCGATTCGGGATGTGCTGGCGAAGGGTGATTTTGAGCAGGCAGCAAAGTTGCTTGGGCGACCTTATTCCGTCACCGGACATGTGATTCGTGGTCAGCAGCTGGGGCGCACGCTGGGCTACCCGACCGCCAATATCCGGCCCTGGAAAGGCTCCATTCCGCTGCAGGGCGTGTACGCGGTTCGAGCGCGGGTTGTGCCGGGTGACGCGGGGCAATTATGTTCTGACGAAGCAGAACTGGCCGGTTCGTGGCAAGACGGTGTGGCCAGTGTGGGGACGCGGCCGGCAGTGGGTGGTGGTGAGACGCTGCTTGAGGTGCACCTGTTCGATTTTGACGGTGACCTGTATGGACAACGCCTGGAGACGCGCTTTATTGCGCGGCTGCGCGGTGAAGAAGATTTCGCCAGCCTTGATGCGCTGGTGGTAAAAATGAACAACGATGCAAGTGCTGCCCGGTCTTTGTTGGCCGCTGCAACACTGGAGTAATAAATCGCATGGATTACAAGAAGACCATCAATCTGCCGCAGACCGGCTTTCCCATGAAGGCCAACCTGGCGCAGCGTGAGCCGAACATGCTCAAGCAGTGGGAGGAAACCGATCTGTATGGCCGGCTCCAGGCGCATACCGAAGGCCGCCCGCGTTACGTGCTGCACGACGGACCACCCTATGCCAATGGCGATATTCATATCGGCCATGCGGTCAACAAGGTACTCAAGGACATGGTGGTCAAATCACGCCTGCTCGCCGGCTATCAGGCGCCCTATGTACCCGGGTGGGACTGTCATGGTCTGCCGATCGAGCTGCAGGTCGAGAAAAAGGTGGGCAAGGTCGGCCACAAGGTAGATGCGGCTACCTTCCGGCATAAATGCCGCGAATACGCGGGACGCCAGATTGACCGTCAACGGACCGACTTCAAACGTCTCGGCGTGCTGGGTGAGTGGGACAACCCCTACGCGACCCGCGACTTCCGCTACGAGGCCGATATGATTCGCGCCCTGGCCGGTATTGTCGAAGCAGGCCATGTGACCCAGGGCGCCAAGCCGGTGAACTGGTGTTTTGATTGCGGCTCCGCGCTGGCGGAAGCGGAAATCGAATACCAGGACAAGACCAGCCCGGCCATTGATGTGTTGTTTGCGGCGGTTGATCCGGCTGAGCTGCTGTCACGCTTTGGTGTGGACAACTTTAATGGCCTGACCGGTATACCCATATGGACCACCACGCCCTGGACCTTGCCGGCGAACCAGGCGGTGGCATTGAATGCTGAACTGCCTTATGCGCTGGTCAGTGGTAGCTGGCAGGGTCAGGAGATTGCAGTGGTGTTGGCGCAGGACCTGGTTGATGCGGTCAGTGAACGCATCGGCCTGGAAAACGGCAAGGTGTTGGGTACGGTAGCCGGCAACGAACTGGAACACCTGTTGTTGCAACACCCTTTCTACGACCGCCAGGTGCCCGTCATCCTCGGTGAGCATGTCACCACCGACGCCGGTACCGGTGCTGTGCACACGGCCCCCGGGCATGGTGAGGAAGACTTTCAGGTTGGCCGCATCTATGACCTGGCGGTGCTCAACCCGGTTGGCGCCAATGGCGTCTACCTGGAAGAGACCGGACTGTTCGGCGGCCAGTTTGTCTGGAAGGCGAATGATTCAATTATCGAACAGCTCACCGCAGACGGCCGTCTGCTGCATTTCGAGCCGTTCCTGCACAGCTACCCCCATTGCTGGCGCCACAAGTCACCGACGGCGTTTCGGGTCACACCACAGTGGTTTATCTCCATGGACCAGGCCGGGTTGCGCACCCAGGCGCTGGAAGCCATCGGCGGCGTGCGCTGGGTACCCGCTTGGGGTGAGGAGCGCATTCGCGGCATGATCGAGGGCCGGCCGGACTGGTGCATTTCCCGGCAACGAACCTGGGGTGTGCCCATCACGCTGTTTGTACGCCCGGGTACGGGCGAATTGCATCCTGAGACCGTCTCGCTGATGAGCGAGGTGGCGGCGCTGGTTGAGGCCGAAGGGGTTGATGTCTGGTACGAGGATGAAATTTTTGACCGATTGGGCGTTGATCCTGCGGAATGGGAGCGCGTGACCGATATCCTGGATGTGTGGTTTGATTCCGGCGTGAGTCATCACTGCGTGCTGGACCAGCGGGACAATCTGCACCGTCCGGCCGAGCTGTATCTTGAAGGGTCCGACCAGCACCGCGGCTGGTTTCAGTCTTCCTTGCTGACCTCCACAGCCCTGCATGGCGCTGCACCGTATCGCCATGTGCTCACACATGGATTCGTGGTCGATGCGGATGGCAAGAAAATGTCCAAGTCCGTGGGTAACGTGGTGTCACCGCAAGAGGTTATGAACCGGCTCGGTGCGGATATTCTGCGCCTGTGGGTCGCTGCAGCCGATTACCGTCAGGAAATGACCGTTTCGGATGAGATTCTCAACCGTGTCGCGGACGCCTATCGGCGCATCCGTAACACCGCGCGTTTTCTGTTGAGCAACCTGGATGGCTTTGTGCCGGAATCGGCGTTGGCACCGGCAGAGCTTTTGCCCCTGGACCGCTGGGCGGTTGATAAAGCGCATCAGCTGCAGGCCGACATTGAACGTGCCTACGATAACTATGAGTTCCTGCAGATTTACCAGAAAGTGCACCATTTCTGCGTGGTCGACATGGGTGCTTTCTATCTGGATATCATCAAGGACCGGCTCTACACCACCGGGCGCGACAGCACTGAGCGCCGCTCAGCACAAACCGCGATGTTCCATATTCTCGAGGCCTTCACTCGCTGGATTGCGCCCGTGCTGAGTTTTACTGCCGAGGAGATCTGGAGCGAGATTCCACAAAACGGCAGTGAAAAGCGCACCGACTCGGTACTGATGGCGACCTGGTATGACGGTCTGTTCGAGCTCAATGAGCCGGCAGAGAGGGAGCGCTGGAACCAGGTCATGGTCCTGCGCGAGGTGGTTGCACGCGCGATCGAAGTGCTGCGCAAGGAGGGCTCTGTGGGCTCGTCCCTGGGTAGCGAAGTGGGTATTTACGCGGATGGTGCCGCCGGGGAAACCCTGGCCTGGCTGGGCGATGAATTGCGCTTTATCCTGATCACCTCGGCAGCAGAGTTTGGCGCGCTGGCCGATGCGCCGGCGGATGCGCAGCATATCGAGACCGAGCTGGGAACCGTCGCTCTGTGGGTCAAGCCATCCGAGCACGCCAAGTGCGTGCGCTGCTGGCATCAGCGCGAGGAGGTTGGCACGAGCGATAAGCACCCTGAGCTTTGTGGGCGCTGCATCAGCAATGTGGATGGCCCGGGCGAACAGCGCCGCATCGGCTGACCATGATGCAAAGCCAAACCGACCACGCCGGGTCACGCAACCTCATGCCCTTTTTTTGGCTGCTCCTGGCAGCGCTGGTGATCGGTCTGGATGCCTGGACCAAATACATCGCCAACACGCAGTTGGTAATGTTTCAGCCGGTTGAAGTCACTGCCTGGCTTAACTGGCGACTGGCGCACAATCCCGGGGCAGCGTTCAGCTTTCTGGCCAATGCGGGCGGCTGGCAGCGCTGGTTTTTAACCGGCCTGGCGGTGGTGATCAGCGTCTTCCTGGTGTCCTGGCTGTTTAAAACCGAACGTCAACAGCGCCTGTTGCCCCTGGCCCTGAGCCTGGTTCTCGGTGGCGCCATCGGTAACGTGATTGACCGGCTGATCCATGGTTACGTGATCGACTTCGTCGACGTTCATGCGGGTGGTTATCACTGGCCGGCCTTCAATATTGCGGATTCGGCGATCGTGTGCGGTATCATTCTGTTGTTGATTGATGCGGCCCGCGAGACTTTGGCCGAACGCAGGTCAACACGTGAGTCAAAGCCTGGAGAAGAACTGAAATGAAGTTGCTGTTGGCCAATCCACGGGGTTTCTGTGCCGGGGTGGATCGTGCAATCGAGATTGTTGAGCGAGCGCTGGAGCTGTTTGGCGCGCCGATTTATGTGCGGCATGAGGTGGTCCACAATATATTCGTCGTCGACGACCTGGAGCGGAAAGGTGCGGTCTTTGTGGATGAACTCGAAGAGGTGCCCGACGGCAATACGGTGATATTCAGTGCCCACGGTGTCTCCAAGGGGGTCAGGAAGGAGGCTGCCGCCCGCGATCTCAAGGTTTTTGATGCGACCTGCCCATTGGTCACCAAGGTTCATATGGAAGTTGCGCGGCATTGCCGACAGGGTCGTGACGTGGTGCTCATTGGTCACGAGGGTCATCCGGAAGTGGAGGGCACCATGGGCCAGTGGCTGAAAGAGCCGCCCGGTGACAACAAGATCTACCTGATCGAATCGATTGAAGACGTGGCAAGCCTGGAGGTTGGCCATCCCACGCACCTGGCCTTTGTGACCCAGACCACCCTTTCCGTGGATGATACCCAGGCGATTATTGCCGCCCTGGAAGCACGTTTTCCGGGCATTGTCGGTCCGCGTCGCGATGACATTTGCTACGCCACGCAAAATCGCCAGGATGCGGTCCGGACACTGGCCGGGCAGGTGGAACTGGTCCTGGTGGTAGGTTCTGTAACCAGCTCCAATTCGAACCGGCTGCGCGAGCTGGCCGAAAAGCAGGGGGTTGAGGCCTACCTGATTGATGGCGCCGAAGACATCCAGGCGCAATGGCTGGAAGGCCGCTCGGCGATCGGTGTCACGGCAGGTGCCTCGGCGCCGGAGAGCCTGGTGCAGGGCGTTCTTGAACACTTGCGTGCGCAAGGCGCAGAAGCTGCTCTTGAAATTGATGGTACGCCGGAGAACATGGAGTTTGCGCTGCCGCGCGAACTGCGCCTGCAGTTGCGCGCCTGAGTTACGCGCCTCAGTCCTGACAGGCTAGCGTCCCTGCCAGCAAATTTGCGGCGTGCGCACTGATCCGAGCACCCGTTTCCCCCCAAGATGATCCAGCACCAGCGTCCCGCAGGGGTCCGTTTTCTGCGCGCCGCGCGGCTCCGCGCGCCATTCATGCTGCCGTTCCATACCGCGGTTGCCGGCAATCAACAGGTAGTTGTAGTGGGCACTTGGAACGGGTGTGCAGCGTCCGGCAGCTCCGGCCACACCCTGCAGGCGCTGACGTGCCTCGCACTGGTGGGCAGCCTGCAGTGCCTGCAAGGCCTCGCTTCGCTGCGCCGTGACCTGGTGTTCTCGATAGCCCGGAACGGCCACGCTCATTAACAAGGCAGTAACAAGCAGCACAATGAGCAGCTCAATCAGGGTAAAGCCCGGATTGTGCCAGTGTGTATAGCCAGAGGGCATTGTCGCGCTCATTGACGGCGCTGCCATGCCAGGCGTCCACAGTGGTCGGGAACACCCGGCTGGCGGCAAAATTCAACGCCATCGCCGGGCAGCTCGTCGTGCCAGTGGTCAGCGCCCCAGGGTCGCGCAACAAGGGTTTCGAGCACCACGGCGGTTCCCTGGGGAACGCGCGGCGCGCGGGCCAAAATGCGAAAGTAGCTGATTTCTGGTGTGCCGGTGACCGGGTCATCCGGGACTACATGCGTCTCCTCAATCAGCCAGCGTCCAGCCGGCGAGCCCGGTATCTGGCGGGTGGCCAGCAGGGTGCCACCCGCGGGCTCACTGCCATCGGAGTGGCCGTTATCCAGCCACCAGGTTTCACTCCGCTGCTCCGGAGCGGTTGGTACGTGTCCTGCGGCAAAAATCACTTCTCCCGCATCACAGTTCGCGTTGCAGGTGGCCGGGCGGGCATCCCCCGGAAGGCTCATAAGCCAATCCTCGGCCCACTCCAGCGCAGAGTTGGCGGCCCGTTCGGCGCGTTGTTCCGCGGTCTGATTTTTAGCCAGCCGGAGTTGCCACTGGTTGTCAGAAAAAGCACTGGTGACAGAGACGCTGAGCAGAGCAAGTAATAACAGTCCCAGCAGCAAGGCGGCCCCTCGCTGAGGTTTTGGAGCACATGGTCGTTGCCACTCCTTTTGCAGTCGTCCTGCGGCGTTTCCGGCCTGGTTCCGGTTTGATGGTATGGCCGGCTTCATGACCTGCGCCCCTCGAAAGCAACGGTGCGGACCACCGACAGCCGCAGTCTGCCGTCATCCGGCACCGGCATGGTTGTTCCCAGCAGTTGCACGGCGCCTGCATCCGGCGCCCCGGTAGACAGAGGACTGGCGAACAGCAGTCCGAAACGCAGACCCAGCAGCTGTTGCTCATTGAGCCAGGCACCGGCTGTCACCCAATGGTCCGCCTGCTGATCGCCGTCCAGGTCCTCTGCAAACTGCACGCGAAAGCCTTCCACATGCTCCACCCGCGTGCTGGCATTGAGTTGCCGTGTGCCCGGACTCCCGGCCGGGCCATAAAAGCAGGTTTCAACCAGGCGGTGGTCCGGGGTGAGACGCCATTCGCTGACACGCATGAAATATTCCGGCGACCCCATGCCATCGACAACCGGGTTGTCATTACCGAGGCAGTTCTTGCTTGACCATTGGCGCAGTACCAGCCGGCTGCCGTTCGCCGTCTCGGTGCTCCCACTAACCGGAGCAAGTGCCGCTTCCCGCCAGGGGGTTGCCTGAAATCCCGCACTGGACGACCGGCCGGCGAGCTGATGCTCTGCATAGCGGACCTGGGATTGCAGCAGGCCCAGCGACTGTTGCACCTGGAGCGCCCGGTTGAGCGACAGGATCAGCTGCAGCATGACGGTCAGCACAAGCGCCCCCAGGGCCATGGCGAGCATCAGCTCAAGCAGGGTAAAACCGGCGGCAACTTGTTGCCTGGTTCGGAACCTGATGATTGTGGGTTCTATGGCTGCGGTTTTCATGACTGCAGCACCCTGATGCGTCGCTCCGCCTCACCGGTCAGCGGTTGCTTCCAGAATATCTTCGTGACTGGCCGGCCTGCACCATCGCAGGCGGGCAGGGCCGGGCTGCCATCATCCGGTGTACTGTCGAGACAAAGCAGCCCGCGACCACCGGGCAATGCCTGTGTGACGCGCGTCTGCCATTGGGTCAGCTCGCGCTGCGCAAAGCCCGACGCTGGAAACTGGTCCGGCGCCAGGCCGGACACGGCAACACGACCCTCCAGATCCCTCAGTAGAATACCGGCGACCAGCTCATCGCGGCTGGCCGCCGCATCCTCCATGCCGCGGAGCGCCAGGGTGGCCAGTCCCAGCAGCGCGGTAGCAAGTAATGCGCTGCTGATAAGCACCTCCAGCAGACTAAATCCCCCTTCCCGTGACATGGTTCCCCTCCCTCTTCGTGGTGGCGGTTACGGCACCGCCATGACTCGTTGAGGGGATAAAGCATGCCCGCCCGTTGCGGGCCGGCCTAGGGCAGTGAGTGGTCCTTGCCCGTCAGATTTTTCCTGTCCGGGAAGTCAGCAGGCCGCTGTTTGGGGGTTATGATTACGCTGGGTTCAAGGCGCACAGAGTATTGTCCGCGCGCGCGCTTTTGCCTATACTCTGCGCCCTTCCGGTTCCCGGAACGTGCCGGCATAGCTCAGTTGGTAGAGCAACGCATTCGTAATGCGTAGGTCAGGTGTTCGAATCACCTTGCCGGCACCATTTTCTTTATCCGCAAATTTCGCTTTTACGTTTGTCTGCTAGTCTCAAGGTAGGCCATTCAGAGCGTAAGCGATGTCCAAACCCGACAAGATGGGCCTCACGCCCGAGGCTGCGGCAGGCTATGAGCAGTTTTTTGTGCCGGCGATCTTTTTTCAATGGCCTGCCAAATTAATCAGCGCTGCAGATATTTCGCCGGGCGACGATGTTCTCGATGTGGGCTGTGGCACAGGCGTTCTGACCAGGGCGTTGACAGCTGCCGTGGGTGATCAGGGCAATGTCTGCGGTGTGGATTTCAGCGAAAGCATGTTGGGTGTCGCGCGTGAACAATGCCCCGGTGTAGAGTTCCGGCAAGGCAATGCCATGGCGCTGCCTTATACCGAGGAGGGTTTTGATGCAGTCACAAGTTCGTTCATGCTCATGTTTATCCCCGACCCGGTGCAGGCCATTTGCGAAATGCGGCGGGTGTTGCGGCCGGGTGGGCGCCTGGTCGTCAGCGTGTGGCGGGGTGTGGATAACAACCATGTATATGATGCCCTGGCTGAGGCGGCGCGTGTCGTCATCGATGATGAAGCAGGTGACCTGATAGCCTGGCCCTTCAGGCTGGGCCAGAGCGGTCAGCTGGAAGCCCTGTTTAATGCGGCCGGGGCGACTGAAACAGCGATTACTCAACATGACGGGACCGCCAGTTTTCCATCGGTCGAAGCTTTTGTCGCCACTGAAATTAATGCCTGGCTGATGGCAGGCAGCGTGTCCAGGGAGCAAATCGCCGAGTTGACCAAGGAGCTTCGCGCCCGGGTTGCCGGGTTCGCGTCCGTTACCGGCCCGATCACCTTTCCTTTGAATGCGTATATTGCAAAAACATCAATGGACTGAGCCCGCGTAATCGCCGTGTACGACCGGCTGATCCGTGAATTGAGGAAATCTCCTCCAACAGTTTATTTTGTTTAAACTCTCTCACTCCCGCAGTCCGGATCAACGTCCAATGAGCTTGTTTTCATTCAACACCACGCTGCTTGGCGCCTTGTTGGTGGCATCAACGGCCGCGGCACAAACACTGGAGTTCACAGAAGCGAGCATTGCGGAGGTGCAAGGCGCTATCGATGAAGGAGCGCTCAGCTCGGAGCGACTCGTGGAGCTGTCCCTGGCGCGCATCGCCGCGTATGACGACAGTGGCCCGGCGGTTAACGCCGTTATTTATCTCAACGAGGATGCCGTGGAGCAGGCACGGTCCCTGGACCGTGAACGCCTGGCCAGCGGCCGGCGCTCGGCGTTGCACGGTATTCCAGTGGTGCTCAAGGACAATATTGATACCGCAAGCATGCCGACCACGGCCGGTTCCTTCATGCTTGAAGGCTCTTTCCCGCCGGACGATGCTTTTCTGACCCGCCAGCTCCTGGATGCGGGCGCCATTATCCTGGCCAAGGTTAATATGAGTGAATTTGCCTCGGGTGATGACCTGAGCTCGCTGGGTGGCCCAACGTATAACCCGCACGACACCGACCGCTCGCCGTCCGGTTCTTCCGGTGGAACGGGCGTCGCGATTGCCGCGGGTTACGCCATGCTGGGCCTGGGAACCGACACGGGCGGGTCCGTGCGCGGACCGTCGTCGGCCAATGGCATCGTGGGTCTGAAACCCACGCTCGGTTTGCTCAGCCGGGACGGCATCATTCCACTGGCCCTGTCCTTCGACACGGCCGGGCCCATGGCGCGGAATGTTTACGACGTTGCCGTGGCCCTTAACGTGCTCGCCGGTGTCGATCCGGCGGACCCGGTAACGGCAAAGAGCGAAGGCCAAATCGCCAGGGACTACACGGAATTTCTCGACACAGAAGCTCTGCAAGGTGCACGCATCGGCGTGGCGCGGGACTTTATGGGCCTCGACCCGGAAGTGGACTGGATTATCGAGGCCTCACTGCAGAGCATGCGCGATGCGGGCGCCGAGATTGTCGATATAAAACTGCCCGAGTGGCTGCTCAGCTCGCGCGGGCGGTTTTATCGCGCGCTGCGTTACCGGGAGTTTCGCGCGCAGGTAGCGGACTACCTGGCCAGCACGACGCCTGGCTACCCCAAGTCCCTGGCGGAGCTGGTCCAGCGGTCCATGACCCTGACCGCGCCCCGCGAGGACGGCGTCATCCCCAACCCCGGTCGTTGGCAGCTGATGATGAAGGAAGACGAGGGTGGCACGCTGGATGACTATGAGTACCTGGCGGTGCGCGACCACGCATTGCCGCTGATTCGCGCGATTGTCGGCGGCATGATGGAAGCCGAGAGCCTCGATGCCGTGGTGTACCCCACCTCGCCCATGCGACCGGGGCGGATCGATCCGGACCCGGACCCGGACAGCGTACCCGGAAGCGGTCGCTCCCCCGTCATCCTGGCCAACCTGACCGGTTTTCCTGACCTGATCGTGCCTGCCGGCTTCACGGCCCGTGGTCTGCCGGTCACGATTTCTTTCCTGGGTCAGGCTTTCAGCGAGCCCCGCCTGTTGGCCCTGGGCTATGCCTTCGAGCAAAAAACCCGCGCCAGGCGCCTGCCTGCAGCGACCCCGGTTTTGCCAGGGGAAACCATCAGCTGGTAGGGCAGGGGGCTGCGCAGTTCATCTTCCGGGTGAGGCAGTTCCCGGCTCACAGCAGGCGCCACACCATGTAAATGACATAGCCAATAAACAGCACGGCGCCCTCCCAGCGATTCATGCGCGAGCCGGTGCTGATAAATCGCAAAAGGACGAGGGTTGTGACCAGGAACATGCTCAGGTCAACAATATTGATTTCACCACGGCTCACCGGGTAAATCACTGCTGTGAGCCCCAGCACACTCAATATATTAAAGATGTTTGAGCCGACCACGTTGCCAATGGCCATGGCGCCATGGCCGCGGTAGGCGGCGATTGCTGTGGTCGCAAGCTCCGGGAGACTGGTACCAACGGCCACCACGGTCAAGCCAATAACCGCGTTTGAGACACCAAAGTAGGCCGCCGTTTCGACCGCGCCGGTGACAAACAGTTGGGCGCCGACCACGAGGGCGCCCAAACCCAGGCCAAGTATCAGCAGGTCGATTGCCAGGCCCCAGTCCTTGTGGTGCATGGCGGCTTCGAAGCTTGCCTGCGATTGCGGGCGTGCACTGCGCGCGGCCCGAATGTTAAACACGGTATAGGCAACGATCAGCAGCACCAGGGCTGCCCCCTCGGTGCGGTTCATCGAGTCGGTGGCGAGAAAGAATGCGGCAAGCAACCCCGAGGCAATCATGATCAGGATGTCCTTGCGAATCAGCCGGATGTCCATTTGCAGCGGCATGACCATGGCTGAAACCCCCAGCACGAGGCCAATATTGGCAATATTGGAGCCCACCACGTTGCCGACCGCGAGGTCCGTGGCGCCCAGTGAGGCTGCGCGCAGGTTCACCACCAGCTCCGGGGCGCTCGTGCCAAAGGCAACGATCGTCAGGCCAGTGGCCAGCGGAGACAGGCCAAAGCGCAGACCCAGTACGGCCGCACTTCGAACCACGGAATCGCCGCCGAGGACGAGCAGCAAAAGCCCACCCAACAGATAGGCAAGCGTGATTAAGGCCATCTGGAACTCCCCTTGCTTTCCCTTTGTCTTAGTTTAATTGATCGGCTTCTGGTCGGAAGCGACCGTTTTGTGAATGTTACACGGTATGGACACGGCAATGCCTCTTGACCCTGCAGGTCCGCAACCGGGATCATGCAGTTACCCCTGCAACACGAGAGGAATATGGCACACGACAGCAATTCTTTTGTTCCTTTGAACATAGCGGTGTTAACGGTCTCCGACACGCGGAGTTTCGCCAACGATACATCTGGCGATGCGCTGGTGGAAATGCTGGGGGCCGACGGTCATCATCTTGTCGACCGGCAACTCTGCCCCGACGATGTGTACCAGATGCGCGCCATCGTGTCGGCCTGGATCGCTAACCCCGAAGTTCATGTTGTGCTGACCACAGGCGGCACCGGGATGACTGCCAGGGATTCAACGCCAGAGGCGCTCAAGCCGCTTTTTGATCGCCATGTGGATGGGTTTGGTGAACTGTTCAGACAACTCTCGATCAGTGATGTGGGTACCTCGACCATCCAGTCCCGGGCTGTCGCCGGGTTGGCCAATCGCACCATGGTGTTCTGTTTGCCCGGGTCTACCGGTGCCTGTCGCACGGGTTGGCAGGGCATACTTCATGAACAGCTGGATGCCAGCCATCGGCCGTGCAATTTTGTTGGCCAGACCAGTGCCGTGAAATCCGTCTGATGCTCAGTGTTCATGAGGCCACTGAACAGCTGCTCGCAGCTGCTCAGCCACTGACAGCCACCGAGTCTGTTGCGCTGGACATGGCTGTTGGCCGGGTTACCGCTACAGACGTTAAAGCGGGGTTGGATGTGCCCCCTGCGGACAACAGCGCCATGGATGGATATGCGCTGTGTCATGCAGACTGGCCCGGACCCGGGGCGTTGATACCGATCACCCTCCGTATTCCTGCAGGATCGGATTCCGGCGCATTGCGCCGTGGTACTGCAGCACGAATTTTTACCGGCAGCGAGATTCCCGCCGGTGCCGACACGGTGGTGATGCAGGAACACTGCACGGCGGAGAACGGCAACGTGGCGATTAACACCTTGCCGGAGCCGGGCACCAACATCAGGCGGCGGGGCCAGGACATGACGGTGGGGCAGGAGGTGATTCCCGCCGGATCAGTGTTGCGGCCCCAGGAGGCCGGGCTGCTGGCTTCTCTGGGGCAGGGCCTTGTCGAGGTTGTGCGGCGTCTGCGTGTGGCCGTTTTGTCCAATGGAGATGAGCTGGTTGAGCCCGGCGTCCCGCTGGCCACCGGTCAGATTTACAACAGCAACCGCCCGATGCTGTTAAGCCTTTTGCAAAGCTGGGGTTTTCAGACCCTGGACCTGGGCATCGTTCCGGATCAGCCGGAACTGATCCGGGCCAGTCTGGAGCGCGCCGCGCAGGACGCGGATGTGGTCATTTCTTCTGGCGGGGTATCGGTTGGCGAAGAGGACCATATCAAGTCGGTGGTCCGGGAGCTGGGGCAGTTGGATCTGTGGAAAATTGCCATGAAACCCGGCAAGCCACTGGCTTTTGGCAAGGTGGGTGAAACCCCGTTTATCGGCCTGCCGGGTAATCCTGCCTCGGCACTGGTGACCTGCCTGGTTATTGCGCGACCGTTTCTTTGCGCCAGCCAGGGGATGCGCCAGGTGCACACGCCTGCGCTACAGGCGCCGGCTGACTTCTCGCGGGCAGGTGAATCACGTGCGGTGTACCACCGCGTGCGCTTAAAAAATGGTGTTCTGGAGATGTACCCCAATCAGAGCAGCGGCGTCATGCTCTCCAGTTGCTGGGCCACAGGCCTGGCGATGCAGGCGCCCGGCGAGGACATCGTTCGCGGTGAGCTGATGGACTATTATCCCTTTGGTGGATTTGCCTGACCGCTCTACCAGGGTCTTTTAACGATCGGTTATGCTGATTCTGACCGATAAATTGCTTAAGGCGTAACAGGTATCTCAGATTATGGCGAACTCCTTCCTTATTCGACTGGTTCTCGCTGCGGGTCTCGTCGTGCTCCCTTTGCTCGCATCCGCCAAAGCCCGCGAGGTTGATGACTTCTACTGGACCGGTGTCGAACGGGTCATTGCGGTAGGCGATATTCATGGTGACTACGGGCAGTACATGCGTACGCTCCAGGCCGCCGGGCTGGTCGATGAAAAAGGGCGCTGGGCCGGCGGCGAAACCCACCTGGTCCAGACTGGTGATGTGCCGGACCGGGGGCCGGATACGCGACGCATCATGGATCACCTCGAGGACTTGCAAAAGCAAGCCAGGAAAAAGGGTGGCCGGGTTCACACCCTGATTGGCAACCATGACGCGATGATGATTTATGGTGACCTGCGTTATGTCACCCCGGCCGAGTTTGAGGCGTTTGCGACCAGCAGCTCCGGGCGCATCCAGAACGAACGGTGGAAGGAGTACCTCAAGGCAGTCAAGAGCCAGGACCCTGAAGGCTTTGACGCACTGAACCTCGAGGAATTACGCGAGAAGTTTAACCAGAAATATCCCCTGGGTTGGCCAAAACACCGCGCCGCATGGGCGCCCAGGGGTGAATATGGAAGCCGGGTTCTGGAGAACCCGGTGGTTCTCAAGATCAATGACACCCTCTTTCTGCATGGTGGATTGAGCGCCAAGTACTGTGCCATGGACCTGGAAGAAATCACCGACACCATCCATACGCAACTGCGTGACTACGAGCGCTATTTGCCCGGCATGGTCGAGGATGACTTTGGCCCGCTCTGGTACCGCGGACTCGCGCAGGATGATGAAGCAGAACGCATGGCCATGGTCGACGCGATTCTGGAGCGCTACGCGGCACAACGGATTGTGGTCGGGCATTCGCCGACCCAGGGTATTGTCTGGCCGCGGTTCAATGGCAAGGTTGTGCTGAACGACGTTGGTATGGCCGCGTATTACGGCGGACATATGGGGTTCCTGGAACTGAAGGGCGGTGAAGCCATCGCCCACTATCCGGATGACCTGAGTATTCCGCTTCCGGTAGATGATGATGGCCGGATTGCCTATCTGGAGCAGGTCATTGCGCAGGACCCTGAGAATGGCTACCTGCAGGCGCGCTTGCGAACCATGCGGAGCATGGACGGCACGGCGGTGGCGCCGGTCGATACCGCCAACCTGTCAGAAGAAGAGCGGGCGGAGCTCGCTCAGCAGGAGCTCTGGCTCAGCCCCGACAATTGCCGATAAGTTCCCGGGTCGCATCCCCGTCGGTGGCCAGCATTGTGTAAAATTCCGCAATAAATTCGAGAGCGGTCTCCCTCTGGCGCTCTTCGAGTCGCGTCTCGCTGTCAAATAAAGCTTCAAAATCAGTGCGTTTTGCCCGGTATTCCTCGAGTGCGGGAATCACCGTGTCGTTGTGTATACAAAACCCCCGGTACAAGCGTTCGCGAACATTGCGCACGGGCATGCCCAGCGGAGGGCCCGCGTAGCTGGCATCAACCAGCCCTGAGGAGTCCAGATCGTAGGGTATGCCGTACATGGGGATGACCTCCTCGCCAGCGCCGATCAACCGCGCGTTATGGCAGCAATCATCTTTGGAACCACTCAAAACGGACCAGTCAAGATTGGCAATCAGGTACTGGAACAACATAAACCGGCTGGTTTCCATCGCGTCCAGTTGCCCGGGCTCAATATAGTTGACGGCCAGCTTTTCCAGGCCGTTGCGCTTGGCGACGTCGTCCGGGTCTTCAATCAGGAAGGCAAAGCGTTCAATGGGTTTGTTATCGTCCGCATCCTTGGCGTAGGCCAGGTCCAGACCCTGAACCCGGTAGCTCTTATCGGTAACCAGGTTATAAATCTGGTACGACAGAAACTCTTTAATGTAGAACTGCTCATACTTTTGACTCTGCTTGCAATGGTTAACAAGCTTCAGGTTGCCGGCGCCCCGGAAAGCCGTACCCTTGGCGGCCTCCTTGTCAAAATCGAGTCGCAGCGGCGGAAAATCGCAAACCCGTTTGCGGGTCAGACCCCGCGTCGTAATTTCGATGGGAATGGAAACTTCCTGCCCGTCGGCACCCATGTAGCGAAACACGCCAGGCCAGCTCTTGTCTTTATCCTTGTCGCGCATGATCAACCGCCAGGGACCTTCGACGCGGGCCTTGATGACCTCGTTGCTGGTAAATATTTTTGCCGGTTTTGGCTCGCCAGTGTCGGGCATGTCCTGCGCCAGCACAGTAGCCGAAATGCTCAGCAACAGCAGCGAGATAAGGTAACGAAACATGGTTCAGTCCCCCGGTTGATCAGGACCAAGTATAGGTCAGCCGGCCTGAGCTGGAAAAATCATTCTGGCACAGCGATTTTCAGAAGGCGTTGAACTGGGTGGTGCCGATGCCTTTTTCTTCGAGCAACAGCGGAATGCCGTCAGAAACGGGATAGATCACCTTGCCGTCTTCGGTAATCAATGCTTCTTCAAGCATTTCGGTGACGGCTTCGCCGCCGACATAAAGGGCGGCGCCACTTTCAATTTCCCGGTTAAGCCGCTCCAGGCGTGAGGCCTCCAGGCGGGTCAGGGGCCGGCGTGAGACCGGGCAGCATAGAATTTCGAGCAGCTTTCCATCAACGGGCATGAGCAAGTTCCTGAACAATCTGAATATGACCATTGTACGCCGCAGCGTGCCGATCGGAAATGCCGACGCTGTTAGAATCAGGGCTTCGGGAACACCATTGGTGAGTACGCAACATGGCTGGCGATGACGCTGTATCGCAAATTGAACTTGGGCTGTTCGCCAGCAGGGTTGCGGCGCTGGGCGAAGAAATGGGTGCCGTGCTGGGCCGCAGCGCGTTTTCACCCAACATTCGCGACCGGCTGGACTATTCCTGTGCGGCGTTTGACGCGCATGGCGCACTTCTGGGTCAGGCCACCCATATACCGGTTCACCTCGGCAGCATGGCCTACGCCATGGCTGACCTGGCGGCATCTCATGACTGGTCGCCAGGCGATATGCTGGCTGTGAATGACCCGTTCCAGGGCGGGACTCATCTGCCGGATATCACGCTGATCGCGCCGGCGTTTCTGAATGAAACCCTGATTGGCTTCGCTGCCAACCGTGCGCATCATGCGGACATCGGTGCGCAGGCGCCGGGCTCCATGCCAATCAGTACCCATATTGACCAGGAGGGCCTGCGCATTCCGCCAACCCGGGTAATGCGTGGCGGGCAATGGATCCGCCCTGTGCTTGATGGCCTGCTGGCGCAATTGCGTGATGGCGAGGCCGCTTTCGGGGACTTCAGCGCGCAGGCTGCGGCCAGCCGGCTGGGGGTGGCTCGCCTGGAAAGCCTGGCGCAGCGCCTTGGCAATGTGGGCTTCCAGGCTCGCTGTAATGCCTTGCAGGATTATGCGGAGAAGCTGGCCCGTGCTGCCGTCGCCGGTCTGCGCCCCGGCTGCTACACCTTCAGCGACCGGCTGGATAATGACGGCTCCGGACAGGAAGATATTCCGATTGTCGTGCAGCTCGAGGTGGGTGATGACTCGGTCAGCGTGGACTTCACCGGCACAGCCGGCCAGGTGGCGGGCAATCTCAACTGTCCTTTCCCGGTGACGGTAGCTGCCGTGTTTTACGTATTTCGCTGCCTCTTGCCGCCTCAGATACCCGCCTGCGCCGGTGCCATGCGGCCGTTGCATATCCACGCACCGGAAGGCTGCCTGGTGAACGCCCGGGAGCCCGCCGCGGTGACCGCAGGTAACGTTGAGACCAGCATGCGTATTGTTGACGCGGTACTCGGAGCAATGGCCGGGGCAGCACCCGGCCGCATTCCGGCAGCCAGCCAGGGCACGATGAATAACCTCGCCATGGGTCGGCTCGGCAAGGGCGGTTGGGATTATTACGAGACCCTGGCCGGCGGCATGGGTGCAGGTCCTGCCGGCCCGGGTGCCAATGGCCGTCACAGTCACATGACCAATACCCTCAATACCCCGGTAGAGGTTCTCGAGCGCCATTACCCGCTGCGCGTGGAGCGTTATTCATTACGCCAGGGGTCCGGCGGCGCCGGCCAGCATGCGGGTGGTAATGGCGTGGTTCGTAGCTATCGTTTCCTGGAGCCGGCGACACTTTCCATTATCTCCGAGCGCCGCTTGTTTGCGCCCTGGGGCCTGGCTGGCGGACCACCCGGAGCGGTCGGTGTACAACGTCTGGATGGCGTTGCGCTGGCGCCCAAAGTGTCCCTGGAGGTACAGGCCGGTCAGCTTCTGGAAGTCGAAACGCCCGGTGGCGGTGGCTGGGGTCCGAAGTCGTCGACCCCGTGAGGCTTACTCGTAGCGCAAGGCATCAATGGGATCAAGCCCGGCCGCCTTTGCCGCCGGGATAATGCCAAACACGATACCCACTGCGGCGCTGAAACCAAAGCTCAGCGCAATCGCCCAGGTCGGCACGTAAGCCGGAGGAAAACCGGGCAGCAGGGTAGACACCAGCGCACCCAGCCCGTAACCAAGGGCGATACCGATTAGCCCGCCCACAAGGCACAGCAGGACCGCTTCAATCAGGAACTGCAGCAGAATGTCATGCCGGGTGGCACCCAGTGCCTTCAGGATCCCGATTTCCCGCGTTCGTTCGGTTACCGACACCAGCATGATGTTCATAATGCCAATCCCGCCGACGAGCAGCGATACGCCCACGATGCCACCCACTGCCGCAGTTATCGTTTGAATGATGGCGTTGAAGGACTCGGTCAGCTGCTCGGAGGTTTCGATGCGAAAGTCATCGGGTTCGCCGGCCTTGAGCCCGTGTTCCTGGCGTAACAGCCGCCGGATGCGCCCCTTGACCTCATCCTGCTGGTTCATATCCTCGAGCGTCATTTGAATCTGGATATCCAGGTCGCGGGAGCCGCCCTGCATGCGGCGCGCCGTGCCATAGGACATCATCACGTAATCATCCTGGGAGAACCCAAAGATTTTGCCACGCGCTTCCATCACACCAATGATCCGGCACCACTCGTTGTTCACCCGAAAATATTCACCCACCGGATCGTCCGGTAATTCCAGGTTGTCAATCACATCCACACCAATCAGGCACACGAGTCGCCGGCGCTGATCGTCCTCGCGGGTCAGGGGTCGTCCGTTTTCCGGGAAACTGCCGTTGATTTCCATCCAGTCCGGTCCGATGCCATAGACCTGGGAGAAGGATTCCTGGGAGCGGAACGAAATACGGCCTTGCGCATTGCTCTGGGAAAACAACACCGGGGTAATGTGCGAGATACCTTCGACCCGCCTTGAAATGAGCTCCATATCCTCGTGAGCGAGGCGTGCGCGCTGGCCCTGCAGGGCCTTTTTGAAGGGCGTGTAGGAGCGCACTGACAAGGTGTTGGAGCCGAGATTTTCAAACTGTGCGTTCACGGTCTGCGACAGACCCTGAACGATGGACACCACGGCAATCACCGACATGACCCCGATGATGATACCCAGCGAGGTCAGGATGGACCGAAAGCCATGTGCCCGGATGGACTCCAGCGCCGAGCGAAAACTCTCCCAGACCATGAACATCAGGAAAAACCTCCATTGCCAGGCGCTGCATGGGTGGCTTTGCGTTTTTCCTGGCGATAGTCCTCGGCGACGCGCCCGTCCGTCAGGCGGATCACCCGCTCACAGTGTGCCGCTACATCCGCTTCATGGGTCACCATGATGATGGTCTGGCCTTCAGCATGCAGTTCATCAAACAGCTGCATGATTTCCCGGGTTGTTTTGGTGTCCAGGTTGCCGGTGGGTTCATCGGCCAGCAGAATAGATGGCTGACCTACCAGGGCCCGGGAAATGGCTACCCGCTGGCGTTGGCCACCGGACAGTTCATTGGGTAGATGATGCATTCGGTCTTTCATGCCGACCCGTTCCAGGGCTCGCGCTGCCAATTTTTCGCGTTCGCTGCGGCCAATGCCGCGATAAACCAGTGGTTGCTGAACGTTTTTCAGGGCCGACGCGCGCGGCAGCAGATTGAAGCTTTGAAACACAAATCCGATGTCCCGGTTGCGAACCCGGGCCAGTTCCAGTTCGGACATCTCGCCCACATTGGCGCCATTTAGTTGGTATTCGCCTTCGGTCGGGCTGTCCAGGCAGCCGATCAGGTTCATCATGGTGGATTTACCTGATCCGGAGGCGCCGATTATGGCCACGTACTCGTTGCGGCCGATGTCCAGATCAATGCCGTCCAGCGCGTTTACAACCTGGTCGCCCATGTAATAGCGGCGGGCCACAGCCCGAAAGCGAATGACTGCGTCTATGGTGGAAGATTCGTTCATCGTCCGGGGTACGTCAGGCGTCCCCTTCGTCGTCATCCCCGGCGGATTCTTTGACCGGGTCACCCTCATCAAGGTTGCGCAATACCCGATAGGGGCCAATGATTACCTGGTCACCTTCGTCGAGGCCTGCGGTAATCTCCTGGTCGCTGTCGCTGGACAAGCCAAGGTCCACGTCGCGACGCACGGCTGTGCCGTCGTCGATCAGCATAACGAAGGCCTGGTCTTCTGCATTGCTGTCGGTGACGTCGATCTCCTCGTCGTAACGTATCGCCTGAATCGGGACCGCCAGGGTCTCCTCCGCGCTTTGTGTGTAGATGTCCACGCGCGCGCTCATGCCTGAGCGGGTTTCCAGTTCACTCTGTTCATCGACGAGAATTTTTACCAGGAAGGACAGGCTTTGCTGGCCCTGGGTCTGGCGGGCGGTTGTGGCGATTGACTCCACCGTGCCCTGCAACGGCGTATCGGGAAAAGCGGCGGCATAGATATCGGCGCGCTGTCCCTCGCGCACCTGCGCGATGTCGGCCTCATCGACGCGAACTTCTGCCAGCATCTCCGAGGTGTCAGCCACCACCATCAGCGTGGAGCCGGGCAGGTTGGTTGTGCCCGCAATCACGGTTTCACCCGCCTTGACGTCGACCTGGATAACGATGCCTTCAATGGGCGAGACAATGCTGGTTTTTGAGAGCAGGTCAGCGGACTGGGCGCGAATCGCCCGGGCCTGCGCCAGTGACTCCTGCTGGGACTGCAGATCGACCTCGGCCATGCTCAGCTCGTTCTGCAGGTTTGCCACCATGTCCTCATCCACGAGGTTGCGCTTGAGCAATTCACGCTGATTGCCCAGGCGGCGTCGCAGGTTTTGCAGCATGAGTTTCTGGCGCTCAATGGCAATTTCGCTCATGCGCACCTGCGCTTCGGCCTGCTGCAGCTGCGCGGCAAGGTTGTCCGTCTCCAGGGAAATCAGCAGTTGTCCGAGCTCAACCCGGTCGCCCTCTTTCACATGCACCCCGGTAACCCGGGCGATCACCTCTGAACCCAGCTGTACCTGTTCCCGGTACGCCAGGGTGCCGGAGGCCAGGATGGAGCTTTTAATGACCTTGATCGTGGCGGCTTCCACATCCACCTCATCCACATCGCCGCCGCGCTTGAACTTGGAGTACAGCGGCAAACCCACCAGCAACACGGCAATCAGGCCAAATATCAGGATTTTTTTCATAAACGCTTCAGATCGCTGCTGCCCAGATTCCGAAGATCAGCACGAAGGGCAGGGCGCTGACGATCAGACCTTTCACCAGTGAGCACGCTGTCCAGCGTGCAAAACCCAGGCCGGCCAGGAACATGCTCCAGAACATGACCAGGTTGAGTGAACTGGCCCAGGTGAACCAGGGCTCTCCGGTTTCGGCATGAACGAACAGCGCGTTCAGGGACAGCGGTGAAAGATCAGCCTGGCTGACCTGGTTGGAGTCGGCCAGAAGGATGACCACGAATATGGCCAGTGCCGAGAAGATCCCCGGGAAGGCAGCCCAGGCTGCCAGGGAAAACCACCGGCCGTAGCCGATGTCCCCGCTGGTCGCGACCTTGCTTGCCAGCAGATAGTAGGCGGCCAGGATCAGGTTGATGATGACGCTCATGAAGGCCACCGCAGCCACCGTGCTGCCGATACTGAACGTCGGACTCATGAGCTCACGCACCGCCGGCGCTGCCTCCGACCGCGTTTCTGCCGGCATGCCCAGGATCATGTCCTCGACAAACCAGTCGTAGTCCACCCACAGGTAGAAGTAGGTAAAGGCAGCGCTGGTCAGCACGATGACCAGCAGCAGAGGAACCCAGAGCCAGCCGGTATGTTCATAAATCTCGTCCCAGGCCCGGGACGGGGACGCAATGATGTCGACCATGGCGTTCATCACGCCATAATTGCTGTTGGACATGGTGTTTACTCCCTCAAGTGGTGATCAGACTATAGCCCTGCGCGGCCCGGTATGCCTGTAACAGAGGTCATGGTGGGGTCTGGCAACGGTGCGGTACCGGTGCGCGGAGAGTTGTCAGCGAACCATCAAAATCCGGTCAGGATTTTCCAGCGGTTCACCACGGAGCAAAACAGTTCGGCCGTTTTCACGGTGTCGTATTCGGCAGAATGGGCCCGGGAGGCGTCCCAGTCGAGACCGGCAGCCTCTGCGGCCCGGGCCAGAACAGTTTGGCCGAAGGCCAGCCCGCCAAGGGTCGCGGTGTCAAAGCTGCTGAAGGGGTGAAACGGGTTGCGGCGGAAATTGGTGCGCTCAACCACGGCGTTAAGGAAACCCAAATCAAAGGAAGCGTTATGGCCGACGAGCACCGCGCGTTGACACCCGGTGGCTTTGACCTCCTTGCGTACCGGCGCACAGATCTGACGCAAGGCCTCGCCCTCCGGCAAGGCCTTTTTCTTGCGTTCCTCGCTGTCTAAGTCGATGCCGGTGAATTCGATTGCCCGCGGGTCTATATTGGAACCGCGAAATGGCACCACCTCGACACTGATGGTTTCGGCGATCACCAGGCGCCCGAAATCATCCATTTTGAGGATGCAGGCGGCTATTTCGAGCAAGGCATCTGTGGCACTGTTGAAGCCGCCGGTTTCCACGTCCACCACCACGGGCAGGAAACCTCTGAATCGGTCCTTAATGAGCGGCATAATGTGGGCCTTGAATTAGCGAAGGAGTGCGGCGACAGCCGCTAAGTGTGCCATGTCCAAGCCTCGAAAACACCTGTCGTCTGCCAGTCTGCTGGCCGTACTGTGCCTGGTGTTCCTGCTGCCGGTAACGAGCACAGCGAACCCGGCTGAGCAGCACGATGTTTTCTGGGCACTGCAAGGCCCATCCGGATCGACCAGCTACCTGCTCGGCACGGTGCATAGCGAGGACCCGCGTGTGCTGGAGTTTACCGAACCGTTTCTTGAAAAACTGGGCAGCTGCGATCGCTTTGCCATGGAAATTGTCCCTGATCTTGCCGTGATGCAGGCGCTTATGGGCTATATGCAATTGCCCGAAGGTGAAACCCTGCTGGCCCTGGCAGGTCCGGAGCGTTTTGCTGCACTCATCGAGGCGTTCAGCCCCTACGGAACCTCGCGCGATCAACTCCTGCGCATGAAGCCCTGGGCCGCCACCATCAGCCTCAGCCTGCCGCCGCCCACGACGGGCATCTTTCTGGATTTCCAGTTATCGCTTCGCGCTGCTGGTAACGGATTGCCGGTGCTCGGGCTCGAGACCCTTGAGGAGCAGCTCGATTTTCTTGACTCGATGCCGGATGAGCAACAATTGGAGTTGCTGGACCAGGCCCTGGCCGACCAGGACCGGGTCGCAGATCTTCACGAGGAGTTGGTTACCGCTTACCTTCAGGGCAATCTGCAACAACTCGCAGAGCTGTCGGAAGCACAAATGGATGGCCTTAGCCCTGAAACCCGCCGCTATTTTCTGCACGAGGGTGTGGATGCCCGTAACCATCGCATGATGCGGGCGATACTGCCCTTACTGGCCAATGGCTGCACATTCATCGCGGTAGGCGCACTGCATCTGCCCGGTGAAAACGGTCTCCTGGCGCTGGCCCGGGCAGAGGGCTTTGAGCTTCAGCGCCTGCCGTCACCGTTCGCTATCGTGCATGCGGCCGGTGCCAAATAAACGGCTCAGCAGCCTCAGTGATCCGGTTTCAGAGGGTTGCCCATGAACTGCGGCAACAGGATCAGCAAGGCAGACACGCCAAGCATGGAGCCACCCCACAGCGGTTCGACCCAGATGACTGCCATGGAGAGCACAAACAGGCCAATGCCCAGGCACTGCACGCCGCCGATGCGGTCATCCAGGCTGTCGTTGGCGTCGCGCAGGCTGATCAGCAGGTGGTCAAGACTCAACTTCCCGCCGCCGTTGAACACCAGGGGCAGGAGCATCAGGATGAACAGCAGTGGCAATTTGTAGTTGCCAAAACCATCCGCGGTGATGACATAGCCCTGCCAGAGTTCACCCAGGTTGGCGTAGTCAACCGGCCAATGCACTGCAGCGGTGGCGACCCCGGTGATGACGATAAGCGAGATGGCCGCAAACCGGGTGAACAGGCCCAGCAATAACATGATGGAAAAAATCAGTTCTCCCCAGGTGGCCATGGCCCAGTTCAAATCGGTTCCAAGGCGGGAGACCGGCTCGGGAAAACCTTTCTGCCAGTCTGCCCATGGAATGCTGCCAAACCAGTTTTCACCGCGGTACTTGCTGATGCCGGCCTCCCAGAATTCCCAGAACAAAATGACGCGCAGGCCGGTGGGCCATATCCAGTCCCCAATGCCCCGCAGGCGGGCGCACAAGCCATCATAGAAATTAAACATGGTTCAAGAATCCTTCCCAGCTATTGTTGTGGTTGAAGCGTTACTGCGGCCGGCTTCCCAGGATGACGTCCCGGTTTGCCAGATCCCGCAATGCCCGGGCGCCGGCCTCAATAACCGTCTCTGGTTGCGGATGCTCAAGCTCCGCGGCGACAACATTCAGGATATCCAGACCCGTCAAACCGCGATCTTCTTTCATTAATTCGATCATTCGTGCGGTAACGCTGTTCAGCTGCATGAACTTCACCCGGTCGCCGCGGGTGCGGTAGACCAGCAGATGGGTGGGTTGTTCGGGCGGTTCCGCAGGCTGGAAATCCGGCCGGATCCGGTGCACGGGATATTGATAGGCCAGTGGCCAGGCCAGGGGGGAAAGTACCGGCACACCCTGTAAAAAGTCCCCGTCACGATCCGCCGGGACGTCGTCCAGTTCCCGCTCATCCTGGTCCAGGGCAATCTCAACCCATTCATAGTGCGCCAGCTCCAGGAGGAAAGGTGCATCGTCAGTGTCACGATCCTGGCGTGCCTGCAGGTATTGAAGAAACTCGCGCGGGATTTCCGGGAACAGGGGTGTATGACATCGATGAACCGTGTAGAAATCCCGGATTAGCGTCGCCCAGTCCGCATCGCTGTAGAGTCGTCGAATGACCGGAAAACTCTTGGCTATAAAGCTGCTGAGATTGCGAAAAAACAGGCCCCGGTAAACTTCCATGCGCCGTTCATCCACGTCCGACGGGGCCGGGTTGAGTTGCGGATTTCTGATGTGCGCGGCGAAACCTTTTTGCAGCGTGGCAAGCCGGTCAGCCATGACGGCGCGAGGAAACGGGGTTTGAAGAGTTACTGGCAACAGTCTGCAGTTCGCGAATCTCATCAACCTCCGCGAGCAGTTCCGGGACTGACGGGAAATTAAAGTCCCGTTCCAACAGCGTCGGGTACACGCCAAACAGGCTGTAGGCACGGCCGAGCAGCTTCCACACGGGGTCGATCACGTCGCTGCCATGCGTATCAATGCGCAGATCTTCGGCCTCCGTGTAATGACCGGCAATATGCCCATAGACGACCCGGTTGCCGGGCATGGACTCCAGAAAACTGACCGGGTCATAGCCGTGGTTGATGCTGTTGACATAAATGTTGTTAACGTCCAGCAGCAGGTCGCAGTCGGCCTCTTCAACGACTGCATTAATGAATTCTGTTTCGCTCATTTCCGCACCTGGTGCGGCGTAGTAGGACACGTTCTCGATACCGATGCGTCGTTCCAGAATGTCCTGGGTGCGCCTGATGCGCTTGCTCACATAGGTGACGGCCTCGGCGGTAAACGGAATCGGCATCAGGTCATAAAGATGACCGTCGTCTGAGCAGTAGCTGAGGTGTTCGGTGTAACAACGCACATTATGCGTGTCGAGAAAATTTTTGACCTTGTGAACAAAGGTCTCATCCAGCGGTGCGGGCCCGCCAATGGACAGCGACAGGCCGTGGCATACGAAGGGAAACTGTTCGGTAAAAGCGCGGAGTTGGCGTCCACGACGTCCGCCGACACCGATCCAGTTCTCCGGCGCCACTTCCATGAAATCGACGCTGGCATGGAGCAGGTCAGGATCCGTGTCCTGAAGCGGGCCCAGCAGGGCCCGCCTCAGTCCAAGACCCGTTCCCTGAATGGGGAAGGGTGGGCGACTCACGTGGATAGCGTGTGTGAGAAGGTCAGTGGAGCACCAAGCGGAATACGCTTAGCTGCCGCACTTGCCCTCGCCACATTTGCCTTCCTCGCCCTTGTCTTCTCCACAAGAACCTTCTTCACCCTTGTCTTCGCCACAAGAGCCTTCTTCGCCCTTGTCTTCACCGCAAGAGCCTTCCTCGCCTTTCTCAGCGTCGGAACCGCACTTGCCTTCACCGCACTTGCCTTCTTCGCCTTTGTCTTCGTCACCAGCCAGCATGTAGCCCGCGTCCAGATCAGAGATTTCGAACAGGTTATCGGCAGCAGCCGTGGTGCTCAGTGCCAGGGAAGAAACAAATGCGACGCCGGCAACGGCGGCAACGGGTTTGATCAGAGCAGTTTTATTCGCCATGAGATATAAACCTCCAAAGGTTTTGTTGTGGGCCATGAAGCCCGTTTTTTCCATACGCCAATCGCGTATTGGATCGCGCCGATTGCGCATTTCTCGCACGTCAATCAACGCGCTTCGTTCACGGGCCCGGGTCATACAGAGTGTCTTCGCGGGTGTCCGTTGATCTTGCTGGGCACCAGAGACTAGGTGGTTCAGTCCATGGTTGCAATTCACACGATCAGATACCCAGACCGTGCCAGGTCAGAAAATATTACACAGCAGCCTGAAAAAATAAATTGCCGGTACACCTGCCGGCACCTGCTACCCGGCGAAATGAGGCCATGACAGCTAGCGAAAAGTACCTTTGCGCCCCTCCCGGCAGAGGTCAGCCACAATGCATTCCGCGCAGCGGGGTTTGCGTGCCAGGCAGGTATAGCGTCCGTGCAGGATCAGCCAATGATGGGCATCGAGCATGAATTCCGCCGGAATACTTTTCAGCAGCTTCTTTTCCACCGCCAGGGGTGTGGTGCCCAGCGCCAGGCCGGTGCGATTGGCCACGCGAAAGATATGGGTATCAACGGCCATGGTTGGTTCACCAAATGCCGTATTGAGCACCACGTTGGCAGTCTTGCGCCCTACCCCGGGCAGGGCCTCGAGCGCCGCGCGGTCGCGTGGGATTTCCCCCCCGTGTTGCTCAAGAATGATGGCGCAGGTTTTGATAATGTTCTCAGCCTTGGCATTGAACAGGCCAAGAGTGCGTATGTAACGCTTAAGACCGTCGACCCCCAGGTCATAAATCGCCTGTGGCGTTCTTGCCACCGGAAACAGCTTGCCGGTTGCCTTGTTGACGCCCACATCCGTGGACTGGGCCGACAAAATCACGGCAATCAGTAACTCAAACGGATTGGCATATTCCAGTTCCGTTTTGGGATTTGGGTTGTGCGCCCTCAGGCGACGAAAAAACTCATGGCGATCTGCTTTCAGCATGTGTATCGCTCAGCTTTCTGTGGCCGGGGCCAATTGCGGTTGCGGGGCCTGTTGCCGGCGTTGCTGCCAGGCGTTGCGTGCAGCCACCAGCATGCCCAGCGCAATAAACGCCCCCGGCGGTAACATGGCCAGCAGGAATCCCGGGTGACCGGGGATCAGCTCGATCGTCAATCCTTGCCCCCACTCGCCGACCAGCAAGGATGCGCCGGCCAGCAGCGTTCCCTGGCCGATCACTTCACGAATTGCTCCCAGCAATACGAGCGTAAGACAAAACCCCAGGCCGGTTGCGAAGCCGTCAGTCAGTGACGCCAGTGGACGATTGCGCGAGGCAAAGGCTTCGGCCCGCCCGATAATCGCGCAGTTGGTGACGATCAGGGGTATGAAGATGCCCAGCACCTGGTAGAGCTCAAACAGGTAGGCCCGCATCAGCAGTTCAATGACCGTGACCACCGAGGCGATAATGAGCACGAACGCCGGTATGCGAATCTCTGGCCGTAAAAGTCCGCGGGTCAGCGATACGCAAAGGTTGGAGGCCGCCAGGGTCAGCGTGGTCGCAAGGCCCAGACCCAGGGCGTTGACCACGGTGCCGGAAACGGCCAGCAGCGGACACAGGCCGAGCAGTACAACCAGGCCCGTGTTCTGGCGCCAGAACGCGTCATAAAACACCTCGCCAAGCCGCTGGGATGGCGCTGCTTCGGCTGTTTCGTTCTGGTCAGCTTGGCTCACGTTCCGGGCTCTTCATGGATTCTCTCTGAAACAGCATATCCTGATGCTCTTCAAAATAGGCCAGCGCGCGTGCCACCGCAGTGACCACTGCGCGCGGTGTGATCGTAGCACCGGTGAATTGATCAAAGTCGCCGCCATCCTTGCGCACCGCCCAGCGTGCCGCCGGCGGATCGCCCAGGGAACGCCCCTGAAAACTGTCAATCCAGTCGCTGCGACGCTTCTCAATCGGGTCGCCAAGGCCGGGGGTCTCACGATGACTCAGGACACGCACAGCGGTGACCCGGGCATCGGTCCCGATGCCCACGAGCATAACGATATTGCCGTTATAGCCGTTTGGCGCAATCACCTCCATGATCACCGCGGCCGGTTCCCCGCCACGGCGGGCGCGAAAAACGCGAACATCCTCATCATGGCCGAAGGCCGTTTCCTCCCCGATCAGGATCATGTCGTTTAACAGATCGTTGTCATAACGATCCGGATCCAGTACCTGCCCGAGTTGTTCCAGCATGTACGCGCGTTCCTGGGCCTCGATGGTGGTACGGGTCAGGTCGTTCACCCAGGCCAGCAGCCCGACCCCGATCAGAGCCATGAGCGCCAGTAGCGCGCCGGCACGCCACGGTGGCGTGGTGTTCTCTTTATTCGCTGGAGCGTTCACCAACTCACCGCCCGTAAACCCGGGGACGGGTATACCGGTCGATCAGCGGCGCGGCTGAGTTCATCAGCAAGACAGCAAAGGCAATGCCGTCCGGGTAGCCGCCCCAGCGGCGGATCACCAGGGTGATAATGCCAACACCAGCGCCAAAAATAAGGCGGCCGCGCGCACTGGCGCAACCGCTGACCGGGTCGGTCGCAATAAAAAAGGCCGCCAGCATCAGCCCGCCGGCGTAGATCTGTTGCACGGGTGGCAGGTTTACAGCCGGCTCGATCAGCCAGGCCGCCAGAGATATCACAACCACTGCGCCCAGCGTGGAAACCGGCACCTGCCAGCTGATGACGCGACGGTAGAGCAGAAACAGGCCGCCAATAAGGTAGGCAGTGGCGATCCACTCCCAGCCAAGGCCGCCAAAATCACCAAAAATTGGCTGCTCACGCAGCGCTGCCAGTGGTTGACCCAGGCTCATGCCGGTTTTGATCGTGTCCAGCGGGGTCGCGCCCGTTATCGCATCGATGCCCGCCGGGGCCGGGGGCAGGGTGCCGCTGATGATTGCGTTCATGCTGGCCAGGAATCCGGGCGTCCAGCCGGCCAATTCCCGCGGCAGCAGCCACTGGGTCATTTCCCGGGGGAAACTGATCAACACCACCACGTAACCGACCATGGCCGGGTTAAAGATGTTGTGCCCGAGTCCCCCAAACAGCTGCTTGGCGACAATGATGGCGAAGGCCATGGCGATCAGGGATATCCACCAGGGCGCCAGTGGCGGGATACACAGCGCGAATAGCACGGCCGTCACCACGGCGCTGTAGTCGCCCAGGAAAGGCGCCAGTGGCCGGCCGCGCAGGCGCAGCATCAGTGCTTCGAAAACAACCGCAAAGCTGCAGGCCAGGACAATCTGGATCAGCAGCCCGGGCCCGAAATAAAACACGTACGCCACGATGGCAGGTACCAGCGCCAGCAAAACCTGCAGCATCACCCCGCGAACGGTGGTTTTGGCCGGCATATGCGGCGCGGCAACAGGCTCGAATTGACGAATCACCGGGACTCGTCCGGTCCGGACTTGCCGCTGTCGCCCTTGTCAGGAGCTTTGCCGGCTGACGCTGCGCGCTCGAGGGCTGCCGCAATCTGTTCTTTCCGGCTGACGTCGGTGCGCAGCTTTTTCTTGCGTTGCTCCATGCGCCTGGCTTTGTCCTGCGCGGCGCGTTCCATGCGTGAGGCGCGCGCCTCAAATCTCAGGCGTGCCCGTTCCGCAGCGGCACGTTCACTCGACTGCACACGAACTTCACCCTTGGCGTAACGGAACCAGCTGACCAGGGGGATTTGACTTGGACACACCACGTCGCAACAACCACACTCGATGCAGGCTTGCAGGCCAAGGCTGTCAACCTCATCCCACTGCTTGCTGCGAATCTGGCTATGCAGCGTCTGCGGCATAAGCTGCGCCGGACATACCCGTGCGCATTCGCCGCAGCGAATGCAGGGCATTTCAGCCTGTGGGCTGCGCACGTCTTCCTGGTTTAGCGCCAGCAGGCAATTGCTGGCCTTGATGACCGGCTCTGCGTCGCTGGGCAGGGCATAGCCCATCATCGGGCCGCCTATCACCAGGCGCGCGACGTCGTCGCGGTAGCCGCCGGCCATGGCAATCAGGTGCGCGACCGGTGTGCCGATCAGCGCCAGGAAGTTGCGTGGTGTGTGCACCCCGTTACCGGTGACGGTAACGATGCGCTCGATCAGGGGTGTGCCCTCAATCACTGCATCGCGCACCGCAGCGGCAGTGGCAACATTTTGCACCAGCAGGCCAAGGTCCTGCGGGTAACCGTCCTCCGGCACTTCATGTCCGGTCAGTGTCTGCACCAGTTGTCGCTCGCCACCTTCCGGATAGAGTTTGGGGACTTTGATCACGCAAATGTGTGCTGCATCCAACTGCAGGGCTGCGGCCTCCAATGCTTTGGCGACCACGCCCATCTGATCTTCCAGGGCTATGACGATATTGTCGGCGCCCACCGCATGGGCCAGGATCACTGCACCCTCGATAATTTCCCCGGGTGATTCCCGCATCAGCATCTCGTCACAAGAGATGTAAGGCTCGCACTCGGCACCGTTCAGGATGAGGGTGTGCACCCGCGCGGGGCTCTGCACATTTGCTTTCAGGTCGGTCGGAAAAACCGCTCCGCCCAGGCCCACGATACCGGCGCGCCGAATCCAGCTGCGCAGCACTTCCGGCGGCGCCTGTTGCCAGTTTTCCAGCGCCTCCCGTTTGATCCAATGGTCTTCCCCGTCAGGTTCGAGAATTACGCAGGGTCCCATCTGGCCGGTGCTGTGGGCCATGGGTCGATTCTCAATGGCGGTCACTGTTCCGGAGGTGGGTGCGTGAATATGCGCACCGCGGCCATGTGCTTTACCAATCAGTTGCCCTTTCAATACCTGCTCGCCTGGATGGATGCAGGGCTCTGCCGGTTCACCCCGATGCTGTAACAGGGGAATGACCAGCTCTTCAGGCAGGGGCGGCCGGCTGAGTGGAAGCGCGCAGGACACCTCTTTGTTGTGCCGCAGACGCAGCCCCCCGTGAAAGCGGTGCAGGCGCCCGGCAACCCGCACGGCGGGGTGCATTTCATTCTCCCCGCTCATCCGCCAGTGCCGGTCAAACGCAGCGGAATGGGGCTGCGCCAGTCTGTGAATTGTGCCTCGGGCACGATCATATCGATGCAATCTACCGGGCAGGGCGGCAGGCACAGGTCGCAGCCGGTACATTCCGATTCAATGACGGTATGCATGAGTTTGGCGGCGCCGACGATGGCATCGACCGGGCAGGCCTGGATACACAGGGTGCAGCCGATGCAGCGGGATTCATCGATCAGCGCAATGGTCCGCACCGCCTCTTCGCCATTGTCGGGGTTCAATGGCTTTGGCTCCTGTCCGAGCAAGTCGGCCAGGGCACGGATCCCCGCCTCACCCCCCGGTGGGCATTGATTGATATCTGCCGCGCCACTGGCGATCGCCTCGGCATAAGGCCGGCAACCCGGGTAGTTGCACTGGCCGCACTGGGTTTGCGGAAGGATCGCGTCGATCTGGTCTACCACCGGATCCGAGTCCACATGGAAGCGGCGCGCGGCCCAGCCCAGTCCGGCGCCCAGCACCAGGCACAATGCGCCAAATACCGTGAGGGCCGTTATCACGTCGCATGCCTCACAGGTTGGCCAGCCCGTTGAAGCCCATAAATGCCAGGGCCATCAGTCCCGCGGTGATCAGCCCGATTGATGCACCCTGAAACGGAACCGGCACATCAGCAAAAGCCAGGCGTTCACGAATCGCTGAGAACATGACGAGCACCAGCCCGAAGCCGGCTGCAGCCCCGAAACCGTACAGTGCCGACTCGAGCAGGTTGTGTTGTTCCTGCACATTCAGCAGCGCCACGCCGAGCACTGCGCAGTTGCTGGTGATCAGTGGCAGAAAGATCCCCAGCACGCGGTACAGCAGGGGTGAGGTCTTGCGCATGACCATCTCGGTGAGCTGCACGGTCACAGCGATGGCCAGAATGAAGCCGAGGGTGGAAAGGTACTCCAGACCCAGAGGCTCGAGCAGATACTGGTGCATCAGGTAGCCGGCGACCGACGACAGCGTCAGGACAAAGGCGGTGGCCACGGACATTCCGATGGCCCCTTCGAGCTTATTGGATACGCCCATGAAGGGACACAGGCCCAGAAAACGGACCAGGACGAAGTTGTTGGCCAGAACCGTGCTGACCAGAATAAGCAGGTGCTCAGTCATCGCCGGCGCGATGCTCAGCTCACCCGGTCGCCGGGTTCCGCGCCATTGTCAGGGGACAATAGAAACAATCCACTGTCGCCACCAGCGGCCAGTACCATGCCCTCGGACAGGCCAAAGCGCATTTTTCGGGGTTTGAGATTGGCAACCATGACGGTCAGACGTCCTTCCAGCGAGGCCGGATCGTAGGCCCCTTTTATACCGGCAAAGACATTGCGGGTCTCGCCGCCAAGGTCAAGGGTGAGTTGCAGGAGCTTGTCTGCCTCGGGCACGGCTTGTGCTTTGGTGATGCGCGCCACGCGCAGGTCTACTTTGGTGAAATCATCGATCACGATTTCAGGGGCGAGATCGAGCTGTCGCACTTCCTGGACGTGCGCCTCATCTGAGGCTTGCAGGGAATCCTTTGATGCTTCCAGCACGGCTTCCACGCGGGCCGGGTCCACGCGCTGCAGCAGGGGGCGAAACTCATTGAGTTTGTGACCGAGCAGCGGCTCATCCAGCTCGCTCCACAGACCGACATCGGCGCCGAGAAATGCCTCGGCTTTGTGCGCAATAAAAGGAATGGCGGGTGCCAGTAATGTAATCAGACCGCGGAACAGGTTAATGCCCTGGGTGCAGACCGCCTGGACCTCTGCCTCGCGTCCTTCTTCCTTGATCATGACCCAGGGTTTGTGCTCGTCGATATACCGGTTGGCCTGGTCTGCAAGGGCCATGATTCTGCGGATGGCAGACTGGTAATTGCGGCCCTCATAGTCCGCAGCGATGGCCGGCCGCTCCGCCAGTAACTGCTCATAAAGCTCTGGCGCCGGAAGCGCTGCGGCAAGTTCACCGCCGGAGCCCCGCTGGATAAACCCCGCGCAACGACTGGCAATATTGACCACCTTGCCGACCAGGTCAGAGTTAACGCGGGCGGTAAAGTCATCGAGATTCAGGTCGATGTCACCCAGCCCGGGGCCCAGCTTGGCACAGAAGTAATAACGCAGCGCATCCGGGTCGAGATGTTCCAGGTAGGTGCGCGCCATGATGAAGGTGCCGCGGGACTTGGACATCTTGGTCCCGTCAACGGTCAGAAAGCCATGTGCATACACTGCGGTGGGGGTGCGCAGGCCGGCCCCCATCAACATGGCTGGCCAGAACAGCGTGTGGAAATACATGATGTCCTTGCCGATAAAATGATACATCTCGGTGTCGGTATCGGGTCGAAACCATTCGTCAAAGTTCATGCCGCGTGCCTCGCACAGCTCCCGAAAGCTGCCCATGTAGCCGACCGGCGCATCCACCCACACGTAAAAATATTTGTCTTCGGTGCCCGGAATTTTGAACCCGAAATAGGGCGCATCGCGGGTAATGTCCCAGTCGCGCAGACCGTCCACGAACCATTCCTGCAGCTTGTTAACGACCTCCTGCTGCAGGGCGCCTGCGCCCATCCATTGCTTTAAATCTTCTTCGAAATGTTGCAGACGGACAAAGTAATGTTCCGAGTCGCGCATGACCGGGGTTGAACCGCTAACGGCCGAATGAGGCTCAATCAGGTCGGTTGGCGCGTAGGTGCTGCCACAGACCTCGCAACTGTCGCCGTACTGGTCCGGGGACTTGCACTTGGGGCAGCTGCCCTTAATAAACCGATCCGGCAGGAACATGCCTTCCTGCTCATCGTAAAACTGGGAAATGGTTTTCTGCACCACGTGGCCGCCGGCTTGCAGCCGCTCGAAGATCATGTCGACGAGTTCGCGTGTGGCTTCAGAGTTGGTGGAAGAAAAATTGTCATAACTGAGACCGAAATCACGGAAATCCTGCTGATGCTCCTCGTTCATGCGGTCAATCAGCGCCTCCGGCGTGATGCCCTGACGCTGGGCGCTCAGCATGATCGGCGTGCCGTGCGCATCATCTGCCCAGGCGAAATAACACTCATGGCCCTGGGCCCGCTGAAAACGTGCCCAGATATCTGTCTGGATGTATTCCAGCATATGACCCAGATGAATTGACCCATTGGCATAGGGCAGGGCGGCGGTCAGCAGAATTCTTCTTTTTTTCATGGTGTTTGGGGCGGTCATGGGGAGAGAGGGCTGTGGACTGCAAGCGTCCTATTATCGCATGGTGCGGCGAGCTTCCATAGGCCTAACGACGTCTGCTACCGGTTTCCCCGCCAAATGAAAACGGTACAATGCGCGACTGATTCAATCTGCCGGGAAACCAATGTCTATGTCTGCTGCCCAGGAGCCCCTGATTCGTGAACAGCTGTCGCGAATCAACGCGCCATTTCTTGATACCGATTTGTTGTCCGCCGGGATGGTCCGCGGTGTTGGCGTGGATGGTGATAAAGCGGCGGTCGAACTGCGCCTGGGTTTTCCGGCCGATGGCTTCATTGCCGGTTTGGCAGACGAGGTGCGCGATGGGCTGCTCGGTGCCGGGCTGGCAGCCGGGGTAACCGTTAACGCGGACTGGAAAGTGCTGCCGCACAAGGTCCAGGGTGAGCTGAAACCCCACGCAGGCATTCAGAACATTATTGCCGTGGCGTCCGGCAAGGGTGGCGTGGGCAAGTCCAGTACCGCGGTCAACCTGGCCCTGGCCCTGGCACGTGACGGGGCCCGTGTCGGGCTGCTGGATGCCGACATTTATGGTCCCAGTATCCCGCGCATGCTGGGCGTGCAGGGTAAGCCGGAGACGGACGGCAAGAAGATCATTCCGCACCAGGCGCACGGGCTCAAGCTCATGTCCATGGGTTTTCTTGTTGAGGAAGAGAATCCGATGATCTGGCGGGGTCCGATGGTGACCTCGGCCCTGCAACAGATGCTGGGTGACTCAGACTGGGGTGCCCTGGATTACATGATTATTGATCTGCCACCGGGTACCGGTGATATCCAGCTCACACTGGTGCAGAAAATTCCTGTTGCCGGCGCTGTCATCGTGACCACGCCGCAGGACATCGCACTGCTGGATGCCCGCAAGGCCTTGCAGATGTTCCGCAAACTAGACGTTCCGGTGCTGGGCGTGGTGGAGAACATGAGCACCCATATTTGTACCCAGTGCGGTTTTGAAGAGCCCATCTTCGGCACCGGGGGCGGTGATCGCATGGCGGAGCAGTACCAGATTCCGCTGCTCGGCCGGCTGCCGCTGGACATACGTATTCGCGAAGCCCTGGACAATGGCTGCCCGACGGTTGCCGGTGATCCGGATGGTGAACTGGCAGCCAGTTACATCGATTTTTCCCGCCGCACAGCCGCGCAACTGTCACAGCGCGAGCGCAACCTGAAACTCGACCTTCCAGAGATCAAGCTACAAAACCGCTGATCTGCTAATTGCTGAACTTTGGGCCACCTATCCGGAGCACCGCACCGACCATGAGTATTAAATCCGACCGCTGGATTCGCCGCATGGCGGAAGAGCACAATATGATCGAACCGTTCGAGCCCGGCCAGGTCCGGCGCAACGCCGCAGGCGAACGACTGGTCTCTTATGGCACTTCCAGCTACGGTTACGACGGCCGCTGTGCCAATCACTTCAAGATTTTTACCAACATCAACTCGGCGGTGGTCGACCCCAAGGCATTCGATGAGAACAGCTTCGTCGATTTTGAAGGCGACTCCTGCATTATTCCGCCGAACTCCTTCGCCCTGGCGCACACCGTGGAATATTTTCGCATTCCACGCAGCGTTCTCACCATCTGCCTGGGCAAATCCACCTATGCCCGCTGCGGCATTATCGTCAATGTCACCCCGCTCGAACCCGAATGGGAAGGCCACGTCACCCTGGAGTTCTCCAACACAACCCCGCTCCCGGCCCGCATCTACGCCAACGAAGGCGTCGCCCAATTCCTGTTCTTCGAATCCGACGAAGAATGCGAAACCTCCTATCTCGACCGGGGCGGAAAATACCAGGGACAAAGGGGCGTCACGCTACCAAAGACCTAGGTGATGGGATGTCGCGTAGCCGTCGCTAAAGAGCGCGGGCGGTTTTCGCGCAGCGAAAGAAGCCAAGTGATGCAGCGACATGATGCAAGTTCAGTAGACAGATGCTACCGCCCCAGGGAAAGGGGCGCGCACCACCGGGATGTCGCGTAGCCGTCGCTAAAGAGCGCGGGCGGTTTTCGCGCAGCGAAAGAAGCCAAGTGATGCAGCGACATGATGCAAGTTCAGTAGACAGATGCTACCGCCACCAGGGACAAAGGGGCGTCACGCTACCAAAGACCTAGGTGATGGGATGTCGCGTAGCCGTTGCTCAATCCAACGGCGGTTGCTGAATCAGCGTGGCGTAGGTTTCAAAAATATTGCCATCTCGCTGAATTCTCAGGGCGACCTGTTCGCCCGGCTCCATGCGCGAGACGGACAGCAGAACGGAGCGGGCATCGTCTGACTCCTTGCCATTAACCGCGAGCAGGATGTCGCCGGTGCGCAGGCTGGCGTTCCAGGCGGGACCCCCGGGCTCAACATCGTGTACGCGAATGCCCTTGCGAACGGCACTGCCATCGGCTTGCATGGATAAGGGCAGGTCGGTAAACATCGCACCCAGCCAACCCCGGCGGACCGAACCATATTCAATGATCTGTTGCATCACATCCCGGGCAATGGCGATCGGGATGGCAAAACCAATGTTCTGTCCCCCCGCTGCCAGGCCCAGGTTGCGCGTATTGATGCCGATGACTTCGCCGTTCACATTAACCAGTGCGCCACCACTATTACCGGCGTTAATGGCAGCATCGGTCTGAATAAAGTCTTCGTACAACAGGGCGCGCAAGTCATTACGACCCGTGGCGCTGACAATCCCCATGGTGACGGTATGGCTCAGCCCCAGCGCATTGCCGATGGCCAGCACAACGTCACCCACGCGGGGTTGCTCGTTCATTTTCAGGGGCGCAGCCGGCAGGCCGTCCAGTTCAATCTTGAGTACGGCCAGATCCGTGGCCGGATCCGAACCAACCACCTGGGCGGGCGCGTAGCGGCCATCCCAGAGGGCTACCTGGATGTTGGCCACCTCATTAACCACGTGATCATTGGTGAGGATATAGCCGTCCGCGCGAATCAACACACCGGAGCCCACGTCGCGGCGTGAGCGTGCCACATATTGCCGCCCCAGAATGCGTCGAATCTGCGGGTTTACTTCCTGCAGCTCCACTGTTTGCGTGTAGATGCTGACGACGGAAGGCGCCGCCCGGTCAACGGCATCGGCAAAGGTGATATTCGATGGGCCTGAGAACTGCTGAACCGCCGGTCCCAGCAGCCGCTCACGCAGATTTGGTAGCGCCAGGATCAACACAAAAGCAAGGGCGAGTCCGGCCGTAACGGACCGTAACAAAAACCCCAACGAACGTTTTGTGGCGGCGTAATTCATGCCAGTCTCTTTGGCTGGGCGCACAATTGGCTGCAGGTGTCAGACACAATGCAGATATTAACGTTAAAGCATTTGTCCCGCATGGGCTAAATCGGATAAAATAGTGGATTGATCAGATGATGGTTCCCTGCAAATGCTCACGTGGCGAGGTGAAAACCGCTACCGGGATGCAGAGCGTCCGCTAAGCGGTGGTCCTTGATACTGCTGTCAAAGCTGGAAATCTCTGCACTGGGCTTCGCCGGAATTTCACATGTCATACCCGAAAATCGCAGCAATTGGCTTCGGGCAGTCGCCTGGGGCAATCGGAATGATCCGTATCTAAACGTCCACTGGTGCTCAGCATCTGATGGGCACATCTTGAATCTGGAGTAGCACATGTCTACTGATGGTGTGAATAACGGGCGGCGTAAATTTCTTGTCGCTGCAACTTCTGTCGTCGGTGCCGCCGGTGTAAGCGTGGCCGCCGTTCCTTTCATAGCGAACTGGTTCCCCTCTGAAAAGGCCAAAGCAGTGGGCGCGCCGGTTCAGGTCAACGTCGCCAAGCTGAATTACGGACAAATCCTGAAAGTTCAGTGGCGTGGTCAGACCATTGGCGTACTGAAACGCAGCGCAGAGATGCTGGGACACCTTCCGGAAGTGGATAACCGTTTGCGCGATCCGTCCTCAATGGACTCGCTGCAACCCGAATTTGCCAGTAATGAGGCGCGTGCGCTGAACCCCGAGTATCTCGTGGTTAACATGCACTGCACCCACCTGGGTTGCATACCCGAGCTTATTCCCCAGGTTGGCGCGCAGCCATTTGACGCCGACTGGAAGGGCGGCTTTTATTGCCCTTGCCACAAATCCAAGTTTGACCTGTCGGGCCGCGTTTTTACCGGCGTGCCGGCACCCACGAACCTTACCGTACCGCCTTATAGCTTTGTTGATGACCGGACCATCATGATTGGTGTGAGTCCGGAGGGGATGTCCTGATGGCTGCTTCAGATAACTCAATGGAAACAAGCCCTGCCGAGACCCGCGCTGAAGCGGCGATGGGCTGGGTTGATAAGCGTCTGCCGGTCACCAAGTTCTGGAATGACCACCTGGCGAAATACTATGCGCCCAAGAACTTCAACTTCTGGTACTACATGGGCTCACTGGCCGTTCTCGTGCTGGCCATGCAGATTCTTACCGGTATCTTCCTGACCATGCAGTACAAACCATCGGCGGCAGAAGCGTTTGCCTCGGTGGAGTACATCATGCGCGATGTTCAGTGGGGCTGGCTGGTTCGCTACATGCACTCGACGGGTGCTTCCTTCTTTTTTATTGTCATTTACCTGCACATGTTCAGGGCCATGCTGTATGGCTCATACCGCAAACCGCGTGAGCTGATCTGGATCTTTGGCATGATTATCTATCTGCTGCTCATGGCAGAAGCATTCTTCGGCTACGTGCTGCCCTGGGGACAAATGTCCTACTGGGGTGCGCAGGTGATCATTAACCTGTTTGGCGCCATTCCGATGATTGGAGAGCCATTGACCGAGTGGATTCGCGGTGACTACTTCATCTCCGATGCAACGGTAAACCGGTTCTTTGCGCTGCACGTGGTTGCACTGCCAATTGCCATCCTTGGGCTGGTCGTGTTGCACCTCACGGCCCTGCATGAAACCGGCTCAAATAACCCGGACGGCATTGAAATCAAGGAAAACAAGGACGCTAATGGCATTCCCCGTGATGGCATTCCTTTCCACCCGTACTACACGGTGAAGGATCTGTTCGGCGCAGCGATATTCATGCTGATTTTTGCCTTCGTTATCTTCTTCTGGCCCGAGGGCGGAGGTCTGTTCCTCGAGCACGATAACTTTGTGCCGGCCGACCCCCTGGTGACCCCGACGCTGATCAAGCCAGTCTGGTACTTCACGCCGTACTACGCGATTCTGAAAGCGGTGCCTGACAAACTGATGGGTGTCGTGCTCATGGGCGTTTCGGTGATGATCCTGTTCTTCCTGCCCTGGCTGGATCGCTCGCCGGTTCGTTCTATCCGCTACAAGGGTGCCTGGTACAAGATCCTCCTGTTCGTATTCGCCATCGCGTTTATTCGTCTTGGCATGCTGGGCATGGCTGAGGGCACGCCGGCAGAGATGTGGGAGACGCGCTTCTGGACATTTGTCTACTTCGCATTCTTTATTCTCCTGTTTTTCCTCAGCAAAGGCGGCAAGACCAAGCCTCTTCCTGAAAGGGTGACACACTGATGATCAGTTTCAGCAGACAATATCGATTGGTGACGGCACTGGTGCTGGGCCTGGTTTTGACGCCGGCAGTTCACGCGGCCGGTGGCGGGGCGAAGCTGGTGCCTTCCGAGGTGAATGTTCACGATCTCGCCAGCCTGCAAAGCGGCGCGCAGCTGTACGTGAACTACTGCATTGGTTGTCACAGCCTTAACTTCATGCGCTATAACCGTCTCGCGGACGATCTTGAGTTGAGCGAGGAAATGGTGATGAATAACCTGGTATTCTCGGATTCCAAGTTTGGTGAGCCCATGACCAATGCGATGACCGCCGAGGCTGGTGCGATCTTTTTCGGCAAGGCACCCCCCGATCTCTCACTGGTAGGTCGTTCACGCGGCGCTGACTGGATCTACAACTACCTGATTAACTTCTACCAGGATGAGAACGGTGGCTGGAACAACACGATCCTGGAAAACGCCGCCATGCCGCATGTGCTTTGGCAGCTGCAGGGTATTCAGGAACCGGTGTACGAGACGACGATGGAAGGCGGCATGGAAGTGCGCAAAGTGGCGTCTCTGGAGCTCGTTGAGCCCGGTCTCATGGGTGAGGAAGAGTACAAGACTGCCATGCGTGACCTGACCGCATTTCTCGACTACGTTGGCGAGCCCATTCAGCTTAAGCGCAAGAAGATTGGCGTCTGGGTTATGGCATTCCTGGCGTTCTTTGCGTTTCTCGCGTTCCTGTTGAAGGCTGAGTACTGGCGGGACGTGCACTAGAATAGAAGTGCCTGTCGGAAATTAAAACAATAGCAGGGCCGCAAAGACGGCCCTGCATCACTGGGAGTTACTGCTGTGTCCTCATCCATTAAAGGGCGTTCCACCATGGCCCTGTATTCGTCGTCAAACAACATTGACTGTCACCGGGTTCGTTTTGTACTGGCCGAAAAAGGCATCAATGTCGAGATTGTTGATGTTGACAAGGACTCCTCCGCAGCCGAGGACCTGGCCGAGCTGACCCCCTACAATGAGACACCCACCCTGGTAGATCGTGACCTGGTGCTTTACGACGCCGGTGTTATCAACGAGTACCTGGATGAACGCTATCCTCATCCTCCGCTGATGCCGGTTGACCCGGTCTCGCGTGCCGGTCTGCGACTGGTCCACTATCGCGTTCTGCGCGACTGGTATCCGCTGGCACGTGAGATTGAGGCAGCAACCGGTAAGAAGGCAGATAAGCCGCGCAAACAACTCAAGGAAGGCATCATTGCCTCTGACGAGTTGTTCCAGAATGCGGAGTTCGTTCTGGGCGATGAGCTCAGCCTGGTTGATTGCTCACTGGCGCCACTGTTCTGGCGTCTGCCGGTCTACGGAATCAAGCTTGGTTCCTCCGGCAGGTCCGTGCAAGGTTATATCCAGCGCCTGTTTCAACGTGAATCTTTCAAGGCCAGCCTCACCGCCGCCGAGCGGGAGATGATTCTTAACGCGTCGTGATCGAAGTATCCGGCGAGTGATGACATCCAGCAAACCTTATCTCCTGCGGGCGTTGTACGAGTGGATTCTCGATAACGACATGACGCCGCACCTGATCGTGGATGCTGAGGCTAAAGGTGTCGTAGTGCCGCCGCAGGCCATTCAGGATGGTCGTGTTGTGCTCAATATCTCACCGTCTGCCACCCGTGATCTGATGCTGGAAAATGACAGCGTCAGCTTCCAGGCCCGCTTCTCAGGTGTTTCCCGCGAGTTGTGGGTGCCCTCTGCAGCAATCCTGGCAATCTATGCGCGTGAAAACGGGCAGGGGATGATGTTTGCTGATGTGGCAGATGAGGAGCCTGCCGATGAAGCGCCAGGCCCCGATGACGATAAGCCGGGGCCACGCCCGGGTGGTCCCAGGTTGCGCGTTATCAAATAACCGGTCTTCGCTGACGCAGCAGGACGATAACCGCACCGGTACCTCCGTCAACGGGTCGGCAGCTGGTAAAAGCCACCACGCTCTTGTGGCGGCGCAAAATCTGGTTAGTCATTTGTTTCAGAACGGGCCGGTTCTGTGAACGCAGTCCTTTGCCATGAACCACCCGCACGCAGCCCAGGCCCTGCGCTGTAACGTCGCTGATAAACTGGAGCAGGGCGAGCTTTGCGGTATCGCGGGTCATGTGATGCAGGTCCAGGTGGGCATGGACCGCGTAATGCCCGCGGCGTAAACGCCGCAGCAGCCGGGGCGGGAAACCATCGCGAAGAAAACTTAATTCTTCACCGGATTCCACGTCCAGATCGTCGTAATTCTGCAATGGCTCGAGTAATTCATCGAGCACCGCGGCCTCGTCTTGCAAGCGTTGTCGTGGGATCGGGGCTGGCCGCGGACGATCATGCAGGACGCGCTCCGCATTTTGCAGGGGTCGCGTACCGGCGATGGCCTCACGAAACAGGCCGGCATCATCTTCCCGGTCTTTTTCGTCACTCAATGGAATCACACATTCACGTTGGGGAGTGGAGTCCGTACAATAACATCGCTTATTAATGGCGTCTGCTGACGCCCAAGCCTTATTGGAGGGGCCAAGGCATCGCATGCATATTCTGATCAGTAACGACGACGGTCTGTCGGCCACCGGTATCCAGGTACTCGCTGAGCGCCTGAAGCATGTCGGTGATATTACGATCGTGGCGCCGGACCGTAACTGCAGCGGTGCCAGTAACTCCCTGACGCTTGAGTCCCCAATCCGTATCCACGAAGAGGCACCCGGGGTGCACCGCGTCAGCGGCACACCCACCGACTGTGTGCACGTTGCCTTAACCGGCCTGTTGGAGAAAGACCCCGACATGGTGGTTTCCGGCATTAACCATGGTGCCAACCTGGGCGATGATGTGATTTATTCAGGCACCGTTGCAGCAGCCATGGAAGGGCGCTTTCTGGGCTTGCCGGCCATTGCCCTGTCCCTGGTTTATGACGAGTCGCCACAACATTTCGCCACGGCGGCGGAGGCAGCGGCGCGGTTGGTTACACAATTGCTGCGGGATCCCCTGCCGGCAGATACGATACTCAATGTGAACATTCCTGACCGCCCCTGGGAAGACATTAAAGGTTTTGAGGTCACCCGGCTGGGTCACCGGCACCGTGCCGAGCCCTCCGTGGCAACCACGGACCCGCGTGGTCGACCGATGTACTGGATCGGGCCTGCCGGTGCTGAGGAAGATGCAGGTCCCGGCACAGACTTTGATGCAATCCGCCGGGGTTATATCTCCATCACGCCCATCCATGTGGATCTGACCCGCTACCAGGCACTGGACCAGGTTTCCGGCTGGGTATCAATGATCAGCACGGCGGAACCGGAGACGGATGATGGTGCATCGTGATGCATGATCGTCGCTTGACTGCCGGCGCCCGGGGTATTGGCATGACCTCGCAGGGTACCCGTGATCGACTGGTGCAAAGACTGCGCGACAATGGCATTAAAGATGAGCGTGTGCTTGCCGCGATTCTCAACACGCCACGGCATGAGTTTGTAGACGAGGCCCTGAGCAGCCGCGCGTATGAAGATACCGCGCTACCCATCGGGCAAAAGCAAACCATTTCTCAGCCGTGGATCGTCGCCCGCATGACCGAGGCCCTGCTCGATGGTGGTTCACCCGCCAAGGTGCTGGAAGTGGGAACCGGCTCCGGCTATCAATCAGCCATTCTCGCCCAACTGGTCAAGGACGTATTTACCGTGGAGCGCATCAAGGAACTGGTACGGCCGGCCCGTCAGTTGTTTCATCGGCTGCGACTCTACAATATCCACTCGCGACATTCGGACGGCCACATAGGCTGGGCCAGCCAGGCGCCTTTCGACGCAATCATGGTGACTGCCGCGGCGCGCACGATACCTGAAGACCTGGTTGCACAACTCAAGGTCGGTGGCTTGCTGATCATGCCCCTGGATCGCGGCAAAGAGCAGCGCTTACTGGCGATTCGCCGAACAGAAGAAGGTTTTGACGAAACTGACCTTGGCGCCGTGGTGTTTGTGCCCATGCTTAACGGCCTGGCCTGAGACACCATGTACCGCCAGATGTTACCTGCTGTGCGCGTTTTGCCTGGATTTTACGGGCGGCCCTTAAGATGCCTGGTAGCCCTTGTCTTGAGCCTTCTTGTGCTGGGCGGTTGCGCATCGCGCTCCCCCGCACCAGTGATAGACCGTTACACCAAGCCACCCCCCGCGGAAATTCCCGTGGACGGCCTGCACCGCGTATACCGTGGCGACACGCTGTACGGCATCGCATTCAAGTATGGCCTCGATTACCGCACCCTGGCCTCCTGGAACGGCATCGCAGCGCCCTATGTAATCTATCCTGACCAGATTCTGCGGCTGCGCCCGCCGACCAGAAGTACCACGGCGACCACCAGTGGCGTCCGCCAGCCATCGGTTTCAACTCGCACTGATACCTCGACCCCGCCCAAGCCAGCCAGCCAGGCTCCGGCGCCGCAAAAACCAACTGCAGCAAACAGCCCGCCAGTCGCCAAGGCACCGCCGAAAACCGCGGCCAAGCAGCCGGCAGAAGCCGCGGCATCCGGCTCCCCGACCTGGGCCTGGCCCCTGCAGGGCAGGTTGCTGCGTACTTTCAAAGCGGGTGATCCTTCGCGTAACGGTATCGATATCGTCGGCGATGAAGGCAGCCCGGTCATGGCCGCCTCCAGTGGAGAGGTTGTCTACAGCGGTAACGGGCTGATTGGCTATGGCGAATTGGTGATTATTAAACATGACGATGCCATGCTCAGTGCCTATGCGCACAACCGGCGGCGTCTGGTGGCTGAGGGTGACTCGATCAGCCAGGGCCAGAAAATTGCCGAAGTGGGCCGTAATGACCGCAATGAATCGGTCCTGCACTTTGAAATTCGTCGTGATGGCAAACCTGTCGATCCACTGAAGTACCTGCCTGCGAGGTAAACCAGCGTCCTGGCGCGCGGTGACAGCGGCGCCAAAATGTGCTAGCGTTCAGCCCCCGCCCAAGAAGAAAACAGCTGCGTCTCTGGGCCAGCCCCATAAACGGACGGACTTTCAGCGATGCATTTTGCATCGTGGATTCTGCGACTCCTGAGGGGGAGGATTAGATGGGCCCAACTTCAAAGATCAAAGGTGGCGCGAGCGTTTCTTCTGCTGCCAACCGTACAGCCACCATCCGCGTAACAAAAGCACGCAAAGCCGGCGCCCGGTCACGGCCGGCTCACCATGGCGATGTCACGCGAATCTATTTAAGCGAGATCGGCCGCACGGCCCTGCTGACCGCGGACGAGGAAAAAAGCCTCGCGCGCGCGGCCAGGGGCGGCTGTGTCGCAAGTCGACAGCGCATGATCAAGGCCAATCTGCGGCTGGTAGTGAAGGTATCAAGAGCCTATATCAACCGCGGTTTGCCTTTGCTTGATCTGATTGAGGAAGGCAATCTCGGCCTGATTCGAGCGGTTGAGAAATTCGATCCCGACCGGGGTTGCCGGTTTTCCACCTACGCGACCTGGTGGATTCGCCAGGCGGTAGAGCGCGCCATCATGAACCAGTGCCGTACCGTGCGTCTGCCCATCCATGTGATTCGCGAGCTGACAACGTTCTTGCGCGCCTCGCGGGAGTTGCAACAGCAACTGGGCCGAGCCCCGCATGAAGATGAGATCGCTGCACAGCTGGGTTGTCCGGTTGAGGATTTGAACCGCCTGTTTCGGCTGAGCGAGTCGACCGCGTCGGCTGATGAGCCCATGAGCAATGGATCTGACCGGCCGCTGATTGAGAGTTTGACTGATGAAAACCATCGCGATCCGGAAATGGAATACGCCGATGGTGCTGCCAGCCAGCTGTTGGACCATTGGCTGGAATTGCTGCCAGAGCAGCAGCGTACCGTTGTGGAACACCGTTTCGGACTGCATGGCAAGGGTCGTCAAACCCTTGAAGAAGTAGGGCAGTTGCTGGGGGTTACCCGGGAGCGGGTCCGGCAGGTGCAGATTGCAGCCCTGGTGAAGTTGCGGGAAATATCGAGCCGCGAAGGCATATCAGAAGTGCCGTTCTTCGAGTAAATCGCTCCGCTGCTGCGCGGTCCCGCGGCCGACATGCTGGCTTGATATTGGCTTGTTCGCCCGCAGCTAGCCGCGCCTTGAAGCGGCGATTGGCAGCAGGGCAGCCACCACTTGCCGGCCTTCGGAAGCCAGCACATTGAAGGTACGGCAGGCCGCATCGGTGGTCATCAGCTCGATGCCAACGCCCGCGCGGTAGCAGGGCGCGAGTCGCGAGGGATGCAGAAACTGCTGCGTTGCCCCGGTACCGAGCAGTATGACTTCCGGTTTGAGTTCGAGAACGGAATCCAAATCCTTGTCGCTCAAGGCGTCCAACTGCGCCGGCCCCCAGTCTTCCCGCAGGGTCGTCGCGCTGAGCAGCAGTCCATCGGTATACAAAGTGTCGCCAATGCGGATACCTTCTTCGCCGACTGAGCGCACGAAGTGATGGTCGCCGGGTTTTTCGAGGGTTAATTGGGTCATGGGTCAGCGCCTTGGTAGTTCCACCACCTGTTTCTTGGGGTTGCGGCGATAAAAGCACGCCACCTGGCCAATGCTGTGCACTTCAACAGCGCGGAAGTGCTCGCTGATTATCCCGGTCCAGGCGCGGCGCGTTTCTTTATCGGAGCGAAGTTTTATCTTGATCAGCTCATGCTGGTCCAGCGCCTGGTCTATGGCTTCCAGCACGTTATCGGTCAGGCCTTTTTCACCTATCATGACGACCGGATTGATAGAATGCGTCAGACCGCGCAGATAACGCTTTTGCGAGTTGGAGAGGTTCATGTCAAACACCTTGAAAATTGCCCACAAGTTTAACGTATTCCGACTCCGGAGCGCGTGATCCATGGCGCGGAGTAAAAGCAGCCGGCGCTGGTTGAATGAGCATTTTGACGACCCGTACGTCAAACAGGCGCAAAAGGAAGGTTTGCGGGGCAGAGCAGCTTATAAACTGGTTGAGCTGCAGGACAAGCATCAGCTGATCAAGCCGGGACAACGTGTTGTCGATCTCGGTGCCGCGCCGGGTGCCTGGTGCCAGGTTGCCATGCGTGAGATGAAAGGCAAGGGTTCATTGTTCGCGCTCGATATCCTGCCCATGGAGCCGCTCGAGGGCGTTAATGTGATCGAGGGTGATTTCACCGAGGATGACGCTCTCCGGGCCCTTGAAGCAGGGCTTGAAGGTCAGCGGGTTGATCTTGTGTTGTCGGATATGGCGCCCAATATCAGTGGAATGAATGCAGTCGATCAGCCGCGCGCCATGTACCTTGCGGAGCTTGCCCTGGCGTTTGCCCGTGAATGGCTGAAACCTGGCGGCGATTTCCTTGTCAAAGTTTTTCAGGGCGAAGGGTTTGATCCATTTCTGGTCGAATGCAGGCAAGCATTCGACAAGGTAACCGTTCGTAAGCCGTCGGCTTCACGCCCAAGAAGCCGTGAGGTGTATATATTGGGTCGTGGGCGAAAGCCCGTGTAAACTGGAGTTAACAGCTGTGCTTACTCCGGCACCATTAACCGAAACAATCAGGAATTCAGATGTCCGGCAACCAAGATGACAAACCGTCGAATGATCTCGTGAAGAATCTCATAACCTGGGCCATCATTGCCGTGGTTCTGATGTCCATCTTCAATCACTACGCCAGCGTGTCTACGCAAACGGCGCCCCTGGCTTACTCTGACTTTCTGGAAGAGGTCCGCAGCGGTCGGGTGACCGAGGTGTTTATTGAGAGCGATGCTGCCGGTCACCAGATTACCGGTAAGTTTTCCAGCGGCGAGGCTTTCGAGGTCCGTGGTCCCCAGGATCCGAAGATGTTCGACGAGTTGTTGGAGAACAACGTCCAGATTACCGCTGAGCCACCGCCTCAACGGTCCGTACTCATGGATCTGATAATCAATATTATCCCTGTGCTGCTGCTCATTGGACTGTGGGTCTACTTCATGCGCCAGATGCAGGGCGGCATGGGCGGTCGCGGTGCCATGTCTTTCGGCAAGAGCCGCGCCAAGCTTCAGGGTGAGGATCAGGTTACGGTTACCTTTGCAGATGTGGCCGGCGTGGAAGAGGCCAAAGAGGAAGTTGGCGAGCTGGTCGAGTTCCTGCGTAACCCGGGTAAATTCCAGAAGCTGGGCGGGCATATCCCGCGTGGCATTTTGATGGTGGGCTCTCCAGGTACGGGTAAAACCCTGCTGGCGCGTGCGATTGCCGGCGAAGCCAAGGTGCCTTTCTTCTCCATCTCGGGTTCGGATTTTGTGGAAATGTTCGTGGGTGTCGGCGCCAGCCGGGTCCGCGACATGTTTGAAACGGCCAAGAAACACGCGCCGTGCATCATCTTTATCGACGAAATCGATGCCGTAGGCCGTCATCGCGGTGCCGGCCTGGGGGGCGGACATGACGAACGCGAACAGACCCTTAACCAGTTGCTGGTTGAAATGGACGGTTTTGAAGGTGGCGAGGGCGTGATTGTCATCGCTGCAACAAACCGTCCGGACGTACTTGATCCGGCCCTGCTGCGCCCCGGTCGTTTCGACCGCCAGGTGGTTGTGCCGCTGCCCGATATCATGGGCCGCGAGGCGATCCTGAAGGTGCACATGCGCAAGGTGCCGATTTCTGACACTGTGGATGCCCGGGTGATTGCCCGCGGTACACCGGGCTTCTCCGGTGCCGATCTGGCCAACCTGGTCAACGAGGCTGCCCTGTTTGCTGCCCGCGACAGTGCCAGTGAAGTGACCATGGATCACATGGAGCGCGCGAAAGACAAGATCATGATGGGCTCTGAACGGCGTTCCATGGCCATGTCAGACAAGGAAAAGCGTCTTACTGCTTACCATGAGGCCGGACATGCCATTGTTGGGCGCCTGGTTCCTGAGCACGACCCGGTCTACAAGGTAACCATTATTCCGCGCGGCCGCGCCCTGGGCGTGACCATGTTCCTGCCGGAAGAAGACAAATACAGCGTGTCGCGTATCCAGCTGGAGAGCCAGCTTGCCAGCCTGTTTGGCGGGCGCGTGGCTGAGTCCATCGTGTTCGGCGAAGAGCACGTGACCACCGGTGCGTCTAATGATATTGAGCGCGCTACCATGATTGCCCGGAACATGGTGACGAAGTGGGGTCTGACCGAGGCGCTGGGTCCGCTGACGTATACCGAGGATGAGGACGAGGTCTTCCTCGGCCGTTCGGTAACGCAGCATAAACACGTGTCAGATGACACGGCGCGCCGGATTGATGCGGAGGTGCGCCAGATTATTGACACGGCACATCAGCGCGCGACCGACCTGGTCAACGAAAACCGCGAAAAGTTGGATGTGATGGCTGAATCACTGATCAAGTATGAAACCATCGACAGCAAGATGATCGACGCGATTATGGAAGGGCGTGAGCCCGGACCGCCTGCTCACTGGAGCGAAACCAGCGGCAACAAGGGCGGTGGTTCCGGTGGTGGTAACGCCAGTGAGACCGCCTCCAGTGATCGCGATGACCCCGCTCCGATTGGCGGCCCTGCGGGACAAACCTGAGGACCGCACAGGTGATTGAAACAGCGCCGCAAGGCGCTGTTTCTGTTTAAGGGCAGCGAGCAAATGGTTAAAGCGCTTTACTCCGGTACCGGCACGCGGGCTTTGCCGCAAGTTATGGGCGTGTTGAACCTCACGCCGGACTCCTTCTCTGATGGCGGCCTGTGGACTGGTCGTGATGCCGCCCTGCAACATGCCCGTTCCATGGTTGCAGCAGGTGCTGACATTATTGATGTGGGGGGCGAATCGACGCGCCCCGGTGCGGCAGAAGTATCCGTGCAGCAAGAACTCGATCGCGTCATTCCGGTTCTGGAGGCATTGTCTTCCGAACTGGACGTGGTGCTGTCCGTGGACACCAGCAAGGCTGAGGTCATGCAGGCGGCTGCGGCTGCGGGTGCCGGATTGATTAATGATGTCTATGCGCTGCGCCGTGACGACGCTTTGGAAACTGCGGGGCGACTTGGGTTGCCGGTGTGTCTGATGCATATGCAAGGGGAGCCGCGATCCATGCAGACCGGGCCGCATTATGATGATGTGGTGCTCGAGGTCAGCGAATTTCTGCAAGCTCGCAGCGAGGCGGCCATGGCGGCCGGAATTGACAAAGATAAGATTATTCTGGATCCGGGATTCGGTTTTGGCAAAACCATTGAGCACAACCTGGCCCTGATCAGGGCTTTGCCGAAGTTACGGTCCCTGGGTTTTCCGGTGCTTGCCGGCCTGTCCCGAAAATCAATGTTGCAGACCTTGACCGGACGCCCGGTGGAGCAGCGTCTGGCCGGATCACTGGCCCTGGCGCTGGCTGCAGCGGCAGGCGGTGCTGACATCATTCGCGTGCATGACGTGCCGGAGACGGTCGACGCACTGCGCGTCATGGCGGCGGCATGGCCCGACAGGCCAAAGCAGAGGTAGAATCCCGCTTATGAGCAAACAGTATTTTGGTACCGATGGCATTCGTGGCCGGGTGGGTGAGCCCCCCATCACGGCTGATTTCATGATGCGGCTTGGGCGTGCCGCCGGTAAGGTGCTGGCCCCCAACGACCGCCGCGCCGTGGTGATTGGCAAGGACACAAGAATTTCAGGCTATATGTTTGAATCAGCCCTGGAGGCTGGTCTGGCGGCAGCAGGTGCAAATGTTGCCTTGCTGGGGCCAATGCCAACACCGGCCGTGGCCTACCTGACCAAGACCCTTTATGCCTGCGCCGGTATCGTCATCAGCGCATCGCACAATCCTTATTTCGACAACGGGATCAAGTTCTTCTCAGCCGATGGTGAAAAGCTGCCGGACGAGGTTGAGATGGCTATTGAGGCCGAGATTGACAAGCCGTTTACGACGGTCGACTCGGTCGATATGGGCAAAGCGGTGCGTATTGAAGATGCCGCCGGGCGCTATATCGAGTTCTGCAAAGGCACGGTTCCTTTCGGCACGCTGTTCAACGGGTTGCGGCTGGTGGTGGATTGCGCCAACGGCTCAACCTACAAGGTCGGCCCTGCAGTTCTGCGCGAACTGGGCGCCAAGGTGTGGGTGATTGGCAATGAGCCTGATGGCCTGAATATCAATGATGGCTATGGCTCAACCAATCCGGAGCGCCTGCGCGAGGAAGTGCTGGCACGCGAGGCGGACCTGGGCGTGGCTTTCGATGGCGATGGCGACCGGCTGATTATGGTCGACCGTACAGGCCAGACCATCAACGGTGACGATATGCTGTACATCCTCGCCAGCGCCCGCCAGGCGGCCGGACAACTGGACGGGGGGGTGGTCGGTACGGTGATGACCAATCTGGGCCTGGAACTGGCTCTGCAGCGACTGGGTATTCCTTTTGAGCGCACGGCAGTGGGCGATCGCTTTATCCATCAGGCACTGGTCAAGAATGGCTGGGTGCTGGGGGGTGAGGCCTCGGGGCACCTCTTATGCCTCGACCGGGCCAGTACCGGTGATGGCATTGTCAGTGCACTGCAGGTTCTGCAGGTGGTCCTGCAGAGTGGCAAGAGCCTTGCCGAGCTCACCAGCGCTGTAAAGAAAATGCCGCAAACCATGATCAATGTTCCGGTGGCCGCCGATGCGAAGGCGCGGCTCGGTGATTCCGAGCCGATTAAAAAGGCTGTGGCAGGCATCGAATCAACCATGAACGGCTGCGGCCGCGTTATCCTGAGGCCCTCAGGTACGGAACCGTTAATCCGCGTGACCCTGGAAGGCGAAGATGCGGAACAGGTCAGTACGCTGGCCAATGAACTGGCCGAAGTGGTGCGCCGCGAACTGTCCTGACAGGTGTTCCCGCCACCCGGACTGATTTGTAGTGCAAAGACCTCATTCGCCAGGCGGTGATGAGGAAGTGTTTTAGGGAGACGACCATCCAATCCGGCTTCACCCGAAAACTACAGCTTGCGTTCGGCGTCATGCTTCTGACGACGCTGGCGCTGGCGTGGTATTTCTATGACAGCGCGCGCTGGTTTTCTGCCGACACGCGGCAGCTTGCCCGCGCATCGGCGGAGCTTGCAGAGTATGAGTCCATTGCGCGCTTAACCTGGCAGGCACTACAGGACATGGAACAAGCTGTACGCACGGGTCAGACTATTGCCGGCCCCGGCGGTGCGGCTGCCAATGACGCTGTTGGAGAGTCTTTTACCCGTCTGCGCCTGGGCCTGGAGTCGGAGCCACTTGGGCCGGCAGGCGCCGCATCTGCCGACTGGCTCGCCGAGCTGGAGTCCGCCACGGATGAGATTTTCCGCACAGTACTGGTGGTCGAATCAGCTCTGTTGTCGGAACAGGAGGGTGTGGTCGGGCAGGAGCTTGCCCGGCTTGATACGGCGGGAACTGTCAGCAGATTCCGGAGCCTGATTGATGCAGCGCTCGAGCAGCGCCGGATGGTTCTCACTGAGCTGGGCAGCGAAGCGGTATCCCTGGCTAACTATGTCGTACGCCTGTTGCCACTCATCATGTTGCTGCTGGTGATCGCCACCGCACTGGTCGCCTGGCGCTTTTCCAGGGCTCTTTCAGGATCCCTGGGCACGCTGCAGGCAGCCGCCAGTGAGCTGGCGAAGGGCAACCTCAAACATCGGGTACCTGATCTCGACGAACAGGAATTCCAACGCCTCGGAAACGCCTTTAATGAGATGACAGCAAAACTGGACGAAAAGGAGCGTCAGCAGCGGGAGAGCAATGTCGGGCTGGAGGCCACTGTCGAGGAGCGAACACGGGCGCTAACGGAAAGTAATGAAAAACTTGCCCTGGTAGATGAACACCGGCGCAAGTTACTGGCAGAAATCAGTCATGAGTTTCGTACCCCGCTGACGGTGATCCGGGGTGAGTCAGAGATCGCCTTGCGCGGCAAAAATAAAGATCCTGAAGCTTATCAGGATGCGTTTCGCCGCATTATCGACACCACCGACCATGCGACCGGTCTGGTGGAAGATTTGCTGTTTATCGTCCGCGCCGATGCGGGTGAGCCCCGCTTACAGTTTCAGGATATCGAAATGGTGGCCCTGCTACGCACCGTGTGTGCCGAATTTGCGGGCAAAGCAACGGCCAAAGAACTCGAGATCGAATTTAATACGACCGTTGAACAGCTTACTCTGACCGGAGACCCGCGACGTCTGCGCCAGGTCTTTGCGATTTTACTGGACAATGCCTTGCGCTATTCCCGTCCCGGCGGTGTGATCGAGCTGACATTGGATGCGGATCTTGACGAGGTGCATCTTGCCGTCAAAGATCAGGGTATCGGGCTGAACGAAGATGAGGCCGCACAGGCCTTCGAACGATTCTTTCGCGGCCGCCAGGCGCAGTCGCATGCCGATCAGGGCTCAGGCCTTGGTTTGCCGGTTGCCAAAGCGATTGTGCAGGCGCATGGAGGCCGTATCGCCCTGGTGGCTCGCGAAGGTGGCGGCGCGATAGCCAGCGTTTCACTGCCGCTGAAGTTTGCCTCAGGTGATGAGCCAACAAGTTAGTGGTACCGGGAAAAATCATGAAGGACAAGCAATGAGGTCAGGTGCATGAGGGTTCTGGTGATCGAAGATGACCGCAGGGTCGCGGATTTCCTGAAACGTGGACTCATTGCCGAAGGGTGGTTTTGTGTTCATGCCCATGATGGAGAGGAAGGCCTGAACCTTGCCCGGCAGGGCGATTTCGACATGATTCTCCTGGACCTCATGCTGCCCGGCATACACGGTCATGACGTCTGCCAGACGTTGCGCATGGAGGGTGTTAACACACCGCTTATGATTCTGACCGCCATGGACAGCCAGGAGGATGTCGTGCAGGGTTTGCGGATGGGGGCGGACGACTATATGACCAAGCCGTTCTCTTTCGAAGAATTGCTCGCGCGAATCGAGTCTGTTTGTCGCCGCGTTGGTCAAAAGTCCGAGGAGCCCAGGGTGCTGCGTGCCGGGCCGATCGTATTTGATCTCGAGGGCTTGCAGGTTACCCTGGATGGTGAGCCGCTGAAGCTAACGGCCAAGGAACTTGCGACCCTGGAGTTGTTTATGTCCAATCCGGGCAAGTTGTTCAGCCGGGAGCGAATCCTCAACAACATCTGGGGCATGCATATGGACCCGCTAACCAATGTGGTCGACGTATACATCGGCAAGTTGCGCAGGAAGCTCGATAAAGCGGGCGGCGACTCACTTATCGAGACCGTGCGTGGCATGGGGTACCGGTTCAATCCGCCACAGCCCGTGGGGGTTGATAAGTAAGTCTGCCATTGAGTTGCTGCTGTAAGTCCGGACCGGACGACGATCATTCAAAACACGCTGCACGAAAACGTTTAGGAAAAATTTAGATAACGTTCATCGTTTATTCAATATCCCTTCAAGCAAATACCTTATTGTTCTAACCGTACCCCGTGTCTCCCACGGAGTCGCCTTGTCGGCGAGAGGAGCACAGGTTACAGGCGGTCAAAGGTACCCACGAAACAACGGTGGCGACAAGACTGGAAACTGCCTGGCGGACCATGGATCGGCCGCTGGCTTGATCGACACTGCTTTTTATGGAGGAAAAGCAGTGCTGATTACCGAAAACCCAAGGATGGGCGATTCGGATTTGCACTAACGGTAGCCCGTCGCTGTGACTATCGTTTCAATACTGGCTGCTCTGCCCGACAGTCATATTTGGAGTGCAGAGGTCCATCAAGAGAACGGCTACCACCGCCCGGTGGTAGCCGGAACTTGATTTCCAGAATTCCTGCAAACTCAATTTTCGAGCATCTCAAGTGCGGGTTCTTAAGGCGCGCCGGCAACACTTCGCAGCCGGTAACTTACGCTTTCCCCGGTAATGGTTGCATTGCCCTCCCAGATACTGCCGCCTGTTTGCAGTGTTGCAGGCAGCAGGAAGACCCGTGTTGGTTCAGGCTGCATATCCAGGTCAAAGACGCCAAGCAGCAGATCAGCGCCCGTGCCGGAAAGCGTATTCAATAGCTGGTCCGCGCTAAGGCTTATGTCACAGCTACTGATGGCATCCCGGTGGGATGTAAAGAACTGCGTGACCGGTGAGGGATTTGCCTCGAGCCTTTGAATCAAACCTGACCACTGTGCCACCAGACCAGAGCTTTCGCTGGTGACCTCTGTCACCAATCCGCCCTGCCAGGCGGGCAGAGCGATAGAAGTACTGAACTCGTCGGAAGTCGCTTGCAGGCACTGGCTCAAGGCATTCAGGTCAGGGGCTGGTTTGAAGTTGAGCTGCCCTTTGGCCAAAAGATCTGCGTCCAGTGAAAGCATCATGCTGACCCGCTGCAGGTCCTCCTCAAGCCGGAATTCACTGAATTCGAATCGCATGGATCCTGCAAGTGTTGCCTGACCCTGAATTTCGGCGAGGGGCCGCCGGGCATCAAAACGCGTCGTCATCGCCTCAATGCGGGCTGCACAAGAAGTGGATTCCAGGCTTGCCTGGGCGCTGCAGCTTTCCTGTTCGAGCTCTCTGACCAACAGGCAGTTGTCGCGCAAACGCGTCTCCCGGGCAATACACGCCTGGCGGTTGTCCTCCAGGCGGGCGTTTTCAGCGTCCCTTGTGGCCAGGCAAATCGGATCTTCAGCTTCCCGGATGCAGCGGTTGTTCAGCGGGTTGCGCAGGAGGCAGGAACTGCAGTCCCTGACATCGCGCTGCACCGGGCAGTTGTCGAAATTCAAAGAGCATACCCGCTCACTGTCGCACTCCTGCCGGTTACAACTCAATGTCTCGCCAGGGACTGCAGCGATACGGGCGCTGAGGGGCACCGACACGCCGTCGGTGACCTGTGGTGTTGACACCAGGCGCAGATCGACCATGGCCTCGGATAATGAGTGTGCAAAGAAGGCTTTGCTGATGGAGACAACAGCGACGTCATTGCGGTCTGCGGTCTGCTCCAGGCTTTCGGTTCGTGCAGAAAATGTCTGCGCAAGGTTGCTGAACGAATCAACGCTGTCCCGGGCAACATCTGCGGGTGCGACCGGCCGCTCAATCTGCAGTGAGCCTTGTGCCAGTACACAACCTGAGCGCTTTTCCAAAACCAGAACCTGCCAGTGGGATACCGGGGCCAGCTCATCAGGCGGTGCAGACCAGGTGCGCCAGCGGGCACTGGGCTCGACGTTGAGTTCCGAGATGGATACGGGCCGTCCGTCGGCAAACCAGTAGTGAATAACCGTGGTAGGGCTCCTGGCGTCCAGAATGTCAGTGAAGAAGACTTGTGCCCGGTCCGAAGTTGCTCTCCCGGCAGCCGTATCGACCGGTTCGCGGTTGCTGACCTCACGGGCAAAAGTTGCGCGGCCAATGTCTACCGTACCGCGGCATTCCGGAAGCGTTGCAACGAACCCAAGATCAAGGGCAAAACGGGTTTGCCCGGGATCGACCAGCGCAGCAGAGCCGGCAACGGTCAGAACCCCTGCCAGTGCGCTGCTTTCGTTTTGAACCAGCTCAAATGGCGAACGGAGGCGAATCCCGGTCTCCAGAATGCCGAGCGGCATCGCATTGAGATTAAAGCCTTCACTCTCTGTGGATGACATGGCCTCGCGTAGCTGCTGTTGAAGCCCGTCCCGAACGGCCGCCAGGTCCGCAGGCGATAGCGGACCTGCGGTTTCAGCAGCGGTTTCAACAGGCCGGGTGAAATCCGGGGTTTGCAGATCATGCAGGCTCACCTGCCAGGCGAGGTTGCCCGGTTGGAAATAGGGTACCAACTCACCGCTCAGCGAGACGGCAGCCGGATTCTGCGCGGTGAGCTCATAGCTGCCTTGTATGTCGAGGGCGACATAGCCCGACAGAAAGGTCAATTTGACCGTGTCGCCGGACCAGCCGGGAATACGCGCCAGAGCGCCGATCAGTCTGTTGCGTAAATACGGGGCCATGACGGTGTTGTCGACGCTTAACAACATATCAACCGTTTCGAGCTCATCAAGCTGCCGGGACGTATCGAAGATTCGCGCCGCCTGCGGCCCGGCATGCACACCCGGCGCCATCGCGCCGGGTTTTATCACAGCACAAGATGCCAGCAAGAACAGCAGCAGTAAGCCCGCAATTTGATAGGCAATGCGTTTCAGTGGTCCGCTTCCTGTTTCAGTAAATTCCGCAGCGACATTCGTTGCACCGGAGTCCTGCAGGTCGATCAGTTAATCACGCCAAGTTCCTTACCGACCCTGGTGAAGGCTTCGATTGCACGCTCGAGATGAACCCGCTCATGAGCCGCCGAGAGCTGTACCCGAATTCTGGCCTCACCCTGGGGCACCACCGGAAAGAAAAACCCGATGACATAGATGCCTTCTTCCAGCAGCTTTGCTGCAAAGCGCTGGGCGAGCGGCGCGTCATACAGCATGACCGGAACGATGGGGTGCTCGCCGGGTTTCAGGTCGAACCCGGCCGCAGTCATGCCGGCGCGGAAGAAACGTGCATTTTCTTCGAGCTTGTCACGCATCTGTGTGGTACCGGAAAGCATCTCGAAAACGCGTGTTGCTGCCGCAACCAGCGGCGGCGGCAAGGTGTTGGAGAACAGGTAGGGCCGCGAGCGCTGGCGCAACAGGTCAATGATTTCCTGCCGGCCTGTGGTGTAGCCCCCGGAACCACCACCCAGGGCCTTGCCCAGCGTAGAGGTGGTGATGTCGATTTTATCCATCACACCATGATACTCGCCGGAACCGCGCCCGGTGGCGCCCAGAAAACCCGTCGCATGGCAGTCATCCACCATCACCAGTGCGTCGTACTGCTCCGCCAGCCGTGTGATTTCATCCAGGCGGGCAATATCGCCATCCATGGAAAACACGCCATCGGTCGCAATCAGGCGCGTGCGGCAGTCCTGCGTATCTTTCAGGGCCTGCTCCAGCGCCGCCATGTCACTGTGAGGAAAGCGGTGTCGCTGCGCTTTGCTCAGACGGATACCGTCGATGATGGAGGCGTGGTTCAGGGCGTCGGAGATGACCGCGTCTTCGGGACCAAGAATGGTTTCAAACAGTCCACCGTTGGCGTCAAAACAGGCGGCATAAAGAATCGCATCATCCGTGCCATGGAAATCTGCGATGGTCCGCTCGAGCTGCTTGTGCAGGTCCTGGGTGCCGCAGATAAAGCGCACCGAGGCAAGACCGAAACCGTGGTCATCCAGTGCCTTGTGGGCTGCTGCGATAACATCCGGATGATCGGCGAGGCCCAGGTAGTTGTTGGCGCAAAAATTAAGAACGGTTTGCCCGTCCACGCTGCCATCCTGAACATCAATCGACACCCGTTGCGGCGAGGTGATTACGCGCTCGTCCTTGTACAGGCCGGCCGCACGAATTTCTTCCAGCGTTTCTCTGAAGTGTTTCATGTCGTCTCGCGAGACACTCATTGGATCGCTCCTGTCCAGTCGCAGACCACCTTGCCGCATTGACCCTTATCCATGAGGTCAAAGCCGTGCTGGAAGTCTTCTATGGGGATGTGATGGGTCATGGCCTTTTGCAGCGGAAAGCCGGTCAGTACCATCTGCGTCATTTTGTACCAGGTTTCGTACATGCGCCGGCCATAGATGCCACGCAATTGCAGACCTTTAAAGATAACCTGGTCCCAGTCAGCGACCGTGTCATTGGGCAACAGGCCCAGCAGGGCGATACGCCCGCCATGGTACATATTGCGTAGCATGTCATTGAAAGCGCCCGGGTGGCCGGACATTTCCAGGCCAACGTCGAAGCCCTCCAGGCCAAGCGCCTTAACCTGGTCGTCAATTGATTCGCGGCTCACGTTCACGGTGATGTCGGCACCCATATTCCGGGCCAGACCCAGGCGGTAATCATTGACGTCCGTGATCATCACATGGCGTGCCCCGACATGCCGGCAAATGCCCGCAGCGATAATGCCAACGGGCCCTGCACCGGTGATCAGGACATCCTCTCCCACCAGGTCGAAACTCAAGGCGCAGTGGGCTGCGTTACCAAAGGGGTCGAAAAACGCCGCGAGCTCGGGTGCAATCCGGTCTGGAATCGGCCATAAATTGCTTGCCGGGACCACAATGTATTCAGCAAAGGCACCGTTACGCTGAACCCCTATGCCGATTGTGTTGGGGCACAGGTGCTGACGGCCGGCACGGCAGTTGCGGCAATGGCCGCACACGATATGGCCTTCGGCAGACACGCGCTCACCTTCGGCATAGCCGGTGACACCCTCGCCCAGCTCGGTAATCCGGCCAACGAATTCATGGCCGATAACCAGGCCGGGCTGGATGGTGCGCTGAGCCCATTTGTCCCATTTGTAAATGTGCAGGTCCGTACCACAGATCGCCGTTTTCTCCAGCTTGATCAGGACCTCGTTGGTACCGGGTCGGGGTATCGGAACGTCTTCCATCCAGATGCCCTGGGTGGCTTCGCGCTTGACCAGGGCACGCATTGTTGAAGGCATGAGGAACACTCCGGCTGACTAAGCGCGAAATTATACCTGTTGTGGTTAGTTTCAGCGCGAAAGTCAGGCCGATTCAAACCGCACAGGGCGGGGCCCGGCAATCCATCTGACAAGGTGTTCAATACCGGGCTTGTTCGCGAGTTGCGATAAGGTACAGGGGCGCGGCCCGGTCAATTGCCATTTTGATGGCGCACATACGCGTCTGCGTGTATCCTTACGGCCCCTTAAATCAGGGCCTTAGCGAAGGCATTACGGGAAAAAAGCAATGAGCGGTAAGCTGTTTATCAAGACACATGGTTGTCAAATGAATGAGTACGATTCGGACAAGATGGCCGATGTTCTGGCCGCGTCCCATGGGCTTGAACTAACTGAAAACGAAGCAGAAGCTGACGTTATCCTGCTCAACACCTGTTCCATTCGCGAAAAGGCGCAGGAAAAGGTTTTTTCCCAGCTAGGCCGCTGGAAGAACCTGAAAAAGGACAATCCCAACCTGGTTATCGGTGTCGGCGGCTGTGTGGCAAGCCAGGAAGGAGATGCACTGGTAAAGCGGGCGCCGCAGGTGGACCTGGTGTTTGGCCCCCAGACGCTGCACCGTCTGCCGCAATTGCTGGACCGTTCGCGTCAGACCGGTCAGGCCAGTATTGACATCTCTTTTCCGGAAATTGAGAAATTTGATAATTTGCCGGCGCCCGGTGCCCAGGGACCGACCGCGTTCGTGTCGATCATGGAAGGTTGCAGCAAGTACTGCACCTTTTGCGTGGTGCCCTACACCCGTGGCGAGGAGGTCAGCAGACCCCTGGACGATGTGATCGTCGAGTGCGCCCGCCTGGCGGAGCAGGGCGTGCGGGAAATCAATCTCCTGGGTCAGAACGTGAATGCGTTTCGCGGGCCCATGCATGATGGAGGTTTCGCAGACCTCGGTCTGCTGATTCACTATGTCGCGGCGATCGATGGCATTGACCGAATTCGTTTCACAACCTCACACCCGGTGGAGTTCAGTGACAGCCTGATCGAGGCCTTCCGGGACGTTCCGGAGCTTGCCGATTACCTTCATCTGCCGGTGCAGAGTGGCTCGGACCGGGTTCTGTCCATGATGAAACGCGGCCATACGGTTCTTGAGTACAAACAGAAAATTCGTAAGTTGCGCGAGGTTCGTCCCAATATCAGTTTGTCGTCAGACTTTATTGTCGGCTTTCCAGGTGAGAGCGAGCGGGACTTTGAAGAGACCATGAAGCTGATCGCCGGGATCGGGTTTGATGCCAGCTTCAGTTTCATCTACTCGGCCAGGCCGGGAACGCCTGCATCCAGCATGGCCGATGAAACGCCCATGGAGACCAAGAAGGGCCGCCTGATGCGCTTGCAGACCCTGATTAATGAACAGGCTGCTGCGATCAGCAAGGCGATGGTTGGTACAACGCAGCGCATCCTGGTCGAAGGCACCAGCAAGAAGAGTGAAGAGCAACTGGCCGGGCGCACCGAAAATAACCGTGTGGTCAATTTTGATGGTCATCCGCGGCTGGTGGGGCATTTCGTCGATGTGGTCATCACCGAGGCTCTGAGCAATTCCCTGCGGGGTCGCCTGATCGAGGTCGAAAGCGACGTCAGGGCGGTTGTCTGAGCCCATGACAGACAGCAATACCCTGGTTCTCGAACCGGCCAATACGGATCGCCTGGCCAATCTCTGCGGTCAATTTGATCAGCACCTCAAGCAGATTGAGCAACGCCTCGGCGTTGAGGTTTTTTGCCGCGGCAATATTTTCACCATCAAGGGTGAGCCGGATACGGTGCGGGCCACCTCCCGCCTGCTGGGTGAACTCTATGAACTCTCCGCGACCGATATTCTCACTCCGGAGCTGATTAACCTGAATCTGCAGGAATCACGCGTTGCCGAGCTGGCTGATGAGCAGGACGCGCATGCTGTCCGCGGCGGTAACGTGGTTATCGAGACACGGCGTGGCCGGATACGCGGGCGTGGCCCGAACCAGAAGGCTTACCTGTCTGCCATCCAGGACCATGCAGTTAATTTTGGTGTTGGTCCGGCGGGGACCGGCAAGACCTTCCTCGCCGTTGCCTGCGCGGTGGGTGCGCTCAAAGAGGATCTGGTGCAGCGCATTGTCCTGGTTCGCCCCGCGGTAGAGGCGGGTGAACGCCTGGGCTTTTTGCCCGGCGACCTTGCCCAGAAGGTCGATCCCTACCTGCGACCGCTCTACGACGCCCTGTATGAAATGCTTGGTTTTGAGCACGTCGGCCGTTTGCTGGAGCGCAACGTCATTGAAGTGGCGCCGCTCGCCTTTATGCGCGGTCGTACGCTTAACGATGCATTCGTGATCCTTGATGAGGCCCAGAACACCACACCGGAACAGATGAAAATGTTCCTGACACGAATTGGTTTCGGCTCAACGGCAGTCATTACCGGCGACATGACCCAGGTGGACCTGCCCAGCCACCAGCAGTCCGGAATGCGTCACGCATTGCAGGTGCTCGAAGGGGTTGAAGGCATCAGCGTGGTGCGCTTTGATTCCAAGGATGTGGTGCGCCACCCGATGGTACAGCGGATCGTGGAGGCCTATGACCGGGCTGATCAGGAGCGGGATGGCTGATGAATTGTGAGTTGGCGATCCTGCGGGATAGCGACTTAAGCGGTATGCCTGACGATGGCACATTTCAGTCATGGGTTGATGCAGCGCTGGATGATCATGCTGTATCCCTGGCCATTCGGATTGTGGATGAATCAGAAAGCCGCGCGCTCAACAAGTGCTACCGGAAGCAGGATAAGCCGACCAATGTGCTGTCTTTTCCTGCCGGGTTGCCGCCCGAGGTGAGCGCGCAACTGGCGTGCCCGCCGCTGGGTGACCTGGTCATCTGTGCAGCCATTGTGCGGGCCGAGGCACTGGCCCAAAACAAGCCTGAAATGCATCATTGGGCGCATCTGACCGTGCACGGCGTGTTGCACTTGCGCGGCTTTGATCACGAACAGGATGCAGATGCACAGGACATGGAACAGCGTGAAATTGACGTTCTTGCCAGCCTCGGTATTCCGGACCCTTACCTGATCAAAAGCGAAGAGTGCTGAAATTCATGCGGTATTCTGGTACAAAACTGGAACGGGGATATTACGGCCCCATATATGAAGAGTCGCAAAACGCGTCGACTTCCAAAACACAATGAGCGAAGACCAATCGAGTAGCGGTTCCGGGCGCTGGGGATTTCTGGACAGACTCTCCCGGGCATTTCAATCCGAGCCCAGGGACCGCGACGATCTCAAAACACTCTTGAATGACGCCCTGCAGCGGGGCGTCCTCGACAGCGAAGCCCGCACCATGATGGAAGGCGCCCTCGAGGTTGCCCAGACTTCTGTCGCCGATGTGATGGTGCCGAGGTCGCAGATGGTTGTTGTGCCGTTGCACGGCAAGCTGGAGGACCATCTGAGCAACATCGTCGAGTCCGGGCACTCGCGCTTTCCGGTGATCGGTGAAGACCGTGATGCGGTCGAAGGTGTGCTGCTGGCCAAGGATCTGCTGAAATTTTTTGCTGGCGAAGACAAAGAGTTCAAAATGGCCAATGTTATGCGGCCGGCCCTGTTGGTGCCGGAGAGCAAACCATTAAACCATCTCCTTAAGGATTTCCGCGTCAGTCGCAGCCACATGGCGATTGTGGTGGACGAGTATGGCGGCGTGTCGGGCCTGGTTACCCTTGAGGACGTGCTTGAGGAGATCGTTGGCGAAATCGATGATGAGCATGACGAGGAAGAGGAAGCATCAGTCCGTGCCCTGGGCGGCAACCTGTACATGATCAATGCACTCACGCCGATCGAGGATTTCAACCAGGTGTTTAATTGCGAGTTCAGTGATGAGGAATTCGACACAGTTGGGGGTCTGATCCTGGCGGAGTTTGGCAGGGTGCCGGATGACGGTGAATCCCTGATTCTGGATGAACAATTTGAATTCAAGGTCACCGACTCGGACAGTCGACGCATTATTTCTCTGGAGCTGAACGTTCTGGACAGTGCCTGAATGACGGGCCTGTATGACCCGCATGTGGCGTGCTTGCCTGGTAAGCCGGTGTCGCGATGGGCTTCGCGTCCGCAACCTTCGCGGCAATTTCTGTGCCCGCTTTTCCTGCTGCTGATATTGCTTTTTGGCCTGTTTCAGGTCATGCCGGTTCGTGCCCAGGGCCTGCCCCCGGCAGAGGCGCCGGAGGCCTATCTCGTCACCTATGGGCCCGGTGAAATTTACTGGCAAAAATTCGGTCACAATGCGATCTGGCTGCGCGAGCCCGGGGGGCTGGATCACACCTTCAATTATGGATTCTTTGATTTTGAACAGGAGAGCTTCCTGCGCCGTTTCGTCCAGGGACGCATGCTCTATTTTGCTGCGGCCATCGAGGCTGAGCGCGAATTTGCACAATACGCATCGGAAGGCCGGGAAATCCGGATTCAGCGACTTGACCTGGACCCGGACGCGTATGCCAGGCTGCGCGAACACCTTGTAGCGAACGTGCAACCGGAGAACAGGGAGTACCTGTACGATTACTACCGGGACAATTGCTCAACCCGTATTCGGGATGCACTGGACCTGGCGCTGCAGGGGGATTTAGGGGATCAGTTCAAGACCCGGCCTGCCAGGCAGAATTACCGCAGCCACACGCGCCGCTCGACGCAATCCGACCGGGATTTCTACCTCGGTCTGACGGCTGGACTGGGCATGCCGGTAGACCGCTCCATCAGCCGCTGGGAGGAACAGTTCTTGCCGGTTGAGTTAGCTGAATCCGTGGCCGTCGCCCGGCTTGCGAGCGGTGAGCCGCTGGTCATCGAAGACCGCGTGCTGCTTGCCGGACTGGTTGCCGGACCGCCGCCATTGCCGGGGCGGACGTGGCCTTTTTATCTGGCCGTGTCACTCGGCCTATTGATCATGACAGGCACTATCGCCCGCCTGGCATATGCACCTTTTGCTAACGGGCTGGCGCGGTTCTGGTTGCTGCTGTCCGGTACGCTCGGCCTTGCCCTGCTGGCTGTCTGGGCATTTACCGATCACTTCATGGCCTATCCCAATCTCAACCTGCTGTTGTTCCAGCCGCTGGCTGTACTGGGCATTTTTAGCCGCTGTCGCCGCCTGCTTGCGGTTGTGCTGTTACTGACCACTACCGGCGCATTGCTGGTGGCTTTATTGACTGAAATACAATACCTGGCCGATACCCTGGCGCTGGCCGGGCCGCTTAATATTGCGGTGGTGGTTTGGCTTCTGCGCCACGCGCCGGACCGGCATCGTCCGGGCGCTGCGATAGTGGGTAAGGCCGACTACTGACGTCCTGTCTCGGCCAGGAGAATCGCCTGCTGCTCCTGTCGCAGAGGCTCTGTCAGAAGGCTCAGGTTGCCAGCCAATACATCATCAAGCTTATAGACCGTCAGGCCAATCCGGTGATCGGTGACGCGCCCCTGCGGGAAGTTATAAGTGCGGATGCGCTGCGAGCGATCGCCGGACCCGACCTGCAGCCGCCGGTCTTCAGCCTGAGCTTCGGCTTGCCGGCTTTGTTCGGCCTCCAGTAATCGCGACTGCAGCAGGGACATCGCCCGCGCCTTGTTCTTGTGCTGGGATCGTTCATCCTGGCATTCCACGACAAGGCCCGAGGGCAGGTGGGTGATGCGAATTGCCGAATCGGTGGTATTGACATGCTGACCGCCGGCGCCGGAAGCACGAAAGGTGTCGATGCGTAAATCACCCGGTGCGATGTCGATGGCGTTCACGTCGTCTTGCTCCGGCAGGATCGCAACCGTGCAGGCTGATGTGTGAATGCGTCCCTGGGATTCGGTCTCCGGAACGCGCTGCACGCGGTGAGTGCCGGATTCATACTTCATGTGGGCAAAAGCGCCTTTGCCTTCGATTCTGGCAACAACTTCACGGTAGCCACCGAGGTCACTGCTGTTTTCACTCATGAGTTCCAGTTTCCAGCCCTGGCTCTCGGCGTAGCGGGCGTACATACGGAACAGAACCGCGGCGAATAAGGCGGCCTCATCGCCACCGGTGCCGGCGCGCACCTCGATAAAGATGTTCTTGTCATCATCGGGGTCGCGGGGCAGGAGCAGCAGTTGCAGCTCCGCATCCAGTCGCTCTAGCTCAAGCTCGGCGCCGGACAGTTCCTCGCGCGCCATGGAGGCCATCTCTGCATCGTTACCGGCTTCAGTGAGTATCTCCTGTGCGCCATCCCGGGTCTGCAGTGCGCTGCACCAGGCATGCCAGGTTTTTACGAGCGGATCGAGCTGGGAATACTCTTGCGACAGGGTGCGGAAGCGGTTCTGATCCGCCATGACATCCGGTTGAGAGAGCAACAAACCGATTTCTTCAAAACGCTCCGCAACTTGCGCGAGGCGTTGCTGCAGCGAGCTCTTCACGAGTTGGCTTGCTGCGACTGGCGGCGGCTGCCCCCGGGCTCCTCCTGGTCGAATTCGGCGTCGCATTCCGGGTCGTATTCGGAGTCGAGTTCGGGTTCGATCATGGAACCGAGAGCGGAGCTGATAGCGGCCTCAAAATCGGTTTCGGGATCAGGGTCGTGCGGTTCGAAGATCCAGGCGGCGGCACGCAACACGTCGTCGTGCTGTTCTTCCGCTGCCTCGCGCAGGCGGGTGCTGGGGCCATGCAAAATGCGATGTGTCAGGGTTTGGCTGAGTTGCCGCACAATGGATTCAGCGTCGCCACCCGCTTCAAGCTGATGCAAGGCCCGCATGGCCAGAGCCTCGGCATTGCCATCAGCATGCTCGCGCAGCTGCCGGAGCCCTTCTGCAGCCCGCGCCCCGTGCAGCCAGCGCAGGTATTCGCCAACTTCCGAATCGATGGTATCGACCGCTTTGCGGGCTGCCTCCTGGCGTCGGTCCAGGCTTTCATCGGCCACTTTGCGCAGATCATCGATGCTGTAGAGGTACACATCGTTAAGCTTGCCAACCGACGGCTCGATGTCACGTGGCACGCCCAGATCAACCATGAACATCGGATTATGGCGTCGCTGCCGCAGGGCATTGCGCGTGGCCTGTTCACTCACCACGGGTTCAGTGGCACCCGTACAGGCGATAACAATATCTGCTGCGGGCAGGCGGGCATCAAGTTCAGACAGGCCCATGGCTTCGGCACCCAGTTCCTCGGCAAGCGCCTCGGCATTTTCCAGGCTCCGGTTGGCGATCAGCAATGAGCCGACTTCTTTTTGCCGGAAGTGATGGCCGCAGAGGGTGATCATCTCGCCGGCGCCGACCAGCATGACTGTCTTTGTTTTCAGATTACCGAAAATCTGCTGGGCCAATATCGCAGCGATGTAGGCCACCGAAACCGGGTGGTCATTAATTCCCGTGTTGGTCCGGACATTCTTGCTGACCGAGAAAGCCCGCTGAAACAGGCGGTCGGTGTACTTACCCAGGCCGCCTGCATCGCGAGCCGCTTCCCAGGCGCCTTTGAGCTGGCCCATGATCTGGGGTTCACCCAGCACCATCGAGTCCAGACCGCACGCCACGCGAAACAGGTGCCGGATCGCTTCCCGGTCGGCATGCTGATAGACAAGGCCCGGGGCTTCTTCGGGCGTTATCCCGCCTTGTTTCAGCAGCCACGCAGCGAGTTGGTCGCCCAGCTGATCGCGCGCAGCGCCATACAGTTCGGTGCGATTGCAGGTGCTGAGGATGACAGCCTCGCGCAAACCGACTGACTCACGCAGCTCTTCCACTTTGGTGGCGTAAGCGCCAGGCGTAATAGCCAACCGTTCCCGCAATTCAAGCGGGGCCGTGTGGTGGCTGATTCCGGCGACAAAAATGGGCATACGGGCGGTCAGATTAGACGAGTGGAGCGATTCTGCTGTGATGGTGAAGGAATATCAAGGAAGTCACTCATTTTTGCCAGCTCCTCACGATTGGTTCAAGGTGGCTAAGGCAGTATGCTTGCTTCCCATGACTGACCCTATTGTTTCATGAAAACGACTCGCCGTAAGCTTCTTTTCCCCTCCGTTATGCTGGTTCTGGCATTAACCTGGCCGTGTGCGCACCTCGTGGCCCAGGATGTCGATGGACAAGCGCCTGCGCAGGTACCGGCTGCGGGCCCTGAAGCGGCCCCGGATCCTGCTGACGAGGTGGCGCTAAAGATCTGGTCTGCCGAAGTACTCGGCACCGAAGGCCAGTTTGAAAAGGCTGCCAGTGAGTACCTCGGCGCCGCGCTGATGTCTGATGATCCCGAAATTGCCCAGCGGGCGACAGAGGTGGCCATCAACGCCAAGAGCTGGGAGCTGGCAGCGATGGCGGCAGATCGCTGGGTGTTGCTGGATCCGGAAAATCTGGATGCGCGAAAAATTGCCGGCCGCACCTTGCTGATAGGCGGCGACATCGTGCGTGCCGAAATTCAGTTAAAGGAATTATTGATTCTGCTCGAAGACACCCCCTGGGGTGGATGGGGCCAGATTGCGCCATTACTCGCCGATTCACGGGACGCTGAACGAACTGACGAAATGCTGCAACGGCTGATGCAGGATCTTGAGGCTGAACAGAACGCATTCGCCATTTTCGCGCGCTCGCAGGTCCTGGCCCGCGGTGGCGAATTTGAGCGGGCCATGGTGCTCGCTCAGGACGCGGTGAGCCTGGCACCCGGTGAGGTTGTTCTGCAGTCCTGGGCCGGCCGCCTGTCGATGAACCTGCGTGACGAGGACGGTGCCCTGCATTTCTACCGCGCGGCCTGGCAGGCAGAGCCTGATAACCGGCAACTGGCACTCGTTTATGCCGAGCTGTTGCGGCAGACCGGTCATCCTGAAGAGGCGCTTGATGTTCTGAGCGAATTACCGGATACGCCCGAAAACCGCTTTGCCCGGATTGCCTTCGCCACCGAATCCGGTCAGCGCGACATCGCCATGGATCTCTATGCGGGTTTTGACAGCAACCGTTATGAGATGCAGGCCGAAATGATCATCCAGGCTGCGCGCAGCGCCGAGGCGCTTGGTCTGAAAGAGGATGCCATCGCCTGGTATGCGCAGCTGGAGGAGGGTGAAAACGTTCTGCTCGCCACGGTCCGCCAGGCAGTTCTGCTTGCCGAGCTTGATCGTATCGATGATGCGCGTCAGAAACTCTTGTTTGCCCGCAATAACGGCAGCCCGGCCGTGCGCATGGAAACCATGCTCGTCGAGGTGCAACTGCTGTCCGCAGCGGAACAGAATGAGACGGCGCTGGAGGTTCTTGCAAAAGGCCTCGAACAGTTTCCCGGCGACACCCGCCTGCTTTACACCCGCAGCCTGCTGGCGGTCCAGTCTGGCGACCTGGAGCTCGCCGAAGCCGACCTGCGCCAGGTGCTGGCCGCAGAGCCGGCCAACGCGGCGGCGCTCAATGCCCTGGGTTATACGCTGGCCGACCTCACCGATCGCCTGGACGAGGCGGAACAGCTGATCCGCGCGGCGTTCCAGTTGGAGCCGGAGGCGGCGGCCATCATCGATTCCATGGGCTGGATCGCCTACCGGCAGGGGCGCCTGGACGAGGCGGAAAGCTTTCTGCGCCAGGCCTTCCTGCGCGAGCGAAATGCAGAAATTGCTGCGCATCTGGGTGAAGTGCTCTTCGTGCAGGGCAAAAAGCGCGAGGCACTGAATGTTTTTAACCAGGGACGTCGTATCGATCCCGAGGACCCGGTGCTGCTGGAGACCATGGAGCGCCTGGAGCTGAAATTGCAATGATTTCCTTTCGGTGGGCACCGGTCTGTGGCCTGCTGGCGTCAATACTGATTCTTGGTGCCTGTGCAGCGCCCGGGCCGGTCCGCGACATGAGCGCGCCGGAGCAGGCTTATGCCAAGAGGCTTGACCGCTTGCAGGGCGAGCAAACCTGGGGCTTTACCGGCCGCCTGGGTCTGGACGATGGCGAGGACGGGGGCAGCGGCCGCCTGGACTGGCGCAACAATCCCGACTCGGCCATTCTGGATTTTCGGGGGTCGCTTGGTCAGGGTGCCTGGCAACTCGAGGCCGGTCCCGCGCAGGCGCGATTAAAGCGCAGTGATGGCAGCGTCGCTGTGGCGCAGCAGGTTGATCTGCTTGCCTACCAGGAATTGGGCTGGGTGCTTCCGGTTTCTGCCCTGTCGTGGTGGGTTCGGGGAATGGCCTGGCCGGGCAATGAAGGCCCGGATAGCTTGCAGCTCAATCCAGATGGCACACCTGCGGTGATTGAGCAACTGGGCTGGCAGGTGACCTACAGCCGCTATATGGATCACGCGGGCGAACAGTTGCCCAGCCGGCTGCTCGCGCGTCAGGGCGATACGCAGGTCAAGCTCGCGGTCAGCCGTTGGCATGGCGGGGCGCAATAAGGTGGCTGGCGGGCAATCTGGCACTTTGACCCTGCCGGCACCGGCCAAACTTAACCTCTTTCTGCGCATTACAGGCCGGCGGGCTGACGGCTATCATTCTTTGCAGACGGTGTTTCAGTTGCTGGACTGGGGTGATGAGGTGCGTCTGCAGCGTCGCGACGGAGAACAGATCGAACGTTTGCTGCCACTGCCCGGCGTGCGCGAAGAGGATGATCTGTCCGTGCTTGCGGCACGCGCCCTGCAGGGTCTGGCACGGCGGCAACGCCGGCCATGGGCCGGGGCGGCCATAACCCTGAACAAACAGATTCCCCAGGGCTCCGGCCTTGGCGGGGCAAGCTCTGATGCCGCGACGGTTCTGCATGGGCTCAATCAGCTGTGGGGATGTGGATTTACGGCATCGCAATTGGCGCAATTGGGCGTGGAACTGGGTGCGGACGTGCCGGTCTTTGTGCACGGTCATAGCGCCTGGGCGGAGGGGATCGGTGAGCAGTTACACGCGCTCGAACTGGGGGAGCGCTGGTATGTGCTGGTATTCCCGGAAGAGGGCGCAAGCACGGCCGAGTTGTTTTCCGACCCGGATCTGTGCCGCGATGCGCGGCCCGTGGAGCCGGGGGACGGGCAACACTATGCAGCTCTGGGCAATGCCTTCTTACCGGTGCTGGTCAAGCGCTCTGCTGCCGTTGCGCGGGCAGTTGACCGGCTTGTCGAGTATGGTGAACCGCGCCTGTCCGGCAGCGGGAGTACACTGTTTCTCGAGGCTGCTGATAAACTGGATGCAAATCGACTCACCACAGCGCTAAAAAAACACTATAATGTCCGCGCCGTGAGGGGCACAGACCGGTCAATTTTGTTTGATTGCCTGACTTTCAGGATCGCTAAAGACTGACCAACAACAACCGAACTGAAATCGCTGAAGTACAAGCACTGCTCTTAAAACTGAACGATAAACGTTGAATTAAAGACCTACTGGGACGTCGCCAAGCTGGTTAAGGCACGGGGTTTTGATCCCCGCATTCGCAGGTTCGAGTCCTGCCGTCCCAGCCAATCTTTCAGGGAATCAAAACGTGTCAAGTCCGGCCTTAATGGTGTTTTCTGGCAATGCGCATCCGTCGCTTGCTCACGATATTGCCCACGAACTTGGTGTTCCCATGGGCAAGGCCAACGTTGGCCGGTTCAGTGATGGCGAGGTTATGGTCGAGGTCATGGAGAATGTCCGCGGTCGCGACTGCTACGTCATTCAGCCTACCTGCAGCCCCACGGCTGACAACTTCATGGAATTGCTGGTGATGGTGGATGCGCTCAAACGCGCTTCGGCCCGCCGGGTAACGGCGGTGGTTCCCTACTTTGGTTATGCGCGTCAGGACCGGCGGCCGCGTTCCGCCAGGGTGCCCATTACCGCCAAGGTTGCGGCGACCATGATCAGCTCCGTGGGCACCGACCGCCTGGTAACCATTGACCTGCACGCCGACCAGATCCAGGGCTTTTTCGACATCCCCGTGGATAACGTTTACGCATCGCCCCTGACCCTGGCAGACATCTGGCAGCGCCAGAGCCAGCCCATGGTTGTGGTGTCGCCCGACGTGGGTGGCGTGGTGCGCGCACGCGCTATCGCCAAGCGCCTGGATGCAGATCTTGCAATTATCGACAAGCGCCGGCCGCGCGCCAATGTCGCCACCGTGATGAATATCATCGGTGAGGTGGAAGGTATGACCTGCGTGCTGGTCGATGACATGGTCGATACCGCCGGCACATTATGCTCGGCTTCCGGTGCGCTCAAGGAAAAAGGTGCCAGTCGTGTGGTGGCTTACTGTGTTCACCCCGTACTGTCCGGGCCGGCCATCAAAAACATCGAGGCGTCCGAACTGGACGAGCTCGTGGTCACCGATACCATCCCCCTGAGCCCGGAGGCGGCTGCCTGCGATCGGATCAGGCAGCTGTCTGTTGCCCAGATGATGGCGGAGACAATTCGCCGTATGAGCCTGGGTGAAAGTGTGAGCTCTTTGTACGTCGACTAAACGTCCGGGTTCCCCGTCACGGTCAACATCGACAGCGCGCACGACCCACTGTTTATTTTCACTACTGCCAGGGTTCCCCATGGCAAATTCTTCGGGTTATAATGTGCGGCTTGCTTGAGCGAGGTGTCCTGGTCGCGGGGCGCCTTTTTGCTGGCCACGATATGGCCATTTTGCACCGGAAAATAAATCCGGTGCCCAGAGAGGATTTATCCAATGAAAGACTTCACAACACTCAGCGCGGAAATCCGCGAGGACGTAGGGAAAGGTGCGAGCCGCCGCCTGCGCCACGCCGGACGTGTTCCCGCGGTAATTTACGGAGGCGACCGGGATCCGGTTTCTCTGACTTTGGAACATCGCGAACTGTGGCACGCCGCTCAGAACGAGGCGTTCTTTTCCAGCATCCTCGATATCACGGCGGGTGATGGACGCAGCCAACAGGTAGTGATTCGCGATATGCAGCGTCATCCTTTCAAAGCGTTGATCATGCATATCGATTTCATGCGCGTATCTGCCACCGAGACACTGCGTATTTCCATTCCCCTGCACTTTTCCGGCGAAGAAGAATCTCCGGCCGGCAAGGAGCCTGGTGTGGTCATTCAGCACCAGATCACGGATATTGAAGTTGAAGCTATGCCGGGCGACCTGCCCGAGTACCTCTCGGTTGACCTCTCGCAGCTCGAGCCGGGCGGTTCTGTCACGCTGCGTGACATCTCCTTGCCCAAGGGTGTGACGCTGCCGTCCCTGAGCGATGATGATGACAGCGATCTCATGGTTGCCAACGCAATTCACATCAGCGAAGACCAGGGTACCGGTGCTGACGCAGATGAAGATGAGGTCGACGCTGGCGACGTCGAGGTAATCGGCGAATCCGATGACGGCGACGACGACGCGAAAGCCGGCGGTGACGACGACGACGCTGACAAGGAGTAAGACGCGCGGGCCATGTCCGAGCGCTTCGCGATTATAGGCCTGGGTAACCCGGGCCCGAAATACGCTGAAACCCGGCACAACGCCGGGTTTTGGTTTTTGGATCGCTTGCTGGACAAAATGGCAGTGCCGTTGCGAACCCAGTCAAAGTTGCATGCAGAGATGGCGGCCGGCGAGCTGTTCGCCCACGACGTCATTCTGGCCAGGCCGACTACCTTCATGAACCACAGCGGTCAGGCGGTTCGGGCCCTGACCGATTACTACCAGATTCCTTCCAGGAACGTACTCGTCGCCTATGACGAGCTGGATCTGCCTGTCGGAACTGTGCGTTTGAAACAGGGTGGCGGCCACGGCGGCCACAATGGCGTCCGCGATACGGCCCAACACCTGGGCGTTGCGGATTTTATGCGGCTGCGTATTGGCATCGGACACCCCGGTCATAAAGATGCAGTCACCGGCTACGTGCTGGGGCGCTGCCCCGTGGCCGAGCGGGCCGAAATTGATAACTCGATTGAGCGTGCGGTGGAGGTAATGCCACTCGTGCTTGCAGACCGGCTGCAGGAAGCGATGACCGCCCTGCATACCGCCAACTGATCGCCGGCATCACCGGCGCTTTAGGAGACCAGGATCATGGGATTTCGCTGTGGCATTGTAGGCCTGCCGAATGTTGGCAAATCCACGCTGTTTAACGCGCTGACCGAGGCGGCAATTGAGGCGCAGAACTACCCGTTTTGTACCATCGATCCCAACGTCGGTATGGTGCCCGTGCCCGATCCCCGCCTGGGTGAGCTGGCGGTCATCAACAAGCCGGAAAAGATCGTTCCCACAACCATGGAGTTCGTTGATATTGCCGGCCTGGTTGCCGGCGCGTCACAAGGCGAAGGCCTGGGCAACAAATTCCTCGCGCACATCCGTGAGACCGATGCCATTGCGCACGTGGTGCGCTGTTTCGACAACGACGATGTGGTTCACGTGGAAGGGCGGGTGAACCCGGTCGCTGATGTGGAGACAATCAATACGGAGCTGCAGCTGGCCGATCTGGAGTCGATTGAGAAAAGCCTGCACAAGGCAGAGAAGTTGCAGCGATCGGGTGATAAAGCCGTGCTCAAGCGAATAGCACTGCTGACCCGCCTGCGCGATGCGATTGATGCAACCGGCGGTCTTCGTGCCGTGGAATTGAGCGCGGACGAAGAGAAGGAAATCCGTTCCATGAACCTGCTGACGCGCAAGCCGGTCATGTACATCGCCAACGTTGATGAGGGTGGCCTGGTGGGTAACCCGCACCTGGATGCCCTGCGCGCGCATGTTGAAGGTGAAAATGCCGAGGTGGTCGCTGTGTGCGCCGGCATCGAGGCAGAGCTCGCCGGTCTGGAAGATGATGAGCGCGAAGAATTCCTCAATGACCTGGGTGTCAGTGAATCAGGCCTGTCCCAGGTTATTCATGCGGGCTACTCACTGCTGGGTTTGCTGACGTTTTTTACCGCCGGGCCCAAGGAGGTCCGTGCCTGGACCGTGCGCCGGGGTTCAACCGCGCCCCAGGCGGCGGGCAAAATCCACACGGACTTTGAGCGCGGGTTTATTCGCGCGCAGGTTATCGCTTTCGATGATTACCTCGCCACCGGTGGTGAGCATGGCGCGCGGGAGGCCGGTAAACTACGCATGGAAGGCAAGGAATACATCGTGAAAGAGGGCGATGTGATTCTGTTTCGGTTCAACGTCTGACGAGAAAGTTGCAGTTGGGACTTTTATGGCCATCCTTCTTTGGGGTATAAGGAACAGCACAGATGGTATGCATAGATAAATTTACCAGGATCCCTTGCTGAGATCAGGAGAACCACAGGCCATGGCTCGTGCGAAGAACGATCGACAAGATACTGCCAAGTCCGATGCCGTCGTCGATGTGACGAATGCGCGGATTGAAAGCCCGGTACCCTTGTCCCTCGCGGCCCGTCGGCGTCGCATCGAAAAGCTGCGTGAGCGTCAGGAACTAATGGCGCTTCTGGATGACTTCGGTGATGGCGACCTCGACCTCGATTTGCTCGATGAGGATGACGATGATGTCGCGGCTTATGTGGCCATGGGTGATGCGGCAGAAGAAGATGAAGAGGCCGTCGACGCAGACGGTCTGGACGATGACGACGACTTCATCGACGATGACTTCGAAGATGAAGATGAGCAATAAGCTGAGGCGCTATCCCAGGCGCTGATATCAGTTCCCTCAAGGCTCTTGTCAGTAGGGCCGTTCAGCACTACAATCTCGCGCTGCTTTCCGTCGACTTATCTTGACGGCCTGACGGGTTGTCAGGCAAAATAGGCGGCTTGCTTGTTTGGAGGGGTACTCAAGCGGTCAACGAGGGCAGACTGTAAATCTGCTGGCTATGCCTTCGGAGGTTCGAATCCTCCCCCCTCCACCACTATCCGCCCTGGCGGGCAGTTGGCAGGACACAATTTGGAACGACAACGGTTTAATAAACCTGGGCGTGGCGGGCCAGGCACGCGGAAATGAACCCGCAGCCAAGCATGTCACGGTGTTGTCGTACCAACGAGATAAACAGAGGCAGGTTTCTGTTGTACTTCAGAAACATGCCGCGGTAGCCGGGAGCGGTGAGTTCTTAGGTGGGTTTCATTCAGGCGGGTGTAGTTCAACGGTAGAACCTCAGCCTTCCAAGCTGATGATGTGGGTTCGATTCCCATCACCCGCTCCATGTGACACAGGCCACTGATCCGGCCGGCTCTCGTTAGCGGCGGGCAAACAGGATCAACGGTTTCCGCCCGCATAGCTCAGGCGGTAGAGCACTCCCTTGGTAAGGGAGAGGTCACTGGTTCGATTCCAGTTGTGGGCACCAGCTATTAGTAGTTTGGCTTAATTTAATTTGGCACTGACAAGCGTATTTTCGGAGACACCAATGTCCAAGGAAAAGTTCGAACGTAATAAGCCCCACGTGAACGTAGGCACGATTGGTCACGTGGACCACGGTAAGACGACGCTGACGGCGGCACTGACGAAGGTGTGTGCAGACGCGCGCGGTGGTGTGAGCAAGGCGTATGACCAGATTGACAACGCTCCTGAAGAGCGTGAGCGCGGCATTACGATTGCCACGGCGCACGTTGAGTATGAGACGGACGGTCGTCATTACGCGCACGTAGATTGCCCGGGACACGCTGATTATGTGAAGAACATGATCACGGGTGCGGCGCAGATGGACGGTGCGATCCTGGTGGTAAGTGCTGCTGACGGCCCGATGCCGCAGACGCGCGAGCACATTCTGCTGGCCCGTCAGGTGGGTGTTCCGTACATCCTGGTGTACATGAACAAGGCTGACCAGGTGGACGACGAAGAGCTGTTGGAACTGGTGGAGATGGAGATTCGCGAACTGCTGTCTTCGTATGACTTCCCGGGTGATGACACGCCGATCGTAACCGGTTCTGCGCTCAAGGCGCTGGAAGGCGACGCTTCAGAGATTGGCGTTCCGTCGGTGCTGAAGTTGCTGGACGAGATGGACGCATACATTCCTGAGCCGGTACGTGACACGGACAAGCCGTTTTTGCTGCCGATTGAGGACGTGTTCTCAATTTCTGGTCGCGGCACGGTGGTAACCGGACGTGTTGAGCGTGGTGTTGTGAAGGTCGGTGAAGAGATCGAGATCGTTGGTATCAAGGATACCGTGACCACGACCTGTACCGGTGTTGAGATGTTCCGCAAGCTGCTGGACGAAGGTCGGGCGGGTGACAACGTGGGCGTACTGCTGCGTGGCACCAAGCGTGATGACGTGGAGCGTGGCCAGGTACTGGCGCACAAGGGCACGATCAAGCCGCACACCACTTTTGAGGCGGAGGTTTACATTCTGTCGAAAGAAGAGGGTGGTCGTCATACGCCGTTTTTCAAGGGCTACCGTCCGCAGTTTTACTTCCGTACCACGGACGTAACGGGTGCGTGCGAACTGCCGGAAGGTGTTGAGATGGTCATGCCGGGTGACAACGTGCAGATGAAAGTCACGCTGATTAACCCGATTGCGATGGAAGAAGGATTGCGTTTCGCGATTCGCGAGGGTGGTCGCACGGTTGGTGCGGGCGTTGTCGCCAAGATCTTCGAATAACGGCCGCCCGGTAAGCGCTTCTTTCATCGCTTTGCGATGAAAACCGCCCTCACCGTGCAACGTAATTAGACTTGCTCTGGCGCTAACGCGCCAACCGCGAAGGAAGTAAAAAACCCCGGCGCTTTGGCGCCAGGGTTTGAAAGGACAAAGCGACCGGTGCCATGGGTGCCGGAAGCACAGAGACTGACCATTGAGGCTGGTGGCTCCCGGGAGTTGCCGGCTTCCTTGTCAGGAACAATTGGATTAGGCCAGTAGCTCAATTGGCAGAGCAGCGGTCTCCAAAACCGCAGGTTGGGGGTTCGAGTCCCTCCTGGCCTGCCAGTCCTAACGGCTGGCATACAAGACAGGAACGTGTTCTACGGATGAACAGCAAGGCAGAAACAAGCCGGTCAGCCGCGCTAGACAGCATGCTGTTGTTGGTGGCGGTGATCATGCTTTTGGGTGGTATCGGAGCCTATTACTACTTCCAGGATGCGGCTAATTTGCCGGTTCGTGTGGGTGGTTTGATTCTCTGGTCAGTGCTGGCTGCCTGGGTTGCCGGTCAGTCTCATCAGGGCGGACGGTTTTACCGTTTCCTGCTGGAGTCGGATATTGAGCGCCGCAAGGTAGTTTGGCCGTCTCATCAGGAGACCTTGCAAACATCCTTGATGGTTATTGTTGTAACAATACTGATCTCCCTGTTTCTGGCGGGTGTTGATTGGTTGCTGGGGGCTCTGGTCCGCAGCCTTCTTGGAGGAGGTTGATCATGGCCAAGCGCTGGTATGTCGTGCATGCCTTTTCAGGTTACGAGAATACGGTAAAGAAGTCTCTGGCTGAGCGCATTGCGCGCGCCGGGATGGAAGAGTATTTCGGTGAAGTACTCGTGCCCACCGAAGAAGTGGTTGAAATGAAAGGCGGTCAGAAGCGTCGTTCTGATCGCAAGTTTTTCCCCGGCTACGTGCTGGTGGAAATGGAAATGACCGACGAGACCTGGCACCTGGTTAAAGACGTGCCGAAAGTGATGGGCTTTATCGGAGGCACGGCCGACCGGCCGGCACCGATCAGTCAGCGCGAAGCAGATGCCATTTTGAACCGTGTTCAGGAAGGCGTCGACAAGCCGCGTCCGAAGGTGCTGTTTGAGCCTGGCGAAATGGTCCGGGTTGTGGACGGTCCGTTCAACGACTTTAACGGCGTGGTCGAAGAGGTTAATTACGACAAGAGCCGCCTGCGGGTGGCCGTACTGATTTTTGGACGTTCGACGCCGGTGGAACTGGAGTTCCATCAAGTCGAGAAATCCTGAAGCAAACGCATCTTAACGGATGCATAACTGACGGGGAGCCTTGGCCCTTGTGGCCGGGCGCTTGAACCCGAGGAGTACAATATGGCTAAGAAAATCCTGGCTTATATCAAGCTGCAGGTACCGGCCGGTCAGGCGAATCCGTCCCCACCCGTGGGTCCGGCGCTGGGTCAGCATGGTGTCAACATCATGGAATTCTGCAAGGCGTTTAACGCCAAGATGGCAGATGTAGAACCGGGTCTGCCGATTCCCGTGGTGATCACGGTCTATGCCGACCGTAGTTTCACATTCATCACCAAAACGCCACCAGCCGCCGTGCTGTTGCGTAAAGCCGCGGGTATTCCCAAAGGCAGTGGTGAACCAAACACCAAGAAGGTTGGCAAAGTGACCCGGGCGCAGCTCGAGGAAATTGCCAAGACCAAAGAACCTGATCTGACGGCTGCCGATATGGATGCGGCCGTGCGCACGATCGCCGGCTCAGCCCGCAGCATGGGCCTGGAAGTTGAGGGAGTCGAGTAATGGCCAAGATGAGCAAACGTAGCCGCGCGATCAACGAAATGGTGGATCGCAACAAGACTTATGGCCTCGACGAAGGTCTGGCACTGCTGAAAGAATGCAGCAAAGTCGGTTTCCGGGAGTCTGTGGACGTGGCTGTGCGCCTGGGTGTTGACCCGCGCAAATCGGATCAGAACGTTCGCGGTTCCACCGTGTTGCCCAACGGTACCGGAAAGGAAGTGCGCGTCGCGGTATTCGCCCAGGGCGAAAACGCTGAAAAGGCCAAAGCAGCCGGTGCAGATGTGGTCGGTATGGACGATCTGCACGACCAGATGAAAGACGGTGATATCGACTTTGGCGTGGTCATTGCCACGCCCGATGCCATGCGTGTCGTCGGTAAACTCGGCCAGGTGCTGGGTCCGCGCGGTCTGATGCCGAACCCCAAAGTGGGTACGGTGACGGCTGACGTTGAGACCGCGGTCAAAAATGCCAAGGCAGGCCAGGTGCGTTATCGCACCGATAAAGCCGGCATCATTCATACGACGATCGGCAAGGCTGACTTTGAAACCGATGCGCTGAAGGCCAATCTGGCCGCGTTAATGGCGGATCTGTACAAGCTCAAGCCGGCTTCATCGAAAGGTCATTACTTCAAGAAAGTTGCGCTGTCCACGACCATGGGTCCGGGCATCGTGGTAGACGCTTCGAGCATCACGTAAGCAAGACAAGGAATTTTGGTGGCGCAAGCGATTGCGTCACCGAAAGCGGCGGGCTGCACCCGGCGTCTTTTCAAACCACCGAAAGGGCATCGGGCCAAGGCCGTCAAAGACCGTAGGTATTGTTGACCCTGGAAAGAATCGGGGTCGCGGTTTAAGCGCAACCGGGTAACCGTTTGCAGCCTACGCAGATGGTGGAGCCCCCGCTACTGAATCGGGTTCGAAAGAGCCTGATCCCGTAGCGGGGTACCCACTGAACGAGTACTGGAATAGACCGGCTTTTCGGTCATAGGACTCCAGGAGGTAACCAATGGCGCTCAATATTGAGCAAAAGAAGGCAGTAGTGGCAGAAGTGTCAGAAGTGGCACAGACCGCCCTGTCTGCTGTTGCGGCGGAGTATCGCGGTCTTACCGTTGAACAGCTCACCGACCTGCGTGTGAAAGCGCGTCAGGGTGGTGTGTATGTCAAGGTGGCCAAAAATACCCTCGTTCGCAGGGCCGTGGAAGGCACGGACTTCGAATGTCTGAATGATGTACTGACAGGTCCCATCCTGTTGGCATTCAGCATGGAAGACCCCGGTGCCGCAGCGCGTCTGGTCAAGGACTATGCCAAGGAGCATCAACTGCTCGTGGCCAAGTCTGTAGCAATTGGTGGTGGATTGTACGACGCATCCGAACTGGATCGTCTGTCCAAGCTGCCTACCTACGACCAGGCAATTTCCATCTTGATGGGCACGATGAAGGCCCCGGTCGAGAAATTCGTCCGGACGCTGGTCGCGCCGCACACCAAGCTGGTACGCACTATCGCAGCCGTACGAGACGCAAAGCAGTCTGCTTAAGTAATTTTAACCTGTGGGCCTTGTGCCCCGTTTGACAATAGATTGGAGAGACGACAATGGCCGTTTCAAAAGAAGATATCCTCGACACGATCGCTAACATGTCTGTAATGGACGTGGTTGAACTGATCGATGCCATGGAAGAAAAATTCGGTGTAACCGCTGCTGCCCCCGTGGCCGCTGCGGCTGCTCCTGCTGCTGGTGGTGACGCCGGTGCTGCAGAAGAACAGACCGAATTTGACGTGGTACTGACTTCCTTCGGCGCCAACAAGGTTCCAGTGATCAAAGCAGTTCGTGAGATCACCGGTCTGGGCCTGAAAGAAGCCAAAGACCTCGTTGAAAGCGCTCCTTCCCCCATTAAGGAAGGCGTTGCGAAATCTGACGCTGAAGAAACACAGAAGAAACTCGAAGAAGCTGGCGCTTCTGTCGAGGTCAAGTAATTCTCTGCGCCCTTACGGGACAGAGACAGGTTCTGGCTGGGGATTTCGGTCCCCGGCCTTTACCCGTTTGTGAATTGCCGCCCCGGCGGCCATTCCAAAAGACCGTGATCACCGGCGGACTATTTCGCGGGTTGATTGCCAAAGAATTTTTGAGCCGTCCCAGCTTCGGGCCGGCACAGTTTAGGCGGTGCCAAACATGACTTATTCCTTCACTGAAAGAAAGCGTATTCGCAAGGATTTTGGGCAACAGCAGTCTGTGCTCGACGTGCCTTTTCTTCTGCAGACCCAGATCCGGTCGTATGAAGAGTTTCTACAAACCGACGTTAACGAAGACGACCGACGTGATCGGGGCCTGCACGGCGCCCTTCAGTCCGTTTTCCCGATAACGTCTTATTCCGGTAACGCGGCGCTTGAGTACGTTAGCTACGAGCTGGGTACCCCGCCATTTGATGTGAAAGAGTGCAAGCTCCGCGGCATGACTTATGCCGCCCCGCTGCGCGTGAAGGTGCGCCTGGTCATTTTTGACAAGGAAAGCTCCGCCAAGCAAAAGCCTGTCAAGAGCGTGAAAGAGCAGGAAGTCTACATGGGCGATCTGCCCCTGATGACCGAAACCGGCACTTTCATTATTAATGGTACGGAGCGGGTCATCGTTTCCCAGCTGCACCGTTCGCCGGGCGTGTTTTTTGATCACGACAAGGGCAAGACGCATTCCAGTGGGAAACTGCTGTTTTCTGCGCGTGTTATTCCCTATCGCGGCTCCTGGCTCGACTTCGAGTTTGATCCGAAGGACGGCATTTATACCCGTATCGATCGTCGCCGCAAGCTGCCGGTGACCATCCTCCTGCGTGCCCTGGGCATGACCAATGAGGAAATACTGGATACCTTCTTTGAGACCAGCAAAATCGATCTGCTCAAAGGTGGCGCCAAGACCGAAGTCATTCCCGAGCGTCTGCGCGGTGAAACAGCCCTGTTTGACATCACGGACAAGAAGGGCACGGTTATCGTTCAGTCTGGCAAGCGCATCACCGCGCGCCACGTCAAGTTGATTGGCGAGGCCGGTATGAAGTCCATGGATGTGCCGGATGAATACCTGATCGGCAAGATTATTGCCAAGGGCATCGTGGACAAGGAGTCCGGTGAAGTGCTGGCCGATGCCAACACGGAGATCACCGAGGAACTGCTTGAGACTTTGCGTGACGGCGGCATCAAGAAGCTTGATGTGCTGTATGTGAATGACCTGGATCAGGGTCCGTACATTTCCAGCACCCTGAGCATTGACAGCTCCACCAACGAGCTGGAAGCGCTGGTTGAGATTTATCGCATGATGCGTCCCGGCGAGCCGCCTACCAAGGAAGCTGCCCAGAATCTCTTCAAGAACCTGTTTTTCTCAGAAGATCGTTATGACCTGTCTTCTGTGGGCCGCATGAAGTTCAACCGCCGTGTGGGGCGGGAAGAGATCGAAGGCCCGGGTGTACTGGACCGGGAAGACATTATCGCAGTGCTCAAAGTGCTGATTGATATCCGCAACGGTAAAGGCACGGTGGACGATATTGACCACCTGGGCAACCGTCGCGTGCGCTCTGTCGGTGAGATGGCTGAAAACGTATTCCGCGTGGGCGTTGTCCGCGTGGAACGCGCGGTTCGTGAACGTCTGAGTGTTGCCGAAAGCGAAGGCCTCACCCCGCAGGAACTGATCAACGCCAAGCCGGTTGCAGCTGCAGTGAAGGAATTCTTTGGTTCCAGCCAGCTCAGCCAGTTTATGGATCAGAACAACCCGCTGTCGGAAGTGACGCACAAGCGCCGCGTCTCGGCCCTCGGCCCGGGTGGTCTGACACGTGAACGCGCCGGCTTTGAGGTGCGCGATGTGCACCCGACGCATTACGGCCGTGTCTGCCCGATTGAAACACCGGAAGGCCCGAACATCGGTCTGATTAACTCCCTGGCTGTTTATGCGCGCACCAACGATTACGGCTTTCTCGAGACGCCGTACCGCAAGGTGGCCAACGGCAAGGTGACGGACGAGGTCGAATACCTGTCCGCCATCGTGGAAGGCGACTACGTGATCGCCCAGGCGAATGCTGATCTGGACGACAAGGGCCGTTTCACCGATGAGTTCATTCCTTGCCGGCACATGGGTGAATTTACCCTGATGGAGCCGTCCGAGGTGAGCTATATGGATGTGTCACCGAAACAGATTGTTTCCGTGGCTGCATCCCTGGTGCCGTTCCTCGAGCACGATGATGCCAACCGCGCCCTCATGGGTTCGAACATGCAGCGCCAGGCGGTGCCGACACTGCGTGCGGACAAGCCGCTGGTGGGCACCGGTATGGAGCGCGTTGTAGCGACCGATTCGGGTGTCACCGCAGTAGCCAAGCGTGGCGGTATCGTCGACCAGGTTGACGCCGGACGTATCGTGGTCCGCGCCAACGAGGAAGAGGTTGATGCCGGTGATCCGGGTGTCGATATCTACAACCTGGTCAAGTATCAGCGCTCCAACCAGAACACCTGCATGAACCAGCGTCCGCTGGTCACGGTCGGTGACGTGGTCGCCAAAGATGACGTGCTGGCTGACGGTCCTTCAACCGACCTCGGCGAATTGGCCCTGGGCCAGAACATGCTCGTCGCGTTTATGCCCTGGAATGGCTACAACTTCGAAGACTCGATTCTTATCTCCGAGCGCGTGGTTCAGGAAGATCGTTTCACGACCATTCACATCGAAGAGCTGACCTGTGTGGCGCGTGACACCAAGCTGGGTTCCGAGGAAATTTCCGCGGATATTCCCAATGTTGGTGAGCACAACCTGAACAAACTGGATCAGTCCGGCATTGTCTACATCGGTGCCGAGGTGAAAACCGGCGATATCCTGGTCGGTAAGGTTACGCCGAAAGGTGAGACCCAGCTGACCCCGGAAGAAAAGCTGCTGCGTGCCATCTTTGGTGAGAAGGCCTCCGACGTTAAAGACACCTCGCTGCGCGTGCCTTCCGGCATGGACGGCACGGTGATCGACGTGCAGGTGTTCACCCGTGACGGCGTCGACAAGGATGAGCGTGCGATTTCCATCGAGCGTGAACAGCTTCGCCAGGTGCGCAAAGACCTCGACGATCAGCTGGTCATTGTTGAAGGTGCCATCTTCCAGCGCCTGGAAAATGCGCTGGTGGGCAAGGAAGTCGAGAAAGGCCCCGGTCTGAAGAAAGGCGCCAAGGTCACCCAGGCTTACCTGGCTGATCTGGACCACAACGACTGGTTCAAGCTGGTCATGAAAGAAGACAAGGCCAACGACCTGCTGGAAGAAATGGCTGACCAGGTCAAAGCCCAGCGCAAGGCCTTCGACGAGCGCTTTGAAGAAAAACGCGGCAAGATCACCCAGGGTGACGACCTTGCTCCGGGCGTTCTGAAAATGGTCAAGGTGTACATGGCCGTACGTCGCCGCATTCAGCCGGGTGACAAGATGGCTGGACGGCATGGCAACAAGGGTGTGATCTCCATGATCGTGCCGACCGAAGACATGCCTTACATGGAAGACGGTACACCGGTCGATATCTGCCTTAATCCGCTGGGCGTGCCCTCGCGAATGAACATCGGGCAGGTGCTGGAAACCCACCTGGGCTGGGCTGCTGCAGGCCTGGGTCTGCGCATCGGTGAAATGATCGATCGCAAGGCCAAGACCGACGAGATTCGGGAATACCTGGACAAGATCTACAACAGTGACAAAGAGGGCCGCGTCAATATGAAGCAGTTCTCCGCTGGTGAGATCAAGACCATGGCCGATAACCTCCGCGGTGGTGTACCAATGGCAACGCCGGTATTTGACGGCGCGCCGGAGAAAGAAATCAAGCGACTGCTGGAGCTCGCCGAGCTGCCTGCCAGTGGCCAGACGACCCTGTACGACGGCCGTACCGGCGATCCTTTTGATCGTCCTGTGACCGTGGGTTACATGTACATGCTGAAGCTCAACCACCTGGTAGACGACAAAATGCACGCTCGTTCTACCGGCCCGTACAGCCTCGTTACCCAGCAGCCGCTGGGTGGTAAGGCGCAGTTCGGAGGTCAGCGCTTCGGCGAAATGGAGGTCTGGGCCCTGGAAGCCTACGGCGCGGCTTACACGCTGCAGGAAATGCTGACGGTCAAGTCCGACGACGTCAGCGGCCGTAACCAGATGTATAAGAACATCGTCGATGGTAACCACGAGATGGCGGCAGGAATGCCGGAATCCTTCAATGTACTGGTGAAGGAAATTCGTTCTCTGGGCATCAACATCGAACTCGAAGAGTCCTGAAAGGGACGGGAGACGCATTGTGAGAGACTTACTGAATCTCTATAACCGCCAGCGCCAGCCGCTGGATTTTGACGCCATCAGCATTGGCCTTGCGCCCCCGGACCTGATCCGTTCCTGGTCCTTTGGTGAAGTGAAGAAGCCGGAAACGATCAACTACCGGACCTTCAAGCCCGAGCGCGACGGCCTGTTCTGTGCGGCCATCTTTGGTCCGGTCAAGGACTACGAGTGCCTGTGCGGCAAGTACAAGCGCATGAAGCACCGTGGTGTCGTGTGTGAAAAATGTGGCACCGAGGTCACGCTGACCAAGGTCCGTCGTGAGCGCATGGCGCACATTGAACTGGCCAGCCCGGTGGCGCATATCTGGTTCCTCAAATCACTGCCGTCGCGTATCGGCCTGATGCTGGACATGACGCTGCGTGATATCGAGCGCATCCTGTATTTTGAGTCCTACGTGGTGCTGGATCCGGGTCTGACCGACCTGGAGCGCGGTCAGCTGCTCACTGATGAGCAGTACCTTGATTCTGTGGAGACCTACGGCGACGAATTTGACGCCAAGATGGGTGCCGAGGCGATCTACGATCTGCTCAAATCCATCGACCTGGCCGAGGAAATGATCCGGCTGCGCGAGGACATTGGTGCCACGCGTTCGGAGACCAAGCTCAAGCGTCTGTCCAAGCGGGTCAAGCTCGTGGAAGCGTTCCAGGAGTCTGGTAACCGTCCGGAATACATGATCATGCAGGTGCTGCCTGTGTTGCCGCCGGATCTGCGTCCGCTGGTCCCGCTGGATGGCGGCCGCTTCGCAACCTCGGATCTGAACGATCTGTACCGCCGGGTGATCAACCGTAACAACCGCCTCAAGCGACTGCTGGAGCTGAACGCGCCGGACATTATCGTGCGCAACGAAAAGCGCATGCTGCAGGAAGCCGTTGATGCGCTGCTGGATAACGGCCGTCGCGGACGTGCCATTACCGGCACCAACCGCCGTCCGCTGAAGTCGCTGGCAGACATGATCAAGGGCAAGCAGGGTCGTTTCCGTCAGAACCTGCTGGGCAAGCGTGTGGATTACTCCGGTCGTTCCGTGATCGTGGTTGGTCCGACACTCATGCTGCACCAGTGTGGCCTGCCGAAGAAAATGGCCCTGGAGCTGTTCAAGCCGTTTATTTTCAGCAAGCTGCAACGCCGTGGCATGGCTGCAACCATCAAAGCTGCCAAGAAACTGGTCGAAGCGGAGAAGTCCGAGGTCTGGGATATCCTTTCCGAGGTTATCCGTGAGCACCCGGTACTGCTGAACCGTGCGCCGACCCTGCACCGTCTTGGTATTCAGGCTTTTGAGCCGGTCCTGATTGAAGGTAAGGCGATCCAGCTGCACCCGCTCGTATGTACGGCCTTTAACGCCGACTTCGACGGTGACCAGATGGCTGTGCACGTGCCGCTGTCCATCGAGGCGCAGCTCGAAGCGCGCGCCCTGATGATGTCGTCCAACAACATCCTGTCCCCGGCCAATGGTGAACCCATCATCGTGCCGACGCAGGACGTGGTGCTGGGTCTGTATTACATGACCCGGGAACTGGCCGGTGTACCGGGTGAAGGCATGTACTTCGCGGATACCGCCGAGGTTCACCGTGCCTATGAAAACAAGGCCGTGGAACTGCATGCGCGCGTCAAGGTGCGGATCGATGAGGTCATCATCTCCGAGCACGGCGATGAGCGTCATGAGACCAACCTGATTGAAACCACTGTTGGTCGCGCCCTGCTGGCTGAAATCCGGCCCAAGGGTATGCCGTTCCATATGATCAACAAGCCGCTGAAAAAGCGTCAGATCTCCGACCTGATCAACAGCTGCTACCGTCGCCTGGGTCTGAAAAAGACCGTGGTTTTTGCTGACCGCCTGATGTACACGGGCTTCCAGTACGCCACCGACGCCGGTGTTTCCATCGGTATCGATGACCTGGTGATTCCGGATGAGAAAGTTGGCATTCTCGACGCCGCTGAAGACGAAGTGATCGAAATCCAGAACCAGTACTCCTCCGGTCTGGTGACCGCAGGGGAGCGCTACAACAAGGTTGTGGATATCTGGTCACGCACCAACGAGCAGGTTGCCAAGGCCATGATGTCGGCCATTGGTAAGGACTCGGTCATGATCGATGGCAAGGAAGTGGAGCAGGACTCCATGAACTCCATCTTCATCATGGCCGACTCCGGCGCTCGTGGTTCTGCTGCGCAGATTCGTCAGCTGGCCGGTATGCGTGGCCTGATGGCCAAGCCGGACGGCTCGATCATTGAAACGCCGATCACCGCTAACTTCCGCGAAGGCCTGGACGTACTCCAGTACTTTATCTCTACCCACGGTGCCCGTAAGGGTCTGGCCGATACGGCGCTGAAAACCGCCAACTCCGGCTACCTGACCCGTCGTCTCGTCGACGTGGCGCAGGACATGGTGGTGACTGAGCCGGACTGTGGCACGGAGAATGGTGTGAGCATGTCACCGATCGTTGAAGGTGGTGATGTGGTCGAGGCGCTTGGCGCCCGGGTACTGGGTCGCGTTGTTGCCAGGGACGTCCTCAAGCCGGGTACGGATGAGGTTCTTCTGGAGCGCAACACACTGCTCGACGAAGCACTGGTTGATGTTGTGGAAGCTGCCAGCGTGGATCACATGCTGGTACGTTCGCCCATTACCTGTAACTCGCGTTATGGCGTTTGCGCCATGTGCTACGGCCGCGACCTGGCCCGTGGCGACCTGGTCAACATGGGTGAGGCGGTCGGCGTTATTGCTGCCCAGTCTATCGGTGAGCCGGGTACCCAGCTGACCATGCGTACCTTCCACATCGGTGGTGCTGCATCACGAGCCGCTGCGGTTGACCACATCCAGGTCAAGTCCGGCGGGTCTATTCGCCTGCACAACCTGAAGTCTGTGGAAAATGCCGACAAGCAGCTTGTGGCCGTATCGCGCTCCGGTGAGATTTCGGTAATCGACGAGCACGGTCGTGAGCGTGAGCGTTACAAGATTCCTTACGGTGCCATCGTGGTCAAACGCGATAACGATAAAGTTGCCGCGGGTGACGTGGTGGCCAACTGGGATCCGCACACACACCCGATTATCACCGAGGTGGCCGGTAAGGCGAAGTTCACGGACTTCCTGGAAGGCGTCACGGTTAACGAAACCACCGATGACATTACCGGTTTGACCAGCCTGGTCGTGACCGATCCGAAGCAGCGCGGTAGCGCCGGCAAGGATCTGCGTCCGGTGGTCAGCCTGGTCGATGCCAAGGGTAAGGAGCTGAAGCTGCAGGGTACCGATATTACCGCCCAGTACTTCCTGCTGCCCGGGTCTATCGTCAACATCCGTGATGGCATGGACGTGAAGGTGGGTGACGTTGTGGCCCGTGTGCCGCAGGAATCGTCCAAGACCCGTGACATCACCGGTGGTCTGCCGCGTGTTGCCGACCTGTTCGAAGCACGTAAGCCGAAAGAGCCGTCCATTCTGGCTGGCAAGTCCGGTATCGTCAGCTTCGGCAAGGAAACCAAGGGCAAGCAGCGCCTGGTCATTACGCCGACCGAGGAAGACATCAAGGCTTCCAAGGATCGTCCGATTGACGGTCAGATTGATGACGACAAGGCTTACGAGGAGCTGATTCCGAAGTGGCGTCATGTCATCGTGTTCGAAGGTGAGCACGTGGACAAGGGCGAAACCGTGGTTGATGGCGAGCCTAACCCGCACGATATCCTGCGCCTGCTGGGCGTGGAAGAACTGGCCGATTACCTGGTCAAGGAAATCCAGGACGTTTACCGTCTGCAGGGTGTGGGCATCAACGACAAGCACATCGAGGTGATCATTCGCCAGATGCTGCGCAAAGCCGAGGTTCGCGATGGTGGTGACACCAAGATGCTGCGTTCTGAACAGCTGGATCTGGCCCGCATCCTGGACGATAACGAACTGGTCGTCCGCGAAGGCGGGACAGGGGCGGTTTACGAACGTCTCCTGCTGGGTATCACCAAGGCATCACTGGCTACCGAGTCGTTTATCTCGGCGGCTTCCTTCCAGGAAACCACGCGCGTACTGACCGAGGCTGCCGTCCGCGGCACCACCGATCACCTGCGCGGCCTGAAGGAAAACGTGATCGTTGGTCGCCTGATTCCGGCCGGTACCGGCCTGGCCTACCACTCCACGCGCAAGCGTCCGAGGGAGCTGGAGCCGGAAATCGATCTCGCTGCACTGGCTGCCGCCGTTGCCGCCGAGATGCCGGAGTCCGAAGAAGACGCGAGCGAGCCTTCAGAATAAGAAGGTTTGCATCGCAGAGAAAAAGCCCGCCGTTTGGCGGGCTTTTTTGTGAATGGTGGAATAAAAACTGTCAAGGCCAGAGAAAAGGTCGAATTAAAAGAACAGAGCGCACAACGCCGTCCCTTTACTCTGACTTCATCGATTCTTCGGTGGCGTCTTGCTCGCACGGTACCTGGTCTTCACGAGGGAGTTGTTCCATGGCCTTGTCCAGCCACGACATATCCTCATAATAGTCAGCGCCATTCAGGCCGTTGATGAATAGCTGGATGTCATCATCTGACCAGGGCTTATTCATGATTTCGAAGGTTCCGGCGACCATATGGTTGGTCAAATAGGGGTCGGACATCAAAAAGTAATCGGAACGCTTCTGATCAGCTGCTGCCACTCGACTTGCGCACGCGAAAATTGATTCATGTGCTGACATAAATAGTTTCTGCAGTTCCTGGTACTTCCCGGTAGCCGGTCTGGCGTCGAGATGAGCCTGAAAGCCCTGCAGTGAAGTTTCCACGTGCTCTCTGACGGTAGCCGCGTAATTCTCAATGGGAAGACAGGGTTCATTCAGGCTTAGCGTGGGTTCTGGCGGTTCAGCTTGAGGTTGATCTCTGCCAATAAAAAGCATGATTGCCACAACGAATGCGAGTATGCCGACGCCGTAAACACCTGCTGAGTGGCCAGGTTGAGGGTCCCGTTGGTCACGTGGTTTTGATGTTGCGAGATCGTTCTCTTCAACTTCGTCGCTAAGGGATGGGTTTCTTCCAATTCTCCAGGCCATTGCCGCCAGAAGTCCGAAACACAGGACTCCGCCCGCCATGCCCCAGGGTGCATATTCGACGGCAATCTTCCATGGTCGATCAAAGGCGCGCGGAAGTTCTGCCAGCATCGCCCAAAGAAAAATGCCCGCAAGCCAGAGAAAGCAGAGCCCGAGAATCGTCCGACCCCATTCCTTGCCGAGGCAGAGTGTGAAGCCGCCAGTGATGATTATCAGGGGTAACAGCAGGCTTGTGGTTAGGATAATGAATGACGGCGGCATAACCAGCACCAACGCCATCATCACGTTAGGAAACCTAAAGCTCGAAGACAACAAAGCGACACCGATAATCAGCGAGATTAGACCAAAGACCCTGGTGCGTCGGTTCAACGGATGCTTGCTTCTATAACGATTGGTAATCAATAGCTCCATTCTAACCCGTCATATAAGGACGATTCTTAACGCCGATGCGATATGGCCTGAGAACCCTGGAAACATTGAATGGCAAAAATCATATCAGGCCGTGAGAATTGAATATAAGTATAAGAAACAGATAGATAGAACACGATTAATTTTCTATGCGGCGAGATTAAAAAGGAGTAAGCTCCTGATTGTGGCAGGCGCTCAAGCGTGAGCTGCCCCACATTCTCTGGAGAGAAAAATGGCTATGTCTAAAGGCGCCAAACCCGCTGCGAAACCTGCCAAGTCTGGCAAGGCACCGGCGAAACCTGCGCAAGGCAAACCCGTCTCTGGCAACAAGCTGAGCGGCAAAAAGTAACACCCCGGTCCTGATGGACCGGACGAAGGGGCGCCCGGCAGGGCGCCCCTTTTTGTTTGTGGAGGTGATCAGGCAGGCTAGCAAACACACGGTCCAGGCCCATATCCCCGGGCCAACCAAAAGCTGAACTGCCTCGAGATTATTGAAGGCTCCAACCTCTGGGCGGATAGAGCCATAAACCCGGTCTTTCCCTAAATTTCCCGGATTAACTCTGCGCCAAAACGACCGACATCATCACCTGGTGGTGCCCATTGTCACATCAGTGACATAATGCGTGCTTGCTGACTGAAGAGAGCGCGCCCTAATGCAAGAATTCATCTTCACTTTTGATTCCGCATTCGAGATGTGGACCTTCTGGATCGCGGTGGTTGCCCTTGCGGGTTTCCTTCTGGCTGGTCTTTTCATCGTTACGCGCCCGCAGGACGAGGTGGTGGGTCACCCCAAGGGACTGTTTGTCCTGTTTCTGGCCGAAATGTGGGAGCGATTCTCCTATTACGGCATGCGCGCCCTGCTGATCTTCTACCTTGTTCAGCATTGGCTTTTTTCAGACAGTGAAGCATCGATTATTTATGGCGCCTACACGGCGCTGGTTTATATCACGCCTGTACTGGGTGGTTACCTGGCGGACCGGTACCTCGGACAGCGCAAAGCCGTGCTGTTTGGCGCCATACTGCTGACCTTTGGTCATTTCCTCATGGCCTTTGAGGGTGGCGGTGGCCAGAACGACCCCATGATCAATATCTTCTGGCTGGCGCTGGCGCTGATTATCGTCGGCTCGGGCTTTTTGAAGGCCAATATTTCGGTCATTGTCGGACAGCTTTATTCACGTACCGATGTGCGCCGTGACCCGGCCTACACCATCTTTTACATGGGCATTAATGTGGGCGCCGCGACCGCGTCCATTATCTGTGGCTACCTGGGCCAGACCTATGGCTGGGAGTACGGCTTTGGCCTGGCCGGGTTCGGTATGCTGATCGGCCTGATCTTTTTTGTGATGGGCAAGCCACTGCTGCTCGGCAACGGCGAGCCAAAGGACCCTGCCAAGCTCAAAGGGGGTCGCGAGTTTGGCATTTATGGCATCGGCCTGGCCATGGTCGGCCTGTGCTGGCTCGCGGTTCAATACCAGGAGCTGGTTGGGTATGTGCTGGGCGCCTTTGGTGGCGGCCTGGTGCTTTATGTGCTGTTCACCGCGGTTACCAAGCTGCCCTCACAGGAGCGCGATCGTATCTTTGCCGCCATGTTCCTGATTCTCGTCTCGATCGTGTTCTGGGCATTGTTTGAGCAGGCCGGTTCATCCCTGAACCTGTTCACCGACCGTCATGTCGATACGCAGGGCGTTAATGCCTCCATGTTCCAGTCCATCAATGCGATCTACATTGTCCTGCTGGCGCCGCTTTTTGCCATGCTGTGGCAAGGGCTGGGCAGCAGGGGGCATGGAGCCGTCGGCACCCATGAAATTTGGCCTGGCCGTCATCCAGGTTGGCCTGGGCTTCCTGGTGCTGGTGTGGGGCGCTGAGAGCGGCGGTATCAATGTGCCAACGCCGGTGATTTTCATCTTCCTGATCTACCTGCTGCACACCACCGGCGAGCTTTGCCTGTCGCCGGTCGGTCTCTCGGCCATGAACCGCCTGAGTCCCTGCGCATATGGCCTCGCTGATCATGGGTACCTGG
>CALOBN010000006.1:0-224201 GCA_942491555.1 uncultured Gammaproteobacteria bacterium
GTTCTGCGGTGCGCTCGCATAGGGAGTCGATCGGATTACGGAGCGGATGTTATGCGTCGGTGGTCGGCGGGCAGATTGCCGGCTATGCGTGCATCACACCCGGGTCCGACCTTGTCTTTACCGAGCGGCTCCCGTCGGATCATCCGTTGCCTCTGCGCCGCGAAGTACGCATAGTCGTGAGGTCATGAGCACCCTGCGGTAGCTTGCCGCTGCTGCAAGCTGTTGTACTCGGCCTGGGATCAAGAGTGGGTAACGCTGAGTAACGAATGATCCACGATCCGCCGTCACGGGGCATCACCCGACGGACACGCCAACCCGCTCAACACCGCACAATCGCCGTACAGGCCGTCAGGGGCCCGGGCCGACGCAGGCTAGATTCCTGCGAGGGGCGCTGCGAGTCTTCTCTGAGCGGCGGTCACTTCTCGCCGAACTGGATCGTGTCGATGAGGGCTTCTGCCTTGTCGAGCCATTCGACGTCTCCGCGCAGCACCGGAGCGAACCGCCAGTACGAAGTCGCCGCCGTTGTCGACTTCCCAGATTCGGTAGTACTCGGTGTCTCGCAGGACGATGCTGCCACCGAAGCCCTGGGTGCTCAGGAACGGGAGCTCTCCAGAACCGTCATAGGTCAGGTCATAGACGGTGGCGTCGAAGCCTCCCACCTGGGTCTCCGCCTGATCCACGATTGTGACCTCGTCGTATTGGTCCCCCGAACCGACCAGGTCGCCGATGGTGTCAAGGCCACCCATCGGGGTTGCGGTCAAGAACAGCACGGCACGGGTGAACGGGGCCTCTTGCACCGGATCTTCGAGGACCACGCCGTCGGGTTCGGCGATGGGCACGAACCAGCTGTCTTTCGTCGTGAACGAAATCGGCGTCGGGAACTGTCCGAGTTCGACGTCGCCTTCGACGGTATCGCCAGGACTGACGCCTTCGCCTTCGGTGGGTGGAGTCGCCTCTGCAGGCGCCGCGGTGGTCGGTGCGGCCTCGGTGGTGGTCGCATCGGCGGTGGCGTCATCGTCGTCGCCACCGCATGCTGCTAGCGCCAAGGCCATTGCGGCCAAGATGACGATGCTCCTTCTATAGGTCATGGGGAACGGCTCCTGTTGCTTTCGAGGCTCCTGTTGCTTTCGATAGGTCGCGGGGATCAGCTGATGCGGACGCCGAACGTCGAGACAGCCAGTGCGGCGGCGCAACCCATCACAACACGCGAACTCTTCACGGTGAACCCCATTCATGGGCCGACCAGGCCCCCGCCTGGTCGGTGAACTCAAACATTATCACGCGCACTGGAACACGTGGACAGGAAGCCCACGACGCCTCTGAGAGCGTCCGGCGAACTCGCCAGCGCGTGCCGTTGTAGACAAATGAGCGATCCTCCTTGCTTGGCGGATGGCACCCATATCCGCGACCGACACGACCAGACCACACGCTCGAGTGCGGCACGTATGCGCTCGGCCAGGTGCGCGAGAACGCGCGTCGGCTGCAACGGACGGAACCACTGCCGAGAGCCGATCATCGTGCCGGATTCCGAGTGGGTCCGGAGCCGTCGCAGCGCCGCGAATATCGGGCACGGCATAAGGGCCGAAGTATTTGCGTGTTCGTGCTCAGTGATGTCGAGTCTCAGGGCCCTGTTGCCGAGGAGATGATGGAGCACCTAGGGATCGGGTCTCCGCGGTGTGCGACACTTCGGGGGTGGGGGTGCCCGAGTTGCCGTCGGGGACGGTGACGTTCCTGTTCACCGATGTCGAGGGTTCGACGCGGTTGTGGGACAGGCAAACGGCCGAGATGGGTCGTGCGTTGAGGCGTCATGACGAGATTCTTCGTGCGCATATCGAGACCCACAACGGTTTCGTTTTCACGACGGCCGGTGACTCGTTTTGTGCGGCGTTCGGCACGGCGCGTGATGCGGTGTCGGCGGCAGCCCAGCATGATCTCGCAGCCCGGAGGTGTAGTAGGATGAGACACCGATCCGAGTCCGGATGGGGGCTACACAGTGGAACCGCTGAGATTCGCGGTGATGACTACTTCGGTCCGGATGTGATTCGGGCAGCGCGAGTCGAGGCCGCAGGTCACGGTGGGCAGATCCTGGTCTCATCGGTGACCGCTGGTTTGCTGCGTGATGAGCGGTTGTATTCGGTTGGCCGTCATCGGTTGAGTGGTTTCGACGACGCAATTGAGCTGTTCCAGTTCGGTGAGGGTGAGTTCCCTCCGGTCCGTGCCGGCAGTCAACGGCGCAACAGCCTGCCTGTCGATCGCGTTGGTCGGCCGTGACGGTTCTGGATGATTTACTTCGGCTGGTCGATCAGCATCGGTTCGTCACGGTCGTCGGGCCGGGAGGTATCGGCAAGACGTCGGTGGCGAAGTCCGTTGGGTATCGATTGGTATCATTGCCCAGCAGGGTCGAGGGTGTGGTGGTGTGACCTCGTCTCGGTTGAGGCCGACGACGTTGCTGCTGCTGCTGGTCGTGCGATCGGTCTGACGTCCGGTGTAGGGGACGCAGCTGCTGTCGCAGCGGTTCTGGCCAGCCGTGGCGCGACGTGGCTCATCCTCGACAACTGCGAGCATGTGATTGAGGCAGTGTCGCAACTGCTGGAGGAGCTGCTCGGAGCTTCTGATGTCCGGATCCTGGCGACTTCGCGTGTCCCTGTCGAGACGGGCCGTGAGGTCGTGGCGGCGCTGCAACCGCTCGACCCCTTCGGGGCGGGTGCTGAACTCTTCATGCGAGAGCTCGGACGTGTTGTTGCCGGCGTGGCGACGGACGACGTCGATGTGGATGTGGTGCGTGCGATTTGTTCGCGGCTCGATGGGATCCGTTGGCGATCGAACTCGTGGCGGCCCGGGCCCGCGCATTCTCGTTGGTCGACATCGAGGTGCGGCTCGATAGCTTTCTGGCGTCGACGGCGGGTCGGCGCAACGACCGTCTACGCCACGATGGCAGCAGCGACCGAATGGTCCGTGCAGCTCCTCGACGACGACCTCCCGTCCGGGTCTTGGAGCGTTGGCTGAGTTTCCCGGCGACTTCGATCTCGAAGCCGCCGAGGCAATCCTGGGTGCCAGTATCGATCACGATCCGGTCGAAGCAATCGAGACGTTCGTCTCCCACAGCCTGATCGAGGCGCAACGTACCGACCGTGGCCGCGTTCGCTATCCCCTAGCGGGTGTTGGAGCCGATCCGCCAACATGTGGCAAGAGACCTGTGGCGTGACCCCGACGCAACCAAGCACTGCCATCTCGACTACTTCCTCGGCAAGCTCGAACGGGCCTACGACACGCTCGGGATCAGCAGCTGCCTGCCATATCTCGAGGTGCTCACCCACGACATGGCCGACCTGTCGGCGGTGCACGATAGGCACTCGAATCAGGGCGCATCGACGACGATCTCCGTCTCTACCGCAGACCTTTCGTGATGGCGTGGTTCACGGGTGCACCGAGCCGTATCGCTGGGCCACCCAGAGACCGCCGCACTGCCCGGAATCACAGACCACGACAACTGGGGCGCAGCATGGACGAATGCGGTGTCAGGAATGATCGGGGGTGTGGAACCGGATGTTCTCGTCGAGTTTCTCGGCCGGCATCGATCGATCTCGGCAGACGATCCCAGCGCTGACATCGCAGATCTCTGCCTCGCCACCACCGAAGGGCTTTTCACCCAAACCGACTGGGACGACTCGCTCGCCCGATTCGCCCGAGCCAGTTCGACCGACACATCGGCTCTATTCCAGCGCTACTTCTTCGGCGCGACCGTCACCGCCATGGCAGCCGAATGGACGGGACACCGGCCGATCGACGAAGCGGTCGACGAGAGCATCGAGATCTTCGACCAAGGGCTCGGCTGGGCGGCGAGGATCGGCGCACGCAACATCGAAGCGGCACTCCTGCAAGGCATGGCAAGCATCCTGACGAGAAGCGGACGGCTCGCCACGGGAGCAAGAGTTGCGCGTGAAGCGGAACTGATGTCGCTCGCTCTCGGGATGACAGCCAATGCCAACCTTGCGAGCTACCACCAAGTCGCTGCCGCAATTCAAGGCGTCGACATCCACGGTGACCCTCGAACGAGACTCATCCGGATTCTGGAGTCGTCGGTGGAACGGGACCCTCACGCGCCGACAGTGGCGTACACCTGCCAAGTCACAGCCAGGGTGCTCGCCGCCGCGGGCGACTACGAGAACGCAGCACTGTGCATGTTCCAGCCAGATGTGGGCTTCCCCGATTACCTCCCGCGGCTCGACCTCGACAAGATCCCTGACGACACATGGGCCTGGGCCGAGTCGGAAAGCTCCAAACTGACGATCTTTGACGTAGGTCGTCGGGCTCTCGATGCTCTCCAACCTGCACCCCGAGTCCACTTGGTCGAGTGAGACTGCAGTCGTCGTCGACCGAGACTGGGAATCGCTGGAGTCAATACGAACGGAATGATGGGACGCCCAAATTGGGCCGGAGTCGTGTGCGTGTCGCCGTGGACACTGCTGATGACACGTACTTGTCGCTGATCAGCGCTCGGCGAGTCGCGCCAGGGCTCGCAGCAGTGTCGGCATCCGGCGGGCTGCTCGTAGCGTCAGCCGATCCGCTCTGTCGGTGATCGTTGCGAAGTCCAGCGACTCGGACTTCGTAGAGGGGTTGTCGATACGGACGATCTCGACGGGATCGGGAACGCCTTGAGGTTGTGGAGACCCAGCGAGTTGATTGCGTGTTCCGCTCCCAGCAATAGATCGCTCGTCAACCGTGACGCAAGCACCCCGCCGAGCCAGCGGCATCGGAGATGCGTGACGCTATGACTGGGGTGAGGTCTGCGATGTCTCGATCTCGACCCTCCGAGGTCAGCCCGTGTGCAGCCCCGCTCGTGCTGCTGAGTCCGAACTCGGGCATGGCGGCGAGCAGCCGCCGGGTCGGTGGGGTCGAACTCGCGCAACGGTGCGTCTTGGAGACTGGGGTTTGCCCGGCATGCGAGACTCGTGAGTATGGGGTCGATGCCGTCCGGCACGGTGACGTTTCTGTTCACCGATGTGGAGGGTTCGACGCCGTTGTGGGCCAAGCGGACCGAGCAGATGGGTCGTGCGTCGGCTCGTCACGACGAACTCGTCCGCAAGGCGATCGAACGGCGTGGCGGCTATGTATTCACGACCGCGGGGGACTCGTTCTCGGCTGCATTCGAAACGGCGGCGGCGGCGGTGGACGCTGCCTCGGAGGCTCAAGCTGCTCTCATGGAGGAGCGTTGGCCGGAGGGTGTGACAATCCGTGTCCGTATGGGGGTGCACACCGGGGTCGCGGAGAGCCGGAGGGCGATTTCTCGGTCCTGACGTGATCAGGGCGGGCGCGGGACAGCTGCCGCTCACGGCGGCCAGATCCCTGGTGTCGGAGTCGACGGCACCAATGTCGGAGAGTTGCTGCGGGTCGTTGGGGCCATCGACGGTGACGTGGAGTTGTTCCAGTTCGGAACTGGCGAGTTCCCCCCGGTGCGCACGATGTCGCGTCGCCGCCACAACCTGCCGCCGGCCGATGTGGCGTTGGTGGGTCGCGACGACGTTCTCGACGAGGTGGAGGGCCTGCTGGAGCAGTGCCGGTTGGTGACGTTGACGGGGCCGGGCGGAATCGGTAAGACGGCGCTGGCGAATGCCGCGGCGTACCGATCGGTCGAACTCGGTGATGTGGAGGTGTGGTGGTGCGACCTTGTGTCGGTCGACTCCGACGACGTCGCAGTTGCGATCGCACGGGCGGTCGGGTTGACCTCGGGGATGCGTGAGCCGGACGCGATTGCTGCAGTGTTGAGGGATCGTGGCGAGACAGTGATCGTGATCGACAACTGTGAACACGTCATCGACGTAGTCGCCACCATTGTGGAGCGGTTGCTGGCCGGGAGTTCGATCACAGTGTTGGCAACCTCTCGGGTACCGATCGAGGTCCGTGACGAAGTGGTCGTCGCGCTTTCGCCGCTGGATCCAGACGGTGCGGGCGCCGAGTTGTTCCTGCGTGAGTCCGCCCGAGTCGGCGGCCTCACGACGAGCGATGCAGAGCACGTCGCGATTCGTCAGATCTGTAGTCGCCTCGACGGGATCCCACTGGCGCTCGAGTTGGTGGCAGCACGAACCAGGGCGTTGTCGTTGGCGGACATCCAAGCGCGCCTCGACGACCTACTTCACTCAAGTCCCGGTCGCCGCAACGACCGCCACGCCACCATGTCGGCGACGATCGAATGGTCGGTGCAGTTGCTCGACGACGACCTCCGACCGGGACTCGGAGCACTCACGGTCTTCCCCGTAGATTTCGATCTAGCCGCCGCTGGAGCGATCCTCCGTGCCGAGATCGATCGAGACCCGATCGATGCGATCGAGACATATGTCGCTCACAGTCTCCTCGAGACACGCCGCGACGACCGAGGACGCATGCGCTATCGCATGTTGGAACCGATCCGCCAACATGTTGCTGCCACCTGCTGGAACGACCCCACCTCTACGAAACATCGCCATCTCGACTACTTCCTCGACAAGCTCGAAGACGCCTACATGACCCTCGGCACCAGCAGCTGCCTCCCTTACCTTGACGTGATCGATCACGACTTCGTCGACCTTGCCGCCGTTCATGAGTGGGCGCTCCAATCCGGCCGCATCGCCGACGACCTCCGCCTCTACCGGCCATTCACGTTCGCGTGGGAGCATGGCCACCTCGAGCCATACGCGTGGGCCATGGAGACGGCACAGATCTCGGGGGTCGAAACGTACGACAACTGGGGAGCCTGCTGGGGGATGGCCCTCTCCGCGTTGGTCGAGCGCGGTCAAGTTGGACGCTCGGTGCTCATTGAGTTCCTTCATCGTCACGAATCGATCTCGTCGGACGACCCGAGCACTGATCTGGCCGACCTGTGGTTCGCGAGCTTCGAAGGCTGCAACCTGCAACTCGACTGGACCGACGCTCTGGCACGGTTCGAGCGCGCACCACCGCACGACCCGTCGGCGTCGTTCCTCTTCTACTACTGGGGTGCACTCACCATATGGGGCGCCGCCGCTGTGACCGGAAACCGACCAGTTCAAGAGGCGATCGACGAGAGCGTGGAAATGCTGCACAGCGGGCTGGGATGGGCTGCGTCCATCGGTGCCCGCAACACTGAAGCGGCGCTGCTGCAGCAAATGGGAGTGTTCTTCGAACATGTCGGCGACTTCGAGGCAGGTGCGAAGATCGCCTGCGAGGCGGAACTCATGGCGGCCGCGGGGTTGGGAATGGACGGCACCAAGTACTTCGCGAGCCTGAACCAGGTGAGCTGCCACGCACGGTGTCGAGATCGTCGGTGACCCAAACGCCCGCCTTGTTCGGCTGCTCGAATCGTGCGTCGAACACGACTCTGGCTCCGTGGTACTCCCCTACGTGTGCCGCACAACCGCAAGGGTGCTGGCGGACATCCATGACTACGAGACAGCGGCCCTCTGCCTGCTCCAGGCGTCCAGCCCGCTGCCTTCGAGACTCACCGCTGACGAACTCCCCGATGGTGTCTGGGCGTGGGCCAATCAGAAGAACAAGACATTGACTACGCGCGAAGTCGGTCGTCGAGCACTCAAGTCCCTGCGCGGATTCTCCGACTCCGCTGCCACCGAATTCAGATCATCGGAAGCTGACATCGTCTACTAGCCAACCACAGCAACCAGCCATCCACCCGGTATTGGCCCCAGTCGAACGACCCAGAGTCCATGAACGGCCGACCCGACCCGACCGCCCCCGAACGCCGGGTCGGTGGCGCGGTTATCGGGCGCTCGGTATGGACCGAAGTCGCACAACTGTTGGTGCAGGACGACCGGATTCTCAGGCGGTCGTTATGCGGTTCGTCGTCGAGCGCACCTGCCGGCTGGTGCGTGGGTTCGGGCCGCGCCGGTGGATGTCAGTGTGCGCTCACGCGGACGAGAGCGGGGGCCCGTTCGATCGACGAGTACCGTCGCATCTGAGCGACCGAAGGGAGGTGAGTGCAATGCCTGAGCAACGTCCCACCAACGAGCGTCTTGGTGAATTACTTGACGAGCTCCTGTCTGAAGTACGGGAGCTCCGAAAGGGGCAGGAGCGACTCGCGGACGACGTGCAGAAGCTCGCAGAGCGGTCTGAGCGCTGAGAGACGCGCATGGTTGGAGCAGGAGGGCAATCTCGGCGCGGGCTACATCAGTCTTCAGACGTTGGCCGATCAGAACGCTGAGTCCCAGCGCAGGATCCGCACGCCCGTATCGAACGTAATGCGCCGGGGAATGGCGGCCTTCGAACGCACTCGACGCGCCCAACACCGGCGCAGTGTGACGGCTTGGCGCTCGAGTTGGCCAGCACGTAATCCCGGTGACGGCCAGATGGGGCCGGCAGGCAGTTCGTAAGGTGGTCACCCGCAGTGTTCGGCTGGTGAGTCTTCGATGTGGTTATCGGGTGCTCGGTATGGGCCGCGCTGCGGCGCGTGACGACCTCCGAAGCCCGTGACTATCGCGAGCGTTATGGAGCGTCCCCGAACGGCAATTTGAGGGCACCGCTCGGCGCCGTCGACGATGTAGTGGACGGGCTCCCCATGTGAGATGGGCGCGATTGGCACTATCAGTCGGGCGACCCGTGCGCCGATGAGAGCGGCCGGGTGATGCCGAATCGGCGAGAGCCCAGGCATCACCTCGATGAGGTCGCTCGCCTCTACTCGGCCTCGACCGACTGGGCTCAAGCTGTGAATGGAGATGCATATCGGGGCAGCATTTGTACTGCTCCGCACCGAGGAAGGAGGCGTCATGATGAATCGACTCATCGCTGTGATCGCTGTCGGTGGACTGATTCTTGCGTCGTGCAGTGGAGACGATTCGTCGGCCGACGACGCGGCAACGCCGGATCGTCACTGAACCCGTCGCGAGCGAACCCAAAACCACCGAACCTGCGAGCCCCGCTGCCGACGAGGTCGGGAGGATGATCGGTTGGACTGGCATGCTCGACGGGGTGACCGCGGGCTCTGCGCCGCCGGCCGCGGCCTGCCCGGAGGGCAGCGCCGTCGACTTCGATGAGCCCGTGCCGGTCCCTCAAGTTTCCTGGAGCCGCAGGTCGGCCCATTCGAGGCGGTCGCCGCGCTCGACACGGTCGCGAACAGCGTGGTCGTGGTCCGTCGCGGCGCTGGCGGCTCCGATGGCGCCGTCTCTCGGTCGACCGTGGCCGGCCGCCTCGACGTGTGCAGTGGCGAGTGGTCGTCGATGAACGCCGACTTCGGCCCCGCCCCCGACGAGGGCCCGGCGTGGCTGGATGCGCTCGTGTACGACGTCGACTCCGACGCGCTCGTTGGTTTCTCGACCAACGGGGTGCACGTCTACGACCGCGCTGCCGACGAGTGGTCGATCCGACCGTACGACAACACCGTCGCGGTGATCAGCGCCGCCTACCATCCGGCCTCGGGCCGGATCGTCGTCGTCACCGGGAACTCGCTGGCCACCTATGACGTCGAGGAGGCGGAGTGGAAGTGGATCTTCGACCCGGCCTACGACCCCTTCCAGGGCGAGATCCTCGGGATCGACGCGACGCTCGACAAGATCGTGATCGTCGAAGGCATCGGGATCTCCACCGGGGCTCGTTTGCGGAGCGACGTGACCCGGCTCGTCGACCCCGTCACGGTTCTTCGGATCTGAGCGTGGGGTGAGGTAGGTCGGGGTCCGCGAGCGCGGGCAGGGGCTCGACGAATCTGGGTGTGTCTTACGCATCCAGAATCCGAGGAGCCCCTGTTGGAGACCAACCCTACGCGCATGTGCGAGCTGCTTGTCGGGCTCCCCGACGTCAACGTGGTCGGTGTCGGCGACTGGCCGCACTGGTTGCGGATCTCGATCTCGACTCGAGCGTCACGGCCGTCGTGTCCGAGCTGTGGCGGAGGCGTGTGGCGTCACGGCATCGATGAGGTCGAACTCGCTGATCTGCCGTGCTTCGGACGTCGCACACGGTTGGTGTGGTTGAAGCAACGATGGCGATGCCCGAACCCGACCTGCCGGGTCGTGACGTTCGCCGAGTCCGATGACCGCATCGCCGCGGACCGGGCTGCGATCACCGACCGCGCCGGGCGGTGGGCGACGTTCCAAGTCGGCCGCCATGGCCGCTCGGTGTCAGAGGTCGCTGCCGATCTCGGATGCGACTGGCACACCGTCATGGACGCCGTCGTCCACTACGGCACCCCACTGATCGATGACCCCAACCGCATCGGCAACGTCACCGCCGTCGGGCTTGATGAGGTGCTGTTCTGCCGGTCTGGGCCGTTCAAGCGTCGGGCGTGGTCGACGCAGGTCGTCGACGTCGCCCGCGGCCAACTGTTGGACGTTGTGCCTGGTCGAGACGCTGCCAGCACGTGTGCATGGTTCGCCGAGCAGCCCGCCGCCTGGTGTGCTGCGATCCGTTGGGCGACGCTGGATCTGTCAGGTCCGTATCGGTCGGTGTTCGACACGATGCTCCCGCACGCCGTCCAGATCGCCGATCCGTTCCATGTCGTGAAGCTCGCCAACTTCGTGCTCGACGAGACCCGCCGCCGCGTCCAGAACGAAACGTGCGGACATCGCGGCCGCAAGAGCGATCCGCTCTACCGGATCCGCAAACTGATGACCATCGCCCACGAACGCCTCGACACTGACAACGACGCCAAGCTGCGCGGACTGCTCGCCGCCGGCGACCCCGCCGGTGAGGTTCGCACCGCCTGGCACGCCAAAGAAGTCGTCCGGGAGATCTACACCATCGACGACCCCGAGATCGCGGCCGAGTTCGTTGCTCAGCTCGGTATCGACCTCCAAGATGATTCCTGCCCGCCGGAGGTGCAACGCCTCGGACGCACCATCGTGCGTTGGCGTCATCAGATCGCCGCTTGGCATCAGGCCCGCCACACCAACGGCCCAACCGAGGCGGTCAACAACCTGATCAAGAGGATCAAGCGGATCGCGTTCGGAATCACCAACTGGACGAACTATCGCACCCGAGCCCTGCTCTACGCAGGCCGACCCAACTGGTCACTGCTCAAGACTCCACGCTGAAATCCGAAGCGCCGCTCGAGGGGTTGTCGGAATCCGGCACCATCCGAACCGGCGCCGACATCACGCGCGTGCCTACCGCATTCCGGCCCGTTCATCAGGCTGCCACAGCGGCGGTTCTGCAGAGCGCTCCCTCTGCGTCGGTCTACGCCTACGGGTCCGTCGTCACCGGGCAGGCGAGGGTCGGGATATCGGATGTCGACCTGCTCACGGTTGGGCTACCGGCGAGCGACGCGAACATGATCGGGGCCCAACTCTCGACACGGTTCGCCAAGGTATGTCGGGGCGTCGAGATCGGTGCCGCGCACAGTGGCGACTTCGTGGGCGAGAGCGACGAGTCCTATGGGAATAGAGTGTTCCTTCGCCACTACTGCGTTCTGCTCGAAGGACCCGACGTGCATCGTCCGAAGCACGACTTCGCAGGGAATCGTCGTGCGGCCCGCGGATTCAATGGCGACATCGGTCAACACGCCCGACGATGGCGTGCCGCTGTGGACGCTGGCGGCGATTCCGGGTCGCTCGCACAGCGAATGGCCCGCAAGTCGTTGCTTGCAGTTGCGGGTCTGGTGAGCATCCACGATCACACCTGGACAACGGACCGGGTGGCAAGCGCGGCTCGCTGGGGTGAGATCGCGCCCGAGCATGACGCCGGGCTCTCTCAGCTGGTGTCGTGGGTGTCAACCAGGCCGATGCGCTGATCGAGACGGTGCGCGACGCGCTCGACGAAACCAAAGTTGAGGCGATCGTCACGGCATTCAGCGAACTGATTGGATTGTGGCCGGACAGCATTCGTGATTCCGTGACACCGCAGTAGGGCCGCTATCGGGTGGTCGCTCGATGCTCGAACGGCGGTTGCGGCGCGCGAGGTTGAGAGGGTCGAGGCCGTGGCGCTGATCGATCACTCGATGATGTGGGGTGCCCCTGCGCACGTGTGCGTGTGGTTCGCGCTTCGCCGGCGGTGTGTGTTGCTCAGCGACTGGACCGTCGGATCTCGCCGGCGGGCTCTTCCTCGGCGTCCTGTACTGTCGGAGTTTCCGCATCGCTCGTGGAACTGGAGCCTGGATGTTCAACCCACCGCCACAGGTGATCTCGGGGATCGAGTACACCGTCTGCAGCCCTGGGGACACCGGCGAGATGGGTCGCCTGCTCTCGGAGAGTTTCACGCGACACGATCCGCCCGCCGTCGCGGCCGATCTCACTGCCGTGCTGGACCAGGGGGATCCGGGCCGGGCCACATTGACGAGTCATTTTGGTCCAGGACAGTCTCAGCCGGCACCTCTGCCACATGGTCCGGAGGCGCTGCGCTTTGAATACGCCCTGGCCAGCTATGTGCGACCGGAAAAAACACTTTATCGCTCCATACTGGAAGGTCATGACCAGGACTGGTCCCGTTGGAGCACCGAGGCCCGCCGCGATTACACCAACCTTGGCGGTGGCGCCTATCAATTTAAGGTGCAGGCGCGCAACGTGCTTGGCGCGGTGTCTGAATCCAGCGCTTACGCCTTCAGCGTGAGTCCGCCCTGGTATCTCAGCGGGGCAGCCCTGGCGGCCTGGCTCATCGCGCTGATGGTATTGCTGTGGTCGGCCGCTTTGCTGGGACAACGCCACCGCCAGCAACGACTGCTGGCGACCCAGCAGCAATTGGAGAACAAGGTCGCTGAACGAACTGCCGAAGTGCGCCAGCAGGCACGCGAATTACGCGAACTGGGCGAGGCAAAATCGCGGTTCTTCGCCAATGTCTCGCACGAGTTCCGCACGCCCCTGACGCTGGCCCGGGGGCCGCTGGAGGACCTGGCGCGCGGTGAGGCCGGACCGCTGAGTGATGATGCAAAACGCTATGTAGGCATGGCCTTGCGCAATACCGAAACCATGCAAGGCCTGATTGGTCAGATTCTCGACATCAACCGGCTGGAAGCAGGCCGGATGCCGATTTCCGTGACCCGCGATGACTTTGCCGCCCACGTGAAAAACATCGCTGATGAATTCACCGGCCCGGCCAGCCAGCAAGGAATCGCGCTGTCCGTCAACGGTCCGGATCAACCCCTGATGGCCGATTTTGATCCAGGGCATATGGCCACCGTCCTGCGCAACCTGCTGGGTAACGCCCTCAAATTCACGCCTCGTGATGGCACAATCACGGTCGATTTAGCCCAGGAAGATAGCCAGATCGTATTGCGCGTGACCGATACCGGATACGGCATTGATGCAAAGGACCTGGCGCATATTTTTGAGCGCTACTACCAGGGCGATCAGACCCATGCCGGCCAGCCCGGCACGGGCATCGGCCTGGCGCTGGTGCAGGAACTGGTGGAATTGCACCAGGGGACTGTCAGGGCCGAAAGCACACCAGAACAAGGCAGCTGTTTTACGGTCAACTTCCCCAACAGCCTGCCGGAGCTGAAAAACCAGCCGGTGGTAGCAGAACCGCAAATGGATGGTGCGCCAGCGCTCGCTGATGCCGATGCCAATGCCTGGCTGGCCGACGCCGGCGATGAGGACGTACCCACCGTACTGGTGGTCGACGACAATGCCGAACTGCGCGCCTTTCTCAACATGCGCCTGCGCGGCAGTTTCCGCGTGCTGGAGGCCGGTGACGGGCAAGCCGGCCTGGAAATTGCCAGGACCGAGCTGCCCGATATCGTGGTCACCGATGTGATGATGCCAAAAATGACCGGTCTTGAACTCACCGCCGCACTCAAATCCGACCCGCAAACCGATTTCATCCCCATATTAATGCTCAGCGCCCGCACCACCCGCCGCGACACCGTGGCCGGCCTGGAACAGGGCGCCGATGACTACCTCGCCAAACCCTTCGATTCCGCAGAACTCGCAACCCGCGTCGCCGGCCTGATCGCCTCACGCCGCAAGCTGCGCCAGATGATGCAGGCTGAGCCGGATCCCGAACCCAACCGTTCACCCTTCCTGGTAAGCGCCCACACCGTCGTCATGGAGAATCTGGGTGACCCACAGTTCGGCGCCCGCGACTGGGCCGACCTCCTGCACATGGACCGCACCACCCTGTACCGCAAACTCAAGGCTGAAACAGACCAATCGCCGGAAGAATACCTCCGCGAGCAACGCCTGCTACGCGCCGCCGAATTACTCAAAAGCCGGTCCGGCAACGTCAGCCAGGTCGCTGTTGCCGTCGGCTTCAACAGCATCTCCTACTTCTCCAAACGCTTCAAAGAACGCTTCAACCAAACCCCCGCCACCTATTCATAGGTTATTCGCGCGTTACCGTCGGCCCCGATGCAGGTTGCGTTGGCGGTTGTGGTGGGGTGTTCGGTACTGCCCGGCCGGGCTTGAGGCCTTCGGCTTCCCTCACTCGCCTGCGCTTGGCGGGGTCGGTCACACAAATCATCCTGATTTGGGTGACCTCATTTCGCCATCCCTGGCGAAATGACCCCGGTCGCTGCGGGTCGTTCGGCTCAAACCCTTAATTGGCCGGTCAGCACCGAACACCCCACCACAACCTGCATCAGGGCCACCGGAGGGCAAGACAAAGGTTCTTGCAACCAGAGTGCAAAGATTGGCAACCAGGCAGGATGCCCCGCCACGAGCTGTGTAGGAGGATTAAAGGGCGCTCAATGGAGGGGGTTTATGCGATATTTCACTTTGTTCGGTAGCCTGGTGGTTTCGGGTCTGGCGTTTGCAGCCAGTCCCGATAAGCAGGCCGTCAGCGGCGAGTTACGAACACTCAATCTTGCCGTGGAAAAAGCCTCGTCCTATCAGGACGCCGACGCCCTTATTCTTCCTGAATCCCTGAATATCCTGGAGCTGCACCAGGGACGGGTTCGACTATCCGGCACGGAAGGGCTGAACCTGTCGTTTGAAAAGCCGCTGAAGACTTTCGCCGCCACGCTTGATGATCCGCAACAAGATTCGGTTTACGAATTGCGCTGGTACCGGGATCAGTACGAGCTCGGTGTGCAGCGCTTTGCGCCCGCCGCGCTGGGCCTGCCCGATGTACGTCCGATCATTGGCGGGCGGGTCGCTATTGAAACTGATGAGCCCTTTGATCGTGTCGAACTCAAAGAGATTCATGGGCGCACCAGCGGCGATGATGAGTTTGTTTCGGAAATTCAGGCAGGCCTTGCCAATAGCAATGACACGCAGACGAAAAACCTGCTGGCTTTTGCCTGCCAGTTGCCGCTGGGCCTGGCCTACAACGTTTCTTTTGCTGCCGGACTGCTCGCCATTGACCCGGTTAACGCCAAAATCGCCGATTATGCGGGCTATACAACCAATCTTGCGCTTAAATTCTGCGATACTGTTCTGGAGCCACCGCCAAATCTGACCAGCAGGGTGCCCGATGGTGTCTGCTCAGCCTCGCTGGAACAGGAGCACCTGGTTGCCGAGTATGAAAATGCCCTTGGTGTGCCACTGGTGTGGGAATACGACTGGGGTGAACTGGGCACGCCGCTGGTTTATCACCACAACACCGAGGTCGAAGTGGGTGCCTACTTCGGCACACCCACGCCGCCCGACAGCGGCACCCTGGATCTGAAGATTCTGCTCGAGGACCTTGCACTTACCGCGGATGCAACGGACCTGATCTACGAGGAGTGCAAGGCAGACGGTAGCGTTGCCACCAGCCAGTTGAACGGAACCGGCAAGGAATATGCCTGCCCTTTCGTCGAGGGTCGGAGGATTGACTTCCCGGTGGGTCGCAACACCGTCCTGTGGCGCGCGAACACCAAGGTAGGGCCACTTGACCTGGTTCCCCTGTCGGTCGTTCTGTTGCCTGCCGGCGCCAAGCTTGAGCCCTACAAGAGGGCCCTGGAAAGGATTTTGCAGGTAGCCTCGGTTGGCGCCGATACCTATCTTCTGAACGGCTGGCGCTGGGGTCATGTGCACGACGCCTACCAGACCGTGACCATTTTTGACGAGGTGCCGCCCACCATCACACCACAGCCGGTGGATCAGTCACGCATCACGACCTCATTGGTCAACAATGTCATCAATGTTCAGATCGAGGCTGACGAGCCCGGTGGCGTCTCACGCCGCAACTATGACCGGATTCTGCAGCGGATGTACGCGGTGAGCGATGCCTGTGACCGCCCGGTCACCTTTAACCCGGAATTTCCCAACGACGCCCTGCGCACGTTCTGGCCGGTGAGCACCGCCAGCCAGGACAACAGCTTTACCATTACCTGGAAAGCGCGGGATCCCGGCCCGAATTTCGGCGACCTGCCCAATGAAACCACCACGACCATGCACGTCGAAGTGGTCGATATCCGCGCACCCGCCATCGTTCCACCGCCGGACATTGTTGAAATTACCAGCGGGCAGGTCAGCGACCTGGGTCAGCCGCTGGTGTTTGACTTCGTCGACCTGGACCCGCTCATCACCAACGATGCATCCCTGCCCCTGGGCGCGGGACTGCACGAGGTGACCTGGACCGCTACCGATGCCTCGGGCAACAGCAGCCAGGCGGTGCAGATCGTCAACATCAAGGACAGCAACACCGACCCGGCCGCGATTGCCCTGCAGGGGGCCAACCGGCCGGACGCCATATCGTTTGAGCCAACCACCCTGCGTTTGACAGGCGACGATCCGGACAATGACCCCTTGCGTTTTTACATTGAGGCGTTTCCGCAGGACGGTTTCTTCGTGGCGCCGCTTTACCCCTACTTTGTCGAGGACTACCGCATCGAGCGTTCGGCCAGCGACGCGGAACTCACCGCAGCTTGCACGGGTCCTGGCGGAGTCGGTTCGGCGCCCGGCTTTGACCTGAACTTTCCCTCCGAGCCCAGCTACATCACGGTGAACGATGCCGGCACTACCTTCGTGCTGGACCGGGGCTACATTAACTGCAGTGCCTTGTTCAGGGACGGCTTCCGGCGCGATCAGAGAATCGCAACCTTTGATGCGGACGGCGGCTTGCTCAACAGCAACACTCGCGACATTGGTGACAATGACTATTCTGACGTGATTGTCGATCAGGTCCGGGCGTTGATCTATGCGACCTCAACCAGTGGCAGCGGCAGTTCATTTATCCGCATACTGGATTTCGACCTGAACGTGGTCGAGAGTTTTGGCCTGAACAATATTCGCAACCGCGACACCAACCGTTGTAACCCCCTGGGGCCTGATGGACCGTGCGAAATCCGCAATGCACGCAGCGCCCTGATCGATGAACTGGGCATCCTTTACGTGATGGATAACGATGGCCTGATCTATGGCCTGGTCAAGGACGGTAACCAGGTCAAATTTGTCGATTACGTCACCGATGACGTGACTGGCGGCGGCAGCTTTGTGCGGGCCGATCAGCTGGCGATGGACTCGCAGGGCAACCTGTACGCCTCGCGTAACAACCGTATTTACAAGTATCGCGGATCAGAGATTGGCGGCGATGGGCAAGCCTATCCCGGTTGGCTGCTGGGCTGGATGGGCCGCTGCGATACCGACCTGGCGCCAGGTGACGAGGCCGTATGCGACGTCGCCAACCGTCGCAGCATGGGCTACTCCTGCACGGACGAGCTGTGTGGCATTACGGACCAGGCGACGGTTGAGGAAAAGGCCTTTTGCGGTTTCACCTTTACCAACACGGGCAACTTCGGTTGCCGCCCCGGCCAGTTCTTCAGCCCCCAGGGCATCGACTTCGACCTGCGCGATAACCTTTACGTGGCCGATGGGGCCAACGAACGCATCCAGCGCTTTACCCCGGACGGCTTCTTCGCCGGTGAAGCCGAGTCCGCCTGCGATGGCAGTTGCTTCGTACTGGGTGATTTCGGCAACCCAAAGGATGTATCGGTTAATTCGGGGCAGTTCTATATTCTTGACCCGGCGACCAACCTGCTGCACGTCTCCTCGCTGACGCCGTTCACGGATATCGGGCCGGACTGGGCCGAGCTGGTGTACCAGTCGAACAATGATTTCGCGTGCATTGACAGCGCCGACTGCATCGATAATTTTGCCTTCAGTGTCAGCGACGGCGTGCGCGATCAGGACACCGGCCTGCCGATGCGGTCGGCACCCGCCACCGTTGAAGTCGAGGTCTCGCGCAACTTCCGTCCGCCGGTGGCGACACCAGGGCTGGTCTCGGTGGTCCTGGAAGATGCACTGACGCCGATACTGCTCGACGGGGCGGAGCTCGACCCGCTCGATTCGCTGAGTTTCAGGCTGTTCGATGGCCCGCAGAACGGCACCGTGAACATCGTCGGTGATTTCGCCCGCTACCGGCCTGACCCGGATTTTGTTGGCCAAGACAGCTTCTCGTTCACGGCTTTCGACGGCCTCGCTGAATCAGCACCGGAAATCCTGGAAGTAACCGTTCTGAACCTGAACGACAGGCCGCAGGTCAGCCCGATTGAGGACATGACCGCCGGCGTCGGATTCCCCTTCCAGCTGAGCAGCGACTTCAGCGACCCCGATACGGGTGAGGCCCACCTGCTGGTGGTGAACTGGGGTGACGGCACGGTCGAGCCGGAGGGTGAAATTGATGCCAACGGCGAGGCGACCGGCCCCTTGCTGGATGAGACCGGAATCGGACTCGGGCGCATCACGGCAGATCATGTGTACACCGCGCCTGGCGTGCGCACGCTGGAGGTGTGCGTCACCGACCAGGTGGACGATTCAGGCGTCACCAAGCTACCAACGGTCAACTCGCTGACTGACTGCGTTCAGGCGGTCGTCGACGTCATTGATGTCGTGGACCTGGCGCTGGGCGTTACGCCGTCCAGGGAAACCGCCCTGCCCGGCCAGCTTCTGAGCTATGACTTTGAGGTGCGCAACCTGCCGCCAGCAGCCGGAAATGGCCAGATCGCGACGGGCGTACAGCTTGAAGTCCGTTTATCTTCCTACCTGGATGAATCGAGCATCTCGATTGTTGGTGCCGGCTGCACGCGCGATGCTTATATCGTGACCTGCAATTTCGGCACCCTGGGTGTCGGCAATACGGATGACCTGAGGGTCACCGCCCAGGTTCCTTTTGATATCGGCCCGGGCGTGATGCTGCGCACCAGGGCCGAGGCGCGCCTCAATGAGCCCGACCAGACCCCGGACAACAGCCTGGTGCAATTGACGCCGGTGGTGAACCCGGGTGACCACTATGTCGGCACGACCGACAAGGCCTGGCTGGATAAGCCGGACGTTAATCCGTCCGATGGTATCTGCGCGAGCGAGGATGGAGTCTGTACCTTGCGTGCGGCCATCGAACAATCCAATGCGACTCCGGGGCTACAGGTCATCGTGCTGGGCGGTGGGGTCTATCGCCTGGAGGAAAACCTGCCGAGGGTTGAGGACGACCTGGTGATCCTGGGCAGCGGACCGGATGTCACGATTATCGACGGGACCGATCGGGGTGTCGCATTAAACGTGCAACCCACCGGCAGCCTGCGCATTGAAGACCTCACCATTGCCAATACGGTTGGGCCCGCACTCAATGTTTATGGGCCGACCACGGTACGCCGTGTGCGCTTTACCAACAACTACGCCCGATCCTTCTTTGGCGGGGCTATTCTTAATGCGAATCACCTGGATCTGCGCGATGTCACCTTTGACGGCAACCGCAGCGATAACGACGGTGGCGCGGTCTGGAATGGCAGCAACTCGACCAGCACCATGGTGAATGTCACGGCCGTGGGCAACATCAACAGTGCGTTTGCCTTCACCGGCGGCACGCATTCCTTGACCAATGTAACGATCACCGGCAATACGGGCGGTGCTTTCTGGGAAGAGAACGCCGCGGCACTCAACACCTACGGCAGCAACACCGTGGTCACCCTGACCAACACCGCCCTGATCGGCAACCGCATCGGCCCGGTCGGTGGTGCGCCCAACTGCTCGGTACAGACCGGCAGTCAATTAATCTCCGGTGGTAACAACCTGTTTGGAGACCTGGCCGGTTGCAACATCAGCCTGCAGCCCTCCGACCTTCAGGCGACAGACGCCCTGTTACTGCCGGCCGCCAATAACGGCGGCGGGATGCTGACCATGAAACCACGGCCAGGCAGCCCGCTGATTGACAACGGCTCTGCATCGGCATGCCCGGGTAGCGACGCACGTGGCGTGTCGCGCCCCGAGGACGGGAACGGGGACGAGGTGGCCCGGTGCGACATCGGTGCGTTCGAGTTGCGCTCGAATATGATGTTCAGCGATGGTTTCGAGTGAGTGCGGATGGCACATGCCAACACACAGTGCCGGGGCATGATGGTGATTAATGATGCGCAGCCGGCCCCGAGGACCCAGGCACTGGAAACCTTCAGGGCATGACCACAGGTTTGAGTGGCCAGACCCACGGCAGCAAAATGGCCGTAATCACCCCGACCAGAACCGTCAGCGGCAAGCCCAGCTTGAGATAGTCAGTGAACCGGTAACCTCCCGGGCCCATGATCAAAAGATTAGCCGGGTGCGAGACCGGGCTGGCGAAACTGGCCGAGGCCGCAATGGCCACCGCCATCATCGCGGTTTGCGGTTGCACGCCCAGGTCTGCCGATGCCGTCATTACGATAGGGCCCATCAACACGACCAGGGCTGCGGTGGGAACAAACAGGGTCGCCAGCGCCGTGATGATGTAGAACGCAAAAATAATGGCCATCGGCCCTGAATCGCGCATCAATTCGAGCACGCTGTTCGCGAGGTAGGCCGCACCACCCGTGGACTCCAGTGCGATGCCAAGCGGCAGCATCCCGGCAATCAGGAAAATGGAGCGCCATTCAATGGAGCGGTAGGCCTCATCCATGGTCAGACATTTCATCAAAACCATCAATGCAGCGCCCACCACGGACGCCACTGAGATGGGCAGCAAACCGGTCAGGGTGGACAATACGACGCCGCCAAGGATGATCGCCGCGGCGGTTGCCTTGGACGTCTGCTCCGTCGGCTGGCTCAAAGGCGTGAGCACCAGGAAATCAGGGTCAGACTGGAGCTGCAACAGCTTCTCTCGCGGCCCCATCAGCAGAAAGGCATCACCGGACCTGAGCTGCATCCCGTTAAGCTCGCTGCGATAGGCTCTGCCGTTGCGCCAGATCGCCAGCAACTCCAAACCGTATTTACGCTCAATCTGGGCGTCGCCGACGGTGACATCAGCCAGTTCAGAGCGTGGCGCCAGGGTGGCTTCAACCATGGACATTTTTTCCGACTCAAGCATGCCCAGGTCAGGCGACTGGGATTTCAGGATGGTGAACTGCTGTAAAGACCGCAGATCGTCGACCTGCTCCTCGGTGCCCCTGATCAACAGGCGATCTTCGGCCTGGACCACGGAATTGAGGCCGGGAACAACGTTCAGCTGGCCTTCGCGGAAAAGTCCCAACAAGGTGAAGTCAAACAAGTCACCAAAGCCACTGTGCTCCAGGGTCTCCCCGACCAGCGAGGAATCTGCGTGAATGCGGATGGTAAAAACCTGTTGTGGCAATTCATATGCCACGGTCAGCATGGACTCATCCACTTCGTAGCATTCATCGAAGTTGTGGGAGTTCTCGAGCAGCTCGAGTGCAGCTTTGCCGCCCTGCACCAGTAAGCGATCGCCCGCTTTCAGACTCACTTCCGGCAAGTCGTCCAGGTGGAACTGATCGCCACGACGCATGCCCAGCAAATTGCCCTGGTAACGTTCCCGGAAAATTTTCGGGTCCGGTGCCAGGTCGATAATGCTGGCTAACTCAGCCACGCGCACTTCAAATATCAATACTTCGCTTGAAACCAGGTCATCGATTACAGACGATTCTCCGGAAACAATTAACTCACTCCAGAAGCGCAAGCGGTCCAGGCGTTCGACCCGACCCTGCACAAGCAGTTGTTGACCGGCTTCCAGGACCGTGTCCGGGGAAGGCAATAAAGTGTGTTGTCCGTCCTTCACCGAGGCAATTACTTTCAGACCGGCACTCGTGGCCAACCGGCTTTCTGCAATGGTCTGTCCAACGAGCATTGAACCTTGCGGCACACCCAGCAGAAAACTGCGTTCGGACAGCCCGTAGCGCCATTGCAAATCACCCGCAAAACTGCGCTCCTTTTCAATCAGCGGTGAACGCTTGGGCAACAGGTGGCGCCCGGCAAACTGGAAAAACAGGATGCCAAAAATCAGGATGGGAACACCCACCAGGGAAAAGTCGAACAAGCTGAAGGTTTCATAGCCCGCTTGCGCCAGCATGGCACTAACCAGCAGGTTGGGCGGCGTGCCAATCATGGTGGTCAGACCACCCAGCAGGGTGCCAAATGCCATGGGCATGAGCACGCGCGAGGGTGATATGCCGGTCGTCCGGCAGATATCCATGGCCACCGGCAGTAACAATGCCGCGACCCCGATATTGTTCATAAACGCTGACATTACTGCCGCCAGCGCGGTAACCACCGCGACCAGCCGCGCCTCGCCCTGCCCGGCCAGTTGCAACACCTTGCTGCCCAGGCGGTTGGCAATGCCCGTATTGGACAGGCCCTGGCTGATAATGAACATGGCCCAGACGGTGATGACCGCCGGATTACTGAAACCGGAAAAAGCCTCCTGAGCGCTTACCAGGCCGGTGACCGCCAGGCTGCCCAGCACCAGCAACGCCACCAGGTCGACCCGCAGGCGCTCGGTAATAAACAGCGCCAGGGAGGCCAGAAGCACGAGGTAAACAAAAGCAATCTGGATGGTCATCAGGTCATGGTTCCAAAAGTCCAGGCAATGGATTCGTCCAGCACGATCTCACCAACCCCGCTTCAATTCCCGGGCACCGCTGTGCGGGTGCAGTCCCTGACCCTGTTGCGCAGATCCTTACACAACCACCCTGCTAGCCTACGCCATAAGGGCACTCAACCGCTAATGACATCTGGACAGAGGCCACTGCTTGACCGCGTATCGGCGAAAATGCTTGCAAGAAATCAGCGGATAGCAAGTATAAACCGCCTTGTTGGCCAGGCGACCAAAGGGGTCAGCTCACTCTGACCCCTTAATTTTTCAGGAACAGCAGGTGCGCTTTGAGATTGAGCTCGGAGCCGAACCTCTGGATCAGAGTCACAGCACCCGTCCTAGCCCTCGAAACCGTCCTGGAAGAATGCCAAAAGCGGTTCGAACCACTCTGACCAGATACGCGCCGCTGCTCCGGGTTGGTAGACGTGTGAACTGCCTTGAACTTCAGTGAATCTCACGGGCATGACGCCGACAAACCGCTGGTCAATATGCGTAAAGGTTCGGACACCCACTTCGACCTCCAGGATCACCGTCTCCCCCGTGCCTTGCGCGGAGTTGATCGCGCGCCAGAATGCGAGTTGTTGCAGGTCTTGCTCGTCGCGCGGTACCGATGGCACGCCAGTGCCAAAGTTTTCATTGCTGCCGCGCCAGATCCAGACCGGAATGGGCCTGGCTGGCTGACACATAGATTCGCTGGCGCCGTAGGCCGTCATCCAGCCTCCGGAAACGGGTGCGATAGCTGCAACCTCAAGGGCCCGTCTACAGGCGAACGTATTGGTCATCATCGCGCCGTTCGAGAACCCTGTCATGAATGTCACTTGAGGTGAAAGCTTGAACCTGGCGCGCAACTCCGTCAGCAGGGCCGACAGGAAGCCGAGATCGTCGGGTGCACTGCCGTCGAATGTATAGCTATTCCACGTGTAACGTTGGGCGGCCGGGTTGACCAATGTACCGCCATTGGGAAAAGCAACCGCCAGACCCTCACCTTCCACCAGGTCGGACCAGCCGGACGAACCGCTGAAGTCCAGCCCGTTGCTCAATGCTGGATGCAATGCGACAACCAGGGCAACAACCCGATTTGGATCATCGGGCTGAGCCAATATGTAGTTACGCGGCTGCCCGCCGAAATCGAGCGTTTCCTCACTGATCTGCAGCGCGCGCGAACTGCTGCCATGCGCGATCAGAGCAGCAAAAATTGTGACTCGCACCCAATTCTTCATCATCACCTCCCGGCCAAAACCTCGCAGCACAAAAATACCATGACAGCTCTTGCGCCCAATTCGGCACCTACGGCAAAGCTCATTTTCGCCGCAGCACAATTAATCGAGGCATTGCATTCTGCTTCGGGCGCTTTAGCCGGCAAGCAAGCCATCGAGCAGCCCGGGGGTCTCGATAACCGCCAGGGGCGCATCGGGAACCACGCGCTGCGCTGCGCCCGGTTCGCACCAGTCGGCAACCTGCGCCAGCACGCGCTCGGTTGACGTCTGACCCTTGATATCGGCGCCGCCGGTGGCCAGCGGAACCTGTCCATCGAAGTCTGCCCTCGCTTCGCGCTCGGGGAACATTTCGCCGTAGACCCCGCCCCGCACCGGCTCGCCAAACACCAGTGAGTAGGTGCCACTGCCGTGGTCCGTGCCGGCAGTGCCGTTGGCGACCAGTTGGCGGCCAAAATCACTGGCAACGGTGAATACCAGCTGCTCACCCGCAGGTTTTTCCTGCCATGGCAGTTCGCGTACCAGGGGCATCAGGGTTGCCAGCCCGCCCTCCATGCCAAAAAGGTCGGTCAGGTTGCCGGTAATTTCGTTGTACAGGTTGTCGTGCGTGTCCCAGCCGCCGTAGCTCATGGACATGACGCGCTGGCCCAGCACATCGGGTAGCTGGCAGGCGTCATAAAGATTGCGGCACTGCTGGGCAAATGAACCGCTGTTCAGCGTCAGGGCCTCGAGTGCTTCGGGCAGCGCGCCGCATAACGCCAGTCGCTCATCAATTCGCTGACCAAAGGCCTGCAGGGCGCCGTGATGTTCGAGGAAGGGCCGATAGACCCAGTCAGCCGGCTGCTGCGCCAGCAGCGTTTCCGAGGCGCCGCCGTACCAGGCATTCAGGGCGCGGGCCAGGGAGTTGCGCTGGCTTCCGGGTTGTACCTGCGGGTCTGTGCCGGCCAGGGACATGTCACGCATATCCTGCGCATGGATGACCTGCGCCAGGCGCTGGCCCGGCGTGGTGCCTTTGCTGAACACGGAGACCGATGAGCCGAGCTCAACCGCATTGCGGCCGTCGCCTATGGCCTCTACCAGGCGGCCGCCCCAGCCGTCACGGTCGAAATTGAGGCCTTCGAGATCCGGTACGCCGGCATCGGCGTTGAGTATCGACTGGTCATGCCGGCGGTTCTGTGAGCAGAAGGCGTTCGCGATCACCGCGACGTTGCCGGCCTCGAACTCCGCCTGCAGCCAGCCAGCCGACTGCGCAATACCAAAGGGGTAACCACCCAGCGGGTCCTGGGTAAGCAGGTATTCATTCTCGAACATGGCGGAATAGTTGGGATAGTCGCTGTCATACAGGCCCCGCCGCGCACTCCAGATCGCATTAAGGTACTCGGTATCCGGATGACCCGGTGCCGGCATGAAAAGAAAACGAAAGTCCGCACCACCCTGCAACATCAGGTTGACCACGGTTCGCTCCAGGTCTGCCTGAATGCAGGCGTCGGCCAACACGCGGCGGGGCATCAGGGGGCTGGCACCAAGGCCGCCGGCAACGGCCACCAGGCCACAGCGGGTAAGAAAGTCACGGCGTTTCATGGGGTCACCTCCATGGCAAAGGTCCAGGGCAGCGCGGTAATGAAATTTACCGCCAGGCCGATACGCTCATTGCCCTGGGTTCCGTTGAGATTCATGATTTCCTGGCCGAGCATGGCGCTGGCCAGCGCAGCGTCACCATTTTCAAGCTCCGCAAAGCTGTATATCCGGTCGGAATTTTCGCGGTTCATCAGGGCCCCAAAGTCAAAGCCCGTGGCCAGCATGGCGTGCAGTTGGGCGCGGGCCAGGACATCCAGTCGCGCCCCTCCATCAGCAACAAAATGGTTCCACAGCCAGTCGGCCACCTCACTCACCACGTGCTGGCCGCGGGTATTGGCAGGGATTACCGTGCTCCAGTCCCGGCGCCACATTGTGAACGGCTGCCCGGGTGCCGGCTGGTAGGCCTCCGTGGCTTTGCCGAGGAAGCCGGGATCAGTGACATTGGCGTCCCAGGCGCTTTTAAACACGAAGCGGTCATTGGCCACGTCGTTACCGGTCTGACCACCGAAAACATCCCGTGTGGGCGCAAAAACAAGCGCGCCCTGGTCATTAATCCGCACAATGGGACCCTGGAAAAACAGTTCGGCATTGAACTGTTCGGCGCTGAGCTGATTGGCGTTATGAATGATCAGGTTGCGATCGAAGGCATTGCGGTATTTGACCGTACCGGGCGAATGAAACTGCGTGGAGATGGCATAGGCACGCAGGAAGGCCAGGACGTCAAAATCGGACTCTACCCAGGCAGCCTGCAGGGCCCGGGCTTCATCGGCATCAATGCGGTCGTCACCAAAAAAGCGTATGAACTTCAGCGGCGTTGCCGCAAGGCTCTCCGGGTGATTGGCCGCTATGGGCCCCAGGGCCGTTAACTTGTCGGCTGCCGTGGCCCCGCAGACCTGTTCGCGCAGGATTTCCAGGCAGCTGCCCTGTCCCAGGGCTGATGCATAGTGCCTTGACCGGTTGGGTATGGGACGCCCGGCAGCGTCCAGGTGATCAGTAAAGTTGATCGGCGCAACAAGCCAGTCAAAAACGGCCTCTGATCCCCAGGCATTGGGCATGGCATCCAGCGCCATGCCGGTCAGCAGCCAGGCATTGTGCTCGATGGTGACATTCTCGTGGTAGAGCGGATCCTCGTTGGCGCCCTGGATACCGAACAACAACTGAAAATACTCCCGGGCAAAGTCGTCATTACCGTTAAATTGGCCCTGCCGATCAAAATAGTTGCCATCGTGACCATAGGCGCGTGCGACCGCGGCATGACTCGCGGACTGGGTCATGAGGGCGATGAAATCAGCACCGCTGCTGAGTGCATCAACCGTGTCATCGTAGTAAGACCGCATCAGCGTGGGCTGGGTGTTCTGAACGCTGATGGCCGCGTGATAGTTGGTCAGGTACAACGCCGTCTTGTGCAGAAAGGGATTGCAACCGGGCGTATGCATGAGGCGGGTCCAGGCCAGGTGGAGATGAAGCTGGCTGGCCATGGGCTGCTCGTTATCAAGCGTGTCGTAATAAGGGCGATTCGCCACGCGTGTGGGGTTATCAACGCGGTCTGAACTCCAGAAGTCCATCATCCCGCGCAACGAGCGGCAATAAATGACGGACGGGTGCCGAATACCACTCGGGGAAAGCAGGTAGTTGAATGGCTTGAAGTTCAGCATTTCCTGAATGGCAATTGCCGGTGGCATGTTTGCCCATTTCAGAATCTGCCGATCCTGAGCCTGTCCGCCGTTGGCGAAGGACTGGAGAACCCGACGCACATGCAGCTCAGACCATTGCGTGGCCGGTACCGGCTGCAGCCCGCCTGGTGGCGCGTCCTGCGCCTTGACCAGGGAGGCCGCTGCCAACCCGAAGATGACAACCCAGATCCATGATGTCCTCATGCCTACACCTTTGCTGTGACTTGTACTAATTAAAGCAGCGGGGGGTATCAACTACCTGCATGAGTGTGTAAAGGCACGTAAAGGATTCAGAGTTTTCGACCGGCCGGGTCGCTTAGGCAAACTGGTTTCAGGGCAAATCGACATGCCGCAACAGCAGCCAGATTCTTTTTCGGATGTTGTTCACCCGCATACTCCAGCGGTATCGCTCGTCATGGCCCAGGTGCGGATAGCGCAATTTAAGATCCCGCAAGCGATCGTAGATCGACTCCACCAGCTCACCGGTAGTTTTGCCGGGCCACGAGGCCATATTGGTGCCCTCCAGGGAGGGAAAGGACCGGATGCGTCCGCGTTTAAGGCTGTTGAAGTTGAAACCGGCCCGCGCGAGACGCTCGTATTCGGCAGCAGACAACCTGTCCACCACCTCACCCAGCGGCACGCGGTCATCCGCAACCATGTCCAGGTACTTGAGGTTGTCACCCAGCTCCAGCACCAGCGCGCGCCGGTCACCCCTGAGCTTGCGACCCCAGGCGCTGAACGCACGCAGGGCTGAACCACTGTTTGCGAATACCTGGAATGCAGCGGGGAGAGATAGCGTCATCAGGTTTCACCTTTAAAGCAGGTATTCAATCTTCACGCGTGGGCACCACCAGCACCGGCACCTGTGCCTTGCGCAAAATACCGGCACTGTAGCTGCCAACCAGCACATTGTAGATGGCGCCGTGGCCATGGCTGCCGACGACAATCAAGGCGGCATCGCATTTTTGTGCCTGCTCAAGGGTCGTTGCAACAGTAGGCCCCTGAACCAGCAGCGCCGTGGCCTCTATACCCTCATCGCGCAACGACCGGGCAAACTCCTGGACGGCACGATGTTCTCTGCGGAATTCTTCAGCCACTTGCACGCGCACATCATCCGGACCCACCTCGAAGCCCACAAAATCGGGATCGGGTTCGGCGACATGTAGAAGGTAGACGTGGGCGCCGCCCTGTCGTGCCACATGGCGGGCTGCTTCCACGACGCGCGCAGATGCCCCGGATAAATCCAGTGCGACCAGGATGTTCATGGCGTGTCTCCAGCTGAATCTTTTGCTGCCAATTCACGCATGACCAGGCCATGGAAAGCACCTGTAAAGCGATCAGCCTCGCTGGCGGCCATATGGGACCATTCGGGCAGCCAGTAACCCTGCATTTCAGGGTGGTCCTCAAAGTGCAGCCCAATTGCGCCGGTGCGCTCCATCAGCACATCCCAGGACAGCTCGCGCGGGTTGCCGTCGGGTTCAGAGACCGCGTAATGACCATCGTAAGGGAGCACAGCAAAAATCACCTGGCTGCCACTGGCTACCAGCTTCTCGTAGGCACCCACCGCCCGGTCGATCTGTTCGGCACGCGACTTAACAGCACGTTGCTGATCTTCCTCCGGACGTTCGGCCATCGGCTCCCAGCCCTGCGCCCAGATATTCCGCACTTCATTCTGATAGGCCTCGTTCTCTTCGAGGCGTTTCCACAGTCGCGCATTGCGGTTGCGTTCGCGGGTGACGAGTTTGCGCTGATCCGGAGAGTAGTCGGCACCCTCGCGAATCGGTAAAGGCAGACGTTCGACAATCTTCGGCAGGGACAGGTCATCGGTGTAAAACGCCAGCCACGGCTCAAACAGCACGGATACCTTGTGACCGAACCACTGGGCGGGCGTTTCCTCCTCATAGGCATCAATGAGATCGCTTTGAAACTCGAATCCTGAGAAAAACAGCCACGGCGCGACACCAACAATTAAGTTGCCAGTGAAATCCGGATCGTCGGCGAGGCCCTCCATCACGCGTAACGGGCTGGTGCCCTCAACGGCCAGCTGGATCGGTTCGCGGCCATCTATAGCCGTCCACACCGGAATCTGCAGATCGTAGTAAACGCGCGAGGAGCCGATGAACACCCAGCCATCACCCTCGCCGTGGTCAATGCGGCGACGCTGCTCCGCCCAGGCGCCGGGTGAACCGCGATAGTCACCCGAGGGAACACCCAGGCTGCGCGCCCAGGATTCCATCGCCGCCATGCCTGCCAAAAACACCAGCAGCGCAAGCCAACCAGCCCGCCCCAGAGCAGGCACAGCGCGCTTCACCACATCCGAGCCTGCATGATGCAGGTCAGCTGCAGTGCGATCAGAACTGGAAGTAGATGAAGGCATCGCTTCCTCCCTGCGTCGTGACAATGGCCCACAACATGATGCCCCAGACCACGCCGATCAGCCACCTGGGTGCAGCGCCGACCACCTCGTCAAGGCGGCGGTTGCGCATAAACCAGTGGATACCCAGCATTGCTGCCGTGACGATGGAAACCGTCCACACCTCGACGGTCCACAACACCCGCTCACCCGCGAGGTCGAAGGTCAGCATGGTGTCGAGCAGGCGCCAGGCGGTGGCAAAATCTTCAGCGCGGAAAAAGACCCAGGTAATGTTGATCAGAAAATAGGTCAGCAGCGCCAGCGCCAGCTGCGGCAGCCAGCGCCGCCAGAAGGCATTTCCACCAAACCGCCCTACAAGCCAGCGCTCGGCCGCAAGATAAGCACCATGCAATCCGCCCCACACAACAAAGGTCCAGCTCGCGCCGTGCCACAAGCCGCCGATCAACATGGTGGTCATCAGGTTGGCGTAGGTGCGCAGATCACCTTTGCGGTTACCGCCCAGTGGGATGTATACGTAATCACGCAACCAGGTAGACAGGGAAATATGCCAACGCCGCCAGAAATCTGAAAATCCGATGGCGGCATAGGGATAGCGAAAGTTATCCGGCAGGGAAAAGCCCAGGGTCAGCGCAACACCGATGGCGGTGGTGGAGTACCCGGCAAAATCGCAGAAAATCTGGCCCGAGAACGCCAGCGTGCCGAGCCAGGCATCCAGTGGATAGAGCATCTCATCAGCGCCAAAGACAGCATCTGCCGGGCCGGCAAGAAAACCGTCGGCAATGACAATTTTACTGAACATGCCAATGGTCATCAGCGCCAGGCCCCACTTCAACTGCGGCATGCTGGCCACATGCGGATACTTGAACTGCGGGATCAACGTGGTCGGCCGCACAATCGGACCAGCCACTAACTGCGGGAAAAACGTCACAAACAGGGCAAAATCCAGAAATGATTTGGCCGGTTTGGAGCGCTTTAGATAGATATCCAGCGTGTAGGCCATGGTCTGGAAGGTATAAAACGAGATACCCACGGGCAAAATGATGTCCCAGGCCGGCGGTTCATAGGCAATACCCATAGCGGCCATCAGGGCCTGGAAGTTTTCCAGCAGAAACCCGCCATACTTGAAGTATCCGAGCAAGCCGAGATTGACCGCGATACTGATCAGCAGCAGCGCACGCCTCCGCGAGCGCCTGTGCTCAACATACAGTCGTTTGGCCACGAGCCAGTCCACCACGGTGGACAGCCACAACAGCAGCACAAAGGGCGGGTTCCAGGCCGCGTAAAACACGTAGCTTGCAATCAGCAAATTGAATTTCTTGACGCGCCAGGGAAATGGCGCGTAATGCAGGGCCAGCACCACGCAGAAAAAGACTATAAAGGTGAGTGAATTGAACAGCATTGCGCCATGACCCCGATTTTTCTTGTTTGAAAGCGCTTTGTTATCACACCACTATAGAGTAAAAGCTGCGGTGTCCCGCCGAAAATTGAGTGTTCGTGAATAAACATCCGACGACTGGAAGTCCGCGCGTAAGGCGGCGGGCTGATAGGCGCCCAGGACTGCAGTGCCCGGGTATGATTTCAGGAACTCGGTAAACCGGGTTTACACCGACGCCTTACTTTGACCCCAACTGTTACCCCCACGAAACGATTGCGAATATCCCTTCAGGGAATCGCCTCCCCCGTGTCGTCCCAGACGTTACCGCTCCACCGGGTGTCAGGGCCAGAGCAGTTGTTTCGAATGCCGTAGCGGTATTCACGACCGAAGCGATTGCCAATCACGCGGATGTTCGTGCCGTTGCAATAGATGGTGTAATTACCGCCATTAAGCCAGTTGTCGCGGATTTCCACGTTGTCCAGCGGACCCTCGGCGGTCTGCAGAAACATGCAGGCGTTCGATTTGTAGGGTGCCGGATCTGTGATGGGCATGTCACAGTGGTTGCCGATAAATTGGATATCCTGCCCGGAGCGTGACTGGTTGCCATCGGCATGGGCGCCGTCGTTGGTGCCCAGGTGGTGAATCCAGGATCGCATCACGACCGTCGGGCCGCCACTGCCCTGCACCTTGAGGCCGTCGCCGCCACTTTCATGAATTTCCAGCCGGTCAGCGATAAAACCGGTGCCAAGTATGCCGGCACTGCGGATATTCGTAATTTCACCGTCTTCGAACAGTCCGCCGGTGTATCCCTCGTTGGCGCGGATGCCGTAAAACGTCCCGCCACCGTCGATGCGGAAGTTGCGCAGCGTCACGTTATTGGCGCGAATCGTGACAGAGCCGGTAATGTTCGCGTTTTCAATCACTGCCCCGTCCTGCGTGATGATCAGGCTGCCCGATGGCGTAAGGAGCGTCTCGTCAGATGGCCCGGTATTGCCTGGCCCGGGCTTGAGCGACTCAAAGCCGTCGGTGAAGACCATTTCGGGCGTCGCCGCCAGTCCGCGAACCATGGAGGTATCTTGTGCAAGGCAAAGTGCAGGCAGCGCCAGCAATAAAACTGATAACCACGCGGTCAGAAAGGAGGAGGTTTTTGCCATGCTTTGGAATCCTTTCCGCGCGGGCCATGTGCGACGCTTAGGTCATTCCACCACACCAGGTTTACAAAGCGGGGGTCATCCCAGAGCGCCAGGCTTAACGGTCGCGAAGTGCGGGGACCGATACCCAGTGGATGACGGCCAAGATCGGCGTTGGCCAGGATAAAGGGCTCCGTGTTGTCGTTAATGAAATCGCGGTAGTCCTGCTCAACCACCTGGAGCCGCTGTCGCTCCTGCGTGTAGTTGAGTAGTGCCAGGCGCAGTGTTTCTGATTCAAGTATCTGCAAATTACCCGACGCGGTAAGGTCTTCAAGCGTTGGATGGCTGGGCGTATAAAAACGGGCATTAAGGATATTGCTGGGGTCGCTGGCCGCAAGACGGGCCTGCTCCAATGGCGTGTTTTCATCCGGTGCCAGCGCCGCCTGGAGGTTACCCAGTATCACTCTCCGAATTCGCTGATCGCCCGCGATCTCTCTCGCGGCCCCGTCAAATTCAACCGCCAACCCGGCCAGGTACTTCTGTTCCCGCTGACGTTCCTGGTAGTCGTCCCAGGTCGCATCTACCCACAGTGCAAACAGGATGCTGGCGATAATGGTTGTCGCCTCAAGCGCATAGCGGCCTAAATTTTTTGTTTTCATATATACCCCTGGGTCTTGATCAACGGCTCGAAATAAATGGGTAAGTCCTCAGGACAGTCAACGCAATTAGCCTGGAACAGGCGTCGTGGCAACACCCATCTCTTTGGCAACCATCTGCAGCCGGCGATCCATGGTCCACAACCGGGCCGGCGCTGTAAGCATGGTGGCGGCAAGAAGATGCGCGTCCACATACCCAATCCCGCGCCCCATCAGCTTATGGTTATTGATCAGCTCGAGCACTTCGTCATGTGAAGCTTGGGTGGCCTGAGGCAGTTCCGACAGCCAGGTCAGAATCTCATTGCGGCGGCGGAGATGGCCGCAGGCAAGTTCACCAATAACCATGGGATGAGCCATCACCCTGCCCCGATTCAACAGGACTTCGAGCTGCTCGCATCCGGAGCGCAGGAGCTCAACCCAGACGGACGTATCGACCAGCACTGGCCCTGTCATTCGGGCCTGGCGCGGCGCCGGGGGGTCTTCTCAAGCTCAGGCTCACTGCCACCCAGGGCCGCCAGGCGATGTGCGGCTTCCCGCTGCACCAGAGCTCGCAGCCCTTCTCGCAGCAAGACGGCCTTTTCTTCGATACCGGTAAGTTCCTGCGCACGGGCCATGAGTTCGTCGTCGATATTGACCGTTGTTCGCATGGGTATGTGACTCATATTAATGAATGTGCATTGATATTAGCATCAAAACATGCTGTTTTTGATGTTATTGCTGTCGGAAATCGCCCCTGTGAGGTCGGGGCAGCCTCACTCCGACGCCGGAAATTCGAGGTCGCGCTGTCAGTAGTAGAGAAAGTAGACCAGGAGTATCGCCAGAAAATTGTACAGGCCATGCGCAACAATCGGGGCTGTCAGCCTGCCTGTTGTAATGAACAGGATTGTGTAGGCAATCGTAGGCACCGTGATGTCCATCAACGCGACCGGAGTTGATGGCAGATGCCCCGCAATAAAGATGACAGCGGACAGAACAGCGGCCACGTACAGTCCGGTTTTGGGGTTGGAGAAGTTCTCTTTCAGCGCATTAATAAAGTAACCGCGGTTGAATATCTCCTCGGTGATTCCCCCGCCGATGACCCCCAGCGCGACATATGACAGCAGCGTGATGAACCCGCCGGCCTGCATTTCAACCATTGCCTGGACATCAGACCGCCCGGCGCCACCGGTTGCCGGGATAATCCACAGAAACTGAAGTGCCGTCCAGGCCAGCCCTACCCCGACGCCAATAACAACATCTTTTTTACTAAAAACCAGGCCGATGAAGTCGAAATCATGCCCTACTCTTTGCAGTGAAAACCTCACCAGCAGCGTGACGGTAAAAAACTGAAACAGGGCGGTATAAAGGAGGTTGATTCCGCTTAAGCCCCCGTTCCATTTTGTAATGCCGAAGAACAGATTAGGCAGGATGAAAAGGACATAGCCGCCCAGGATGGTGAGGATGAAAATCGTAACTTTTCTGGCACGGCTGGTTTGAGTCATAGAAAAGCAGCGTTGCTTGACTGGTTCACAGTCTAATTAACTGCAAAGGAATTGGAGAAGTTCTTTCTGGGCTCATCAACACAGTTTACGCTCCTCTCATCCCCGGCCCTGTTGTTGTCGCTCAACCTTTCGCCAACGCTGAGCATCTAAAAATGATGAGACTAACAACTGCCAATTCCATTCATTTGGGAGCGAAACTTCCACATGTATGCCCGGCTGCAAAAACACGCGGTTCCTGATTCACGGATCATCGCTATTGGCGGCTCCGGCCACCTGGCCATCCTCAGGCAGCTCTTGGAAACCGACGGGCGACTGCAGGCAGTGCGGCCTCAGCCTTACATCATGGCGGATTAAATACTCTAATCCTTACACGGCTTTCATGCGGTTTTATTCAGAGTTTTTTACGGGAAAAGTAGCGTGACCTGGAGATTCATCCCCCACCGCGGCTCATCATCGGGGCGCACCATATTAAAAAAAGCCTGAACAGAAGTCCTGATGGCCCCAGGCCGTAGCGGTCGGTCCCCAGTTCCGAATCCGTTCGCATTGGCAACAAAACGGCCGGGCCAACACCCCGCACGAGGTTGCCGATCCAACTTCGATTGTTGTGTAAAAAGCACATTGAATTGATTCATGAGAAATACTCGAGGTGCCCGCCACAAGTAACTGTTAGTCTGAACAGAAATTAACAACAAAAAGTACAGTCACTTGAACCAATATCTTCTGAAGCCGATCGGCTCAGCGCAGGCAATCGCCGGCGTATGTGCCCTTTCCCTGATCATTACCAGTCAGGCATCCGCCAACCTGGTGTTTGATCCAGGTGATTCGCCAGCCGAGTGTCAGGCGAAGGTTGGCGTTGTTCAGGCAACCAGCCTGGCCGGCACGCTTGCTGCGGTGCCTCCCGGCGATGTGCCATTTGACATTCAGGGCTACGTGGCCGGCATCGCTATGGGCATATGCACCGCGGAGATCACCGCACCAGCAACGGTTAAGCGCCCGCCAGGCAGCCAGAATGTATGCACCAGGCGTTTCAGTCAGAAAAACCGGATCAGTTATTCCAATTCGTTCGGCATCCCCTACTTGTTCGGCAAACCCGATGACCGTTTTGAAGAATTCGGTGAGCCGGATATCCGCTTTTTCAACGCTTCGGCCGACGTCCAGTTGCACAGAATCCAGAACCGTATCGGCAACCTGCCTCTGGACACCAAATTTCCGACTGATGAGGGCTACGATTCTGAAGAAGAGTTTGTCCTGCATGTAGGTAAAAACAGACTCACATACAGAGCGTCGTCGACGATAAGCTTCTTTGAATTGACCCCGTTTTTTCTGGGCGGCCTGGCACCAAGTGGCTCATCTCGCAAAAAAGTACTCGTTGAAACCTCGCCGATCATCAAGAAAAAGTTGTCCAAGACCGTTGCCAGGAAACTGAAAGACAAGTCACTGAAAATAGCGGGGCTGGAGTTCGACAACGCCGTCTCTGAATTCACCGATGACAATATATTGGCACTCTATTTTGACGATATTCGATACAGTCAATTGGGCGGCAGCATTCCTGATTTTTATAACGAGGCAACCCAGGAGGTCTGGATTTACGACCTGGTTCCGCCCGAGATTGATACGCGCACGGACCCGGAACAACTGGACCCAGAGATTTCCGAGATTCTCAGCTATGACAGCAACACCAACACATTCACCATCGAGGCCATTCAGCCTGGCGGCATCGATGCAAGCGAGGGTTATGACCTGCTGGAAAACCTGCTGTTCTACAGCGATGCCTGTGATGGCTCGGTCTCAATCCGCGGATCGAGCGACGGCGGCGATTTCTGGAGGGTCAACAACGATATTAAGGTGACGTGGACCGCCAGCGACCTGGGGCCCAGGAACGCCAACGGCGACAGAAACGAGACAGAACTTGTACAAAATGTGGAGATTAGGGATACCAAGCCGCCAATCTTGCTGGCACCTCCCGGTATCGTTATTGAAGTGCCCGGTAATGCCGACTCGGGTCTGATCAGTGCCGGGGCACCTCGTGTATTCGACATCGCAGATCTGAATGTCGTGGTCAGGGGCACTGGCCTGGATGCCGATGGGCGCGGGGTGTTCCAGCAGGGACTGACCGCTGTTACCTGGGTCGCGGAAGACGCGTCTGCAAATACTGCCACGGCAACACAATATGTTGTTGTTAAACCTGAAGGCACCAATCAGTCGCCGGTCGCTGACACCACCCAGGCCACTACCCGTACCTTTGCGCCGGTCGATATCGTGTTGACCGGATCCGATCCGGATCTGCACGACGGTGTCGCCGAGCCCATCAGTTTTGACATAGCCCGAAACCCGGTCAATGGTTTCTTCGTAGCCCCGTTGCGTCCGTACTTTATCGAGGACTATCGCCTGGAGGCGAGCGCCCAACGATTCGCCGACGACCCTCAACAGTTCGACCCGCAAGGCTACTGCGCAGACCCGGCCGTCAACGGCACCAGTGTATGGCACCTGCAATACCCCTACTCCGACGGCTCGCCCATGTGGATGACCGTCGATGATGAAGGCAACACCTACATCATGGACCGGGGCGCGGTTAACTGTGATTTTGAAGATAAGCTGGTAACCCAGTTTCGCCTTGCCAAGCTTGATACCTCCAGCAACAACGCCGCAGATATTGGGCGGCTGCTCGCCACCGCTGAGTTGGCTTCCGTCCTGAATGACGGCGAGCCGAGGGCATTTTTCTGGGATAACGTGACCCGGAACATTTATATGTCCACTGAAAATGGGCCCAATCAACCACTGATCATCAAGTTTGATGAGGACCTGCGCAACGTCGGAACGTTTTTTATGAATGCAGACGTCACAAGGCCTGTGACCAATAACATCACCAGCATGGCTGCCCAGGACGACCAGATATTTGTTTACTCAGAGAATGATTCAGTCGGTGTTTATATTGGTCAGGTTTTCCAAAGAGAGATTCCTCTTGAGGACCTCAATGTGGTCTCCATGGATGTGGATGAAGCGGGCAATCTGTACACCGCCAATCTAAACAACCGACTCTACAAATATCGTTATGACCCGCAGAACCAGAGCACGCCCTACTCCTTCGAGGGCTGGATGGGGAAATGCAAAAGCAGCATCGGCAGCGGCAACACGTTTAACTGCAATGACGATATAGAGCCTGAAGAAGAACGGCGACGCAGCAAGGGTTTCTCCTGCACCGATGCCACCTGCGAGGCGCCTGACACGCTGGCGGGCAACTTCCCAGGACAATTCACGAACAGCGCAGAAGGTAAAATCGATCTTTCATTCTCACCGAATGATTTTCTCTATGTGGCCGAACCCTTGCTCAACCGGGTGCAGCGCTTTACGCCCGAAGGGGCACCCGCTGGCGAAGCCAACACGGCTGGCCAGGGCTACGGATTCATCCTAGGAGACTTTGACCAGATCGACTACATCGAGGTGAATCGTAGTGCCTTTTATCTGCTCGACCAGGGACGCGGTGGCGTCGGTGACGAACTGCTGCATGTATTTAAGACAACACCGCTGACGCCGGTTGACCGGAACAACGATGGCATTACCGATGGCGCGCGGGTTACCTATCAGTCCGACAGTAGCTTCCCCCTGGGCATGGCCGCGGAAAACGACTCTTTTGCCTTCGAAACCACGGATGGCCTGGCCATGAGCGAGCCTGCCGAAGTGACCATCCTGGTGCAGAGAAACTACCGCGCCCCGGAACTGGAGACCCTGTCACGCAACCTGAGCGTTGACGAAGACGGAGCCGTGACAACCACATTTGCTGTGCGTGAATCCGACCCGCAGGATCTGGATAATCTCACCGGCATCATCGACCAGGCACCGCGCAGCGGTACGGTATCGTTTGATGGCACCCGATTGACCTATACCCCGAACCCGGACTTTTTCGGCGATGACCAGTTCACATTCCGCGCATTCGACCAATCCAATCCTCCGCAGCCGGAATTTGACGATCAGGACAGATCCGCAGAAGTTGCGACCGTGCGCGTAAACGTCCGTGCCAGACCGGACCCACCGGTTCTGGAAGCAGAGACCATATTCACGACTGCATTGCTGGATGAAGACAGTCCGGAACCCCTTGATGAGGTGGCCCCTGCCGTCATTGGTTTTGCGCAAACCTATGGATTCAGTTTTTCTGACCCTGACGGTGCCGCGGACTTTGACTCCGTCACCGGCACCATCGACTGGGGCGATGGCGTTGTCCAGGCCACCGGTGAACTACTGTATGACGGTGTCCCATTCAATCAACTGGTCGAGGACGAAGTGACCTTCACGACCGGCCCGGACGGTACGGTATTTGCAACCTACCCAAGAAGATACAAGCCAAACCGCGATTTGGAAGGTAGAACCATCGCCGTACGAGACATAGAAGTTACCGGGCCACTGGTCTCACTGGATGGACTGGGTGGCGGCACTGTCTACGCAGAGCACATCTACGTAACCGGAGGACTCAAGCAGATCGAATTCTGTATCGAGCAGGAGCGTCGTCCCGACAGAGAAGAAACCTGCCGACCGGGTATCCTGCAAGTTCTCCCCGAATTGCGCCCGGCCTTCGCGTTCGATATTCAGCCGCTTGCCGAAACCAGCGGGCAGTTGGAAAGCAATCAGTTTATCGTGACAGTGACCAATGCCCTGTTTGAACTGGACGAAGAAGACCCACGGTTTGTAGATTTGCCACTCGCCGGCGCAGACGCCACGAATGTCTTTATTGAAGCAGGTGCCAGTGACACATTGACCATTACCAGCACTGAAGATACGGCAGGTGCCTGTGGTGTGTTCGAGAAGCAAGTGATCTGTGCCGACAACCTGACCCTGCCCTACGGGGCAGTCATACAATTCACGGTTGACGTCAGCCCTAATGCCCTGCTGGTTATCGGTAGTGAACCGATGCTCGGTGTCACTGCAACCGCCGATGAAAACCCACTGATTTACCTGGGAACCGGCAAATTCAAGGTGTCGGGAGACGAGCCGGATACCCTCTTCAGAAATGGTTTTCAGCAGGAATAATTAGTGCTCCGGGAAGCCCGGTTCAGTTATTAGCGGTCAGCGGGTCAATGATCTCGCTGATCACTGATGCGGGCGACAGGAATGCCACACAGTTCTGTGACCGACATGTTGCCAATGCCAGGTATGTCGCCTTGAACTAAATTGCGTTTCATGACGTATCTCCCAGAGGATAGTCAGTACGGCCTGGATTGTGATCATCCTGAAGCCCTTACCCTGGTGCAGCAAGCGAAGATATCTTTACCTCACAAAAGGTTTTCTTCATTATGGCTCAATGTCCTCGCCGCACCACCTGAATACCCTGCAGGCGCTGAAAGCCGCCATCCGGCTGGGTTCCCGGAAGGCAGGTGCTCAACGATGTGGCCGGCGCTGTGGCTACAGCCCCGGCTGGCGAACTTTCTGGAGCTATATCCAAACAGCGAGGTCTCACTGAAGAAACCCATGGTGCAGGCATTCCGAAACTGGCTTACCGAACATGCCGAGGGATCAGAACGGCGCCTGAGTACCCGCCTTAAATCGCAATGATGAAAAACCATCGTCGAATATTCTATGTCCGGCGTTCTTTTCTGAACGGATTGGCCTGGACGGGTGCATTCACCGGCCTCATGGCCCTGCTGGGGGTCGTGGCCTTTCACTTTCCCGAATACCTCACAACGCCCCGATTACGGGCGATTTACGAGGAGGCCCAGGTGCGCACACTGCTGTACGCGGGCCTGTGGCTGGGGACGGTGGTTTCGCTCGCAGGACTGCTGTTTTCCGGGCGCAAGCTGATCGCGTTGCTGGGCATGGTGTGCGTCATGCTGGCCTGGCTGGCCGGTGGGGCTGATGTGAGCTACGGCGAACAGGTGCGTGATTCGCGTTTTTACCTGAGCCTGGACTGGGTGTTGCTGGACCTGGTTATCATTGCCATCCTGTTTATCAATGTCGAACTGTTCTTCCGGCTCAGGCCTGAGCAGCCAATTCTCCGCAACGGCTGGCAGGTCGACCTGAGTCATTACGTGGTCAACCACATTTTTAACGGGGCCATCGTCTTTATGCTGTTTATTCCCGGCCAGTGGCTGGCGGGTATTCTGTCATTGGAAGGCACGCGCTCATTTATCGCGGGATTACCCCTGCTGGTGCAGGTGGTGGCGCTAATGGCGGTGACCGACCTGGCACAGTACTGGGTACACCGGGCTTTTCACCGCATTCCCCTGCTGTGGCGGTTTCATCGGATTCACCATAGTGTCGAAACCATGGACTGGCTCGCAGGCTCACGGCTGCACATCGTCGATGTACTGGTGACCCGCTCCTTGAGCCTGGTGCCAATGGTGGTGCTTGGTTTTTCCAATACGGCCATCAACGCGTATCTGCCGATCCTCGCGCTGCAAGCCGTGTTTATCCACTGCAACCTGAGATTTGAGTTTAGCCCGCTACAAAAGATCATCGCGACGCCCAAGTTTCACCACTGGCACCACACGAGTGACCCGGACACCCTGGATCGCAACTTTGCCGTTTCACTGCCTTTGTGGGACCTGGTTTTTGGGACCTATCACAACCCTGTGGGGCGTTGGCCGGAGGGCTACGGACTGGCCGGCAAACCGATCAGGGGCGGTTATCTGACCCACCTCCTGGCGCCGTTTCGTTGAATGGCCCGTGGGCCAGAAGGTAAAGCCCGGTCGATTACAGCGCGACAAGGCTGAACAGCATAAAGACCATGGTGACGCTGCTTTTGTGGATGCGTCATCATTTACCCGATTACTGGGGTAACTGGCCAAAACCAATCAGTCGTTGCCCCGACTCATCCCACAGTCGATAGCCCATCGATTTCAAACTGGACAACAGGGTCAGCGTTGGCGCTTCTTTGAAGAGTGGATGCGCATGGTGGCACCTTTCCAGGTTGTAATTGGGGATTGACGGATTCAGGTGGTGAATATGGTGAAAGCCTATATTCGCCGAGAACCACTGCAGCACCCTGGGCAGCTTGTAATACGAACTGCCTTGCAGTGCCGCTTCCATGTAATCCCAGTCATCGCTGCGCGCCCAGTAGGCGTCTTCAAATTGGTGCTGAACGTAAAACAGCCATAGTCCGGCTGAGCCGGCAACCAGTACGATGATTAACTGGATCAGCAGGTAGTTCAGCCACCCGAACACGAACCCCAGGCCGACCGCCATGATCAGAATGATGAAATTTGTCCACCAGACCGAGTGGCGCTCGCGCTTGCGGGAATTGCTCTGCGGAATGCGTTCCATGATCAACATCTGCACCAGCGGGCCGATCACAAACAGCACAAAGGGATTACGCAGCAGGCGATAGGAAAACTGCTTCCAGCGCGAGGCATCCAGATACTCCTGTACCGTCAGGGTCCACAGATCGCCCGCACCGCGGCGATCAAGGTTTCCCGAGCTTGCATGGTGTTGGGCATGTTGCCAGCGCCAGCGAAAATAAGGGGTGAACGCCAGCAGGCTACACACAAAGCCCCAGAAACTGTTAGCCCGCTTTGATTTGTAGAAGGAACCGTGACTGCAGTCATGAAAAATAATAAAGTTCCGCACCAGCAGACCACCCGCCAATACTGACAACGGCACGGTTAACCACCAGGAGACACCGAGGCTGAAATAGATAGCGCACCAGACCACGATATAGGCGCCAAGGGTGCTGGTCACCTGCCAGGTCGCGCGCCAGAAACTGGGGTGGCGGAACTGTGACAAGGCCGCTTGCCAGGTCGGCAAATCTGCCGGCGGCATGGTGCTGTCAGTGGAGTTACCGGGAACTGCACTTCGCATCTTGCCACCTGCTGAATATTATCGACCATGCAGTATAGCCCAGTGTGCCAGTGGAGAAGTTTTTATTCGATGATTAACGAATTGGCTTGAAATGTGGCCTGATGCTCAGCTGACGAATTAAAAAGGGCCACCGAAGTGGCCCTTGAACATCATTCATATGGCAACATCAACATCAGGAAATCCGGCAGCTGATCAGCTGCCGGTTTCTGCAGCCGTCGCCTTGATCCGATAAACCTCGATCCAGCTCGCTCCGTCGTCCTGGGTGATCTCCAGTTTCCAGTTCCAGCCGTTCTCGTCCGGTGGAAAAAAGGTGATGCGCCGGTCTGGTTCGGGCCTGGGGGAGACGTACCGCATAACAATATTGCCTGCATCATCCTGCTGCGCAGTGATGTGCGCAAAGCCGGACATACCGGTGACGGTCCAGGCAATATCCCAGGCGCCCTTCTCTTCATTCCAGGTGCGCAGGTTGGTCCCTACCGCACCGCCGGCGGGAAGCCAGAAATCCTGCACGGACATACCCCCAAGGCAGACAAAGTCCCACTGCGCACCCTCACCATCCTCCCACTCACCGGTCTCCGTACTCAGGCTTGAATCCGCAATGTTCCAGCTGCCGATATAACGGCCAAACTGGGCCATGGGTCCTTCCATGCACTCACTTGCATCCCGGATCGGGGCGGCGGGTGATGCCGCCAGGGAAGATGAAATCAGCACGCACAGCGCTGCCGCAATGAATACTTTGGACAGGTTCATGATGTTCTCCCTCACGACTTCAGTCTGAGTATAGGGCGGAAACTGAACCTGCATCATCCGGAATACGGAAAGAATGTATTTATATCAGTATTCTAGGTCGGATTACTCAAGTAATGAGGTCAAAGTGCGTTCCAAACAGGCATTTGCAAATCAACTTGGACAGTACGCAAATTGTGTCCTATAGTCAGTCAGCCTTTCCCGTGATCACCTGCTATTCGGCAATTTGGCGACAGCCTTGGAACGACGGTAAGGCAATAGCAACCACGTTGTTATTTCTAATCCCCACAAGTTTGAGAGGATCTTAAATTGATTAATTCATTTACCCCAAGGGTACGAACCGCAGTGATGTTTACTGCGCTAACAAGTTTCAGCCTGATGGCCAGCGCCCAGGTCGAAGAGGACAGCTCTGTCTCGTTCAGCGAGGCAAACGCTCAAATGGAAGCCGCATTGGGTTTACCCTCTGCAGAGTCTTCCATCACGACCGGCGCCGATGGCACCGTCGGTGCTCGCGTGGGACTCGAGTCCATGAAAATGCTGGTGGTTCGCCAGAATGAGGACGGCAGCTATTCCTACGGCCACGCCGGCTCAGAAAGCGAGGCCACGGAGTTTATGGAAAGCACGAGCACGCCTCACCAGGAGGAGAAGTAATCATGCGAATGAAAAAATTGCTGGCGCAAGGCGCCATATTGATGGGTGCTGCTTCCCTGATGTCCGCTGCCCATGCGGCAGACGTAATACTCGTGAATTTTGATCCCCCGGGCTTCGGACTGAACGACCCGACCCCCGTTGCGCCGTTGCCCAGTAACCCCGGGACAACCGTGGGAGAGCAACGATTTATTTCCTTCCAGGCGGGTGCAACCAAGTGGGGCGAAACGCTACAGAGCGATGTGCCGATCTTTGTCGCCGCCTCCTTTCAGCCACGGCCATGCAACGCCACCGGTGGTGTTCTGGCCAGCGCGGGCCCAACGTTTGTATTCCGCGACTTCCCCGGAGCCGAGGTGCCTGAAACCTGGTACGTCAGCGCGCTTGCGGATGCCCTCATCGGGGTAGACCAGGTTCCTGGTGATATCGACTCAGTTGCTTTCTTCAACTCCGAACTGGGAACACCGGGCTGCCTTGAGAACTCAAGCTGGTACTACGGTCTGGACGGCAACGAAGGACCGGGCCAGATTGACTTTCTCGCGACCGTGACCCATGAACTGGCGCATGGCCTGGGCTTCCTTGAGCTCTATAGCGAAGCTACTGGAGCGCCGTTCATCGGATTTCAGGATATCTACGCGACCTTCATGTTCGACACCAACCAGGGCAAGTTCTTCAACGAGATGACCGATGCAGAGCGCCTGCAGGCGCAGGTTGCCGGTGGTGCGCTCGTCTGGACAGGCGAGAACGTAACCGCGCAGGCGCCAGACGTTCTTGGACCCAGTCCGGCGATTCAGGTCCTGCGACCCAAGGCGCTCAAGGGCTTCCTTGATGTGCAGCAAGCGAGCTTTGGACCACCGCTGGTACTTAACGGCGGCATGACGGGACAGATCGCACTCGCTGATGATGGCGTAGGTGTTGGTACGGATGCTTGTGAGGCGATCACCAACCGCGGCCTGCGTGGCAAGATTGCGCTGATCGATCGTGGTGGTTGTGCATTCACGACCAAGGTGCTGAATGCACAGGCCGCTGGTGCCAAGGGTGCAATCGTGGCAAACAATGCGCCCGGTGGCCCGGCACCAATGGGTGGCTTCAGCCCGGACGTGACGATTCCCTCCGTGGGCATTACGCTCGACCAGGGTGACGCCTTCAAGGCTGCCGGTAAAGTCAACCTCAAGCTGATCCTTAACCCGGACAGGCTTGCAGGCGCTAATGATGACGGGCTGGTTCTGCTCTACGCACCAAACCCGGTTCAGCCCGGTTCATCGAAGTCGCACTTCGATACCTCGGCATCACCGAACCTGTTGATGGAACCGTCCATCACTTCAACGCTGGATGCGGCCAATGATCTTGACCTCACCCCGGCGCTGTTTGATGACATCGGTTGGATCTTGCAGTAAGGCAAAAGTAAAGCGCCGGTTTCTATCGGCGTGTGCTTAGGTACATAAAAAAGCCCGGCCCTGGTGCCGGGCTTTTTTTATGTCTTTTGTTCGAGGAGCATCGGAGATGGGAGACCTGCGCTAAACCCACACATCGTTTTGTGCGCTGAGCTCACCACCGGCCTGTCCCGTATTCACAACGCCACGGGGCTCGATCAGCAAAACGTGACACTCCTGCGCTGCGCAGGGTTTGTGCTCGACGCCCTTCGCTACAACAACCATTTCGCCCTCGCCGAGGTGAATCGTGCGGTCACGGAATTCGATGCTCATTGAGCCCTGCAAAACCAGGAACAGTTCGTCCGTGTCAGCATGCTGATGCCAGACGAATTCGCCTTCAAATTTGGCCAGCTTGACCTGGTAGTCGTTTAACTCCGCGATGACACGCGGTGACCAGAGGTCCTCGAACTGCTTAAGCTTGTTCGCGAGATTGACGACTTCATGGGTCATTGTGCTTACCTCCGGATCTTCTAATGACCTGATAAACAGGCTGTGCCGAATTTTATCGTCAAACTCCCGTCATTTTTTGCATTACGGTTTCAGTTTTGTGACGCGGGTCTTGGCTTTGCGCTGATTGCCGATAATCACAGGATTAGACTCAGCCTCAGACGCCAGGCCTCACCCTCGGCACCATTGGAATCGCCCAGAATGCTGCCATAAGTGAACGCCATACCGAGACGCCGGTTAACGATCACGCCCAGCGCAATTTCACCGAACCATTGATCCAGTGCCGAGTCACGCGGTCGTCCATCGGCGAAAGTTGCACCGCCATTTTGATATTGGGCGCCGACAGCAGTCCACCATCTACCCGTTATATGGTGCAAAATCTGGGTCTCGATGACATATAAAGGGTCCTGCTCAAGCTCAGCGGCAAGCCCGAAAGGTTCATTATTATTCCCGAAAAACCGCGCCTGCGGCGTGACTTCCAGAAAAGTTGTTCTGCGTGCCCCGTCAATGGGCAGAACCATGGGGAAGACCAGGTCTACTGCATGACGATTGAACCCCGGGTTCAGCAAGCGCGCCGCATCGTAGTCACCATAGGGAAGAATCCAGTTCACTTGCGCGGACAGCTGAAAGCCCTGCGTATACTCCCGCCAGGCCTGGCCTTGCAGGGCCGGCGTGCCGACAAGACCCATCCTGAAACTCAACGCAGGGTCGCTGAAACCCGCCGCTCCGCCGGCAAGTGGAGACCCGGGCTCAGGTCCGCCCGCAAAAGCCTCGGCATTGATATCAACATGGCTCAGCGTGAAGCCCAACATCGCGAGACGGTCGAGTAAGCCAAAGCGATAGAAAAAGTTCAGGCTGCTGGTCCGCGTCTGAATATCCAGCTCACCAAAATCGGACTGACCCAGGCGAAAGTTCGTTTCGGAGTCCAGGTAACTGACCGAGACTGTTTTAAGACCGACCGGTGTCAGGAAATTAATATTGGGTCCGGCACCCTGGGCCATGACGGGTGGAGAAAAAGCGACGCCGAACAGGATACAAAGCATCGCAATGCATGCTGCTGTCTTACAAACGTTTCTGCTTATTCGTAAAAATAATCTCGCGACCGGCAGTAACTCCGCAGTCGGCGAGGAGCAGGCGTTGTAAAAATTGAAGCTCAAAGCCCTCCACCCCCTCCTTTATCCTCAGCCAACAGTTCTTGAGCTTTGGCCAGCTCCTCCGCGAATTCCTCGTCGACCAGGCCAATCGCCTCCCAGAGCCGTGAAATATAGTCCGGGGGAAAGACGAACACGGGAAGGTCCTCCGCTTCCACCAGGCCGCGTTGTTCTGGCGGAAGGTCGTAGTACATGGACATCAACACATCACTGCTGGCCCACGGACTGTTGCGGAAATATCCGTGTCCATTGCCGGTATCGGAGCCCTCGGCATCCGTGACGTTTATAAAACTGATACGGTCCCGGTAATCGATGATGGCCTGCCGGGCCAACGAGCTCATTTCTTCTCCCGCCACACCCCATATTTCTCCCAGCCGCTCGCGACGGGTAAGTACTCTGGAGATCCCCAGCGCCTGGTCGTTCTCCGACATGTACACCGATATATGCCGGGCCACATTGAGAATACCGTCCGACATGTATTGCGCGAATACGCCGCGATCGATGTCACTGCCTACCAGGACCACATCACGCAGGTGCAACTGTTCAAAAATCTCGTCGGCTGACTCGCCCTGATGAATCAGTGCCAGCTGTTCCATGGCGCGCAACACCATCCGGCTACCATTGCTGTAGCCGATGATGTTGATCTGTTCAGCGTCTGTCCGATCGGCAATCAGCTGGATAAGCAGGCGCAGATTGCGCGCATAGCCCATGGAGGTGTCTGTATCCTTGATGTAGGCAAACCTGCTGGGTGTAGACGGCCATGAGTAAGCAACAAAGGCGCCCTCATAGCCCAGGAAATGCCACAACTCAGCGGAGACCAGTAAGGGGTTCTCGAAGAGCACCCTGTAACCATGCACATAGATATACACGTGCTTTTTTTGTGACACGGCCATTTGGGCGTTAATGGCATCCACGAAGCGCTCGGTTGCATCCTCGGGAATGACATCCTCGGCAACCTGGCTCAAATCAAACCAGGCAGGGACGGAGCTTTCCAGCATGCCCCACTCGTCCACACTGGAAATGCTGACCGGAAACTCAACGGTTCGCGCCCTCAGCATGGATACCTGCCGCGCGAATTCCCACTCAAACTCCTTTTTCCCGAACTGAATTTCCGCCAGACCCAAGCGAAGAATCTGGCCACGCTCACTGAGGTAATACGGCTCAGAATCTTCCTCGGTTGCGGGCGCACGATCGGTCGCAAACAAAATCCCGTCGTAGGGCAACAGGTCAAACGGATGGGTTTCTGGTACGGGGTTCAGCAACCCGTCGCCGTAAACATCAGGCGCCGGCATAAGGTCAATTTGGTAGACTTCCGGCGTGGCACAAGCAGCAAGCACGCCCATGATGCCCACCAAACCAAAGATATTTTTGATAAGCCGCATTACGATGACTGGCCCCAGTGATACGTGATATCCACGCACGTGATTGTTACAGAATCAGGGAACATACCAGATTGGGGTCTTGAGCACGGCACAACCCTATGCGTTGTTCCAGCCCTTCGCTCTGAATCGGGATACCTGATCAATGCAGTTCGAGGTTTCTGTTCGGGAGCACTCCAGGCTGGAGAAGTGGGACGTCGCCTGGTTCAGAACCTGAAATTGAACGCCACGGTTGGACCACTAAGTTCCATATCCGTTGTGAGGTCGCCGTCCTTAAGCTTCGATTCTTTGTACTGGTAGCCAAATAAGAACTGGTTGTGCTGCTTTTTGCCAACGGTATAGGCAAAGTTCGCCTGCAGCAAAAGCGTGCCGTCGGTGTCACCGAAACTGTAGTCACCACGGGTCAACAATTTCCAGCGATCGGTGAAATCGAAGCGATAACGCAGCCCGAATAAGGCGTCGGTGTAACCCTCGTCCGAACGTATGGTGCCCAGCGGCGTTCCGTTCTGGTTACCGCTAAAGGAAAATCGATTGTCGGAACTGGTATAGCGCACACCGGCAATCAGATTCAGTGACGAACCAACCCCGCCGGGCCAGTAGGACACGGCCGCATCCAGCATTACCTGCTCAAAGCTGGAATCAACCGTCAGGAATTGTCGCACCACGCGATCGGAAGCCTCCATGTACAACAGGTCGGTGAACACACTCCAGTTGCCTTTGCCATATTCCACGTTCAGCATGAACGCGGCATCGATCTTGTCCACCACGTCCTTGACCCTGATCTGGCCACCACCGATATCTGTACCCTGGTAACTCAGATCAACCTTCGTCGTCGGTGCCCAGACATAGGGGGTAATCGACCAGCGGAATTCAGCGGGTTCCTGGGCGGCGACCTTCTGCGCGGGAACAACCAAAAGCGCTGCACCGATCGCCGATGAGAGCAGTATCGATTTTGCCAGTGCGTAACTTGTCATCGTTTTTTTACCATTGCCTTTCAAGACTAGGGGATAACGACCCTGATCGTAACGGATATACTGTAGTCTACAGTCGGTATCTGAGCGCCCTGGATCACACACGCGGATTCACTTTTAAATGACCAAACCAATACCAGCCGTCGATAATCTGGAATCGTTGGTTCGCACTCAACTCAAACGAATACTGGCGCATCCGGAGTTTCATGCCACGCCGAAGATGCATGATTTCCTGAGCTTTGTGGTGGAAGAAACACTCGCCGGAAACACTGCGAAAATCAAGGGCTTTACAGTTGCTACCGAAGTATATGGTCGCGACGAGAGCTTTGATCCTGCGCACGACCCGGTGGTGCGCATACAGGCAGGACGGCTCCGCCGCGCACTGGAACGCTATTACCTGATCGCCGGTAAAAACGACCCGATCCTCATCGACATTCCCAAGGGGCGCTACGTCCCGAAATTTACCAGGCAACTTGCGCATGCCGGGAACAACCACGGCCACCCCGGGAGTAAGCCCGAAAACGGCGCAGTCTGGCCATCGGTCCTGGTACTGCCCTTCGAGGACATGACAGGCTTACCCGAGCTGGCATATCTGGCACCCGGCCTGGCAACTGATCTGTGCGTGGAACTCGGAAACTGTGGCGATTTGCGCGTTATTTTATCAACCGTGAGCGATCCGAATCAGTGTTTAGGCGAGCTGCCGGAATTCATCATTCAGGGCAACGTCCGCACGAGTGGGTCAACGGTCAAGGTTGTCGTGCAACTTGTGGCAAGTAAGACGGGTGAACAGCTATGGGCTGATACGCTCAAAACCACGATCGCAAGCCGGGAACTTCTCGCCTTCCAGGAAAAAGCCGCTCTGACCATCAGCGCACAGATCGCCGGGGAACATGGCGCCATATTCCGTGAAATGTCGCGCCATTTTGACCAACTGAATGGTGAAGATACGAGCGCCTATACCGCGATCCTCAAAGGCTACGCGTACCATCTGAAAACCGATGAAGCGTCTTTTCTGTCTGCCGTTGAAGCGCTTCGAACAGCGCATGCACAGGATCCCGCCTGCGGACCTGTCTGCACCATGTATGCCCTCTTGCACCTGGACAACATTGCGCTTGATTTTAAGGATCCGCGGCTGAGCTCGCTGGAGGCTGCGCTCGCCCTTGCACGTGAGGGCGTCCGCCTTGCGCCTACAAACCAGCTGGGCCGAATCGCCCTGATCCGGGGCCTCATGATGAATGATGACCTGGCTGACGCCCTGCAAGAGACCGAGGCAGCCATCGCACTGTCCCCGGACTCCCTGCTGTACATGGACATACTGGGCTATCTGCTGGTGCTCCTTGGAGAGCCTGAACGGGGTGAGCACCTGATCCGGAAGGCGTTTCGATTGAACCCCTGGTCCCGCGCTTTTTCGCGTTACGCGCTGTGGTTAAACCGCTTCAGGGAAGGCGACCTGGAAGCGGCCCTCGGTGAACTCGATGGGCTTCGTGGCGTTGGTGCTTTCTGGGACCCACTCGCGCGGGCCGCGACCCTGGGACAACTAGGGCGCCGCGATGATAGCCAACAGGCAATTGCTGAACTGCTTGAGCTCAAGCCGGATTTCCCTGCCAATGGCCGCGGGCTAATGCGCCACTACGTCAAGATGCCAGCCGTCCTGGAGAAAGTCATCGAAGGTCTCGCGGCCGGAGGGCTCACGCTTGAACCGGAGTTCAACGCGGACATATTGCGGCCTGTAGCCTACAGAACGCTACCCTAGAACGCTTCACTTCACGCACTGGCCGTCCTAGGCTGGTAGTGGTGATCACTAAATCTCGCTTCGGGGCATCACCACACCAAAGACCGTTGACTTGAGCATGGAGATCACGATGAAGACGAATATGAAAGTACTGCTGACACTCGCTCTATGCGCACCTGCTGTGAGCATGGCCGAAGACGTCACGGTTGATACCTTTGTGCGTGCCGAATCCGACTACAACTTTCAGGCCAATATGCAGGGATTTAACTTCGGCCTTGGCGAGTTGCGGCACCTGCGCGACCCCATCGCCCCGGATAATCAGCCAACAATCCGCATGAACCAGGACACGCTCTACAGTGGGCTTATGCTGGACCTTTCTGAGCCGGTGACGATCACGCTGCCCGACATCGATGGCCGCTACCAGTCCATGCACGTAGTCAGCCAGGATCACTTCGCGTTCGCCGAGGCCGAGCCAGGGACCTACCAGTTAACGGAAGACGATGTGGGTACCCGTTTCGCCATGGTGACCTTCCGCACATTTCTGGATGTCCTTAACCCTGACGATATTGCCGCGGCGCACGCCGCGCAGGACGCCATTGAGATCAGTGGCGGTGGTGACGGCCCCTACGTCACACCCGACTGGGATCTCGATGACCTGACCATCATCCGCCAGTCGCTGAGCGACGTCGCCGCGCTTGGCTTCAGCACGGATTTCGCCTTTGGCCGCGAGGATGAGGTCCGGCCTATCGACCACCTTGTTGGCGCGGCAGCCGGCTGGGGCGGCTTGCCCCGCACGGCGGCTTACTATGTCGTGACCAGTGTTAATGCCAACGATGGCGAGACTCCGCATGCGGTTACCGTCCGGGATGTTCCGGTGAACGCTTTCTGGTCCGTCACGGTATATAACGCGGAAGGCTACCTGGAAGCCAACGACCTTGGCGTCAACAGCTACAACGACATCAGCGCCGCACCGAACGATGACGGGAGTTTTACTCTGCACTTTGGCGGCTGCGAGGACGACCGCGTGAATTGCATACCCACCTCGCCGGGCTGGAATTACTCGATCCGCTTTTATGAGCCGGGTGACGAAATCCTGGATGGCAGCTGGACATTTCCGGAGATCGAACCGGTTAGTTAACAGGATGGTGAATCAGGCTACCTGGTGAAATTCCACATCAACCTCTGTTACTCCGGGCCGGCCGGGCGTTTAACAGATAGCACTCAAATAGAGGCATGACATGAATACCACTAAAGAAATTGCGCTCGTTGTTTTTGCATTGATGGCTCTGATGCACGCCTCGTTTACATGGGCACAGGAAGCTATAGAGCCAGAATACGCCGCTGATGTGCCGGAATATCTACTGACACCAGACACGGTAGAGACTGAATTTCTCGGCGAACTCGAGTTTTTCGATGGCATGCCCAGTGATGCCACGGTTGAGAAAACCTATGATTTTCTCGACCTGTCACGCGGAGTGGATGCCTTTCTCAATGGCATGCCGGCAGCCTCCATCTATGCATTCCTGGAGGGGCTCAAACAAGCGGGCCTGGAACCAGGCGACCTGGGGATTACCGAAAGCTTGCTGGATGCCCGCGGCCTGCTATTGACTGCCCAGTCAACGACGCCCTATGCATTCGCAGAGATTGACTTGAAAGATGGTCCGGTTGTCGTGGAGATACGCTCGCCTGTGCTGGGCATCCTCGACGACGCGTTTTTTCGTTATGTAAGTGACATTGGCCTGGCTGGCCCCGATCAGGGCCGGGGCGGCAAGTACCTGTTTATCGGGCCGGACTATGAAGGGGAAATCCCCGAAGGCTATTTCGTCGCGCAATCTGAGACCTATCGTCACTGGCTGCTGATGCGCATTTTTGTGCAAGACGGCGACATGGAGGGGTCAGTTCAAGAGCTGAAAGAAGGATTTCGTACTTACCCCCTTGCACAAGCAGACAACCCGCCGGAGCAAAAAACCTTTGATCTCTCTGGCGTAAAGTTCAATACGATTCATGCTAACGATGAGCGCTTCTATGAAGAGCTTAACGCGGTCGTTCAATATGAGCCTGCGGATGCTTTCAATCCAGAACTGGTTGGGCTCTTTGCCTCAATTGGCATCAAGAAAGGACAGCCATTTGCCCCGGATGCACGCATGCGGAAAATTCTGCAGGATGCGGCTGCAATCGGCAACGCCACAGCAAGAGCCATTGCTTTTAAACCGCGCAATGCCTCCGCGTTTTTCTATCCGGACCGGCAGTGGTACACCTCTTTTTCGGGGGGGCATGATTTTATGAATAACGGAGAATTGGTTCTCGATGACCGCATAATGTTTCACTATGCCGCTACCGGTATCACGCCAGCGATGGCCATGCCGAAAGTTGGGACTGGCTCCGCCTATGCATTTACTCCCCGGGACGCTAACGGCGAGTACCTCGATGGCGGCAGAACGTACAAGGTGACGCTACCCGCACCGATACCCGTCAACAATTTCTGGTCATTCATGGTTTATTCAGGCCAGCATCGCTCGATGCTGGAGACCGACCAGAAGTTAGCCGGTCTCGACAGCAACAGCGAATCCTTGCAGCCCAACGATGATGGGTCCTATACGATCTGGTTCGGGCCCAGTGCGCCAGCAGGGCAAGAGGATAATTGGATTCAAACGATGCCGGGCAAGAGCTACATGGTCCTGCTAAGGCTTTATGGCCCGCTGGAACCATGGTTCGACAAAACCTGGAAACCGGGTGATTTGGAGCTTGTCGAGTAGTCATCTGCCATTAACTACAGCCAACACCTAAGCGCTTGCCCTATGCCGGCGTCCTTTAACGCATCATTGCGTACACTTCGAACGGTTGCTTCACCATGGAAATTTTCGCTCTTATTATTCTGATTATCCTCGTTCTCAGCGGCCTGGCTGCCTGGGCTGCGATTGGCTATTTTCCAGGCAAAATTGCCCGGGACAGAAAACACCCGCAGGCAGACGCCATCAGCGTCTGTGGCTGGCTCGGCGCGATCACTTTGGGTGCGCTGGCGCCGCTGGCTTTTATCTGGGCCTACACCAACCCGCAGGCAACACTTGGCGGTGCCCCGCGCCGCGCTGAAGGGGGTGTTGAGTCATGATTGCTTTTCTCACCCTGATTTATATCGGCATTCTGTTCCTGGCCGTGAAAATCGGCATCATCAAACTCAATGCTTTCTGGAAAGTATCACCGGTCCTGTGGATGGCCGTGCTGTTCCTCGTTCTATTTGTTCCCATGCAATGGGGAGCGCCTGCCGGGGCGGTGAATGCCTATCAGACAGTTATCGAAGTGGTTCCTAATGTAACCGGAGAAGTCACAGAAATTCAGGCCAGGCCCATGCAAAAATTGCAGAAGGGTGACCCGATTTTCAGCATCGATCCAACTCAATACCAAGCGAAAGTTGAACAAATCGAAGCGCAGATTGCCTTGTCCCAGGCGAATCTGGAACGGGCGCAGGAAATCATGAATCGGGGTGTCGGTCGACAGGTCGATATCGATATCTACCAGGCCGAGGTGAGTGCATTAAAGCCGCAGCTCGAAAACGCCCTGTGGGAACTGGACCGTACAGTGGTCCGGGCGCCAGAAAATGGAAAGGTCGTGGCCCTCTCATTGCGACCAGGTCAAAGGGTTGCCAATCTACCCTTGCGTAGCTGGGTGGCCTTTGTTGGCGAAGGAACCGAAATTGCTGTTGGTATTCCCCAATCCAGGTTGCGCTTTGTAGAAGTGGGACAGGAAGCGGAAGTCACCCTGCGCTTGTATCCGGGCCAGATTCTCAAAGCCAGAGTCGATCGGCTGATTAACGTTAACCCGGCCGCCCAGCTTGCACCCAGTGGCATCCTGCCAATGGCACCCACACTTGCTGACCCTGCCATGCCCTTCGCGGTGGTTTTGAAATTCGATGCCGATCAGGATTTGCCCTTTGAATCGCTGGCTGGCGGTGCGGTAGGCACTGCCGCCATTTACACCGATTCAGTCGCTGCCACGCATATGATTCGACGCGTCATGATCCGCATGGATGCCTGGATGAACTACCTGGTGCCATAACGGCTAAACAATGGATAACAATCGTCCTGGAATAGCTCGTAGGGACTGAAGAATCCAAAGCCTCCCGTTCCGCTTTTTCCAGCGACGGTCTCCGGGAGAACTACCAGTAAGTGCTCAGGGTAAGCACGGGGCCACTTTGCTGGAGGTCAGCCGACCCACGCCAATCGCTCTTGTCAATATCCACGTCCAGACTGAAATAACTCCAGCGTAAGCCGAGGCCAAAGTGCTCGAACGGGGCCCAGTTGACCCCGGCGGATGCATTCCAGAGACCTCCCGAATAATCACCAATGCTGGCGCTCAACCAGTCGACACGCGTGGTCAGTGCCCAGTTCGGCGAAAAAGACCAGAAATACCAGGCACCAATATTGGGCAACGGCGCGTCCGCACTCACTTCGCCGCGATAGAATTCCGTGTCGCCGACGTTGGTGAGCACCTGCCCTTCAATAAATGCGGAAATCTCCATCCAGTGAAGCCCGACTCCGGCGCCGAACTCGTACTGCGGACCCTCGCTGAAGCTGCGTCCCAAAAACACCCTGGCGACGTCCAGCCCCACACCCGCCGATGCCCCCGTCCCGGCCTGAAAAACCACGTCCTCCCACTGGTAATCTTCCTCAAGCACGGCAGAGCCGGAATCGCTGACCTCCCAGTACTGGCCCCAAACGGACCACTTTTCACCAAAGCGCCAACGGAAATCCAGGGCAGCGGTAGCTTCCCTATTGCCCACCCTGAAGGCTTCATCGAATTCGATCGAACTGCCGGGATCCTCACCATCCACCTGGATTTTGAAATCCTTGTCCGGAAAGAACACGCCGATATTGAGATAAAAATCATCTTTGAGCAGGGGATGAACATCCCGGGCTTCCTGTGCAATGGCCACCGGCGCGCATGCAAGCATTACCACACCGAACAAAGCGCTTTTCACAGAAAATTTCATTATTGAGGTCCTCCTCCAGGCGTGCAGAAATTATAACCGTTTCAGAAGGCGTTCAGGGGCCGGCGCGCACGCCACGTCAGTAAACGCCCACGCTTGGCTTAAAGGCCTGCGGTAATGCAGCGACGCGTTTGAGCGCATGCCTTAAAAACAACAGTTCCGAAATATCCCTGCCCGGCAAAATCATTTTTTTCTCCTATACTCAAGCGCAAGAAACGCTGAAGCACTCAGAATATTTTGAGCCCGTTCGGCGTTTTCATGTGTTTGCAATGCAACTTAATGAGGGAAAACAATGAGAAAGACAACAACGGTTTTAATTGCGTCAGGGCTGCTGGCATCGAGCATCAACATGGCTGTCGCGCAGGACGACGGCCTTGATCCTGCCAATATGGTGGAACTGTACGCATGTACCTATAACGAAGGTGCAGGCCTGGACGAACTCATGGAGGTCATTGAGGACTGGAATGACTGGGCCGATGACCAGGACATTGAGAACTACTCAGCCTGGGTCATGGTTCCCTTCTATACCAGTCCGGTACAGGAGTTCGACGTGGCCTGGCTCGGCGGCAGCAACAATGCTGCAGGCCTGGGCCGTGTTCAGGACATGTGGCTGAACTCAGGCGGCGACGTAATCGAGCAGTTCAACGAAGTGATTAGCTGCCCCACGCATGCCGGCTTTTCTTCGCTCAACTTCAAAGAGAGCCCCGACCGGGAAGACCCGGATAACGTCGTGGTGGGCTTCAGGGACTGCAACATTGCCGAGGACTCTTCCTTCACGGAACTGACTCCTTTACTGACGCAATGGAGCAACTACTACGAGGAGAATGGCTCAAATGCAGGTTTCTGGTCGTTCCATCCAAGCATGGGCGGCGGTGGGGAAACCTTCGACTTTAAATGGATCGTGTCCCATCAGAACCTGGAAGAGCGTGGCGGCGATTTTGACTTCTGGGCCGCAGAGGGCTGGCAGAAAGGCAACGAGCTGTTCGCCGGCAAGGTGAGCTGTGATTCAGCCCGTGTTTATAGCCTGATGAACATTCGCCGTGCTGAACCCGCTGATGACTGATTACTAAGGCAGGGGCAGTAAATAATGGGTCGCCCGGGGGCGGCCCATTTTATTTTAGGCACGAGAACGTAATCGCCTGGCAACCAGGAAACCGGCTGTTTTGGCAGCCTGATCTATCACTCGATTAATCAAAGACAGTCAAAAACAACACCATTGCAGCTTATTGATTGCCGGCATCGGCCAACTGCGTGACTTGCTCTCCGGTTCGCTCCTGGTGCAGCGCCGCCAACCCGGGCCGCTCAAATGCTTCCACGGCGTCTGCCACGAATTGACGTTTGCATGCAGCCACCTGGCGAGTGTGCGTGTGTTCCTGGTAGGCCCGGACGCTGCAGGCGTGGCGCGCCTGCTTGCGAATTTCGCTGTACGCCTCCTCAGGGGTAGCATCCAGGCTGACCGTGACGACGATTTCTTCCTCGACAATTTCAGGCTCTGCAGCGAGTGCATTCAGAGTCGGAATGAGACACAGGGAAGCAATGATCTTTATCGCTTGTTTCATGATAGGCGCTCCTTTATCGGCAGCCGACTTCACGAGTCGGGAACCATCAGCATGGGAGCCATTTTTCGAAAAAACCTGATATCGGCCTGTTTTTTACATGATGGATTTGTGATGGAGCCAGCAACAAGGCCAGACAGCTGATATTTTTTAGGTATGGAGACTCAAAACCTTCAGGCCTGAATCGCGAACCCTTCGCCCTCGGTGACTACCAGATTGACGCCCGTGAGAACTCAATCAGTGGCCCGGGCGGGCGCATAACCATCGAACCCAAGATCATGGCCGTACTGGTAATCCTCGCCGACCACGAGGGCGAGCTTGTCACCCGCCAGGAATTTCTCGATACGGTGTGGGCAAAGGAATTTGGTGGCGACGAGAGCCTGACCCGGGCATTTCGCAGCTGCGCAAGGTGTTCAAAGATGGGCGCGGTACCCATGCCATGATCGAAACCATACCGCGCAGGGGATATCGACTGGTGGCACCGATGGCGGCGGCAGAGTCCGGTCAACCGTTGCCCGTCCGGTCAAGACTGCCCTTGTTGATACTGCTGTTTCTGGTTGTCCTGTCGGCCGGCTTCTGGATAACGCGAACCCCAGGTCCCGACGCAAAGCCTGAGCGGACTGCTCCGGTCATTGCGGTCTTGCCCTTCGACAGTCAGAGCATGCTTGAGAAAGATGTCTTCCTGGCGGCGGGACTTGCCGACGAAATTCTCTCTGCGCTAAGCCGTAGTCAGGCCGTGTCAATGATCGGTGGAAATTCTTCCTTTCAGTTTCGTGGCGAGCGCAAAAGGACCTGCAGGAGATGGTCGACAGGCTGGGGGTGACCCATATTCTTGATGGTTCAGTGCGGCGCACGGACACCAGCATCCGCGTGGGCGTTCATCTCGTCGACGCGCTGGACGGCCTGACAACCTGGTCAGAAGTGGTCGAGAGACCCGAGTCCGAGGTTTATGGCATTTCCACCCACGTCGCTTCGGCCGTATTGGCGGCACTCGGCAAGCCTCCGGATGTTCCCGAAATACGCCGACCAGGGGGTAAACCTGTAGCGTCCGCCTACGCCTTGTATCTGCAAGGCCGCGCCCTTTTACGCGAATCCGACGGCACCGCGCTTGAGCGCGCCATTGTTTACCTGGAACAGGCCATTGCACAGGATCCCGATCTCGCCGAAGCCTGGGCCCTGCTGGCACTGTCGCGCCTTTACATCATGCTCGCCAGCCCCGGGCAGGCTCAGAGCGGGTACCGTAATCGCGACCCGGAGGACCGGCTGTATGCCGCGCGTGCGCCAAGCGCTCACGCTCGACCCCAACTCGATTGATGCCCAGGTCGCTCTGAATGTCATCGACTATCGCGCCCGGCTAATGCCTTTACCCGAAGCCGAGCAGCGCTTTCAGCAATTGGTCGACAACGCCCCCTATCACACTGATGCGAGTATGCGCATGGGTATGCTGCTTAATGAGGTGGGCAGACTGGAGGATGCATTAACCTACCTGGGCAACTCAGCGGCCACGGATCCGCTCGCGCTCCAGTGCGTTGGCCTGTACCTGCAGGCTCTGCACCAGACCGGGCGCGACGAAAATGCCAGGCAACTCATCGATTCCGGTCAAACCCCGTGGTTTCCCTATTCCTATGTGCGCCTTGAATACGCTTTGGTCGATGAAAATTTCGCAGAAGCACAGCAATGGCTTGAGCTCACGGGGCAACTCCCCTATTTCTCGTCACATGGGGCTGCGACTTTGTTGCCAGAGATTCCCCAGGATCCGGAGCGGCTGATGAGCCTGCTGACAAGGCTTGTCAGGCTGGCAGAAACGGGCCAGCCTGCCGCGGATGAAAGCCTCCCTGCTGATTTCATAGACGCGGCCGATGACGGCCTGATCCTTCACTTTACGCCGGCTTACTGCTTGGCGCGGCGGGCATCAAGAGCCCGTCCATCAGCTGGTGCTTGATCGTCTTAAGGTCGATGATCTTTATTTTCGCGGCGCCCTGTTTCGCCCCGGGTTCCGGCACTGCGCAACGATCCACGGGTAATGGAATGGTTCGATATTGGTACACAACTCGATTACTGGCTGGCAACAGAACAGTGGCCGGATTTCTGTGCAGACCCCGGGCTCCCTTACGACTGCGCTGAGGTCGCCACGGCCTACCGGAAGCTAACGGCCTCTGATTGTTATCACCAGTCGGTTTGTGAAGAACTCAGGTTGCCGGGTTAAGAGTAATGCTTCCCAGGCCAGAAATTTGACGGCCGCTGCAGGTCTGATCTGACACTATGTACTTTGTGTCCCGCTGATGTGCCCGCCCTGCACTTTCACTGCCATCACCATTAACCATAAGGAAACACTATGAAATCATCCGACCTGCTGGTTCGCTGTCTCGAGGAAGAAGGTATCGAGTACATTTTTGGTGTGCCCGGCGAGGAGAACGCTGACTTCATGATCTCGCTGCAGGAATCGGACCAGATTCGCTTTATCCTTACGCGGCACGAACAGGGCGCCGCCTTCATGGCTGAAATCTATGGCCGACTGACCGGAAACCCCGCCGGCTGCCTGGGTACGCTGGGGCCTGGCGCAACCAACCTGATCACCGGCGTTGCCGACGCCAATATGGACCGCGCACCGATGCTGGTCCTCACCGGCCAGGGTGGAACTGACAGGCTGCACAAGGAATCACACCAGATCATGGACGTGGTCGGTATGTTCAAACCGGTGACCAAGTGGGCCACGACCATCCTGAACCCGGACACGATTCCGGAAATCGTGCGCAAGGCGGTGCGCCTGGCACGCACCGAGAAAGCCTGGCGCCGTACATATCGAATTACCGGAGGACATTGCCGCCGAGGAGACCGACAGCAAGCCGATGACTCCGCGCCGTTTTCGACGACCGGTACCGGACAGCAAGATCATGGACCAGGCGTTTGCGATGCTCAAAGCAGCCAAACGCCCCATCATCCTGGCCGGCAATGGCTGTATCCGCCGCCGCGCAAGCAAGCAATTACGAATGTTCTGTGAGAAAACCGGTATCGGTGTTGTCAGCACCTTTATGGCCAAGGGCTGTGTGGATATGGACGCTGATTACTGCCTGTATACCGTGGGCCTGGGCAGCCGGGACCGTATCTCCATCGCCATTGATGATGCCGATCTGATCGTGACCCTGGGTTTCGACATGGTGGAGTATCACCCCGAACTGTGGAATCCGAACAGTGACAAAAAGATCCTGCACGCGGACTTTTTGCCCGCGGAAATTGACGAGCACTACCATCCGGAAACAGAGCTCGTCGGCGACCTTGCGCATGCGCTGTGGATGCTCAATGAGCGTGTCGATGAGCATGGATTGCCCGACTATGACCTGCAGTTGCAGCGCAAGTGCCGCGCGGAAATGATGGCCGACTTTGCCGAGTATAAGGATGATGACACCGAGGGCAGTATCCGGCCGCAGAAAGCAGTGTGGGATGCGCGCCAGGTCATGGGCGCCAACGACATCCTGTTGTCCGATGTTGGCGCGCACAAGATGTGGATCGCGCGTCACTACCAGTGCCATGAACCCAATACCTGCCTGATCCCGAACGGCTTTTGCTCCATGGGTTTCGCCCTGCCGGGCGCCATTGCGGCCGGTATGGTGCACCCCGACCGGCGCATCCTGGCGATCGCCGGGGACGCCGGCTTTATGATGAATGTGCAGGAAATGGAAACCGCCGTGCGGATCGGCAGCAACATCGTTGTCATGGTCTGGGAGGACCATGAATATGGTCTGATCGCCTGGAAACAGGAAACGCACTTTGGCACCCACACCGACCTGTCTTTCGGTAACCCGGACTGGACGACCCTGGCCGCCGCATTTGGCTGGAACGGGCATTATGTCAATCGCTCTGCGGATCTGGCAGCCACGCTGGAGGCCGCGTTTGCAGAATCCGGCCCCAGCCTGGTGGTGATCCCCATCGACTATCGTGAGAACGCGCTGCTGACCAAAAAGCTCGGGGAGATTACATGCACGATCTGATGCTCGAGTCGCACCTGCCGGCTGCCGGCTCGCTGGCCGTATGCTCGCCCTTTGATGAGCGTGAACTCGCCCGGGTTGCGCTCGCGGACACCCGGCATGTTGAGCACGCACTGGCGGCGGCACACGCATACCATCGCGACCGGGACGGCTGGCTCCCGATCCCTGAGCGCATCGCGATTCTGGAGCGCTGCACCGTGATCATGAGCGCGCAAGTTGATGAGCTGACCCTGCTGGCGGCCAGCGAAGGCGGCAAACCCTATACCGATTCCAGGGTCGAGGTTATTCGTGCGATTGACGGCGTCAAACTGTGTATCGAATCGCTGCGCGCTGATGCCGGTAGCGTCATTCCGGTCGCCACGACAGCGGCCACAGCGGGCCGGATCGCATTCACCCAAAAAGAACCGATTGGCCCGGTGGTTGCGGTCAGCGCATTCAACCACCCGCTTAACCTGATCGTCCACCAGGTGGGTCCGGCGGTCGCCACCGGCTGCCCGGTCATCGTCAAACCGGCCGCAGACACCCCGCTCTCCTGCCTGCGTTTTGTCGAAATCCTGCGCGAGGCAGGACTACCGCACGCTGCCTGCCAGGTACTGATCACCGACGACAACGCCACCGCCGAGATGCTGGTCACTGACTCACGCGTCGCATTCTTCAGCTTTATCGGCAGTGCGCGGGTTGGCTGGATGTTGCGTTCAAAGCTCGCGCCGGGCACGCGCTGCGCACTCGAACACGGCGGCGCTGCGCCGGCGATTCTGGTCGATCCTTTCGAGTTTGACGCCACGCTGGAGTCAATCCTGAAAGGCGGGTTTTATCATGCAGGTCAGGTGTGCGTATCAGTGCAACGCGTGTTTGCCCCGACGAGCCATGCGCGCGACTTCGCCACAGCGCTGGCCGCAAAGGCCCGCGCGCTGGTCGTCGGCGCGCCCGAGGATCCGGCCACCGAGGTCGGGCCGCTGATCCGCAGTACCGAAGTGGACAGGGTCGCCGAATGGGTCGAAGAGGCTGTTGCAGGGGGTGCGACGCTGTTATGCGGCGGCCACAGATTGGACGGCAACTGCTTTGAGCCGACGGTGCTTTTCAACCCACCGCCGGACGCCCGCGTGAGCACCCGGGAAATCTTTGGACCGGTGGTTTGCGTCTACGAATACGACGATATCAACGACGCCGTTGAGCAAGCCAACGCCTTGCCGGTTGCCTTCCAGGCGGCCGTCTTCAGCAAGGAGATCGATGCCGCGATGCAGCTCTATCGCCAGCTCGACGCATCCGCCGTGATGCTGAACGACCATACTGCGTTTCGTGACGACGTGATGCCGTTCGCCGGCCTGCGCGAGTCTGGCCTCGGTGTCGGCGGTATTCCCTACACCATGCATGACATGCAAATCGACAAGCTGCTGGTTATCAAATCCAGCGGGCTGTAGCCGTTTCGCGTGGCTGCGGTTTCGACGCGACAAAATACCTGAGGTTATAAAAAGCAGAACGTAAATTATGATCTCAGGCGGATTTCATGATTCGCTGGAGGAAGCTCAACGGGAACAGGCGACCGATGCTTATCCCCTGCACCAGGATGGAAAAGATAACAACGGCGTAGGTCATGTTGACGATCGTTGCCTTCTCAGGCGAATCCGGAAGCGAGAGTGCCAGCGCCAAAGCAAGTCCGCCGCGCAATCCTCCCCATGTGAGGAGTTGCGTGAGGCTCCACCAGTTGGCGTTCAGAACTCCAGCCCGGCTGAGGGGCACAATGGTGACAAAAACGCTCAACGCCCGGGCCACCAGGCAGACAAGGATTGCACCCGAAGCAACGATCGCGAAATGCGACCATGAGACCGGGTGTACCACGACCACTGACAGGCCGATCATGACGAACAGCAGGGCGGTCAGAATCTCTTCGATGCCCTGCCAGAATATGGTGAGCGATCTTGTCTCTGGCTCGGTAAAGCGTGGCTTGGTGAAGTTGCCATAAATGATTCCCGCAACCACCATACCGATGGGTCCCGAAACCTCGATTTCCTCGGCAATGGCATAGCCCATGGCAACTGCGGACAGCGTTACAAGAAGCTGTGTGGGGTAGTCCCGGGTGCGCAGAAGCATATGGTGTATCACCAGGCCAACAATCAGCCCCAGGCCGGTTCCACCAAGCACTTCCCGCGCAAAAAGCAAGGATGCGCCGGATGCTGTTGGCTCCTCAATGCCTTTGACCACGGCCAGGCCGATGGTAAACAGAACGACCCCCACACCGTCATTGAATAATGATTCACCGTTGATGATGGTCTCGAGACGTTTGGGCAGACCGAGTTGCTTGAGGATCGCCAGGGCGGCAATTGGATCAGTGGGTGAGATCAGGGCCCCGAAAACAAACAGGTAGGCAAACCCCAGCGTGACACCAAACAGCAGCAGGTAGTTGCTGAGCAGCACGGCGATCAGGATACCCGCGATGAGCGTGGAGCCGATTGCAAACGCTGCAATGGGCCATTTGGATTCCCCAAGTGCCTCTATCTTCACACCGGCACTGCCTGCAAACAGCATGAAGCACAGCACACCATTGAGCAGGCTGCTGCCCAGGTCCAGGCGGTTAATCAGGACCTCCTCCCAGCCCAGGGAATCCAGCCCAACGACTACCTTCAGCAGGAACAGGAGTGCAGTCAGCGCCAACGCCAGCAGCATCAGCCCGATCGTGGGCTGCAGGCGCAGAAAGCGCTCGTTGATCAGACTAAACAGTGCCGCAAGTCCCAGCAGAGCAGCGGCACTCATCAGCAAATCCATCGTGACCCCTTTCTGGTTATGTGTTTGGGAAACCTGAGTCTCATCACTGGCCATCAGCCAAAGATCATTTGACGCCGTTATTGGGCAGGCGAGCCCGTACCTCGTTGATGCTGCAACGTCTCGCTATTGAGGACCGACACGTTTGGCCTCAGGTGGGGTCTCCCGTCATCTCCCAGTGTTCCGGTGAGCGCCACATGCCCGACAGCAGTAGCGTCCGGATGGCAATCATCTCCTTGGGGATGCGGTCATAGAGCCTGATGAACAGTTCATCCGTTTCCAGCAGTTCCTTGTCCCAATCGCGCTTGTCGATTGACATGGCCTTGAGGAAGTCTTCTTTGCTGAAGTTTTCCAGGCCCTCCCAGTCGATATCACGGTGCGTTGGCATCCAGCCGATCGGGCTCTCAATGGCATTGGCACGGCCGCCTTTGGAACGCTTAACGATCCACTCGAGGATGCGCATATTCTCACCAAATCCGGGCCAGACAAATTTACCCTCCTCATCACGGCGGAACCAGTTCACGCCGAAGATGCGCGGCGGGTTGGGTATGTTGCGGCCAAAGTTCAGCCAATGATTGAAGTAATCACCCATGTGGTAGCCGGCAAAGGGCAACATGGCGAAGGGATCGCGGCGCACCACGCCGAGTTTGCCAAAGGCAGCGGCGGTCATTTCCGAGCCCATGGTGGCAGCCAGGTAAACGCCATAGGCCCAGTTAAAGGACTGGAACACCAGGGGGATCGTGTCGGAGCGACGTCCACCAAATACGAAAGCCTTGATCGGCACACCTTGCGGGTCTTCCCAGGCCTCATCCACTACCGGATTCTGACCGGCCGGTGCGGTAAAGCGGGCGTTGGGATGCGCAGCAGGGCTTTCAGAGTCCGGCGTCCAGTCGTTGCCGTGCCAGTCGATGGCGTGGGCAGGTGGATCACCGTCCATGCCTTCCCACCAGACGTCACCATCGTCGGTCAGGGCCACGTTGGTAAAAATGGTATTTTCCTTGATCGACTCCATGGCGCTTGCGTTGGAGACGTAGGAAGTTCCCGGCGCGACACCGAAATAGCCTGCCTCGGGGTTAATGGCATACAGCCTGCCGTCCGCGCCGGGTTTGATCCAGGCGATATCGTCACCCACGGTGGTGATTTTCCAGCCCTTCTCCTGAAACGCCTTGGGCGGCACGATCATGGCGAAATTGGTTTTTCCGCAGGCACTCGGAAACGCAGCGGCAATATAGGTTTTCTCACCACTGGGTTCCTCAACCCCCATGATGAGCATATGTTCCGCGAGCCAGCCCTCGTCCCTTGCCATGGTGGAAGCGATGCGCAATGCCAGGCATTTTTTACCCAGCAAGGCGTTGCCGCCGTAACCCGAACCATAGGACCAGATCGAGCGCTCTTCCGGAAAATGCACAATGTATTTAACGTCCGGATTGCAGGGCCAGGACACGTCTTGCTCGCCGGGCTCCAGCGGCGCGCCGATGGTATGCACGCAGGGAACGAAGGGTCCGTCTTCGCCCAATACGTCAAACACCGCTTTGCCCATGCGAGTCATGATCCTCATATTGACCACGACATAGGGTGAGTCGCTGATCTCGATGCCGATCTGGGCGATGTCTGACCCCAGCGGACCCATGCTGAATGGAATCACATACATCGTGCGACCTTGCATGGCGCCGTCCATGATCTTGTTCAGGACCGCTTTCATCTCCTGCGGATGCATCCAGTTGTTGGTTGGCCCTGCATCGCCCTCATTCAGGCTACAAATATAGGTACGGTCCTCGACGCGAGCGACATCACTGGGATCTGAGCGCGCCAGGAAAGAATCAGGGCGCTTCTCGGGGTTCAGGCGAATAAACGTGCCGGCATCCACCAAAGCCTGGCACATGGCGTCATATTCTTCCTGCGAGCCATCGCACCAGTGAATCTGATCCGGCTTGAGCAGCGCCGCCATCTCTGCAACCCATGCTTTGGCCTGTTTGTGGTGCACATAGGAAGGTGTATTCATGGGCATTGATCGCTGTGTTTGGAGGGCGCTTTTCATCGGGAAGAGCGCCTTTTGGCTTCAAAGAAATAATCAGACTCCTGATTATTCACCGGCGGTTTTGTTGCCGCAAGCCCATCCAGCCGAATGTGACGAGCAGGAGAAACAGCAGGGCCAGGCCATATACGCCCGTCGCGGGAATTGACGCGGGTCCCGTAACCGGGGGTGCAGCAACACCGTTACACGTCAGACTTGATGTCTGAATCTGAGTGCCGCTGTTGTTCAGCAGGTCAAACTGCAGCTCGAGGGTGCCTGAGATAGCGCCGACTGCACCCGGCGAACAGGACACCTCGACCAGACATACCTGGCTCTCCCGGTTGGCACTGAAATCCACACCGACACAGCCCTGGCTCGCGACCAGGCTGTTCCCAACCGGATTGATGATCGTGATGCTGGTTACGGTGCCGTTATTCGCATTACCGTTGAGGTCACCCTGACCATTGAAAGCAATGCCGATGGTGGCATCTTCAGAGCCCGTCGAACCCACTGCCACATCGCCCAGGTCCAGCGTGGCCGGACTCAGGGTCGCGTCAATATCGGCATTGACCGTGAGCGCAGCACCACACAAACACACCAACACAAAAAGCTTTTTAAACGTTGTCATAAACAGTTCCCTCAAACCCAATTCAGTCATATTGAAGCCAGAGCTAAATTATAAACACTGCCCGCGCCGGTGTTATTGATGAAGGTCAAATCTTTCCGGCGCTAATATCCGGTATATTTCACTAAACTACCCACCATGCATCAACGCTCCTTTCCTTCAGCGTTCCTGGCCAGCGCACTACTCTATCTCACCAGCGCGCCAGCCAGTCACGCTGCGGAGACGCTACCCTGGCTTGACGTCGGGTTCCTGCTTTTCGGTGACTTCTATACTATTCCGAGCCACCATCTTGAAAGCGGTGACGGTGCCACGGGAGTGGTGCTGCGCCGCGGTTACCTCACGGGCAACCTGGACTGGTCCAATAACTGGTTCGGTCGCGTTCGCCTTGAGCTGAACCAATCCGGGGAGTTTGAAGCCTATGACTTCGAGCTCGACTTCAAGGACATTTACGTCGGCAGGGACTTTGCTGAGCACAGGGCACTCTTCGGCCTGATTCCCACCCTGACCTTTGATGTGGTCGAGAGCTCCTGGGGTAAGCGCCACCTGTTGCGGACACCCCTTGACCTGCAAGGTGAACCGAGCCGGGATACGGGAGCATCCCTCAAAGGCCCCCTAAACGAGACAGGACGCTTCAGCTACCGGGTTATGCTCGGCAGCGGCGCGGAATTCGGCGCCGAATCGGGCGATGGCCGCAAGGCCATGCTCGCCCTCAACCTGGAAATAACCGACCGTTGGATGGTCGATGTCTATTGGGACCAGGAAAAGCTCGAGGGTCCCACCGATCGCCGCACCCTGCAGGTGTTCAGCGAATATAACGCTCAGGACTGGCGCCTCGGTGCGCTTTACGCCAACCAGGACCGGCAAGAGGATGCACCCCTTGAAGTGGCGTCGGCCTGGTGGATTCGCCGCCTGGCGCCCAACACGGACCTGATCACGCGCATTGACCGGCTGTTCGAGCCCAGCCCCAGGGGTAACAACATCAGCTACATTCCCTTCGATCCCTCGGCAACCGCAACCATGTTCTATGCCGGGGTCGAATTTTTTCTTGGCGACCACGTGTCCGTGACACCAAACCTCGTCGTAACCGCCTATGACCGCAATGACCAGGGCATCCGACCTGAAACGGACGTGTACCTGCGGCTGACGGCATTCGTCAATTTCGAGTGAGGCCATCGGGAGATTTTCCGGATCGGCCGGGGTGTGGCACAGGTACTGCAATCGGCGCGGCACGGTGGTAGTTTTAGCGACATGAAAACAAAAAAAGGTCAGTACTACATTGGCAAGGAGAGCGACAGCGGCGAACCCGTGCTGCTGAAAGCCAGCTCCCTGACAACCCACGGCGTGATTTTCGGCATGACCGGGTCCGGCAAGACCGGTCTCGGGGTCAATGTGCTGGAAGAGGCGCTGTTGAATGAAACGCCCACCCTCATCCTCGATCCAAAGGGGGATATGGGCAATATCATGCTCAATTTCCCGGAAAGCTCACCTGCAGATCTCGAGCCCTGGATGGATGCGGGCAAGGCCAAACGCAAGGGCAAAACCATTGCCGAACTGGCGGAAAAAGAATCCGCCGAGCGGCGCGAAGAACTCGCCGCTGACGGCATAACGCCGGAGCGCATCGCGCAACTCCGTGACACAACCGATTTCCGCATCTACACACCCGGATCATCCATCGGAATCGGCATGAACGTGCTGGGCTCCCTGGAGGCGCCGAAGCTTGACTGGGATTTGCATGCCGAGACCGTTCGCGACGAAATTGAGGGGCTGGTCTCTTCCATCCTGGTGCTGGCAGGTGTGAAGTCTGATCCGGTATCTGGTCCGGAGCACATCTTGCTCTCGATGATCATCGAAACCTGGTGGCGCGAGGGCAAGGACCTGGACCTGGCGACCCTGGTCGGGCAAATTCCAAAGCCCCCGTTCCGCAAGCTCGGGGTGTTCGACCTGGAGATGTTCTTCCCCGAAAAGGACCGCATGAAGCTGGCCCTGCAGCTCAATACACTGTTGGCTTCTCCTTCCATGGCATCCTGGCTGGAAGGCGAGCCCATTGACATTGAAAAGCTCCTCGGCGGCGATGGAAAAACCCCCTGCGCCATTATTTACATGGCGCACCTTGGCGAAACCGAGCGCCAGTTCATCGTCACCCTGCTCCTGTCCAAGGTTGTTACCTGGATGCGGTCACGGCCTGGAAGCGGCGAACTGGGGGCACTGATCTACATGGACGAGTGCTTTGGCTATGTTCCGCCTTCTGCCGAACCGCCGTCCAAGAAGCCGATCCTGACGATTCTCAAGCAGGCCCGGGCGTTTGGTGTCGGGCTGGTGCTGGTCACCCAGAACCCGGTCGACATTGACTACAAGGCCATGTCGAATGCCGGCACCTGGATCGTGGGCCGTCTGCAAACGGAAAATGACAAACGGCGGGTGCTCGACGGCATTCGTGGCGGCTTGCCGGACCTGGATGCGCGCCTTTCCAACCTGGAAAAGCGCCAGTTCCTGCTGTACCAGGCCAAGAGCTCTGAACAGGTAATCCTGCATCGACGCCAGGCCATGTGTTTTCGCTCCGGCCCCTTCACAAGAGCCCAGGTGGCGTCCCTCATGGCAGGGGAAAAAGCGGCCCTGGCTGCCGCTGCGCCGACTGAAGTTGCTGCGGTTGAAGCCACCACCGGAGATGCAAACCCAAGCGCGCCCGCCCTGGACGATGTAAACACCCCCGCCGCCATAGCCCCGCAAGTCGCTGCAGGGATCGAAACCTGTTATCTCGATCCCGCCACGCCCTGGGCAAAGGATATTGGCGCAGATCCGACCTCAAAACGTCTCGCACCAGCCGCTGCGGTAACCGTGCAACTGCTGTTTGATGATACCCGCGCCGCGGTCAATCACACCGAGGTATACGAGGCGGTTATCTTTCCGCTCGACGGCATGATCGACGTGGCCGATGTGCACACCGTTGATTACGACGATCGGGACTTTTCCCCGACTGCACCGGACGGCGCCCGCTACGAACTGGGAAATACGAAACTACAGAACAAGACTTTCTGGTCATCCCTGTCCGCAGACCTGAAGAATTACCTCGCTGCCCATCAGAGCGTGGCTGTGTGGAAGTGTGAACCGCTCAAACTCTATTCACGCATTGAAGAAAGCGAGGCAGATTTCATTGCCCGTTGCCGCAGTGCTGCTGATGACAAGGCAGATGAGGCCATCGCGAAGTTGCGCTCAACCTATGCCAGCCGCATTGACCGGGTTGAAGATCAGATATCCACAGCCGATTCCCGGGTTCGCGAACTGGAAGATGATGCCTCGGCCAGAACGCAGTCCGAGGTGTTGTCCGGGGTGGGTGACCTGTTGGGCGCGGTGCTCAGCGGGCGGTTCGGCTCCACGACGCTGAACAAGGCCGCTTCGCGGCGGACTGCCTCGCGCAAGGCCAAGGCTCGTCTGCAAACAGCGCAGGAGCGCCTGGATGCCAAGCAACAGGATCTGGAGGAGCTGGAACAGGAACTGGAAGATGCCCTGGTGGCCATCCAGGAAGAGCACGATGTCATGGCCGAATCCCTGGAAAAGCTGGATATCGGCCTGGAGAAAACCGATATCCGCGTGGCCGAAGCGAAACTGGTGTGGGTGCCAGTCAGCCAAGCATCCTGAATAGTCCCCGGGTGTTGCGGATCGGCCAACGCCAGACTGCGTTGTGGTTTACGAATTACTCGCTCACTGAGGCGGGATTCGAGGCCGTGAGCGATTCGATCGCGGCAGTTTTAACATCATCAACGGCTGGGGCCACCTGCGCCAGGTTACTGCCAGCCGGCGCATTCGCGATTTCATCGAAGACTACCAGGCAACCCTCGCCGTCTGGCTGCAGGGTTATGGTCCAGATTACATAGGCACCCATCGCCTGCAAAGGTCCGAACGGGGCTTCCAGGCGCAGAACCTGGCCTTCAAGAATGGTGAGGATCTGTCCATGAGCAACAGCGTTGTTGTCCCACGTTTCCTGCCACAGGCCGCCCGCCCTGGGATCCAGTGACAGATTGTCAGCATCGCCGGAGTAACTGTGTTCGGCACTCCACCAACTCGCCGGATTCACTAACCGCTTCCAGAGCTCCTCTGGCGACATATCAGTGCTTGCTTCATGCCGCAGCACATAGCTGGTGTCTGAGGAGGACACGACCTCTGCACCGGCAACAGGCGCCAGCGCAGTAAGCAGCCCGGCGAGGGCAATCCGGGAAGTAATCATTTTTGAACTCTCCGCAGGCAGCAATCTGTACATCATAATTAATAGCAACTTTTATCCTGCTGAACCCGGGCGCAGTAAAGACAACTCATGACCTCGCTCGTCAGTCGGCCTGCCTTGCTGGTTAATTTCACCGATCCGGTCTACGCTTGATGGACTGTCAGCGAGAAGAGAAGCGTCCGAATGAAGCAAGTTTGCGTATGCCTCGTACTGCTATTAAGCGGGGCGATTTCACAGGCGTTTGCCGTTGAAAGTGACGTCGCTGCCGCCCTTGCAGATCCAGCCCGGCAACAGGCCGATATCGAGCGGGATTCAACGCGCAAGCCGGCCGAGGTATTGGATTTCTTTGGCATCGGTGCCGGCATGACCGTTCTGGAGGTGTTCTCCGGCGGTGGCTATTACACCCAGATTCTGGATGCCGTGGTGGGCGATGAGGGTCGATTGCTGTCGCACAACAACATGGCCTACCTTGACTATGTCGGCGCCGAATACGAAGCCCGTTTTGATGCAGGTGTCTTGCCCAACACTGAGCAGATCCTGGCTGAACTGGACGAACTTAACTTCCCCCCCGGGTCCCTCGATGCGGTGCTGCTGATTCAGACCTGGCACGACTTTCTGTATGAAGAGGACGGCTGGCCTGATGCCGATGAGGATGCGTTCCTGGAAAAACTATGCACCGCCATGAAACCAGGAGCGGTGCTGGGTGTGGTCGATCATGCCGGCAGACCTGGTGATGACCCCGAAACAACGGCCTCTGACCTGCACCGCGTGGATCCGGCCCTGGTGCGGCTGGCCATTCTTGATCATTGCTTCGAGTTGGCCGGCGAGATTGATGTACTGGCAAACCCCGCTGACGATCCCGGGATCAGTGCCACCCAGGGTCCCATGCGGGGCCGGACAGATCGGTTCGTCATGAAGTTTGTGCGCAAAGGATGAGCGATACGGGTGGATGTTTTAAATAGCATTTAAGGGGCGGGATACCTTTCAATATTTGTATCCGGCCCCTTCCTCCCAAAAGCTCTGCCCCGGAAGTTTCCAGGCTACAAATTGATTACGCCCTAAGGCGTGTACCAGATGGGTGATGTGTAGGCCCGCTCCTGGTGAATGGTCTCCGCGCCTTCCGGTATATCCACCCCGAAGCGGAAGGCATCGTAGACCACCCAGCGCGGTGTGGGGATTTCCAGAATCCGGGCGTAATAAAACGCGGACTGGTCCGGGTCAAAGTCCGGATCGGTCCAGACCGTGGCGAGCTCCGAGGCGCCAATGGTGTTGGTCCAGTTGGCGTTGGCAACGTCCACCGTATTGCCAACCGGCGGAAGACTGCCGTCCGCGCCAGGTTCGCGCCCGGCTGACCAGGCCACGTCATAGACCTTCTCGTGGGTTTTGCCCTGCTCGTCCAGCCAGCCCTTGATGATCTGGATGCGGTCCAGGTTTGCGCCGACGGGGTCGCGCAAGGCATAAACCATGAACCTGGGCGCGTCATTGCCGGTCTGTGCCGACAGGTTGCCACCCATGGGTACTCCCTTCTCGTACCCCAGGAAGGCCGGTTCCCGGCTGTTCAGATCCTGGTCCTCAAACGTCCAGCCGCCGAAGAAGCGCACCATCATGCGCGGGCCTGTGGTGGCATAAACTTCCTTGCGCGCCATGGCATCCCAGATGGCCTCGCGCGTGTTTTCCCGGGCCCAGACACCGGTGAAGCCGGCTGCCACCAGGTCATAGCCTTCAAACACGCCCTGGTCAGTTTTGGCAAAAGGATGCATCATCCGGGTCGGCGAGGGCTCGGCGTTGGTGGCTTTACCGAAGAAGTTATTCTCCTCAACGGCAGCAAGACCCGTGTGCGAGTCCGTGGAGCCCACGAGACCAAACTTGTAAGGGTTGGTGCCGAGTTTTTCGTCCAGCATCAGGCCGTTTTTAAGGGCCTCCCGGGCATATTCCCCGGCCAGCATGTCATCCGTCTTGGCTGCTGTCAGGTCAAGGTTGCCTGCATCCCAGGTTTCATAGTCCGCAAAGGCATCATCCGGAGAGAGGAACGGGTGGGTCTCACCATCGCCCTTGATCTGGGTGACCTCGTAAAGACGTTCCCAGCGGGCGCGTTTTTCAACATAATTCTTGTCGATGCGTTTGCCCGTGTATTGCCGATCTACCGGGAACATGATCCCGTTGGACAGGTTGCCGTTGTGCGCGATGGCCAGCACCGTCCCGCCGGTTTTGTCCTCGTAGTTTTCCATCCAGGCATACAGGTCCAGCGGGTCAGTAGAGCCCATGGGCGCCTGCGTTGTGTAGGGAACCACCATCCCGGCCCTGTTCGCACCATCGCGAAACAGCACATTGCGGTGCATATTGTTGCCCTGAACCAGTGACGTCCACTCGAAACCGATGATGGTCGTGAATGTGCCGGGGTCATTGAAACGCTCCGCCGCATCCACCACGCGCTCCCAGATGGACTCATAGGTGGGTGAACCCGGTGAGTAGTTCGCCATCATTTCCTTGTTGATGTTGCCCTGCGCAAATGTAGTGATGAGGTCAAGCGCCGCCTCGCTCGACGCAGCGCCACCGGCCTGCAGTCCCTCGTACCAGCGCTTGCCCTGTTCATATTTAATGACCTGTGGCGCGCCCCTGGACAGGTCCTGGATGAGGCCCATGCCGTCCGAGTGATCGGCAATCACCAGCCAGTCAAGCGGGCGGCCAAGCCTGGCCGGCTGACCGCTGGATGCCTCGACCTGCTCGCCGCGGGCAAAGCGGTAGGCATCGTCCAGCCCAATGCGGGCGCCGAAGAGTCCGGCATCCATGGACAGCGCGGTATGCAAATGCGTGTCACCCCAGAACACCTGGTCCGGAAAAGCCCGATCCGCATAGGGAGAATAGGCCTTACCGGGATACAGGCCGGAAAGGGATTCCTCCGCGGGGGTGAACTGTGCCGTGGCCGGAGCGCTGGCGGCAAGAAACAAACAGGCGAGTGCGAATTTGGATGGAGATATCATGAGCGGTTCCGGATTCAATAGTCTGATTGAGTATAGGCGCGGACCGCTTAAGATGTTCTGACACGGGTCACCCCGGCAGCACAAGCTGGCCGAAAAGACCATGCTTACGCCAGGCAAGACCAAAAGAGCTTCTCGGCAATGGCGGAGCCGGTTTCCCAGTTCATCACGAGGGTTCTTTGTCGCTTTCCTGCCTCACCGATCCGTCTTCAAGGGAGATCCCGGCCTTTTCAAACAGGGACAGCAGTAAGTTATGAAAGTCAGGGTCAGCGACATGCCAGCGTTGCAAATGTTCACGGTAAGACGCCATGTCTTCGGGCCAGACTTCAAGAAAACCCCGCCAGGCGGTGTGGGCATCTTCAAAGCGGCCCAGCCCGGAATACGTTTGGGTCAACAGTGCCTGGTGCACGTGATACTGGGGCATATTGGCGCGACCCAACTCACCTAGCGCCTCTTCGAATCGCCCTTCGCGCATGGCATAGCAGACCAGGCCATAGCGGTACCAACCCGGGCCATTGGCATGCAACTCCAGCGCGCGCCGGGCAACCGCCCGCCCCTCTTCCCAGTCGCCCAGAAACATGAGGTAGATGCCGATCATGGCAGCAGTGTCGGTATCCCGGGGGTTCAGCGCCAGGCAACGTTGCGCTGCAGCAGCAGAAGCCCCCTGGAAATCTCCGGCGTGAAAGGAGCATTCAAACAGCGCATAGTGTGCAAACGCACTCTGGGGGTTCAGTGCCACCGCCTGACGAGCGCTTTTGACTGACGGTTGCGCCGAGTTCCTGGTGACGTTAAAGCGGTTTTTATAAGCTTCCATCTCCAGAAATGCCTTGGCGGCCCACAGATCCGGGTTCAGTGGCTGCCGCTCGCAGGCCACCTCAATCGCCTCGAGTGCGATCGCATGATCCTCAGGGGTCACCCGCTGCCGATAAACAAAGTAACGCAGCAGTGCCTGGTAAGGCGTCATGGCTTGCGGCTCAAGTTCCAGCACGGGCGCGGTCAGATCATGCATGAGGGCACCGTATGGGTCGGCCACTGACGCAACCAGGTGGTCCGTCAGGTCATCCTGAACGTCAAAAATCGTTTCCGGATCATACTCGCGGTTGTAGTTCTCGCCCCAGACCTGCCGATCGTCATCGCTATCGCTGAGACGCACTGCTAGTCGCAGCCGCGCACCGGCCTGTCTGAGCGTGCAATCAAGCACATAACCAGCACCCGCGCGCCGACCCTCGGCACCGGAACGCTCCATTCCCACCTTGAGGTAGGAAAAGCGCGCCAGTCCGCTGGCGATGTTCTGGGTCAGGTCTTCGGCCAGATTTGGCAGATCAGGATCCGAACCGCGCACCTTGATGGGAAGCATGGCGATCCAGGGCATATCGTCGGCCGGCCTTTTTCGGACTGACCCGGGCGCCTTTCGAGCCGGTCGGGAGGCGGCGTGTTCCGGCGTTTGACCCTGCCGGGCCGCAATGGCGCGCAGCAGCTGCTCAAGGGCTTCATCGCCGTCCTTGCCATCCGGATGGCAAAAATCGATGCTGTGAAACTGCCCAAAGCCCATCGGTGGTGGCGTGCCATCCGCACTGATAGCGACAAGCTTGCCGGCCCGCGCCGCAAACGATGCCTCATCCCGCACCCAATGCGACTTGACGCTGGTTGCGCTCCAGACAACAACCACCGCGTGGGCGGCTTCCAGCTCCTGTTCGATCAGGGCAGCAAATTCATCCCCACCAACCAGGTTCCTGTCCCACCAGACATCGTTACCGTGAGCCTTGAGCTTTTCAGCCAATTGCTCGACCCGATCCCTGTCGCTGCGCGCGTAAGAAATGAAGATGTCAGCCAATACGCCCCCGCCTGCCGGGCGATGCGTGCATGATCGCCCTCTGAACACCAGCAAAGGTAGCAGAAATCAATCTTTGGGGTCAGAGCAGAAACTCATTATTCAAAACCGTCTTTGAAGATCTCTGAGCTAACTTCCACCAGGCAATTGGCGCTCGCAACCGCGGCGGACATGACATCGAGGCTTTCCTGACTAAACTCCTGCGTCCCCCCCACACTGGGTCGCATAATGCCCTCATCAACGTGCTCTGCATTAAAGTTGTGACCGAGTTCATGCGCAAACACCAGAAAGCTGGTGGTGTTGCTGCTCAGGTTCTGGTCAACGCCGAAACCGAAGTTCCTGCTGCACAAGGCACCAATATAGGCGATGCCTGCGGTGCTGCCATCAAGGTCCCGACCGGTGAAAAGGTGCGCCAGTCCCTGAAAAGGAAGGTTACTGCCGGCTCCGTTGGTCATATAGCTGCGGAATTGGGCCGTGAGGAGTTCGTTCGCATCGGTAGAGGTGAGCGGGCCGTTATCGCTGAGCTGCTCGTAATGCCACAAAACGATTCCCACCCCCAGCTGGTTGGAGAAAATGCCGTCAACGGAGTTGAGCCTGCCGATGGCAGTCGACTCGGCATTGCTGCCAAGGTCGTCCTCAAAAAACGTATCTGCAATCAGCGTCACCGGCATATTCAATAAAGACACACCTTCGGCTTGGACGAATGCCCGCAGGTCCGCGACATAGTCCTGGTAGTTCTGGACAGGCGGCGAAGACTGGCCCGTGCTCACGCCACCATGATCGAATAGTCCATCAAGTTGGAGGTCAGAAAAGCGCATCAGCAGCGTTGCGGAGGCGTCCACGGCGCGGCCGTTGGGCATTACAAAGCCCTGCGGCGTGTCGATCACGTACAGGGTGTTGCCATCGTAAAAAGCGCCGCTGAACTGCCCGTCAATCCAGTTCATGCGCACCCAGGAATCCGGCATACCTTCCAGGCTCCCGATGAGAAAACGGTCACCACGGGTGCCAATGGCACTGCGACGCGAACTGGGAAGGTGTTGCAGCAGCTGCTCGTTGTCCCGGAGAACAAACCGGAACTCATCACCCCAGGCCTCCAGGCTCAGAGCAATGTCGCCACCAGGCCTGGTCGCCGATAGGGGGGAGTCGAGCTGAACGACCTCGAAATCATTCACCAGGGTAGCGCTGACGGGCACCTGGGCCCAGCTGAACGAAGAGAAAATAATCCCGAGAAGGGCGACAGAAAAACTGATGAGAAAGCGCATGGGGCATCCTTGCCGTTAGCTTTAATGCCGTGAGTATACCTTAATTCTCGTAAAAGCCCATAAGAACCTGAGTTTACGTGTGAAAGTATCTTTCTCGCGGGTCACTGACCGCATGGCGCTTGCCAGGCTGGACAAGCAAGGCTGACGGCTGAAACAGTACTCCGACCCTGGTTATTCAGCCCTACTCCGGAATCGGCAAATCAAGCATCAGCGCCCGCACGTACTGCACCGGTGGTGAGCCATAAGACAGCAATTGATCGTGGTACTTTCTCGGCGTGTAATCATCACCCCATGTCGCTTCCATCTCCGCTTGCAGGTCCACATGCTCAAGGTAGCCGACCATGTAGGTTGATAGCTGGGAAACGCTGAGCTGGGCGCGCGTCCATTTCCCGGCCGCCTCGCGCTCTTCCTGAAACCCCCCTTCGACCATCAACTGCATGGCCTCATCGCGGGTCATGCCATCCACATATGAATGGCCTGGTCCATCAGTGCGTTGGTGACCGAACGCAACAACCATTTCAGAGCGATCAGTTTCTGGCGTGGATCGTTATCGTTATAGCCCGCGTTCACCATCAGCTGTTCGGCGTACACACCCCAGCCTTCGATGAAGGTTCCGGACTGCAACACCGCGCGCAGGGTAGACGGATAACGACCGGAGTGGGCAAGTTGCAGATAATGACCGGGAACGGCCTCGTGGATGGTCAGGTTCTGCATGGAGTAGAGGTTATATTCGCGCAGGAACGATTCCACCTGGGTTTCATTCCAGGCCTCCGGAATCGGTGATATGGCATAAAAGGTTTTTTGACCGACATCGAGCGGCCCCGGGGAATCACAGTAGGCGACTGAAAAACCCTGTTGAAATTCCGGCATGATGATCACTTCAACCGGATCATCCGGCACGGACACCAGGTCATGTTCGAGCACAAACTCGGTGGCCTGCAGTATCTGGGCCTTGGCCACTTCTACAATTTCATCACGGGGCGGAAGGTCCTGGTAGGCCTCTTCCAGCCCGGCGCGGATGATGACCTGCTGAAAAGCCTCGTCGGGCTGTTCAGGAAACTGTGCCAGCGGATACTTCCCGGCATAGATGGTTTTGGCAACCTCATACATTTCGCTGCGAATCCGGCGGAACTCCGACTCAGCGCGGTCGCGAACCTGCTCATGGGTCAGCGGCGTATTGAGTGCGAAGGCAAGCTTGCGGTCAAATATCTCGGCACCGGAGCGAAAATCCGCGTTGGCCTCCGGCAACAAAACTGTCTCCAGCCACGCCTGGTGTTCTTCCACCGCCGCGGTCGCAATCTCAATGGCGAGCACCAGGCGTTCCTGGCCGGCCTCGTCAAGACTCGTTAAAAAGGGCTCTACCTGGGTGTCGAGAATCGACAGGACGCCAGGGTTTTGCCGCACCGCTGTCTCGGCATAGACCTTGGGCACGCGCTCCGGCACCAGGGTTTCCCGGGCCTGTGCCAGTAAAACGGGCAACAGCTCCAGACGCGATGACACATTGTTAAGTCGCTCGGGCAGAGGCGCAAATTCACGCGCCATCAGGGAATAAATCGCACCGCCAGCGAGCTGCGTGTAGACCAGCGGATTCCATGCCCAGGGTTGAAGTTCTTCCAGCGTCCACAGGCTTGCCTCCAGCTCATGCTCAAGCAGGCTGTAGTCGACCTGGTTGGCACGCTCAAGTTGTGCCCGGTCAATAGCAGCCATTTCGGCCTGGTAGCGACGAATGAATGCAGCCTCGTTCAGGCGCGCCTCCGCGCTGACCTGGTCCAGCTCTCCATCAAAACGATGGTCGCCCATGTTGGTGGCGCCAACCGGTGATAATGCCGGCATCTCGTCAAGGTAACGCGCGGTTAGGTCCAGCCACTGTTCGTCGGCAGATGAATTACCGAAGGCGGGTAAACTGAAGATACTGGCAAGCAGAACGACGAGATGAATTTTTTTCATTAAAAGTTCCCGGGATGGCGCTGCGTGATAATCAGCTTGGTCGACAGGAAGTATAAACTGCCTTTTTCAACGGCCACACTTTCTGAGAATCGAGGAAATCACGATGAGCAAACAACTTGGGGATGTAGTTAATTTTGCCACCAGCAAGGCCGAAACCGAACGCTACCCGACACCCGCTGAGCGGCGTGTGCGGGGCGCACCGATGCAGGAGGCGACCACCCACTTCGCGGCAGACGACCGGTTTTTTGCCGGCGAGTGGGCGGCAGATGTTGGCTGCTGGCGGGTCAGCTATACCGAACATGAGTACTTTCGCATCCTGGAAGGTCGCTCGATACTGCGCGACACCGCCGGCCAGGAATTGCCACTGGGCCCGGGCGACCAGGTATGCATTCCCGCAGGATTTGAAGGCGAATGGGAAGTTCTTGAGCCAACCCGAAAGGTATTCGTTATCTTCGAGCCCTAGTACGCCCGCGGATACTCATGGCGCTAAACCTGCGGACTGAGCGTGGCCGGTGAAATGTCCGGCTTCTTAGTTATCCGGATCAGCGTTGTTTTCGTGCAATAGCGGTGAATTCCGGGCCGTTTGGATGCTCGTTTCCTCCGGCGAGAATCGTGAAATCGAAGCCCAGGTGCGCAAACAGCCTTTCCCAATCAGCCTTTGATATCCAATTGGTAAAGGGCGCTGCACCACCGCAGAAACCGTCCCAGTCGAGCGCTTCCTCGTACTCAAGGCGGTGGTAAACAATGTCAATTCCTGCGGCCTCAGACCTGCTGCCCCGGTAATCAAATCGATTGCCATAGATCGCACGGCAAATATCTTCATCATAGTAATGACTCCAGATACCAATGACGTCGCTGCACAGTGACAGGTCATGCAGCGTTTTCACAGGATCGACGCAGTGGTAAATCACCCCGGAGGCGAGGGCAAAATCGAAGTGCCTCTCTTGCCCGGGCTCGATGTACTTATTAAAGTCACCGAGGAGCAATTCAGTGTTTTTAAAGCCAAAAATTTCTTTGCTTACCAGGCATTTCATATAGGCCCGCTGATTGGCTTCGATGCTGGTAATCTTGCTGGCACCCAGTTCCGACATCATGCAGGTATGACCACCTTCCAGGGGGCCCAGTTCCAGCACGGTTTTATCTTTAAACCCACCATCCAGGTGCTCCTCAAACAGCCTGATTCTGTGGTCATTGAACAGTGCTGATACGCCGCTGTTGTCGAACCCGGGTAACTGTGAACTCCATTCATTTTTAAACAGATCTATGGCGTTTGAGTGCGCAGGGAAGTTCATGTTGTATTGATCAAGTATCGACAAAGCAGTCTCCAGCATTTAAACGGGGTGATGAGTCGGCAACGATGGGCGGGGTGATTTGACCGGAAAGGCAGTTACACTGCTGCGGTTACTTTTCAGAAGTATAAACCGCATATTTGCACTTTTGACGGGGGTTCAGCTTAAGACTCTGTATCGGGCATTTTTATTCTGACACGAAATATTATTCACTATTTTGATAGCAGCCGAACAAGCAGGTACCAGCCGGTGGGAAGACCGCCCAGCAGATACGGGCCATGGTTAACAAAATGAAATATTGGGGAAGATCAAACTTGAGTAAAGCCGCAACCCCGGCAACCCCGAGGGTCGCAAAGCCACAAATCGCCAGTGCTAAAGCCAGTGGGTTGCGAGGCATTCCGGAAAAGGTAACAGAAGGTTGCCCGATCATTAAAAAGTTGTCCTTTTCCTGCCTCTCCCGGAGTGAAATAACAAGGGCCGGATACCTTGATTAATGGTACCCGGCCCGCTTAACTTTCTTACTACTGCCGATCAATCGTCTTAGCTGTTATCTACATCATCATGGTGGTGATGATCCCCAGACGCATCGTTATTATCGCCATCCAAATGATGATGCTCGTGTTCTGAGTTGTGATTGTCATCGTCGTGATGATGCTCATGTTCTGACTCGTGGCCATCGTCATCATGATGATGCTCATGTTCTGATTCATGACCATCTTCGTCGTGATGATGATCGTGTTCATTGTCATGACCATCGTCGCCATGATGGTGCTCATGATCCGTGCTGTGCGGCTCATGGGTAGGGTCGTCAGCCATGGCGAAGCCGGCGCTCAACGCAAGCGACAGGCTCACAGCCAGTGCGGCAGGTTTCAAAATATTATTCATTAATCATTCCTTAGTAGTTCGTTTCAGCCAGTGTCCGGCACTTTTCGAAACGGAAGTATAATCCAAACTTCTGGACACTGACTCAGGTACCGAGGCGCAGCGTTCTTGGTGAGCCTTTAATGACCCCTACTCCTTGAAGCCAAAACTGACCAGCGAAGACCGCTCCCTTCTGGCCGGCGAGCGCGGGCCGGCGGCCGCTTTTGCCATGCAACAGTTGCTGACCCTGGCCGAACATGTCGGCGCATCGGGCTTTGTCTCTGTGCACAGCGCTCATGTGGCCAGTGCTTATGACAATACGCGGGTTAACTGGGATTTCGCCCGCAAACTGGCGGGCTGGTCAGCGCGCGTTCGGGTACCGACTACCCTCACGGCTTGTGCACTGAACACGGCCCAGCAAGAAGGTGGCGCCAGCAGGCAGCATCAGCTTAACGCGCTGTACCAGTCCATGGGCTGCACGCCGGCCCTGAGTTGCGCCCCATACTTCGGTTACTTGCAACCGGGCCCTGGCGAGGTGCTGGCCTGGAGCGAGTCCAGTGCGGTGATTTATGCCAATTCCGTCATCGGCGCGCGCTGCAACCGCTATCCGGAGTTTCTGGATATGTGCGCGGCTCTGACCGGACGCGTACCCGACTTTGGCATGACCACCAGTGCGGGGCGCCGGGCCAGCGTATTGATAGACCTGCGTTCTGTTGATAGTGACTTCTGGCAACATTCCAGCTGGCCGGGTCTTCTTGGGCTGTGGCTTGGTTTGCAATGCAGCGGCGGGGTGCCGGCGCTGATGGGGCTACCGGAAGATACCGATCACGCTGCGCTGCGCGAACTGGGCGCTGCAGCAGCCAGCTCCGGGGCCATGGATATGTTCCACGCGGTTGGCCTGACCCCCGAAGCCCCAACGACTGATCAGGCATTCCAGCAACAGCCGCCGGACAGTGTACTGGCTCCGCATGCTCATGAGTTGCATGCCGTGAAAAGTCTTCTCAACAGGCAGCGGGGCCGTCGCCTGTCGGCGCTGTGTATTGGCGCGCCGCATGCCTCGGCAGCAGATCTCAGAACCGTATTGGCTTTGCTCAACGGCCGCACGATTCATCCATCGTTACGCTGTTACCTGACCACCAATCAGGCGGTTATGGAGGAACTTAAACCGGGCGGTGAATTGGATCTGCTACAGCAGGCCGGGTGTCAATTCGTCAGCGGTCGCTGCAGCTATTACGCACCGGTTCTGAGCGGCTGTGCAGAACACGTCCTGACCAACTCGGCCAAATGGGCCTGGTATGCGCAGCGCCAGCTCGACTGTGATGTGTCTTTTGGCGAACTGGACTGGTGTGTGGACTGCGCCTGTGCCGGCAGGGTTTTAGAAACCCCATGACGGCCGGGGGCAAGGTGCTGCGCCTGACGCAACCGCTGCGCCTCTGGGGCGGCCTGGACCCGGTTTCCGGTCGCATCATCGATCCAGACCACCCGCAATATGGACAGACCATCACCGGCCGTGTCGTGGTGATGCCGGCCACGGCGGGCAGTACCAGTGGACCCGCCGTGCTCGCGGAGTGTTTGCGCCGCGGTAAGGGTCCGGTTGGTTTTGTTCTGGAGCGAGCCGATGTCACGCTGCTTGCAGCGCTGACAGTGGCCCGCTCGCTTTACGATGCGGCGTGTTTCATCCACTACCTGCCGCAAGCATCCTGGCCGGTCGATGGGGAATGGTTTGCATTGGCACCTGATGCTGACGGGCAATGAATACTTGAATCTGACCCCAACAGATCAGGTTTCGACACCTCAGGCGAGAATGGTGTTCAGTTCCTTGAGTATCCCGCCAAGAATCACACGTAGTTTGCCCGCGCCCACATCATCGTATGTCCACGGTGCTTTTTCCTGCATGTAATTGCATTGCGCCAACTCCATCTGGATGGCGTGGCAGCCCTGTGTGGGCCGACCATAATGGCGGGTGGTCCAGCCGCCCTTAAAACGACCGTTCAGCACGTTGCTGAAACCGGTGGCGGCATCGCAATGACGCTGCACCGCCTGCTCGAGCACTGCGGCGCAACTCTTGCCGCTGTTACTGCCGATATTGAAATCGGGCAGCTTGCCGTCGAACAGGTAAGGCACCATTGAGCGTATCGAATGACAATCGTAGAGAATGGCGTAGCCGTGGCGCTGGTGAATGCGTGCCAGCTGTTCCTTCAGGGCTTCGTGGTAAGGCTGGTGGTAGTCGCGCTGGCGCTGTGCGATTTCATCACTCGACGGCTCCTGTCCAACAAGGTAAATCGGCTCGCCATCGAAGGTCGTTGTCGGGCACAGGCTGGTGGTGTTTTGTCCCGGGTAAAGAGAAACGTCAGCCGGATCACGGTTCGTGTCGATGACGTAGCGGTGCACCGGTGTACTCACGATGCTGACGTCGTTCAGCAGGTCAGCGTAAAGCCGGGTAATGTGCCAGTCGGTGTCCGCGCGCGCCTGGCCGGCAGCGTTCAAGCGCGCAGAGATGGCCTCAGGTATCTCGATACCGCCGTGCGGCTGGGCCAGCAATAGCGGGCCATCACCGCGCGTAATCGCAGGTTTCACTCCTCCAGCACCGGGAGTTGTGCAGCGCCTTCAAGGGCCGCGATAAAACGACGCTCGAATACCATCTCCTTGATGGTCGCGATATCGTCGGCGAGATAGCGGTCACCCTCGAGTCGCGCTACCTTGCTGCGCAATTGCGCCATGACGTTGCGCAGCGCCGTACTGGTTTCAATCGGCGCCCGAAATTCAACACCCTGGGTGCTGACCATCAGCTCGATGGCGATGATGTTCGCGAGGTTGTGATTCATTTTGTAGATGCGACGGGCACCGTGGCAGGCCATCGATACGTGGTCTTCCTGGTTGGCGCTGGTGGGTGTCGAATCAATCGAACAGGGCATCGCCCGATGTTTGTTCTCAGCCATCAACGCGGCCGCTGTGACCTCGGCAATCATAAAACCTGAATTGAGCCCCGGATCTGGCGAGAGAAATGCCGGCAGGCCGAAACTTTGCGCCGGATCCACCGTGATCGCGATGCGGCGCTCTGTGATCGAGCCGATTTCCGCCAGGGCCAGCGCGCACTGGTCGGCGGCAAATGCCACCGGTTCGGCATGAAAGTTGCCACCCGACAGAATCGAGCCGTCCTCAATGATTACGAGCGGATTGTCGGTGACCGCATTGGCCTCGATTTGCAGCGTGTGCGCAACCTGGCGCAGCAGGTCGATACAGGCACCCATCACCTGCGGCTGGCAACGCACGCTGTACGGATCCTGCACACGCTCGTCGTCATCAAGGTGCGATTCGCGAATCGCCGAATCACGAAGTAAATCGCGCAACGTGCTTGCGGCGTCGATTTGTCCGCGTAAGCCACGCAGTTCATGAATCTCGGCCCGAAACGGCGCAGTCGAGCTCATCAGGGCATCGGTGCTCAGCGCGCCCGAAATCAGTGCCGTCTGCGCCAGGCTCCAGGCGTCGAACAGTCCGGTCAGGGCCAGGGCGGTAGACACCTGGGTGCCATTGATCATGCCGAGGCCTTCCTTGGGGCCAAGAACAAGGGGCTTCAGGCCGCAGCTTTGCAGTGCTTGTGCGGCCGACATTTTTTTGCCCTTCAGCAGCACCTCGCCCTCGCCGATCATCGCCGCAGTCAAATGCGCCAGCGGCGCAAGATCGCCGGAGGCGCCAACTGAGCCCTGACCGGGAATAACCGGAATCAGGTCATGCTGCAGTAAGGCGTGCAGTTGTTCGATAAGCGCCCAGCGAACTCCGGAGGCACCGCGCCCAAGTGACAGCAGCTTGAGGACAATAATCAGGCGCACCACGGTCCGCGGCAGCGGGTTCCCTACCCCACAGCAATGTGACAGGATCAGGTTGCGCTGCAACTGCGAGGTTTGTGCCGATGGGATGCGCGTGCTGGCCAGCTTGCCAAACCCGGTGTTGATGCCGTAAACCGCCGCCTCGCCGCCGGCGGCGCTGGCGACCACGGCAGCCGCGGCATCGACGCGTGCCTTGCAGGCCGGGTCGATGACAACCGCGAAATCCTCACGATAGATGCGGCACAGCTGCGTAAGCGTGGCCTTGCCGGGAATCAGGGTTAGTTGTTCAGCCAAGACGGTTTCCTTTTTTGACTAGCCAGCCAGTTGGTCCAGGGTAGCGCGGTAATTTTGCGCGATCGCTTCCTCATCAGCATGATGGCCGTTATCGATCACTTTCTTGCCACCGACGTAGACGTGACGCACCAGGTTTTCATTGCCGGAAAAAATCCAGCTGTCGATCAGGTCGTCACCATGGCGTGCGTACAGACGCGGATGATTGCCGTCGAGTGCGAGCAGATCGGCGCGATAACCCGTTGCGATACTGCCAATACGTCGTCCGCAGGCGCGGGCGCCTCCGGCCAGCGCGCCATTGAGCAGATTGCGTCCTGTGCTGGCCCCGGGACCGACAAGTTCCGGTGCTGCCAGCACGTTGCGCTGCCGTGTCTGCAGGCGCATGCCGTATTCCAGCCAGCGTAGCTCTTCGACCGGGTCGATGGAAATATGGCTGTCCGAGCCAATTGCCCAGGCGCCCTGCTGCCCAAAAAACGCCACGGCATTGAAAAAACCATCGCCGAGGTTTGCCTCGGTCGTTGGACACAGTCCGGCGACGGCGCCGCAGCGCGCCAGCTGCGCGGTCTCGGGACTGCTCATGTGGGTGGCGTGAATCAGGCACCAGTCCTGGTTGATGTCGAAGTTATCCAGAACCCACTGCACCGGCCGTTGTCCGCTCCAGGCCAGGCAATCGTCGACCTCTTTGGTTTGCTCGGCAATGTGCAGATGGATAGCGGCGATGTCGTCTACCGCGCCGATAACTTCATTAAGCAGCTCGCGGCTGACGGCGCGCAGTGAGTGCGGTGCAATACCCACCGAACAGTTGGCATCGCCGGCAGTCGCCTGCTGCAGTGCGGCGACAATCTCGACAAAGCCATCGGCATCGTTGAGAAAGCGTTGCTGGCCGTCCAGCGGCGCGGCACTGCCAAAACCGCCATAGCGATACAGCACGGGCAGTGCAGTAAAACCAATGCCCACTTGGCGCGCAGCCTGCAGGCACTGCAGGCTCATTTCTGCGCGATTGGCAAAAGGCTTGCCGTTCAGGTCGTGATGCAGGTATTGAAATTCGCCCACACAGCTGTAACCGGCCTTGAGCATCTCCAGGTAAAGCTGCGCGGCGATGTGCTGAAGCTGGTCGGGACCAATTCGCTCAAGGTAGTGATACATCACCTTGCGCCAGGTCCAGAAACTGTCAGTGTGGTCGCTGGCGTGCTCACCAAGACCCGCCATCGCGCGTTGGTGGGCGTGCGAGTGCACGTTGGGAATGGCGGGGATCAGAACCTGGACGCGGTCACCCGCACAATAGTCTGAACCGGGCGTGATGTCGTCGATGTCACCATCGGCGTCAATGCTGATTTCTACGGACTCAGCCCAGCCGTCATCGAGTAAAGCTGCCGCTGCCCAGATCTTGCCTGTCATTGCCAAACCCTCAGTGCCAAACACGAGTTGCAATCGCCTGGTGAGAACCGTAGCATACTTGTATATACAAGCATAGTAAGCTGTCAAAAATATGGCCAAAACCCTGCTCATCAACGCAACCCTCGCCTGCATGGACGATGCCAGCGCTGGCTATGGCCTGCGGCCTGACGCCGCGCTGCTGGTTGACGGCGCACGCATCCAGTGGCTTGGACCAATGAGCGGGCGCCCGGCTGCGCCAGAGGCAGAGGTATTCGACTGCGCTGGTCGCCTGGTAACGCCCGGTCTGATCGATTGTCACACCCACCTGGTCTACAGCGGCGATCGTGCCGATGAATTTGAGCAACGCCTGGAAGGTGCCAGCTATGCCGAAATCGCTGCAAGCGGTGGCGGCATTCTGTCCACCGTCAATGCCACTCGCGCCGCCAGTGAACAGCAACTGTTTGAGCAGGCGTTGCCGCGCGCGCGCCAGCTGATGAGCGAAGGCGTGACCACCATCGAAATCAAGTCCGGCTACGGGCTCGATACCGACAATGAGATCAAGATGCTGCGCGTCGCGGCCATGCTCGAGCGCGAACTCGGCCTGCGTGTACAGAAGACCTTTCTCGGTGCGCATGCCCTGCCCCCGGAATACACCGGGCAGGCAGATGACTACATCGACCTGGTGTGCACACAAATGCTGCCCGCCGCGCATGCCGAAGGACTCGTTGATGCGGTCGACGTGTTTATAGAGTCGATCGCATTCAACCTCGAACAGGGCATGCGCGTTTTCAAATGCGCGCAACAGCTCGGCCTGCCGGTCAAGGCGCACGTCGAGCAGCTCAGCAACATGGGTGGTGCGGTGATGGCGGCACAGAGCGGCGCACTTTCGGTCGATCACCTTGAGTACCTGCCGGCCACGGATGTTGAAGTACTCGCCCAAAACGACTGTGTCGCGGTGCTGTTGCCGGGCGCGTTTTACGTACTGCGCGAGCAGCAACTACCGCCGCTGGCTGCCTTGCGAGAGCATGGCGTAGCCATGGCGCTGGCAACCGATTTGAACCCGGGCAGTTCGCCGCTGCACTCGCTGTTGCTGACGATGAACATGGCCTGCACGCTGTTTCGCATGACGCCTTCTGAGACCCTGCGTGGCGTCACCCTGAATGGTGCGCGGGCGCTCGGTCTTGCGCAGCGAATCGGTTCACTGGAACCAGGCAAGCTGGCCGACCTGGTGGTCTGGGACGTGGATCGCCCGGCCATGCTCAGCTACCGCATTGGAATGAACCCCTGTGCCGCAGTGATGCAGGGCGGCACGTGGCGTACGCAGTTGGCAGTATGAACGCTTTAATCGACAGCTTTGAGGACATCAGCAAGGCCGCGCCCGAGCCGATCTATCAGCAGATCAAGACGACCATCAAGCAACACATCGCCAGCGGCGAATGGCCGGCCGGACAAAAACTGCCGTCCGAGAACGCCCTGGTGGGCGCACTGGATGTGAGCCGCATGACGATTAACCGCGCGTTTCGCGAGCTGACCCAGGAAGGGTTGATTCGTCGCGTGCACGGGCTCGGCACGTTTGTCGCCGAGCCCCCGCGTCATGCCAGCCTGGTTGAACTGCAGGATATCGCCGTGGAGATCGGCCAGGACGGCAAGCGCCACCGCTCGCAGATCCTGAAGCAGCAGACGGTGCGCGCAAGTGCGATTCTTGCCGCACAAATGGAGTTACCCGCCGGGACCGAGCTGTTTCACCTGCACCTTGTGCACTACCAGGATGACACGCCGATTCAAATCGAGTCGCGCTACGTAAATCCGGCAGTTATGCCGGCTTTCATCAGCCAGGACTTCAGCCGCATCACGCCAACTGCTTATCTGCTGGGGCAGTTCAAGCCCGATGAGATGGAGCACCGCGTCAGTGCGGTGATGCCGGATGCGTCGACGCGTGACCTACTGGGCATGCAAACCGCGCAGCCCTGCCTGCAATTGGTTCGCCGTACCTGGCACCGGCAACAGGTGGTCACGCACGTGACACTCACCTATCCGGGTGATCGCTATGAACTCGGCGCACGTTATGCCACCAACGAATTCCAGCGGCGCTAGCAGCCACTGTTACGAGGAAACCGAAATGTCGTCAGACCGAATCGATAACAGCCGCACGATCCGCGCCCCGCGTGGCACTGAGCTCAATTGCAAGAGCTGGCTCTGTGAGGCGCCCTACCGCATGCTGCAGAACAACCTTGACCCCGAGGTGGCGGAAAGGCCTGAGGAACTGGTCGTCTATGGCGGCATCGGCCGTGCCGCACGTAACTGGGAATGCTATGACAAGATTCTCGAGTGCCTGCGCGAACTGAACGACGACGAAAGCCTGCTGGTGCAGTCCGGCAAGCCGGTCGGTGTGTTTAAAACCCATGTCGATGCGCCACGCGTGCTGATCGCCAACTCCAACCTGGTGCCAGCCTGGGCCAACTGGGAACATTTCAACGAACTCGATCGCAAGGGCCTGATGATGTACGGCCAGATGACCGCAGGTTCGTGGATTTACATCGGCAGCCAGGGCATCGTGCAGGGCACCTACGAGACGTTCGTCGAGGCCGGGCGGCAGCATTTTGACGGCGACACACGCGGCAGATGGATTCTGACCGCGGGCCTGGGCGGCATGGGTGGCGCGCAGCCGCTGGCGGCAACCATGGCCGGCTACAGCATGCTGTGTATCGAGTGCGACGAGACGCGCATCGATTTTCGCCTGCGCACACGCTACCTCGACAAGAAAGCCGATTCGCTGGAGCAGGCCTTGCAGATGATCGATGAGGCCTGCGCCAGTGGCGAGGCGGTATCGGTGGGGTTGCTCGGCAATGCCGCGGAAATTTTGCCGGAGCTGGTCAAGCTTGGCGTCAAGCCGGACATGGTGACCGACCAGACCTCGGCGCACGACCCGGTGAACGGTTACCTGCCGATCGGCTGGAGCATGGCGCAGTGGACAGACAAGCGGCGCAGCGATCCGGACCTGGTCGCCGCCGAGGCGCGCAAATCAATGGCCGTGCACGTCCGCGCGATGCTGGAATTCCACGACCAGGGCATTCCCACGGTGGATTACGGTAACAACATTCGCCAGGAAGCCTTCGACCAGGGCGTCAGGAACGCGTTCGACTTTCCGGGTTTTGTCCCCGCCTACATCCGCCCGCTGTTCTGTCGCGGTGTGGGCCCCTTCCGCTGGGTGGCGCTGTCCGGCGACCCCGAAGACATTTACAAAACCGACGCCAGGGTCAAGGAACTGATCCCCGACGATCCGCACCTGCACAACTGGCTGGACATGGCGCAAAGCCGTATCGACTTCCAGGGCCTGCCGGCACGCATCTGCTGGGTCGGGCTGGGCGATCGCGACCGGCTCGGCCTGGCGTTCAATGAAATGGTGAAGAGCGGTGAACTCAAGGCGCCGGTGGTTATCGGGCGTGACCACCTGGATTCCGGTTCGGTTGCCAGCCCCAACCGCGAAACCGAAGCGATGCTGGACGGTTCCGATGCGGTTTCCGACTGGGCCCTGCTCAACCTGTTGCTGTCCACCTCCAGCGGCGCCACCTGGGTCTCCTTCCACCACGGCGGTGGCGTGGGCATGGGTTACTCACAGCACGCGGGCCTGGTGATTTGCTGCGACGGTACCGATGCGGCAGCCAAGCGCATCAAGCGCGTGTTGTGGAATGATCCGGCCAGTGGCGTCATGCGCCATGCCGATGCCGGCTACGAGATTGCCAGGGAATGCGCCCGTGAGCATGGGCTGAATCTTGGCGCAATCGAGTTGTAATCATTTGGCGCAGGTGTGTTTTGCGCGATGCGGTTAGTCCTTCTGAAACAGGTGAACGTCCCGCTGAGGAAACGGAATGGAAACACCCTCGGCGTCGAACGCTGACTTCACAGCCTTGGTCAGGTCCCAGTAGACGGTCCAGTAATCCTCGGTCTTCACCCAGGGTCGAACGATGAAGTTAACGGAAGAATCCGCCAGTTCATGCAGCCTGATCATCGGCTTGGGCTCGTCGAGGATCAGTTCATGCTCCGAGACCAGGCGCTCCAGGATCGCTGTCGCCTTGTCCATGTCATCCCCGTAGCCGATCCCGAACACCAGGTCCACCCGGCGGGTCGCAGAAACCGTCACGTTGGTGATGATGCTGCCCCACACAGAGGAGTTCGGCATGATGATGAGCTGGTTGTCAAAGGTCCGGATGGTGGTCGAGGAAATACTCACCGCCTCTACACTGCCGAGTACGCCGTTGGTGTCGATCAGGTCGCCCACATCGAAAGGCTTATTGATCATGATCATGAGGCCGGAAGCCAGGTTGCCCAGGGTATCCTGCATGGCAAACGCGATAATAAAACTGGCGCCACCGAGCAAAGCAAACAGAGGGGTGACGTTGACACCAGACATCCCGAGTACAACCATGAACCCGATCGCAAAGGTGAGCCAAAAAACGGTCTTGAGCAGAAATTCCTTGAGCAGATGAGACAGGTTCCGCGCGCGCCGAAGCCCACGATTGGCTATGCCACGTGCAGATCTTGCAATGATCAGGATCAGGAACAACGAGGCCAACACCCCGGCAATGCGAAGTAAAATGCCGAAGCCGCCATCCCAGCTCGTCAGCCACTCTCTGGCGGCACTGGCCAGGGTACCAATGTCCGTTGCTGACCACTCGGCCGCCAGGGCGGCTTTCACGTAATCCCGATAGCCTTTCACCACTTCCGGGTCGCCACCTTTCTTCTCCAGCGCGTCGACCAGGACCAGGAACTTCTTCACCATTTCGTTGCGCTTGTCCGACATCTCTATGATTTGCTCACGGAGTGCCCCGGCCTCCTCGTCTTTCGCATCCAGCGCTGCGACCTTCAGGCTGGCGATGTGACTCATGCTGTCCTGTAACTTTGCTTGCCACTCCACGGCCTCCTCGGCAAGCTGACTGGCGGTCAGCGGCGCAGCCAGCAATTCGATTTGCTGCAAGGTGTACTGCGGTGGCAATTCCTCGATGATCTCAATCAGGACTTGTGTTTCATTGGCCGACCCGTCGTTCTCATGGACCTGGGAATCACCCTCCTGGGCCAAAAGGGGCATCGAGAACAGCCAAAGGAAAAGGGCCGGGTAAATGAGCAGTCTGAGCATGGGGGTTCCGGTAGATAGTGACGGTGGCAGGGGACAGGAATTATAAACTGCCTTGCCGGACAGTCAGCCGTGAATATTTTCTGCAGCTGACGATCAACACAAACCACCTCGCTGACCGCCCTCCATCCTGCAAGTTGCGCCTTCCACCAAGCGTGTTTCAGATCCCCAACGATCAGAACCCAGGGCGATGCAGTACACTTGTTCAAGACCTGATGGACTCATCTGCTAGGCTGGTTTACAAGCATCAGGACGGGGAGTGCTTTGACCGATATTTTTATTTCCTATGCACGCGACGATCAGGACAAGGCCAAAGCGCTTGCCACTGAACTGACTCGATCGGGTTACGCGGTATGGTGGGATCAGCACATCGGAGCCGGCGCTGACTTTGCCCGGGATATTGAACGGCAATTGTTGTCGGCCAAAACGGTCATTGTGATCTGGACGAAGGCCGCGGCGCAGTCCCACTGGGTGAAGGACGAGGCGGATGCGGCACAGCGCCGGGGCGTTCTGATTCCCCTGAAGTTCGACGCCAGCGAACCTCCACTCGGTTTCCGGCAATTTCAGACTATCGATTTTTCTGCCTGGGACAAACGGCCTGATCGCTCACCCTACCAGCGCCTGATCGAGGTTCTGCAAACCAAAATCAACGACGATGGTCTCCTTCGTCGTCCCTTACCTTCCAGTTTCAAATCACAGCGGGTCAAGTATTGCCGGTCAGCGGACGGCACCTCTCTGGCCTATGCCAGGATGGGCTCCGGCCCCCCGGTGGTAAAGGCCGGTAACCTGTTTACACATATTGATCTGGATGCCCAATCCTTTGTATTCAGACACCTGTTCGATTCGCTGGCAGAACATTATGAGTTGATCCGGTACGATCTTCGCGGCATGGGCTTATCCGACTGGAATGTTGCCAGCATCTCGTTCGAAGACTACCTGGCCGACATGGAAACAGTGATCGATGCGGCAGGCCTTGACCGATTCGCTTTGCTTGGGTTCTCGCAAGGCTGCCCCTTGTCCATTGCCTATGCCGCCAGGCATCCCGAACGGGTTACCTGCATTGCCCTGACCGCCGCCTATGCGAAAGGTTGGCGCATGCGTCTGTCACCCAGTGAACAAAAGCGTGAGGCTGCGTTTCTCGATATTGTCGAGAGCAGCTGGGGTGACACCAACCCCGTGGCGCGTCAGATGTTCACCACTACCCTGGCGCCAAATGCCAGTCGTGAAGAAATGGATACTTTCAATGCCTTTCTGGCCAAGGCCGCCAGTGCAGACAATGTGGTCAGAAATTTGAACGCCATGTCGAGAATCGATATATCAGGGCTACTTAAGGACGTGTCCTCGCCTACGCGCCTGTTCCACTTCACCAACGATACGATGAATGCTTCGATCAGCGAAGCCCGGTTTATGGCCAGCGAAATTCCGGATGCAGACCTGATCTCCATTGAAGGCGACAGTCATTTGATCCTCGAAAACGATCCGGCCTGGCCGCAATATATTGACGAGCTCAATAGTTTCCTGGCGATGCATAATCACTGATCTGCGGAAAGGGAAAAACACCAGGCCGGGCGATACTGCCCATCGCCTGAATGCTTCGGTTTAACCTGATTGGCAGACAGGCAAAGCTGAATATTATTTATTCTGGAACCCACGCATAATTTTGAGTGCTCAAGCGCCTCAACGATTCTCCGCAAGGTTCAGCATGAAAAATCCCGTCCTCACAATCCTGTGTGTCTCCGCCCTTTTGCTTTCACCAACAGCCATGGCCCAGGTCGATGAAGACCAGCTGGGCGCCTGGTATATGTACTTCTGGGGCAAACGACTGGACGACAGCAACTGGGGTTTCCAGGGTGATGTGCAGTACCGGAACTGGGACCTGGGTGGCGATCTCGAGCAGCTGCTGATTCGCGGCGGGGTCACCTACACCCCGGACAACAGCAATATTCTGTACACCCTGGGCTACGCGAATATCACCAGCGGTGAGTTTGATAGTAGTGGTATCTCATCCCGCGAAAACCGGATTTACCAGGAAGCCCTGATTCCACAAAAACTGGGTGAGCGCGTCTATCTGCGGCACCGGTTTCGCTTCGAACAGCGCTGGGTGGAAGACCAGGATTTCCGCACCCGATTCCGCTACGCCCTGTTCATGGATATTCCGCTCAACCGGACTGACCTGAAAACCGGCGCCTGGTACCTGGCCTTCTACAACGAAATATTCCTGAACGGACAAGAGGAGATTGGCGACGGCCGCGAGGTTGATATATTTGACCGTGACCGGTTGTACGGCGCGCTGGGTTACTCAATTACCGATAGTCTGCGCGTCCAGGGCGGCTACATGTACCAGTGGACAGAAAACGTCGACAAAGGTCAGCTTCAGCTAAGCCTGCACCAGGCCTGGTAAGCAGGCTGCGCGCCCGGGGGCGCGCAGCCAAGCTCTGACATCACCAGGCCCCTTTAAAAGTCCAAAGGCGGCGGTTCAGGCTGTGGGTTAAAACCCAGAACGGTGAGTTCATTGGGCACCAATGACCCGCTGTCCTCGCCGATTATAACGGTCTGCTCGGCACCGCCAATCGTGGTCAATAGCACGCCGGTCAGGTCACCAATGCGGCTCTCTATGCCAATCGCTGCAGAAATCGCCAGCCGGCCATAGCCCCGCACCTCGGTCAAAACCGCGCTGAAGGCGAACACCGGCAGCACCGCGACCTGGCCGCTTCGCCCGGTAAGCTCGGCGGTGACACCACAGGTCCGGTGGTTCTGGACCAGCAGGGAACCGCCACCGCGAACAAAGCAATCGGCCGGGACCCTCAGCAGGAAGGGCGTTGGATCAATACCGCCCACCTCTTCCCAACTCACAACGAGGTCTCCACCCGTCTCGACCAGGCGATCGATTTCGGCATTAAAGGCCAGTTCGAGATAGGGCCGGACAGGCTCCGGCGGGTTCACCCGCGCCGCCGAGGTTTCGGCACGCATCAGTTCGATTGCACCAGCCGGGCTGCTGGTGGCCAGGGCGAGCAGCGCTGCGCCAAGGGCTTTTTTAAACGAAATATTCATGACCAGAGTCTCCTCCCATGGTTTCAATACGAAAAATTTAATATCAATAGGAAGTTGGCTGAAGCCGGAGGGCAACCAGCGCTCCTTCATATTCACAGAAGGGGAACCCACTGACCGGATCAGTAAGGATGGTACGGAAGCGACCGGCGCCCTCATCCTTGTTGACGAGTTCCAGCTCACCCTGCACCTCGACGTTGATCACCACGCCCGGCGCCGGACTGGCAGTAATGAAGAAACCCACTCCATAAGAATTCCGGCCGGTGCGGAAGGCCTCTCCGACACCTGTTCCCAGAAAAGGATCAACTGTGGTCAGCGCACCCGCCAAAGTGATGCTGGCAAAGTTGCTGAACGGGGCAGTTGGCCCGCAGCTTGTCTCACCGGGCGGAGGCGCATCAGGCGTACCGACAATTTCCCAAGTGCCGGCGGCTTTCGGTACAAACGCTGCCTCGGCAGAGGCCACCGGTGCCAGTGCTGCGCTGCTCAACAGGGCAAGCGCGGTTAGTTTGTGTGCTAATCTTTTCATGGTGTTGCTCCTTTCTACGGTGTTTTAAACACAGAACCCGAATACTGGGTTCCTTAGGGTGTTGAGCGCTAACCTCGCGCTTGACCTCAGCATCGACAAAGGCATCTGAAAGCGCTTTATGCAGCGCTGAAAGGTTCTGAAAGGTTATGAAACAGGCACATGACGGGCGCTGATAACAGGGTATTTGAGTTTCGCGACTTTAAAGTCGATACCGCGCGGCGCCAAGCCCTGGGACCCGATGGTGTCTCATTGAAGCTGCGGCCCCGAGAGTTCGACACCCTGGTCGTACTCCTGCGCTACGCAGGCAAAGCGGTCAGCAAAGACAAGTTGCTGGCGGCCGTCTGGCCGGACACCGTGGTGGAAGAGAACAACCTCAACCAGGCCATTTCCCGGCTCAGACAGGTGCTGGGCGACGACCGCAAAGACCCGCGCTTTATCACCACCATCACCGGCCGGGGCTACCAGTTTGTCTGCCCGGTACAGGATGGTTCTGCAGAGCCTGAACCCGCCGCAACCGGCCTTGCCGAATCCGCCCTGCCCCAGGCCCCGCGCCGGAAAACCTTCGGCAAATTCCTCGCACTTACGATTGTATTGGTCCTTGTCGCCGCAGCTGCGATGCTGATAATGCGAGATCGATCGGATCCGCCGCTGAATCTGAATGGCGCCGAACGACTCAGCGCTTCTCCGGCACCCGAATCGTCACCCAGTCTGTCTCCGGACGGCACCATGCTGGCCTTTGTCAGTGAGCGCTCGGGTATTACGCAAATCTGGGTCAAAGGCACGAGTGGCAGCGAGGCGATCCAGTTGACGCATAGCGAGCACCCCACCCGCTCGCCAAGCTGGTCGCCCGGCAGTGACCTCATCCTGTTTGAAATGGCGTCGGCGGCGGAAGCGCCGTCAGTGTGGCTGGTTGATGCCCTGGGCAGCCGTCCACCCCGTTTAATCGTAAAAGACGCCCGGTCGCCGCGTTTCGGTCCCGATGGTCGCACGTTCGTATTTGCCCGCGGACCAAGAGGCATTCACATCGGCAATCTGGACGACTCCAGCACAACAGAGCTTGAGGGTGTGCCCGCCACAACCGGTTTCACCGAACCGATGCCGGTCATTAACGATAAGGGCGATATCGCATTCGTGTTGGCAGACGAAGGACCCAGCGGCAACCTTTGGTTGTATGAGGCTGCGAGTGAACAGTTCCGTCCCCTGACCCGTTCCAAAGGCGAGCTTTCCGGGGTGTGGGCCCGGAGTCCCGTCTGGTTGCCGGACGGCAAGACCCTGGTTTATGTCGCAGCCCCGAAAGACCCGTTCAACACCCATCTGTGGAGCGTGGATGTCGAAACCATGCAAACCACCCAGCTCTCCACTGGCGTCGGTGGCTACAGTGAACCTACCGTATCGCGCAACGGGGAAGTCTTCGCCTATACCCACTCGCGTCCGTCATGGCGCCTGGTGCGCACGGATCCGGAAACAGGAACACACGAGACCCTGCTTGAGACCCGCGACCCCGTCGCTTTGCCCGTAATATCCCCGGACGGGCGGGAAATCGCCTACTTTGGCGAAAACATCTATACCCTGCCGGTCAGTGGCGGCCAGCCACGAATCTGGACCGGCGATGCCGATCTCGCCGCAACGCTTCCGGCCTGGGCACGCACTGAGCCCGTCCTGTGGTTTCACCGCGACCGGGCACTGCATCGCCTGGACACCCGAAGCAGCGCCAGCGAACTGGTTCTGGAAGATTTTCACTGGTCAAGTTACAACTGGCTGGCAGTGCACGGGAATCTGCTCGCCTATCGCATACGGAGCCGCATACCAGGGCGTGCTAAAAGCGTAATTCATGACCTGTCCACAGACGAGATTCGCACCCTGGAGACAGATCTTCTGCCGGCAGATTTTTCCCGCGACGGCCGTTACCTGCTGGCTCGAAAAATACCGGGCGCGGACATTGTTATCTGCGATACGGATAAGCTGGACTGCACACCCGTCGTTCACGAGGGCAAGAACGTTGATGGCGCCGTTCCGCGCTGGTCCCATGACGAACAAAAGATCTTTTTTCGCCGCGCCAGACCTGATAAACCAGGTTACGCCTGGCTATGGGTAGTGGGCCGCGACGGCAGTGACCCGCGCCAACTGGTCGAAGTCGGCCCCTATGAATCTGCAAACTTTTACTTTGCCGTGGCCTTTGATGACGCCTTGATCTGGCCGCAATTCATCCAGGCCGGTAACCCGGAAATCTGGCAGATCAGGAACACCATCGAGGGCGCTGAGCGCTGAGCTGCTTTACGGGGCACAACTGAGAATAGCTGATGTTGGTTGTTCAGGATCGGCGGGTTTTTACTGCGACCCCAACTAGTTTGCCCCGGAAACCAGCCGCATCAGCAAATACCAGCCCGCAAGAAGGCTGACCGTCAGATACAGCGCGGCCAGAAACCAATAAGACACCGGCGACTTTTTGCGCTCAAAGTGATGAAGCTGTCCCACGTGACCAACCGTGGTGATCCAGCCGAGCCGAATGGCAAACAGCGTATAGCCCAGCAACAAGAGCATGCAGGCGAGCACCAGGGGCAGCAAAACCAAATTTAGTGGCAGATCAATCTTGAACACCGCCGCAACCATGACAACTCCGAGGGTTACAAAGCTACAGATCGCCAGCGGCCAGGCCAGTGGGTTGCGAGGCATCCCGGGGGGTCGAGCTTGCTTCAGCGGTATATTGGACATAATGATGAGGGCGCGGAAATTGCTGACATCTTACTCTGACCGCAAATATCCTGAAAATTAACCGGGCAACAGGTTTTAAGTTGGTTTGGTGATCAGGCCAGCTCCACCCGGATCAGTTGCACAATTTCCCGCAAGGCCTGTTCCACCACATCGCTCTCCGGATGACGGACGATCACATAGCCATCGCCTTCGTAACTGTCAGACGGCAATTGCCCCGCTGAGGGTAATTTGGCTTCCATCACAATGGAGCCAAACCGGCGTTGTGCTTCATCAAGACCATGGATGCGCTTCACACGGCCGCGCCCCTGCCCGCGGAAATAGGCGGCGCCTGCCGCGTAGTGCCGGGGTGGTGGTTCAAAGCGGTCAAACACCATCAACCCGGGCCAGGCCTGGTAAAAGTCCATGTCGTGCACGTAGGAAAGCAGGGAGGTAATCTGCGCGCCCGGCGGGCGGGCGCCAACCTCTGACAGGGCCAGGCGGCCATCGCCGAGCTCGAACCATTCCATGTGGCTGAGCCCGGTGTGCATACCCAGTGCCTCCAACCCGCGTCCGGCGGCCTCGCGGATCGGATCATATTGCGCGCCGCTGATGTCACGCGGCAACATGACGCACCACTGAATCCAGTCATTTTCCATCACCTCCAGGGGTGATGGCAGGTAGCGGGAGATGGAGTGCCAAACCATCTTGCCGTCGATACAGACACTGTCGAAGGAATACTCATCACCGCGCACAAATTCCTCGAACAGCGTGAGATTGTCCGGGTGCGGAGGATGGCGGTCCAAAAAGGCCGCCAACTGCTCCGGGCTCTCTACACGAAACGTACTTTTGCCTCCGGCACCGGCGGGTGGCTTGACCACCATCGGGAAACCGACCTGTCCGGCAAACGCTTCAGCCACGGCACGCTCGCCGACCAGGGCATGTCGGGCGCACGGCACACCGGCTTCGCTCAGGACTGTTTTCATGCGCGCCTTGTCGCGGAAATTAAGTGCCGCCTCAACGCTTAAACCCGGCAGGCCTAACTGTTCGCGCGCCACCGCCAGCGGCACCTGCAGCTGTTCCAGTGAGGCGATCATGCGGCTTACCGCGCCGTGGCGGTGTGCGAGGTGCTGTGCAGCGGCGACGATTTGCGCCGGATCCAGGGCATCAGCAACGCGCCAGTGCCCGGTCAGGCGTTGCGCAATACCGGACGGCAGACGTTCCAGCGGATCCTGGCTGATCAACGAGAGACGGATACCAGGCAAGGCGGCAGCACCGGCAATAAACCGGTTGGTTGCCTCCATAAAAAATGGTGCGGTAAAGATGACATGCTGGACCATGCGCCATTCTATTCGCGTTTGTGCTCAGCGCAATTGCAAATCGTCAAAAAGTGAACCCTTTAAACAAGGATGCCGGCGTAGGCTGTTATTTTCGCGAGTGCAACCCAATCATGTTGCCATCCGGATCCCTGATGATGGCGACAAAGCCATAGTCTCCCACCTGCATTCTCGCCCGTTCAACTGAACCGCCATGGTTTGCCGCGCGTTCGGCCTCCACGGCGCAGTCGACACAGCTGAAGTACACCATTGTGCCCCCCGGGCCCGAGGGTACGCCGGGCACTTTGATCAGTGCCCCGCCCGAACCGGTAGTCTCCGTGTCCATCGGAAAAGCCAGCATTTCGATGTCCGGCATGTCAAGCGGTTGAAGCGTGAGGCCCAGGACGTGCTCGTAAAAGTCCCTCGCTCTCGACATGTCCTGCACATAGATCTCGAACCAGCCAACCGGGTTGTTCTTCATCGCCGTTCTCCTTCGTCTGTCATAAGGGTTTGATTGATTTAAGACTAGACCAGGCGGCGAGGCGTGTCCGGTCAACGGGTTTACGCTGATTTTCTTGCTTTGATCCAGAACACCCCAGTTCACTTTACTGTGCGGTTAAACGTTTTCGGGGTTAGCTGCATATAGATCACGAGCCCCGCAAGCCGGGTAAATTGATCCCGTGATCGGGCCACTGGGTTTCTTACCTTATCAGGGGCAACAGAGGCACTAACTGGCAGAGCGTGTGTTTAACAAGGCTTGCAGAAAAGTGCTGCATCCTGCTCGCCGGGATGAACCCCGGAGAACTCAATTTTTGCGCCTGGAAACACAATGGATTCAATCGTCTCACGGCCCCCGGTATCTACCTTGAAAGTGGACTGAATGCCGTCTTCTGATTGGTAAACATTTCTCTCCCCGCTATTTCGGATCAGCATGTAACCCTGTAATGAAACCATGCTGACGAATTTCGGGTCCGGGTCTGTGAACGGGCCCCGGGTGCATTTTCCACCGGTTGTTACCCATTTGGTGCAGGTTCCAAATTCGGCCAATTCATGGGTTTGGGGGGTGGCCGGCTGAGCCGGCCATTCAAACACCGCGTGATTGCCGTTGCCCCGATTGAAAACTGAGCCTTCAAACACATGTGGTGCTCCGGCAAAGGTGACTTTTATATTGGCACGATAAGGCGCAGTGAAATATTTCCCGGGTTTAGTGGACATGACGCGATCCTGCTCTTTTACCAAGTGACAGCAATTATGCCACCCGCTCAACGACCGCTGGAGCCGCGACATCCCCGGATTCCCCTGCCGGACGTTGGTCTGGGCCTGTCAATGAGTTACGCTAGCTTACGTCGATAAATTAGAAACCGCATGATGCAACTTTTCTCGGAACTCAAGCGCCGAAACGTCTTCCGTGTGGCTGTCGCCTACACGGTCGTTGCGTGGGTGATCGTGCAGGTCGCCGACGTGGTGCTGGAAAACATTGGCGCGCCACCGTGGGTCATCCAGAGCCTGTTCCTATTGCTGGCGCTGGGTTTCGTGCTGGCAGTCGGTATATCCTGGGCTTACGAGATCACGCCTGATGGCTTGAAACGCGACGGCGATTTTGTGCCTGAAAAGTCGTTTCAGCACGAGATCGCCAAGCGTCTCGACATTATCACCATCTGCCTCCTGATCATTGCCATCGGCTTGCTGGTCAGCGACAGGCTTTGGGAACGATCACCTGCTGGGAACGGCGACCAGGAATTGGTCGAGGTGACCGCGCTCGGAAGCGCCTCGCCATCGAGCAGCGAAATACAAGCGAATGAGGCACCGGAGGAGGTAGTAGACCAGTCCATTGCGGTGATGCCTTTTATCGCACTGACGGCGCAAGAAGATGATGCGTTTTTTGGTAAGGGTGTGGCAGAGGAATTGCTTAACTCGCTCGCGAAAATCCCCGAATTGAAAGTTGCAGCGCGGACTTCAGCGTTCGCGTTGGCGGACGAGGATCGCGACCTGCGCGAGGTTGGCGAAACCCTGAACGTAGCACACGTGCTGGAGGGCTCGATACGCCGCTCGGGCGATCGAATTCGCATTACCGCCCAGCTGATCCGCACCTCTGACGGATTCCATTTATGGTCGGAGACCTATGAGCGGGAATTCAACGAAATTTTCGCTATTCAGGATGAGATCGTCGGGGAATTATCCCGCGTCTTGCAGATTCGACTTGGGGTCGGCGCCGGTGCCGGGCGAGCGGCAAACCTGCAGGTGCTGCCGGAAGCCTATGAGTTGTACCTGCGCGGGCTCGACTACTGGTGGACACGATCGACAGAAGGTCACCGGGCACTGGCGATCCGGTCGTTCCTGCATGCCACCGAACTTGACCCGGAATTTGCCGATGCCTGGGCTGCCTATGCGGTCAGTATTGCCTTGAGCAACCCGAATTACGCCCCGCACGTTGAGCCTGATCAGATCATTGAGCATGTTTCAGCGGCATTTAACCGCGCGCTTGAGCTCGACCCGGACAATGCCCGCGCCCTAGCCGGACTGGTCTACTTTCACATTTACCGAAAAATCGATATCACTGCGGCCAGCCAACACCTCAGTAAGGCACTTGCGGTTTCGGCGAACTCCGGCTTCACCCAGTATGCAGCGGCTCAGTATTACTTCATGGTCGGAGACGAAGCCAAGGCAATTCGCGCCATCAACAGGGCGCTGGTCGCTGATCCCCTGAACCAAACGTTGCAACGCATCGATTTCCAGCACGACTCAGCATTCGGGAATTTTGATCCGGAGGCACCAGCGCTCAAGGAGCTGGAAGCCTGCACCCAGACCGATTGTGGGCCCGGTGACTGGCTGATCGCCTGGTCGGCCATGGTGTCTGTCTTGCATTCGGGGGATGAACGGGAAATCCGTCGAATCAAGAATGTCTTTCAGGCCGTCTATGAAGCCCTCGGCGGGGCCGGCGAGTTCAGCCGTGATGCCTACCAGTTCCTGCTGACCTATGCAGACACGGTGTTGGGGACTGACCCGGGCACCGCGTACTGGGCAGAAACTGATTTTCAGTCTCTCGGTACGGTGGGTATTTTCGCCATGGACGCCAGTATTCTGGCCCAGATGGGGCGCAATGAGGATGCCATTGCGATTCTCCAGGAACTGGCCAATACAGACCGCTTTTTCTCCAGTCGCGGAGTAAATTATGTGCTCTCACCAGGCCGGTTTGCGCTCCCCGACCAGATTCGCCGTGATCCCCGCTATCACCAGATCTGGACCCGGCCGGGCATGCCGGAAATCGAATTGGCACGCCGCAGCAATGGGCAGGAATACGGCTTGCCACTAGGCATTGAAGCCGTCAGCCGGTAAGCAAATGAGTCAAACGCACGCCTGAAAATCAGCTTTCGGGCGGGTGTTGGACAAAATTCCTGGTTTCAAAAGCTTCCGGGTCAGGGTGGCCGACAAATACGGCGTAGACCAGCGATTGACGGACTTTACTCAGACCAAGCAAGGCTCGCGCTGCACTGTCGGACACGGCACCGGTGGGCGCTGATGCCAGTCCGTGTTCAGTCGCAGCCAGCAATATGTTCTGTGCGATATGCCCGGCTTCCATTAACACCACCCGGTACGCATTCGGGTGCGAATACTTCCACATCGAGCGGTCGAAATTTGCGACCAGGAAAATGCCAAAAGCCGCGCCCTCCGTCCAATCCTGTTCAGCGAACAATTGGGTGGTGGAGATACCAGGCGTCGGGTTGACCAGGCCCAGGGAATGATCAAGTGCCGAGTAATGGTAGATACCCGGCTGCAGTTCGGCGACATTCCGAACGTAGATAAAACCCTCGAAAGGATTTCTGGCGCCGCCTGAAGGCGTCATGGTCAATGGCAAATGCGGGTCTTCCGCTGCCAGTTGCGTGTTCAGAAACCCGGTAACGCCAAGGCCCGCAAAAAGGCAGTCACGCAGGACATTGGCAGATACCGGTTCGGCGGAAAAACTGCGCACACTGCGCCGACGTCGCATGGTGGCAAACAGGCCCTCATCCAGATCGGGCCGGCTCATCGGCATCACATGCTCAAGTCCCTCATTGGTCGTCAACAGGGGGATCGGCGGTTTACTGGCCGTGACATACTGAAGCCACTGGGCCGACTGCGCCGGGTCCATCCAGGGCGGATCCTGGATACCAAAATGATACAGCCCGGCCGTCGCTTCCCATGCCCAGGTGGCCTCATACTCCTGGTCTGTCGTCGCTTCAGTGGAGTGTTCGACAAGCAACCAGCCCTGCTCGGTCATCCCGCGCAAGTACGATTCGATCACTGCAGGTGCAGTACCCGGGTACAAGGCACAGAAAGCCTCCGGTGTCATCCAGCTGTCGGCCTTTGCCAGCATATCGAGGGCAAAAGCATCCACCGGGACCTGCTGGTGGGTCATGAAGTTTCGCGCGGTCGGGGTCGTACCCGTAAAGGTGACGACCAACGTCCGCGCTCTGCGTAAGCGCATTGCTTCTAAACGTCGCGGCTATTCAGGGCTCATCACCATCACTGGGGGCAGCGATAAACGGACTGGCCGGAGCCGCCATAAAGGGGCTGGCCGATGCGGCCATGAATGGGCTCGCAGATGCCGCCATGAACGGACTGGCCGATGCAGCCATAAACGGGCTCGCAGAAGCTGCCATAAATGGACTCGCGGACGCGGCCATAAACGGACTTGCGGATGCCGCCATGAACGGGCTCGCGGACGCGGCCATAAAGGGACTGGCAGACGCTGCCATAAACGGGCTCGCGGATGCCGCCATAAAGGGACTCGCCGACGCTGCCATAAACGGACTCGCGGATGCCGCCATGAACGGGCTCGCGGACGCGGCCATGAATGGGCTGGCTGATGCCGCCATAAACGGGCTCGCCGCCCCACCCTGTGCGGCCATAAACGGGCTCGCAGCTGCACCCTGAAACGGCGCGGCCATGAATGGACTGGCAGCAGCCCCCTGGAACGGCGCGGCCATAAACGGGCTGGCGGCTGCTCCCTGGAATGGTGCGGCCATAAACGGACTCGCGGCTGCACCCTGGAATGGCGCGGCCATAAACGGACTGGCAGCCGCACCAGTCGTCATGCCCTGGCCGCCACCTGCGGGCGCATGGGCTGCCGAGGCAATCGCCAACATTTGTTGGCCGATGGCGGCCAATGAAGCGGGGTCGATTTCTTCCAGGTCTGCTTTATCCCACGCGTCTTTTAGCGCTGTGAGAAAACCTTTATATGCTTTGTCGCTCGGCTCCCTCGCGGCTTCAAAGTAATCCGTACAGGCCTCATTGAAGTCTTCCAGGGGTTTCTGGTGGTGTTCATGCTTGCTCTTTTTAGCGGACATAACTACTTCCTCCTGTATTCCATGATATTCACGTGGTCATTGGGCAATATTCAGCCCGCTCTGATACTGGGTACGCCTACTTATCGCCCAGAGTCTGGTCGAAATATGCTTTGATGCGTCCCCAGGTTCTTGCGGGGCTCTGGCCCATGCCAAAAAATGACATATGCACCTGATTTGGGTAGAGCATCATGCGAAAACGTTTGTTCTGAATCACTAACTCATCAATCAACTGAATGGAGTGTTGCAAGTGAACATTGGGATCATTGCCACCATGCAGCATGAGTAACTTCTGTTCGTCCAACAGGTTTTCCGCGTACTGCGGGAGGGCGGTTTCTTTATACCCTTCCGCGTTTTGTACCGGTAAGTCCATGTAGCGTTCAGTATAGACGCAGTCATACTCCCGCCAGTTGGTGACCGGTGCATAGCAGAGCCCGGACCGGAATGTGTCAGCTGCCCGCAGCATGGCATTGAGCGTCATGAAACCGCCAAAGCTTCCGCCAAGAATGCCGATGTGCTTCGGGTCTACCCAGTCCAGACTTTTCAGATATTTGACCCCTTCCAATTGGTCCTGAAGTTCCACGTGACCGAGGCGCCGGTGGATAGGGGTCTCCCAGTCATGTCCGCGGGGTGCGGCATTCGATCCGCGATTGTCCAGTGAGAACACGCCGTAGCCATTTTGCGCCATCATCTGCAGCCACAATTCCGGCACCGGTCGCCAATAGTTGAGCACATTGCGGGCCAGTCCGAACCCGCCGGGTAGCGGCCCGCCATAGATGTAGACAATGACCGGGTACTTTTCACCGGCCTTACGGTTGGCCGGTTCCAGCAGCTTGGCATGCAGCGGCATGTCATCCGAAGGGATGCCCAGTGGCGCTGCAGGTATGGAAAGGTATTCAAACTGGCGCAAGCCATAAGAGGCCAGTTCCGTACAGGGGTTGTCCTCGACCGAAGCGACTTTCTCTCCATTGATCAGATACAGATCGAGGCGCGGCGGGCGGATGGCCGTGGAGTTATGGTCGCCGTAGTATTTGAAATTCGGGCACAGGTGGGTGAAATGTGATGTTCCTGCAGCGGTCAAAAGAATCGCCTCGCCGGCCTGATACTGACCTTCGTGTTCACGCCAGGTAACGCGCTTTAAGTGTGCTTCTGTGTAGGGGTCAGGCCACACCAGGTAGTAGACCGCGCAACCCTTTTCATCCAGGGCTTCCACCGCAACACTGGCTTCTGCTTCGGATGTGAGTTGCAGTAGTTGAGTACCGTCAATGTCATACAGGTAGAGCTGACGGTAGGAATCCCGCTCAGAAGACCACAAAAACCTTCTTCCATCTGCAAAAAAGTGCAGATCATCGACCACGTTAACCCAGCAAGGGTCTGTTTCGGTCAGGATGGTTTGGGTCGCCCCGGTCCGGCTGTCTGCCAGCACCAGGCATAATTCGGTTTGTTCGCGGTTCAGCATCTGCAGCAGCAGGTGCCGTGAGTCCGGCAGCCATTTCACCCGGGCCAGGTACCACCCGCGCCAGGCGCTGGTATCCATCCAGCGGTAACCACTGGCACTCACTACTTTCAGACCCATTGCAGGAATCGGGTCTCCGGGCTGGGGGAAGCGTTCGGGCGTGTTCTGACCATGGCCCGACATCAGGTTTGAAACCCAAAACAGCGGTACCTCTTTTTCATCCGTCTGCAAAAAGGCAACCTGGCTGGAATCAGGGGACCACCAGTGCCCCGAATCGACCAGCAAATCACCCATGGTGTCAGGGGTCGCGCTGCGCAGCGCTTCCGTGCTGCCCGAAGTGAGGGGGTACTCAACGGACGTTGCAAGATCGATCATGTACAGGTCCCAACCCCGCACAAAGGTAAGGAAACTGCCGTTGGGCGATATTCTGCAATCGCGAATTGGCGCGGGATTCTGCGTAACAGAAACCAATTGGTCGGTCTGCAGATCGAGAAATGCCGGAGTTGCCCCGGATGCGCTCAGGAGCAGTTTCTTGCCATCAGGTGTCCATTGATAAGCGAAATTACCTGCCGATTGGACACGTCTGGTGCGCCAATCGCGCATCGCTTTCCTGGGATGCCTTGCCGGATCGGCTTCGTCCTCTGTGTTGCCGTATTGCCGCAGTCGCGCAAAATCAAATAGCAGACGGCCGGTGCCATCGGCGACATCATAACCCCACAGCTCATTGTTTTTGCCGGCACTGCGGACATAGCTCATGGTCGCGCCGTCCGGACTCCAGCCAATCTCACCCATGGCGACACCACTCAGGTTGGGCTCGTCGTAAATCCGGTTAACATCAAGGATCTTTGTTTGCGCAGTTTGCAAACTGTTCTGATCGTTAGGGGTTTTGGCCATGGTTCGGATATTCCTTAAGTGGTCATGCCCAATTCATGACGGGTTGCCATGTCCGGTTGTGGCTGCATGGTGGGAGGCACATACATGGTGGAATTGGGCGTTGGCGCGCCCTGCGGCAGCAAGTGCAAGGGGCCGGAGACGATCAGGGGCTTCACACCCGGAAATTGCGGCGCCTCGTACAAAGACACAACATGGTGCGGGCCATAGTAGGCCATCAATTTGCGGGTCAGTTGCTCAAGTCCGCGAATCTCGTAGTTATAGGCTTTGTAGGTGGCGTCGCCAAGGCCCCCGATCTGCCAGAGGATCAAGTGAGCCGCTGGATCGACATTGCGGTTGTTGATCAGGAAATCGGTGGCTTCATATGAGAGACAGCCACCAAATTCGTCCACGCCCAGGTCCGCAAACATGCAATCTGCCGCGGATACCGCCGGCAACATCGCCGCTTTAATCCCCTCGGCCCGCGCCCGGCGCACAACTTCGTGCGTGGGAATGGTCAGAACGCCAGGGTGGCCGTAAACCGCAACACAGACTTTAAGGCCCTGACGCAGGTAAGCCATGGTTTTGTCGACAATCTCGCGGTAAGTCCGGGCGCGCGGCTTGTTTTCGCCGTAACAGCTCAGCAAAGACTCGGCCCCGTCAGGATTAAGCGAGTGGATAACGTCCTGGGCCACCGGGTCTACGGTGATGTAGAGAACTTTGTCCGCGGCCCGAATCCAGGCAATCGTTTCAATCGTCATCTGACCCGTTGCCCGAATACCGGTGCCGACCACAATCAGTTGCTCATCATTCATCATGCTTTGCCCTCCCCATTCGGGGTGTTCTGCAAGGCGGTATAAATCCGATTCTGGTCGCCGCTGAAAAGCACCTCGCAGTCCTCCCGGGTCAGGCCGGCTTTCTTTGCCGCTGCCTGCGGGTCAGATACAAATGCGCTGTATAAATCAGGGTCTATTGCCAGCTGTGAGAGGTAGGACTTCAGGTTTGCAGGCATCTCAATCCACAAGCGGGTCAGTAGCGGTCTGGAAGTATAAACCACCTTATCAGCGACGCTATCGGTAACGATTTACAGAAAGCGCACACAATATTAATCATCGAGCGCCTTGATTCTGTGCGCACAGCTGGTAAAAATTAACCCCAGCCTCGGCGCCGTGTCTTTAGCACCAGGGGCTGGTCTCGCCAGCTTCTCAGCGAGCGCATACGAGACGTCATTCAGCACGACTTGCAGGGCGTTATTTTATTTATGTCACAGAGGTAAATCAGATGGTCTATGTTCAACCCGGCAGTGAAGGATCCGTTGTTTCTTTCAAATCCCGCTACGCAAACTTTATCGGGGGCGAGTGGGTAGCCCCGGTGGAAGGGCGCTATTTCGAAAACGTCTCCCCCGTTAATGGTCAACCGTTCTGCGAGATACCCCGTTCGTCTGCTGCCGATATAGAACTGGCCCTGGATGCAGCGCACAAGGCCGAAGCGGCCTGGGGCGCAACCTCGGTCACCGAGCGCTCCAATATTCTGCTGAAAATTGCCGATCGCATCGAGGCGAACCTGGAAATGCTGGCCGTGGCGGAAACCTGGGATAACGGCAAAGCGGTTCGGGAAACACTCAATGCGGATATCCCGCTGGCCGCAGACCACTTCCGTTACTTTGCCGGTTGCCTGCGTGCCCAGGAAGGCAGCATGGCCGAGATCGATGCCAAAACCGTGTCCTATCACGTACACGAGCCCCTGGGCGTCGTGGGCCAGATCATTCCGTGGAATTTCCCCATCCTGATGGCAGCCTGGAAGCTCGGGCCTGCGCTGGCGGCGGGTAACTGCGTCATTCTCAAGCCCGCCGAGCAAACTCCGGCCTCCATCCTGGTTTTGATGGAGCTCATCGGCGATTTACTGCCGCCTGGTGTCCTGAACATCGTCAATGGTTATGGCGCTGAAGCCGGTCAGGCACTGGCCAGCAGCAAGCGCATTGCAAAGATCGCTTTTACCGGCTCCACACCCGTAGGCCAGATCATTTTGCGTGCCGCGGCGGAGTCCTTAATCCCCAGCACGGTGGAGCTCGGCGGCAAATCACCCAACGTCTACTTCAATGACGTGATGGACCAGGAAGACGAGTTCATCAGCAAGGCGGTAGAAGGCCTGGTCCTGGCATTTTTCAACCAGGGCGAAGTGTGCACCTGCCCTTCCCGTGCGCTGATCCAGGAAGACATGTACGAGGATTTCATGGACCGGGTTATCCAGCGCTCCAAAGCCATCAAGCGCGGTAGTCCACTGGACCCTGAGTGCATGGTTGGCGCGCAGGCCTCCAAGGAGCAGTACGACAAGATTCTCAGCTACATTGATATCGGCAAAGCCGAGGGTGCCGAGGTACTGATCGGCGGCGGCGCTGCGAGCCTGGACGGTGACCTGAGCTCGGGCTATTACATTCAGCCTACCCTGCTCAAGGGCAGCAACGATATGCGCGTTTTCCAGGAAGAAATCTTCGGCCCGGTAGTTGGAGTGACCACCTTCAAAACCGAGGAGGAAGCCCTCAGAATCGCCAATGACACGGACTTCGGCCTGGGTTCAGGCGTGTGGACGCGCGACATGAACCGGGCCTACCGGATGGGTCGTGGCATCAAGGCCGGCCGGGTATGGACCAACTGCTACCACGCCTATCCGGCGCATGCTGCCTTTGGTGGTTACAAAAAGTCCGGCATTGGCCGTGAGACCCACAAGGTTGCGCTGGAGCATTATCAGCAAACCAAGAACCTGCTGGTCAGCTACGACACGAACCCGCTCGGCTTTTTCTGAAAGCATCCGTTGGGTGAAATAGGACCAGATGGAGGCACCATCTAAGGCAAACATGCCAATGACCAACAACCAGGCGATTGACCTCAAAAAAAAAGCGCATGTCAGTTACCCGGTGAAATTTGATTGGCCGGAGTGTATCGAAAACCCAGTCAGGTTCGATGATTCAAAGACTGCACGAACTTCCTTATCAGGAAAGGCCATTGAATTTAATCGTCGTTAACAGCTTCACCCTCAAAGCCGGATTTAAAGAATACGGACCCGTAATCGATAATGGTTATTGTCGCGGTGGTGGCATCCGGATCCAGGATAACCGGGTAAATTTGAGGCGACACGTCGTCTCTCAGAGTCGCGATAACCGTTTCATCACCCTCGAAATACCTGCTGTCGGGGAACGGAATGATGCGTACATCAGCGGACGATTGACCCGCGGACATGAATAGGAAATAGGGATCCGAACCACTGGCACCCGTCACTCCGTAATCCTGTTCCGGGTTCGGACCACTACCATCGTCAACCACGGCAGTTCCTGCCAGCGAGAAATAGATCAGAATCGATCTATCCAGGCCTGCTCCGGTGCGGGTGAATCGGAACAGACCCTCATTGGTCGCAACGCCGTCACTTTCAGCCGCCTCATCGTCAATCGCCACAGCCGATATCACGGGCGGGGGCGAGGCATCATCCGCAATGTTGACGGTTACCGGAGCAACGCTTCCGGGATCTATTGCGTAGCTGTCATCGACGTCCTGCAGGGTGATGACCACCGTTTCCGTGCCTTCTGTCAGTGCGTCGCTGCGCGGAGTGATCACCAGGTCAAAGCTTGAACGTCCCGCCGGAATGATCACACTGGCCGGCAGTGGGGGCTCCACCAGGCCGGCTGCCGTGAAGTCGGCGGGGAACGAGGCGCTGCCGCCCCGCACAAAAAATACCGTAAGGCTCTGACTGATATCCCCACCCCTGCGGCTGAAGCGAATCACGCCAGGATCCGCACCAGCCTCGTCGGCGCTGCCGTCGGTAACAGCCACGCTAACGATCGCGGGATCATCTGCGATGATGCCCGCCTGCGGGTCCGCCGTCAGCGGATCAATGGTGTAGCCGCCAAAGGGCAGCAGCGTGAGCGTGAGCGTTTCATCCCCCTCAACCAGGTTGTCAGGCTGTGGTGTGAAAACCAGATCCAAAGCCTGGGTAAACGGCGGCATTTCCACTCGCACGTACCCGCTACGGAAGGTGTCCGTCAGGACCTCGTCTGAAACGGTATAGTCACCGCCGCTGGTGAACCCGCCCACCAGCTCGGCATCACCACCCAGGGCGAATCTCACGAAGTTCTGGACGTCGGCCGGGCCCCGGCTTCTGCTCAGGCGGAAGGTCAAAGTATCCGCTCCGGGCTCGGCGCCCTGGGTGTCGGTTCCGGTAAGGGTCACCACCGGGGAGTCCTGGCAGTCCGGCTCGGTCACCGTGCCGCCGGGGGGGTTGTTGTTAAGCGGCAACTCCCCGGTATAGGTGGAGAAACATTTATAGGTCAAAATCCCGGCATTGTCGTTATCAAAAACGCCGCCTCCTGCCTCGATAATGATGCTGCCGTAGTTATCAACGCTTCCCAGGTTCTGGATTGTGGCCTGACCATTGTTAAACAGGTCTGTTCTCAGGGTTCCGAAGTTGTTGAACACGGCGCCAGTCAAATTGAGGATGTAATCCTCGAAAACAATCGTGCCCTTATTGTTGAGGGTGCTGAGGTTGATGAGACTGCCGCTTACCACCAGGGTAAAGCCGGGCGCGATGGTCAGATCATTGTCAACGCTATAGTCGCCGATGGTGCACGTGTTGATGGAACTGTCCCAGGTGCCCCCCAGTTCGCTGGTACATAACGTCGATTCCGGGGTGACACAGTTGTCCTGCACCGAGCCAGGTTCGGAATTTATGGGCAGGGATCCGGTGTATTGCGATCCGCACTGATGGCTCAAAAAGCCAGAGAAGTTGTTATCAAAAACCGCACCGCCGGTATCAATATCGATGGCGCCGAAATTAACCACCTCGCCTTCATTGAAAATGATGGATTGCCCCAGGTCGAGGTTCGTCAGAAGCGCGCCGAAGTTGTTAAGCGTGGCGCCCGGGTTGTTGTTAATAATGGCCTGGTTGTAGATCTCCCCATTGTTATTGATGGTGCCGTTATTGTTGAGTATGCCCGTCACGTTCAGGATGAACCCTGGTGGGATATTCCGGGTTTCGTTCGCGTCTACGGTGTGGTTGACAACGACGCATCTGGAGAACGGCACGTTGAAAACCCCCTCCAGAACGTTCTCGCAGTAGTCGCGATCAGGATTGGCAATACACGTGCCCGGGACAAAGGCGTTAGGGGTTGGCAATATTCCTGAAAAGCCAGGTGGCGGACTGGCGCAATCACTCAATATGCCGTTTTCATTATTCACGACACCATTGTTGATAATGCTGCCGTTATTGGTCAGTACACCCTCCAGGAACAGGGTTGCGCCAGCGTCGATGACGAGTGTTCTTTGGGCGTCCAGTTGCAAGTTTCCAAGCTGGCAGGCGTCAAGGCCTGACCAGGTTCCGCGCAACGTTGCCTCACAGACTTCTTTACCGCCCGCTGAGCTGCTGCTGGTTTGTGGTGAAAGCACACAGCCTGCTACCGCCGGGGTGCCCGTCGGTGCACTACCCTGCAAGGGCCGGGAACAGGCATAGATTTCGCCGGAGTTTTCGATGGTTCCCGTGTTGCTGATAACGCCGGTGATGACATTCATTAGTCGGCCACCAGGGTTGTTCGTGATGGTGCCGACATTTTGTATCGATCTTTTGACCAGGATCAGTCCCGAGTTGTTCAAAGAACCGCCCGGCTCGATGGAGAAATCACCTTCCAGCGTCAAAATGACGCCTGTCTGGACGACCCAGTTTTCGCCGGAGCGTATGGTAAAGTCACCCGGCACCACGGAATTTCCCTCAATGATTCGGGTTCCGGCATCGGGTGAAAGCCCGTATTCGGCCATTCCGTCCAGGGGCATTCTGACCTGCTTTTGCAGAGCCTTGAAACCGTATCGGCAGTAAGTCGAATCAAATTGGGGCGAGCAGTAACTGCCACCGCCGCCACCACCGCCAAAAAGTCCGCCGGCGCCGCCGCCGGCAAGCCCACCGCCGCCGCCACCACCTGCATCTTCTCTGGTGGCAAAGCCGCCGCCGCCCCATCCGAAGCCGCCGCTTGGAGAGTCATCTGCCGAATTTCCGCCACGAGACACGAATACCGGGTCCGCCCGGCCGCCGCCGCCGCGCAGACTTGGCCCGGGCTGGCCATCTTCGCCTGTGCCACCACCTCCGCCGGCATAGCTGGTGTCCTCGCCTCCAAAGCCCCCAAAGCTGGCGATAAATGGTCCGCCGTCTCCAGGACCAAGGCCGCCGCCATCACTCCCGTTTATATCGAATTGACCATAATCCCCCGCACTCCAAATCGGTGCCGGAGCAACCGGTATGGGGGTGGAAATGAGCCCCGCAAACCCGCCGCCACCACCGCCAGCGCCAAGCAACAGATCAAACCCGGAATCGCAGACCGACACGGGTTCACACATCACCTGGGTGCCATCGCCCTGGGTGCCGCAGTCGCTGTCAGAGCTGCACTGCGATCGATTTGATTGCCGGCACCGGCCGATACCGCACTGGAAGCTGTCTGTGCAGAGGCTCCCCGGAGCCGCGAGGGTGGAGTTGACAGGGCATACCCTGGGGCTGTCCGGCACGCTTATGTAGACCGCTGTGCCTGCGCCGCCCGCAGCGGAAGCAGAGTCATCGAACCCTGCCTCAAGGTCGACAAACGATTCACCCTTGCGTCCGACAATAAAGCGCAGGGTTGAGCCGCCGGGGATTTCGTTTGCTTCATTGCCGACGTTGAATTCGGCGTCAACAGAGGCACCGGGCCCTGACGCACCAATTGAGGCGACGTTAGGTCCGAGAATCCAGGCTATCCGGCTGCTGCCGCCGTCTCCGCCCTGGCCGCGCAGGTACAGCCTGCCCTCGTAGCCGTCGGGTATGGTGTAATCACTTCTGCCGAGTTGGAGGCGCATGGCCAGAGCACCCTTGATGATGCTGGCCGGATCATTACCTTTTTTGACATAGGTTTCGCCTAAAACACCATTGTCGACGTCTGTCAGGAAATCCAATTGCAGCGGGATAATGGCGTCGGCTCGATCAATGCTGATCTGGATCAGCAGGTTGCCGCCCTGATACTCGTAAGGGCTGAATCTCCCGAAAGAGTCGAACAGGAAGGTGGGGCCAAAGTCATTGGGGCTCGAGCCGAATGGAAAGTCCCCGATGCCCAGAACCACTTCACCGCCAACCGCCTCAAAAGGATCGCCGCCAACAAAGTTGAGTCCAAAGGGGGATAGCGTGTCTTTGCCTTCTCCAATTTTGACGGTCAGCCGCGGCAGGCTTGCCCCCAGAAAAGCCGGTGAATTGCCATCAAGTCGCAGCGAGAGGCCGGTTATGACATCACCTGGACGCAATCCGAGGTCGCCTGGCCGGTACAACGATTCGATGCGGATGTTGTCCTGATCAATCGTGATCACACCGCCGCCCTCGGACCCGCTGCCGTTGGGTATCCTCTCAGTTGTGGGAATCGGACGAATTTCCCGGGGAAAAGAGGCAATCAGTTCTTCGGCCTCGAGGGGGCCTGTGGACAGGGCAGCAGCGAGAGTTAAGATAAGAAGAAGCAGAATACGGGGGGTCAAAAGGTATTCCCTTCTTAGGCGGAAGCCGTGACATCCACAGTGCCTGCAATCAGGCCCGTTGTCAAAACCTGTCAAGTCAGGTGGCAACAATCATGCCTTCATCCCAACCACCGCCGGGGCCACGGAACTTTTTATTCCGTGGCCGGAGTTTGTCTGAATCTGCCAATGATTTACGCTGGCTTACATCGATAAACTAAAGCCCCTGGACCAAATGGGGATTAAATGCACGAAAGTGCAGATGGTATTTATTTCCAATTATGTCGTGGTACTGGCGATCTATTTCTTTGTAAGTTTGCATCTGGATTGCGCTGCGGGCGCCCGACATTTCGACGGCCCATATTAGATGTGGTCACAGTAACCTGCGAGTCCGGTTAGAATTAACATCTTCTGAATCCACGAATCCAGCGCTCACTCAATGCATTCAATCACCCGACCTCTGGACGAATTGCTCATCACTCCGGTCGCGGATGGACCGTTTTTTATTGATGAATTATTTCAGCGAAAGTTTGCCCAAACGGCACCGGATTTTGGCCATGCCGTAGTCTGTTTTTATCGAAAAACACCGCAACATTTTATTCCGTTGTCGTTTGTATGTTTTATTCCACATGATGAAGTCATTCTGGTGGGTGGAGGGATGACAGACGGCAGCGTCTTTGCCCAAATGCATGGTGACGTAGGTGATCGACTGAGGGATTCAGGTGGCGCGCTTTATCACATGCTGAAGTTCGGGTTTGAATATTACAAGGACCAGTGTGAGGCTTTTTTCGGTCATGCAGGCAACCCGCGCGCTTATGAAGTAGACATGCGTGCCGGCTTTGCACCTACGCAATACAAACACTTGATTGCGAATTTTCACAAACCAATTACTGACGAACGAAAACGTTATTTAACTGAAAAAATTCATGCCATTGGCCCATTCTGAATATAGACGCAATGGGTGTTCATCGGTTGAACTGCGCGCTTCGATTCGAGAAAGTTGATCGAACCACTTATCAGCACCCCCCGGGAGACCGTTCTTTTGGCATTTCGTCACCGCTTGTCCGCCCAGTTTGTGCTGTACGCCGTCATCGGAGTTATCCAGTTGGCGGCAGACGCTTTACTGTTTTTCATGCTGGCGCGCTGGGGGATGGACGGCTTCCTGGCCAACACAATTTCCCGTTTGTCCGCCGGTTTGCTCGGTTACCTTTGCCACGCTTTGTTCACCTTTCGATCAGATCGGCCGCCGCATAGCACGGCATCCTTGCTTCGCTTTCTGGCCTGGTGGCTGTTGTGTACCGCGCTGGGCGGCTGGGTTTTGAATTTTTCCATACAAGCACTGGGAACGGGCACCAGCGTGCTCGGCATCAAAGTCGCACTGGAACTGGTTCTGGCGGCTCTCTCTTTCGTGGTTCTCAGGTTCTGGGTATTCAGTCCCCGCCAGGCGGGCCGACCTTAAGGGTTTTAACAAGGTACAAGGGGCGGTTTTTGGCTTCCTGGAACGTTCTTCCTACATACTCGCCGATGACGCCCAGGGCCAGCAACTGCAAGCCGGCGAGGAACAGGATGATGACCATGAGACTGGGAAAACCGGGCACAGGGTCGCCGAACAACAGTGTTTTGAAAACGATGTAGAAACCATAGAGAAATGAGCCAATGGCTACTGCGCCACCCGTGAAAAGCGCCACACGCAGCGGGAGCACCGAAAAGGACACGAGGCCGTCCACCCCGTAAGCGGTAAGCTTAAACATTCCCCACTTGGACTCGCCAGCGGGTCGGTCAAGCGGGTCGAAAGGCACTGCCACCTGCTTGAAGCCGAGCCAGGCAAACAGGGCGCGATTGAATCGATGCGCTTCGCGCAAGCTGCGAAATGCTTCAACCACCGGTCTCCTGACCACCCTGAAGTCACTCGCATTGCGCGGCATATCCACCTTCCCAAATCGGCCCATCAGGCCATAGAAGCCTTTCGCCCCGAGGTTCTTTAAACGGGTGTCATCGCTGCGCTGGCGGCGAACGGCGAACACCACATCGACATCTTCCGTGCAGTGCTCAATCAGGCGGGGGATATCAGCCGGCGGATGCTGTCCATCGGCATCCATCGTGATATAGAGATCGGCATCACAGTGATCAAGTCCCGCCAGGAGGGCGCTCTCCTTACCGAAATTACGGGTCAGCCTGATCAGACCGACCCGTTGATCATCGGCGCGAAACGCTTCGATAAATTGACAGCTCTTGTCGGTGCTCCCATCATCGACGTACACGATGTTCCAGTCGTAGCCAAGCGTCTCCAGAATGCCGGCAAGCTCCTTGTGGAATGAGGTCAGGCAGTCTGCTTCATTGAATACCGGGCAGATAACCGTCAGTCTTGTTTGGGGTTCACTCATAGGTTCCTGATTATGAAAGAATCGATGTCAGAATCTGCAGCGGACAGTCGATCGTCAGGCATCCCGACCAGGCGTTCGTCACCAATCAACATTTCGATGGTCTTGCTTGGGCTGCCGGTCATGCTGTTTATGCTCATGGCCATCTGGTCGGTACCATACGTTGATCCGATTCGGGATGCCAACCGTGCGTGGCTGATCGCCCAGGGGCTGGATCGCCCGCTGACCGGCCCACCGGTCGCAGGCTTGATTCACCTCGGACCCATCTGGTTTTACCTGCTTAGTCTACCCGCCCGCCTCGCTTCATCGATACTGGGTATTTCCTTGTTCGTTGCGGTACTTGCTGCGTCCAAGTTCATTTTCGCGTTCCTGCTCGGACGCCGCCTGGCCAATGACCAGACCGGTCTGTTGCTCGCATTTGGTCTCCTGCTGCCAAGCTGGAGCTTCTGGCAATTCCTTTTTCTCACCCATCCCGTCATGGTGGAAGCTGCGATCCTTGCCAGCGGCGTGCTTCTGTTGGCCTATCTGGACCAACCGGGTGCGGGGCGTGCCACCTGGTTGGGGCTGGCCCTGGGGCTGGGGCTGCATGCCCACCCGACGTTCGTGCTGGCTCTGCCTGCACTGCTGGCGCTGGTTCATTGGCATGGCGGCTGGCGCGCCGCACGGTGGTCCCATGCACTGCTTGCCTGCGCGGTTATCCTTTGCCTGTTCTTGCCCGCCCTGGTCGGCCAGTGGACCGAAGCCGACACAAGCCTGCAGCGCGTATCGGGTTTTGTCGGTTCTGATATCGGCGATGGCGGCCCGACGGAGGTGATATGGACCGCATGGTCCCTGTTCGTTACCGGTGTGCAGGCAAGCTTCCACTTGTCGCTTCCCGGGCGACTGGCCTCGGGTGCTTACTGGGTCTGGACCCTATGGCTGTTGTTTCTGATCACGGCATGGGCTTGCGCATGGCGCGTTATCAGTCCCGCAGAGCGTCGCTTGTGGCTGGGCGCTCTGGCTTCTCTCCTTGTCGCCTTACTCATCTTAACGCTCCTCCGGTCAAGAACACCCTGGTACATGACCTGGGCCCTCATGCCCATGGCTGTCACTTTGCTCGCCATCACGATCCACGGCGTCGGCACAGTGCGACCGTTGCGCTGGTTGCCAGCCGCAAGCATTTGTCTGCTCGTGGCGCTTCATGCGCTCGCGGTCATTGGCTTTATCAAGCGCGTAGACGGCGATTCCGAGTTATCCATACCAGCCGTCAATCTGTTCGATGTCACCAACACCAGGCTCGAATGGAGTGATCCAGGACTGGTGATTCCCGCCCGGCATGCCGGTGAGGTTGGAGCCTATCTGTGTCAGCATCCTGAGCAATCCATTGGCGGCATACTGGGTACTGTCCTGGATGAACGCACGGCCATTGATGCGCTGCTCTTCTGTGGATCGCATGGGTCACTAAGGGTTGGCCCATGTGGTGAAAACGCCGTACTCGGGCTGCCGCACTCCGCCTGGCAGCAAATGGGTATAGAACCTGATCACCAACTTTCCGTTGCCGGTCTGCTTTCAGCGCCGCGCCTGTCCTGTCATGCCGGAGGCCCATCGCTGCCGATGGCAGACGCGAGTCGCTACCCGTTCCGTCCTGTCTTTTCCGGTCTCCTGCAAGCCCATCACGCCGGGGTACAACTGGCTCCGTTGCAGTTTCTCGCGGTCATTAATCAGTTCCCCGTGCTTAATGGGTTCGACGATCTCGAGGTCAGCCTGGGAGGGGTATCTGTGGCGCCGATATGGCGCGACCGGTCAACGGCTATTTTTGAGTGCAAAGCCTGCGATCAGACCGCTGACTGGCATGTGGAATTTAAGGCGGTTCAAGCGGAGCAGGTTTACTTGCTTGGCATTTCGAGGGACTGAAGGACAGCGGTTGTATACGAAATGCCAGAAGTACCTGGATGGCAGCATTGGGATCAACGGGTAAGCGGCCGGTTTACGGTAATGCTGGCGCCGGCCTAAAGCGTAAAGGGCTGTTCCCGGTCAAATTCATCATTCACACTGCCCAACAGCATATGGCCCGGTGTTTGGGGGTTCATCGCCTTGGCCACTGCCGCCTGGATATCAATATGAAATTGCTGATAACTATGTGGATATGTGCCATCGGCAAAAACTTCCTTTACGGCTGCAGTGAACCTGCCCGTCTCCTTGTTCCCAAACGACTGTTCGTGCTCCTGACAACCCGATAGCAGGCGCACCGTGGCCTGTATCCGCGGCTTGGGGCGGGGAAGTTTACGCTGGATATCGGCGTAAAAGGCGCGATATGCCTCACCCACATCGATAGCGGTAGCGCGTGGCATCAGGCGCGATTCGGTAAAATCGTCCGGCACGCGCTCAACCGTGTCGACAGCGGGGGACGCACTCTTGAGCATGGTGCCGCTATGGCAACTGTCGGAGAGCACCAACACCCGCACCCCGGGTTGAAACCGGGCAAACAGCACCGTCAGCTCATCATCCAGCAACTGGCCGTCATACAGGCACCAGGTATCGTCTTTGCCATCGGCTTCATCGCCGTCGCGGTCGGTCAACTGGCCGCCGTGGCCGGCATAGCTGAGCAGGAAGAAATCCCCCGCGATGAGTTCATCCGCGGCCCGGGCGATGGCTTCGCTCACCGCCTCACGGGTGGCCTGTGTTGTCTTGAGTTGATGGGTCTCGAAACCGCGTGAATGGGCAATGGCCTGCATCGTATCAGCGTCATTCTCGCAGGACGCCAGGGGCCCTTCCCAGCCGCGGTAGTGCGCAGGGTCTACGCGGTTAACGCCGATCAGTACGGCAACACCTCGCTTCGTCGTGCTACCGGTCATGAGTAAAAATGCCTCCAAAGGCCTGCAGCGCCCAGGGTCAGATGGGCAAAAATATACAACCTGGGAACCCACGACTCCCAGCTGGAGAACGAGCGGTGCTTTGCTCTGGCACTCGAGTAGGCCAGCTCCTCCGCGGTGAAAGATGCCAGCGGCAGATGCTTCTCCATGCTTTGGATTACGTCAAATTTGGCGCCATTCAGAGTTCGGTAGGAGTCGATAAGGCCCCGCCAGGCCAGGCAGATGGTCACACCAAAACCGGCCAGCACCAAAACGATGACCGGGTCATCAACCTTAATATAGCCCCCTGCACCGATCAGAGCGGTGTTGATGCCGAGAAAAAACTGGTTGGCTGTATGCCGGCGGCTTGAAATGGTGTCGGCGGAACTGACGAAGTCGCGGTATTGGGTAAGATAGTGGCTGCGATAATCGTCACCATAATGCGCGGCGTTTTCACTGAGCAAAACGCTATCAAGCGTGGTGTTTTGGCTTATATCCTGCAAGCTGCGTTCTCCTGCCAGAGGGTTTCAGTAACTAAAAGTCTCCGCGTCTTGCGCGTTTCCACATTAATCGGCCTTGCGGGGTCAGATGAACATTACCACTGTTGATCGCGGTGAAATACAGGTCGTCGCCATCGGTTGCCTTGAGCAGGCCGGCGTCCCTGAGCAGCTTAAACTGCTTAAACACTGCTACGTTTTCCGGCCTGGCCGTGGCTTCGGTATGCTCAAAGCTCGGATCCATCGCAAAAACATCATCAGCCGCAAAAAACCAGTCAGTCAGGCGTGCGAGCACCGCATCGTCCACCAGTGGGCGGCAGCGACGGATAGCCGGCAGGCGACGCGCATAGGACTTATAAACCGGCCGCTGCTCCCAGGGCCCAAGCGCCTGTTCAATATAGGCATAAGCAGCCGCAGCGGATATCTCACCGCAAACATCAGCTGCGCCACCGTCCAGTGCCTCAAGCAGCAGACCGGTAAACAGGCTGTTGCGCATGCCTTCGCTGGATTTTTCCGTGGCACTTGAGGCGGCCAGTACCGTGACGTTGGCACCAATACTGGTGGTATTGACGCCCGGAGCTGCCTCGACATTGCCGATCTGGCCGCTATGACAACAATCGAGAATGATTATTACCGAGAGGTTGCGACTGTTGTTGGCAGCCTCCAGCAGCCTGGCCATGGGGTAACCGGGCTGTTTCCGGTCACCTTCCTGGGTGACCAGATAACCACCGTCTTCTGCGCTGATGCCATGACCCGAAAAATAGAACAGCAATTCGCCGCCATCAATCTGGCGACCAAGCAGTTCGTCTATGGCCCTTTCCAGCGTGTCGCGGGTAATACGTCCGGTTTCGCTGGTGAGCGTGCGGCACTGGTAGTTGCGCTCGCCGGGCTCACCCTCGTGGAGCGAAGCGTGGCGCTGCAGTCGCTGCTGCATGGCCAGCGCGTCATCAATGCAACAGGTCAGTGACTCAAAATCGGCTGACTCGTAACGATTGATGCCGACCAGCAATGCCAGTCGGCTCATGTCCCAAACCGCTTGCAGACGAAATCCGCAGAATTCCCAGCCACCGGATAAGCGTGCAAAAAACCCTTTCCTGGCAGGCTACGTAGTCGCACCTTCATCATCGGGTGGGCCACCGCGGGGGTCGTCATCAGGTGGGCCGCCGCGGGGATCATCATCGGGCGGGCCACCGCGGGGGTCATCATCGGGTGGGCCGCCGCGGGGGTCGTCATCGGGCGGGCCGCCGCGGGGGTCGTCGTCGGGTGGGCCGCCGCGGGGGTCGTCATCGGGCGGGCCACCACGGGGGTCGTCATCGGGTGGGCCACCGCGGGGGTCGTCATCGGGTGGGCCACTGCGGGGGTGTTCCTTTTCCTGAGTCATGCCTGTTGAACTCCTGCCTTCTTGTTTGGCCTAAATCATAGACCCTACCTTGGGCAAATGCGAGTTGCGCAGCCAGCCGGCGAGGCATTGTCCCGGCGGGCGCCGGGATTTCGCCGGTGCTTGTTATACTAGGCCTTCCCAGGGGTCAGGGTTACCCGAGTGCCGTGAATCTCTTCAGCGAACTTAAACGCCGCGGCGTGGTGCAGACAGCCGTTGCCTACACCGTAACTGCGTGGTTGCTGGTCCAGGTCGCAGATGCCATTTTGCCGGCGTTTGAAGCCCCTGAATGGGGCATGCGCGCCTTGATTATTCTGCTCGCCATAGGTCTGCCGGTGACGCTTTTGTGCAGCTGGCTGTTTGACCTGACCCACAAAGGCTTTGTGCGGACAGTTGATGGAGAGGATCAACCCGCACCGATGATTGGCAGTGGCACCGCCAACGTCATCATCATTGGTGTCCTGGTAGCGGCGGTTATTCTGTTTTCGCTCGACAAGTTTGTGTGGCAATCAGAGTTGTTGCCCAACCCTTCAGGGCGGGCACAGTCGGTGGCCGTCTTACCCTTCCAGAACCTCAGTAGTGACCCGGCCAACGACGCCTTTGCCAAGGGTATCCATGACGACCTGCTGACGCAGTTATCCAAGATCAAGTCATTCAGCACGCTGTCGCGCACCTCGACGCTTGGTTATGCGGGCAGCACCAAGGCCATTCCGGTCATTGCCGGCGAACTGGGCGCCAGCGTGATACTCGAGGGTGGCGTACAGCGCTCCAATGACCGCATTCGTATCAATGCCCAGCTTATTGACGGACAAAGCGATACGCATCTGTGGGCAGAGACCTATGACCGCCAATTGAGCATGGAGAATATCTTTGCAATCCAGTCTGAAATTTCCAGAGCGATAGCAGCCGCTCTGGAAGCCACGCTCAGCACCGATGAGCGCCGTCAACTTGAGCTGATGCCCACGCAGAGTTTGCAGGCATATGATGCATATGCAGCCGGGCTGGCAGGGCTGGATGCCGCAGGGATGGATGACCTGGAACAGGCAGTTGCGAGCTTTGAGCGGGCCATCAAACTGGATCCGGATTTTGCTTCGGGCTGGGCCGGCCTGTGCAAGGCACAGCTCAGCCGCTATCGGAAAAGCAGCGATCCGGAACAATTCCAGCTTGCCGAGCGGGCTTGCCAGCGCGCCCTGGAACTGGACGCCGGCCTGGTTGAAGTGCACATAGCCCTGGGTACGCTGTACCGGTTTTTCGGTGAATACGCGCGGGCGGAAGATGAGTTGCAAAAGGCAAACTATGCAAAGGCTGAGCAGGCACTGGCAAATGCACTAGATCTGAACAGCGTTACCGTAGAGGCCATTGTCGAACTGGGCAACGTACTGGCCCGGCAAAACCGGCTGGTTGAGGCCGAGGCGGAATTACAGAGGGCGCAAAGTTTAAGCCCGCGCAACTACGACGTGCTCAGCGCGCTATTCAGTTTCTATTACGTGTACAGCGACCGGGTGGACCGCTTTGAGCTGGCGGCCGCTTACGGTGAGCGCATGACTTCGTTGCGGCCTGATTTGCCGGCAGCCTGGAACAACCTGGGCACCGCGAAGTTTATGCTGGACCGCTACGAGGATGCAGCGCTGGCGTGGACGGAGTCGATGAGACTCAATCCAACACGAACTGCTTACACCAATACCGGCCTTGCCCTTTTCTACGCGGCGCGCTACGCCGAATCTGCGCAAATGCAGCGCGAAGCCATAACGCTGGCACCGAACGACCATCGGGTTTGGGGTCGGCTGGGCGATGCGCTGCGCTTCATGCCGGGCAATGAGTCAGAGGCCATAGCTGCTTATGCGCGCGCTGCAGAACTGGCCGGGGCGTCATTGCAGGTTAATCCCATGGATTGGCAGGCACGAGGTCTGCTGGGAGTCTACCTGGTGCACTCGGGTGATGAGCAGGGTGCGAAGCGTGCTATCGAAGCGGCACTGCAGGCTTCAAGCCAGCGCAGCGAAGCACGTTTTTACGCAGCGCTCGTGGCGATTGTTCTGGGTGACGAGGCCACTGCACTGCAGTTGCTTGAACGTCTGGTGGAACAGGACAGAAATTACGCTCACCTGGTAGCTAATGAACCGGATTTCTTTGGGCTTCATACCGATGAGCAATTCAAACAAATCATTTCAGGCGAAGCGGCTCAAGACGACTGACCTCAAACCAGCACGGACGTGGTGTGCCGCTCAACGCAATGAGACGGAATATTACTTCAGCGTCTGGTGCAGCCTGTGGGCTATCCATGCCGGCGAGTGCCGAACCGGTCGTCGAATTTTTTCAGGAGTCACGTTCCATTCCTTGTCAAAGAGCAAGCAGCGTCTGCCGTTCACGTCTTCGGGCAAGCCATTTGGAAAACTTTTTGCCGCGGCGGCATGAAAGGCACGATAAGCGATTCTGCGCTGGCGTCGTGAACTGCCGGGAATAAACAGGAGAAAACGTTCAGGAGTGAGGTGCTTCACCATTGCACCCACCTCCCACACGACTCCTTCGCTGGTGCCCACTGTCGCCACGACCATTTGGCTTTGCTGCGCAAATTTGATCACCTGCTCCTTCCAGTTTACGTCTCCCATGTAATAGTTTTTAGCACCCAGAATTGGCGGTTGACCAGGTTCGCCGAAAGCAACGAGTGGCCCCACCCCTCTTACGTAGTAGGCCAGCACCTGCTCAAACGAATTGCGAAGGGTCATCTCCAAATAGAGTGTGCGCATATTGCTCGGTGAAATTGGAAACTTTCTCCACGTCTTGGGGTTATAGAGATTGAATGCGAACGCGCCATCCATGTCGTCGTCCTCATCAAACGGTCGCAGATAAACTACCGGCGCATTACCACCAAGATCGTCGATATCAAAAAAGTCGGCCTGTTTACGCGTTTTGAAATGACGCACACTTGATCGACCCAGAAAAAACGCTGGCACCCATATGATGGCGCCAACCGTGACGTCCGTGGTGATCATAACGGCAAGTGCGATGACAGAAATAAGCAACGCCAACACACCATAAATCGTCGCGCGTATGGTCTTTCGCTCCAACGTTGGAGGACGGTTCCGGGCCGGCCTGGCGTCGCCCTGTTTGGTCAGATTTGCCTTGTCATCAATGACGGGACTGGAGGGCTTCTCCTCCGGCGGTTCAGAGTTAATGATGCTCTACTCCTTATTCGGTGAACACGATCCGGTGAACACGCGGGTTATGGCCAGCTCACGCCCTTTGCCACGCGCCCGATTGGGTTTGAAAAAATATTGAGTAAGACTTAATCAGCGATCACTAATTGATGTCAATACTTTAAGATTACGGCTGGATATTTTGAACCGGATAAATTGCAAGCACTTACTGCTGGCGGAGAAAAATTAAAATGACAGATTCTAAAAACGATGAAAATAGTTCGGACTCGGCTTTAGGGTCAATTGCCCTTGTTGAATTGGCGTCACAAAAGGCTGCGAGAATAGTATCGGACGAGATCATCCGACGAGAAGATCAACGCGCCAAGCGCACAACCATGATTTTTTCGATTCTAGCCGTAATCGGGATCAGTGGTGTTGTTGGCATTATTGGCATTCGCATTGACACCTCTTCCCGCGAGGCTATCGACGAGAAAATTGCCACATTGGACCCGATTATCGAGGACAAAGTCCGCCTGGCTGTTGAGAATGGCATTGGGGGCGTTCGCACTCTGCTGGAGGAGAACGAACGCCTGGAAAATTTCCTGGCCTTGACTGAGGAACTGGAAGAAGAACCCTACATCCCTGTTCAAACCAGAGAAGCCATCATGGCGCATTTGCGTGAATTAAGTGCTGTCCCGCGGATCACCAGTCAAGACAGATTTCTCTCCGGGCTGGACACGGTGATTGAGCAATTTGCGAGTTATAGCCAATCAGAGCAGTTAAACGAAATTGACAGTATCCTGGGCAATCTTCTCAAAACCCGGCAAGAAAACTCTCTCTGGTTTGCAAACCATTACGGACAGCTCATCATTGGGTCTCCGTATCCACTGGATAGACATACAGCCGATTTGGATAGGATCCAGAAATATCTCGAGGCCGCCCACTCTTATCAATATCCGGAGATCAAAGTTTTGTGGGAATTGCTCATAGAATTCAAACGAACAGGCAACGAGGGAAACGACATCACCGACAAACTTGTTGAGTCCACGGGTGATTTGAAAGATGAAGACGAAGCAAACCTGCTGAACGACCTCTTCAACTACTCTGATCCAGATAACTGGATGACTGGCGGGGGAAATCAGGAGGCACGGGAATTGGCTTTGGTGGTATCGAAACTCTATGAGCGTTATCCGGAGTTGGTGGTTCTGGAAGGAGAAGCAGGTGAATGAGGTTTGGAAGGGGTCGACTCTGGGCAGCTGAACAGATTCCCGGATCACGCTGGCTGAGAGCACTGGTGCTGCCTGACAGAGGCGCTTTTTGCCCGAACTAACTATTGTTACTTACGGTCGCGAAGCAGTCGCCAGTCGTGTTCATGTCCATGTTCAGTTGTGCAAGCGTCTGTCCTAATTGTTGCAGCCACTTGTGGTCGCTGCCGGGTAGCTTGCAGTAGCTTTCGATAGATACTGACAGCGCTTGCAGGTTTGGAACGCTCCGCTGCCGGGAAATATTTGCCAACTCAACAAAAATTCCGGCTTGTGCCATTTTGGGTGACTCGCCAAAGGTGCTGTCATTACGTGTAAGCGCCTGCCCGCCGCAGGGAACTTCCGTTTCGCTTTTTGCCCACGCCATGTACCATCCGGCGTCCGCAACGAGTTGTGCCTGGGCCATTGGTTCTTCGATCACCCTGTTCATCATCTCGATGACGCCGCACCAGTCAGCCCGATAGGCCCGCAACACCCCTGCCGTGAAGTCAACCGCATCGCTGCGATTGCTGAGATTTGGCAGCTCTACGAAGCCAATGTCCCCCTCTTGCCGACCATATTCATCCAGCAACTTCACTTTGGCCCGATCGCTCCGGGCCCATTCAATGATTTTGAAGCTGGCACCAAGCTGCCTGCCATCTTCCAGCTTAATGGCGCCCGCACCGGAGTAGTTGGCAACCGTTTGAGATGACAGAGCGAAGGGTTTAAAACTGTATTTTTGAGCAGGAAGTTCCAGGTGAAAGTCGACACCCCCTATGCTCACTTTCCAGGTTGGGACATTGTTCTCAATGAGGGACAGGTACGCCATTACAACCGCTTCATCGCCCAATGGGAACGTGCTTCCCCAGAAGACCATGTCGCACCCTTCTTTTGCATCAGATCCGCCTCCTGGCGGCCTTTGGCAATCTGTATAGCGCGCTGCTGCGTTGCTAAAACCCGGCTCATCCAGAGGTTGGTCGCTCCAGAGTATCTGCGCACCAGCTTCCAGCCAAACTCCGTTTCGTGCTCTGACCAGGGTTTGCATTATTTGCATGTTGAGTACGGTGGCGACACTAAGCCCGAGCGCTGCCGGGCCGTCGAAGCGAGGGACCAGCAAACAGAGCGCATTCGCCTGGCAATCTACCTCGCTCGATTCACCCTTGCTCGATGCGCCCGAAAACGCATGCGAATCCGACGCTGAAATGAACATCAGGGCACAGAATATGGCCGCTACAGCGAATCCGCCATTGATGAAATCCGTTCTAGTCATCATCGTAATTCATGGCTCTTTCGATTTTGGCCCTGATTGGCTGCTGTTCGCCAGGCAGGTTGGCTAACCAGTAGCCGATCTGTACTTTGGCGCGACTTTCATCGAGTGTGCAGCTGCCACCGCTACCATTGCGATTCAGCAGCGAAAGCGCCAACAGCGCAGAGAACTGATCGGTCATGTTTGCTGCGTTTTCAGCCGATATTTCGCCAGTCATTACCTCAAACTCATCCCTGACATTTTCCCCCCGGAACTCGCCAAGAAATACCTTGGTATTAACAGCAACTTCACTGCTGCTAAGTACCACTTGTCTCTCAGCATCAATCGCTCGAAAGACGTAGAGCTGCAAAGCCCCGGTGTCCATCAAATAGTTTTCGGCAATATCGTTGTCACCACTGATTTCAGGAATAAGTTCATTCCTGTGGCCGCTGGTATCTTTTAGTCTGGGGATGTGGGAGAACTGAACGTCCAGTCTTTCGCCGGCCTGCGAATCGTCAGCAAGTAACTCCAGATCGTTCTTGAGTTTCACGCTCAGTAATTTCGTGAACTGTTCGTACAGAGTTACATTTTCTACGGGCATGTCCCGCAAGCTTATGATGGTGGAATTCCACTCACAGTCGTCCGAAATTGCGCCCTGTGAGATGAGAAGAACCACGCTGGCGGTTAGCAGCTTTTGCCGTAACCTTCTGGCTGCTGTTACTTGCATGTTGCGTTTTCTGGCGTCCCGGACTCGTGCTCCACCCGGCAGGATAAAGGATTCTGATCGTCTTGTGTCCAGATGTTGCCGAGTATGCCTTCCAGCTTCATTCGAACGATATAGTCATCCGGTCGCAGCGGTACGGTCAGGCACTTTATTTCGCCTTCGACCTCGCGGCATGTCTTGGGGTCAAACTTTTGCAGCGTCGTAGCCGATGGTGCTTCAGGCCAGGGGATGAGCGTGATTACACGCGAGCCCTTGCGCGGTTCCAGCGTTGCTTGAACCGGTAACTTGTTAAAAGGTATAACGCCTTGATCTGGGCCTGCGCACAGCAATACAACGTGGGAGCTGCAGCTTATGGTCATGTCGTCCATGCTGGAGCGCACGCCGAGCAGGACATGCAGACCAAGGGCGAGGATCAGTGATATCACCACAGATATCGCAGTATAGGCTCTCCAGCCGGCACGCCCGAGCATAATGTTGCGCCATAGAGATAGTTCTCGTCGTATCGCGCGGTAGAGGTATTCAGCTTGGCCTTCAAACCCCGAGCCTGCGGTAAGTTCTATGCCTGCCCGCGCATTAAGACCGGCAATGCTGCTTGGCAAGGCGTCTCTGGACGGCATTATGGCGCCATCTACCAGCACCGGTATTACTGGTCTGCCCGTGGCCAGGGCGTGCTCAACCTCAATTCGTACATTGTCTTTTTCATTGTCGATACGGCGACCCTCGTCGCTTTCACCTATCCAGCCTCTGCCAATAACAACCAGAACAACTTGCGCCGTGGCTATCTCCTGTTGGATGTACTCATTGAAGTCGTGGCCTTTACGGTCATCATCAATATCCAGGAAAACAGCGTCATCGCCAAAATGCCGCCGCAGCCGGTCCGCAAGCCGCCCGGTCGCGTCGGCGCTATCAGCGCGTCTATAGGAAATGAATATCTTGGACATATCGAAAGGTTGTCTGCTGTAGCAACTTTGCCTGGGCCGTAACTGCAGCAGCATCCAGCTGCTGTCCTGGTGCCTGAGTCACGCTGAAGCTGAACCTTTCGATAAGTCGATTGATATCAGCGTGCCTGATTGACAGCGGCGGTGACAGAAACCAGGCTGCCGGCTAATGCGCGGCTTATTTATGTGTACTTTACTTGCAAGGCCGTCGCAAATTTTCCAGGTCAGGGATAAGCAGTGTAAGCCCTTGCCAACTGTCTGTTCCACCCATGAGCATGTATTTCATTTCCATAGGGTCGTCGATGCCATACCTTGAGCTTTTGCGCCCCGGGCCGGATACATTTTCAGCCAAGATCGCCACACCATCTCCGGCTCGGTCCCGCCAGGCGGACTTTGCTATTCGGCCGCTTAAAGATTTATGATCCACGGTGGTTCGGGCATGTTCATGTCCCGGGAACATTGAGCCCACAAACTGGGGGTAATAAGACGATGGGAATGATGAGTGAGTTTAAAGAATTCGCCATGCGCGGCAATGTCGTGGATATGGCGGTAGGCATCGTGATTGGTGCTGCTTTCGGCAAGATTGTGGCGGCTTTCGTTGATGGTGTGCTTATGCCGCCGCTCGGACTTGCCATTGGTGGTGTGGACTTCAGTAGCCTGGCTGTGACACTCAAGGCGGCGACGGATGGCCATGAGGCAGTGACGTTGAACTACGGCAGCTTTGTGCAAACCGTGGTGGACTTTACGATTATCGCTTTCGCCATATTCCTTGTCATCAAGGCAATGAATTCCATGAAGAAAAAGGAAGAAAAAGCCCCCGAAAAACCGCCAGAACCTTCAACGGAAGAGAAGCTGCTGACCGAAATCCGTGACCTGTTGAAGCAGCAGCAAAGTTCGTCCTAGCCGCCAACGCGCCAGGCCGTACGCCGGAAATTTATCCAGGTGCAAAGGGCCGGACACCTTTAACAAAGAGTATCCGGCCCTTGTCTAAGTCCCCGTGCTATTCCTGCCCAGGCGGATAGCGCTCAAACCAGGCCAGGATATTGTCGACCTTGGCGATCAGCTGGGACGGCCGGGCGGCGATGCCGTGGTAGGCCTCGGGTACACGAATCAGAACCGTATCCACGCCGCGAATCTGCAGCGCCTGGTAGTACTCTTCTGACTGGCTCATGGGCGTGCGCAGATCCGCCTCACCGGTAAGCAGGGCCGTGGGGGTCGTGACATTACCGACCAGCGACAGTGGTGAACGGGCCCAATAACCCTCCGGGTCTTCCCAGGGCTGTTTTTCGAACCAGTAGCTTGAGTAATAGGGTGCCCCGTCGGAGGTCAGCGAGAAACTCGCCCAGTTGATCACCGGCTTGGCCACCACGGCGGCCCGGAAGCGGTCCGTGTTGCCGACAATCCAGGCGGTGAGCACGCCGCCGCCGGAGCCGCCGGTCACATACAGCGCTTTCTCATCCACAAAGCCCATGGCGATAACTGCATCCACCCCGGACATGAGGTCATCGTAATCCTGACCCGGGTAGTTATGATGGATTTCGTTGGCAAAGCCGTAGCCGTAGCTGGTTGAGCCGCGCGGGTTGCTGTAGAGCACCACGTAACCGGCGGCGGCAAACAGCTGCGCCTCGGCGGAGAACTGCGGCCCGTAAGCGGCGAAGGGGCCGCCGTGTATCTCCAGGATTAACGGGTATTGCCGGGTCGGATCAAAGTCCGGCGGGGTCACGATCCAGCCCTGGATCTCCTGGCCATCGTAAGACGAGGCCCAGTTGACCTCCTGGACGGCGCCCATGGTCCGGTAGCCCAGCAGATCCTCGTTCAGATCCACAATGCGCTTTGGTGCCGCGTTACCCTTGCCCGTTGCCAGGCCGGCGGGTCGCAGCGGCTGGCCTGCAGTGTAGGCATAGGCGCCATTTTGCGATGCGGAAAAGCTCCCGGAGGTGTAGGGCCGTCCCAGGGTCGTGCCGCCAAGATCATCGGCCAGGGTCTTGAGCGTGCCGCCGGTGGTAAGGCTGGCCAGGTAAGTCTTGCCATGGTCGTCATACTGCACGTAAAGGCGGTTTGAGCTGCCGGCCCACTGCACCTCGTCAACAGATCGGTCAAAGTCTGCAGTTAGAACCTTGATCGAGCCATCCTCCAGGTCGAGAACCGACACTTCACTGGTCTGGTAACCCATGAGTTTGTCTTCGAAGCCCAGGAAGGCCAGTTTGCTGCCATCCGGTGACACGGCCGGTGAGTTCTCAGGCCCGTCAATGTCGGTCAGTTTGGTGAGAGCTTTATTGCTTAGCTGCAGTGCCCAGATGGCACTCTCTGCCCGGTCAAGCTGCCAGTCCGCATTGCGGTTGGCGGAAAAATAAATTGTCTCGCTGTCCGGGGACCAGGCAATCGGGCCGTTGTGGTTGAACGCCCCGGATGTGAGCTGCCGCGGCGTACCGCCCTCAGCGGAAATCACGAATACCTGGGAAAAGCCGGTTTCCAGTTCGCCCTGCCCGTCCGCACGCCATGTCACCCGGTCGATGACCTTGACCGGCGGTGCCCATTCGGCCCCCTCGGGCGCTTTGGGCGGAGTGACCAGGCTGGCTGGTGTTTCCGGCACCAGCATAGTGAAGGCGATGCTCTGACCATCCGGTGACCAGCTCATGGAAGCAGGCGCGCGGCGCAGGTTGCTCAGAACGGCGGAATGTCCGTTGTCCATCCAGCGAAGGTGTATCTGCGCCCCGCGGCCATCAACGCTGGTCACATAGGCCAGCCGTGTGCCGTCCGGGGACCAGCGCGGGCTGCCATAGTTGTCCGGACCGGACAGCAAGGCCCGGTGATTGCTGCCATCCGCGTCAACGATCCAAAGGTTGGAAACTGCCTGGTCAGTCATGATGTCCATGGCACGTCGCACGTAAACCACCTGCGAACCATCCGGAGAAATCTGCGTTTCCGCCACCAGTTCCAGCTCAAAAATATCCGTGTTTACCAACCGCTGGTCAGTGGCCAGAAGCGGAGTGCTGACAAGCAAAAGCATGAGAATCAATGGTCGCATTGCGGTGTCCCTGTAATGAATGGTTTGCCCGACTGCCCGGAAGATGCCGGCAGAATCAGGGCGACAGTCTGCGAGTAATCCCGTTGGAAAGCAAAGGTGCATGACACCGCTACGGGCGCTGCGCCCGGTTCCGCTCTGAATGAGCGGGGGACTGCGCCAACCCCCAAAAGAAATAGGCGGGCCGGATAGATTTTCTAATTGAACCCGATTCCTTTATCCAGTTTGCCATGATCCCGGAGCCGGGCCGATCGGTGCGTCTTTGACTCTGGCCATGTTGCTCCAAAATAAATGCACACACAATGCATATATGGACGAACTTCGTTGAGTTTAAAATAGAGCGATTAAAGGAGAATGGGTACTATCGAATGGATTCGTGTCTTCGTCGAAATCGCTCAATATCGCATTTACTGCTGTTCGTATTATTAGCCTGTTTGGCCTCACAGTCCTCAGCAGAGGATTGTTCTGTTTCATCCATTGAGCTTGAAACTCAAACGGATGTTGAGCAGTTTCAGTCTGTCTATGGACCCTGCGATCACATCACAGATTCGTTAGAAATAGCTCCCAGCCCGTTTGGTATGCATGACCACATCATCAACCTGGATGGACTTGCTGGGCTAGTGAGTGTTGGCGGTGCGCTCCGTATTACAGGTAACCCCTTACTTGGAGATTTGACTGGAATGTCTTCTCTTCGTGAGATTGGGACAACTGGAAACGGCGGGTTGACACTGGATTCCAACCCCCTGCTCGCTGACCTGTCCCCGCTTTCTGGTCTGACCAGCATCTCGGGCAGCCTGCGCATTTTGCAGAATAACTCGTTGGTTAACCTTGATGGCTTTCAAGGGCTGTCAACAGTGGACGGTTTGCTTGAGGTTTGGAACAACCCTGCCCTGGAAAGTCTCGATGGCCTTGAAAACGTAGCGTCGATCGAAGGTAACCTTCGTCTTTCTCAGAATGTTGTTCTACGGAGTCTCGATTCTTTTGAAAACCTGGCTTCAGTGGGCGGCTCGATTGAAGTAAAAGACAACAGCGTTTTGGGTGATCTCGACGGCTTGGCCGCTTTGCTTCGCGTAAATGGTGATCTGATACTTCAGGCCAACGCGTCGTTGGCGAATATTAACGGGCTGTCCAACATCAGCCAGGTAGATGGGGACCTTCGTTTCGCTCAGCTCCCTGCTTTGTCGGGACTTCAGGCACTGTCGTTACTGCAATCTGTTGATGGCAGTCTGGAAATCAACTCACTCCCTGCCCTGTCAAACCTCAGTGATCTTGCCGCTTTGGACGAAATTGGTGGTGAACTTCTGGTCAGCTATAACGATGCACTGCGGAGTCTCGACGGACTAAACAGTATTGACAGACTGCGAGCTATGAGCATCTTCAGCAACAACACGTTAGCCAGTTTGGACGGGCTTGGTAGTTTAACGAGCATCGAGAATGACCTGGTGGTCGGCGGCAACCCCGCACTCAAGGACTTGGTCGGCCTCGCAGCACTGAGTGAAGTGGGCGGTAACCTTTCTATCGATAACAACCGAATAATAAAAGATTTACAAGGTCTCGAAGTACTCGCTTCGGTCGGTGGGCTTACGATTATCGACAACCCCGCCCTCGAAAGCCTCTCTGGCTTGGACTCCCTGGAATCTATCACAGGGCGCTTTTGGGTCAATTCGAACCCGTCATTGGTAAGCGTAAGTGGCCTGCCCGCGTTCACACGCGTCGGAGAGGTATGGATTGCACAGAATCCGGTTCTGGATCGCATTGAAGGTATGCCTAACCTGACGAATCTGGAAGGGTTTCTGAGAATAGAGTCCAATGAAGCGTTAAGCAGTATCGATGCGTTCGATAAGTTAAATCAGATTGAGAGTCTTAGGATTTCCGGCAACCCCGCACTTTCAGAGATTCCGGGTTTTGCGACACTCACCTCAATTGACCAAGACTTGGTTCTGTCTGGCACAGCCTTGACCGACCTGACCGTCCTGGGGAATCTCGTTTCCATCGGATCGGGACTGCGAATTTCCGCTAACGCTGAACTGACGTCACTGGAGGGTCTGGATAATTTGACCCAATTAGAGAGCCTTATGGTCACAGAGAACCGTTCGCTACTAAACCTGACTGGGATCGACCAAATCGACTTCGTTAGCGAGAGTCTCTCTGTATATGGGAACCCCGCCCTGCTCAACATTGATGGCTTAGGCTCACTGCTTTATGTCGGTGGACGCCTGATCATAGGCGAGAATGACTCGTTAATGAATATTGACGGCTTGGCCTTGCTGACTGATATAGAACTGGGTTTAGCGATCGTGAACAACAGTCAATTAGCCAACGTGGACGGACTTTCCGGGGTTGAACGCATTGGCTCAAATCTAGCTGTGAGCGGTAACGACGTGCTGGCCGATTTAAACGGCTTTGCTTCTCTCAACAGTCTGACAGGTGATCTGGAGATCACAAGAAACCCGATGCTTGCAGACCTGTCAGGCCTTGATGGTTTGTCATCAGTTGATGCGCTGGATATCCGGGACAATGAATCGCTGGAAAATCTGGATGGGCTTGCTTCGCTAAGCAGTATTGACTGGAGCCTCAACCTCAGGCTCAACCCGCAATTGGCAAACTGCTCTGGCCTTGCCCCTGTGCTCGGTTGGCCGCTCACAATCCACGACGAGACACTGGATTCAGTGGGTGGTTGGATCTTGTTCGAATCAAACGCGACAGGCGCACAGACACCGGATGACTGCCTTGCTGCCTACGTTCCACACCCTCTCGCAGGTAACGTTACGGGTTTGACCAGTGCCGGACTCGTACTACAAGTCAATACTGAAGACCCCATCGTTATTTCGCAAAACGGAGCTTTCGAATTTCCCCAGGGTTTTCTGGTGGGTACGAGGTACATGGTGAAGGTTTTGTCTCTTCCGCTTGAATCTAACCTGTCGTGTACTGTTTTGAACGGGACAGGCATCATGCCCAGCAGACCGGTAGAAAACATCGTTGTCGATTGCCAGACTATCACTCCGAATAATCCGATTTTCATGGATGGATTCGAAGCCGATGACGCGTAATCACTAGGCTGACTGTGGCATAGCATGGCCTGATTTACCTGTCCGTCAAACTCCGCACAACTCAGAGTCAAAAAGGCCGGATGCGCTGCATCGGCGCTCATTCGCTCCTCTAAGTTTCGACTGGAAGATTGTAGCAAAGGCGCAACTTGCACTCCCGCGCGCCACCATGGGCTTTCATGTTCAATGAGACGATGCGCTTGCCGGAGGCTCAAGGCGAATTTCAGCATCTTTTATGTCCCGCGAGTCATGTCACAATGACCGCCTGCCAGGTGGAAGGCGATTTTTGGGATACGTGCACACATGACGGGTAATGAAATGAGTTGGGTGGTTATGAAGTTCGGCGGCACCAGCGTAAGCACGGCGGAGCGCTGGCGCACCATCGCTGCGCGATGCGCACAGGAGCGGGCTGCGGGTCACCAGGTCATGGTGGTGGTTTCCGCCCTGAGCGGGGTCACCGACCTGCTGTTGCAGCTGGCCGCGGCGCTTCCCGGCGAAGCCCGGGAAACCCTGCTCGCCGGGCTTGATGCCCGCCATGCCGCCCTGGCGCAGGAACTCGCCGTGGAACCTGGAGCCCACTTCGAGGAAGAGCGCGAGCGTCTGCAGGTGCTGCTCGCACACCCGGACAAAGCGCTTGAAGGCGAGGCCTGGCTCGCGGAACTGCAGAGCTTTGGAGAGCGCCTGTCCTCGGCCCTCGGCGCACGTATTCTCGCGACCCTGGGGCAACAGCATTGTGTGCTTGATTCGGCCATGGATTTGCTCGCCGTGGACCTGGACGCCAGCGCCGGCCCGCTGGCGGCCTATTGCCACGAGGAGGCCGATGAGGCCATGGCCGCGCGCCTCGCTGCCGCCAGTCCGCTGCACATTACCCAGGGCTTTGTGGCCCGCGGACCCGAAGGTCGCCCCTGGCTGCTGGGCAGGGGCGGATCGGATACTTCCGCCGCGCTGCTCGCGGCACGCCTTCAGGCCCGGGAACTACAGATCTGGACCGATGTGCCCGGCGTGTTCAGCGCGGATCCGGGCATCGTGCCCGGTGCACGTCTGCTGCGGCAGCTGAGCTACAGCGAGGCCCAGGAGTTCGCGGCCATGGGCGCGCGGGTGTTGCATCCGCCGTGTATCGGTCCCCTGCGCCGGCATGCGATTGCCCTGTCCATCCGGGACACGAACCATCCACAAGCGGAGCATACCGTTGTCGGTCCGCGTTCGGCGCAGACCGAGGGCCTGGTCAAGGGCGTGATAAGCCGCAGCGGCATCACGATCATTAATATGGAAAGCGTTGCCATGTGGCACCAGCCCGGCTTTCTCGCCGATGCCTTTGGCGTGTTCAAACGCCACGGCGTGTCCGTTGACCTGGTGTCCACTTCCGAATCCAGTGTCACCGTCAGCCTCGATCCGCGCCGCCCGGGGCGCGGACCCCAGCGGGGCCTCGAGGCCTGCCTGGCCGAGCTGTCGACACTGTGCGCGGTCAAGGTAAAAACCGGGCTGGTGGCCATCAGCCTGGTTGGTAACGCGATTCGCACGCTCCTTGGACGCCTGTCCGACGCGCTCGATATCTTCGAGGACCGGACCATTCACATGGTTACCCAGTCGGCGAATGATCTGAACTTCACCCTGGTGGTCGACCCCGGGCAGGCCACGCGCCTGGTGCAGAAGCTACACGCACGACTGATCGCACCAATTGCGGATCACCGCGACGAATTTGGCGCCAGCTGGTCGGAGCTCACCGCACCCGGCGGTGGCCGGCCACCCGGCTGGTGGGAAGAGCGCGTGGACCAGTTAGAGGATATTGCGGCTGAAGGGCCGGCTTACGTCTACGACCTGGGCACCGTGCGCGCGGCAGCCCGGCGGCTGTTGGGGCTCAGCTCGGTGGACCGCGTGCTGTATGCGGTCAAGGCCAACCACCACCCGGCCATTCTGCGGGCCCTGTTTGCCGAGGGCGTGTACTTCGAATGCGTATCCCCGGGAGAAATCGAGCACATCCTCAGGGAAGTGCCCGATGCGACACCGGGGGATCTGCTGTTTACCCCCAACTTTGCACCGCGCGGCGAGTATGTTGACGCCCTCGAGCGCGGCGTTCGACTCACCGTGGATAACCTGTATCCGCTGCAGGCCTGGCCCGAGGTCTTTGCAGGACGTGAGCTGTTCCTGCGCCTGGATCTTGACGCCGGCCACGGCCATCACCGCAAAGTGGTGACATCCGGTGCCGCTTCCAAGTTCGGTATTCCCCTGCACCAGCTCGAGACCGTACGCGACATTGCCCGCGCGCAGCGGATCACCATTCGTGGCCTGCATGCGCACACGGGCAGTGGCGTCAGTGAGCCGGAAGTGTGGAAGCAGCAGCTGGAACGCTTTCTCGGGCTGCTCGGCGATTTCCCGGATGTCAGGGTCATCGACCTGGGCGGTGGGCTGGGTGTGCCGGAACGTCGCGACCAGTCGCCTTTCGACCTGGCGGCCCTGGATGCGCTCCTGCAACAGCTGCCGGTACCCGAAGGCGTCGAGATCTGGCTGGAGCCCGGACGTTACCTCGTCTCGGAAGCCGGGGTGCTGTTGGCGCGGGTCTGTCAGACCAAGTCCAAGGGCGAGCAGGCGTACCTGGGGATCGACATTGGTATGAATTCGCTGATGCGACCGGCCCTTTACGGGGCCTACCATGACATCGTGAATCTCGGCCGTCGCGGTGAGCCTGCCAACCGGCGCTATACCGTGGTGGGACCCATCTGCGAGACCGGCGACATCCTCGGCGAGAGCCGGTTTTTACCGGAGAGCCAGGAAGGAGACGTGATACTGATTGCCAATGCCGGTGCCTACGGGCGGGTCATGGCATCCAACTACAACCTGCGTGCGCCGGCCCGGGAAGTGATTCTGGAGGACTAGCGCCTCGAATCCAAACTGGTTGCGGAGTTCGGCAGACCTGTGCGTTGTCAGCGACAATAGGCTCATGACATTCATTCCATATCGAATTCTTTCCGGGCTGCTGATTTTTCTGGTTGCAGGCGAACTAATCGCGCACACGTCCACATCAACTTTTGCCAATAAGGTCATGCTGGACGTGCCCGCGCAGGCCACCAGCATGGCACCGCGGTTGACAGAACTATCCCCGGGGCGAGGCGTCCTGACATGGCTGGAGAAAAGTGACGCAGGCTACCATTTCCGATATGCGGTGTTCGATGGAACGCATTTTGGAAAACCCGGCACCATTTACGAGGGTGAAGGTTTTTTTGCCAACTGGGCGGATACACCCGGTCTGACGGTCGCCAGTAACGGCACCTGGCTTGCACACTGGCTGCAACGCTCCGGGGTCGGGAAATACGCTTATGACATCATGGCAGTTATCAGCAGTGACCAGGGTCAAAGCTGGTCTGCGCCATTCTCACCGCACGACGATCAGACCCCCACGGAACATGGTTTTGTGAGCTACTTTTCGACCAACTCAGGTCAGACCGGCATGGTCTGGCTGGATGGCCGGATGACCCGCCCCGATACCGCTGATCACTCCGGCGAAGCGCACCATGCCATGAGCGGCGGGGCAATGACCCTGCGGTCCGCGCTGGTCGACAGCAGCGGGCTTATCAGCGAAAGTGCACTGATCGATGCGCGGGTATGCGACTGCTGCAGCACGGCTGCCGGTCTTACCGATGAAGGCGTGGTGGTTATTTACCGCGACCGCAGCGAGACGGAAATTCGCGATATCAAGCTGGTGCGTAGAACTGCGGCGGGCTGGACCGAGCCGGTAGCAGTGCACGCGGATGGATGGAAAATCACCGGCTGCCCGGTCAACGGCCCGGCGCTTATTGCCCGCGGGAAGACTGTGATCGTCGCCTGGTTCACCATGGCCGAAGATGTGCCGAAGGTGCGCATTGCCCGTTCTGAAGACAGCGGCCGAACCTTCGGGGCGCCTGTAGAACTGGACCCAGGTTCAGCGCTGGGGCGCGTTGACCTGGCCTGGACCGGCGATGGCTACGCCCTGAGCTGGCTTACCGAGTCTTCAGCAGGGCAAGGCGGCGAGGGCCTGATGCGCCTTGCACTTTTTGCAGAATCCGGCACGCTGAATTCGACGCTGAATCTGCTCCCTCTCAGCCATGATCGCAGTAGTGGATTCCCCAGGGTGCTGTATCTGGGCGAAGACCGCTTGCTGCTCACGTGGACCGGTCAGTCGGATGAGACTGGCGAGGCGCAGGTCAAGGCTGCCGTGCTGACGAAACCGGACCCCCAGGTGAAACCGTTACCTCAATAAGCAGGGTCCGCAATTAAGGACCGGCGGAATCAAAGGCCGGTCAACACCGCCGCATAGATTTCGATCGCATCCCACAGATTCTGCAGGCGCAGGTTTTCGTTGGCGCCGTGCTGGTTATTGTCGTGGTTTGCGATGGGCAGAATCAGCACCGGGGTCTCGAGCACCTCTTCCACCACGAAGATGGGCAGGCTGCCGCCCATGGTCGGGGTCTGCACCAGCGTATCGTCCGAGAGGCGGTTGAGCACCGCGGACACCTCCCTGGCCAGCGGATCGCTCATATCCGCCCGGTAGGCCGGGTAACCGCCGGGTACCGGCCAGTCCAGCCTGGCCAGCTTGCCGTGGCGCTGACGGTCCTCAGGCGATGGCACTTGCTGGCCGTCCGGCAGCAGCGTGTAGCCCTGGGCCTCGATATGCCGCACCACCGCCGCGCGCAGATATTCCGGGGTCTGGTCCGGCACCAGGCGCAGACCGATATTGGCGGTGGCGGAAGTCTGAATCGCGTTGCGCGCGTCCGGCCCGACACCCCCGGATACGATCCCCTGCAGGTTGATCGCCGGACGCGAGATGGCGATCTCGACACGATCCTCCGTCTCCGGCTGCCCGATACCAAATTCGCCGACCAGGCGCTCGTCCATCACCGGGGATGCGGCAATGGCGGCAAGTTCTGCCTCGCTCAGGGGCCGCACCTGGTCGGTCAGGCCCTCGATAAGAATGTCCCCGTCGGGCGCACGCATGGTGCTGATCAGGGTCACGAGTTGCATAATCGGGTTAGGCGCCCAGTTGCCGTAATGCCCCGAATGGAGGGGCCGGTTGGCGCCGAACACGGTCAGGTCAAAGCCGACACTGCCCCGCACGCCGTACACCAGCTGCCAGCGACGGCTCTGGTGCATCGGGCCGTCGCAGAACAGCCACAGGTCCGAGGCGAGCTTGTCCCGGTGCTGCTCCAGCATGGCGCGCAGGTTGGGTGAGCCGGCTTCCTCCTCACCATCCATGAAGACCTTCAGGTTAACGGTCGGCGCGATTCCCGCCTCCGCCAGCGCGGTCAGGGCGCCATGCAGGGCGATAATCGGTCCCTTGTCATCGCCGGCCGACCGGGCAAAAATCCGCCAGTCCGGGTCGAGCGGGGCTTTAAGCGCTACCTCGCGCCCACCGCTCTCCACCATGTCCGTGCGCAGTACCGGTGTCCACGGGTCCGAGGCCCAGGCCGATGGGTCCACCGGCTGGCCGTCATAGTGGACGTAGATAAGTACCGTGCGCTGCGCCCCGGGCACGAGAAGTTCACCGAACACCGCCGGATTCGCGTCGGGCCGGCCGGGTATTTCGAGCAGCTCGGTGCGCATCCCGGCATCTGCCAGCAGGGCTGCTATGTGTTCAGCGTTGCGGCGAATATTGACCTGGTCACTGGCCACGTTGGGGATGCTCAGCAGCTCTTCGAAGCGTTCGACGATCTCCACCTCCTGGGTCTCGCGCCATTCGCGCGCGGCCGTCGCGGCGCTCACCGGATCGGCAGAAATTGACGGTGCAATCAGCAAGGTTGCGAGCAGCAGCCCCAGAGATGCACCGGGGCGGCACAGGTTCAATCGCAAGGTCATCGGGTCAGCTCCGTTTATTAACTTCGGTCAGGGTAAGGTGCGAGACTAAAGCAAATTGCCTCAGAAACGTATTTGGGGCGCTGAAGCGATTACCGGTTTCTGCATCTCCTGTGCCGCCCGCTCACCCACCGCCAAGGCTCCTTCAATAAGACCGCAGAAAATTGGATCCGACCCCTTAATACTTAATATAGATTAAGACTTCTTAACAATATGCTTAAACTTTGTTTTGCATCACGTATATTTTTATTACAAAACATCAGGCTATAAAGTGATACAGTGGCGGATGGTGTTAATTTTCAGGGAGGTCAAGAACAATGAAAAAAGTAATCATCGTATTACTGTTAGCCCTATCCAGCTCAGTTTCAGCACAAATTGATGAAAAAGCATCTCAAAACCTCTCTAACTCAGCCCCGATAGAAACACTGGAGGCTGCGGCTCCATTTTTTGGAAGTCTTGCCGGGGCGCCAACTTATAACCGAATTTTTGCTTCCGGTCCCTTCGTAGGATGTGATAACCCCAGCACTTTTTCGGCCACTGGCATCGGGATTTCTTTTGCATTGGTTCCGATCTACAGCCCCACAGGGGCAACACTGGTAGCAAGTCTTGACAACCCGGGCACTGACATCGGCGATCCCGTGCTCAGCGTCTACTGCGATCCGTTCGATGAATCAGATGCGTCGCTTAACCTGGCCGGCTATAACGATGATTTCTTCGGGCTCATCAGTGCATTTGACGGCTCCGAAGGGATTGTTCTCGAGCCTAATACCCAATATTTTATGGTGGTCAGCCTTTTTGCTCCTGGCAGCATAGGCGGCGGCAACTTTGAACTCACGGTCGGTGCAACCTCACCTGGAGAAGACGTACTGTTTGGGTCACCGGCCTCGCTATCAGGGACTCAGCCAATTCCAGTTAACAACCCGGCACTCCTGGCGCTGTTGATTGCGCTGATGGCTGGCCTCGGTGTGTTTGCGGTTCGTCGCTTCGCCTGACGTTCCGGCTATTGGTTTGATTAGAAGGGCGACCATCGTGTCGCCCTTTTTCATTGCTTATGAACAAGCGTAAGTCAGTCGCTCTGGCTGTTATCTGCCGATGCAATAAAAATTGAATCGATCGGATGTTCCCGTGATTGTTCAAGCACCTTACCCCAGCATCCCCTGTGCCGCCATTTCACCCGCCGCGAGCGCCCCTTCAATAAGACCGGGACTCAGGTTCGATGCCTCCGATACCGCAAACCGGAGGCGGCCGTCGAGCTGCGGCTGTCTGAGCACAGCAGGCCCCACGTCTGGATGCGCTCCCGCTTGTGCGAGGTCCAGATCAGTGACGATCCGGGGGTTTATGGCCCAGTCCTTGATGACCAGTTCCAGGGGCTGCGCCGCTTTGTCGCCAAAGCACTCGACCAGCTGAGCGAGGATCGCCTTTCTGAGCCCCGCCGGATCCCTTCGGCGTTGCTCCGGAGTCCAGCCAATGAAACCGAACAGCGCCGCCGGTTGATTGTCGATAGCCGAGTGATCGTGAACCTCTACGAGCGGTCCGCTGCGGCTGGCGACCCTGCCCGAAAGGCCCGCCTCGCGCCAAAATGGCCGTTCAAAGAGCGCCACGGCCTTGGCCTGGCTGGCCATCCAGGTCGGCGTCCCGCGCATGGCGCTGCGCAGACTTTCTGAAAGCCAGGGTAACTGCAGGGTTGCGAGGGCCACACGCAAAGGAACAGAAACGATGACCCTTTGCGTTGTGATGATCTCCCCGGAGTCGAGATGGACGGCCAGGTGTTCCGAACCCGCTTCAAAAATACCGGTGACCGGGGTGTGGGTGGTGATATTGGCGCTGCCAACCCGCCGGGCAAGCTCGTCGATCATTGACACCGGCCCACCGACAATCCGCACCATGCCATCCTGTCCCGGCAACGGCTGGTACAGCGGCGCAGGACCATAACCGGTAATGACGGCATTGCCTTCATTAAATTGCGCAAAGGTCTCCAGGCCCAGCTTCGTCAGCCATCGCGCGACCACCGGTTGGTATTTTGGCCAGACCCAGGTCGGGCCGAGGTCGGCAAGCGCGCGATGACTGAGCGGATCACGCAGGGAGCGAATGCGGCCGCCTAAATGGGCATCCGCCTCCACCACGCTCACGCCCGCTCCTGCCTCAACGAGTGTTGCGGCCGCGGTAAGCCCGGCAAGACCGGCGCCGATTACGACTACGTCCATCACTGAGCCCTTCACTGCGGGCGAGCTACTCCAGCCCACCCAGGGTCACGCTGATGGCCTGGCCGCTGACACCGCTGGATTCTTCGGTCGCAAGAAACGCGATGAGCTCCGCCACCTCCCCCTGCGTGGGCACCCGGCCGGGCGGATACCCTGCAGCGCGCTCGGCCCATACCTCGTCAAACGTCATGCCGCGTCGCTCCGCTTCCGCTTCAGCCGAGCGGTCTGCCATCTCCGTGCGGACCCAGCCGGGCAGAACCGCATTGGAGGTAACCCCAAAAGGGCCGCCATCCAGGGCCACGGATCGCATCAAACCCAGCAAACCGTGCTTGGAGCTGGTGTAGGCACTGCCGGCATGTTCGGCGATCTCACCGGCGGTCGAGCTGGTGTAAACGACCCGGCCATAGCCCCGGTCCTTCATATCACCGACGACCAGGCGGGACAGGTAAAACGGCCCATCCAGATTGATGCGCAGAGTTTCGTGCCAGAGCTCCGGGTCCTGTTCCCAGATGACCCGCTCATGGGCGGAACCGATACCGTGATTACAGGCGAGGATGTCGATGGGCCCGAGGCGCTCAAGCGTCTCCCGGAATGCCTGCTCACAGCCTTCCGGACTGCCCAGGTCCGCCACCACGTAATCCAGACCCGTGGCAGCCAGCTCCGATTCAGTCCGGGCAACGCACATCACGCGGGCGCCGCGCGAGGCCAGCAGTTGCGCGACGGTCTTGCCGATACCCCTTCCTGCTCCGGTAACCAGTGCAACCCTGTTTTCAACTCCTGCCATGGCGTTCCGCCTCCCAGCTGTGTAATCCATCCAGGCACCTGCCCGGTACATCTCCGGATTCTACCCTGACGTCTCTATTCCGACGTGTAAAAGGGGCCGGATACCAGTAAATTTAACGTATCCGGCCCCTTTATCACCCGCTATAAATCATGACATGCGTCACGTTACAGCGGCCCTGAGGGTCTATGCTTGGGAAGTAGATAAACCTGCAAAATAAATCGTTTTGCGCTACCCATTGGAGTCGTCATGAAAACGAATATTCACCCCATTGAACGTGTTGTCCGGGTTCTTGCCGGCGCGGCCATTGTCAGCCTGGTCTTTATCGGCCCGCAGTCTCCCTGGGGCTGGCTCGGCCTGGTGCCGATCGCCACGGGCCTGATCGGCTGGTGCCCACCTTATGCCTTGCTTGGTATCAGCACCTGCAAGACGACACCGAAGGTCGGCTGATCGCGCAACGCACGTTTCGCTCGAGCGCCTCCATCATTTGCAACCTATTCCGAAGTCATGTGATGCATGGTCTTCTTGTTGCTTACAGGTACCATGATGTGGGCATAGGGGGTGTCGCCCCACATCACGTATGGGCCGCCGCTACTTGGGTCGCTGGTGAGGCCCTCGAGCATTTCCTTTGGCACAACAATCATCAGGTGCGGTCCGGTCTCAACATAGTCTTCCGCATTGGCCCGGTCGGGATGGTAAGGGTCTGAATTACTGACACCAGAGCCAGGAGGCTCACCCTGCAACATGTAGGAAATCCCGATCTGGCTGGCGTGGAAATCTGCCTGCTGGCCAAAAGCACCTAACATCTCCATCCAGACAGCGTCATTGCACATCGGCGCGTTGTCACCAGCGAATGTGTCAGGCAGGCACGTCCAGCCATTGCTGCCTGTCACCAGCACGGTCCCATCACTATCCACGATTGTGGCCTCCGAACTGATCGCATCAGGGGCCGCAGACCGGGCCTGCGCTATTCGATCGGCTTTATCGTCTCCGGCAAGCGCTGCCCCCATGAAACCAAGAATCAGAGCGCTCAGAAGCGTGGATTTGGTGAATGAATGCATGACTAAGTCCTCATATCACCAACAAAATTGTTGGTGAACTCAAGCATAGGCTAGCCCACGGGCCTTTGCTCATGGCCAATCCTTTTATCCCATGCCCTAGAGTGGGTCGGATCCAATTAATCAGATCCAATTAGTCACTTTTGGCCGGCTTTCAATTTGGATCCGACCCCCTAAACCCGAAAACCGGTTCGTGATGCCGGGCTGATGTTCACCGCGCCCGGCGTACCGCCATAAACGACCGAATCATGAGCACAAGCAGCGCGCCGCATAATACGAGCATGCCGACGTTGACCGTCAGCGCAAGCGGGCTCATCTGCGCCGCCCGGATGACGAGTGTCGCGGCCGGGGCCAGTGCCCCGAGCAACGCGACAACAGCGGCGACATGCATGAGATGACGTCGTCCGCCATCGAAGGCGAGCGCAAGCCCGCCGAGAATGCCGAGTGCGACCCCGACGTAGGCCGGCAGCAGCGCGGTGCGGCTACCTGAGAAAATAAAAGCGCTGACCCCGAGGGCAATCAGCAGAACGGCAAATAGCAGCGTCGGTTTTGGCATAGTTCATATTCCCGGGAAGTGTTGATGGGTGGCGGGACCGCAGCCCCGAAAATAAAAGTTTATTTCTAACCCGAAGCGTACCTTGTCTATCCAGATACTGTCGTGAATGCCCGCGAGAAATCTGACCAAGGATCCCGTATGGGCCATGCCCTGCTGCGCTCGTCAATCGCCTATAATTCTTCGTCACGTCAGCCTCTGGTCCCTAACATGAACGAATCACAAGCTTCGCCCGCGAAAATGGCCTGGCCGGAATCGCTGGCGCCTATCGCCAACCGCCTGTGCTGCCCGGTCTGCAGGAGCGAACTGAATTTTACGGGTGAGCACATCGCCTGTACCGGATGCGCCCAGAATTATCCCCTGCTGGAGGGTATGCCACTGCTGGCGAAAGAGGGCACGGTGGAGAACTGGGCCCCTGAAACCACGATCAGCGAGGACAGTACCGAGTACCAGCAGGCCTACCAGGAGGTCGCCGAGGCCGAATTCTATAATCGCGAATACGAGCGACATCTGTTCAAGCGCTGGAGCACCGCTACCGAGTACCGGCTTCTGAACCGGCTGCTGGGTAGCCAGGGCCGCAGCGAGATCATCCTGGATATCCCGAGTGGTGGTGGCCGCCTGAGCCCGGGCATCGCGCCGCATGCAGACCTGATCATTGAGGCGGATATCGCCCTGGGCCAGATTCTTTATGGCTCACGCAAACCCGCGCTGGAGACTCCGCAGCTGTGGATGACCGCCTCAGCGTTTCACATCCCGCTTCGCGACAACGCCGTCGACGGTACGGTGTGCCCCCGGCTCAACCACCACCTGCCCAGTGCGGCCGAACGTGAGCGGCTCATCGAGGAACTGTTGCGGGTATCACGGCGCTTCGTGGTCATGACCTTCTTCGATTATCACTCGTTCAAGAACTGGTGGCGGCGGGCGCGGGCGCCATTCAACAAGAAGCCGCCGAAGCTGACCATGACCGTGCAGAGGGTGCGGGAACTGGCCGAGGCCAATGGTGCGCGCCTGGTGGAATACCCCATGCTTTCGGCCTTGTCCTCCGGGCATCGCTACGCGCTGATGGTAAAAGAGGATGCCCCGGGCTGACGCCGCGTTCAGCTCTCCAGAATGACCGACGCAGTGTCCAGCCGCCGGTAGGATCCGCTAGCGACATCGTAGCGCCCGGCCTTCCCCGGGCTGCTGGAACCCATCAGCAGCTTGCGCAGGCGGCTCTTAAGCCGCCGTAGCCGCCAGGCATGATGATTTCGCAGCTTAATGCCCGCGTCCACATTCCGGGCCGCCGCGGCACTACCTTCACAGTAGGCCAGCACCAGCGCCTCCCGCTCCCCGCCAGTAAAGGCAAGGTCGCCGTTGCGCATGCGCAGCAGGCAGGCCAGGTCCAACGCCGCCTCATCGCTGCCGGTGATGTCATGCGCCGCGAGCGTCGCGTAGGGAAAATCGATGGCCAGCACCGGTTCTTTATTCGCGTCCAGGGTTCGCAACAGGTTGCGCGGCGCAGCGGTCGCCCAGTAAAGGCCGGCGCGATGAAGGCGGCCCAGCAACGCTCCGGACCAGCCCGCCAGTTGCAAACGCTCCGCAGCCGACAGTTCCGGGCACCGCAATTCCTGCTCCAGGTCGCGCCCCTCTACGGGGTCAAGGGCCAGGGCACTGAAGCGCAGGCCACCCAGGACCCTATGCTCCAGCCAGTAAATCGGCCGGGCCACGGGCAGCCCGCGGCGATGGGCATTCATCATGACCGTGAATTCGCGGTTGGCCCGGGACGATACGCCCAGCGTGCGCAGGCCAAGGTGTGCGGGAACAGCGTAGATTTTCAGGATCTGGCCGGGACGGTCGGGGGCTTCGAGGCGCAGCACCCGCGAGCGGGGCTTGTCCTGCAGAATGGACCAGTGGGCATGATCGGCGACCCGGCCCCCGGCTGCTTGCCCGGTAGCTTGCCAGGCAGCCTCCAGGTTGGTCCACAGTAACAAGTCGCTCATGGCACTTCACTCTTCTCACTTCCGGGGTGTGAATCCGTTCGAACCTCCACAGGCCGCGCCCGCTGCCCGGGAATGTTAAACCATAGATGGTTTGTTGGTCAGTCGCCTTCACCTCAGGCAAGCGATTCAGGTATTCGATGCCCTGAAGATACTCCCGATCGAACGGTCAAGCATATGGTTGAATTCTTCATCGGACTGCTGGACAAAAAGCCCCTCACTGAGGGCCCGCGAGAAGCTCGCAACCATGCCGTTTTGCTGTGCCAGACGAGTATTCGCTTCTTCGCGGCTGTAGCCTCCGGACAGTGCCACAACCCTTAATGTTTTGGGGTGCGCGATACATTCGGCATAAAGATTGTTCCTTTCTGGCAAAGTCAGCTTGAGCATGACCAGCTCGCCATCATCCAGAGCATCAAGGTGCTTTTTGAGCTCTCTCACCAAAAGGTCTTCGGCCTGCGCCTTGTCCGGACAGTGGATATCGATTTCCGGCTCAATAATGGGCACCAGGCCGGCGGCGAAAATATGGCGGGCGATCTCAAATTGCTGATTCACAATGGCGGCGATGCCTTCAGCGTTGGCCTGCTTGATGACCGAACGCATTTTGGTACCAAAAACGCCCTCCTCCCTGGCTTTCCCCAGCAATGTGTCCAGGTTGGGGATAGGTTTCATGAGTTGGACCCCGTTGTGTTCATCGGCCAGGCCTTTGTCTACTTTCAGGATCGGAACGACGTTCTTCTCCTCCCACAAGTAACGTGCGGTCGGCTTACCATCAATTTCGCGATCCAGGGTGTTTTCAAAAAGAATCGCGGCCAGGATACGGTCACCTCCAAATGCCGGACTGGTGATGATGCGGGTCCGCATCTCATGCACCTTGTCAAACATTTCTTCGTCCGAGGTATAGGCATCCCCGGGCACCCCGTAGAGCTGGAGGGCTTTTGGCGTACTGCCGCCACTCTGGTCCAGGGCCGCAATGAACCCCGGCTGGGTTTTCATTTTTTCCAGCTGTTTATTGAATATGCTCACATTTGTCTCCGTCGGTTCCTCATTAATCCTGATTAAGAATAGTGCTAAAGGGATGCACCCCGCATGCCCTGCGTCAATGAATGGTCACTGGCTGGGAAGAAACACCCAAAATACAGCTTGCGCTACTGCTTCGCAGCAGTGCTGCACAAAATACCCCGCTGTCTCCTGCACCATCCACACTCCGCGGTCATGAGCGACTTAAGCGAAATGTATCCGGCCCCTTTTACTGGGCTTAGAATACGCCGATGAAGCAACCCCTGGTAAATACACTGCCTTCAGCCTGGTATCTTGAAGATGGACATTTCCAACGCGAGCTCGAAGCGATCTGGCTGAAGCAATGGCTGTTTGTGGGTCATGTGAGCGAATGGCCTGAGCGCGGAAGTTACCGGGTGTTGGCCGTTGGTAACCAGCAGTTGGTGGTTACCAGGGATCGCGAAGCGCAGTTCCATGCGTTCCACAATACCTGCCGGCATCGCGGCTCACGATTGTGCGAAACCAGTGCCGGGCGCTTCCGCGGCGGTCGCATCGTGTGTCCATACCATGCCTGGGCTTACGGCCTGGATGGCGGGTTGCTGTCGGCCCCACGCATGGAAGAAATTGAGGGTTTTGACAAGCGTGCGTATGGCCTGTACCGCATTGCGGTGACTGAGATTGACGGCTTTGTCTTCGTCAACGCCGGTCAGCCGCATAACGCGGTTGCGGGCGAAGCGTTGCTGGAAGGGCTCAAGCCCGTTCAGCCCTGGCCGACCCGCGACCTGGCCGTGGCCTACCAGGAGCAGCACGATATCGCCTGCAACTGGAAAGTGTTCTGGGAGAACTTCCTGGAGTGTTATCACTGCCCCGGGGTGCACCCCGAACTGTGTCGCATCGTGCCCTTGTACCGTGAAAGCGTCAGTCACCCGGGCGAGCTGCCTGACGGGCATGCGTGGAAGAAAGCTGAGCATGCGCCGCGGCTCCGCGAGGGTGCCGTAACCTGGAGCCCGGACGGCAGCACGGATTTACCCTTGTTCAAGAGCCTGGATAAAGAGCAGCAAACTGCCGGTATGACGTTTGGTGACGCCATTCCCTCGGTCTACCTGGTAGGGCATGTGGATTACTTTCGCACGGTACGTGTGATGCCGGTCAGCGCCGCCGTTACACAACTGACCGTGACCTGGTATGTGCACGCTGACACCCTGGCGACCTCCACGCCGGATGTGCAGGCACTGACCGCTTTCGCCCGGCAGGTGGTCATGGAGGATGCGCGGGTCGCCGAACTTAACCAGCAGGGTCTGGGCTGCCGGGTACATGAACAAGGCGTGTTGTCGCCCGCGGAAGGCGATGTGGCTGCATTTCAGAACTGGGTCCGCGACCGTCTTGAACTGTCCAAGGACTGAGCTGTACATCACCGCTAAACATGTTGTTCAGTTCGCCGATGCCCTTCGATCGCGGGCACGCTCCACGGCAGACACGACCGGCATCTGCACCACCAGGCTGAACAGCGCCACGCCGTAGACCGTCGACTGAACGGCATACCAGTGGGGCATATCCAGGTCGAGGGAGAGCGCCAGCGCAATGGCGACGGCTCCACGGGTGCCCCCCCAGAATACGATTCGCTGGTCGTCAAAGGTCAACGGCCCGGGCCCGGACCACCGCATCGCCTTGAGACGTGGCAGCCAGGATAGAGGACCTGCACCAGCGAAAACGATCAGCGCCCGGGATAACAGGGCGGCCAGGATGCCAATCACCATGGCCATCCAGTGCTGCTCGAACATCCCGACCGTGAAGCTCATGCCCACCAGGAAAAACAGCATGGCGTTGGCCAGAAAGCCCAATACGCGCCAACTGTCGATGGCAAAGGCAATGTCTTCTTCGCGACGTTGCCGACGTTGACGCCAGGCGATGGTCAGACCCGCCCCGAGCGTGGTCATGACGCCGGAAAGCTCCAGCAGGTGTTCGCCGATCCAGAAGCTTGTGAACGCCAGGACGAGGGTCGAGGCGGTGGCGACGATCTTGTCGTTCGCCGGATCGATGATCAAGTCAAATAGCCAGCCGAGCGCCACACCGAGCGCGGCGCCCCCGACCAGAACCAGCACGAACTGCCCCAACGCGGCGGGCAGATCGACCTCGGCCTCCGGCATGAGCAGCAGGCCCGACACCACGGCGAACAGCGTAATCGTGGTGGCATCGTTGAGCATGCTCTCCCCCTCAAGAATGTCGCGGGCGCGGCAGGGGTTGGCGAGGCCTTCCCCAGCGGCTCCGGCACCCGTGCGCCGTGCCGGGTCCGTCGCGCAGATCATGGTACCGATCATCAGGGCGATCACCCAGTTATCGCCGAGGGTCTCGCCCATGAGCGCGTAAATCAGGCCGGCCGAAGTCAGGGCCGCCACCACCAGCAAGGGCACGGCCAGCGCGCCGATCAGAAGCGCTTCGCGCCGCAACCGTCCTACCCGAATCGTAACGGCCGCCTCAAAAATAAGAATTGGTACGAGCAGGTAAAACACCAGGTCGCGCAGAATTTGCCAGCGCAGGCCCGTGTCCCGCCCGAGGGCCACCCAGACCTCCGAGGAAACAAACCCGGCCAGCACCAGAACCACGGGCAGGCTCACCCAGCGCTGGCGTGCCAGCGGCCGGGACAACACGGCGGCCAGCAGGATGCCGAACATCAGGAATGGCAGGAGCGTATTGATCATGACACTGGTGTGGGTTCCCTCGGGGCGCCGGGACGCACTAACGCCCGGTCGTTACGAGAACAACAGACCGGAGCGAGGCCGATTGTCTTGCGTCGACGTCCAACTGCCCGGGAACCGGCCGGTGCCGGGTTCAGAGAACTGGCTGATCCTGGTGTTCCTCGTACCAGCGCCGCTGCCGGGCAATATCGGCCTCCAGCTCCGTAAGGGCATCGACCCACTCGGGGGACTCGAGCATGCCATTGAGGACAGGCCCACGCAGCCAGAACCAATTGAATCGCCAGCCGTTGTCCATGGCTGTCCGCAAGGCTTTGATTGCGGCCGGAGCATCACCTCGAGTGGCGTGAATAAAGATGGGTCCGACACGCGGTGGTGGTTGCGTCTCGTGCCAGGCGAGCAGCTGGTCCATAAGGTAGTTGGCGCGCTCCCGTTCGCCCGTGAACCACAAGGCCTGAGCCGCCATCCCTACCCGATTATCGTTTTGATCGGTGACCTCCACCGGATCGTTACCCGCCAGAGCGGAAAAGTGTTCATCGACGATGGCGCGCGCCGCTTCGAAGTCTCCCACATTCATGTAGTTGAAGCCCAGCCCGACCTTGGGCCCGTCAAAGGGATAGCGTTTCGCGATTTCATGCATCAGTTCCAGGGCTTTTTCCCGGTCGCCACGCAAACTGTGAAGGTTCATTCGCGCACCAAAGGAGGCCTCCGGAAAGGCCTCTTCGGCGGCATCGTAGCAGCGCTCGGCCTCATCGGCGTCCCCCAGGTGGGTCCACATGTTGCATACCTGGACCGCGGCATCGGCCGCCGTGGCATCGAGGCCGGCATAGGCGCGTACCCAGAGCATGGCCTCCCCAAGGCGACCCTCAGAGCCAAGAAAACCCGCTCGCTGCATATAAAGGTTCGGCAACTCGGGGGTGAGCTCAAGCTGCCGAAGATTCATCGCATAGGCTTCTTCACGACGCTGCACTGACCACAGCGCGGCCGCCTTGTTCATGCCGAGTATCGGCGCGTTTGGGTCGAGCTCCAGGGCCCGGTCCAATTTCTCCAGGGACTCCTCGTTGCGGTCGAGTTCCTGCAGCAGAACTGCGTACCAGTGCCAGGCCGTGGCGTAGTTTGGATTCAGTTCGATGGCCTTCTGATACAGCGTTTCGGCCGCGTCATCCTTGTCCTGGTCCTGGCGGAGATTCGCCAGGGAGGTGTAGGCCTCACCGCTGTTGGCGTTAAGCGCCAGCGCCTTGTCAAGGGCGGCCTGGCGTGGGGCATAAGAGTCGAGGACGTACAGCTCGCCGTAGTTGACCTGCAGTGACAGGGTGTCGGCGAGACCCACGTAAGCGAGGGTGTATTCCGGATCGAGCTCGATGGCTTTTTCAAAATGCGTCTGGGCGCGGAGCAACGACTCGTTGGTGCGCTCGGCCATTTCCTGGCGCCCGATCACATATTCTCCGTAGGCCTCGAGGCTGTCGGTGGGTTGTTCCGCCAGCCGCGAGCTCTCATCGTCGGTGAGCGTGGCGCTCAGGACAGTAACGATCTCCCGGGAAATCTCGCTCTGAATCGTGAACAGGTTCTCGGCGGTCAGGGCCCGGTCGTAAAACTCCGCCCAGAGGTGTTCATCACTGCCGGCGTCGATCAGCTGCACATTGATGCGCACCTGGTCTGCGGAGCGCTGAATGGCCCCCTCGAGCACCGCACTCACGCCGAGCTCTGCGGCAATATCCGGAATGGACATTTCCGTATCACGGTAGCGCATGACCGAGGTGCGTGAGATCACCTTGAGATCGCCGACCTTGGCAAGACTCGTGAGCAGGTCGTCGTGAATGCCCTCGGCGAAAAATGCATCTTCCTCGCGGCTGCTGCGGTTAGCAAACGGCAGGACGGCGATCGATTTTCGATCGGGCGTCTCCACGGTAACCGGGGTTTCGGGGGCCACCTCCTGAACGACTGCTGGCTCTGTCTCCTGGGAAAAGGGACGGTGCGACACTTTGTCCCAGGCGAAATAGCCGAGGGCAACCACCAGCACAACGATAATCGTCCGATCGAGCTTGCGGCCCGTGACGGGCGTAATGGAGGCGCTGCGATCGACCTCTTTCTCTTTCTTGAGTCCTTCCGGCGTGAGCTCGAAGGCCCAGGCAATAACCAGCGTGACGGGAAAACCCACGGCCAGCGCCAGCATAAAGACCTGCATGATCCAGTCAGGCGCGTTGATGTTTTCCAGGACCAGGTCGACGACCTGCAGGAGCAGCCAGGCCGTGATCAAATAGGCGATACCCACACGGAAGACGTTTCTTCTTTTCAGCTCTTCGAAGAACGACAAATCACTGCTCCGGCCCCTTTTAAAAAAGAGTACGCGATCGTCGGTCCATGTGCCACTTTCTTTATGACAAAAAGGCGGCACGGTGGCTAAGCGACATAGGAGTCAGAGCCCTTTTCTGGCGGGATAGTGGGGCAAATTCGTTCATTTAGCGCTTCGCTTACGCGGCGAAACGCAGCGAGGCATCAATCACAGGAACGCGATGCGCTAAACTTTCGTCTTTGTCCGTTTCCGCACCCGGAGTTACAAGCTTTGACCCTCATGATTCGCTCGACGTTCTGCCTTACCCTGCTGCTCACCCCCTTCCTGTATCTCACGAGTGCCGATGCGGCCGACTCAGCCACCGTGGAAAAAGCCGCCGAGGGCCTGGCCCTGCGGAGTATCGGGCCGGCACTGATGGGCGGCCGTATCGCCGATATTGCGATTCACCCCGACCACGACGCGCTCTGGTATGTCGCGGTCGGTTCCGGCGGCGTCTGGAAGACCGACAATGCGGGCACCACCTGGACGCCCATCTTCGACGAGCAGGGGTCCTATTCCATCGGTGATGTGACCGTCGACCCGGGTAACCCACGCGTGGTCTGGGTCGGCACGGGCGAGAACGTGAGCGGGCGCCACGTGGGCTGGGGTGATGGTGTTTACCGCAGCGCCGATGGCGGCGGCACCTGGACCCGCATGGGCCTGGAGAACTCCGAACACATCGGCAAAATCCTCATTGATCCGCGCGACAGCGACGTCGTCTACGTGGCGGCGGAAGGACCGCTTTGGGCCGCCGGCGGCGATCGTGGCCTTTACAAAACCAGTGATGGCGGGCGCAGCTGGGAACGTGTTTTGTACGTCGACGAGAACACGGGCGTCACGGACATCGCGTTTCACCCGACGGATCCTGACGTGATCTACGCAGCCACCTATGACCGCCGGCGTCACGTGTGGGGCTTCATGGCCGGCGGCCCCGGCAGTGGTATCTACAAGACCATGGACGGCGGGACGAGCTGGGCGCGCAAAACCGCGGGGCTGCCCGAAGGTGATATGGGCAAGATTGGGCTGGCGGTCACCGTGGCGAACCCCGACCTGGTCTACGCGACCATCGAGGCCGATGAAGACAGCCGGGGCTTCTATCGCTCCGATGACCGGGGCGAGAGCTGGTCCCGGAAAAACGAATATATCTCCGGTGGAACGGGACCACATTATTACCAGGAAATCGTGGCATCACCGCAGGACGAAGACCTGGTCATCCAGATGGACGTGTTCTTTCGCATCACCCGGGACGGCGGCGAGACTTTCTCCGTGCTGGGTACCGGCCGCGAAAAACACAGCGACAACCACGCACTCTGGATCGATCCGGAGGATGACCGTCACCTGATCGCCGGCTCCGACGCGGGGCTGTACGAAAGCTTCGACCAGGGCATGACCTGGCGGCATTTTCCGAACCTGCCCGTTTCACAGTTCTACAAGGTCGCGGTCGACAACAGCCTGCCCTTCTACAACATTTTGGCCGGCGCACAAGATCTGGGCACGTTGTTTGGGCCTTCCCGAACGATGATCACCGAGGGCGTACGCAACCAGGATTGGTACGTGCCACTGGGCGCTGACGGCTACAGCGTGGTGTTCGATCCTATTGATAACAACATCAGCTACATGGAATACCAGCAGGGCTACATGTTTCGGCACCACCGGGACAGCAATGAGGTGGTGCATATCCAGCCGCAACCGGCGCCAGGCGACCCGCCGGAGCGCTGGAACTGGGACACACCGATCATCATCAGCCCCCATGATGCTTCCCGCCTGTACGTCGGCTCACAACGGGTCTGGCGCAGCGACGATCGCGGCAACTCCTGGCGCCCGGTCAGCGAAGACCTGACGTCAAATCAGAACCGTTATGAACTCGGCTACAGCGGCCGCGTCTGGAGCGTCGATGCGCTGCACGACAACGGCGCCATGTCCAAGTACGCGACGATTACCTCAATCTCCGAATCGCCGGTGCGCGAAGGGACAATTTTCGTCGGCACCGATGACGGCCGGATTCATGCCACGACCGACGGCGGCGAAAACTGGCTGCCTGCGGCCACGCTGCCCACCGAGGGAAAACCTGCGTTCGTCAACGACATCGTGGCGTCGCTGTATGACGCCGACACGGTTTTCGCCGTGGCGGATTCACACAAACTCGGGGATTTTGCGCCGTATGTCTTCGTCAGCGAAAATCTCGGTCGCAGTTGGCGCTCCATCAGCGGCGATCTGCCCGGCGACACCATCGCCTGGGCGATCCAGCAGGATCATGAAAATGAAAACCTGCTGTTTCTGGGTGCCGAGCACGGTGCCTGGTTCACGCTCAACCGCGGCGAGAACTGGCACGAGCTCACCGGCGCGCCAACGATTTCGTTTCGCGACATCACGCTTCAGCGTCGCGACGACGACTTCGTCGGCGCCACCTTTGGTCGCGGCATCTACATCCTTGACGATTACTCACCGCTGCGCAGCATGGCCGATCCGTCCTTCGGCGCCGCCCCCGTCATTTTTCCGGTTCGGGACGCCTGGTGGTACGTGCCGTCCGTTCCCTCGCAGGCCGAAGGCATGCCGACCCTGGGCAGCGACAGCTTCCGGACCCCGAACCCCGACTTCGGTGCCGTGATCAGCTACTACCTTCCAACCTCGCTGGAATCCAGTAGCGACCAGCGTAAAAGCGAGGAGACAACCCTGCGCGAAGCGGGCAAGGATATCCCCTTCCCTGGCTGGAGCCGGCTGGAGGAGGAAGGTCAGGAGAGTGCCCCGCGCGTGCTGCTCCTGGTTCGCGATGCCGGAGAACGTCCGGTGCGGTGGATCGAAGGTCCGGGCGCGAAAGGTACCCACCGCGTGGCCTGGGATTTGCGTCTCGCGCCCCCGGACGCGGTCGATCTGAGCCAACCGGGTTTCGTACCACCGTGGGTGGGCGAACCGCAGGGACCGCTGGTGGCTCCCGGCGCGTACTCGGTGCAGCTGTATTCCATGGCTGAGGGCGTGGCGACGGAGTTGGCTGATCCACAACGCTTCGAGGTCAAACCCGTTAGTGAGGCCCCCGACGGTATCGACTACGCCGAGGTCGCCGCTTTCCAGCAAGAGACTGCCGAACTCCGCAAACAGATCGCGCATGCCAGCGAAGAGATCGAACGCACCCGCGACCTGCTGAAGCACATGCAGGCGGCTGCAATTGAAGCGCCGGACGCCGACCCGTCCCTGTTTATCCGTCTCGATGAATTTGGCGTGGCCCTCGGAGAACTTGCGACCCGGCTCTCCGGCGACCGCATACGCCAGGGCCTGGACGAAGCCGCCAGCCCCTCGATCGCAAGCCGCGCCTACAATGCCGCCAACAACTGGAGCCAGACACTGCCCGCGACCCAGACCCAGCGAGCCGACTTCGACATCGCCAACGAAGACTTCGCCGTTTTCAGCCAGGATTTGCAGGCGCTACTGGAAACCGAGCTGACCCAGCTCGAAGCGGACCTGTTGGCCGCCGGCGCCCCGAGCTGGCGATAAATACCGGGCCGTGAACAACTGGTTTAAGGGGTCCGGTTTAAGGGGTCAGAGCCCCAAGCGTCAGATTTTCTGGTGTCGGCGTCAGACGTCAGAGTCAGTCCGAAGTATTTTGATCCGGATTGAAACTCATGGTGATTATCCCCGACCGGCAGCGCGGCCATCGCCTGAAGCAGCTTAAAAAAACTTTAAATATGGATATGACCCCATAATCCCGTAGTGATTGTCACTTTCATGCCCGGACTGAACAGATCTTGCGGTACGATTGTCAGATTGAAGCCAGCGGAAAGATGTTACTCATGGTTTTTTCAGAACAGCTCAATGCAGATGAGTTACGCCATGAGGGCGTAACAGTTCTGAGCGGTCTTTTTGACAAGCGTACCGTTGCGAACGCGAGGCGCACGGTCCTTGAGAACCGGGGCCTTTTCAAGAATACCCGGTCTGCTCCATCTTCCGGACATCTTGCCGGCTTTCATCGGTTCCCTGCACTTGAGCCCCTGCATACCTTGTTGACCGGAAATCAACACATCATCGATTTTCTTGGCCATATGCAAAAAGACGGCGGAGTACGCAGCATCGGGCTGAGCGATATCACTATCAACCGCTCACAGCATTGGCATAAGGATCTGCTGCGCGGGCAATACAAAACTTACCTGGACGGGGTGCTTGATTGGGAAGCCGATGGTGGTGGAGTCTACAAGGTGCTTTTGTACCTGCAGGACAGCGCAAGCCTCAAATATATAGAAGCTTCGCACACTATCCCGGTTTCACTCGATAGTGATCACAGCGCGGAACCGGCTGAAAATAGTGTGATTAAAACGGCAAAGGCAAATGCGGGCGACGTCGTTATCATGGATATTCGTTGCTCACACAGAGGCGCCAGTGACGCCGCTTATGCTGATGGCCAGTGGGATGAAAATCCCCGGATTTTGGTGTCTACCGTGCTTGGCGGGGTTGCCAGAAAGCTGACAGGTGCAATGGAGAGAGGCAATTTCCACCGCTTGTCAGACTGGATGAATCTCCATCCCTGATGGAGTTGCGTGATGCAATCAAAAGAAGGTTGGTTCGGTGATAAAAAAAGTTGCCAATATCTTCAATATCATTCTCAGTGACCCCGTGTTGTTTCGACAGAAAAACAGCACGCTCGACCTGAATATTCAGTCCTTTAAGACCTGTTATCCCAGTGCCAGCTACACACTTTATGACAATAAATCGACACAAAAAATCATTGCCAGTAACTTTGACAGTGATGTGCTCGATGCCTACAACCGGCTGGTTCCCTATGCTTACAAAGCTGACCTGGCAAGGTACTGCATTCTTTATCTGAGAGGTGGTGTTTATTCAGACATCTCGCATCTTCACATCAACCCCATGAAAATTCAAAAGGATACAAAGCTGGTATTTTTTAGAGATATTGCTTTCATACATCCTTCATTTGCAGTCAGCAACGGGGTTATTTACGCAGAGCCCGGAGAACAGGATCTGTATAACATCATCAACAGAATTGTAGAGAACTGTCATACCCGGTTTTATGGACATCACCCGCTTGATCCGACAGGACCGTATCTACTGGGAAAGTACGTGGCCCAGCTGGACAGCCAAAAGCATATCGTTTTTGGCGATTCAACGGCCATCGTAGTGGGCGAAAACCCCGACGCTGCCCAGAGACATATTATTAAATTCACACCAGACGGGAACCTCATTGCATTTCGAAACAAGCGCAATGATTCATCTATCGATGAATTTATAAGAGGGGGCAACAGCTATGCGGATCTATGGAGAGAAAGGAAGGTTTATGGTGAGTGACAACATTTGCGCAGCGGTGGTGTCCATGTCTGGTTCTGCCTGGTGAAGGGTGACTCTGACCCCTTTATTCCGACCCCTTTATTCCTGACTCCGGATATTCATCCTGAACACGCACGCTGCTATGGCGTCTATCTATGTTGGCTAATCGCCGCGAAACAGACTTTGATTCTCGCGGATAATGTTCCAGTCAATAGGAATTCCTGGAAACGAGTCCGGTCCCGTGACGATTTCGCGTTCTGGCTTAACTTCCTCCAAACGGCGAGAATCATTAATCCTGTGATTACCAATAACAACAGTGTTGGTTTCAGTTCCCAAATCGAAAAAATGAGTATCACGCGACCAGCTTTCTGTTGATTCCTGACTGGCTATCGCTAAGTCAGAAAATCGTCTCCTGAAGCTTTTCAGCAAGGGCGTTCTAAAACCCAGGTCGTTCGTTGCCTGGTCTACAGCGAATTCTGCAACAGCATGATCAATGCCAAGCACGGACACATCGTAGGCTGGAAACCGACAACAGAGTGAGAATCCAACATTGGTTGGCCAAACTCCGAAGTCCCACCCAAGACCTTTTGAAGCACGATGCCATGCCGCCTTCCAACCCAGAGGGGCCTCGCGCGAAAACAGCATGTCCCACTGGACATAATTTTTGGTGGCCAGGATCTTAAAAGAGGGCAGTTCTCCAAGACGATACGCCAGGCGCACATTATCTTTCAGAGCACGGAAAAAGTTTTCAGGAAGCGTGTCATCGTCATCAACATTCGTTGTCAGCACGAAGTCTGGTGCGCTCCCTTCCCAGAATTGATTCAGCCAACGGATGTTCCCCAAGGGGAGTTCCACATCAAAATTGATCACGAATGTTCGAGGGCGATTCTGAATTAACCGACTCAATCGAGCCCTGTATGAATCGGGCAAATTCGGATCAACAACCAGAACCCAGTCAAAGTCCTGATCAGTCTGAGACAGTATGCCCGGGAGAGCTGTTGCCTCGAACAACACAAATCTCATATCGAGCCTGGAGGGACTTAAAGGATCATCTTTGCTATGCAAAACCGCACCTTCCTGGACAGAAGGAGGCCGGTAGCTGAACCTGGTAATGACAACGTGTCGTAGCGATAGATTTTGAGTCATGGGCAGTTCGTTAGTGCGTAACTTTCAGATCTGTAAGCGTCGGAGCGGAAAGATTTCTCGAAAATGGCGTCGATGATGGCGCGGGTGTCAACCGGTTCGGGGCGCTTGCCCGCGCCCTCAGCTGTCGGCCGGGCTCAGCCCCAACAGGTCAATGAACCTCGGATGATGCCGAAGGTTTGTGAAAGCGGGATTGTGGGTCCACCATGTGCCGCGATAGGGCGTTGGCGAGGACAGGATCTTCGCCATCGTGTCCAGCGCGCGGCGATCATCACCAACCCTGGCAAAGATCTCCGCAGCGCAATAGGCAACGTCCGACCAGCGCAGGGCATCGCGCTGCCTGGGCATCATTGCCAACGCTCGCTCGGCCATTTCGATCGCCTCGTCGCGGTCGCCAAGATACGCCAGCGCCAGGCCGAGACCGAGAATCATTCGTTCGTCAGTTGGGTTTTTCTCAGCCTCGCGACGCAGCAGGATCAGGGCCTCCTGCAGCATGGCGCGGCCCTCCAGTTCACGTCCGGTGGCCTCAAGCAGCATGCCCTGCACCAGTTCCACGGGCAGATAAACGTGCTGCATGACCAGCACCGCCTCCGGGTAGTTTTCGATACGCGCAAGTGCTTCTTCGGGCTTGCCTTCGAACGAGGACTGCAGAACCCAGAACCATGCCGGATAGGTGGACAGCGCGTCGGGAAAGCGAGATAAGTGCTCGCGCGCGCACGCCAGTGATGCGTCGCCACCGCCAGTCCAGCAAATCATGACGCCCATGAGGTAAGTCCACTCATCGTCGGGATTGATGGTCCGGGCCTTTCGGTTGATTTCCGCCGCATCCGCGTCCCGGCCAAGGAACAGGCGCGTGTAGGCAACCTCGTTCATCGTGTTAGCGTTAAGAGGGTCGAGCGCCATGGAACGCTCCAGGGCCTCCAGACCCTGCTCAATCAGGCCCTGGCGACGCCACAAAAAGCCCAGCCGGGCCAGCACTTTGGCGTCGTTCGGTCGCTCGTTGTAGACCGCTGAGTACTCGATCAGGGCCGGATCCCAATCCCGCCGGCGATAGTGATACTCACCGAGGGCGAGTCGTGCGTCCTCACCTGAGGGGTCGATCTCCAACGCTCGCTCAACGGATTCCAGGCCACGTAATAGTTGTTCCGGTCGGGTATCGTAACCAAACCAGTAAAGACCAAAATCGGCCTCGGCAAGTGATACCCACGCCGCTTTAAATACCGGATCCAGGGTGGTCGCCTGGGCAAGTAACAGTCGCGCCTGGCGAAAATCCTGCTCCGCCCCGTGGCCTTCCGGCAGTATCTGGATGCCCTTGAGGTACGCCTCCCACGCGAGCGCGCTCTGTGTCGGAGCGGTCCCCAGGTCGGCCCGCTCCGGCGCGGACAGGGTGATACGCAACTGCTCGGCCACCTCCAGCGCGATCTCCGACTGAACGGCAAGGGCGTTCTCGAAAGGCCGGTCCAGTTGCGCTGACCACACCTGCGTATTGTCAGCGACGCGTATTACCTCCGGAATAACCCGCACCAATGCCTCGCCAACTTCATTGCGCTCCCAGAAAACGTTGCCAAGCAATACGTAATCGGCCCCCATCGCCAACCCGAACTCACTCGGCGTCTGCGTCGAGCCCTTGAAGGCCTTGGCACTGGAGGGCGAAAGCAGCGCCAGCCCCCGAAGACCGGAAAGCCGGCTGCCCAACTCCGCAGTCAGACCGTCGGCGAGAAATGAGTCCGCAGGGGCACCGAGGTTCAAAAAGGCGAGTATCGCCAGGCGCGGGATGGTTTCAGACACTTCGATAAAGGGCGCTTGTGAAGGCAGCGCAGATGGTTCCGACACCGGCTTCCCGGGGCGATCTCCTGAACCCAGCGAGATCAGGGCGAATAATGTACCCGCAACGATCAGGGTCAGAATCGCCGCCTCGCTCCGCAGGACACGCTGATGGCCGCGCTCCCCATGAAACCAGGCAAGGGTGAGCACCAGTGGCAGGCCCCCGACAAGCAGCACGTGCAGGGCCCTCACCCCCGCCATTGGCAGGTTCCAGGGCTCGGCCACCACCTCGGCCACCTGCGCCACGACCCAGGCGGTAGCGACGTAGACCAGGGCCCACTGGATGAGCTTGCGTTGTCGCAGTTTTTCGAGGGCGGACAATGCGGTCATAAAAGTTTCCTGGCCAGTGCCGGAAATATATCAGGCTTTTGTATCCGGGCCCATCAGCTGACTGGAGATCTATCGCTGGTTCTGGCTTTCCCGGTTCAGGTTGTACTTCATGATGCGTCCGTGGCGATCGGTGATATCCCGCTCAAGGTCAAATACGTCCATGGCCTGGACCCGCATTTGCAAGCGAAATCGCTTTTGTGCTGGCGGACGAAGAGCCCAGCGGTGATCTTTGGCTATATGAAGCGGCTAGCGCACGACGACACCCTGGTCTGGCTCCAGCTCATCCACGACGGCAACCAGGAAATCTGGCAGGTTAATTAATGCCCTCGAAAACGCAGACTTATGAGTCTCGAAAGAGAACTGGCGCTGCAGGTTACTGAGGAACACGAGGCTGGCGTCTCCGTTCCTGACATCACCCGTTGTCACGGCGTGGCTGAGAACAGCATCTGTCGATGGAGCGCGCACCATACCTCAGATGCATCGTTTGAGTGCATTCGATCCGTTTTACCCTGCTATCGGTAGTCTTACCCTAGTCCGCGCGCATCGTCTCATCACTGCGGCCATCCCAGTACAAACCAGTGATGCTGGCTACCCGCCCGGAATCGTCGCGGTTGAAGCGCATGCGAAACCAGTGCACGCCCTCGATGGTGAAGACGTCCTTATCCAGCGGTAGCAGCAGACTGTCCGATGACGCGCCCTGCCGGCTGTATATCAACCCTTCCCCGGAACTTCGGATCAGCCGAGGACCGAACTGGCCGACGTAGTCATTGAGTAATTCTGAATCCGGTTGGTAGGCCTTCTCCGCCGAAGCGAGTCCGTCCTGCAACCAGGCGAGACGCGGCACGATTGCTTCTTCGCGTGCGGGGTCTGCATCCAGCGCGGCCTCATAGTCTTCTACCGCGCCCGCATAATTGTTCATCCGGGTCCGAATGTCAGCACGACTCTCCAGCCACATCGCTCCCCCAAATCGATCCACGCCCCAATCCGCAATGCGCCCCGCCAGCACAAATTCGCCCTGCTCAACCAGGAAGGACCCAACGCGCTGAGCTTCATTGCCAGCAATGTCCTCCGGCAAATCGGACAAAATACCCTCAATGGCCTCGAATGCCTCATCCCCCGACAGCTGCGTCACCGCGTGGCGGAGCGCCTTGCGCGCCTGGAACCCCGGAGCGTCCCAGCGGTAATAGTCCAGGTAACGAAGGGCCCAGTAGGTGTCATCAAAGGCCAGGTCCAGCACGTCCTCGGTGATCGACAACCCCAGCGAGGTGTTCGTGAAATAGACCAGGCCGTCTTTTGTTCCCGGATAGGCCAGCACGAAGCAGCGGAAGTTGCCGTTGTCACCCCAGTGCCAGATCGCGGGTTCGCCATCACCCTGCTGAAAGCCCCAGCCCAGGGTCCAGCCCAGGTATTCCCAGGTGCTCTCGTCACCCCAGCCGCCAATGTCCGACTGCTGCAACACCATGGCTTCGGCCAGTTCTGCAGGCAGACCTTCACCATCCATAACGGCGATCAGGAAACGCGCATAATCAAGCGCCGTGGTATGCAGACTGGCTGCGGCGTTCGCTGATTCAGGCCGCACTTTCTCAGCGGGCTGACCGCCCAGGTCATGCGGACTGGCTGCTTTTTGATCGTAGGCCCCGGTCCAGATGAAAGAAGAGGAAGACATGCCCAGCGGCTCGAAGACCTCCTCCCTGGCCAGTTCATTCAGGGTTTTACCCGTGCGTCGTTCGAGCATGGTGGCCAGGTACACAAACCCTTCACCGGAGTAGTTCCAGGTGCTGCCCGGGTCATGATTCATTTCAAGAGGTGTGCCGCCCCAGTTGGGCAGCCCGGAGTTGTGGGTCAGAACCATGCGCGCGGTGATTTCGCGGGCACGCGGATCATGGGCCAACCGTTCGTAACCCGCCTCGTCCCAGAGCGGTTTATCCAGATCCAGCAGCCCGCGCGCTGCCAGTTTCAGGGTGATGTAAGCGACCACGGGCTTGCTCAGCGAAGCGGCCTCGAACACCGTATCTTCGGTCACCGCCTCTTTGGTATTCCTGTCCTTGACCCCAAGCGCGTAACTCCAGAGGATCTCGCCTTCTTGGATGCGTGCGATGCTCAAACCAGGAATCTCCGCCTGGCCCATCAGCTCGACAAGCGCCGGCGGCGGAGGGGTCGGCGTTTGAGCAGCAAGGCCTATGGGCAGTGCCATCATCAAGACGAGGCAAACAGCAGAGATATGATTCATTGGCGGGTGTCCTTTCAAGTATAAAAAGTATAAATCGCCGTTGTGGACAATCGGCCATGATAAAGGAGTCTTTGCCGTGGCCTGAAGCAATCAGTCCTCGTTGAGGTTGTACTTCATAATGCGGCCGTGGCGGCCGGATTTATCCCGCTCCAGGTCGAAGACATCCCCGGGCGGTACGTTCATTTGCTGTTGCACGCGGTTAAGCGCCTCCAGGTCCTGCTTGCGAAGACTAAAACGGAACAGCTCTGCATAGCGGTGCAAATGGGCCCGGTTACGCGCGCCGATAATGACCGCAGCCACGCGGGGTTGCTCCAGCACCCATCGACAGGCCACCGAGGCAAGACTGACGTTGTGATGATCGCCAATCATTCTGAGAGTCTCGAGCAGTGACTGAAACAGATCCCAGCCCCCGGCCTCTTCAATCACCAGGCGGTATTTCACCAGTGAGCGGTTTTCCAGCAGTGAAACCTCCGCCTGGGTCTCGGTAACCCCAAGCCAGCGATCGCTCAGAAAGCCCCCGGCGAGCGTGCCGTAACACAACAGGTGCAGCCCATGCCCTGCACAGAGTTCTACCAGGCCTTTTTCGGGCCGGGTATCGAGCAGCGAATACTGAACCTGGGTGGTGGTCAGGGAAATGCCCGACTCGATAATCTCCCCGGTAACCTGCCGGTTGAAGTTGGTCAGGGACAGGCGGTCAATCTTGCCTGCCTGCCTCAGGTCCTGCAGCCAGCCCGCCGCTTCCAGGTAGCCGGGAATGTCCGTGTTCCACCAGTGAAACTGCACCATGTCCAGGCGTTCCTGGCGCAGGCGGTGCAGCGAGCGGTCAATAATGCGTTCCACGTCGCCGCGACGCAGGGTGCCGAGCTGGGCGTAGTCCGGGACATATTTGCTGTGAACCTTCACCGGAAGCGGGTGGTCGCTGGCGCGGTTTGCCGCGAGAAAGTCCCCGATCAGTGCCTCAACACCGGTGTAGATATCCGCGCAGTCAAAGGTGTCGATACCCAGCTCCGCAAAGGCACGCATATCCCCCAGGGGATCCTGCAATCCCTGCTCACTGTGTCCCTCGGCAAGCTGCCAGCCGCCCTTGATAACTCGTGATATGGCGTAGTCCGGGTCGAGGTGGAAACGTTCGATCATTCTTTCCACGGATTATCGTCGGGCAAAGGTTCAATGGTGGTTTCATCACGGTTCACCACCTGTTTACCAATGCGACTGATGCGGAACCGGCCGCCACAATGCGGGTCCGGGCAGGCGATCACGTGATCGGTGGCCATCCAGTCATATTCATTCAGGGGCCGCTGTTTGGTGGGCAGGAGCGGCAGCAGTGCCGCCAGGGCGTACATGGAAAACGGCTTGCCGGTCTCGAAATGGAGGTTCTCACCACGAACCTCGAAAGAACTACCCACCTCATGGCGGCACACGAAGGGACGATCGCCTTCAATGGTCTCCACGCGGAGGTCGTAAAGGGTAAACTGCGGATCATTCATGAATCTACCTGCATGCATGTGGTGCCCCCAATTATGACTCCAAACTCATCGCTGAACACTCACCGCTCCACTCCGCCGCTGACAGCCCGGGTAATAACAGTGAAAAAGCAGCTGCTTACGCTGTTCTTGCTCACCAGCCTGTCCCTGCTGTCTCTATCGACAAATGCCCGTGCCAATAGCGCGGCAGAAGCCGTGGTGGAGAACTACATTTCCGCATGGAAAGCGTTCTACCCCAGCCGCGCCTTTGCCTACGGAGACGCGGAAAGCGCTGACGCCTTTGAAAACTTTTCCGGGGAAAAAGTCCCCGGGTGGCTCGAGTTGAATGCCCGCACCGCCAACCAGGCCCGGACCTTGCTTGACGATGCCGAACTTGACGATCGTGTTCTCGACATAGAAACACGAACCAACCTCCTCGTGCTGCATGGACAGGCGGTGAATGAGCAGGCCACCTGGCGCGAGGATGAACCACTCACCCGGCAGCCGCAGTGGTACGCGGGACAGGTTTCCCAGGCCCTGACCCACTTGATGGTCCGTGACCAGCTGTCGGCTGCTGCACGACAACAGGCCCTCGTGACACGGCTCAATGGGGTCGCAGCACTGTGCCAGCTGGGCGCTGAACAGCTCACCGGGGGCAATGCGCTGCGCACGCAACGCGCCATTCGCACCCTGGCTGGCACGCGGTCGTTCTATGCGGATGACCTCCCTGCCCTGGTTGAACGCTGGAATGAAGAAACAGAATCGGCATCTGACCCCGCCACGACGCAGGCCATTGGCCATTAACAGGCGGTGGACGCCATCACCGCCCTGGAAGCACGGCTCAACGCCCTGCTCCCCTCGCTCCCGGAAGACCCGGCCATGGGCGCCGACCTCTACGCCGCCAAACTGGCACGGCGCATTGGCCCGGAGCTGACACCCGACCAGCTTCTCGCGCGTGCGCTGGAAGAAATGCGCCAGGTGCGGGCGCTCATGGTGGCCGAGTCCTGGCGCTGGTATCAAAACCTTGATTCAGCAGATCCGGCAACCGGCGAAAACCCGGAACTGTCCAATGAAGAGGTACTGACGCTGGCCCTGGAGGCCATGGAAGCTGCCCGGGTAGACAACCAGGCGGATTTTCTCGCCCAGTTTGAATTCCTCACCGCCGCCTCGGAACGCTTCGTGGTGGAAAACGCCATTGCCACGGTGCCCACACCCACCACCTTGTACGTCGCCTTGTCCCCGGCCCATTTCAGCGGCGCCGCCGTGGGCGGTGTGTACCCCAGCGGCCCCTTTGACCCGCAGGCAGACACGCTGTTTTATATTCCCTCCGTTCCCGACGATGCACCCCAGGAAGCGCGGGACGGCTTCTATCGTTCCTTCAACGATCACTTCAATGCCATGATCATTTCCCACGAGATGTTCCCGGGGCACTATCTGCAATACAAGGTGGCGGTCAGTGAAGCACCGCCGATCCGGTCCCTGTTCTCCAATGGTGCCTATACCGAGGGCTGGGGGAGCTTTGTTGAAGAACTTCTGCTGGACGCAGGATGGGCCGACAACGCGCCCCTGACGCGCCTGGCGCATTTGCGTAAACGACTGGAAAACGCCACCCGCGCCACCGTGAGTGTGCAGGTGCATACCGCCGGGTGGGATCGCGAGCAGGTGCTTGAATTTGCCCGGGAAGAAGGACTGCTGGCGCCCCAGTTTGCTGAGAACCTGTGGCAACGCGTGGTGAACTCGCCGCTGCAGATCACCACCTATTTTGTCGGCTGGACCCAATTCCAGGAACTCTTTGCGCAGCGCCCGGAAGGCCCGCTGATGCCCTGGGTGGATGGCGTACTTCGAGCGGGCCCGGTGCCCATGAATTTGCTGCCGCCACTGCTGGCCAAATGATCCCGGGCTGACTGCTTGAAGTCTCCCATCACGCTGTTTCGTGAGCTCGTCGGCCCCGCTGCGGTTATGGCAGCGGGCACCATGGGCGCAGGGGCCCTGGCCTCTTTTCTGCTGGCCGGTGCCTGGTTTCGCTATGACCTGCTGTGGGTCATTTTGCTGATGCTGCCGGTGTTCGTGGTCTCCGCGGACAGCGCATCGCGCATTGGCGCCCTGAACCCCGACCGGGGCATGTTCACCCTGGTGCGGGAGCGCATAAACCCTTTACTGGCCTGGTTCATCCTGTTGCTGGTCGTCCCGGTGCATTTTCTTGTCACCATGGGACAGCTGTCGGTGATGGTAGCGGCGTTCAAATCCCTGGTTCCGTGGGACGCCCTTACCCCTCAATCCGGCGCCCTGGGCTGGGATGTGGGATTGAGTATGGGGCTTGCCGCTGCAACGCTCTGGTTGTTGTTCTCCCGGGGTTATCAGCGCATGGAGCGGGCCATGACCCTGCTCATGGTCCTGATGCTGATCTGTTTCTTTGTGGTGGCACTGCGGGGCCTGGTGGAATGGCGCGCCATTCTTGACGGGTTCCTGCCCTCGCTACCGGCTGATTTGCCCATCGCTGACAGCGGGCAGTCTCGTGTGGCGTCGAGTTCCATCATCGCCATGGTCGGTGCGGCGATCGCTCCGGCGGCATTGCTGGGGCTGCCTTACCTGTGTGCCGATGCCGGCAACGATCGTCATGAGCTGAAGAGTGCCTTGCGCAAGGCGGTGATCAACCTGGGCGTTATCTTTGGGGCCTATGCGGTGCTGGTGGTGGTTGCCGGAGGCTATGCACTCTACCCCCTGCCCAACCACGCCAGCCTGGCGGATGTTGGCGAGGCCTCGGCGGTGTTTCGGGACGCGCTGCCCGGCGTGTTTGCTGCCCTGGGGCCATTGCTGTTCAACATTGGGCTGTTCACCGCAGCGCTCACCACCATGGTGGTCGCCGCCCAGGTCACCGTGTATTTCATCCTGGACCAGCTGGGCCTGGATTGGCGTTTCACTGAGCAAAACAGGCGCTTTACCGTGCTCCTGTCGGTCTTTGTGCTCGGCGCAGCAGCGCTGGCACCCCTATGGGACTTTCCCGCGCTGCTCAAGGTCATCCTGCTGATGGGCATCAACGTCGTGGTGATCCCCGTGGTCTACCTGGTGGTCATTGTGCTGTGCAACAGCAAAGCGGTGATGAGCGGGGTTAGAACCGAGCCCTGGCGCAACGCGATTCTGCTTATCGGTCTGCTGGCTTCCCTGACGCTGGCTGTGATCAAGGCACCGGGGTATTTTCAGATTCTTGTGGGATGAGTGTAAATACCGTTGAAAATGCCCAGGCAAGGAGTGCACTCCCGGCCAAAATCCCCACAGGCAGGTAATGCCACACAGAGCAGCGGCCCAGGGAAGATCACGGCGCGAGGTTTGGAACGAGAGGCACAGCCCTGTGATGAGAAGAGGAACGAGCAGCTACATCCAAACCGGCTCGACCGGATCAGCGAGCGGCATTGTGCCGCTCTGCATGTGCTGCAACAGATCGCCCGGCTGAGCCAGCTTGTTGAGATCAACGCCCGGCGCCGGTGTCGCTCTAAACTCGACTCGCTGAGGTGAACCCGTATCGACGGGCCGCGAGCCCACAGGCTATTCCAGCGTGTTCTTGTAGATGACACCGTCTTTCATAATGATGACGAAGTTCGTATGTGGGTCGGCGATCAGGTCGATGTTCTCGAGCGGATTGCCGTCGACCAGCAGCAGGTCGGCATACGCGCCCTCCCGAACCACACCGTTGTCACCGGGGTAGGGATCGCGCGGCCCGGAGCGCTTGAAGATCTCGTAGTTCTGGCTGGTCGCCATCTTCAGCACTTCCCAGGGCTCGTAATAGCGGGTGAGCTTGGCCAGCTGCGCCCCCTGACGCTCGGCGAGCGCGGGTGAACCCTGGGTGTCAGTGCCGAACCCGATGAGCAGGTCGTATTTATCCGCTAACTCGTAGGCTGTATCCGTTCCAGAGATCAGCAATTGGTACTTTTGTTCCTGAAACGAGCCGGCAGGTAACGGGATCGCATCCTCATCGTCATAGAAGGGCTGCAGGCAGATCGACGTATTCGTCTCCTGCATCAGTTCTGCAGTTTCCTCGTCAATCATCTGGCCATGCTCGACATTCCGGACACCGCCGCGAATCGCATTCTGGATCGCCTTAGCGGAGTAGGAGTGAACTGTCACGTAGGTGCCCCAGTTCTCCGCCACTTCGACCGCCGCCTCGATTTCCTCGATGGTGTATTGCGACACGTCGAGCGGATCCGAGGGCGAGGCGACCCCGCCCCCACCCATGAGCTTAATGAAGACCGCCCCCCGCATCAGGTTCTCGCGCACGCGCTGCATGACTTGCGCCTTGCCGTCCGCGATGGCGACCGACCCCATCCTTTCCTGCGGGATGAGATCCCTCGAATAGCTCGAAGGTATCTCAATCGGGCTCCGGAAATCTGCATGGCCCGACGTTTGGGAAATCATCGACCCCGCAGCGTACATCCGGGGACCAACATACATACCCTCATCGATCACCGCCTTTAGATCGAAGACATTGCCGCCCATGTCCCTGATCGTGGTGAAGCCCCGCATAAGCGTCTTTTCCGCTCCATCGGCCGCCACAAGGTTCAGCTTGCCCTCACCAAGCGCGAACGCGTTGCCACCATAATTCGCGGCCATGCTGTGCCAATGACAATCTGTAAGGCCAGGCATCAGCGTGCGCCCGCCACCGTCGATGACCGTGCCACCGGCGACAGCAAGCGGTTCGGTCGACACGGCGGTGATCAGGTTGTCCATCACCACCACGTTGGCGTTTTCGATCAGGGCTTCGTTTACGCCGTCAAAGACGTTGACGTTCGTGAACAGGATCGGCCCGGAGGCGTCCTGGGCAACCGCCGGCTGGGCGACACTCAGAGCGACGGCAAGCGCCGCGGTCAAGATCCTGGTGTTTAGTTTCGGCATTGGATTTCTCTTATTGAGGATTGGACGCGGGAGACAAGTAGAAGTAGTCGAACAGCGTGCGGGCGATCTCGGCAATTGCCCGATCCCTGTCCGCCGTGGATGTCTCGCTGCTGTTCGTGAACACGGCGATAGCGAACCGCCGACCGTCGGGGAGCGTGACATAACCGGCGTCGTTGGCAACTCCGCCTAAGGTTCCGGTCTTGTGCGCGACGGGCGTTCCCTTCGGCAAGAGCCCCTTAATACGGCCATCGCCGGTGCGCGTGCGCGACATGACGCCCAGCAGGAACTCGCGGCTTTCCGGGCTCATCGCCGTGCCACCGTCGATGGCAAGCAGGAGTTTCAGATACGCATTGGGCGTTGTGTGGTCGCGGGGATCCGCCTCGAAGTCCGGATTGGGATCAAGCTGGGCCGCCACCAGTGCCGGGTTGTTGCTGATGGCCTCAGCGACAGCTTCTGGGGTGACCGATGGCACGCCGTAGAAATCCATGAGAATCCCGCGGACAGGCCGATCGACCCTGAAGTCGGTGATCCCGAGCCTGCGCAGGTTCTCGGTCACCGCCGCTGGTCCACCTGCCAGCCCCATAAGGACGTCGGTCGCCGTGTTGTCACTCTCTGTGATCATCGGATATATCAAGTTCGCCAACGAGAACTGGACCCCGGAGTAGGGGAATCTCTCGGCAATCGCAACTACGCCGGCGACATACATGTCTTGCGGGACGTCGACCATTTGGTCGAGACTGAGTTCTCCCTTGTCCACAAGATCCATCACTTTCGTGGCAATCGCAACCTTGTAGGTGCTGGCCATGGCGAAGGTCTCATCGCCATTGAACGAGATGACCTCGTCGCCGCCGATTTCCTGCGCCGCGAAGCCTATGCGCCCGGCAAGCGGCGACGCGATCTGTCCGATCGCCTCTCCAACGGACTGTTCTTGCGTTGTCTGGCCGTATGCCGGGCCGAAGGCAGCCGCCGCAGAAATCGCGAGGGCTACGATAACTTTACGTAATTTCATTTTTGGATTCTCCTTTTGCGAGATGAGGTTTGGGACTGTCCACTGGGAAGGGCAGGTGCAACTTGGGCATCCCCGTCGAGAACTCGGCATTCTCCAATGACAGCGGCGACGCGAAGCGCCGCTCGCTGCAACCAATTGCCAGGTATGACAAAGTTTATTTGCCTTATGCTCCGTTGAGCATTTTCGCCGCGTTGCGCAGATATCCCGGCGAATGATCGATCCCTGAGATTTCATCCGGGTTGGGCGCCAAGCCGAAGTACATGCCACAGAAATCACGGGCCGGGTCGACATAGATACCCTGCCCCATGTTGCCGTGTTTGAACATGGCGCCGTCGCTGAAGACATGGTCCCACTGGGCCGAGTTGTAGGCAGGGACTTCGCCGAACCAGTCGGTGCCGTATTGCTCTTCGGTCGAGCCCTTGTAGGCCTCGGGATTGCCCATGGTCTGGATGCTTTTCAGCAGCCTGTCCGAGATGATCTGCTCATCCGACACGACATTCCAACTGGGCGTGTAAATCAACGTGTAGCGCAACAGGTCCTCGGGCGTCGTGTTGTGCAAACCGGCGGCCAGAGGAGTTCCGTCCGGCGCGAGCCCGCAAATGAAAGGGTTCTTCGATCCGATCTTCGACCAGACCCTCTCGTTCCAATAGTCCTGCCACCGCATTCCAGACACATATTGCGTCGCCAGCACCAGCGTCTGGGTATTCGCGCCGGAATAGCGGAAACGTTCGCCTGCGGATTCACCCGGCAATGGCTCGGCGTTCTTGGACATCTCGCGGAAATCGCCCTTGTTCGGCTCGAAACCGGCCGTGAACCAGTTTGCGATCCACGAATCAGGGTTCAGCAGGTTCTCGATGGTTTCCTCAATATTGAGGCCGGAGGACATGTTCATCACGTTCCTGACCGTCGCCTGCTCCCAGGCCGACCCTCTGATCTCGGGCACGTAGGTCGGGACCGGCTTGTCCAGATCGATCTTGCCCTCATCAGCAAGCATTGCGACAAGCAGGCCAACCGTCGGTTTGGATGCCGACATCCAGATGTGAATATCGGTGGGATTCATGCCCGGATAGACCTCGAAGACGACTTTGCCCTTGTGGGCCATCATCATCGCCTGAACCTGGCGCTTGCCGACCAGATATTCCTTCAGCGGCGGCGTGGGTGTACCGTCAGCAGCCGTATAGGTCAGATCCAGAATTGACGGATCGATTGCCCTCTCGAGCCTGGAAAACTCCTGCGGCGGAGGGACGTAGGAGCAGTGGAAGAACTCGGGGATATTGAGGTTGTAGTAGATGGAATCTTCGTTGCCCGACTGCCAGTTGGGAAAACTGTAGTTCTTGGTCGCCTTGGCGATGAATTCCGGGGACTGGGGCTTTTTCCACCTGGCCATCGGGCTGTCGACTTCAAGCGGCTCGAAACCCGATGCGCCAACCCGGACTGGCCCGCTCGTTTGTGCCGCGACAGGCCGGATGGGCAGCCCGAGCCCGGCTGCACCCGCCGCCGCTCCGACAGCCACTCCACTCGCCATAAAGCTGCGCCGTGAAAGACCCTTTGGGGCGTCGTAATCTTTGTCGTGTTTCGTGTTCATTGGTATGTCCTCTCGCTATTTGAGGCTTGAAACAATCTAATTGGCGTGCCTGACCCTACAGGGGGTATTTGTCTTGTGCCGCCGAATAATCTTGGCGAGGGGTGCATGAGCTGCTTAGGTTGCATGTTTCGCCATCGACCTTAGCGACAACATTGTCACGCCCACAAACACGAGCTTGATGCCGAGGAACACCCCAATCGCAACCGTCCCGGCCAGCGGAAAGCCGATAAAAAGCATGATGCCCAGGAGCACCGTCACCACGGCGTCGAACAGCAGCCAGCCTTTACCCTCCTGTATTGAGAATGCGGCGAAGAACTCGGAGAGGCCATCGACGAAGAAGTAGATACTCAGCATGATGGTCAGGATTGCTGAAGACATCAGTGGACTCGCGACAACGGCAAAGCCCGCCAGCAAGGTCAAGACACCGATCAGGAACACCAGGATACCCTTGCCCAGGCTGCCAGCCTTGAAGGCCCAGATCATGCGCATGATACCTGCGGCGATGACCAGTGCGCCGACCAACAGCAGAATCGATTGACCTGCAATCCAGGGCATGGCGATCGCCACGGCACCTAAAATGATGGACAGCCAGCCCATGAGTCTCATGCTGCTGCTCACTTTCTGTAAATTGGGAGTTTCTGCATTCATTGTTTTGTCCTTTTAATGGGTGAAATTGATCTGACGTCGCACAGGTTTCTCGCCCTCAGTTTTCGATTGTCTGGGGAAAGGCACCCGTGAAGTCTGTGGGCATAGGCATACCGGTCGAGAATTCGGCATTCCACGCCTCTTCCGAGATCGGCTCGAAGCGCGGCTTGTCTTCCGGTTCAAACCGGACCGGCTGACCGGGGAAGACAGGAAGCAGCTCATCGTCACGCACAACGATCTGACCGTTGACGATCACGGCTTCCATGCCCGTCGAAGGGACAGCGCCCTTTTCGTAGGTCGAATTGTCCGTGAAGGTTTCGGGGTCAAAGACCACGATATCGGCAACCATCCCAGTCTGGATGCGGCCGCGCTCCTGCATGAACCTCAGCCCCGTATCGCCAAGATGCTTGGCCGCGTTGTAGCTGAGAATCGACATCAGCTGCATCATCGGGATGTCGTGTTCCCGACCAAGACTTATCGTTTTGGCTCGGGTGCCAGCCGTCCGCGGATGGGTGCCGCCCAGTTGGTCCATCGGGAAATCCCACGGTGCGTCGTACGGTGTGGCTACAGTTGCGTCACTGGCCACGGTCACACCCTTCAGCGTCAGCCACTTAGGCTCGTTTTCTTCGGGCTGCTTGAAGATGACGATTAGCGTGGACGGATCGGATGCGACGGTTTCCTTGTAGGTCTCCAAGGTGTAGAACTCATTCGTTTCCGGATCCAGCATGGTATCTTCATAGCGTTTGCCAAAACCGTCGATCCAGCTCTCAGGCTCCAGGAACTCGGCATTGATCGTGGTGGAACCCGCAGCGTAGGGATAGACTTCACCCCAGATGTTGTGTCCCTGTTCCTGAAGCTCAATAATCATCTGGTGTGCAAGCCGCCAGCCGTCATTGTTGAAGTGCAGCACGATCGCCGGGGCGCCAAGCGCCACGGCGTTGGCAATGAGTTCCTGCGCGCCGTTGTTCTCCGTCGTGTCGGTGCCGAGCGTATAGCGTGTATGAGCACCCGTCGGGCGGTCATAGCGCGCACCGACTTTCTGTACCTCGAACATCTCCCGTGAAGAGACGCCCTCTCTCATGTAGCCTACGGTGCTGCCGATGCCGGGGGCGCCAGCCTGCAGGCCCTTGTCAATCTCCTCGAGAATCGCGTTGCCCTGTTCCAAAGTCGGGCGCGTCACGCTCCAGCCGGTTTGCTTGCGGGTTTCAAGCGCGGCTATGGGGCCATCTATCAGGTAATCGGCGCCGTCTGACCCGTCGATGACCATCGCGCGGGCTAACTCGTGGCTAACCGCACAGCCGTAGTTGGCCTGGGTCACACCGGCACGCGCTTCGTACCAGTCGGCCATATAGGATCCCGCACAGCCCAATTCGAAATCTATGCTGCTGGTCAACCCGTCGCGCAAGCCGAGGGAATAGCCGGCCGGCATCTGAAAGTGGAAATGCGTGTCGATAAAGCCCGGTGCGACGATCTTGCCGGTGGCGTCAACGGTCTCGGCGCCCTGCAGCGGCTTTTTGCTGATCATGACGATGCGACCGTCGGTGATGCCGACATTCGCGATATCGTCGTACATCGTTTCGGGATCAATGACGCGTCCATTGTTAATAACGAGGTCGTAGTCCTTCGCCATGGCTGGCATGGCAAAAGTTGTCAGGCCAAGGAGCAATCCCAGCCCAAAAGAAAGTGTTTTTCTGGTTTCCATAATCGTCTCATTGCTTGATGATAGTTTTTGAACTCGACACAAGTCATCATGACCTGGTGAGGTTTGCTGAGCGCTCGATTCCTAACGGACAGTCGTTAATCTTTGAGCATAGTTCGGATATCCATGCCGCGACCTGATGAAAATATGATGACGTCATTCAACATTAAATCGTCTGCCCCGGCGACACTCAAAATGAGTACTTGGCCATCAACTGGAGGCGCGTGGCGGTCCCGGTTGCGTCGTTTTGTACCCGCGTCTTGCCATACATGATCTCCGCACCGGTCGAAAAATTGCCCTGTTTGGGGCTCCAGATAATATTCAGATGCCCGATCCCACCAGTCTTCAGCTCGAAAGGGCCGCGCGCCTCCGGCGTGTCCAGCACACCGTAGGCGTAAGATCCTTGTGTGGTCAAGGTCGGTGACCAGTCATAGCCAAATCCAAGCACGGCGGCGAATGACGGAAACGTAGTGAGAGTACCGTCGGCCTCCAGGATCGCGTTGGCGTCGGTACCAGCGAAGGCCATGATGTTTTCACCAGCACCCTCCGTGTAGGTGAGGTGGTAAGTCATGAACGCCCTATCGCCGATGTTTTGGCGGCCGCCGACCAGGAATGCGAGTTGCACCGCGCTGTCCGAGGGTTCGTCCTCAAAGCCATCCCAGTGAAGCTGACCGATGCTCGCTCCAAAGGAAACAATACCGCCGTCGTAGTCGTAGTCGGCCCGCGCAGCGAACATCGGCCACTGCGTTGTGGCTTTGCCGGGAAGGTCGTTCAAATTTTGTATACCGAGAAACTGCAAGTCCTCTGCAGAAACCGCAAATGTCCAGCGATCGTTCAGTGGCCTGGTGTAGCGTATCTGTGCTGCGCGGCCGCCGAACAGGGCGTCTCCTGCGGCAAAGTCAATCATGATCGGTATTGCCTCCAGGAACGTGAGGTTTGTCCAGGTCTGACCGATAATAAAATCGCCTGCTGTTATATAGGCCTGGCGCAGGCGAAACTTGTCGTCGGGCGTAAAGAAGTCCCCCTCGATGAAGCCCCTGAGGGGCACCGCCCCGGGGATGATCCGGCGGATGTCGAGATTGAATCGCGTGTCATTGGCAAAGAAATCGACGTAGGGATCGCCACCAAACTCAGGCATCCCCTCAACCGGAATGGTTCGCATAAGAAACTGTCGAGGGTCGAGCGTGCCGTCAAAATCGGCGACAAAATCGCCTTTAATATAGCCGCCGATTTTCATCCGCGTGTTAGTGCCAAACATCGGCCAGGAAGCCGGGAACTCGTCTGAGATCAGATCATCACTTGTCATAATCTGATGCGTCTCGCGCACACCCCCGTTCAGTCCCTCTACCTGACCGGAATGTATGTCAGAATCTTCCAGGGGCGTCGAACCGGTCATCGCCAGGCTCTCGTCACTCTCTACAAGCTCGCTACTCACTAACGCATCGCTGCTCTGCGCAACCTCGTCACTCTCTGCAACCTCGCCACTCATTGTCTCGAGCTCGAGTTGCTCAATGCGTTTTTCCAGTTGCTTCACAAGCTTCTGCAGTTCGAGTATGCGCTCGTCCTGTTCCGAATCCTCGCTCTGCAAATCCTGCGCCTGGACCAGCGATGCAGCCGACAGCGCGAGAGCGGCAACCGTAACGCATACTGCCATCCGGAAACTATTCACTTGCCAGGTCACCTGTGACTGGACCAGGGCAAGGTTTGGGGTTTTCGATTTGAATGATACTTGCTTCCTTTGAAGCCAGGAGGGATCAGGAATTTACCCTGCACTACACGGACCGGGGCAAGCCAGACGTTTAGCCTAAAAGTGATAACACGGGGCTCGGTAATAAACCTGATGAAAATATGATGAGGCGTTCAGCCGTAAAGCGACTTCCAGCGCTGGTCGTCCCGCAGCACAGCCAGCCGGGGGTCAACTTTGGCGCCGTAAAACCAGGGGCATTGCTCGACGCGTGCTTCATTCAGCAAAGACAATGCCTCGTCAGTTCTGCCCAGGGCCACAAGTGCGGGCGCCATGATCGGACGCGGACACCGTGGCAGCTGAGCGCTGTAGGCCTTCTCGAGCAGGTCGGCGGCTTCGTCCGTCTTGCCGCAGACCGCCAGAGGCCAGGCCACAAAGGCCCTGGTAGCGGGTATATCCGGCGCCAGGGCCAACGCTTTGTGTGCAAATTCCAGCGCCTGCGGATAGTCGCCGAGCGTGGCGAGGAAAATGCTGATAAACGCGTGGGCAAGATCTTCCTTCGGGTGGTGTTCCAGAATCTGGCGTTCGAAATCCAGGGCCTCATTGACCCTGCCCGCGAGAAACAGGGTGATATCGTGCACTGCAGAATTATACCGGGAGTGCGGATCCAGTCCGACGGCGCGGGCGGCGGACGCTAGCGCCGCTTGCAGATTGCCCTCGGCGCGGTGAACCAGGGCCTCATAGGCGTAGCTGCGCGAATACCCGGGATCGAGACGCTGTGCGTGAGCGAGAGATTTCTTTCCCGTCTCCATCTCGCCTTGTTGCAGCGCCTCGAACAAGCCACGCACACCCAGGGCCTGGACGATGTTGGGGTCTATGCTTTGCGCCGCATGGCAGGCATCGAGGCCCACCCGTAAACCCTCCTGTGGCTGGATGAACCCCCGAAAGCACTGGATCATGCTCACTTCGGCTATGGCCGCGTGCGCTGCGGCGTAATCCGGGTCGACTCGCACAGACTCTCTGAACCAATGGAGGGCCCGTTCCATGGAGTCCGGATCGGGGTAATTGGCAGCGGCCAGTCCTGCCTGAAAGTGCGAATAAGCCTGTGGTTTGGTTTGAATCGTACTTTCCAGTGCCGACCGGTGGGAGCTCATCCATGAACGGTCGGCCGGAACCACCAGTCTATACCCCCGCTTCGGAATGGTCCTGATGTATTCGCGCCCTTCAGGTTTCAGGGCATTTCGCAATGAATAGACGCAACGGACCAGGGATTGGTAGCCGACCGACTGACGCGGCCAGAGATGACGATAGATGGTTTCGTGTTCAACGACCTCACCGTGGTTGAGAGCCAGCAATTCCAGCAGCGCCATTTCTTTGGGAGGTAAGTGAACTTCACGATCATCGCGCCACAACCCAACGCCGACTTTCAGTCGGAAGGGTCCAAATTGTTGATGGACGTCTGTGGACATCGGATGCACCGGCGAACCCATTGGTGTCAGGGCAGTATCAAAGCGCTTTTTGCGCGAATCAATGGATCATAGCATCGCCGCCCATTCAGCTGGATCATTACCCCTGCCCCTTTCCGCCTGGAGGTCACCACTTTCACAATACACCCGTGATCGGGGTTCTCTGTACAGTTGGTTGTAACGCAAATATGCGTCGTGATGGAAAATTTACTGGGCTAATATGATGATCGTTTTATCCTGACCTAAGTGAAACTCGTGAGAAAAATCAGAAGAAAAACCCCGGTCACATGGATTGCTTTGGCCTTCTGTGTGATCAGCAAATGACCGGGAACAACGAAATACCCGTTCCGAAGAAGCGCAAAAGGCGCCGGATAATTTCAGCAATTATTATCCTTTTTCACGTTCTGGGCCTGTTGTCTTCGATTGACGCCATCATGAGCACGCGCACCGAACAGGGCGCCGTCGCATGGGCGGTTTCGTTGAACACGATCCCCTACGTGGCGGTGCCGGCGTACTGGGTACTGGGAAGAAGCAGGTTCCAGGGTTACGTCAGCGCGCGGCAGGACGAGATGGAGGAGATCGCCGGACTGGAACAGGCGGCCATCGAGCAGGCTCTCGACTACGCTCTGCCGATGGATCAGATCAGCCCTGCTGCCCGGGCGGCGGTCGGCCTCGCGGGCCTGCCGTATCTGCGCGGCAACTCCCTGGAGCTTCTGATCGATGGCGACAACACCTTTGCCAGCCTTCTCAAGGGAATCGATGCCGCCGAAGAGTACATCCTTTTCCAGTTCTTCATCGTCAAAGACGACGAGATCGGGCGACAGGTCAAAGCACACCTTGTCAAAAAGGCTCAGGCCGGGGTGCGGGTTTTTTTCCTCTACGACGAGATGGGCAGCCATGACCTTCCCCAGGCTTACATGGATGATCTGCGTCAGGCCGGTGTCGAGGTCTACAACTTCCATAGCCAGAAAGGGCCCGGTAACCGGTTCCAGATCAACTTCCGCAACCACCGCAAGATCGTGGTGGTGGACGGCAAGGAGGCATGGGTCGGCGGCCTTAACGTGGGCGACGAGTACCTGGGCCGTGATCCGAAGTTCGGTCATTGGCGTGACACTCATATGCGGATCGAGGGCCCGGCAGCACTCGGTGCTCAGCTCTCATTCGCTGAGGACTGGTATTGGGCGAGCGAACACTGGCTGGATCTGTCGTGGAATCCGGTGCCCTCCGGGGACGGTGATATCCCGGTCCTGATCCTTCCCACCGGCCCAGCCGACGAACTCGAGACCGCCAATCTGATGTTCGTGCATGCGATCAACAGCGCGCAGGAACGTATCTGGATTGCCAGCCCCTATTTCGTCCCCGACCGGCCCGTGATCACCGCGCTCCAGCTCGCCGGCCTGCGCGGGGTCGATGTACGAATCCTGATCCCCGACACACCTGACCACCTTGCAACCTGGCTGGCCGCCTTTTCATACTTCGACGAGTCCGCCAGCACCGGCGTCGACTTCTACCGCTACCAGGACGGCTTCCTGCACCAGAAAGTGATGCTGGTCGACGACGAGGTTTCCACCGTCGGCACGGCCAACTTCGACAACCGCTCCTTCCGTCTCAACTTCGAGATCACCGCGCTGATCGAAGATGGCGATTTCGCGGCCGAGATCGAGCACATGCTCGAGGCCGACTTCGCCAGGTCAAGGCTGATGCAGCCCGGCGAGTATGACAACAAGCCGTGGTGGTTCCGCTTCGCGGTCAAACTCGCGCGGCTGACGGCACCGATTCAGTGAACTCATGCCGGGTTGAAACGGCCATATTGCCCAGGATGCTGTCCGTGGCGGCGGAGGGGCTTGCGATTCCGGCCACGGGTATTCAAACTCCGGTGATGAACTCGCCGTCAGAAGAATCACCGGCGCCATCGACAGGGTTCGGGTCACTCGCCTGGCTGCGCCCCGTAACGGGCAAACGCCATGACCGCTGAAGCCACGCAGCGCGCATTCTTCAGCATTCTGCTGCTGATCGTCACGCTCGCTTTCTTCTGGGTGATTGGCGGATTCATTCAGCCGATCTTCTGGGCGACTGTGCTCGGGATCGTTTTCTTCCCGGCCTACAACTCCATCAAGGGTCGGTTGGGAGGACGCGAGACCGTCGCATCTGGCGTGACGCTCGTCGTCGTTTTGCTTGTCGCGATTATCCCCATTACGTGGATCGTTTCGGTCGTCGCCAGCCAGGCCGCCGGGTTGTACGTCAATATCCGCAGCGGCGAAATCGATGTCGGCGCCGTTTTCGACTGGTTCAATGCGAAACTCCCCGTCGTGGTGTCATGGCTCGAATCGATGGGCATTGACGCCGAGAAAATGCGTGCCATGGCATCGTCGTTCGGCCTGCGGGTGAGCCAGTTCCTGGCCAACATCCTGGTGGGCTTTGGCCAGAACATCGTGCGGTTCTCGCTCATGTTCACGCTGATGCTCTACATCCTGTTTTTCGTGTTCCGTGACGGCCAACGCATTCTCGACGCAGCGATCCTGGCCGTTCCGCTCGACGAAGACAAGAAGCAGGAGTTGCTCATGCGCTTTGCCGAGGTTTCACGTGCGACGATAAAGGGCACAGCCATCATTGGCGTCGTCCAGGGAGGGATCGGCGGCATCGCCTTCGCGGCGCTTGGTATTCCCTCGGCGGCGCTCTGGGGTGTGCTCATGGTGCTCCTGAGCGTCGTGCCCGCCGTTGGCCCAGCCCTGGTGTGGATGCCGGCCACTCTTTACTTTTTCGCAGTCGGGCAGTATGTCCAGGGTGCCATCCTGCTCATTGTCGGCGGTGTTTTCATCAGCTTGGCGGACAACGTGCTGCGCCCGGTTCTTGTCGGCCGCGACACGCGTATGCCCGACTACCTGGTGCTCGTTTCTACCCTCGGGGGGCTCCTCCTGTTCGGGCTCGCCGGTGTAGTCATCGGCCCGATGATTGCTGCCTTGTTCATCTCTGTCTGGGGCATGGCAGCGAAGGAATACGGAGAATGAAATGTCGAAAGTGAATAACCAACCAAAAGAAAGAAATGACGGGCACCCATCGATGGCATGGGCCCTGGTGCTGGCCGGATTGATGGCGTTCGTGCTCCAGGCCTGTGAAAAGAGCGTCGCACCGACCTGCGAAGGAGACACCATGACCGATAACAATTGCCCTGAACCCGGAGCGGTCGACGACCCCTTCATTACGGAACTGGCGAAACGACGCCAGTGGTACGATTCCCGGGAACTCGGAGAGGTCGGAATCGAACCCGCCGAAGTGGCACGCACGTTCGATTTGCCAGTCAGTAACGCGGTCGGGAAGGTGATTCCGCCCACGGACGACGGCTCCCAGGATTCTCTCGCGCTGAAGATCTGGATGATCGAGCAGGCGCGCCATACGGTGGATGCGATCTACTACATCTACAAAGACGATCTTGCCGGACAGGCGGTGCTGGGCGCCTTGTGCGACGCCGTGATTCGTGGCGTGGACGTTCGCCTCGTCGTTGATGCAGTGGGGTCCTTCAGCTTTCCAAAGTCGGCCCTGAGGATGCTGGATGCCTGTGAGGAAGACGCCGGGTACATCAGGAATGCCGAGGGCCAGCCGACGCGACAACGTGCGCGCGTCCAGGTTGCCGTCTTCAATGCGCTGACCAACCTGTCCGCCAGCCCCAACCGTCGCTCACATGACAAGCTGCTGATTACGGACGGGGACTTTGCAGACAAAGCACTGCTTATCACGGGGGGACGGAACATTGCCCTCGACTACTACGGGCTCACCGAAACCGGTGAGTTCGACCCCCGGACCTATCGCGATGTGGAGCTGCTGTTACGTCCCGCCGACACTCCCGGGAAAGACGATATCGGCGTATTGACCAGTGGATACTTCGGCGCGCTGTTCCTGTTCAAGGGCAATGACCTGCTCGAGGCGCACCACAGTAAGCCCGCCCGGGCAAGGTACCGTTCGAAGCGGACCCACGCGAGCGAGGCGCTGGCAAAACTCAAGCAGTTTCCAGCGATGCGGGAACGGTTCGCGAAAATGCCTGAGTACACGAGCGAGGGCTTCGTGGAGACCGGGGTCCGGCTGGTAGAACAGTTGTCGCATGTCGTCGACAAGCGGGTTGTACGCAATGCGGTGGACAACTATCTGAACAGCCCCAACTCCGTCCTGTTCGTTCTCAATGAGGTCCTGAGCCAGACATCCGCCGGCGGGCAATCGCGTATCTGCTCGCCCTACCTCTTTCTGGCGCGCTACGAGGACTCGGACGGCCAGGTCGTCGTAGACGAAGCGGAGGCGATCCGGGCGTACATCGAAGCGAATCCGGATGCCGAGATCGAAATTATGACCAATTCGGCGATGACCTCGGACAACTTTCCGGCACAGTCCGTCATCGACTTCGACACGGCGCCGCGACTGCTCCTGGATGAAGAACTGCGCCAGCGCTGGCTGGACCTGGGATCAGAAGACGAAACGCTTGCCGAGTTAACCAACAGCGACGCCTGGAAGCAGCAGGTCAACCATCCGCGAATACGCATCTACCAGACCGGCCTTAACGACTCCGACCTGTTCCCGGGGGGAACAGAGACTTATGGCAAGCTGCATGCCAAGTTCTGGCAAGCCGAACCCTACGGATTCATCGGCACGACCAACTTCGACTACCGATCGAGGTTGTACAACAGCGAGATGGGCTACTTCTTCGAAGCCGAGCCGCTGGCGGAAGATCTGAATACCGTGTTCGAGGAACTGAAATCGCAGTCCTACCGCTGGGGTTCTCCGGAGTGGCTGCAAATGCGCGAGAACATGAAAGCCGCGGGTGGGATTAAAGGCCAGACGCTGCGCCGGCAGCGAGCCATATTCAAAACTTTGCGGGCCACCGGGCTCGAATGGGAGTTTTGACCTGTTATCAGAGCCCCCGTCCGGGCCGTGATTCGCCCCAATCGTGCCCCGAACCGCAACCTGGCTTGCCTGCGCAGATCAGTCTGATGGCCGTACCAGATCTGAGATGGTGTCCATCTGCTCGCCCCAGGTCGCGTAGCACCCGGCCCAGGCGCCGGTTTCGCAGGTTTTCTTGCCTTCGCGTTTAAGTGCGAAGATACGCTGTGGGCTTATTCCGGCGCTCGCATAGGCTTCAAAATCGGAGCTGGAGTCGCCGTAGGCGGCGACGAAGTCACAGCCGCCCGCTTCATAGGACTCCAGCACACGTTCTTTGAACGCGGCGTGATCCTTCCGGTCGTCGCGCGATTCGGTCAGGTGCAGCCTGCCCGGCGGAAATTCGTTCTCGTCGAGCCAATCGCGAATACCTCCCCGCAACCCCCGAATTCGGGCGCTAAGGTAGACGATAAGGTATCCCGAATCGGCAAACGCACGAACAGCGGTTGCAGCGCCCTCCCGAGCGGTCTTAATGGACAGGACATCCGGCGTAAGGGTTCCGTCGATGTCAAACACCACGCATTCTGACTGCACAGCCGTTGCCAGCTCCGGCTGGTCGACGCTGCGGATTATCGCTACGCCCACCATGAGCAAAAGCATAAAGAGTAACAGCCAGCCCACTGCCGGAATTTTTATGGTGTGCATGACCCCGGGCCCGACCCGCACTGCAGGCGCCGACGGACAAACACGGCCGTCGGGTGCGGTACGGGCCTGCCGAAAAATATCATGGCAAGGCGTCGACCTGCCAATTCCGCCGGATTCAGAATTGCCATTGGAGCCCCGTGGCACGCAAGGTCTTGAATATGGTGCGCTGCTTGCGCAGCGTCCATCCTTTCATACCATCCAGCTCCATCAGATTTTTGCGCATTTGCAGCCATTCCGGTGAACCCCAGCGGTAGGACCGCGATTTCAGTTCCTCGAACACGGAACCCAGGTCTTCGGCCAGCGGCCCGGCGTGGAAGAAATAGCCCATTTCGCTGTTATACAGCCGTGAGCGGTAGTCGAAGTTGGTCGTGCCGACAAATCCGTAAGGCTCGGCCACCCAGAACTTGGCATGCAGCTTGCCGTAAGTCTGGGTACCGCCCGGGAACAGGTCAGAGTCATTAAGACCCGTCTGGTAGATGCGTATTCGCGGGTGGTTCACCTGTCGCCGCCACTCGTCGCTGCTGGTCAGCTCGGCGGTCGTTTCATCCTCCGATTTCAGATCCAGCCAACGCTCCTGCAATTCCGGATCGAGCAGCAGGCGGGGCGCCATGTCGAAATCGATGACGGACTGAGCCGGAAAGTTGTCGGACGTCAATGCAGAATTCGTCACAATCTCGATCTCGGCATCCGGGTTTGAATCGATATAGGCCCGAATCGAGGCTGCCTCGTCGAGGATCACCGTGCCATCGGAGTCCTCGTAGCGCGCCAGAAACAGGTAGGGCGAGCAGATGCGCGAGTTTCCGGCAGCGTCCGTTCTGTCCAGGATTTCATTCAGGACGAAAAGCACGGAATTGGGACTACGCTGGAGGTTCACGATTGCGTCGCGCACGACGCGCTTGTCGACTACGTTCGACATTTGCTGGGCCAGCAGAACGTCCGCCGGCAAAAAACCCTCGGACATGAAATCCGGAATCTCTGCGAAGCGTTGCTGCATTATCGGGAAGCTTTTCAGTTTCGCCAACGCCTCACGTGCCCGGGCGCGCTCCGATTGGTAAATGATGCGGGCATTATCGGTATTGACCGCCTCGAGCAGGCGGTTAGCCTTGAACAGGAACAGCAGGCTGAAGTACCCACTGGTCAGGTCCCCGACACCTTGCTCATCGGGAACCTCTACGGGCCGCAACAATATTTCGAGATCGCGGTAGGCCTTGGGATCAAATTCGCCGTCTTCGGTGAGCCCGTAGTAGTCGAGCGCGATGTTCCGCCCTCCCGTGATGAGGTATGCCTGCTCCCCGAATTGCCCATCCGTAATCAGCAACTTGTCGTGGGAACGGCGATTGGGGCTGGCGGAAAAATTGGTCAGCGCGTTGAACACAACGACCTGGACGCGGGCACGTTGCCGGGTCGGAAGGCCCTCGGCGTTCGTCATGTATCCGGCGTCCTCCTCGCAGGAGTCCAGCATTCTGAGCGCGGGCTTTGGAAAACTGAATGAACCGCCTGCGTCGACAATCAGGCGGACGTCTACGCCGCGAATCACTGCATCGCAAAGCGCGCCCAGCACGGCATAACCGGCGAGGTCGTCACTGAAAATATAGTAGGCCGCGTCCACGGTATGACGTGCCTGCTCGATCATCCAGATCTTCAGCGCCAGCGAGTCAAGTGCTCCGGTATCGGTCGGCGGCACCAGTTTACCGACGGCGTTCTGTATCGGAGTTTCGTATGTCCGGGCCGTTTCCGTGGGCTCAATCTCGAGCTCGCGGAGGTCCCGGGACGAATACCACTGGCGTCGGTCGAGCAGTTCCGAGATGAATGCATCGTCTACCGCGCCCGGTGCGGGGCAACTGGCCGCGGGCAATGTACCTGCTTCGCAGGACGGTGCGGGCGTCGTGGCACAGGCTTGCAACAAAACCGCCACGACCCCGGCCAGGAACACGGCAAGCAGTTTCTTCAGAGGGCTGATGATGCTGTCCTCAGGTTGGCGCGTTGGATGTGGCATCTGCTTATCCTGCCCGATCAGGCTGTAATTTTCGATCATCTCGCACCTAAGATATTCATTATTCCGTATCCCCGGGTTAGCTACCTGGGGGCCTATCATGCGCACCGTGACTAGGAACCCTGCACCTTCATCAGATTATGCAGGGTGGTGCCCAGCAGCAAGGCGATCAATCCGATAAAAATCAGTTTAACGCCCATCAGGACGCCGATGGCGATTACGCCTGAAAACGGCGCCTGGAAAAAAAGCAGGCAGGCCAGCAGAACCGAAAGCACACCGCCGGCAAACAGCCAGCCCTTCCCCTTGCTGCCCTCGAGAGTGATGGCCACGATGATTTCCACCAGGCCGTCCATGAACAGGTAGCTTGCAAGGACAATGGTCAAAACGCCGCTGGCCAGAAGCGGATGTCCAACGATGAAAACACCCGCCAGCAAGGTAAGCACCCCCACCAGGAATTTCCAGGCACCACTTCCGAAGGAATCGGCCCGGAATACCCAGATCATACGTAAGACACCAGCCACCGTGACCACCAGCCCCACGAACAGCAACATCGACTCACCGACCACGAACGGAGCGGCCAGGGCCGCGATGCCGAGAATGATCGTAACGATGCCGATGACTTTTGCGCTGGCGGAGGCGTCCGATTCGCTTGCGGTATTCATAGCTCTTCTCCCTGCCCGCATCACGAAAACTTTTGTCTCGTCGTCGGGTTCCTGGTTGTGGATTGACAGATGCACGCGAGTGTAAATGATTTGGTCGGTTTCCGAGTAGCTCCGGGCTCACCCAACAAGATGCCGTCTGCAAAACCTGTATACAAAATCTGCTTTATAAGGTTTAAAGCTGGTTCTCAGGCGCAATTCTCAGAAACCAGGCGGAAAACCGGCGCCACCACGAAGCCAGCGGCTCTTTCGTCTCCACGACTTCCTCACCATCAATATTGGCGTGCCAGCGCAGTTTTCCCTGCTCATTCAATGTGACACGGTAGGTCCATTGGGGAAGGCTGCTGAACAATTGTTCCGACAGGCTTTCTGTCATTTCAGGCGAAAAGACCACCACGCCCATTTCCGAGTTGATCGCGATTGACCGGGGGTCCAGGTTCAGTGATCCCACGAACACGCTTTCGCGGTCAAATAGCATGGCCTTGGTATGCATGGTCATGGTCTGGTCTTCAGCAGCAACCGCATCGGCGCGCGCTTCAAATAACTCGACGCCCGCCCGGATGATGTCTTTACGATACCTGGCATAACCCGAATGGACTGCCGTGTGGTTATTGGCTGCCAGGGAATTGGTGACAATGACAACTCGCACACCCTTGTCCACGATGGAGCGCCAGAAATCAACGCCTGCCTCGCCGGGAATAAAGTAGGGTGTCATGATCACCACTTCAGAAGTGACTTCAGTGACAACTTCGGTCAGCGCCTTGACCAGCAGCCTGTTGTCAACATCAATCGCGGTGACGAGCTTGTCCGGATCATCCGTGATGACAATGGCATCAGCCGAGTAAAACCGGGTTTCCTGTTGACCGATACTCAGCATCAGATCCGAGTCGAACGCGTCCTGGTAGTGTTTGCGGGCCGCCTCAAGTTTTTCGCGAGAGAGAGTGTTGCGGAAATCCGCCAATTCCTGCTCGGAAATGCGCCCCACCACGGCCTCTGCCGGCACCGAACGTTCGTGATTCCAATAACGGTCAAACTCAACGGACAGGGCCTCGGAAACCTCACCAAAGATGAGCATATCGAAGTCCAGGAACTCGCCTTCCTGATTCAGGTTGAAATACTCATCGGCAATGTTTCGGCCACCCACAACGGCGGCAGCATTATCAACAATAAATGACTTGTTATGCATTCGCCGGTTGGCGCGACTGAAGTCGCCCAGGTAGTTAAGCCCTTTGATTCCGGTTCTGGAAACCGGGTTGTACAAACGCAACTCGATATTGGGGTGACCATCGATGATGGTCATTGCCTCATCCCCCACGGTGGTGAAAATATCGTCCAGCAGGAAGCGGACGCGAACACCCCGGTCGGCGGCGGCGAACAGCGCCGAGGCAAAAACCTGCCCGGCCAGGTCGTTTTTCATCAGAAAATACTGCGCGTCGATGGTTTTTTCCGCGGCTTCGATCAGGCGCAAGCGCGCACCCAGGGCATCGGTTCCGTCGACGAGCGGGTAGAAACCGGAAGGGCCGGGATTGATTGCCTGCCATGTCTCAATTGTCTGTTTCAGCGCTGTGGATTCACTGGCATCCATGGCAAAACTGGCCTCACGGGGCGTGTCAAAATCGACCGTTGCACAGCCAGCCAGCGCTGCAAAACAAAGAATGAGTAAATGATTGTTAATGCGCATCCGGAGAAAACTCCTCTTGAACGATCATTTTACGGGCTCGAATGGGAGCTTTGAGCTACACGCGGCTGGCGGTTCATTCCCACCCGGCGCGGGGTCCGATTTCGGCATAAATCGCAAGATGATCGGCGACGATGTCCGGCAAGACCTGGTGGTCTATAAACTCGAGGTCCTTTGAAATCAGGATCCAGTCCAGTCGCTTGCCGTTACGCCCCTTGTAGGTGCCCATGCCTTCTTTGCCAGGCGCATGGGCGTGAAGGTCGAGTTTATCGGCCAACCGCCTCACCTGTGACTCCGGATCGTTCCACTCGCTGTTGAAATCGCCCATGACGACAAGCGGACCATCGATCTTCGCGAGCACGTCAGAGAGCTCATCGATCTGCCGATCGCGGACACCGTCACGCAGGAAGTCCAGGTGAAGCGAGGCAAAAGTGATGGACCGGACCCTGCCGCTAACCTGCCAATCGAAGGTTGCCCAGACAAACCCTTTTCGCTTGGAAGGCCAGGACGGTTCAAAAGTCACCGACGCGTAAGCGCTCGGCCGGCTGCTCGTCAATAGCGCGGTGCCGTAGTTCGAAATCCAGGTCTGTGAGTGAAGTCCGTGCAACCGGCATTGGTAACCGGCGCGCTCAGCGATACGCTCGACATGGTCGAAGTTACCGCTCCAACGCGACGGCGCGTCCGCCTCCTGAAATGCAACCACGTCCGGGCCCTGATCGACGAGCAGCGCAGCAATCTCGTCGAGGTTAGCGTGGGTGTTGTCCTGGCTGACAAACAGCTGGTTGAGTGCGGTGCTGCGCCCATGGCTGATATTCAGGCTGAGCACACGGATGCGGTCCGCCGGCAGCGATGCAATTTCGTCCTCCGGTTCACACCATTTTAATGACTCGCTTTGAGACTGTGTTGCCAGGGGCAATATCATCAAAAGGGCTGAACCCAGGATTCGAAACATCGCTGATACTCCCGCATAATTGGCTTTGCCGGGTTTGGGTAAGACGATCAACATGACCATCTCTGGGTTGCCGCCCCCAAACCTTGATCCGGTGCGGGCGTTTCAGGGCGACCTGTCCGGGACCGGCCGTGTGAACCTAGCGCTTGCAACCACCAAAGCAAAAGCGCGGTTCGGTAAAGTAGATGAAACCGATTTCAAACCCCGCACCCCCGGAGCCGTCAAAGGCATCCGAGTAGGTCGCGGCCCAGACCCATTTCTTTCCTTCCCAGCGAACGCCAGCCCGGTAGCTTGGCGGTGCATAGGCCTCGCCAGCGGTGCCAAAGACCTCGGCGACAATCGCCGACTGGGGGATCACATCGTAGATCGCGAGTCTTGAGGCGTAGGTAAAACCCCAGGCGGTTTCACCCGTGTCGCCCTGGTCGAGGTTGACCTGAACCCCGGGTATTACGTCGAGCAGGACGCGGTCATTATTCCAGCCATAGGTAGCGGTCAGTGTCGAAAAATAGGAATCAAAGGCCTGGGTGACCACGCCCTGTTCGAGATAGTCCGGGTTGACGCCCGTTCCGACAAAGAGGGAGTAACCGGTGGTTTTTGCATCGTTCTCTGAGAGTCGGAATTTGGCGTAATAACTGGCGGCGGTATGGGATTCCGTCGAGTCGCGGGGGTCGTCATAGTAGTGAAAAAACTGCGCGTTTAACTCCAGGCCTTCTTTGGCGGCAAGCACAAATATGTAGGTAGAATATTCCTCACCGACCGAGCCGGCCTGGGTGGACACGCCATGCGGCGCCGTCCACTGGTTGTCTCCCATAAACTGCTGCGCCTGCGCGGGCGCCACCAGGACCAGCATTGCAAAAGCACCGATTAGCCAGGGACCAAACCGGGCTGGTGTGATTCTTGCCAAAGAAATTTTAAACACATTGGTTGCCTTCGTTTCGGGTTTGTCTGTGATCTTCATGTTAAATCAAAAGGCCTGGCCGTCTATCCACCGCGGCGGCGTGATTATATTTTCATCAGGTTAAACAAATGTCCCGGTGCTATGTTTTCAAGCCCTCGACCCGTCTCGAGTTTACGTTACACCGTCAATTGTGATGGTCTGCTGAACCCAAACAGGGGTTTCAGCCGGGCGCGAGGAATTTAGCACTTATTAACAGCGAAAAGGAGAAGGAAATGGGACTTGGATACCAGGAACACAGGGTTTACGTCGACATCGCGAAAGGTTTTCGGGAAATTCGACGCGCTGAGAATGCTTTTTACAAGGATAAGCTGGACAGTGGCCTCAATCACCTTACTAAAGCCCTGAATGATTTCAGCGCGGCCGTGGACCATGCGGAAAAAGCTGCGGACGATGCGTACGACAAGGCGGCCAAAGACATCGACAAAGGTAACGCTGAGCTGCAGAAAAGCATTGATGCGTATGCTGATGACGATAGCGACAAGGCTGCGACGCATTACGATCGGGCGGTGGCCCATTTCGACGATGCGTTGGATTTAATCTCCTAGCGTTTAGCGGTTCTCCATAGGTTTATTATGGTCGGAAAAACCAGTGGCAGCTTGCCACTGGTTTTTACGCTCCAGACGCCGAAACATCAGCTTGGTTATTCGACCGTTGGCCGCGTTCAAGCTCACAGCCGTGGCACAATGATGTGTCCCTAACCCCGCTATAGGACCAGGTCATGATCAAACTCCGAGTTACCGCTCTGCTGCTTGCCTGTGGCCTGTCGCCGCTCACATTCGCCGAAAACTGGCAGCCCATTACGGGCGCTGACGCCCTGCGCGACATAATTTCCGGGGCCGTGGTCGAGGTAAAGCTGAAAGCCGGCGTCACCTCCATTGCCACTTATTCGGCTGACGGTACCGCGGTGGTCAAGGCCTGGGGCGAGTCCTTCCAGCGCACCTGGCAGATCGTGGGAGATGACCAGGTCTGCTACACGGATATCGAGACCAACTGCTTTACCCTGGAGCGGAATGCGGATGATCCGGGAGCGCTCAGAGCCACTGATGTGGAGAGCGGCGAGGTCTTCATGGCGCAGATCTCCGGATCCGCTGGCGCTGAATTTATCGTGGAAGAACCGGCGGGCAGCGAGGGCGCGCTGGGTGAACCCTCTGCAGCGGAAGTTGCCGCTGCCCTGCTGGATCCGAACAGCACCTTGGGCACCCTGAATTTTAATCTTGATTACGTTTCTTACGAGGGTGATATTCCCGGAGCTGGCAGCGCGGAAGCCTGGCGCATGGTCTTTCAGCCCGTGTTGCCTTATTCGTTATCCGAATCCACCAACCTCTTTGTGCGTCCGGCGATTCCGGTAATTTTTTCCCAGGACGTACCGCGGGCGGGCGGCGGCTTCAGCTCCGAGGGGGTTGAACTGGGTGATATCGGCTTTGATGTAGCGGTGGGCAAAACCCTGCCCGGTGGAATCGTGGTGCTCGGGGGCGTTGTAGGCGCCTTGCCAACGGCCACCAATGATGCGCTCGGACTGGATCAATGGCTGCTGGGCCCGGAGTTCGCCATCGCCAAGCTGGCGGATTGGGGTGTTGTGGGCGTGCTCCTGACGCACCAGTGGGATATCGCCGGCGAGGACGACTTCGACACCAGCATTACCGGTGGTCAATACTCCTATGCCTTCAACCTTGAGAACGGCTGGCAGATCTTCAGCGCACCGACCTTTTCGTACAACCATGAGGCCAGTAGCGGCAACAAGTGGACGCTCCCCGTGGGGGTCGGTGTCGCCAAGACTTCGATCATCAGCGGCCGGCCCTGGAAATTCACTGCCCAGTACTGGCAGTACGTGAAAACCCCGGAAGACTTTGGGCCTGACTTCCAGTTGCGTTTCACCATTACGCCGGTGGTTAGTCTGCCCTGGTGAGCGTAATGCCGGGTGGCTTTAAAACGCCAGTGATGAAGCGTGTGCCTGTCGGGGAAGCTTAAGGACTAATTGGATTTAGTTTTTTTCGTAGACCAGCTGTCCTTCTTTGATGGTTTCGAGCACTTTTATCGTATGAATCTTCATGGGATCAATTGTTAACGGGTTTTGGTCCAAAATCACGAAATCAGCCAGTTTGCCAACGGCGAGCGTTCCTTTGTGGTCTTCTTCAAAATACTGGTAAGCACCCCAACGAGTTTGGGTAAGCAAAGCTTCATACGGCGTCGTTCTCTGCCCGGGGCCGAGTACCAACCCACTTCGGGTCACCCTGTTTGTGGTGGCATCGATTATTCTCAATGAATTGGGTGGTATCACCGGGCAGTCTGAGTGACTGGTCAGATTGATTCCCGCATCTATCAGGTCTCTCGTGGGGGAGATGTACTCGGCCCGCGGTGAGCCCAGCACGGAGTTTAGATGCCAGTCTCCCCAATAGAAGGTATGTGCGGCGTACTCGGAAGCGAGCACGTTCAGGTCGGCGATTTTCTGGATCTGGTCTTTTCTGATCACCTGCCCATGAATTATTACTGAACGATGATCATCGTATCCATGATTTGACAGGGCTTCATTGATGAAAAAGAGAAAGTCATCTACCGCAGCATCTCCGTTGGTGTGAGCCAGTAATTGCCATTGATTTTGAAACGCCTGGTTAATAAACGTTTCCTCTTCTTCTTTTGAATATTTAGGATACCCAAGATAACCATGATCTTTCCCTGGAGGCGGTTCTAAATATGGCTCGGTAAGCCATGCGGTTTTGCCCTGTGGTGACCCATCCAGGACTATTTTTACCCCGCCTACACGATAGTGGTTCGAGTAACTGTGGTCTTTTGTATAGTACTCACTGGTCATGGCTTCCAGGCCCATATCCATGACCGGGTAATTGACCAGATCGATGTATAGTTGTCCCTGGTTTGCCGCTTTTTCCAAAGCGTTATTAAAAGCCGTAATGCCGCCCCCTTCCTGTGCAGTTGTATACCCATATTGGGCATACATTTTTTGCCCGGTTTCAATAATTTTCAGATCTACCTCATCGTCTATTTTGGGCATCATCTGCAGCTGTAAGGGTTGAAACGCGGTTTCTTCAAGAACACCGGTTGGGCTGCCATTGGCATCTTTTCTGATGTGACCTCCTGCAGGGTCTTCACTGGCCTTGGTGATATTGAAAACTTCCAATGCCTTGTGGTTCACCGAACCCAAATGACCTGATTGATGTATCACAATTACCGGAACTTCGGTGCTTACTTTGTCCAGGTCATCTGCCGTGGGGTGGTCTTGTTCTGCCAGTTGAGAATCGTCATACCCAAAGCCGACCAACCATCCAAATTTGTTTAAGAAGAACTGACCCTTTTCTGAATCTTTCCAGGCATTCATTTCATCCACAACGCCCTGAATACTTTTAGAATTTCCATCTGGCGGAGGCATTAGATTGGCCATCAGATTGTAAAAACCTGTGAGATAAAGGTGTCCATGCCCATCTATAAATCCGGGCAAAAGGGTTTTGCCTTGCAGGTCTTTTTTACCGGCTTTTGGAAATTGTTTTTCTGCGTCCTTTAAATTACCGACGAAAGCGATCTTGCCATCCTGCTGAACCACTGCTTCAACCGATTCAGCCTCGTCTCCTTCCATGGTGAGAATGTCGCCACCAAAATAGATTGTTGTTTGGTAGGCAGATATCGGAATAGCCTTACTTGCTCCACCATTGTCTTCACAAGCAGACATCAACAAAAAGATTCCCAAAAGTGGTAACAGGTTCTTTTTCATTTCAATTTCTCTAAAAGGGGTCGGATCCAATTAAACAGGTCTGGCCGGCCTTCAACCCTGCCGGTCTGGCGCGTAATCTGAAGCTCAGCCTACAACAGAGATCTGAATAGTGCATTCTTCATGGCGCCGGGCAGTTATCAGGCAAAGCCCCCAACTCCTGTTGCCGGACCTCGAAGCGCAGGTTCGGTGCGCCACTCCAGTCAATGTGGAAGGCGAACACCGTGTCGTAATCCGAATTGGCCCATTCCGGAACCTCGGCCGGGCTGCCCAGACGACGAATGACCACCTGGGCGAAATTCATGATCTGCAGGTGTTCCCAGGCCACGTACACCACCTTGTCCCGGTACTCCGGGACAAGCAGGGTGTCAGCGAGCAGGCCGGAATCGTTGAACGGCAGCTGTGTGTTGATCGGCAATCCCAGGGCGATGGCCGTGGGCGCGATGGTGACCAGTGGCCGCACATAGTCGTAGCGCTCGCCGTCCCCGTGAATTTCCGTGGTGCGGACCGACGGGTCTGGCGCGTAGATCACATCCGGCGGGGGAAAGTTCGATGCCAGCCAGGCCGGCAGGCGCAGGGCACGTTGAAGCCCCTGGCAGGTCAGCTGGCCCAGGCCGGCAGGGGGTTTTTCGGCGTGTCGAACGACCACGATGAGCTGTTCCGAGGCAAAACTGCTGACCGGTGTGCAAACGGCGCCGAAGAGTAGGACGCAGGTGAGGACGAAAGAGTCACGATGCTTCATGAAAAAGGGCTCAGGTTTAAGGGGCCGGATACATTTTAAGAACTTATACGACCTCTTTCCCCTCATTTCCCTTGACGCCAACTAGTTCGTAGCGGGAAATCGGAGATTGGACCCAAAATCGTCAGCCAGTGACTTAACACTGTCATCCAGTGCTGTGTTGAGCCTGCTGCCATCCTCGTCGGCCCAGTGCTCGATATACTTGGCTTTTGAGCGACAGTTGTAGACGCGTTTCGATACACGCGGGGACTTCGTTTGACGATTCCACTGCGTGGTTACAACAATCCCTACCTCAAGCGCGAAGGCTCCGTCAGTAATGTGAGCAAACCGGACATTGGTCAGTTCCAGTTCAACCAGCGCTTCTGCATCGGCCGGAGTTGCCACGAATTGCCTCGGTATTTGCCCGACGACTGCGCCGGCAGGAACTGTTCCCAGCGCACAAAGCCAAAACCAGGGCCCGCAAGCGGGGGAAGCGCCCAAGCCCGCCACCGCGCCGCCTTGGAATCCAATGGCCGCCCCCGACTTGGTCGACTCCCGGCTGAACCGGGCTTTCAGATCGTCGGCTGTTCCTTTTGAGAAAACGGCAATGGACTCGAACTCTGGCAAGGGTGGCTGGTAGACCGGCCGGGTGGGCTGCGGGAAGGCACAGGCGGCGAGCAGCGCAGAGAGGGCGCTGAACATGAGTACATGCCGGTGTATCCGCCTCTCCATTCTGCGCTTAAGCCCTGCACAATGAGGTAGTGATTGGCAAAAGAACCAATTTGAGTATAGAACGACAATTGGCAAATACCATGGACCCAGCGCGACAAGCGCAGCAAGGAGTTTGTCATGGAGTATTCAAACTCCCACGGCGGATAAAGGACTATCGTTCACCGCGCCCGGCGCACAGCGATAAAGGACCGAATCATCATTACCAGCAGCGCGGCACACAAGACGAGCATGCCGACGTTAACCGTCAGCGCAAGCGGGCTCATCTGCGCGGCCCGGATGACAAGTGTCGCGGCCGGGGCCAGCGCCCCCAGGAGCGCAACGACAGCGGCGACATGCATGAAGAGGCGTCGTCCACCGTCAAAGGTGAGCGCGAGCCCACCGAGAATTGCCAGGGCGAGCCCGACGTAGGCCGGCAGCAGCGCGGTGCGGCTGCCGGAGAAAAGAAACGCGCTGAACCCGAGGGCAATCAGCAGCACGGCAAACAGCAGTGTCGGTTTTGGCATCTTTGATATCCCCCGAAAGTGTTGATGGGTGACGTGGCCGCCACCCTGACCATGGAAATTCTGAATCTGGCGCGCAGCGTACCGTCTTTATCCGGATGCTGATGTGAACGCCCGCATGGCGATCAATTCCAGGGGTCGACTTAAAGGGGCCGGATACCATGAGTCGAACGTATCCGGCCCCTTTAATCCCCCGGTTTGCGCGCCAGGATCCGCCAACGCTGTGAGCCCCGGGCGTTGGGTGTACCCGGCACGTCCAGAACAGGCTGGGTCCTGCCCGGGGGCTCGAACGTTTCCAGATTGAAGCCGCATGCTTCAAACGGCTCGCGGAGTTCGTCCGCCGAGCCAATCAGATAAGTCCAGTGGTGCCTGGCGTAGCCCAGGGCCAATTGCCCGGCCAACTCCGGATTGATGTCTTGCGGTGCCCCGGGTTCTGCGGCCAGGTCACGCGCGGACTGCACCAGGCTGGCGATCTGTGATTCGTCATAACGGATGATCGGGTCCCGGTCACCAGTACGAACCCGCTGTGCCGTCATGACCGCACCACCCGGCCTCAGCATGTCCCGCCAGTTACTGATAAGTTTTCGGCGCGAGTCCGCGTCGAAAAAGCACAGGAATGAATGAGTGCAGACCAGGTCGAAGGGCTCATCCGGTTGGAAACTCAGCACATTGCTCTGCACGGTTTCTATCGCCACACCCAGCTGATCCGCATACCAGGCATTGAGCTTCAATGGGGTGGCACAGCGGTCCAGCACGGTAAGCCTGATCGCGCCCCGGTGCTTGCCCGCTGCCGCCATGATGCGCGCCTGCAACGCATAATCGGCAGCGCCGGAAACCAGGATCCGACGGGCACCTGCTTCGATCTCCCGCTGCAGTCCTGCAAAGAAGAAATCATCATCTGAACGGATGGAGTGGAACAGGCCGAGGCGGCGGAGCATCTGCCATGACCCATGGTACCAATCACAGCCGGCGCTGAAGTCCGGGCCGTTTTGCGGCCACTTGTCTCCGTCCTGGTTCTGACCCCGCTGACAAAGTTGCTTTGACCAATCGAGCGCCAGCGTCGCGCTTGCCGCCAGCGGCTCGTGGAACTCAATGGCACTCGCCTCAGTGGTTGTCATGGACCTGCGCCATTTTGCTGCTGCATTGCCTTCAGGCGCTCATGCAATCCGCTGAACTCGCCCCGGCTTAGCGGCAAAAAGACCACGTCCTCCGGCCGCGCCATACCAAGAATGGCGTCCACAGCACGTTCCGCATCTGGTTCGATGGTGATGTTTTCTTCTGCAACCCCGGCGGCCCGCAATGTGGCCGCAATGAGGTTTGGCACCTCGCTCCGGCCCCGCCCCCGGAGGTTGGGATAGGACCGGCACACGATGTGATCAAACCCCAACCCCGCCGAACGCGCCACGCCGGCGACAAGCTCATCGGAGCGATCACCGGGCGCAGCCAGCAGCAGCAAGCGTCGCCCCTTCACCGGGAGGCGCGCCGCGAACTCTGCAAGACGCCTGATGCCGTCAGGGTTGTGGGCGAAATCAATAAAGGCCTGGAACGGCAAGCCGGTATAGTGGTTGAGGCGCCCCGGCGTGTTCTGGAAACTCATGCCGAATTCCCGCATGGCCGCGCGAATTGCCCCGGGGGAAATGCCAAGAAGCCAGGCAGCGGAAATGGCGGCCATGGCGTTTTCCAGGTTAAAACGCGCCGCACCCCCGAACGTGCTGGGCAGTTCCTTGACCTTGATCAGATCTTCGGACTCACGGTCGTGCAGAACCACCCATTCCTCGTCATTGCGCCATTCAATGCGGCATTGAAGGATTTCCGGCTGATAACCCGGATCGGTACCGTCGGGGTGGCCTGAACTTGCCCCACGCCGACGATCTTCTTTTTGCGGATCGACGCGCAGCTCGAGGTCTGCCGGTTCACCTTCGGGGGAGCTCTTCGAGGAGAACCAACAAATACGGCCTGCGGTGAGATACGGCGGCATGGACCGGCAGCCGGCGTTGTCGGCATTGAGCACCACCGCCTGTTCGGCGCGCTCCACCAACGCCCGCTTGATTTCGACCATTTCCTCCAGCGTCTCTATCTCCCCGTCGGCAAGGTGCTCGGCCGTGACGTTGAGGCAGACCCCCACGGTGCAGCGGTCGAAGGCAAAGCCGCGGACTGTAATGCCCCCGTGATGAGTTTCCAGCACCGCGCTGTCGATCCCCTTGCTGCTGAGCGCGCGGGCATGGCCGATAAAGGCACTGCCATCGCCCTCGGAAACCGGGCGCCCGTTCACAAAAATACCTTGCGTACACACCAGGGCGGGACGCTGACCCGTGTGGCGCAGAATATGCTCGACCATCTGGCTGGTCGTGGTTTTGCCGTTGGTACCCGTGATCGCAACGGTGGGAATCCGTGATGAGCCTGGTCCCGGATGCAGCCACTCTACGAACCGGTCGCAGGCGTCAGCCAGGTGCTGCCCAGCCTCGTTGAGGGGCGCCAGCAGCGCATACAAATCCGGGGCCAGGTCGAAATCCCGGGCGACACCGCCGGACTCTGACAATGGCCTGTCGAGATCCGGCGAATGTAAATGCAGGGCAAGCGGAAAAGAACCCAGGCGATGACTCAGGGTTTTTGCCAGCGCTGCTACCCCGGGGTGGGGTGCGGCGTACAGGTGCATCTCACCGTCGCGGTGCTCACTCAGCGCCATGACGGAATCACCGATGACCAGCAGGACATGCCGCTGCCCGGTGCCCGGACCCTCAGCTTTCCCGTCACTCACGGGAAGCCCGCACTGTGCCATCACGTTGCGTCGCAGACTGGCATCAGCAAGCAGATCCTGCATGCCTCTGTCTGCGCGGCTGACTGCGAAGGTGCCGTCAATAATTTCGGTGTGCTTACCCTGCCCGGTCAGCAGCAGGCCATTGGCGCGGATTCGCCGGTTAGCCATCACCTTGCCCTCCAGGGGTTCGCGGTCACCATGTAGCCAGGGAATGTCACGGCGCGCCAGGGCAGCGATGATCGCCTGCGTTTCCCCGGACAGCGCCCGGCTGCGGGCCTGCTTTAAAAACGCTTCGATGGCAGCCCTGGTGACGCATTTCGGGTCGGCAATCAGCTGCGAGGCAAACTTGACCGCAGCCATGCCGGTAGCAGGATCTTCGTGCTCAACCAGGGCGGTCACGCGCCCGTCGTGGCGGTCCTTCAAAAGTGACCAATGGGTAACCTTGTGCCCGCCGCGCTGTTGCAATCGCAGTGCCGTCAGCGTCAGCAGTTCCATGTACCTGACGGGGCGTGACCCGGGCGATGACTCCGCGGGAATCCTGTCCTTCTGTTCGAGAACACCGGCATTCTTCAGAGCCCTGATCAGTTCTTCGGAAGGTTCGGGAAAATCGCCCATTTCCGAATCGGAAAATTGCAATCGCAACTCAATGACCGGCAGGTCGCTGCGGCGGTTTGGACCGTAGAAGGGAAAAAACAGGAATTGCGGCATAAGAAAAGGGGCTGTCCTGGATACGTGAACTCATCCAGCATAGCAAGGTGCGCAGAAACAGACTCAGAAAATACAGGCAGGCGCCGGATCAGCAAGAGACTTGCAATATACAAATGATAATGATTATCATTTACAAGAACCCACGACCCGGTATGACGCCATGGCGCAAGCTTCTGTTCCACCCCTGGAAGAACTCCAGGCCGACCTGTTCTTTCTTATGGACCACTACACCGGCGACCCCTGCCCGGGCACGGCGAACGCCATTGCGCAGGTCCTGCAAGGCATGCTGGAACACCCGCTCATTGATCTGTTTCCTTCGCTGCGCGGCCATTGCGCCCGGGGGCTGCGGCACTGGCGCCTGCGGGCCGCCACAGCCGGACCGCAGAATTGCGCGGCAACGACGCTTCACTGAGTCGCAAGTTGCTCGACGTCACGCGCAGCCCAGCCGGCCATTGGGAGCCCTCGCCCGCCGAGGGCTTTGTTTGCATGCCGACGCGCTGGGGAATCTATTTCGTCCCGGAAGAACTCGCCTCCCTTCGCGCGCTGATCCGGAGCGGGGCGCTGGAGGCGACGGACCTGCTCTGCAACCATCGGCTGTTCAAGTCCTGCCTGCGGTCCCTGTTCCTGCTGGCCGCCGAGGAGGCATTAACCTCCGATGGTGATGACACGGTTCGCCGGCTCGTCGGTCAGTTGAGACTGGTATCAAACGGGATTCGCTGCAGAGCGCCTAGCTGTCAGCCTCAGCGTGCATACCCCAAAGGAGCGGTAACGTTTTGACAATCGAAAAGCGTCCTTTCCTCTCCGGGTCATCGGACCAATAGACTTTGCGATTTTCAGCCGGACCAAAGACCACCAGGTTACAGCCAAGCTGGGAAAAATAGCGCACAACGAGATCACGGGTTTGCTGCACCGAGCCCGTCAGGTCGACCTGTACGTATTCATCGCGCGCAAAACTGACCTCAGCGAAGCTTCGGGCAACGACCGCCCTGGGGTTCGACTCACCAGTTACATCAATGGTGGACACCTGATCAAGCGGGATTGAAGCACCACAGGCTTTGGGATCACCTGGAACGCTCGTGCCATCCGCTAGCCAGAAAGTCAGCTGTCGTTCCTGGGGCTGTACCTTTGAGGTCCCGCACCCGGCAAGGACTGCCATTGACACCAAAAGTGCCATATTTTTGCCCAAAAGCCATACTCGCGTGTCTTTAACGGTCATTCATCACTCTCCTCGCAACATTAAAACGTTATACCAACCTTAATCTGAAATTTGTACCGTATTAATATTGAAAGGAAGCCAAGTTAAGCTCTCAGAGTTGAATTGCTGTTTAATGGAGTCGGGTTCCGCGTGAAAAACACGCGCCGTTTAGTTTTACTGCTGGCCTTATTGTTCCCCGTCACTGAGACACTGGCCCAGTGCGACCCTGTAACGGACGGTGTCGATGTCATCCTGGGCTTTGACAGGAAGTATGAAAACGAGCCGGTTTTTTACCCGTTCAGCGAACCATGGAGTCTGCAGTTGGTCTGGGTGCCCGACGATGAGCGCGTCCGGGATCGTCAGAAATATTTTATCGAGGCTGATCCGCGCGCTGAAACCGTGAGCCCCGTCATGGCCTGGGACGGCGAGTTGAGGCGGGTGCTGGAAGGCGAGATATCGCCCGTTGCGCTTGGTGATGAGACCGAGTGGCCGGGCCAGAGCCTGACGGGCACGCTGCACCTGAAAATCTGTCCGGAGGTGCTGCGCTCGGTCGGCCCACCTCTGTTCTATGTGTATTTTGGAATAATCGAGAGCGGCGGGGAGATCTTGATCTGGTCAGACGAGCCGCGGGTTACGCCGCTGATCCGCAACACCACGAACTCGGATCTTGAGGTCTCGCAGATCATAAGAACCCGGTTTAATGAGGGCCTGAAGCAACGGGTCCGTGATGATGTCGCCACGGTGACCGGCGTGACGCCCGGGGACTTTCTGGCCCAGAACCTGTTTTTTCAGCACATGACTTTTCTTGAGGGGCTGTTGGATTTTCAACCCCTCGTGTTTATGAGCCATCGATTCTTCGACACTGTGGTGTTGCGTGATCGTATTTATCTGGTTTCTGATCAAGGAGATCCAGATCCGGAGTACAGCGCACGCGTATTGCCCAGCGTGTCATCCGTCAAGCATGAAGGCAGGGAGTTGTTGGATGAGAACGGACTCATTCAAAACCTTGATGAGCACCTGGGTATCCTGACCTTCACGCTCAAAGATGACGAGGGCGGGAGGGTTGGACACGCGATGGTGCTGGACGGCCGCGCGGATGTCGAGCTTTCGTTGTCGGAGTGTGTTGGCGGCAAGCAACGGCTGAATGCAACTTTTGTGTATGACAGTGACGTTCGCGGCGAACTGTCCCTTTCAAGAATTAACAGTGATGACCCTGTGCTGGCTGCGGGGCCGTCCCTGGACGAACTCATCGACTGTGACCTGGAATTCACGGTGCTGGGCGAGCGCTTCAGCGGGCCCAATACGGTCGATGTGTCTTCACAGACGGTCTTCAGAGACAGAGACTAATAACGAAGGCCAAGCCAAGGCGGCCTGACTCACACTATTGAGTCTCCGGGATACCCGGGGCGCTTCATTATTTTGGTTGTAGTAGCCATGATTTAAATTATTTGGTGGTAACAAATTAAACCCATGAGCACGACTACATTCACACTGACGGCAGCACAGGAGTCCTTCAAAAAGAAGATGCTCAATGGCTGGTTATTTCGCAGCTTCGCCTTGTTTAAAGTACCCATGGGGTGGTTGTCAGGTATGCGTCTGACTGAGTTAACCACTGAGCGCGCTGTAGCTACTCAGCCATACAACTGGCTGAATATGAACCCGTTTAAGTCCACCTACTTTGCCGTACAAAGTATGGCCGCCGAGCTTTCTACTGCTGCTATCGGCTTGTTGGCCATAGAAGGCAACAAGCCTTCGATCGCTACCATCATCATTGATATGAAAGCGGAGTTTCCAAAAAAGCTACTGGTCGAGTAACCTTCACCTGTGAGGATGGTTGGAAAATCTTTGATGCTGTGGAGCGTGCGAAGACTACCGGGGAGGCATCCACTGTTACCGCCAGGACCGTCGGCACAATGACTGACGGCACCGTCGTATCGGTGTTCGAGTTTACCTGGTCGTTTAAGCAGCGGAGCCGGTAGAAGATCCCAGGTATTACCATCCCCGCTGTCACTGGCCCCTTAGGTTGATGACGGAATTGAGATCAACTCTGAACAGAACGCGGGTCGAGATTCATCGAACCGATGAAAAAAACAGGAATCGCGGGATAAGAAAAGGAGCTGTACTGGATAAGTGATCTTAATCCAGGATAGCAAGCTGCGCACAAGTAGAATCAATCAGGGACGTCGCTTGAGACATCTCTTTGACCACAATTGCCAAAGGGCCCGCAAACCTTGCATTGGCGACCTACGCGTATTGGGGTAGGCTCCCGGCTGGTTTCAATAATGTGCATCGCCCATGACCTCCATGCTGTCCCGCGCCACCTTGCTGTCCTCATTACTGCTCCTCGTCGCCTGCGGCGGCGAATCTGCACCGCCTGCCACGACCGCGGTTGATAGCGCGCCGCCGCCGGCGGTCAGCGAGGACGAACGTCTCGCTGCTTTCTTCGAGGAAATCTTCGAGCGTGATGTGGCCCAGAGTCCTACCTTCCAGGCTCAGCTTGGACGCAAGACTGAAGACTATGGCGAGTGGGACGACTATTCCGAAAGCTGGCGCGTTGTGGAGAAGGAACAAGCCGAGGCCGATCTGGAGCGCCTGCGCACCGAGTTCGACTTCGAGGCCCTGGATGAGCAATCCCGGCTCAGCTACCGGATTTTCGAATACAACCGGGAGCGTGATCTGCGCAACTTCCCCTGGCGCCATCATGAGTATGCGGTTTCGCAAATGCGCAACGTGGCGTCCAGCGTGCCAACCTTCCTCCAGAACCAGCACAAGGTGGAAACCCGGGAAGACGCGGAGGACTACATCAAGCGTATCGAGGGTGTAGAAACGGTTATGGCCCAGTACGTTGAACGACTTCGCCTGGGCGAGGCGGCAGGCGTCGTGCCGCCCATCATGGTCTACGACCGGGCCCTGCCCGTAGCGCAGAATATGCTGCGCGGCGCACCCTTCGACGAAGTGGCTGAGGACAGCGTGTTGCTGGCCGATTTCCGCAGCAAGGTCGGCGAACTGGCGTTGGACGATGAAGAGCGCGCCATTTTGCTGAACGATGCCGCCAATGCTCTGTCGGGGCCCTACCGTCGCGGTTACGATGCCCTGATCGCCGAACTCACGAGACTCAGCGAAATTGCTGCAGACAACAATGGCGTCTGGGACCTGCCCGACGGCGAAGCCTACTATGCCAATCGCATCCTCAACTGGACCACCGTGGACCGTTCCGCCGAGGAAATTCATGAGATCGGGCTGGCCGAAGTGGCCCGCATCCGCAGCGAGATGGAAGCCATCAAGGAGACGCTGGAGTTCGAGGGTGACCTGCAGGAATTCTTCGAATACGTGCGCACCAGTCCGCAGAATTACTACCCCGACACGGACGAGGGTCGCGCCGAGTATATTCGCGACGCCACGGCCCTGATCGAAGAGCTCTACGGATACACGGACGAATACTTCAACGTGCTGCCAAAAGCCGCGCTGGAAGTGCGCCGTGTCGAGCCCTGGCGCGAGCGCGGCTCCTCCACGGCCTTCTACAACCGCCCTGCCCCGGATGGTTCCCGGCCAGGTATCTACTACATCAATCAGCAGAACATGAACGCCGTTCAAAAGCACATCATGAACTCCCTGGCCTACCACGAAGGGGCGCCGGGCCATCACTTCCAGCTGGCCATTCAGCAGGAACTGGACGGGGTGCCGGAGTTCCGGAAATACGGCGGCTACAGTGCCTATTCGGAAGGCTGGGCGCTTTACTCAGAGCTGCTCGCCAAGGAAATGGGGCTCTACGAAGGGTTGCTCTTGCGCGATTTCGGGCGCCTTTCAGAAGAAATGAAACGCGCCGTCCGGCTGGTGGTCGATACGGGCATGCATTCTAAGCAATGGACCCGCGAGGAAAGCATCGCCTACATGACAGAAAACACGCCCATGGCCCCGGCGGATATCGAACGGCAGATCGAACGCTATTTCGTCATGCCAGGCCAGGCATTGAGCTACAAGATCGGCATGATCACGATCCAGGAGCTGCGCGCCAGGGCCCAGGAAGCCCTGGGAGACGATTTCGACATTCGGGATTTTCATGACGTGGTGCTTAAAAACGGAGCCATGCCCATGGCGATTCTCGAGCAGGTCGTGGATGAATACATTGCTGGTGCGAGCGGGTAAATAGGGGCCGGATACTATTTAAAAAAATATATTCGGCCCCTTTATTCGGGCGTCACAAGAACCTCTCCATGGCCAGACGTCAGCTCGCCGAGGGTCTCTGATTCGATGACTTGCACCGCCTGCGTCAGGCACCGGCTACAGCGGCCGTTTCCGGCTCGCTATCGGGTTGCACGTTAAACAAGACGGCATACAGCACCGGCACAACACCAAGGGTCAGAACCGTGGCAAAAGCCAGCCCGGTGGCAATGATCAGGGAAAGTGAATAAAACACCGGGTCGTGGCTGAGGATCAGCGGCATCACGCCCAAAATGGTCGTGATGGTGGTCATCCAGATGGGTCGGAACCGGGAGACCGTGGCTTCGATGATCGCGTTGTAGGCATCCCGCCCCGCCTTGCGTTCCTGGTCGATACGATCGATCAGAACGATGCCGTTGTTAATGATGATGCCCGCCAGGCTGAGCAGTCCGAGAATGCCAAAGAAATCAAACGGTGCGCGGAACAACAGCAAGCCGGCAAAGGCGCCGATGAAGGCCAGTGGCAAGGTGAAGGCAATGATGAATGGCCGCCGGATTGAGTTGAACTGCCAGATCAGCAACACCATCATCAACAATCCACAATGCGGCAGCCACCTGGTCAGCTTGGGGATCGTCTCTGCCTGCTTTTCGATCTCGCCGCCGACTTCCCAGCTGTATTCATCACCCAGGTTCAGTGCCTCGATTTCGGGCGTGATGGCATCCAGCAGCTCCATGGCTTTCATGGACTCGTGTTTGAACTCAACGGTGAGCACGCGCACCTGGTTGCGGCGCGAAATGCGACTGTACTCGCGTGACCCTTCAATACTGGCAATCTGGGACAGCGGCACACTGCGGTTGGCGGTCCTGGAATTAACCCGGATGTCGTAAAAATCGCTGCCAACGGCCCGCTCGCGTTCCTGTGACCGCAGGACGATGGGGATCGCCTCGTCCTGTTCGCGGTAGTCGGTAGCGCGTATGCCATCAATGTGCGCTTGCAGGGAATTGGCGATTTCCTGCGAGGATATGCCCACGCGGCGCGCCTGGGTCTGGTCAACCGCAACCTCGGCCTTGATGACGGTGTTTTCCCAGCTGTTGCGGATATCCATGGTGCCCGGTGTCGCACGCACGCGGTCGGTCAGCTCCCTGCCTTTGCGATAGAGGGTTTCGGCATCCGGCCCGTACAGGCGGATTTCCATAAAGCCGGGCTCCGGACCCGTGGTCCACATCATCTTCACCCGCCCCTCCGCTTCCGGCAGAGACTCGGCGATAAATCGCCGCACCCGTTCGGCAGCTTCCGGAACCTGTTCGCCATTTTCTGTCGTGGCGATGATGAAGGCGCGGTGCGGATCCGGATCAAACGGCGCGAGGACCAGGACAAAGCGGGGTCCACCCGTGCCGACATAGGCAATGGAACTGGTAATCTCGGGGTTGGCCTGCTTGTCATCCAGCCAGTCCGTCAGGCGCTGTGTCACTTTCTCGGTGGATTCGATGTTGTAGCCGGCTGGCAGGTCGATATAGACCAGGAACTGGTTTCGATCGCTGTGGCCAAACATTTCGCGCACCAGGGTCGAGCCCAGGTAGCCCCCGCCAATCAGCACGGCCAGGACCCCGACCAGAACCGCATACCGTCTTTTCAGCAATACGGTCAGCAGACTCCGGTAGGCCACGTAGATGCGGGCACCATAAGGGTCTGCTTCGGCTTCTCCCTCCACCTTGGCGGGCGGGTCCTGCATAAAGTAGAAGCACATGAAGGGCGTCAGGTACATGGACAGGAACCAGGAGCCCATCAACAGGATAATGATCACCACCGGCAGCGATATGGCGTACTCACCGACGTCACCGGTCAGCAGGTAAATGGGCAGGAACGCCAGGATGGTGGTGAGCGAGGAGGTCAGCAAGGGCACGGCCAGGGCCTTGGCCGTATTCAGGCAGGCGGCGCGGCGCTCCTCGCCGGCATCAAGCCGGTTGCGGATTTCCTCTGCGGTCACAATGCCGTTATCCACCAGCATGCCCAGGGCGATAATGGTGGAGGCGATGGAGATACGCTCCAGCTCCACGCCCGCCATGCGCATCACGATAAGTCCCAGCAACATCGTCATGGGAACAAAAGAGCCGACAATCAGGCCGGTGCGCAAACCCAGGAAGGCAACCACCACGACCAGCACAATCACCAGGGTCTGGTAGACATTATTCAGGGCCCCGCCAACGGCTTTCTCAACCAGCTCGGGTTGGAACGTGGCGAAGTCCAGCGTGTAGCCGATGGGCAGCCGGGATTCGAGCGCATCAACCTTTTCGGTCAGGCGCTCACCAAAAGCGACCGCATTAACCCCGGGCGTAATCGACAGGCTGATCACGATCGACCGCCGGCCATTGAAAAACGCCAGGTCCTTGGCCGGTTCCGCGTAGCCCCTGCGAATATTCACCAGGTCTTTGAGATAGACGGACTGCTGGGTTCCCGGAACCGCAATCAGCATGTCCTCGATATCCTCAACCGACCGGAAGGTGCCGCTCGGTTCAATGATCAGGTCTTCGCCGGCCACCTCCAGGCGGCCACCCGGCATGACGATGTTCTGCTCGGTCAGGGTCTGCACGATGTCCTGGATGCTGACGCCGAGCTGTGCGAGCTTGGCGGACGAGTACTCGAGGAACACGCGCTCCTGGTGTATGCCCCACAGCTCGATCTTGCGGATGCCTTCAAGCTCATACAGGCGGTCGCGAAGTTCCCAGGCGACATCGCGCATTTCATCCATGCCAAAACCGTCGGCGGACAGGGCAATGGTGGCCACGGCGACCAGGCCGAATTCGTCGTTCACCACCGGCCCAATGGTGCCCGGCGGCAGGCTGGGGGCCAGGTCCAGCATCCGGTTGCGCACCTTTTGCCAGATGGCTTCCACGTCGTTGTACTCGTCAGCAGTATCGGCGTGGATGATGGCGACTCCGTTTTTGGAGTCTGACCAGATGTCATCGATTTCCGGCATGGCCCGCAGTTCCGCCTCGATATGGCGGGTGATCAGCAGCTCGATGTCTTCGGCGCTCATTCCCGGGTACTGGGCAGTGACCACCACTTCCCGGATCAGGATCGGCGGATCTTCCTGGCGCGGAAAGTTAACGAACTGGCCGAAACCGGCGGCGATCACCAGGATGATGAACACCAGGGTCAGGCGCGGATTGTCCAGGCTAAATCGAGTGATTCCATCCATGGTGTCAGTTCCGGCCGATCATGGTGTGGGCGTCGTCAGCGGGCATGAGTTTGACCTTCTGGCCATCCCGCAGGAACGGCACGCCGGCCACCACCAGGATGTCACCAGGCGCTATGCCCTCGGTGATGACAATATCGTTGCCCTGGATGCCCCTGGTCTGCACGGCCTGCTTGCGCACCGTGGAGGTCGCAGTGTCAAACAGGTAGACATAGGTCTGTTCTTTTTCCACACCGGGCAGAAAGGCATGCACGGGGATCAGGTAGGCGGTTTCCAGTTCAGCATCAGAAAATCTCAGCAGAAGCTCGGCTGTCATACCCGGACGCACCCGCTGGTCGGCGTCGGAAATAATCGCAGTTACCGGAAAGGCGTTGGCCGCCGTGGCTGCCGAGCCGACCTCGGATACGGTCGCCTCGTAGGCCAGCTCCGGCTGGTTGTTGAGAAACACCTGGCCGGCCAGCCCGGGGCTGACGTTTTCGATAATCTGTTCCGGAACACTCACGGCGATCTGCATGGCGGCCTCGGCGTAAACCTCGAGCACGTGGGCGCCCCTGGCTGCGACTTCCGAAGGCTCGGCAAAACGGGCTGCGACGGTACCGTCGTACGGTGCGACCAACTCCGTGTTGGCCAGGTCGCGCAGTGCCAGGTCAAGCCTGGCCTGGCTGTAGGTGACTTCCTCAACCTGGCTTTCATAGGCTGCCCGCACCTGGTCTACGGCTTTCTGGGTGGTGGCGCCGGGGTCTTCTGTCTGGATTCGCAGTTCCCGGTCAAAGGCGCTTTGGCGCTCCTCAAGCTGGGCGTTAGCCCGCGACAGGGCAGCCCGGGCCGACGCGACATCGAGCTCGAAGGACTGGTTGTCGAGGCGCGCCAGCAGGTCGCCCTTCGTAAATGAGTCCCCGACATCGACTTCTATCGCCTCGATGATGCCATCGACTTCAAAGCTCAGCTGCGATGAATCCACCGGCTCCACCGTACCGGGAAACTTGCGCAGCCGATCAGAAGCAAGATCCGAGACCACGAGTGTTTTCACCGCGCGAATCACTTCTTCGGGTTCGGCCACTTCCTGTTCACACCCGGCCACGAGTCCCGTGGCGAGCAACAGGCCAATGATGCGAGCCCCTGTGTGGCTGCGATGTACCTTATGTGTGTTCACTGATCTCATTTTCCGCTGTTGTTTTATCGGTTATCGGTTCGGTTATGGGCTACTGCAAAACGTCGTTCCAGTACTTGGTGCGCAACAGGAGGTCCTGCTGGTCTTCTTCGGTCGCGTAATCATTTACGGCGCGCCCGCCGTCCACCTGCCATCCACCGCCAAGCGCTTTGTACATGGTGATCAGGTTGGTCGCGATATTGCCCGTGGCACCGGTCAGGGCATCCTGCTGCTGCGCTTGCTGGGTCAGGGTTGTCAGAAGCTGGTTAAAGTCGATGGACCCTTCCCGGTACTGAACCATGGACAGCTCTACGGAACGCTCGGCTGCCCGCGCACTCTCGGCCAGGAACCCCGCCTGTGTGTGCGCCCGCAAGTAGGCGGAGATAGCGGTATCCACCTCGGCCTGGGCCGCCAGCACCTGGTTCAGGTAATCGAGCAGCAGCTCCTGGAAGCGGGCGTCCTCAAAACGAATATTGTTCTGCAGGCGACCGTAATTGAAGATATTCCACTGAAAGGAACCAAACAGCAGGCCGTTGACGCTGCCCGAGTCGAACAGGTCGCCGATACCCCTGTTATCGATGGTGGTCGTGGACACGCCGATGGACCCGCCCAGGAACAGGTGCGGATAGAGCTCGGTGATGGCCACGCCAATCTGCGCGCTCTGTGCAGCCATGGCCCATTCCGCCTGGCGGATATCCGGACGCCGGCGAATCAGGTCCTGCGGCATGCCGATCCCGACCATCGCCGGTGCGCTGGGTACGGGTGCAGTGGTGGTCAGCATTGTGTCGATTTCTGATGGGAGCTTGCCAAGCAACACGGCCAGGGTGTTCCTGGCGTCGCGCAGGTTGGTTTGCAGCACGGGGATCGAAGCTTTGGTCTGGTTCAGGATGGTGCGTGCCTGCTGCACGTCCAGCTCGGTGACCGAGCCGTTACGAAACTTCACATCGGCAATTTGCAGGGCGCGGTCCTGGAGCTGAACGTTTTGCTCAGCCAGGCTGATTTGTGCTTCCAGGGTCCGCAATACCACGTAGGACCGCGCCACTTCTGCGGTCAGGGCCACCATGACGGCGTCATAACTGGCGACCTGCAGCTGCAACTGCGCGGCCGATGATTCGATCATGCGCTTGAAGCGGCCCCAGAAATCCACTTCCCAGGAAACCCCGAGGCCGAGGTCGTAGAAACCGAACTGGTCATCAAGAAGCGCAGTGTCGGCGCCGTTCTCGCTGAGCTTCACTTCGTTAGCAGAACCCGACAGTTGTTGAACCTGCGGATAGCGGCTGCCGGTCGCGATGCCCAACTGGGCCTGGGCCTGCAAGACGCGGACACCTGCAGCGCGCAAGGTCAGGTTCTGGGCACGTGCCGTCTGGATAAGCTCATCCAGGACCGGGTCATTGAACACGGTCCACCACTCTGGATGTTCGGCCGGCTGATTGCTGAGTAATTCCTGGTCAATGTCGGCCCATTCCGCCTCAACGGGCGCGTCGGGGCGCTCGTAATCAGGGCCCAGGGTGGTACAACCGGCCAACACAAACACTCCGGGGAGCGCGAACAGGACGCAGCGTAGCCTGGCAAACCGGTGGGTGAAGCGAATCATGGCGGGAGCATACAGTAGTTCATAAAGCAGGAATAACTGGGAAATTTCCCAGTTTTCCGGGTGATCACGGCGCGATCAGCGCATTTGATCGTGAACGTGTTATTGCGACTGTTCCGCAGGGTAGCTGTGCATCAAAACCCGGGATCTGAAAACTCTGGCTCGCGACCTTCGGTGAAGGCCAGCCCTCCCCTGCGGGAGGGTGCCATGGGCATTAGAGCTTTATACCGACTAACCGAGTCGTGTGCCGTCAGCCTTGAGCCCGCCTCCCTCAGGAAGTTTGCTCCAACTCCTTTTTTCCCATTCTTCCTGGAGCACTTCTGTCGCTGCCTGTTCCAGAAACTCAGGCGCCGCCCATTCGTCCACATCGAAGTCCTTTTTAATGTAGCCGTGGCTGAACATGAAATCCTTGCCGATCTTGACGCACTCCAGGTTCTGCGCGCTCAGGCTCGGCACCATGTCGACGTCCTTGATCCCCTGGTAGGTGTGCTCGGCGTCCAGATAGAAGGTCTGCCGGTTGAGGATTTCTGCAGCGGCGTGCTTGTTGCGGTTTGACCAGTGCCCGACCTTGATCATGGCCTTCATATAGGCAACGACCAGCTCGGGGTGCTTCTTGGCCATCACGTCGGTGCAGGTGATGACGGCGGGCGTATTGGCGACCTGCATCGTCCAGTCCGGGTGCTTGGACAAGTCGAAGATTGATTTGATTTTGGCCGTGGCTTCAGAGAGCTGCCCCAGTTGTCCCATCTGGTTGTAGATGGCATCGACGGTGCCGTCGAGCAGTGACTTTTCCAGCGGGCGGAAGGCGTAATCATGCTTGTGGTCACGCCTCATCCACAATTCGGACGGATTGTTCATCGGCGGGACGAGCATGTCGGGCTTGTCGTACCAGTCATCCGCATACGGAAACTCGACAAGTTCGATGTCATCCATGGTCATGTCGTTCAGCATCAGGATGTTTTCGATGCCCATGTGCTCCTGGACGCGCCACCAGTCGTTCTTGATGGTGTTCAGGCTCTTGGTGATGCCGACTTTTTTGCCCTTCAGATCCTTGACACTGAAGATCGGGTCACGGGCACGCACCTGCATGACGCCACCCTCGTAGACCCACGTCGCCCCCAGCAGCACGGTGCGGCGGAGGTCGGCGTGAACCTGGATCGGGGGATACAGACCACCGAAGCGAATCAGGTTGTCGAGGTTATGGGTGTAGTGCGGATACCAGTTGTTCTCGGGCGCGTGGCGGAAGTAGGCGTACTCGACGCCGATTTTTTTGAACTCCTCGCGGCACCACCCCAGCTCCTGGTCAACGTTGTTGGCAGAGACCATGGGGCAGTTTGTGTACCACACTTCTTTCCAGTTCAGTTTCACTTTCGTGGAGACTCTTTTGGCGGACGCCTTTTTCGCCGCGGCTGACTTCTTGGTCGTCTTCTTGGCGGCCTTCTTGGTGGTTGCCTTCTTAGCCGTAGCCTTCTTGACGGTCGTTGTCTTGCCCGTCTTCATCTCGACGGACTTCACGAGCTGCTCGACCAGATCGCTGTCGAGCTCCTCAGCCACCCCCAGTACCGCGCCGACCAGCTTTTTCACCCGCGGGTCATCGAGGTCGATCCGGTCCGCAAGCGTCTTTTTCACATGGGCGGCGGTCATTTTCTTCGCCTTTGCCGGTTTCTTCTTTGCAGTTGTCATCTTTCGTTCTCCTTGTTCTCTAAAAGAGTGTGGTTCAACTCAAAAACCTTCGAATAACTCGCCGCGCGTTCACCCAGGTTTATCCCTGCGGACCCGGGGGCATCAACGGTCGCCAACCAATCGGTCGCGATAGCCCGCCTGAGCAGTGACGCCTCGTCGGCCTCCCTCCCTGGCGCGGGCTCTGTTCGCGCAACGTCTTCAGTATAGGCATCACGTGGAAAAGCCATTATCCTGATTGGGACATCGGCTATACATTTCGGGACATGTTGCGGTGGGGCGTATGATCCACGTCATTCCGGCAAAACACCGTTGCAGCGGCATCATCGGAGCGGCCTGACCTGGCCGGAATTCAAGCACGGCCCGTTGGAACTTCCTGACCCGGACTGCGCGGGGTTGCCGCAAGCTTCCATGACTTATGCCGACCGTCGTGCCACGGCGCGCCACCTGGCCGGTGTGGCAGAGCTCCAGCGCCGAAAGGCCCGGGTGAAGGCGCTTGTATTGGAGTAACCGAGCAGCGCAGCAATCTCGACAATCTCCATCGCGGTGTCTTTCAGCAACTGCCGGGCGATTTCAAAGCGAATTTCGTCCGAGAGGTCGCGAAAACTTGTGCCCGACTCTTTCAATCGACGATTAAGGGTGCGCCGGTGAATCGAAAAGAACCGGGCGACCTCGTCTGCTGAAGAGTGACCGGTCATCAGCACGGAGCGCAGCAGGCTGCGTACTTGTTCCGGAAAGTCGGACTCCTGTTGCACTTCCAGCTTATTGACCTCCTGTTGCAGCAGGTCATGCAGTTCAGGGCTTGTATCGGGTAAGCTTCGATCCAGCCAGCCAGGGGAAAACACCACGCCGTATTGCTCGGTGTCAAAACGCAGCGGCACACGGAAGAATTTTTTATAGGGCGCCAAATCCGCGGGCCTGCGATGGGCGAAACGCACTTCAAGCGGCACCCAGTCGGGTCCGCAAATGTCTCGCATGAGGTTGAAAGCCACGGCTACCGCCCCGTCACCTACCTGGTCGTTGCCGAGGACACCCTGATGATAGATTTGGTACTCCAGTACTGCCAGGTCCTCACTCACGCTCAAGTCCGTCGTTGCACCCCTGACATGAAGATGCATGAAGCGCACAAGACTACGCAGCGCTTCTCCTGCATTCTGCGAATATTTTGCCAGCAAGCCGACCAGACCGAATGAGGACAGACCGCTCTGTTGTCCAACAAGCAATCCAAAATGGGGGCATCCGGTGTGGTTTGCGCAATGCGCGATCATCTGGCCCCGCGCCTTGAAGGAAATCTGGTTGTTGGGGCTGTCGAACAATTCCAGGCCTATGCCCACCTCGGCCAGCACTGCCGCCGGATCATGGCCCAGGCTGCGAAGAACGTGCGGGACGCCCATGGTAGTGCCGATGCGCAGCATGCTTAAAGAAGGTTTTTTTTGATTCCCCATCTGTACGGCACCACGTGAATCTGTGCTGGTTGGTTTAGGTCAATCAGTGGACCAGCCTCGGCCGTGGAATAACCTACGTCCCAAAATTGCAGAACGGCTGGAAAACCCAGGGTTACCCGGACCTGCCATTCTGACCCTCAATTAGTCAACTCAGGCCGCGACCCGGGTCGCGCGAAAAGCGGCGGCGGCGTGCCGGTTGGTTGGATAGCAGTTCGCCGGATCAATCATTTCGAGCAGTTCGTATTTTTCCAGCCAGGCCATAAAGGCACGATCAGGGCGACTGATCGCGAACGTGATATCGCGACTTTTCAGCAGGTTAATCGCCTGCTTGAGAACGCCAGCACCGGTGGTATCGATGTCCGTCATTGCCTCGGCATCCAATACAAACCAGCGCACCGGCGGAGCTGTCTGCACAACCAGTCGTTCGACCTCGTCCAGAAACAGGGTCGCGTTGGCAAAGTACAGCGGCGCACCAAACCGATACACCACCAGGCCCTCGGGGCTGACCGTGTCGCCCCCTTGAGCCGGGGCAAAATGGCTGCCATCTGCCGATTCCAGTAACGCGGTGGTATCCGGTGTCGATGCGCGCCGGATGACGTCGATGGTCGACAGCAGGAACGCGATGAGCACTGCCCGCAGTGGACCGAGGATAAGCACGGCAAGCAGGCACGTGGTCGCAATCCAGAATTCCGACCGGCGCATGCGCCACAGCTCCTTAAGCGCGTGAACCTCGATCAGGGACAGCACGGCATTGGCGACGATGCCGGCCAGTGCGGCATTGGGCAGATAGGCCAGTACGTCGGTAAAGAACAGCATCACCAGCATGATCGTGCCGGCCGCGACCAGGCTGGGTAACTGGCTGTGTGCACCGGCGGAATCCATCGCGGCCGAACGCGAGGGGCTGTTGCCCGTGACCAGGGAGCCGCTGAAGCCGGCTGCCAGGTTGGCCGCGCCATAGGCGAACAGCATCTGGTCACCGTCCGCCTTGTAACCGTACTTGGTGCTGTAACTGCGGCTCACCAGCAGGCCTTCGCACAACAGGATGGCCGAGATCGCCAGGGCGCTGGGCAGCAGGCGCAGGTAATCAACCAGCGGAATGCTTGGCAGCGTAAACGCCGGTGGGCCGGACGGCATATCGCCAAGGACACCCACGCCTTTCGCAGCCAGATCAAAGACCGCAACAATCACCGTCAACAGCACCAGGGTTACCAGCGCCCCGGGGACCCTGGGCGTGTAGCGCTTGAGCAAGCGAACCATCAGCAAGGCACCGAAACCGATCGCCAGCGACCACAGGTTGGTCCCGGGAATGGAATCGATCAGGGCCACGAACTCCAGGAAATAGCCTTCTGTGCTGACCGAGCTCTGCATTACGTCATGAAACTGGGATGCGGACTGCAAAACCCCGGAGCCCCCGTCAGACGCATGCGGCGCGGCAAGTATCTTGCGTACCTGGTTGGTGAATACCTCGATACCCAGGCCGGTGATGAACCCTGTCATCACCGCGCGCGACAGAAAATTGGCAATAAATGCGAGGCGAAAAAACCAGAAAATAAAGAACAGCGCCCCGACCATCAGCGCCAGTGCCAGCGCATATTGCAGGCGCATGGGATCTCCCGGCATGGCGAAGGCCACCAGCGCCGCGCCCACCAGGCCGGCCATCGAGGCATCGGGACTGGTCACGAGATGGCGTGAACTGGTTAGCAGGGCAAAGACCGCCAGCGGAATAATGGCGGCGTACAGGCCGGCCACCGGCGGCAGGCCTGCTACCTGGGCATAGCCAATATTGAGCGGAATCATCAGCGCGGCCAGGGTAATGCCCGCGGAGATTTCCCGGGGGGCATCGGCAAGTTTGACGCCTTTCAGTCCCGCGAACGGTCGCGGCCATGTGATGCGGGCGAATACGCCGCCGGGCTTTTGACTCATTAACCGCAAACCCCTTTTATGATGACCGCGACAGTGGCGGTCACGTGGCGCCTTCCGGGGCATGCTTGCCCGCCCGCCTGGCGAATATCTTCGCGCCAATGGCCGCCAACACCACCGACCACAAGGTCCACATAACGACCATCACCAGGACTCGTGGGTCGGCATCAGGAATGGCCAGCGCGGCGGCCAGTACCGCTGCGACATTCCGCGTCCCCATACCCAGTGCCATCACGCTGCGCTGATTCTGTCTCAGGCCAAAGCCAAGCCGGTAAGTGATGAACCCCATGCCGAGCATGAACAGCGTCATCGCCAGCAGGGCCAGTTCACCGGCCGTGTTGAGCATTCCCCGGCCGTACAGCGCCAGGCACCAGACAATGGTCAGCAGGGTGGAGATCAGGGCCAGGCCCTTAACCAGGGGAAAGACCCTGTTGCTGAACGAGTCAGCAAAATGACGCGTTAAGGCACCGATGATCAGTGGCAGCAGAATGGTCAGGAGCAGCGGCTTTGCCAGTGCCCAGGTATCAATCACCAGCCCCTGGATCAGCAGGGGTGCCATCAGGGGCATCAGCAATACGGTGCCTACGGCGACCAGCGGAATAAAGGCGCCCGCGAAGCCCATGTCACCTTTGGCTTTGCCCACCATCTGCTGGAGAAAGGGCGCGCAGGGTGCCAGGCTGGTGAGCAGCATCACAATGACGTAAGGCTCGTCCAGCGGCAGGGTAACGGTGATCAGGTAGGCCAGGGCCGGGCCCAGAATCCAGCCCCAGACGAAAATAATCAGCAGGGATTTGACATTCCGGAGCGCCCTGGCAACTTCAGGCAGCCTGACCTGGAGGCCCATGGCGGCGAGGTTGGACACGGTAAACACCAGGACCAGCGGCTGAAACGTGGTCTCGAGAAATTGCATCAAAGCGCTCATCGCGAACCGTGCATTTTTTCAGATCAGGCCAGTAAGGAAGGCGGCAGGTGCTGGCTGATCGCCCGCCTGGAGGCCGCCGCGCGCGCGACGCGTTTAACGGCCAGCACGAAGGCGGCGGTGCGGTGGTCTATACCGTCGCGCTGCGACAACTCATTCATGCTGCTGTAGGCCTTGCGCATCATTTTTTCCAACTCCTCGACAACTTTGGCTTCTTCCCAGCGGAACTGCTGGATGTTCTGACACCATTCAAAATAGCTGACGGTGACGCCACCAGCGTTGGCAAGAATATCGGGAATGACGGTAACGCCCTTGCTGACCAGGATGTCGTGGCCTTCCGCGGTGCAGGGACCATTGGCGCCTTCCACGACGATCTCCGCTTGTACATCAGCGGCGTTCTCAGCGGTAATCGCCTCTTCGAGTGCGGCGGGGATCAGCACATCGGCCTTGTAGGTAAGCACTTCGCCGCCGTCTATGTCATTGGCGCCAGGGAAGCCCTTGACGACCTTGTTCTCTTTTACCCACGCGAGCAGGGCGGGTATGTCTATGCCGTCGTCGTTGGCGATACCACCGCTTACATCGGAGACGGCGACAATTTTGCCGCCATGAGCCGCGATCAGCCGGGCCGAGTGGCTGCCAACATTGCCGAAGCCCTGGATGGCCACGGTGGCGTCGGCAAGCTCACGGTTGCTGCCGGCCAGGCACTCTTTCAGCACATACATGATGCCGCGGCCGGTGGCCTCGTTGCGGCCTTCCGAGCCGTACAGGTCGAGCGGTTTACCGGTGACCACGGCCGGACTGAAGCCGTAGTACTTGGAGTACTCGTCCATGATCCAGCCCATGATCCTGGCGTTGGTGTTCACGTCCGGAGCCGGGATGTCGATGGTTGGCCCAATCACTTCCTTGATCAGCTCAACAAAGGTCGTGGTAATGCGGTAAAGCTCGGCTTCACTGAGCTTGGCCGGGTCGCAGTTAATGCCGCCCTTGGCGCCACCGTAGGGTACGTCGACCAGGGCGGTCTTCCAGGTCATCAGGCTGGCCAGGCTGGCCGCGTGGTCTTCATCCATGCTGGGGTGATAGCGCAGGCCGCCTTTCATAGGGCCGCGGGAACTGTTGTGCTGCACCCGGTAACCCAGGTGATGATGCAAGCCGCCATCGTCCCGCTCGGTGACGATTTCCACTTTTACGGTCCGCTTGGGGGTAAGCAGGATGGTGCGTAACTGCTCGTTAAGCTCAAGGTGATCGGCAGCGCGACTGAAAAACAGGTTAACGGTGTTCAGCATGGCGGGGCTCCTGCTCTGGTACGGCGATTGGGTTCGTATCGATTGTCATGGTTGCGCTTAACAGCCTCAGGTATTTGCACTGTCGGATGTCCGGCCGAATGCCTCATCAATCATTGCCTGGAAATAAGCGACGAGCTCCTTGTCCGGAGTTTTGAAGTCATTCATTTCGTAAATGGCTCCGAGAAAGCCGTACTTGGCCAGGCCAAAACGGTGATAAGGCAACAGTTCGTAATCAATGACATTTTTATGGGGCTTGATGAAGTCCAGCACGGCGCGGATGTGTTCTTCGTCGGCATTGACACCGGGGATCAGCGGCGTGCGGACAATGAAATCGATGTCCGGAAAGGTTTCGTAGGCTTTTTTGAAATTTTCCAGGATGCGCTTGTTGTCAACGCCCACCCACTTCTTGTGCCGTTCCGGATCCATGAGCTTGTTGTCATGAAGCATGATGTCGACATGCGGCAAGACCTGTTCCATGAAGCGCCACGGCACATTACCGGCGGTTTCAATCGCCGTGCTGATGCCACGCGCATGAGCCTCTTTCAGCAATGCCTCGGTGAAATCCGGATACATCAGGCATTCGCCGCCGCTCAGGGTCATGCCGCCACCGGAATTACGGTAGGTCGAGGCATCCTGCTCGACGATATCCAGCACCTGGTCGACGGTCTTTTCCTCACCAAACATGGACAGCGCCCCGGTCGGGCAGAGATCAACCGTCTCCTGGCCACATCCAGCCGCCAGGTCCCAGTTGACATGTACCTTGTCGTCTTCACCGTCCGCCACGTAGAAAGCACCTTGCGGGGCCGGCGGCTTCAGACAGGCACCACACTTTTCTTTGCCCCAGCACATTTGGCGGTCATAGGCCAATTCAGGCCGGGGCGCGATGCTCTCAGGGTTGGAGCACCATTTACAGCGCAGTGAGCAGCCCTTGAGGAAAACGGTCGTGCGGATGCCCGGGCCATCGTGGCTGCAGTATTTCTGAATGTTCAGAACGATGCCTGAAGGGTTGGATTGTCCGGTGTTCGGGTTCATGAGGCATTCCTTCCGAGGCAAATACCGATGGATTCGGCAACGGTCAGAAAATCGCTATCTGCGGGAACGGTTCTGACCTTGTTGATGGCATCAGACAGCGGAATGAAATCCAGCGTGGGTGCGCCAAAAGTGACCATCACCCCGCTCTTGTCTGCCTCCAGCGCGCGCACCGCGCCGGCGCCATAGGCGATTCCCAGCTGGCGGTCCACGGCGGTGGGGGAATTGCTGCGTGTCCAGGGGCTGAGGACCAGCGGAAATGTTTCCTCCGGCAGTCGAAGTTGCAGTGTGTTTGCGACCGTTTCAGCGGCCTTGCCCGATTCCTTGATGACGAAGTCACTGGCATCGCCCGTGGCCAGCGGCGAGAGGGATGCCTTGAGCTTGGATGCCTTCAGGTTCGCGTTTGCCTGGTGCGTGAACTGCGCACCCTCGGCGACTACCACCAATCCAAACGGTCTGCTGACAGACATTCTGTTCTTCAGATGTGCAGCGATGGCAGACAGGTCCGCAGAAATCTCCGGTATAAGTACCGCGTCGGCACCGACGGCAATGGCCGACTGCAAGGCCAGCCAACCACTGTGTTTACCGAGCACCTCCACGACGCCGATCTTGTGGGCTGACTGGGCAGCCTGTCGAACACGATCCAGCATCTCGATGGTAAAGCTCAGCGCGCTGTTAAACCCGAAAGAAACCTTGGTGACCGCAATATCATTTTCCACGGAGCGTGGAACACAGATCACGTTGAGCCCTTTCTGCTGAAGCTTGTAGATGATGTTCATACCACGGGCGCCAACGGCCGTGACCAGGCCATCGATCTGCTGGGCCTGCAATGCTGCCAGCAGCCGGTCGGACAGGTCGACTTCCTGAATGAACCCATCCTCGTCAACCGTGCGCACGTTGAACGGATCCACCCTGGGTGACTGGCCGAGCATGTTTCCACCGGCCGGATCAAGGTTCTGGATCAGTTCCGGGGTCAGGGAAACCAGGCCGCCATCGGGATAGCGGTCCGGTTCAAGCAGGGGGGCGAAACCATCACGGATTCCGACGACCTCCCAGCCCAGTTTGTGCGCCGCCATTGCCGTGCCCATGATGACGGCGTTCATTCCCGGGACAAAACCGCCACCCACATTGATGGCGATTCGTCTTGGGGAAACAGCAGGTTTATTTTCGGTGCTCATGATGCTAAATCCTGGTTAATGAATTCGCCCTGGAGACTGCACACCCAGGACACAAGGAGAGCAACCGGGCGGCGTCGCGGTATGCGACGCCGCCCGGCTCCCGTTTTGCTTCAACAAATATTTTGACCATCGAACGATTGCAGCGTCCGTTCTATGAGCTCGTCCTGCACACCCTTGTGCAATTTTGTAAAGAAGGCGCTGAACCCGGCGACACGTACCACGAGGTCGCGGTAGTTTTCCGGGTGCTTCTGGGCATCCCGTAACTTTTCGGTATCGAGGACGTTGAACTGGATGTGATACCCCTCGTTGGTGAACAGGGTTCTCACCAGGTTCATCACGTTCTCGCGGCCTTTTCGCGTGGTGAGCTGATCGGGTGGTAGTTTCATGTTCATGTGCGTGGCACACCATTTCACATGGTCGTTGCCCTTCGCAGCAGACATGACGAGCGCGGTTGGCCCGCTCACATCGGTACCCGGCATGGCTGACAGGCTGCCATCGGTAAGCGCCACGCCGGCCTTCTTGCCGTTGGGCAGTGCGCCGGTCACCATCCCCATCAGGTTGTGGACACTCTTGGTGTACTGGTCGAGCGAGGTCTTGGTGTCTTTGCTGATGTAGTTGCCGCCGCCATCGACGTTGTTAAAGGCCGCCAGGATACTGTTATTCACCCTGAGGAGCATTTTGCTCACCTCGTCAATGTCGTTGCCGTGCTTCGGCGCATCCTGGTAGCACATCTTGTGCACTTTCTCGTACTTGCCTTCGAAGTTGGCCGCCAAAGCCGCTTTCAGTTCGGCCATGGTCAGCTTCTTCTTGTCGAATACCAGGTCCTTCACTGCCATCAGTGAGTTTGCTGCATCCACGCCGCCGACCGAGATCTGTGCAACCGTGTAGTAATTGGCGCCGCCAGCCCAGGTCTCGAGGCCGGTCTCGATACATCCGCCGGTCAGGACCGAGCGCCAGCTACAGGGGAGGAAATCCGCCTGCAGGATGTTCGAAATCCAGGCCGCGTGACGCAGTGTGTCTTCGCAGAATTGAAGCTGCTTTTCAAAGGCCACGTACAGTTCCTCGAAGTCCTTGAAATCCACTGGATCTCCAGTCTTGGGACCGACCTGCGTCTTGGTTCGCGGATCGAAGCCATCGTTCATGGTCAACTCGATTATCTTGCCGAGGTTGGGCTGCCCCTCCACCGGGTGACCGGTCTCATACGGGAGGTAGCTTCCCACGCAGGCCCCGACACAGGTGCGTCGGGCTTTCGAAAGCGGCAGATCGCCCACCCGGTCGTTGTGGCCCCAGAGGTGCAGGGCCCGCTTCATCATAACGTCCGCGTTGAGGAATTGCGGCAGACCGATGCCGGTCCCGATCACATCGAGCACTTTCTCAATGAACTTGCCCGGCGTATTCGGGGTAAGCGCAACCGTGAGCGGAGGCTGCGGTAGTGCGAGATAGAGCGATGAATCGAGAATCACGTAATCCATCTCCGCGGTGGCATCGCCGCCTTCTTCGGTGTATCCCGCGAGGGTGATACTCTGTCCCAGGTCGGCGGAGTTGGCCTTGGCGATTCGCTCGCCATAGTAGTAATTGATCTCATTCAACTTGATGGTGAGGTTCTTGAACATGAACACCGCGTCGTCATAGGTGATAAGTCCGGCCGCCTTGTCGGCCTGGTAGAAAGGCTCCAGGTTCTGACCCAGGTAGGCCTCGGAGTATCCGCAACCAATCTGCTCCAGTTCGGCAATGATGTGACACAGAAAGTGACACTGGATGGCTTCACGCAGGTTGCGGGCAGGATTCTCCGGCACCCATTCGCAGGTCTCGGCGATCGAAATCAGTTCTGCTTTGCGGGTTTCGTCGGTTTCTTCGGCAGCCATTTCCCGCGCCAGCTCGGCGTAGCGATGGGCGTAGCGGATCGCCGCCCGCATCACGATGAGGGATGCCTCATAGAAATAGAACTTGGTGAGGTTCGGCATCCGCATCTCGAGGGCCATCTGCCGCTCCTCGACTTCCTTGATCATGCTGGCGAGGCCTTCGCGGTAAACCCGCGGGTAGTTCAGGTTACCACCGCCGGCCGGCCAGTCATGAAACGCGGCGATCAGGCCGGCGTCGTAAGAGGGTTTTGGGTCGTAGCCATAGCGCTTCTCAAAGATGGCTTCGGTGCGGAGTTTCATCCCACGCGGGCCCCAGTAGTCGATCGCCCACTGGTTCGCCGCCTTGTCTTCCGGCGTCGGCGAGTTTTCGACCGTCTTCTCCTCTATCATCCAGTCCACCTGCCATTCGGGATAGGTGTAGAGCGCGTTGAGTTTGCCTGCCATGGCGCCAACAAAGAGGTTGTCGTCGATATACAGTTTCTTGCGGTCCAGAACGGCAGCCAGGAATTTGGCGCGTTGGAGGAGCGCATGATCGCCAGCGGATTCCTCGTACATCTCCTTCATGATCCTGACTCGCTCGAAGTCGAGGTCCTGGGGCGTACTTCTGAGCAGCTCTTTCAGCTGGTCAATGCGTGCGTCATCAGCGACAACTTTGGCTGTGACAGGATGGTTCTTGGTGGCGTTCTCTGACATTTTGATGTTCTCCATTGATTCCTGAATTCTTTTGCTTAACTAACCATCCGCCCGGTGTGAACGGGACAGCATGCTTCCTGAGATATTTCTCACCCTGAACCCGTTCTGAAGCAGAATCCTCGTGGCGTAGTAGGACCGCTGTGCAGACCGGCAGAAAGGGTTGATTTCCTGGTCGCGAGGCAGCTCGTCCAGGCGCGCACGCAATTCGTGCAGCGGAATATTCAAAGCCCCGGGAACGGACTCGGCAGCGACTTCCTGCGGGTTGCGTACATCCAGCAAAAACCCGTCGCCAATCGCATCCCAGTGGACCAGCGGCATATCGCCGCACAGCACGTCGGCGGCAATCATCCCGGCGAAATTCACCGGGTCCTTGGCGCTGCCATAAGGCGGCGCGTAGGAAAGCTCGGACTCTTCCAGGTCGTACACGGTGAAGCCGGCCTGGATGGCCATCGCGAATGAGTCGATCCGTTTCGGCACGCCGTCCTCGCCAAGGACCTGGGCGCCGAGGACCTTGCCATCGGATTTGCGGAACAGGAACTTGATGACCAGCGTCTTCGCGCCGGGGTAATAACCGGCATGCGAGTTAGGGTAGAAATAGATTTTTTCGTAGTCCGTTTCGCCCATCCGCTGCAGCGTCTTCTCGCTGACACCGGTTTGCGCAATGGTGGCGTCAAACAGCTTGCAGATTGAGGTGCCCTGGGTGCCACGATAACGTGCGTCCCGGCCGGCGATCACGTCCGCCACGATGCGGCCCTGCCGGTTGGCGGGTCCGGCCAGTGGAATCAGGGTGTATTCACCGGTGACAAAATCCTTTACCTCGACCGCGTCGCCCACCGCAAAAATGTTCGGGTCAGAGGTGATCATCTGGTCGTTGACACGAAACCCGCCGCGTTTGCCGAGTTCCAGCCCGGCCATTTCGGCCAGGGACGTCTCGGGTTTCACCCCGATGGCCAGGATCACGATATCCGCTGGTATGGCTTTACCACTTTCCGTGAGCACCTCGAGACCGCCGTCAGCCTGTTTGAAGCCGGCAACCCCGTCGTTGAGCTCAACTGCCACATTGTGTTTGGCCAGGTAACGTTCAGCGAGGCGCGCCATTTCAGTATCCAGGGGCGGCATCACCTGGTTAAGCTTTTCCAGCAGGGTGACCGACAAGCCGCGTTCGACCAGGTTTTCAACCATTTCCAGGCCGATAAAGCCGCCGCCAACCACCACGGCGCGCCGCGACTCCCAGCCCGGGTCAATGCTGTTGAGCGGGTTGCCGACAGACCGGTCAATGTCCCGTTCCAGCCACTCGCGGATCTCCACCGCATCGGCCACGGTCCGTACGGAAAAGATTCCGGGAAGGTCTATGCCGGGGAGCGGCGGACGAATGGGCGCTGCGCCCGGGGACAGCACCAGCTTGTCGTAGTGCTCCGTGCTGGTCTGGCCGTCACGCTTGTTTTCGAGCGTTACGGTTTGTGCCTGCGCATCAATGCCGACGACCTCGCAATGGGTTCTGCAATCGACGTTGAAGACGGCACGGAACATCTGCTCGGTCGCGACCAGGAGCTTGGATTCCTCATCGATGGAGCCGCCGACGTAGTACGGCAGGCCACAGTTGGCGTAGGACACGTAAGGTCCGCGCTCCACCAGCAAAATCTCGGCGTTTTCATCCAGGCGCCGCAACCGGGCCGCACAAGAGGCCCCGCCCGCGACACCACCAACAATGATAACTTTCATTAATGAACGCTCCGGTCTGACTTGTTTTTTGCGCTCTTCTTTTGCCCGTCAGACGGGCAAAGGAATTGCGAGAGTGACCGTATCATTGCGTTGGAATCAGTAGACCTCGTAATTT